>NZ_CP184569.1:0-2847500 GCF_049905105.1 Ensifer sp. R-19
ATGAGGCACGACGCACTGTTCGAGCGAGTAAGTGCGCGTCTCAAGGCTCAGGTCGGTCCGGATGTCTTTGCGAGCTGGTTTGGGCGTCTGAAGCTCCATTCCGTATCCAAGAGCGTCGTGCGCCTCTCGGTGCCGACCACGTTCCTGAAGTCCTGGATCAACAATCGTTATCTCGATCTCATCACGTCGCTCTTCCAGCAGGAAGACGGCGAGATTCTGAAGGTCGAAATCCTGGTGCGCACCGCGACCCGTGGCGCCCGGCCGACGACACAGGAAGACGTGTTGCCGCAGGCGACCGAAGCGGCTCCAACCGCACCGGCGCGCCGTCCGGCAGCAGCCCAGCCGGTCGCAACCGTTGCCGCAGCGGCGATTGCGAGCGTACAGAGGCCTGTCCAGGCGCCGCTTTTCGGCTCGCCGCTCGACCAGCGCTATAATTTCGAAAGCTTCGTCGAGGGTTCCTCGAACCGCGTGGCGCTTGCCGCTGCCCGGACGATCGCGGAAGCCGGCGCCGGTGCCGTGCGGTTCAACCCGCTTTTCATCCATTCGAGCGTCGGTCTCGGCAAGACGCACCTGCTGCAGGCCATCGCCATCCAGGCGCTGCAGAGCGCGCGTGCACCGCGTGTCGTTTATCTGACGGCCGAATATTTCATGTGGCGTTTCGCCACCGCCATTCGCGACAACGATGCGCTGTCGCTCAAGGAGTCGCTGCGCAACATCGATCTGCTGATCATCGACGACATGCAGTTCCTGCAGGGTAAGTCGATCCAGCACGAGTTCTGCCATCTCTTGAACATGCTGCTCGACTCCGCCAAGCAGGTCGTCGTCGCCGCCGACCGCGCTCCGTGGGAACTGGAATCGCTCGACAGCCGCGTTCGCTCGCGTCTCCAGGGCGGTGTCGCCATCGAAATGGACGGCCCTGACTACGACATGCGCCTCGAAATGCTGAAGCGTCGGCTGGATGTCGCCCGCCAGGACGATGGATCGCTCGACATTCCCGGCGATATCCTGAGCCATGTCGCCCGCAATGTGACGGCGAGCGGTCGCGAGCTGGAAGGTGCGTTCAACCAGCTCCTGTTCCGTCGTTCCTTCGAACCGCAGCTTTCGATCGAGCGTGTCGATGAACTGCTCGGGCACCTCGTCAATGCCGGCGAACCGCGCCGCGTGCGGATCGAGGACATCCAGCGCGTCGTCGCCAAGCATTATAACGTCTCGCGCCAGGAGCTCGTCTCCAACCGTCGCACCCGCGTCATCGTCAAGCCGCGCCAGATCGCCATGTATCTGTCGAAGACGCTGACGCCGCGCTCCTTCCCGGAGATCGGCCGTCGCTTCGGCGGACGTGACCACACGACGGTGCTGCATGCCGTGCGCAAGATCGAAGAGCTGATTTCGGGCGATACCAAGCTCAGCCACGAGATCGAGCTTCTGAAGCGTCTGATCAACGAATAGTCGCGGCTGACTGTTTCAAAGAAAAGGCCCGGTTTTCCGGGCCTTTTTCGTTTTGGACTAACGCACCGCCTTCAACGTCGGTCGCTGAGGCGGCCTGATTGGCTGGTCCTCGGCGACCTGCGATGCGCGGGCCTCCGCGATGATCCAGCTGCGAAAGGCGACGACTGGCGGTCGGTCGAGAGCGGCCGGCGGATAAACGAGGTGATAGGCAAGGCCGGTCATCACTCCCTCCGGGAAGGGGGCAACCAGCAGGCCTTCCGCAAGCTCCCGCGCCACGAGCGACAGGCGCACCAGAGCGACCCCGTCGCCGGCCTTGGCCGCCTCGATGGCGCCGTTGCTGTTGACGAAGACCGGCCCGCGCCCGGGATCCACCCCTTCGGCCCCTGCCGCATCCAGCCACAGCCGCCAGTCCTGGCGGTGCACGTCGTGCAACAGCGCATGGCGGGCGAGGTCGCTAGGCGTGTCGAGCGGCAATTTGGCCCGAAGCGCCGGATGGATGACCGGAACCGGGTCGTCGTCGATCAGCCGTTCGCTGACCAGGCCGTCATACCGGCCGAGCCCATGCCGGATGGCGACGTCGACGCCGTCACTATTAAAATCCGTCAGCCGGTTCGTGGTGCTGATGCGGACGTCTATGCCAGGCACCTGCTGCTCGAAAGCGCCGATGCGCGGCACCAGCCATTGCGCGGCGAAGGTCGGCGTGCAGCTCACCGTCAGCACCGGCGCACGTTTGCGCGCCGTCAGCTCCTCGGTCGCCTCCCGCATCATGCGGAAGGCGCGTCGGAGCGTTGCGAAATAGAGGCTGCCGTCTTCCGTCAGAACCAGTTGCCTGGGCCGTCGTTCGAAGAGCGTCACACCCAGCGTCTGCTCCAGCTCCCTTACCTGCAGGCTGACGGCGCCCGGCGTGACGTTGAGTTCGTGCGCGGCCTTGGTGACGCTTGAATGACGCGCCGTCGCCTCGAAGGCGCGAAGCGATGCAAGGGAGGGAAGGGATGTGGTCATGGTTTAGCCAAATTCAATCATGTGGCGAGAAATGATCGTTTGTCCGATGGGTAATATGCTGAGAATAATGGCATAAATTCACAACGGTCAACACCGTTTCGATTTAGTCAGATAAACAAATGAGGGTTTTCGCGATGGTGCAACCGGTTCAGGCCAAGGTCATGGGAGCGCGGGAATGGGGCATGTTGATCATGCTCTCTCTCCTCTGGGGCGGCTCCTTCTTCTTCATCGGTATCGCCGTCAAGGCGCTGCCGCCGTTTACGATCGTGGCGCTGAGGGTCAGCCTCGCGGCGGTGGCACTGCTCGTTTTCCTGCGCCTTGCGGGACTGTCGATGCCGCGGGACCCGCGTGTGTGGCTGGCGTTCTTCGGCATGGGGCTGCTCAACAATCTCATCCCCTTTTCGCTCATCGTCTGGGGGCAGACGCATATCGCCAGCGGCCTCGCCTCGATCCTCAATGCCACCACGCCGCTTTTCGGCGTGATCGTCGCGCATTTGCTGACCGATGACGAGAAGCTGACCGTCAACCGCTTCGCCGGCGTGGTCGTCGGTTTCCTGGGCGTTGCCATGATGATCGGTCCGGCGGCACTCGGCGGGCTCGGCTCAAACCTTGTTGCCCAGCTTGCCGTTCTCGGTGCGGCGCTCTCCTATTCGCTCGCCGGTGTCTTTGCCCGCCGCTTCAAGCGCATGGGCGTGGCACCGATCGTGACGGCCACCGGCCAGGTCTCTGCTGCCAGCATCATGCTGGTGCCGCTGTCGCTGCTCGTCGATCATCCCTGGACGCTTACGATGCCCGGCCTCGACGTCTGGGCCGCGATCGTCGGCATTGCTCTGGTCTCCACGGCGCTCGCTTATGTCCTGTTCTTCCGCATCCTGGAAACGGCTGGAGTCACCAACCTGATGCTCGTCACCTTCCTGATCCCGGTCAGCGCCATCCTGCTTGGCGCGATGTTCCTGGGCGAAACGCTGGAACCCAAGCATTTCCTCGGCATGACCTTGATCGCAGCCGGTCTGGCAGCAATCGACGGGCGACTTCTTCGCCTCTTTTCTCGGCCGGCCGCCGACCCCAAGTTAGAGTGCCGCGAGAACGTCTGAGCGTTCCCTTCTTACACGCATTGCGGGCCGGTGGGCGAAAGCACCACCGGCTCTGTTTTTTTCAGCTGGGTTGTCGGCTATTCCTTGCCGCCACCGTCTTTGTTTCAGGAGCAGGAGTTCCGATGCTTTACGCCGTGTTTTGCTACAACAACGAAAATGTCACCAGTGAGTGGAGCAAGGAGCAGGATGAAAAGGTCATGCGCGACTTGGCGGCCGTACAGAGCAAATATGCTGAAGCCGGAAAACTTGGGCCGGTGGCGCGCCTGATGCCAACGACAACGGCGACGACGCTTCGGCATACTCACAGCGAGACGATTGTCATCGATGGTCCTTTCGCCGAAACCAAGGAGCAGTTGCTCGGCTTCTATGTCGTCGACTGCGCGTCTATGGACGAAGCACTCGAATTTGCTCGTGATCTGAGTTCTGCCAACCCGGCGGCCGGCTCTTACGAAATCCGACCCCTTGCCATCTACAAACCCAGTGAGCTTGCTTCATGACAGACACAGCCTGGATAGACCTCGCACTCGTTTCAGCCCGGCCGCAGGCAGTGGGCGCATTGCTGCGCTATTTCCGCAATCTCGATACGGCCGAGGAAGCGTTTCAGGAGGCCTGCATCCGGGCTTTGAAGACCTGGCCGAAAAGCGGCCCGCCGCGCGATCCTGCGGCGTGGCTGATCTTCGTCGGGCGCAACAGCGGCATCGACAAGGTTCGCCGTCAGTCCCGCGAAACGGCGCTGCCACCGGAGGAAATGCTCTCCGATCTCGAGGATCAGGAGAGCAATCTCGCCGACCGGCTGGATGGCTCGCAATATCGCGACGACATTCTTCGGCTGCTGTTCGTCTGCAGCAATCCGGCTTTGCCGGCAACCCAACAGATCGCCCTGGCTTTGCGCATCGTCTCGGGCCTTTCGGTCAAGCAGATTGCCCGCGCCTTTCTCGTCAGCGAAGCGGCGATGGAACAGCGCATCACCCGCGCCAAGTCCCGCGTCGCGGCGGCCGGCCTTGCTTTCGAAACGCCCGATGTTGCCGATCGTGCCGACCGGCTCGCCGCCGTCGCAACGATGATCTATCTCGTCTTCAACGAAGGCTATTCGGCGATGAACGGCCCGGAAAGCGTCTCGGCCGATCTCTGCGAGGAGGCGATCCGGCTCGGGCGTCTGCTGCTGGAGCTTTTTCCCGCGGAACCGGAGATCATGGGGCTGACGGCGCTGATGATGATACAGCATTCCCGCGCGCGCGCCCGTTTCGATGCCGATGGCGCCGTCATCCTGCTCGAAGACCAGGATCGCGGATTGTGGAACCGGCCGCTGATCAACGAGGCGCTGGCGCTGATCGACAGGGCGATGCGCCATCGCCAGCCCGGCGCCTATCAGATCCAGGCCGCGATCGCTGCCCTGCATGCGCGGGCGGAACGCCCTGAAGACACCGACTGGGCGCAGATCGATCTGCTGTACCAAGCGCTGGAACGGCTGCAGCCCTCGCCGGTGATTACCCTCAACCGGGCCGTTGCCGTCTCGAAGCGTGACGGTCCGGAGGCGGCACTCGCCATGATCGAGCCGCTGGCCGGCAAACTGTCTGGCTACTTCTATTTCCACGGCCTCAGCGGCCACCTCCTGAAGCAGCTCGGCAAGGTCCGCGAGGCACGCGTCGCTTTTGATCATGCCATCGCGCTTGCGACCAACGCCGCCGAATGCGCCTATATCCGCATGCAACTCGACAAGCTCGACGAGGAGCCGGGCGTCGAAGACGCCGTCGTCAAAAAAAGATGAAAAAGCCACGAGGCGGCTGTCGGGGCGGGCCGCCTTGCTTCGTCCTTGGACTGAAAACGAGATCCAAGGAGAAATCCCAGTGAATACCAGCCTTGCTATTTCCGCCCCGACTGCCAAGTCCGTCATCCTCGGCCGCGTCCTCAGTGGTGTGCTCGTCGCCTTCCTGGTCTTCGATGCCGTCATCAAGCTCGTGCCGCTTCAGGTCGTTACCGAAACCATGGTGGCGCTTGGTTACTCCGCAGATCAGAACCTGGCGCGGCTGCTCGGGGTGCTCACACTGCTCTGCACCGTGCTTTACGTGATCCCGCGGACCTCGATCCTCGGCGCCATTCTGCTGACCGGTTATCTCGGCGGCGCGATGGCGACGCATCTTCGGGCCGGCAGCCCACTCTTTTCCCACTTGCTCTTTGGCTTCTATCTCGGCGTCATCGCCTGGGGCGGCCTGTGGCTCAGGGACTCGCGGCTGCGCAGCCTGATCCCGTTCAAGAACTGACAACTGCCTTCCAATCGAACGGATGAAAGTCGACCATGACCAAGACTGTCGAAAATTACATTGCCGGCCTCTCTGGTACGCCGGCCGAGGTGGCAAAACGTCTGCACGCAGCGCTCATTGCCGCAGGCGGGCTCACCGATATCGTGAAGTGGGGCCACCCCATCTACGAGGCCGGCGGCGCAGTCTGCCTCCTGAAGGGAGCAAAGGATCACGTGACCTTCGGCTTCTGGCGTGGGGCGGAGATGCTCGATCTCGATCCGCGCCTGGAAAAGGGCGGCGGCAAGGGTGACATGGCCTATATCCGCCTGCGCGCCACGTACGACGTCGACGACGCCCATGTGGCCCGCTTGGTCGCAAAGGGCATTGAACTCAACCGGCTGAAAGGCGATCCGATGAAGTAGCGGTTCGCGAAACAAACTTGCAGCGCGGCCGGTAAAACAGAGCGCCTTTATCGGCTGCGATGCAATATCTCTTCACGGGAACAGGCATTCACGCCAGATCCCGCGAGGCAAACATGATCCTCTACTATCAGACCCACTCCCCTTTCGCCCGCAAGGCGCTCGTCTTCGCCCACGAGGCCGGTCTCGCCGAACGGCTCAGGGTCATCCACCACGAGACCAGCCCGACGCGGCGCAACGACGAAGTCTATGCCGAAAATCCGCTCGGCAAGGTTCCGGTGCTGTTGCGCGAGGGGCAGGAGCCGATCTTCGACAGCGACGTCATCTGCGCCTATCTCGACACGCTGCATGGCGGACGCAAGCTGATCCCGGAAAGCGGCGAACCGCGCTGGCGGGCGCTGCGCATGCAGTCGGTGGCGCAGGTCCTCGCTCAGACCGGGATCGGTTTGCGCTGGGAATGGGAGAGGCGCCCGGAACACCTGCGTTATCCGGAACTCGCCAAGGGGTATGAAGAGAAGATCGAGGAGACCTACGATTGGCTGGAGCGCACGCTGGAGCCCGAGGCGGCCGTTGATATCGGCCAGATCGCGCTGGCGACGGCGCTCTCCTGGATGGCATTTCGCAACCTGCCATCGTTCCGTAACCGCCCGACGCTGACACGCTGGTTTGACGTGTTCGAGGAGCGCGCCTCGATGCGGGCGACGCCGCTCTCCGGTGAAACGTTCGATTGAGTCTGTAGCCGGCGAAGACCGCCCGCTGCCTCAGGGGCAAGCGAGGTCGGCCACCACGGCGTCGAGGATCAACATGCCGGCCGGCGTGCAGCGCAGGCGCGAATTGCCGAGCCGCTCGATGAAGCCGTTGTCGATCAGGAACTGTTCGCGCTCCGGGTCCGGATCGCGGCCGGAAAGGGTCTGCCAGCGGGCAAGATCGACGCCTTCCTTGAGGCGCAGGCCCATCAGCAGCAGTTCATCCGACTGCGCTTCGAGGTCGAGCGCCTCGCGCTCGACCATGCCGTGGCCGTAGGTCTCGACGAGGCGCAGCCATTCCTCGGGCTTGCGTTCGGTGGCCGTGGCGATCTTGCCGCTGCCGATGCCGAGGCGGCCGTGGGCGCCGGGGCCAATACCCGCATAGTCGCCATAGCGCCAGTAGGTCAGGTTGTGCCGGCTTTCAGCACCCGGACGGGCGTGGTTGGAGACCTCGTAGGCCGGCATGCCGATCGATGCCGTGATCTCCTGCGTTGCCTCGTAGAGCACGGCCGATTGTTCGCCGTCCGGAACGATGAGCTTTCCGGCCTTGTGCAGGCCGTAGAAGGGCGTGCCCTCTTCGATCGTCAACTGGTAGAGCGATAGGTGGTCGACCGCATAGGAGACTGCTTCCTTTAGCTCGCGCTCCCACTCCTCGACCGTCTGGTTCGGGCGGGCGTAGATCAGGTCGAAGGACATGCGCGGGAAGATCTCGCGCGCCAGCCGGATCGCCTTCAGCGCGTCCTCGACATTGTGCAGCCGCCCCAGAAATTTGAGGTCGCGGTCGTTCAACGCCTGGACGCCGAGCGAGACGCGGTTGACGCCAGCAGCACGATAACCGTGGAAGCGCGTCGCCTCGACACTCGAAGGGTTGGCTTCCATGGTGATCTCGATGCCGTCGGGCACGTGCCAATGGCGAGCGATACCCTGGAGGATCGCGTCCACCGTCGAAGGCTCCATCAGCGACGGCGTGCCGCCGCCCATGAAGATGCTGGTGACGGTGCGCGGACCTGAGAGCTCGCGGACTTCTTCCATCTCCTTCAGGAAGGCGGCAACGAAACGCGGCTGGTCCACCGGCTGGTGGCGCACATGGCTGTTGAAGTCGCAATAGGGGCATTTGGCCGCGCAGAACGGCCAGTGTACATAGACCCCGAAACCGGGGTCTATGCCGTCACCAATCGCCGATAGCGTGGCCGTCTGCATCGTTGCGTCTCTCATGGTCACTTTCAGTAGGGATCGGGATGCGGGCGGAAAACCGCACGCACTTTTCCTCATCCCGCTCAGATCAGGCTCCGAGGCAGGTCTCGGCAAAAATCTTGAAGGCGCGGGCGCGGTGCGACAGGGCCTGCGCATCGCCCGGCTTCCAGCCGTGTTTCTCGTCGGCGCTCATTTCGCCGAAGGTGGTCTCGTAGCCCTTCGGCTGGAAGACCGGATCGTAGCCAAAACCCTGGCTGCCGCGCGGCGGCCAGACCACGAAGCCTTCGACCTCGCCACGGAAGAGCTCGACATGGCCGTCCGGCCAGGCAAGGCAGAGCACCGAGACGAAGCGGGCGGCGCGCTCGGAGGGCGTCGTTGCGCCCTTTTCCTGCAGTGCGTTTTCGACCTTCTCCATCGCCATGGCGAAATCACGGCTGCCGTCCTCGCGCTCGGCCCAGTTGGCGGTATAGACGCCGGGCGCGCCGTCGAGTGCGTCGATTGAAAGACCGGAATCGTCCGAAAGCGCCGGCAGACCCGAGGCCTTGGCGGAGGCGAGCGCCTTGATGGTGGCGTTCTCCTCGAAGGTGGTGCCGGTTTCGTCGGGCTCGATGAAATTGAGGTCCGCCGCCGACTTCGCCTCGAAGCCGAGCGGGCCGATGAGATCGCGGATTTCGCGGATCTTGCCGGCATTGTGGCTGGCGACGATCAGCGTCTTGTTGTCGAGTTTGCGCATGGTATCTCGTTTCATATTCATTCGATGGACCAGAGGCCCGGCTCCGCACATTCAAGGCTGTTGCCGGCCGGATCGCGGAAGTAGAAGGATCGCGCCCCGTTCGGCCAGCGAAGATCGCTTTCGATCTTGATACCGGCCGCTACCAGTTTCGCTTTCCAGGCGTCGAGCCCCTCGGCGCGCACGCGAAAGCACATGTGTCCCCGGCCGGTCGTGCCATGCGGTGGCACCGGCAGGGTGGCGTCCGGCGCTGGCGGTTTCACCGTCTCGGCCGGATTGAAGATCAAAAGCACGCCTTGGCCGCAGCGGAAGAACACGTGCCGGTTTCCAGCGCGGGTGATCTTCTCAAGGCCGAGAACGCCGCCGTAGAAGGCCTCGGCGGCATCGAGATCGGTCGCGTAGAGCGCAGTCTCGAGTATGCCTTCCAGTGCCGGGGCCATCGTCGTTTCTCTCGTCAGCCGGCGATCGCCTGCTTCTGCAGCGCGACCAGTTCGGCAATGCCCGATTTGGCAAGGCCCATCAGGCTTGCGAATTCCTCTTCCGAGAACGGCTTGCCCTCGGCCGTGCCCTGGATCTCAACGATGCCGCCCGAGCCGGTCATGACGAAGTTGGCATCGGTCTCGGCCGCGGAATCTTCGAGGTAATCGAGGTCGATCACGGACTGGTTGGCGAAGATGCCGCAGGAGATCGCCGCCACGTGATCCTTCAGGACCTTCTCGACCTTGACCATGTTGCGCGCTTCCATCCACTTCAGGCAGTCGTAGAGCGCGACCCAGGCGCCGGTGATCGAGGCCGTGCGCGTGCCGCCATCGGCCTGGATGACATCGCAGTCGATCGAGATCTGGCGCTCGCCGAGCGCCGGAAGGTCGACGACGGCGCGCAGCGACCGGCCGATCAGCCGCTGGATTTCCTGGGTGCGACCGCTCTGCTTGCCATTGGCCGCCTCGCGCTTCATGCGCTCGCCGGTGGCGCGCGGCAGCATGCCGTATTCCGCCGTCACCCAACCTTTGCCGCCGTTGCGCAACCAGGCCGGAACCTTTTCCTCAAGGCTGGCGGTGCACAGCACGTGCGTGTCGCCGAACCGCACCAGACAGGAGCCTTCCGCATGCTTGGAAAAATTGCGCTCGAAGGAAACCTTGCGCATTTGGTCGGTTTTTCTGCCGGATGGCCGCATCGTCAACTCCTATCGTATCTGGTGAGCCTTCTAGAGCATGGCGCAGGCAAAGGGAACCGGTGGATAGCCGGGGGACCAGTCGATTTTTCCCTTTTGCCATCGGGCGGCAGGATCATTATATTCCGGGCACGGCAGGATGTGCCTGCGAGTGTGGAGTGACATGGTACTGCGCAATCCCGGAGCAAAGGAAATCGCAGCCGCGCTGGATGAGCGCTCGGGCGAAATTTTCCGTCGCATCGTGGAAACCTATCTGACGAGCGGCGAGCCGCTCGGCTCGCGCAATCTGTCACGGCTCCTGCCGATGTCGCTCTCTCCCGCTTCCGTTCGCAATGTGATGAGCGATCTCGAAGATCTCGGTCTCATCTACTCGCCGCATGTCAGCGCTGGCCGTCTGCCCACCCAGACGGGGCTGCGCTTCTTCGTCGATGCCTTCATGCAGGTCGGCAATCTCTCGGTCGAGGACCGGGCGTCGATCGACCGTCAGGTTCGGCGCGATGATCATATGCAGCCGGTCGATGCGCTGCTGACCGAAGCCAGCCAGATGCTGTCAGGCATGTCACGCGGGGCCGGCCTCGTCATCACCGCCAAGGCCGATCCCGTACTGAAGCATGTCGAGTTCATTCGCCTGGCGCCGACCAAGGCGCTGGCCGTTCTCGTCGGCGAGCACGACCAGGTGGAAAACCGCATCATCGAACTACCCGCCGGGGTTACCAGCTCGCAGCTCACTGAAGCCGCGAATTTCCTTAACGCCCATCTTGCCGGCCAGACGATCGGCGAGGTGCGCACCCAGCTTGAAACGGTGAAGCAGACGGTGCGCGGCGAACTCGACGCGCTGTCGCAAGACCTCGTCGAGCGCGGTCTCGCCATCTGGTCGGGCAATGAAGGCGACGAGAAGCCGGCGCGGTTGATCGTGCGCGGGCGGGCCAATCTGCTCGAAGGGCTGGAGGGGGCCGAAGATATCGATCGGCTGCGCATGCTCTTCGACGACCTCGAAAAGAAGGACAGCCTGATCGAGCTGCTCGATCTTGCCGAGAGCGGTCCGGGCGTCCGGATCTTCATCGGCTCGGAAAACAAGCTCTTCTCGCTCTCCGGCTCCTCGCTGATCGTCGCGCCCTATCGCGATGGCGAGGATCGCATCGTCGGCGCGGTCGGCGTCATCGGGCCGACGCGGCTCAACTACTCCCGCATCGTGCCGATGGTCGATTATACCGCGCAGCTGATGTCGAGGCTTTCCCGCTAAAGGCGGGCTTTTAGTCGCTGCATGTCTCCTTAAATCGACCTCGATCAAGGACAAAGACATGCAGCAAATCAAAGTGTTACAGCAACCTTTGCGCGTCTGATCAGTCGCGCGGCGCTGTAGGAGCGCGATTGAACCCTTGATTTTTCGGCCCCAAACCTCGATATCGGCTTCAAATCCAGTCACAGGGCATTTTTGCTGACACGCAGGCTCGCGCTTGCGGCGTGGAAATGCGAAGGACGATAGAGACGACACTGCGGAGAACGTCATGACCGACGATACGAACAAGCACGGACCCGAGGCCACCGACGAGGTATTCGATGCCGCGCCCGATGCGGCCGACGCCGCTGAAGCTGCGCCGGTTGCCGAGCCCGATCCGTTGGAGCTCGCCAGGGCGGAGAGCGCCGAGCTGCGTGACAAGTACCTTCGACTTGCCGCCGAGATGGACAACCTGCGCCGCCGCACCGAACGCGACGTGAAGGATGCGAAGTCCTATTCCGTCGCCGGCTTCGCCCGCGACATGCTCGCCGTTTCGGATAACCTGCGCCGCGCCCTCGATGCCATTCCGGCAGAGGCCAGGGAAGCAGGCGAGGCTGGCCTCACCGCCCTGATCGAGGGCGTGGAAATGACCGAGCGCTCGATGCTTTCAGCGCTTGAGCGCCACGGCGTCAAGAAGCTTGAGCCGGAAGGCCAGAAGTTCGACCCGAACTTCCATCAGGCAATGTTCGAGATTCCCAATGCGGACGTGCCGAACAACACGGTGTTGCAGGTCGTTCAAGCCGGCTACGTGATCGGTGACCGTGTTCTGCGTCCGGCCATGGTCGGCGTCTCCAAGGGCGGACCGAAGGTCGTGGCCGGCGAAAACGGTGACGCACCGACTGCCTGATCCAACTGATCAGAGTTTAAAGAAACGCCGCGCGAAGTTCGCGCGGCGTTTTTGTTTTGAGCGGCGTCAGCCGCAAACGCTATCCGAAAAGCTGGTGCAGGTGATCGTTGAGGAAGCGGCCCTCCGGATCGACCTTGGCCCTCAGCGCCCGGAAATCGCCTGCACGGGGATAGAGCGCCGTCACATCCTCGGCGCCGAGGAAATGCAGCTTGCCCCAATGCGGCCGTGAGCCGTACTGCCGCAGGATCGTATCGACATCCCTCAGGTAGTCCCAATAATCGGTTCCCGGCTCGCCCGAGACAGAGAGCGTGATCGAGTCCTGCTCGAAGAAGGGGCTGATCCAGCCGGTGTCTCCGGCGGTGAAACGGTACTCGATCGGATAGATGCAGGTCGGGTGCTTTTCCAGCATCAGCTTGCGCACCGCCTTCACCGCATCCTTGCCGTGGGCGACGGGCACCGCATATTCGAGTTCGTGGAAATTCGGCACGTATTCGATCGGATAGATCTCGGAGGAGTATGCGATCTTCTCGAAGCGGCGCTCCGTCGGTGCTTCCTCGGTGATGTCGATCACCTTCATTTCGCAGACGTCGGAGGTGCTGTCTGTGGTCGAGACCGATGCGGTGTCCGGCAGGCAATAGCAATGCCGGCTCTCGGGCACTGGGCACCAGAAAAATCCGAAGTGGCGGTGTTTGGCGGCCAGTTCGTCGTGCTGTTCGATCATTTCGTCGAAGGTGCAGCGCCAGAGCCTTTCATGCAGATTGTAGCTGTCCATCGCCTGCAGCGTGATCTCCGAGATCACACCAAGCATGCCGACCGATACCCGCGCCGCCTCGAGCAGATCCGGTGTCGTCTCGTCGACAACGAGAATGCTGCCATCCGGCTGCACCAGGCGCATGCCGACGATCTGCGAGGCCATGTTGCCGAGCTTGGCGCCGGTCCCGTGCGTCCCGGTCGTCAGCGCGCCGGCCAGCGCCTGACTGTCGATGTCGCCCTGATTGATCAGCGACAGGCCGTTGGATTTCAGCACCTTGCCGAGCTGATTGATGGTGGTGCCCGCCTTCACCGCGACGCGCTTGCGCGCGTAGTCGATGCCGACGACGCCCTGCATGCTGGAGAGCGTCAACTGCAGCCCGCTGGTCAGCGCCACCGGCGTGAAAGAATGGCCGGAGCCGGCGCAGCGCACGTTCAGCCCTTGCGACGTCGCCTCGCGCACCATTTCGGCAAGGGCTGCCTCGCTCTCCGGCGCGCCGCGATGACGCACGATGCATGATTGGTTTCCGACCCAGTTGCGCCAGTGGCCACCTGCCTGAAGCATTTTCCCCTCCCTCAAACCGCAGTGAAGCAATTGTCGACGAACAGATGCGTGCCGTTGATGAAGCTCGCTTCGTCGCTCGAAAGAAACAGCGCCGCGTTCGCCACCTCTTTCGGGTCGCACATGCGGCCCTGCTGCGCGGCGATGGCCGCCTCCGAAACGTCGACCCCGTATTTACTGAGGCCGACGAGCTCGCGCTTGCCATGATCGGTGGCGATGAAGCCGGGGCAGACGGCGTTGCAGCGGATGCCGCGGTCGCGGAACTCGACGGCGATGGCGCGGGCGAACATGTGGCAGGCGCCCTTGGTCGTGTCGTAGAGTACCTCCATCGGCGTTGCCGCCACGGCCGAGATCGACGAGGTGCAGACGATGCTGCCGCCGCCGGCGGAAAGCATGCCGGGCAGAACCGCCTTGGTCATCAGAAACATGCTGCGCACGTTGACTGCCATCAGCCGGTCCCATTCGTCTTCCTCGACCTCAAGAAAGGGGCCGACGGCAAGAATGCCGGCGTGGTTGAAGAGCACCGTGATGGCGCCGAACGCCGCCTCCACCGCCTTGACCGCGGATGTCACCTCTGCGGATACCGAGACGTCGGCAGGGGCAAAAATCGCCTCGCCGCCATTGGCGCGGATCGATGCCGCGACCTCTTCGCCCTTGCTGCGCGGCAGGTCGACGATACCGACCTTGGCGCCTTCGCGCGCGAAAAGCTCCGACGCCGCCAGGCCGCAGCCTCCCGCGCCACCGCTGATCAGCGCCACCTTGCCTGAAAGCCTGCCTGCCATTGCGCCCTCCTCATCGGCGTTCGCCGCAGTGTTCGCCAAGGGCGACCCGTTTCGCGACGACCTGTTGCTCTCCCGGGGGGAATTATTGTTGACGAAGCAGGGGCTGTCGATATCCCATGGGGGATACGAGGAGCGGGGGGATGAAACCGGAATGCTGGCAAGGGAGTCCGCTGATATTTCGGCGATGATCGGTCTGATCGGCACGCAGGATTTCGGCCAGGCGCTCGACCGGATGCTGCGGTCGGTCACCAGTTTCGACCTCTCCGTCGCCTTTGCCTATCCGTACGATGCCAGGCCGATCGTGCTGCATGACGGCTACACGGCAAAGGTATCGGCGAGCGCGCTTTCCGCCTATCTCGGCGGCGCCTATCTGCTCGATCCCTTCTACGTCGCCTGCTCTGCCGGCCAGCCGGCCGGCCTCTGGCGCATGCGAGAACTCGCGCCGGACCGATTCTTCCAGTCCGACTTCTCGTCGTCCGCCGAGGTTCATCCCTGCGTGTCGATGGAATCGGGTGTACTGGTGGAGGAGGTCGGCTTCGTCATTCCGCTCGACGGTGGGCTGCAGGCGACCTACTCGCTCATGCGCGGCCGCGGCGGCCAGCCTTTCAGCGAGGCCGAACTCGAGCGACTGCGCGTCTATGAGCCGATCGTGCGCGAGGCGGTCCGCTCGAACTGGCGCCAGCAGGGCCGGAGCTTTTCGCCGCCGCCCTCCGAAGAGGGCGACAATGTAATGGAGGTGGCGTTCGACAGCCTTTGTTCAGACCGGCTGACGAAGCAGCAGCGCAACATCGTGCGGCTGATCCTTCGGGGACACAGCAACCTTTCGATCGGCAAGGTGATGAACATTGCCGAGGGAACGGTCCGGATCCATCGCAAGAACATCTATCGCCGGCTCGGCATTTCGAGCCAGGGCGCTTTGTTCCGGATTTTCATAGATCATTTGAACGGTCGTCAGCTTTACTGACGCAGGCACTGCGCGTCCGGCGGACGCGCGCCGTTGCTATTTTCAGGCGGCGTGCGAGGTCGCGTCGTCGTCGAGCAGCGTGTAGATCGCGCTGGCGGAATCGCTCGAGCGGATCTTGGCGACCATGTCCTGATCACGCAGGACGCGGGCAATGCGCGACAGGGCCTTGAGGTGATCGGCGCCGGCACCTTCCGGGGCGAGCAGCAGGAAGACGAGGTCGACCGGCTGGTCGTCGAGCGCTTCGAAATCGACAGATGTTTCCAGTCGCGCGAAGATGCCGATGATCGAGGGAAGATTGTTGAGCTTGCCGTGCGGGATGGCGATGCCATTGCCGACACCGGTGGAGCCAAGACGCTCCCGCTGCAGGATCACGTCGAAGATTTCACGCTCGGGAAGCCCGGTGATCTTTGATGCTTTTGCCGCCAATTCCTGGAGGAGCTGCTTTTTCGAGTTGGCCCTCATGGCCGGGATGATCGCATTTTGATGCAGTAGACCTGCCAATGCCATTCTTTTGTCCTCGTTCGCCGGTTAGAGCCGGACAACATCATCATAAATGCGTCGCAATGGCTCTAACCATCTTTGTCATGGCGGGTTCCATGCACAGAAAAGTCACATTTTCCGGCCTGCCCGCTGATTCTGGGCGCGGGGAGTGCCGGCGTGCCGGCACTCCCCTATCCGCTCATGCTTTGATATTGGCAGCGTCAATCCAGCCAATATTTCCATCGTTGCGTCTGTAGACGATATTCAGATCGTCCTTGCCGGGGCTACGGAACATCAGGACGGGTTCATCGGTCATGTCGAGTGCCATCACGGCGCTGGCGACAGACATCGTCCTCAATTGTTTCGTGCTTTCGGCGACGATCGTCGGTGCATAATCCTCGGGGACCTCATCGTCCTCGAACGGCACCGAATCCATCACTGTGTAAGCCACTTCGGCAGCATTCGTACCGTTGCCGTTATGGTGATCCTTCAGCTTCCGCTTGTAGCGGCGCAGACGCTTTTCGATGCGATCCGACGCCGCGTCAAACGCAGCCTGTGGGTCGTTCGCCTGACCGTTCGCCTGCATAACCACGCCCGTATCGAGATGAAGCTTGCAGTCGGCGCTGAAGCGCGGCCCGGATTTTTCCACAGTGACCTGGCTTGAATATCCTCCGTCGAAATATTTGGTAACGGCCTGCTCGATCTGCTCGCCGATGCGAGCTCGAAACGAATCGCCGATTTCCATCTGTTTACCGGATACACGCACACTCATGGAGTTTCCTCTCTCGTTCGTGATTTGCGCAGCCAGTCTATTCCAAGCGGTCCCGTCATCCAAGCCTTTCAGGCTTGCGGGCGCGCCTCTGTCGCAGCTACCGGTCGTACCGGTCCGCTTCCGGGGCGAGCTTGTCCCCGGCAATTGCGGCGGGCTCATATCGCCTGTGTCGGAGAGAGTCAATCGAAGGTCGCAAAAAAGTTAATGCGGCTTAACTTCCGGTGCTCAGAAACCGGCGGCTTTGGCCAGCGCCCGCTTTTCCCGTCGCCGCTGTACGGAGGAGGGGATGCTCATCGCTTCGCGATATTTGGCGACAGTGCGACGGGCAAGGTCGATACCAGCCTTCTTGAGGACATCGACGATATCGTCGTCGGAAAGCACCGCTTCGGCGCTTTCCTCCTGAATCATCGTGCGGATCCGGTGACGCACGGCTTCCGCCGAATGGCTGTCGCCGCCCTCGGCCGAGCCGATCGAGACGGTGAAGAAATATTTGAGTTCGAACAGCCCGCGCGGCGTCAGCATGTATTTGTTCGAGGTGACGCGGCTGACGGTCGATTCATGCATCTTGATCGCGTCAGCGACGGTCTTGAGGTTCAGCGGCCGCAGGTGACCGATGCCGTTGGCGAGGAAGGCGTCCTGCTGGCGAACGATCTCCGTGGCAACCTTCATGATCGTTCGGGCGCGCTGGTCGAGGCTGCGTGTCAGCCAGTTGGCATTCTGCAGGCATTCGTTGAGGAAGGCTTGGTCGGCGCTGTTCTTCTGCGTCCCGCGCGAGACCTTGGCGAAATAGTCCTGATTGACCAGCACGCGCGGCAGGGCGTCCGGATTGAGTTCGATCATCCATGAGCCGTCGGGCGCGGCGCGCACGACGATGTCGGGCACGATCGCCTCGCTGACGCTGGTCTCGAAGCTGGTCCCGGGCTTCGGATCGAGCTTGCGGATTTCCGCCAGCATGTCGATCAGGTCCTCTTCGTCGACGCCGCAGATCTTCTTGAGCGTCGCGAAATCGCGCCGCGCCAGCAGTTCGAGATTGGCGAGCAGTGCCTCCATCGCCGGATCGAGGCGGTCGCGGGCGCGCAACTGAATCGCAAGACATTCGCCAAGCGAACGCGCGAAGACACCGGGCGGATCGAACTGCTGCAGCGTCAGCAATACCCGCACGACATCCGTATGCGCGGCGCCCAGCCGTTCGGCGACTTCGGCTAGGTCCGCCTGGAGATAGCCGGCGTCGTCGAGCTGATCGATAAGGTGCTGCGCGATCAGCCGATCCGAAGGGGTTGGCAGTGCAAATGGCAATTGCTCCGAGAGCGTCTCGCGCAGGCTCTTGCGGCCGGCAACGAAGTCGTCGAGGTCATAGTCTTCGCCTTCACTGCCACCGGGCATCGATTTCCACTGGCCGAGCAGTTCCGGGGCATCGGCGCGCTGCGGTGTCGTGTCGTCCTGAAAGACATTGGCGAAGTCGGCGTCCAGTTGCTCGCCAAGCCGCTCGCTGGTCGGCGATGTCGCGCTGTCGTAGAGATCGGCCTGCGCGCCGAAGTCGTCGCCGGCAGGCTCGTCGCCGGCCGTGCTCTCGCCGCGCTCCAGCGTGCCTGGCAGATCGTCATTCGCCTGAAATTCGAGCAGCGGGTTCTTTTCGACTTCCTGGGCGATGAACTGATTGAGTTCGAGATGCGTCATCTGCAGCAGCTGGATTGACTGCATCAGCTGTGGCGTCATCACCAGGGACTGGGACTGGCGCAGATGAAGGCTGGCGGACAGTGCCATGCTGACGCGAAACTCCCGAGAAATCTCCTGGGCCGCGGTGTTTCTCCGGTCGCCGGGGTGGCCCTTATCAATTGGCCCAAAAATTGCTTATCGAGAAGGTTTGGTCAAGCGTGGTCGCGGGCGGAATCGCCCGCGAAGCAGTCTCAAAGGCTGAAATTGTCACCGAGATAGAGCCGGCGCACGTCAGGATTGGTGACGATATCGTTGGCGCGACCATGAGTCAGCACTTCGCCGGCATGGATAATATAGGCGCGGTCGATGAGGCCGAGCGTCTCGCGGACGTTGTGGTCGGTGATCAGCACGCCGATGCCGCGCGAGGTCAGGTGACGGACAAGCGCCTGGATATCGGCGACCGAGATCGGATCGACGCCGGCAAAGGGCTCGTCGAGCAACATGAAGGTCGGATCGGTCGCAAGCGCACGGGCGATTTCGAGACGCCGCCGCTCGCCGCCCGAAAGCGCAATCGCGGGGGACTTGCGCAGGTGCGTGATGTTGAACTCGCCGAGCAGGTCGTTGAGCTTGCTCTCGCGCCGCTCCAGGTTCTTGTCATGGACCTCGAGCACGGCGCGGATGTTTTCCTCGACCGTCAGCCCGCGAAAGATCGATGCTTCCTGCGGCAGGTAACCGACGCCAAGACGGGCACGCCGGTACATCGGCATGGTCGTGACGTCGTTGCCATTGATCTCGATCGAGCCTTCGTCGACCGGTACGAGGCCGGTGATCATATAGAAGCAGGTGGTCTTGCCGGCGCCGTTCGGTCCGAGGAGGCCCACGGCTTCGCCGCGCCGCACCACCAGTGAAACGCCGTTGACGACCCGGCGCTCGCGATAGGCCTTCGTCAGGCCGCGCGCGATCAGCGTGCCGTCGTAACGCGCCTTGTCGACCGCATGTCCGGAAACGACCGCAGCTGTCGCCGACGGCTTGCGGACCCGTTTGCGCTTGTGAAGGAAGGGAAAGTGCACGAGCGATCTACGTCAGTTCTGCTTGCGGGACTTCGGGTCGAGCTGGATCTGCACGCGGCCGCCGCAGGCTTCGAGCTGAGCCTCCCCGGTTTCCATTTGGACGTTGAGCTGGCAGCCGACGAAGACGTTTTTGCCTTCCGACAATACCACCTTTTCGCCCTTCAGCACGAAGACCTGTTTCGTCATGTCGAAGGAACCGGTGTCTGCCGTTGCCTGCTGCGTGCCCGAGCTCAGGAAAACCTTCTGGCTGACCTCGATGCGGTCGATGTCGGCGTCGCCGCTCGAAACCGAGCCGCCGCCGGACTTGTAGTACACCACCATGTTGCCGGCCTGCAGCGTCGTCGTGCCCTGCACGACCTTGACGTTGCCGGTGAAGATCGCCTTGCTCTCCGGATCCTTGATTTCGAGCTTGTCGCTCTCGATCTGGATCGGCTTGTCGTTGGAGAGTTCAAGGCCCTTCATCTTGCTGGATGTGGCCTGCGCCGAAGCGCCGGAGGCAATGATCAAAGCGCCGACGCCGGCAATCGCCAGGCTGGCGGAAATCTTGAAAAAAGAGGCGGTTGTGACCGACATGGAGTGCACCGGGTCCTATTTCGCGTTCTTGCGGATGGCGGTGGGCTCGACGTTCACCCTCACCATGCCCTCAAATATTACAATACGTCCCTTATCCGTCATTCGCAGCGTCTGCGCAATGATCGAACCGCCCTTCATGCTGATCGCAACGGGCTGTTTCGTTTCCATCTCGCCGGCATTGATGTCCAGATAGGCCGACTGGAAGTCGGCGTTGATGCCATTATTGACGGAAATGGTGAACGGGGCGTTCATATCGAGCGTATTGGCGCCGCGGTCGTAGATGCCGTTGGTGGCGTCCACCGTCGCGACCATCGAATCCTTCATAGGCATTTCCGCATGGATCGTCTGCAGCGTGATGATGTCAGGATTGGCGATGTCCTGGAGCGCCCGCTGGGCCTTCATCGAATAGCTGATGCCCTGCTTGTTGCGGCCGGAGATGGCCGGATTCTGCATCACGATCTTGCCGTCCTCGATCGTCGCCGTTTCGAGTTGCAGATCGACGGGCATGAAGGCCCGGACGAAGGAAACGGCGGCAAAGATCACCGCGATGACACCGGCGACCACGGGCAGGATGACTTTCAGCCGGCGGACGCGCACGGAGTGTCTCGCGGCGAGCGCATAGGCGTCGGCGGAGCTCTCACCCGTATCGGCAAAAATGCCCGGGGCTGGCGCGTGGTTCAACATGAAAGGGCCTGTCGGTTCTACTGCTTTTATCGCTGAACCCATCAAAGGGTCATATACATACAATGGTGTAAGTCGTCGCAAATATGGATATTTTTTGCTGCTGCACAATGGCGCTGCAAAAAAACTCGGGTGAAGCACGAAAACGCCAGCCGCGGCTTTCAACCGTGGCCAAGCGCGTTTATGGAATATGCCTCTGCGCGCGCAGATAGCACGTTCCCGCGGAAACTGACAGAAGCTGCGCCAACAATTCGGGAGAAACCCACATGGACGAACTCGCCATCGCCGATCGTCGCAGCCTGCGCCGGAAACTCAGTTTCTGGCGCTTTGTGGTGGCGGGGCTGCTTCTTGTGGCAGCGCTCGCGATCTTTGTCTGGTCGGGCGCTGCGGACGATGTCGGCCGCACTCGTCAGCACGTGGCTCGCGTCACCATTAGTGGTCTGATCCAGGACGACCGGGAGCTTCTCGATCGCCTCCAGAAGATCGCCGACAACGACAGCGTCAAAGCACTGGTCGTCACCATTTCGTCCCCGGGCGGCACCACCTATGGCGGCGAAGTGATCTACAAGGCGATCCGCAAGGTTGCCGCCAAGAAGCCCGTTGTCTCCGATGTGCGCACGCTCGCCGCTTCGGCGGGTTACATGATTGCGCTCGCAGGCGACACGATCGTCGCGGGCGAAAGCTCGATCACCGGCTCCATCGGCGTCATCTTCCAGTATCCGCAGATCAAGGACCTGATGGACAAGATCGGCGTCTCGCTGGAATCGATCAAGTCGCGACCGCTGAAGGCAGAACCGTCGCCCTTCCATCCGGCAAGCGAAGAGGCGAAGGCGATGATCCAGGCGATGATCGATGAC
Organism: Ensifer sp. R-19; assembly: GCF_049905105.1. Classification (NCBI taxonomy): domain Bacteria; kingdom Pseudomonadati; phylum Pseudomonadota; class Alphaproteobacteria; order Hyphomicrobiales; family Rhizobiaceae; genus Ensifer; species Ensifer sp. R-19. The sequence continues at coordinate 21,316 of NZ_CP184569.1, forward strand.
AGCTATGCCTGGTTTGTCGATCTGGTTGCCGAGCGCCGCAAGCTTCAACGCCCCGAGGCTCTGTTGCTCGCTGACGGCCGCATTTTCACCGGCCGTCAGGCGCTGAAAGCCAAGCTCGTCGACACGCTTGGCGGCGAGGACGAAATTCGCGCCTTCCTCACGGAGAAAAAGGTATCGAAGGACCTGCCGATCGTCGATTGGGAAGCACCGCGCAAGACCCTGCCTTTTGGCCTCGGCGCGCTGGTCGGCAACTGGATCAAGATGTTGGGATATGACGCTTTTCCGGCAATGAGCGGCTTCGAAAAAATTGCGGGCGACAAGTTGTTTCTTGACGGTCTTGTTTCGGTTTGGCAGGTTGATGGCCAATGAGGAAGGCGACATATACCCAGCCTGAGCCGTGAGGGGTTGGCGGCGTTTTTGCAAGCGTCGTCGATATTCTTGCAGCAATCACAATGCAGACCGAAAAAGCAAAACAAACAAGAATTTGAGGGGGCGACAGTGATCAAGTCAGAACTGGTGCAGATTGTTGCAGCTCGCAATCCGCATCTCTATCACCGCGATGTCGAAAACATCGTCAATGCGGTTCTCGATGAGATCACGGACGCGCTCGCGTCAGGCAACCGGGTCGAACTGCGCGGCTTCGGTGCCTTCTCCGTCAAGAACCGGCCGTCGCGTTCCGGGCGCAACCCGCGCACCGGCGATTCCGTCTTCGTCGAGGAAAAGTGGGTGCCGTTCTTCAAAACCGGCAAGGAATTGCGCGAGCGCCTTAATCCCGGCATGAATGGTGACGACGAAGACTGATCGTCTTTCTCGGTCTCAGCGGCCTGGCGCAATGGACGCCCGTCGTCCCGCGTGGCCAACGGAAACCACGCGGCCGCTCGCAAGCTGGAGCGCTTGAATGTTCAAGAAACTGATCAATATCGTTGTTCTCATTCCGGTTGGCGTGATCCTGATCGTTCTCAGCGTCGCCAATCGCCAGAGCGTGACGCTGGCACTGAACCCTTTCCGTCCGGAAGACAGCGTGCTTTCGGTCAGCGCGCCCTTCTTCGTCTTCCTGTTCCTTGCCGTCATCGTCGGCATGATCCTCGGCGCGGCAGCGACCTGGTTCAGCCAGGGCAAGTACCGTCGCCGTGCACGCACCGAGGCGAACGAAGCGGTGAAGTGGCATCGCGAAGCCGAGAAGCATCGCAGCCAGGCAGAAAAGCTCGCCACTCAGGCGACGTTGGCTGCCCCTCAGAACTGAACGCTTGACTTGACGCTGCGGAGTGGCGAGCCGTTCAGCTCGCCGCTTCCGCGGTACCGCTGACGGCGGCGCCGAAGTCGGTGAAGAACTGCTGGGCCAGCTTCTTTGCGGTCGAATCGATGAGGCGCGAGCCGAGTTGGGCGAGCTTGCCGCCGATCTCTGCCTTGACGTCGTAACGCAGCACCGTGTCTGTGCCATCCTCCGTCAAGGTGACGTCGGCGCCCCCCTTGGCAAAGCCGGCGATCCCGCCCTTTCCTTCGCCCGAGATCGTGTAGCCCTCTGGTGGATTGAGATTGGAGAGCATGACGTTGCCGGTGAAGGAGGCAGAGACCGGGCCGATCTTGATCTTCACAACCGCTGCAAGCTCGGTCGGCGACGTCATCTCCAGCGACTGACAGCCGGGGATGCACCGTTTGAGGATTTCCGGATCGTTGAGGCCGCGCCACACCGCGTCGCGCCCAGCCGAAATTCGCTCTTCGCCGGTCATGTCCATGCGCTTTCCTCCCATTGGAACGCCGCGCATCGGCATCGACGCGCAAAGATCGCTGTAACACAGTAGGCCTGCTGCAGAATATTGTCCCCAAGCCGGTTCCGACCCAAGGAAATTTGCCGCGGGTTCTCCCGCGCTGATCTTCGCAAAACGGAAACGACTTTGCCAAGTGCATCAGCGATGCTATTTGCAGCTTCAATAGATGCCGCAGTTGAAGGCTGCGGCGACAAACCTCATGGCGTCCGCCGGCTCGCGCTCGATACTGCGAAGGGCAGGCGGCACATGCACTAGCAAGCCCAGGGATCTCAGCGTGAAGGAAAAGGACCGGCGGTCGAAGAATGCCTCTGTGACGACGGCCAAAGGCCGCGGCGCCGAGGCGCGTGGCGGCGGTCGCCACGATCAGAAGCGTCCGGCACCGCCGAAGGGCGGCGGCTTCAAGGAACGGCCGGCGCGCCCGGTGGCAGCGCAAGCCGCGGAGACACGCGACAGGCCCGCCAAGCAGGCACCCGTGCAGGAAACACCTGTACGGGCGATTGCCCGGCGAACCGGCGAAAAGCCGGCCGAGCGCGTGCCGCTCATTCTTGAGACCGTGGGCGCTTCCGGCTACCATCTGATCGACAGCGGCGCCGGCGAGAAGCTCGAACAATACGGTCCCTATCGCATCGTGCGTCCCGAGGCGCAGGCGCTCTGGCCGCGCAACCTGCCGGACGGCGTCTGGGAAAAAGCCGACGCGATTTTCACCGGCGACACCGACGAGGACGGCATGGGCCGCTGGCGCTTTCCGGGCGCCGTACTCGGCGAAACCTGGCCGATGCAGCTTCTCGGAACCGATTTCCACGGCCGCTTCACCTCTTTCCGCCATGTCGGCGTCTTCCCCGAACAACTCGCGCACTGGAGCTGGGTCAAGGACCAGGTGGAAGCTGCAGGGCGGCCGCTCAAGGTTCTGAACCTCTTCGGCTATACCGGGGTCGCCTCGCTGATCGCCGCCAGGGCCGGCGCCGAGGTCACCCATGTCGACGCTTCGAAGAAGGCGATCGGCTGGGCACGCGAGAACCAGCAGCTGGCGCGGGCCGACAAGCTGCCGATCCGCTGGATCTGCGACGACGCAATGAAGTTCATCCAGCGCGAAGAGCGCCGCGGCAGCCGCTATGACATCATCCTGACCGACCCACCGAAGTTCGGCCGTGGTCCGAATGGCGAGGTCTGGCAGCTCTTTGATCACTTGGCGGCGATGCTCGACATCTGCCGCGAGATCCTCTCGCCGGAGGCGCGCGGCCTGGTGCTGACCGCCTATTCGATCCGGGCGAGCTTCTATTCGATCCATGAACTGATGCGCGAGACGATGCGCGGCCGCGGCGGCCGGGTGGAATCGGGCGAGCTCATCATCCGCGAGGGCGGGCTTGACGGACGCGAGCCGGGCAGGGCGCTTTCGACCTCACTCTTCAGCCGCTGGGTACCGCAATGACGAACGACAGAAGCGAACACGGCGCCGGTCGTGTGGGTCAGGTAAAGGAGGTCACGAGCCTCACCAACCCGATCATCAAGGATATCCGTGCGCTGGCACAGAAGAAGCATCGCGACGAGACGCGGTCCTTCATGGCCGAAGGCCTGAAGCTGGTGATCGACGCGCTCGATCTCGGCTGGAAGATCAAGACGCTGATCTATGCCAAGGCGGCCAAGGGCAAGCCGCATGTGGAGCAGGTGGCGGCGAAGACCTTCGCCAAGGGTGGTCTGGTGCTCGAGGTCAGCGAGAAGGTGCTGACGACGATCACCCGGCGCGACAATCCTCAGATGGTCGTCGGTATCTTCGAGCAGCGCTACCAGGCGCTAAAGGATCTGAAGCCGCAACTGGGAGAAACCTATGTGGCGCTGGACCGGGTGCGCGATCCCGGCAACCTCGGCACGATCATCCGCACGGCCGATGCCGCCGGTGCCTCCGGCATCATTCTCGTCGGCGAGACCACCGACCCGTTTTCGCTTGAAACCGTGCGCGCCACCATGGGCTCGGTCTTCGCGATGCCGGTGGCACGCGCCAGCGTGGACGACTTCATCCGCTGGCAGAAATCCGCCGGCGTGAAGGTGGTTGCCACCCATCTCGCCGGCGCCGTCGATTACCGCACCATCGATTACAAGTCGAAGCCCGTGGTGATCCTGATGGGCAACGAACAGGCGGGTCTGCCGGAGGAGCTTGCCCGTGAGGCAGGTGCGCTCGCACGCATCCCGCAGGCCGGACGCGCCGATTCACTCAACCTTGCGATCGCTACCGGCATCATGCTGTTCGAGGCGCGCCGTCATCTGCTGACGCTGGACGCCCGCGCATGAGCGAGAAGCAGGTTCTGTTTTCGCGGCCGCTCCCGATCGCGGTCTTCATCCTTCTCGCGCTCATCGCCGATCAGCTGATCAAGTATCTGGTCGAGATCTACCTGCCCTTCAATCAGGCGGTCCACGTCGTGCCGATGCTGGCGCTTTACCGTACCTACAACTATGGCGTCGCCTTCTCGATGCTGTCGGGCATGGAAGGCTGGTTCATCGTCGGCATGCGGCTTGCCGTCGTCGCTTTCGTGCTCTGGCTCTGGAAGCGCACGCCGAAGGACCGGTTCTTTGCGCATTTCGGCTACGCGCTGATCATCGCCGGCGCACTCGGCAACCTCGTCGACCGGCTGATCTTCGGCTACGTGATCGACTACATCCTTTTCTATACGGAAACATGGTCCTTCGCCGTCTTCAATCTGGCCGATACCTTCATCACCATCGGCGCCGGAGCCATCATCCTTGACGAACTGCTGCACGCGAAAAAGGCCGATCGTTAAGATTTTACCGGTGCATTGAAGCCATTCGGAACGCTTGTCGTGTTAGCCGGATTGCATGAGCGAACCGTCACGATTGCTGGAGCGGATCGAATCCGGCTTCCGGACAGGAAGCCGGACGGGTGACGCGCCGCCGGTGGCTCCGCTCCCTGTCGAGGCATCGCCTCCGGCCCACGGGCAGGAAGCACCCGTCAAGGGCAAGCGCCATGCGCTCAATCAGGCGTCGCTGGCATTGCTCGGCCTTGTCGCCTCCGGTCTCATTCTCGTCATCGGCATGAGTGCCGGCTTTTACCTGTTTTCCGCAGCGATAGCGGCGGCAGGCTCTGTCGGCGTGTTCCTGCTCGTCGTCGAAGCCATACGGTCGTTCGATGGCAGGCACGCAGGCGACGAAGCGGACCGGGATCGCGATTGGCATCGCTCCGAGACGTCGGCATTGCTCTCGACCATTCACGATGCGCTGGGTGACCTCGCGATCATGCGCGGCATGGACGGAAAGATCGTTCATGCCAACGCGGTCTTCCATCAGGTCTGCGGCCACTCCGATGTCCACGGCCTCGATTGCGCGGCGCTTGGCCTGAGCTTCGAGCCGAAGGCTGCGCCCAATCACTATCTGGTCCGGATTGCGGCATCGGACGGCGTGCGCCTTTACGACTGGCACGACGTGATCGCCCGCGATCCGGCAAGTGGCAGGCTCATGCGCCACAGCATCGCGCGCGACGTCACCGAGGAGGCCGCGGCAGCGCGTGAGCGCGAAGCGGCGCGCCGGCGGGCAGAGGAGGCGAGCAAGGCGAAGTCGAGGCTTCTCGCCACAGTCAGCCATGAGATCCGTACGCCGCTTTCCGGCATCCTCGGCGTGAGCCACCTGCTCGGCCAGACCCGGCTGTCGAGCGAGCAGAAGAACTACCTCGCCGGCATGCAGCAGTCCGGCCATGCGCTGGTCCAGCTCGTCGAGGACCTGATCGATTTCTCGTCGCTGTCGGCCGGTCGCTTCCAGTTTCGCCCGACCCGACAGGATCCGCGTGGCGTCATCGAGAGCGTGGTGGAAATGCTCTCCAACCGGGCGCATGAGAAAGGCATCGAGATCGGTGCCACGGTCGCCGTCGATGTGCCCGCTGAGATGGCCTTCGATGCGGCGCGCCTGCGCCAGGTGCTCTTCAACGTGATCGGCAATGCGGTGAAGTTCACCGAGGTCGGCGGCGTCTTTGTCGGCGCCGATACGGTCGACGAATGCGTGCGGATCCGGATCGACGACACCGGTCCGGGCATGTCGGCTGACGACCTGAAGCGCATTTTCGAGGAGTTCGAGCAGGCCGGAAACGACGAACAGCGGGCGAAGGGCACCGGCCTTGGCCTCGCCATCTCCCGCAGGATCATGCAGGCCTGCGGTGGCAGCCTTACGGCCGCAAGCGCGCCGGGACGCGGCAGCCGTTTCGAAATTCGTCTGCCATTTGCCGAGATCGAGGCGGTCGCACCGGAGCGCCGGTCGTGCCTTGCGGGCTCGCATGTCCTGGTGATGGCGCCCGATGGTCCGGCCTCGGCGGCGCTCGCCGCGACGATCGCGACACTCGGCGGGCGGTGCCATCGTGCCACCACGCTTGCCGCGGCCCAGCATGTCCTTGCGGACGTGCTCGCCGGCGGCGCGCCGCTGACGGACGTGATCGTCGACCACCGCCATGCCCAGCAATACAAGCAGCTTCTTTCCCTGCAGCCGTCCGTTGCACGGCTGGAGGTGCGGCGCACCTATCTGATCAATCCGGAGGAGCGCAACAGCCACCCCGTCAACCAGATGGACGGCTACGAGGCATGGCTGATCCGGCCGCTGCGCGAAAAGTCCCTGGTCGAGGTGCTGCTCGGTCGCCTGAAGGGTATCGAGAAACGCGACGCGATCAACGACAACCGGCCCGTTCTGCGAGAGGAGCCTGCGACCACGCCTGTTTACAACAGGGCGAACGGGATCCTGCTCGCCGAAGACGATCCGGTCAATGCGCTGATCGTTCGCACCGTGCTTCAGCGTTCGGGGTATTCGGTCCGCCTTGTCAGCGACTTCGGCGCCGTTGCTGAGGCCCTGCATGCGCCCGGCCAGCGCTCGCTTCCGGAGTTGCTGGTGACCGATCTCAACATGCCGGGTGGCGACGGCCTTTCGCTGCTGCAGCACCTGCGCGCCGATGAGACTGCGCGATCCGCGCCCCGGCTGCCCGTCATCGTCCTGACGTCGGATGTTCGTGCCGACATGCGCGAAAGGCTGATGGGCGCCGGCGCCGACGCCGTGTTGTCGAAGCCCGCCGATCCGCAGCTGCTGACATCGGAGATCGCCCGCCTGCTGCGCAAACGGTAACTTCGGCAGTGGTAACGGTAACCATCGGGGCGTGGGGGTTGTATGCCGCTTTCATGTCACTATGTTGTTGCAGAAACGTGGTCTAAGCCCGGCAGATAGAATTGATTCGGGATGACGCGGATGACCATCGAGCTACTGGATTCAGCGAACGTGGTTGACACTTCTCAGGCTTGCATCGGCAAGAAGGCTGCCGCCCCGACGACTGACGTTCTTGGCAGGATCGCCAATCTCGAGACGCGCCTGGCACGGACGGCATCGGAGATCGATGCCGCCCAGGCCGTACGCTACAAGGTTTTCGTCGAGGAGATGAATGCGCAGGTTGGCGCCGAAGCCGACCGCCGCAAGCGCGACATCGACAGCTGGGACGCGATCTGCGATCACCTTCTGGTTCTCGATACCTCGATCGAGGGCGATGCCGAGGATCAGATCGTCGGCACCTATCGCTTGCTCCGCCAGGACGTGGCCGAGCGCTCGGGCGGTTTCTATTCGGCTTCCGAATTTGCCATCGACCAGCTTCTCGCTCGCCATCCGACCAAGCGCTTCATGGAGCTTGGCCGTTCCTGCGTGTTGCCGGACTACCGTACCAAGCGGACGGTGGAACTGCTTTGGCAGGGAAACTGGGCCTACGCCCTCAAATACGGCATGGACGCCATGTTCGGCTGCGGTTCGTTCCCCGGCGTGGTGCCGGCCGAGCATGCGCTGGCGCTTTCCTTCCTGCATCACAACATCCGCGCCCGTGACGAATGGGCCGTGAGCGCACGTCCGGAACTGCATCGGACCATGGATTTGATGCCGGCCGAGGCGATCAATGCGAAAAAGGCGCTCGGCGCCCTGCCGCCGCTGATCAAGGGCTATATGCGTCTGGGCGCAATGGTCGGCGACGGCGCGGTGGTCGATCATGCATTCCGCACGACGGATGTTTTGATCGTGCTGCCGATCAGCAATATCTCCGGCCGTTATCTCAATTATTACGGCGCAGACGCAGGGCGGTTCGCGACCTCCGTCTCCTGACGGGCGCGCGACTGGATTAACCAAGTCTTAATGACGAGTTTGACTTTCGAGACTGAAAGAGAGACTTGTATTGTCAAGTTATTCTCTAATTTCATCACGAGAGAATAGAGAAAATAACGGAGGAATGGCCGATCATTTCCGGAGGTTGGCCGGCATGAAATCCCAAATCCTCCGTCTTTCATTACCTGAAACGTAGTTCGGTTGCCTGATTATGAGCTCGCTTCTTCTCTCCAGGGGATGCGGGCTCTTCTTTTTATAACTTGTAGCGATTTGTTACTATTTCGGCAGACCTGGCGACTTTGAGTGCCAGGCCTGCGCCAAAATAGTACATCCGTCGGTGTCACATGCCGGCGTTGTAGGCGGCAATCGCCGCCATGTTGACGATGTCGGAATCCTTGGCCGACATCGAGACGATCTGGATCGACTTGTCGAAGCCGACGAGCAGGGGACCAATCACCGTCGAGCCGCCGAGTTCCTGCAGCATCTTGGTCGAGATCGACGCCGAGTGGAACGCCGGCATGACGAGCACGTTGGCGGTGCCGGAGAGGCGGCAGAACGGATATTGCTCCATGACGCGGGCGTTGAGCGCCACGTCCGCCGCCATTTCCCCGTCATATTCGAAGTCGACGCGGCGCTTGTCGAGGATGTTGACCGCCTCGCGCACCCGCTCGGAGCGTTCGCCCGAGGGGTGGCCGAAGGTGGAATAGGCGAGCATCGCCACGCGCGGCACGTAACCGAGCCGTTTGGCGAGGCCGGCTGCCTCCTCGGCGATATCGGCAAGCTCCTCCGAAGAGGGCATGTCGTGCACTGCCGTGTCGGCGACGAGCACGGTGCGGCCGCGGCAGAGCGCGATCGAGACGCCGATGACGCGATGGCCCGGCTTCGGATCGATGCAGCGGCGCACGTCCTCGAGGGCGGTCGAATAGTTGCGGGTGAGGCCCGTCACCATCCCGTCGGCGTCACCGAGTGCCACCATGCAGGCGGCGAAGTGGTTGCGGTCGTTGTTGATCAGGCGCTGGGCGTCGCGGAAGAGGAAGCCCTTCCGCTGCAGGCGGGCATAGAGATAGTCCGTATAGGCGCCGACGCGCTTGGAAAGGCGTGCATTGACGATCTGGATGCCGGGGCGGTCTAGGTCGATGCCCTCGCGCTCCGCCGTCTCGCGCATGCGCTCCTCGCGGCCGAGCAGGATGGCGGTGCCGAGCTGCTGGTTGGCATAGGCGATCGCCGAGCGCATGACCTGCACCTCTTCGCCTTCGGCAAAGACAATGCGCTTCGGCTGGCGCCGGACGCGTTCGTAGATACGCTGCAGCGTCGAGGCGATCGGGTCGCGGCGGGCGGAAAGCTGACGGCCATAGGCTTCGAGATCGGTGATCGGCTTCTGCGCGACGCCGCTTTCCATCGCAGCCTTGGCGACCGCCATCGGGATCGACGAGATCAGCCGCGGATCGAAGGGGACCGGGATGATGTATTGCGCGCCGAAGCGTGGACGGTTGCCCTGGTAGGCGGCCGCAACATCATCAGGCACATCTTCCTTGGCAAGGCTTGCCAGCGCTTCAGCCGCCGCGATCTTCATCGCGTCGTTGATCGTCGAGGCGCGCACGTCGAGCGCGCCGCGGAAGATATAGGGGAAACCAAGCACGTTGTTGACCTGGTTCGGATAGTCCGAACGGCCGGTCGCGACGATCGCGTCGTCACGGATGCGGGCGACTTCCTCCGGCGTGATTTCCGGATCCGGGTTGGCCATGGCGAAGATGATCGGCCGCGGTGCCATCGAGCGGACCATGTCTTCCGAAAGCGCACCCTTGGCCGAAAGGCCGAAGACCACGTCTGCGCCCTCGAGCGCTTCTGCGAGGGTGCGGCGGTCGGTCTTGACCGCGTGCGCCGACTTCCACTGGTTCATGCCTTCGGTGCGACCCTCGAAGATCACGCCCTTGGTGTCGCAAAGGATGATGTTTTCCGAATTGAAGCCCATCGACTTGATGAGCTCGATGCAGGCGATGGCAGCAGCACCCGCGCCGTTGCAGACGAGCTTCGTCGTCTTGAAGTCGCGGCCGGTCAAAGCCAGCGCATTGATCAGGCCGGCAGCGGCAATGATCGCGGTGCCGTGCTGGTCGTCGTGGAACACCGGGATGTCCATGACCTCGCGCAGCTTCTGCTCGATGATGAAACAGTCCGGGGCCTTGATGTCTTCGAGGTTGATGCCACCGAAGGACGGCCCCAGGAAGCGCACGCAGTTGATGAACTCGTCGACGTTCTCGGTATCGACTTCGAGGTCGATGGAATCGACGTCGGCGAAGCGCTTGAACAGCACCGCCTTGCCTTCCATGACCGGCTTGGAGGCAAGCGCCCCGAGGTTGCCGAGGCCGAGGATGGCGGTGCCGTTCGAGATGACGGCGACCATGTTGCCGCGCGTCGTGTAGTCATAGGCGGTGCTGGGGTCCTCGGCGATCGCCTTCACCGGCACCGCGACACCCGGCGAATAGGCAAGCGACAGGTCGCGCTGGGTCGCCATGGCCTTGGTGGGGGAAATCTCCAGCTTTCCGGGACGACCCTGCGAGTGAAAATCGAGCGCTTCTTGCGCGGTGACGCTCGTCATTGTGCGATCGGTCTTGTCGGTGGCCGGCATGTTTCCTCTATCCTCCTGTGGGCGAGCCTTGCGGCGCGCCTCTTTATGGTTGTCGTCTACAATTGCTTGGGGATAGTGTGCCATCTCTTTTTTCGGAACAATCATGAATTTCGTGACAGACCAATCGAACCGCGCCGGGGAGGTGTTGTCCGCAGCCGAACTGGCGAGCGAGGAAAGCCGTTCCACGGCCACGCCGATGATGGAACAGTTCATCGAGATCAAGGCGAACAACCCGGATTCGCTGCTGTTCTACCGCATGGGCGACTTCTACGAGCTGTTCTTCCAGGACGCGGTCGAAGCGTCGCGCGCGCTCGGCATCACGCTGACGAAGCGCGGCCAGCACATGGGACAGGAAATCCCGATGTGCGGCGTACCGGTGCATGCCGCCGACGATTATCTGCAGAAGCTGATCGGCCTCGGCTTCCGCGTCGCCGTCTGCGAGCAGGTCGAAGACCCGGCGGAGGCCAAGAAGCGCGGCGGCAAGTCGGTGGTGCGCCGCGACGTCGTGCGCCTGGTGACACCGGGCACGATCACCGAAGAGAAGCTGCTGTCGCCGTCGGAGACCAACTACCTGATGGCGCTGGCGCGCATCAAGAGCGGGTCCGAACCCGCTTACGCGCTTGCCTGGATCGATATCTCCACCGGCATCTTCCGGCTGGCCGAGACCGCCGAAAGCCGGCTGCTCGCCGATATCCTGCGCATCGAGCCGCGCGAACTGATCCTTGCCGATACGGTGTTTCACGATCCGGAATTGAGGCCCGTCTTCGACGTGCTCGGCCGCGTGGCCGTGCCGCAGCCGGCGGTGCTGTTCGACAGCGCGACGGCCGAGGGCCGCATTAGCCGCTATTTCGGCGTCAAGACGCTCGACGGCTTCGGCACATTCTCGCGCGCCGAATTGGCCGCCGCTTCGGCTGCGATCTCCTATGTCGAGAAGACCCAGCTTGCCGAACGTCCGGCGCTCGGCACCCCCGAGCGCGAAAGTGCCGCCTCGACGCTGTTCATCGATCCGGCGACCCGCGCCAACCTTGAACTGGTCAAGACACTCTCCGGCGCGCGCGAGGGCACGCTGCTGAAGGCGCTCGACCGCACGGTGACGAGCGGCGGCGCCCGGCTTCTCGCCGAGCGGCTGATGTCGCCGCTGACCGATCCGGACCGTATCAACCAGCGCCTCGACTCGATCGAGATCCTTGCGGATCAGCCTTCCTTCGCAGGCGACCTGCGCGACGCGCTGCGCCGTGCGCCGGATATGCCACGGGCCCTGTCGCGGCTGGCGCTCGGCCGCGGCGGCCCCCGTGATCTCGGCGCCATCCAGGCCGGCTTGCATGCGTCCGCGTCGATATCGCGCCGGATGGCGGCCGGCACGCTATCGGATGAGCTGAAGGAAGCACGCGCCGCGATCGACGCACTGCCCGCCGGTCTGCTCGGCCTGCTCGATGCCACCCTTGGCGAGGAATTGCCGCTGCTGAAGCGTGACGGCGGTTTCGTATGTGAAGGCGCCAATGCCGAGCTCGACGAAGTCCGGGCGCTACGCGACCAGTCGCGCCGGGTGATCGCCGGGTTGCAGCTGCAATATTCCGAAGAGACCGGCATCAAATCGCTGAAGATCAAGCACAACAACGTGCTTGGCTATTTCATCGAGGTGACGGCCGGCAATGCCGGCTCGATGACCGATACGGATGCCGGCCGCGCCCGTTTCATCCATCGCCAGACCATGGCCAATGCCATGCGCTTCACCACGACGGAGCTGGCCGAACTCGAAAGCAAGATCGCCAACGCCGCCGACCGGGCGCTGTCGATCGAGATCGAAGCCTTTGACGCCATGACGGCCGAGGTCGTTGCGGCTGCGGAGACCCTCAAGGCGGCGGCATTGGCGCTTGCGACCGTCGATGTATCGGTCGGCCTCGCCGTGCTCGCCGAGGAGCAGGCCTATGCCCGCCCCACTGTTGACCGCTCGCGCATGTTCGCCATCGACGGCGGCCGCCATCCGGTGGTCGAGCAGGCGCTGAAGCGCCAGGCAAGCAATGCCTTCGTCGCCAATGGCTGCGATCTCTCGCCGCCCGAGGGCGAGGAGGGCGGCGCGATCTGGCTGCTCACCGGTCCCAACATGGGCGGTAAGTCGACCTTCCTGCGCCAGAATGCGCTGATCGCGATCATGGCGCAGATGGGGACTTTCGTTCCCGCCGCAAGCGCCCATATCGGCATCGTCGACCGGCTCTTCTCCCGTGTCGGCGCCTCCGACGATCTGGCGCGCGGCCGCTCGACCTTCATGGTGGAGATGGTCGAGACGGCGGCGATCCTCAACCAGGCGACCGACCGCTCGCTGGTGATCCTCGACGAGATCGGTCGTGGCACCGCCACATTCGACGGCCTGTCGATCGCCTGGGCGGCGGTCGAGCATCTGCATGAGGCCAATCGCTGCCGCGGCCTCTTTGCCACCCACTTTCATGAGCTGACGGTGCTTTCGGAAAAGCTCGGTCGCCTGTCGAACGCGACCATGCGCGTCAAGGAATGGCACGGCGACGTGATCTTCCTGCATGAGGTGGGGCCTGGTGCCGCCGACCGGTCCTACGGCATCCAGGTCGCTCGCCTTGCCGGCCTGCCGGCCTCGGTGGTGGCGCGTGCCAAGGATGTGCTTGCCAAGCTCGAGGATGCCGACCGCAAGAACCCGGCCAGCCAGTTGATCGATGATCTGCCGTTGTTCCAGGTGGCGATCCGCCGCGAAGAGGTGAAGGCCGCAGGTCCGTCCAAGGTCGAAGAGGCGTTGAAGACGCTGAACCCCGACGACATGACGCCGCGTGAGGCGCTCGACGCCCTCTATGCGCTGAAGAAGGAACTGAGCGCCGCCAAGGCGGGATGAGGAAAAGTGTGTGCGGTTTTCCGACCGCATCCCGCCAACCGCTGGCTAAAGCGGCCCGCGCCTTTTTCCTGTGCAGCTGTCGGTAAAAAGGCTATACAGCGCCGCGCGCCTTTGCCGGCGCGGCGATTGAAATGCTGTGTGGTCTTTGTTCGGCCTCGGTCGTAAGGATCATGCAGGAGCGCTCGATCGCGAGCGACCACGCAACCAGTCGGACAGGACGCCCCTCGGCACTACATGGGCAGACACGAAACTTTCTTTCCCGAAATCCTCGATGTCGCAGCGCTCCGGGCAAAATGCGACTTCATCGCCTCGGCCCATGCCGAGCAGCGCGAGCCGATGCGCCAGGCGCTGCTGGCCGCCTTCAAGCAGGCAAACGTCGCCGGCCGGGCCAAGGCGCGCGAACTGTTTTATGCCGACGGAGCCGGCATTCTGTGCGCCGAGCGCATTTCCTGGCTGCAGGATCAGCTGATCACCGTACTGCATGATTTCGTGCTGAACGAGATCTTCGACGCTGCCAATGCGCCGCCGGCCTCGCGCATCGCGGTGGCTGCGGTCGGCGGTTATGGCCGCGGCACGCTGGCGCCGGGCTCGGACATCGACCTTCTGTTCCTGCTGCCGGTCAAGAAGGCCGTGTGGGCGGAACCGGCGATCGAGTTCATGCTCTATATCCTCTGGGATCTGGGCTTCAAGGTCGGCCACGCCACCCGCACCATTGACGAATGCATCCGCCTGTCGCGCGCCGACATGACCATTCGCACGGCCATTCTCGAGACGCGTTACATCTGCGGCTCCGAGACGCTGAGCGCCGAGCTCGAAACGCGCTTCGATCATGAAATCGTGCGCAACACAGGCCCGGATTTCATCGCCGCCAAGCTTGCCGAGCGTGACGAGCGCCACCGTAAGGCGGGTGATACGCGCTATCTCGTCGAGCCGAACGTCAAGGAAGGCAAGGGCGGTCTTCGCGACCTGCACACGCTGTTCTGGATCGCCAAATATTTCTACCGCCTCAAGGACACCGCCGACCTCGTGAAGGTCGGGGTATTGTCGCGGCAGGAGTACCAGCTTTTCCAGAAGGCCGAGGATTTCCTCTGGGCTGTGCGCTGCCACATGCACTTCCTCACCGGCAAGGCGGAAGAGCGGCTCTCCTTCGACATCCAACGGGAGATCGCCGAAGCGCTGGGCTACCACGACCATCCGGGCCTTTCCGCCGTCGAGCGCTTCATGAAGCACTTCTTCCTGGTGGCGAAGGACGTCGGCGACCTGACCCGCATCTTCTGCGCCGCACTCGAAGACCAGCAGGCCAAGGATGCCCCCGGCATCTCCGGCATCATCGGCCGCTTCACCCATCGTAGCCGCAAGATCGCCGGCACGCTGGATTTCGTCGACGACGGCGGTCGCATTGCACTCGCAAGCCCTGACGTCTTCAAGCGCGATCCGGTCAACCTGCTGCGCTTCTTCCACATCGCCGACATCAACGGCCTCGAGTTCCATCCGGCGGCCCTGCGCCAGGTGACGCGGTCGCTGAGTTTGATCAAGCCGGCCCTTCGGGAAAACGAGGAGGCGAACCGCCTCTTCCTGTCGATCCTCACTTCGCGCCGCAAGCCGGAACTGATCCTCAGGCGCATGAACGAAGCGGGCGTGCTCGGCCGCTTCATTCCGGATTTCGGCAAGATCGTCTCGATGATGCAGTTCAACATGTATCATCACTATACGGTCGACGAGCACCTGCTGCGCACCGTCGACGTGCTCTCGCGCATCGAAGGCGGCATCGAGGAGGAGGCGCATCCGCTGGTCGCCAAGCTGATGCCGGGGATCGAGGAGCGCGAGGCGCTCTACGTCGCCGTGCTGCTGCACGACATCGCCAAGGGCAGGCCCGAGAATCACTCGACCGCCGGCGCAAAGGTGGCGCGCAAGCTCTGCCCGCGTTTCGGGCTGTCGCCAAAGCAGACCGAACTCGTGGCCTGGCTGATCGAGGAGCATCTGTTGATGTCGATGGTCGCCCAGACGCGCGACCTCAACGACCGCAAGACGATCGTCGACTTCGCCGAGCGGGTGCAGTCGCTCGACCGGCTGAAGATGCTGCTGGTCCTGACGGTCTGCGATATCCGCGCCGTCGGTCCCGGCGTCTGGAACGGCTGGAAGGGGCAGCTGTTGCGCACGCTCTATTACGAGACCGAACTGTTGCTGTCGGGCGGCTTCTCGGAACTGTCGCGCAAGGAGCGCGCCGCGCATGCCGCGATCATGCTTGGCGAGGCGTTGACGGACTGGACGGAGAAGGAACGCGACGATTATGTGCGCCTGCATTATCAGCCCTATCTGCTGACGGTGGCGCTCGAAGATCAGGTGCGCCATGCACGCTTCATCCGTGAAGCGGACGCCGCCGACAAGGCGCTGGCGACGATGGTGCGCACCCACCAGTTCCATGCGATCACCGAAATCACCGTGCTCTCGCCCGACCATCCGCGTCTCCTGACCGTGATCGCCGGCGCCTGCGCTGCCGCCGGCGCCAACATCGTCGATGCCCAGATCTTCACGACCTCGGACGGCCGGGCGCTGGATACGATCCTGGTGAACCGTGAGTTCGCCGTCGACGGCGACGAGATGCGGCGAGCGGGCAGCATCGGCAAGCTGATCGAGGACGTGCTTGCCGGCCGCAAACGCCTGCCGGAAGTGATTGCCAGCAGGACGAAGGTGAAAAAACGCACCAAGGCGTTTACCGTGACGCCCGAGGTGACGATCAGCAACACATTGTCGAACAAGTTTACGGTGATCGAGGTCGAGGGCCTCGACCGTCCCGGCCTCTTGTCCGAGATCACTGCGGTGCTTTCCGATCTCTCGCTCGATATCGCCTCGGCGCACATCACCACCTTCGGTGAGAAGGTGATCGACACCTTTTACGTCACCGACCTCGTCGGTCAGAAGGTGACGAGCGAGAACCGTCAGATGAACATTGCCGCCCGCCTCAAGGCCGTCATGGCCGGAGAGGGTGACGAAGCCCGCGACCGCATGCCCTCCGGCATCATCGCGCCGCCACCGGGTGTCTCCTCCGCTCAAAGAACGACAAAAGCCGAAACATGAGTCTGGTCAAGAAATTTGCAACCGTCGGCGGCGCGACGCTTGGAAGCCGCCTGTTCGGCTTTATCCGCGAAACCTTCATGGCCGCTGCCCTCGGCACCGGCCCGGTCGCCGATGCCTTCAACACGGCCTTCCGCTTGCCGAACACCTTCCGCCGGCTGTTTGCCGAAGGGGCCTTCAACTCCGCTTTCGTGCCGCTCTTTGCCAAGGAGATCGAGGCGAACGGCATGGAGGGCGCGCGGCGCTTTTCCGAGGAAGTCTTCGGCGTCCTCTTCACCGTGCTTCTGTTCCTGACGATCGCGATGGAACTGACGATGCCCTTCATCGTCAGCAACCTGATCGCCCCCGGTTTTGCCGACGATCCGGAAAAGCTCGGCAACACCATCGTGTTTGCAGGCATCATGTTCCCCTATCTCGCCTGCATGTCGCTGGCGGCGATGATGGGCGGCATGCTGAACTCGCTGCATCGCTTCTTTGCGGCAGCGATTGCGCCGGTGTTCCTCAATGTCATCCTGATCGGGGTGCTGGCCTACGCCTGGTATGAGGGCCAAGATCCCGTGGCCGTCGGCTATGCGCTGTCCTGGGGGGTCATGGCGGCCGGTCTGGTGCAGCTTGCGATCGTCTGGATCGCCGTGCGCGACGCCGGTATCAAGATCGGCCTCCGCCGGCCGAAGATGACGGCCAGCGTCAGGCGCCTGCTGGTGCTCGCCCTGCCGGCGGCAATCACCGGCGGCATCACCCAGATCAACCTCCTGATCAATACCAATATCGCTTCGGCGAGCGAAGGCGCGGTCTCGTCGCTGGTCTATGCGGACCGCATCTACCAGCTTCCGCTCGGCGTCGTCGGCATCGCGGTGGCAACCGTGCTCCTGCCGGAACTTGCCCGGGCGCTGCGTTCCGGCAATGTCAACGAAGCGTCGAACCTGCAGAACCGCTCGGTCGAGTTCACGCTGTTCCTGACGCTGCCGGCGGCAGCAGCACTTCTGGTCATGTCCGAGCCGATCGTTCGGCTGCTCTTCGAGCGCGGCAAGTTCTCGCCGGAATCGACCGTCATCGTCGGTCACATCCTGGCGATTTACGGTCTCGGCCTGCCGGCTTTCGTCTTGATCAAGGCCTTCATTCCCGGTTTCTTCGCGCGCGAGGATACGCGCACGCCGATGATCTTCGCTGCCATCTCCGTCGTTGTGAACGTCTCGCTGGCGCTCACTCTGTTTCCGCGGCTCGGCGCAAGCGGCATCGCCACGGCCGAGATCGTTGCCGGCTGGGTCAACGCTGTCCTGCTTTTCGCAACACTTGTCTGGCGCGGCCATTGGGGCAGGGACATCCCGTTGCTGACCCGCATTCCGCGCCTCGCCATCGCGGCGGCCGGTATGGCCGCGGCGCTGTATTTCGCGATCGACTGGTTCGCCTTCGAGCTCTCTTCCGCCGCGCCGCTCGTGACGCGGGCAGTAACCCTGCTCGGTCTGGTCTCGGTGGCGATGGTGATCTACTTCGCGCTCGCCTTCGGTCTCGGCGGCGCCAGCCTCGGCATGATCCGCCGCAGCATCAAGCGCAAGGCCAAAGGACCGGCAGAACCCGCTGCAGCACCGGAGGCGAGCGACTGATGCGCCAGACGATCGCACGCATTGCCCTGGTCGTGCCGGACTACGATGCCGGCATCGCCTTCTATTGCGGCAAGCTCGGCTTCGACCTCGTGGAAGACACGAGGCTCGACGACAGCAAGCGCTGGGTCGTCGTCCGTCCCAGGGGCGCGGTCGAGACTTCGCTGCTGCTTGCCAAGGCCGACGGCGAACGGCAGGAGGCGGCAATCGGCAACCAGACCGGCGGCCGCGTCGGCTTCTTCCTCTTTACCGACGATTTCGCTCGCGACCATGCGGCGATGCTGGCCGAAGGCGTCGCCTTTCTGGAAGCGCCGCGCCACGAGCCCTATGGCACGGTGGCGGTCTTCAGCGATCCGTTCGGCAACCATTGGGATCTGCTGCAACCGGCGGAATAGACGAGGCTGCGGCGACCTCTTGATTGCCTACCGCCACCCGTGCATAAGCCATGCCGTTAGCTACATGGGCGACAAAGCCCTGGGGCCCTCCACCAGCCTATTGAGGACGACATGAACGAATTCAAGCCGCTCGTATTCTCCGGCGTACAGCCGACGGGCAATCTCCATCTCGGCAATTATCTCGGTGCGATCCGCAAGTTCGTGGCGCTGCAGGAAAACAACGACTGCATCTACTGCGTCGTCGACCTGCACTCGATCACGGCTCAGCTCGTGCACGAGGACCTGAAGGGGCAGATCCGCTCGATCGCCGCCGCCTTCATCGCTTCGGGCATCGATCCGAAGAAACATATCGTCTTCAATCAGTCGGCCGTGCCGCAGCATGCCGAACTCGCCTGGATCTTCAATTGCGTCGCCCGCATCGGCTGGATGAGCCGCATGACGCAGTTCAAGGACAAGGCCGGCAAGGACCGCGAGAACGCCTCGCTCGGTCTGCTCGCCTATCCGAGCCTGATGGCGGCCGACATCCTCGTCTATCGCGCCACCCACGTTCCCGTCGGTGACGACCAGAAGCAGCACCTGGAGCTGACGCGCGACATTGCCCAGAAGTTCAATATCGACTTCATGGAGCATATCCGCAGCGCCGGCTACGGTGTCGATATGGTTGTCGGCGAAGAGCCGATCCACGCCTATTTCCCGCCGGTCGAGCCGCTGATCGGTGGCGCGACGCCGCGCGTCATGTCGCTGCGTGATGGCACGAAGAAGATGTCGAAATCCGACCCGTCCGACCTTTCGCGCGTCAACCTGATGGACGACGCCGAGACGATCTCGAAGAAGATCCGCAAGGCCAAGACCGATCCGGATGCGCTACCAAGCGAGGTCGAAGGGCTCAAGGGTCGTCCGGAAGCGGAAAACCTCGTCGGCATCTATGCGGCGCTGTCGGACAAGACCAAGGAGCAGGTGCTCGCCGAGTTTGGCGGGCAGCAGTTCTCGGTCTTCAAGCCGGCTCTGGTCGACCTCGCGGTCGAGGTCCTGTCGCCGATCACCGCCGAAATGCGCCGCCTGATGGGCGACAACGCTCACATTGACGCCATTCTCCGCGATGGCGGCGAGCGGGCGCGGGCGCGGGCGGAAAAGACGATGAGCGAAGTGCGCGAGATCATCGGTTTTCTGCAGTAGTTGACTGAATCCGGGTCCTCGGGGACCCGGATTCACTTCGGTTCAGGAGTCGGAGCGGACCAAGAGCGGAAGGCTACGGGCACTTTTCCGTGTCCCGCTCCGAAACGCGAAAATCAGACCTTGCGGCGGCCAACCCGGGATGTATTGTTCACCCTATGGTCTCGACCCGACTCTCTCGACTTGAAGGTCACCGCCGCAAATTCATGGCGGTGATAGACGATACCCCGGAATGCGGGCGCGCCGTGCACTATGCGGGCATGCGCGCCAAGAACTCCAATGGCGGTCTCGTCCTGCTCTATGTGATCGCCGATGGCGACTTCCAGCAATGGCTGGGGGTCGAGGAAATCATGCGTGCGGAAGCGCGCGAGGAAGCCGAAGCGACGCTCGCGAAGGTGGCCCAGTCGGTCCGCGAACGGATCGGTATCGAACCCGAGATCGTCATCCGCGAGGGAACTGCCACGGAGCAGATCCATGCGGCGATCGAGGAGGACCGCGACATCGCCATTCTGGTGCTCGCCGCCGGATCGGCAAAAGAGGGCCCAGGCCCCCTGGTGTCGTCGATCGCCGGCAAGGCTGCCGCCTTCCCGATCCCCGTCACGGTTATCCCCGATGCCCTGACGGACGAGGAGATCGACGCGCTCAGCTGACCGGCGTCGCTTTTCATGGACCAAGCGGGATGCGGACGGAAAACCGCTCACACTTTTCCTCATCCCGCTTTATGTACTCTTGCGACCAGAGGGCCATGCCCCTATATTCTTTTGAATAATTCTAAAGAGCTGGGCGACTGTCGCTCCCGGCGAAACGGAGACAGACATGTTCATTCAGACCGAAGCCACGCCGAACCCGGCAACGCTGAAGTTTTTGCCGGGCAAGGTTGTTATGGAAAACGGCACCGCCGAATTCCGCGACGAGGAAGAAGCCCGCGCCGGCTCGCCGCTGGCGGCACGGCTGTTTTCGATCCCGGGCGTCACCGGTGTCTATTTCGGCTACGATTTCATCACCGTCAGCAAGGAAAGCCAGGAGTGGCAGCACCTCAAGCCGGCGATCCTCGGTTCGATCATGGAGCATTTCATGTCGGGCCAGGCGATCATGGCTGGCAGCGGCCGCGCCGAGCAGTCGGATCAGGAAGACGAGTTCTTCGACGAAGGTGACGAGACGATCGTTGCCACGATCAAGGAGCTTCTGGAAACCCGCGTGCGCCCGGCCGTTGCGCAGGACGGTGGCGACATCACCTTCCGAGGCTTCAAGGACGGCACCGTTTTCCTCAACATGAAGGGTGCCTGCTCTGGTTGCCCGTCGTCCACCGCGACGCTGAAGCATGGCGTGCAGAACCTGCTGCGCCATTTCGTTCCCGAGGTGCAAGCCGTCGAGGCCGTCTGACACCGGACGCCGTCCGGCGTCTCGCGAACCAGGGCGGGATGAAGAAAAATGTGCGCGGTTTTCCGCCCGCATCCTGACCTGACCGAGTAGTATCGATTTTGCCGCAAAGCCTGGTCGGCCTTGCGGCTTGTGGCGTCTGAAAGATCCAGCGTTGAAATGATTGTACTTGCGATCGACACGTCCGGCTCCGGCTGCTCCGTTGCCGTCTACGACGGCGAAGCGGCTGTTGTGCTCGGGCGCTCGGGCGCCGATCTCGGCAAAGGTCATGCCGAGCGGCTGATGGAATTCGTTGACGAGGCGCTGGCCGCGGCTGGCCGATCGCTTGCCGATATCGACCGCATCGCGGTCACCGTCGGTCCGGGCTCGTTCACCGGCATTCGTGTCGGAGTGGCGGCCGCTCGTGGCCTGGCGCTGGCGCTCGGCAAGTCTGCGGTCGGCGTCTCGACGCTCGCGGTCCTGGCTGAAGGCATACGTGCTGCAGCGCCCGGCAGGGACATCCTCGTGGCCATCGATGCCAAGCGGGACGAAGTCTATGTCCAGGCTTTCGGCGCGACCGGTGATGCCATAAGTGAGCCCGAAGCGCTCTCTGTCGAGGTGGCGCGCGAACGCTTCTCCGGCTTTGATGGCGTCATCGGCGGCTCCGGCGCGGCTCTCGTTGCCCCGAATGCCCCTGCCAAACCCTCCGAACTCATCGATGTTGCCTTTGTCGCCGCGCTCGGCGCCGCTGCTGATCCAGCCTCGGCCAAGCCGCGACCGCTATATCTCCGAGGCCCCGACGCCAAGCCGCAGGCGGGCTTCGCGATTGCCCGAGCGTAGACCGAGATGAGCTTCACCGATTACTTCACCCGCCGTACCGAGTTCGACATTTTTCCGCTGGAGGAAGCCGACCTTCTCGCGGCGGCAGCGCTGCACCGCCAGCGTTTTGCAAGCCCCTGGACCGACGGCGAAATTCACGCGCTGCTGGTGCAGGACACTGTATTCGGTTTTGTCGCCCGCCAGACGAACGGCTCGTTCCGTCCGGCCTTTGGCGGTTTCGTCCTGTCGCGCGCCGTCGCCGGCGAGGCCGAAATCCTGACGATCGGCGTCGAGCCGCGTTATGCGCGCTCCGGTCTCGGTTGGCGGCTGATGCAGGCGGCGATGCGCGAGGCCCTGGTCAAGGGTTCCGAAGCGCTGTTCCTCGAAGTGGACGAGACCAATCAAGCGGCGATCGGGCTTTACCGTAAGCTCGGCTTCAACAAGGTCGGCGAACGCCGCGCCTATTACCAGGACAAGGCCGGCCAGCGGACTGCCGCGCTTGTCATGCGGCTTGATCTTCGCTAGTCCCAAGCGCGGATTAGCGTGGGATGAGGAAAAGTGTATGCGGTTTTCCGCCCGCATCCCGCTCTAACTTTTCAAGGATGCGCGCGGGAACTCTTTCCGGATGATCAATTGGCTACGGATTGCGATCTTCGCAGCGCTTCTGGCGCTGGTTTCGCTTGTTCTGATGCCGATCCAGATCGTCTGCCTCTGGCTCAACCTGAGCCTTCGTCGCCGGCTGCCGCGATACTGGCATCGGCTCGCCTGCTACCTTCTCGGCATTAAGGTGCGGGTTCACGGCGAGGTCGAGCGGCGGCGGCCGCTGCTCATCTGCGCCAATCACGCCTCCTGGAAGGACATTCTGGTACTGTCCTCGGTCACCGACGTCGTCTTCGTCGCAAAGTCCGAAGTGAAAAGCTGGCCGGTCTTCGGCCACCTCGCACGATTGCAGGCGTCGATCTTCGTCGAGCGCGAGCAGAAGCGCTCGACCGGCAAGCAGGTGAGCGAAATCGGTCAGCGCATGGCGTCGGGCGAAATCGTCGTGCTCTTTCCGGAGGGAACGACCTCGGATGGCAACCGCCTGTTGGAGATCAAGACCTCGCTCTTCGGCGCTGCTGCTTCCGCCGTGCCGCATTCGCCGACCGGGCTCGTGCATG
The DNA here is from genome assembly GCF_049905105.1 of Ensifer sp. R-19. Lineage (NCBI taxonomy): Bacteria > Pseudomonadati > Pseudomonadota > Alphaproteobacteria > Hyphomicrobiales > Rhizobiaceae > Ensifer > Ensifer sp. R-19. The sequence continues at coordinate 44,264 of NZ_CP184569.1, forward strand.
TCCAGCCGGTCGCCATCTCCTATACGGGCATCCACGGCATGCCGATGGGTCGCTTCAATCGGCCGATTGCCGCATGGCCGGGCGACACCGAACTGGTGCCGCATCTGCTCGGCATCCTGCGCGAAGGGGCGATCGAGGTTGACGTCGATTTCGGTGAAGCCATCGACTACGATCGGCACACCAATCGCAAGGAAGTGAGCCGCAAAGTCGAACAGCGCATCCGTAGCATGCTGTCGGACCGGTTGCGCGGACGGACCTGACGCCTGCCGGCAAAGGCAGCCGTGCCGAAAATACTTCAACTTCGGGCCGCTTTGCACTAAGTAAGCCGCCATGACCCAGGATACAGCCCTTCTGTCGACAACGCCCGTAACGGGCGACGAGCGCGCGCCGGCCCGCAAGGTCTTTGTCAAGACCTATGGCTGCCAGATGAACGTCTATGATTCCGACCGCATGTCGGATGCCTTGTCGCGCGACGGCTATGTCTCGACGGACGTGCTGGAGGATGCCGACTTCGTGCTCCTCAACACCTGTCACATTCGCGAGAAGGCGGCGGAGAAGGTCTATTCGGAGCTTGGCCGCCTGCGTGACCTGAAGAAGGCGAAGGCCAAGGAAGGCCGCGAGATGGTGATCGGCGTTGCCGGCTGCGTCGCACAGGCCGAAGGCGACGAGATCCTCAGGCGCGCGCCGGCGGTCGATCTGGTGATCGGCCCGACGACCTATCACCGCCTGCCGGAAGCACTGAAACGTGCCCGCAGCGGCGAGCGCGTCGTCCAGACGGACTATGCCGTCGAGGACAAGTTCGAACACCTGCCGGCGCCCGACAGGGCGAAGACCCGCGCCCGCGGCGTCACCGCCTTCCTGACGGTGCAGGAGGGTTGCGACAAGTTCTGCACCTTCTGTGTCGTGCCCTATACGCGCGGCTCGGAAGTTTCCCGCCCGGTTGCGCAGATCGTCTTTGAAGCGGAAAAGCTGGTCGATGGCGGCGTCCGTGAAATCACCCTGCTCGGCCAGAACGTCAACGCCTGGCATGGCGTCGGACCCGATGGCCGCGAATGGGGGCTTGGCGACCTGCTCACGCGTCTCGGCGAGATCGAGGGGCTTGCGCGGCTCCGCTACACGACGAGCCACCCGCGCGACATGGACGACAGCCTGATCGAAGCGCATCGCTCGATGGGCAAGCTGATGCCTTACCTGCACCTCCCCGTGCAGTCCGGCTCCGACCGCATCCTGAAGGCGATGAACCGGAGGCACACCGCGGCCGAATATCTGGCGCTGATCGAGCGTATCCGCGCGGTCCAGCCGGACCTCGCACTGTCGGGCGATTTCATCGTCGGCTTCCCGGGCGAGACCGACGAGGACTTCGAAGACACCATGCGCCTGGTCGAGGCCGTGGGTTATGCACAGGCATTTTCATTCAAATATTCGACACGCCCCGGCACGCCCGGCGCCGAGCTCGGCGACCAGGTTCCCGAGGACGTAAAGGCCAAGCGCTTGGAAAAATTGCAGGCTTTGCTGTTTTCGCAGCAGCGCGCCTTCGCCGAATCCTGCGTCGGCCGCGAAATCGACCTGCTTTTGGAGAAGGCAGGACGCATGCCGGGCCAGCTCGTCGGGCGTTCCCCTTGGCTGCAGCCCGTGAATGTTGATGCAAAAGCATCGCAAATCGGTGACATTATCAAGGTGCGAATCATCAAGGCCGGGCCGAACAGCCTGTTTGCGGAGATGATCGGGTAAGGACCGAACACAAGGAGCCTGAACCGCTTGAACGGACACGAACTGATCTCTTCATCATCGCGCCAGTCGAAAACAACTGCGACAGACGCCAATCACTTCGTGCTCACGTTCGAGAACAACCGGTTCGCCAGCGAACTCTTCGGGCAGTTCGACCAGAATCTGAAGCTCCTCGAAGAGCGGCTCCGGATCGAAGCGCACCCGCGCGGTAATTCCGTTGCGATCTCAGGTGATGTCGTCGCCACCAATCAGGCGCGGCGCGCTCTCGATTTTCTCTATGGACGGTTGCAGAGCGGCGGATCGATCGATACGTCGGATGTGGAAGGCGCGATCCGGATGGCGGTCGCTGCCGACGATCAGCTACAATTACCGACCATGGAGAAAAAAGCCAAATTGACGATGGCGCAGATTTCGACGCGCAAGAAGACGATCGTCGCCCGCACGCCGACGCAGGATGCCTATATCCGCGCGCTCGAGCGTTCCGAGCTCGTCTTCGGTGTCGGTCCGGCTGGTACCGGCAAGACCTATCTCGCGGTTGCCCATGCAGCACAGCTGCTGGAGCGCGGCGCCGTCGACCGTATCGTGCTTTCGCGTCCTGCCGTCGAGGCAGGCGAGCGCCTGGGCTTCCTGCCCGGCGACATGAAGGAGAAGGTCGACCCCTATCTCCGGCCCCTCTACGACGCGCTCTATGACATGATGCCGGGTGACAAGGTCGAACGGGCGATTACCGCCGGCGTCATCGAAATCGCGCCGCTCGCCTTCATGCGCGGCCGTACCCTCGCCAATGCCGCCGTCATCCTCGACGAGGCGCAGAACACGACATCGATGCAGATGAAGATGTTCCTGACCCGTCTCGGCGAAAACGGCCGCATGATCGTCACCGGCGATCCGAGCCAGGTCGACCTGCCGCGCGGCGTCAAGTCCGGCCTGGTCGAGGCCCTGCAGATCCTGAGGGGCGTCGAGGGTGTTTCGGTGGTGCGCTTCAAGGACGTCGACGTCGTCCGTCATCCGATGGTGGCGCGTATCGTCAGGGCTTACGAGTCCCACACGGCCGTTCACGACGAAAGCGAGCAGAGCGACCGCTGATCGGCGGTCGTTGCGATCATGACGGCATTGGACATCCAGATCAGCGTGGAAGAAGGCAATTGGCCCGAGGAAGAGGCCTTGCTTGCCTTCTCATCGCCCGTGCTCGAAGCGGCTGCAGCCTATCTCGCGGCCGAAGAGAAGCAGCCGTTGCCGAAGATGCCGCCGGAACTTTCCCTCGTCTTCACCGACGACGCTTCCATGCGAGCGATCAACGCCGAATGGCGCAACCAGGACAAGCCGACCAATGTGCTGTCCTTCCCCGCTTTCCCGGTGAAGCCGGGCGCGATGCCGGGACCGATGCTGGGCGACATCATCGTCGCCCGCGAGACGCTCGAGCGCGAAGCCGTGGAACTCGAGAAATCCTTCGATGCGCATCTGACGCATCTTCTCGTGCATGGATTCCTGCATCTTTTCGGTTATGATCATATGCAAGATGACGAAGCCGAAAGAATGGAAAGCCTGGAGACTCGCATTTTGGCGCGTCTTGGCTTATCTGACCCCTACGGGGATCGTACCCCGGATTAACAGTTTGGACCGATGAGCGATTACAAAACACAGCCCGTCGCGCTGGCGACCGAGGAGGCAGAAGCCTCCGGAGAGGCGGAGGCGGGCAGTAGTAGCACCGCCACTCGACACGAGGGCACGAAATCCACTTCTACCTTCTGGAGCCGGGCCGCGCGCCTGTTGCGCGGCGCAAGTCCATCGAGCCTGCGCGAGGATCTTGCCGACGCGCTTCAGACCGATGCCGACAGCAACACGGCTTTCTCGCCCGGCGAACGGGCGATGCTCAACAACATCCTGCGTTTCCGCGAGATCAGGGTCGAGGACGTCATGGTCCCGCGTGCCGACATCGAAGCAGTCGACCAGAGCATCACCATCGGCGAGCTGATGGTGATCTTCGAGGAGTCCGGCCGCTCGCGCATGCCGGTCTATAACGAAGGGCTCGATGATCCCCGCGGCATGGTGCATATTCGCGACCTGCTTTCCTATGTCACCAAGCAGGCCCGCAACCGGCGCCGCAACGGCAAGGCGCCGACTGCCGTGACGGTCACGGGCGAAAAGACCGAGAAGACGCCCCGATCGCCGAAGGCGAGCTTCGACCTCTCCCGCGTCGATCTCGGCAAGTCGCTGGAAGAGGCGGGCATCGTCCGCCAGCTCCTGTTCGTGCCGCCTTCGATGCTGGCCTCGGACCTGATGCAGCGCATGCAGGCCGCCCGTATCCAGATGGCGCTCGTCATCGACGAATACGGCGGCACCGACGGTCTCGTTTCGCTCGAAGACATCGTCGAGATGGTCGTTGGCGATATCGAGGACGAGCACGACGATGACGAAGTGATGTTCGCCCGTACCTCGGACGATGTTTTCCTCGCCGACGCTCGCGTCGAGCTGGAAGAGATCGCCGCGGCGATCGGCCCCGATTTTGACGTGCGTGAGCAACTCGAAGACGTCGACACGCTCGGCGGCCTGATCTTCGCCTCGCTTGGCCGCATTCCGGTGCGCGGCGAGGTCGTTCAGGCCATTCCGGGCTTCGAGTTCCAGATCCTCGACGCCGACCCGCGTCGTGTGAAACGCGTTCGCATCATGCGCAAGCGTCCGCCGGCTCGCCGTCGCCCGTTGCGGCCGGAGGGTGAAACCGTTCCGGAGACGGTTATGGTCAATCGTGCCAACGGTGCAGCATCTTCCGAAGCAGCGGCCGACGAGCAATAATCGTTCGGCTCCCGCGCACGTTTCCATGTGCGCGGGGCAGGGTGCGCGGGGCAGATGCCTCTCACCCATCCACTTGACGTCTCCCGGCTTGAACGCGGTTCTCAAGGACCGGCGGCTCGACCCAAGCCGGAGCACATGCCTTCCATATCCAAATCCGCCCCTGAAGGGGACAAGCAGCCGGTTTTTTGGAACACTGGCGCCGATTGATTCGGTTGTTGTTTCGCTCCGGCGCCGCGGCTAGCGGCCGGGATCGACTGGAGGCTGCATGGTAAGACTGGCTGGCAGGGTGATGCTTCTCTCCGGTTTCCCGAGGGCATTGCTCGCGTTCCTTGCGGGGCTTCTCGCGGTTCTGGCGCAACCGCCCTTCGGCATCTTCGCCTTTGCTTTCGTCGCTTTCCCGATCCTCGTCTGGCTGCTCGACGGCGCGACCGGAAATCCGGATGGCGGCATCGTCAGGCGGCTCTGGCCGGCGGCGGCGATCGGCTGGTGGTTCGGCTTCGGCTACTTCCTCGGCGGTCTCTGGTGGCTCGGCAACGCGCTCCTGGTGGAGGCCGACGACTTCGCCTGGGCGTTGCCGCTCGCTGTGGTCGGTCTCCCGGCCTTCCTGGCGCTCTTTTATGCGCTCGCGACGCTGATCGCGCGCCTGTTCTGGTCCGATGGTGTCGGGCGGATCGCGGCGCTTGCTCTGGCCTTTGGCCTTTGCGAATGGCTGCGCAGCTTCCTCTTCAGCGGATTTCCCTGGAATGCCATCGGCTATGCGGCGATGCCGATGCCGCTGATGATGCAGTCTGCAAGCGTCGTCAATCTTGCGACCATCAACGTGCTGGCGGTCTTCGTCTTCGCGGCACCCGCACTCATTGCCACCGGCAGGGGAAGTCGGATTGGTCTCGCGGCCGCACTCGTCCTCCTCACGGCGCACGTCGGCTTCGGCTTCTATCGCCTGGCACAGCCAGCCCCCCCTGCGGCCGAGCCGCCGCTGACGGTCCGTCTCGTCCAGCCGGTGATCGATCAGGCGAAAAAGCTCGACGACCGCGAGCGTGCGGCGGTCTTCGAGGAACATCTTTCGCTCACTGCTACCGCGCCCGAAAACGGCGGCAAACGCCCGGACATCGTCGTCTGGCCCGAGACGTCGATCCCCTTCATCCTCACCGACAATCCCGACGCCCTGGCGCGCATCGCCGAGGTACTCGACGACGATCAGATCCTCATCGCCGGTGCCGTGCGCGCCGAGGACGCGGGCGCCGGCCTGCCGCCGCGCTACTACAACTCGATCTATGTCATCGATGGCCGCGGCCAGATCATTGGTGCCGCCGACAAGGTGCATCTCGTCCCGTTTGGCGAGTATCTGCCGTTCGAGGAGGTGCTGTCGTCCTGGGGCTTGAGTTCCATCGCCGCCTCCATGCCGGGCGGCTTTTCGGCGGCAAAGAGCCGCTCGCTGCTGACCTTGCCCGGCGGCAGGAAGTTCTATCCGCTGGTCTGCTACGAGGCGATCTTCCCCGACGAGATCGACGGGGCCGCGCGCGGAACGGATGCGCTTCTCAACATCACCAATGATGCCTGGTTCGGCGACACGCCCGGTCCGCGCCAGCATTTCCATCAGGCACAACTGCGCGCCATCGAGACCGGAACCCCCCTGATCCGCGCAGCCAACAGCGGTATATCAGCAATTGTTGATGCACGTGGGGTTTTAATGGTAGGATTGTCTTACAATTATAGGGGAGTGGTCGACACACTTCTGCCGGGAAAGATGCCTACGCCTTTGGACGACGCTATGCGAAGCCGAATCTTCTGGCTGAGTGCACTCTTGCTCCTTCTGGTTGCAGTGTTTTCGCGTGTTGGTTTTAATATTAGGAAGAATTGACCTAAAACCCCTAAAATTGCATAGTGGTCCGCACCATCGTCCTTGTTGTGGCGGCTTTGTCGTATCACCGTGGCGGTCGCCTCGGTGAGCGGTGCTTCATGCCGGGCGGTGGATCAAACGAAACAGCGTGTTTGGGAACGCAGATATGATCGAAAACAAAAAGAAGCCGAACCCGATCGACATTCATGTCGGTAGTCGGATTCGTCTTCGCCGCACGATGCTTGGCATGAGCCAGGAGAAGCTCGGCGAAAGTCTGGGGATCACTTTTCAGCAGATCCAGAAGTATGAGAAGGGCACGAATCGCGTCGGCGCGAGCCGGTTGCAGAACATTTCGGGCATCCTGAATGTTCCGGTTTCCTTCTTCTTCGAAGATGCCCCGGGTGATAGCGGTACCGGTCAGCCCGGCATGGCAGAAGCGTCCAGTTCCAACTACGTTGTCGATTTCCTGTCGTCCTCCGAGGGGCTGCAACTCAACCGCGCTTTCGTCAAGATCACCGATCCGAAGGTTCGCCGCCGGCTTGTCGATCTGGTCAAGGCTCTCGCTGCGGAAGCAGAAAGCGAATAGTTCCAACGTTCCCCGTCGGGACTTGAAAACAAAGCGGCCTTTGTGCCGCTTTTTTCATGCGCGCTTTTCTCCGGGCGCGCCAAAGTGATTGGCCCTGATGGTGATATAAAGATATATTTATGTCGTTGTGCGCTTGTTTTTCGGGCGCAAAACCACTAACACCATGCCAGCGCTTTTTCTTCATTGAGGGGACTTCCCGCATGCGTGCAAACTACCTGTTCACGAGTGAATCTGTAGCCGAAGGTCATCCGGACAAGGTGTGTGACCGTATCTCCGACGAGATCGTGGATCTGGTCTACCGCGAAGCGGCCAAGACCGGTGTCGACCCGTGGGGCGTTCGCATCGCCTGCGAAACCCTGGCGACCACCAACCGCGTCGTCATCGCCGGCGAAGTGCGCCTGCCGCCGAGCCTTCTGAAGAAGGACAAGGACGGCAACGACGTCATCAACCCCTCGAAGTTCAAGTCCGCCGCCCGCAAGGCGATCCGCGAGATCGGCTATGAGCAGGACGGCTTCCACTGGAAGACGGCCAAGATCGACGTGCTTCTGCACTTCCAGTCCGCCCACATCGCTCAGGGCGTCGACAGCGCTGCCGACATGCAGGGCGAAGAGGGTGCCGGCGACCAAGGCATCATGTTCGGCTACGCCTGCCGCGAGACCGCCGAACTTATGCCGGCGCCGATCTACTACTCGCACCGCATCCTCAATCTGCTCGCCGCCGCCCGCAAGAAGGGCGAAGGCGAAGTCGCCAAGCTCGGTCCGGACGCCAAGAGCCAGGTCACCGTGCGCTACGTCGATGGCAAGCCGGCGGAAGTCACCTCGATCGTTCTGTCGACGCAGCATCTCGATGACACCTGGGATTCGGCCAAGGTTCGCTCGGTTGTCGAGCCCTATATCCGCGAAGCGCTCGATGATCTGAAGATCGCCGACGATTGCACCTGGTACATCAACCCGACTGGCAAGTTCGTCATCGGTGGCCCGGACGGCGACGCCGGCCTCACCGGCCGCAAGATCATCGTCGACACCTATGGTGGTGCTGCGCCCCATGGCGGCGGCGCCTTCTCGGGCAAGGACACGACCAAGGTCGACCGTTCGGCTGCCTATGCCGCGCGCTACCTGGCAAAGAACGTCGTAGCCGCCGGTCTTGCCGATCGTTGCACGATCCAGCTCTCCTACGCCATCGGCGTTGCCCAGCCGCTGTCGATCTATGTCGACCTGCACGGTACCGGCAAGGTCTCGGAAGACCAGGTCGAGCAGGCCATCCGCAAGACGATGGACCTGTCGCCGTCTGGCATTCGCCGTCACCTCGACCTCAACAAGCCGATCTACGCCAAGACGTCTGCCTACGGCCACTTCGGCCGCAAGGCTGGCCGCGACGGTTCCTTCTCCTGGGAGAAGCTCGATCTGGTGAAGCCGCTGAAGGCTGCGATCGAGCAGAGCGGTGCCGTCAACGGCCGGGCAGCCGCGTAATCCTGCGATTGGCGTGGCGTGTAACGCCGCGCATTGAAGATAGCGCAGCGGCCTGCTATCAGGCGCTTGCGAAATTCAGGGCGGGCGCTCCGGCAAGGAGCGCCCGCTTCGTTCATTTTGATTTTGGGTCGGCTTGATCCGGGATCAGCGTGACCAAGGGACAAACGACATGACCGAACCGCGCCGTGCCAGAGCAACCGAGGCCTTTTTCGGCCGCCGCAAGGGCAAGCCGTTGCGCGAGCGGCAGGCGGCGCATCTGGAAACAGTGCTGCCGACGCTGAAGCTCGATCTGTCGAGCCCGGCTCCGGCGGAACTGAAGACGTTGTTTCCTCAGGGCGTCGATCGCATCCGGCTGGAAATCGGCTTCGGCGGCGGCGAACATCTGATCCACCGCGCCGCCGAGACGCCTTCGACAGGCTTTATCGGCGTCGAACCCTTCGTCAATTCCATGGCCAAGCTCGTCGGCCACATCGAGGCTCGCGGTGTCAGCAACATCCGCCTTTATGACGACGACGCCACCCAGGTTCTCGACTGGCTGCCGGCCGCTTCCGTCGACCAGATCGACCTGCTCTATCCGGACCCGTGGCCGAAGCGCAAACACTGGAAGCGCCGCTTCGTCTCCAAGGTCAATCTCGACCGCTTTGCGCGCGTGCTGAAGCCGGGCGGGCTTTTCTGCTTCGCCTCGGATATCGACACCTATGTCAATTGGACGCTGTTGCATTGCCGCGATCACGCGGCCTTCGAATGGACGGCGGAGAAGGCAGCCGACTGGCTGACGCCGTACGAGGGGTGGCCGAGCACACGCTACGAGGCCAAGGCACACCGGGAAGGCCGGAGCTCCGCCTATCTCACTTTCCGCCGAGCCTAGCAATTCCAGGAAAAGTGCGAAGCGGTTTTCCGCCCGGAATTGCGGCACTCCAAAATCAATTCCAGGAAAAGTGCGAAGCGGTTTTCCGTCCGGAATTGTGTCGCTTCACAGTCAATTCCAGGAAAAGTGCGAAGCGGTTTTCCGTCTGGAATTGCGTCGTTCAATGCAGAGCGGCGGCTTCAATTCAGCCCCATAGATCTACCGTCAGCGACGGCAGCCTGATCAATGCAGGGTGACCGTCTTCAGGTCATCCTCGGCGGCCTTGAAGAAGGTGCTGGAACGATTGTCGGTCAGGAGGATCGGCGTGCCGTCGGCGCCGAACAGGGCCCAGAGATCGATGCCCGGTCCCATCTCGGGTGCTTCCGGGAAGCAGCGCGAGACTTCTTCCGAACGCATTTTCCGGATGTAGCCGATTTCGCCTTCGCCGAGATGTGCGAGGTCGTTCTTCGACAGTGACGAGCTGACAGCTTTCAGTCCCATGGTGATACTCCGTGGTCGCCGGCCAGGGGAAAATCCCGCCGGTTATCCTACTCTGGGACTGAAATGTTAATTTTCTTTACCATACGCACCGGTTCGGGACGGACGAGGTCGACGGAGAGCAAGCCGTTGCGCAGCTCGGCGCCGAGAACTTTCATGCCATCGGCGAGAACGAAGGTGCGTTGAAACTGGCGCGCAGCGATACCGCGGTGCAGGTACTCGCGATCGCCGTTGTCGACCTGGCGGCCACGGATGACGAGCTGATTCTCTTCAGTGGTCACTTCGAGGTCTTCTTCGGAAAACCCGGCCACGGCAAGCGTGATTCTGAGCCGCTCGGGTGCGTCAACGGCGGCATCGCCGCGGATCCGCTCGATGTTGTAGGGCGGGTATCCGTCATTGCCCTTGGCGATGCGCTCAAGGGTCTTTTCCATTGTGTCGAAACCCAGCAGAAGCGGGCTCGTAAAGGGCGTAATTCGGCTCATTCTTCAAGTCCTTGCGAGATCAAGCGACCGATGTTCGGACCTGCCCAGCAGCATCCTTGCCGCAATATGGTAGCTGTGCGCAATGAGTGCAAGCCGCTTGCCTCGGGCGTGCACGCAAATCATAGTCCGCTCTCGCAGAATCCAAGAGTGGGGCGAGGAGGGCGCATGCGACGCTACCCGTATCCGCTCCGGTGCATTGAAATCGATCGCGCCTGGCTTTGGGTCGGGTCGACCCAACCAAACGTGATCCAGGGAGGACGAGAGAGTGCCCGCGCCCAGAAAGATAATCATAGACACCGATCCCGGGCAGGACGATGCCGCCGCCATCATGCTCGCTTTCGGCAGTCCGGAAGAGATCGACCTGCTCGGCATCACCACGGTCGCCGGCAACGTGCCGCTGACCTTGACGGCCCGCAATGCGCGCATTCTCTGCGAGCTCTGCGACCGGCCGAAGGTTCGAGTTTTTTCCGGCGCCGACAAGCCGATCGCCCGTCCACTGGTCACCGCCGAGCACGTGCACGGCAAGACCGGCCTCGACGGCCCGACGCTCGATGAGCCCAGGATGAAACTCGAGGAGCAGCACGCGGTCGACTTCATCGTCGAAACACTGCGCAACGAGGCAGAGGGCTCGGTGACGCTCTGCACGCTGGGACCGCTCACCAACATCGCGCTCGCGCTCCAGAAGGCGCCTGAGATTGCGCCGCGGGTGAAGGAACTGGTGATGATGGGCGGCGGCTTCTTCGAAGGCGGCAACATCACGCCGGCGGCCGAGTTCAACATCTATGTCGATCCGGAAGCCGCCGATATCGTCTTCCGCTCGGGCATTCCGATCGTGATGATGCCGCTCGACGTCACCCATCGCGTGCTCACCCACAAGGCGCGGGTGCAGAAGATCCGCGACATCGGCAGCCGCCCTGCGATCGCCATGGCCGAGATGCTCGAATTCTTCGAACGCTTCGACATCGAGAAATACGGCACCGATGGCGGCCCGCTGCACGACCCGACGGTCATCGCCTATCTGCTGCGCCCCGAGCTTTTCACCGGTCGGGATTGCAACGTCGAGATCGAAACCCAGTCGCCGCTGACGGCGGGCATGACGGTTGTCGACTGGTGGCAGGTCACCGGCCGCCCGCACAATGCCAAGGTCATGCGCTTCGTCGACGACCAGGGCTTTTTCGATCTGTTGACCGAGCGCCTGTCGCGCATCTGAGCCTACGCTCGATCATCATGCTTCAAACAAAAACGGCGCCCCGAGAGGCGCCGTTTCTTTTCTCGATCTGTTGATCAGAACTCTTCCCAATTGTCCTGGGCAAGCGCGTTGGCGCCCGAGGTCTGGGTGAGCACCCGCTGCGTTGAAGCCGAGTAGCTGCTTCGTGCCGGGCTTGCTGCCGGAGCCGGCCGCGCCTCGCGGGCAGGTGCCGGTGCCGGGCGTTCGGCCGCACGCATGCGTTCGGCGGTGCCACGCAGCATCTCCGACGAGGTAGGCTGGGCCGACGTCGAGGACTGGGCGACGCGGAAGCGGGCAACCAGGGCGTTGAGCGTGCGGGCCTCTTCGTTGAGCGCCATGCCGGCGGCCGTCGTCTCCTCGACCATGGCGGCGTTCTGCTGGGTCACCTGGTCCATCTGGTTGACGGCCGAGTTGATCTCCTTGAGGCCGACGGCCTGCTCGGAGGCCGAGCTCGAGATCTGGCGGATGAGGCCGTTGATCTGCACCACCTGCTCGGCGATCTTTTCGAGCGCGCCGCCCGCCTTGCCGACGAGGTCGACACCTTCGCGCACCTGGCCGGCCGAAGTGTTGATCAGCGTCTTGATCTCCTTGGCGGCATTGGCGGAGCGCTGGGCAAGCTCACGGACTTCCTGGGCGACGACGGCAAAACCCTTGCCGGCTTCGCCCGCGCGGGCCGCTTCGACGCCGGCGTTGAGCGCCAGAAGGTTGGTCTGGAAGGCGATTTCGTCGATGACGCCGATGATGCGGCTGACCTCGTGCGACGACTGCTCGATGCCCTTCATCGCGGCGATGGCCTTCTGTACCACTTCGCCCGACTGTCCGGCATCGCTGCTGGCCACTTCCACCGACTTCGCGGCGACCTTGGCGTTTTCGGCGCTGGCGTTGACCTGCGAGGTCAGCTCGTCGAGGGCTGCTGCCGTTTCTTCGAGGCTCGCCGCCTGCTGTTCGGTGCGGTGCGACAGGTCGTTGGCGGCGCTGCTGATTTCGCTCGTGCCGTTGCCGATGTTGACGACCGAATGGTTGACGGTGCGGATCGTCGCTTCGAGGCTTTCCATCGTCGCGTTGAAGTCGCGCTTGAGCTGGGCATATTCGCCCGGGAACTCGTCGGTGATGCGGAAGGCGAGATCGCCGGACGAGAGATGGGACAGGCCCTTGCCGAGGCGGGCGACGATGTCGCGCTGCAAGGCGCTGCTCTCGGCACGCTCGGTTTCCGACCGGCCGCGTTCGCGCTCGGCCTGTTCGCGCTCATGGCGGGCTTCGCCTTCCAGGCGCTTGGTGTCGGCAAGCTGGTGGCGGAAGCCCTCGAGTGCCTTGGCGACTTCGCCGGTTTCGTCGGAGCGATCCTGGCCGGCGATCGCCTTGGTATAGTCGCCGTGGCTGAGTCCTTTGACGTCGTTCACGAGGGCGGCGAGAGGCTTCTGCACGAAGCCGCGGACGGCGAGATAGAGACCGAGCAGAACGGCGCCGAGCACGACCAGGCCGCCGACGATCATCATGTAGGTCTGGTCCTTGACCGGGGCATTGATCGCGGCGCGCGGCACGTCGACGAGCACGACCCAGCTGGTGTTCACGCCCGAAAGCGCGAAGGGATAGACGAGGCGGTCGAAGGGTTCGTTGCCGTCATAGGAAAGGTTGGAAATGACGCCAGGCTTGCCGGAATCAAGCGCATTCTTGACGATGTCGTTGCCTTCGCCGTCATAGGCTTTGAGCAGCAGTTCCGGGATCGGCGCGACGAGCCACTTGCCGCTCTGCGACAGCAGGTAGACGCGGCCGGTTTCGAACGGCTTCAACTTCGCCAGACCCTCGGCCAGCGAGGCGAGTGAAATGTCGACGCCGGAGACGCCGATCAGCTTGCCGCCTGACATAACGGGATAGGCGATCGAGCTCATCGCGGTCGGAATGTCGGTACCCTCGGCAGTATAGGGCTGGGTGATCGCGCCCTTGCCGCTCTTTGCCGCGAGCGCATACCACTCCGCCGGATAATCGGCCTTGAAGGTGGAGTACTGGATTTCGTTGTTCCGGGTCTTCGACCAGTAGGGCGTGAAGATGCCGAGCTCGTTGCCGCCCAGTTCCTTATTGTTGACAACATCTTCCTGGCGGCCGTCGAAGGCCTTGGGCTCTTCCGCGAACCAGCTGCCGAAGGCGAAGGGGTTCTGCTCGAGGTTCGCCCTCAGGATATTGATCACCCCGGTGCGCTCCATCGACTTTTCCGCATGTGCCCGGCCGAGAACGCCGGCCATCGAGCGGGCAGCGCTCGCAAGCTCACCGACGTCGCCGGCGATGTCGGAGGCGATCGCGCGGGCTTCGCCGCTTGCCTGTTCAAGGACCAGCTTTTCGACGCGATCCTGGGTCTGGGAGATGAGAACGAAATTCGAGGCGAGCAGGACAAGTGCAATCGTGCCGCCTGTCACCGCGATCAGTTTGGTCGCCAGCGATTTGGCTTGGAACTTGAACATGAAATCCTCACGTGCTGGGAGGTCCGCCGGCTCTCGCCTGCGGTGGACGCATTTCGCAATGGGGGTGAACTCCATCATGGAGCGTCAGATGCCGACCGGCATGTTGGAGGCAACCAGATCGCTTCGACCGGCCTTCTCAGGCTCCTGAATAGACTGGAGATTCTTAAAATAGGCCCAACGCGGACGCTGTTTTACCTGTTGCTTTGATAAAATTGCGCGCGAAGTTTTATCTCCGCGACATCGGCTGTCCGGATTGCGCAAGCGGAGATTTTGAGACGGTTGGAAACGCGCGGCGGCAGAGAGCCGGCAAGAAAAATGCGGGCGATCTCCGCCCGCACCAGATGCCCTTTGGCCTATCACGGGTCGGTCCGACCCAAGGTTGTCGCGATCTAGATACGCGACGCCACTTCCGAGGAAAGCGGGATCGAGGGCTGGGCGCCGCTCTTCAGGCAGGCGAGCGAGCCGGCGACGGCTGCACGGCGCAGCGCATCGGGAAAGGCAATGCCGGCGTCGAGGCTGGCGGCAAGATAGCCGCAGAAGGTGTCGCCGGCGCCGACGGTATCGACCGGTTCGATCTTCAGGCCCTTGGCACGCTGGATCTCGCCTTCGTGCACGGCGACGACGCCTTCGGCGCCGAGCGTGACGATGACCGTCTGGCCGGTCTCGGCGTGAAGCGCCTTCATCGCGTCTTCGCGTTCCGCGCTGCTGATGCCGCTCCTGCCGGCAAGCAGCTCGAATTCGGTCTCATTGGCAATGACGATATCGGCCATGCGCCCGAGGCGAGCCGCATCCGCGGTCAACGGCGCGATGTTGATGACAGACCGGACGCCCTTCTGCTTGGCTACATTGAGCGCCTTCTCGACGGAGGCTGCCGGAATTTCGAGCTGCAGCATCAGCGTGTCGCCGGGCTTCATGCCGTCGACGGCTTTCACCGCATCGGCCTCATTGACAGTCGCATTGGCACTGGCGACGACGACGATGACGTTTTCGCCGTCACCGCCGACCAAGATATGCGCGGTGCCGGTTGGCTCTTCCACCGTCTTGGTCAGGGAGAGGTCGGTGCCAGCACCCTTCAGCAGTTCCAGCGCGCCATCGGCAAAACTGTCCTTGCCCACAGCACCAGCCATCTTAACTGTCGCTCCGGCACGTCGCGCGGCAAGCGCCTGGTTTGCGCCCTTGCCGCCGGCGGCGGTCGAAAAACCAGTTCCGGCAACGGTCTCGCCCGGCTTCGGAAGGCGTGCGGTCGTGGCGATCAGGTCCATGTTGATGGACCCAAAAACAGTGATCATGTGAAAATTTCCCGTCGGATTGCAAAGTGGGCCGGAGAGTGCCCGACAGCCTCAGTCCTCGTCAACCACCCGCAGGCGCAATTGCCCGACGCGGTTGTCGACGGCGGCACGCGGATCGCTTGCTTCTTGCGTCCCGCCTTCGGCTTGAAGTTCGAGCGCCTCGATCTTGGCGCCGCGCCGCGTGAGCTTGCTGGACGAAATCAGAATATCCTCGACGTCCTTCTGGCTCATGGCGAAATGGCCCTGAAGCTTGCGCACGCGCTCGTCGAGACGGCTGAGGTCCTCCATCAGCCTGGCTACTTCACCCTGGATCAGATGCGCCTGCTCGCGCATGCGCGCATCCTTGAGGATCGCCTGGATCACCTGGATCGACAAGAGCAGCAGCGACGGCGAGACGATGACGATCCGCTGGCGATGCGCCTTCTGCACGATCGCTTCGAAATGCTCGTGGATTTCGGCGAAGATCGATTCCGATGGCACGAAGAGGAAGGCGGTGTCCTGTGTCTCTCCGGGGATCAGGTATTTGCTGGCGATATCGCGCACATGGGTTTCCATGTCGCGGCGGAAGAGTTGCGCGATCTGTTGGCGGCGTTCCGCATTCGGGGCATCCCGCATCGCGTTCCAGGCTTCCAGCGGAAATTTCGCGTCGATGACGAGCGCCGGCTGGCCGTTCGGCATGCGGATGGTGCAGTCGGGTCGTGCGCCGTTCGACAGCGTCGTCTGAAATTCAAAGGCGCCCATCGGCAGCCCATCGGCGATGATCGCCTCCATGCGTGACTGGCCGAAGGCGCCGCGCGTCTGCTTGTTTGAAAGGATCGCCTGCAACCCGGCCATGTCCTTGGCCAGCGACTGGATATTGTTCTGGGCATTGTCGATGACCGCCAGGCGCTCCTGCAGCCGCCTGAGGTTTTCGTGCGTCGCCTTGGTCTGTTCGGTGATCGAAGTGCCGATCCGATGGGTCATGCCGTCGATGCGCTGGCTGAGGGACTGGTTGAGTTCGGCCTGCCGGGCGCCGAACACCTCGGCCATGGCGGCAACCCGCCCCTGCATCTCCGTCTGGGCGGCAAGCAGCATCGCCATCTGTTCCTGCCGCTCCTCGTCGCGGGTATCCCGCCGCCGCGAGAGCGCCATCAGCAGCGCGACTGCCACTATCAGGCCGCCGGCGATGGCGAGATGGCCCAGCGTGACCGGCAGAGTGCCGATGAAAAACAATGGCTGGGAAAGGTCGATGGGCGCTGGTTCCATGGTGTAAGCCTAACAGATTCGCGGATGTTTTATAGATCAAAACATGAACATCTGTACCGTGCGGTTAACGCGAGGCCATGGGAAACGGCCGCTGAGGGTGGCAAGGCAATTTTCTTGCACGCCGGTGGAAAGATCGGCTATGGGAGCAGCATGACGATCAAGCCGCTTATCATCCTTCCCGATCCTGTGCTTCGCCAGGTTTCCACGCCGATCGAAACCATCGACGCGGACATCCGCCGTCTGGCCGACGATATGCTCGAAACCATGTATGACGCGCCCGGCATCGGCCTTGCCGCGATCCAGATCGGCGTTGCCAAACGCATGCTGGTGCTCGACGTTTCGAAAGAAGGCGACGACAAGACCCCGCTCGTCTTCATCAATCCCGAGATCGTTGCTTCGTCCGATGAGCGTTCGATCTACGAGGAAGGCTGCCTGTCGATCCCGGACTATTACGCCGAGGTCGAGCGCCCCGCGGCGATCACCGTCAAGCATCTCGACCGTGACGGCAAGGAACAGATGATCGAGGCCGATGGCCTGCTCGCCACCTGCCTGCAGCATGAGATCGATCACCTGAATGGCGTGCTGTTCATCGATCATATCTCCAAGCTCAAGCGCGACATGGTGATCCGCAAGTTCACCAAGGCCGCCAAGACGCGCGGTGCGAAGGCGATCTGACGCCGGCCATGCAAGCGGTCGCGAACAGATCGCGCAAAGGGCACGATTTGAGGGCGGGAACCCATTGAACAATTCCAGGAAAAGCGTGAAACGGTTTTCCGCTTGGAATTGTCCTGTTTCAGAGAATGAGATCATTTCGCCGTTTCCCGTTTGAAGTGATCTGAAAGGACGGAGTTACCGCCTTGTCACTTCGCATCATCTTCATGGGTACGCCGGAATTTTCGGTGCCGACGCTGGCGGCCCTCGCCGAGGCTGGCCACCAGATCGTCGCCGCCTATACTCAGCCTCCGCGACCGGGCGGCCGACGCGGGCTCGATCTGCAGAAGTCGCCGGTGCATCAGGCGGCCGAGCTGCTCGGCATTCCCGTGCTGACGCCGGTCAACTTCAAGGACGAGGCGGATCGCCAGACCTTCCGCGACTTCGACGCCGATGTCGCCGTCGTCGTCGCCTATGGCCTGCTTCTGCCCGAGGCGATCCTCACCGGCACCAAATACGGCTGCTACAACGGCCATGCTTCGCTGCTGCCGCGCTGGCGTGGTGCTGCCCCCATCCAGCGCGCCATCATGGCCGGCGATCATGAGACCGGCATGATGGTGATGAAGATGGACAAGGGGCTCGATACCGGCCCCGTCGCCCTCACCAAGGCCGTCCAGATCGGCGAGACGATGACGGCGGGCGAATTGCACGACCGGCTGATGCAGGTCGGCGCCGGCCTGATGCGGGAAGCGATGGCGAAGCTCGCGGCCGGCGATCTGCCGCTGACCGCGCAGCCCGACGAGGGTGTCGTCTATGCGGCGAAGATCAGCAAGGCGGAAACCCGCATCGACTTTGCCCGCAGCGCTCGCGAGGTGCATGACCATATTCGCGGCCTGTCGCCATTCCCGGGCGCATGGTTCGAACTCGAAATCGCTGGCAAGCCGGAACGTATCAAGGTTCTGAATTCCGAGCCGGCATCGGGCGCCGGCGAGCCCGGCACGGTGCTTGACGACAATCTCACGATTGCCTGCGCCGAGGGTGCGGTCCGGCTCACGCGCCTGCAGCGCGCCGGCGGCAAGGCGCTCGGCGCCGCCGACTTCCTGCGCGGAACGCCGGTCGCGTCCGGCACGAGGGTCGGCTGATGCCGCGGTTCAAGCTGACCGTCGAATATGACGGCTCCGACTATGTCGGCTGGCAGCGGCAGGACAATGGCGAGTCCGTGCAGGGTGCGATCGAAAAGGCCGTCCTGTCCTTGACCGGCGAGACCGTTTCGATCCGCGGCGCCGGTCGCACCGACTCCGGCGTGCACGCCAGTGGCCAGGTCATGCATGTCGATCTGACCCGCCCGTGGAAGCCCTATACGCTGCGCAACGCGCTGAACGCGCATCTGGGGCTTGCGGGTGAGCGTGTGGCGATCCTCGAAGCCGAGGAAACGTCGCCGGAGTTCGACGCGCGTTTCTCGGCGCTGCGCCGGCACTATCTCTACCGCATCATCTCCCGGCCGGCGCCGCTGGCGCTGGAAGCCAGGCGCGCCTGGTGGGTGCCGAAGCCGCTCGACCACGCGGCGATGCACGAAGGCGCGCAACGTCTCGTCGGCCATCACGATTTTACGACCTTCCGCTCGGCCCATTGCCAGGCAACGAGCCCGGTGCGCACCCTCGATCGGCTGGATGTCGCGCTCGTCGCCGGTGTCATCGAAATCCGCGCCACGGCCCAGAGTTTCCTGCACAATCAGATCCGGTCTTTTGCCGGTTCGTTGAAGCTGGTGGGCGAGGGGAAGTGGACGCCGGACGACCTGCAGGCCGCACTCGAAGCGCGTGACCGCAAGGCTTGCGGCCCCGTGGCTCCGCCCGATGGGCTTTATTTCCTGCAAGTGGATTATTGACGGTCGGTCGATCCCGGGCTCCAAAGCGTGTCTCGATCTTTCAGATTCGCTCGCGCTATGAGTCCTTCAAATTCCGCATGTCGTTATCGCAAAACCGCTGCGCACTTTTGCGCGACATGCGCTAGCCCGGGATCAGGCCGAAGAAGCGCTGCAGGAGATCGCCGATCATCATCGACGGCAGCAGGAAGAGCGCCGTCAGCGCCGAGGCAAGCAGGGTCTGGTTGCCGGTAATCATGCGCAGGAGCCGGAAAAGCACCGCGACGCTAACGACGAGCAGCGCCAGCCAGATCAGGCTCGTCAGGCCCTGGCTTCCCGGAATGATCAGGCGGATGGCGGCGGGAATGGCCATCGCATAGGAGAGCGGGACGGAGAGCCAGTTGGTGGTGACGACGATCGGCACGACGGCCCCGGCAAAACCGAGCGGGCGCGACAGAGTGGCGATCAGCACCAGCGGCAGCAGCCAGCTGACGAGATCGACGACCAAGAGCTTGAAGATGAAGCCGATGCCGATCACCGTGCCTTCAGGCATGGCCGACAGGTAGTAGAACCGCCAGGATGCCCAGGTGACGGCGATCGCCGGCAGGCACCAGAGCATAGAGGTGAAGGAGCGCCAGAGGCCGCTCTCACTGAAATCGAGCCAGCGGAATCCCTCCTCTTTGCCCTGCGCCAAGAGCCAGAGGCCCTTGATATAGGCAAGCACCTCATCAAGCAGCGGCATGGCCGAACCAGCTGAAGATGAAGGTTTCGTAGATGTTCGTCAGCGTCTCGAGGTCGGCGACGGCAACGCGCTCGTCGACCATGTGCATGGTCTGGCCGACCAGGCCGAACTCGACCACAGGGCAGTAGTCCTTGATGAAGCGCGCATCCGAAGTGCCGCCCGTGGTCGACAGCTTCGGCTGCCGGCCGGTGACAGCCTCGACGGCGCCGGAAAGCGAATCGATCAATGCGTTGTTGCGTGTCAGGAACACGTGGCTCGGGCGCTCGGCCCAGGTGATCTCGTAGCGGACGGGCGCGCGGTCCGGGCGCAGGCTGCCGGCGGCTGCGGCGCGGTCGAGCCGCACGATGATTTCAGCCATCAGGCTTTCCGCCGTCCAGGTGTCGTTGAAGCGGATGTTGAAGGCGGCACTCGCCTTGGCCGGAATGACGTTGACGGCGCCATTGCCGACATCGATCGTCGTCACCTCAAGGTTCGATGCCTGGAAACTCTCGGTGCCGTTGTCGAAGGGCGGATCCATCAGCGCCTGGGTCAGCTGCAGGATGCCGCGCACGGGATTGTCGGCAAGGTGCGGATAGGCGGCATGGCCCTGCACGCCGTTGACGTTGATGCGGCCGGAGAGCGAGCCGCGCCGGCCGATCTTGATCATGTCGCCGAGATGGTCCGGATTGGTCGGTTCGCCGACGAGGCAGGCGTCCCAGCGCTCGCCCTTGTCGGCCGCCCATTGCAAGAGCTTGGTGGTGCCATTGATTGCCGGCCCCTCTTCGTCACCGGTGATGAGGAAGGAAACCGAGCCCTTCGGGAGCCCATGTTTTTCGATGTGGCGGGCGACTGCGGCGACGAAACAGGCGATGCCGCCCTTCATGTCGACGGCGCCGCGGCCGTACATTTCTCCGCCGGCGATGTCGGCCGAGAACGGGCCGTGGCTCCAGGCGGCTTCGTCGCCGACGGGAACGACATCGGTATGGCCGGCGAACATCAGATGCGGGCCTTCCGTGCCGAGCCGGGCATAGAGGTTCTCGATATCGGGCGTGCCGACGTCCTTCGCCACCACGCGATCGACCGCAAAGCCGAGCGGCTTCAGCATCGCCTCCAGGGCGGAAAGCGCTCCGCCTTCGGCCGGGGTGACCGAGGGGCAGCGAATGAGGGTGGCGAGATTGGCGATCGGATCGGTGGGGGTCATCTAACGCTATGCCGTCTGCTTGGCCGCTGAGGCCAATGGAATGGAGGCTGCTGGTTTATCCGATCGCCAGCGAACTGTCACGCGGGATGGGGAACTGTCACGCGGGGATGCAATGCGGCGCCGCGCCTGGGCGGAGGCGCGACGCCGCAGCGTCAGCGGGCCGGGATGGATCCGGCCCGCGTGAAGAGCGTAACGGGTAAAAAGGCCCTATTCTCCGGGTGCGAGATGCGGCGCTTCGATATGGGCTCCGGCGTGCTTCAGAGGCCGCTCGCCGGTAAGCTTGCGGATCAGCACGTAGAAGACCGGCGTCATGAAGATGCCGAAGGCGGTGACGCCGATCATGCCGGCAAAGACCGCGACACCCATGGCCGAGCGCATTTCCGCACCGGCCCCCGTGGACGTGACCAGCGGCACCACGCCCATGATGAAGGCCATCGAGGTCATCAGGATCGGACGAAGACGCAGCCGGCTCGCCTCGATCGCGGCCTTGACCGGGGTGCTGCCCGACAGTTCGAGTTCGCGGGCGAACTCGACGATCAGGATGGCATTCTTCGCCGACAGGCCGACCAGCACGATCAG
The DNA here is from genome assembly GCF_049905105.1 of Ensifer sp. R-19. Lineage (NCBI taxonomy): Bacteria > Pseudomonadati > Pseudomonadota > Alphaproteobacteria > Hyphomicrobiales > Rhizobiaceae > Ensifer > Ensifer sp. R-19. The sequence goes on from NZ_CP184569.1 coordinate 65,738, forward strand.
GCCGATCTGGGTGAAGACGTTGTTGTCGCCTCCCGTCAGCCAGACGCCCACCAGTGCCGCCATGATGCCCATCGGCACGATCAGGATGATCGAGATCGGCAGAGTCAGGCTTTCATACTGGGCGGCGAGCACCAGATAGACGAGCAGCAGCGCCAGCGGGAAGACCAGGATGCCCGAATTACCGGCCAGGATCTGCTGATAGGTGAGATCCGTCCATTCGAAGGCGATGCCCGGCGGCAGGGTTCCGGCGGCGATCTTCTCGATAGCCGCCTGTGCCTGGCCGGACGAGAAGCCCGGAGCCGGGCCGCCGTTGATGTCGGCGGACAGGAAGCCGTTATAGCGGATCGCCCGTTCGGCGCCGACGGTCTGCTCGACCTTCAACAGCGCCGACAGCGGGATCATCTCGCCGGTCTGCGAACGCACCTTCAGCTTGCCGATGTCGTCGGCATGGCTGCGGTAGTTGGCATCCGCCTGGATGCGCACGCTGTAGGTGCGGCCGAAGGCGTTGAAGTCGTTGACGTAGAGCGAGCCCAGGTAGATCTGCAGGGTCTCGAACACGTCGGTGACCGCCACGCCGAGCTGGCGTGCCTTCACCCGATCGAGGTCGGCATAAAGCTGCGGCACGTTGATCTGGAAGCTGGAATAGAGCCCGGCCAGCTCAGGCGTCTGGTAGGCCTTGGCAAGGAACGCCTTGGTCGCCTCGTCGAGCGCCTGGTAACCGAGGCCGTTCTTGTCCTCGAGCTGCAGCTTGAAGCCGCCGGTCGTGCCGAGACCCTGGACGGGCGGCGGCGGGAACATGGCGATGAAGGCATCCTGGATCGCGCCGAATTCCTGGTTGAGCTGCATGGCGATCGCGCCGCCGGACAGTTCGGGCGTCGTGCGCTCCTCGAAGGGTTTCAGGGCAACGAAGACGATGCCGGAGTTCGACGAGTTGGTGAAGCCGTTGATCGACAGGCCCGGGAAGGCGATGGCGTTCTTGACGCCCGGATGCTTGAGCGCAATTTCGCTCATGCGCTTGATCACGTCTTCCGAGCGGTCGAGCGTTGCTCCATCAGGAAGCTGGGCGAAGCCGATCAGGTACTGCTTGTCCTGGGCCGGCACGAAGCCGCCGGGGATGGCGCGGAACAGCGTGAAGGTGACGCCGAGCAGCAGGACATAGACGACCATGATCAGCGACTTGCGCGTCAGGATGCGGCCGACGCCGCGGCCATAGGCCTCCGAGCTTGCCCCGAAGAAGCGGTTGAAGCCGCGGAAGAACCAGCCGAAGGCCTTGTCCATCGCCCGCGTCAGCCAATCCTTCGGCGCGTGATGGTCCTTCAGGAGAAGGGCGGCCAGCGCCGGAGACAGCGTCAGCGAGTTGAGGGCCGAGATGACAGTCGAGATCGCGATCGTCAGCGCGAACTGGCGATAGAACTGACCGGTGAGGCCGGTGATGAAGGCGAGCGGCACGAAGACGGCGACGAGCACCAGCGCAATCGCGATGATCGGGCCGGAGACTTCCTGCATGGCGCGATAGGTCGCCTGAACCGGCGACAGGCCCTGCTCGATGTTGCGTTCGACGTTTTCCACCACCACGATCGCATCGTCGACGACGATGCCGATCGCAAGCACCAGGCCGAAGAGGCTGAGCGCGTTGATCGAGAAGCCGAAGACATACATCACCGCGAAGGTGCCGACGATCGAGACCGGCACGGCGACGAGCGGGATGATCGAGGCGCGCCAGGTCTGCAGGAAGATGATGACGACAAGCACGACGAGCGCGATCGCTTCGAGCAGGGTATGGATGACCGACTCGATCGAGGCGCGGACGAATTGCGTCGTGTCGTAGACGATCTCGTAGTCGACGCCCTCAGGCATGGTGAGCTTCAGCTCAGCCATGGCCTTGTGCACGTTTTCGGAGATCTGGATCGCGTTCGAGCCCGGCGCCTGGAAAATGCCCATGCCGACCGCCGGCTTGTTGTCGAGCAGCGAGCGCAGCGAGTAGTCGGCAGCGCCCATCTCGACGCGGGCGACGTCGCCAAGGCGGGTCACTTCGCCCTCGGCGCCGGATTTGACGACGATGTTGGCGAAATCCTCAGGTGTCTGCAGACGGCCTTGCGCGTTGACGGAAAGCTGCAGGTCGAGGCCGGGCACGGAGGGCGAGGCACCGATGACGCCGGCGGCCGCCTGGACGTTCTGACCGCGCACCGCATTGGCGATGTCGCTTGCGGCAAGACCGCGCTCGGCGGCCTTCTGCGGGTCGATCCAGACGCGCATCGAATAGTCGCCGCCGCCGAAGATCTGCACCTGGCCGACGCCGTCGATGCGGGCCAGCCGATCCTTGACGTTCAGCACACCGTAGTTGCGCAGATAGTTGATGTCATATTGCCCGTTCGGCGAGATCAGGTGCACGACCAGCGTCAGGTCTGGCGAGCTCTTGACGGTGGTGACGCCGAGGCGGCGCACTTCCTCGGGCAACCGCGGCTCGGCCTGCGAGACGCGGTTCTGCACGAGCTGCTGGGCCTGATCGGGATCGGTGCCCAGTTCGAAGGTGACCGTCAGCGTCATCAGGCCGTCGGCGGTCGCCTGGCTCTGCATGTAGAGCATGCCTTCGACGCCATTGATCTGTTCTTCGAGCGGTGTCGCCACCGTCTCGGCGATAACGGCCGGGTTGGCGCCCGGATACTGCGCGCGCACGACGATCTGCGGCGGCACGACTTCGGGATATTCGGAGATCGGCAGACCGGTCATGCCGATCAGGCCGGCCACGAAGATCAGGACCGAAAGAACGCCCGCGAAGACCGGGCGGTCGACGAAGAAGCGTGAGAAATTCATGGTATCCCCCTTGGGACGAGTTCGGGCAGACGGCGGGTGTCCCGCGGCGAAAGGTGTCGCCGCGCGGCGCTGTCTGCTGAGTGATGCCTAGGCCGGCCGCCTCTTCACACCAGGCGAAGAGGCACCTGATTACTTGGCGATCGAGGCAGTCGTTTCCTCGACCTGCTGCGGCGCCACGACGACGCCAGGGCGAACCCGCTGCAGGCCGTTGACGACAATGTTCTCGCCGGACTTCAGGCCGCTTTCGACGATCCGCAGACCATCGGAATTCGGCCCGAGTTTCACCTGGCGATACTCGACCTTGTTGTCGGTACCGACGACGAAGACGAACTTCTTGTCCTGGTCGGAGCCGATGGCGCGGTCGCTGATCACGAGCTTTTCCTCGGGGTCCGGTTCGCCGATGCGGATGCGGACGAACTGGCCAGAGATCAGCCTGCCGTCGGCGTTTTCGAGCGCTGCACGCACCCGGATCGTGCCGGTTGCCGCATCCACCTCGTTGTTGATGAGCTGGATATGGCCCGTGATCGGCGTGCCCTCGTCGGCGGCGGTGCCGACCTGGACCGGAAGGCGCTCGATCGCGTCGCCGCCGGCCGAGGCGGCAAGCTTGGCGAGTGCCGTCGTGACCACCTCTTCGCTGGCGTTGAAGCTCGCATAGATCGGATCGACCGAGACGAGTGTGGTCAGCACCGGCGAGGCGGAGCCTGCGGCGACCAGGTTGCCGGCGGTGACGTCGAGCCGGCCGACGCGGCCGGAAATCGGCGCCCGCACCTCCGTATATTGCAGGTCGAGTTCGGCGGTGCGCAACGCCGCCTTGGCCGAGCGCACTTCGGCTTGAGCTTCGTCATAGGCGCTGGAGCGCTGGTCGACGCTGCTCTGCGGCACGGCGCTGGTGGTCACCAGCTTGCGGCCGCGCTCGAGTTCGATCTTGGCAAGCGCGACGCGCGCTTCGGCTGCCTCGACCTGGGCCTTCGCCCGTTCGACGGCCGCGGCATAGGGCTCGGGATCGATCGTTACCAAGAGATCGCCCTGCTTGACGAGCGCGCCTTCGCGGAAATGCGCCTTGAGAATGGCGCCGCCGACGCGCGGGCGAACCTCGACCCGCTCGATCGCTTCGAGCCGGCCGGAGAATTCCTCCCAGGTGGTGATACGCTTGGACTGCGCCCGCGACACCGAGACCGGCACGGCCGGAGGTGGCGCCGCGGCGGTCTCGGTTGCGGCGTCGGCCTCGAAATGCTGCGGCAGGCCGAGCATGACGGCACCACCGCCGGCGACAGACAAAAGGATACTCAGGCCGGCGCCCCAGAGGGCCCGACGGGTCACTATCGATGTCATCTTTTCTCTCCTTGCCGGTTGGGAGCCGGCGCGTTGCTTTCGATGTCAGACAAGGTGAAGGGGCTGGGTGACCGCCGCTCTCGTCTAACGCACCGTCATTTCCGCCGGCTTCGCCCCCGTCTTCTGGAAGAAGCGGGAGAAGATGCCGGTAATCTCTTCCTGCTGTGCCGCCCAGTTTTCCTTGGCGACCGTATTCTGCGGCAGCCATCCGGCTCGTCCCGGCAGGACGTGAGATTCAACTGATACGCCCGCCTGACGCAGGCGTTTGGCATAGGCTTCGGTTTCGTCGCGCATCGGACACTCCTCGCTGGTGAGGATCAGCGAAGGCACGAGGCCGGCGAGCCGCGTGCAGTGGGCCGGCGCGGCGTAAGGATGCGTGAAGCCGCCGCTTTGCCCGAGGTAGCGCTGCCAGCCGTCGGCGATCGATTGCGCCGAGGACTGCGGACAGTATTGCCGGAACGATTCCGTCGCGAGACACGGGTCGAGCATCGGCGACAAAAGAATCTGGCCCTTGAGGTCGGTCAGATACTGGTCACGCGCCATCAGCGCGGCGCCGGCGGCAACATTGCCGCCCGCCTCTTCGCCGGCCACGAACAGCGACGATTTCTTGTGCGCGAACTGCGGGCAGCGCGAGCGCATCGACGACAGCATGGCGTAGGCGACATCAAGCGCCGCGGGAAACGGATTGAGGCAAGCTGTGGAATATTCCGGCGAGATCACCACGGCGCCAGCCGCCGCAAGCGCCTCGGCGACGCGCTCACCGGCGGCGATCGTTCCGCCCATGAAGGAGCCGCCATGCAGGTGCAGCACGACCGGCGGCGGATTGAGCAAAGCTTCGCCGCGGTAGACGCGTGCCGTGCAGCAGCCTTGGCCGGTCTGCATCGTCTCCACTTTGAACAGTTCGCCCATCTCTCTTGCCTTCGGCCCGAGCTCAACCCACATGTGGCGACAACACGCCACGGTAGGAGAATAACATTGTCTTCTGTCTGGAATAGTCTTTTCAAACTGACTACACTATTCGTATTCTCGAACAATTATGGCTCTTGAAAATGGACCAGCTCACGGCCATGCGTGCGTTCCTCCGGGTCGTCGAAACCGGGAACTTCACGCGCGCCTCCGCGTCGCTCAGCATGCCCAAGGCAACGTTGACCAATCTCATCCAGGGGCTGGAGGCGCATCTGCGCACGAAGCTCCTGAACCGCACCACGCGCCGCGTGCTGGTGACGCCTGATGGTGCGCTTTATTACGAGCGGGCCGCGCGCCTCTTGACCGACCTCGACGAACTGGACGGCAGCCTGTCGAGCGCCCAGAGTTTGCCGAAGGGGCGATTGCGTGTCGAGACGGCGGGCGCCTTTGCCAATCTGATCATCGTTCCAGCGCTTCCTGAGTTCAATCGGAAGTATCCGGACATCCAGATCGACCTCGGCGTTTCCGATCGCACCGTCGACTATCTCGCGGAGAACGTCGATTGCGCCATCCGTGGCGGCGCACTGACGGATCAGTCGCTGATCGCCCGACGCATTACAGAGATGAAATTCGTCACCTGCGCCTCGCCGGAATATCTCAAGCGGCACGCAATGCCGCAGCATCCTTCCGATCTCGCGAAGAATTGCTCCGTTGTCGGCTATTTCATGCCGAAGACCGGCCAGCCGATGCCCTACCAGTTCCGCCGCGGCAACGAAGAGATGGAGGTCCAGGGTCGTTACAGCGTCGCGGCAAACGAGGCGACGACCTATCTTGCTGCCGCGCGCGCCGGATTGGGTGTCATCCAGGTGCCGCTCTTCATGGTCCGCGACGATCTGCGGGCCGGCACCATGGTTCCGGTGCTCAGCGACTGGCAGATCGATCCGGAGCCGGTCTATCTTGTCTATCCGCCGAACCGCCACTTGAGCAGTCGCCTGCGCGTCTTTGCCGACTGGGTGGTGAAGGTGGTCGCCCAGTCGCAACTCGACGCGGAGTGAGCCTCACTTGTCTCGTTCGGCGTCGTAGCGCTCGCGGGCCACATCCAGCGCGCCGAAATGCGTCTCGGCCCAACGATCGAGCACCAGCAAGGTTTCGCTGAGTGAGCGGCCGATCGGGCTCAAGCTGTATTCCACATGCGGCGGCACGGTCTTCTTGTCCTCGCGGATAACGAGGCCGTTGCGCTCCAGCTCCTTCAGCGTCTGCGTCAGCATCTTCTGCGAGATGTCGCCGAGCCGGCGCATCAGCGCGGCATTGCGCATCGGCCCACCTTCGAGCGCCGAGATAATGAGCATCGGCCATTTGCCGGCGATCAGCTCCAGCGCGTGGCGTGACGAGCAGGTTGGATCGAACACGTCAGGGATCGAGGCTGCGGGCGCTTTCGCCGGGCTTTCCGGATTTTCCATAGTTACCAAAAGGTGCGTAATTGTTATTTGGTGCCTACCCTACCAGATTGTGAACCATGTGAGAATTCCAATGGAGACGAACATGGCATGGATCATTCTGATAGCGGCGAGCCTCGTCGAGATCGTCATGGGGCTGGCGCTGAAATACGCCGAGGGCTGGACGAAACTGATGCCGAGCGCGATCGGCATCGCGGCAGCTCTCGGCAGCGTCTATCTCCTGACGATCGCGATGCGAGACCTGCCGGCAGGCACAGCCTACGCCGCCTGGACCGGCATCGGCTCGGTCGGCATCACTGTGCTCGGCATCGTGCTCTTCGGCGACCCGATCTCCTGGATGCGCATCACCTGCATCGCGATGATCATCGTCGCCGTCGCCGGCCTTCGCTTCCTGGAAGCCTGAGACCACATCGTTCGCAACCCTGCTCACGAAAAAAAGCGCCGCGATCCGATCGCGGCGCTTTTTAATTGACTGAGAACTCTGCCGGTGTCGGCTTAGCCCTGGCGGTTCTTGGCGTTGCCCTTGGGCTTGGTTTTGGGCTTGAAGCCGCCGTCCTTGCTGGCGTCCGGCTTGCCCTTCTTCTTGTTGTTCCAGGGCTTGTCGGCACCCTTGGCCGGCGGCCGGTCCTCGGTATGGGTCGGTCCATCGGAATAGGCGGCCTTCTTTTCGAACTTCCGCTTCGGCTTGAAGTCGCCGCGATCATCGCTCCGCACAGCATCGTCGGAATAGGGGCGCTTCTTGGCAAAGCCCGGCTTGTCCTTGGAGAAGTTTGGTTTGTCCTTGGAGTAGCTCGGCTTTTCCTGACGCTGCTGCGAAAGGTCAGGCGCGCCAGCGAGCGGCTTCACCCGAATGCCTTTCTCCAGCATCTTGTCCTTGCCGATGGCCGACAGGAACCGTTCGGCACCCTCGGAGGTCATCTCGACGAAGGTTTCCTCCTGCTGCATGCGGATCGCGCCGATGTCGCGCTTCGTCAGCTTGCCGTGGCGGCAGAGCATCGGGATCAGCCAGCGCGGCTCAGCGCTCTGCTTGCGGCCGACCGATAGCGAGAACCAGCTGCCGTCGCTGAAATCCGCGCGATCGGCGCCGAAATCCTCGCGGGGTCCGGCGCGCTCGTCCCGGCGCGGTTTTGCACGATTGTCCCCGACGGCAACCTCGATCAGGTCTTCCGGAGCGGAGCGTCCCGAGCGGAACTGGCGCACAAAGGCAGCGGCCATCTGTTCAGCGCCGTGGCGTTCGATGAGCGCCGCGACGATCGCCTGTTCGTCCTCGCGGATCGGCTCGGCAAAGCTGGTGTCGGCAAGCAGGCGCTCGTCGTCACGCTGGCTGACCTCGTCGGCCGACGGTGGCCGGGCCCATGTCGCGGTGATCCGGCCGCCGTCGAGCAGGCGCTCGGCCTTGCGGCGCTGGTTGACCGGCACGATCAGCGCGCTCACACCCTTCTGGCCGGCGCGGCCGGTACGGCCGCTGCGGTGCAGCAGCGTTTCCGAGTTGGTCGGCAGGTCGGCGTGGATGACCAGTTCGAGGCCCGGCAGGTCAATGCCGCGCGCGGCGACGTCGGTGGCGATGCAGACGCGGGCGCGGCCGTCGCGCATGGCCTGCAGCGCGTGCGTGCGCTCGTTCTGGCTGAGCTCGCCCGAGAGCGCCACCACCGAGAAGCCGCGGTTGTTGAAACGGGCGGTCAGGTGGTTGACCGCGGCGCGGGTCGAACAGAAGACGATCGCGTTTCTGGCCTCGTAGTAGCGCAGCACGTTGATGATCGCGTTCTCGCGATCGTTCGGCGCCACCGTCAGGGCGCGATATTCGATGTCGACATGCTGCTTCTGTTCGGAAGCGGTGCTGATGCGCACGGCGTCGCGCTGGTAGTTCTTGGCGAGCGTGGCGATCGATTTCGGCACGGTTGCCGAGAACATCAGCGTGCGGCGGTCATCGGGGGATTCCTCGAGAATGAATTCGAGGTCCTCGCGGAAGCCGAGGTCGAGCATCTCGTCGGCCTCGTCGAGCACGATGGCGCGCAGCGAGGAAATGTCGAGCGAGTTGCGGCGGATATGGTCGCAAAGACGTCCGGGCGTGCCGACGACGATGTGAGCGCCGCGTTCCAGCGCCCGCTTCTCGGTACGCATGTCCATGCCGCCAACACAGGAAGCGATGGTCGCGCCGGTTTGTTCGTAGAGCCATTCGAGCTCGCGCTTCACCTGCAGCGCCAATTCGCGCGTCGGGGCGATCGCCAGCGCCAGCGGTGCGCCGGCCGGGCCGAAGCGGCGCTCGTCACCCAGCAGGGTCGGTGCGAGCGCAAGGCCGAAGGCGACCGTCTTGCCGGAACCGGTTTGCGCCGAGACCAGCGCGTCCCTGTCGGCGAGCTCCGGGTCGCGCATCGCCTTTTGAACCGGCGTCAATTCGTTGTAACCGCGTTTTGCCAACGCCTCGGCGATCGCAGGCGCGATCCCTTCGAATTCAGTCATATCGTGTCTTTCGGATTTCGGTCGTCATGCCCAGGACGAACGGATCGTCATTGGCGCGAATTGCCGTGGCCAGCACGTCGCGGGCCTGTCATGGCGCGCTACATACGCGCTCGCACGGTTCTTGTACAGGGGCGAAGGGTCCAGAGCGGGATGAGGAACGGTGTGCACGGTTTTCCGCCCGCATCCCGCTCCAACTTACAGGAAACGATCCTTTTGTGATTTTGGGTCGATCCGATCCAAAATCATCGTGTCTAGATTCCCGGTTGGTCGCTGCGCGCGCCGAATTCGTTGGGTCCCGGCTCACCCGGCCACAGGCAAAGCGCGATGAAGACCACCGGGCTGAGGACGGGAATGAACAGACAGAGCGAGAGCGGTCCGGGATAGCCGATATCGTGCAGGCGCTTGATCGCCAGCATGGCGATCGAGGGCAGGGAGACGATCGCCGAGATGGCGAACGCCAGCGTCCAGAGGGCCAGCGCCGTCTCGTGTTCTTCGTTGGCAACCATCCTGGCGACGATGAAGCCGCCGATGAGGAACCAGAACAGCCAGGACAGGAAGAAGGGCAGGCGGCCGATGCGACCGGAGGGGCTGAAGAACAGCCAGGTCATGCTCGGCTGCGGCCCCTCCGGTGTCATCGCATCAGTCCCGAAGCAGTTCGTTGATGCCGGTCTTCGAGCGGGTCTTCTCGTCGACGCGCTTGACGATGACGGCGCAATAGAGGTTCGGTGCCGGCTGGCCGTTGCCCATGGTCGAGCCGGAAGGCATCGAGCCTGCGACGACGACGGAATAGGGCGGCACTTCGCCATAGGTCACTTCGCCGGTGGCGCGGTCGACGATCTTGGTCGACTTGCCGATGAAGACGCCCATGCCGAGGACCGAGCCTTCGCGCACGATGCAGCCTTCGACGACTTCCGAGCGGGCGCCGATGAAGCAATTGTCCTCGATGATCGTCGGGCCGGCCTGCATCGGCTCCAGTACGCCGCCGATGCCGACACCGCCAGAGAGATGCACGTGCTTGCCGATCTGGGCGCAGGAGCCGACGGTAGCCCAGGTATCGACCATCGTGCCTTCACCGACATAGGCGCCGAGGTTGACGAAGGACGGCATCAGGATCGCGTTGGGGGCGATGTAGGCCGAGCGGCGCACGACACAGTTCGGCACGGCGCGGAAACCAGCTTTCTCGAATTCGTTGACGCTCCAGCCGTCGAACTTCGACGGTACCTTGTCCCACCAGACGGACTGGCCCGGTCCACCCTTGACGATTTCCATCGGGTTGAGGCGGAAGGACAGTAGCACCGCCTTCTTCAGCCATTGATTGACCGTCCACACGCCATCCTCGCCGCGCTGGGCAACGCGGACCTTGCCGCTGTCGAGCAGATTGAGCGCTGTCTCGACGGCATCGCGCACTGCGCCGCGCGTTCCGGTGTTGACGGAATCGCGGTCTTCAAAGGCGGTCTCGATCGTCTGCGACAGGGAGGTGAGGTCGTGGTTCGTCATCGGAATTCCTTAAAGTTCGGCGGTTATCCTGCGAAAGCTCTACTGCATAATTCCTCAAATCGGAATCGATTTAAGGACAAAAATACGCAGCAGATTTAGGTGCTGCAGCGATCTTGACACGTCTTGGCGGACGTGTGGCGCTGTAGAAGGCGGTCCTGAAAAGTTGAAGGGCTTTTCAGGCCGATGCGCTTGCCCGGGGTTGGCAAATCCGGGCGATTCCTGCACTACAGCGCCGCGCACCCGTTCGGGACGCGCAAGGGGCGCGCAGCGCATTGCTGCGCTTGCAACCTTCATGACCGGGGATTGAGGATAGGACGCGTCTGGCCGAGATGCCGATTGTCCGGAACGCGACGAGAAAGACGACACGATGGCACGCATGAAGAAGCGCGCACTGCGCCGCAAGGACGGGGTCTGGGATCCACTGGCCGACAGCTCGCAGAGCCGGCAGCGAGCGCAGACGGTCCCGATCACGCCGCAATCGGCATCGCCCTCCTATCGCCTCGCCTATATCGACGACGATTTCCTTTGCCGCGAGGAACTGCGCCCGGTCCGGCTGCAGCTCGAACTTATGAAGACCGAGATGATGCTGGAAGAACGCGGCATCAATTCCACCATAGTGATGTTCGGTGGTGCCCGCATTCCCGAGCCCGGCGGCGACGCCTGGGCGGCAAAGAACGAGACCCAGCGCAAGAACCTCGAAGCGGCCTCGGTCTATTACGAGGAAGCGCGCAAGTTCGCGCGGCTCTGCTCCGAGCATTCGGCCAAGCTGCACCACAAGGAATATGTCGTCGTCACCGGCGGCGGACCTGGCGTGATGGAGGCGGGCAACCGCGGCGCCCACGATGTCGGTGCACCGTCGATCGGCCTCAACATCGTGCTGCCGCATGAGCAGGCGCCGAACCGCTTCGTAACGCCGGAACTGTCGTTCAACTTCCACTACTTCGCCATCCGCAAGATGCACTTCCTCTTGCGTGCCAAGGCCGTCACCGTCTTCCCCGGTGGCTTCGGCACGCTCGACGAGCTCTTTGAAACGATGACGCTGATGCAGACCGGACGTCTGGCGCTGGTGCCGCTCATTCTCTTCGGCGAAAAGTTCTGGCGTTCGATCGTCAACTTCGAGGCGCTTGCCGAATTTGGCACGATCGCACCCAATGACATTGATCTGGTACACTTTGTCGAAACGGCGGACGAAGCCTGGGAGATCATTGCCCGCTTCTACGAAACCGTCGATCCGAAGTCGGTGCCGATGGCGAACGGGCGGCGCTAGGCGCGGCGTTCAATAATGCACATAGCCCCTTGCGCGGGTTGCAAGGGGCTATGGGCTACTGCATGTTTCCTTAAATCGTAGCCGATTTAAGGATAAAAACATGCAGCAATTCAAAGTGCTACAGCGACCTTTGCGCGTCTGACTAAGACGCGCGGCGCTGTAGGCAGGAGCCTCTCCACCGGGCGGTGGAAAGAGGGGATGCTCCCGTCAGATCTTCTTGGTGAAGTCGGCTGTGTCGATGACACCGTCACCGTTCTTGTCTCGCCGCTTGAACATGGTCTCGGCGGCGCTCGAAACTTCGCTCGCGCTGAGCGAGCCATTGCCATCGGTGTCGATGCGTTTGAAGGCCTTCGGCCTGAGACCCGGCAGCATCGTTGGGCGAACTTCCTTGACCTTGGCAAGGGCCGCTTCGCGCTCGGTGCCAGTCTTGTCCTTGGCCTCTTTCCAGGCCTTGCGTGCCTCGCGGAAGGCTTCGCGTTTGGCCTTCATCTCATCGGCGCTGATCTGGCCATCGCCATTGGTGTCGAAGGTTTTGAAGTTGTCGGAGATCCGCGCCTCGGCGAGCGAAACCTTCTGGTCCTTGTCGGTGTCGAGCCGCTGGATCATGCGCTCGCCCCGTTGCTCGGGCGTCATCTTTTCGCGCGCGGCAAAAGAGGGGCCGGCCATGCCGGTGACGGCGACTGAGAGCGCGGTCACGGTAAGGATCAGGATCTTGTTCGGCATCATGCTTCCTTTCGATCGGGTTGTCCCTGATCGAAAGGATAGCCGGTGAAGCGCGCCGTTCCAGTTAAACTTTCGTAATATAAGTCATTGGCCGGAAAGAGGTTTTTTGCCGGCCAAATTGTGTCGGTCAGAGATCGGAGAGGACGTGGCGCAGGAAGCCGGTGAGGTCCTCCGTCACGTAGTCGATCTGCTCGTCGGTATCGTTCGACTTCTCCCAGGATTCGGCGAACGTATATTCGAGGTTGTGCGGCACCAGCAGCACCGTCTTCATGCCGAGCGCCTTCGGCACCAGGAGGTTGCGCGGCAGGTCCTCGAACATCACGGCGTTCCGGGTGTCGACCCGGTGCAGGCTCATGAACTTGTCATAGGTCTCACCAGCCGGCTTCGGCACGAAATCGGCCGCGACGATGTCGAAGATGTCGTCGAAATGGTCGAGGATCCCGAGCGCGCGCGCCGTCATCTGCGCATGCGCGACACTGCCGTTGGTGAAGATGAACTTGCGGCCCGGTAGCGACTTGATGGCTTCGCCGAGTGCCGGATCCGGCGGTACGATCGAGTAGTCGATCGCGTGCGCCTGCTCGAGAAACTCGTTCGGGTCGATGCCGTGGTGGATCATCAGACCTTTGAGCGTCGTGCCGTGGTCGCGGTAGTAGTCTTTCTGCAGCTTCTTCGCATCGGCCGGGTCCAGCGACAAAAGCTTCGCCACATAGGCCGTCATGTTGCGGTCGATCTGCGCAAACAGGTTGACGTGGTGCGGATAGAGCGTGTTGTCGAGGTCGAAGACCCAGTCGGTGACATGGGCGAAGTCGGATTGGTTCGGCAGGCGGTTGAGCTTTTTCATGACCGCCTTATGACATGGGGAAAGGTGGCGGCAAATGAGAAAAATGCAAATCGCTGCTCGGGCCGCAATGCTGGCGCATAGAATTCCACTTTGAATTGTCAAACCGGCGTGGCATCTTCCGGCGCGCGGTTTTGGCTCGGGGGAATGTAGGTGCCAATGTCGGACGAACTGTTCTATCTGCTGTTTCTGTTCGGATTCTACTCGTTTACCGTCGTGACCTATTTCGCGCTCGGTTACGGCATCACCTGGCTCAACGAGCGCAATCCCGAGCGAAAGATCCAGAAGGGACGTGGCTCCGACAAGCGGCGCAAGGCCGAGATCCGCCAGAGCCTGGCATCGATGTTCAGCGCCTGCCTGCCGCTGACGATCGGCCTCTATGCGCAGCAGAAAGGCTGGGCGCCGGCACCCTGGGATTTCAGCTGGTGGTGGGCGGTGCCGCTCTTCGTGCTCAGCATGATCCTCTACGATGCCTGGTTCTATTTCATGCACCGGCTGCTGCACACCAAGTGGCTGTATCCGCTGCATGCCCTGCATCATAAAAGCGTCGCGCCGACGATCTGGAGTACCTATTCGGAAGATGTCTTCGACAACTTCCTGCTTCAGAGCTTTTCCGCCGTCGTCGTTTTCGTCGTGCCGTTTCCGCCAGTGATCCTCATCGGGCATAGGCTGTTCGAGCATTTCAATGGCATGATCGGGCATTGCGGCTTCGAGTATTTCGCCACGTCGACGGCCCGTTATCCGTCTCCCCTGTTGTGCACGACGTTCCATGACCAGCACCATTCAGGCTTCAAATACAACTACGCCAACTATTTCTCGTTCTGGGATCGTGTGCTCGGCACGCTCGCACCCAACTACGATCAGCGCGTGAAGACGTTTGAGCACGAGGCGCCGCGGATCGCGATCAGTCCGTCCGTTGTGCTCGCCGAGGCTCAGGAAAAGGCGGACTGAAACGCTGGAGTGCGCGGGGCCTTGGCAATGCCGGGAGCCGCGTGCTAGCTCGCAGCCATGGAAACCTGGGTCCTCATCACCGTCGCTGCGGCATTCCTTCAGAATGTCCGCTCGGCCATGCAGAAACACCTGAAAGGCGTCATGGGCACGACGGGCGCGACCTTCGTGCGCTTCGGCTTCGGCCTGCCTTTCGCCTTTCTCTATCTGTTTCTGCTCTGGCAGGTGGCCGGTCGTCCGCTTCCAGTGCCGAATGGCACCTTCTTCCTCTGGGCTGTCATCGGCGGGCTGGCGCAGATCGCTGCGACCTTCCTGCTCGTCCACCTCTTCTCGTTCCGCAACTTTGCTGTCGGCACTGCCTATTCCCGCACCGAGCCGGCGCAGGCGGCGGTGTTTGGCCTTATCTTCCTCGGCGAAAAGGCGAGCCAGGGAACCCTGGTGGCAATCGCCATCTCGGTCGTCGGCGTGATGCTGATCTCGGTGGCGCGCACGACACTCAGCCCACGCACGCTCGTGACCTCGGTGTTCAGTCGCACGGCCGGCATCGGTCTGCTGTCAGGTACGTTCTTCGGTCTTTCGGCCGTTTCCTATCGTTCGGCCTCGCTGGCGCTCGCGCCGAGCCTTCCGGCGCCCGACTACATCATGCAGGCGAGCTATACGCTCGGATTCGTCATCCTGCTGCAGACTGTGGTCATGCTGATCTGGATCGTGCTTCGCGAACGTGACGAGCTGCCACGCATCGCCGCCGCCTGGAAGCCCGCCTTCGTCGTCGGCTTCGTCGGCGCATCCGCCTCCTTCGGCTGGTTCATGGCGATGACGCTGCAGCAGGCCGCTGTGGTCAAGGTCGTGGCGCAGGTGGAAATGCTCTTCACCTTCGCCTCGTCCTTCTTCATCTTCCGCGAATGGATCAACCGGCTCGAACTTTTCGGCTGCCTGCTGATCGTGCTCGGCGTGGTGATGCTCGTACTGATCTGAAAACGCGTGCTGATCTGAAAAAATAGGCGCCCGAAAACCGGCGCCTTTGCGCATGCGGGCGTGGTAGAACGCCTGTATGTTGTTCGATCTTCCCTCCGATGAAACGCTCTACGACGCGCTGATCGCGCGAAGCAGCGAATACGAAGGTGCTGCCTTCGTTTGCGTCAAGACGACAGGCGTCTTCTGCCGCCTGTCTTGCCCCGCCCGCAAACCGAAGCGCGAGAACACGATCTTCGTGGGCTCTATCGGGACCTGCCTGGAGACGGGTTTCCGTCCATGCCAGCGCTGCCGGCCGCTCGCGACGTTCGGCGCCAAGGACCCGCTCGTCGAGGACCTGCTGCAGGCGCTGGAAGCGGCACCGGAACGGCGCTGGAGCGAGGACGATATCGTTCGTCGTGGCCTCGATCCCTCGACGGTCCGGCGCGCTTTCAAGCGCAGCCTCGGCATCACTTTCCTCGATCTCGCGCGTCATCGTCGCCTGGGGCTGGCCGCCCGCCAGCTTGCCGACGGCGGCCGGGTGATCGATGCCCAGCTCGAGGCCGGATACGAATCGCCAAGCGGCTTTCGTGCCGCATTCCAGAACCTGCTCGGCGACGCACCGGCGGCAGCGCAGGGGAGGGCCCTGCTTTTCTCCGACTGGATCGAAACGCCGCTCGGGCCCATGGTCGCCGTTGCCGATGCCACGCATGTGCATCTGCTCGAGTTCCACGACCGCAAGGCGCTGCCGACCGAACTGGAGAAACTGAAGAAAGGGACACGCTCGGCCATTGTATCAGGCAGGACGGCGCCGATCGACGAGATCGAAAGCGAGCTCAACGCCTATTTCGCGGGCAAAACGGGCGCCTTCGAAACGCCGCTCGCGCCGGGCGGTACGGCCTTCGAACGCAACGTTTGGGCGCAGCTTGTAAAAATTCCCGTCGGCGAAACGCGATCCTATGGTGACATTGCCCGCGAGGTCGATACGATCCAGGCCGCGCGTGCCGTGGCCAAGGCCAACGGTTCCAACCGGATCGCCATTGTCATCCCCTGCCACCGTTGCATCGGCTCGGACGGTTCACTGACGGGGTATGGCGGCGGGCTCTGGCGGAAGCAATGGCTGCTCCGGCACGAAGGAAAACTGAAACCCAAGGGATTGTTCGTGGAGGAAATGCAATGAGCCAGAAGGAAAAGGCGCTCGCCTTTGCTGCCCTGCATCGGAAGGGCGACCCGGTGGTGCTCTATAATATCTGGGACGCCGGCAGCGCCAAGGCCGTGGCCGAAGCCGGTGCCAAGGCTCTTGCCACCGGAAGCTGGTCGGTGGCGGCCGCCCATGGTTTCGGCGATGGCGAGAAGGTGCCGATGGCGTGGCTCGCCGATGTCTCGCGGCTGATCGTGGCTTCGACGGAGCTGCCCGTCACCGTTGACTTCGAAGGCGCCTATTCCGACGATCCGGCAACAGGTGCCGCCAATGTCTCGCGCATTCTCGATGTCGGTGCCATCGGCATCAACTTCGAGGACCAGGTGGTCGGCAAGGGCGGCGTGCATGCCGTCGACAAGCAGGCGGCACGCATCCGCGCCATTCGCGAAATGGCCGATAGGCGGGGCATCCCGCTGTTCATCAATGCCCGCACCGACCTATTCCTGCAGGAGAGCGATGAGACGCGGCACGCCGGCCTCGTCGACGAGGCGATCGCGCGCGGCAAGGCCTATGCCGAAGCCGGCGCCAGCGGCTTCTTCGTTCCGTGGCTGGTCGATGAAGGGCTGATCGCCAAGGTCTGTGCTGCCTCCAGTCTGCCGGTCAACATCATGATGCGGCCGGCAGCGCCCGACGTGAAGTCACTCGCCCGCGCCGGCGTCGCGCGCATCAGCTATGGCCCGTTCCCCTACCGGGCGATGATGGAAAAGCTGAAAGCCGCAGCGACCGAGATCTACAAGGGCTGATCGGGCATCGCCCTCAAAAGGAAAGCGGGAGAGGGCCGATGCCGTCTCCCGCTTCTTTGTTTGATACGGTGCAGGTCGTTAAAGTCGATCAGGGCACGATCAGCGTGCCGGCGCCGCGCTCGGTGAAGATTTCGAGCAGCACCGAGTGGGCCGTCTTGCCGTTGAGGATGACGACGCCCTGGACGCCCGCCTTGATCGCCTCGATGCAGGTCTCGACCTTGGGGATCATGCCGCCGGAGATCGTGCCGTCGGCGATCAGCGCGCGGGCCTGGGAAACCGAGAGCTCCTTGATCAGGTTGCCCTGCTTGTCGAGAACCCCGGGAACATCCGTCAGGAACAGGAGGCGCGTGGCGTTCAGCGCACCGGCGATGGCGCCGGCGAAGGTGTCGGCGTTGATGTTGTAGGTGTGGCCGTCGCGGCCGGGCGCCACCGGTGCGATGACCGGGATCATCTCCGAGCGGGCGAGCAGGTCGATCAGCGTGCGGTCGACTTCGACCACTTCGCCGACGAAGCCGAGATCGAGGACGCGTTCGATGTTGCTATCCGGATCCTTGATGGTCTTGCGTGCCTTTTCGGCGAAGACCATGTTGCCGTCCTTGCCGCAAAGGCCGATCGCCCATTCGCCCGTCTGGTTGATGAGCGCGACGATCTCCTTGTTGATCGAGCCGGCAAGCACCATCTCGACGATCTCGACCGTCTTCTCGTCGGTGACGCGCAGGCCGCCCTCGAACTTCGATTCGATGCCCATCTTCGTCAGCATCGCGCCGATCTGCGGGCCGCCGCCGTGCACGACGATCGGGTTGACGCCTGACTGCTTCAGAAGCGCGATGTCGCTGGCAAAGGCGCGGCCGAGCTCGCTGTTGCCCATGGCATGGCCGCCATATTTGACGACGATCGTCTTGTTTTCGTAGCGCTGCATGTAGGGCAGGGCCTGGGTGAGCAGGCGTGCCTGGATTTCACTTTCATTGGCGGACATGGCGGACCCTCGAAAAATACCGGCTGCTGTTTAGCGCAAGTTCCGGACCGATGGAATGATCGGCGAGCAATATAAAGCCGGAATGACGGAGATGGCTGGCGCATTATGATCCGCGCCCTATCTGTTTACGGACGAGGTACTGGGGCGCACGCTGAATGATCGAGGAGGATATAGCCGCGTTGCTTGGTCGCGTCTCGCTTGGCGATCGCGACGCCTTCGCCGAACTCTACCGGCAGACGAGCCCGAAACTCTTCGGCATCTGCCTTCGTATCCTCGGAAATCGGGGTGAAGCGGAAGAAGCGCTGCAGGAAATCTACGTCAAGATCTGGCAGCGGGCTGGCCGATTTTCCCAAGGACAGGCGGCGGCGACGTCCTGGCTGGCGGCCGTTGCACGCAATCAGGCGATCGACGTCGTCAGGGCGCGAAAACCGGCCGCCAACGCGATTGACGAAGCCTACGATTTGGCTGATCCTGCTGCCGATCCGGAAAAATCGGCGGTCGTCAGAGCAGAGGGCAGGCGGATCGACGCCTGCATGGAGGAGCTTGAAAAGGACCGCGCGGAGGCGGTTCGGCGTGCCTATGTCGAAGGTCTGAGTTACCAGGAACTGGCGGATACCTTCGCCGTGCCGCTGAACACGATGCGGACTTGGTTGAGGCGTAGCCTCATGAAGTTGCGAGAGTGTATGGAGCGATGACGACACCAACCCCAGAGGGCCGAGATTTCCGCCGCGATGAGGTGATCGCCGGCGAATATGTGCTTGGCGTGTTGTCCGCTGACGACCGACGCAAGGTCGAGGCCCGTCTTGCTTCCGATCGCAACTTCGCCGCCATGGTCGACCGCTGGCAGAGCAATCTCTCCTCTTTCGACGAGGCCTATGACGCGGTGGTGCCTCCACCCAGGAGCTTTTCGGCAATCGAGCGGCGGCTCTTCGAAACGGCGCGGCCCGAGCCGGTCGCGCCGCGCCGCGGGCTGTGGAATTCACTGGCCCTTTGGCGGAGCCTGGCACTGGCTTCGCTTGCCGCTGTCATGGTCATGGGCGCTTCGCTCGCCGGCCTGTTCGAAGCGCCTCTGGCCGGCACCTCGCTCGTCGCGGAACTCGCCGGCAAAGGCACTGCCATCGATCTCGTCGCCCACTTCGATCGGGAATCGGGGCGGCTGAAGGTAACACCGGTTGCAGCAAGGCAGGCGGAGCAGAAATCGCTTGAGCTCTGGCTCATCAATGGCAGCAATCCGGCGATCTCGCTCGGCGTGCTGCCGCAGTCCGGCGAAGGCGAGATCGCCGTTCCATCGGCCTTCCGGTCGAGAATTTCGACAGGCTCGGTTCTTGCGGTCAGCGTCGAGCCGCTGGGCGGGTCGCCGACCGGATCGGCGACCGGGCCGATCATCGCGCTCGGCAAGGCGCGAAACCTCTAATCCGCCACGGAACAGGAATTACCATTTTCTATCAGATAGATACGTTTCAGGAAAATTTCTGAAACTCTTTCTCTCGCGCTTCCGTTGCTTGTTATGTTCCCGCGGTGGGAACGGCAGCTTCGGCGGGGCGGCTCACGCGTCGCCTCCCTCAACAGGAAGGAAGAGAAAGATGTTCACGTCTGCTATCCGCACTCTGGCGACAGCGTCCCTTCTTGCGGCAAGCGCACTTGTCGCCCATGCCGAAAATCCGATGGTCGGCGGCGCGCCGATGTATGCGGAGAAGAATATCGTCGAGAACGCCGTCAATTCGAAGGACCACACCACCCTGGTCGCCGCCGTCAAGGCAGCCGGTCTGGTAGAAACCTTGGAGGGCAAGGGCCCGTACACGGTGTTCGCTCCGACGAACGCCGCCTTCGACGCGCTGCCCGCGGGCACGGTCGAGACACTTCTTAAACCGGAAAACAAGGAGAATCTCACCAAGATTCTGACTTGCCACGTTGTTGCCGCCGACGCGATGTCCTCGGCGATATCAGGCATGATCAAGGATGACGGTGGCGAACATGACGTGAAGACCGTCGGCGGTTGCGTTCTCAGGGCCAAGGAGGATGGCGGCAAGCTGATGCTGACCGACGAGACCGGCGGCACGGCGACGGTAACGATCGCCGACGTCAAGCAGTCGAACGGCGTCATCCATGTGATCGACAAGGTGCTGCTGCCGAAGGGTTGACGAGCTTGCGCCGAGGCGGCGGTTCGTCGTCCCGGCGCTTTGCCAGCGGCCAGATGGCCGCTGGCTTTTCGAACCGCGCCTCACGGTGCTTTGATCCGCATTGTTTTGCCGTCGTTGTGGCCGGTCGCTATGCTCGCGAAAGGATCGGTAGGGGAGGCTTTTATGATCAACCGGCGCGTCTTCCTGTTGGCGGGCTCCGCATTCGCTGCGGTGCCGATAATCCAAAGTCTCACGCCGCTCGCCCGGGCCGCCGGCGGCGAATCCTTCGAGATCGTTAGGAGTGATGAGGAGTGGCGGGCGGTTCTGACCGACGACCAATACCGAATCCTGCGGCATGAGGATACGGAGCGCCCCTTCACCAGCGCGCTCAACAACGAGAAGCGCAAGGGTATCTTCCAATGCGCCGGCTGTGCGCTTCCGCTCTATTCGTCCGAGGCGAAGTATGACAGCGGCACCGGCTGGCCGAGCTTCTGGCAGTCATTGCCCGGCGCCGTGGCAACACGTGAGGACACCTCCCTGTCCATGACCCGCACGGAGTGCCATTGCCGCCGCTGTGGCGGGCACCTCGGCCATATTTTCGATGACGGCCCACCGCCGACCGGCAAGCGCCATTGCATCAATGGCCTGGCGCTTGCCTTCGTACCGGCGGCCAAATCCAGCTAGCACTCCTGTTGGAGCGGACGTTCCGGTTGTTCAGAACGACCCGGCCGGCGGCGAGGCTGCCGCGGCGCCGGAGAGTGCTGCCTGGAGCTTTTGCTCCTGTTCCGGTGAAAGCGACGTCTTCAGGACACGGCCACGCAGGTCCGGGAATTCGGCGAGCACTTTCTCAGGTTGAACCTTGCGCACGAGAATGAACAGCGCCGAGGAATTGTTGGGAATGGTGTTGCCGAGCGATTTGATGAACTCGTCGTCGATGCCGTAGTCCGTCAGCGACCCGGAGAGGGCACCGGCACCGGCGCCGAGCGCGCCGCCGATCGCAAAGCCCGCCAGCGGGTTGAGGAAAAGGAGGCCGACGAGCCCGCCCCAGATCGAACCGGAGAGCAGCCCGGACGTGGCACCGACGGCCGTCAGGTTCAGGCTCTGCTTGAGATGAACCTTGCCCTCCGTGTCGCGCACGACGACGACCGCGTCCTCAAGGTCGATCAGGTATTCCTTCTTCAGCCCGGCGAGCCGGACCAGAACCCTATCGGCTTCCTCAGGGGAATCGAACCCGACAACGATCAAATCGGACATGACTTTCTCCTATCTCTGGCCGCGCCACCGATGTGGACGCAACGCAGAGATAGAGCGGATTGCATGTCGGGGTAGTGACAGAGATCAAAGACTTTGGGTCGATCGACCCCGTGCGGAGCGCGCAGTTCAGGACGCGCTTCGGACGGTTTCCGGTATCGCCTAGCGGGCGATCGCCGTGCCGATCGCGGCACGCAGTTCGTCGATCCCCTCGCCCTCTTCCGAGGAGGTCGAGAGAACCTCCGGGAAGGCTGCGGGATGCTTCTTGATCTTCTCGAGCGTCTCGGCGATCAGCCGCGGCACGCCGGCGGCCTTGATCTTGTCAGTCTTGGTGAGCACGACCTGGTAGGAAACAGCCGCCTTGTCGAGCAGGGCGAGCACGTCCTCGTCATTCTTCTTGATGCCGTGGCGGGAGTCGATCAGCACATAGACGCGCTTCAGCGTCGAGCGGCCGCGCAGATAGTCGAACACCAGCTTCGTCCAGGCGTCGACCTGGTCCTTCGGCGCCTGGGCATAGCCGTAGCCCGGCATGTCGACGAGCGCCATCGGCGGCAGGTCGTCGGCCTCGCCGGAATAGCCGTCGGGCACGAAGTAGTTGAGTTCCTGCGTGCGGCCCGGAGTGTTCGAGGTTCTCGCCAGCCCCTTATGGCCGACCAGCGCATTGATCAGCGACGACTTGCCGACATTCGAGCGGCCGGCAAAGGCGATTTCCACCGGTCCCTCCGGCGGCAGGAACTTCATGGCGGGCACGCCGCGAATGAAAATCCACGGCCGGCCGAACAACGGCTTGTCGTCTTTGGTTTTGCTTTCGGCCATCGGCGGTCGGTCCTTCATCGAGAAAGTCCATGGCTTCCCGGTTTTGGCCGTGGATGTCAAGGCGTCGGCGTGCGGACCGGCCGTGTGGGGATGGTTTGCGCCCG
The DNA here is from genome assembly GCF_049905105.1 of Ensifer sp. R-19. NCBI lineage: Bacteria > Pseudomonadati > Pseudomonadota > Alphaproteobacteria > Hyphomicrobiales > Rhizobiaceae > Ensifer > Ensifer sp. R-19. The sequence continues at coordinate 88,142 of NZ_CP184569.1, forward strand.
CCGGAACTCGTTGAAGAGATAGGCAAGCAGCGCCAGAAAGATGAAGGTGCCGCCGATGATCGTCCGGCTGCTCGGCACTTCACCATGAATGATCGCGACCCAGAGTGGACCGAGCACGGTTTCGGCGGTGCCGAGCAGGGCGGCCAGCGCCGAAGGTACCAGCCGGGCACCGGTGACGAAGAGCGCCATGCCAAGCCCGAGGTTGAAGGCGCCGAAGACGAAGAGAAGTGCCAATTCGCCCGATGTCACCGCAAGCCCGGAAGACTGGCCCCCCGCAATGGCGCTGGCCGCGAAGCAGCCGAAGCAGGTGGCGGGCGTCATCCGCACATGCGGATAGCGGCGCGTGATGACGGTTGCCAGCGCGAAGACCACAGGGATCAGCAGTGCCAGCGCATCGCCGAGCGGCGACACGCTGCCCGTCAGGCTCTCCGACACCATGATGGCGACCCCGACGATGACGGCCGTGATCGCGCCCCAGGTGAAGCGCGATACCCGCTCGCGAAACAGGACCCAGCTCATCAGCGCCGCAAACAGCGGCACGCCGGCGCCGAGCAGCACGACATTGGCGATCGTCGTATAGGAAATGGCGATGATGAAGGAGGTCGAGGCGATGGTGAAGCAGAGCCCGACGGCGATGCCCGGCCAGCCCATGCCCTTGAAGAGTGCCAGCGTACCGCGCGGTCCGTCGCGCACCAGCATGAAGGCGAGCAGGAAGAGGCCGGCAAACATGCAGCGCCAGAAGACGATCGTCCAGCTGTCGGGGATCTCCAGGAAGCGGGCGATGGCTCCTCCGAAACTCCAGAAGAAGGCCGAGCCGAAGACGAGCAGGGCGCCAAGCTTCTCGTTGGCGGCGAACGGAGCGGAGGTGGCCGACGGGTCGGTCATGGCAAATTGTCCTGGAGCGAGGCGCAGAGATTTCGATATCGCCAGATGCCCGCGCCACGCGCCCGCGTCAACGCCATCGCGTGTCGCGCGACGGCGCAGAAACGAAAAAGCCCCGGACCGTGGTCCGGGGCTGTGGGATTGTCGTGCCGGCCGGCGTCATTCCGCCGGTTTGGGTTTCTTCGAAAACAGGCCCTTCAGGTTGTCGAAGAGCTCGATCTTCACGCCCTGGCGCTTCATGATGATCGACTGCTGGAGCACCGAAAGGGTGTTGTTCCAGGCCCAGTAGATCACGAGACCGGCCGGGAAGGATGCCAGCATGAAGGTGAAGACCACGGGCATCCAGGTGAACAGCATTGCCTGGGTCGGATCCGGCGGCGTCGGGTTCATGCGCATCTGCACGAACATGGTGACGCCCATGATGAGCGGCCAGACGCCGAGATGCAGGAAGGTCGGACCGTCGAACGGCAGCAGGCCGAAGAGGTTGACGATCGTTGTCGGATCGGGCGCCGAGAGGTCGTGGATCCAGCCGAAGAACGGCGCATGGCGCATCTCGATGGTGATGTAGATCACCTTGTAGAGTGCGAAGAACACCGGGATCTGGATGAGGATCGGCCAGCAGCCCGCCAGCGGATTGATCTTCTCGTCCTTGTAGAGCTGCATCATCGCCTGCTGCAGGCCCATGCGGTCGTCGCCGAACTTCTTCTTCAGTTCCTCCATCTTCGGCTGAACCTTCTTCATGTTCGCCATCGATGCGTACTGCTTGTTGGCGAGCGGGAAGAAGAGGCCCTTGACCACGATCGTGGTGATCAGGATCGCGATGCCGAAGTTGCCGAACAGACGGAAGAAGAAATCCATCATTTTGAACATCGGCTTGGTGATGAAGTAGAACCAGCCCCAGTCGATCAGCTTGTCGAAGTTGGGGATCGAGTAGGCCACTTCGTAATTGTCGACGACAGGAACTTCCTTGGCGCCGGCGAAGACGAGGTTCTTGACCTCGGACGTCTGGCCGGGGGCCACGGTCACGGCGTCGCTCTTGTAGTCGCTCTGGTAGCGGGCGCGGCCATCGGTGAAGTGCGTGAAGCGAGTGTCGTAAGGGGTCGCCTGCGGCGGGACGATCGCTGCAGCCCAGTACTTGTCGGTGATGCCGAGCCAGCCGCCGGTCGCCTTGCCGGGTTCGACGGACTTTTCGTCTTCGATCTTGCCGTATTTCAGTTCCTGCAGGCCGTGTTCGCCGAGGACGCCGATGAAGCCTTCGTGCAGCACGTAGACGCTCGGCGTCGTCGGCTTGTTGAAGCGGGTCACGCGGCCATAGGACGAAAGCGCCAGCGGCTCGGCCGTGCCGTTCTTGATGCTGTCGACCACTTGGAACATGTAGTGGTCGTCGACCGAGACCGTGCGGGTAAAGGTGACGCCCTTTTCGTTGGTGAAACTCAGCGTTACCGGGGTCGCCGCGGTCAGCTTTTCGCCGCCTGCAAGCGTCCACACGGTCTGCGGGCCCGGCACGCTGCCGGTCGCATCGCTGCCGACATAGCCGAGTTCGGCGAAGTAGCCGTCGGTGGTCTCTGCCGGGCTGAAGAGCGTGATGACGGGGCTCTTCGGATCGACCGTCTCGCGGTATTCCTTGAGCTTGAGGTCGTCGAAGCGCGCGCCGGTCAGGTTGATGGAGCCGGAAAGGGCTGGCGTGTCGATCGCAACGCGGGCCGATTTGGCAATTGCCTGGTCGCGGTTCTCACCGGCGCCCGGAATTGCCCCGCTGCCCGGCAGAGCTTGGCCCGAAGGCTGCTGCGTCGGGGTCGCCGACTGCGACGGCGACTGCGCCTGTTGCGCCTGCAGGGCTTCCGCAGCGATGCGTTCCTTTTCCATCTTCGGATTGACGTAAAGGAACTGCCAGGCAATGAGGATCAGCACGGACAGGCCAATCGCCACGAAATAGTTGCGGTTTTTTTCCATCATGGTTTCCTGGAACCGGCCGGCGGCCGCTTCTGTTTCGGCTTGTTTTCGATGCGCTCGCCAAGCCCCCGGGTCAAGGCGTCGAAGGGGGCGTTCAGGAGATCGCGTCGGGCGACAATCACATAGTCGTGTCCGGGTTTCATTGCAAACCCGGCGGAAAGCCGCACCGCCTCTTTCAGGCGTCGGCGCATCCGGTTTCGCTCGACGGCATTGCCGTGTTTCTTGGTAACGGTGAAGCCGACGCGGGCTTCGCCCTCCGGATCGTTGCGGTCGAGCACTTCGAGGAGAAACAAGGGGCCTCTACGGCTTTCTCCTGCCCGAACGGCCAAAAACTGCGGACGGCTTTTCAGCCGCCCGACAGTCGTTTTGTCTTTATCTGACGTCATGTGCCCGGACACTGGTTTCGGGCAGTTTCGGCTTAAGCCGAAAGACGCTTGCGGCCACGAGCCCGGCGGGCTGCGAGGACCTTCTGGCCACCCTTGGTAGCCATACGCGAACGGAAGCCGTGGCGACGCTTGCGGACAAGCTTGGACGGTTGGTAGGTACGCTTCATTTATTTAATACCGCGGTGTGCGGCCCTTCTTGGGTTTGCGTGTAGCAAGGAGCGTTTACGTTACCGGACGCGGCTCCGCCTTGCGGGCAGGAGGGCTTGACCGGACGTGCGCGGCTTATAAGGGGAAATTTCCCGGAAAGTCAATTGCGGCCGGCGATTCAGTGGCGGCGGGATCGTAAATATAAGCGGCACGCTCGATCGAGGCGTGTCACAGGCGCGCGAAAGGCGGGCATCTAGCCGAGATTGGTAAACAGAACTCTAATCGGCGCTCCCCAGAATGCCTGCCGGCTGCGACGAGTTTTATTAACCACGGCTATTTTAGGGTCGCCTCGGTGCAATGGGGTGGCTGAGTGTCCGATAATCGGACAGGTCTCGCGACCTTGTGGAGGTCGGGATGAAAATACGCGGTAAAATCTATCTGATCGTCGGGATCATGAGCCTGCTGGCGGTTGCGGTGACCGGGATGTCGCTGGTCGCCGTCAGCAGATACAACGAGAAATTCCACCAGTACGAGAATGTTGCGACGCGCGCCTTCAACGCGGAACGCCTCAATCGTCTGGTGACCGCGGTCGTCATGGAATCGCGCGGTATTTACGCCGCCCCGACCATCGAGAAGGCCAAGCCCTTCGCCGAAGGCATTCGCAAGAACCTCGACAAGATCGACGCGCTGCTCACCGAGTGGCGCCCGCTGATCCCGGCTGAAACGAAAGCGTCCTTCGATACGCTGGTCGCCCGCGCCGCGGAGTTCAAGACTTTCCGCGTCGAGACGGCGCGGCTTGGCGAGGAGGTCTCGCCGCAGGCCGCCAACGAGCAGGGCAACACCGATGCCAATCGCGCGAACCGCAAGGCTTTCCAGCAGCAGATCGACGGCGTTGTCGACATAAACCTGAAGACGCTTGAAGTCGTTACGGCTGACGTTGCCACCTTCGAGCGCGGTGTAATCATCACCATTCTCGCCATCGCCGGCCTCGGCATGCTCGCCGGCCTCGGCGCGGCCTTCTATATCGCAACGAACCATTTGAGCCGCCCGATCCTCGAGCTGACCGGCAAGATGAAGCAACTGGCTGGCGGCGATCTGACCGTCGACGTGCCCTTCGCTGGCCGCAAGGACGAAATCGGCGAAATGGCTGAAGCCGTTCAGGTCTTCAAGCAGAACGGCCTTGCCGTTCGCGACCTCAACGCACAGGAAGCGGTGCTGCGTGAAAAGAGCGCCGACCTCCAGTCGAGCATCGGCGTCGTCGTGGCGGCCGCTGCCGCCGGCGATTTCACCAAGCGCATCGGCAAGGACTACGAGAACGACGACCTCAACCGGTTCGCGAAAAGCGTCAACGAACTGGTCGGCAGCGTCGATGCGGGCATCGCCGAGACCCGCCGGGTGGTCGCGAGCCTTGCGGGCGGCGACCTGACCCAGAGCATGAACGGCCATTTCCAGGGCGCCTTCGCCGAACTGCAGAAGAACGTCAACGAAACGCTGTCGACGCTGCAGAAGACGCTGCGTGAAGTCCGCGTGACGACCGACACGATCAACGGCAACTCGTCCGAACTGCGTGCCGCAGCGGACGACCTTTCGAAGCGCACCGAACAGCAGGCCGCGGCCCTCGAGGAAACCTCGGCTGCCCTGGACGAGATCACCGTTGCGGTGAAGAGCTCGACCGAGCGGGCGCAGGAAGCGACCGTCATGGTCAACGAGGCCAAGCACAGCGCCGCGCAGTCGGCCGCTGTCGTACGCAACGCCGTCGACGCGATGGGCCGCATCGAGCAGGCGTCGAGCGAGATCGGCCAGATCACCAACGTGATCGACGAAATCGCCTTCCAGACCAACCTTCTGGCGCTGAACGCCGGCGTCGAGGCGGCGCGTGCCGGTGATGCGGGCAAGGGCTTTGCGGTCGTCGCACAGGAAGTCCGAGAGCTTGCCCAGCGTGCGGCAAGTGCCGCCAAGGACATCAAGTCGTTGATCTCGAAGTCCGGCAGCGAAGTGGCGACCGGCGTCCGGCTGGTTCAGGAAACCGGTTCGGCTCTTGGTGAGATCGAAGACCGCGTCCTGAAGATCAACGATCATATCCACTCGATCGCAACGGCGGCGCGCGAGCAGTCGACGGGCCTCAGTGAAGTCAGCACCGCGGTCAACCAGATGGACCAAGTGACCCAGCAGAACGCGGCGATGGTGGAGGAGGCGAATGCCGCCACCCACAAGCTCTCCGCCGAGGCCAACAACCTCGCCAACCTGATCGCCTACTTCAAGGTGGACAATGTCGCCGCCCGGCCGATCGCTGTGGCGCGTGAGGCAGCCCGCCCGGTCGAATCGCCGGCGCGCCGCATGATGGGCAACGTCGCCCGTGCCTTTGGCGGTAGCTCCGCTGCGGCTGTGGCGAAGGACGATTGGCAAGAGTTCTGATCGGCGCCTTGCCTCGCGACTGCTTGTTTCCGCAAGAGGTAGGCGATTAAGGGCGAAAGCAGGCAGCATTTGAAAGCGCTACAGCGACCTTTGCGCGTCTGAGAGGACGCGCGGCGCTGCAGGTGATCGGAGCCCGCGGTACCGTCATGGTGCCGCGGGTTCGCTTTTTTGGTAGCCTCGAATGCCAGCCGCCGGTCTGGCGTCACAGCCGCCGACAACGCACCGGCCAGACGATTGCAGAACTGTTCCCTGGGTGACTTACACAGATCCGGATTCTGTGCAGGTAGGCCAGACCGAGGCGGCAGCGCGCCGAAGATTTCGCTTCGGCGATGCGAGGGGAGGGAGATAAGCGGGATGTGGTCCTTTGCAATTGCCAACGGCGCGACACTGAATGATGTCCGCGCCTATGTCGCACCCCGCCCGGCCGCTCCGAGATTGGAAAACAGACGGCCATCTCCTATTATGGACCCTTGGCGCGAAGCCGATAGGCTCGGGCACGTGTGCGGGCTCTCGGGCGTTTTGGTTGACGGGCAGGGAAGTTTGTAAGGCATGGCGGAAGAGACGCGTCCGGCAACGGCAAGTGAGCCACTGAAGACGAGTGCGGGGTTCTTCCGGGGCCTTTCCGGCAAGCTGCTCCTGCTGACGATCGTCTTCGTCATGCTGGCGGAGGTGCTGATCTTCGCGCCGTCTGTCGCCACCATGCGCATTCGTTGGCTTGAGGATCGGCTGAACACGGCTGCCGCCGCTGCCGTCGTCGTCGACGGCTTGCAGAATGTCGAGCTGCCGCGCAGCGTGCAGAAGGACACGCTGATGGCGACCGGCACCAAGGCGATCGTCATCCGCCGCAAGGATGCGTCGCGCATGATCGCGCTCACCGACATGCCCGTTGAGATCGAAGGCGAATACGACGTCGCCAATTCCACGGCCTTTGCAGCGATCCGCGATGCCTTCGATACCCTGCTCTTCGGCGGCGATCGTGTGATCCGTGTCTACGGGCCGCTCGGCGAAAGCGACGCGACGATCGAGCTCCTGATGAAGGATGCGAGCCTGCGCAAGGCGATGCTCGTCTATTCGCGCAACGTCTTTGTCCTGTCGCTTATCATTTCGCTGATCACGGCGGCGCTGATCTTCCTCGCCATCAACCGCATGCTGATCACGCCGATCCGGCGGATGACGGCGAGCATGCAGGAATTCTCGGACGATCCGGCCGATCCGGGTCGGGTGCTCGTGCCGCCGGAGGGGCGAGATGAGCTTGCCGTCGCCGGCCAGCATCTCGCCAGCATGCAGCGCGAGTTGCAGAAGACGCTGAAGCAGCAGAAGAGCCTTGCCGAGCTTGGCCTTGCCGTGTCGAAGATCAACCACGACATGCGCAATATTCTGTCTTCGGCACAACTGATCTCCGACCGCTTGGCCGACGTGGATGATCCCGTGGTCAAGCGTTTCGCCCCGACCCTGCTGCGCACCATCGACCGGGCTGTCGGCTATACGCGCGAGGTCCTCTCCTATGGCCGCACCACCGAGGCCGAGCCGCATCGCCGCTTCGTGGCGTTGAAGCCGCTTGTTTCCGATGTCGCCGAACTGCTGGCGATCGATCCCCAGGCGGGCATCGATTTCCAGATCCAGATGCAGGACGACATCGAGGTCGATGCGGATAGCGAGCAGCTCTTCCGGGTGGTGCACAATATCTGCCGCAATGCCGTCCAGGCCCTGACCAACCATGAGCCGGAGGACGGCCGTCCGCGGCTTGTCACGGTGTCGGCCATGCGCATCGGCAGCGTCGTCACCATCTCCGTCGACGATACCGGCCCCGGCATGCCGCCGAAGGCGCGGGAAAACCTGTTCGCCGCTTTCCGCGGCTCGGCCCGCTCCGGTGGCACCGGACTTGGTCTCGCGATCGCGCGCGAGCTGGTGCTTGCCCATGGCGGCACGATCGCGCTTGTCGAAAAGCCGACGCCCGGCACGCTCTTCCGCATCGAACTGCCCGACCGGCCGGTGCCGCTCGACGCATTCCGCTCGAAGTTTCGCCACTAGCGCACGGCAATTCCCGCCCCATGAGGCGGGTAGCCGCTAAGGCTGGCGCCTCCAACAAATTTTTCCGGGGCCGCTTCCGCGGCGCAACACCCTGCTTTTCAGGGCATTGCTGCACCGCAGTCGTAGCGACTGTCCACAGCAAGTCGGGGCATCGTCGTAAAAATGAAATTTTTTTGCCGAACGGCGCTTGCAATCCCCGAAAGGACCCTTTAGAGAACCGCTCACGCAAGCGGTTCGACCGCTTCAGGCAAGCACCCGTAGCTCAGCTGGATAGAGCACCAGACTACGAATCTGGGGGTCAGGAGTTCGAATCTCTTCGGGTGCGCCATTCTTCTTCAATAGCTTAGGCTAGTCCAGATCCCCGTCGTTTGTGCGGGGATTTTTGCGTTTTGGGGCCATCCTTTCAGTCAAGCGCGGCGCTGTGCGACGTTGGCGCAGCTGTCGGTCGCGCAGCCGTTCGGCCACGCTTGGTTGCGAGCCGATTGCTTTGGCGGCGGTGCGCGAACGGCCGAGCGATCCCGCTCGCTCGGATGGCGGCCCGAGTTTCTCGATATGACGCAGCGCCACCGCTGCGAGGACCGCAAGGATGGTCACGGCGATCGCGCTGAGGATGGCCGCGCTGTTGAAGCCTGTCGTAAAGGCCGCCCGGGCATTCTCGATGAGGGCCGCCGGCAGTTCCGCCCGCACCGCCCGCGGGCCCCACAGACTGTCGCTGACTGCCTCGCGGGCCGCGTCCCCGAGGTTATCGGGTGTGCTGAGATCAATCGAATGGCGATAGATCGCAGTCGAGATGCTGCCGAGCACGGCGATGCCGAGCGAAATGCCGAGATTCCTGCACGGTTTCGGTCATGGCCGAGGCGGAGCCTGCCTTCTCGGGCGGTGCGGAGCCGACGACGAGGTCGGTACCGACTTCGCACATGAGACGTTGCTCGTCGACGAGCATCGTCATTTGCGGATGACCGTCCACTTCGAGGGGTAGGGGCCTTGCCCACAGTCACGACGATTTTTGATACTGCGACATATTCGCCGCACGGAGCGTGGGGTAATTGTTCAATGCTCCGAAGTGGTTACGTGACAAAGAATATATATTAGTATAATGTAATTTCTAGAGGTCGTGGAGGCGCCGAACCCGTCTCGGAGCCTTTGGGGGATAGTGACTCCGGATCACAAAAAGGCGGAAGCGCCTTCACGAACTTTTGACGCCTGTGTCTGAGAATTGGCCCAATGACTTCCTATATTCAGGAAGATATTGCGGCCACTGAAGGAAAGGAGGTGCCGGATGTATCGCTATATGATGAAAGAACTGCTGGTGATCGTAGCTGGCCTTTCGATATGTGCCTTCACGATCCTGTTCTTCCTAGTTAACTCGACGCCCAATCTCTGACGGAACCAAACGACGTTCCGCGAGCGTTAGCGTCACCGAAGGTGCGCCAGTATGTCCAGAGTGCGCCGATCCTTCTCTCCCCCGAAATAGTGCTCAAGCGCCTGTTCGAACAGGTGCCCGCCCTCGTCGGCCTCGGCAAACAAGGTCATCGATGACCGGAACTTCACGTCGTCGGGGCTGGAGAATATGTCGTGTGCCGATTTCCCTGAAACCGAATTGACCAGTTCGGTGCATTGCCGAAGCCGCAACCCCAACAGTGGATGGGCGAGATAGGCCCGCGCTTCGTCGAGCCCGGAGATCGCGTAGCGCTCTGCCATCGGCGAGTGCCCGAGGCCGGCGATCTGCGGGAAGACGAACCACATCCAATGTGTCCGTTTGCGGCCGTGGCCGAGTTCGTCCAGAACCGCGGCATAGACACGGTCCTGGGCTTCGACGAAACGTTTGAGCTCGAAGGGATCAGGCATTGCCGCGTCTCCTTCTCCACGCCTGCGGCGGTGGCGTCAGTTACCAGCGATGATGAACATGAACCTTCACCAGCCGCTCGTAAACTGCGGTGATGGCCGCCTTGGTCTGCTCGTCGATGGCTGCAAGCGCGCTGGCGGCTGCGTTGGATTTTGCCTGCGCCTCGTTGCGGGCGCCGGGGATGACCACCGAGACGGCCTGCTGCTCGAGGATCCAGCGTAGCGCGAACTGTGCCATCGGCACGCCTTCGGGCACCAGCGGACGAAGTTGCTCGACGGCTTCCAGCGCCGTTTCGAACGGCACACCGGCAAAGGTCTCGCCGACGTCGAAGGCTTCGCCGTGCCGGTTGAAGTTGCGGTGATCGTCAGCGGCAAAGGCGGTTTCCCGGGTGATCTTACCGGAAAGCAGGCCGGAGGCGAGCGGCACGCGTACGATGACGCCGACATTCTTCTTCTGAGCTTCGGTGAAGAACAGCTCGTGCGGGCGCTGGCGGAAGATGTTGTAGATGATCTGCACGGTCGCAACGCCGGGATATTCGATCGCCTTCAGCGCTTCCTCGACCTTTTCGACTGACACGCCGTAGTGCCGGATCTTGCCCTTGGCGACGAGCCGGTCCAGCGCACCGAACAGCTCCGGACGATAGTAGACCTCGGTCGGCGGGCAGTGCAGCTGTACGAGATCGAGCGTCTCGACGCCGAGATTGGCGAGGCTGCGGTCGATGAAGGCCTCGATGTTCTCGCCCGTATAGCCTTCGGTCACGTGCGGGTTGAGCCGGCGGCCGGCCTTGGTTGCAACGAAGGGCCTGTCGCCGCCGCGCTCCTTCAACACTGCCGCGATGATCTTTTCGGACCGGCCATCGCCATAGACGTCGGCCGTATCAACGAAGGTGACGCCGCCATCAAGTGCGGCATTGAGTGCACGCTTGCCGTCTGCCTCGCTGACATCGCCCCAGGAGCCTCCGATCTGCCAGGCGCCGAAGCCGATCTCGGAAATGGTTGCGCCGGTCTTGCCAAGAACTCTCGTTTTCATGGTGCTGTCTCCTGTGTTGCGTCGTCGATCATAGGCTGTGTGGAGCGCTTCTATTATGACCGGTCTGATCGAGTAAATTAGAGCGAGATAGAGAGCGGGAAACCGCGCACACTTTTCTCGACAGGCTGGCTGAGAACGCGTTTTCGGGCGGAAGCTGATCGCTTGGGGCGTGGGCGCGCCGGGAGCTAGTCGTCGAGCGAGACTAAGGCCTTGCCGCGGCTGAGATCGACGACCATGGAAAGGATCGCCTCCGCTTCATCCTTGCGCAGGTCCACGGTCAGAACCAGGCCCTTGTCCGTGAAGCTCTCGCCGGCAATGGTCACGTCGCGGGCGAGGAGCCGCGCCTTGATCAGCGCCATGTCGGAAAAGTCGACTGCGACGGTCGCACGCACGGTTTCGATCATCTCGATCTTTTCCGCAGCCCTGAGGCAAAGCGCCGCCGTGCCGCCATAGGCGCGCACCAGGCCACCGCTGCCAAGCAGGATACCGCCGAACCAGCGGGTGACCACCACGGCGACCCGGTCGAGCTCTTGGCCGTCAATCGCGGCGAGAATAGGCTTGCCGGCCGTGCCGCTCGGCTCGCCGTCGTCGCTGAAGCGATAGGCCTGGCCGATGCGCCAGGCCCAGCAATTGTGGTTCGCCGTGGGATCGGAATGGGCGCTCAGGAAATCCTTCGCCGCCTGTTCATCGGCAATAGGCGCGGCAATGGCCAGAAACCGGCTCTTCTTGGCGTCCTGGGTTGCCGTTTCGATGCGCGTGAGGGTGAACATGGCTGCTTCCGTTTCTGAAACGCTGATAACGGATTGCGGGCAAGGGCGCCACCATGGTTTGGGGCGCGACACAGGGCTTGAGTATCGGAGCGGGTCCGAACTTTTCCGGCCCTCATTTCTGTGCTTGTCACGGAAATGCAGTCACGGCGCGTCTGCGGCGCCGTCTGCAGTGTCGCCTTGAAAGGTTCTTTCGCGCCGCCGACGCGGCGCAGCTGGATCTCTGTGACAAGCACAGAGATGAAGAGGAGAGGGCAGCGCCACGACGACCGGGTGAAGCCCCAGCCCCTTCATCGCCTCTCCCGCGTTCGGGAGAGGCATTCTTGTCTGTGAGGACGAGTGACGATCAGCCGATCGCCATCAGGCTGGCATTGCCGCCGGCGGCCGCCGTGTTGATCGAGGTCGAGACCTCCTCGAGCAGCCAGTTCAGGCAATAGGCGTCGGGGTTCCTGCCGATCTCTTCGGTCGAAGCCGCCTGGACGAGAACGAGCGGGCCCGGCAGGCCGGCAATCGCCTTGCTGACCTCGCGCACGCGTTCGCCGTCGCCTTCGACGAGTGCACCAGCGAACGGACCATCGGCCGCCCATTCCTTCGACCAGGAAAGTCGGGCGGAAACGCTCGCCGGCAGGTCCTTCAACGAGGCCTGGAGGCCGGAAGCGGCGTCGACGACCACGGTGTTGCCGGTCGCAAGCGCAGCACCCAGCTGGTGGTAGAGACCGGTTTCCGTCGCCGGAACCAGCAGGACGCGGCCGCGCGGGTGCAGCGCATAGAGGTTGCGTTCGCCGACCGGGCCCGGAAGCTCCGAAAGCAGGCCGAGGGCCGAGTTGCTGCCGGCGGTGCGGGCAGCTTCTGCCTCAGTCTTGGCGCCCTTGCCGTCGAGCCACTTGGCAAAGTCGAGCAGCGCCGGATCGGTGTGAACCGAGCTGTGCTGTGGCGGAACCGGTGCGGTGGCGACGAGACGGCCGAGATAGAGCGGGCCGCCGGCCTTCGGGCCGGTGCCGGAGAGGCCGCGTCCGCCGAAGGGCTGAACGCCGACGACAGCGCCGATGACGTTGCGGTTGACATAGAGATTGCCCGCCTTCACCCGTGCGGTCACATGCGCGATCGTCTCGTCGAGGCGCGTGTGCAGGCCGAAGGTCAGGCCGTAGCCGGTGGCGTTGATGTCGTCGATCAGCTGGTCGAGATCGTCGCGGCGGTAACGGATGACGTGCAGCACCGGACCGAAGACTTCGCGCTTGAGGTCGGAGAGCTTGTCGAGCTCGATGATCGTCGGTGGCACGAAGGTGCCCTCTTCGGTTCCGGAGGCAAGGCCGATCTGCTCGACCTTGCGGCCGAGACCGCGCATCGCGTCGATATGCTTCTCGATGATGCCCTTGGCTTCGGCGGTGATGACCGGGCCGACATCGACCGAGAGCCGGTCCGTGCGGCCGATCTTCAGCTCGTGCAGCGCACCCTTCAGCATCGAAAGCGTGCGGTCGGCGACGTCTTCCTGCAGGCAGAGAACACGCAGCGCCGAGCAGCGCTGGCCGGCGCTGTCGAAAGCCGAGGCGATGACATCGCCGACGACCTGTTCGGCAAGTGCCGAGCTGTCGACGATCATGGCGTTCTGGCCGCCGGTCTCGGCGATCAGCGGGATCGGCCGGCCGGCGGGCGAAAGCCGGTCGGCAAGCTGCGCCTGGATCAGGCGCGCGACTTCGGTCGAGCCGGTGAACATGACGCCGGCGATTTCCGGTGCAGCCACCAGGGCCGCGCCGATACGGCCGTCGCCGGGGAGCAACTGCAGGGCGTCGGCGGGGATGCCAGCCTCGTGCAGGATGCGCACGCCTTCAGCGGCAATCAGCGGCGTTTCCTCGGCCGGCTTTGCCAGCACCGGGTTGCCGGCAACGAGGGCCGCGGCAATCTGGCCGGCGAAGATCGCCAGCGGGAAGTTCCACGGGCTGATGCAGACGATGGGTCCAAGCGCCTTGTGGGCCGGGCCGAGCGTGCGGCGCGTCTGTTCGGCGTAGTAACGCAGGAAGTCGATCGCTTCGCGTACTTCGGCAATGGCGTTCGGCAGAGACTTGCCGGCTTCGCGGGCAATCAGGCCGAGCAGCGTCGGCATGCGTGCCTGCATCAGATCGGCGGCGCGCACCAGGCAAGAAGCACGTTCGGCCGGCGAGACGGCGGCCCAGCTTGCGGCGGCCTTGGCAGCAAGGGTCGCGGCCTGACGGGCATCGGCTTCGGAAGCCTCGGTGACCGAGCCGACCACGTCGCGGTGGTCGCCGGGGTTGACGACGGCCCGCGTTTCGCCCGAGGCCGGGCCGGTTGCCAGCTGCGGAACGGCCTTCCAGTCGACGGCCGCACTGGCCTGAAGTGCTGCGGTCAGCGAGGTGAGGCCCGCTTCGTTCGAGAGGTCGAGACCGGCCGAGTTGCGGCGCGTTTCGCCGAAGAGATTGTCGGGCAGAGCGATCTGGTCATGCGGCGCGCCGACGATGGGCATGGCGCGGACGATCTCGACCGGGTCGGCGGTCAGTTCGTCGACCGAAACCTTCGGATCGGCGATGCGGTTGACGAAGGAGGAGTTCGCACCGTTTTCGAGCAGTCGGCGAACGAGATAGGCAAGCAGCGTCTCATGCGTGCCGACCGGGGCGTAGATGCGGCAGGGACGGTCGAGATTGCCTTTGCCGACCACTTCGTCATAGAGCGGCTCGCCCATGCCGTGCAGGCACTGGAACTCGTATTTTCCGACCTTGAAGTCCTTGCCGGCCATTTCGTAGATGGTCGCAAGCGATTGGGCGTTGTGCGTCGCAAACTGCGGGAAGATCACGTCGGTCGCGGCCAGCAGCTTCTTGGCGCAGGCGATGTAGGAGACGTCGGTGTAGATCTTGCGGGTATAGACCGGGAAATCTTCGAGACCGTCGAGCTGGGCGCGCTTGATCTCGGCGTCCCAATAGGCGCCCTTGACGAGGCGAACCATGACGCGGCGTTCGGCGCGGCGGGCAAGATCGATGATGAAATCGAGCACGTAGGGGCAGCGCTTACCGTAGGCCTGGACGACGAAGCCCATGCCGGCCCAGCCGGCGAGGTCCTTGTCGAGGCAGAGTTCTTCTAGCAGGTCGAGCGAGAGTTCGAGGCGATCGGCTTCCTCGGCGTCGATGTTGAGGCCGATGTCATATTTCTTGGCGATGAGAGCGAGCGCCTTCACCTTCGGCAGCAGCTCTTCCATGACGCGCAAGGCCTGCGAACGGGCGTAGCGCGGGTGCAGCGCCGAAAGCTTGATCGAGATGCCGGGGCCTTCATAGATGCCGCGGCCGGCGGACGCCTTGCCGATGGCATGGATCGCCGTCTCGTAGTCGCGGTAGTAGCGCTCCGCGTCGGCAGCCGTCGTCGCCGCTTCGCCGAGCATGTCGTAGGAATAGCGGAAGCCCTTCTGTTCGAGCGCGCGCGAACGGCGCAGCGCCTCGTCGATGGTCTCGCCGGTCACGAACTGTTCGCCCATCATGCGCATCGCCATGTCGACGCCGCGGCGGATGACCGGCTCGCCGCAACGGGCGATGAGACGGGTCAGAGCGGCCGAAAGGCTGCGGTCGTTCACGGTGGCGGTGAGCTTGCCGGTGACGACGAGACCCCAGGTGGCGGCGTTGACGAACAGCGAGCGGCCGCCGCCGATATGCGACTTCCAGTCGCCGTCGGAGATCTTGTCGCGGATCAGCGCGTCGCGCGTTGCGGTATCAGGAATGCGCAGCAGCGCTTCGGCAAGGCACATCAGCGCCACGCCTTCCTGGCTCGACAGCGAATACTCCTGCACCAGACCCTCGACGCCCGAACCCTTGTGCTTGGCGCGCAGTGCCTCGATCAGCTTGCGTGCGGTCTTGGCCGCTGCCGCGCGGGTCGCGGCGTCAAGCGTTGCGGCTTCGATCAGCGCCGGCAGCGCTTCCGTTTCCGGGCGGCGGTAGGCGGCAGTGATTGCCTGGCGCAGCGTGCTCTGCGGCCGCACCGGCGGGGCGAAATCGGCGAAGGGAGCCTGCGGCGCGCCGGTTTCGGTCGTGGTCTTTTGAAGCGGTGTCTGGCTCATCGAGCGCTATCCTCCGGGAAGCGGTTTGGAGGGCGCGGCGCGCCCCCGATCGTGGGCGGAAAATACGCTTCCTTTCGCCGTACATCCATCCGGCATTTTTTGTCTTTTGCGGAATGTTTCACCGCTACGGCCGAACATGGCCGGAGACAATGCGGATTGCTCGCGATACCACCGGATGATCAGAGATCAGGCCGCCTTGCCGAAATGCTTCTCGCGGGCCATCAGGCACTCGTCGTCGCCGGGCATGCAGGTGCGGCAGACGATTGGCCTGATCGCATAGATCTTGCAACCGACGTGTTCGCCGAGCTTGCCGCCGAGTGCGGAGCAACGATCGTCCTCGCAGCGCATGCCGCCGAGATCGGCCGACACATATTCCGCCGGGATCAGGTCGAGCTCCTCGTCCGTCTCCAGCGAGAAGCGCGGCCAGTCGGCCGAATAGGCGCAGCACGCGCCGCAGCTCTGGCAATCGAAGATGTCGTCGGAAGCGGAATGGGTCATGCGCCAAACTAGCATGAAGGTCCGCGGTCCGAAATGGCCCTCACGCGATGGTCGCGTCCCGGCGGGCAATCTCGTAGTCTTCCGTATGCACCAGCACGCCATCGTCGGTCACGACGGCGATGCCGTAGGCCGCCGGCTCGTCGACAGACAGAGACGTATCGGGTGTGTCGAAGGGCATCGGCTGCTGGTGCACGGGGCTCTTGAAGATCGAGAACGGAATGCCGCGGCTGGAGCCGCTGATCGTGCGGTGCACGTGGCCGGCAAAGATATGCCGCACGTTGCCGTGTCGTTTGACGAGCGCGTAGAACTCCGTCTCGTTGGCGAGCCGGATCATGTCCATGCCGGTAAAGCCCGTTCTGTGTGGCGGATGATGCATGAACAGCAGCGCCGGTTTGTCGCCGGCCTCGGCAAGCTGCCGGTCGAGCCAGGCAAGACGTTTGGCACAGAGCATGCCGACATGGCTGGTGGGATAATCATAGGGCGGCGCAAAGAGCGTATCGAGCAGGATGGCACGGCAGTCCGGGAAATCGATCGCCTGCTGTACGAAACCGTTCTCGTCCGCCACCGCGTCCGGGAAGGTATCGAGAAAAACCTCGCGCCGGTCGTGGTTGCCGATGGTGATGGCGACCGGCGGCGTGAACTGATCGATGAGCCGCTTCAGCCGTTCGTAGGAAACGCGATCGGCGTAGTGGGTGAGGTCGCCGGTGAAAATCACCCGGTCGGCGTCCGCATGGTAACGGTTGACGTGTTCGATGCCATTGGCCAGGCGCTGGTAGGGATCGAGCCCGATGATCGTCGTGCCTTCGGGCACCATGTGTAGGTCGGTAAAGATGATCAGCTTTGTCATGGAGATCCAGAAGGTTGCGTCGCGGGTGGCCCAAGCTGTCGCGCGGCGTATGACGCGTCAAGCGGCAACTTTGGGGCGACTCTCTCGGAGATCGGCGGTTCTTCTTGCGGCGGGCCTAGGAAAGCGCTAATGCAAACGCATCTGATATATCAGCTATGATCGCCGCTAGGGCGACGGCAAGCGAATTGGAGAAACGGCATGCGGTGGAAGCGCACAATCCAGTTGCTGGACGTTCATTGCGAGGGTGAGATCGGCAAGGTCGCGATCGGCGGCGTGCCGAAGATCCCGGGAAACTCGATCGCCGAGCAGCTCAACCACATCAACACGGTCGATGACAGCCTGCGCCGGTTCCTGTGCCTGGAGCCGCGCTCCGGTTCGATCGGCTCGGTCAACCTGCTGGTGCCGCCGAAGCGGCCGGAGGCAGACGCCGGCTTCATCATCCTCCAGGCCGACCAGGCGCATGCCATGTCCGGCTCGAACTCGATCTGCGTCACCACTGCCCTGCTCGAATCCGGCATCATCGAGATGAAGGAGCCGGAGACGGTGGTGATGCTCGACACGGCGTCCGGCCTCGTCAAGGCCACTGCGACCTGCCGCGACGGCCGTTGCGAGAAGGTGAAGCTGACGATGGTCCCGTCCTTCGTGCATGAGCTCGACGTCGAGGTCGACACGCCGAAGTGGGGCAAGATCAAGCTCGACCTCTGCTACGGCGGCATCTTCTACGCGCTGGTCGATGTCGGCCAGATCGGCACCACGATCGACAAGGCGAACGCCCGCGAGATCGTCGAAGCGGGCATGATCCTGAAGGATATCGTCAACCGCACCATCCCCGTCGTCCATCCGGAGATCCCGGAAATCAAGGGCGTCGCCTACGTCATGTTCCGCGATGTCGAGGCGGACGGCACGATCCGCACCTGCACGACCATGTGGCCGGGCCGCGTCGACCGCTCGCCTTGCGGCACCGGCAGCTCGGCCAATCTCGCGACGCTGCACGCCCGCGGCAAGGTCAAGGTCGGCGACGTCCTGAAGTCGCGCTCGATCATCGGCTCCGAGTTCGAAGTGGGCCTCGAAGGCGTGACGACCGTCGCCGGCCGCGAGGCGATCATCCCGACGATTGCTGGCCGCGGCTGGACCTTCGGCCTGCACCAGGTGGCGCTCGATCCCTTCGATCCGCTGGCCGACGGCTTTGCGCTGACCGATACCTGGGGACCGCAGGCGGGCGAAATTCGCTAACCCGACCTGCTTTGAAACATGCAGTTCCGAATGAATCGTCGCTTCACACCGTTTCTGGAATTGCCCAAACGAAAACGCGGGCCGAAGATCCCTATGATCTCCGGCCCGCGCGGCCCTTGGGAGGCGTGTTGGATTATTTGATGCGGCTGGTCTTGCCGAGCATGGCCGTCTGCAGGGCGTCGTTGCCGGTAAGTTCCGCGAGCTTGCGTTCGGCGAAGGCGTCACCTTCGTTGGCGGCCTTGCGGAAGATCGCACGGGCGGCCGGGATATCCTTGGCGGTGCCTTCACCGTTCTCCAGCATCAGGCCGAGATTGACCATGGCATCGACATTGCCGCGGCCTGCGGCCAGGCGATAAAGCTTGGCGGCCTTGGCGTTGTCTTCCGGCACCAGCTTGCCTTCGTCCAGGATCACCGCGAGGTTGAAGGCGGCGACGTCGTCGCCGGCGAGCGATGCCCGTTCGAACCATTCGATCGCCAGCTTGCCGTTGACCGGCGTGCCCATGCCGTCGCGGTAGGAGACGCCGAGATTGTAGGCCGCGAGAACGTTGCCGGCAGCAGCGGCCTTCTGGTTCAGCGCGAATTCGGTTGCCGTGTAGCCCTGTTCACCGACGAGAACGGCATAGTTGGTCATCGCCAGCGCGTGGCCATGTTCGGCGGCTTCACCGAGAATGCGCAGCGACTGGGTCTTCTGCCCGGCCTTGTCGAGCACACGGGCGAGCTGAAATTCGGCGCGAGCGCCGCTCTTCTGATTGTAGGCCTCGCGGCAGGCCGAAAGCGCCACGCCGATCCTGATGTCTTCGGTGGAAACGGCCGGGAAAGTCTGGTTGCGCTGCAGGTCGAAGATGCTGCCCGCTTCGCGGTCGCAAACTTCGGCGGCGGAGAGATCGGCAGCGCGTGCCGACGGGAGGGCGATCGCGGCCACTGCCAGCAGACTGACGATCGCCAGGAAGAGGGCATTGATGATGCGGGTTCCGGATGTGCTGCGCTTTTCCATGATGCTCTCCCCGTGTCTTGACGATCAATTTATCGGCGACCGTCACGGAGGGCTGTTACGGCGGGAACAGCCCGGTGGCGAAAGCTCTGGCGAAGTGACGGAGGGACATAAAGAGCCGGGCCCTTGAGCCGGCTTGCATCCGTGAACACCGGGGCTATCCTCGAAGGTCGCAACGCTCAAACGGGAGAGGGGCAATGGAAGATCTGGCAGCGCCAATGCGCAAGATGCTGGTGAGACGACGCGTTGTCGTCGGCGGCCTGCTGCTGACGGCGGCGGCCGGCAGCGGTGTCGCCACCTCCTGGGCAAGCCCTTCGCTTGGCGAGGCAACGGAGGTCCGCGGCGACGTTAGACGGAAGCAGGCGAAAAAGGACGACCCGCTCACGGTCGGTAGCCAGCTCTTCGAGAACGACCGCGTGCGCACGAACGTCGAGAGCCATGCGACCTTGAACCTCGGCACCGATACACGCGTGCTGCTCGGCGCCGAAACCGAGCTGCTCGTCGACAGCTTCATCGCCGGTCAGGGTGGTACGCTCGAACTCGGAACGGGCCGCATGGTGTTCGATCGGCCCGAGGGCCTGCCCAAGGTCGATGTGGCGGTCCGCACGGCCTTCGGCATGATCGGCGTGCGCGGCACCAAGTTCTTTTGCGGACCGAGCCGGGCCGCATTTGCCGTCTTCGTCGAACATGGGCGCGTTTCGGTCGCGCGTGGCGGCGTGACCCGGATCGTCGCTGCGGGGCAGGGGGTGGAGTTTCATCATCGCGGTGACGCCCCGAGCGAGCCCATCAACTGGGGTGAGCCGCGCATCAGGGAAGCCTATGCCAGCGTCGGGCTAACGCGTTGAGCCGTCGCTACTCCCGACCACAAGCCGCTTCGCGCATTGTGTCCCAGAAACTGGCTTTGCGGCGCTTTACTCCGAAACCGTGAAAAGCTCCATCGTCGAGAAGCCGCGAATTTCGTGGCTGCCGAGCGGGCGAAGCGGCTGCTTGCTTTCCGCCGCGGCAGCAGGCCCGACGCAGATCGATGTGCCTAGGAACTTGTTCGCCTCCTGAAGCCGCGCCGCCAGATTGATCGCGTCGCCATGGGCGGTGTAGTCGAGCTTGCCGCCGGCGCCGACTTCGCCGACCACCGCCGGTCCGGTCTCGACGCCGATCCGGGTCCTGCCGAAGCTGTTGGCGGCAAACTGCGGGCGTCCCCGCATCTCTTCCGTCAATGCATGGATCGCTCTGGCACACGCGATCGCCCTGTCGACGTGTTCCGGCAGGTCCTCGGGCGCGTTGAAAAAGGCGTGCACGGCATCGCCCACCACCTTGTCGACCATGCCGCCGTGCTCGGCCACCAGCGCGTTGACCTCCGAAAAGTAGATGTCGAGCAAGGCAATGAGGTCCCGCGGCTTCAGTCTCTGCGACAGGGAGGAAAAGCTCTCGATGTCGGTGAAGAGCGCCGTCACCTGGCGTTCCTCGCCGGCCACGCGTGTAAGCCCGGGATTGTCGATATAGCGGGCGACGACCGATTGCGGCAGGTATTGCGAAAATTTCTGCCGTGCCGCCGCTTCGGATCGCCGCACCCGAGCAAATTGCAGGATGCTCGTCACCGCCAGAACGAGGGCGAGCGCGACCGAAATGCTGATCGCATCGATAAGCCAGCCACTGGTGTCATAGATGATCGCTGCTGCCGCGACGACGGCGCCGACGGCGATAAGGCCAAGGGCCGCGGATATCATTGGCCGAAGGCGCGCGGCCGCGAAGGCGATACCACATCCGGCGACGAGGGCCATGGCGGCCTCGGCGAGCGGAAGCCGGCTGTCACGCTTCGGTATGAAGCCGGTCAGGACCGCGTTGGCGATATCCGCGTGGATCTGCACCGAGGGTTCGAGCGGCATCGAGGCGCTGGGCCGTAAGCCCCCGAGGCTCGGCAGGCTGCTGCCGATGAGCACGAGTTTGCCTGCAAAGCGATCCGCCGCCGCCTTGCCGGACAACACATCGGCGGCGGAAACGGTGCGGGCGGCGAGCCGGTCCGCAGCACTGGCGACGAAGCGCAGGCTGCCGGTTTCATCGAGCGCCATCACCCGTCCGTCGATGCGCAACCAGGCGGGTGCGCCGCCGAGGATCGGCGTGCCGGCGCCGCGCATCAGCCGTGTCGCCTCGATCGCCAGCGTCGGATAGGCGTCGTTGCCGAGGATGGCATAGGCCTGTACCCGCCGGATCCGCGCGTCCTCGTCGCCAACGAGAAACGAAGCGGCGGCCGCCTTCGCCCGGTCCATGAACGCGGCACAGGAGGTTTCGGCGCCGTCGAGGAACCAGAGTTCGGGCGGGGCGAAGGGGCGGCTCAGTGCCAGCGGCGGTACCGGACGCGGCCGCTCCTGGATCGTATCGGCAATCAGAAAGCCGAGCACGACGGGGACACGTCCAAGCGCGGAGGCGAGGGCCGCATTGCCGTCGCCGGTCGTGTTGCAATCGGCGCTGAAGACGAAGTCGACCGCCACGGCCTCGGCGCCGGCCGTCGCAAGCCGCGACAGAAGATCGGCGGTTGCCGTCCTGTCCCATTCGCCCGACGGGCGCGATTGATGGGCCTGGCGGTCGATGTCGACCACAATGATGTCAGGCGACTGCGGCGCGGGAATCCACTGTGTCAGGCTGTCGAAGAACAGCTCGCGCTGCGTTTCGAATACCGGCTCGGCGAAGAGATAGAGGGCGACAGCAACCAGCAAGCTCGTCAGGAACCCGCCGGCAAGCGGAGTGAAACGCAATTGCCGGCGCGGCTCAGCGGCCATGCGCGTTAGTCCTCCTCCGGATCGGCGATGCTTTGCAGGCGGCCGACCTTGCAGGCGATGATGCCCTCGTTTCTTCTGATCGCGCCGCTTTCCTCCAGCCACTGGATGGCGCGGTTGACCTTCGGCCGGCTGGCGCCGAGCACACCGGCGATGTCCGTCTGGCTCATGGTCAGCCTTAGATTGGCGCTTTCCGGCAGCTCGTTGCCGTGGATCTGGCGGAGCGTGGCCAGGAAGAAGCGCGCGACGCGGGCGTTGAGATCATAGAGCGCGATGGTCTCGAGCCGCTCGGTCGTGTCGCGAAGCTGGGCGCAGAGGAAGCGGATGACGGCCTCGGCCGCTTCCGGCCGGTTGGTGACGATATCGAGGAACGACTTCTTGCCGATGACATAGCCTTCCGACGCCGTCATCGCCGTTGCGTCGGCCGACCGCGTCTGGCCATCGAGCACCGCCATCTCGCCAAAAATTGCACCGGCTTCATGCTGGCGCAGCATTAGTTCCCGGCCTTGCGGTGTGATCAGCGACAGCTTGATGCGCCCGGAAATGACGACAATCATGTAATTGCCTTCGTCGCCACGCTGGAAGATTACGGTGCCGGCCGGCCACTTCCTGTAGGTCGCGATGTCGGCAAGCTCGGCAATGGCATTCTTGTCGAATTCTTCAAAGATCGGAAACGAGCGCCAGAAAGTCGGGCTCCTGTTGATTTCGTTCATGACATGCCCCCGCGCGGCGTCCCCTGCCGCGCCGAAATTCTTCGCCCAGCCGCCTCCTCCTTGCAATAGAAAAGAACGATGTGCCGACGATGTAGTTCCGTGTTTGTCTGCGGATAAGTCAGAAAGCGCCAAGCTCGGAGGTTGACGATGCCGGCTGGTCGTTTCATTTTCTTGAACGATCTGTCGCTCTCGGAGCGGCTAGATGAATTTCAAAATGCTGATACTTCTGTTGCCAACAACCGTTTCTCACAGGAGCCTCGCATGCCTCAGAATGTTGTCGTCCTCATCGGACGCGTCCTCCTCTCTATCATGTTCATCATGTCCGGTTTCAGCAAGCTGATGGATCCGTCGGGCACGGCCCAGATGATCACCGGCGCTGGCTGGCCGGCACCGACCGCACTCGCTTACCTTGCCGGCCTCTTCGAACTCGTCGCCGGTCTTGCCGTTCTCGTCGGCTTCCAGACGAAGATTGCCGCCTATCTGCTTGCGGCGTTCAGCCTTATCACCGCTTTCGCCTTCCACAGCGGCGCGATCAACATCCCGACCTTCCCGCCGGAAGCCAACGGCCTGCTGACCGTCTTCAACGGCCTGATGATGATGAAGAATATCGCGATCGCCGGTGGTTTCCTCGTGCTCGCCGTCTTCGGCCCCGGCGCTCTGTCGGTCGACAAGCGCGGCGCCTGAGACCGAACATGCCGCGCGTTGGGATCAACGCACAAGGCATGCTCTGGTTTACCGCAGTAACATCAAGCCCGTCGCTCGTTCGGCGGGCTTCTTGCATTTCAGGGATAAATCACGCCCTTGCGCAGAATGACGTTGCCGTAGAGCCTGGGCTCGCTCGTCTGGACGACCGTGTGGGCGGCTCTTACGCGCGGGTAAAAATCCGCTCCGAGCAAGGGCGCGACACGGCGGCCGGGCTCGTGCCGGGCGCAGCACGCGACGATCTCCTGATGCACCGGCTCCAGCGCCTCCCTGTCCTGTTTGACGGTGGCGCGGAAGATCGCTTCGGGCACGAAATCGTCGATTGGCAAAACGCTGAGGATGGCGTCGAGCACCGGGATCAGCGGGTGCCCGTCGAGCCGGACGAGACGGCGTGCATGTTCCTGGCCCGGATAGTTGCCGTCGACCAGCGCGATTTCATCGCCGTGCCCCATCGCCCGGAGCGTTGCGAGCAACTCGGGACTGAGGATCGGGTTTAGTCCTTTCAGCATCAGCCGAGCTCCTTGAAGAGTACATTGGTGTCGAGCAGATAGCGGGAGAAGAGCGGCAGGCTGGCGCCGCCGATGGCGCGCGCGTGGCTACCAACCAGGCCTTCCACCAGTTCAGGGATGGTAACGCCCTGGAGGTCGAGCTCGTAGAGCGCCCTGCGGGTGGCGGCGAGCAACCGGGCCCGGACCCAGGGTGGGAAGCCGCCGTCGATGACAACGGCCGAGAAGTCGACGATCGAGACGGCCGACACGACAGCCTGGGCAAGCGCCGCGCCACAGTCGTCGATCCAGATGTCGAGCGGTTCGCCGAAGTCGATCCAGTCGTCAGCCGAGTACCAGAGCGGCCGCGGGTCGATGCCGCGTTCGCGCAGCAGATTTTCGAGCACGAAGACCGAGGCGATCTTGAGGAGCTGGATGGTCCTGCCGTCCTTGCCCGAGACCGGCAGGGGGCCGATGGCGCCAGCCGTTCCGGTACGCCCGGAGAAGAGCGCCGAGTTCAGGACGACGCCGCCGCCGATGAACGAGCCGATATAGAAATAGACGAAGTCCGGGTAGATGGCGCCGACGCCGAAGGCGAGCTCGGCGCCGCAGGCGCTGGTGCCGTCGTTCTGCAGGAAGACCGGATAGGTGGTGCGGGCCGAGATTGCCGCCTGCAGATCGATGTCGCGCCACTTGTTCATTTCTTCCCGCGGCGCGCCCACTTCCTCCGCCCAGTTCCACAGTTCGAAGGGCGTGGCGATGCCGATGCCGGCGATCCGCTTGCGCTGATCGGGGTTGAGTTGCTGTTCGAGCTTCGCCATGCCGGAAATGATGAAATCGACGAGATCGCCGGGCAGCGGATAGGCATGCACATGATGCAGATGCAGCCGGATGGTGCCGACGAAATCCATCAGCACGAGATCGGCGCTGCGCCGGCCGATTTTCACGCCGAAGGAAAAGACCGCGTCCGGATTGAGCCGCATCGGTGTCGATGGTTGTCCAACCTTGCCGCGAACGGGATCGCCCTTGACCAGCAGGCCGTCGCTTTCCAGCGCCCGCATGATCACCGATACGGTCTGCGCCGAAAGGCCGGAACGCCGGGCGATATCGGCTTTGGAGAGGCCGCCGTGACGCCTGACCAGCGACATGACCAGGCGCTCGTTATAGGCGCGCACGCGCGTCTGGTTGGCCCCGCCGCTAGGGTCAATGACCTCAGGTTGCATCGGTCCCCGATCAGGACCGTCTGTCAGTGACATGCCACCGTCTCCTCCCGTTGGCATTAGATCACGATGGTTCAGGGTCGGATCGACCCAAAACCATAGACGTGATCGCTTCTCAAAAGCTGGAGCGGGATCAGGCGGAAAACCGCATGCACTTCTCCTCATTCCGCTCTGGTGCCCGCTTGGCGCAGGTCTGTTGTTTCCGCTTGCTGTGACTCTGTCAATTTGTCTGACGCTCCGCTTCTCGGACGGAGCGTCGTCATCCCAAGAATGCCACATCGAAATAATAATTCAATTTGATTTATTTATTGACACCCCGGAATTTTAGTGTTTGTTTTCGTCTCGGAAGCGTCGATTGCAACGGAGGAAAATGTTGCTGTCGCGTGGCCTGGGGCGGTCCGCCGACCCGATTTTCAATCCTTGGGAGGATTTCATGAAGAAGACTGTTCTTTCCGCTGCTTTCGGCGCGCTGTCCCTTGGCGTCGTTTTCGCCGCGCCGGCACAGGCTGCTGATGTCGGCGCCTGCCTCATTACCAAGACCGACACCAACCCCTTCTTCGTCAAGATGAAGGAGGGTGCTACCGCCAAGGCGCAGGAACTCGGCGTGACGCTGAAGGCCTATGCCGGCAAGATCGACGGCGACCACGACAGCCAGGTGGCTGCAATCGAATCCTGCATCGCCGATGGCGCCAAGGGCATCCTGATCGCCGCCTCCGACACCAAGGCGATCGTCGATCAGGTCAAGAAGGCGCAGGAAGCCGGTCTTCTGGTGATCGCGCTCGATACGCCGCTCGATCCGGCAACGGCTGCCGATGCGACCTTCGCCACTGACAACCTGGTTGCCGGCAAGCTCATCGGCCAGTGGGCCGCTGCCACCATGGGTGACGGTGCCAAGACCGCCAAGATCGGCTTCCTCGATCTGACGCCGTCGCAGCCGACCGTCGACGTCCTGCGCGACCAGGGCTTCATGATGGGCTTCGGCATCGACACGAAGGATCCGAACAAGATCGGCGACGAAGATGATCCGCGCATCGTCGGCCACGACGTCACCAACGGCAACGAAGAAGGTGGCCGCAAGGCGATGGAAAACCTTCTGCAGAAGGATCCCGACATCAACGTGATCCACACCATCAACGAGCCGGCCGCCGTTGGCGCCTATCAGGCGCTGAAGGCCGTCGGCAAGGAGAAGGACGTGCTGATCGTCTCGGTCGACGGCGGTTGCCCGGGCGTCAAGTCGGTCGCTGAAGGTGTCATCGGCGCCACCTCGCAGCAATATCCGCTGATGATGGCGGCCCTCGGCATCGAGGCGATCAAGAAGTTCGCCGATACCGGTGAAAAGCCGAAGCCGACGGAAGGCAAGGACTTCTTCGACACCGGCGTTTCGCTCGTCACCGACAAGCCGGCTGCCGGCGTCGAGTCGATCGACACCAAGGTCGGTACGGAGAAGTGCTGGGGCTGATCGCCTTTGCTCTTCGAACGCATGAGCCATTAACGGAAGGGCGGCCCCGGCCGCCCTTCGCGTAAGTGCCGATGTCTTTGACACGGCGATGAAAACCGCGCAGCTTCTTAAGAGTGCTTATGCCCGCGTCTTTGTGGGCGGGCTGTGCACGACTGCATCGCAACCCCTTGGGAGCGGGGTTCACGGGAGGAAGGTCCATGGGCGAGCCCAACACAGCCGCACAACCATCCCAGGAATTCGAAAAAGTCCTGGTCAACAGTTCGACGCAGGTCGCGTCGTTCGATACGCATGACAAGACCGCGATCCAGAAGATCCAGCATTTCCTGCACTCGACGCCGGCGGCCGTGCCGTTCATCGTGCTTGTCGCAGCAATTCTGATCTTCGGCATTGCCATCGGCGGGAAGTTCTTCTCGTCCTACACGCTGACCCTCATCCTCCAGCAGATCGCCATCGTCGGTATCCTCGGCGCCGCGCAGACCCTGGTGATCCTGACGGCCGGCATCGATCTTTCGATCGGGGTGATCATGGTGCTTTCGGCGGTCATCATGGGCAACTGCGCCGTGACCTATGGGCTTCCGGCGCCGGTCTCGATCTTCCTCGGGTTCGTCGTCGGCGGCGCCTGCGGCTTTCTCAATGGTTTCCTCGTTTCCAGGGTCAAGCTTCCGCCGTTCATCGTGACGCTCGGCACTTGGTACGTGATCATGTCGACGAACTTCATCTATTCGGCCAATGCGACGATCCGCGAGGCCGATGTGACGGCCGTCACCCAGATGCTCCACGTCTTCGGTGTCAGCTTCAAGGTGGGCTCCGCTGTGTTCACGCTCGGTGTGGTGATGATGGTCTTGCTGGTCTTCGGCCTCTGGTATGCGCTCAATCACACGGCCTGGGGGCGTCATCTTTACGCTGTCGGCGACGATCCGGAAGCGGCCAAGCTCTCCGGTATCCGCACCAGCCGCGTCCTGCTCAGCGCCTATACGCTGGCCGGGCTGATCGCCGCACTCGCCGCCTGGGTTTCGATCGGCCGCAATGGTTCGATCTCGCCGTCGGCAGCCGTCACCGACTACAATCTGCAGGCCATCACAGCAGCCGTGATCGGCGGCATCTCGCTCTTCGGCGGACGTGGGTCGATTCTTGGAACCCTGATCGGCGCGATGATCGTCGGCGTCGTCTCCATGGGCCTCAACATGCTGGGCGCTGACCCGCAATGGAAGGTCTTCCTCACCGGCGTGCTGATCATCACCGCCGTCGCCATCGACCAGTGGATCAGAAAGGTAGCTGCCTGATGACACAGGAACCCATTCTCACAGCCCGCGGCCTCGTCAAGCGCTACGGTCGCGTGACCGCCCTCGACTATGCCGACTTCGACCTCTATCCCGGCGAGATCCTCGCCGTGATCGGCGACAACGGTGCCGGCAAGTCCTCGATGATCAAGGCGATATCGGGCGCCGTCACGCCCGATGAGGGTGAGATCATGCTCGAGGGCCAGCCAGTCCACTTCCGCTCGCCGATGGATGCACGCTCGGCCGGCATCGAGACGGTCTACCAGAACCTGGCGCTGTCGCCGGCGCTGTCGATCGCCGACAACATGTTTCTCGGCCGCGAGATCCGCAAACCGGGCATCATGGGCAAGCTCTTCCGCACGCTCGACCGTGGGGAGATGGAGAAGCGGGCACGGGCAAAGCTGTCCGAGCTCGGTCTGATGACCATCCAGAACATCAACCAGGCGGTGGAAACGCTTTCGGGCGGCCAGCGCCAGGGTGTGGCCGTGGCGCGCGCCGCAGCCTTCGGCTCCAAGGTGGTGATCATGGACGAGCCGACGGCAGCACTTGGTGTCA
The DNA here is from genome assembly GCF_049905105.1 of Ensifer sp. R-19. Lineage (NCBI taxonomy): Bacteria > Pseudomonadati > Pseudomonadota > Alphaproteobacteria > Hyphomicrobiales > Rhizobiaceae > Ensifer > Ensifer sp. R-19. Next base: position 116,406 of record NZ_CP184569.1, read on the forward strand.
AGGAAAGCCGGCGGGTGCTGGAGCTGATCCTCGACGTGCGTTCCCGCGGTCTGCCGATCGTGCTGATCTCGCACAACATGCCGCATGTGTTCGAGGTGGCTGACAGAATCCATGTCCATCGTCTCGGCAAACGGCTATGCGTCATCAATCCGAAGGAGCACACGATGTCGGATGCTGTCGCCTTCATGACCGGGGCGAAGGAGCCGCCGCGCGAAGCGCTCGCGGCATGAACGTCGAGCCGATCGCCAACGAAATCCTGAAACGGGCGGCTGGTGCTGCCCGTTTCGTCGTCGCCATTGCCGGCCCTCCGGGTGCCGGCAAGTCGACGCTGTCGGACGCGCTCGCCGAGGCCCTGGTCGCCCGCGGCGAAAAGGCGGCGGTGCTGCCAATGGACGGCTTCCACATGGACAATGCCGTCCTGGAAGAAAAGGGCCTGCTCCCTCGCAAGGGCGCGCCGGAAACGTTTGACGTTAGGGCGTTCCTGTCGACGGTTCAGGCGGTCCGCGCCAATGACGGCGAGGTGCTTGTTCCGGTTTTCGACCGGTCGCGGGAATTGGCGATCGCCTCGGCCCGGATCGTTGCGCCCGAAACACGCATGGTTCTCGTGGAGGGCAACTATCTGCTTCTCGACGAGGCCCCCTGGAACAAGCTCGCGGGTGCCTTCGATTTCTCCATCTTTATCAACCCGGGGATCGAGGAGCTGGAGCGGCGTCTTTTGAAACGCTGGTACGATCACGGTTACGAGGAGGAGGCGGCGAAGCGGAAAGCCCACGGCAACGACATCCCCAACGCGCATCGCGTCGTCGAGCACCAGCGACGCGCAGATCTCGTGCTTGCGGATTTCTGATCGATGGTCGGATTGCGGATTGTGTTTCCTGGCGCATTGGTGTTATCGAGACGCGGTTCCACCACATGAGTAACCGCCCGCCACCCGCACCTGCCGGCTGCAAAGCCGCGCGCGCGGATCGGGCGCGAGCAGAGCGGGATGAGTGTAAGCGGTTTCCGCCTGCATTCCGTTCTGAGCTAGGAGAACGCTGACCATGCAAGACCTCGTTATCCGCCGGCCGGATGATTGGCACCTTCACCTGCGCGACGGCGACATGCTGAAAGGCGTTATCGCCGATACCAGCCGCCATTTCGCCCGCGCGATCATCATGCCCAACCTGGTGCCGCCGGTCGTGACGACCGCCGACGCCAGCGCCTATCGCGAGCGCATCCTCGCCGCGCTTCCCGCGGGCTACCGGTTCGAGCCGCTGATGACGCTCTATCTCACCGCAGGCACCAATCCTGACGACGTCGAGGCCGGCCACAGGAGCGGCCTCGTCAAGGCGGTCAAGCTTTACCCGGCGGGCGCGACGACCAATTCGCACAGCGGCGTGCGCAACATCGATGAAGCGATGCCGGTGCTGGAGCGCATGGCGAAGGTCGGCCTACCGCTCTGCGTCCATGGCGAGGTCACGAGCTCGGATGTCGACATCTTCGACCGCGAAGCCGTGTTCATCGAGACCGTGCTCGATCCGTTGCGCAAGCGGCTGCCGGAACTGAAGGTGACGATGGAACACGTCACCACCAAGGACGGCATCGATTACATCAAGGCGTCGAAGGCAAACCTTGCCGGCTCGATCACCACCCATCACCTGATCATCAACCGCAATGCGATCCTGGTCGGCGGGATCAAGCCGCACTACTACTGCCTGCCGGTCGCCAAGCGTGAGAACCACCGTCTGGCGCTGCGCGCGGCCGCCGTCTCCGGCGACAAGCGCTTCTTCCTCGGCACCGACTCCGCCCCCCATGTCGATCCGCTGAAGGAATGCGCCTGCGGCTGCGCCGGCATCTACACCTCGATCAACACCATGAGCTGCCTGGCGCATGTGTTCGAGGAGGAGGGTGCACTCGACAAGCTCGAAGCCTTCGCCTCGCTGAACGGCCCCACCTGGTACGGTCTGCCGGTCAACGAGGAAACGATCACGCTGCGCAAGCAGGCTGAAGCGGTCACCTATCCCAAGAAGATCGAGACCGGCGCCGGTCTGGTCACCGTTTTCGATCCGATGTTCCCGCTGCACTGGGCCGTCGTCTGATCACTGCATAATTCCTTGGATCGGATGGATCCAAGGACAAAATTATGCAGCAGTTAAAAATGTTACAGCGACCTTTGCGCGTCTGAACAGACGCGCGGCGCTGTAGAGTTTTGAAGGAGAGTTTGATGTTTTCCAACGCGTTCACCGACAAGGCCGTGATGGCCGAGCTGGTCGCCAAGATGCTCTGGGAAATCAAGGCCGTACACTTCCGCGCCGATGAGCCCTACAAGCTGTCGTCCGGCATGGCGAGCCCCGTCTATATCGACTGCCGCAAGCTGATTTCCTATCCGCGCATCCGTTCGGCGGTGATGGATTTCGCCGCAGCCACCATCCTGCGCGACGCCGGCTTCGAGAAGTTCGACGTCGTCGCCGGCGGCGAAACGGCCGGCATTCCCTTTGCCGCCATGCTGGCCGAGCGCTTGGGCTTGCCGATGATCTATGTCCGCAAGGCGCCCAAGGGCCACGGCCGCAACGCCCAGATCGAAGGCCACATGCCGGAAGGGGCGCGAGTCCTCGTCATCGAGGACCTGACGACCGCCGGCGGTTCGATGTTCAAGTTCATCGACGCCATTCGTGCGGCCGGCGGCATCGTCGACCACGGCATCGCGCTCTTCTACTACGACATCTTCCCGGAAGCGGTCGGCGAGATGAAGGGCAAAGGTGTCGATCTGCACTGGATCGCCACCTGGCGGAACGTCCTTGCGGTTGCCCGCGAGCAGGCGCTCTTCGACGAGAAGACGCTGAGCGAAGTCGAAGCCTTCCTCAACGCGCCGCTCGCCTGGTCCGGCCGCAACGGCGGCGTGAGCGCTCTGGCCTAACGATTGAAGAGGCCCCGGTCAGCCGGGGCCTCGCAACTGCTGAGTTTTCGTTTTTAAATCGATTGAAGTCCATCGAGGAGGAAGAGCCGATGATCGTATGTTGCGGAGAAGCGCTGATCGACATGCTGCCGCGGGACACGACCGCGGGCGAGAGCGCGTTTGCGCCCTATGCCGGCGGAGCGATCTTCAACACGGCAATTGCGCTCGGGCGCCTTGGCATCCAGACCGGCTTCTTCACCGGCCTTTCCGACGACATGTTCGGTGATATCCTGCGCGAGACGCTGAAGGCGGCGAATGTTGATTTCGGCCCCTGCGCGACGCTCTCGCTGCACACGACGCTTGCCTTCGTTAAGCTCGTCAATGGCCATGCAAGCTACGCCTTCTTTGATGAAAACACGGCAGGCCGGATGATCACGTCAGAGCACCTGCCGGCGCTTGGCGATTTCTGCGAGGCGCTGCATTTCGGTGCGATCAGCCTGATCCCCGAGCCCTGCGGCTCGACCTATGAAGCCTTGATGACGCGCGAGCACGAGAAGCGGGTCATCTCCTTCGATCCGAACATCCGGCCCGGCTTCATCCGCGACCGCGAGGCACATCTCGCCCGCATGAACCGCATGGCGGCGATGTCGGATATCATCAAGTTCTCCGACGAAGATCTCGCCTGGTTCGGCATGGAAGGCAGCCACGACGACCTTGCCGCCGAATGGCTGAAGCGCGGACCGAAGCTGGTGCTGATCACCAAGGGCGCCGATGGCGCCGTCGGCTACACGGCGCGCCACAAGGTCGAAGTTGCGGGCGAGAAGGTCACGGTGGTCGACACTGTCGGCGCCGGCGACACCTTCGATGCCGGCGTGCTGGCATCCCTCAAGCTCGGCGGTCTCCTGACCAAGGCCGATGTCGCCGATCTCAGCGAAACTGCCGTTCGCAACGCGCTGGCGCTCGCCGCCAAGGCCGCCGCGGTCACCGTCTCGCGCGCCGGCGCGAACCCGCCGTGGAAGCACGAAATCGGCCTCTGAGTCATTTTCTCTGGCCTACTCTTCCTGTTCCGGGCGGTATTCCAGGATATCGCCCGGCTGGCATTCCAGCACGGCGCAGATCTTCTCCAGCGTATCGAAGCGCACGCCTTTCACTTTTCCCGATTTCAATAGCGAGATGTTCTGCTCGGTGATCCCCACCTGCTCGGCGAGATCGCGTGAGCGGACCTTGCGCTTCGCCAGCATCACATCGAGATTGACGACGATCGGCATCCGCTAGACGAAGCTCCTGTTCTCCGCCTCGACCCCCGACGCGATGACCAGGACGTGGCCGAGACCGACGACGAGCCCCGCCATCAGCAGCACGATGATAGCGCCGCCACTGATATCGAAGACCACCGCATGTCCCGTGGTGCCCGGGTTGTCGTAGGTGACAGCCAGGATGCCGATGCCATTGCTGATCGTCATGCATAGTGCTCCCGCAAGCGCCGTCAGCCCCACGCGCCGCAACAGCACGCCATTGCGGCTGGTGAGAATCTCGCCGCGCTGGAAGCCGTCGAACAGCTGCCACGCGAAGGCGAGGCCGGCGATGACGAGCGCATTGTTGATCGCGGTCAGGAAAATGACGGTGGCGATGGCGCGGTAGGAAAGGGTGATTACCTCCACGCGGGGAAAGACGACGTCGCGAATGCCCTGCTCGAAGCCCTGCCTGTCAAAGAAAATCTGCCAATGCGCATAGACGACTGCCGAGCAAAACAGTGCGCCGCTCAACACCACCATGAGCTTCATGAAGCGACTGAGCTTGCGCAGCCTCTCGGCGGTTTCCGTCATAAAAATTCCCTTATCGTTTGGCTTGTGTTTTTATCGTAAAACAATAAGTAATTCTCGTCAATTGTGATTTTGGTGTCGTGCCATGCCTCTTCGATTTCTCAAAAATCCCTGTCTTTTCCTGCTGTTGAATACTATCTTCCGGTCCTATCAGAATCTCGATCTGATGCAGGTGCTGAAAACGGCGGGCGCCATGGTGCTGCCGGCCTGCGCTATATGATAAGGCCCGAGGCGCGATCTGCGCTTCGGGCCTTATCGTTTGACGCGATGCGGTTCAGGATGGAACCGCTTGGGGATGCTCCTCAGCGAGCGGCCTTCAGCAACGCTGCGACCAGACCTGCGGTTGAAGAATCGTGGCCGCCAGCGCTTTCCTTACCTTCGACAACAGGAAGCAGGCCGGTTGCCAGCTCCTTGCCGAGTTCGACGCCCCACTGGTCGAAGGAGTTGATGTTGAAGAGCGCGCCTTCGACAAAGACGCGGTGCTCGTAGAGCGCGATCAGACGGCCGAGCGCGAACGGGTCGAGCTGGTCGTAAACGATCGTCAGCGACGGGCGGTTGCCGGCAAAGACGCGGTGCGGCGCGATCTTGTCAGCCTTGACGTCGGCCATGCCCTTGGCGGTGAGCTGCGCCTTGGCCTCAGCCAGGGTACGCCCCTTCATCAGCGCCTCGGATTGCGCCAGGCAATTGGCAATCAGCAGTTCGTGCTGGTGGCGCAGGTTCTTTTCATGGCCGTTTGCCGCGATCATGAACTCGGCCGGGATGATGTCCGTGCCCTGGTGGATGAGCTGGTAGAAGGCGTGCTGGCCATTGGTGCCGGGTTCGCCCCAGACGACCGGGCCGGTTGAATACTCCACAGGGGTGCTGTCGAGCGTTACCGCCTTGCCGTTCGATTCCATGTCGAGCTGTTGCAGATAGGCAGGGAAGCGCGACAGACGCTGGTCATAGGGCAGGATCGCGCGCGACGGGTAGCCGAGCACGTTGCGGTTATAGAAGCCGAGAAGGCCGAGCAGGACGGGAATGTTCTTGCGGATCGGGGCAGTGCGGAAATGTTCGTCGATGGCATGGCCGCCATCGAGGAAGCGCCCGAAATTCTCCTTGCCGATGGCGATCATCAGCGGCAAGCCGATCGCCGACCAGATCGAGTAGCGGCCGCCGACCCAATCCCAGAAGCCGAAGACGCGGGCCTGGTCGATGCCGAAGGCGGCGACCTTGTCGAGCGCCGTCGAGACGGCAGCGAAGTGATGGCCGACGGCGGCCTCTCCGAGCTTGTCGGCGATGAAGGCGCGGGCCGTCGCGGCATTGGTCATCGTCTCGATCGTCGTGAAGGTCTTCGAGGCGACGATAAAGAGCGAGGTTTCCGGATCGACGAGCTTCAGCGTGTCGGCGATGTGGGCGCCGTCGATGTTGGAGACAAAGTGAAGGCGCGGGCCGTCATGGAAGGGCGCGAGAGCCAGCGTCGCCATGACCGGGCCAAGGTCGGAGCCGCCGATGCCGATGTTGATGACATCGGTGATCTTCTTGCCCGTCGCGCCTTTCAGCGCGCCCGAGCGGATGCCGTCGGCAAAGGCGCCCATGGCGTCGAGCACGCCGTTGACGTCGGGCATCACGTCCTTGCCGTCGATAAGGATCGGTCGGTTGCCGCGATTGCGCAGCGCCGTGTGCAGAACGGCACGCTCCTCGGTGATGTTGATGATGTCGCCGCGGAACATGGCGTCCCGCTTCTCCTCGACCTTGGCCGCCTTGGCGAGCGCTTCGAGGCCGTCAAGCACCCTGTCGTTGACGGCGCATTTCGAATAGTCGAGCAGCAGGTCGCCGAGCGTGGTGCTGAAGCGCTGGAAGCGTTCGGCGTCGCTGGCGAAGGCAGCGCGGATATCGGTTGCGTTGGTCTCAGAGGCGGTTGCTTTGAGTTGGTCGACAAGCGCTTTCATCGCAGGGCTCCTTGTGTCGGACAGGGGTGTCGGACAATCGCCTGCGTAGCTATTCGCTTTAAGCCGTTCAAATCAAGCCCGCAAAACCGCCGAAGTGGCGGTTTTCAGGATTTATTAAATCGTTTGAATTTTGGACTAATTCAGCCACGCAGGTCTTTACGCAGGATCTTGCCGACATTGGTTTTCGGCAGCTCGGTGCGGAATTCGACGTAACGCGGGCGCTTGTAGTTGGTGAGGTTGGCGGCGCAGTGGCGCTTCACGTCGTCCTCCGTCAGCGCCGGATCCTTCTTGACCACGAAGAGCTTGACGGCCTCACCGGAATGCTCGTCCGGAACGCCGATCGCCGCGCATTCGAGAATGCCCGGATGGGTCATCGCCACTTCCTCGATCTCGTTCGGGAAGACGTTGAAGCCGGAAACCAGGATCATGTCCTTCTTGCGGTCGACGATCTTGACCAGGCCGTCCGCGTTCATGAAGCCGATATCGCCCGAGCGGAAGAAACCGTCCGGCGAGATCGCCTTGGTTGTTTCATCCGGCCGCTGCCAGTAACCGGCCATCACCTGCGGGCCGCGAATGCAGATCTCGCCGACTTCGCCGATCGGCAGCGTGTTGCCCAGGTCGTCGCGGATCTCGACGTCGGTCGAAGGAATCGGCATGCCGATCGTGCCGGTGAACTCGGTCGCGTCGAGAATGTTGGCTGTTGCCACCGGCGAAGTCTCCGACAGGCCATAGCCTTCGGCAATCGAGCAACCGGTCATCTGCTTCCAGCGTTCGGCGACCGGGCGCTGGATCGCCATGCCGCCACCGAAGGTCAGCATCAGCGACGAGAAATCGAGCTTCTGGAACTCCGCATTGTTCATCAGTGCGTTGAACAGCGTGTTGAGACCCGGGAAGATATTGGTCTTGTGCTTGCCGAGTTCCTTGACGAAGCCCGGAATGTCGCGCGGGTTCGGGATCAGGATGTTGTTGCCGCCGGTGGCAAGGCCCATCAGCGAATTCACCGTCAGCGCGAAGATGTGGTAGAGCGGCAGCGCGCACATGAAGACGAGATTGTCCGGCCGCGGCCGCGAACGGAACGCCGTATGGAACCAGATCTCCATCTGCGCCATGTTGGAGAGCAGGTTCGAATGGGTGAGTGTTGCGCCCTTCGAAACACCCGTGGTGCCGCCAGTATACTGCAGGAAGGCGACGTCGCTGGGAACAACGTTCGGCTTCGTCAACTTGGCTCGGCCGCCCTTGGCGAGCACGTTTTTGAAGGAGAGGTGACCGGGGATCGACCAGGCGGGAACCAGCTTCTTGACGCGACGGACCACGAGATTGACGATCGCGCCCTTGAGGCCCAGCATGTCGCCCATCGTTGCGACGACGACGTGCTTGACCGAGGTCTTGTCGGCCACCTGCTGCACCGTATGCGCGAAGTTTTCCAGAACGAAGATTGCCTTGGCGCCGGAATCGACGAGCTGGTGCTGCAACTCGCGCGGCGTATAGAGCGGGTTGACGTTTACGACGGTAAAGCCGGCTCTAAGAATGCCGTAGACGATGACGGGGTTCTGCAGGATGTTCGGCATCATCACGGCGACACGGTCGCCCTTGGCGAGGCCGAGGGATTGCAGCCAGGCACCGATCTTGGCGGATTCGGCATTGAGGTCCGCAAAACTCAGCGTCTTGCCCATGCAGGTGAAGGCTGGGCGGGTCGAATAGCGGGCGACGGCGTGGTCGAAAAATTCGCCGATCGATTTATAGGGCAGGGGGCCGATTTCGGCGGCTATGCCGGGTGGATAGGATTTCAGCCAGATCTTGCCTGGGCTGGTACCCGTTTGTTGTGCGCTGACTTCCGACATGACCTCTCTCCCTCTGGTCGCCACAGGCTGGCCTGCTCGCGGCCTGAGAAAATCCCTCCTGACCTTCTCATGCCGATGAAGATGATGCTTTTGAGACACCTCTTCAAGCTGAGATTCGGGATTATATAACTTTGACGTAAACGTCAACTGAGCTTACGGTTAACGGGCGCGGATTGCGCCCTCGAAAAGTATGACGAGAGCCGCAAAACCTTTGCCTGCCAGGGCAAAACACTGTATTGCATTGCAGCATATCCCTGTTGGTCCGATCCAACGTCCGCCGACATATCCCCCAGATTCTTCTCCGGTCCGCTCGGGCCGGACGACGCAGGCCAATGCTCATGTGTGACGAAGCTTATTCTTCCGCCGTCGAACCGCGCCGTGCCCGTGTTTCTGCTGCCGAAGTAGCGCTCGCTGTCGGCGGCTTCGGGATCGGCACCGGCGAATTCGCGATCATGGGTCTCTTGCCGCAAGTCGCTGAGGACGTCGCCGTTTCGGTGCCGCGTGCAGGGGCAGTGATCAGCGCCTATGCTCTCGGCGTCGTCGTCGGCGCGCCGCTGATCGCGGTGCTTGCTGCCCGCTTTTCCCGCTTCCGCGTGCTGCTCGCGCTGATGCTGATTTTCGCCGTCGGCAATTTTGCGAGCGCGATCGCACCGGATTTCTACACGCTGATCGCCGCGCGCTTCTTCGCCGGCCTGCCACATGGTGCGTATTTCGGTGTGGCCGCCTTGGTGGCCGCCGGCCTCGCGGCACCGAACCAGCGGGCGCGCGCAGTCGGCCGGGTGATGATGGGGCTGACGGTCGCCACCCTCTTCGGCACGCCGCTCGTCGCGTGGTTCGGCCAGGCGCTCGGCTGGCGGTCCGCTTTCGCCATCGTCGGCGGCATCAGCCTTTTGACCGTGGCGCTGACCTTCGTCCACGTGCCACGCGACAAAGGCAATCCGAAGGCAACGCCGCTTCGCGAGCTCGGCGCGCTTGGCAAGCTGCAGGTCTGGCTGATGCTCGGCATCTGCGCCATCGGCTGCGGCGGCATGTTTGCCGTCTTCAGCTACATCACGCCGGCACTCACCGACGTCGCAGGCGTGTCGCTTGCCAACGTGCCGGTCATGCTCTCGGTCTTCGGCGCCGGCATGATCCTCGGCAACATCGTCGGCGCGCGGCTTGCCGATTGGGCGCTGCTGCCGGCAATCGGCATCGCCATCGTCTTCAACATCTTCGCCTATGTGCTCTTCTATTTCACTATGGGCAATCCGTGGATCGCGATCGTCAACGTGCTCTTCATTGGCGGCGGTTTCGCCGTCGTGCCGGGCGTGCAGACGCGGCTGATGGATGTCGCCGGCGAGGCACAGACGCTTGCCGCCGCCCTTAGCCATTCCGCCTTCAATCTCGCCAACGCGCTTGGCGCCTGGCTCGGCGGTGCCTCGATCGCCGCAGGCTATGGCTGGACCTCCACAGGCCTCGTCGGCGCCGTTCTCGGCGTTGCCGGCTTCGGCATCTTCCTCGCATCCGTCTTTGTCGATCGCGCTCAACCGGCCGGCATGCGTGCCAAGCCTGCGGCGGAATGACCGATCAGGCCGAAAGAAAGCCTGGGGATCTTGAACCCTCCTAAATTTTTCTGTCATGTCCCGCCGCTAGCGTCAGTTATCGCCCTCAAACTACCGTAAAGCAGGGGCAAAGGGCCGCGCTTGGCGCTGCAAAGGCTGGCAAGGCCTCTGGATTGTTGTAAGCTCGTCGAAAGACGGAGGATCATTGGTGCAATTGGGCAATCGCGAACGAGAAAACTTCGCCGTGGAGCCACGGCTTCTCGGGCACACCGCGATTTCGCGCCATGCCCTCGTTGGACCGATGACGGCTGCCCGCTGGATGCTGGTCTTCGTTCTTCTTGCCGGCGTTTACTTTTTCCACGGTTTCCTCGTCCCGGTTCTGGCCGCCGTCGTCATCGGCTTTGCCAGCTGGCCGATCTATCGCCGGCTGCTTGCCGCCGTGAACGGCAACCGCACGCTTGCGGCCACCATCGCCATCGTCTGCGTCATCTCCTTCATCGTCGTGCCGATTTCTCTTGCTGCCGTCTATGCGGTGGACGAAGTGCGCGACTGGGTCGTCTGGGCCGTCGAGACCAATGCCAACGGTGCCGTGGTTCCCGCCTGGCTGACCAGCATTCCGATTGCCGGCGTTTGGCTTGGCGAACAATGGGTCAAGCATGTCGGTCATCCGGGTGCGCTCGGGGAACTGGTCCAGTTGGTCAGCGGTTCCAACATCGGCAACATCTACCGTGGCGTTCTGGTCGTCGGTGCTTCGACCTTTCACGCCTTCCTGACGCTGCTCTTCATGCTGATCACGCTGTTCTTCGTCTATCGTGATGGCCAGTCCTTCTCCGGCCAGCTCGACCGTCTCGGCGAACGCATCTTCCCGATGCGCTGGGAGCGCTTGTCGCGCGTCGTGCCGATGACGATCAGTTCCACAGTCACGGGCATGGGCATCATCGCCATCGGCGAAGGCATCGTGCTCGGCGTTGCCTACTGGCTGGCAGGCGTTCCGTCGCCGGTCACCCTCGGCATCATCACCGGCCTGATGGCGCTGATCCCCGGCGGCGCGCCGCTGTGCTTCTCGCTGGTCTCGGTCTATCTCGTCGCCAGCGGTTCGCCGGTTCACGGCATCGCGCTGTTTGCCTGGGGCACGACCGAGCTCTTCATCGTCGACAAGACGCTGCGTCCGCGCCTCGTCGGCGGGCCGATCAAGCTTCCCTTCCTGCCGACCTTCTTCGGTCTCGTCGGCGGCGTGAAGACCATGGGTTTCCTCGGCCTCTTTGTTGGCCCGGTGCTGATGGCGCTGCTGGTTGCCATCTGGCGCGAGTGGATGCGTGAAGTCACCGCCCCCACCGACACGACCGTCAACCACATCATCAAGGGCTGAGCCACCCATGGCTGAGCCGCCGGTTGCCTGGGCGCGGCCGGTGAAACCGTCTCCCTGTTTCATTGGAAACGCGAGATGATCCGATGCCTCGTATCTGCGCTTTCCGCCTCTCTCGGAATGTCGTCGGCGGGCGTCTTTATCTTTTCCTTATACCCCCTCCCAACCATCGCAATCGATAATTGACCCTGAGCGGACGCAAGATCCGGACTTCAATAGTCCGGAGTATTTTTGCATGTCCGATGTTCTTTTCCTTGCCGCCGGCATCGGCGGCTTTGTCGTGTTTGCGCTTTATGCGCGCGCGCTGAGCCGTCTTTGAGGAGGGCGTCATGTTCGAAGCCCTGATTGGTCTCGCAGTCGCCGTCGCCCTTGCGGCCTATCTCGTCGTCACCCTCGTTCGCCCCGAACGATTCTGACGCCCTTCGCGGAGAAATCTCATGTCTATCATCGGGTGGCTGCAGATCAGCCTCCTCTTCATCGCCGTCCTGATCGTCATCAAGCCGCTGGGGCTTTACATGGCGCGGGTCTTCTCCGGTGAACGCAACGTCTTTTCACCTGTCCTCGGTCCTGTCGAGCGCGGTCTTTATCTCGCCGCCGGCGTCGATCCGAACAAGGAGCAGGGCTGGCTCGCCTACGCGATGTCGATGCTCGCCTTCAGCCTTGCAGGCTTCGTTTCTCTCTATGCGATTCTGCGGCTGCAGGCTTACCTGCCGATGAACCCGCAGGGTTTTGCCGGCATGCCATCCGATCTCGCCTTCAACACGGCGGTCAGCTTCGTCACCAACACCAACTGGCAGAACTACGGCGGCGAAACCACGCTCAGCCATTTCAGCCAGATGGCGGGGCTGACGGTGCATAACTTCGTGTCGGCGGCGACCGGCATCGCCATGGCGCTCGCCGTGACCCGCGCCTTTGCCCGCTCGAAAGCCTCAACCGTCGGCAATTTCTGGGTCGATCTCACCCGTTCGACCCTCTACGTGCTGTTGCCGATCGCCGTCGTCATGGCGCTTGCCATGGTCTGGACCGGCCTGCCGCAGACCTTCCACGCGGACCTCACCGCAACGACGCTCGAAGGCGCCAAGCAGACGATCTCGCTCGGCCCGGTCGCGAGCCAGGAGGCGATCAAGCAGCTCGGCACCAATGGTGGCGGCTTCTTCAACGTCAACGCCGCCCACCCGTTCGAAAACCCGACGGCCCTCTCCAATTACCTCAACATCTTCGCGATGCTGTCGATCTCGGCCGCCCTCGTCTACACCTTCGGCCAGATGGTCGGTAACCGTCGTCAGGGCTGGGCCTTCATCGCCGTTACCGGCATCCTTTTGATATCGGGCGTCGCGGTGGTCTACTGGGCGGAAGCGCAGGGCAACCCGATCCTGACGACACTCGGTCTCGATGCTGCCCAGGGCAACATGGAAGGCAAGGAAGTCCGTTTCGGCCAGGCGATGACGGCGCTCTATGCCGCGGTCACCACCGGCCTGTCGGATGGCGGCGTCAACGGGATGCACGGCTCGCTCACCGGTATCGGCGGTCTTGTACCGATGTTCCTGATGCAGCTCGGCGAAGTTCTGCCTGGTGGCGTTGGGTCCGGTCTCTACGGCATGGTCGTCTTTGCCATCCTCGCCGTCTTCGTCGCCGGCCTGATGGTTGGCCGCACGCCGGAACTGCTCGGCAAGAAGATCGAATCTCGCGAGATGAAATACGCGATGTTCGCGGTCCTCATCCTGCCGGTGACGATCCTCGGCTTTGCCGCCGTCTCCGCCATGCTGCCTTTTGCCGTCGCAAGCATCGGTACCGCAGGCCCGCACGGCCTGTCGGAAATCCTCTATGCCTTCACTTCGGCTGCCGGCAACAACGGCTCGGCCTTTGGTGGCCTTACCGGCAATACGCCCTGGTACAACACCACGCTTGGTCTCGCCATGCTGCTCGGTCGCTTTGCCTATGCGGTGCCCGTCATGGCGATCGCCGGCTCGATCGCGGTCAAGACCCGTGTACCGGCCTCCAAGGGCACCTTCCCGACCGACACGCCGCTCTTCGTCGGCCTGCTCGTTGGCATCATCCTCATTCTCGGCGGGCTGCAGTTCTTCCCGGCGCTCGCTCTCGGTCCCATCGTCGAGCATTTCTCGATGCTTGCCGGCCAGACCTTCTAAAGGAATTCGACACATGTCTTCCAAACCAGTTGCTCCAAGTCTTCTGGATCCGGCAATCCTCCTGCCGGCTATCAAGGCGGCCTTCGTCAAGCTCGATCCGCGCCAACTCGTGCGCAACCCGGTGATCTTCGTCACCGAAGTGGTTGCGGCCGTGGTCACTGGCCTCTTTGTCCGCGATCTTATGACCGGCACCGGCAGCCCGCTCTTCTCCGGGCAGATCGCCGCCTGGCTGTGGTTCACCGTGCTCTTCGCCACCTTTGCCGAGGCTGTCGCCGAAGGCCGCGGCAAGGCTCAGGCCGACAGTCTGCGTCGCACCAAATCCGAACTGACGGCACGCAAGCTCGTATCGGCCGAGGGTCGCGAAACCCAGACGATCCCGGCGACTTCGCTGAAGGTCGGCGACGTCGTTCTGGTCGAAGCTGGGGAACTGATCCCCGGTGACGGCGACGTCGTCGAGGGTGTCGCTTCCGTCAACGAAAGCGCGATTACCGGTGAATCGGCTCCTGTCATTCGTGAATCCGGCGGCGACCGTTCGGCCGTCACCGGCGGCACGCAGGTGCTTTCCGATTGGATCAAGGTCCGCATCGGCGTTGCGCCCGGCAATACCTTCGTCGACCGCATGATCGCGCTGATCGAGGGTGCCCAGCGCCAGAAGACCCCGAACGAGATCGCGCTGTCGATCCTGCTCTCGGGCCTGACGCTGATCTTCCTCGTGGCCGTCGTCACACTCTGGGGGCTCGCCGGCTATTCCGGCACTCTGCTGTCGGTCACCGTGCTTTCTGCGCTGCTCGTCACTCTGATCCCGACCACCATCGGTGGCCTGCTCTCGGCCATCGGTATCGCCGGCATGGACCGCCTGGTCCGCTTCAACGTGATTGCCACCTCCGGCCGCGCGGTCGAGGCCGCCGGCGACGTCGACACGCTGCTGCTCGACAAGACAGGTACGATCACCTTCGGCAACCGCATGGCCGCCGACTTCATGCCGGTGCCGGGCGTCACCGAGGCAGAGCTTGCCGACGCAGCGCTGCTTGCGAGCCTTGCGGACGAAACGCCCGAGGGGCGTTCGATTGCAGCGCTTGCGACGGGTGAATTCGGCCGCCAGGCGCCTGCCGTTTCGCTTCCCGCGTCCGGAAAGGGTGAAGTCGTCGCGCTTGCCGTTGGCGGTGGCACAAGCCCGGCTGGCGCGACAAGGATCGACGCCGTCATTCCGTTTGCTGCAGAGACAAGGCTCTCGGGCGTCGACTTTGGCGGCCGCCGGCTACGCAAGGGCGCCGTCGACTCGATCCTGAAGTTCACCGGCATCCGCGATGAAAACGTGCCGAACGAATTCCGCCGCGCCGTCGACCAGGTGGCGCGCACCGGCGGCACGCCGCTCGCCGTCGCCGACGGCCCGCGCCTGCTCGGCGTCATCCACTTGAAGGACGTCGTCAAGCCGGGCATCAAGGAGCGCTTCGCAGCGTTGCGCGCCATGGGCATCCGCACCGTCATGGTGACCGGCGACAACCCGGTGACCGCTGCAGCGATCGCATCCGAAGCAGGCGTCGACGACTTCCTGGCCGAAGCAACGCCAGAGGACAAGCTTGCCTATATCCGCAAGGAACAGCACGGCGGCCGCCTCATCGCGATGTGCGGTGACGGCACCAACGACGCGCCGGCGCTTGCCCAGGCCGATGTCGGCGTTGCCATGCAGACCGGCACGCAGGCCGCTCGCGAGGCCGCCAACATGGTGGATCTCGATTCCAGCCCGACCAAGCTCATCGAAATCGTCGAAATCGGCAAGCAGCTCCTGATGACCCGCGGTTCGCTGACGACCTTTTCGATCGCCAACGACGTGGCGAAGTACTTCGCCATCATCCCGGCGCTGTTCATCACCACCTATCCGGCGCTCGCCGCACTCAACGTCATGAACCTCGGCTCGCCGCAATCGGCGATACTCTCGGCGGTCATCTTCAACGCGCTGATCATCGTCGCGCTGATCCCGCTAGCGCTGAAGGGTGTCAAGTATCGGCCAGTCGGTGCCGCAGCGCTCTTGCGTCGCAACCTCCTCGTCTACGGTCTCGGCGGCATCCTTCTGCCCTTCGCAGGCATCAAGCTCGTCGATCTCGCCGTCAACGCACTCAATCTGGTGTAACCATGCTGAACCAACTTCGCCCTGCCATTGTGATGACATTGCTCCTGACGCTCATCACCGGGCTTGCCTATCCCTTCGCCATCACCGGCATGTCGCAGGTGCTGATGCCGGCACAGGCAAACGGCAGCCTCATCGAGAAGGACGGTGCCCTGATCGGTTCCGAGCTGATCGGCCAGAACTTCACCTCCGACAAATACTTCTGGCCGCGCCCATCGGCGACCGGACCGGAAGCCTACAATGCCGGGGCCTCGAGTGGCTCCAACCTTGGCACGACCTCGGTCAAGCTGAAGGATCGCGTCGCCGCCGACGTCGAGCGACTGAAGACCGCCGGCTTTACGGGCGAAATTCCTGCTGATGCGGTGACGACGTCAGGCTCCGGCCTCGATCCGCATATCACGCCGGCTTTTGCCCAGGCGCAGGTGGCCCGCATTGCCAAGGCGCGCGGTCTCAGCGAGGCGGATGTCACAGCTCTGGTCGACAGGGCGACGGAAGGTCGTCTGCTCGGGGTCGTAGGCGAGCCGCGCGTCAATGTGCTAGAACTCAATCTGGCCCTTGATGCGCCCCGAACCTGATACCTCACGCCTGAGACGATGAATGCCCGACAGTGAACGCGACGCCAAAAGTCGCCCGGATCCAGACGCACTGCTGGCCCTTGCCGCGCAGGACCGCCGAGGAAAACTGACCGTTTTCCTCGGCGCAGCCCCAGGCGTCGGCAAGACCTATGCGATGCTGAGCCGGGCCCGTCGTCTGAAGGAAGACGGCGTCGATATCGTCATCGGGCTTGTCGAAACCCATGGGCGCAGCGAGACCGCCGCGCTGGTCGAGGGACTAGAAATCTTGCCACGCCGCGATGTGCCCCATCGCGGCCGCGTGCTGTCCGAGTTCGACCTGGATGCGGCCCTTGCCCGACGTCCCAAGATCATCGTCGTTGACGAGCTCGCTCACAGCAACCCGGCTGAAAGCCGGCATCCGAAGCGCTATCAGGACATCGAGGAACTGATCGCCGCCGGCATCGATGTCTGGACAGCGCTCAACATCCAGCACCTGGAAAGTCTTTCCGATGTCGTTGCGCAGATCGCTGGCGTGCCTGTGCGCGAGCGGGTGCCGGATACGGTACTGAAGCGGGCCGACGAGGTGCTGCTCGTCGATCTCCCGCCGGCCGAACTGATCGAGCGGCTGAAGGAGGGCAAGGTATACCTGCCCGACAGCGCCAAGCGTGCTGTCGATCGCTTCTTTCGCCTCGGCAACTTGACGGCACTGCGCGAACTGGCGCTCAGGCGCACGGCCGACCGGGTCGACGACCAGATGGTCGACTACCTCAAGCAGAATGCGATCGAAGGCGTTTGGGCGAGCGGCGAGCGCCTGCTCGTCTGCATCGGGTCCGATGCGCTTTCCGAGAAGGTGGTCCGCACCGCAAGCCGGCTGGCAGAGGGATTGAACGCTCCCTGGATTGTCGTCTTCATTGAGCGCGCCGACCGTGAGAGCGGCGATGGTGAGGATGTGCGCCGGCTCGACGAGACCTTTCGTCTTGCCGAACAGCTTGGCGCCGAGACGCGCCGCATCATCGGCAACGACTTCGTCGAGGAGATCTTGAAGCTTGCGCGTCGCGAACATGCGACGCAGATCGTCATCGGTGCGCGCCGCCAGTCCTTTCCGATGCGCTTTCTGCGTCAATCTCTTCCCGACGCCCTGGCCGAGCGCGTGTCCGGGGTCGGCATCCACCTTGTCACCGATCGCGAGACGGTGCCTGCCAAGCGGCGGTCCACCGCGAAAAAGACGCTGCCGCCCGGCACCGGGCGCGCCGTTGGCATTGCCGCCGGCTCGGTGGGCGTGGCCACGGCGATCGGCCTGCTGATCGAGCGCTTCATTATCCTGCCCAACATCTCGCTTCTCTATCTGCTCGCCGTCTTGGCCTCGGCGACCTATGCCGGCCACATCTCGGCGATCGCGGCGGCTTTGTTTTCGGTTCTGGCCTATAACTTCTTCTTCATCGAGCCGGTCGGCACGTTCACCATTGCCGAGCCGCACGAGGTCTTCGCGCTCTTCATCTTCCTGGTCGCCGCTGCCCTTGCCGGCAGCCTCGCATCGCGGGTGCGCGAACAGGCGAAGACCGCCCGCCGGCGCGCCGCAGCGACCCAGGCGCTCTACGATTTCTCCCGCAAGCTTTCCGGCACCGCCAAGGCCGACGACGTGCTTTGGGCGGCGGTGACGCAGATGCAGACCACACTCAGGCGCAGTTCGGCGCTGCTTTTGCCGGAGGAGGGGGACCTGCAGTTGAAGGCCGCCTGGCCACCGGACACCGAGCTCGACGTCACCGACGTGATGGCGGCGCGCTGGGCAATGGACAAGAAGGAGCCGGCCGGAAATGGCACGGGAACGCTACCGAACAGCCCGTTTCACTTCCGTCCGCTGACGAGCCCACACGGCGTCGTCGGCGTCTGCGGCTTCGTTCAGGCGGACAAGCCGCTTGAAATCAACGAGGAGCGCGCGCTGGCGGCAATCCTCGACCAGACCGCGATCGCTGTCGACCGGGCGCGTCTGTCGCGCGAAAGCCTCGATCACGCAGCGAAACTTGAAGGCGAACGCTTTCGTGCGGCCCTCCTGTCGTCGATCTCCCATGACCTCCGGACGCCGCTTGCCACCATCACCGGCGCCGTCACAAGCCTGCGGCAACTCGGCGACCGCATGCCACCGGAGAGTCGCGACGATTTGTTGAAGTCGATCGAGGAGGAGGGAGCGCGCCTGACGCGCTTCGTTGCGAACCTGCTCGACATGACCCGCATCGAGGCGGGCACAGTTAATGCCAAGCGCGATTGGGTCGATGTCGCTGATGCTGTGCGCGCCTCGGTCGATCGTGCCCGCAAATACTTCCCCGAGCGCGAGATCGAAACCAGCATCGCGCCGGATCTGCCCTTGATGCGCGGTGACAGCGTGCTGCTCGGGCAGGTGCTCTTCAACCTGCTCGACAACGCCAACAAATATGGCGGCGACGAGCCGATCAGCATCTATGCCCGCTCGGACGGCAACGAGATCGTGCTGTCGGTGACCGACCTCGGCAGGGGCATTGCGCCGAAGGATCTCGAGCAGGTCTTCGAGAAATTCTTCCGCCGCGGCAAGGCGGATGGCCGTACGCCAGGGACGGGCCTTGGGCTGTCGATCGCCAAGGGCTTCGTCGAGGCCATGGGCGGGCAGATCAAGGCGGAAAGCCCGGCGCTTCGCCGCCGCGGCACGCGCATTTCCATGCGCTTTCCTGCCGCCAAGGCCGAAATCTCCGAAAAGGACCGTGCATGAGCGTGGAGCGTATCCTCGTTGTCGACGACGAACCGCAGATCCAGCGTTTCCTGAAGCCCGCATTGAGCGCTGCCGGCTATGACGTGCTGGAGGCCATGACCGGTGCCGAGGCATTGAAGGCGGCCGCAACGACGGCGCCGGACCTCGTCATCCTCGATCTTGGCCTGCCCGATATGGACGGCAAGGAGGTCATCGCAAACCTGCGTGGCTGGTCCCAGGTGCCGATCATCATCCTGTCAGCCCGCGACCGCGAAAGCGAAAAGATCGCCGCGCTCGACCTTGGCGCCGACGATTACATTGAAAAACCCTTCGGCATCGGCGAGCTGACCGCCCGCATCCGCACGGCACTGCGTCACCGCATCCAGATGGAGGGCGGCCAGACGCAGCTTTCTGCCGATGGCGTATCGATCGACACCATCAAGCGCGTGGTGACGAAGGATGGCGAGCCGGTGCGGCTGACGCCGAAGGAATATGACCTCTTGGTCATGCTGGCGCACCATGCCGGCCGTGTCGTCACCCACAAGACGCTGCTGACCTCGGTCTGGGGCGTCGCGCATGGCGAGGACTTACACTACCTCAGGGTGTTCATCGGTCAGTTGCGCGGCAAGATCGAGCGTGACCCGGCCGACCCGAAGATCATCCGCACGGAGCCGGGCGTCGGCTACCGCTTCGTCGGCGATGACGGTTGATGGCGGGCTGCCGTCAAAGAGCGGCAGCCGCTGATCCGTCACTTGATCTTCACGGGCTGCGGCGTGTCGCTTGACAGCGTATCTCCGACGACCACCCTCTTCTTCTTCGTCGGCTGCGGATTTTCGAGGATCGATACCGGCGCCGAGACGGTGACCGCAGCGACATTGCCGACATTTCTCGCCGTGCCGGCAACAACCGCGGCAATGCCGGTTCCGACCGAGATGTCGGAGTCGGTGAGCGTCTGCCCCGTGGCAAGCCGCGTGCCGATGAGCTGAACGATCTGCGGGCTTTCTGCGAACTTGCCGTGATGCAGGCCGTCCTCCGTCTTGACCTTGGTCAGGTCGATGGCGGTGATGCCGGCCCTTTCCAGCTGGGTACGGTAGGGCTCCGCCGATGGGTCGATCGCGCCAAGGCGAGATACGTCACCGGAAATGAAACTCGAAAGTGCCAGCGCACGATCGTCCTGCGAAACGAAGATCGTGAACTTCGGCCGCTTCTTGCCCATCTCGACGAATTGCTTGGCAAAGACGTCGAGATCGATATCCGGCGAGGCGAGAATGACGTTCTCGATCTTCGACGGCACGTTGCCGTCGCGGATGGCCATCTGCCGGAGCGATTCCATCGTCAGCCAGGTCCCCATCGAATGGGCGAGGATGGTGATGTCCTTCACCTTCGGCGCGTCCGAGAGCTTTTTCAGAATGTCTTCGAGTGCCGTGCGCGAATAGTTCGTGCTTTCCTTGTCGTAATTGTAGTCGAACACATTGGCACGGGACGGCCAGGTAAACAGGACTGGCGTTGCCTGGACCTCCGAGTCGTGGACGATCTGGGCAAGGCGGTAGACGGAATCCTCGTAGCGGTTGTTGAAGCCGTGGACGAAGACGAAGGCGTGGCCGCCGACGTCGTGTTGTAGAAACCAGGACTTGGCTTCATCGAGTGTCTGGAGCTCACGCACACGCGTGACGGCGAATTCCTTGGCGGGATCCGGGGGCAGCTTGCGCGGCCATTGCACGGTGCCAGATTTCCGCACCGTGTCCGGCGGGATCGAGACCGCGACGTCGGTGAGGAAGGTATTGGCGTCTCGCTCGCCGGAAAACAGCGTCGCCGGATCGCCGGACGGTTGGCGCGTGGTTGCGACAAGCATGTCTACGGTCGATGTACCGGGGGTGGGAGCGGTGACCGCGACAGGTGCCATCACGCCCTTGGCATGACCACCGCATCCGGCAAGCAATGCCAAAGCCGCCAGGACGAAGGTTGTCCGCCCTCCTCTTGCACATCCGTGCTGCAGCGAACCCTGAAACCCCACCCGCTCGAACATCGGCATCCCCATATACGCCTGAACTTGGCCGCATCTGATCGCGCTTTCGCGAAACGAAGATGACAACACTCGGCGCTAATATGCAAGCGGCTGGGGATTGCGGTTTCGCCGTTGGGTTGTTGATGAGCGCAGGTTCTCCCGTGCTGCGGGCTGCCGCAACACGGGGAGGGTGCCTTTGATGGACGCTTGGCCGCCTATTCCGCCGCAGTTGCCAGCGTCTTCAGAATTGCATGCACTGCCTTGATGCGCTCCGGATTCGGGAAGTTCCGGTTCGCCAGCATGACGACACCGATCTTCTTTTCCGGAACGAAGGCGACATAGCCGCCGAAGCCGCTGGTGGATCCGGTCTTGTTGTAAAGCGTCGCGCCATCGGGCCGCTTCGGAGGGTTCAATGCCGTAGCCGGATTGGCTTCCATGGCCATCGTCCCGGAGTTGCCGTCGAGCAGCCGCTCCAGCGAAACCGGGTAGGGATACTGCTCCCAGCCGAGGCTCTGGATCATCTTGCCGGTATCGAAGTAGCCGATATGCGTTCCCTCTAGGGCCTTGCGAACGGGGCCGTCGAACTGCTCCGGCTGGATATTGGCTTCGACGAAGCGGATCATGTCTGCCGCGGAGGATTTCACGCCGTAGGCCTCGGCGTCGAACATGCCCGGGTTGACCCGGATCGGCTTGTCTGCCTTGCCGTAGCCCCAGGCGTAGCTGCCCATCGCGCTTCTGGGCACGGTGACATAGCTGTGCTTGAGGCCGAGCTTCGGAAACAACTCGGTCTCGAGCGCCGTGGCGAAATTGCTGCCCATCGCCAGGCCCGCGGCATGGCCGAAGAGGCCGATGCTCGGGTTGGAGTAGCGACGCTCCTTGCCTGGTTCGGCGCCCGGTTTCCAGTTGCTGAAGTAAGTCAGCATGTCAGCGTTGCTCTTGACCTCGTCGGGGAACTGCAACGGCAGGCCGCCGGCGGTATAGGTGGCGAGATTGAGCAGGGTCGCCTTGTCGATCGCGCTGCCGCTGAGATCTGGCATGTATTTGCCGGGATGGTCGTCGAAGGACAGCTTGCCGAGCACCTGCGCATAGGATGCGAGCGTGCCGGCAAAGGTCTTGCTGATCGAGCCCAGCTCGAACAGTGTGTTTTCGGTGACGGGCGCCTTCGTTTCCTTGGAGGCGACGCCGTAGTTGACGAAGTAGTGCTGGCCGTCAACGGTGACCGCGATCGCCATGCCCGGCACCTTGTATTCGCCCATGATCGGTCGGATTGCCTTGTCCACGGTGGCGGCAATTCGGGCCTGCTCGCCGTCCGCGGCAAAGACGGTCGCGGTGAGTGAAAAGAGGATTGCAGTAGTAAGCCCTAATTTGATTGTCGTCATTCTATCCATTCGGTCTGCTCTTTCTTGCAAGGCGGGGATGCCCATGGTTTGGCCGGATCGGGCATCTGCCCGAAACAGCAGCGGATAATCGGGTCGGTTCCGCTGAATGTGCGTTTCGTCCGTGCGGTGGATACGCGAGGTGAAAGCAAGAGGCCCGTGCCGGGCAAGCCAGACCTAGCCCGCTCGCCGCTAGGCCACAAACGATGATATCTCGCGGGAGACCCAAATAAATCTAGGGCGAGGGGATTTTTCGTCCGTCGGCGCACGTCCCTGGCCAAGGCTGTGGGTTATTGCGGCGGGAAAGCTAATACTACGCGGAACATTGTCATTGCCGGCGGCAAAGGGTAGTATTCGCCCGTCAAGTTTGGGGCCCTTGTCTCCGGACTATGTGTTTTATTGGTGAGCTGCTTCAGAAAAAACAGAAGAGCCTCCCTTATCCTGGGAGCATACTCGGAAGCTTATTTACATCCGACGCCACTCAATGGCGCCTCCGCCCGATCTCTATTCCAAACAGACGGCCATATTGGAGGATAAAATGAGCAAACAGACCGTAACTATCATTCTTGCCGGCGCCCTAGCCTTGTCCGGGTGCCAATCTGCCTACGTGTCGAAGAGCGGCCCGACGGGCAACGAATTCGGCTGCATTGCCGGAACGGTGGGTGGCGCAATCGTCGGCGGCCTGATCGGCTCGACGATCGGCTCTGGTACTGGTCAGCTCTGGGCGGTTGGCGGTGGTGCGACACTTGGCGCTGCAGCCGGCAATGCGCTGACGTGCCGCTACTATTGATCGCGGAAGGTTGATGGATGAGAAAGCTCGTTCTTTTCAGCGTCCTTGTGTTCTACCCGGCTGGTCTCGCTGTCGCGCAGCAGGCTGCAACGATGAACCAGGGCCAGATGAGTGCGCTCGACAGCAACAAGGACGGCGCGGTCGAACGTTCCGAATACGAGAGCTTCATGACGGCCGCCTTTGCCAACCTCGACAAGAACAAGGACGGAAGTCTCAGCCCCGACGAGACGAAGCAGGCGCTGAACGCTCAGCAGTTTGCTGCCACCGACGCCAACAGCGACGGCAAGGTCACCCAGAAGGAGTTTCTGGACAGGGTGATGGCCGACTTCAAGACTGCGGATCGCAGTGGCGACGGCAACCTGAAGTGACGGCTGAAACGGCAGGTTGGTCTGGGTTTGATGTCCCGTTGTGAATGTAGCGGCCGGCTGAAATGCCGGCCGCCACCTCGCATTCACCGCAGAAGCTTCAGCAATTCCTTGGCGCCGGAGGTCGAGGACGCCGGATTCTGTCCGGTGACGAGACGGCCATCGACGACCGTGAAATCCGCCCAATCGGCTGCCTTCTCGAAGCGACCGCCGAGACGCTTCAATTCGTCTTCGACGAGGAAGGGGACGACATCCGTCAGTTGCACGGCTTCCTCCTCCGAGTTGGTGAAGCCGGTGACGCGCTTTCCCTTGACGATAGGCTCACCCTGATAGGTTACCTTGCGGAGCACCCCCGGCCCATGGCAGACGGCAGCGACCGGCTTGCCGGCATTGTAGAAGCTCTCGATCAGCGCGATCGAGTTCACGTCGTTGGCGAGGTCCCACATCGGTCCGTGACCGCCCGGATAGAACACCGCGTCGAAATCATCGGCCTTGACGTCGGCAAGCCGGTGGGTGTTGGCGAGGACCCGTTGCGCGGCGGGATCGTCCTTGAAGCGGGCCATCGCTTCGGTCTGGTTGCCCGGATCGTCGCTTTTCGGGTCGATCGGCGGCTGCCCACCCTTGGGCGAGGCCAGGGTAATGTCGACGCCTGCATCCCGGAAAACGTAATAGGGCGCAGCGAATTCCTCGAGCCAGAATCCGGTCGGTTTGCCGGTATTGCCAAGCTGGTCATGTGAGGTCAGAACCATCAGTATCTTCATCTTTCGCTCCCTTTGACGCGGCGGCTCCCGTTGAGCCGCCGATTGGCATGGCACCGGCTACTCGCGGTACTTCGCGGTGTAGTGGCCGAGGCTCCTTTCAACGTCGCCGGGTTGCTGCAGTCCCTGCTCGACGAACGCCTTGACGCGGGATTGCGCCGCTGGGCGCTGGACCGAAGTGATGAACGCATCCCACCCGGGTTGCATTTCCGCCTGCGGTGGCAGGCTGGCTCTGTCGATCAGCTTCTTGGTCTCGACATTGGCATATTGATCGAACGAGGCGATGCGTTTCGCCAGGGCATCGACAAAGGCATCCAGTTCCGCGTCCGGTAGTGCTCTGTTCACGTAGCCATAGCGTTCGGCCAGTTCACCGTTGAAATCATCCGCACCGATCAGAATTTCGATCGCTCGGCCGCGGCCGACGAGGCGAGGCAGGTAGGCCATCGGCCCGCCGCCCGGGACGAAGCCTGCACCGACTTCGAACTGCGATAGTACCGCTTTCTCGCGGCTGGCGAAACGCATGTCGGCCGCAAGCGCCAGTTCGCTGCCGATGCCGCTTGCCCGCCCGCGAATGGAAACGATCGTCACGGCCTTCAGACGGCTGAGGCGCGTCATGAAATCGGGCACGGGATGCATGCCCGTCGGCCCGGGAGGCACGCCGGTGGAAGATGGCCGGCATTTGCACGGGCGGCGCAATCCTAAATCTCCTTGCTGGCGCTCTTGCCATCGGGCTGCGCCAGGAGAATCTCTTCTGGTTTTTCGGTGGTGCCATAGTCTCGCTCATTGGATCGCTTGTCGCATTCCTGTTTGAATTGCTGATCGCGGGACGAAACCTGTTGCGGCAGATACGAATGGACCGAGTTCCCATGGAGTAAGACTGACCAAATACTTCTCACCTTGGCAGCCGTTCACGCTGCCGAACGGCCAACGGCCGTACCTTCACGGCGAGATATTCGAGCGAAATTCCCGCGGTCCGTTGCCGGTTGCCTTTCGGAATGCCCGGGCAAAATTGGCTGGGGAGGAATATCCTAGCTCCGCCGAGACGCGCGTGATCGAGCCGTTCGTATGCCGCAGCAGTTCAATGGCTCGCTGAACCCTTGCCGCGTTCGCCAACCCGCGAAAATCGGTGCCAGCCCGATTCAGTTCACGTTGCAGCGTCCGGACGCTGGTGTCCAATGTTTGCGCGGCACTATCGATCGACACGCTGCCGGTGAGAACTTGGACCCGCACCTGCTCCACGATGACCTCGAGCAGATCCCGTGGAGCGCCGCCTTGCCGGTCTCGCGCCACATCCTCGATGGTGACAATTGGCCACGAAGCGGCCCTCGGAGCAGCGGAAAGAAGGTGGCGATCCATGACGATGCTTGTCGCGGGTGCGTTGAAGAGAACCGGACACTGGAAGACGTCTTCAAATAGGCCCGTCTGGCGCGGCCTGTCGGTGTCAAGCTCGACGCGCAGCGGTCGCCAGTCAGAGGGCAGATAAGCCTTGAAGAGGCTGAGCAGGACGCCCGCGGCGGCACAGACAATACTGGCATATCCAGAGTGGCCGGCCAAAGCGAACACATAGCTGTACCGTACCTCGTCGCCAACCACTGCGACTGACATCCTATCAACCGTACTGTGAAAACGAAGGCCAGCGATGCTGTGCTCGATGGCCTGCCCCAAGGTGTCGGCGCCAAGCACGTAGTGTCCGAAGCTGCCATAGTTGACGATGTTCATCATCGGCGTGATCAGAGTTCCGAAGTTGGCCTCACCGGCTGTGCGCGCGGCCGCCTCGACGAAGCCGATTACCGCCGCGTGCGGGATGAAGCAGTTCTCTCCCTCGGTCAATTCGAGATCGAAGCCGATAGCCCGATTGGCCTGCAGCAGCGCCTTTTGCCCCATTTCACGGCGTATGAAGGCCGGCATACCAGACAGGATGCGGTTGGAGATGACCGGGATCTCAGCCATGCGTGCAACACTCCAGAAATAAGACAGCCGTGGCGCAAAATGAGTGGTTTTGTATTGCGAATACTGTTTAGTGCCGTAAAACGTGTGAGTAGCACAAGTAGAGATCTGAACGTCTTGCGACCTATGGGAGGGGTACGACTATGACAACCAGACGGAACCTACTGCTAGCAGCCACAGCTGTCGCGGCGACGACAGTGCCGTTCATGCCGCGACTGGCGCAGGCGACCGATGAAGCGGCCGACTTCCTGTTCGTTCAAACCGCAAGCGCTATGAAGTTCGACAAGGCGACGAGCAAGCTGACGCTCGAAGGTATTGGCGGCGCCACGTTGTTTTTCTCTGACCGTCCGGAGCGCATTGCCGGGAACATGGCCACGACCGCTTTCTTGCCGTTCTGGAGCAAGGGCAAGGACAGCTTCCTTTCCGATCCGCCGAATGCCGACCTGTCGATCCTCGAAGGGAACAAGCTCCGACAGGTTGTCGTCGTCCTGGAGAATCCGGAGCTGAACGACAATAACTTGACTTACACGGTCAAGGTGGTCGGTGGCGAAATGCCGGAGAAGGGCTCCGAGGTCTCTTTGTTCATCGACATCATCGGCATGCCGTTCACGCCGCTCTCTTATGCAGGCGTGGCCAGGCGCGGCTACCGGCGGGCATTTCTGTATTAGTACCTGCCGGATTGCGCGTCGGTGCGATCCCGACTGCAGCCCGCACAGCTCTTGCGAATACCTCACCAACAGCCAACGAACAGCACAATTGCGTCCAGGGTTCCGCAGCTGCCCACAGCTCGCGCCGTTTCGATAACTCATCGAACAATAGAGGAGTACGGTAAATGCTGACGAAGAGAGATCTACTTCGATCCACCGCGGTGATCGCCGCTAGCGCCGCGATTGCGAGGCCAAGCCTGCTGATGGCGCAGAGCTATCCCGGCATCATCGAGGCCAAGGACATTGCCGAGGAAGGCTTCATCTATGGCCTGCCGCTCGTGATGAACTATGCTGTCATGCAGGAGTATGCCGTAGACAGAAACTCGGGGCAGTTCAAGGCACCGTTCAACGAAATTTACAACATGCACCATGTCGCCACCCCGGCGGACACGGCAATCATCACGCCGAACAGCGACACGCCTTACTCGATTCTCTGGCTGGATTTGCGCGCCGAACCGATGGTCATCTCTGTGCCGACGGTCGAAAAGGACCGCTACTACTCGGTCCAGCTGATCGACGGCAACACCTACAATTTCGGCTACATCGGCACGCGCGCCACGGGGACCGAGCCGGGCGACTATCTGGTGGTCGGCCCCGATTGGAAAGGGGAAACGCCCCCCGGAATCAAGCAGGTCTTCCGATCGACGACGCCGTTCACGTTCGCGGCTTTCCGTACCCAGCTCTTCCACCCCGACGACATGCCGAACGTCGAGAAAATTCAGGCCGGCTACAAGGCGCAGCCGCTTTCCGCTTTCCTTCGACAACCCGCCCCGCTTGCCGCGCCCAAGATCGAGTTCCTTCCTGCCACCACTGCCGGGATCAAGGATAACTTCTTCCAGTATCTCGACGCGGCCCTGCAGTTCGTCCCTGAGACGCCAAGGGACAAGGCGGTTCGTGTGAAACTTGCCAAGATTGGTATCGGCCCCGGCAAGACCTTCGAGTTCAAGGAGCTATCGCTCGAACACAAAGCCGAATTCCTGGTGGCCATGAAGCAAGGAAATGACAAAGTCGACAAATGGCTGGCCAGCGGAAACAAGGACATCAACGGCTGGAACATCGGCTCGTTCTTTGGCGACGAGGCCTTCTACAACGGCGATTGGTTGATGCGGGCAGGCGCCGCCAAGGGCGGTCTCTATGGCAACGATGCCGTGGAAGCCATGTATCCCTATACCCGAACGGACGCTACCGGTGAGCCGCTCGACGCCAGCAAGCACAACTACACGATCACCTTCGCACCCGATCAGTTGCCGCCAGTGAATGCGTTTTGGTCCGTTACGATGTACGACGGCAAGAGCCAGCTCTTGGTCAAGAATCCGATCAATCGCTACCTCATCAACTCTCCGATGTTGCCGGCGATGAAAAAGGGGGCGGACGGCTCGCTGACGCTGTACATCCAAAAAGACAGCCCCGGTGCGGACAAGGAGTCCAATTGGCTTCCGGCGCCGGACGACAAAATCTATCTCGTGATGCGCCTATATTGGCCGAAGCCTACGCCACCTTCGATCTTGCCGGCGGGCCAGGGCACCTGGCAGCCGCCGGGCGTCAAAGTGGCGCAATAATCCCGACCAAGCTGATGCGCGGCCGGTGCCAGTGCCCCTCGCGGCCATCGTGCCCGGAGGACAGTTGGCGACGGCCGGCATTTGCGCACACGGCGCCGGCAGCGGTGAATTGGTATCGCGAGCTTCTTGACCTCAACTTATGTTGAGGTCGTAACAAGGAGCTCGAAAAGCTAATTGCGTCGTCGGGATCGGATTTCATGCGCATAAATAAACTGACACTCCCTGCATCGGATGTCTCGAAGAGCGTAGCCTTCTTTCGCGATGTGCTGAAACTGCCGACAGCCGGGAATTCCATCCAAGTGGGATGGAGCGAAATCCGGCTGGTCTCGGCCGTTGGAGATGCACCACACGGCGTGCACCTGGCTTTCAATGTGCCCTATGATCGGTTCGATGCCGCAATAGAATGGCTGAAGGAACGTACGCCTCTCCAACGGGAACCGGATAGCGGAGAGTGCTTCGTTCTTGAGGGGCATTGGCAGTCAAAATCCATCTACTTCGATGGTCCCGATAGCTCGGTGCTGGAATTGATCGGCCGCCGGAGGCTAATCCGCCCGACTGGAAAGCGGCCGTTCAGCGGCGCTGATTTATCCTGCCTCAGCGAGGTCGGACTTCCGACCGAAGACGTCGGGAGTGTCGTTGCCGAGGCCGCCCGGACGTTCGGGGTCGCAACGCTCGGACCGGCCTCTCCCGGCTTTGCCGCCATAGGGAATGATGAAGGGGTGCTTATTGCCGTGGATACAAAGCGGTTATGGTTCCCGGAAAAGCGCCAATTGCCGAGCGCCAAGGGTTTGGAAATTTGGTTGGGCGGCGTGTGTGCGCCTGGAGCCATGTCGGACCTGGCTAATGGTTGGAAGATCCACGCGGCATAGCGCCGTTCTCCGTCGCGACCTGCAAACGGTCGCCTTGCCGCAAGCGAAAGCGCCGAAACGCAGACTTGGGAGCCACCGCACCAGGCTGCTGAATGGAGTTCGATTTGATTTCCGGAGAAGAATGGTGCCGCTTACGTGACTCGAACACGTGACCCCATCATTACGAATGATGTGCTCTACCGACTGAGCTAAAGCGGCCCGGAGGCGGTTCCGCGGAAGACCGCGGAACGAATGTGAGGCGCTGATAAACGCAAAGCGCCAAGATTTCAAGCCATCAGTTTCGAGAACTTGAAAATTCCTTGTTGGTGGCCGCGACGGGCATGGCGTTCAGGCCAAGGCGGGTACGTGCCGCATCGTATTCGCGCTCGAGCCGGTCGACGAGACGGGCGACGGAGGTCACTTCCCTGACCGCGCCGATGCCCTGGCCGCAGCCCCAGATGTCCTTCCAGGCCTTGGCGCTGTCGGTTGCGGCGCCAAAGTCCATCTTCGACGGATCTGCTTCCGGCAGATTGTCCGGATCCATGCCGGCAGCAGCGATCGAGGGCTTCAGGTAGTTGCCGTGAATGCCGGTGAAATAATTGGAATAGACGATGTCGGCAGCGTTGCTGTCGACGATCATCTGCTTGTAGGCGTCGGTGGCGCGCGCCTCTTCCGTCGCGATGAACGGCGAGCCGATATAGGCCATGTCGGCACCCATCGCCTGGGCGGCCAGGATGGCGCCGCCGGTGGCGATCGCGCCGGAAAGAAGCAGCGGGCCATCGAACCAGGAGCGGATTTCTTGGATGAGCGCAAACGGCGAAAGCGTGCCGGCATGACCGCCAGCGCCGGCAGCAACGGCGATCAGGCCATCGGCGCCCTTGCGGATCGCCGAATTGGCGTGGCGGTTGTTGATGATGTCATGCAGCACGATGCCGCCGTAGGAATGGATCGCGGCGTTGACCTCGGGCACGGCGCCAAGCGA
Source organism: Ensifer sp. R-19 (assembly GCF_049905105.1). NCBI lineage: Bacteria > Pseudomonadati > Pseudomonadota > Alphaproteobacteria > Hyphomicrobiales > Rhizobiaceae > Ensifer > Ensifer sp. R-19. Next base: position 146,665 of record NZ_CP184569.1, read on the forward strand.
GGAAATGACTACCGGAACCTTGTATTTGATGCAGAGCATCAGGTCCTGTTCGAGGCGCGCGTTGGACTTGTGCACGATCTGGTTGACGGCGAAGGGCGCGGCGCGCCGGCCCGGGTTCTTGGCGTCGTGATCGGCGAGCGTCTCGGTGATCTCGGCAAGCCATTCGTCGAGCTGCGAATGCGGACGAGCATTGAGTGCTGGGAAGGCGCCGATCACGCCGGCCTTGCACTGTGCAATCGTCAACTGCGGATTGGAGATGATGAACAGGGGCGCGCCGACGACCGGCAGTCTCGTCGTTCCGGAAAGAATTGGCGGAAGCGGCATCGGTTTCTCCATCCCTCGATTGGCGCGTTAAACTTTGACGTTTGCGTAAACGTCAAAACAGATAGCAGCAAGTTCATCGCTTGCAAAGAGGTGGTTTTCGCGCCGGCGACGCCGGCTTATCCTGCATTGTGCCTGCGAAGTTGTCGCGTTTTCCCCGGGCTTGGCCGGTCGACCGGGCCGCCGGACTTGCGGATTCCGAAAGCAGCGGTTACGCAATTGTTAACAAAACCAACGGCGTGCCTCCAGATTTAACCGTTAGGCCCTTGGAGAAAGATCGAGGGGTACCGATCAGCTAGAGCGCGCCGGCAGGCCCAAAGCCCTGCCTACACAGAGGACTTGATGTGAGCGGACTTGAGACTGCGATCAGAAATGCGCTTGAGCGCTCCGACCGCGCCAGCGCGGAAACGCGCGCGCGCATCTACCAGTCGGCCCGCCAGGCGCTGGAAGCCGGGCTGCAGAAACAGGGAATTGAGGACGTCAACGTCATCGCCCAGCAGCGCCATCGGCTGGAGGCGGTGATCCATGCGATCGAAACGGAGGAGCGTGCCGCCCTCAGGGCTCGGCAACCGGCGCCTCCCGTTGCCACACCTCCCGTCGTCAGTGTCGATGATAACGTCCGCGCACGTGGCCCGGAGCAGGCGCGTATCGAGCCGCAATCCCAAGCGCAATCCCGGCCTCAGGCCCAAGCGCAGTCGCCGGCGGCGGACCGCCGCGAGCCTGGCTTTGCCGCCGATGCGTCCCGTCCCGCGGCGAATGACGGCAGTCTCGGCGGCCTTCGGGCCGACCGTGATGGTCCGGTCGTCTCGACGCGTGCGGCAGCGGATACTGCTGCAAAGAGCGCGGAAGCCGCCGCCGCGCCCGAGGTTCGTGGAGATACCGATCGAAAGCGCCGCCGCAAGCGCAGCCGCTTCCTGTCCTTCACCATGGTGGTCGTCACCCTTGCCGCAGCCGCAGGTGCTGCCGCCTGGTGGGTGCAGACCAATGATCTTCTGAAATCCGCGGCCGAACGCGACACCAACGTCGCCAACCCGCCGGCATCGGTGGCATCGGAAGATTTCGACGGCGCTGCCGGTCTGCAAACGCTCGGCGCCCAGCAGGGCTTCACCGGTGACTGGGTGGAAGTCTTTGCGCCTGAAAACACTGCCGCGGTCGTGGCGGGCTCACGCGCCAAGGCCGAGCCGGTGGATGACGACGGTGGCAAGCGCATCCAGTTGACTTCCTCGGTTGCCGAAACGGAAGGCGACATCACCATCGAAATCCCGGCAACGGTCCTGGCGCAGCTGTCCGGCAAAACCTCGACCATGGCGCTGACGGTGCAGGCCCAGCCAGGCAAGACGACCGAGTTTGCCGTCGAGTGCAATTTCTCTTCGCTCGGCGAATGCGGCCGTCATCGCTTCACGGTGCATGACGAGCGGCTCGACATGCTGTTCAAGATCACCTTCGATCGCAGCCTTGCGCCGAACTCCGCCGGCCGGATCGTGATCAACAGCGATATCAGCGGCGAGGGCAAGGGCCTCACCCTCTACGCCATACGCGTCCTTCCGGGCCAGTAAGTCCCGCACGAGGCCTCTTCGTCCTCGAGCCTCTGACCCCAATTGACCGCGTTGGCCGCCCTCTGGCGCGGCCGTCTCCTTCGGCCGCTGTCGTATGGGCGCTACTTCAGAAAGCCCGGGCCGGACCCGACAATCTTGTCGTCGACCTCACCGATCGCGCTCTTGTCCTTGCCGTCATAGTCGAGCGTGGAGAGGATGTGGCGGATGAGATTGAGGCGCGCGCGTCGCTTGTCGTTGCCGCGCACCACGGTCCAGGGTGCGTGTTCCGTGTGTGTTGCCTTCAGCATCTCGTTGCGCTTTGCCGTGTAGTCGTCCCACTTGTTGAGGGCGGCGATGTCCATCGGCGACAGCTTCCAGATCTTCAGCGGATCGTGGCAGCGATCGTGGAAGCGCTTGAGCTGCATCTCGCGGCCGATGTTGATCCAGAATTTGAAGAACTGGATATCCTCGTGCACGATCATTTTTTCGAAGCGAGGCGCCTGCTTCAGGAACTGCTTGTGCTGCTCGGGCGTGCAGAAGCCCATGACCGGCTCGACGCCTGCGCGGTTGTACCAGGAGCGGTCGAACAGCACGAATTCCCCAGCCGTCGGCATGGTCGCGACATAGCGCTGAAAATACCATTGCCCGCGCTCGGTCTCTGTCGGCTTCGTCAGCGCCACGATGCGCGCCCAGCGTGGGTTCAGGTTGCCCATGGTCGCATGGATCGCGCCGCCCTTGCCGGCGGCGTCGCGGCCCTCGAACAGCGCGATGATGCGTTTTCCGGTTTTCTGCTGCCAGAGCTGAACCTTGACGAGCTCGATCTGAAGCTTCTCCAGCGTCTCGAGATATTCTTCCTCGTCGAGCTTCTTCTTGTAGGGATAGTCATCGGACGAAAACGCTGCGTCGTCGATCCACTTCGGCAACTCGGGATTGTCGATGTCGAAGACGCGGCTCTTGCCGTCGATCTGCAGCTCCACTGCGCGGCTTTCCGCCTTTTCCGTCGTCTCCGCTAACGCCATATGCTCGCCCTTTCGGCTTGGCGCACGGGCCCGAAAACCGGCTTCGATCATCGGCAGGATCATGCGCGTTTTCAAACTTCTGCAGCTCCAAGCAGCGCCGAAAAGTCGCGGTGCTCAAGGCCCGATTTCCTTGGAGGAGGCCACAATTGCATTGCGGATTCAAGCCGGTCGTGAAAATCATGTCATGAAGGATCGCTATTCCTCGATCATTTTGGTCCGGGAGGAAGACAAAGTGATTCATGAGGATGTCGAGGTGGACGGTTCGAAAGCGTTCTGGCGGGACCTGGTGCCGCGGCTGAAGGCTGAGCGCTGGCTGCTGGGCCTCACCCTGCTTTTGGCGATCCTTGCGACCTTTGCCGGCATCCATTTCCTTATCGTGCTTCCCTTCTGGATCGTTCTGGTTGCGGCGCTGCTCAACCGCAGTGCGCCGGCCTCGGTGATCTTGAGCCCGGCCAAGGCTGTGGCCGTCGATGGCCCGACCAGCGATCCGCTGGTGCCGGCGCTGAATGCGCTCGACATGCCGGTGTTGGTCGTCGCCGCCGATGAGACGGTGGTTTTCCAGAACATCGCCGCGGAGAAAGCCTTCGGCACCATTCCGCCGAACACTTACCTGGCCGCCCGGGTGCGTTCGCCCGGTGTTCTCGACATGATCCGCGAGACGATGGCGACCGGCAAGGCCAACCAGATCGAGCATACCGAGCGCCTGCCGTCGGATGCCGTCTATGTCGTGCGCGTGGCACCCGCCGAAATCGGCGGCGAGGGACGAACGCCCCGCATCTTCCTGATCACCTTTCGCGATATCTCGCAGGCGCGCCGTATCGACCGCATGCGTTCGGATTTCGTGGCCAATGCCAGCCATGAGCTGCGCACGCCGCTGGCATCGCTGCGCGGTTTCATCGAGACCCTCCAGGGGCCCGCGCGCAACGACTTGAAGGCGCAGGAAAAATTCTTCGGTATCATGCATGAGCAAGTCACGCGCATGAGCCGCCTCGTCGACGACCTCCTGTCGCTCTCGCGGCTGGAGTTGCGCTCGCATATCGCGCCAGACGATCCGGTGGACCTTGCGCCCTTGCTCGGCCATGTCCGCGACAGCCTCCTGCCGCTGGCGAAGGACCTCGACGTCACTGTCTCTCTCGTGGTGCCGGACAAGCCCGTCATCGTACAGGGCGATCGCGACGAACTCATCGAAGTCTTCGAGAACCTGATCGAGAATGCCTGCAAGTACGGCCAGGAGGGCAAGAAGGTCGACATAACCTTGCGTGGCGGCGAAGAAGGCGCACAGGCCGAGGTGATCGTGAAGGACTATGGGCCGGGCATCCCCGCCGAGCATGTCCCGCGCATTACCGAGCGTTTTTATCGGGTCAATGTCGAGGCGAGCCGCTCGAAAAAGGGCACCGGATTGGGCCTTGCCATCGTCAAGCACATCCTCACTCGGCACCGTGCCCGGCTGCTGATCCATTCTGAGATCGGCAAAGGTACGACTTTTACGGTCCGGTTCTGACATATTGGCGCGGGAAAACCCGGGACCGTTCATTTTCCCTTAGCATTTTCAATGACATGAGCTGTCATAAATGTTTCGTCAAACTGACATAAAAGGTGTGGCCATCGGCAGCTAACTAGGGGCAGCCGATAAGACGGCGAAGAGCGCTGCAACGCTTGGCGCACACCAACACAAGCCCATTCCGGGAGAACTTTTATGAAAGCTCTTAAACTCACTGTCGCGGCGCTGGTAGCGTCAGCCGCATTTGCCGGCGCAGCCGCCGCCCGTGACCAGGTTCAGGTCGCTGGCTCCTCGACCGTTCTTCCCTACGCCAAGATCGTAGCCGAGACGTTCGGCGAGACCTTCCCCGACTTCAAGACCCCGGTCGTTGAATCTGGCGGCTCCTCGGCCGGCCTGAAGGAATTCTGCAAGGGTGTCGGCCCGGACACCATCGACGTCGCCAACTCCTCGCGCAAGATCAAGGACAGCGAAGTCGAGGCCTGCAAGGCCGCTGGCGTGACCGAAATCCAGGAAGTCAAGATCGGCTATGACGGTATCGTCTTCGCGACCGACGCCGGCAATGCCGACCTCGCCCTGAAGCCGGAAGACCTCTACAAGGCTCTCGCTGCTGAAGTCGTCGTCGACGGCAAGCTCGTTGCCAACCCTTACAAGAAGTGGTCGGAAGTCAACTCCGCCCTTCCGGAAGTTGAAATCGCCGCCTTCATCCCGGGCGAAAAGCACGGCACCCGCGAAGTCTTCGAAGAGAAGATCCTGGCTGCAGGCTGCAAGAACGCCGGCGCCGTTGACGTCATCAAGGCTGCCGTTGCCGATGAAAAGCAGCAGCACAGCAAGTGCGTCGCGGTCCGCAAGGACGGCATGGCTGTCGACATCGACGGCGACTACACCGAGACGCTCGCCCGTATCGCTGCCAACAAGAACGGCATCGGCGTCTTTGGCCTGTCGTTCTACGAAAACAACGCCGACAAGCTGAAGGTCGCGACCGTCAACGGCATCGTACCGTCGACCGAAACGATCGCTTCCGGCGAGTACCCGGTTTCCCGCCCGCTGTTCTTCTACGTCAAGAAGGCACACCTCGGCGTTATCCCGGGCCTCAAGGAATATGTTGAGTTCTTCATCAACGACCAGATGATCGGCCCGGACAGCCCGCTCGCCGAGTACGGCCTGGTTGCTGCTCCGGACGCCGAACGCGAAGAAATCCGCAAGGCTTTCGCAGCCGGCAACATGCTCTGATAACGACAAGCCCCGGCGCGATATCCTTCGCGCCGGGGCATGCCTTCATTCGATTTGCCGGCGGCCCATGACGGGCGATACCGGGGAGACGTGCGGATGAGTACCTCGCTCCTTCTTTTGCTAATTATTGTTATTGGTTTCATTGCCTATTTTGCCGGTCGCGCACGTTCGCTGGCGCAGGCTGGCGGCAAGCTCTCCAACCTTCATTCCTTGCCGGGCTATCACGGTAGCTACGTCGCTATCTGGGCGATGCTGCCGGCGGCGCTCGTTCTCGGCGCCTGGCTGATTACCGCTCCTATCTATATTGACGGGAGCACGCGCTCGGCCCTGCCGGACACCGTCCAGAGCCAGGGGACCGCCGCGGTTCAGCTCGCGCTCGGCCAGGTCAAGTCCGTTGCCGGTGGTCTGCTGCGCCTGAGCGGCGAGGAGGTCGCGGCACTCGAAAGCGGTGCCGCCAATCTCCGCTCGACGCTCGCAGCCAAGGGCGTCGCCCTGGCCGGCGAAGGCGAGCCCTACATGGTCACCGTCGCCCAGCATTTCAACGCGATGACCGCCACCAACCGTTGGCTGATGACCGCGGCCGTACTGTTGATCGCGATTGCTGGCGGCATCTACGCCATCCGCAACATCGCCACCCGCTTCCGTGCACGCAACCAGGTCGAGCGGGTCATTCTCGGCGCGCTGATCGTCGCGTCTTCCATCGCCATCCTGACGACGGTCGGCATCGTCGCCTCGATGCTGTCGGAAGCCGGCCGCTTCTTCACCATGGTCTCGCCGTTCGAGTTCTTCTTCGGCACGGTCTGGGATCCGCGTTTCGCTGCTGCCGGCAGCGGCGGCGCCTCCGGCCAGTTCGGCCTGATCCCGCTTCTCACCGGCACGCTCTACATCGCCTTCGTCGCCATGCTCTTTGCGGTGCCGATCGGCCTCTTCGCAGCCATCTACATGGCGGAGTATGCAAGCCCGCGCTTGCGTTCGACCGCAAAGCCGCTGCTCGAAGTCCTCGCCGGCATCCCGACCATCGTCTACGGTTTCTTCGCTCTCGTGACCGTTGGTCCGTTCCTGCGTGATATCTCGGCGCAGCTGAACGGTCTTGCCACCGGCAATTACCAGAACTTCATCCAGGCGCAGAGCGTGGTCACCGCAGGCATCGTCATGGGCATCATGCTGATCCCGTTCGTGTCGTCGCTCTCGGACGACATCATCACCCAGGTGCCGCGCGCATTGCGTGACGGCTCGCTCGGTCTCGGTGCCACCCGCTCGGAAACGGTCAAGAAGGTTATTCTCCCGGCAGCACTTCCCGGCATCGTCGGCGCGCTGCTTCTGACCGCATCGCGTGCCGTTGGCGAAACGATGATCGTGGTGCTGGCAGCCGGTGTCGCGGCCCGCATGCAGATCAATCCCTTCGAGCCGATGACGACGGTGACCGTGAAGATCGTCAACCAGTTGACGGGCGACCTCGAGTTCACCTCGCCGCAGACGCTGGTGGCCTTCGCGCTGGGCATCACGCTCTTTGTCATCACGCTCGGCCTCAACATTTACGCGCTCTACATCGTGCGCAAATACCGGGAACAGTACGAATGACCGACATCGCTTCCCCGACCGTCCGGATCTCCGCCCGTCCTGAATCCGCAAAACGCGATATCGGCATCAAGCGTCGCTATGCCGCCGAGCGCCGCTTCCGCGCCTACGGCATTGCGGCAATCAGCACCGGTCTCTTCTTCCTGGCGCTGCTGCTGTGGACCGTCATTTCCAACGGCTACACCGCGTTCCAGCAGACGACGATCACGCTGCCGATCGAATTCACCGAAAAGGTCATCGACCCCAACGGCGAACGCACGACCGACAGCAAGGTACTGATGACCGCCAACTATCCGCTGCTGGTGCGTGATGCGCTCGTCAAGCAGCTCGGCATCGATGCGACCAAACGGCCGCTGGTCAAGCAGGCGACCGACATGGTTTCTGCGAGCTCCCGTACGCTCTTGCGCGACATGGTCGTGGCGGATCCGTCCATCATCGGCAAGACCATTCCGGTCACCCTTTTGGCCGAAGCCAACATCGACTCCGCCAACAAGGGGCAGATCGACCTCAAGGTCGAAGAGAGCAAGCGCAAGGTCAAGGACCAGCAGGTCACCTGGATGAACGAGCTCGCAAGCGCCGGCGTCCTGAAGAAGAGCTTCAACACCGGCATCTTCACCTTCGGCGCCTCCAGCCGTCCTGAAGCGGCGGGCGTCGGCGTTGCCGCCCTCGGCTCGTTCTACATGATGCTGATCGTGCTCGTGCTGTCGTTGCCGATCGGCGTTGCCGCCTCGATCTATCTTGAGGAGTTCGCTCCGAAGAACCGGCTCACCGACCTGATCGAGGTTAACATCAACAACCTCGCGGCCGTTCCGTCGATCGTCTACGGTCTGTTGGGTCTCGCCGTCTTCATCAACTTTGCCGGCATGCCGCGTTCGGCAGCCGTCGTCGGCGGTTTCGTGCTGACGCTGATGACGCTGCCGACGATTATCATCGCCACCCGCGCGGCCTTGAAGGCGGTTCCGCCGTCCATCCGTTCGGCGGCGCTCGGTCTCGGTGCCTCGAAGATGCAGACCATCTTCCACCACGTTCTGCCGCTGGCGATGCCGGGCATTCTGACCGGTACGATCATCGGCCTTGCCCATGCGCTTGGCGAAACCGCGCCGTTGCTGTTGATCGGCATGGTCGCCTTCGTCGTCGACTATCCCGGTTCGCCGATGGAGCCGTCGACAGCGCTGCCGGTGCAGATCTACATGTGGGCCAACGAGGCGGAACGCGCCTTCGTCGAGCGCACCTCCGGCGCGATCATCATTCTTCTCATCTTCCTCGTCGTCATGAACCTTGGCGCCATTCTGTTGCGACGTCGCTTTGAGCGCCGTTGGTAGTGAGGTAATTACTATGAACATCATGTCAGAAGCAGCGGTCGAGAAAGCCTTGGATCAGAAAATGAACACGGTTCCCTTCAAGATGATCGGCAAGGATGTGTCGGTCTACTACGGCGAGAAGCGGGCGCTTTTAGACGTCAACCTCAACATCCGCGAGAACACGGTAACGGCGCTGATCGGTCCGTCGGGCTGCGGCAAGTCGACCTTCCTGCGCACGCTGAACCGCATGAACGACACCATCGAGAACTGCCGCGTCACCGGCAAGATCACGCTCGATGAGGACGACATCTACGACCCGACCATTGACGTGGTCGAGCTGCGCGCCCGCGTCGGCATGGTCTTCCAGAAGCCGAACCCGTTCCCGAAGTCGATCTACGACAACGTCGCCTACGGTCCGCGCATCCACGGACTTGCCCGCACCAAGGCGGACTTTGACGAGGTGGTCGAGACCAGCCTGCAGAAGGCAGGTTTGTGGAACGAGGTGAAGGACCGCCTGCAGGAGCCGGGTACCGGCCTTTCCGGTGGTCAGCAGCAGCGCCTTTGCATCGCACGCGCTGTTGCCGTCAGCCCGGAAGTCATCCTCATGGACGAGCCCTGCTCGGCACTCGACCCGATCGCGACCGCCAAGGTCGAGGAACTCATCCACGAACTGCGCACGAACTTCACGATCGTCATCGTGACCCACTCGATGCAGCAGGCCGCCCGCGTTTCGCAGCGCACCGCCATGTTCCACCTCGGCAATCTTGTCGAGGAGAACGACACCGACAAGATGTTCACCAATCCGGATGACCAGCGCACCCAGGATTACATCATGGGCCGCTTCGGCTGAGGCCAATCACGGCTGCAACAGTCACTGGAAAGCGCCTGTAAGGATCGACGATCATGTCCATGCATATCATGTCCGCCTATGACGAAGAACTGAAGTACCTGACGCGCCGCATCTCGGAAATGGGCGGTCTCGCCGAGCAGATGGTCGCCGAATCCGTCCGCGCCCTGGTCAATTCCGACCTGGCGCTGGCGCAGAAGGTAATCTCGGACGACACTGTTCTCGATGATGCCGAGCGCCAGATCGGCGAGAAGGCGATTGTCACGATCGCCAAGCGCCAGCCGGTCGCCGCCGACCTTCGCGAGATCATGGGGTCGATCCGCATCGCCTCCGACCTGGAGCGTGTCGGCGACCTCGGCAAGAACACTGCCAAGCGCGTGATCGCGGTTGCCGGTTCCGGCATCCCGCGCAAGCTCGCCCGCGGTCTCGAGCATCTCGCCGAGCTCGCTCTGGTGCAGCTCAAGGAAGTGCTCGACGTCTATGCCTCGCGTTCGCCGGAAAAGGCCAACAGCATTCGCGAACGCGACGAGGAGATCGACGCGATCTACACCTCGCTGTTCCGCGAGCTGCTCACCTACATGATGGAAGATCCGCGCAACATCACGCCCTGCACGCATCTTCTGTTCTGTGCCAAGAACATCGAGCGTATCGGCGACCACGCGACCAACATCGCCGAGACGATCTATTACATGGCGACGGGTGCCCAGCCGGAAGGTGAGCGCCCGAAGGATGACAACACGTCGACGTTGGGCTCGGTCAACGACTAGAAGGTTTGAGCGGGATGCGGGGGACAACCGCATACACTTTTCCCCATCCCGCTCTGGCGTTAAACGCGCCGTTCGCAATGCATGCCCCATGAATATCATCCGGTCGCGGCTTCGGTCGCGGCCCCGAATTCCTGCATCTGAAGCATGCGGCTTTTCGCACCGCCTTTGAAATTGGCGGGGGTGCTCCAGATTTAGAGTGTCTGAGTGCCGGCCGGTCCGCTGGACCCGCACGGCGCTCGCGGTAAGGAGACGTTACCTGATGTTGCCAAAAATCGCCGTGGTCGAAGACGAAGAGGCGCTGAGCGTCCTGCTGCGTTACAATCTGGAAGCTGAAGGCTTCGACGTCGATACGATCCTCAGGGGTGACGAGGCGGAGATCCGGCTACAGGAACGCCTGCCCGACCTTCTGATCCTCGACTGGATGTTGCCTGGCGTCTCCGGCATCGAGCTTTGCCGTAGGTTGCGCCAGCGCCCGGAGACGGAGCGGCTGCCGATCATCATGCTGACGGCGCGCGGCGAGGAAAGCGAGCGCGTTCGCGGTCTCGCGACCGGGGCCGACGACTATGTGGTCAAGCCCTTCTCCACGCCGGAGCTGATGGCCCGCGTCAAGGCGATGCTCCGCCGGGCGAAGCCCGAAGTTCTCTCGACGCTGCTGCGCTGCGGCGACATCGAGCTCGACCGGGAAACCCATCGCGTCCATCGTCGCAGCCGCGAAGTTCGCCTGGGGCCGACGGAGTTCCGCCTGCTGGAGTTCCTGATGTCCTCTCCGGGCCGTGTCTTCTCGCGCTCGCAGTTGCTGGACGGCGTCTGGGGCCACGACATCTATGTCGACGAGCGGACCGTCGACGTGCATGTCGGCCGCCTGCGCAAGGCGCTGAACTTCTCGACCATGCCTGATGTCATCCGCACCGTGCGCGGCGCCGGCTACTCGCTCGAAAGCTGAGAAGGGCAAACAGAAGTCAATAAAAAAGGGGCCGATCGGCCCCTTTCGTTTTGGTCCTGTGCGGATCCTTAGCGCATCCGACGGCGCTCGGCGGACGGCTGGTAGGCAAGCCGCGCATGGAAGCTGCAATAGGGCGAAGCTTCCGGGGAATCGTTGCCGCAGAAATGGAACTCTTCCTTCAGCGGGTCGCCGATCGGCCACTTGCAGGTGCGTTCGGTGAGCTGGGTCAGCTCGAGGCGGCGCGACATTGGCACGACCACGTCGGTCTGGATGCTGAAATCCTGCTCGGCAACGAGATCGACTTCGATCTCCTCCTTGAGAACGGTGGCGCCGGACGGACGGGCAACGGTGCGGGTCGAAACGCGCGAGGCGTAGTTCGGAGCGCGCGGCGCCGAGGTCGGCCGCTTCGGGCGGGCCGCCGCAGTGGCGCTGCCGCCGGCTTTGGCGCGGCCTGGAAGGCTCAGGCGATGAACCTTGCCGATGACAGCGTTACGGCTGACGCCGCCGAGCTGTGCCGCGATCTGGCTTGCGCTTAGGCCCTCGGACCAAAGCTTCTTCAGTTTCTCCACCCGCTCGTCAGTCCAGTTCATTTCTGCACTCTCCGTTCTCAGCGTTGGGGATGGCAGAATCCCTCACCGCACCCCGGTTGAATCTCGAGGTTGCAAACGCGATAACTCTTTTGGTGACTAGGTCCGCCGCATGCGTCTAGTAATTGAATGTTAACGTACTGACCGCCGGACTCCGTGGCAAGAGTCCCGGGATTCACGCCGAATCGATTTCGTAGTTTTCCCCAACTTGCTCGGCTGGCGTTGCATTTTTGCAAGCCCTACCGGCCGATTTTTTCGTCGCAGGGAAATGGATCTCGTTACCGCGCTGCAAGGCTTGGTTTTGTTGACATTGCAGTGCGAAATAGGAATAGTGCCTGCGCCGCCGAAAGGCGGCATTTTTGATTTTTATCGGGCCGCATGAAGCAGCGGGACCGATGCCGATTGGAGTGAAGGAGAGCCTCGCATGACTGCAACCACGCCGCTTTACGATACCTACATGCGCGCGCCGTTGCGTTTCGAGCGAGGAGAGGGCGTCTGGCTAATCGCCGAAGACGGCTCGCGCTATCTCGACTTCGCTGCCGGCGTTGCCGTGAACTCGCTCGGCCATGCGCATCCGCATCTCGTCGAGGCGCTGAAGGCGCAGGCCGAGAAGGTTTGGCACCTTTCCAACCTTTACGAGGTTCCCGGTCAGGAAAGTCTTGGACGCCGCCTGGCCGCCGTAACCTTTGCTGATCGGGTCTTCTTCACCAATTCCGGTGCGGAAGCGCTGGAATGCGCGATCAAGACGGCGCGGCGCTACCACTTCGCCAAAGGCCAGCCGGAGAAGTTTCACATCATCACCTTCGAGGGCGCCTTCCACGGCCGCACGATCGCGACGATCGCCGCCGGTGGTCAGCAAAAGTACATTGAAGGTTTCGGGCCAAAGGCCCCAGGGTTTTACCAGGTTCCGTTCGGCGACCTCGCAGCCGTCAAGAATGCGATCACCGAGGAGACCGCCGCGATCCTGATCGAGCCGATCCAGGGCGAGGGCGGCATCCGTCCCGCGACCAAGGAATTCATGCAGGAACTGCGCGCCCTCTGCGACGAATTCGGCCTGCTCCTGATCCTCGACGAGGTTCAGACCGGCGTCGGCCGCACCGGCAAGCTTTTTGCCCATGAGTGGACGGGCATCCGCCCGGATATCATGGCCGTTGCCAAGGGCATCGGTGGCGGCTTCCCGCTCGGCGCTTGCCTGGCGACGGAAGAGGCGGCCGCCGGCATGGTGGCGGGCACGCATGGCTCGACCTATGGCGGCAATCCGCTGGCGATGGCCGTCGGCAACGCCGTGCTCGACGTCATCCTCGCTGATGGCTTCCTCGCCCATGTGCGCGACGTCGCGCTCGTCTTCCGCCAGGGTCTTGCTTCGCTGAAGGATCGCTATCCCGATATCATCGAAGATATCCGCGGCGATGGCCTGATGCTGGGCATCAAGGTAAAGGGCCCCTCGGCGGATCTCCTGAAGGAGATCCGCGCCGAGAAGCTCCTGGCCGTGCCGGCCGGCGACAACGTGTTGCGCCTGCTGCCGCCGTTGACGGTGACGGCGGAGGAAGCACGCGAGGGCCTCGCACGCATCGAGCGCGCCGCCGAAGCAGTGCGGAAGGCAAGTGGTAACGCTGCGGCCTGACCGATAGGGCCAAGACTGACCCAGGATGGTAGAATGACCTTCGTGCGTTCACGCCGCTGCGTGGCGCACATAGGTTCGATTTTTTGAGGAACCGAGTACGATGGCAGGCACCAGACACTTTCTCGATCTTTCGGCCATGACGGCCGCCGATCTTCGGACGATCATCGATGATGCCCGCGTCCGAAAGGCGACGACCAAGGCCGGAACCGCCGAGAAGCCGCTCGCCGGCAAGATGCTGGCGATGATCTTCGAAAAGCCGTCCACCCGCACCCGTGTGTCCTTCGATGTCGGCATGCGCCAGCTCGGCGGCGAAACCCTGTTCCTTTCGGGCACGGAGATGCAGCTCGGTCGCGCCGAGACGATCGGCGATACGGCGAAGGTCCTGTCGCGCTATGTCGACGCGATCATGATCCGCACCACCGACCATCGCCGCCTGCTGGAATTGGCAGAACACGCGACGGTACCCGTCATCAACGGCCTGACCGATGACACCCATCCGTGCCAGATCATGGCCGACATCATGACCTTCGAGGAGCATCGCGGACCGGTGAAGGGCAAGACGATCGCCTGGACCGGCGACGGCAACAACGTGCTGCACTCGCTGATCGAAGGCTCCGCCCGCTTCGGCTATCGCATGAACATGGCCGTGCCGCTCGGCTCCGAGCCGCAGGACAAGATCCTGAACTGGGCCCGCAACAACGGCGGCGAGATCCTGCTGTGTCACGATGCCGAGCAGGCGGTCGCCAACGCCAATTGCGTTGTCACCGACACCTGGGTGTCGATGAACCAGGAGCATCGTGCCCGCGGCCACAACGTCTTCCAGCCCTATCAGGTCAACGAGGCGCTGATGAAGCAAGCGGCATCCGATGCGCTGTTCATGCATTGCCTGCCGGCGCACCGCGGCGAGGAGGTGACCGACGAGGTGATCGACGGCCCGCAGTCGGTGGTCTTCGATGAGGCCGAAAACCGCCTGCATGCGCAGAAGTCGATCATCGCCTGGTGCATGGGGCTCGTCTAGGCCCCTGCGAGCACCGCGGTGAGCGCGATGGCGCAGGGCTTCGGCGGCTGTGAGGCCGGCTATTGACATTGCCGCCGTGCGACACGATCTAGGCGGCTGCAGGGCGCTCCTGGCAACAGTGAAGCGCCGACTGCCACGGGTGGTGCGCGGCGCAATGGCTGATGGCACATATCCGGTGGACAATCCGTTTATCGCGGGATCGATTGAGACAGCGGGCACGTTGCGCCGGGGGACAGGAATGTCCCCGGCGCAACGCAGTTGCTGAGGCAAGGAGCAAGACATGACTGACATGACGCCAGGGCTTGGTGAATTCGACTTCGCCGGTGACGATCACGTCGTGCCTTTCCAGGTGGAAGGCCTCGACGTGCGCGGCCGCGCCGTGCAGCTCGGCCCGATGCTCGACGCAATTCTGGAGCGCCACAACTATCCGCTTCCGGTCGCGCGGCTCGTTGCCGAAACCGTCGTGCTGACGGTTCTGCTCGGCACTTCGCTGAAGTTCGAAGGCAAGCTGATCGTCCAGACGAAAGGCGATGGTCCGGTCGATCTCGTCGTCGCCGACTTCTCGACGCCGGATCGCGTGCGCGCCTATGCCCGCTACGATGCAGATGCGCTTGCCGACGCCGAGAAGGATGGCCGCACCCTTTCGCATGAACTGCTTGGCAAGGGCGTACTCGCCTTCACCATCGACCAGGGCGCTCATACTCAGCGCTATCAGGGTATCGTTGCGCTGGACGGCGCCACGCTGGAAGAAATCGCCGGCGTCTATTTCCGCCAGTCGGAGCAGATCCCGACCAAGGTCAGGCTCGGCGTTGCCGAGCTGCTCGACCGCGATGAAAGCGGAAAGCCGCGCCATCGCTGGCGTGCCGGCGGCATGGTCGCGCAGTTCCTGCCGGAAGCGCCGGAGCGCATGCGCCAGCCTGATCTTTCCGGCGGCGATGGCGATGACGGGGAAGGCGTCTTCGACGATGACGATCTCTGGGCGGAAGCCAAGGTGATGGTCGAGACGATCGACACCGACGAGCTGACCGACCCGATGGTCGGAACCGAGCGCTTGCTCTACCGGCTGTTTCACGAGCGCGGCGTTCGCGTCTATGAGCCGCAGGCGGTCTTTGATCGTTGCAGCTGCTCGCGCGAGAAGCTGCGTTCGGTGCTCGCCAATCTGGACACTGATGATATCGAAAGCACCATCGAGGATGGGGCCGTGAAGGTCACCTGCGAATTCTGCTCGACGACCTATCGTTTCGAGGCAAGCGAAGTGCGTCCGCAGTAGCGGGTGCACGCCGGGTCAGCTAGTTCAGGGTACGCACGAGCCCGGGTGAATCGAGCGAGAAGGCGGGGATGGCCACGTTGAAGGTCTCTCCGCCTTCCGCTTCCATACTGTAGTGGCCGAACATCACGCCCGACGGCGTATCCAGCGGGCAGCCGGACGAATACTCGTAGGTGTCGCCGGGGTTGAGTAGCGGCTGTTCGCCGATCACGCCGGGACCGCTGACCTCGTCGACCTGCCCATTCTCATCGGTGATATGCCAGTAGCGGGTCATCAACCGCACGGCTGCGCCCGAATGGTTTGAGATGACAATGCGATAGCCCCAGACATAGCGGCCGTCATCGGGGTCCGACTGCTCTTCGAGATAGTACGGCTCCACCGTAACTTCTATGTCGCGGGTCAAAGCGCGATACATGGGCAACACCTTGCTTCGGTCTTTCAGGGTATTCTACAGCAAGATGGTTTCGTCAAGAATAACGGCAAGATTGTGCATACCCATTCTGGGGCAATGGCTTGCGGGTATCCGGATCGGCTGTTCGAACCCGCTCGATCCCGCTGGTGAAGCCATTTTGGATGGCGGGGCGCCCGCTGCATGAGCCACGGGGGATCGACGGCCGCCGTCTGTCGTGGCGGCCGTATCTTTTCGTTGCCTCAGGCTTTGACGGCCTTAAGCGCGCGGGCAAAATCCTCGACGACATCCTCACTGTCTTCGATGCCGGCCGAGAAACGCACCGTGCCGGCGGAAATGCCCAGCTCTTCGCGGGCCTCGTCGGTCAGGTTCTTGTGCGTGGTCGTTGCCGGATGGGTGATCAGGCTCTTGGAGTCGCCGAGATTGTTGGAGATGCGCACGATCTCGAGCGCATTCTGCAGCGCAAAGGCCGCATCCTTGCCGCCCTTCAGTTCAAACGCGACGAGGGTGGAGCCGCCGGTCATCTGCTTGGCGATGATGTCGGCCTGCGGGTGATCCTTGCGGCCGGGATAGATGACCTTCGCCACCTGCGGCTGCTCCGCCAGGAAGTCGGCGACGCGGCGCGCGGTTTCCGTCTGCTGGCGCACGCGCAGCGGCAGGGTTTCGATGCCCTTCAGCAGCGTCCAGGCATTGAACGGCGACATGGCCGGGCCGGTATGACGGAAGTAGTCGTGCAGGTTCTCGTTGATCCATTCCTTGTCAGCAAGCACGACGCCGCCGAGGCAGCGGCCCTGGCCATCGATATGCTTGGTGGCGGAATAGACGACGATATGGGCGCCGAGTTCCAGCGGCTTCTGGAAGAGTGGCGTCGCAAAGACGTTGTCGACGACGACCTTGGCGCCGATCTGGTTGGCGAGCTTGGCCACACCGGCGATGTCGATGACTTCGAGCGTCGGGTTGGTCGGGCTTTCCAGGAAGAAGACCTTGGTGTTCTTCTGGATCGCCTTTTCCCAGTTGGCGAGATCGCGTCCATCGACCAGCGTGCATTCGATGCCGTATTTCGGCGCCAGCGTCTCGACCACCCAGCGACAGGAGCCGAACAGCGCACGGGCGGCAACGATATGATCGCCAGCCTTCAGCTGGCAGAGGATTGCCGCAGAAACGGCGGCCATGCCCGAAGCCGTGGCCCGCGCGTCTTCGGCGCCTTCCAGCATGCACATGCGCTTTTCGAACATGTCGTTGGTCGGGCTGCCGTAGCGGGCATAGATGAAGCCTTCGGTCTCGCCTTTGAAACGCGCTTCTGCCGCCTCGGATGTCTCGTAAACGAAGCCCTGGGTGAGGAAGATCGCCTCGGACGTCTCGCCATGCTGCGAGCGGGTGGTTCCGCCGTGGACGAGTTGGGTTGCCGGGCGCCAGTTTTTGCTCATGTGACGATCACCTTCAAAAACAAAAAAACCGGCCGCAAAAACGGGCCGGTTTGACACCCGGCCTTTTTAGCTACTTGTTTAACGTGGCTGCAAGCCGACCGGCCAAATCACCACGGGATAAAGCTTCAATACTGCTAGGGTGCGCTTGCGTCAATTCCCGGAGTTTGGTTTTGTCTCGCAACTGGAAAGAGGACTGCAATGGCCCGCGATACTGGGATTTTGGCCGACCGCGCGATTGCCGCGCTGCTCGAAACGGGGCGCCTGAAGAGCGAGAGGCCGCTGGATGACGATCAGATCCAGCCGGCAAGCCTCGACCTGCGCCTTGGCGCCAAGGCTTTCCGCGTCCGCGCGAGCTTCATGCCCGGCCCGTCCCACCTCGTCGCCGACAAGCTCGACCGGCTGAAGCTGCATGTCGTCGATCTCACCGACGGTGCCGTGCTTGAAACCGGCTGCGTGTACATCGTGCCGTTGATGGAGAGCCTGGCGCTGCCTGCGGGCATGTCGGCCTCGGCCAATCCGAAAAGCTCGACCGGCCGCCTCGACATCTTCACCCGCGTGATCACCGACCGCGCCCAGGAGTTCGACAAGATTCCTGCCGGCTATAGCGGTCCGCTCTATCTCGAAATCAGCCCGCGCACCTTCCCGATCGTCGTGCGCCGTGGTTCGCGCCTGTCGCAGATCCGCTTCCGCATGGGCCAGTCGCTGCTCTCCGAACAGGAGCTGCTGGCGCTGCATGAAAGCGACGTGCTGGTGGCGAGCGAACGCCCGAATGTCAGCGGCGGCGGCATTGCGCTGTCGATCGACCTCAAGGGCACCGGTCCGGAGGGTCTGATCGGCTACCGTGGCAAACACCACACCGCGGTCATCGACGTCGACAAGAAGGCGCAGCACAAGATCTTCGATTTCTGGGAGCCGCTCTACAGCCGCGGACGCGACGAGCTGATCCTCGATCCGGACGAGTTCTACATCCTCGTCTCGCGCGAAGCGGTGCATGTGCCGCCGCTTTACGCGGCCGAGATGACGCCGTTCGATCCGCTGGTGGGCGAGTTTCGCGTGCACTATGCCGGCTTCTTCGATCCCGGCTTCGGCCATGCCTCTGCCGGTGGCAGCGGTAGCCGCGCCGTTCTGGAAGTGCGCAGCCACGAGGTGCCGTTCATCCTCGAACATGGCCAGATCGTCGGCCGCCTGATCTATGAACACATGTTGGAGCGTCCTGACGGTCTCTACGGCCTCGGCGTCGGCTCCAACTACCAGGCCCAGGGCCTGAAGCTTTCGAAACATTTCCGCGCCGAGTAGGGATTTTGCACGGGACCCTCGTGCGATACCGCGCAAGGGTCCTTGACAGATCGTCCCGGTTCGGGAAATTTCGCAGGCATCGCGGGTGTAGTTCAGTGGTAGAACGCCAGCTTCCCAAGCTTGATGTCGTCGGTTCGATCCCGATCACCCGCTCCAATCCTTCCTGAAGCCTCTTTTGCCTCGTTCGAGCGAGACCTATGGCCAGTTGCCTTGCGGACGGTTACTTTACCGCTCGATGAATCATCCCGCGGTTCCAAGCGCCGCCCCTGAGACAAGAACCGTGCCGGCCCGCTGCCCATGAGATTTCTTTCCCTGTTCGCTCTCTGCGCGTCCCTGATCGCAACGCCGCTTGCGGCCCAGCCCAGGGACCTGCCCATTCTGTTCGATGCGCGCGAACGCATCGCCAAGCCCGATCTCACGGGCCTTGCGCGCTTGCGCTTCCTGACGACGGTCGACTTTCCGCCGTTCAACTTCATCGATCAGTCCGGCAAGCTCTCCGGTTTTCACGTCGATCTCGTGCGCGAGATCTGCCGCGAGCTCGACATCGAAGCCAAATGCCAGATCCAGGCAGTGACCTATGCGGAACTGCTGCCGGCGCTGGAGCAGGGGCAGGGCGAAGCGGTTGCCGCCGGTATCGCCGTCGGCCCGGAACTGCGCCAGCGCTTCGGCTTCTCGCGCGCCTTCATGCGGCTTCCGGCCCGCTTAGCCGTCAACACCAAGGCGGCCGGCGCCGTGACGGGTCCGAAGGACCTCAGGAAAAAAACGGTCGGTGTCGTGGCGGGCACCACCCATGAGGCCATGTTCAAGGCGTTCTTCCCGAGTATCGGGGCCAAGGTCTTCCCAGATCGCGATGCCATGCTCACGGCACTGCAGAAGGGTGAGGTGCCGGCGGTCTTTTCCGACGGTTTGCAGCTTTCCTTCTGGATCTCAGGCACGACTGCCGGGGGCTGCTGCGCACTCGTCGATGGTGCCTATTTCTCGCAACGCTTTCTCGGTGAAGGCCTGACGATCATGAACCGCAAATCCGAACCGGCGCTGACCCAGGCGATCGACCACGCGCTGCTGGCGCTTTCGCGCAGCGGCCGGCTCGAGGAAATCTACCTGCGCTACTTCCCCAACGGCATCTATTGAGCGCCCACTGCATGTTTCCTTTAATCGTACCCGATCAAAGGTCAAAAACATGCAGCAATTCAAAGTGCTACAGCGACCTTTGCGCGTCTGATAAGACGCGCAGCGCTGTAGACAGCTTGGCGTGAACGCCAGGAAATGATGAGCTACCGGCGGAAGCGGGCAAGCGCCCCTCGTTCGATGGCGGCGCAGGTGAGCTTGTCGAGACCGAGGCGGTCGCGCAGCAACTGCAACAGCCGGATCTCTTCGTTGCGAATGCGCTGGTCCGCGGCGGCGATCTCGACGGCAAGTGCGTAGGCCGTCTCATGGAACTTTTCCGGAAGCGCCTCGCGCACGATTTCCAGAGCGATGTCCAACCCCTCGGGGGCCGCGAGCTGGGCGGAGCATTCGTGGCCGATATGGACGAGCTGATCCTCGTTGAACCCCTCGAAGACCGGCAGGAACTGCACCAGCCGGCCGATGCGGGTGAATTCGTCGTCGCTCATCTCGCGGTCGACCGCCGACATCATCACCATGACATAGATGAGCGCTTCGTGGTGGCTGAGGCTTGGCAGCATGGGTCTTTCCAGCGGTAGCGCAATTCCGGGAACGGCGTGAAGCGGTTTTTCATCCGGAATTGCATAGTTTCAAAGAGTTGGATCATCTCACTGTCTCAACGATCAGATGATCTGGACGGTTGAGAGCTGGGAATTGCCGCGGCTGTTTACAAGTCCGGCTGCGGCTCGTCCATCCCGGTGCCGAGCGTTGGGTCGTCAAACGTCATCGGCGTGTGACTGAGGTCGCGCGGATCTTCGCCATAGAAGCCGAGCTTCGCCTGGTGCGCGGCGTCGGCCCGCTTCTTCAGCGGCGAGCCGGGTACCGGCGTCGCCCAGCCGTTGTCGACGAGCCAGGTTGCGAGATCCTGTCCACCGAGAGAGCAGGAAGCAGTGGCCGATGTGCCGGCGCTTCCCTCGGGCATGTCGCAGCTGACCGCACGTGCGCGCAGGAAGTTTCTGAAGGCCGTCCGTGCGACGATGCCGCAGGGCCAACTCTTCCCCCCGGTTTCGCAGGTTCTCTCTGCCTGCTCGGGCTCGATGCCATCGATCTGCAGCGTGAGCTTGTCGAACTGGATCACACCGGCGGCGATCGCCACGGGGCGATAGAGGATGGTCGGCCCGGCGGTCGCCTTCGCTTGCTTCTCCGGCTCTGACAGCGGGGCACGCGGCTCCGCGCGTTCGAGCGGCGCGCCGGTGACGGTGTCGGGCAGACCGAATTGTTGCGGCTCGATGGCGCGTGCGGCGTTTTCCGTCGTCGACGTCTGCGGTTGATCGCCGGTCGTAACCGCACCGGCGCCGTCGGTCGGTGTTCCCAAGTCGAGCGGTACGTTATCATCCGTTTCGGCGTCATCCGGCGCCGGCTCGATTTCCGTCATGTCGGGCGTTTCGAGGACGAAGTCCGGCGTGGCGGCACTCTCGCGGTCGCGAATGGCGGCTGCACCCGCGTAGAGGATGCCGGTGAAAAGCGCGATCGCGGCGATGCCGCCGGCAAGGGAGTATAAATGCTGCCGCATCAGGAAGAACGTCCTATTGGCTGGCCCAGATGATCCGGGCGATCCATTCGATCTGGCTGATCTCGAAGCCCCGGTTCGGGTGCTCCGGGTTGAGGGAAAGGAGTTCGATCGTGCGCGGCGTCTGGCGTGTCAGGACCTTCGCCATGACCTCGCCTTCGCGTGTCTTGACCACGACGCGGTCGCCGCGCCGAACCTGCGCCCCCGGATCGACGATCAGGGTGTCGCCGTCGCGGTACAGCGGCAGCATGCTGTCGCCCTGCACCTCGAGCGCGTAGATGCCGGCCCGGCGTTCCACCGCTGTTGGAAAGTCGATCACGTCCCACCCCTGGCCGGCGGGAAAACCACCGTCGTCGAAGAAGCCGCCGGCACCCGCCTGGGCGAAGCCGATCAGCGGGATCGCGGCGCTTGCAGTCGTCGGGGTGGCCTGAGTGTCATTCGGGTTTAACAGGCTGGTGAACTGGTCCATCGTTGCGCCGGTCGCCTCGAGCACCTTGGCGATCGATTCCGTCGAAGGCCAGCGTTCCCGCCCGTCGGCAGAGTGGCGCTTGGACTTGTTGAAGGAGGTGGGGTCGAGCCCGGCGCGGCGGGCGAGACCGGAAGGCGAGAGCTGATTGCGCTCGGCCAATGCATCGATGGCGTGCCAGATCGTGCCGTGAGACAACATGCGAAAGGTCCGGGCCGAACAGGCGGCCACTTGCTGGGTTTGTTCGACACCACACTATCGAAACGCGGGGTACCGGTAAAGAATCCGAAGGAAAATAGTCCTTTCTCCGTCATTTGCTTTGGGGGCGGCGGCCCCTATAGTTCGCTTGACGGGCAAGGCAGGCTTTCACCGGAGGGAACGTTTTGTTGGCGCGGATGAGATCGGAGCGTCTGCTGTTCGCTGCCCTCGCTACCGCGATTGCCGGGATCGCGCTGGAGCATGAGCTTCTGGAAATGGGGCGCCTGGCAACGCTTCTCGGTGCCGCCGGTCTCGTGGTGGCGATCGTGCTCGCCTCGCTGCGCGTGTCGCACCATGCCGAGGTGCTGGCGTCCAAGGTCGGCGATCCCTATGGCACGATGATCCTGACGCTCTCGGCGGTCTTGGTCGAGGTCGTCGTGCTGGCGATCATGATGACCAGCGAGACCTCGCCGACGCTCGTGCGCGACACGATCTATGCGGCCGTCATGCTCGATATCAACGGCATCCTGGGCCTCGCCGCCCTGCTTGGTGGCCTGAAACATGGAGAGCAGCCCTATAACGACGATTCCGCCCGCACCTACAGCGTCATGATTCTGACGGCGATGGGCATCTCGATGGTCGTTCCGGAGTTCGTGCCGGCGGCGAGATGGCATCTCTATTCGGCCTTCACCATCGGCGCGATGATCACCCTCTATGCCCTGTTCCTGCGCATGCAGGTGGGGGTGCACAGCTACTTCTTCAGCTACAGCGATCCGAAGGCGAAGGGCGAGGGGAGCGCGATACAGGGTGGGCCGGATCAGCCGGTGCTGCCGTCGATCGTGATACTGATCCTTGGCATCGTGTTGATCGGCGTGCTGGCGGAAGTGATGTCGTCGCTGCTGACCTCGGGCCTGAAGGGGAGCGGCGCCCCGCCGGCGGTGACCGCCATCGTCGTTGCCGTGATCTCTGCCTCGCCGGAAGTCATGACCGCGATGCGGGCGGCACTCGCCAACCGCATGCAGGCGGTCGTCAACATCGCGCTCGGGGCATCGCTTTCGACGGTCATCCTGACGGTGCCGGTCATGGAGGCGATCGCGCTCTATACCGGCCAGCCCTTCCTGATGGCCATGTCGCCGGTGCAGACGGTGATGGTGGCGGTCACTTTGATCGTGGCCGCGATCAACCTCAACGACGGCCAGACCAACGCCATTGAGGGCATGACTCATTTCGTGCTGTTCGCGACCTTCGTCATGCTGTCTGTGATCGGGCTCTGAGCGGATGAAGTGCCTGTTCGTATAGCCTCAGGCCGTCGCCTTTTCGCGTGCCTTTCTTGCCACCACCTCTTCATAGGCTGCCTGCAGTGTAGCGCGCACCCGCGGCGGGCCATCGAGCAGCGCGCCGAGATGATCGTGTCGCAACTCGTCCATGAAGCGGTCCCAGAGTTCCGGACCGCCGTTTTCCATCAGCTCGGCGCGAATACTGAGCTCTTCGCTGACCGGCAGATAGCGCCGCCCCCAGGCGCCGAGCTGGGCCATGATCGGCACCAGCGCGATCGTCATCTCCGTGAGACTGTAGATCGCCTTCTGCTTGTGCGTGGGGTCGTCCGCCTTGGTCAGCATGCCCTGCTCGACCAGCATCTTCAGCCGATCCGCCAGGATGTTGGACGAGATGCCCTCCTGGGAACGCAGCAATTCCCGGAAGTGCCGTTTACCGCCGAAGATCATGTCGCGAATGATCAGCAGGCTCCATTTGTCGCCGAACACTTCGAGCGAAAGATTGATCGGGCAACCCGAGCGAATGTCGTCCTTCATTGGCACCTCTTCAAAACCGCTTGCATTATCGCATCAGTGAGGCTATCGTGCAACTGCTTTCAAAATTAGAGCAGTTTTTAAATGAAACCAGTTAGGCAAAGGCCAGCGGTATTCGAACATCAGAGGAGAGAGAACATGACCGACAGATCCGTGGAACATGCGAGCTTCACCATCGAGCGCAGCTTCAAGGCGACGCCGGGACAGGTGTTCAGGGCTTTCTCCGAGCCGGCTGCGAAGGAACGCTGGTTCGTCAGTGCTGACGGGCCGGTGGCCGAATTCAGCCATGACTTCCGCGTCGGCGGTCGCGAGAGCGGTCGCTTCAGCCAGGACGGCGAAACGATCTATCATGACGACACCATCTATCTCGACATCGTCGAGAACCGCCGGATCATCTTTGCTTACACGATGGCTGAGAACGACAAGAGGATCTCGGCGTCCGTCGCGACCGTCGACATTCAGCCGGAAGGCAACGGTACGCGCCTCGTCTTCACCGAACAGGTTGCCTTCCTCGACGGGCTCGACAAGCTCGAATACCGGCGCGACGGTTGGCAACAATTGATCGGTGTGGCACTGGCAGAGGAACTCGGCGAAGCGGCTGTTGCTGCGTGACGCAGCAATCGGTCTCGTGAGCGCATTGAACCCCCGAGACCTTTCTGTCTCCGGGGGGTCTCAGTGCATGGCCGCGATCGCGCTGCCGGCGATGCCCACCGAAAAAAGGGTGAGACAAACGGCAGCAATCCGTCGCGGCAGATGCGAGGCCGACAAGCCCTTCGACATCTGCACCAGCACGGCGCCGGCGCCGATCCAGGTCGATCCGGCGGCGACGACCAGCAGCGAGAAGCCGGCGATCCAGGGCCAGACGGCGGCCAGTCCAGTCTGTGGCAAGAGCACCAGGGCGACGATCAGCGCCTTCGGATTGAGCAGCGTCGTAACGAAGACCTGGCGGATGGAGATGACGACACCTTCGCTGCGCTCGGCATCGGTGGTCCAGAGCGCATAGGCGAGGTAGAGAACCCAGCAGGCGGCGACGAGCCTGAGCGCAAGGCCGAGCTGCGGATGGGCGGCAAGGAATGGCGCCAATAGTGCTACGGCCGGGATGATGACGGCGAGATAACCGCCGAGCTCGCCGGTGAGCAACGGCAGCGAACGGCGGAAACCGGCAGAGGCGCCGGACAGCCAGAGCAGCGTGTTTGTCGGCCCCGGCGTTGCGAGCAGGATCAGGGCGGCGAGGGCGAAGGTGAGCGGCTGCATGTCGTTGAACCTGGTTTTGTGGCCGTTATCGCCGTCTTCTACCAGCCGCGCAAGCGTCCGCTCTTGATCTCCATCAAGCGTGGCGCCCGATAGTACCGGAATCTACCCGCAAGAAATCGCCACACGTGTCCGTGGGAATGCCTCTTCCGCGTGTGTCGCGGCCGCGCTATCAGACGGGACGCTGCCGCTTCTCTCCCGCCGGCGCGATCGAGGCCTCCCATGAACAAGACCGTACTGTCAGGCATCGTCATGACGACGTTTTCCTATTTCCTGTTCTCGTTGCAGGATGCGTCGGTCAAATGGCTCGTCGTCGGCTATTCGGTCTGGCAGATCCTGTTTACCCGCAGCATCACCATTCTCGTGCTTTGCCTCGTCATCGGCCGCGGCAAGCTGGTGCGCAGCGCCATCTCATCTCCGGTGATCAAGCCGCTCTTCGTGCGCAACCTGCTGCTGCTCGCGGCCTGGCTTTCCTATTTCAACGCGGCGCGCGATCTTGGCCTCGCGGAGATGACGACGCTCTACTATGCAGCGCCGATCATCGTGACGCTGCTTGCCGTGCCGATCCTGAAGGAAGACGTGCCGCCGATCCGCTGGTTCGCCGTTTTCATCGGCTTCGTCGGCGTGCTCATCGCCTGTGACCCGCTCGGCACCGGCATGAAGCTGTCGCTGCCGGTGTTCCTGGCGCTCACCGCCGCCGTCTTCTGGGCGATCGGCACCGTCATGCTGCGCAAGACCGCGCTGCAGGAAACGACCCTGGTGCAGATGACCATCTCCAACGTCTTCTTCATCGCCATGACCGGGCTTGCGGTCGGCTTCTTCTGGACGCCGCCGGCGCTCTTCGACGTGGCACTGATGGCCGGCACGGGCGTCATTGCCGGCGCGGGGCAGTATGCGCTGTTCGAGGGCATGCGCCGAGCACCGATCTCCGTCATCGCGCCTTTCGAATACACCTCGCTCGTCTGGGCCTTCGGCCTCGGTTTCCTGATCTGGGGCGACGTGCCGGCCATGAATGTCTTTGCAGGCGCCGGCCTGATCTTCGCGGCCGGTCTGCTGATCATCGTCGGCGAACGCCTGGCGCACCGTCGCGCCGGTGCCACGGCCTGATTGGTGGGGTCCGGCCGGCACGCCGTCTCATGCCTTGATGACGAGCGCCTCGGGCACTCGGCCGGTCAACCGGAAGAACAGGTGTGACGTCACGAGCACGTTGGGGTCGGAGAGGTGCCGATCCAGCGCCATGAGGTCGGCGTCGAGATCGTCGCGGTCGATGAAGCCTTCACCGATCAGGCCGTCACGCACATTGTTGATGAAGTCTCTGAGGATCGGCCGGCGGTCGTGACCGGGCGGGTAGACATGTGCAACGGCATCGACCGAAATCGCCTCGATGCCCGCTTGCCGGAACAGCCGATGCAGGCGGCGGCCGATATGGAGGTCGATGCCTCTGGCCGCCGAATAGGCGATATAGGCGGCAAGCAGCCGGTCCCAGGCGGCAAGCGGCGGGTCGCAGACATGCGCCAGGAAATCGGCCTCGAAGCTCGCGATCCAGCCGCCGGGTTTTACCAGCGACACCATTTCGAGCACGATGAGCTCCGGCCGCGGCACGTTGACGAGCACCAGCCGCATATGGGCACCGTCGAAGGAGCGGCGCGGCAGGCCGGTCGCATAGGCGTCGCCCTCGCGCACCTCCACCTGGGGCAGGGCGTGGCTGGCGACGAAACGGCGCGCAAGTTCGACGAAGTGCGGGTCGCGCTCGATACCGAGCACGGAGCCCGTGGGCCCCACGCGTTTGCCAAGCAGGTGCAGCACACCACCGGGACCGCAACCGAGATCGATGACGTGTTCGCCTGGCTGGATGCCGACCCTTTCGAGCTGCTGGTCGGAATCTGGGGCGAGATTGGCGATCTGTCGCTTCAGGCGTTCTTCCTCGGGCCCGGCGCGCCCAAGCAGATAGAGATCAGGCTCGCTCATGGCGTGTCCCCCTCTGATCCCGGCGAGCATGCGCCCGCGCAGGGAGGCCGTCAATCGGGAGGTGCAAGTAGCCTTAACGCACCTGCGACGACATGAAGCGCCGTTCTGCGGTCTCCTCGTAGATGCTGAGACCTTCGCGTCGGTAGAAGGCGACGGCGGGGTTGGTGGCCAGGACGCTGAGGCGCAAGGGCAGGCCAACCGCCCTTGCTTCGCCGAGCACCTGGCGAAGCGCGACTGCGCCATTGCCGCGCTTCTGATGGCCGGGCGCCACATAGAGCTTGTTGACCCAGACATGGTCGTTGCGCACGGTGACCGAGACGCAGCCGACATCCTCGCCGTTCGCAACGATGATGCGATGTTCGTCAAGGATAAGCGCATCCGCCGGACGCGGCCGCCAGTTGCCCCAGAGCGCCATGGCATAGTCGCGCATGCAGGCCTCTTCCAGCCAGTGCAGATAGGGTTCGTCGCCGGCGATCGCGGGGCGGAGCAGGACTTTGTTCATGGCTTCATCACTTGCGCGGCTTCAACCCGAATAGGTCTAACATCGCAACCATAGCAACTTGATGGTCACGCGAATGCGGGCGCTGCGTTAGGCCATGAGCCTTGGACGAGCCGTCGCCCAAACGAAAACAGGCCCCGAGGGGCCTGCTTCCAATTCGATGCGCGGAACTTACGCCGCCTGCTTCTTCTCGCCGTAGGGGTCGAAGCGACCGTAGAAGGTCTCGCCGCGCTCGGCCATTTCCTGCAAGAGCGCCGTCGGCTTGAAGTGGCTGCCGTAGTCCTTGGCAAGCTTGTCGCACATCTTGACAAAGGCCTTTACGCCCATGCCGTCGATGTAGGAGAGCGTGCCGCCCGTGTAGGGGGCAAAGCCGAAGCCGAGGATCGAGCCGACATCCGCCTCACGCGGATCGGTGACGATGCCCTCTTCCATGGTACGGGCGGCTTCAAGCGCGATCGTCGCCAGGAAGCGCTGCTTCAGCACTTCGACGTCGATCTTGTCGGCGTTCTTCTGCGGGTAGAGCGTCTTCAGCTCCGGCCAAAGATACTTCTTGGCGGGCTTCGCCGGATACTCGTAGAAGCCCTTGCCGTTCTTGCGGCCGCGGCGATCAAGGTCGTCGACCATCTTGTTGATCAGCGCCATGTGCTTGGGATCGACGGCCCTTTCGCCGAGGTCGGCGACGGTGGCCTTCAGGATCTTCTGGCTGAGGTCGATCGCCACTTCGTCGTTGAGCGACAGCGGTCCAACCGGCATGCCGGCCATCTTGGCGGCATTCTCGATCATCGCCGGCGGCACGCCTTCGATCAGCATGTCATAGGCTTCGTGGATATAGCGGAAGACGCAGCGGTTGACATAGAAGCCGCGCGTGTCGTTGACGACGATCGGCGTCTTCTTGATCGCGGCGACGTAGTCGAGTGCCGTAGCGAGCGCCTTGTCGCCACTCTCCTTGCCGAGGATCACTTCGGTCAGCATCATCTTCTCGACCGGCGAGAAGAAGTGGATGCCGATGAACTGGCCGGGGCGTTTCGAGTTCTTGGCAAGGCCGGTGATCGGAAGTGTCGAGGTGTTGGAGGCGAAGATCGTGTCTTCGCCGATCACCGCCTCCACCTTCTCGATGACATC
Organism: Ensifer sp. R-19; assembly: GCF_049905105.1. NCBI lineage: Bacteria > Pseudomonadati > Pseudomonadota > Alphaproteobacteria > Hyphomicrobiales > Rhizobiaceae > Ensifer > Ensifer sp. R-19. The sequence continues at coordinate 175,321 of NZ_CP184569.1, forward strand.
CTTCTTGACCTGGCGGTCTTCAAAGACGGCTTCGACCACGAGGCCGACTTCCTTCAGGTCGTTGTAATCGGCCGAAGGCGTGATGCGGGCGAGCAGCGCTTCGCCTTCTTCCTTGGTCAGGCGACCCTTGCCGACCGAATCCTTGACCAGGCCTTCCGAGTGGGCCTTGCCCTTCTCGGCCGCTTCCATGTCGCGGTCGATCAGCGTGACGGCAATGCCGGCGGCAGCCGTCACATAGGCGATCGAGGCGCCCATGAAGCCGGCGCCGACGACGCCCACATGCTTGAACTCCGACTTCGGCACGCCGGCCGGGCGGCGGGCGCCCTTGCCGAGCTCCTGCATCGAGACGAACAGCGAGCGGATCATCGAGAAGGCTTCGGTCGTCTGAAGGATCTCGGTGAAGTAGCGCTGCTCGATCTTGAGCGCCGTGTCGAACGGCACCTGCAGGCCTTCATAGACGCATTTCAGGATGGCAACGGCGCCCGGATAGTTGCCGTAGGTCTCGCGGCGCAGGATCCCGGAAGCGGCTGGCCAGAGCTGGGCCGAGGCCGGCGTCCAGATGCCGCCGCCCGGTACCTTGTAACCCTTCTCGTCCCAGGGCTGCACCGGCTTCAGGCCGTTCTTGATCATCGCCTTGGCGGCATCGACCAGCTTGTCCCCGTCGACGACTTCGTGCACGAGGCCGAGGGCCTTGGCGCGAGCCGAAGTCAGCGACGAGCCCGTCGTCATCATCTGCAGCGCGTCCTGCGCGTTGGTGAGGCGCGGCACGCGCTGGGTGCCGCCGGCGCCCGGGAAGATGCCGACCTTGACTTCCGGCAGGGCGATCTTCACCGACTTGGAATTGGAAGCAACGCGGCCGTGGCAGGCGAGCGACAGCTCGAAAGCGCCGCCCATGCAGGTGCCGTTGATCGCCGAGACCCAGGGCTTGCCCGAGGTTTCGAGCTTGCGGAAGAGCCCGGTCATGCGGCCGACGAGGTCGAAGAGCTTCTGGGCGGCGTTATCCGGATCCTTCTTCTTCTCTTCCTGCTGGAAGGTGAACATCGACTTGATCATCGAGAGGTCGGCGCCGCCGGAGAAGGTCGACTTGCCGGAGGTGAAGACGACGCCCTTGACCGCTGCGTCGGCAGTCGTTGCGTCGACAATGGCGTTCAGTTCCTCCATCACCTCCTGGGTGAAGACGTTCATCGACTTCTCAGGCATGTCCCAGGTGACGAGCGCAATGCCGTCGGAATCGGTCTCGATCTTGAAATTGGTGTAATTCGTCATGGTTCTCCCCCTCAGTAGAGAATGGGTTCGATGCGCAGCGAGATATTCGATCCGCCGCTGTAACGTTGTTTGCTGGTATTGGTGGCGATCAGCCGGCCGTCGCGCTCGACGCGGATGGTGAAGCCCGCATCGGTGGCCTTATTGAGTTCAGGCTTCGGCACCTGCAGCACGAAGGGCACGCGGGTGGCCTTGCCATCGCTGACGACGGACGTTTCCGCGATCAGCTTGGCAGCGACGTCCATCACGCCTTGCTCTTCGAGCCTGATGGTGACGGTGCCGGCCGGAACCGGGCCGCTCGCGACATTGGTGATCGCACCGGTGAGCGTGAAGCTGTCGCTGCCTTCCTCGTCGGAGACGCAGCCAGCGGCTGCAAGCAGCCCCAGGCCCATCAGCGCGAGAAGAGAGCGGCGCATCACGTCCATCGTCAGACCCTTTCGATGATCGTGGCCGTGCCCATGCCGGCGCCGATGCAGAGCGTGACGAGCGCGGTGTTGAGATCGCGACGCTCCAGTTCGTCGAGCACGGTGCCGAGGATCATCGCGCCGGTGGCTCCGAGCGGATGGCCCATGGCGATCGCGCCGCCGTTGACGTTGATCTTGTCGTGCGGGATGTCGAAGGCCTGCATGTAGCGCAGCACGACGGCCGCAAAGGCTTCGTTGAGCTCGAAGAGATCGATGTCCGACAGCTTCATGTCGGCGCGCTTCAGAAGCTTTTCGGTGACGTCGACCGGGCCGGTCAGCATCAGCGCCGGATCGGAGCCGATATTGGCGAAGGCGCGGATGCGGGCGCGCGGCTTCAGGCCCATGCTCTCGCCGCCGGCCTTGGAGCCGAGCAGCACGGCTGCGGCGCCGTCGACAATGCCCGACGAGTTGCCGGCGTGGTGCACGTAGTTGATCTTCTCGATTTCCGGATGCGCCTGGATGCCGACGGCTTCGAAGCCGCCCATCTCGCCCGGCATCTGGAAGGACGGGTTGAGCGAGGCGAGCGCCTGCATGTCGGTGCCTGGACGCATGTGCTCGTCACGGTCGAGGATGGTCAGACCGTTCCCGTCCTTGACCGGCACGACGGACTTCTTGAAATAGCCCTTCTCCCAGGAATGCGCCGCGCGCTTCTGGCTTTCCACCGCATAGGCGTCGACGTCGTCGCGGCTGAAGCCGTATTTCGTGGCGATCAGGTCGGCAGAAACACCCTGCGGCATGAAGAAGGCCGGCAGGTTGACCGAGGGGTCCATGAACCAGGAACCGCCGGACATGCCGAGGCCGACGCGCGACATGCTCTCGACGCCGCCGGCAATGACGATGTCGTCGGCACCCTGGGCGATCTTGGCCGCGCCGAAGTTGATGGCGTCGAGGCCGGAGGCGCAGAAGCGCGAGATCTGCATGCCCGGCGCGCGGGTGGAATAGCCGGCTTCGAAGGCGGCCGCCTTCGGGATCACCGCACCGGCGTCCATCACCGGATCGACGCAGCCCATGATGATGTCGTCCACGGTCGAGGTGTCCAGGTCGTTGCGGTCACGGACCGCTTCCAGCATCTTGGCGGCAAGGCGAACGGACGGCACTTCGTGCAGCGATCCGTCCTTCTTGCCACGGCCGCGCGGCGTGCGCACGTGGTCGTAAACGAAGACTTTCGTCATGTCTCATCTCCCTTTCGGCAGCACCGCCAGGTGCTGCCCGTCAAAACATTTTGAAATCGAACGGCTCAGAACGCGGCCGCGTCGAGCGCCATCAGCGTGTCGGCGCCGGTCTCGATACGGGCCTTGCGCAGGGCCGTTTCCGGCAGGATCCTTTCCATGAAGAAGGTCGCGGTGATCAGCTTGTTCTTCAGATAGTCTGCGCGCGTCGTTTCGCCAGAGGCAAGTTTTTCCTCAGCCGTCTTGGCAATTTTTGCCCACATGTAGCCAAGCACGACAAGGCCGAAGAGGTGCATGTAGTCGGTCGAGCCGGCGCCGGCATTGTCGGGCTTGGCCATGGCGTTCTGCATGAACCACATGGTCGCGGCCTGCAGGTCGTTGAGACCCTTCTTCAGCGCCTTGGTATAGGCGGAGAGTTTCTCGTTGCTGCGGTTTTCCTCGCAGAAATCGCCGATTTCCTTGAACAGCGCCATGACGGCGCGGCCGCCGTTCAAGCCCAGCTTGCGGCCGACGAGGTCGAGCGCCTGGATGCCGTTGGCACCTTCGTAGATCATCGCGATGCGGGCATCGCGGACATACTGGCTCATGCCGTGCTCTTCGATGTAGCCGTGGCCGCCGAACATCTGCTGCGCCATGACGGCGTGGTCGAAGCCCTTGTCGGTGAGCACGCCCTTCAGGATCGGCGTCATCAGGCCGAGAATGTCGTCGGCCGTCTGGCGGTCGGCGTCATTGTCGGAGCGGTGGGCGATATCGGATTTCAGCGCCGTCCAGAGCGTGAAGGCGCGGCCGGCCTCGTTGAAGGCGCGGATCGTCATCAGCGTTCGGCGCACGTCCGGATGCACGATGATCGGGTCGGCCTTCTTGTCCGGCGCCTTCGGCCCGGAAAGCGAGCGGCCCTGGATGCGGTCGCGCGCATAGTTGGCGGCGTTCTGGTAGGCGATTTCGGCGATCGACAGGCCCTGCAGGCCGACGCCGAGGCGGGCCTCGTTCATCATGACGAACATGGCGTTGAGGCCCTTGTTCTCCGTACCGATGAGGTAACCTTCGGCCTCGTCATAGTTCATGACGCAGGTCGAGTTGCCGTGGATGCCCATCTTGTGTTCGATCGCGCCGCAGGAAACGCCGTTGCGGTCGCCAGGCTCGCCGTCGGCATTGAGCTTGAACTTCGGAACGATGAACAGCGAAATGCCCTTCACACCATCAGGCGCGCCCTCAATGCGGGCGAGCACCAGATGGATGATGTTATCCGACATGTCGTGTTCGCCGGCCGAGATGAAGATCTTCTGGCCGGAGATCTTGTAGGCGCCGTTGCCGGTGGGCACTGCCTTGGTGCGCAGCAGGCCGAGATCGGTGCCGCAATGGGGCTCGGTGAGATTCATCGTGCCGGTCCAGGTGCCGGCAACCATCTTCGGCAGATAGGCCTGCTTCTGCTCGTCGGTTCCATGCACCAGGATCGCGGCGATCGCGCCCTGGGTGAGGCCGGGATACATGGTCAGTGCCATGTTGGCCGACGACATGTACTCGCCGACGGCGGTGTGCAGCGTGTAGGGCAGGCCCTGGCCGCCGAATTCCTCCGGAACGGCGAGGCCGAGCCAGCCGCCTTCGCGGTAGAGGTCGAAGGCTTCCTTGAAGCCCTTGGGTACGCTGACCGAGCCGTCGTCGCGGCGCTTGCAGCCTTCCTGGTCGCCGGAGAGATTGACCGGGAACAGGGCTTCCTCGGCAAGCTTGGCCGCTTCGCCGACGATCGCTTCGATCATGTCCGGCGTAGCATCAGCAAAACCGGGTAGGTTGTTGTAGCGCTCGATGCCGAGCACGTCGTTCAGGATGAAGAGGGTGTCGTCGACCGGGGCCTTGTAGATGGGCATGCTTTCCTCGCCTTTTGGTGCTTCGGGCGCCGTACCTCGTCGTCGACGCCCGGTTGCAGGATGCCGGATGCGCCGCCATCCTCTTTGATTCTAGAGCATCTTTCCCTTCCAGTGATTCCACAGGAAAGCGGCATGCTCCAGGGCGGTCTCGCATCGTTGGCCGGATGCTACAAAATTTTGACGTTTGCGTAAACGTCAAAAATTGCGGGCTGCGAAGTTTCGTCGCGGCACCAGGGGAGCCGGCAACCCGCGCTCACGGTACGATCCTGCCAAATCGTTAAAAATCCTGGGCAGATTAACGGCTTATTTACCACGTTTCGTGAAAGGTGCGTGTTGAGATGGTCAAAGCTGCAACCGGTCCTGGCGTCGTGTCGCTGTAGCTTTGCCCACGTCGGAAGCGCCACAGGGGTGAGGAAAGCTGTTTTCTTCCGTGACGACTTTCGGGATGGCCGACGACAGGGGCGAAGAACACCATGAATGGATCGCGATCAAATCCTCAGCGCGCAGGCAGCCAGTCCTATAGCGAGCGGCCGTCGCTCGACGCTTTGAACCGCACCATCGAAGGACTTGAGGCGCGGATCGAAGGCCTGATGAGCGGCGCTGCCCGCGACGTGGCGCCAAGGCCTCCCGAACGTCTTCCGGCCCGCGAACCAGCCAAAGAACCCGCAACGCCCCGTGACGCCGTCGCCGAAATCATGCAGCGCCAGCGCAGCCTCAGCGCTTCGCGCGAGCGCCCGCCGCTTCGCGACCGGATGTCGGCGCGCGAACCGGAACGCTATGTTCCCGAACGTCCGACCTCTGACCGTTTTACCGAAGAGCCCCGCCTGCAACCGTTGCACAGCCAGCCGCAGCGCCCGTCTTTGGCCGTCAACGATATCGCCGAGGCGCTCGTCGGTCTGCGCCAGGACCTGAAGCGCGACATCACCGATGGCCTCACGCGCGAGATGAATTCGCTCAGGTCCGAGATTCGCGGCATCAAGGCTCAGGCGCAGGATCACAGCTTCGCCGAAGACGTGCGCGGCGACATGCAGCGTCTTGCCGACAGCATCCAGCAGCTCGGCCGCCAGGCCTCGCCCGCCCAGGCCGACGCGCTGCGTGGCGACTTCGACGAACTGCGTGCGATGATCGACGGCCTTGCGCGTGAAGACAGCATGCGCCGCATGGAAAACCGCTGGACCGGCGTCGAGGATCGGCTGATCGCGTTTGATCAGAACCGCGACGACGAGCTGGTGGCGCTGGCCTATCGCCTGGACGAGATCAAGTCGCAGATCGGCTCGCTGAAGGGCAGCTCGGCCGTCGACGCGCTTGAGGACAAACTGATCGCCGTCGCCCAGGCCATCGAAATGCTGGGCCGCCAGATCCAACCCGATGACCGCCGTCTCGTTTCGCAGTTTGCGGATCTCGACGGTCGGCTCGATGAAATCAGCCGCGCGATCGCTGCCAACAGTCGCACGGCGACGGGTCTCGACGGTAGCTTCGTCAACCGGCTGGAAAGCCGGCTTGGCGACCTGTCCCGTCAGATCGACAGCCTGTCGCGCCCGAACGATTCCGGCCTCGGCGCCCGCCTGGAAGCCTTGACCGCCCGGGTCGAAGATCTCGCCGGCGAAAAGGCGGCCGCCCGTCTCGAAGAGCGTCTCGACCAGCTTTCGCTGGTGATGGAGCGCAGCAACAGGACCGCGCAGTCGGATCTCAACGATTATCTGTCGGATATTTCGCGCAAGATCGAGGCCCTGGACCAGGGCAGCGTCAACGACACACTGGCCGAGCGGCTCGACTATCTGGCACGCCGGATCGACGAACTCGACGCCCATGGCGTTCAACCGGCCTCCGATCCGCGCTTCGACCGGCTGGAAGATCGCCTTGTCGGCATCGCGCAGCGTCTGGAAGAGACCCACGCTGCGCCGTTCGATGATCGTGTCGCCCTGCAGAACCTCGAAGCGCAGATCGCCAATCTGTCGACGCTGGTCAGCCAGCCGCGCGCGGACATCGCTGCGAGCGCGGTGCCCGCCGATTTCGAAAACCGCATGAGCGCGCTCGAGGACTACCTCTCGACCAGCGACGAATACATCGTCGAGGCCGCTCGCCAGGCGGCCGAAGCGGTGATGGAAGCCTATGCCAAGAACGGCTCTCCGCGGGGTTCCGGCGGAGATCTGGCCGCAATCTCGGCGCTTGCCGAAGACCTTCGCACGCTCGAGGACCTCAGCCGCTCCAGCGAGGAGCGCACGGCGCGCACCTTCGAGGCGCTGCACGAGACCCTCGTGCATATCGCCGACAAGCTGGAGCGCATCGAAAGTCGCGAGCCGGCAATGCCGGCACGGGCTGAGACGCCGGTGCTGCGCGAACCCGCGCAGATGCCGAGGGCCGCGCAGCCGGAACTCGATCCCTTCGGCGACAACGACCTCGATGACCGCTACGAGGACCTGCAGCGCAACGTCCGCGCGCTGCAGGCGGAAGATCAGGCTGTGGTCACCCAGACCGCCGAGCCGGCAACGGCCTTTGCACATGACCAGCAGGTCTCAACCGTTGAAGTCGAAGATGTGCGCGAACCGGCCGCTGCAGCCCGCACCGGCCTGCTCGCCGGCCTGACCCGGCGCTTCTCCGGCAAGCGGTCCGAGCCGGTGCACGAGCAGGAGCAGTCCCGACAGGTCGTCGAGCCGACTCCGTCGATCGATCCCTCCGAAATGCTTGCGCCCGAGGAAGCCAACCAGCTGCTGGAGCCGGGTTCCGGCGTTCCCGATGTCAAGAAGATCCTGGAACGGGTGCGCGCCGGGCAGATGAACAAGGCAGGTATTCAGCCTGGCGATGGCGACAAGTCGGACTTCATCGCTGCCGCCCGCCGTGCTGCCCAGCTCGCCGTTGAAGAGGCCGACACCCTGAACAAGGTTGGTCAAAGCGGAAAGACCTCCGGCATCGGCGGCGCTTTTGCCCGTCACCGCCGGCCGATCCTCATGGCCGTCGGCGCGGTCCTGCTGGCGATCATGTCCTATCCGCTGGTCAGCAATATGCTGAAGAAGCAGGAGACCGCACCGGTGGAGCCGGCCGCGATCATCGAGCAGCAGGCGGTGCCGGAATCGCGCGAAAACAAGATCGTCGAAGGCCTTCTGCCGCAGACCGCGGCCGTAGCCCCAGCTGAAACGCCGGTCACGGCATCCGAAATCGCAGTCGCAGCACCGGTCGATTCCGTTGAAGCCCCGGCGAAGGTATCCGAAGCTTCGATCTCGGTACCGGCGACGGCCGTGCCGACGACCACCATTGCGACACCGGCCGAAGAGAAGGCACCGATGCTCGCGCCGGTCGCAGAAACGAAAACCGCTTCGGCGGCCTCCGAGTTCCAGGCGACGCCCGCTGGCAACGCACCCGCCAGTGGTGCGGCCCTTATCAGTTCTCCGGCCGAGGGCGCGGCAACGACCGCGCTGGCGCCGGTGGCCGCACCGAGCGAGATCGTGCTGCCGGAAGGCTTCGGCCCGGCAGCCCTGGTGACGGCCGCCAAGGGCGGCGACCCGCTTGCCTTCTACGAAATCGGCGCCCGCTTTAGCGAAGGCCGCAGCGTTCCTGAAAACATGGCGGAAGCCGCCAAGTGGTATCAGCGCGCCGCCGACGCCGGCGTCGTTCCGGCGCAGTATCGCCTCGCGAGCATGTATGAAAAAGGCATGGGCCTAACGCGTGACGCCTCCAAGGCGAAGGCGCTCTATCTCGCCGCCGCCGGCCAGGGCAATGCCAGCGCCATGCACAACCTCGCGGTCATGCTGGCGAGTGGCCGCGATGCTTCGCCTGACTTTGCCGAGGCAACGAAGTGGTTCGCGAAGGCTGCCGAACTCGGCATTCGCGATAGCCAGTTCAACCTCGCCGTCCTCTATGCGCGTGGCAACGGCGTGCCGCAGGACCTGACCGAATCCTACAAATGGTTCTCCGCCGCCGCCCGCGAAGGCGACATGGATGCCGCCGCCAAGCGTGACGAAGTTGCCAAGGCGATGAAGCCTGAGCAGCTCGAAAGCGCCAAGGCGAAGGCCGATGCCTGGAAGGTGCAGCCGGTCGACGCCAAGGCGAACACGGTCGACGTTCCGGATGCCTGGGTCGGCCCGGCCAACAAGACCGCCAGCGTCGACATGACCAAGGCGGTCCGCAATATCCAGGCGATCCTGAACAACAACGGCTTCGACGCCGGCAAGCCCGACGGCCAGATGGGCAAGAAGACCGTGGCTGCCATCAAGGCCTTCCAGAAGTCGGTCGGCCAGGAGCCGACGGGCGAAATCACCGAGCAGCTGGTCAAGGAATTGCTGAAGCGCAATTCCTGACCCTTGGGCTTGCGCCGTAATAAAGCCGCAGAGCCGGGCGACACGGGTTGCGGGTGGCGAAGCCGTCTGCCATGTGGCTGAAAAGGTTGAAATGTCGGGCCTGCTGCATAATTCCTTAATCGGAATCAGGCTAGGGAAGAACTGATGCAGCAATCAAGGTCCGGTTGTGACCTTGGCATGTCCTGGCGGAAGCGCAACGCTGCAGGAGTGCATGACGGAAGCCGCCTCGCCCTCGCGAGAGGTGCCGGCCTTTCGAATAATCCCTCATTCGTGGTGAATTGCTTGCCACACTAACCGGTTTGCCCGCATTGCGGGCCGTTGGCATATCGAGGACCCGGCGTGACGATCTATCTGCCCATCGCAGAGTTGTCGGTGAACATACTCATCATTCTCGGTATGGGCGCGGCCGTCGGCTTTCTTTCCGGCATGTTCGGCGTTGGCGGTGGTTTCCTGATCACGCCGCTCCTGATCTTCTACAATATTCCGCCTGTCGTGGCGGTGGCGACCGGCGCCAACCAGGTGGTTGCCTCGTCGATATCCGGCGCGATCACGCATTTTCGGCGCGGCACCATCGATATCAAGCTCGGCACGGTGTTGCTCTGCGGTGGCCTCGTGGGCGCGACGGTCGGCGTCTGGCTGTTTTCGCTGCTGCGCCGCCTCGGCCAGCTCGATCTGGTGATCTCGCTGCTCTACGTCGTGCTGCTCGGCACTGTCGGCGGTCTGATGCTTTGGGAAAGCATCGTCGCCATGCGCAAGGCCGCCAAGAACGAGGCGACGACCCTGCGTCGCCCCGGCCAGCACAATTGGGTGCACGGCCTGCCGTTGAAGATGCGTTTCAAGAAGTCGAAGATCTATCTCAGCGTCATTCCGGTTGCCTTCCTCGGCTTCTGCATCGGTATCCTGACCTCGATCATGGGCGTCGGCGGCGGCTTCATCATGGTGCCGGCAATGATCTATCTCCTGCGCATCCCGACCAACGTCGTCGTCGGCACGTCGCTGTTCCAGATCGTCTTCGTCTCGGCCTATACGGTCATCGTCCAGGCGTCGACCAACTATACCGTCGATATCGTACTCGCCTTCGTCCTGATGATCGCCGGCGTCATCGGCGCGCAATACGGCGTGCGCGTCGGCCAGAAGCTGCGCGGCGAACAATTGCGAGCGCTCTTGGCGTTGCTCGTCCTTGCCGTCGGCATTCGTCTGGCGATCGAGCTCGTCATTCCGCCGAAGGATATCTATTCGGTCGTATCAGCGGGGCTCGGCTTCTGATGATCCGGTTCGCGCGCACAGCTCTCGCCCTTCTGGCACTCGCCGTCGCCGCTCCGACCCATGCGGCACTGCAGGACGAGAACGCCGATTTCACCGAGAAGCTGGAGATCGGCATCTCCACCGACGAGATTGCCATCACCTCGGATTTCCGCGGCGCGGATCTGACGATCTTCGGCGCCGTCGATGGTTTCGACCAGGGACTGCTGGCCCAGGGCAGGTACAACATCATCGTGTCCCTCGAAGGCCCCAAGGACAATGCGACGGTGCGCAAGAAGGAGCGCGTCTTCGGCATCTGGGTAAACACGCGGTCGATGACCTTCGAGCTGGTGCCGGAATCCTATTCGCTGTCGAGCACGCGCGACATCGAAACGATCGCGCCGCCCGGCGAGATGGGCAATATGGGCATCGGCGTCGACCACATGCGGCTGGTGCCGCTCGGCTTCGTCGGCGATGGCAGCAATCTCGGCGAGTTCCGCAACGCCTTTCGCCGCATCCGCGAAACGAGCGGCGTCTACGAGCGCGATCCCGGCGGCGTGCAGTTCATCAGCGCGAGCCTGTTCAAGGCGTCGGTGCGCCTGCCGGCGAACGTGCCGAACGGCGTCCACGTGGTACGCGCCTACCTATTTCGCGACGGTGTCTTCGTCGCCGCCAAGGCGCTGCCGTTGCGTGTCGTCAAGACTGGCCTGGAACAGTTCATTACCCAGGCAGCGCATCAGCAACCGCTCTTCTACGGTCTCGTCGCCGTGCTGCTCGCAGTCATCACCGGCTGGGGTGCCAGCGTGATCTTCCGCAAGGAATAGTTGGGCTAGGAGCTACCCTGCGTTTTCTTTTGCCCGGTGTGCGTTTAAAGAAAGGGCAGCAGGATGCTGTAGGGATAAAATACCCAGGCATCTCGAACATGTTGATCTGAACACGCCGCGCCGAACGCGCGCTGAAGTTCGAGAAGGCGATGCTTGCGCTGGTAGCGGCAAGCGACGCCACACAGACAGAGGAAGCTCGATGAAACCGATTTTTGTCCAGTTGCAGTGCGCTCCCGGCAAGACCTACGAGGTCGCTGACGAGATCTACCGCAAGGAAATCGTTTCGGAAATGTACTCGACCAGCGGCGACTACGACCTGATCATCAAGGTCTACATCGAGGAAGGCCAGGACATCGGCAAGTTCATCAACGACAACATTGCCACGGTGCCGGGCATCTCGCGCTCGTTGACGACGCTGACCTTCAACGCGTTCTGATCACGGGGTCGGCGGTGTGCGGACGGAACCGCACGCCTTCCCCAAGCGTCAGGCAATCAGATTGGCAAACCGGACCGAATAGATCCGGTCGCGACCAAGCATGTGGGCGACCAGCTTGCTGCGGTCGAAGAGCCCGGTCATGGCGCGGTGCCGGAGATCGAGCCCGCCGGTCGTGACCCCGAAGGCGGGCATCAGCATGCGCGTGCCATCCGTCGCAAAGCAGGCGCGGCGCACGGCCCTTTCGCGTCTCACCACCGTTGCCGCCGGATGCAGATGCCCGGCGATTTCGCCAACGGCATCGCCGCGCTTGGGCTCGTGCCGGAAGGCAAGACCCGCATGGTTGAGCTCGTCCATCGAGGCGCCCGGGAGCCCGAACGCGCCATCCGGATCGTGATTGCCGTTGATCCAGACCCACTCGCGCCCGAGCGCCATCGCCGCGATCATGTGCCGGAAGGCGTCCGGCATCACGGCCGAACCGACACGATCGTGAAAATTGTCGCCGAGGCTGATGACGAGTTTCGGGTCGTGGCGCACGATCGCCGCCTCCAGCACGCGCAGCGTCGCAAGCGTGTCATAGGGCGGCAAAAGCATGCCGCGGCGGGCGAACGCCGAACCCTTTTCCAGATGCAGGTCGGAAACCACGAGCGTGCCGGTCTCGGGCAGGTAGAGACTGCCGAGCGGATCGCAGATCGCGACGACGCCGTTCACGATCGTCTGGGCGTGGAGGAGGGGGGCAGTCGTCTGAGCTGATAGGGCGTGGGCGAGGCGGTGCATGGTCACGATCCCGCACGCGACTGACTGTCGAGACGGAAGTGACCGGCCCAATTCGTTAGACTGCTCGTTCTCAAAGCCATTTTCCTATCAATCCACATCCAGACCGCCCATCGCCTCGTTGATCAGGTCGTCGGCGGCCTCCGAAAGCAGGAAGTCCTGCGCTTCGCCCTGGATCATTTCCTTGCCGATCTCCAGCATCACAGGCACCGCCAGCGGCGAGATCCGGTCGAGACGCCTGTGGGTGATGTGGCCCTTGATTCGCTTCAGCATATCCCCGAGCCGAGCGATGTCCAAAAGCCCCGTTGCCGCATCGTTGCGGGTCGCTTCGAGCAGCAGGTGATCCGGCTCGTGCGCGTGCAATACGTCGTATATGAGGTCGGCCGAGACCGTCACCTGCCGACCGGTCTTCTCCTTGCCGGGGTGACGCTGGTCGATGAGGCCGGCGATGACGGCGCAGTTGCGGAAGGTGCGTTTCAGAAGAAAGGACTCGTTCAGCCAGGCTTCGAGGTCATCGCCGAGCATGTCTTCGTCGAACAGCTCGGCAAGCGCGCCGCGCTTGAGCTTGAAGGTGGCGCCGAGGTCGTCGAGCGCCCAGACCGCCAGCGAGTAATCCGTCGCGGCGAAGCCGAGCGGCTTCAAGCCGGCGCGGTCGAGCCTGCGGGTGAGCAGCATGCCGAGCGTCTGGTGCGCCAGTCGTCCCTCGAAGGCATAGATGACCATGTAGTGGCGGCTGCCGCGCGGGAAGGTCTCGATCAGAAGCTCGTCCTCGCGCGGCAACATCGAGACGTCTTTCTGTAGCGAGAGCCAGTCGCGCACCTGTTCCGGTAGTGCCGCCCTGCGCGCCGGATCGGCGAGCATCCTGCGAACCTGCTGTGCCAGATAGGTCGAGAGCGGAAACTTGCCGCCGGCATAGCTCGGCACCTTCGGGTCAAAGGTAAAGGCCTGGCTGACGAGGCATTCGTTCTCGCGAATGCCCTCGAAGCGCAGCACCTTGCCGGAGAACATGAAGGTGTCGCCCTGGGACAGCATTTCGAGGAAATACTCCTCGACCTTGCCGAGTGACATGCCGCCGCGACCGAGCGAGCCGCGCTGGTTGCGTTTGACCATGCGCACGTTCAGCATCGGCGACTCGACGATGGTGCCGACATTCAGGCGGTATTGTTGCGCCACCAGCGGATTGGAGACGCGGTAGAGCCCGTCCTTGGTCTTGCGGATCCGGGCGTAGCGCTCATAGGTCTTCAGCGCATAACCGCCGGTCGCGACGAAATCGATCACCCGCTCGAAGGTCTCCCAGGCGAGCGTCCTATAGGGCGAGGCACTGGTGATCTCGTCGTAAAGCGACAGCGGGTCGAAAGGCGCGGCACAGGCCATGCCGAGCACGTGCTGGGCGAGCACGTCGAGCGCGCCCTTGCCGACCGGCGGCGTGTCCTGCTCGCCGATATAGTTGGCGTCGAGCGCCGCCTGGCATTCCATCACCTCGAAGCGGTTGGCCGGCACAAGGATCGCCTTCGAGGGTTCATCCATGCGGTGGTTGGCGCGGCCGATGCGCTGGGCGAGGCGGCTCGCGCCTTTCGGCGCACCGACATGCACGACGAGATCGACGTCGCCCCAGTCGATGCCGAGGTCGAGCGTCGATGTGGCGACGACGGCGCGCAGCCGGTTCTCGGCCATCGCCGCCTCGACCTTGCGGCGCTGGGTGACATCGAGCGAACCGTGATGCAGCGCGATCGGCAGATTGTCGTCGTTGATCGTCCAGAGTTCTTGGAAGAGCAACTCCGCCTGGCTGCGGGTGTTGACGAAGAGCAGGGTGGTGCCGTGCTCCTTGATCGCGGCGTAGACATCGGCAATGGCGTAGCGCGCCGAGTGCCCGGCCCAGGGCACGTGCTCTTCCGTCTTGAGGATGGAGATCTGCGGCTTGGCGCCGCCTTCGACAAGCACGAGCCCTGCATGGTTGTTCATGTCCGGCTCCTGTGGCGCCAGCCAGCGCTGCAGGTCCATGGGATCGGAAACCGTTGCCGAGAGCCCGATCGTCTGCAGCCGCGGCGCCAACCGGCGAAGCCGCGCGAGGCCGAGGGAGAGCAGATGGCCGCGCTTCGAGGTGACGAGCGAGTGCAGCTCGTCGAAGACGACGTAGCGCAGGTCTTTGAAGAAGCGCGTCGCCTCGCCATTGGCAAGCAGCAGCGCCAGCTGTTCCGGCGTCGTCAGCAATATGTCGGGTGGATTGAGCTTCTGTCGCTGCCGCTTGGCGGTGGGCGTGTCGCCGGTGCGGTTTTCGATGCGAACCGGCAGGCCCATTTCGCCGACCGGTTTCATCAGGTTGCGCTCGATATCGACGGCAAGCGCCTTCAAAGGCGAAATGTAGAGCGTATGGATGCCGACGAAGGCGGAGCCGGGCGGGATCTTGCCGCGGCGGGTGAGATCGACCAGCGAAGGCAGGAAGCCGGCAAGCGTCTTGCCGGCACCTGTCGGTGCGATCAGCAGCGTGCTGTCCCCCGCCTCGGCGCGTGCCAGGAGCTCAAGCTGGTGGGCGCGCGGCCGCCAGCCCTTCTCGCCGAACCAGCGCAGAAAGGGGGCGGGCAAGGTCAAGGCATCACCTTGCGGTTCTCTGGAATCGATCCTGTTCACGGAGAACAAAGGTAGATCAAATCTGCCAAAAGAGAAGCCCGGAAGACCTGCCGCCGGGCGGCACATTGACTCCTGTTCGAAATTGGATCGCCGTCGGCTTCTGCTCTCCGCATCCGGTCGACGCACCGGGAAAGGGTCGCCTGAGACAGCCCAGCAATCGTTTCCGCGTGACGACTGGACTGATCTAGAGTGCGATGTAACGATCGGCGCGGTGGTTGATGGCCACAAACAGGTTGAGCACGACCGCGCCGAGCACCGACCAGGTGACCACCGTGGGCGTCGTCACCCCAAAGGCGGCGACGAGCACGACCATGTCGATCGCAAGCTGCACGAGGCCGGCGCGAATGCCGAAGCGCTCCTGCAGGTAGATGCCGAGAATGCCGACGCCGCCAAGGCTGGCGCGGTGGCGATAGAGCGCGAGCAAGCCATAACCGAGCAGCAGGCCGCCAAGCAGCGCTGCCCAGGCCGGCTGGATCGTGCCGATCTGGAAGAGGCGCGATTGGATGTCGGTCAGGAACGAGGTCACGCCGATGGCGATGAAGGTCTTGACGGTGAAGGCCGGGCCGAGCCGCTTCAGCGACAGATAGAAGAACGGCAGGTTGAGCAGGAAGAAGGCAAGACCGAAATTGATGCCGAACGCATAGTGCAGCAGGAAGGCGACGCCCGCCGTGCTGCCGGTGAGCAGGCCGGCACTTGCGAGAAAATAGAGGCCGAGCGCGGCGATCAGGCTGCCGGTGAAGATGCCCTGCAGGTCCTCGACCGCCGTATGCCGGGTCGGGCTGGTGTTCCAGATACCGAAAACGCTGCTGATCTGAGCCATGGCAAAACCTCGATTGCGATGGCCGCAGCAATGCTGCAACGCACAACAATATTCAAGAAAAATATGTCAGTATTGCTGACTTATTTTTGCGACTCTGCCTTGCGTTTTATGCAGGCTTGCGCGCCAGGAACAGGATGCCGAAAACCGGTTCGCCGGCATCCATGCGTATGACGGTACGCTCGATGGCCAGCAGCTTCAGCCCGTGCGCGGTGCAGAGACCGCGAATATAGGCTTCGCTATGGGCGTAGCGCAGCGAGGGGCGCAGCAGAAATTCCACGCCATCGCCCGCATCCTCGACGGAAAAGGCGAAGTAGCCATCGGCGGCCAGCAGACGGAGCGCGATGTCGAAGACACTGTCGAGATTGCCGAGATACATGAGCACATCGGCGGCGCTGACGAGATCGGCGCGGGCGGACGCGAAGTTGCCGAAGATGCCGGAAGCTTCCGGCGGGAGCGAAAGATCGGCGCGTGCCAGCCGATCGTAGGTGGATTTCGCCTCGGCCTTGGCGAGCATGTTGATGGAGATGTCGAAACCTTCAAGGAATTGCGCCTGATCCCGGATGCGTTCGCCGAAGAGGCCGGTGCCGCAGCCGAGATCCGTCACATGCTCGAAGATGAGGCCCCCGGTGTGGCTTTGGATCAGCGCGGCGAGCTTTTGCGGCACCGTGTAGCCGAGCTTTTCCACCAGCGCCTGGTCGAAGCGATCGGCATAGTCGTCGAACAGGCGCTCGACATAGAGGCTCGGCGGCTGTTCGGGCACCGCGGCGGCACCGAGAAGCGCCAGCTTCAGGCCGGCGCCGAAGATGTCCTGAGGGCTCAGCGCCAGGGTTTTTCTGAGCGCGTCGATCGCCGCCTCTTTCCGGCCCGATTTTTCCTCATAGTCCGCGAGCCGAAACCAGCCGGCTGCCCAGTCCGGCGCCCGTTCCAGCGCCTGTGCCATGAGTTCGGCAGCACTTCCGGGCTCGCCGCCTTCGGCAAGCATTTTTGCGTAGTCGGCGCGGCGGTCGGCGATCAGGTCGCCGGAGGAGAGCTGGTTGAGCGTCATCAATGTGAGATATCGGTTGCGATCAGCGCTTCTGACGCCGGATGCTGCAAAACACAAGCGGAATCTGGCTGAAACCGAGAGCTTGGGCGCTGTGCAAGGTCTGGCCGACTTGCGACGCTGCCGATCGCGGCTTATGTGAAGACAAACAGGAGAAGTTCGCGGATGTCGGACGGAATGAACAGATTTTTGGGTGACTCGCCGCTGCGCGTGCTGGTCAAGCTCGTCGTGGTGTCGATCCTCGTCGGCTTCGTCATGACCGTCTTCGGCTGGTATCCGACCGATATCTATTTCGCGGTCCGCAACTTCCTGCTCGACCTCTGGTACACCGGCTTTGCCGCACTTGGCCGGGTGGGCGACTATCTGCTGCTCGGTGCGGCGATCGTCGTTCCGGCCTTCGTGATCCTGCGTGTTCTGAGCTACCGGCGCTGATGTTGCAGGACCGGTTTCTCTTGATCGAACGCCGCGGCCTGCTGCGTGCAACCGCCATCCTCTCGCTCGGCGCGCTTGCCGGTTGCACGACGTCCCAACTGCTGACGCCCGATAGTGGCACTGGCAGCGACCAGACCGAGGCGAGCCTCGGCTACGTCAACAAGCTGCGCAAGGGCAAGGGGCTGACGGAGCTCGTGGCGGACCACGCGGCCTCGGTCGCCGCGATGAACCAGGCCGCCCGCATGGCCAAGGTCGGCAAGATGCAGCATCTGATCGGTTGGAACGACAGTTTCTACGACCGGATGAAGGGCCAGGGCGTGACGCTTCCGGCAGCCGAAAACATCGCCATGGGCCAGGACGACGCCGAACGCGCCTATGATGCCTGGTACAAGTCACCCAAGCATCTGGAAAACATGCTCGGCAACTATCGCGGTCTCGGCGTTGCCGTCGCCCAGAACGCCGCCTCCAACAATCGCCCGTTCTGGGCGATGGTGCTGTCGGCCTGATCCGGCTTAGCAGCCGATCCCTTTAGACCTTTGCCCCTCATCCCCCTGCCGGGACCCTCTCCCCGCCTGCGGGGAGAGGGCTAGGGTGAGGGGCTTTGGCAGGCACAGACTTAGATACGCACTCATCGCCGCTGAACAGCGCATGGTCCCTTGCATCCTCCCATGCACTTTCCCTAAAACGGTCGTCACTCACCCATAACGCCCGGACCGTTCGATGACCGCCTCTCCCGCCTCGCCGAACGATCCCGCCGGCGCCTTTCACGTCACCCATCGGCTGATCCTGGCGATTGCGCTGCCGATGACGCTCGGCTTCCTGACGACGCCCTTGCTGGGTCTGGTCGATACGGCTGTTATCGGCCGCATGGGGCAGGCGACGCTGCTCGCGGGGCTCGCGATCGGCGCCATCATGTTCGACCTGATCTTTACCACCTTCAATTTCCTGCGCGCCGCCACGACCGGCCTCGTTGCTCAGGCCTACGGCCGTGGTGACAGACGTGAGCAGCAGGCGGTGTTCTGGCGGTCGCTTACGATCGCGCTTGTCTGCGGCACGGTCAGCGTTCTCATTTCGCCTCTTCTGTTATCCGGCGGCCTCTGGCTGATGGGACCTGAGCCGGAGGTGGCGGCCGTCACCAGCACCTACTTTCTCTGTCGTATCATTTCGGCACCGGCAGCCCTTGCGAACTACGCCATCCTCGGCTTCGTGCTTGGCCGCGGCGAAGGCACCATCGGTCTGATGCTGCAGACGCTGATCAATGGCATCAACATCGTGCTGTCGATCCTGCTCGGTCTCGTCCTTGGCTGGGGCGTGATGGGGGTCGCGCTTGCCACCGTCACCGGCGAGGTGATCGGGGCGCTTGCCGGCTTTGCGATCGTCTATGGCCGTTTCGACCGCAAGGATGCGCCGGGCTGGTCGCTGATCTTCGATCGCGAGCGATTGAAGCCGCTCTTCGGCCTCAACCGCGACATCATGATCCGCTCCTTCGTGCTGCTCGCTGCCTTCACGCTGATGACGCGCATCGGCACGGCCTTTGGGCCGGTGACGCTTGCGGCAAACGCGGTGTTGATGACAATCTTCCTGGTCGCCGGCTACTATCTCGACGGCCTCGCCAACGCCGCCGAGCAATTGATCGGCCGTTCGATCGGTGCCCGCTACCAGCCAGCCTTCGATCGCGCGCTACGCCTGACGGCCGCCTGGTCGCTGGGGCTCGCCTTGGTCACCACCGTCGTCCTTCTGCTCTTCGGCGATCGGCTCATCAATCTGTTGACGACGGCCGCCGATGTCCGCGCGGCCGCTTACGAGTATCTGCCCTGGGCGGCTGTCACCGCGACCACCGGCGCTCTCGCCTTTCTGATGGATGGCGTCTTCATCGGCGCCACCTGGTCGCGCGAGATGCGCAACATGATGGTCGCGGCCTTTGTCGGCTACGCGGCGGTGCTGGCTGTGCTCGTGCCCGTCTTCGGCAATCACGGGCTTTGGGCCGGCCTCAATCTTTTCCTGCTGCTGCGCGGCCTGTTCCTGCTTTCGAGAATTCCCTCGAAGGCGCGTCAGACCTTCCGGCCGGCCCAGTAGTCGAGGCGGCTGTCTCTGATATCGCGGATCGAGCTGAGCCGCTCACGGTCGCAGAGATCGGAAAGGCCACGCACGATGCGGCCGGGGAGCGCAGGGCCCTCATAGACCATGCAGGAATAGAGCTGGACCAGATCGGCGCCGGCGCGGATTTTTTCTGCCGCGGTCTCGGCCGAACTGACGCCACCGACACCGATGATCGGCAGATTTGGTCCGACGCGCTTGCGCATGCGGGCAAGTACCGCCGTCGACTTCTCGAAGAGCGGCTTGCCGGAGAGGCCGCCAGCTTCCTTCGCCTGGTTCTGGTCCTTCAAGCCTTCGCGCGAAAGCGTCGTGTTGGAGACGATCAGGCCGTCGAGATTGTGGGCGAGAACTTCGGCTGCGATGTCGTCCATGCCCTCTTCCGTCAGATCGGGCGCGATCTTGAGGAACACCGGAACGTACCGGTTGCTACGGCGGGCTTCCTCGTCGCGAGCGGCGAGCACGGCGGACAGCAGGGCGGCGAGGCTCTCGCGCGCCTGCAGGTCGCGCAGGCCCGGCGTGTTCGGCGAGGAGATGTTGGCGGTGAAATAACGGGCGACCGAATAGAAGGCGTGAATGCCGTTCACATAGTCGGCAACGCGGTCGGCACTGTCCTTGTTGGCGCCGATATTGACGCCGATCAGCGCAGCGCGCGAGCAGGCCTTGAGCCGCGCCAGCGCCGCGCCATGACCCTCGTTGTTGAAGCCGAGGCGGTTGATGACGGCCTCGTCCTCGACCAGCCGGAAAATGCGCGGCTTGTCGTTGCCGGACTGCGGTTTCGGCGTGACGGTGCCGATTTCGGTGAAACCAAAACCGATCTTCAGGAGCGCTTCCGGCACCTCGGCGTTCTTGTCATAGCCGGCCGCCATGCCGATCGGGTTTGGGAACTCGATGCCGGCGACCGTCTGGGAAAGCCGCTTGTCGGCCTTGGAAGGACAGCTGGGCACGAGCCCGGTCTTCAGCGCCTTGATCGACAGGCCGTGCGCGGCCTCAGGATCGAACAGGAAGAGGCCGCGGCGGGCGAGATTGGTAAGCGGATTCATGCGTCAAGTTCCGGGAAGATATGCGAGCCATCGGCGCCAAGCGGCAGGGGCTTTTCCCAGACCACGGCGGAGAGGAAGAGGGGTGCATAGAGATGCGGGAAGAGGGCGCCGCCGCGCGAGGGTTCGTAGACCAGTTCCACGCCGAGCGCGTCGCCGTCGACGGCGACCAAAAGCAGGCCTTCCTGTCCCTCGAAATGCCGCGCTGCCGTCTCCACGGCCTGTTCGGCGGTGGAGAAATGGATGAAGCCGTCAGCAAGGTCGACGGGTGCGCCGTCGAAGCGTCCGCTGCGCTTGGCTTCCTGCCACAGCGAGGCCGGAACGATCTTGTAGATGATGGAACCCATTGTGCCCGTCTGCCCCCGTAATCTTCTGTCGTGGCCTTGCCGCAAATATCAGCGATTGTCCATCGCAGAAGGACGTCGATTCGCGCATAATCCTTGGTGAAGATCGATTTCGCTCTTCCCGTTCATGTGCCGGGCGTCATCTGGCAAGGACCGCAACGGAGAGGACGTCATGAGAAAAGCTACAGTCGCACTTCTGATCGGAGCCGGCCTGGCATTCGCCGGCATCGCCTCGGCGCAGGATCCGGCGCCCGGCCGCTACAGCATGCAGAAATCCGAGACCGGCATTGCCCGGCTCGACACGCAAACCGGCGAAGTGTCGCTCTGCCAGGAAAGGAGCGGCGAGCTCGTCTGCCGCATGGCAGCCGACGAACGCTCCGCGCTCGAGCTGGAGATCGAGCTTTTGACCAAACGGGTAGAGACCTTGGAAAAGGCCGTTAAATCCGGTGAAAGCGTCGCGAAACCGAACCTTCCGACCGACGAAGAGATTGACCGGACAATGGGCATCATGGAAAGAATGATGCGTAAGTTCATGGATATCGTGAAGGATCTCGAAGGCAGCGACCCCGCGACGGAGCCGCAGAAGACCTGAGACGCCGGAACGGCCATGCGGGATGCGGATCGGCGCGTGGAGGCGCGCAGGTCGCAGACCGGGCTCTTGGGAGGGAGCGACATGACGCCGGACATGACCATCATCATCGCGGACGATCACCCGCTGTTTCGTGGCGCCATGCGCCAGGCCCTGAGCGGGATGGACGGCGCGCCCGCCATCGTCGAGGCAGCTGATTTCGCCGCCGCGCGCAAGACTGCAGCCGATTACCCGGATGCCGATCTCCTTCTTCTGGACCTGACCATGCCTGGCGTCAGCGGCCTTTCCGGCCTGATTGCACTTCGGGCCGAGTTTCCGAGCCTGCCGGTCATGGTGGTTTCCGCCCATGACGATCCGGCGACGATCCACCGCGCGCTCGACCTCGGCGCGTCCGGCTTCCTCTCAAAGTCGGCCGGTATCGAAGAGATCCGCGAGGGCATCGAGAAGGTCATGGCTGGCGAGGTCTTCGTGCCGGCGGGTTATGACCAGGCGCAGGAATACGAACCGGAAGTCGCCGATCTGCTCCAGCGGCTCCAGACGCTGACGCCGCAACAATCACGCGTCCTCAGCATGCTGGGCGAAGGCCTGCTCAACAAGCAGATCGCCTATGAGCTCGGCGTCTCCGAGGCGACCATCAAGGCGCATGTCTCGGCGATCCTGTTGAAGCTCAATGTCGACAGCCGCACCCAGGCAGTGATCCAGCTTTCGAAGATCGGCACCGTCGCCGCCGCCTGAGGCGGTCAATCGAGCACTGCAGCAGCATTCGTCTATCGCAGGCGCGTTGCCGCAACGCCGAAGCCGCTCACTCCGCAGCCGTTCGCGCCGCCGTCGAAAGCTGCGTCAGCCACGCCCGCATCGCTGCCGGCCGCACCGGCTTGTTCTGGATCGAAACGCCATCTCGCTCGGCCGCGGCGCGCACTTCCGGCGAGCGGTCCGCCGTCACCAGCAGGGCTGGGATCGCCTCGGCGGCGGAAAGCCGGATCTTCGCAATTGCCTCGATGCCAGTGCCGTCGTCGAGATGATAGTCGGCGATGATCGCGTGCGGTTTCTCGGCCGGCTCTCCCGTCATCTCGGCACAGGCGGCAACCGATTCCGCCGTGCTGACGACGCAGCCCCAGCCCGAAAGCAGCACTTTCATGCCCTCGAGGATGCGCGGTTCGTTGTCGATGCAGAGTACGCGGAGACCGTTGAGCGCCTCGCTTGCCTTGTTGGGAACGACAGGGCGGACCGCGACAGGTTCGCCGGCGCCTACGTCCAGCGGCAGCGTCACCTTGAATCCGGTGCCCTTGCCCGGTGTCGATTGCAGGCTGACCGGATGGCTGAGCACGCGCGAGATGCGATCGACGATCGATAGGCCGAGGCCGAGCCCGGAAGCGGTGCGCGCGCCCTCGTCGAGCCGTGCGAATTCCTTGAAGACCGTCCGGAACTTCGACGACGGAATGCCGATGCCGGAATCGAGCACCTCGATCGTCGCCATCGCGCCATGCCTGCGCACGCCGACCAGCACCTTGCCGGTGAGCGTATATTTGATCGCGTTGGAAACGAGGTTCTGCACCACGCGGCGCAAAAGGTTCGGATCGCTACGCACGACCAGCGAGGTCGGCATGATCACCAGTTCCAGATCCTTGGCGCGCGCGATCGGCGCGAAGTCGGTCTCGACGCGGCGGAGCAGGTCGTTGAGCGGCACGGATTGCAGCCGCGGCTTCATTGCGCCGGTGTCGAGGCGCGAAATATCGAGTACGGCGCCGAGAATGGCCTCGACCGATTCCAGCGAGGAATCGATGTTCTCGACGAGCGTGCTGTTGTCGGAATCGCCAAGCCGCTCGACCAGCGAGGACGAGTAGAGACGGGCGGCATTGAGCGGCTGCAGAATATCGTGGCCGGCGGCGGCGAAAAACCGCGTCTTGCCGATATTGGCCTCTTCCGCGGCCGCCCGTGCTTCGGCGAGTTCCCGGTTCACGCGGGTCAGTTCGCCGGTGCGTTCCTCGACGCGCAGTTCCAGCGTCTCGTTCGCCTGTTTCAGCGCCATGTCGGCGGCAACGCGCTGGGTGATGTCGGTGTAGGTGGTGACGATACCCTTGTCGGGCATGGCATTGGTGCGCACTTCGATGATGCGCTCGCCATTGCCAAGTTCGAGCAGGAAGGGCTTGTCCAGCGTCAGGAAGTTGGCGATCAATCCCTTTTCCTGATCCTTGCGGATATCGCCGCGCTTGGTGAGGATCGAAACGATATCGGCGAGCGGGAAGCCCACTTGGCCGGCCGCCTCCGGCAGATCGAGAAGCTGGCGGAAGCGCCGGTTCCAGATGATCAGGTTGTTGGCGTTGTCGAAGACGGCAATGCCTTGGTCCATCTGCGAGAGCGCGGTCTGCAGCATATCCTGATTGTATTGCAGCGCCTCGCTCGCCTGGTCGAGCAGCCAGGCCGTGTCCGACGACGTGTCGTCGCCGCGCTGCAGGACGAGCGAAAGCACGAGCCGCGCCGAGGACGAGCCGATGGCACTGCCGAGCAGCTGCTCGGAAAAATGCACGACGGCCATGTCCGCCGGCGCATTGTCGTCCAGCCAGCGGCCGGACTGGCGCTCATAGGTGTGGAACGAGCGCTGCATGCGCTCGGTGCCCATGTAGCGGCCGATCGTCGCCTTGAGATCGCGCACCGTGACCTTGGTCTTGCGGCCGCGGAACGTGCCTTCGGTGCGCGACCGCCGGGTGATGAAGATGCCGGCCTGAAAGCGCTCGATCGGCTTGGGCGTCCGGGTCAGCGAGCCGAGCACATAGGCGCTGCAGTTCACGAGCAGGCTCAGCATCGTGGCATTCACCAACGGGTCGGCGCGGGGACCCGAAAAGAGGTCCGTAAATGGCAGCAGGAAGCTCAGCACCGTTGCCGCGACCTGGGAATTGTCCGGTCCGCCGAGGCTCGGCAGGAACAGGAGATAGGCCCAGACGAAAAAGCCGGAGACCATGCCGGTGATCGCGCCGCGCGCATTCGCCTGGCGCCAGATGAGACCACCGAGCATGGCCGGCGCCATCTGGGAGATGGCGACGAAGGAGAGGAGCCCGAGCGAAGCAAGGCCGGCACTGATATCGGCGGAGCGGTAGTAGCCATAGCCGAGCAGGAGGACGACGAAGATCGCCGAACGGCGGATGTTGAGCAGCGTCCCCGCGAGGTTTTCCTGAAGCCCGCCGCGCTGGCTGAGATTGCGGCGCAGGAACACCGGCATGACGATGTCGTTGGAGATCATGATCGACAGCGCCACGGAGGCGACGATTACCATGGCCGTTGCTGCCGAGAAGCCGCCAATGAAAGTAATCAGCGTCAGCAGCGGCAGGCCGTTGGCGAGTGGCAGAGTCAGCAGATAAAGATCCGCATCGCCGGAGCCCGAGAAGGTGAGGAGGCCGGCAATCGCGATCGGCAGCACGAAGAGATTGATGCCGATCAGATAGAGCGGAAAGAGAATGCCGGCGGTACGCAACTCCCCTTCGGTGCGGTTCTCGACGACGGTCACATGGAACTGCCTGGGCAGCATGATGATCGCGAAGGCGGAGGTGACGATCAGCAGGATCCACCGCGCCGTCGGCGTTTCATAGGAAAGTGCGGATTGCACCGCCGGGCTCTCGGTCGCCAGTGACCAGAGATGGGCCGGGCCGTTGAAGATGACGAAGACGATGTAGAAGCCGGCGGTGACGAGGGCGACGAGCTTGACCAGCGATTCCATTGCGATCGCGAGGATCAGTCCGTCCTGATGTTCTGTCGCGTCCGTATGGCGCGTGCCGAAGACGATGGCGAAGCAGGCGAGGAACAGGGTCACGAGCAGGGGCAGGTCGATGAAACTCTGCCCCGCGCCGATGCCATAGTCGCTGGTGTTGATCATCGCCGCGACGGAGCTCGAAATCGCCTTGAGCTGCAATGCGATATAGGGGATGGCACCGACCAGCGAGATCAGTGCGACGATCGCCGCCACAGCCGGGTTCTTGCCGTAGCGCGCGGCGATGAAGTCGGCGACGGAGGTCAGCTTCTCGGTCTTGGCAAGGCGGATGATCTTGCGGATCAGCGGCATGCCCAGCGTGAACATCAGGATGGGTCCGATGTAGATGCCGGTGAATTCGAGCCCGCGCTCGGCGGCAAGCCCGATGCCGCCGAAATAGGTCCAGGACGTGCAATAGATCGCAAGGCTGAGCGCATAGACGAGCGGTCTGCCTTTCAGCGCAGCGCTTTTCCTCCTGGCCCGCCGGTCGCCATAACTCGCGACTGCAAACAGCAGCAGCAGATAGGCGAAGGCCGAGGCAAAGATGACCGAACCCGAAAGCATGCCTCACTCCTCCGACGCGAAGCATAGGACAAGTCCGCCAGGTTGAGAATTGCCCGGCATATGAGTCTTAAGTCCAAGGTGCTGCAAGAGAAAATGGTCTGCCGGATGCGGAAGAGAGTTTGATCCTTCTTTTGGCAGGCGTGGTTTGACCAAAGGCAAAGAAAGGTTTTCTCGCTGCCCGCTTTGGTTTAGTTTCCGTAAACGGTTGCAGCGCGGGACAGCGCCGGCGGTCGTTTTAAACGGGGATAATACGGAGAGACGTATGCTGAATGAGTTCAAGGAGTTTATTGCCCGCGGGAACGTGATGGACCTCGCGGTCGGTGTCATCATCGGCGCCGCCTTCAGCAAGATCGTGACGTCGGTCGTCGAAGACCTCGTGATGCCCATCGTCGGTGCGCTGACCGGTGGTGGTTTCGACTTCTCCAACTACTTCCTACCGCTGTCGGCCAACGTCACGGCGACGTCTCTCGCCGCTGCCCGTCAGCAGGGCGCCGTCTTTGCCTATGGCAACTTCATCACCGTGCTCATCAACTTCCTGATCCTCGCTTGGATCATCTTCCTGATGATCAAGGCCGTGAACCGCATGCGCGCGTCGATCGAGAAGAAGAAGGACGAGGCACCGGCCGCGCCACCGCCGGAAGATATCCTTCTGCTCTCGGAAATCCGCGACCTGTTGAAACAGCGCGCCTGAGGCTTCTCGCGGCCCCGTTCTGGCGGGGCCGCGAAACATCACAGAAATCGATAAACCGGTCAGATAAAGTCGCGTGATCGCAGAAGCGAAAGCGGCTAGAAGCGATGGGCAGTCTGGAGCGGTCCATTTCCGCTCTAATCCATTGGAATCTTTCACGATGCTCCCGGGCGATCCGGCGCGGGACCGTCGTGCCTCCGGAGCCCGCCGATGACCATCCTCAGCACCATCAGCCCCCGCGCACTTGCGGCGCCCGAAAGCGGCATCGTCGAGGTGGTGAACTATGCCCGCGGGCGCGACGGCCTGATCCCGCTCTGGGTCGGCGAAGGCGACCTGCCGACGCCGGCCTTTATCAGCGATGCGGCACGCGAGGCGCTTTCCGCCGGCGAGACCTTCTACACTTGGCAGCGCGGCATCCCGCCGCTGCGCGAGGCGCTGTCGCGCTACTATCAGCGGCGTTTCCAGAAAGCCCTTTCGCCCGAAAATTTCTACGTCGTCGGCTCCGGCATGCAGGCAATCAAGCTCTCGATCGAGGCGATCGCTTCGCCGGGAGACGAGATGGTGCTGCTGACGCCGGCCTGGCCGAATTTTGCCGCTGCCGCTGACCTCTCTGGCGTCCGTCCAGTTTCCGTCGAACTGCGCTTTGAACACGGAAAGTGGCAGCTCGATCTCGATCGACTGGAAGCGGCGATCGGCCCGAAGACCAGGGCACTGTTCATCAACACGCCGTCGAACCCGACGGGATGGACCGCGACTAAGGAAGAACTGGCCGCGATCCTGGCGCTGGCGCGCAAGCATGGTCTGTGGATCATCGCCGACGAGATCTACGCGCTCTATTACTATGCCGGCGCCCGCGCGCCGTCCTTCCTCGATGTCATGGAAGAGGGCGACCGGATCCTCTTCGTCAATTCCTTCTCGAAGAACTGGTCGATGACCGGCTGGCGGGTGGGTTGGATCGTCGCCCCGCCGGAGATGGGGCAGGTGTTGGAGAACCTGGTGCAATATTCGACGTCAGGCGTCGCCCAGTTCATGCAGCGCGGTGCCGTCGTGGCGCTTGACGAGGGCGATGCCTTCCTGGACGCGAATGTCGCCAAGGCGACCAGCAACCGTGACGTCTTCTGCGACGCGCTGATCGCTACCAACCGGGTGGAAACGCTGAAGCCGGATGGAGCGCTCTACGCGTTCCTGAAGATCGATGGCGTCACGGATTCGCGCGCGGCCGCGATCGATATCGTCGACAAGACGGGCGTCGGCCTGGCGCCCGGCACCGCCTTTGGCGATGGTGGTTCGCTGTTCATGCGCGCCTGCTTCCTGCGCGACCCGGCCCAGGTGAAGGAAGCGGCGGCCCGCTTGCAGCGATACATCCTCGGGCGCTGACTTCTGCCAGGAAGGGCGATCGAAGACGGCGACGCTATTCGTCGCCGGTTTCGCCGAGCAGCTTCTGCTCATGGGCAATTGCGTGGCCAATCAGCCGCGCCCAGATGTCCTCGTAGAAGTCAGGATCGAGGTTGTAGCTCGCGGCGTTCTTGCGGGCGTTCTCACGCACTTCCATCACCCGCGCCGGAATGTCGGCCTTCAGCTTCAGCGGCCGTTTGATCTCGGCCGCCCGGTCGATATAGCCCCAGCGTTCGGCAAACAGCGTCATCAGCGCCTGGTCGAGCCGGTCGATTTCGGCACGCACGTCGGCCATGGTGGTGCATTGCGCGGGGGTCTTTTGCATCTGTCTCGTCCGATTGCCTGGTGCATGGCCGTCGTGGCCAAGCGCAGGTCCAGGTGTTCGAGCGTCCCTCGGCTCTGGGCAAGCGGAGCGCTCTTGCGGCGCACTGCTAACAAACGATGAGCTCAATGAGAAGGGGCAACAGGGTCGCAGCATGCGACCGGTGACAGTGGTCACCTCAGCAGGCGATCGCTGGGCAGGGGAGGAGGGTGCGGTCCTGTCTCCGTCTGCGGCGATCGCCTGCTGACGTGTTGAGGGAAGTTAGCCGGCC
The DNA here is from genome assembly GCF_049905105.1 of Ensifer sp. R-19. Lineage (NCBI taxonomy): Bacteria > Pseudomonadati > Pseudomonadota > Alphaproteobacteria > Hyphomicrobiales > Rhizobiaceae > Ensifer > Ensifer sp. R-19. The sequence goes on from NZ_CP184569.1 coordinate 203,621, forward strand.
AAGCTTGAGCGAGGCTTTTTAGAGCGGGATGAGGAAAAGTGTATGCGGTTTTCCGCCCGCATCTCGCTCGAACTTAAGAGAATCGATCATGTTCCGATCATTAGCTTGATCGCGAGGCCGACGATCGTCACGGCTGCCACCCCGGCGCACCACAGGCCCACGAACCAGAGAAGCTTGCGGCCGGTTCCGGTTTCATCAGTCAATGGTAACCCTCCTCCGGATCGACCTTGCCGCGGAACACCCAATAGGAATAGCCGGTATAGGCGAGGATGATCGGCACCAGCACCAGCGCGCCGGCGAGCAGGAAGGACAGGCTCTCCTCAGGCGCCGCCGCATCCCAGATGGTCAGCGATGGCGGCACCATATAGGGGTAGAAGCTGATGCCGATGCCGGCATAGCCGAGCACGAACAGGCCGAGCGCCGCAAGAAACGGCCGGCTGTCGTGCCTGTTGCGAATTCCTGTGATCAGCGCATACAGGCAACCGAGAACGAGGGCTGGCACGATGACGCTGAAGATCGCCGTCGGAAAGCCGAACCAGCGCTTCAGATATTGCGGCTCCAGGAACGGAGTCCACAGACTGACGATGCCCATGGCGGCGACGGTGCCGAACGAGCACTTGAGCGCGAGGTCGCGGGCGCGGTCGGCGAGGTCGCCATGGGTCTTCATGACCAGCCAGGTGGAGCCGAGCAGGGCATAACCGACGACGACGGCGACGCCGGTCATGATCGAGAAGGGCGTCAGCCAGTCCCACCAGCCGCCGACATAGGCGCGGTTCTCGACGGGGATGCCCTGGACGAGCGCGCCGAGCGTGATGCCTTGCGCGAAGGCGGCGAGCATCGAACCGCCCGAGAAAGCCCAGTTCCAGAGATATTCGGCGCGCCTGGTGCGCCAGCGATATTCGAAGGCGACGCCGCGGAAGATGAGGCCGATGACCATGGCGATAACAGGGGCGTAGAGTGCCGGCAGGATCGTCGCATAGGCGAGCGGAAACACCGCCATCAGACCGCCGCCGCCGAGCACCAGCCAGGTTTCGTTGCCGTCCCAGACCGGCGCGACGGAATTCATCATCACGTCTCGGTCGTGCTTCTCCGGGAAGAACGGGAAGAGGATGCCGACGCCGAGGTCGAAGCCGTCGAGAATGACATAGGCGAGCACCGCAAAGGCGATGATGGCGGCCCAGATGAACGGCAGATCAAACTCCATGACGACCTCCATGAGTGCTGGTGCTGGCGATGGCGGGGCCGGGCATGATGCCGGAGCTGCGCAGCGGCCCTTCGTCGAGATCCGGCATTGGATCGCGCGGCAATCGCGCCATCAGCCTCAGGATGTAGAAGGTACCGGCGCCGAAGACGAAGAAGTAGACGATGATGAAGGCGATCAGCGAGGCGGCGACGGCAGGGGCTGCGATCGGCGCCACCGAGTTCGCCGTCAGCAGGTGGCCGTACACGGTGTAGGGCTGGCGACCGACTTCGGTGGTGACCCAGCCGGCGAGCACGGCGACGAAGCCGGCCGGGCCCATCACGACCGCCGCGCGATGCAGCCAGACATTGCTGTCGAGTGTGCCGCGATAACGACACAAGAGCGACCAGAGGCCGATGCCGAGCATGGCAAAGCCGAGACCGACCATCACCCGGAAGGACCAGAAGACGATGCCGACGGGCGGATGTAGCTCTTCCGGGATCGTATCGAGGCCGGCGAGCGGCGCGTTGAGATCGTGCTTCAGGATCAGGCTGGAGAGTTTTGGAACCTCGATGGCATAGTCGACGCGCTTTTCGGGCGAGTTCGGAATGCCGAAGAGGATGAGCGGCGCGCCGTCCGGATGGCTCTGGTAGTGGCCTTCCATCGCCATCACCTTGGCCGGCTGGTGCTCCAGCGTGTTGAGGCCGTGCATGTCGCCGGCGAAGATCTGAATGGGCGCGACGATCGCCGCCATCCACATCGCCATCGAGAACATTTTTCGCGCGCGGCGCGGCGCCGTCTTGCGGATGAGGTGCCAGGCGCCGCAGGCGCCGACGACGAAAGCGGTCGTGAGGTAGGCGGCAAGCACCATATGGGTGAGGCGATAGGGGAAGGACGGGTTGAAGACGATCGCCCACCAGTCGACCGGGACGAACTGGCCCGCCTCGTTCATGGCGAAACCGGCCGGCGTCTGCATCCAGGAGTTCGCCGAGAGGATCCAGGTGGCGGAGATCAGCGTGCCGATGGCGACCATGACAGTGGCCAAGAAATGCAGTTTTGGCCCGACGCGGTTGAGCCCGAAGAGCATGACGCCGAGGAAGCCCGCTTCGAGGAAGAAGGCGGTCAGCACCTCGTATCCCATCAGCGGCCCGATAATCGGTCCGGCCTTGTCGGAAAAGACGCTCCAGTTGGTGCCGAACTGGTAGGACATGACGATGCCGGAGACGACGCCCATGCCGAAGGCGACCGCGAAGATCGTTTTCCAGAAGTGGAAGAGTTCGAGGTAGACCTCGTCCTTCTTTAGGAGCCACAACCCTTCCAGTACCGCGAGGTAGCTCGCAAGCCCGATGGAAAAAGCAGGGAAGATGATGTGGAAGGAGACGGTGAAGGCGAACTGGAAGCGAGCGAGCAGGGTCGCATCGAAACTCTCAAACACGGGCGCAATCCTTTCAGACATACGGCAACGCGCGTCATTCGGAACGCGAGGTCGTATCGCTCTGGCTGCTGCATCATTCGTCCCGTGATTGATCGTCGATCAGGGGACTTTTCTTGGCCGTCCGTCGGGGCGTTTTCGGTGTTGGCCCCGGCTTCTCAGCATGCGCTTGAATCTGCGCCAAATTTGCCAAACGTCAATGACGGCGCGTCCGCCACGTTGTCACACTGCGGCAATGTTGCGCTGCGGCATATGGGAGCGGAGCTTCGCAAAGGGCAAAGGCAGGGCGCTCGGCCGATTGTTCGATCGGCCGACAGCGGAAGTTCAGCGGACCGGCAGATAGGCTTCGGCAAGCTCCGTCCAGAAGGCGGCGCCGATCGGCAGCAGGTCGTCGTTGAAGTTGTAGGCCGGGTGATGCAGCGGCTTGTCGTCGTCGCTGACTTTCGAGCCGAGGAAGAAATAGGTCCCCGGCTTTTCCTGCAGCATATAGGCGAAATCCTCGCTGCCCATGAAGGGACGGGCGAGATCGACGACCTTGTCGGCGCCGGCAAAGCGTACTGCGAGATCGCGCACGAAGTCGGTCTCGGCTTTGTGGTTGATCGTCGCATCGTAGCTGCGCTGGTAGTCGACCGTCGCGCGCATGCCGAAGCTCACGGCCTGCGCTTCGGCGATCATGCGGATGCGCCGTTCCAGTTCGTCGCGGACATCAGGCTCGAAGGAGCGGATGCCGACGACGATCTCGGCACGCTCAGGAATGATGTTGCTGGCGGAACCGGCATGGAAGGCGCCGACGGTGACAACAGTGGGGTCCATCGGGTGGATGTTGCGCGAGACGATCGACTGCAGCGCCATGATGATCGAGGCGCCGCAGACGATCGGATCGGCCGTCTCCTGCGGTTCCGCGCCATGCCCGCCGCGGCCGTGCACGGTGATGCGCGCTTCGTCGACGGCCGCCATGATCGGGCCTTCCCGGAGGGCAAACTGGCCGAAGGGCAGGCCCGGTTCGTTGTGGAGTGCGAACACCGCGTCGCAGGGGAATTGTTCAAACAGCCCTTCGTCCACCATGATCTTGGCGCCGCCGAAATTCTCCTCGGCCGGCTGGAAGATCAGGTGGATCGTTCCGTCGAAGTTGCGGCGCTCGGCGAGCGCCCGCGCCGCACCGAGCAGCATCGTCGTATGCCCGTCGTGGCCGCAGGCGTGCATCAATCCTGCGGTCTTGCTGGCATAGTCGAGCCCGGTCTCTTCCAGGATCGGCAGCGCATCGATATCGGCGCGAATGCCGATCGAGCGGCTGCTCGTGCCGTTCCGGAGCGTGCCGACGACGCCGGTTTGGGCGAGACCCGTCGTCACTTCATAGCCGAGGCTTTCGAGATGCTTGGCGATGAAGGCGGAGGTGCGCTTCTCCTCCAATCCAAGTTCCGGATGGGCATGCAGGTCGTGGCGGATGGCAACGAGTTCCGGCATGGCGTTGGTGATCGAGGAGGAAAGCTTCATGTCAGGCGCCACGGGTTGGGATGCGATTTTCGAATGTGCGGAAGGCCACCACCAGAATGCCGGTGAGGCACATGTAGATGAGCGCCAGCAAAAGCAGCGGCTCATAGGTGAGGAAGGTTTCCTGCCTGACCTTGGAGATGACGGCATAGACATCGACCACCGTCACGGTGGCAACGAGCGGTGTCGATTTGAGCTGCAGCACGGTTTCGCCGTTCAGCGTCGGCAGCGCCCGGTGGATGGCGCGCGGCAACCAGATGCGGCGGAACATCGTCCAGCGGCCCATGCCATAGGCTTTGGCTGCCTCCAGCTCGCCCGGCGGCACGCCGGCAAAGGCGCCGCGCATGACCTCGCCCTCATAGGCGGCAAACGAGACGGTGAGTGCCGCCACGCCATAGGGCCAGGCCTCGCGCAGATAAGGCCAGAGGAAGGACTGGCGGATCGCCGGAAACTGCGGAAACAGCGAGCCGAGCCCGTAATAGAGCAGCCAGAGTTGCAGGAGCAACGGCGTGCCGCGAATGACGGTGCAGAAGACCTTGGCCGGCAATTTCAGGAACCAGGGCCCAGTCACCTGCACGAGGCCGATCGGCACCGCCAGCAGGAAACCGAGGATCGCGGTGCTGAACAGCATCACGAGGCTGACGAGAATGCCCCAGCCAAGCCGAGGCAGATAACGCGGCAGCCAGTCCCAGCGCATGAAGACGGCGACGGCGACGACGAAGGCGGCGAAGACCAGCATCATCACGATGCGATGCGGTACGAAGAAGCTCCGGGCCGTCGGCAGGTCCTCGGGCGTGAAGGCAACGGCGTGGGTGGTTTCGTTGGTCATCGCTGCACCGCAAAGCCGCGTCGGGCATGGCGTTCGAGCATGCCGATGAAGACGTTGGAGACGAGTGTCAGCGCCAGATAGAGCGCGCCGGCGGCAAGGAAGAACAGCAGGTATGCCTTGGTCGTGCCGGCCGCCTGGCGCGTGACCAGCGTCAGCTCGCTGAAGCCAACGACAGCGAGAAGGGCGGTGTCCTTGGTGGCGATCAACCAGAGATTGGAAAGACCGGGAATGGCATAGGGTAGCATCGCCGGCAGGGTGATGCGCCGCAAGACCTTGGTCGGCGACATGCCATAGGCCCGCGCCGCTTCGATCTGTCCGGCGGGCACCGCCTTGATCGCGCCACGCAAGACTTCGGTCGAGTAAGCCCCCTGGACGACGCCGATGACGAAGATGCCGGCCATCAGGCCGCTGATGTCGACCGGGCCGATCGCAAAGAGCGCCAGCACCTGATTGAGAAGATCGGTGCCGGCGTAATAGAGCAGCAGGATCAGCACCAGTTCCGGCACCGCACGCACCACCGTGGTGTAGCATTCAAGCAGATCCCGCAGCACCGGACCGCCATAGAGCTTGCCGAAGGCGCCGCCGATGCCGAGTGCCAGGCCGAGCGTGAAGCCGCCGACGGCGATCTGGATGGAGTTGAAAAAGCCCTGCAGCAACACGCCGCCCCATCCGGGCGCGTTGAGCGAGAGCAGGCCCCAATTGATGAGGGAATCCGCAGCCATGCGTCGTACTCCGATGGCGCCAGCCGGCGGCGGCTGCTGCGCCCGCGTCCCCTTTCAGGCACACAAGGCACAGCACCTCTGGGCCGCCGGCCGATCGCGCCTTAATCGCCGTAGATGTCGAAGTCGAAGTACTTCTTCGAGAACGTATCATAGGTTCCGTTGTCACGGATCGCCTTGATCGCAGTGTTGACCTTGTCCTTGAGCTCGGTTTCGCCCTTGCGCAGGCCGACGCCCACACCCGGGCCGATCACGGCAACGTCTTCGGCAACGTCGCCCTTGTAGTCGCAGCATTCCTTGCCCTGGTCGGTCGCAAGGAAAGCCTTCAGCGCGATGGCGTCCGCCTGGACGGCATCGAGGCGGCCGGCGGCGAGGTCGTTGTTGGCTTCGTCCTGCGTCTGGTATTCCTTGACGTCGACGCCTGCTGGCGCGAAGTGCTTGGCGGCATAGGCTTGGTGGACCGTCGAGACCTGGACGCCGAGCGCCTTGCCGTTGAGACCTTCCGGCGTCGGCTTGATGTCGACGCCCTTGGTGCCGATGATGCCGGTCGGGGTGTTGTAGTATTTGTCCGAGAAATCGATCGTCTTCAGTCGTTCGTCGGTGATCGACATCGAGCTGATGATCATGTCGATCTTCTTCGAGGTCAGCGCCGGGATGATGCCGTCCCAGGCGACCGGCGTCAGCACGCATTCGAGCTTCGCCTCGGCACACATCGCATTCATGAACTCGACTTCCCAGCCTTCCCATTTGCCGCTGGCGTCGGGCGCCGTGAACGGCGGATAGGGCTCGGCGGCGACGCCGACCTTAAGCGCTTCGGCCGAAGCGGCGACGCCGCCACTGACGGCGATTGCCGTCGCAACGGCCAGGACTTTCAATGCCTTCTTCATGCTGTTCCCCTTTTTGGTTGTTTAGCATTCCGGAATTCAGTGAATGGAACTGATGAACTTCTTGAGCCTTTCCGACCGCGGCGAACCAAAGATGGCCTCTGGCGGGCCCTGTTCCTCGATCACGCCGTTGTGGAGGAAGACGATGTGGTTGGCGACGTCGCGCGCGAACTTCATCTCGTGGGTAACCAGGATCATCGTGCGCTTCTCGCGCGCGAGATCGCCGATGACCGAAAGCACTTCGCCGACGAGTTCAGGATCGAGCGCCGAGGTCGGCTCGTCGAAGAGCATGACCAGCGGTTGGATGGCGAGCGCCCGCGCGATCGCCGCGCGCTGCTGCTGGCCGCCGGAAAGAAAGGCCGGGTAAGCGTCGCGCTTCTCATAAAGGCCGACGCGCTTGAGCAGCGTTTCGGCGGTGGCGACCGCTTCGGCCTTCGGCTTGCCGAGCACGTGGATCGGCGCCTCGATGACGTTTTCGAGGATGGTCATGTGCTGCCAGAGATTGAAGCTTTGGAAGACCATGCCGAGCTGGCTGCGGATGCGCTGGACTTGGCGGCGGTCCTCCGGCACGAGGCCGCCGCGGCCGTCGGGTTTCATCCGGATCTTCTCGCCATGCACGCTGACGCTGCCGGCGGAGGGGAGTTCCAGAAGGTTGATACAGCGCAGGAAGGTGGATTTGCCGGAGCCGCTGCCGCCGATGATGGCGATCACGTCGCCCTGTTTCGCCGTCAGCGAAACACCCTTCAGCACTTCCAATGGCCCGAAACGCTTGTGCAGGTCAGTGACCGCGATTGCCTGGGCCGCATCCGTCATCGGCACGCCGCTCCAACGGCTCTGCGCGCTTTTTCTGTCAGCATGAGAACAGTTCCCCTGTCGTTTTACGCGCGGCATCTTTGGCCTGTCACGGTTTTGTTGATTGGCATGGTTGCACTTGTGCCGCTATTATTCAAGCGTATAATAATACGCATCGTCGATTTTTCGACGCCCGCCCCCAGCCTTGATTTCCCGAAGGAGCCGCCCATGTCCCCGTTCCGGCCGAAGCCATCGTCGACCGCGCCAGGGCACTTGTTCCAGCGGGTCGCCGCATGAATCGGCGCAGCTTTCACCGCGCTCCGGAAGGCGAGCGTCGCCAGGAGCTGATCGAGGCGACGCTCGATTGCATCTCCGAATTTGGGCTCAAGGGCGCGACGGTGCGGCAGATCGCGATCCGCGCAGGCGTGACGGCCGGGCTCGTGCGCCACTATTTCGAATCGAAGGATCAGATGGTTGCCGAGGCCTATCGCGCCGTCATCGCATCCTTGACGGACAAGGCGAGCCAGGTGGAGGGCGATCCGGAAACCCGCCTCAGGGATTTCATCGCGATCAACCTCACCGAACCGGTGGCCGACAGCCGGAGCATCTCGCTGTGGGCTGCCTTCATCAGCCAGGTGCGTGTCGATCCGGTGCTCGCCGAGATCCATCGCGAAGGCTACCTCGCCTTCCGCAACACACTGCAGGAACTGCTCGCCGATTTTCTTGCGGCGAAGGGCAAGCCGGCGGACGCCGAAACCTGCCGGGCGTTCGCCATTGCCATCAACGGGCTGGTCGACGGTCTTTGGGTGGAGGGGTGCCTGGCGGGCGACCTCTTTCGCGAGGGTGAACTGGTCGCCATCGCCATGTCGTCGGCCGAGGCACTGCTCGGCACGTCGATCGGAACTGCAAAACAATGACAACGGGAGAAAACACCATGCGCTACGCGTCCATCACCGAACGTCTTGCCGAGCTTGGTTCGGGAAAATGGTCGCTGCATATTCGCGCCCGCCAGCTGAAGGCAAGTGGTGCCGACATCATCGAGCTGACGATTGGCGAACCGGACCTTCCGCCGGACCGCGCCCTTCTCGATGAATGCCAGCGCGCGATGAATGCCGGGCGCTACCGCTACTCCAATGGCCGCGGCGAGCCGCCGGTCGTGGCTGCGCTCGCGGAAAAATATCGCCGGCGCTGCGCCGACGTCACCGCGGCGAACGTCTTGTGCTTCCCCGGCACCCAGACGGCGCTCTTCTCCGTGATGCTGGCCCTCGTCGAAACCGGCGACGCGGTGCTCGTCGGCGACCCGCTCTATGCGACCTATGAGGGCGTGATCCGCTCCACCGGCGCCCATCCGGTGCTGGTGCCGCTGAAGCCGGAATTCGGCTTCCACATGCAGGCCGAAGATCTCGAAAAGGCGATCACACCGGAGAGCCGGGTGCTGCTGCTCAACACGCCGCACAATCCGACCGGGGCCGTGCTGACCGCGGCCGAGATCGCCGCGATCGGCGAGGTCGCGCGCCGTCACGATCTCTGGATCGTCTGCGATGAGGTCTACGAGGAACTTGTCTTCGACGCCGTCTTCGCCTCACCCTTCGACAATCCGGACCTCGCCGAACGCACGGTCGTCGTCTCGTCGATCTCCAAGTCCCACGCCGCGCCCGGCTTCCGCAGCGGCTGGGCGGTCGGCCCGGTCGAGTTTGCCAACCGGCTGCTGCCGGTTTCGGAAACGATGCTCTTCGGCACCCAGCCTTTCATCGCCGACATGACCGCCTATGCCCTGACCCATGACATCGATACCGCGCGGCGGATGCGCGAGTCCTATAAGTCCCGTGCCGCACAGATCGTAGCCGGTCTTGCCGCGGCACCCGGCATCGAGGTGTTCGCGCCGGAAGCCGGCATGTTCATTGTGATCGACGTTTCCGGAACCGGCCTTGACGGTGATGCGTTTGCCTGGGCGCTGCTCGAAGAAGAGGGGGTTGCCGTCATGCCTGGATCATCCTTTGGCGATCAGGCGCAGAACTATCTGCGCGTCAGCCTGACCGTGCCTGATCGGGACATCGACGAGGCCTGCCGTCGCATCGCTGCGCTCGCCGAGCGGTCCAGCCTGCGTAAGGAGCGCTGCGCATGACGATCGAAAAGACAGTTGGAGAAGTGCTGGTCGATCTGCTCGAGGCCAATGGCGTCGAGGTGGTTTTCGGCATTCCCGGGGTGCACACGGTCGAGCTTTATCGCGGGCTGGCGGCATCGAAGATCCGCCACGTGACCCCGCGCCATGAACAGGGTGCGGGCTTCATGGCCGATGGATATGCCCGGGTCAGCGGCAAGCCGGGCGTCGCCCTCGTCATCACCGGTCCGGGGCTCACAAACACCATCACGGCGATGGCGCAGGCCCGGCAGGATTCCATCCCGATGCTGGTGATCTCGGGCGTCAATCGCCGCGATTCGCTCGGTCACGGTCGCGGGCTCTTGCATGAGCTGCCCGACCAGCACGGCATGATGAAGACGCTGGCGCTCTATTCGCACACGCTGCTCAATCCGGAAGACCTGCCTTTCGTCGTCGACCGCGCCTTCTCGGTGCTGGTCTCCGGCCGGCCGGGGCCGGTGCACATCGAGATCCCGACCGACGTGATGGCGGCGAAGATCGCGCCGCAGGCGGTGCGCCCGGCGACGGCGACGCGCCCGCGCTCCGACAGCGAGACGCTGCAGCGTGCAGCGATCCTCTGCGCCGACGCCTCGCGGCCGGTGATCATCTGCGGCGGCGGCGCGTTGACGGCGGAAGCCGAAGTGACGGCGCTTGCCGAGAAGATCGGCGCGCCTGTCGTCACCACGGTCAACGCCCGCGGCATGCTCGCCGGCAACCCCTTGCGCGTTCCCGCAAGCCCCAGCCTGAAGGCGGTGCGGTCGCTCCTCAAGGAAGCGGACCTTGTCCTGGCGCTCGGCACCGAAATGGGCCAGACGGACTACGACATGTATGCCGATGGCGGTTTCCCGGCCTTGCGCAATCTCATCCGCACCGACATTGACTCAGCACAGCTCGCGCGCGGGCCGCATGCAGCCCTTTCCATTCTCTCCGGCGCCAAGGCGGCCACGGCAGGCATCCTCGCCTTCCTGCCCGGCCACACCGCGAAGGATGGCGTCGGGCGCGCCGAAACCGCGAGACGGGCAGCGCTGAAGGAACTGACGCCGAAGATGAAGGCCGAGATCGGCATCATCGACACGGTCTACAGGACATTGCCGGACTGCACCGTTGTCGGTGACTCGACCCAGGCCGTCTATGCCGGCAATCTTTATTGCGATGCGCCGCGCCAGCGCAGCTGGTTCAATTCCGCGACCGGCTACGGCTCGCTCGGCTACGCTCCGCCGGCGGCCGTGGGCGCTGCGGTTGCCGATCCGTCGCGTCCGGTCGTGTGCCTTGTCGGCGACGGCGGCTTCCAGTTCTCGCTGGCCGAGATCGGGTCCGCGGTGGATGCGCAGGCGAAGGTGATCTTCCTCGTCTGGAACAATGACGGCTACCAGGAGATCGAGTCCTACATGGTCGACGCCGGCGTTACCCCTGAAGGGGTCAGGCCCTCGGCGCCGGACTTCCTGATGGCGGCCAAGGCCTATGGGGTCGAGGGGCAGCGGCTCACCGCGGTTGCCGATCTGGCGCAGGCGCTTGCCGCAGCCGCAGAGCGCAAAGGCCCGTCGCTCATCGAGATCCACGAGAGGCGGACGGCGGGTCTCTCGGCCTGACCGCGCCTCAGTCGCACAACGGGCCGGATTTGACTTTTCCGGCCCGCAATGGTGTTAAGGGCGCCCATGCTCGAATCCGGCCACGTTCTTTCGTTAAGGTCGGGCATTCGGGCTGAGTTTCGTCTCGCTGGCGCTGCAGCGCCGCGCGTCTTGTAGGCGCCAAGGAAAGGGACCGCGTCCTCGATGGACCGCTTGGGTGGTGGCAGCAAGAATATGCAGGCCGGCCGGCTTCTCGCCGTGCTGTGGCTGTTCTGCGCCTCCTTCGCAATGCAGGTCATCTCGGTTGGGCAGAGCATTCCGTCCCGCTCGTCCTCTGGCGCCCAGGCCGGTAATGTCACCGATACCGGCTCGACCGATCGCCCTGCAGCCCGGCAGATCTCGCGGGCGACACCGCTTTCAGACCTTCGGTTCACGGCCGAGCGCAAGGACGCGAAGTCCGCGACCGACGATGGGTTACCGGCGCTGCTGCCGGTATCCGCGGAGCTGGAATTTCCCCAATCGTCGGACGGTCGGTTCCTGCGCCGTGTCGCAGAGCAGATCGGCGGGGCTTCGAGCTATGGGCCCCATATTCGCGCACCCCCGCGCGCCTGATCCATCAAGCATATTCTGGCTCGTTTGCGGCTTGGACCGCTACGCCGCCATTGATGAAACAAAGTCCTGACGACGCGCCCCGTGCCCGTGCAGGCTCTTCTGGAACCACAACATGCGTACATCGAAATGGGCGATTCTCGTCTATGTCGCCGTGATCATCTTCGGATGCGTCGCGGCGCTTCCCAACGTGCTGACGCCAGCACAGCGTGAACAATTCGCCGCCTGGCTGCCGGTCAAGCCGGTGACGCTCGGCCTCGACCTCAAGGGCGGTTCGCACCTCGTCCTCGAAGTCGACGCCGCCGGCCTGCGCAAGGCCCGCCTCGAAACCTTACTCGACGATACGCGTCGGGCGCTGCGCGCCGAACGCGTTCCGGCTTCGTCGGCCCGCATCGCCGGCGACACCGTGACGGTCAAGATCGAAGACGCTGCCGACCGCGAGAAGGTTCTGCCGAAGCTTAAAGAGTTGGCTGCCCCGGTTGGCACGCTCGGCTTTGGCGGCTCGGCTTCCGATATCGCGGTCACCGAGGATGGCGACACCATCACGGTCGCCATGACCGAGGCCGGCCTCGCCGACCGCACCACCAAGGCGGTTGAGCAGAGCCTGGAAATCATTCGTCAGCGCGTCGATACCGTCGGTGTTGCCGAGCCGCTGATCCAGCGCGTCGGCTCCGACCGCATCCTCGTCCAGCTTCCAGGCCTCGAGGATCCGACGGCACTGCGCCAGCTTCTCGGCTCCACAGCCCAGATGAGCTTCCACATGGTCGACCAGACTGTGGATCCCAATCAGCCGGCACCACGTGGCGTCGACATCCTGCCGGGTGCGCACGACAACAACAAATATGCGGTCGAAAGTCGCGTTGCGATTTCGGGCGAGCGGCTGGCCGATGCCAAGGCCGGCTTCGATCAGCGCACCAACGAGCCGATCGTTTCCTTCACCTTCGACTCCCTGGGTGCCCGCCAGTTCGCGGAAATTACCCAGGCCGCTGTCGGCCGGCCCTTTGCGATCGTGCTTGACGGCAAGGTTCTGACGGCACCGGTCATCCGCGAGCCGATCATCGGTGGCAATGGCCAGATCAGCGGCAATTTCACCGCGCAGGAAGCAACCGTTCTGTCAGCGCTCCTGCGCTCGGGCGCGCTGCCTGCACCGCTGACTGTCATCGAAGAACGCTCGGTCGGCCCGAACCTCGGCTCGGATTCCATCCGCATGGGCATCTATACCGGCCTTGCCGGCTTCGCCCTCGTGGTTACCCTCATGGTCGTGCTCTACGGCGCATGGGGCATGATCGCCAATGTCGGCCTGGTGCTGCACACGATCCTGACGATCGCGCTGTTGGCCATGCTCGGCTCGACGCTGACTTTGCCCGGCATCGCCGGTATCATTCTCGGCATCGGCATGGCTGTGGACGCCAACATCCTGATCAACGCGCGTATTCGCGAAGAGACGGAAGGCGGCGCCGGCGCGATGAAGGCGCTCGATATCGGCTTCAACAAGGCCTACGCAACCATCATCGACTCCAACGTCACGACGCTTTCGGGCACGGTGCTGCTGTTCGCCTTCGGCTCCGGCCCGGTGAAGGGCTTCGCGGTCACCATGATGCTCGGCATCATCATCTCGATGTTCACGTCGATCACCGTCGTACGCCTGATGATGCGTGAGGTCGTCGTTCGCCGGAAGATGAAGAAGCTCGAAATTCCGTCGCTCTTCGGCAAGGTTCCGAAGCTTCCGTCCTTCTCCTTCATGAAGGGCCGCTTCGTCGCCATCGGCATGTCTGCGTTCCTGTCGATAAGCTCCGTGGTGCTGTTCTTCACACCTGGCCTCAACTACGGCATCGACTTCGTCGGCGGTATTCAGGTCGAAACCACCTCGAAGAACACGCTCGACCTTCCGACGCTGCGCCACAACCTCGAAGCGCTCAACATCGGCGAAGTGGCGCTGCAGGAGTTCGGCCAGGACAAGTCGGTTCTGATCCGCGTTCAGCGTCAGCCGGGCGGCGAGCAGGAGCAGACGGCGGCACTGAACCGCATCAAGGACACCGTAGTCCAGACAATCTCCGATGCGACCTTCGAGCGTACCGAGGTCGTCGGACCGACCGTCAGCACCGAACTTGCCCGTTCGGGCTTCCTCGCCGTCGGTCTCGCGATGGTGGCGATCCTGCTCTACATCTGGTTCCGCTTCGAATGGCACTTCGCCGTCGGCGCGATCGCAGTTCTATTGCTGGACATCACCAAGACGATCGGCTTCTTCGCGCTCACGGGCATCGACTTCAACCTGACGGCCATCGCCGCGCTGCTGACGATGATCGGCTACTCGGTCAACGACAAGGTCGTGGTTTATGACCGCATGCGCGAGAACCTCCGCAAGTATAAGTCGATGCCGTTCTCCGACCTGATCGACATGAGCATCAACCAGGTGATCGCGCGATGCATCTTCACCTCGATGGCGACGGCCCTGTCGCTGGTGCCGATGGCGATCTGGGGTGGCGACGCGGTCAAGAGCTTCGCCTGGCCGATGATTTTCGGCGTGATCGTTGCGACCACGTCGTCGATCTATATCGGCGGACCGATCCTGCTCTTCCTGAACCGTTGGTGGAAAGATCGCGAAGCGTCTCGTTCGAGCACCACGCCTCAGGCGGGCACGCCGGCGGCGTGATCCGGCGGTCCCGGGATACAAAACGTGAAGGGGCGGCCTGGCGGGCCGCCCCTTTTTTGTCCGAATGTGCTGTCTTTATCCCCCTCGTGCCTTGCAGACTGATTCTTCGCTACCTAGATAGCGAGGGTCTCCGGTTCCGGGGCGGGAGAACGGATTTTGCGTCCGCGTCCCCCTAAGATTTGAAGGGTGAGAATTATTTTTCGCATCTTCATCTTTTTAATTGACGGAATTGGTAGATTATTCTAGTTTGCCAATACGTGACGCGGGGAGTCCGCCTCACGGTTGTTCATCAAACGCACCGGCATGCTGATGCCGGGCCAGCCAAAGGAGAGTGACATGTTCGGAAACGTCTCGACCGCCGCCTTCTTCGGCACGCGTCTCCTTTGTCGCGCAACAGAGAAACGTCACATTCGCAATCTCTGCCGAATGTGACCGTCGAACCCCTCGAACTTTATCTTTTGCCGAAATTGAAAGTCTCCGCGCCTCCGGCGTGGAAGGAGCGTTATTTGTATGAGCAAGCAAGTTATCGAATTTGGCGGCGAAGCCGTCGGTGTGGTCGTCCCGGATGAAGATCGCTTCAAGTTCGTGGCGGTGAAGTATCACGTCTGGGATCTGGACGCGAAGCGCTTCGGCTCGGCCGAGGAAGCACGTGCCGCGATCCGCCAACTGCTGGCCCACCAGGCCGTGTCGGCGAAGCGGCGGGGTCACAGCGCAGCCGCATGAAGCGGGTGAGAAAGGTCGTTTTCGGCTTTTCTCCCGCATCCGCCCGATACTTCTGAAAATCGTCGTTGCTTCCGCTGCAAGCGTGGCCGCGACTTCGGCCAATTCCCCACTATAATTATATGTTGGCAGTACGTTTCTTGTGCTATGCCAAGACGTATTTGCATTTGCGCGGATGATTCCCGTATCGGGAGCCGCAGGGAAAGCGTGCCGGAATGCTGACGAAGAAGGGAAAATACGGTCTGAAGGCTTTGGTCGATCTTGCACGGCTGGAGCCGGGGGAGACCGCCTTCATCACCGAAATCGCCCAGCGCAACAATATCCCGAAGAAGTTCCTGGACACGATCCTGCTCGAACTGCGCAACGCCGGCATGCTGCGCTCGAAGAAGGGCCCGGGCGGCGGTTATTCGCTATCGCGGCCCGCTGCCGAAATTCGCATCGGCCATGTGATCCGCACGCTGGATGGGCCGTTGGCGCCGATCCGCTGTGCCAGCCGCACGGCCTATGAGGTCTGCGAGGACTGCAACGATCCCGAGACCTGTCAGGTGCGGGTATCGATGACCACGGTGCGCGACGCCGTTGCTGCGATCCTCGACTCGATGACGCTTGAGGAGTTCGCCGCCGACAAGTCGATGCCGCTCGAAACTGTCGAAGAAATGCGGGCCGGCTGACGAAAACGCCGCCGATCGCGCCAGTTTTCCCCCGAAGTCTGCTTCCAAGGCTTGGTTTGCCAAGAAAAAGCGCATATCTGCCGTCAATGGTCTGGCGGGCAGCGTTGCAGCCTGCCACTTAAGTCTTCGTAAGATCGGGGTCATCATGGGTTTGAGACAAGCATCTGCGCATGAGCGCACCGCGGTTGCGGCTTTGGAGTCGATCGGCCGGACGCTGACGACTGCAATGGTCGGCATCAAGGCGCTGACTGACCACCTTGGCTCCGACGAAGCTTTTGCCCGCAGTGTCGTCGATGCAGTCGAGTTGATCGGCGAGAGCCAGGGGCGTGTCGTCGTCTCCGGCGTCGGCAAGAGCGGCCATATCGGCCGCAAGATCGCTGCGACCCTGGCATCGACCGGCACCTCGGCCTATTTCGTGCATCCGACCGAAGCGAGCCACGGCGACCTTGGCATGGTCACCTCGCAGGACGTGCTGATCCTGCTCTCGTGGTCGGGGGAGACGGCCGAGCTCGCCAACATGCTCACCTATGCCAAGCGCTTCAACGTGCCGATCGTCTCGATCTGTGCCAACCGCGACAGCGTGCTGGCGCGGAATTCCGAAGTGCCGATCGTACTGCCCAAGGTGCAGGAAGCCTGCCCGCACGGCCTCGCGCCGACGACATCCGCAATGCTGCAGCTCGCCGTCGGCGACGCGGTGGCGATCGCGCTTCTGGAACGGCGCGGCTTTTCGGCCGAAGATTTCAAGACATTCCACCCCGGTGGCAAGCTCGGTGCGCAGTTGCGGCTGGTCCGCGAGCTGGCGCATGAGGGCGCCCAGATGCCGCTGCTCCAGACGGGGCGGCCGATGAGCGAGGCCCTCATCGAAATGTCGTCGAAGGGTTTCGGCGTCGTCGGCATCGTCGATGACACCGGCAAGCTTGTCGGTGTGATCACCGATGGCGACCTGCGCCGCCACATGTCGGGCGATCTGCTCCAGCAACCGGTCGAGGCGGTGATGTCGCGCAATCCGCGGGTGATCCGTGGCGACGTGCTCGCGAGTGGCGCCATGGAATTCATGCAGCAGCACAAGGTAACGGTGCTGTTCGTCGTCGGCGATGGCGGAGCACCGGTCAGCATCCTGCACATTCACGACCTGCTGCGCGCCGGCGTCGTCTGAGGGCTGGGGGTAGTACACCTCGCGAAAGCTGCCTAGCCCTTGACCACGGCGGGCCAGTCGCCCGTCGTGCCCGGCTGCACCGGCCGTTCCAGATAGGTTGAAAGCACCACATAGCTGCGCGTCGCCTTGACGCCGGGCGTGTCGTAGAGCCGCGCCAGCAGGCCTTCCAGCGCATGGGTGCTTTCCGTGCGGACTTTGAGCAGCATGCAGGTATCGCCCGCGACCGAGTGGATCTCCTCCACCTCGGGGCATTCCTCGATGGCAAGCAGCGCCTGTGTCTTTCCCCAGCCGGTCGTGTCGACATGGACGAAGGCGAGCAACGTCTTGCCGACGGCCTCGGGATCGATCAGCGCTGCCACGCGGCGGATCGCCCCTGATCGCCTGAGCCGCTTCACACGCTCATGCGCCGCCGGTGGCGAAAGCCCGACCCGTTCACCGAGTTCGACATAGCTCGTCGACGCATCCTCGACCAGCACGCCTAATAGTTTTCGGTCCATCGCGTCGAGGTCGCGCTCCGGTGGACGCTTCCGCCGAACGTCATCTGTATTTTGATCCATTCCGATGTTTCCTCTTGCTGCTGAATTTCATTCTGCAAACATGAGACAATGACGAACATCAATCAATCCATTTCCAGCGGTTCAGTCGACAGGGCACGTATCCCGCCCTTCGCCTACCTGCTCACCATCTGCATCGGCGTCATCGGCTCCAACTCCCTCGCCCTCGGGCCGATCGCGCCGGAGGTGGCGCGAAGCCTTGGCGCCAACGTTCCCGCCGTCATGACGGCCTCTGCCGTCTTTGGCCTGGGCACGGCCGTCAGCGCCGTTTTCCTTGGCCGCTTCATCGATCGCCATGGTCCGCGCCGCATGTTGGCTGCGGCTCTCTTGCTTCTGGCTGCAGGGCTCGGCGGCAGTGCGCTCGCGCCATCGCTTGCGTTCCTGGTTGCCGCCCAGCTCGTCGTCGGTCTGGCCGCGGGCATTGCGCTTCCCTCGATCTATACGCTGGCCTCGGTCATTGCGCCGACCGGACGCGAGAGCGAGACGATCGGCCTGGTGCTGACCGGCTGGACGCTCAGCATGGTGGCGGGCGTGCCGCTATCGGCAGCGATCGCTGATTTTGCCGGTTGGCGCACGGTCTATGTCATTGTCGCCGCCGCCACGTTGATCGCCTGCACTGCGATCAAGTTTGCGCCGGCGCAGGAAGGCGCCACCGGTACAGCGACATCACCGCTGGCGGCATTGAGTGTTCCGGGCGTCGCACCGCTCTTGATCGCCTGCGCCGCCTTCATGGCCGCCTTCTACGGCGTCTATGCCTATATCGGCGAGCACCTGCATGCCGCACTCGGCCTGCCTGTCACCGCCAACGGTCTCATCGCCGTTTCCTATGGATTCGGTTTCGGCGCCGCCGCTTTTCTTGACCGCCTGATCGATCGTTTCGGCGCCGCCCGGTTGTTGCCGCTGATCTTCCTGGCGGTCGCGGGCGTCTACGTTGCCATGGCTGTGGCGAGCGGCTCCTACGCTGCCATGCTGGCCGTCGTCTTCCATTGGGGGCTTGCCAACCATTTCGGGCTGAATGTGCTGATCATGCGGCTCACCGGCCTCGACCCCGCCAAGCGCGGCGCGATCATGGGGCTGAACAGCGGCGTCACCTATATCGCGCTCTTTGTCGGCACGATCGGGTTCGGTGCAGCCTATGCCCGGGCAGCCTTCTTTGTGCTGCCTTTGGCAGCGGCAGGCCTGATGCTCCTGGCGGCCTTCGCCGTCGCGACGGCGCGGCGGTAGTCTGGCTTAACAGACCCGCTGTTACGTCAGTCGTCGTCACGCGGAGGAGGCGATCCCCGGCCGCTTTTGCGGCTTGCGGCGTGGTGGCGGGTCCACGAAGGCGCCTGGCTGGTTGAGGCTGTTCTCACTCAGCCGCTTGGCGATCGCCTCGGCGCCGGCATCGCTTCCGGCGCGCGAATAAAGATTTCCGCGTACCTGGATCGAGGCGGCGAGCAAGCGGAACATTGCGTTCGCCAGATCCGGATCTGGCGCCTGCGGCGCACGCCAGAAATCGTCGAGCGGCTGCTGGTCGGTCAGTCCGGCGATGTCGAACAAGGCCGTGCCAAGCACCTTCACCGGTCGCCCCTGCTTCAATGCATGCAGACCGGCCGTCGAGTTGACCGTGACTATGCCTGCGCTTGCCTCTCCAAGCGTATCGAGGTTGCCGCCATCGAGATAGAAGACGCGCCCGCGAAGCCCCAGCGCTGCCGCTCGTTCGTCGATGATTCTGCGCCAGGGGATCAGATCATTGTCGAGCGGATGCACCTTGAAGACGAGGCGCGCGTCGCGCGCCGCAAAGGCGGCGAAGGAAGCCAGCACTTCGGCAATCGCTTGCCTCTGGCTATGGAAAGGCGAGTGGGCCCTGAGCTGGAAATCAGTTTCGAGCTGCAGCGGATAGACGAAATAGGGCGCGTCCTGCGAAAGCAGTTTGGCAATGGTCGCCTCGGCTTCCGAGTTGCGCCGCTTTTCGGACAGGAGCCGGCGGACCCAGCCCGCATATTCGGCGAGCGGATGAAAGATCGCGTGGCGCTGATAGTGTGGGAAGAGGAACCAGAGAAAGACGTTCGGCAGATTGTAGAGCAGGTCATAGCTCGCATCGGCGAGGAACGTCTGGCTGTAGTGCTTGCGCCAGTCCGGTTCCGGGACGCCCGCTGCCGCCGCAAGGATTTGCGCGGGATCGGACGGGAAATGTGAGTTCGAGGACATGCCGTTGCGCTCGAGCGTCAGCCAGTCCGGCCGAAGATACCCCATCTCGACGATGGCGACTGCGACACCCTTGCGCCGCGCGACCGTGGTGGCTGCCTGGTGGTAGGCGCGTTCCTCGCCGAGCAGCAGCATGTCGGTGACGCCATGGCGCGCGATGAAGGCCTCGATATAGGCTGGCCAATCGGCTGCCGTGCCGCGATAATTATAGGCACCCTTGCGGCCCCAGATGATCTGGTCGCCGACATTGAGGTTGATCCTCAGGCAGGTGTGGCCAATGGCTTCGAGCCGATCGGCGATCTTGCGGAAGATCGGCGACGAAGGGCCTTGCAGGAACAGGAACACCCGTCGCCTTGGCCGATCGACCGCCCCGGTCGATGTCATCGAAGCGTTCTCCATCCGTCCACTGCTGCTACCGCAGCGTATCCTTTCTGAGGTTGGCGTGGTTGAGCAGGGCCTCGATCAAGTTCCAGGCTTCGACATTACTCGGTTCCACCGGCTTGTGGGAAGACGACTTGGCCTTGGCAAGCGGTACGATCAGGTAGTCGGTTCGCGGGTCGGGGAAGGGATCGGCAAAGGATTTGAGCAGCGGCGCATGGTCGCCGTAGAAGACGAGCCAGACCGGGCGGTCCAGCTTGTCGAGTCGTTCGCTCAGCATGTTCAGCGCCGCATCGGATTGTTCGAGAATGGCCAGATAGATGTCGACGGGATTGGTGAGATCACCGACGCGACCCGGCTCCCACGGGCCGTGATTGGCCATGGAGGCAACGAAGATGAAGCCGTTTTCATCCTCCGGCAGCTTCTCGCATGCGTCGATCACTTTTGCCGCAAGCTTCTCGTCGGAGACGTAGGGGCCGTCTCTTTCGGGGCGATGGTCGAAGCCGTCGAGCATGGTCAGCTTGGAAAAGCCGAGTTGCGGCATCGCCTTGTGCCGGAGAAAGAAGGTGCGGTCATAGGGATGGATGAAATGCGTGTTCCAGCCGGCGCGCTTCATCTTTCCCGGCCAGACCACGTCGGCATAGTGCGAGGCCCTGAGATAGGGGTAGCTGGCGTCGACGTGGATGTCGTCAGGCACCAGGCCGCTGATGACCGCGAATTCCGTGCGCAGCGTATAGCCGCCTTCGAAGACGCTGCTGAGGCGACCCCATTGCACCGCCTCGCGCCGCAGCCGATCCAAGGTCGGCATGTCAAGCGTATCGACGCCGAAGTGCCGCATGTCGATGAAGGATTCCGATTGCCAGACGACGATCAGCGGCGAGCCGTCGTCGCCGATCAGATCATGCACGGCGGCCCGGACGATCTCGGAGAGTTCCGCGACGATCTTTTCACGCCGCACGCCGAGCCAGACGATGAAGCGGAACACGACCGAGCCGAAGGTGCCGAAGCGCACCGTGTTCACCTTGACGTCGAGTGTTTTCAGCAGCCTTTGCACCAGCGCCGCCGTCGGGCGGTTCACCGGGCCGTAGAAGAGCAGAAGCCAGGGTCCGTAGGCGATCCCGAGCATCAACAGGATCCAGAACGCCTTGCCGCGATCGGGCAGGATGGCCGGCTCGAAATACATGTAAAGGCCGGACACGCCGAAGACATAGAGGAAGGCGACGGTCCAGAAGACGACGTTTAAAGAACTCGCATAGAAAATCGTCTTGTACTTGAAGACGTCGACGACGAGCGCGATATCCGAAAAGATCAGCGGCTCGCGGATGAACTTGAACTTGGCGCGGGAAATGCCGGTGAAGATGATGAAGAAGCTCATCGTGCCGGCTGCGGCATACAGCGGCCGCCAGGAGCCGGCGAAGAATCCTGCAAAGACCAGCGCGATGACCGGCAGGCGGGCAACCGCATCGACGACATCCTGCGTCCGCCCGAAGGGCGAGGGATGGGCGCGCCGCTCCCGCTTCGGCAGGGCAAAGCGATCGGTAAAGAAGATCACCGCACAGGAGAGCACGTAACAACAGAGCGTCAGTGTTCTTGGGTAGTCGTGCAGCTGAAAGGGAAGCAACGCCAAGCGGAAACCTTCATGTCTTCATGCCGGCCGACGCCGCTTGATGCGGCACAGCGTCCGCCCGACACTTAGATCTTATCGCTTGGACGTACAAGCGCCGTCAGGTCCGGCGCTCCGACACTCCACTATTATGCGTCGCGGTGTTGCCGCCGCGCGCAATCACCCTGTCGAACCACCAGTTGAGCAAGGGACGAATGGCCGGCGCGAAGCGGCCGAGGAGAAAGAGCGTGGTGCCGAAGTAGATTTCGAACCGCCCGCGGTCGATGCCCTTGGCGATTGTCTTCGCCACGGCGTCGGCAGGCCAGGGACGGACCGTGCCCATAATTTTGGCCGCTTCCGGAGGACGGCTTGCGAGTTCGCGCTGAAACTGGGGTGTCTCCGTATCCGGCGGAAAACACACGGAGACGCTGACGCCGTGGGCGCAGGCTTCCGAGCGCAGCGCCTGGGCGAAGCCGTGCAGCGCGAACTTCGACGCGCAATAGGCGGAATAGCCGTAGATGCCGATGAGGCCGGCGCCGGAGGAGATCATCATGATCCGGCCATGGCCACGCCGCTTCATGCCGTCATAGACAGCACGGACCGCGTGCACCGTGCCGGAGAAGTTGGTTTCCATCTGGCGTCGGAATGAAGCGCTGTCGAGTTCCTCGAAACGGCCGGGCTCGACGATACCTGCCGATGTCACCAGGATGTCGCAAGGACCGAAGGCTTGTTCGCACCGTAGGATCGCCGCCTCGACATCGCTTTCCGCAGCAACATCGGCAGCCTCGATCCTGATGTTGTCGGCGCCGCTAGCGCCTGAGCGGGCCAGGTCTGCTTGCGCCCGTTCCAAGAGGTCCCGGGAGCGCGCGATGAGCGAGACGCGGGCGCCACGAGCCGCGTAGATGGACGCAACCGCAAATCCGATACCGCTCGAGCCACCGGTGATGATCACATGCGTCATGCTGATATCCCGCTCAAGAGCAATTCCAGGAAAAGTGCGAAGCGGTTTTGCGTCCGGATTTGCGTGAAAACAACTCGGCGGCACACGCGGTGATCTCTAGTCAGCGCGCCGAGAGTGCCTTCATCATCTCGTCGATGTCGATGCCGCCCAGTCCGAAGTTTCGCTCGGTAAGGTCCGTCAGCCGTTCCGCCGTCAATGTTACCGTCCGGCGGATCTGCTCTTCCGTATGATCGCTGGTGATGAAGAAGCGCAGGCGCGCTAGACCCTCGGGCACCGCCGGATGGATGATCGGCAGTGCATTGACCCCTTCGGCAAGCAGGTCGTTCGAAAGCTGAACGGCCCGCAGGGAATCGCCGACGATAACAGGAACGACGGAAAAGCCGCTGCTGAGACCCGTGTCGAGGCCGGCTTCCTTGGCAAGCTTCAGGAACAGGGCACCATTGCGGCGCAATGCCGCCGTCCGCGCCGGTTCGCGTTCCAGCACGTCGAGGCTCGCGGTGGCGGATGCGGCCAGCACCGGCGCAAGGCCGACGCTGTAGACGAAGCCGCCGGCGGATGCCTTGAGCACCTCGACCAGTGCTTCGCTACCGGCGATGTAACCGCCGCAGCTCGAGGTGGTCTTCGACAGCGTGCCCATCCAGACGTCGATCTCATGCGGATCGACGCCGAAATGCTCGGCAAGCCCCCGGCCGGTCTTGCCGAGGACGCCGAGCGAGTGCGCCTCGTCGACCATCAGCCAGAAGCCGTATTCGGCCCGGAGCTTCAGAAGAGCCGGCAGGTCGGCGACGTCACCGTCCATCGAGTAGATGCCCTCGACGATGACCATGATGCGGCGATAGTCGCCCGCGACGGTGCGCAGCACGTGTTCGAGATCGGCGACATCATTGTGTTTGAACAGCCGCCGGGTCGCGCCCGAGAGCTTGATGCCGGCAAGCGCGCTGTTGTGGATGAACTCGTCATGGACGACGAGGTCCTTCGGGCCCATCAGGCAGCTGATGGCGGCGACGTTGGTCAGGTAGCCGCTAACGAAACAGACGGCGGCATCGACGCCGTAGAAACCCGCGATCTTTTCTTCGAGCGCCATATGCACCGGCCGCTCTCCGGCAACGAGGCGGCTCGCCGAGGCGGAGATGCCAAAGGTGCCGATCGTATCCCGCGCCTTGGCCAGCACCTCCGCATGGCGGTTGAGGCCGAGGTAGTCGTAGGAGGCGAAGTTGATCAGCTTTCGGCCGTCGATGACGGTGGTCGCCCCGGCCGCGGTCTGGTGCGCGCGATAGAACGGATTGGCGATGCCGAGTTGCTCGCTCGCGAACTTCTGGGTCATCACCTGCTTGTATTCCGGCAGATCTTCGAAACGGGCCTGCTGCCGGCGCGCCGGCGGCGGCATCTCCCGCTCCGAGCGCGCCATGCGGTTGCGCTCGGAGGATTGATGCGTGTTCCGCATCCGGTCCAGCAGGTTCTCCTTGAGGCTGCTGGTCATCTTGGATGCGCCTGGACCGTTTCCGTTCGTGCTCATTGGCTCTGTGCTTTTTCCTTCGCCGTGCCGACGTGCCGCTGTGCGAGTTCGTTGACGATCTTGTCGTCGGCGGGCTCGGCATCGTCGCTCTGGTCGCGCTTGCTGACCTTCTCATAGAGCTTGCGGGCGACATCGCCAACCGTCGTGTTGTCAGCGACGCCGCTGAGCGGCATGTCGAAGCCGGTATTCTGCTGGAAGCTCATGCCGAGTTCGACCGCCATCAGGCTGTCGAGGCCGATTTCCTTCAGCACCTTGCTGCGTGTGACCGTATCCTTCGATACGCGCAGGATCGCGGCGATCTCGCCGGCGACGAGGTCGAAGAGGATGTCCTCGGCCTCCTGCGGCGACTTGCCCTCGATCATCGCGACGAGGTCCATCTGGGCGCCTTCGCCGCCGGTGGCGTGCTGGTCGGCGCTGCGCAGGATGACTTCGAAGAGGGCGTTTTTGGCAACCGGCAGGTTACGCGCAGCCGACCAGTCGATCTCCGAGATCATCACCGTGGCCGCATCGACGGTGCCCGGATCGAAGGCCAGGTGGCTCTCAACCATGTCGAGCGCCGTCTGTGCCTTCAGTGCCGTCTTGCCGATACGCTTGGCGAGCAGATCGTTCACATCGGTGTTCTGGACCAGGTAACCCTTGTCGGCGATCGCGCCGAAGCCGACGGCAAGACCCGCAAGACCACGGGCGCGACGGGCGCGGGCGAGGCCTTCGAGGTAGCCGTTGGCGGCGACGTAGTTCGCCTGTCCCGGGTTGCCGACAAGCGTTGTCGCCGACGAGAACAGGATGAAGTTGTCGAGCTTGTCGTCGTTGGTCAGCTGATCGAGAACGGCTGCGCCCTTGGCCTTGGTGTCAATGACCGGTCGGTTGCGCTCGCGATTGAGATTGCTGATCAGCGCGTCGTCGAGCACCATGGCGGCGTGGACGATCGAGCGGAGCGGTGCAATCGCACGCAACTCCTTGAGGAGACGCTCGGTCGCCGTCGGGTCGGTGACGTCACAGGCGTGTACCGTTGCCGACACGCCGGCCTTCGCCCAGGCCTCGATCATCGCCGTCGTTTCGGCATCCGCCTGACCGCGGCGCGAGCAGAGCGCAATCTTCGTCGCGCCTTTTTCGACGAGCCAGTTGGCAGCAGCCAGACCGAATCCGCCGATGCCGCCGACGACGAGATGCATGCCGTTCGGATCGACCTTCATGCCGCCATGCGGGCGCTTGGCGACGCGATGCTTGCCGGTGACCGGAGGCAACACGACGATCTTGCCGATATGGCCCGCATTCTGCATCAGCCGGAACGCGTTGCCGATCTCGTCGAAGTCGAAGGCACGGTAGGGAAGCGGCGTGAGCTTGCCGTCTTCGAACAGCGCGCCGATCTCGGTGAAGATCCGCTTGGTAAGCTTCGGCTGGTTGACCAGCAGCTGGTCGGCGTCGATGCCGAAATAGCTGACATTGCGGCGGAAGGGCCGGAGACCAATCTTGCTGTCGGCATAGTAGTCGCGTTTGCCGAGCTCGAGGAAGCGACCGAAGGGCTTCACGAGTGCCAGGCTCTGTTCCATGGCTTCGGCAAAGAGCGAATTCAGAACGAGATCGACACCCTCTCCGTCCGTTACGGCGCGAACGTCGTTGACGAAACCGAGCGAACGGGAATCGAAGACGTGATCGGCACCCAGCATCGACAGGAAGCGGCGCTTCTCGCGCGTGCCTGCCGTGGCGATGACCTTGGCACCCTTCAGTTTCGCGACCTGCAGCGCGGCAAGGCCGACGCCGCCGGCAGCGCCGTGGATGAGGATCGTTTCGTCCGGCTGGATGCGGCCGAGTTCCACCATGGCGTAATAGGCGGTCAGGAAGGCGACAGGCACCGTTGCCGCGGCAACCGGGCTGACAGTCTGCGGCAACCTGGCGACGCCGGCGCGTGAGACGACGGCGTGGGTCGAGAAGGCGGATGAGGCGATTGCCATGACGGCATCACCGACCACGAGATCGTCGACGCCTTCGCCAACGGCAACCACGTGGCCGGAGAGTTCCATGCCGATCGTCGCGCCTGCGAAACCATCTTCAAGCGCTTCTTCGGGCAGCAGGCCCATCGCCCACATCACGTCGCGGAAGTTGAGGCCTGTCGCGGCAACCGCGACGACGACTTCACCCGGACCTGCGGCGGGAATGTCGCTCTCTTCCCAGACGATGCTGCCCACCTGCGAGCTGACGCGCTGGCGGATCGTTGCGGCCTTGAAGGTGTCGATCGCCGCATGGGCGTTGTCGACCGGGCCGGGCACGGCACGGATTTCGGAAAGCGCCGCGTCTTGTCCCTCTAGCAGCCACTCGCGGTTGGCGTTGGCGCTGCCGAGCAGCGGAGATGCTGCCGCGATCTGCTCGATCGTGGTCGGCGAACCGTCGATATCGAGCGAGTGCACTTCGAGGAACTCATATTCGTTCTGAAGCACGCGGGCGAAGGCCCAGAGACCGGCATTGACGCCGTCGCTTGCAACCGTTTTGCCCGTTGTCCGGCTCGCGATCGGGGCTCCGCCTGGCGCGACGAGCACGAGACGCGGACGATTTTCGCCAGCAGGCTCGGCTCCGCCGATATGCTGACGCAAGGCTTCGGCGAAGGCGCCGAGAGCAAGGATTTGGGTCTGCAGCGAAGCGGAATCGTCTGTTCGGGATGCAGCTGTCGGCGACGCGAGGAAGATTGCCCGCAGCGGCTGTTCGCCAAGGGCCTCGAAACCGCTGAGAAGCGCTGCTTTGTCGGCTGCGATATCGCCGCTGAGATTGACCGGAATAGCCGATGCCGAAGGCTTGTTGCCCTTGCCGCCCGCGATCTGCAGCAGCAGATAGGGGCCGGTAGCCGGTGCTTCGGCACTTACGGACGCCGCGGCGGCGCCGCGCGCTTCGAGCAGGATGACATTGCCGCTCGCGCATTCGCGGTCTGCAATATTGACGTCGCGTAGATCGAGATCACCGAAACATTTCTGCCAGTGCGGGACCGCCGCAAGATTGCCGATCGGGAACTCCGCGGTCTGGCTGCGGGCGAACCACCCCTCGGAAAGTCCGAGGGCGAAATCGTTGAAGAGCGATGGCGCGCTGACGGCGGCTATCAACCCGCCGGTATCGCGAAGCGTCGAGCGAAGCGCGGTGCGGACCGTCACGTCGTCCTCGATCAGGCTGTAAAGCCCGTCAGAGGCGCTGACTGCGAGGTCGAAGGACGTGAGCGTTGCAAGCTCACCCTTTTTGAGAATGCGCACATGGGCGTCGTTCTCGAAGGCCAATTCAAGGCCACGCTGGGCGTTGTCGCGCGCTTCGAATACGGTGAGGCTTGCGCCGTGCTTTTCGGCAAGCGTCGCCAGGCGGCGGGTAAAGGCCGAGGAAACGCTGCCGAGTTCGACGATGCGCAGGCGCGCGCCGGAAGATGCCGAAGTCAGGCTCTTTTCGAGCGCCTCGAGAACGAACACCATCCGCTCCCGGCTTGCCCCGGAGTGGACGGCTTGATGATCAAGCGTGGCATCGCTGATGAAGGTGGTGCCATGAGCCGTTTCGTCGCCGGCCTGGAGCGCGTCAAGGCGCGCAAGGGCCTCCGCATAGGCATTGTTGATCAAGACGGCTTCAACGGCGCGGTCGGACCGCTCGCCGTAGAGTTCGCGCAGGATCTCCGGGACGCTCGGCAAGTTGAATTCCTGAGCAATCGTCCAGACGCCGTCCTTGTGCTCGCAGAGACCGGCGTCTTCCAGCACGTAGAGGCAGCTCGTCAGGAAACATTGGAAGGCAAAATCGCCGGGCAGGTTGTTGCCCTGAATGGTCGATCGACCCTTGGCGAGTTTGAGCGCAATCTCCTGGCAGGCGCGATAGATGGCTGCGTTGAAGAGCAACGTCGTGTTGTCGACGCCGGCTTCGCTGGCGGCGGGCATGGCGATCTTGATCGGCGCCGGCGCCTGACGCTGCAGACCCGGCAGCGTCGCTTCCGATTGCACGGCCTCGTAGTGGAAGGACAGCGCGTCGAGCGTCTTGTGCTTGCGCAGATAGGTACGGCGGAAGCGGCAATCCTCGAAGTGCGCGATCGGTGCGCCCGACTTGTCGAAGAAATGGAACTTCGCCTTGATCGAATTGGGGCTGACGCGCTCGATCTCGATCATTGCGCGCGCGATTGGCTGGCTACCGTTGACGACCCGCACCGAACCGAAGCGCACGGGGATATAGGGGGCACCGCTCTTGTCGCCGGTGAAACGATCGAAGAGGGCGACAAGTCCGTGGAAGGTTGCGTCGACAGAGATCGGGTTCAAGGCGTAGGTGACGAGCGGATGGCCAGCAGCATCAGGCGTCTTCAGCTCGACATCGACCAGCCGGTCGCCATAGGCGACGGCCTTGGCCAGCAGCTGGAAGCGCGGGCCGTAGTCGAGACCGAACTGTTTCGCCGTCTCATAGGCACGGCCAGGCGCAACCGTTGCGGTCTTCGCCAAGCCGGCAAGCGACGGATAGGCGCGCTCCTCGGCCGGCAATGGCTTGCGGCAGCGGGCAACCGCATGCACGGCCCAATCGTCTTCCGACAGCCGTTCCCGCGAGCGGATCTCGATGTCGCCGGTCTCCGGCGAAAGCACCGTCGACAGCTCCATGATCTTCGTATCGCTGAGTTCCAGCGGGCGAACGATCTCCAGATTGGTGATCTCAACTTCGTCGCTGCCGTAGAACTGCTGTGCAGCGGCGACAGCGATTTCGATGAAGCCGCTGCCCGGCAGGATCGCCTTGCCGTCCACGACGTGTTCGGCGAGGTCGGGGAAGAGATGGGCGTCGACATGATTCTTCCAGCTGCCGCTGTTCGGGTCGCTGCGCCAGCCGATCAGGCGGTAGGGCTTGGCGGTCCGGCCGAAGAGGTCGGTAGCGTCGGTCGTTGCCGCGGGGCGCAGCTCGACGGGCTCGAACGGCAGGCTGGGAAGGGCGATCGAAGCGTTGCGCTTGCCGAAGACGCGGGTCGTGTCGACCACCGCGCCGTGCGCGACGGCACGCGCCATCGCTGCCGAAATCGGGTCCTGGCCGGTTTCGCCGACATCCCGGAGCAGGGTCGGTACGACCATGCCCGGGGCTGCAGCCTGCTTGATCGTCTCCTTGACATAGGACGACAGGATCGGACGCGGCGAAATTTCAATGAACAGGCGGCAACCCATCTCGATCGCGGCCTCGGCGGCCGCCTGGAAGCGGACCGGCTCGCGCACGTTCTTCCACCAGTAGTCCGGATCGAGTTGCGTGCCATCGAGCGCGGCACCCGTGACCGTCGACAGATAGGCGAGCTCGGTGCGCCGCGGTGCGATATCCGGAATGTCGGAGAGGAAGGCGTCCTTCGCCCGATCGATGATCGGGTGGTGGAAGGGATAGTTGATGTCGAGAATCTGGACCGGGATCTTCGCCTTGCGCGCAGCGTCGCGGAAGGCCGAGATCTGGTCGGCCGGTCCCGAGATCGTCACGGAATTGTGGGCATTGACCGCTGCGACGCAGAGGTTGTCGAGACCGCGCGCCTCGGCAAAGGCGCGGGCGGCGTCTTCTCCGAGCATGACGGCCGCCATCGTGCCGTGGCCGGCAAGCAGGTCCTGATGCAGCGAGCGCTTCGCCACGATCGAAACGGCGTCGACCAGTGAGAGCGCACCGGCGGCGTAGGCGGCGGCGATTTCACCGACGGAGTGGCCGAAGACCGCGACCGGCTTGACGCCCATGGCAACCAGCGAGTCGGAGAGGGCGGCCTGCACCGCGAAGAGCAATGGCTGGGCGATCTTCGTATCGGCAAGCTTCTTGTCGAGATCAGGATCGGTGAGAAGATCGGTCAATGCGATGTCGGAGTGGAACTTGAACAGCGCGCTGACCGAGGTGAAGCACTGACGGAAATGCAGGTTCTCGCGGAACGCTTCGACGCCCATGCCGGCCCATTGTGAGCCGTTGCCGGAGAAGACGAAGGCGACCTTGGCGTCGCGGACGACGGCTTCGCCGACTTCACCGATGCCGGAGCCCGGCTTTTCCAGGTGGCTGGCGATCGCGCGGACGATATCTTCCGGCTGATCGCTGCGGGCGGCAAAGCGATGGCGCATGTGGGTGCGGTTTGCACCCGATGCGGCGATCATCGCCCGTGCTTCCCCCTTGGAAGCATGTGCGAACGCCGCCTTATAGTCGCTGAGAAGCGCCTCCAGGCTCGACGCCGTATGGGCGCTCGCCAGGAAGACATGGCCGGAAGACGATGGGTTTGACGCCCTTTCGTCGGCCGCGGGTTCCGGATCGCTGATGACGACGTGGGCATTGGCGCCGCCGAAGCCGAAGGAATTGATGCCGGCAAGGCGAGCGCGTTTTCCCCGCAGCAGCTCGATCGGGTTCGCCGTGACGCGCACGTTGAGACCGTCGAAGTCGATGTGTTCGTTCGGCGTGTCGAAGTGCAGCGAAGCCGGCAGATAGTTGTTTTCAAGCGCCATGACGGCCTTCAGCATGCCGAAGAGGCCGGAAGCGGGTTCCGTGTGGCCGATGTTCGACTTGATCGAACCGATCGGCACCGGTGCCCGGCGCTTGGCGCCGATGACCGTTCCGATCGACCAGACCTCGGCGGGATCGCCGACCTTGGTGCCGGTGCCGTGGCCCTCGACGAAGGCCACCTGGTTGGCGTCGATGCCGTTGCCTTCGTAGATCGCCCGCAGAAGATTGGCCTGCGCCTCGCGGGAGGGGAGCGAGATGCCGTTGGTGCGCCCGGCCGAGTTCACGCCGGTCGCGACGATGCGCGCGTAGCTGCGGTCCTTCTCCCGGCGCGCCCTGTCCGAGCGGCGCAAGACGAAGACCACGCCACCTTCGGCGCGCACATAACCGGCGCCGTCATTGTCGTAGGCGCGGCAAAGCCCCTCGGGCGAAAGCATGCGTGCCTGGGCGAAGCCGACGAAGGGAAGGGGATGGGCAAGGATGTTGACGCCACCGACGATCGCGGTGTCGATCTCGCCCGACGTCAAAGCCCGCATCGCCTGGTCGAGCGCGACCAGCGAGGAGGAACAGGCGGTATCGACCGTCATGCTCGGACCGCTGAGGCCAAAGATATGCGAGATACGGTTGGAAACGATCGACAGCGTGTTGCCGGTCATGAAGTAAGGGCCGGCGGCAGCCGGGTCCTCGACCGTCAGGTTGGCATGATCGAGGCTCGATGCGCCGATATAGACGCCGACATTCTCGCCATTCAGCGACGTTGCAGAGATATTGGCGTCTTCCAGTGCGCGCCAGGCGAGCTGAAGCAGCACGCGCTGCTGCGGATCCATGTACATGGCTTCGCGCTGCGACATGCCGAAGACGGCGGGATCGAAATCATAGAGTTGGTCCAGCACGCCGGCGGCAAAGGAATAGGTCTTGCCCTGCGTGCCCATGACGGGGTGCCAAAAACGCGCGACGTCCCAGCGATCCGACGGAATGCTGGTGACGGTGCACTTGCCCTGACGAAGAAGTTTGAACAACGCCGAAGGCGATTCTGCTCCAGGGGCGAGGCATGCTCGCCCAATTATCTCAACAGCCATGTATGATCGAACGCTCTAAACTGCCGCTAAAGTTGCATCTGCGATTGCGCGTCGGAGGCCGAAATGCAATCGCCAATCGTCATGCTGCCAGGCTATCCCCAGCTATATTCGTTCCGCCTCATTAGTCAGCTTTTAACTTAAAGTCCCTAGCTTTCAACCCCAAAGACTGAAGATATACACGCTGTCAACGCCAATCCAAGGCGGATAGGGCGATAAACCACACTCAAGGTAGAGAAGGTATGACCAGAAAGACGCGGCTCCAAATATTTTGCCCGTCTTGGTCTTCGGATGACTTGTTGTGGGACGGCGATTGTGCTTTTCAGAGACCGGCGAATTCCCGGTCGGGAGATAATGCGGCACGGAACTGTGAGTAAAATCATGGCTGTGTCGAATTTGGAGTGTCGTAGTTGAAACGAGTCAGTGCCCTTCTGCTTTGTACCGCCCTCGTGGGATGCCAGGCCGTTCCGGGCGAGGGGCCGCTGGCTGGGGCGATCGTCAAGGATGCCGGTCAATCCGGCGCCGAGATCGGCCGGCAAAATGCCACCGTTTTTGATATTGTCGATGTGGATGGCCGCTCCGCGCGCCTCGTTTCCGACTATGTCTCCTCGACGCTCAACCGCCGTTTCGGCATTGGCGGCGGCGTCGGCCGAGTCGTGATCGGCGTCGGCGACCAGCTCAAGGTCTCGATCTTCGAAGCCGGCAGCGACGGGCTGTTCTCGACGGCAGAGTCCAAGCAGACGAGCATCGATCTCGTCGTTCAGCCTGATGGCAAGGCTGCGATCCCCTATGTCGGTCCGGTCAACTTTGCCGGCCTGACGCTGGAGCAGGCGCGCCAGGAGATCCTGGAGGCGCTGAAGCAGAAGGCGGTCGAGCCTGATGTCATCGTCACCAGCATGAGCACCGCCTCGCGCAACGTCACGGTTTCCGGTGCAGTCGGCAAGTCGTCGGTCGTGCCGCTCAGCCTCGTCGACGAGACGATCAATGAGGTCATCGCCAAGGCGGGTGGCCCCGTTGCGCAGCCCTACGAGACCTATGTCACGCTGGTGCGCGGCAAGAAGACCGGAACGGTCCTCCTGAAGTCGATTATCGAAAATCCGTCGGAAAACATCCACGTCAAGCCGGGTGACCAGATCTTCGTATCGCGCGACCCGCGCCGCTTCACGATCCTCGGCGCAGTCAAGGCCAACCAGCGTGTCGAATTCGGCGCCAATGACCTGAACCTGCTCGAAGCCATGGGCCTTGCCGGCGGCGGCTCGGACTACACGCTCGACATGAAGGGCTATTTCATCTTCCGTTACGAAGAGCCTGATGTCGTCATGAGCCTGCTTGGCCAGCAGCGTTTCAACGAGATGCTGCGCAAGGGCATGAAGACCGACAGCACGGGTCGCTACCCGATCGTCTACCGCTTCGACATGAGCAAGCCGGATAGCCTGATCGTCGGCCAGACCTTCCCGATCAAGAACCGCGACGTCATCTATGCTTCGCGCCACCCCTCGGTCGACTTCTCGAAGTTCCTCAACTTCATCGCCCAGCCGGTCGGCATCGCCAATTCCGGTTTCTCGATCGCCGACAATCTCAACGGCAACTAATCACGTTAAACAGCTTTTCTCGGGGGCGTCGACCGCAGGGTCGGCGCCTTTTGCTTATCTATCCTCCTGATTTTCAAAGCACGTGGAAGCGGCTTGTCGCCGCTCAAATTCTGTGATTGATCTTGGACTTAAATCGATTTTGGTGATCGATGGACGTTGGCAGGCAGGAATGAACTATGGCGGATAAAGCGTTGATCGTCGTGGACGTGCAGAACGATTTCTGCCCGGGCGGAGCGCTTGCGGTTGCAGGCGGTGATGAGATCGTGCCGATGATCAACGGCTTGATTGGCCGCTTCGAGCACGTGGTGCTGACGCAGGACTGGCATCCCGCCGGCCATTCGAGTTTTGCCTCCAGCCATCCCGGCAAGACCCCGTTCGAGATGATCGCCATGCCCTATGGCGGCCAGACGCTCTGGCCGGATCATTGCGTCCAGGGAACAGCCGGTGCCGATTTCCATCCGGCGCTCGCGTGGACGCGGGCCGAACTCCTGATCCGCAAGGGCTTCCGGCCCGAGATCGACAGCTATTCCGCCTTCTTCGAAAACGATCGCCGGACACCGACGGGTCTCACCGGCTATCTCAGGGACCGCGGCATCAAGAAGGTGACGCTGTGTGGGTTGGCGACCGATTTCTGCGTCGCCTTTTCCGCGCTTGATGCGGTTACACAGGGATTTTCGACATCCGTCATTCTCGAGGCCTGTCGGGGCATCGACCTCAACGGTTCGCTTCAGGCAATGGTCACGCGCATGCGCGATGCCGGTGTCGAGCTGAACTAGTTCGAGACCCTCGCGCTGAGGAAGGAGAGATTTCACCAATGACGAAGACCGATATCGCCAGGCGTGTCTATAACCATGCCTGGAAGCTCGACCCGATCGTGCGCAGCCTGCTGGACACGGATTTCTACAAGCTTTTGATGCTGCAGATGATCTGGCAGCTCTATCCGGATGTCGATGCGACCTTCTCGCTGATCAACCGCACGAAGACGGTGCGGCTTGCCGACGAGATCGACGAGCAGGAACTGCGCGATCAGCTTGATCATGCGCGCGAGCTGCGCTTCTCCAAGAAGGAGATGATCTGGCTCGCCGGTAACACGTTCTACGGTCGCAAGCAGATCTTCTCGCCGGAATTTCTTGCCTGGCTCGCCAAGTTCCGCCTGCCGGACTATGAGTTGAAACGCAGCGGCGGTCAGTTCGAATTGACCTTCCGTGGCCGCTGGGCGGAAACCACCATGTGGGAAATCCCGGCGCTCGCGATCATCAATGAGTTGCGTTCACGCTCGGCGATGAAGGGCCTCGGCCCCTTTACCCTCGACGTGCTCTATGCTCGCGCCAAGGCAAAGATGTGGTCCAAGGTCGAGCGCCTGCGGCAGTATCCGAACCTCAGGATTTCGGATTTCGGTACGCGGCGCCGACACAGCTTCCTCTGGCAACGCTGGTGCGTGGAGGCGCTGAAGGAAGGGATCGGAAGTTCCTTCTCGGGCTCCAGCAACGTGCTGCTTGCCATGGATACGGATCTGGAAGCGCTCGGCACCAACGCGCATGAGCTTCCGATGGTGGCCGCGGCGCTTGCCCGCAACGACAAGGAACTGGCCGCCGCCCCCTACAAGGTGTTGCAGGACTGGAACCAGCTCTATGGCGGCAACCTGTTGATCGTGCTGCCGGATGCGTTTGGAACAGCGGCGTTCCTTCGCGATGCACCCAAATGGGTCGCGGACTGGACGGGCTTCCGGCCGGATAGTGCGCCGCCGATCGAAGGTGGCGAGAAGATCCTCGCTTGGTGGAAGAAGATGGGCAAGGACCCGCGGGAGAAGCTGCTGATCTTCTCCGATGGCCTCGACGTCGACACGATCATCGAGACCTATCGCCATTTCGAGGGACGCGTGCGCATGAGCTTCGGCTGGGGCACCAACCTTACCAACGATTTTGCCGATTGCGCCCCGACGGAAATCAGCGGCCTCAACCCGATCTCGATCGTCTGCAAGGTCAGCGAAGCCGATGGCCGCCCGGCGGTGAAACTCTCCGATAATCCACGCAAGGCGACCGGCGATCCGGCGGAGGTCGAGCGCTACCTCAAGTTCTTCGGCTCACAGGATTTCGTCGAGCAGGCGGTCAAGGTTTAGCCGCCAAAGCTACTCCAGGAAAAGCCTTGAGCGGCTTTCCAGCACTTCAAAAAAAGAAACCGGCAAGCGCCGGTTTCAAAAGGGGATCAAAGATGTTGCGACTGTCCATCATCGCAATGTCAAATCTGGCAGTGGAATCTTAAGGTTGCGTTAAGGCGCCAACCTGCCGTTGCATTTCACCTCTCTAGAACACGAACATATAGAGAAGGATGATGACGATGAGCGGCACGCCCATCAGCCAGAGAACGATACCTTTCATATGCAAGCCTCCGCGTTACTGCCTTTGAAACGGTAACGCGGCATCGGGGAATACGTTCCCGATATCAGCCAGGCAGGCTGGCGCGCCTCAGGTCATGGCCTGGATTGAATCTCTCCCTTGCTCAC
The DNA here is from genome assembly GCF_049905105.1 of Ensifer sp. R-19. Classification (NCBI taxonomy): domain Bacteria; kingdom Pseudomonadati; phylum Pseudomonadota; class Alphaproteobacteria; order Hyphomicrobiales; family Rhizobiaceae; genus Ensifer; species Ensifer sp. R-19. The sequence goes on from NZ_CP184569.1 coordinate 239,261, forward strand.
GAACCAGGTCTTGTCGAAAAGTCTGAGATCCAGCGGATTCGGCATCCGGATATCGTGGATGTCGGGAAAATTCGTCGCGGCATCATAGGACCGGTCGATCTGCGAAATGAAAACGAAGATCAGCCCGCGTTCGCGTGCGTATGCTCTCAGCTTGCGGACCTGGTCGCTGACCGCAGGGTTTTCGCGCCTCTGGTCGAGAAGTTGCAAATAGTCCACGACCACCAGTGTACCACTTGGCGCCAAGGCCAGTTTCCTGATGATGTAATCGGCGCTGATTGCATCGGAGCAGTCGATTTCGAACAGCGGGGCAAACCGGGCGTGGTCCGCCCCGATGGCGGAAAAACGATTGATCACGTCGTTCACCGTGTATTCCAGCGTGAAGAAGAACGCCCGATGGCCTGACTTCATCGCATCCACGGCGAGCTCAAGACTTTTCAGCGTCTTGACCTGTCCGGGCCGCGCGCCGAGAAGAACAAGATCCCCAGGTCTCAGCCGGGTCAACAGCATGGCGGCCGGATTGGCCGCGGCGTGTCGTGCGGCAAGCAGGCCCCAGTCGGCATAGCCCTCGTCAACGGCGATACGATTGAGAGCCTCATGGAGCGGGATGTTTTGGTCACGTGCCAGGCGCTTGGCCTTGCGCTTCAGATGATAGATCGGCGCAGACAGTTTCATCGGTAACCTCCTGATGCGAGCAGTCTTCGCAGCCCCTCCTTATGCTTGTTGCTCAAACAGTCGGTTCGATGGTGAGAGTGCCCCGTATGAAATCTACTTTCCCGAGCGGAGGGGGGGAGGCTTGGGCGCGCCCGAATCGGAGCATAGCGCAGAGGTTGGGCGAGGTGAATTGCCTGGCTATGAGCGGATTTGGGGCGAAATCTGAAAGAACCCGTTGGTTGCTACGGAGCGGTAAGCATCGACGGTGCGACGCGGATCCCAGATGAAATCTGACGAGGCACTGCAGCCGGCGCGCAGGAGTAACTATTTGTATTTCTTAGGAGGTAGACTGGTGCTGCTAGAGAGATTTGAACTCTCGGCCTCTCCCTTACCAAGGGAGTGCTCTACCCCTGAGCTATAGCAGCATCTGGCGGCCGGTTCGTTGACAAGCCGCATCAAGCGAGGGGGCTATTGCCATAGCTGAGCGGGGAGTGCAAGTCGCATTTCAAAGTTTTTCGTGGAGACCTGTGAGAAAAGTCCCCAGCGCTTCCGAAGGGCCTGGTTTTGCGCTAAGGCATGAACATGCAAACAGACGACAAAGAAGGCGGCAAAGCCGTGCCGGTGCCTGACGAGCGGCAGGCCGAAGGCAAGGTGCGCCGGGAGAAGAAGAATACGACCGAGGCGGACCTGAAAAAGGCGCGTCTTGCCAGGAACTTGCGCGACAATCTCCAGCGCCGCAAGCAGCAGGCGCGGGCGCGCCGTTCCGGTGCAGCCGATGAGGTCAGCGGCCTTCCTGCCGCAAAAACGGACGAATCCCAAGATTAGTACGGGGCAGGGGCGGCGTTCGCCGACTCCTTCCCGTTTGCCGGCGGCTCAGCCGTCTGGCGTCCAATTGCATAAATGCCCTTGGTCGGGTCGATCCAGGGCAGCGACTGAACCGATATGGCGACCTTTCGCGTCCGAATGGGCGCGCGGCGTTCAAGGCACTTCTAATTTCGCGGCGTCTCCACTAAAGAGGCGCCTTCAGACAACATAGAATATTTTTTGGAAAGGCGGGCAAAGCCCGTTCGAGAGGCCTCATGGATCGCATCAGGATTATAGGCGGCAACCAGCTTAACGGCGTCATCCCGATTTCCGGCGCCAAGAACGCGGCCCTGCCGCTGATGATCGCGTCGCTTCTGACCGACGACACCTTGACGCTCGAAAACGTGCCGCATCTGGCCGACGTCGAGCAGCTGATCCGCATCCTCGGCAACCACGGCGTCGACATCTCCGTCAACGGCCGCCGCGAGCGTCAGGGCGAGAGCTACGCCCGCACCATCCATTTCACCTGCCGCAACATCGTCGATACGACCGCGCCTTACGAGCTGGTGTCGAAGATGCGCGCAAGCTTCTGGGTGATCGGCCCGCTGCTCGCCCGTGAAGGCAAGGCCCGCGTATCGCTGCCCGGTGGTTGCGCCATCGGCACGCGCCCGGTCGATCTCTTCATCGAAGGCCTTCAGGCACTTAGCGCCAACATCGAGATCGACGGCGGCTACGTCAACGCGACGGCGCCGGAAGGCGGCCTGGTCGGCGCACGCTACACTTTCCCGAAGGTGTCCGTCGGCGCCACCCACGTCCTGATGATGGCCGCGACGCTTGCAAACGGCACCACGGTGCTGGGCAACGCCGCGCGCGAGCCCGAAGTCGTCGACCTCGCCAACTGCCTCAATGCCATGGGCGCCAAGATCACCGGCCAGGGCACCCCGACGATCACGATCGAAGGCGTACGTTCGCTCTCCGGCGCCCGTCACCGCGTGTTGCCGGACCGGATCGAGACCGGCACCTATGCCATGGCGGTTGCCATGACCGGCGGCGACGTCATCCTTGAAGACACGAACATGGCGCTGCTCGACACGGCGCTGGAAGCGATCCGCCGCGCCGGCGCCGAGATCACCGAGACCAACAGCGGCATCCGCGTCGTGCGCAACGGTGCCGGCATCAAGCCGGTCGATATCGTCACCGATCCTTTCCCGGGCTTCCCGACCGACCTGCAGGCGCAGTTCATGGGGCTGATGACCAGGGCGAACGGCACCTCGCACATCACCGAGACGATCTTCGAGAACCGTTTCATGCATGTGCAGGAGCTCGCCCGCCTCGGGGCCAAGATCTCGCTCTCCGGCCAGACGGCCAAGATCGAGGGCGTTAGCCGGCTGAAGGGCGCGCCTGTCATGGCAACCGACCTTCGTGCGTCGGTCTCGCTCGTCATCGCCGGCCTTGCAGCCGAAGGCGAAACCATGGTCTCGCGCGTCTATCACCTCGACCGCGGCTTCGAGCGGCTGGAAGAGAAGCTCACCCGTTGCGGCGCGCATGTCGAGCGTGTCAGCGACTGATTTGATCGGTTGCGCCTGATACCGTTGCGGTTTCAGGCGCAACATCCTATGTCCATTTCAATTGTGGCACGGAAAATGTGCGGCGAAACGAAAGGAATGGACGGTATGAATGGTCTGAAGCTGCTGGCGCTCGACGAGGAAGATCTCGCTGTCGTCTCCGCCCATGTCCAGGATGCCGTGTTCAAGGTATCGGGGCTGGAATATGACGCCCGCCGCAAGCTATTTTCGCTTGTCGTCAATCGCTTCGTCTGGGAGACGGCCGACGGCAAGCGCCGCTCCTTCGAGCGTCGTCGCGCGCTGCTGCTGTTCAAGCGGGTGAATGCGGTCCGCTCGGTCGGCTTTGACCGCCGCGACGATGAAGCGGTACTTGACCTGCTGACGCTCAAGTTCACGGTGCGCGGCGAGGGGCCGGAAGGCACGCTCGAACTGGTTCTAGCCGGCGATGCCTCGATCGCGCTTGACGTCGAATGCATCGAAACGCAGCTTGCGGATACCGGCGGGGCGTGGGAAACCGCTTTCAAGCCCAAGCATCCCGAAGGCGCTTGAGCCGCTCGACCCGAACGACACTGGCATACAAGGACGTCCCCTTTGGCAATCAGGCTCAATTTTCTCGACGGTGACTTCGAACAAAAGTTCGCGTCATTCCTGACGACCAAGCGTGAGGTGTCCGAAGACGTCAATGCGGTGGTCAAGGCGATCATCGACGACGTGCGCGCCCGGGGCGATCAGGCACTCGCCGAATATTCCAAGCGCTTCGATGGCGTCGATTTCTCCGTGACGCCGATGGCCGTCAGCGCGGCCGAGATCGATGCGGCGATCCAGGCGGTCGAGCCGGAAGTGCTGGGCGCGCTCAAGGTCGCTGCCACCCGCATCGAGGCGCACCACGCGCGCCAGCGGCCGAAGGACGATATCTACGAAGACACGATGGGCGTCGGCCTCGGTTCGCGCTGGACGGCAGTCGATGCCGTCGGCCTCTATGTGCCCGGTGGCACGGCGAGCTATCCGAGCTCGGTGCTGATGAATGCGCTGCCGGCGAAGGTGGCGGGCGTTCCCCGCATCGTTATGGTGGTGCCGGCAAGCGGCGGTGAGATCAATCCGGCGGTGCTTGCAGCAGCAAGGCTTGCGGGCGTCGAGGAGATCTACCGCGTCGGCGGCGCGCAGGCCGTTGCGGCGCTTGCCTATGGCACCGAGACGATCGCCCCCGTCGCCAAGATTGTCGGCCCGGGCAATGCCTATGTTGCCGCCGCCAAGCGCCAGGTCTTCGGTACCGTCGGCATCGACATGATCGCCGGTCCCTCGGAAGTGCTTGTCATCGCCGACAAGCACAACGATCCGGACTGGATCGCCGCCGATCTCCTGGCCCAGGCCGAGCACGACGTCGGCGCCCAGTCGATCCTGATCACCGACGATCCGGCCTTCGGCCAGGCGGTCGAGGACGCGGTCGAGCGGCAATTGAAGACGCTGCCGCGGGCCGAAACGGCCTCGGCAAGCTGGCGCGATTTCGGCGCCGTCATTCTCGTGCCCGATCTCGAAAAGGCCGTGCCGCTCGCCAACCGTATTGCAGCGGAACATCTTGAGCTGGCGCTCGCCAATCCCGAGCCGATGGTCGAGAAGATCCGCAATGCCGGCGCGATCTTCGTCGGGCGGCACACGCCCGAAGTCATCGGTGATTATGTCGGCGGCTCCAACCACGTTCTGCCGACCGCGCGCTCGGCGCGCTTCTCGTCCGGCCTCGGCGTGCTCGATTATATGAAGCGCACGTCGATCCTTCGGCTCGATCCGGAGCAGTTGCGGATCCTCGGACCGGCGGCGATCGTGCTGGCAAAGTCCGAGGGGCTGGAGGCCCATGCGCGTTCCGTCGCTATTCGCCTCAATCTCGGGGATGCTGGATGAAGGCGGACCGCAATCTGCGCCTCTGCGATGTCGTTCTGGACGAGACCATCGGCCGCTCGACGCCCGACGTGGAGCATGAGCGCGCGGTTGCTATCTTCGACCTGCTCGAAGAAAACCTGTTCGAACCGGTCGGCCATCCCTGTGGCCCCTACAAGCTCAATCTCTCGCTCGTCGATGCGAAGCTGGTCTTTTCGATCTCGACCGAAAAGGGCGGCGATGTCGCCACCCACATCCTGTCGCTGACGCCGTTTCGCCGGATCGTGAAGGACTACTTCATGATCTGCGAGAGCTACTACGAGGCGATCCGCTCGGCGACACCGAGCCAGATCGAGGCGATCGACATGGGGCGCCGCGGCATTCACAACGAGGGCTCGCAGACCCTGATGGATCGCCTGTCCGGCAAGATCCGGCTGGATTTCGATACGGCCCGCCGGCTGTTCACGCTCGTCTGCGTGCTCTATTGGCGCGGGTAGAGGCGCGAACCGGCATGACGGCAACCGAGGCACCGCAGTTGAAAGCGCCCCGCTCGGTCCTCTTCATGTGCGGCATGAATGCCATCCGCTCGCCGATGGCCGAAGCGCTCGCCAAGGCGGCGCTGCCAGCGGGAACGTATGTTGCCTCGGCCGGCGTCCGGCATGGCGAACGCGATCCGTTTGTCGACGTGGTCATGGCCGAGGTGGGCTTGAGCCTCGGCCGCCACCAGCCCCACACGCTGGATGAACTCGAGGACGACTACTTCGACCTCATCGTGACGCTGGCGCCGGAGGCGCATCACAAGGCGCTGGAATTGACTCGCTCGATGGCCGTCGACGTGGTCTATTGGCCAACGCCGGACCCGACGGTGGCAGCCGGCACCCGCGAGCAGATCGTCGATGCGTATCGCGCCGTGCGCGATCACCTGTCGACGCTGATCAATCATCGGTTGGTCGGCTCGCACAGACGAGAGAAAACTTGAGAGCTTCCCGGAAATCCGAGTGCGGTTTCCGACGACAGTTCTTTTCCATGTCTTCTTAGATCCCATCCGATTTAAGGCTAAAGACACGTAGCAGTTCAAAGTGCTATAGCGACCTCTGCGCCTCTGATAGGACGCGCGGCGCCGTAGCCGTCACAAAAGCGCAAAAGCCGGTGTTAGACGGTTCACAAATCCTCGTTGATTGTGTAGTTTCCGGCGAATTTTTCGGGATACCTGACGTATCCCTAAACAAAGATAGAAAGAACAGTCCTACATGGCGAAAGAAGAAGTCCTTGAATTTCCGGGCGTGGTCACCGAATTGCTTCCGAATGCGACCTTCCGCGTGAAGCTCGAAAACGAGCATGAGATCATCGCCCACACGGCGGGCCGCATGCGCAAGAACCGCATCCGCGTGCTTGCCGGCGACAAGGTTCTCGTCGAGATGACCCCGTACGACCTTACCAAGGGCCGTATCACCTACCGCTTCAAGTAAGCCGCTCCGGCTCTACGCAATTCCTGGAGCATTTCCGCTTCTTCTTCGAATCGCGAAAACGCTCTAACCTTTGGTTGGATTGCAATTCCAGACGCAAAACCGCTTCACCCGCATTTTTGCTGGAATTGCTCTGGAGTGACGGCTCGTTCCGATGACAGTGGCCAAGAAACTGATACTGGCGTCCGGCTCGCCGCGTCGCGTCGAACTTCTGGCGCAGGCGGGCATCGAGCCCGCGCGCCTGATGCCGATGGATCTCGACGAGACGCCGAAGCGTGCCGAACACCCGCGTTCGCTCGCAAGGCGTCTGTCGGCTGAAAAGGCGCGCGCAGCACTTGCGGCGATCAAGGGCGAGCCCGGCTGGGACGGAAGCTATATTCTGGCGGCCGATACGGTCGTCTGCGTCGGCCGGCGCATCCTGCCGAAGCCGGAACTGGTCAGCGAAGCCACCAGCGCACTGCACCTTCTCTCCGGCCGCAGCCATCGCGTCTATACCGGCGTGTGCCTGATCACCCCGGACAAGACGCTCAGGCAGAAGGTCGTCGACACCAAGGTGCGCTTCAAGCGCCTGTCCGGTTTCGATATCGAAAGCTATCTCGCCTCGGGCCAATGGCGCGGCAAGGCGGGCGGCTACGGCATCCAGGGCATTGCCGGCAGCTTCGTGGTGAAACTCGTCGGTTCCTACAGCAACGTCGTCGGCCTGCCACTCTACGAAACCGTCAGCCTGCTTGTCGGCGAAGGCTACGATGTGCACAATCGTTGGCTGGAAGGCTGAAGCCGGTGCCAGACGAGACAAATAACGACGAAACGAAGAAGAGCGGTTCGAACGTCGCGCCCCTGCGGGCGCCTCGACCCTGCCCGGAATGCGGACGGCCGTCGCATCGGGAGCACTATCCCTTCTGCTCCGACCGCTGCCGCAACGTCGACCTCAATCGCTGGCTCTCCGGCTCCTATGCCATTCCGGTTGCCGACGACGAAACGAAGGCCGACGACGACGATCGCTAAGGCGTACCGCTGCGGTCGGGCGCGTGGGTCCGGCCTTTCCCTCAACGCTCCTCTTTATCGTGAACGACGCCTGGATGATCCTGCGCGCCAGCAGGTGAATGCGGCCGCCATTTTCGGTCTCCGAGGACCACTTCTCTCTCGGAGAGTGCGGGGAAAGCGAACGCGATCTCTCTGAAACTCTTTGCTTTTTCGGTTTTTTTGACTGTCCACAGGATTTCGGTCAAAAAACTTTCATTTGGCGCTGGACACCGCCGAACAAGATGCTATAACCCCGCTCGCTTCCGGGGCAAACACAAGCGCCCCGAGGGTTCCGCAAGGAACCGCTGCCCGAAACGGCAGGATGCCCGGATAGCTCAGTTGGTAGAGCAGCGGATTGAAAATCCGCGTGTCGGTGGTTCAAATCCGCCTCCGGGCACCATTCATCTCCTTGAATGTTTGGTCTCGAAAAGCTTGAAAGTCACGTTCGGCGTTTACTGAGCGTTGCGTCACTCGTTTGCCCTCAATACGTTGTCCACTCCTGCACCAGCATCTCGCGAAAACGGATCGCGGCCGGCGACGCAACTTCCTGGATATCGATGTCGCCGCGAACCCGCAGTCGCTCGATTCCTACATTCAGTACATTGAAGTCGTGTTGCAGAAGACGATTGACGGAGCGGCCGCGTTGGGCTCGCTGCTGACGCGCATCGACATGCAGACGACCTTTGGTCAGACGCTGATGGCCACCATCGAAAAGGGGGGCGGACGTTTGCTGGATGCCGATATGAACGAGACGTCGACGCGGCTGAAGGCATTGCAGACGCAGGAACAGCTTGGCATCCAGGCTTTGCAGATCGCCAACTCCAATGCGCAGAACATCCTGCAGCTTTTCCGCTGAGTGATCGCGTCGTCGCGAAGCGATGACGAAAGCATCGCAGCCGAGAGGGTTCCAGCACGTCGCTGATCAGGCATCGATCCTCCCTTTTAGCGAAGGTGGGAATCGACGGCTGTCACCTGCGTTACATGTTCGTCGCAGCTTCCGCCTATTCTCACGCCCGGGAGGACCTGAGCGGCGAACGTCTTCGTCGCGTAATCGATGCCACGAAACCACAACAAAAACAGGGTCGTGGCAGGGTCAACCGAGGATTAGAAATGCGTAAATTTGCCAGGCTTTCTTTAGCAACTCTCGTCGCGGCAACGATCGCCGCCGGTGCCGCGGCTCCGGCTTTCGCAGGAGGCAGCTACTACAAGGGCGTATCGCCGACGCCGGTCAACGAAGGCCACCGGAGCGAGAAGTACAATCCGCCCGGAAAGACCGTAAACCGCCCGCCGCCGAGAAACGGCTCCTACTACAAGGGCATCATGCGCAAGTAGGAAAGGCACGTGGTAGCAATCGGCCGAAAAGCCGGCGGCTCTCGATCACGGTCTTGAAAACAAGGAAGGGCGCCGTGGCGCCCTTTCGTTCTAGATCAGAACATGACTGAGAATATCGCCTTCGCTGACCACCATGTTCGGCGGATGGCCGTTGCGCAGATAATGCTTGCGGTCGCTATCGGCGGTAATGAACACGGCGGTGCGGGCAACCTCGTCCGCTGTCAATTGTGTCGTTGCCGGCACGACAGCGATTTCGGAGCGCAGGCCCAACTCGCGCAACAGTTCCTCGATCGCGCGGTGGTCGTCCACGCCGTGAAGAACAAGCCGGTCGATTTCTGCAATCGCGTTTGTATGCCACGTGACAGTCTGAAGAGCGACCATGAGGGGCAGCGCCCCTCTTGCCTGCTGCACGTCGGGATGGTGCTCGAAGCCGGCCAGCATTAGCCGCGTATAGAGTTCATAGGCGCGAACGTAGTCCTTCTTCATCATCCACATGCGCAAGGCAACGCTCATGCGGATCATGGTGAAATCCCTGATCTGCGCATCGAAATAGGCCCGGCGATCGGCAGTCAGCTTGACAGCACCGCGTTTGGCGCCGCTGTAGAGGAAGTACTCAAGACCGCCCCGATACGTGTCCCATGCCGTCAGCGTCTCGGCGTGGCCGGCCTGCGGCCGATCGCGGACGATCTTGGAGCGTATCACCTGGCGATAGAAAGGCTTCTTCAGGAAGGTGACGGCGCCCAGTTCCAGAAAATGTGCGAGATAGGAGAAGGCCCAATAGGCGAAGTGCCGGGGCGCCCAGGCGGAGCGCAGGGCCGAGGTCCGGTAAATGCCAATCTCGGGAAACACATGTCGGTCGACGAGAAAATCGAAAACCGGCTCGAAGTCCCGTTTCTTGAACTTGGTATCCTTATCGACCGAGAAGAACGGCGCAGCGTCACGTTCGTCGATCTCGTCGTGTGTGTACCACGGCGCAAAGCACACCGTCACTTCCGGATTGAGATCCAGATAGCGGATTGCCTCGCGCAAGCCATCGTTGATGAGCACGTCGTCATCGGCGAGGTAGAGCGTGTATTCGCCCACCGCGCGGCTGACGGCGCTGATGACGTTGGGAATCGCGCCGAAATTCTCCGACTGGCGGAAATAGCGGATCGGCAACCCCTTGGCGACAAAGCGATCGACGATCTCCCGGGTGCCGTCGGTCGAGGCGTTGTCGGAAATGATGATCTCGTACTTGAAGGAGAACTGGTAGAGTTCGACGAAGTAGCCGAGCGCCTTTTCGAGGAAGGGCGCGCGGTTATAGGTGGGAATGCAGATGCTCAGCTTAACCTGGCTCACTCGCCTCTCCATTGTCAGTCACATGCGACAGCGGGCGTTTCGCAGACCGCCGGTCGCGTCTCGTTTGCTTGCACGCCGGCACGAGAACAGCGGTGGCTGGCGATGCAACGGCAGGGATCGGACGCCTCAGGGCGCAAGGGGCAGCGCGCAGAGGAGGCCGATCCTACGCTCCCTTATTCCGCTTCGATCTTGCGTGAGCCTTGTCTTGAATAAAGGCCGGTCAGGCGGCAGCTGTGCAGAGGGTGAGTAGGACCCCTGTTAGCGATTTGTTAACCATGCTGGCGCAATCTCGATGGTTGTAACAATGGCGCTCGAACCCGGTCTTCATCGAGCCACATGCCCGAAATCAGACGCATTCGTTCATTCCTAAGGGAGCAGAGACAAGGATGTACGAAATGGCAGCTCATATGATGAAGATGCTGATGAGCATCATGGCCGCGCTTTCGCTCGGCTCGCTGCTGTTTCTGATGGCCGTGCTCTAACGACGGTCAAAGGTTCGGGCGGCGCGCCCGTCACGGGTAGAGGTAGAACTCGTCCCAGCTCTCGTGCGGCACAAGCTCGCCGATCTTGTATTCGAAAGACAGGACACCCAGGTGCTCCGCGTCGGTGCGGCACTTGAACTTCAGCTTGTACCATTCCCCCTTGCTGCGGAACACGGCGCCCGGCGCCTTCATCTTGTCTTCCTTCACGACCGGCTCGGCGAAGGTGTAGGCGATCACCTTGTCCGGCTTGAAGGTCGACTTGTCGGCGTTGATGCGCTCCATCGCCTCGGTATCGCACCGCTGTTCGAGCCGGGTCTGCGGGTCGAGCTTTTCGAACTGGCGCACCAGGGACTGATCCATCGCCAGCGCCGGGGAACATGTGGCGGCGAAGATGAGCGGGTACGCGATTGTCTTCATGCTCGACGGACTCCTGCGATGAAAAAGAACCAGACCCGGCAAATCACTCCGGGACGCGCCTGCGGTTTCAGTTAAGCTTTGTGGCCATTCCAAGGCAGGTCACGTTTCCGAAACGTTGAACTACGTTTCCGACACGTCGATCCATTCGGCCCCGGTCAGTTCGACGATGCGGGCGGGACTGATGTGCACCGCCGCATTGGTGGCACCGGCGGCCGGCACGACGATGTCGTAGGCCTTGAGCGACAAGTCGCAATAGATGCTGTGCGGCTTGGCAAGACCGAAGGGGCAGACGCCGCCGACCGGGTGCCCGGTCTCCGCTTCCACCTCGTCGAAGCCGAGCATGCGGGCCTTGGTACCGAAGCGGGCCTTGTACTTTTTGTTGTCGAGGCGGGCGTCGCCGCGCGTGACGATGAGGATCACATCGTCGCCAACCCGAAGCGCCAGTGTCTTGGCGATCTGCGCCGGCTCGACGCCGTGGCCCTCGGCCGCAAGCGCAACCGTGGCGGTGCTTTGTTGAAGCTCGATGACACCGATGTCTGGGGCGTGCTGGGAAAAGAAGTCTTTGACGGAAGTCAGGCTCATGGCAAAGGATTCGCGTTATTGAAAAGCGATGGCGATCGGCCGCGTTGCGAACAACCGTCCGGGCGTTCGGCTTCGCGCGGGCAAATCTCTCAGTCGTCGTTGGAAGCGTCAAGGTCTTCGGGGCGCCGGCCTTCTTGCCCAGGCGGCAGATAGCCATGGCTGGTGAACCAGTTCTCTAGGATCGTGGCGATCGCCTGATCCCGTGACAGCGTTCCCGGGTGATCGGCGATGAAAGACCTGAGCGCCGTCTCGATCTTGTCGGTGTAAAGCGCGTTCATGCGTGCCTCCGTCTGGTAAGTGCGATGTTCCGTCCGGTGACCCGTCCAGCAGATCACAGTGCTACAGCCCTGTTCGCGCGTCCAGATGGAACGGCCGAGGGCCGTTCCATGCGCGAAGGCGGCTGCCGCCGAATGGTGTGGGCTCAGGCCTGCTTGACGATGCGGATCAGCACCAGAAGGATCACCGCACCGATTGTCGCGTGCAGGATTGCCGAGAGAATACCGCTGCCGAGGCTGATGCCGATCGCCGGGAAGAGGAAGCCGGCGATGAAGGCGCCGATGATGCCGACGACCATGTTGCCGATAAGGCCGAATCCGCCACCCTTGACGATGAGGCCGGCGAGCCAGCCGGCGACCGCGCCGACGATCAGGAAGACGAGAATGCTTTCAATACCCATGAATGGTCCCCTTTCCATTGGATCTCGATTGGAAAGATAGATCAGGAATCGAAATCAGATAGAGGGCAATTTCATCGCGCAGCGATTTTTTGAGATTTGAATGATCGCCGGGGCGCGCCGGACCCCCAAGACGAGGGCACGGCGCTGCTCGATCGGTATCAGACGATGCCGCCTCCGCCGCCGGCAACGGCCGGGCGTTCGGCGGCGACCTTCGCGCGATATCCACTTTTCCGATAGGTCGCGACCGGCGCCACCGCTCCGCCGCTCTCAAGTCGCGCCATCGCAAGGATCGGCTCGATATCAGTGCGGAAGGCGGTCTTCAGCGTCTCGCTCGCCATCAGCGCGTCGTTGTCTTCCTGGCAGCCGTCAAGCACCTTGCGATCGACGATCAGCGCCTGGGCATAGGCCCGGCAAACCTCGGTCGCGCTCGTCATCAGGCTCTCGATCGGATCGGTGACGTTGTGGCTCTGGTCGAGCATATGCGCCGGCTTGAATCCCTTGGCGCCGCGCGTTTCCGCATCCACCAGCTCGTTGAAGACGAGGAACAGCCGATAGGGGTCGATCACGCCCGTGTCGAGATCGTCATCGCCGTACTTCGAATCGTTGAAGTGGAAACCGCCGAGCTTGCCGAATTGGATGAGGCGGGCGACGATCATCTCGATATTGACGTTCGGCGCATGGTGACCGAGATCGACGAGGCAGAGGGCCTTGGGGCCGAGCTCCTGCGCGATCAGATAGTTTGTGCCCCAGTCCTGAACGACGGTCGAATAGAAGGCCGGCTCGAACATCTTGTGTTCGGTAAAGACCCGCCAATCCTCTGGCAGCGCCGCATAGACCGATTTCATCGCATCGAGATAACGCTCGAAGGCGCGGGTGAAATTGCTCTGGCCGGGGAAGTTGGAGCCGTCGCCGATCCACACCGTCAGCGCCTTGGAGCCGAGTTGCCGGCCGATCTCGATGCATTCGAGATTGTGCTCCACCGCCTGGCGGCGGGTTGCGGCATCGACATGCGACAGCGAGCCGAACTTGTAGGAGTGCGCCTGGCCCGGTGTGTCGGAGAAGGTGTTGGAGTTCATCGCGTCGAAGCCGAGGCCGAGCGACGTGCCTTTCTGCTTCAGTTCGGAAATGTCGCTCACCTTGTCCCACGGAATATGCAGCGAGACGGTCGGAGTCGCCCGCGTCAATTGCTGTATGACCGCGCAATCCTCAAGTTTGTCGAAGATGTTGCGTGGCTCGCCCTTGCCGGGGAAGCGGGCGAAGCGCGTGCCGCCGGTGCCGACACCCCAGGAGGGGACGGCGACGCCATAGGCGGCAACCTTGCGCCTGATCTCGTCGATCGCAACGCCGCGCCGATCGAGTCGCTCGCCGAGGCTGTCATAATCCCGGCGAAGTGCGGTGAACCGGCTTTCGTTCTCGGCCTCGACCGTTGCCTGGCTGATCATCGTCGTCGTCATGGAAACCTCCTCGATCAGCGGGTGAAGGACTGGGCGTTGCCCGCGTCGACATTGATGATGTTGCCGGTCGATTTCGCCGACATGTCGGAGGCAAGGAAGTAGATCGCCTCGGCGATGTCCTCCGGGAAGACGCTGAGCTTCAGCATCGAGCGCTCGCGATAATGCGCCTCGAGATCGTCGACATCCATCTTATAGGCTGCGGCGCGCTGCTCCTTCCACTCGCCGGTCCAGATCTTCGAGCCGCGTAGCACCGCGTCCGGGTTGACGACGTTGACGCGGATCTGTGCCGCAGCACCCTCCAGCGCCAGGCAGCGGGCAAGGTGGATCTCGGCCGCCTTGGCGGTGCAATAGGCCGAGGCGCCGGGGGAGGCGGCAAGCCCGTTCTTGGAGGCGACGAAGACGATATTGCCGCCGGCCTTCTGCTGGCGGAAGACCCGAAAGGCTTCCCGCGAGACGAGGAAATAGCCGGTCGTCAGGATCTCGATGTTCTTGTTCCAGAGCGAAAGCGTCGTGTCCTCGATCGCGGCGGAGGAGGCAAGACCCGCATTGGAAACGAGAATGTCGAGACCGCCGAAGGCGAGCAACGCATCAGCGAAGCCGCCTTCGACGGCCGCCTCGCTGGTGACATTCATGGTGACGGAGCGCACGACATCCTTGCCGTAGCGCGCGGAAAGCTCGCTTTCGGCTGCGGCAAGCGCCGTCTCGTCGATGTCAGCCAGCACCACGCACGCGCCTTCCTGCATCAGCCGGTTGGCCGTCGCCTTGCCGATGCCGCCGGCGCCGCCGGTGACGAGCGCGATCCGGCCGGCAAGGCTCTTCGGCTTCGGCATGCGCTGCAGTTTCGCTTCCTCCAGCAGCCAGTATTCGATGTCGAAGGCTTCCTGCTCCGGCAGGCCGACATAGGTGGAGACACCGGAAGCGCCGCGCATGACGTTGATGGCGTTGACATAGAACTCGCCGGAGATGCGGGCGGTCGCCTTGTCCTTGGCGAATGTGATCATGCCGACGCCCGGCACGAGATAGACGACCGCATTGGGATCGCGCATAGCCGGGCTGTCTACGCGTTTGCAGCGCTCGTAGTAGGCCGCATAGTCGGCGCGATAGGCGGCGATTGCCTCGGGAAGCGCAGCGAGCGTCCCGTCGATATCCGGCTTGGCCGGATCGAATTCGATCACCAGCGGTCGGATCTTGGTGCGCAGGAAGTGGTCGGGGCAGCTCGTGCCGAGCGCCGCCAGCGGCTTCAGGTCCTTCGATGTGACGAAGTCGAGCACGGCCTGGCTGCCGTCGAAATGGCCGACCTTCTTCTCGTCGGCGCTGATCAGGCCGCGGATGACCGGCATCAGCTTGCGGGCGACATCGGCGCGGGCAGTAGCGTCGAGCGTCGCTGTTACTGCGCCCCCGAAGGCAGGCTTAGTGTTCTCGACCTCGAACCAGGCGATCGCCTTGTTGATGATCTCGATCGTCGTCTCATAGGCCTCTTTCGCCGTGTCGCCCCAGGTGAAGAGGCCGTGGCTTTCGAGCACGACGCCACGGGCAGCAGGGTTTTCCAGGCAGAATTTTTCCAGCCACAGACCGAGCTCGTAGCCGGGGCGCTTCCACGGCAGCCAGCCGATGTCGTCGCCGAAGATTTTTGCCGTCAGCTCGCGGCTGTTCTTTGCGGCCGCAATCGCGATGATCGCGTCGGGATGCATGTGGTCGACGTGCTTCTTCGGCACGTAGGCGTGCAGCGGCGTGTCGATCGAGGCGGCGCGCGGATTGAGATTGAAGGTGCAATGCGGCAGGTAGGCGACCATCTCGTCTTCGAAATCAACGCCGCGATAGATCGTCTTCAGCGCATTGAGCTTGTCCATATAGAGCGTCGCGAAGCCGTCGAGCTTGATCGTGCCGACGTCGCCGCCGGAGCCCTTGACCCAGAGAACCTCGACGGTGCCGCCGCCAAGCGGATCCTTTTCCATCACCTTGGCCGAGGTGTTGCCGCCGCCATAATTGGTGATGCGTTTGTCGGAACCAAGCAGGTTCGAGCGATAGAGCAGGCGCTCGGATTCGCTCATCTCGGCGGCCTTTGCCTCGTCCCAAAGGTTTGCAAGTCGTGCGCCCTGCTGCTTGTCCAGCATCTCGAATTCCTCCCGGTCTGATGTCGCGCGGCTTGGCGTCCGCACGGAGATATGGTTGGCATCAGATCATAGGACTTGAGCGTTAAAGTCAATCAAAAACGATCAAGTTCGCGCATATTGCGCTGCACAATGAAAAAATATGATTGATTGTGATTGACAATGGTCGATCGTGATGGAAGCATGAACGCCATCGGAGGAACGCATGCACGAGAAAGAAAGACACCGGATCATTCTGTCGGCGGTTCAGGAAAAACCCGTCGTCACCGTCCAGGAGCTGGTCGATCTGACCGACAGTTCCGAGGCGACGATCCGGCGCGACATTGCGGCACTCCATGTGCAGAAGAAGCTGCGCCGTGTGCGCGGCGGCGCCGAGGCAATCAACCCGCCGCAATTCGTCGGCCTTGCCGGTCGGCCGTTCAAGGTCAACGAAGGCCTGCACGCCCGTGAGAAGCAGGCGATCGCCAAGGAGGCGGTGGCGCTCTGCGAGGATGGCGAGCCGATCATCATCAATGGCGGCACCACCACCTTCCAGATGGTGCATTTTCTCAGCAATCGCCGCATGCAGGTGTTCACCAATTCCTTCCCGATCGCCGAGCACCTTTTAAAGCACTCAAAGAACACGGTGATGCTGTCCGGCGGCACGATCTACCGCGAGCAGAACATCATCTTAAGCCCCTTCGACAACGACGTGACGCGCAATTTCTATGCGCGCCGCATGTTCATGGGGGCTCAAGGACTGGGGCCGCTCGGCCTGATGGAAGCGGACCCGCTTCTGATCCAAGCGGAGCAGAAGCTGATCGATCAGGCGGACGAACTCGTCGTGCTGGTCGACTCGTCGAAATTTCACAAGCGGTCGAGCCTCATTCTTTGCGGGCTGAAGCGGATCGCCACTGTCATTACGGATTCGGGCATCGAGGACAGGCATGCCGCGATGCTCGAAAATGCCGGGGTGAGGCTGGTTGTGGCCAGTTCAAGAGCCGGCGCGGATGCGGAGAACATATCCTCGTCCGCCTGACGCGGGTGAGGAGAGGGGAAGGCGGTGGTCACGGTTAAGGGAGCCGGGTCGTTGCCGAACGGAGGAATTTGCGCCGGATGCGATTTTCGCGAACCGGACAATGGGAGGAAATGAGCATGAAGATCCTGAAGTCACTGATGGTCACGGCCGCGGTTTCGCTGGCGCTGATGGCCAATGCCGCGCATGCGGAAAACAAGAAGATCGCGCTCGTCGTCAAGGCGCTCGGCATCGGCTTCTTCGAAGCCGCCAACAAGGGCGCCCAGGAAGCCGCCAAGGAACTGGGCGACGTCGAGGTGATCTACACCGGCCCGACCTCGACCACCGCCGAGGGCCAGATCGAGGTGATCAACTCGCTGATCGCCCAGAAGGTCGATGCGATCGCCGTTTCGGCCAACGACACGGACGCCCTGGTGCCGGCGCTGAAGAAGGCGATGGACCGCGGCATCAAGGTCATCTCCTGGGACAGCGGTGTCGCCAAGGATGGCCGGTTGATGCACCTCAACCCGTCGTCGAACCCGCTGATCGGCAACATGATCATCAAGCTTGCCGCCGACAACCTGCCTGAGGGCGGCGACGTCGCCGTGCTCTCGGCTTCCGCGACCGCGACCAACCAGAACACCTGGATCGCCGAGATGAAGAAGGTCCAGGGCAACTACAAGGGCATCAACGTCGTAACAACCGTCTATGGCGACGACCTTGCCGACAAGTCCTATCGCGAAACGCAAGGCCTCATTCAGTCCTATCCGAACCTGAAGGCGATCATCGCGCCGACCTCGGTCGGCATCGTCGCAGCCGCTCAGGCCGTTACCGATGCGGGCAAGATCGGCCAGATCAACGTAACGGGCTTGGGCCTTCCCTCGGAAATGGCCGGCCACGTCAAGTCGGGCGCTTCCAAGTCCTTCGCCATCTGGAACCCGATCGACCTCGGCTATTCCGCAACGATGATCGCCTATGATCTGATCGGCGGTGCCGAAGCCAAGCCCGGCGCGGAACTGAAGATGGGCCGTATGGGTGCCGTCAAGCTCGACGACAACAATGAAGGCGCGATGGCCGACCCGTTCGTCTACGATGCCAAGAACGTCGAGGAATTCGCCAAGATCTTCTGATCTGGCGAACGACCAAACCGGCGTCGCCCCTCATCCGCGCGGTGAGGGAAGGGCCCCTCATCCGCCTGCCGGCACCTTCTCCCCGCAGGCGGGGAGAAGGGACAAGCGGCAACCGTTCGCTCCTCTTCCACGTCAAGGAGGGAGGAGAGCGGCGTCCTCGTTCCCTCTCCCCGCGCGCGGGGAGAGGATTAGTCCTCGGGTTAAACCCGAGGAGAGGGGCATTTGCAGACTGCGGTGCCCTAGATGTCAGGCACATAGATCAGGCGGAACGGAACTTGCTCCAAGATACGCTCACATCGCGGATGAAGCCCGCCATCGCGCTCGAGGGGATTTCGAAGTCCTTCCCCGGCGTCAAGGCGCTCTCCGACGTTTCGCTGTCGCTCTATCCGGGATCGGTGACCGCGCTGATCGGCGAAAACGGCGCCGGAAAATCGACGCTGGTGAAGATCCTGACCGGCATCTATCAGCCGGATGGCGGCGCGATCCGCGTTGCGGAGCAGGAGGTCCATTTCCCGACGGCACTTGCTGCAGCGCGTGCCGGCGTCACCGCGATCCACCAGGAAACCGTGCTTTTCGACGAGCTCTCGGTCGCCGAAAACATCTTCCTCGGCCATGCACCGCGCAATCGCTTCGGCCTGATCGACTGGAAGAAGCTCAATACTGATGCGCGCGCGTTGCTTGCGCGCGCCGGTGCCGATCTCGATCCGACGATCCGCCTGCGTGATCTCGGCATTGCCAAGAAACATCTCGTCGCGATCGCCCGCGCGCTTTCCGTCGATGCCCAGGTGGTCATCATGGACGAGCCGACCGCCGCGCTGTCGCACAAGGAGATCCACGAGCTCTATGCGCTCGTCGAGCGGTTGAAGGCTGACGGCAAGGCGATCCTCTTCATCAGTCACAAGTTCGACGAGATCTTCCGCATTGCCGATCGCTACACCGTCTTCCGCGATGGAACGATGGTGGATGAGGGCCTGATTGCCGATGTCAGCCAGGACGAACTGGTGCGCCTCATGGTCGGCCGCGCCGTCGGTTCGGTCTACCCGAAGAAGGAAGTGGTGATCGGCGCGCCGGTGCTCACCGTTTCGGGCTACCGCCACCCGACCGAGTTCGAGGACATCAATTTCGAGCTTCGCCGCGGCGAGATCCTCGGTTTCTACGGTCTCGTCGGCGCCGGCCGATCGGAATTCATGCAGTCGCTGATCGGCGTCACCCGGCCTTCCGCTGGTGCGGTCCGGCTCGATGGCGAGGTGCTCGTGATCCGCAGCCCCTCCGAGGCGATCCGCAGCGGCATCGTCTATGTGCCCGAAGAGCGCGGCCGCCAGGGCGCGATCATCGGATTGCCGATCTTTCAAAACGTCACCTTGCCGTCGCTGTCGCGCACCTCGCGCTCGGGCTTCCTGAAACTTGCCAACGAGTTCGCGCTCGCCCGCGAGTACACCGCGCGCCTCGATCTGCGTGCTGCTTCGCTCGACCAGGATGTCGGCACGCTCTCGGGCGGCAACCAGCAGAAGGTCGTCATCGCCAAGTGGCTGGCGACCAAACCGAAGGTGATCATTCTCGACGAGCCGACCAAGGGCATCGACATCGGCTCCAAGGCGGCCGTGCACGCCTTCATGAGCGAGCTTGCGGCTCAAGGCCTCAGCGTCATCATGGTCTCCTCGGAAATCCCGGAGATCATGGGCATGTCCGACCGCGTCATCGTCATGCGTGAGGGGCGGATCGCCGGGCGCTTCGAGCGTGTCGATCTGACGGCCGAAAAGCTGGTGCGTGCCGCTGCCGGCATTCAGGAGGCCGCGTGATGGCGAAGTTTCTCAAGAATCGTGAGCTTCTGCTCGTTGGCGCGATTGCCGTACTGCTCGCGCTGATCACCTGGCGCTTCCCGCCCTTCGTCGCACCCGCCAATCTCGCGCGTGTCTACAACGACACCTCGATCCTCATTATCCTGGCGCTCGGCCAGATGGCGGTGATCCTGACGCGCTGCATCGACCTTTCGATGGCTGCCAACCTGGCGCTCTCCGGCATGGTCGCGGCGATGCTGAACGCTGCTTTTCCGGGCCTGCCGATCCCACTGATCATGCTCGCCGCGATCGCGCTCGGCGCGTTGCTCGGTATGATCAACGGCGCGCTCGTCTGGAAACTCGATATTCCGCCGATCGTCGTGACACTCGGCACGCTCACTATCTATCGCGGCCTGATCTTCCTCTTGACCGACGGCAAGTGGATCAACGCGCACCAGATGAGTGATGCATTCAAGGCGCTGCCGCGCGACGCGCTCTTCGGCTTCCCGGTTCTTTCCTGGCTGTCGCTGGTCGTGATCGCGCTGATGTTCCTACTCATGAGCCGCACCGCCCTCGGCCGCGCCTTCTATGCGGTCGGCGGCAATCCGCATGCGGCCGTCTATACCGGCATCGATGTCGGCCGCACCCGCTTCTCGGCCTATTGCCTTTCGGGTGCGCTCGCCGGGCTTTCCGGCTATCTCTGGGTGTCCCGTTATGCGGTCGCCTATGTCGACATCGCCGCCGGCTTCGAGCTCGACATCATCGCGGCCTGTGTCATCGGCGGCATCTCGATCGCCGGCGGCATCGGTACCGTGGCGGGCGCGGTGCTCGGCGCGCTGTTTCTCGGCGTGATCAAGAACGCCCTGCCGGTCATCAACATCTCGCCCTTCGCCCAGATGGCGATCTCGGGCATGGTCATCATCATCGCCGTTGCCGTCAACGCCCGCGCCGAGCGGCGCAAGGGCCGCGTCATCCTGAGAAAGGCGGAGGCTGTCTGATGGCCGAGACTCACCTTACCCCACGGCATATCCCCGATCGGCTGGAAGGCCGCGGCGCGCGATTGCTGAAGAGCTGGGAGAGCCTGCTGCTTGTTGTCGCCTGTCTGATCTTCCTCGGCAACTCGCTGGCGTCTCCCTACTTCCTCGATCCGTGGAACCTCTCGGACGCCACCTTCAACTTCACCGAAAAGGCGATGATCGCTTTTGCCATGGCGCTGGTGATCATCTCCGGCGAGATCGATCTGTCGGTGGCCTCGATCATCGCGCTTGCCTCGACGGCGATGGGTTATGCCGTCCAGCTCGGCTTCGACACGCCGGCGCTGGTGGCGATCGGCCTCTCAGTGGGCCTCATTTGCGGCGCGGTCAACGGCCTGTTGATCACTGGTCTCGGGCTGCCGTCGATCGTGGTGACCATCGGCACCATGAGCCTCTTCCGCGGGCTCTCCTTCATCATTCTCGGCGACCAGGCCTTCACCGGTTATCCCGACAGTTTCTCCTGGTTCGGCCAGGGCTATGTCTGGTGGGTGTTCTCCTTCGAGTTCACGCTGTTCGTCATCCTCGCGGTCGTCTACGGCGTCGTTCTGCACAAGACCAATTTCGGCCGCGCGGTCTATGCCATTGGCAACAATCAGACTG
Source organism: Ensifer sp. R-19 (assembly GCF_049905105.1). NCBI lineage: Bacteria > Pseudomonadati > Pseudomonadota > Alphaproteobacteria > Hyphomicrobiales > Rhizobiaceae > Ensifer > Ensifer sp. R-19. Next base: position 260,570 of record NZ_CP184569.1, read on the forward strand.
CAGCGCTTTTTTCCGGCATCCGGGTCGCGCGCATCAAGTTTATCCTCTTCCTGCTTACCGGTCTGATGGCGGGGCTCGCCTCGATCTGCCTGACCTCGCGCCTCGGCTCGACCCGTCCGTCGATCGCGCTCGGCTGGGAGCTCGAAGTGGTGACGATGGTGGTGCTCGGAGGCGTCAACATTCTCGGTGGCTCCGGAACCATCCCCGGCGTCGTGCTCGCGGCGCTGATCATGGGCATGGTGACCTTCGGCTTCGGCCTTCTCAACGTGCCCGGTATCGTCATGTCGATCTTCATCGGCCTGCTGCTGATCTCGGTCATCGCACTCCCCATTCTCTGGCGGCGTGCCCGCCGCCGTCTCGCGCATTGAGGTTTCGATGGAAAAATACGCCTTCCGCATGCGGCTGAACCCAGGCATGGCGGCCGAATACAAGGCGCGGCACGATGCCATCTGGCCGGAGCTGGCGGCGCTCCTGAAGGAGGCGGGCGTCTCCGACTATTCCATCCATCTGGACGAGGAGACCAGCCTGCTCTTCGGCGTTCTCTGGCGCACGGACGACCACCGAATGGCCGACCTGCCGTCCCATCCCGTCATGCGGAAATGGTGGGCCTATATGGCCGATATCATGGAGACCAAGGCCGATAACGAGCCGGTGGCGGTGCCGCTCAAAACCGTCTTCCAAATGGACTGATCGGATGCGGGTCGTTTGCGTCATCGATATCGGCAAGACCAATGCGAAGGTCGCGGCCGTCGATCTCGAACGGTTCGAGGAGATCGCCGTCCGCAAGACGGCGAATGCGGTGCTAACTTCCGGTCCCTATCCGCATTTCGATATCGAGCACCTCTGGGCCTTCCTGCTTGAGAGCCTCGCGGCGCTTAACGCCGAACACGCTTTCGAGGCAGTCTCCATTACCACCCATGGCGCGACAGCGGTCGTGCTCGATGCTGCAGGCCACCTTGCGCTACCGGTGCTGGACTATGAATACGCCGGACCCGACAGCCTTGCCGCCGAATATGATGTGGCGCGGCCCCCGTTTTCAGAGACTGGCTCTGCACGCTTGCCTATGGGCCTCAATGTCGGCGCGCAACTCTATTGGCAGCAGAAGACCTTTCCGGATGATTTTGCGCGGGTCGCGTCGATCCTCACCTATGCGCAATACTGGACCTATCGCCTGACCGGCGTTCTCTCAAACGAACTGACGTCGCTCGGTTGTCATACCGATCTTTGGAACCCGCGAGCCGGCACGTTCTCGTCTCTGGTCGAACGCCAGGGCTGGAGGCCACTCTTTGCGCCGGTTTTGAAGGCGAGCGATATCGCCGGTGCCTTGCGACCGGAAGTCTGTGCCGCAACCGGCATTGCGCCTGATACACCCGTCTATTGCGGCATTCATGATTCCAACGCATCGCTGCTCCCGCATCTGCTGACGCGCGCTTCGCCATTCTCGGTCGTTTCGACCGGAACCTGGGTCGTCATGCTGGCGGTCGGCGCAGAGCCGAAGGCGCTCGACGAACATCGCGACACGCTCATCAATGTCAACGCGCTCGGCGAGCCCGTGCCCTCGGCCCGCTTCATGGGCGGCCGCGCCTTCCAGCTTCTGCTGGGGGAGGGGTCGGTTCCCGCATCGCCGGATGTGGAAGAGACGGTCGCCAAGGCCGGCCACATGCTGCTGCCGTCCATTCCCGAGGGGTCTGGTCCCTTTCCGGCTTCGAAGGCGATCTGGACGACCGACGAACAGGCGCTTGGCGCCGCTGAGCGTTTTGCCGTCGTCTCGTTTCACCTGGCGCTGATGACGGCCACCTGCCTCGATCTGATCGGCGCGCGCGGGGAGGTCGTCGTCGAGGGACCGTTTGCCGCAAACAAGGCCTATCTGCGCATGCTCGCAGCGGCGACCGGAAGGCCGGTCTTCGCCGATCCCCAGAATGTTACGGGCACGAGCCTCGGTGCAGCCTGCCTCGTCGAGGGATCGAGGGTCAGGACCGGGATCGAGCCGGTTGCGGGCGAGGTTCCCGAGAGCTTCGTCATCTATGCGCAGGCATGGCGCGAGGCGGCACTCAAGCATACAGGCAAAGAAAAGCGGCCATAGAACATTCGCTCACGGCCGCAAAATGCTTGGCTGTATCAGGAAGATACGGGCCTCAGCCCGCTCAAAACACAGAGCTGCGCTTTGCCGATCGGTTATGCTCGATGTTGAGCACGATCGATACTGCCATCATTGTCAGGATTGCTGTGAGTGCGGCGCCAATACCAAGAACAATCATTGTTCGTTTCCTGTAAGCGCATCATCATGATGTCGCCTTGCCTAGATCACGATGATTTGGGTCGCAGCGACTCCAATCATAAACGTGATCGATTTCTTACTAGTTAGAGCGGGATGCGGGAGGAAAACCGCACACACTTTTCCTCATCCCGCTCTTGCGAAGGTTTCTTCGCGCATTGAGCGCCCACTTCACTTTCGCTTCGATACGCGAGCGCAAGTCGAAGTACAATTCTAAACTCTTGTGAGTGAGAACCTGTTGTAATCCAGGGGCTTTATTACAGTTCTGTTGCGGTGCAAAAATGGCCCGCGAAAACACCCTGCGAATTTTAGTGAATCCGATTAGAGGCGAGGGACCGTTAACCTTCAAGCAAGGAATTAACCATAAACATGGTCCCACACGTCGGAATGGGATAATTCACAAGTCTCCTCAAGGCATGATGCCGCCCCGCCGTACCGGTTCCGGTCCGGTATCCATTCTTCACCGAATTTACTTGCGGGATGAACGATAGCAGACGCTGCTGGCGGGGGCTGATCTCATCGATGTGGCGTGCACGTCCGGTGGACTGTGGCTCCCCTTGAACCTCCCCAGGCAAATTCGAAAACGCGCATTACCCGGGGATCAGCGTTGAGGCAGGAAGCATCGTCAGAACAGGCAAGGAAGGGCCAGGCAGGCAGCCTGCTGGAGCGCTTGCGTTTTGCCGGGCTCGACAACGAGAGCTGCAACCGCGTCCGGGATCATAGACAAAAGCTTCATCCCCGCATCGACAAGGCGCTTCGCGACCTCTTCCAGCGCCTCCAGACCTATCCCGATGCCGCCCGCCATTTCGACAGCGACCGCCAGATCGATCGCCTTCAGGACCTTCAATCGTCGCACTGGAACGTGCTGACGGACGCGCGTTTCGACGGGCTCTATGCCGAGCGCGTCAAGGTGCTCGCCGACACGGCAAGCCGCATGGGTCTCGATCCGCGCTGGCAGATGGCCAGCCATGCGGTCGTGCTCGAGCATCTGCTCGTCGGTCTCATCGAAGAGGCCTGGCCGAGATCTTTCCTGCCGATGGGCAAGGCGCGCCGCCGCGAGCTCTGCGACCTCGTCGCGGCGCTGGTGCGCACCGTCTTCGTCGACACCGAGATCGGTGTTTCGCTCCGTTTCAATGCCCTGCGCCAGCAGCACCAGCGGCAGCTGACCGAGCAGCGCAGCGCCGACGAACAGGAAGTCAAGGCGCTCTTCGGCGACTTTGCCGAGAGTCTGAGCCAGGGCGATCTTGGTGCGCGGCTGCCGGAAGCGGCAGCGGAAGCCTACCAGCCGATCGTCGCCAGTCTGAATGCCGCGCTGGAACAAATTCAACAGAGCCTGCAGGCATCTGACCACCACAACCGTTCCGCCGAAGCTCTGGTCGATCGCATGCGCGGAAACGCGGCTGCCTTCTCGGACAAGGCGAGTGTGGAAGCCGATGCGCTGTCCGGGCAGCTTGCAGCACTTGCCGACATGGCTGGACGCATGGCGAGCGGCTCCGGCCGCATCAGCGCCACGGAAACGAAGGCCAACGAAACCCGCATCGCCGTCGAGCGCAGCGGCGAAATCGCCGGCCAGGCAATCAGCGCCATGGCCGACATCGAGGCATCGGCTGAAAAGATCGGCCAGATCATCGGCGTGATCGACGAGATCGCCTTCCAGACCAATCTGCTGGCGCTCAATGCCGGCATCGAAGCGGCGCGGGCTGGCGACAGCGGTCGCGGCTTTGCCGTCGTCGCCCAGGAAGTGCGCGCCCTCGCGCAGCGCTCCGGTGAGGCGGCCCGCGAAATCAAGCAGCTCGTCTCCGGCACCAAGGCGCAGGTCGAAACCGGCGTCGAGATCGTCGGCCGCACGCAGGACGCGATCAGCAGCATCGTCGACCAGGTCACGTCGATCAATTCGGCCGTTTCCGGCATCGCCCGCGAAGCGGAGCAGCAGGCCGGCGACCTCCGGGGCGTCGCCGCCGAGATCGGCACGATCTCGCAGGGCGTGCAGGCAAGTGCTGCCCTGGCGGGAGAAACCGCGCGTTCGTCGGACGATCTCCACACCGTCATCGTCGAGCTTGGCGAAACCATCCGTCGGTTCCGTTTGGAGCGGCGTCATCCTGTTTCGTCAGCTGCCGGTCGCGAACCGAGCCGGCCGGCCCTGGGCGTGATTGCCGAAGAGCCGGGAATGCCGCTGTTTGACGAAGGGCCGCAGCGGCAGCTCGCCGGCTGGCAGCGCTGATCCCCAGGGCATTCAAGAGTTACAGTCGAGGAAGACAGGAATGGCCAGCAAGAAGACCGCTCAGAAGACGCTCAGCCTCGCTCCGGTGTTGGACCTGAACGAGGCGACGGCGTTGCACGAGAAGCTGCTCGCTCTGAAAGGCAGCGACATCGTGATCGACGCTTCGGCGGTCGAGCGGGTGGGCACGCTTTGTGTCCAGGTGCTGATGGCCGGCGCCAAGACCTGGGAAGAGGATCATTTGTCTTTCACCTTCAGCAAGGTGTCGGACGCTTTCGAGAAAACGACACAGCTCATCGGGGTCGAGATCGATCATCTGGTGGCAAAGGAGATTTGAGAAATGAAGAAGCGAGTTCTGACGGTCGACGACTCCCGGACGATCCGAAACATGCTGCTGGTCACGCTGAACAATGCCGGGTTCGAAACGATCCAGGCCGAGGACGGCGTCGAGGGACTTGAGGTTCTGGAAGAAGCCAACCCCGATGTGATCGTCACCGACATCAACATGCCGCGTCTCGACGGTTTCGGTTTCATCGAAGGCGTGCGCAAGAACGATCGCTACCGCGCCATTCCGATCCTGGTGCTGACCACCGAAAGCGATGCGGAAAAGAAGAACCGCGCGCGCCAGGCGGGGGCAACGGGCTGGATCGTCAAGCCGTTCGACCCGACCAAACTCATCGATGCAATTGAGCGCGTAACGGCCTGAAGTCCGGGGATAGCCTCCAATGGATATGAACGAAATCAAAGAGATCTTCTTCCAGGAGTGCGAGGAGCAACTCGCCGAACTGGAGTCGGGTCTGCTGAAGCTCAATGACGGCGACCGCGACCCGGAAACGGTCAATGCGGTGTTCCGCGCGGTGCACTCGATCAAGGGCGGCGCTGGCGCCTTTGGGCTCGACGACCTCGTCTCCTTCGCGCATGTGTTCGAGACGACCCTTGATTGCGTTCGTTCCAACCGGCTCGATCCCGGTCCGGAGGTTCTGAAGGTCATGCTGAAGTCGGCCGACGTGCTCGCCGACCTCACCAATGCCGCTCGTGACGGCGGCAGTGTCGACGAGGCGCGCAGCCGCCAACTGATCAAGGAGCTTGAGGCTTTGGCGAACGGCGAAGTGCCGCAAGCGTCGGCAGCCGCCCCAGCGCCCGTCGAAGTGGTTGCCAAGCCCGTTGCCGCCGTGGCCCCGCCGCCGGTCAACGACGAAGGCTTCCAGCCTGTCGCTTTCTCCTTTGACGACTTCGACGCTGCCGAAGAACCGCCGCTGATGGAAATGCCCACCTACGAGATCGTCTTCAAGCCGAAGTCCGATCTCTATGCCAAGGGCAATGAGGCAACGCTGCTTCTGCGCGACCTCTCCCGCCTTGGCGAAATGAGCATCCATTGCGACATGGGCGCACTGCCGACGCTCGAGCGGCTGAACCCGGAGAGCGCCTATTTCTCCTGGAAGATCCAGCTTGCGACCGACAAGGGCGAGGACGCGATCCGCACCGTCTTCGAATTCGCCGAGTGGGATTGCGACCTGGAGATTTCCCTGGTCGAAGACGAGGCTACGCAGTCGGGCGAAGAGCTGCCGATGCAGCCGGTGCCTTTCGATCTTTCGATCCTTGATGATGAGCCGGCGGTTTCGGTCGGTGTCGTCGAGGAGGAAGAACAGCTCGCGTCCCGACAGCAGGACATCCGCAACGCCGCCGTTTCGGCCGCAGGCACCGCCAGCAACGTGCTGCAGATGGCGCAATCCGCAGCCCGCGCCCCGGCCGAGAAGGCAGCACCCGCCGCCAGTGCTGCGGCCCAGAGCGCTGCCGCCCAGCAGGCCGCCGCATCGGCCGGCACGCCGACGATCCGCGTCGATCTCGACCGTGTTGATCGCCTGATCAACCTCGTCGGCGAACTGGTCATCAACCAGGCGATGCTCTCGCAGAGCGTCGTCGAGAACGACGCCAACGGCACGTCCTCGATCAACATGGGTCTCGAAGAGCTGCAGCAGCTCACCCGCGAGATCCAGGATTCGGTGATGGCGATCCGCGCGCAGCCGGTGAAGCCGGTGTTCCAGCGCATGTCGCGCATCGTTCGCGAAATCGCCGACATGACCGGCAAGTCGGTGCGCCTCATCACGGAAGGCGAGAACACCGAGGTCGACAAGACGGTCATCGACAAGCTCGCCGAGCCGCTGACCCACATGATCCGCAACGCGGTCGACCACGGCCTCGAAACGCCGGAGAAGCGACTTGCCGCCGGCAAGAGCGCTGAAGGCACGGTGCGCCTGACGGCCAAGCATCGCTCTGGCCGCATCGTTATCGAGCTTGCCGACGACGGCGCTGGCATCAACCGCGAGAAGGTCCGCCAGAAGGCGATCGACAACGACCTGATCGCAGCCGACGCAAATCTCTCGGACGAAGAGATCGACAACCTGATCTTCCACGCCGGCTTCTCGACGGCCGACAAGATCTCCGACATCTCCGGCCGCGGCGTCGGCATGGACGTGGTCAAGCGCTCGATCCAGGCGCTCGGTGGCCGCATCAACATCTCCTCGAAGCCGGGTCACGGTTCGGTCTTCACCATGAGCCTGCCGCTGACGCTCGCCGTGCTCGACGGCATGGTGGTCACCGTCGCCAACCAGACGCTCGTCGTGCCGCTGACCGCGATCGTCGAGACCCTGCAGCCGGAAGCTTCGGCAATCCATTCCTTCGGCTCCAACCAGCGGCTGATCTCGATCCGCAACTCCTTCTGCCCGCTCGTCGACGTCGGCCGCATCCTGAATTTCCGCGCCATCCAGGCGAACCCGGTCGAGGGCGTAGCACTTCTGGTGGAATCGGAAGGTGGCGGTCAGCGTGCGCTGATGGTCGATGCGATCCAGGGGCAGCGCCAGGTGGTGATCAAGAGCCTCGAGGCCAACTACACCCACGTGCCGGGCATCGCTGCGGCGACCATTCTCGGCGACGGCCGCGTGGCGCTCATCCTCGATGTCGACGCGATCGTCGCCGCCTCGCGCGGGCAATCGCTGAAGCCTGAAATGTCACTTGCTGCAGTCGGATAATGACAATGACCTATGCCGCAAAAAATCTGACGGCGGACGGACGGGAGCTGATCGCTTTCCGCGTCGGCGCTCAGGAATTCTGCGTGAACATCATGTCGGTGCGCGAGATCCGTGGCTGGACGCCCGCAACGCCGATGCCGCATGCGCCACTCTACGTGCTCGGCGTGATCAATCTGCGTGGTGCCGTGTTGCCAATCATCGATCTTTCGGCCCGGCTCGGCATGAAGCCGGCCGAACCGACCGTGCGTCACGTCATCATCGTTGCGCAGGTCAAAAGCCAGGCCGTCGGTCTCCTGGTCGATGCCGTCTCCGACATCCTGACCATCACCAATGACAAGATCCAGCCGACACCCGACGTCGTCTCCTCGGAGTTCGAGAAGAGCTTCGCCCGCGGTGTGCTGGCGATCGAGGGCCGGATGATCTGCCTCATAGAACTGGAAGCAATCTTCCCGCAGGAAGAAAGGGAAGCGGCATGAGGAACCAGGTTGCATTCGAACAGAAGCCGTCGCCGGACGAGTGCCTGGCCAGCGGCGAGTATCCATTGACCCGCCGCGATCTCGCCGAGATCGCCGCGATGATCTATGCGGATGCCGGCATCTATCTCAATGAAAGCAAGGCGTCGCTCGTCTATTCGCGTCTGTCGAAGCATATCCGCAATCTCGGGCTTAGGGGCTTCCGAGATTATTGCCAGCTGGTCGCTTCGCCCGCCGGCGCCGCCGCGCGCCGCGACATGCTTTCGCACCTGACCACCAACTTCACGCGGTTCTTCCGTGAGAACCACCATTTCGAGCACCTGAAGACCGAAGTGTTGCCGGAGCTGATCGCACGCGCCAAGGCCGGCGGCCGGGTGCGTATCTGGTCGGCGGCCTGCTCGGACGGGCAGGAGCCCTATTCGATCGCGCTGACGGTTCTGTCGCTGCTGCCGAACGCGGCCGACTACGACTTCCGCATCCTTGCGACCGACATCGATCCGAAGATCCTGGCGCTCGCCCGCGCCGGCGCCTATGACGCGACCGCGCTTGAAACCGTCAACCCGGCGATGCGCAAGCAATGGTTCTCCGAGGTCAATGCCGGCGGCCGCTTCAAGTGGCAGGTCGACGATCGGGTCAAGCGCCTGATCACCTTCAACGAGCTGAACCTGATGGCGCAGTGGCCGTTCAAGGGTCCGTTCGACGTCATTTTCTGCCGCAACGTCGTCATCTATTTCGACGAACCGACGCAGATGAAGATCTGGTCGCGCTTCGCCGGCATGCTGAACACTGACGGTCATCTTTATATAGGCCATTCCGAGCGCGTGTCGGGTGACGCCAAGTCGCACTTCGACAACATCGGCATCACCACCTACCGCCATACCGGCAAGTTTCATGGAGGACGGGCATGACCGCTCCCGCTCGTGTTCTCGTCGTTGACGACTCGGCCACCATGCGTGGCCTGATCACCGCTGTCCTGAACGCCGACCCTGATGTGACCGTCGTTGGCCAGGCGGCCGACGCCATGGAAGCGCGCCAGGCGATCAAGCAGCTCGACCCCGATGTCGTCACGCTCGACATCGAAATGCCGAACATGAACGGCCTCGAATTCCTCGACAAGATCATGCGGCTGCGACCGATGCCGGTCATCATGGTCTCGACGCTGACACACAAGGGCGCGGAGGCGACGATCGCCGCCCTCGAAATCGGTGCCTTCGATTGCGTCGGCAAGCCGCACCCGGGCGACCCGCATCCCTTCGCCGGTCTGGTCGACAAGGTGAAGGCGGCAGCCCGCTCGCAGCGCAAGTTCATCATCACCGGCAACAAGATCGCGGCCTCTCCCGCTGCCGCCAACGCGAACACGGCTTCGGAATACCGGGCCGGCCGCAAGATCATCGCCATCGGTGCGTCGACCGGCGGCGTTGAAGCGCTGATCACGGTGTTGCAGAAGTTCCCGGCCAATTGCCCGCCGACCGTCATCACGCAGCACATGCCGCACACCTTCACCAAGAGCTTTGCCGAGCGGTTGAACCGCCTGTGCGCGCCGACGGTGCAGGAGGCGACGGATGGTGCGCGGCTCGAAATCGGCAAGGTCTACCTGGCACCCGGTGGCGAGCGTCATCTGCAGGTCGCGAACGCGACGGCACCCTGCTGCCGCCTGGTCGATCGCGAACCGGTCAACGGACATCGGCCGTCGGTAGATGTGCTGTTTGATTCCGTTGCTGAACTCGCCGGCCGCAACGCGATCGGCGCCATTCTGACCGGCATGGGGCGCGATGGCGCCTCCGGTCTCCTGAAAATGCGGCATGCCGGGGCAAAGACCTTCGGACAAAACGAAAAGACATGTGTCGTCTACGGCATGCCGAGAGTCGCCTATGAATTGGGCGCCGTTGAAACCCAGCTCCCCCTCGGTTCCATCGGGGAGGAGGTCCTGAAAGCAGCGGCGCTCCGCAAGGAAGGAAGCGAATAATGTCCATCGCCGAAAAAATCAAAGTTCTGATCGTTGACGATCAGGTGACGAGCCGCCTGCTGCTGGGTGATGCCCTGCAGCAGCTCGGTTTCAAGCAGATCACCGCCGCCGGTGACGGGGAGCAGGGCATGAAGATCATGGCCCAGAACCCGCACCATCTAGTGATCTCCGACTTCAATATGCCGAAGATGGATGGTCTTGGCCTCTTGCAGGCGGTCCGTTCCAACCCGGCGACCAAGAAGGCGGCCTTCATCATCCTGACGGCCCAGGGCGATCGTGCCCTCGTCCAGAAGGCGGCGGCCCTCGGTGCCAACAACGTGCTCGCCAAGCCCTTCACCATCGAAAAGATGAAGGCGGCGATCGAAGCCGTATTCGGGGCGCTCAAATGAACATGGAAGCCGCCGGCAAGCGCGTGCATGTCATCCAGGGCGAGTACAAGGTCTTCAACGATCCCAATATCGTGCTGTCGACCATTCTCGGCTCCTGTGTGGCGGCATGTATGCGCGATCCCGTGGTCGGTGTCGGCGGCATGAACCATTTCCTGCTGCCAGGTTCCGCGACGTCGCCCGCTTCCGGCGGCGACGCGACCCGCTACGGGGTCCATCTCATGGAACTCCTGATCAACGGACTGCTGAAGCAGGGCGCGCGTCGAGATCGTCTTGAAGCCAAGATCTTTGGCGGCGCCAAGACGATCGCGCGTTTCTCCAATGTCGGCGAACAGAATGCCGCTTTCGCACGGCAGTTCCTGCTCGACGAAGGCATCCGCATCGTCGGCGAAAGCACCGGCGGCGAGCACGGTCGCAAGCTCGAGTATTGGCCGTCCAGCGGCCGGGCCCGGCAATATGCCCTGACCGGCGTCGAGACGCAGCGCACCGTACAGATGGAGGAGCGTCCGGTCATCGCGCCGAAGCCGGCCGAAAGCTCGATCGAATTCTTCTGATCCTGCGAGGCAGGCGCCTCGCAGGCCGCAAATACGACCTTCTACCGAAGCCCCGAGCCACGTGAGACATACCAATGCAGACCGACTACCAGGGCCACATGCCGCACGTGGAAGAAGCACTGCCCGAAGTGCTGATGCGCATCGTCACCGAGCTGCATGACGTCGCCTATCTGATCGAACGGATCGAACCGCAGCTGGCAGGTGATGAGGGGGCCGATGCGCTCGCCAATCCGGACAAGATGATGCTGCTGCAGGGCATCGACCTCGCCGTGCAGAAGACGCGTGGCCTGGCGGAATTCATCGACACCATAACGGCGTCGATCCCCGACGACTGGCTCGTCGACGTGACCACCGCCGTCAGTCTCGTCAAGCTTGCCGATATGAAGAAGGCACTTGGCAACGGCATGTTGCGCCACGGCCACTCCCAGCCGCTGACCAAGGCAGCGGGTGATTTCGAGGCGTTCTGACGCTCGTCGGAAGTCTGTGCGACGCACGAATCTGTCAATAGCGCCGCAAAATCAGCGGCTTGCGGCGCGCAGACCAGCGCTCCGCTCATGCCGCTTACCCCGGATATTCGCCTTCACGGGCTCTCATCAGTCAGTGGATAACTCTACCGATGCGTCCATTCGATCGGCGACCCGAGCCGATCAAGCCAATTTCGCGCAAGTTTCGTTTCCTACGGTCCCGATCGGGGCTGGTAGATTCGCGCGCATTGGAAGTCGATACAAAGCATGTCGATACCCAGCATACCCGAATGTTGGAACTGCGCAGGGCGTTTGGCCGATGACCGGCTTGAAAGCTCTGCGATACTGGGTGCGGAAACAGAATGAGTCTGTTGGATCAACTCTCGACGGTCACGAAGAACCTGAGCAATCTTGGGCAGGGCAAGCTGATCGCGCTGGCGGCAGCCGGCATGGTCGCGGTCGGCCTTGTGCTCGGGGCGGGCATTTACGTCAACAGACCCTCGTTCGAAACGCTCTATGTCGGGCTCGAACGCAGCGATGTCACCCAGATCAGCATCGCGCTGGCTGAGGCCAATATCGATTTCAATGTCGGCTCCGATGGCGCCAGCCTCCAGGTTCCCGTCGGCATGACGAGCAAGGCCCGCCTGCTCCTCGCCGAGCGTGGCCTACCGAGCAGTGCCAATGCCGGCTACGAACTCTTCGACAATGTCGGTTCGCTCGGCCTCACCTCCTTCATGCAGGAAGTGACGCGGGTGCGTGCCCTCGAAGGCGAAATCGGCCGCACCATCCAGCAGATCTCCGGCATCGCCGCCGCCCGCGTCCACATCGTGATGCCGGAGCGCGGCAGCTTCCGCAAGGCGGACCAGAACCCCACAGCCTCGGTCATGATCCGCGCCAGCGCCACCGTTGGCCGCAGCGCCGCCGCCTCGATTCGCCATCTCGTCGCCTCTTCCGTACCGGGGCTCGACGTCGATGACGTGACGGTGCTTGATTCGACCGGACAATTGCTCGCCTCCGGCGACGATCCGGCCAACAGCGCTCTCAACCAGTCGCTCGGCGTCGTCCAGAACGTGCAGACCGAGCTCGAGAAGAAGATCGACAACGCGCTGGCGCCCTTCCTCGGAATGGACAATTTCCGTTCGAGTGTCACCGCGCGGCTGAACACCGATACCCAGCAGATCCAGGAAACGGTCTTCGATCCGGAATCGCGGGTTGAACGCTCCACGCGCGTGACCAAGGAAGAGCAGAAGTCCAGCCAGCAGCAGCCGGACAATGCCGCGACCGTCCAGCAGAACATTCCTCAGGCTGCCCCGAGCGGCGGCGCCGGCCCGAAGTCGAGCGACGAGGCCGAGAAAAAGGAAGAGCAGACCAACTACGAGATCAACAGCAAGACGATTGCTACCGTCAAGAACAGCTACACGATCGAACGCCTCTCCATTGCGGTCGTCGTCAACCGTGGCCGACTGGCCGCGATGGTCGGCGAGCCGGCCGACCAGGCGAAGATCGACGCCTATCTGCAGGACATGCAGAAGATCGTCGCTTCCGCTGCCGGCCTCGATACGAACCGCGGCGACGTCGTGACCCTGACCGCCATGGACTTCGTCGAAACGCAATTGCTCGATCAGGCCGTCGCTGGCCCCGGCGTGATGGAAACCCTGACCCGCAACCTCGGCGGCATCATCAATGCCCTTGCCTTTATCGTGGTGGCCGCACTGGTCGTCTGGGGCATGCGGCCGCTCGCCCGCCAGCTCGGGTTTGGCAGCACTGCCGGCCAGCTGGAAGGCGAAGCCGCCGGTCTCGAACTGCCCGACTTCTCTCCGGCCAATGCTGGTGCCGGCGGGGCGCTCATGGAAGGCTTCGGGTCGGACTTCGGCTTCGACAGCACCGACGACCTGCTCAATATGGGCGAAGACGGTGGCTTCAACCGCCGCGTCAAGGAAGGCCCGGAAAGGCGCCTGGCCCGGATGGTCGAGATCAGCGAAGAACGCGCGGCGAAAATCCTGCGCAAATGGGCCCTCGACAAGGCCGCCTGATACCGCCGCAGCCCTGCCGCAATCAGACAGATCCCGCCCGTGTGGCGGGATTTGTGTTTGTGGCGTCGCTCCCGCACGTCAGGCGGCGTCGTTCATGTCCGGGCCAAATATTGTGAGAGTCTGGGCGCGTCCGCCGCCACTGCCGCAAATTTGCTTCAAGTTTCGAAGTGAGGCCGCTGAGTCCTGTGGGAGCCGAGAATGGTAATATTTTAACGATATCTTAATTTATAGATTCGTCTCGCGCGCATGGCGTGCATTTGGTGCGGTCATCTACTATGCCGGATTCCAGCTATACCTAGTCAAACTGAAATATAACTTCGCATTCACTCAGATTTATTCTGAATATTTCACAATTTATATATCGGTAAAATGAGAAGAAGCCGAAAAACTCCTGATGCATTTCAGCCACAGCTGTGAAAACAAAGTATAATTTCTTCGGGTTCTAATTTTCGAATTTCGGCAATAAGCGCCCGTTTGTTGGGCAAAACCACGCCAATAGCGCTGTCCAGGATCGCGGCTGACGCACGGGAACGGCAGGTTTTCAAGTAGAAATGCGTTGTCTATCAATGTGTTGTGCCTTGGCAAAGGCGATGAACGTCATTGGGCAGAACATGCGAGGCCCATCTGGGCCGATTCGGTCTATGCACAGGATGTGAAGTAAATAGCCAGAACAGGGCGGTGGTATTTTTCTCGTGCCGATGTACATTTTTAACAGTTGATTCGCGTCCTGATCTGCGACTGGTGGTAATATTCGGCTTCGGCCGGCTGTTGGCGGCGACAGTGCAAGTGCAGTTCCGGGATGTGAATCCGGCACGGGGGCTGAACTCATGGACATTTCGCAAGCAGACATTGCTGTCTGGCCTTTGCCGACGGCACCGACACGTGCACGCGGCGGCGGTTTCTCGCGCGAGCAACTTTTGCGAAGGCTGGGGGAAGTCGCCGGTCGGGGCGGTCTTGGCAGCGGTCTGTCGGCGCTGACCGAATATGTCGGCGCGAGCCACTATCTTCTGGCGCGCTATGACATCTCGCAGGACAACGGGCTCGATTTCGTGGTCTGTTCCGATTGGCCCTTCGACGTGGTGCGGCGCCTCTCCGGCGTCGTCACGTCGCTCCACGCCAAGACGACCGAGCTTGAAAAATGCCTGGCGGTGCTGCAGCCGTGCTTCTACGCGCTGCCCGATGACATCGACCTGCCGCGCGGTATCAGCCGCGAATATTGTGCGGTCACCTTCAACGTCGGACGGCTGCGCTTCTCGCTGATGCTGCTCATGCCGGAAGACGTGATCCTGTCGCAGGAGAGCCTGCGAGACGTCACGCTGCTTGCGGGCTACCTCGCAAGCTTCACGACGCGCGCCGAAGTCCGGCACGATCGAGACTTCGAGTTGACGGAGCGCGAGCTCGAATGCCTCTTCTGGATCGCCGAGGGCAAAACCAGCGAAGAGATCGCGGTGATCCTCGGAATTTCGCGCAACACCATCAATAACTACATCACCAGCGTCATGCGCAAGACCGCGACCAGGACGCGATCGGAAGCGATAGCTTACGCGGTGCGCAACAATCTTGTGTGAGGAACGGGCGCGATGACGCATTTTCTCGGTGGTGGGCGGATCGACGACGACCACAAGCTCGCCCGGCAGGGCAACCGCGCCGCACGCGCCGCGACCCTGGTCACGCGTCTTCAAGCGATGCAGCGGCAGATCAATGCCAAGCATTTCGCCGTGCTGCGCCTCAGCGGTAAAGGCACGGCCCGAAAACTGACCTGCGTCCTCGACAACTGGGGTCTCACGGCCGAAGCGAACGCGCATGATCTCATAACCGCCTATGGCGAAGAACTGGTTGCCCATCTCGATCAATCCCTGCTGCCGGTGCTTTGGAACGGGACAGGGGAGCATCAGGCAGCGGAAGTCTCGGAACTCGCGCCCTTTGCGTATCGGTTGAAAGTGCGCAAGCTTGCCTATTCGGGCATAGCCTTTCCTGTCAGGCTCGGCGCCCAGGGCAACGGCTACGTCATCTTCGCCGGCAGCTATATCGATGCCTCGACCGAACAGGTGGTGGATCTGCATGGTCGCAGCTGCATGATCATGACCGACCTGCTGGCCGCCGATGAAAAGCGCATGGCGCCGGCCGAAACCTTGAGTGACCGCGAGATCGCCTGCCTGCAGATGGCGGGCGACGGCCATATCAGCGAAGAGATTGCCGAGCGCATGGGCCTCTCCGTCCATACGGTCAACGCCTATCTGGGCGCGGCGACGACCAAGCTCGATTCGGTCAACCGCATCCAGGCGATCGCCAAGGCGATCCGCCTTGGCTACATCAGCTAAGCGCATTCAGCGCCGGCGCCATCTGCAGAATACTGGGGCGCAGGCGCGGTTCTTTTAGCTTGCGAGCGGCAGTTCGTAGGATTTGATGAATTTTGCGTCCACCAGGCTCCGCGCCAGGAAGGCCGTGTTCTCGTCCGGGTCGGCCGACGGGTTCTGGAAACTGATATGGCTGATCTCGATGCCGGCCGTCTCGTTGCCAAGGGACAGGCGGACATAGATGGTGACACCGCGGGGCTTGAGCTCCAGGTCGAGGACGATTTCCGGCTCGCAATCCCAATCGAGATTGTAGTTGCCGCCGAGCCCGAAGTTGACCGTACCGGGCAGAAAGTAAAGTTCTGCCGCGGATTCGACGAGATCGGCGAGGCTGGCGTAGGATTCGAACCGCAAGAGGGCGATGAAATCGGCGGCGTCGATGAGCCGCAGTTCGGTCGCCACAGGGCGGATTGCTTCAGCTACGATCTGTTCCCGCTTCTCGGAGAATTCGCACTTTTTCATCGGAGTTATGTCATCCGTTTTGGTTGCGACGCATGCACCCTGTGAATGAGCTCGGCAACAGCCTTGTAAAACACGGGTGGAATCACACTATCGACCGAGACTTGTGCAAACATGGAGCGTGCAAGTGGCGGATCCTCGAAGACGGGTATGCCATTTTTCTCTGCAATTTCACGGATTTTCAGGGCAACCAGGTCCTGGCCCATCGCCACGACGATGGGCGCGTCGCTTTCCTCGCGGACATAACGCAACGCGACCGCGTAGTGAGTCGGGTTGGCGATCACCAGCGTGGCACGCGGTACGGACGAGATCATCCGCTTGCGCGCCCGGTCACGCTGCATCGAACGCAGGCGCGATTTGACGATCGGGTCGCCCTGGGCCTGCTTCATTTCCTCCTTCACTTCCTGCTTGGTCATCATCAGTTCGGTGTACCAATGGTGCCGTGACCAGAAGAGGTCGGCGATCGCCAGAACCGCGGTCGCAAACAGGATGACGATCATGATCTCGTTGAGATCGTTCGCCATCGTCGAAAACATCGTGATCGGGTCGGAGAACATCAGGTCGAGCGTCGCGAAGTAGTTGTTCCACAGCACCAGCACGACGACGACGGAGACGATGATGATCTTGAACAGCGACTTGCCGAACTCGACCAGTCCCTGCACGCCGAAGATGCGCTTGAGCCCGCCCATCGGCGAAATACGGTTCAGCTTCGGCTGGACGCGGTCGAGAACCGGTCGTGGCAGGTTCTGGAAGATCGAGGAGCCGACACCGAAGAGGATGAGCAGCACGAAGGCCGGAACGACCAGCGCGGTCGATTTCCATGCGAGATGGGTGATGAGCGCCACCACGTCGGTCGAATTTTCCAGCCGCCAGGCTTCGGGCTGCTCGAAGATGTCCTTGAGGGCCTCGGCCATCGTGCTGACGCCGTCGGCGAGGAAGAAGACGAAGAAGATGTAGATCGCGAGCGTCGAGGCGAACATCGTCGCCTCGCGGGAGAAGGGCACGTTACCCTTCTCGGCAGCGTCGGAGATCTTCTTCTCTGACGGGGCCTCTGTTTTGCTGTCTTTATCCTGATCATCAGACATGAAGCAGGAAGGCTCCGGTTACATCTGGGCAGCGTCGATCGCGTTTGCTGCAGCGCCGTGCGCCCGGTCAGGAGCGCAAAGGTCGTTGCAACACGTCGAGCTTCTGCGTGCTCCTCAAATCGAGGCCGATCCAAGGAAAATGCAGTAGTGAACCCGGAAGGCAGGGCAGGCAAGCGTTGAGCCCCGGCATTCGCCAGGGCTCAACAGGAAATACGGTGAGGAGGGGCGCGCCAGCCGTCCGCTCGACGGGCCCATGCGGCGCGCCTGCTCGATCAGGCCGCCTGCGCGTCCTTGTCCTTGAGCTCGAGCTGGCCGCTGGCCGCCAGGCGAATGGCTTCCTGGGTGATCGAGCGCCGTGCGATCGCGATGTCGCGCGGGTTGATGCCGGCATCGCCCATGGCGAGATCGGATTCGATCATGCGGCGCTGGCGTGCGCCGATCGAGGCAAGTACCGATTCGCGCAGTTCTCCCGTCGATCCGCGCAACGCCATCGTGATGATGTCCGTCGACACGTCGTTGAAGAGTTGTACGCGGCTGCGCTGCGGCATGTAGAGCACGTCGTCGAAGAGGAAGATCTTCGGGCGCACCTTGTTGGCGGAAGCGGTGCTGAGCGATTCGAGCGACGCGAGCAGGGTGTCCACCTGCGGCTTGTCGAGTTCGTTCATGACCTCGGCGATCTTGGCCGGGCCGGCCGAATTGCGTTCCGCTTCCATCTCGCCGATCATTTCCATGACGCGCTTCTCGATGATCGCGGCGGCTTTCGCGTTGACGTCCTTCATGTTGACGGCGCGCTTCAGGATGTCCGGCCGCTGCTCTTCGGAAAGCTGCAGCAGCACCTTGGCGCCGAAGCCCGAAGGCATCATCGACAAAACGTAGGCGATCGTCTGCGGATGTTCCTTGGCAAGCTGTACCGATACGGCGACCGGGTCGCATTCCTGCAGGCGATCCCAGATGCTGGCCTCGTAGGACTGGAAAGTGGCGCGGCGGCCGAGTAGGCCGTCGACCTCGTCCGGGGTCAGGCCTTCTTCGAGGATGCTTTCAATCGCCTTGGCATTGTCCATCAGCCCGGCGCCCTCGGTGAAGAGGTCTTCGAACTCGTTGACGAGCGCTTCCAGCTCATGCGGCGGAATGGCGCGCAGCGACTGCGCCGCGGCGATGATCGACTGCAACTCGCTCTGGGTGAAGAACTTCAAGAGCTTGCTTGCGACGCCCTTGCCCATGGCAAGCAGGACGGCCGCCGCCTTGTCCGTCTGGCTCAGCGGCCTTGATAGCGCCTGAGCCTCGAAACTTTCGAAATCCATCATGGATTCATCCTTCGCCCGATCATCGGGTTTTATGACTTCTTGCTGCCCTTGATCTCGATGAGTTTGACGCCGAATCGGGTGTCGTCGCCTTCGAGAACGGTAATTTCGCCGCGACCGATCACCCGGCCGTTGACCATGATCTCGACTGGCTCTCCGATCCGGCGATCCAGCGCGATCGTTGCACCTTCGCTCAGGTTCATGAGACCGGACACCTGCATGCGGCTTGTGCCGAGCACGATCTGGACGTCGATCGGGATATCCATGATCAGGTCGATATTGGCCGTCATGCCGCTGCCGGGCGGCGTGTCGATCGCAGCTTCAGTGCTGTCGAACGACGTCGCGCCGAAATCCGTGCCACCGAAATCGCTCGAAGCGGAACCGCCGCCGAGATCGGCGCCGAAGTCGCTGGAGCCGAAATCGCCGCCGAACGCGTCGAGGCCGCCGGCCGGTGCGCCGAATTCGCTACCGAAATCTGTTGCCGCGCCAGCGGGTTCGCTGCCGAAATCCGAGCCGAAGGCTGCCGGCGCATCCGAATCCTGCTTGAGGACACCGCGCAGGTCATTGATCGCCTGGTCGAGTTCCATGTCTCCGACAGCGGCTTCTGCCTGTTCGTTGATGGGTGCTTTCTTGGGTGCCATGTGAGAACTATTCCAGTTGAAGCTTGCCTCAGGCATGCTGCGAGCGCGCGGCAGGCCGATTTAACTCATGATGTGGCGAAGGATATCCTGCTCGGAGCCGTGGGTATCCTTGACCCGAACCGTGTATTTTGATCCCGATCGTCCGAATTCGCAGACATAAAGGTCGCGGCCATTGGCGTTGACGTCGACGCGAACGTCCTGGGCGTCGTGAAAGGGAATGACGTCGCCCGCCTGCAGCCGGCTGATCGTTTCGAGCGTCAGGCTTTCGAGCCGGATGCGCGCCTCGATCGTGACGGCAGAGCGGCGAACCTGTTCTTCGAGCTGCTCGGTCCATTCGGCCTTCGCCTTGCGCTGCTGGCCGCTGCCCTTGGGGAAGACGATAGCGGTCTTCAGGAGCACGCTCTGGGGTACGATGACGGAGAAGGTGGACATGACCGGGCCGAAGCCGATCGTCATGTCTATGGCGCCCGCATGGATGTCCGCGATCATGGGATCGGGCTTGGGGCGCGATGCGCTGTTGAGCGGACGTTCGACGATCGCTTCGAAACCGCCCGGCGCGTTGACGGCGGTGCGCAACACGTCGGCGATCTTTTCGAAAAGCGGCACGGCGACGTCGATCTCGATCTGGGAGAGCGCACGCGGCTGCGGCTCTTCGATCCCGGCCGGCTCGGCGCCGAGCAGCGCCTCGACGAGGGTGATGATGATCGGGCTGTCGCAGCCGATCTGGAAATCCGCGCACCAGTTGCGCAAGGACACGTTACTGATCACCACGCCGGTACCAAGGCCGGCAATCAGCTCCTGCCGGAGCCCCGTCCGGAAACCGGCATAGCCGATCGTGACGTCAAGACCCGTTTCCGCCCGGCAGATGTCGGGCAGGAATTCGCCGAAGACCTGGCCGAGTTCGAGCGCCAGCCGGCCGATCACCCGGTCGTCGCCGAGCGCGCCGGTCATGCGCGCCAGGAGTTTCCGGTCGAATGCGTGAACGTTGGATGTTGCGGAATTCATGGGATCAAGCCGCCTTGCTTTCGCCGCCGCCGCCGGGGTTCATCATTTCCTGCTCGACCGCGTCGATCGACGGACGCTCATAGGCCGAGATGGTCTTGCGGCCGTATTCGAGAGCGACCTGCGGTACCGAGCCGTTCATGTAGGCAAGCAGCGTCTGCTTGACGATGATGTAGAGGCGGTTCTGCTTCTCGCGCACCGATTTGATGTTGGCGACCAGCGGCGCGACGATCGAATAGGACAGGAACACGCCAAGCAGCGTGCCGACGAGTGCGGCTGCGATCTTGGCACCGAGAACTTCCGGCGCCTCGCTGATCGCGCCCATCGCCTTGATGACGCCGAGAACCGCCGCGACGATACCGATGGCCGGGAAGGCGTCGCCCATCGTGTTCAGCGCGTGATAGCACTTCATCTTGTCGTGGGTGATGGTCTGGATTTCTTCGTCCATCAGCGCTTCGATCTCGTGCGATCGGGCGTTGCCGATGATGATCAGACGTACGTAATCGCAGATGAAGGCGGTCAGTTCCTTGTTCTTCAGAACCGTCGGCGCTGCCTGGAAGATCGAGGATTCTTCCGGGTTGTCGATGTGGCTTTCGATCTCGTTGCGCGACTTGGTGCGCAGATCCCGCATCAGCGAATAGAGAACGCCGAGCGTGTCGAGATATTCGCGCTCCTTCGGCACCCTGTGGCGAAAGGCTTCGCCGAGCGCCTTGCCGGTATCCTTAACCACCTTCATCGAGTTGGCCATGATGAAGCCGCCGATGCCGGCGCCGCCGATGATCAGCAGTTCGAAAGGCTGGTTGAGGACCTCCATGTGGCCGCCCATGGCCAGATAGCCGCCGAGAATACAGCCGAACGTCACAAGAAGCCCGATGATGATGTTCATTTTCGATACCTGTCGCGATCCTATTTTCCGCTAACGGGATACGGTTTCATCCTTGCGTGAGGCTGGCCGGTGCGGGCGATGGGGTCATTCATCGGAACAGGTTCGCGCAAGGCTATCCGGTCAGGATTTGTCAAGGCAGGGCGCATGCTCTGTCTGTGTCATTCCGGCAGGGGCGAACCGATCGTGACCACGACCTACACGAGCTACAAGCTGATAACGGCCGACTTGACGAAGTCGCTGGCCCGCGTTGCCGAGCAGCCGGATGTGGCGCGCGAGACGGAGTACTACCTGTCGAAGATCGGCGACGTCAAATCGATCGACGATTTCTTTGCCGATACCAGGCTCTACAACTACGCGATGAAGGCTCACGGTCTCGAAGACATGGCCTATGCCAAGGCTTTCATGCGCAAGGTGTTGACCGAAGGCATCGACAAGGACGACGCCTTTGCCAACAAGCTGACCGACAACCGCTACAAGCAGCTCGTCGAATCGCTGAACTTCGCCGCCCACGGTGCGGCCGCCACATCCTTCGACCGTGCCCAGAAGGGCGTCGCCGACAAATATGCTCGCCAGACACTGGAGCAGAACGCCGGTGAGGAAAATGCCGGCGTGCGGCTTGCCCTCTATTTTTCGCGCATGGCACCGACGATCAGCAGTGGCTACGCCATCATCGCCGACGAGGCGCTCGCCCAGGTGGTGCGCACCGCCTTGCAATTGCCCGACGAATTCGCGGCAACCGATGTCGATCGTCAGGCCGAGGCCTATGAGGCGGCGATCGATTTCAAGGATTTCCAGAACCCGAGCAAGGTGACCGAGTTTCTCGACCGGTTCACGGCGCTCTGGGAAACCAAAAATTCAACGGACGGTTATGATCCGCTCGCAGTCTTCGGTTCTTCGAGCGGCTACGGCATCTCTTCCGATCTTCTCCTGTCCATCAACAGCCTGAAACTCGGGGGAAATTGAACGTGCAAACCGGTCTTTACGTCGCGATTTCGTCGCAGATGGCGCTCGAGAAGCGCCTCAACACACTTGCCGACAATATCGCGAACTCCGGCACCGTCGGTTTCCGTGGCACCGAGGTGAAGTTCAATCAGATGCTCGGTGATACGAAGCCGACCAAGGTTGCCTACGTCAGCAAGGGCGAGGAGTTCCTGAACACCAACAACGGCTCGCTGTCGCGCACGGGCTCGGCTCTCGACTTTGCGATCAAGGGCGATGCCTGGTTCCAGATCGAGACGCCATCCGGCCCGGCGCTGACGCGCGACGGGCGTTTCACGCTCACCGATACCGGCGAACTCGTCACTATCCGTGGCTATCCGGTGCTCGACGCCGGCGGAGCGCCGATCCAGCTCAACGGCAGCGGCGGCGAGATCACCGTCGGCGCCGATGGTGCGATCCATCAGAACGGCGTGGCTGTCGCCTCGCTCGGTCTCTATGAGGCAGATTTCAGCAAGGGTTTCATGCGCCTCGACAACAGTGCTGTTCAGCCGACGGCGCAGGCCGAGCCGGTGGTCGATCGCTTCGATGTCGGTGTGATGCAGGGCTTCGTCGAGGAATCCAACGTCAATGCCATCCAGGAAATGTCGCAGCTGATCATGGTCACGCGCGCCTTCGACAACATCACTGGCCTGTTGCGTGACAGCGAGGGATCGCTCGAAGAAGCGGTCAAGACGCTCGGCGGCAGTCGCTAATTTCTGACGGGTACCGGCATGCAACGCGAAGGCCTGAAGACAAGCGCGGGATCGACCTCTCTGGCAGCACTTGCCGGTCTGGTCGAGCGCTACGCAAAGCCCGAATTCTCGATCGCTCCGGGCGGACACGTGCAGACGATTTCGCCCGGTCACTACACGGTGACCGGCCTTTCGCGGCATGTGCGGCTCGGTGATTTCGTCGCCCACAAGAGCGTCACCGGAACCCATCTCGGCGAAGTCGTGCGGGTCGAACCGGAGCGGGTGGTCGTCTGCCCGATCGAACCCGGCGATCCGATCGGCATCCATGACACCGTGATCCGCAAAGGTGCCTTCCGCGTCGCGCCGACCGATCAATGGTGCGGCCGCGCCATCAATGCGCTCGGCGAGCCGATCGATGGTCTCGGGCCGCTGCTGCAGGG
Organism: Ensifer sp. R-19; assembly: GCF_049905105.1. Classification (NCBI taxonomy): domain Bacteria; kingdom Pseudomonadati; phylum Pseudomonadota; class Alphaproteobacteria; order Hyphomicrobiales; family Rhizobiaceae; genus Ensifer; species Ensifer sp. R-19. The sequence goes on from NZ_CP184569.1 coordinate 283,806, forward strand.
CGATGTGCGCCGCTCGATCTCCAACACCGCGCCGCCGTCGATGAGCCGCAAGCGGGTCGAGAAGGGCTTTCTCACCGGGGTCAGGGCGATCGACATCTTTTCGCCCCTCTGCCTCGGCCAGCGTCTCGGCATCTTCGCCGGCTCCGGCGTCGGCAAGTCGACGCTGCTCTCCATGCTGGCGCGCGCAGACGCCTTCGACAAGGTGGTGATCGCGCTCGTCGGCGAGCGCGGCCGCGAAGTGCGCGAGTTTATCGAGGATACGCTTGGCGACAATCTCGCAAAGTCGGTCGCGGTGGTGGCAACCAGCGACGAAAGCCCGATGCTGCGCAAGATGGCGCCACTGACCGCCGTCACCATCGCCGAGCACTATCGCGACAATGGCGACAACGTGCTGCTGATCGTCGACAGCGTCACCCGTTTCGCACACGCGATCCGCGAAGTGGCGACGGCCTCGGGCGAGCCGCCGATTGCCCGCGGTTACCCGGCCTCCGTTTTCACCGAGCTGCCGCGGCTGCTGGAGCGCGCCGGTCCCGGTACCGAAGGCTCAGGCACGATCACGGCGATCATCTCCATCCTTGTCGACGGTGACAACCACAACGACCCGGTCGCCGATTCGACGCGTGGCATCCTCGACGGTCACATCGTGCTCGAACGCAGTCTTGCGGAAGAGGGGCGCTATCCGCCGATCAATCCACTCGCCTCCATCTCGCGCCTGGCGCGCAAGGCCTGGACTCCCGACCAGGAAAAGCTGGTGTCGCGGTTGAAGGCGCTGATCCACCGCTTCGAGGAAACCCGCGATCTTCGCCTGATCGGCGGTTACCGCCCCGGTGGCGATCCCGACCTCGACATGGCGATCAAGCAGGTGCCGGTTATCTATGACGTCCTGACGCAGACCGCCGGTGAGCGCCCGGCGCAGGACGCCTTTGCCGATCTCGCCAATGCATTGAAGGCGGCGGCGATGGGCAATCAACCGGGCGCGAGAGCGAGGTGATGGCGGTGACCGATTACGATGCGGACGAAATGGTTCATCAGCGCAAGCGAAGCAGCCGCATGCCGATGACCGACAAGTTCCTGGCCGCGACCGGCGTCGCGCTTGCCGCCTTTGCGACTTTCTTTCCCTGGTACGCCTTCTTCCACCAGGACAAGTTCACCATGCCGCCGCTCTGGCAGGGTTCCACCCGCGATCTGCCGGAGCGCGCCGCCCGCAACGTCGTCTCGGTTTCGCCGCTGGCAATGCCCGACGCGGACGGCGAGACCATGGCGGCGATCGACCAGCTGACGACGGCGACCGTGCCCGGCATCGCCGGCGGTCCGGGTCCCGAAGGGTCGGCTGCGGAAGAGGGGCTGTCACAGCCCTTTCCGGGCAAGTCCGGCTTCAAGCTGATGCATGTCGCCAATGGCCGGGCGCTGATCGAGGATGCGAGCGGCATGTATATCGTGCGCATCGGCTCGTTCCTGCCTGACAACACCCGGCTTGCCACGCTCGAGCAGCGAGACGGCCACTGGGTGATGATCACCTCGTCAGGCGAAGTCTACCAGGCCAACTGATTTAGCAGCCCATCGTCAGAGTTGATGGTCGCGTATCGCTTCGGATGCGCGGCGCGCTGCTGTTCGCCCGAAGCGGAATGCAAGCGTCCGGACCGCAGCGACCTCCGACGAAAGTCCCACGCAAGATTACCGGCCTAGGTTCGCATCACCAAGCATGGAGCTTTTGATGCAACCGATTCAGCTTTTCGAACTCGCGTCCCGGCAGGCCCAGTGGCTGACCGTTCGCCAGAACGTGGTGGCCGGCAACATCGCCAATGCGAACACGCCGCATTACAAGGCGAAGGACGTCAAGCCGTTCGAAAGCGTGCTGCAGGATACCGGCATGCAGATGGCCGCGACCCACAAGGCGCATTTTACCGAAGGCCTCGAAGCCTCGCAGGTTGCCGAAGTCGGCATGGTCGACGGTGTGCAGATCCAGCAGTCCGGCAATAGCGTCGCGATCGAGCAGGAAATGATGAAGACCGGCGAGATCAAGCGCGACTACGAGCTCAGCGCCGGGCTTGTGAAGGCGTTTCACCGCATGATGCTGATGACGGTACGGAAGTAAGAACCATGGATCCATTGACCTCAGCCCTCAAGGTATCGGCTTCCGGCCTCCAGGCGGAATCGACCCGTCTGCGTATCGTCTCCGAAAACATCGCCAACGCCCGCTCGACCGGCGACACGCCGGGTTCGGAACCCTACCGCCGCAAGACCATCAGCTTTGCTGCCGAAGTCGACCGGGCAAGCGGCGCCTCGCTTGTCGAGATCGAACGGCAAGGCACGGATGATTCGGACTACAACATCGAGTTCGATCCGGGCAATCCGGCGGCCGACGAGAAGGGCATGGTCAAGATGCCGAACGTGAACATCCTGGTTGAGATGGCCGACATGCGCGAAGCCAACCGCGCTTACGAGGCCAATCTCCAGACCATCAAGCAGTCCCGCGATCTGATTTCCCAGACAATCGACCTGTTGAGAGCCTCGCAATAATGATCGATGCAGTCAAATCCCTCGGCGCGTTCTCGGTCACCAAAGAGACCGACGGTACCCGTTCCACATCCTCCTCGTCGTCGATCTTCGGCATGCCGGCCGCCACGCCGGGCGTGCCGCAGGGGCAAAGCTTCGCCTCGGTCCTCGGGGATATGGCGACCGACACAATCAACGCGATGAAAAAGGCCGAGGGCGCATCGCTCGACGGCATCCGCGGTCAGGCAAACACCCGTGAAGTTGTCGATGCTGTCATGAACGCCGAACAGTCGCTCCAGACAGCACTCGCCATCCGCGACAAGGTGGTCACCGCCTACCTCGAAATCGCGCGCATGCAGATCTGAAGGAACGAGACATGAAGGCCCTTTCCATTGCCGCAACCGGCATGAACGCCCAGCAGCTGAACCTCGAAGTGATCGCGAACAACATCGCGAACATCAACACGACCGGTTACAAGCGCGCCCGCGCAGAATTCTCCGATTTGCTTTATCAGACCGAGCGCGCCCAGGGCGTGCCGAACCGCTCCAACCAGGCCATCGTACCGGAAGGCGCGATCATCGGCCTCGGCGTCCAGACGGCTGCCGTGCGCAACCTGCATATCCAGGGCAGCATGGTCAACACTGGTAACGACTATGACCTGGCGCTGATGGGCCGCGGCTGGTTCCAGGTCGAGACGCCAGATGGCGAGACGGTTTATACGCGCTCCGGCGCCTTCAACAAGAATGCCCAGGGCCAGCTCGTGACCATCGACGGTTACACGGTCGTCCCCGGCATCACGGTTCCGCAGGATGCGACGGAAATCGCCTTCACCAGCTCCGGCCAGGTGATGGTGCGCATCGGCAACGATCCCGCGATGCAGGAAATCGGTCAGCTGACGATCGCCAACTTCGTCAACGAGGCCGGTCTCGAGCCGCAGGGTGACAACCTCTTCAAGCAGACCCCGGCTTCCGGCGACGCGATCGTCGGCACGCCGGCGGACCCGGGCTTCGCGCAGATCAAGCAGAAGTATCTCGAGGCGTCCAACGTCGATCCGGTGAAGGAAATCACCGACCTGATCTCGGCCCAGCGCGCCTACGAGATGAACTCCAAGATCATCCAGGCGGCCGATGAAATGGCGGCCACGGTGAGCAAGAACCTCAGGTAACGAAAGAGGGGGCAAACATGATGTTTCGCCGATCCGCAGACATCAAGGTATCGAAGGGCGACAGCGCATCCAAGGCGCTTCGTCTGGCGGCTGGCGCCTTGCTTGCCGCCACTTTCCTGTTGCCTTCGGCGAGCCTCGCGGAGCGGCCAACCGCGGTGATCCCGACCCGGACGATCTATCCGGGCGAAACGATCGACCGCAGCCGCGTCGAGGTTGTCGACGTTACCAACCCCGATCTCGCGGACGGCTACATCAGGACCCTCAACGAAATCGATGGCAAGGTCACCAAGCGCACGCTTCTGCCCGGTCGGGTGATCCTCGCAAACGCACTGCGCGAGCAGTATGCCGTCGAGCGCGGCTCCACCGTGCGCCTCGTCTTCAGCAATGGCGGCCTGACTATCAGCGCCGCCGGATCACCGCTCCAGGATGCCACCGTCGGCGAACTGATCCGGGCGCGCAACATCGATACCGGCATCATCGTTTCCGGAACGGTAATGGCCGACGGCACTGTCCATGTGGTGGCGAAATGAAAATGCTTGCCTGCAAATGGTTCCTGACGCTGGCCGTCGCGATCTCGACGGCGCTGACGCCGGCTTTCGGCGCGTCCAGGATCAAGGACGTCGCCTCGCTCCAGGCGGGACGCGACAACCAGCTCATCGGCTATGGCCTCGTCGTCGGCCTTCAGGGAACCGGCGACAGCCTGCGTGCCTCGCCGTTCACCGACCAGTCGATCCGCGCGATGCTGCAGAATCTCGGCATCTCCACCCAGGGCGGCGATTCCCGCACGCGCAACGTTGCGGCCGTTCTGGTGACGGCGACGCTGCCGCCGTTCGCAAGCCCCGGCAGCCGCGTCGATGTGACCGTAGGGTCGCTCGGCGATTCCACCTCGCTTCGCGGCGGCACCCTGGTGATGACCTCGCTCTCCGGCGCGGACGGCCAGATCTATGCAGTCGCGCAAGGGTCCGTCGTCGTGACGGGCTTTGCCGCGCAGGGCGATGCGGCAACCCTCAACCAGGGTGTGACGACGGCCGGGCGCGTGCCCAATGGCGCAATCATCGAGCGCGAGCTGCCGTCCAAGTTCAAGGACGGCTTCAACCTCGTTCTGCAACTGCGCAACCCGGACTTCTCGACGGCTGTCGGCATGGCTGCGGCGATCAACAAATATGCCGCCCAGCAATATGGCGGTCGCATTGCCGAGGCACGCGATTCCCAATCCGTGCTCGTCGAAAAGCCGAAGATGGCCGATCTCGCTCGGCTGATGGCCGATATCGAAAACATCGTGATCGAGACGGACGTCCCGGCCCGCGTCGTCATCAACGAACGCACCGGCACGATCGTGATTGGCCAGGACGTTCGCATCAACGAGGTGGCGGTGAGCTACGGCACCCTGACCGTCGAGGTCAGCGAGACGCCGACGGTGGTTCAGCCGCTGCCATTCTCGCGTGGACGAACGGAGGTGGAACCGAACACCACCATCAACGCGCAGTCCGATGGCGGCACGGTGGCGATCCTCAACGGATCGAGCCTTCGCTCGCTCGTCGCCGGCCTTAACAACATCGGTGTCAAGCCGGACGGCATCATCGCCATCCTGCAAAGCATCAAAACGGCCGGGGCCCTTCAAGCGGAGCTAGTGCTGCAATGACGGCGAACATGAACCCATCTTTCGGCAAGGTCCGCAATCTGTTGCTTGTCGGCGCGGCCGCCGCTTCGATGCTGACGATGCCCGGCGCCTTCGCCCAGGACGTTACCGCGCCTCCGGCAACCGACGCGACGCAGAATGAGATCCAACAGTTCTGCACGAATATTGCCGACGCCGCCCGCGACCAGCGCTACGTGCTGCAGCGCAAGGACCTCGAGACCTTGCAGGCAAGCATCGATGAACGCATCGCCACGCTGGAGAAGCGACGCGACGAATACGAGGACTGGCTGAAACGCCGCAACGACTTTTTGAAACAGGCCCAGCTCGGTCTTGTCGACATCTACAAGACGATGAAGCCGGATGCGGCTGCCGGCAAGCTGGAAATGGTCAATCCGGAGATCGCCGCTGCGATCGTCATGCAGCTGCCGCCGCGACAGTCGTCTCTGATCCTCAGCGAAATGACGGACGAAAGGGCGGCGATCCTTACCAATATCATCTCGAGCGCCAGCGACCCGAACACCTCGAAGGAACCATCATGAAAATGCGTCTAACGGCCGTGCTGACGGCGGGTCTCCTTGCCGGGTGTCAGAACCAGGCGTTCAACGAGATTGGTCGGGCGCCTTCGATGAGCCCGATCGGCAGCGGTCTGCAATATTCCCAGACGCCGCAGCTTGCCATGTATCCGAAGCAGCCGCGCCAGGTGGTAAGTGGCTACTCGCTCTGGAACGACCAGCAGGCCGCCCTGTTCAAGGACGCGCGCGCGATCAATGTCGGCGACATCCTCACGGTCGACATCAAGATCAATGAAGGCGCTACCTTCGACAACAAGACGGATCGCAGCCGCAAGAACAGCAGTGGCTTCAACGTCGGTGCCAACGGCAAGTCGGAGGCCAGCGATTTCGGCTGGGAGGGCGACCTGAAATATGGGTCGAATACCAAGACCGAGGGCGACGGCACGACCGAGCGTTCGGAAAAGCTGAGGGTGCTCGTCGCCGCAGTCGTGACCGGAGTTCTCGAAAACGGCAACCTCTTGATCAGCGGTTCGCAGGAAGTGCGCGTCAATCACGAACTGCGCATCCTCAACGTTGCCGGCATCGTGCGGCCGCGGGATGTCGATGCCGAGAACGTCATCAACTACGACCGCATCGCCGAGGCACGCATCTCCTATGGCGGCCGCGGTCGCTTGACCGAGGTGCAGCAGCCGCCCTACGGCCAGCAGTTCATGGACCTATTTTCGCCGATCTGATCGGCAGGGAACGGCAAGATGGAAGAATTGGATACCGCCACCGCGCCGAAGTCGCCGTCAAAGGTGATGACCATCGCGATCGTCGCCGTGCTGACGCTCGTTGCCGGCGGCGGCGGCTGGCTGGTCGGCGGCCTGCTCGCGCCGCCTCCGCCGAAGGAGCAGGTCGAGGCGACCAAGGAACCGGCCGCCAACGCCACGGGCGAAGAGGGCCTGCCGAAGCTCGCGACCGAAGCAAACGGTGTCGTTCAGCTGGAGCCGATCACCACCAACCTTGCCTATCCTTCGGAGAACTGGATACGGCTCGAGGTGGCGCTGCAGTTCGACGGCGCGCCCGATCCCAAACTGGCGGAACAGATCCACCAGGATATCGCCGCCTATCTGAAGACGGTCTCGCTGCAGCAGATTCAGGGGCCGCGCGGCTTTCAATATCTCCGGGATGACATTCAAGAGCGGGTTGACCTGCGCTCCGATGGGCGCGTAACCAATGTGATGTTCAGAACCTTCGTCATCCAATGATTCGATAAATGGTCCGGCTTGTCGCCTTCATAGTCGCCATGATGGCGATGTCCGGTATTGCCGGCGCCCAGAGTTTTCCCTCTGATATCCTGAATACACCTATCGACGGGTCGGCCGCCTCGTGGATCATCCGCACTTTCGGTCTTCTGACCGTTCTGTCGGTGGCCCCAGGCATCCTGATCATGGTCACCAGCTTTCCGCGCTTCGTGATCGCCTTTGCGATCCTGCGCACCGGCATGGGCCTCGCGACCACGCCGTCCAACATGATCATGGTGTCGCTGGCCCTGTTCATGACCTTCTATGTCATGGGGCCGACCTTCGATCGCGCATGGCGCGACGGCATCGATCCGCTCATGAAGAACCAGATCACCGAGGCCGAGGCGATCCCGCGGATCAGCGAGCCGTTCCGCGAATTCATGCTCGCCAACACCCGTGATAAGGACCTGCAGCTCTTCATCGATATTGCCAAGGAAAAGGGCCAGACGGTGGTCGTGGACGACAAGGTGGATCTGCGCGCTGTCGTGCCGGCCTTCATGATCTCCGAAATTCGCCGCGGCTTCGAAATCGGCTTCTTGATCATGCTGCCATTCTTGGTGATCGACCTGATCGTTGCCACCATCACCATGGCCATGGGCATGATGATGCTGCCGCCGACGGCGATCTCGCTGCCCTTCAAGATCCTGTTCTTCGTGCTGATCGACGGATGGAATTTGCTCGTCGGCAGCCTGGTGCGCTCCTTCAGCTAGATACCCGTCATCAAAGGTTTGCGGATTTCGGATTAACGGGACAGCGATTCCGGTAAATCCCGGACAGTCGTTTCACTAAATCGCGGACAGTCTCGCGGGATCGACTTTCGTTCGCCTGGTTGATGTCATTTGTTATTGATTTCGGCGTTTCGCGTTTCGGTCAAGAGCGAGGATTGCTTTTGCTTCCTCATGCTATCGCCTTCGAGCGCAATTCGGTGAGAGTTGTGAACGATGCGATCGAGGATGGCGTCAGCGATAGTTGGTTCCCCGATCATCTCGTGCCACTGCGCCACGGGGAGTTGGGCGGTGATCAGAGTTGATTTCCTGCGGTAGCGCTCTTCGAAGATTTCCAGGAGATCCAGCCGCTGCTGATCGCTGAGCGCATGGGTTCCCCAGTCATCCAAGATGAGCAGTTGAACACGTGCGAGCTTGTCGACCAATCGAGGGAACCGACCGTCGAGGCGCGCCAGGGCCAAATCCTCGAAGAGACGAGGCATCCGGACATAGAGAACGGAATAGTCGAGGCGGGCCGCCTGCCGTCCGATGGCACAGGCAAGCCAGGTTTTGCCGGTTCCCGTTTGTCCGGTCAGGATCAAGTGCTCATGGGCTTTGAGCCATTCGCCTTGTGCCAGGGAGAGAAGCTGTCTGCGGTCAAGGCCGCGATGGGCGGCGAAGTCGATGTTCTCGATGCAAGCGTCGGGGAAGCGCAGTTTGGCGATTGCAAGCCGGTTGGTCAGGCGCTTGTCACCGCGCACGGCCATCTCCCGGTCGAGCATCAGACCCAGCCATTCGTCGCGGTTGAGATCGCTGCCCTCGGGCTGATTGGCCAGTTCACGATAAGCTGCTGCCATGCCGGATAGACCGAGTGCGTGCATCTGGTCGAGGGTTGGATGTGTGAGCATTCAAGTGTCTTCCTTTCTTCACTGGTAATAGGAACTGCCGCGGATGTTGCCATGCGGCGGGGCAGGCTTGACCGGCTCGGCGGCTGGTGGAGCTTGATCGAGGCCGGATTTGAGGATGGTGCTGACGGAGGAATAGCTGGTCGCATTGATCGTCAGCGCCCGATCGCACGCGGCTTCAAGACGCTCAGGTCCGTACCGGCGCGCGAGTGATAGAACGCCTTGAGCGGCGCGGTATCCCTGCTGGGGATGGGGCCTGTCGCGCATCAGCCGTTCGATCAGGATCGCAGCGTTGCGGCCAATCTTTGCGGCCTGTTTGATCAGGCTCGCCGGAGTGGTGTTGGCATAGTGCTGATGCGTCTTGGGCATGTGTTCGTTGACGGTGACGTGACCAGCCCGCTGCGACGTCCGGCGGTGACTGGCGACACGTTGGTGATCATGGAAGACCTCGACAATCCGGCTTGTAAGCCGGACATCGACCTGGCGGCCGATCAGGCGGTGCGGCACGGAGTAGAAGGCCTTATCGACCTCGACATGATAGTCGGGATGAACCTTTGCCGATTTCCATTCGGAATATTCGAATGGCGTTGCTGGCAAGGGGGCGAGCGCTTCGCGTTCGATCGCCTCGAAGAGTTGATGTCGGGATTTGCCAACACGCCGCATCGGCCGGTTATTGAGATCGTCGAGGAGCTGGCTGATCCGCACGTTGAGATCAGCGAGGCTGAAGAAGCGCTCATTCCTCAGTCGCGCCAGGATCCAGCGCTCAACGATCAGAACGCTGCCTTCGACCTTGGCTTTGTCCTTCGGCCGTTTTGGGCGGGTCGGCAGGACCGTCGTGTCGTAATGTTCGGCGAATGCTGCAAAAGTGGCGTTGATGGTCGGCTCGAACCACAAGGGCTTGGCAACGCCGGCCTTGAGGTTGTCGCAGACGATCGCCTTGGTCACGCCACCGAAGAAGCTCAACGCCCGTTGCTGACCCTCGATCCAGTCTGGCAGCCGTTGAGTGAAGCTCGCATAGGCGAAGGTGTACAAGGAGGCCGGCAGAACCGCGACGAAGATCTGCGCCGGCCGGATCTCGCCCGTCGCCGGATCAATGACGGGGACGGTGTGGCCAGCATAGTCGGTCTGCATCGCCGCGCCGGCGGTGTGGCGATTGCGGAAAGTGGCGCTGGCGCGTTGTTCGAAAGCGGCGAAACGCTCACAGAACCATGTGTATCCATAACCGTTGGGGTGCCGCTCGCGATATTCCTGCCACAACAGCGTCAGCGTCACGCCCTTTCGCTTTAGTTCACTGGCGATCTGGCCCCAGTCTGGCGCGTGCATGTCCTGGGGCGGGCGGCCGCGACGATGGAACAGGCGACGCTGCAACACAGCGTCCTCGTCAAGCCCAGGCGGCAACGGCCAGCCCGTCAGCCCGGCCTCACGCGCCCGCAGCAGGTAGGTCGAAATGGTCGTTTTGCTGATCTTCAGCCGTTCCGATATCGCACGAACCGAAAGCCCCTGTTCGTGCGTCAGTCGCAATATCGATCGAATGTCCTTCACGTCAATAAGTCTCGCCTGCTTCCGTCTCGCCATTCCCCGCACCCCTCTCAAATCGGGGTCCAGAATGGCAAAAACGGCGCGTGCGAAAGTCGATGTTTTAATCGCCGAAAGACTGTCCGGGATTTACCGGAATCGCTGTCCGGGAATTAGCGGAAATGCTGTCCCGGATTTAGTGAAATCGCTGTCCGGGATTTAATGGAAACCCTGTCCGCGAATTACCGAAACCCGCAAAAGGTTTGAGCGCTTCGAAAAGCGCAAACAAAAAAGGCAGCGCCTTGGCGCTGCCTTTCGTCGTTCGGGGTCGAGTGTCGGATCGCTCAGCGCTCGAACGAGCCAGTCCGCGCCGGTAGCGCCGGAACGTCGATGTGATCCGGTACCAGACCTCTCTTCGCGCGGTCAGCCATCATTTCGTAGCCCTGTTCCAGGTGGCGGCAGAAGCGTTCGGCATCGAACAACGGCATGCGGAACCGGTTCTCCTCGAGGGTCTTTCGATAGTCGGCGATCCTGTCTCGGTTGTTGTAGAGCGCGACCGCCTCGCGAACATAGTCCTCCGGCCCGGCGGCTACGAGTTCCGGCACGCCAATGGCGTTGAGCAGGCTCTCACTCACGCGTGAGGCGAAGTTGGTGCCTTTGAAGGTCAGCACCGGAAGGCCGGCCCAGAGCTGTTCCGAGGTCGTCGTGTGGCCGTTATAGGGATAGGTGTCGAGACCGATGTCGGCGACCGGGATACGGCTGATGTGGTCTTGATAGAGGACCTTGGGGCAGACGATGATGCGCTTGGTGTCGAGGCCGGCACTCTTGAACTTTGCGATGATGTTCGCTCGCGCATCCGGGCGGCTGCACATCAGCCAGAGCACGCTGTCCGGGGTCTGCTGAAGGATCTCGATCCACAGGTTGATGGTCTGCAACGAGATCTTGCGGTTGGCGTTGAACGACGCGAAGACGAATACATCCTCGGGAAGGCCGAGCTGGCGACGCGACAATGGCTGCGGCAGCGGGCGGTTGAGAGGGTCGTTCGGCTGATAGGTGTCGGGAAGCCGGCAGTATTTCTCGTAGTAGTGCGGTTCGCTGCCATCCGGCAGGACATGGGGGTCGCCGATGATGTAGTCGAGGTCGACATTGACCGTCGTCCCGGGAAAGCCGAGCCAGCTCACCTGAACCGGAGCGGTCTGCCGGTTGAAGATGTTCACCCGGCTCTCGAGCGTGTGTCCTTTGAGGTCGACAAGAATGTCGATGTTCTCGGAACGGATGACCTCCGCCGCTTGGTCATCGCTAAGGTCGTTGATGGAAACGATCTTGCCCCACTTTTCGCGGGACCCGTCGTCGCGCACGACGTTGTTGGGCGATGTGTGGCAGAAGAGAGTGATATCGAAACGCGAGCGATCGTGCGCCGTGAGCACGGCTGCGAGCAGCTTCATGGTCGCGTGGTCGTGCCAGAAGTCGGAAGAGACATAGCCGATACGGATGCGGTCGTTCCAGGCATGTGGCATGGCGCGGCGGGCTTCCGTCAGTCCGGCAGGGAAGGGACGGTGCTGTGCGCCGGCAATCCGGTTCAGCCGTTCGTCGCCGCACCAGGTGATATGGTAATAGGGCGCCTCGGCGGCGAGGATATCCGCCTCGCCGAGCCTCAGCGCTCGGTCGATGTCGCGGCTGTGTTTCTCGACTTCGGCAAAGTCGTTTGCCTCGCGGGCATAGACGAGATAGGCGGAGCGCAATGTCGTGTTCTTGGGGTGCGTCTTGAAGAGATTTGCGACGGCCTCACGGTCTAGCGCATCGTTGACATCGGCTGTCAAAAGTTTGAATGCCAGCGATTGATGATGGCGATTGGCGCTGGTCGACAGCGGTGCCTTGAACAGGCCGAGGATTTCCTTCTGGTCGCGCTTGAGGAAGATCGAAGCAATGATGAATGCGATCTCCGGATCCGTCTTGGCTTTCTCCAGCAGCGGGAGGCCGATGGCCAGAGCTTCGTCCTCGTGTCCATTGACGAAATAGAGTTTCATCGCCTCGGTCAGATAGTCCTGCGACCGCGAACCGCCGGCCTCTCCAGCGAGCTGGTAGGCGCGTGCCGCCTCGGGCTTGAAGCCGAGCTTCAGCAGAACCTTGGCGAGCAGCACAAAGGTCTTCGTATCCCGATTGATATTCATCAGGATGTTGAGCTGGTCGAGCGCGTCCGTGTACTGGCCTTTCTGATATTGCCGGGAAGCGGTCGAGAAAATGGCTTGGGCGTTCACTGATAGCTCCGTCGTCTGGGCTGCCGGCATCAAAGGCTTGGCACCTCGATGTCGCAAAGTAGGTCTCGTGGCCATCGTAGTAATGCGAGCTTGCCTCAGGCATGACGCGGTCAACCCCGATCAAAGCCTGGTCCTGTCTCGCAAGGGGCCATTCGAACGGCGCGTTTGGTGACCCGGACCGTCCACTTAAGGCGTTGTTAAGTATAAATTATCTCTCGCTGAGACCGCTTTGGCATTTAAGGAATTCGCAAGCATTGGGCTCGATATTCGGCCTCACATGACGGGTTTGGTTTCTTCCGAGAAAGTCGTTGGAACCGAGAGGCATGAAGCCGATCCATCATCACCGGTAGTGTAAACAGTCCGGTATGTCCCCCAATCGTCTTAAGTAATAAAGGGACACTCTAATGACGAGCATCATGACCAATTCCGCCGCAATGGGCGCTCTCGCTACCCTGCGTTCGATCAATTCGGATATGGAAACCACCCAGGACCGCATCTCGTCGGGCCTGCGCGTCGGTTCCGCTGCCGACAACGCCGCTTACTGGTCGATCGCGACCACCATGCGTTCGGACAACAAGGCGCTCTCGACCGTTCAGGACGCACTCGGCCTCGGCGCTGCCAAGACCGACGTTGCCTACACGGCCATGGAAAACTCCAAGAACGTCGTCGACGAGATCAAGAAGAAGCTGGTTGCCGCCAGCGAGCCGGGTGTTGACAAGAGCAAGATCCAGAAGGAAGTCAAGGAGCTGCAGAACCAGCTCGTGAGCATCGCGAAGTCGGCTTCGTTCTCCGGCGAAAACTGGGTCTACAACGACGCCAACAACACGGCTGCCACCAAGTCGATCGTCGGTTCGTTCAACCGCGACAACCAGGGCAACGTCAGCCTGACGCAGCTCCAGTTCGACACGAACAAGAGCTCGCTGATCCAGGTCGACGCCACCGGCGCTAACGTTACGACCGGCGGCACCGGCCTGCTCTCCAGCTACATGGAATACAAGCTGGCGACCAACGGTTCGACGGTTACGACCGGCTACAGCGTGCTGTCGATGGACATCACCAACATGACCACCGGTGCTCTGGCAGAAGCCATCTCGGGCGTTGACGCAACGCTGCTGCAGATGACCGACGCCGCTTCCGACCTCGGTGCGCTCAACAGCCGCGTCGAGCTGCAGAAGAACTTCGTTCAGGACCTCTCGGACTCGATCGAGAAGGGCATCGGCAAGCTCGTCGACGCTGACATGAACGAAGAGTCAACCCGCCTGAAGGCTCTGCAGACGCAGCAGCAGCTCGGCATCCAGGCGCTCTCGATCGCCAACTCGAACTCGCAGAACATCCTGTCGCTGTTCCGTTAATCGAGCGCCGGGCGGCGCGGGTTCCGGCTCGCGCCCGACTGCAGAAAATCGAAACCGCGCTTCGCAAGAGGCGCGGTTTTTTGTTGTGCCAAATCGGATGTTGGAGCGTTTCGAAAAATAATCGCGGCGTCTTAGGTTGCCGTTAACCACGATGGTGTTTGCTGTGTCCATCGAAGGAGCGGGTTAACCAACAACAACAACCGGTTAACAGGCATGAGGCTGACCGCTGCTTCCCGGTAGCTCCCGGAATGTCCCTTTTTCACGAGTATTGCCAACAAGGGGCACTCAGCCAATGACCAGCATCATGACGAACACCGCCGCAATGGCGGCTCTCTCCACTCTGCGTTCGATCAATTCGGATATGGAAACCACCCAGGACCGCATCTCGTCGGGCCTGCGCGTCGGTTCCGCTGCCGACAACGCCGCTTACTGGTCGATCGCGACCACCATGCGTTCGGACAACAAAGCTCTCGGCACGGTTCAGGACGCTCTCGGCCTCGGCGCTGCCAAGACCGACGTTGCCTACACGGCCATGGAAAACTCCAAGGACGTCGTCGACGAGATCAAGAAGAAGCTGGTTGCCGCCAGCGAGCCGGGTGTTGACAAGAGCAAGATCCAGAAGGAAATCAAGGAGCTGCAGAACCAGCTCATCAGCATTTCCAAGTCGGCTTCGTTCTCCGGCGAAAACTGGGTCTACAACGACGCCAACAACACGGCTGCCACCAAGTCGATCGTCGGTTCGTTCAACCGCGACGCCCAGGGCAATGTCAGCCTGACGACGCTCCAGTTCGATACGAACAAGAGCTCGCTGATCCAGGTCGACGCCACCGGCGCTAACGTCACGACCGGCGGCACCGGCCTGCTCTCCAGCTACATGGAATACAAGCTGGCAACCAACGGTGCGACGGTTACGACCGGCTACAGCGTGCTGTCGCTCGACATCACCAACATGACGGTGGGCGCGCTGGCCGAAGCCATCTCGGGCGTTGATGCGACGCTCCTGCAGATGACCGACGCTGCTGCCGATCTCGGTGCGCTCAACAGCCGCGTTGAACTGCAGAAGAACTTCGTTCAGGACCTCTCGGACTCGATCGAGAAGGGCATCGGCAAGCTCGTCGACGCTGACATGAACGAAGAGTCGACCCGCCTGAAGGCTCTGCAGACACAGCAGCAGCTCGGTATCCAGGCGCTCACGATCGCCAACTCGAACTCGCAGAACATCCTGTCGCTGTTCCGTTAATCGGGCGCCAGGCGGCGCGGGTTCCGGCTCGCGCCCGACGGCAGAAAATCGAAACCGCGCTTCGCAGGAGGCGCGGTTTTTTGTTGGTCTATTTCAGCCACACGTGCCGAAATTATCGACTGAGCTTCAGCATTTGTTAACCACGATGGTGTTTTCTGTGGCCAACGAAACGGCGGGTTAATCAACATTAACAGGCATGAGGCTGACCGCTGCTTCCCGGTAATCCCGGAATGTCCCTTTTCATTCCAAATCAGCCAACAAGGGGCACTCAGCCAATGACCAGCATCATGACGAACACCGCCGCAATGTCGGCTCTTCAGACCCTGCGTTCGATCAATTCCTCGATGGAAACCACCCAGGACCGCATCTCATCGGGCCTGCGCGTCGGTAGCGCTGCGGACAACGCCGCTTACTGGTCGATCGCAACCACCATGCGTTCGGACAACAAGGCACTCTCGACCGTTGAAGACGCTCTTGGCCTCGGCGCTGCCAAGACCGACGTTGCCTACACGGCCATGGAAAACTCCAAGGACGTCGTCGACGAGATCAAGAAAAAGCTGGTTGCCGCCAGCGAGCCGGGCGTCGACAAGAGCAAGATCCAGAAAGAAATCAAGGAGCTGCAGAGCCAGCTCGTGAGCATTGCCAAGTCGGCTTCGTTCTCCGGCGAAAACTGGGTCTACAACGACGCCAACAACACGGCTGCCACCAAGTCGATCGTCGGTTCGTTCAACCGCGACGCCCAGGGCAACGTCAGCCTGACGACGCTCCAGTTCGACACGAACAAGAGCTCGCTGATCCAGGTCGACGCCACCGGCGCTAACGTTACGACCGGCGGCACCGGCCTGCTATCCAGCTACATGGAATACAAGCTGGCGACCAACGGTGCGACGGTTACGACCGGCTACAGCGTGCTGTCGCTCGACATCACCAACATGACGATGGGCGCTCTGGCAGAAGCCATCTCGGGCGTTGACGCAACGCTTCTGCAGATGACCGACGCTGCTGCCGATCTCGGTGCGCTCAACAGCCGCGTTGAACTGCAGCAGAACTTCGTCCGCGACCTCTCGGACTCGATCGAGAAGGGCGTTGGCCGCCTCGTCGATGCTGACATGAACGAAGAGTCGACCCGCCTGAAGGCTCTGCAGACACAGCAGCAGCTCGGTATCCAGGCGCTCACGATCGCCAACACCAACTCGCAGAACATCCTGTCGCTGTTCCGCTAAGCGAACGACAGGCAAGACGGGCGACTTTTCGCCCCTCTTGCGCACACAGCAGAAAGGTCGCACGCCCAACGGGGTCGTGCGGCCTTTTTCGTTTTGCGCTTCAAACTTTCCCAGGCGTGTCAGGCAGGGTGCGCGATCCGCCTTTAACCTTTCATCCATATTCCCTTATTTTTGTTCACCTTTGTTACCGACTTACTAACGGCGTTAACCATTTGTTAACCATGCAATCGTTACATATTGGTTAAGAGCGAAGGGTCGCCTCCAGGGCAAAACAGGGGCGATTCGCATGATGCCAGTCCCATCGCTGCCGGTTCTGCACTCCGGAATGTCTTCAGAAATTCATTCCGGGCAGGTGACCAATGACCAGCATCATGACCAATACCGCCGCCATGGCGGCGCTTCAGACCTTGCGTTCCATCAATACCGACATGGCCGAGGTCCAGGATCGGATTTCCTCCGGCTACCGCGTGCAGACCGCTGCGGATAATGCCGCCTACTGGTCGATCGCGACCACCATGCGCTCCGACAATGCGGCGCTGTCGACCGTCGAAGACGCACTTGGCCTCGGTGCAGCCAAGATCGACACGGCCTATGCGGCGATGAATTCGTCGATCGACGTCGTCAGCGAGATCAAGCGCAAGCTGGTTGCCGCGCGCGAGCCGGGCGTCGACAAGCTGAAGATCGACAAGGAAATCACCGAACTCAAGAACCAGCTCCTGGCTGCCGCGCAGTCCGCATCCTTCTCCAGCGAAAACTGGCTCTATAACGCGAATGCGGCTTCCGTCGGCACCAAGTCGATCGTTGCCTCGTTCAACCGCGATGCCAACGGCAACGTGTCGGTCACCACGCTCGACTTCGACACGGCGCAATCCATGCTGATCGATACGGCCAACGCGAGCCGTGGCCTCCTGACCAGAAGCTACGACGCCTCGCTGCTCACGTCGCCGGTCGGCACCTCGGCCAAGCTTTTCCACCTGATCGGCGCACCGGTGACCACCCCGAATGCGACCTCGTCGGAAGTCAAGCTGACGGCAGCGACCACCGACGCCCAGATGGACGACATGATCCGCGTCGTCGACCACATCCTCGGCCAGTTGACCGATGCCGGCTCCACGCTCGGCGCCATCACCAAGCGCATCGACATGCAGGAAAGTTTCATCGCCAACCTGATGGATACGATCGACAAGGGTGTCGGTCGCCTGGTCGATGCCGACATGAACGAGGAATCGACGCGCCTCAAGGCACTGCAGACGCAACAGCAACTCGGCATCCAGGCGCTCTCGATCGCCAATACGAACTCCGAGAACATCCTGCGCCTGTTCCAACAGTAAGGCGCATCGGCGGAGAGTGGCCGGCTGCGCCCGGCGGATCCGCCAAAACGCTTCCGCTTTCCCGGAATGGGGGCGGCAAAGTTTGAGTTCTGCCACGTCGTCGGTCACGGCACCCGGTGGAAACGGTTGGACCGCGCTAATTGCCCTGGCGCGGTCCAACACATTCATTTTCGCACAAGTTTGACCGAATAGCCTTCTCTCGCAGTCCTGTCGCATGACTGCCGGCCAAAATGAATCTTGGCCGCCGCCTGCATCGGATCGCTCCGGGAACGACTAGCCCGAACATCGCCGATGTACGTCAAGAATGTTGGGTTCTTCGCATCCGCGGCTGGACCCGTGGGAGACATGTCAGCAGTGCCAGGAGCCATGGAAATCCGCGCCAGAGGGTGCCGTCTCGTGATCAGACGGGGATTGCCGCATCGCTGCGCCGCCGCGAGTGACCGGTCATGAGTGCGATGCTCTCCCGCTACCTCAAGGATTTCAGCGCGCCGAAAGTCGAGCTGTCGCTGATGCCCCAAAAATATTTCCCCGATCTGGACAGCGACTATGCCGATGGCGACCGCCTCGGCGCGAGGCCAGCCATGCCAGAGATTGACATCGACGCGGAGCGCCGACGCGCCTTCGCAGAAGGCCGCGCCGAGGCGACGGCCGAGCTCGTCTTCGAACACGAGCGCCAGATTGCCGACCTGCAGGCGGCCCATGCGGCCGAGCTCGCGGCCTTGACCCAACGCCTCGAAGCAGAGACCGCCAACCGCCTGGCAGAGCGTTTTGCCGACATGGCCGACAGTCTGGTGGCCGCGCTCGGAGACCAGACCGCTCGGGTTCTTGCGCCGGTCATGGAGGATGCCCTCCTGCAGCGCGCCGTCGCCGATATGGCGCAGATGATTAAGCAGGGCCTGGTGGCCGGCGAAGGTTGCACCCTCGTCGTCAAGGGCCCAACCCAACTCTTCGAGGCGCTGAAGCGCCAGCTCGGGGAGGACATGCCTTTGTTCCGCCACGTCGAAACCGACGACATCGATCTCGCTGTCGAAATGGACGGTGCGATCCTGGTGACACGCATGGCCGCCTGGGCCGATACCGTCCGGAAAGTTCTCGCATGAGCGACGAAAACCATCACAACGGCAAACATGAGATCATTATCGTCAAGCGCCACAACGGTGGCCATGACGGGCATCACGGCGGCTCGTGGAAGATCGCCTATGCCGACTTCATGACGGCAATGATGGCCTTCTTCCTCGTCATGTGGCTGATCAACGCTGCCAACGAGGAAACGAAGGCGGCGATCGCCTCCTATTTCAATCCGGTGCAATTGACCGACCAGAAGCCTGCCGAACGCGGCTTGAAGGATCCGGCGAAGGATGCGCAGGGCGAGGAGACGCAGCAGCGCTCCAAGGTCGATGGCGAGCAGGAAAAGTCCGGTGGGTCGGCCAAGACCGGCGACCAGTTGACGGCGACCTCGGGCGAAGAAACGAAGTATTCCGACGCAGACTTCTTCGAGAACCCCTATTCGGTGCTCTCCGAAATCGCCCGCGAAGTCGGCCAGCAGGCCAACATCAGCGTGAAGGGTGAGGGCGGAGCGGCTCAGTCCGGTCCGGCAACCGGCGCCGACGGCGGCGAAGCCTATCGCGATCCGTTCGATCCGGATTTCTGGACCAAACAGGTCGAACTGACCGAAGCGGGCAATACGACCAAGAGCGACGTGGCGCTCGCCGCGGCATCTGCGATGCAGGCAGGTGGCGCGCCCGCGGTCGACAAGACCGAGGATGAAAAACAGGCGGAGCAGGCGAAGGCAGGAGACGGCACGGACAAAACGGCCGAGAGCGACGCCGGCGACAAGCCGAAGACCGACACGGCCGAGGCGACCGCGGAGAAACAGGCCGAAGAACTCCAGGCCGAGCTCAAGAAGCAACTTGCCGGCGAGGCAGGCCAGTTGGCGGAAGGCCTTGTGGTGACCCCGGCTGAAGGCGGTCTCATGGTTACGATCAGCGAGCGCACGGACGCGCAGATGTTCGCCATCGGATCGGCCGTGCCGCAGAAGGAACTGGTACTGGCGATGGAAAAGATCGGCCATCTGCTCGCCGAGCGGCAGGGTGCTGTCGCGATCCGCGGCCACACCGACGGTCGCCCGTTCAAGGACGGTACCTATGACAACTGGCGGCTCTCCGCCGCACGCGCCCAGAGTGCCTATTACATGCTCGTTCGCGGTGGTCTGAAGGAAGACCGCGTCAGCCAGATCACTGGCTTCGCCGACCGGCGGTTGCAGATCCCGGCTGATCCCTATGCGCCGGGCAACCGGCGCATCGAGATCCTGCTGCAATCGGCTCCGGGTTAAACATGATGCTGAGACGCCTGCGATCGATCCTGATGACCTGCTGCGTGCTGGCGACCCCGTTTGCAATCGGGAGCGCCAGGGCGAACGATATCGAGGAACTCGCACCCTTCAAGATGATCCGGTCGCTGCAATATGTGCAGGACTCCGTGGTGCTCGGCGATCACTCCGCGATCGAGATGCAGCGTTTCATGCTCGGGGCGATCGACAAGCGGTTGCGCGCCGCCGATGCCTCGGTGTTTAGCGACCCGCGCAACGTCGATGCGGCGCTTGTCTATGCGATGAGCGGCGGCAATCCCGAGACGCTGAAGTACCTTTCGGATCATGACGTGGCCGGCAATTTCGATTCCCGCGTGACCGAAGCGCTACGGCAGTATCTGAACGGCAAGGGTGGTCTGATCGTCGAGAACCTGTCCAAGGCTGCCCCGGAATATCGAAACGCCCGCATCGGTCCCTATCTCTATCTCATTCTTGGCAATGCGACCTCGCAGCAGGATCCGGTTGCGGCGATGAAGTACTACGACTGGGCGCGTTTGACGGCTCCCGGCACGATCATCGAGGAGGCGGCCTTGCGTCGCTCCGTGTTCCTGGCGGTGCAGGCCGACGCGCCGGACAAGGGCTTTCACTACGCGCTGACCTATGCGCGCCGCTACCTGACGTCTCCCTATGCCAGCCAGTTCGCCGACGTCTTCGTCGAGCTTGCCGTCGCGCATTTCGACGGAGAAGCCCAGGGGCGGATCTCCGAGATTCTCGACTTCATGGACGCGCCGCGCCAGCGCGAGGTCTATCTGCGTGTCGCCCGGCGCGCAGCGATTGCCGGCAAGCAGGCATTGGCGAAACAGGCTTCTGAGCGGGCAGAAGCGCTTGGTGCCGACGGCGCGATGCAGCCGAAAGTGCTCGCCGGTTTCTATGCGGGCCTGGCGTCCGTTCCCTCCAGCGACGTGTTCGCCGCGACAGCGAGCATAGCAGCGATACCGGATGCGGAGCTTTCGCCACGCGACCGCGCGCTGCGTGATGCCGCAAGAGCCGTCGCAGATGCGGTCGTCAGGCCGCCGAATGATGAAAGCCTCACGCAAGCGTTTGCGTCTAAACCCGATAGACCGGTCGAAGCCGACATCTCGGAAGCGGGTGAGGAGACAGGCAGTGGCCTAAGCCCCTTCGGCAATACGCCGATCCCGGTGGCCGCAGCCGAAGGCACGGCGGAAATCGACGCTGGCGCGGCCGGCGATCCCGAACACGACGGGTTCGTGGCGAAGGGGAGGTCGAAGATCGAAGAGATCGATGCTCTCCTGAAGGGAGAAGGGAAATGAGGGCTCTTGATGATAGCCTGCGTGGTCTGCCCCCGGCCCCTGCCGGCAAGGGAAATGGGCGCGCCGGCGGCAAGGAGCAGGCGGATGGCGCCTTGGGCGGTGCCTTCGAGGACGCCGTGGCAAATGCTGGACGGCAGAAGGCGAATGATCAGGCGGGAACCGGCAAAGGCCTCGGCGACACCGCTGCCGGCGACGACACGGAGGCTGGAGCCTTGATCGACAAGGACAACATTGCCAAGAGCGCCGGCAGGCACGGCGCGGCGGCGCGCAGCATTGCCATCGGCCGCGACGAACAGGCACTTGGCGAACACGCGCCCCACGACCGTTTCCCAGCAACGGAACGCGACCTTGGCGCGCGTCGCACGGGGAACAAGGCCGATACGGCCAAGGCGAACGCGGATCCGGCCGGTTTGAGCAACGCGACCGTCCCGGACGAACTCGCAGAGCGCATTGCCGACCTTGCGGAGCGGCTGGCAAAGGCGCAGGCAAACGGCGAAACGACGGCGGCAGGCGACGCCGATGCCGCCAATGGCGAGGGCGGCGAAGCGACGTCGGCATCGAAGATGGATATGGATGACCTGTTGACGCTGCTCGGCGGCGGCCAGGCAGTCGGGCAGGCTCTCGGCGAAACGACCAAGGCCGGCCGTCAGCCGGCGACTGGCACGGGCGAGGCTGCAGGCATGCATGTCGCTGGGACCGGCGAGCACGGCGCCAAGGCCGAAGCTACGGCAGGCGAGGCCGATACGGATCGGCTCTTCCGCTTCGCACGGGCCGACGGCAAGGGACAGGCCGTAACCATGAGCCTTTCCAAGGACGGAGAGGCTGCTTTCGACGGCACCCGTTCGCAGGCTGCCAAGGTCGAGAACGTCACGGTACTTGAGGCTCGGCGCTACCTGGGCATCTCGGTGAATCCGAACACGAGCGCCGTGGCGGACGCGATCGCAGGCGAAGTCGGCGCCAGCCCGTTGCAGCCGAGCGCGGCACTCAGCCAGCCAGGCGCCTGGACCCAGGCCGGCAAGACGCTGAACACGCTGAAGATCCAGCTCCATCCGATCGAGCTCGGTCTCGTCACCGCCACGCTGAGGCTCAAGGATGACGAATTGCAGGTCGAGCTGAAGGTGGAGACCGGCGAAGCGTTCCGGCAGTTGCGCGACGACCAGAGCGAGATGGTGAAGGCCCTGCGTGCGCAGGGCTTCGCGGTCGACCAGGTCAACATCGTGTTCAATTCGGGCGGCGACACGTCCTCGGGCGGAGGCTCGCAGGCTCAGGCACAAACCCAGGCCGGGCAGCAGGGACGCGAGCGGGCTGACGGGAACGGCCAGGGACGTCAGCAGCGACAGGACGACGGCCAGGCTTCGATGGCGGAAAGGTGGGTTGGCAATGGCGGGACGGACGATGCGGCTGCCGGCACTGAGCGCTCTCGCACTGGTCACGTCTACATGTAGTGCCTTGGCCAGCGCCGGCGTCTGCGAACGCGAGATCATGAACGCCGCGGCGAAATACGACATCCCTGCCGGGATACTCTATTCCGTCGGGCTGACCGAAACTGGCCGCAAGGGCTCGCTGCAGCCCTATGCGATGAACATCGAAGGCAAGGCCCATTTTGGCACCAGTGAACAGGACGTTCTCACGCAGTTCGGCAATGCCCGTGCGCAGGGCGCCAAGCTCATCGATCTTGGCTGCATGCAGATCAACTATTACTTCCATGGCGAGCATTTCAGCTCGCCGCAGGAGATGCTTGACCCGCGCAAGAATGTCGAATATGCCGCGCGCTTCTTGGCCAATCTGCACGCCAAGCATGAGACTTGGACTATGGCTGTTGCCCGCTATCACGCGGGCCCGAACAACGACCCGGCGCAGAAGAAATATGTCTGTCGGGTGATCGCGAATCTCGTCGCGACGGGCTACGGCAAGTGGACGCCGAACGCCACGCAGTTCTGTCAATGAACAACCCATGATTGCATTTTTGAAGGCGTTGCCGCATTGTGGCGACAATGCGTGGACAATGTGACGGCAAGCGGATTTGTCGCAGTCCGTTAACTTTTCCACATTATTTTAGTGCCGCTGTTAACGGGGTGCCACTAGATATAGATCAAATCGGCGAAACATGGTTAATCAATTATTAATTCCACCCAGTAACTTCCTCTAGTTGTTCATGAATCCCTCGATTCGTACCTCTCGATCAGTGCGGAGCCATACTGATTCGGAGGCGGGCGAATGATCGTAGTGGTTGATGAAAGAGAGCTTGTGAAGGACGGCTATACGTCGCTCTTCGGGCGTGAAGGAATTCCCTCGACGGGCTTCGACCCCAGGGAGTTTGGTGAGTGGGTAAACGCGGCGGCTGATTCGGATATCGATGCCGTCGAGGCCTTCCTGATCGGTCAGGGCGACGCCACCTTCGCACTGCCTCGTGCCATCCGCGACCGGTCGATGGCGCCCGTCATCGCCGTCAGCGACACCCCCTCTCTCGAAAACACGCTTGCGCTCTTTGATTGTGGCGTCGACGACGTCGTGCGCAAGCCGGTTCACCCCCGCGAAATCCTCGCCCGCGTCGCCGCAATCCGCCGCCGCCTGAAGGCGATTACCAACTTCACCGACATTGGTCCGATCCGCGTCTTTGCCGACGGTCGTGATCCCGAGATCAACGGCGACGTCTTCGCCCTGCCGCGCCGCGAACGGCGGATTCTCGAGTATTTGGTCGCAAACCGCGGCCGCCGCGTATCCAAGTCGCAGATCTTCAACGCGATCTACGGGATCTTCGACGAGGATGTCGAAGAAAACGTCGTCGAGAGCCACATCAGCAAGCTGCGCAAGAAACTGCGCAAGAAGCTCGGCTTCGATCCGATCGATTCCAAGCGCTTCCTTGGCTACTGCATCGACTGGAACTGAACGCCACGCGGTTGAGCGGGCGCCGAACCAAGACAGGTTCACGCAAGGCCCGCTTCCTAGTGTCGCCGTAACAAGGAAATGAGGATCCGATATGAGTCTCTATGGCAGCATGAGAACGGGCGTGTCCGGTATGAACGCCCAGTCCAACCGTCTCGGCACGGTCGCCGAAAACATCGCGAACGCGAACACGACGGGCTACAAGCGCGCCTCGACCGAGTTCTCGTCGATGATCCTGCCTTCGGGCGGCGGCAACTACAATTCCGGCGGCGTCGAGACCCAGGTGCGCTACAGCATCTCGCAGCAGGGCGGCACGAGCTACACGACGTCGGCAAGTGACTTGGCCATCAACGGTGGCGGCTTCTTCATCGTCCAGGGCAATGGCGGCCAGAATTTCCTGACGCGTGCCGGCTCCTTCGTCCCCGACAAGGACGGCAACCTCGTCAACACCGCCGGCTTCACGCTGATGGGTTACGAATACAAGGCCGGCGCTGATCCGACGGTTGTTGTCAACGGCTTTGACGGCTTGACGCAGGTCAAGCTCAAGGACGAAGGCCTGGTGGCCTCCGGTTCGACCAAGGGCGCGATGGAAGCCAACCTGCCGTCGGGTGCAGCGATCGGCGACGAAAAGCCGACCTCGCTCGTCGTCTATGACAGCCAGGGCAACACCCGTATCCTCGATTTCGTCTACAAGAAAACCAACGTCAATGAGTGGTCGCTGGAGATCCGCGACCGGGCGACTTACTCGGCCGGCCCGCCGATCACCGGTGTGATCGGCTCTCAGGTCATGACTTTCGACGCGGCCGGCAAGCGCACCGGCGCGGTCCCTGCCACACTGACGACGACGGCTATCAACAACCTGCCGGGCACCGGCGCCAATCTCGGCGCTCTGACGATCGACACCACTAAGACCACGCAGCTCGGCGGTGACTTCACCAGCACCGGCGGCGGCATCGACGGCAGCAAGCCGAGCAAGATGTCGGGCTTCGAGATCGACAAGGAAGGCATCGTCTACGTCAAGTACGGCGACGGCAACCTCGTCCCGAAGTATCGCATCGCGCTGGCGACCGTGCAGAGCCCGGACAAGCTGCAGCCGGAATCGGGCAACGTCTATTCGCAGGGCACCGATTCCGGCGTCATCGTCACCGGTTTTGCCGGCTCCGGGGCATTCGGCAACATCCAGTCCAAGGCGCTTGAAAACTCCAACGTCGACATCGCCAACGAACTGACCTCGATGATCGAGGCGCAGCGCAACTACACGGCAAACTCCAAGGTGTTCCAGACCGCCTCGGACCTGCTTGACGTGCTGGTCAACCTGAAACGGTAATTGAAAGAGATACGGTCCGCGTCATGTCGCTGTCCTCCGCAATATCCATCGCACAGCAGGCCTTCAGCAATACGGCGCAGCAGACCGCGACCGTGTCGAAGAACATCGCGAATGCGGGCAATGCGGATTATTCGCGTCGTCTCGCTCTCTTGGGCAGCACGCCGAACGGGGCGCAGGTCGTATCTATTTACCGGGCCCAGAACGAGGCGTTGCTCAAGCAGAGCATCGCCAGCATCGGCGAAGCCTCGGGCCAGGCCCGGCTTCGCGACGGGCTGGAACTGCTGAAGTCGGCGCTCGGCGGCAACAACTATGAAACGGCGCCGTCGAAGCTGCTTTCCGATTTCCGCAACAGCCTGCAGACCTTGGCCGCAACGCCGGGAAACAAGACGATCGCGGCGACGGCGGTCTCCGATGCGCAGGATCTCGCCGACTCGCTCAACAAGACCTCCACCACGGTGCAGGATCTGCGCAAGGATGCCGACAAGGAAATCGCCCTTGAGGTCGACAAGCTGAACGGCTTGCTGGCGGATTTCGAGAAGGCCAACAACGCCGTCAAGTCGGCGACGGCCCTAGGCAGTGACGCCAGCGACGCGCTCGACCAGCGCGACAAGATCCTGAAGCAGGTTTCGGAGATCATCGGCATCTCCACCGTCACGCGCGGCAACAGCGATACGGTGATCTTCACCACCGACGGCACGGTGCTCTTCGAGAACATTCCGCGTCAGGTCACTTTCGCTCCTACCACCACATTCGACGCCACCGTCACAGGAAACAAGATTTTCGTCGATGGCGTGCCGATCGCAGCCGGAACCGGCGCGGACACGACAGCCAAGGGCAAGCTCGCGAGCCTGGTGCAGCTGCGCGACGATATCGCGCCGAAGTTCCAGTCGCAGCTGGACGAGATCGCGCGCGGTCTGGTCGAGCTTTTCAAGGAAGGCAACCCGCCGGCAATCGCGTATCAGCCCGGTCTGTTCACCTGGGGAAGTGCTGGCGTTCCGCCAACGGGCACCGTCGTCCCCGGCATGGCGTCCAAGATCACCGTCAACGCCTTGGCCAAAGCAAACCCGTTGCTGCTGCGAGACGGCGGCTTCAATGGCGTGGTGTCGAACCCGGGCGGTGCGGCCAATCCGAGCCCCGGCTATACCGCGCTGCTCGACGGCTTCATCAACAAGATGGGGGAGAACATGTCGTTCGCCCCGTCGACGGGCCTCGATAGCAATAGCAGCCTTTTGAACTTTGCGACCGGTTCGGTCGGCTGGCTCGAGCAGACACGCAAGACGGCCTCGACCGCGGACGACAACAAGCAGGCAATGCTTGCGCGCACCCAGGAAGCACTCAGCAAGCAGACGGGCGTCAGCATCGATGAAGAACTGTCGCTGCTGCTCGATCTCGAACAATCCTACAAAGCATCGGCCAAGCTGGTCAGTACCGTGGATGCCATGATGGCAGCCCTTATGGAAGCCGTGAGGTAATCATGAAGACGTCCTACGTTTCTAATCTGGCGATCCAGAGCGCAATGCGCCTGACGATCCAGCAGAATCAGTCGGAGCTGCTCAAACTCACCCAGGAGCAGACCACCGGCCGCCACTATGACGTTGGCCTGGCGCTTGGTGCGACGGCGTCGCGTTCACTCAACCTTCAGCGCGAGCTGGACCGGCTGAACTCGATGAAGAGCACGAACTCGGTCGTGACCCAGCGTCTCTCTGGTTCGCAGGGCGCTCTCGAGACCATGGCGAAGGCGGCGGAAAAGGTGCGCGACACGCTCGTCACCTACAAGGGCAACGATGCTGCCAGCCAGTTGAAGATCCAGAAGACCGAGATCATGGGCGCGCTGCAGACCTTTACTGCTGCGGCCAACACTTCTTTCAATGGCGAGTTCCTGTTTTCGGGCATCAACACGGATGCCAAGCCGGTTGCCGACTACGACACGACACCGCCGTCGGCCGCCAAGACTGCTTTCGACAATGCACTCTCGACCTTCATGGCTGCGCAGGTTCCGCCGCTGACCGGCATGAACCAGTTCTCCGTCACGCAAATGCAGGACTTCATCAAGAACACCGTCGAACCGATGTTCACCGGACCTGGCTGGGATGCCAACTGGTCCGACGCTTCGAACCAGAACATGACGAGCCGGATCAGCACCAGCGAAGTCATCGAGAGCTCGACCAACGCCAATACCAAGGGTTTCCGGATGTTCGCGGTGGCAAGCGTGATCGCCGCTGAACTGATGGACAAGAACGTAACGCCTGAGGTGCGCTCGGCCATTGGCGTCGCAGCCCTCGACTACGCGGAACAGGGGATTGCCGGCCTCAACGCGGAGCGCAGCTCGCTCGGTATCTCTGAAGCGCGCGTCAAGAAGGCGAATACCTCCATCGAAGCGCAGCTCAAGCTCGTCAACACGCATGTCGCCGACATCGAGGGCGTCGATCCGATCGAGACATCGACCCGGATCAACACGCTAAAGGTGCAGTTGGAAACGTCCTATACACTAACGTCACGACTACAGCAGATGAGCTTGCTCAATTTCCTCTAGTATGGGGAACCGGACAAACATGAAGGATGTCTGAATGTATCAGTTTTCCTATGCCGAGATCATGGAGGACGGCGTCGCCGACTCCAAAAATCGAGAACGGCAGGTACTCGATCGCTCGATCGCGCTCATGGAAGCAGCGAAACAGCAGAAAGGGTATTCGAGAGAGGCCATCGAGGCCATCTACTTCACCCGGCGCCTGTGGATCCGCTTCATCGAGGATCTGCGCGCTCCGGAAAACCAGCTCAACGAAGAGCTGCGCGCCAATCTGATTTCGATCGCCATCTGGATACTCAACGAGACAGAGAAGATCCGCAAACGCGAATCCTCCAACTTCCAGGGCATAATTGACATTACCACCATCATCAGGGATGGACTGAAATGAAGAGCACACTGCGTATTTCGCTGAAGTCGGGCGAACGGATTTTTGTTAACGGCGCGGTGCTTCGCGTTGACCGCAAGGTCGCAGTCGAATTTCTGAACGACGTGACCTTCCTGCTCGAAAACCACGTGCTGCAGCCGGAAGACGCGACGACGCCGCTGAAGCAGCTCTACTTCATCGCGCAGATGATCCTCATCAATCCGGAAGGTGCGGAACAGTCGACCGCCATGTTCCGCAAGTCGGTCGTCATGCTGCTCAACTGCTTCAAGAACGAAGAGATTCTGGCCGAACTGAAGCGCGTCGACGGTCTCGTCACCAACGGCCGCGCATTCGAGGCGCTGAAAGCGATCCGTGGCCTCTACGCGATCGAAGACCGCATTCTCAACACGCAGGAAATCACGCCGGCGACGGTCGAGCAGATTCGCAAGGAGATCGCACCGTGGCGGTAAGCGGCGTCAACAACAACAGCTACACCCCGATCGTTTCCGGCCAGGATTCGGGCGGCGACGCGGCCAAGGCATCGCTCAACTACGAGAGCTTCCTGAAGCTGCTGGTCGCCCAGATGAAAAACCAGGATCCGACGCAACCTATGGATGCGACCCAGCAGATCGCCCAGCTCGCGACCTTTTCGCAGGTGGAACAGACGATCAAGACCAACAAGAACCTCGAGAGCCTCCTCCAGCGCACGTCGCTGAGCGAAGCCGATGCCGTGATCGGACGCACCGTCACCAGCGAGGACGGCAAGACCACTGGCGTGGTTAAGGAAGTGAAACTATACTCTGACGGAATCATTGCGGTGCTGGATAGCGGCAAGGAGCTTGTTATCGGCCCGGGCGTCAAGGTGAAGTGACACATCCATGAATGAGGCGGATGCCCTCGATATTGTACAGGCTGCGATCTGGACCGTGATCGTGGCCTCGGGCCCCGCCGTTCTCGCCGCCATGATCGTCGGCGTTGTCATCGCCTTCATTCAGGCGCTGACCCAGGTCCAGGAAATGACCCTCACGTTCGTCCCGAAGATCCTTGCGGTCATGATCACCGTTGCGGTGTCCGCGCCCTTCATCGGCGCCCAGATCTCGATCTTCACCGACATCATCTTCTCGCGCATCCAATCCGGTTTCTGATCCGCTCGCAGTGCGGGGCGATCTGCACGTGCGGCCGTGAAACCCTCGCACAAGCTTGGACCGGTATCTCCGTCTCTATAGTGGGGCAGCGCGTGTGAATGCTGCCTTGTTCTCATGATGAGACGGAAGAGACATGGCACAACAAGCAGCGCTGATCATCCCGAAAGTCGCACCGAAGGGCCGCGACGTCGGCTTTGCGCTCGGCATCGTGATGATCCTGTCGATCCTCTTCCTGCCCATTCCACCGTTCCTGATCGACATGGGGCTGGCGTTTTCGATCGCCTTTTCGGTTCTGATCCTGATGGTCTCGCTGTGGATCCAGCGCCCGCTCGAGTTCTCCTCATTCCCGACGATTCTGCTGATCTCGACCATGGTGCGTCTGGCGCTGAACATCGCCACGACCCGCGTCATCCTTTCGCATGGCCATGAAGGTCATGGTGCTGCCGGTGGCGTCATTTCGGGCTTTGCCAGCCTCGTCATGTCCGGCGATTTCGTCATCGGTCTGATCGTCTTCCTGATCCTGATCACCGTGAACTTCATCGTCATCACCAAGGGTGCGACGCGTATCGCCGAAGTTGGCGCGCGCTTCACCCTCGATGCGATCCCAGGCAAGCAGATGTCGATCGACGCCGACCTCTCGGCCGGCCTGATCGACGAAAAGGAGGCCCAGCGCCGCCGCCGCGAACTCGAAGAGGAAAGCTCCTTCTACGGCTCGATGGACGGTGCCTCGAAATTCGTGCGCGGCGATGCGATCGCCGGCCTCATCATCACCGCGATCAACATCTTCGGCGGCATCATTATCGGCTATCTCCGCCACGGCATGCCGATCGGAGAAGCGGCCGACGTCTTCGTCAAGCTCTCGGTCGGCGACGGTCTCGTCTCGCAGATCCCGGCGCTGATCGTCTCGCTCGCCGCCGGCCTGCTCGTGTCGCGCGGTGGTACTTCGGGTTCGACCGATCAGGCCGTCGTCGGCCAGCTCGGTGGCTATCCGAAGGCGCTGATGGTCGCCTCCGGTCTGATCATTCTCCTGGCGGTCGTCCCCGGCCTGCCGTTCCTACCCTTCGCCGTTCTCGGCGGCGGCATGGCGTT
This sequence comes from Ensifer sp. R-19, assembly GCF_049905105.1. Lineage (NCBI taxonomy): Bacteria > Pseudomonadati > Pseudomonadota > Alphaproteobacteria > Hyphomicrobiales > Rhizobiaceae > Ensifer > Ensifer sp. R-19. Next base: position 314,409 of record NZ_CP184569.1, read on the forward strand.
TCTGAGCTGGCTCGTGCCGCGCCAGATCGAAGCGGCCAATGCGGCCCGCCGCGCCGAGGAGGCCGCCAAGGTCCAGCAGACCAAGGAAGGCGAGGCGGATTCCGTCAAATCGGTGCTGAAGACCGCCGAGATCGAGCTTCTCCTCGGCAAACAGGTCTCGACGCGCCTGCTCGGCGCCCACCAGGAACTGGCCTTCCGCGTCGGTAAGATGCGCCGCAAATTCGCCGGGCAATACGGCCTCGTCATTCCCGAAATCAAGGTGTCCGACGACATCAGCATTCCGGACAAGGCCTATCATATCCGTATCCACGGTACGACGATCGCCTCGAACACTGTGCGTGTCGGCGAAGTGCTGGTGGTGACAGGCGGCGGCCGCCGGCCGAGCGTGCCGGGCGACGAGATCCGCGAACCCGCCTTCGGCATGCCGGCGGTTTCTATCCTCGAAACCTTCACCGAAGACCTGAAGCGCGAAGGCTTCCACCCGATCGATAACGTCTCGGTAGTGCTGACGCATTTGAGCGAGGTCATTCGCAACAACCTGCCGCACCTGCTTTCCTACAAGGACGTGAAGGTGCTGATCGAACGGCTCGATCCGGAATACCGCAAGCTTGCCGACGAAATTTGCACCTCGCACATGTCCTATTCCGGCCTGCAGGCCGTGTTGAAGCTGCTGCTTGCTGAGCGCGTCTCGATCCGCAACCTGCACCTGATCCTCGAAGCGGTTGCCGAACTTGCGCCGCATGTGCGCAAGACCGAACAGATCGTCGAGCACGTGCGCGTGCGCATGTCGCAGCAGCTTTGCGGCGACCTCGCCGACAATGGCGTCCTGCGCGTGCTGCGGCTCGGCAACAAGTGGGACATGGTCTTCCACCAGGCACTGAAGCGCGACGCCAAGGGCGAAGTCGTCGAGTTCGACATCGACCCGCGCCATCTGGAAGAATTCAGCGAACAGGCGACCAAAGTTATCCGTGAACATCTCGATCGCGGCATGCCCTTCGTACTGGTAAGTTCGCCCGAATCCCGCTCTTATGTTCGCATGATCATCGAGCGTCTCTTTGCCACTTTGCCCGTGCTCTCGCATGTCGAGCTTGCCAAGGGCCTCGAGATCAAGATCATCGGCTCAGTTTCATGATCACCGACCCGGAGGGCTCGGTGCTTGCGCTGTTCGCGGCCTTTTGCCGGATCGGTGGTTGCATCATGATCATGCCCGGGTTTTCTTCTGCCCGCGTTCCAATGCAGGTCCGGCTGTTCATCGCGGTCGCGGTGTCCATGGCGATCCTGCCGGTCATGTGGACGGACATCTATCCTGAGGTGACCGGCAAGGGGCATACCTACATCTACCTGATCGCCGCCGAGACGGCCGTCGGCGTGGTCATGGGGCTCGTCGCCCGCTACTATGTGCTCGGGCTGCAGTTCGCCGGCGCGGCGATCACCATGTTGATGGGCTTCAGCTCCCCGCCCTCGTCGGATGTGATTGAGGACACGCCGGAAAACCAGTTGACCAGCCTCATCAGCTTCGCCGGGTTGATGGTGCTCTTCATGCTCGATTTCCATCACGTGATGATCGAGGCGATCGTGCAATCCTATCGCGCCATGCCGATCGGTACCGCCTTCGATCCGCAAGGCGTGCTGATCACGCTCACGGACTCGCTGGCGCAGACCTTCATGATCATGCTGAGGCTCGCGAGCCCCTTCGTCATCTACGGCCTGCTTTTCAACGTAGCGATCGGCATGGTCAACAAGCTCGCCCCGCAGATCCCGATCTACTTCATTTCGCAGCCCTATCTGATCATGGGCGGCATGTTCCTGCTCTATCTCGGCATTGCCGCAATGCTGCGCCTGTTCGGCGACGGTTTCGCGCCGGTCATGCAGGGAGGATAGCCAGATGAAGACCCGTTCGCAGAAGCTCAAGCGCCTGGTTGCCGTCCAGCGCCATCTCGAGCAGATGGCCGAGGCCGACTATGTCGAGATGGTGCGCCAACGCGAGGCCTTGGCCGAGACGATCGACGTGGTCGTCGATGCCATGGGTTCGGCCCATCCGATGCATCGCATGTTCTCCGGCCACTATTCCTCGCAGGTCGGGCGTCTGGTGCAGAAGGACCAGATGTTGCTCGGCATCCAGCAGACGCATGAAGCGCGGATGCTGAGGGAACGGGCAAAGGCCGACCGGCTCGAGGAAAACATGAAGGAAGCGCGCCAGTCCGAGGAGCGCGAGGAAGCCGACAACTCCATCTATGACCTGATCGATCAACACGTTACCGGGCAGGCGCCAGCTTCCGGTAAGGTTGACGGGCGATAGTACGCCATCCGGGGATGCTCCGACGGTGGAGCGATGCCGGTCCGACTATTGCCTTTGTGCATCGCCCCTGGTCGATGCAGGCTCGATTTTGAGAGGATTCGTCATGGCCATCTCTCCGCCCAGCGATCTGGTGATGGATGTCGTGCGCGCCGCCGACCCGACCGAGGTGCAGGAAGCGCAGGCGCGGCTGAAGGCCAATCGTGCGGCTTTCAAGGCGACGAGCCTCGCGGAAAACGGCAACGGTTTCACCGCCGCCGTCAACATCCTCAATTCTTCCGAGGGCTCGACCGGGCTCGGCGATATCAACAACCGCGTCGAGCAGAAGAAGATCCCTGAAACCTATCGAAAGTTCGAGGCCATGGTGCTGCAGAACTTCGTGAAGTCGATGTTGCCGACCGACAGCGAGAACGTGTTCGGTAAAGGGAACGCAGGCGATATCTGGAAGAGCATGATGGCCGAGCAGATCGGCGACGTCATCTCGAAGAGCGGCGGCATCGGCATCGCCGATCAGCTGGCGAGCGGCAGCGCGACCGATCGGGTCCAGGCCTCGCTCGATGGCAACAGCCGAAACCTCGCCGCAAGCCTCGTGCAGGAATATGAGCGCAAGACGCTGACCGGCTTTACGCCTGAAGACGACAAGAACAAGCAAGCCTAGAGCGGAATGAGGAAAAGTGTATGCGGTTCTCCGCCCGCATCCCGCTCTAATTCATTGGAATCGATCACGTTTATAATTTCGAGTCGATCCGACCCAAAATTATCGTGATCTAATTGGGAGTTGATTCATGGAAGCTGTGGCATCCAATGACGTCCGGATCCAGAACGTGCTCGGGCGACTGGAAATGATCCTCGACAACGAGAACAGCCGCATCGGTCTCGACCCGGAATTCGACATCAAGACGTCGAACGCACATAAGAGTCGTTGCCTCTACGAACTGACGATGTTGCATCGCGACATGCAGCCGGGGGAGACGTCGTCGACCTTCTCGTCGCATGCTCGTCATCTGCGCGACAAGCTGGCGATCAACTCGCAGAAGGTGGAAGCGCATCTCGAAGCGGTTCGCTCCGTCGTCGATCTCCTGAAGACGGCTGCACAGGATGCCGATGCGGACGGCATCTATTCCGAAGCGCAGTTCCGCTATAGCGATTTCTGATGCTCAAGCTCATTCTCACCGGGGTCTGGGTCTGCGCGGTCACGCTCGGATCAGTCTATTTTTCGATGCAAAGCGCTTCGGCGCCCGTCGTCACGGACGGCGAGGCCGCTCGTCGCGCGTCGGAGCAATATGTTCCCGGTGAGATGATCACCATTCCGGTGATCAAGGAAGGCTCGGTCCAGGGCTATTTCCTCACGAAGCTTTCCTTCTCTGCGACCAAGGAGGGGATCAACAATCTCCGTGCTCCGCTCCGGCAGATGGTCACCGACGTGCTTTACGATCTGCTCGTCGGCTCGAAGTTCATCGACGTTGCCGATACCGGCACCTTCGATCTGCCAACCTTCAAGACCACGGTGAAGGATGGCCTGAACAAGAAGCTCGGTGAAGAGGTGATCACGGAGGTGCTCGTCGAGCAGCTCGAATACCTCACCAAGGACGACGTCAAGCGCGTCGCCAACAGCCAGAACGTGCCGCGGCAGAAGCCGGTTCCAATCGTCGACAAGAACGGCCATGTCGCCAGCGACAAGCTGCCGGAAGGCGCGGTCAAGGCAAGCAGCTCGCATTGACCGGAGAAACGCGAGCGCTTTGTCCGCTCGCTTTCCGACCTCGACCATTTCCTTTTTGACGTCGCGGAATTCCGGGCGGAGGCCGCTCCAGGCTTTTCCTGGATGCGCTCCTGCAAATGCTACTGCCGTCAGTTTTTCTCCGGCGTGCGGTACTGTTCGTTGACGAGGCCAAACTCGGCCATCAACCGGCCGATCGCCACATAGAAATGATAGAGCCCGGCGCTTGCCAGCCCGCTCTTGCTCCAGAGCTCGATGCCGCGTGGGATCGAAGCGCCGAGCAGCGCCAGCGATTTGCCGAAGGTTCGCATCCGCCCGCCGAAACTTGGGTCGCGTCGATGTTCGAGCATCGTCGAGATCGCGCCATTGCGCAGGCTGCGCGCCCGGATCCAGGATGCGCTCGTGCGGCGCGCCGGCACGGTTTCGGCGACCCAGGCATCCGCCGCCCAGGCGAAGCAGAAGCCCTGTTCCTTGCTGCGGCTGTAGAAATCCGCATCGCCGCCGCCGATAAAGTTGAAAGCCGGGTCCAGGAACGGCCGCGGCATCCTGTCGAGCACCGGCCGGGTAACGAGAACGTTGCCCGAGGAATAGAGGATCGGCACCGGTCCGCTCGTGTCATAGTGGGGCGTGAAAACCGGGTGGCGCTTCCACTTCTGCCCGCCGTCGCCCTCGAAGACCGGGAGCTGCGGCCCGCCGACCATGTCGGCGCCCGTCGTTTCCTGTACCGTGATGAGGCAATCGAGCCACTCGGGTGCCGCGACCTCGTCGTCATCGATGATCGCGATCGCCTTGAGGTTCGGATAGGTTTCGAGCGCCATCGACCAGCCGGCATTGTAGGCATGGCAGTTGCCACGCTGATGCGCGACGATGACGATCGATTCGGAGGGATGGCCCAGGAAAAAGTCCTTGGCGGCCTGAGCGCCGGCCAGTCCTTCATCGTCGTTCTCCACGACGACCGTGGCGAAGGAGACATCAGGCCTCTGGGAAACAATGGTTTTCAGCGACTTGACGACGTGTTCGGGCCGGCGAAACGTCGGCAGCACGACGACGAGTTCGATGTCGCCGGCGTCCTCCAGCTCTGTCCGGAAGTAGACGGAAATGTCCTGGCCGGTCGACGTCATGGCGAAACCTGTGCAAGCAAAATTGATGTGCAATACAACAAATCTTCCTAAACAGATGCTGAACCCGGACGGCAGATTTTGAAAGGGGGCTTTAAGCGCTCTTTCACCCCATGCTGTTAAAGAAGTGCCCAGCTCCATTCATGACGTGTGGCAAAATGCATCTTGTCCTGGTTTCCTCGCTCGTTCCCGTCGCCAATCCGGCGTCCGGCTTCGACATCGCCAACCGGGCCGTGCTCGACGGCCTTCGTGCGCTCGGTCACCGGGTCAGCGTCATCGGTTTTCTCCAGCCCGGACAAACACCCGCGCTCGATTGCGAGATGCACCTCCTCGGCGAACTCGAGGTAACCAATGCCAAGGTCGGCACGCTTCAGAAGCTGCGCTGGCTCGCGACCGCCTTCCTCAACCGCACATCGGTTTCATCCGGCAAGATGCTTACGATATCGGCAAACCGGATCCAGTCGATCCTCGACAGCCTCGCCCCATTCGATGGGTTGGTGCTCAATTCGGTGCAATTGCCGGCCGCCTTCGCGCAGGTCTTCCGACCCTATCCGTCGGTCTATGTCGCCCACAATGTCGAGGCGGATTCCGCCTTCGAGAGTGCCGAGCGGGCAAAGGGCACCATCGAGCGCTTTCTCTTCCGGCGCGAAGCGCAATATCTCGAGCACTACGAGCAGCACCTGGCGCACAATGCGGTTGCTGTCTGGACTTTTGCCGAGGCGGATCGTTTCGGTTTCGGCCGCGCTGTCAGTGAGCGTGCCTTCGTTCTGCCGCTGGTAACGGGCTGGGACGCGCCGGCGGCTCGGACCGGCGAACCTGATCAAGACCTCCAGCACGATCTCGGCCTGATCGGCACATGGAGCTGGCGGCCGAACAGGCTGGGCCTCGACTGGTTCCTCGCCGAGGTCGTCCCGCATTTGCCGGAGGATATGACGATCGCGATCGCCGGGCAGATGGATGGCGTGCCGACGGTCTCCCATCCCGGTGTCCACTTCGTAGGCAGGGTGCCGGACGCGCGCGCCTTCGTCACCGAAAGCGCGGTCGTCCCGCTCATCAGCCGTGGCGGCACCGGCGTGCAGCTGAAGAGCCTCGAGACCTTCGAACTCGGCATGCCCTGCGTCGCGACGCAGGCGTCGTTGCGTGGCATCGAGGCTATCCCCGACAATTGCTCCGCGGCCGATGATCCCTCGGAATTCGCGCGCCTCTTGGTCGACAAGGTTGCCAAGGTGCGGGCCGGCGATCGTCAGCGTCTCGACGGCTCGGTCTTCCACCGTGCCCAGAAAGTGCGGCTGATGCGGGTGATGCGCAATGTGCTGGCGGGCCTTGCGCCTGCGAGCGCAGCGGACGGGCCGTCGCTGCCGCCGGACTTGACGATTCATGAAGGGGGACGATCGTGACGAAAATCGTTGCCTCAAACAACGCTTCCGTGTCGCGGCGTCTGATCCTCGGAATGCCGGTCGTCGATCTCGGCTGGGCGAAGGCTTTCGCCTTTGCTGCAGAAGCGCTTTCGCGGCCGGGCGGGCAAACGGTCCTTGCCTTCCTCAATGCCAACAATGCCAACCTGATGATGCGCGACGGAGAATACCGTGCGGCGCTGGCGCGCCAGGTTGTCTTTCCGGATGGGCACGGCGTCGATATCGCTTCCTATCTTTTTTACGGCCGCATGTTTCCTGCCAATCTGAATGGCACGGACTTCGTGCCGTCACTGCTGACCTATGTCGAAAGACCGCTGCGCATCGCCATGATCGGCGCGCGGCCGAAGGTACTCGCGCGCGCCGCCGAGAATTTTCAGGCGCATGCGCCGTGGCACGAGTTCCTGCCGGTTTCCGATGGTTTCTTCGACCGGGAACGGTCCCGGGAGATTCTCGCTGAAGTCCGCGCGTTGAAGGCCGATATCCTTTTGGTCGCGATGGGCAGTCCGGGCCAGGAGAAATGGGTCGATGCCCATGTCGGCCCTCAGGATGCCCGGTTGGTCATTTCCGTCGGTGCGCTCTTCGACTTCGTCGCGGAGGAGTTTCCGCGGGCGCCGAAATTCCTGCGCCGGCTGCGGCTGGAGTGGTTCTTCCGTCTGGCGATGGAACCGCGGCGCATGTGGCGCCGCTACGTTCTCGGAAACCCGCTTTTCCTGTGCCATGTCCTCTGGCACAAACTCTCGGGACGTTCGCGCGAAACGATCGCCGACACCAGCCTTCGAACGGGGACATCGTGAACGGTCAGACCATGCGCACTGCGGTTGTCACAGCGTCCTATGCGAACGATTTCGAGCGTTGCCGGCTCATGTGCGAAAGCATGGACCGCAAGCTTCAGGGCGATTGGAAACACTATCTGCTGGTCGCCGATTTCGACGTGACGCTCTTCCGGCAACTCGAAGGGGCGCGGCGGGTGGTTGTCAGCGAGGGCGATCTTTTGCCCTGGTGGCTGCATCCGGTTACGGATCCGCTATCCGCCGGCCGCAGGAAAGTGTGGCTCAGCCCCTTCGGTCTGCCGTTGCGTGGCTGGCATGCGCAGCAGCTTCGTCGCCTGGCGCTCGCACGGCATATCGACGAGCCGGCGATGTTTGCGGTCGACTCCGACGTCGTCTTCCTGCGCGCCTTCGATCCCGCCAGCCTTTGGCAGGCGGACCGGCTGACGCTCTACCGCAAGGATGGCGCGATCGACGCGCATATGCGCTCCAACCATCTCGAATGGCTCGCCCATTCCGATCGCCTTCTTGGCATCGGCCCCTACAGCCTGCCGGCCAATGACTACATCAACACGCTGATCGCCTGGCGCACGGATACGTGCCGGAAGCTGCTCGACCATATCGAGGCGCAGCACGGCCGCAATTGGGTTCGGGCGATCACGCGGACCCGCGCATTCTCCGAATGCACGATCTATGGCCGCTTCGTCGACGAGGTGCTCGGCGGGGAGGGGCATGTGCCCTCCGATGCCGCGCTCTGTCACGTGCTCTGGTTCGAGGACAGCTACCGGCAGGACCTCTCCGGTCTCAGGGACTTCCTGAAGGATATGGAGCCGCACCAGATCGGCATCGGCGTTCAATCCTTCGTCGGGCACGACCTCGACGACATCCGCCGGGCGGTGGTCGAACTCGCCGCCTGAAGGTTTGACCGGCGTCAGATGACGCGTTCAGCCGGCTTCCTGAGTGCCGTGTAGGTCAGGACGAAGGAGAGGGCGTAGAGCGCGAAGAAGATCGCGTTGAGCGACGGCGCCCATGCGGCAACATCCGTCGTTGTCCGCAGCAACAGCACCAGCAGAGCCACCTTGACCACGCCGGCGATCAGCAGGTTGAGCATGCGCCGCACCGTCCGGCCCGTCGCATAGAGCAGCTCGGAGTGATACTCGATCAGGTTGCGGAACGAGGGAACGAGAAGGATCATCGCGATGATCGGAGCAGCGGCGGAGACGTTGCGGCCGAGGCCGTTCGGGAAGATCCAGAGATAGAGAGCCATGGCCGCGATGGCGACAAACGAAGCCAGCGCCACCAGGAGTTCGATCGACAACCTGATCCGCCAGCGCGCGATCGCCTCGGGCGTACGCATGATGCGCTGGACGAGCAGGGTGTTGAACGACCGCACCGGAAGCGCCGTCAGGTCCGCAAGCCGCATCAGGATGGCATAAAGGCCGGAAACCGCCGGACCGCCGATGGCAAGCACGGCGATCTTGTCGAATTCCGACTGAATGTAGAACAGCACCTCGGCACCGGCGACGGAAACGGAATCCGACCAGCGCCGGAAATAGAGCCTGGGCTTCCAGCGCAGCCGGACGCGAGGGTAGAACCACAAAAGCGCCACGACGAGGCCAAGTGCGTTCGCAGCCAGGTAGAAATAGGACCAGGCCTCAAGCGTCTTCCAGGATAGGAGAGTAAAGAGCAATGCAGCACCGGTGCGGATCGCCGTACCGATCACCACGAGCAGCGCCCCGCGCCCGAAACGGCCAAGGCCATTCAGCACGATGACCGCGGTTTCCAGTCCGCGCCAGCAGATGATTTCCGCCAGCATGAAGGCAGAAAAGGCGCTCGCCGTCATGTCCCGGGAAAAAAGGGCGAGGAAGGTAATGGTGCAGATGATCGCGATCAGGGGAAGCGAGAGCACCGCACCCACCAGGAAGCCGGCGCTGTAGGTCCCGACCAGCAGGGGCTTTACGGTGGCGACCCGGTAGAGCGGCGACATGAAGCCGAAGGCAAGCACCCGCGAGATCATGATGCCGGCGGCTGACGCTGTGGCAAAGAGACCAAAATCGGCGATGACAAGCGTGTTCGCGACGGCGATGAAGTAGACGAGCGACAGCACAAGCCGCCCGGCCGAACCTCCGGTCATGGAGAGGTAGGCGTGGATCAGCGCCTGGTGGCGGAGATAAAGCGCTTTGACGCGATGAGGCACGGCCGACGTTCCAATAGCGCGTCTCCCGGCATGGCCGTTGGAAGCGCTCTATCTCTTTGTTTATGCTGAGTTCCGAGCGCACGGCGCGTGTCGCATTTTGCTGGAACTGCTTTGCTGCCTTCCGTCATAGGCGGGAAAGCTTAATAAGGCGTGAGATTGACCCGTTTGCGCACGTCGATCCGCAGAAATTAACCATTTGTTTTCCATGTTTCCTTAGGTTGGCTTCACTATTCGGAATTCGCCGTCTCGGCAGCCGCGGGATCAGTCATGTTCAACATCGACGACGAGAAACGCCCGGTTCCGCGTGCATCGTTGCTCGATTTCGTAGCCGAGGACACGCGCGGTTCCGCGCGCGCGCAAAAGCCCCGTGCGGTCGGCGCTTCCGCGGCCAATTCTCCTCTGCTCAATCGCCTGTCCGCAGCCGAAGGCCAGTCCGGCGCTCGGGAGGCGACCCGTTCCGCGGCGCAAGCGACAATCGGCGAGAAAGCCTCGAAGGGAGCGAGTGGAGCGGCCAAGCATCGTCGCGCCCTGAGCGGCATGGGCGACAGGCTGGTACAATGGTTGACCGATAGCCGGGACGATGCCCAGGCGGCAGCCGCGCCCGCCACCGACGCACCCGGTGACCGTCCTCTCGTCGACATCAAGACCGTCCTGCGCTCCGTCTGGCAACTGCGCAAGATCATTATTGCGACGACCGCGCTCGGTGCTGTGGGCGGCATACTGCTCGCGCTTTCCACACCCAGCGTCTACGTGTCCGAAAGCAAGCTCTACATCGATCCGCGCGAGGTGCGGCTGACGGATTCGGATCTGTCGAAACAATCGCTGGCGACCGAAGGCATTCTCGCGCTCGTCGACAGCCAGCTTGAAGTGCTGCGCTCGCGCACCGTCATGGAGAAGGTTGCAACCGGCCTCGATCTCGAGAAGGATCCGGAATTCGCAGGAAAGGCCGGCGGCGACGCGTCCGCCCGTATGCTGAAGAAGCTGAGCGAGGCCATCCAGGTTTGGCGCGACCCGAAGACCTTCATCGTCACGGTCGAGGCGCAGACGCGCGACCCGGAGAAATCTGCGCTCATCACCAACCGGCTGGTCGAAACTTTTCTCGGTGAAGAAACCGCAGCGCAATCCGGCTTCTTCCAGAAAACAACGGTGGCGCTCGACGTCCGCATCAAGGAATTGAAGGCCGAGCTCGATGCGGCCGAGAAGGCGGTCGAGGACTATAAGGCGAGCTATGACATCGTCGGCGCCGGCGGCGAGCTGATCGCCGACAAGCAGCTCCTGAGCCTCAGCGACCAGGTGGCCGCCGCCCGCAACCGCATCGCCGAAGCAAAAGCGAAAGCGGAAGCCTCCGGCAAGGTGCAGCTGAACGACGTTTTGACCGGGGCCTATCCGGAGGAAATCAGCTCGCTGGCGCTGTCCGAACTGCGCAAGCAATTTGCCGCGACCAGGGCGCAATTGAGTGCGCTTGACGCGAGCCTCGGACCACGCCACCCGCAACGGATCGCCACCCAGCAGGCGCTGGAGGCCTCGCGCTCCGAAATCGGCAACGAACTGCGCCGCATTGCCGCCGCGGCCGGGACCGAGCTTGATCGCGCCCAGCGCACCGAGCAGGATCTGCTGCAGCAGCTTGCGGTGCAGAAGGCGCGGCAGATCGATTCTTCCGCCGAGTTCGTCGAACTGCGTGAGCTGCAGCGGAAAGCCGCGGCCACCCGCGCAATTTACGAATCCTTCCTCAAGCGCGCCGGCGAAACGCGCGAAGAGGAAAAGCTGACGGCGAAGAACATCCGGGTGATCTCGAAGGCCGAGCCTGCGCTGCAGGCGAAGGGTCCTTCGCGCAAGATCATCGTGATTGCCGCCACCATGGCCGGATTCTTCGCCGGCTTCGGCCTCGGCGTTTTGCTCGGCATCTACCGCAGCATGCGCGGTTTGTTTGCCGGCCCTGGTGCAGAGCCGCGGCGCGATCAGGATCCGGAGCCGCCAGAGCCGGAGGGCGATCCCGAACCTTCGCCGCGCAAGCAGCCGCAGGCCGATCCCACTCCTGCCAAGTCCGATCTACCGCCGCCGTTCAGCCCAGCGGCGCATCATGCTCAATCGCTGACAGCCGCCTACGCCGCTGCGCGTCGTGGCGAAGCTGAGGGGGCTACGGTCCGGCGCACGCCACCATACGCGGAAGCGGAGAACGATACCGAAATCGCCAAGGTCCAGGAAGATCTTCGAGCGCTGAGAACCCGCGTCGAACACTACTCCCTTCAAAAGCTGGCACGCGGCTAGGCCATCGCCGACAGGTGGGCTCTATTCCCCGACTCTGCGACGTTGCGATCGCTCTCTCATGATTTTGAGCGAAGCCGTCTCTCCTCTCACCCGTGAAAGGAAATGCCGCGCGGCGGAGCGAAACATCCGCCAACCTCGTAGCCGCCTCTTGCATTTATGCGTTTGGAACAGCATAGGGCGCTTTGAGGCCATCGCCTTTTCTCGGGCGAATTAGAGTGTGCCGCGTGAACAGGAAGCCAGGAGGAACATGCCGTGACGACTGTGATTGATGGCAAGAAAGTCGCCGCTTCGGTCATCGAGACTGTGAAGGCCGCGACCAAGGCGCTCGAGACGGATGCCGGTGTTCGCGCAGGCCTTGCCGTCGTGATCGTCGGCGACGATCCGGCAAGCCACGCCTATGTTTCCTCGAAGAGCAAGATGGCCAAGGAGTGCGGCTTCCTGTCGATCCAGCACACACTGTCGGAGGCAACCACGCAGGAAGAACTCGCCGCGCTGGTTGCGGAGCTCAATGCGGATCCCGCCATTCACGGCATCCTCGTGCAGCTGCCGCTGCCGAAGCACCTGAACTCCGAGCCGATCATCCAGTCGATCCTTCCGGAAAAGGACGTCGACGGCCTGCATATCGTCAATGCCGGCAAGCTCGCGACGGGCGATCTCGAAGGCGGTCTCGTCTCCTGCACGCCGGCCGGCGCCATGGTGTTCGTGCGCCAGACACACGGCGATGACCTCTCGGGGCTGAACGCTGTCGTCATCGGCCGTTCGAACCTCTTCGGCAAGCCGATGTCGGCGCTGTTGCTCGCCGCCAATGCGACGGTGACGACGGCGCATTCGCGCACCAAGGACCTGGCCGCCGTCTGCCGCAATGCGGATATCCTCGTTGCCGCCGTTGGCCGCCCAGAGATGGTGAAGGCTGACTGGGTGAAGCCCGGCGCGACCGTGATCGACGTTGGCATCAACCGCGTGCCGGCGCCGGAAAAGGGCGAGGGCAAATCCAAGCTGGTTGGCGACGTCGCCTTTGCCGAGGCCGCCGAGGTCGCAAGCGTGATTACCCCAGTGCCGGGCGGTGTGGGCCCGATGACCATCGCCATGCTGATGGCCAACACCGTGATTGCCGCTCACCGCAAGGCTGGCCGCAAGCCGCCGCGCTTCTAATTCCTGCTCACATCGAATGACGAGACGCGTCGCGATTGCGGCGCGTTCTCATTTTTGCGGGGCGGGCCCGGTCGAGGCGCGCACGATCAGTTCGGCGCGCCAGAGTTCCTGTTCCGGATAGTCGCCACGTTTCAGGATTCCGCCGATCAACCGTGTGGCAATCCGGGCTCCGGCCGCCCTGAGCGACGAGCGTGTCGTCGTCAGCGGCACGCTGAAATTCTCAGGCTTCAGCATCGGCAGCACGTCGTCATGGGCGATCAGCGAGATGTCCTCGCCGATTTTCAAGCCCGCCTGATTGATCGCCCGGACGGCGCCGAGCGCCAGCACCGTACTGGAGCAGAGCACCGCGGTCGGCGGCTGCGCATGCTGCAGGAAGCGCTGCATGCTGCGGTAGCCGTGCTCGTCGGTCATCAGCGAATGTTCGACCAGCGCCTCGTCGAGCGTGAGGCCGTGTTCGGTAAGCGCCCTGAGCATTCCCTTCTGGCGGCGGATGGAAAAAGTCAGATACTCCGGGCCATTGATCAGCGCGATCCGTTGATGCCCGAGTTGAATGAGAAGTCGCGCCGCATCGTAGAAGGCACTGGTGTTGTCGATGTCGAGGAAGGGGTAGTCGCGGCTTTCGCCGATCGAGCGCCCGTGGACGAGAAACGGGATCGATAGCGACTTCAGCATGGCAATGCGCGGGTCGTTGGCGCGCATATAGGCAAGAAACAGGGCATCGACGTTGCCGCTTGCTGCCAGCCGCCGGAACGTCACTTCCTCGTCCTCCGGCGCACTCGGATTGAGCACGAAATGGAAGTCGTGCTTGACCGCTTCTTCCGCAAGCCCCGCCAGGAACTCGCCGAAATGCACGTCGGAATCGATACCGGGCGCGATCGGCATGACCATGCCGATGGAGAAGGCTCTGCCGGTGGCCAGTCGCTGGGCGGCGCGGTTCGGCCTGTAGCCGGTCTCGCGCACGGCCTGCAGCACGCGCTGACGGGTCTCGGCATTCACTTCCGGATAGCCGTTCAATGCGCGGCTGACCGTCGTCTGGGACAGGCCGAGCAGTTCCGCAAGTTGCTTGAGATTGACCGCCATGGTCAGGATTCCTCCCAAAGCGCTTTGGATATCCGTATGATTTTTGGTGTTTGGTCCCAGCGCCTCGGGTTGGTGTAGCATCCGTTTTTCGAGCAACAAAGCGGAATTCAACCATTGCGCGGTGCAAAACGTTACCGCAAAGCACAAATTCGTCGCATTGAGGACAGGGATGGGAAATCTCTTGACTCCTCGCGTGTCGCAATGGTTTGTTAGCGAACTCAAAGCGCTTTGAATTTTCGCGCATCATCGTCTGCCCGGTGGGATCCGGGTTCATCTTTGGGAGGAGAAGAACGTGAAGAGATCATTGCTGTTGGGCGTGGCGGCGTTTGCCCTGTTGGCAGGTGCTGCCGGCGCCGCTGACCTCAAGTTCAAGCCGGGCGAGGATTCGAAGTTCAACTGGGCGAGCTTCGAGGAGTTCAAGAAGGGTCATGACCTCAAGGGCCAGACGCTGACGATCTTCGGCCCCTGGCGCGGTGAGGACGAGGCGCTGTTCAAGAGCGTCTATGCCTACTTCACCGAAGCGACGGGCGCCGAGATCAAATATTCGTCCTCGGAAAACTATGAGCAGCAGATCGTCATCGACACCCAGGCCGGCAGCCCGGCCGAAATCTCGGTCCTCCCGCAGCCGGGTCTGATCGGCGATCTCGCCTCCAAGGGTTACCTGACGCCGCTCGGCGACGACACCCAGAAGTGGCTGCTCGACAACTACGCCGCCGGCCAGTCCTGGGTCGATCTTTCGACCTACAAGGGCAAGGACGGCAATGCCGCGCTCTATGCATTTCCCTACAAGATCGACGTGAAGTCGCTCGTCTGGTACTCGCCCGAAAACTTCGAGGATGCCGGCTACGAAGTGCCGAAGACCATGGAAGAGCTGAAGGCGCTGACCGAGAAGATCGCCGCTGACGGCGGCAAGCCATGGTGCATCGGCCTCGGCTCGGGCGGCGCGACCGGCTGGCCGGCGACCGACTGGGTGGAAGACATGATGCTGCGCACCCAGCCGGCTGATGTCTACGACAAGTGGGTCAAGAACGAGATTCCCTTCACCGATCCGGCTGTCGTCGGTGCGATCGACGAGTTCGGCTGGTTTGCCAAGAACGACAAGTTCGTCGATGGCGGCGCTGCAGCCGTTGCCTCCACCGACTTCCGCGACAGCCCGAAGGGCCTCTTTGCCTCGCCGCCGAAGTGCTACCTGCACCACCAGGCGTCGTTCATCCCATCCTTCTTCCCTGAGGGCACCAAGATCGGCGAGGACGCCGACTTCTTCTACATGCCGCCCTACGAGAGCAAGAAGGAGCTCGGCAATCCGGTGCTCGGCGCCGGTACGCTGGCGATGATCACCAAGGACACGCCGGCCGCGCGCGCCTTCATCGAATTCCTGAAGACGCCGATCGCCCATGAAGTCTGGATGGCGCAGACGAGCTTCCTCACGCCGTACAAGAGCGTCAACGTCGACACCTACGGCAACCCGCCGCTGAAGAAGCAGGGCGAGATCCTGCTCAACGCCACCACCTTCCGCTTCGACGGTTCCGACCTGATGCCGGGCAAGATCGGTGCGGGCGCGTTCTGGACCGGCATGGTCGATTTCGTCGGCGGCAAGTCGTCGGCAGATGTCGCCGATGGCGTGCAGAAGGCGTGGGACGCCATCAAGTAAGAACCGGATGACGGGCGGCGGCGATGCCGCCCGTTGCCGATCCGGGTTCGCTGCAGAGGCGGGCAGAGGAAAAGTGTATGCGGTTTTCCGTTCGCTTCCCGCCTTCGTCTATGAGAAGCAGCGCACCCCAATGAGAACGGCGACAATCGCCAGCCCTGCACGCGACCGTGCACCGAGGGGGAGGGACATGTCATGTTGTTTCAGCTTTTGAAGGCTGCAGGGTTCATGTTGGGCGGGGTCATCGGCTGCGCCGCCTATTTCTGGGGAACCAGTTTCATTCTCGACCTGATGTTCCCGTCGAAGGGAAAATCAGGTGCCGTCGCGTCAAGAAATCTGCGTATCACCAACGCCATCCGTCCGTGGTTGTTTCTGGGACCAGCGCTCCTTGCGCTGACAGTGTACCTTATCTATCCCGTCTTCATGTCGCTCTGGTACAGCGTCCATGATCGCGCCGGACAGAACTTCGTCGGCGTCAGCAACTATGCCTGGATGGTCAACGACGGTGAGTTCCGCCAGTCGATCTACAATAATTTCCTCTGGCTGCTGGTCGTTCCAGCGCTCGCGACCTTCTTCGGCCTGGTCATCGCAGCACTCACCGACCGCATCTGGTGGGGCAACATCGCCAAGACGCTGATCTTCATGCCGATGGCGATCTCGTTCGTCGGTGCCGCGGTCATCTGGAAGTTCATCTACGATTTCCGTCCCGAAGGCGCAGAGCAGATCGGCCTCCTGAACGCCATCGTCGTCGCCTTCGGCGGCGCGCCGCAGGCCTGGATCACGCTGCCCTTCTGGAACAATTTCTTCCTGATGGCGATCCTCGTCTGGATCCAGACGGGCTTTGCGATGGTCATCCTGTCCGCTGCCCTTCGCGGCATCCCTGAGGAAACGATCGAAGCCGCTGTCATCGACGGCGCCAATGGCTGGCAGATCTTCTTCAAGATTATGGTGCCGCAGATCTGGGGCACGATCGCCGTCGTCTGGACGACCATCACCATTCTCGTGCTGAAGGTCTTCGACATCGTGCTGGCGATGACCAACGGCCAATGGCAGAGCCAGGTGCTCGCCAACCTCATGTTCGACTGGATGTTCCGCGGGGGCGGCGACTTTGGCCGCGGTGCGGCGATCGCCGTCGTCATCATGATCCTCGTCATTCCGATCATGGTCTGGAACATCCGCAATGCGGCCAAGGAAATGAAGGGGCACTGAGATGAATCCAGCGACACGCTCACCCCTCATGTGGGTGGTCCACCTCTCGGTCCTTTTGATCGTCGCGCTCTGGACGTTGCCGACCGCCGGCCTGTTGATCTCGTCTCTGCGCGACAAGGATCAGCTCGCCGTTTCCGGCTGGTGGACCGCACTTTCGACCTCGTCGCAGAACACCGTCGTCCGTGCGCCAGGCCCAGAAAGCCAGGTCGAGCGCGAAGGCAAGTTCGTGATCTCCGGCAACCTGCTCGAAGGTCAGCCGGGCCAAATCTCCGCCTTCGGCTTTAACAGCCGCGAGCCGACTGCGTTCAAGGCCGGCGAAACCGCCGAACTCAACGACGGCGAAAAGCTGACCGTTCAGGCCGACGGCAATTTCGAGATCGTTTCCGACAAGAAGATGGAGGGTTCGCGCGGCCAGCGCGTCTTCGTCACCGCGTCTTCGCCGCCGCGCTTTACCTTCGACAACTATGTCGAGGTGTTAAGCGCTGAGGGCATCGGCCGCTCCTTCATCAATTCGCTCACGGTTGCCGTACCCGCGACGATCATCCCGATCATGATCGCGGCCTTCGCCGCCTATGCGCTTGCCTGGATGCCGTTCCCCGGCCGGGCGATCCTGATCGCCGTGGTCGTCGGTCTTCTCGTCGTGCCGCTGCAGATGTCGCTGATCCCGCTGCTGAAGCTCTACAACGGCGTTGGCACGATCCTGGGCGTGCCGGCCAAGACCTATGTCGGCATCTGGCTGGCCCATACCGGGTTCGGCCTGCCGCTGGCGATCTATCTGCTTCGCAACTACATGGCCGGCCTGCCGCGCGAAATCATGGAATCCGCCCGCGTCGACGGTGCCAGCGATTTCGATATCTTCGTCAAGATCATTCTGCCGCTGTCCTTCCCGGCGCTCGCCTCCTTCGCGATCTTCCAGTTCCTGTGGACCTGGAACGACCTGCTGGTGGCGATCGTATTCCTGGGCGCAGGCCCCGATGAACTGGTTCTGACCGGCCGGCTCATCAACCTGCTCGGTTCCCGCGGCGGCAACTGGGAAATCCTGACGGCTTCCGCCTTCATTACCATCATCGTTCCGCTGATCGTCTTCTTCAGCCTGCAGCGCTATCTCGTGCGCGGTCTGCTGGCGGGCTCGGTCAAGGGCGGCTGACTATCAAGGACCTCCAGAGAAAATGAGCATGACCGAAATGAGCACTTCCACTTTGCAGCCGGATCGGGACTGGTGGCGCGGCGCGGTGATCTACCAGATCTACCCGCGCTCCTACCAGGACTCCAACGGCGACGGCATCGGCGACCTCAAGGGCATCGTTGCCCGGTTGCCGCACATTGCCGCCCTCGGCGCCGACGCAATCTGGATTTCGCCGTTCTTCACCTCGCCGATGAAGGACTTCGGTTACGACGTCTCCAACTACACCGATGTCGACCAGATCTTCGGCAGCCTTGCCGATTTCGACGCCGTGATCGCGGAAGCGCACCGCCTCGGCATCCGGGTGATGATCGACCTCGTTCTCTCGCATACCTCGGATCAGCATCCCTGGTTCGTCGAAAGCCGCGCAAGCCGGACCAACGCCAAGGCCGACTGGTACGTCTGGGCCGACTCCAAGCCGGATGGCACCCCGCCTAACAACTGGCTGTCGATCTTCGGCGGCTCGGCCTGGGCATGGGATCCGACGCGCCTGCAATATTACCTGCACAACTTCCTGACCTCGCAGCCGGATCTCAACCTGCACAATACGGAAGTTCAGGAAGCGCTGCTTGGTGTCGAGCGTTTCTGGCTGGAGCGCGGCGTCGACGGCTTCCGCCTCGATACCATCAACTTCTACTTCCACGACAAGCAGCTGCGCGACAATCCGGCGCTGGCGCCGGAACGCCGCAACGCCCAGACCGCACCGGCGGTCAACCCGTACAACTATCAGGAACATCTCTACGATAAGAACCAGCCGGAGAACCTGGCATTCCTGAAGCGGTTCCGCGCCGTCATGGACGAGTTTCCGGCGATTGCCGCTGTTGGCGAGGTCGGTGACAGCCAGCGCGGCCTGGAGATCGCCGGCGAATACACTTCCGGCGGCGACAAGATGCAGATGTGCTACGCCTTCGAATTCCTAGCGCCCGATCCGCTGACACCGGCGACCGTCGCCGAGGTTCTCCGCAATTTCCAGAAGGCAGCGCCCGAGGGCTGGGCCTGCTGGGCCTTCTCCAACCACGACGTCGTGCGCCATGTCAGCCGCTGGGGCGCTGGCGTTGCCGATCGCGACGCGCATGCAAAGCTGCTTGCGAGCCTCTTGATGTCGCTGCGCGGCTCGGTCTGCATCTATCAGGGCGAGGAGCTGGCGCTGAGCGAAGCCGAACTCGCCTATGAGGACCTGAAGGATCCCTATGGCATCCAGTTCTGGCCCGACTTCAAGGGCCGCGATGGCTGCCGTACACCGATGGTCTGGGACGGATCCGCGGTCAATGGCGGCTTCGGCAGCGCGAAACCCTGGCTGCCCGTGCCGGCAGAGCACCTCCAACGCGCCGTATCGGCGCAGCAGGGCGACCAGGCGTCGGTGCTCGAGCACTACCGCCGCTTCCTGCATTTCCGCAAGGCGCATCCGGCTTTCGCCAAGGGCGAGATCGAGTTCCTGAACACGGATGGACAGGTGCTCGCCTTCGTGCGCAGCTATGGCAACGAGAAGCTTTTCTGCCTGTTCAACATGAGCGGTACGCCGGCTGCGGCCACGCTGCCGAACGAACCGGTCGCCGCGCTTGAAGGGCACGGCTTTGCAGCCGAAGTGAAGGACAGAACGGTCAACCTGCCGGCCTGGGGCGCGTACTTCGCCCGGTTGGTGTGACGCCGGCTGAACAATGATGAGAGCAAGAACTGACGGGAAGAACCGAAGGGGAGGGTGCAATGACGGGTCTGCTGCTTAAAGATATCCGCAAGTCCTACGGCGCGGTCGATGTCATTCACGGCATCAATCTCGACATCAAGCAGGGCGAGTTCATCGTCTTCGTCGGTCCGTCCGGCTGCGGAAAGTCGACGCTGCTGCGCATGATCGCGGGTCTCGAGGAGATCACCGGCGGCGACATGTTCATCGATGGCGAACGCGTCAACACCGTGCCGCCGTCGAAGCGCGGCATCGCCATGGTGTTCCAGTCCTATGCGCTCTATCCGCATATGACCGTCTACGACAACATGGCCTTCGGCATGCGGATTGCCAAGGAATCGAAAGAGGAGATCGACCGGCGCGTGCGCGCGGCCGCCGATATCCTGCAGCTCACCAAATACCTTGATCGTCTGCCGAAAGCGCTTTCGGGCGGTCAACGCCAGCGCGTTGCGATCGGCAGGGCGATCTGCCGCGACCCCAAGGTCTTCTTGTTCGACGAGCCGCTGTCGAACCTCGACGCGGCCTTGCGCGTTGCCACCCGCATCGAGATCGCCAAGCTCAACGAGCAGATGGCTGATACCACGATGATCTATGTCACCCACGACCAGGTGGAGGCGATGACGCTCGCCGACCGCATCGTCGTGCTGTCGCAGGGCCATATCGAGCAGGTGGGTGCGCCGCTGGAACTTTACGAGCGGCCGGCCAATCTCTTCGTCGCGCGCTTCATCGGCTCGCCGGCGATGAACATCATCCCCTCGGCGATTACCGCCACCGGCGCGCAGACCACGGTGAAGCTGACCGGCGGCAAGAGCGTCACGCTCGATATAGCCACGGACGCATCGCAGAACGGCAAGATGGCGAGCTTCGGCGTCCGGCCGGAAGACCTGCAGGTCTCCACTGGCGAGGACTTCCTGTTCGAGGGCACGGTCGCCATCGTCGAGGCACTTGGCGAAGTGACGCTGCTCTATATCGAAGGTCTGGTCGACAAGGAGCCGATCATCGCCAAGATCCCCGGCATCCTGCCGGTTCATCGCGGCGACAAGGTGCGCTTCACCGCCGACAAGGCCAAGCTGCACCTGTTCGATGCTGACGGTCGCAGCTATCGCGCCTAAGCAATTCCAGGAAAAGTGCGCAGCGGTTTTCCGTCCGGAATTGCGGCCTGGAAGATCAATTCCAGGAAAAGTGCGTAGCGGTTTTCCGTCCGGACTTGCGGCTTGGAAGATCAGTTCCAGGAAAAGTGCGTAGCGGCCCTCCGTCCGGATTTGTCTAACGAACAATTGGTCATCTCGACCCGCCCGTAAAATCGGGCGGGTTTTTTCAATGCAACCTACGGATCAAACCCTCTGTTAAATCTCTGCCGCTAATCTGTTTCAAAAGGGGATAGGAAAGGCATATCGATGAGAGGCGCGGCGCCCGCAATGCAGCAGCACTTCCTGAACAAGGAAGAGTCCTTCATGTACGATCGGGAAGCGAACTTTCCGATGGAGGACACACGGAACGAGGCGCGCATCGAATATACCGAGAAGGGCATGACGCAGCTGAGTTCCCGCCGCTGCGAGATCATCAAGCTCTCCAAAAGCGGCGCCGTCATCAGTATCCTGACGCAGTATCAGCTTCCGCAGAACTTCTATCTCGATATCCCGAGTGCCCGCATCCAGATGGTCGGCTGCCTGCTGAAGCGCGTGCATGCCAACAACGTCATCGAAGCGCGGTTCCTCCGCCTGCTGACCGACCGCGATCTCAATCGCATCTTCGTTTACAGCACCCATCCGAACCATCGCAACCGAACGCTCGATATCTATCGCTGAGGCCGAACGCGGCTTGAGGTGTGGGGCTTGACCGTCCTGTCGGCGCAATGAATGGTTGCGGTCTTCTTCAACAGGTGGGACCGGAACCATGCAGCGACCCTATCGGCTTTCCTGCCATTGCGGCGACATCGCAGTCGAGGTTGACGAGGAGCTTACCGGCCTCGTCGAATGCAACTGTTCGACCTGCCGGCGCTCCGGCTTCCTGCATTGGAAGGTGGACGCCGCCAAGGTGAAGCTGCTCACCGAGAAGCGTCGGCTGTCGAGCTACATCTGGCGCGGTCTCAATGAGGGGCACCAGTTCTGCCCGACCTGCTCGACGGCGATCATGCGCAGCGGCTATCCGGACAACAAGATCTCCATCAATGCCCGCTGCATCGAAGGCGTCGATGTATTTACGCTGGAGATCGAGCGCTACGATGGGCGCAATGACATGTTCCCCGGTCCGCTGCCGTAAGCGGGCAGTGAGGGCGGAGAGCTCGCCGCGGCCTCGAAGAAAAGTTCGCTAGAAAAGAGCGCCGCCCCGGCTCAGGAGGCGGCGCTATTTGCGTCCTAGTGGAAGAGAACGCTCGCTCCGTGGTCGGCAGCACCTGCAATCGCCCGGAACGGCGCGAAAAGCTCACGGCCCATGCCGAAATCGTTGTCCGAGAGGTCGGCATGCGCAGGTACCCGCGTCTTCAGCGCGATGTCCTCGACCAGCACCTCGATCGTCCCGGCGACCGCGTCGATACGCACGATATCGCCTTCCTGGATCCGGGCGATCGGGCCGCCGTCCTTGGCTTCCGGTGTCACATGGATCGCCGCCGGTACCTTGCCGGAGGCGCCAGACATGCGCCCGTCGGTGAGGATGGCGACGCGCTGGCCGCGATCCTGCAGGATACCGAGCACGGTCGTCAGCTTGTGCAGCTCCGGCATGCCGTTCGCCTTCGGGCCCTGGAAGCGCACGACGGCAACGAAATCGCCCTCGAGCTTGCCGGCCTTGAAGGCGGCGTTCAGTTCGGCCTGATCGTGGAAGATCTTGGCCGGGGCCTCGATGACGTGGCGATCCGGTTTCACGGCTGAAATCTTGATGACCGCCTTGCCGAGATTGCCGGTCAGCATCTTCAGGCCGCCGGTATGCTGGAAGGGTTGGTCGATGGTCGCAAGCACCTTCGGGTCGGCGCTTTCCTTCGGTGTCGGCACGCGCTCGACGCCGCCGTCGGCTCCAAGCCGAACGTCGATCTTGTAGGCATCGAGGCCCTGGCCGACGACGGTGCGCACGTCATCGTGCAGCAGCCCGCCCCGCAGCAACTGGCTGATCAGGAAGCCCATGCCGCCGGCGGCATGGAAGTGGTTCACATCGGCAAGGCCGTTCGGATAGACGCGCGCGAGTAGCGGCACGATATCCGAAAGCTCGGAGATATCCTGCCAGGTGAGCACGATGCCGGCGGCACGCGCCATGGCGACGAGGTGCATCGTGTGGTTGGTCGAGCCGCCGGTCGCATGCAGGCCGACGACGCCGTTGACGATCGAGCGCTCGTCGATCATCTCGCCGGCGGGGGTGAACTCGTTGCCCATGGCGGTGATCGCCAGCGCCCGCTTGGCGGCTTCCTTCGTCAGCGCGTCGCGCAGCGGCGTGCCGGGATTGATGAAGGAGGCGCCGGGCAGGTGGAAGCCCATAATCTCCATCAGCATCTGGTTGGAATTGGCCGTGCCATAGAAGGTGCAGGTGCCCGGCCCGTGGTAGGACTTGGACTCTGCTTCGAGAAGCTCGTCGCGGCCGACCTTGCCTTCGGCGAAGAGCTGGCGCACCCGCGCCTTCTCGTCGTTCGGGAGGCCCGAGGTCATCGGACCTGCGGGCACGAAGATGGCGGGCAGATGGCCGAAGGTCAGCGCCGCAATGACGAGACCCGGTACGATCTTGTCGCAGACGCCGAGATAGACAGTGGAATCGAACATGTTGTGCGACAGGCCGACGCCCGCAGCCATGGCGATCAGGTCGCGCGAGAAGAGCGAGAGCTCCATGCCCGGCTGCCCCTGGGTGACGCCATCGCACATGGCCGGCACACCGCCGGCAACCTGTGCGACGCCGCCCGCTTCGCGCGCCGCATCGCGGATCAGTGCCGGATAGGTCTCGAACGGCTGGTGCGCCGAGAGCATGTCGTTATAGGAGGTGATGATGCCGAGATTGGCCACGCGGTCGCCCGCAAGCGCCACCTTCTCGGCGGGGGAACAGACGGCAAACCCGTGCGCAAGGTTGCCGCAGCCGAGCACGCTGCGGTGCGGGCCGCTCGACGCCGCCCGGCGGACGCGGTCGAGATAGGGTTCGCGGTGCGGTTTCGAGCGCTCGACGATGCGAGCGGTGATCGCGGCAATGCGGGAATCGGCGGACATGGCAAATCCTGTTCCGGAGCCTTGAAGCTCCTCATCTTCATCCAGTCATCGGTCCGGAACGCGCTTAGCTTGGGAGAACGCAGGTTGCGTCCCGGCATTTCTCAGAAACACGCTTCCGTTCCGATGGGGCGCCATCGGCTGAACGTGTCTCCAAAGTTCCTATTGGGTCGGTTCGACCCAACATCATTCGATCTAGAGCGTCCGTCGCGCGTTCACAGGAACGGGCGACGCGCTACGGCGCCCAATAAATCTGCACCGGCGATGCGGCACGGCGCAGCATCGCGCGGATCGGCATGTCCTTCTCGTCGCCGGCCTCTTCAGCCTTGGCGAGAACGGTCTTCTTGCCTTCGCCTTCGATGTGCAGCACCAGAAGCCGCGCATCCTGAAGGCTGGCGAAGGTCAGCGTCAGGCGGGTTTCGCCGGCACCTTCCGCCTCCATGGTGATCACGCCGCGCGGCGTCGCCGGATCGACGGCACGCGCGAGTTGCGATCCGCCCGGGAAGAACGACGCGGTGTGCCCGTCCGTTCCCATGCCGAGAATGGCGACGTCGAACGGCGCGCCGATTGCTGCCGTTTCCCGGCTTGCGATTTCAGCGGCCGCCTCGGCGGTCGGGGCCGCATGGTAGAGCGGCAGGAACTTGGCCGCGGCCGCCTTGTCCTGAAGCAGGTTGCTGGCAACCAGGCCATGGTTGGAGCGATCACTTTCCGGCGGCACGAAACGTTCGTCAACGAGCGTCACGGTTACCTTGTCCCAGGCGATGTCCTTTTTGGACAGCGCCTTGAAGAAAGCCTTGGGGGTCGAGCCGCCGGAGACTGCGATGCTCGCCGAACCGCGTGCTGCAATGCCGGCAGAAAGTGCGCTGCTTACGGCGTCAGCCAAGCCCTCTGCGAGTGCCGCACCGTTTTCGAATGTATGAAGCTCTGTCGTCATGGTCGCACCTATATCGCATCGTTCCAAGTGCGGCCGTCGCGCTCGATCAGCGCGATCGACTGGCTCGGACCCCAGGTGCCGGCAGTATAGCCCTGAACCTGCTGCCCGGTTTCCTCCCAGGCCTTCAGGATCGGGTCGACCCACTTCCATGCGGCCTCGACCTCGTCGCGGCGTACGAACAGCGTCTGGTTGTTGCGGACGACGTCGAAGAGCAGCCGCTCATAGGCGTCGGCATTGCGCACGGCAAATGCCTCGGCAAAGCTCATATCGAGCGAAACGTTACGCAGGCGCATGCCGCCCGGGCCAGGATCCTTGATCATCAGCGACTGCTTCACGCCTTCGTTCGGCTGCAGGCGAATGACCAGCTGGTTGGCGGAGATACGGCCGGCGTTGTTGTCGAAGATCGAGTGCGGAATCTGCTTGAAGGTGATGACGATTTCCGACATGCGGCCGGCAAGGCGCTTGCCTGTACGGATGTAGAAGGGCACGCCGGCCCAGCGCCAGTTGCTGACCTCGGCCTTGATCGCCACGAAGGTCTCGGTGTTCGAAACGCCGCCTTCGAGCTCTTCGAGATAGCCCTTGACCGGACCGCCGGCAGAGGCGCCGGCGCGGTACTGGCCGCGCACCGTCACCTGTTCGACGTTGGACGAGGTGATCGGCTTCAGCGCGCGCAGAACCTTGAGCTTTTCGTCGCGGACCGCTTCCGCGTCCATCGAGGTCGGCGCTTCCATGGCGACGAAGCAGACGAGCTGCAGAATGTGGTTCTGCACCATGTCGCGCAGCGCGCCGGCCTTGTCGTAATAGCCGGCGCGGTTTTCGAGGCCGACGGCTTCCGCCACGGTGATCTGCACGTGGTCGATATGGGCGGAGTTCCACAGCGGCTCGTAGAGCGCATTGGCAAAGCGCAGCGCCATCAGGTTCTGCACCGTCTCCTTGCCGAGATAGTGATCGATGCGGAAGATCTGCTCTTCGCGGAAGACCTTGCCGATCGTGTCGTTGAGCTCGGTCGCCGATGCGAGGTCGCGGCCGATCGGCTTTTCGACGACGATGCGGGTATTCTTGGTGATCAGCTTGTGATCGCGGATGCGTTCGGAAATGTCGCCGAAGATCGCCGGGCCGACGGCGAGATAGAAGGCGCGGATACGCTCCTTGCCCTCTTCGAGGATCTTCTTCAGCGCATCCCAGCCCTGGTCCGATTTGGCGTCTACAGAAACATAGAACAGGCGCGCGGCGAACTTGGCGACTTCCTCTTCCTTGTACTCATCAGCCTTCAGATGTTCCTTCAGCGCATCGACGGCGAATTTGCGGTAGTCCTCATGGCTGAGTGCTGCGCGCGACGCCCCGATGATGCGGGTCGGCTCGGTGATCTGGCCTTCCAGTTGCCGGTGATAGAGCGCCGGCAACAGCTTGCGCTCCGCAAGATCGCCGGTGCCCCCGAACACCACATAGTCAAATGGTTCGACGGGAATGATCTGGCTGCTCATGGGATATCTCGATCTGTTCAGGTCACGGACACATATAATCTAATCGATTTAAATGCGCTAGGGTGCGGCGCAATAAAATGCCGCCGCGAGGGCTTCTCAGAACCTGTCGCGTAATGCGTACCAGCTTAACGCGAGGAAGAGAAGGGCGGAGCGGAACCGTGTACCACCGGGAAAAGCCGGGATTTTCAGGGCTTTCAGTAGATCGAGCTCGGTATCCTTGCCGAGCGCCAGGTCGGCATAGAGCTTGCCGCAATAGTTGGAGAGCATCACACCGTGGCCGGAATAGCCGCCGATCGAGGTGACGCCGGGCATCACTTCGCGACAGAAGGGTGTGCGCGGCATGGTGATGCCGACCGAGCCGCCCCAGGCATGGGTGATCTCGATATTGGCAAGTTCCGGATAGATCTCGCTGATCTGCCGGCGGATGTGGGTCGAGATATCGAGCGGATTGTCAGCGGTATAGGCCTCACGGCCTCCGAAGAGCAGCCGCCCGTCCCGAGACTTGCGGAAATAACGCACGACGAAGCGCGAATCATCGACCGATTCGCCGCCGGGAATGACCTTTGGGTGGTCGGAAAGCACCGTCGTTGCGCCGATGAAGGAGCGGATCGGCATGACGTGGCTGGCGCTCACCGGCTCGAGATTGCCGATATAGGCGTTGCAGGCGACAAGCACGCGATCGGCAGTGATCGTGCCGCGGTCAGTGGTGATGACGATCGCGCCCGAGTTCCGGTCGATCTTCAGAGCCTTCGTCTGCTCGAAGAGATTGGCACCGGCAAGGGCGGCCTGTTTCGCAAGGCCCACCAGCAGCTTCATCGGGTGGATATGGCCGGTGCCGGCATCGCGGATGCCGAAGTGGTAATGGCTCGATCCGAGCCGGCTTGCGGTTTCCTCGCGATCCATGAAGGAGAGATGCGGATAGCCGAAGCGCGTTGCCATCGCTTCCGCATGGTCGCGATAGTCTTTTTCGAGGCTCTTCTTGTGGCCGACCGAGAGCTGACCGGGCACGAACTCGATGTCGATTTCGTGTGTGTTTGCGAAGTCGAGCACGTAGCGCTTAGCATTCTCCGCCATGTCGAACAGCGCCTGTGCCCGCTCATGACCAAGGCTTGTCTCGGTCTCGTCCGCCCAGGCGCGCTGCCCGGTGCCGAACTGGCCGCCATTGCGGCCGGAGGCACCGTCGCCGAAGCGGCAGGCGTCGATCAAGGTGACGTCGACGCCCTGCCGCGCAAGGTTCCAGGCGGCCTGCAGCCCGGTATAGCCGCCGCCGACGATCGCGACATTGGCCTTTCGCGATCCCGGCATGGCGGGATACTCCGGTCGATCCGGAACGGTCGCCTCATACCAGGAGTAACCGGGCGAGATCGGGCTTTGCCAGGGCATGGAGAACCTCTGAGGTCAGACGTTGAGAAGCAGGAATTCGCGTTCCCAGGGACTGATGACCTGCATGAAGGTCTCGAACTCGCCACGTTTGACGCCGGCATAGATGGCGATGAACTCTGGGCTCAGCACCTCCGCAAGCGATGGTGCCGATTCCAGCAGCGCCACGGCCTCAAGCAGGCCGCGCGGCAGGTCGATCTCGCCCTCGTTGGCCGTGTCCTCGGTCGGTGCCGTCGGCTCCCGCTCTTCGACGATGCCGAGATAACCGCAGGCAAGCGAGGCCGCGAGCGCCAGATAGGGGTTGGCATCCGAGCTCGGCAGCCGGTTTTCGATACGCCGGGCGACCGGTTCCGACACCGGGATGCGGAAGGCGGTCGTGCGGTTGTCGTAGCCCCAGGCAGTATTAACCGGCGCCGACATGTCGGGCGTCAGCCGTCGGAAGGAGTTCACATAGGGCGCCATCATGACCAGCGTGCGCGGCACGTAGTGCTGCATGCCGCCGATGAAGTGGAAGAATTCCTTCGATGCCGATCCATCCGGGTTGGAGAACAGGTTCCGGCCGGTGTTGATTTCGACCACTGACTGGTGGATGTGCATCGCCGAACCCGGCTGGCCCTGCATCGGCTTGGCCATGAAGGTGGCATAGATGCCGTGTTTCAGCGCCGCCTCGCGGATCGTGCGCTTGAACAGGAAGACCTGGTCGGCCAGCTCGATCGGGTCGCCGTGGCGAAGGTTGATCTCGAGCTGCGCCGGTCCCTCTTCATGGATCAGCGTGTCGATTTCGAGACCCTGCTTCTCGGAGAAGTGGTAGATGTCGTCGATCAGCTCGTCGAACTCGTTGATGCCGGCAATCGAATAGCCCTGACCGCCAAGGATCGAGCGACCGGAGCGACCCTTCGGTGGATGCAGGGGATAGTCAGGGTCGTCATTGGTGGCGACGAGGTAGAATTCGATTTCCGGTGCGACGACCGGTTTCCAGCCCTTCTTCTTGTAAAGGTCGACCACGCGCTTCAGGACGTTGCGCGGTGTGTAGCTGATCTGCTCGCCCTGCGAACCGACGATGTCGCAGATCACCTGCGCCGTCGGGTCGGTCTCCCAGGGCACGACCGAAAGCGTCGAGAGATCAGGCACGAGCTTGATGTCGCTGTCGCGCGAATCGTAGCGGAACTGCCCGGTTTCGTCAGGATACTCGCCCGAGATCGTATGCCGGTAGACGGCCGAGGGGAGCGCCAGCGAGGTGTTGGAAGTGAATTTCGAGGTCGGCATCATCTTGCCGCGCGGCACGCCGGCAAGGTCGGGCGTGATGCATTCGACGTCTTCGATGCCGCGGATCTTGAGCCAGTCCGTGGCTTCCTTCCAGGTCTTCACACCGCGGAGGGAGTGCAAGGCGGGGGGTATTTTCGAAGTTTTGCTGATTTTCGTTGTTTGTTGGGCAGCACTTCTCTTGGAGGGCATAAATCACCGGTTTTGGCTTCGGATGACGCATCATAACCACAGATTGGCAATTGGCTAGATGGGCTTGGTCATTGACTTTCTTCTTTGCCACCGGGAAGGAAAGACAAAAGAGCTGGGGTGTTTCGTGGCTGAGAAGAAGGATGTGGTCATCATCGGCGCCGGTGCTGCGGGCATGATGTGCGCCATCGAAGCGGGCAAGCGCGGCCGCTGCGCGGCTGTGCTCGACCATGCCAAGGCACCCGGCGAGAAGATCCGCATCTCCGGCGGTGGTCGCTGCAACTTCACCAATATCCATGCGGGGCCGAAGAATTTCCTTTCGGCCAACCCGCATTTCTGCAAGTCGGCACTGGCGCGTTATACGCCGCGCGATTTCCTGGCCTTGGTCGAAAAGCACGGCATCGCCTGGCACGAAAAGACGCTCGGCCAGCTCTTCTGCGACCACTCGGCCAAGGACATCATCAGGATGCTGCTCGCGGAAATGCGTGATGTGCACGCCGAGTTGCGGCTGGAGACAACGATCGAAAGCGTCGAACGCCACGGGGCGGGCTTCCGCGTCATGACGGATGAGGGGCCCATCGATGCCCAATCGCTCGTCATAGCCAGCGGCGGCAAGTCGATCCCGAAGATGGGTGCGACCGGGCTCGCCTACCGGATCGCCGAGCAGTTCGGCCTTGGCATCGTCGAAACGCGGCCGGGCCTCGTGCCGCTGACCCTCGATCCGGCGCAACTCGAAACGATCGGCGAACTGGCGGGTGTCGCAGCCGACGCCGAAGCCCGGTTCGGCAAGGCGGCCTTTCGCGAGGCGGTGCTGATCACCCATCGTGGCCTGAGCGGCCCGGCGATCCTGCAGATCTCTTCCTATTGGCGCGAGGGACAGGAGATCGAGTTGCGGCTGATGCCCGATATC
Organism: Ensifer sp. R-19; assembly: GCF_049905105.1. Taxonomy (NCBI): domain Bacteria; kingdom Pseudomonadati; phylum Pseudomonadota; class Alphaproteobacteria; order Hyphomicrobiales; family Rhizobiaceae; genus Ensifer; species Ensifer sp. R-19. The sequence goes on from NZ_CP184569.1 coordinate 344,475, forward strand.
GACATCGCCGCGATCCTCAAGGAGATCCGCCGCACCCACGGTAAGCAGGCGGTGCAGACGGCGCTTGGCGATATCCTGCCGCGCCGGCTCGCACAGTTTTTCGCCGACGGCGCGAAGCTGACCGGCCGTCAGCTTGCCGACCTCTCGGACAAGACGATCAACCAGCTTTCGGCCTCGATCCAGGCCTGGACGATCAAGCCCGCCGGATCGGAAGGCTATCGCACGGCCGAGGTCACGCTCGGCGGCGTCGATACCAAAGGGCTCGATTCCAAGACGATGCAGGCGAAGGCGGTGCCGGGGCTCTACTTCATCGGCGAATGCGTCGATGTGGCCGGCTGGCTCGGCGGCTACAATTTCCAATGGGCCTGGGCATCGGGCTTTGCTGCCGGGCAGGACGCCTGATCTCCCCGCTTTTGGTGGGTCGTGCTTCAGCGATTGTTAACGGGTCTGATCGAACCTTGTTTCTCGTCGGCACAGCCGGCGGTTGGTGTGATCGGATTGTCGCGTAAACGGAAATAACACTGTTTCCTATTTTTTGACTTTCCTCCGCCACGGCATGGCTGCAATATACGTGTGACTGGCAAGCCGGTTCATCCGGGCCGATGGTTGCCGGTGAATGTGACAAGGACAGGATGCCATGAACCAACCACGCCGCCGTCCCCGCGCCATCGCGGTCGCCCGCACCGATGAAAGCCGTCAGCAGAAGGCCGCGATCACGCGCCTCGCCCTCATCGCTTTCTTCGCTGTAGCTGCGCTCGCAACCGTTCCGGCCCTTTGGTTCTGATCTCAGGCAACCGGCCCTAGACGGCCGGTTCCTCGGGCGCCATTGAAGCGCCCCGCGCCCTTCGGATTTTCTACCGCAGGCGAAACGCGCTTATATAAATTTTAATCGTTCAAATTGGATAGTGCGACGATGTGAGTTCGTCAGGTCCACGTTGCCTAGGAGTGGTGACGCGGATCCGCAATGATTGCCGACGGACTTGCGGCGTGCGCCGTATGATTTTCCGAAAAACATCAGCCTGTTTGCGCATCGGGTGGCTCTCGATCGCTCGCACCTTCACGCCCTGTCGTTGAAGGCGGAGACGTCTCGAGCTGCCGGGGGAGGCGAATGCGAGCTGCGAGCCAAGGTGTTTTCAATGTTCATTGATAGAATTCTTGCCCGTTTCAAGATCCAGACGAAGGTGCTCTTTTTCATCCTGCCCTTCGTCGTCAGCATCTGTGCTGTCGGTATCACCGGCCTCTATGCATCCGGCCTGCTTCAGGGCCGCATGGAGATTTCCAACAGCGTGCTGCAGACATTGAGCGGCTTCAAGGATGTCTATGCGGGCATGAACGCCTTCCTGCATTCGACGACCGAGGAAACCAGGCAAGCCGTCCAGTCGAAGATTTCGGCTCAGAAGGACGTGCTTGCGGCGACGGCCGCGCAGGTCGCCGGCCAGAGTGGTCAGGACGAGTTGACGGCCGCAATCGCCGCGACAAACGACATCGAGGCACGCATTGATGGCCTCTGGAAGCTGCATGTCGGCGAGCAGGAGCTGCGCGCAGCGATGGCGGCAAACCTCGACGCGCTGCTGATCGAGCGCTCCAAGATCAACGAGGAATCGAACCGGCTGCAATACGCCGTGCGGAAGAACGAAAACGCTGCCAAGACCATGTTGCGCGAAGCCGAAAAGCTGATGCGCGCCAGCCGCTTCTTCAACGAATTCGGCACCGAGGTCAGCAAGGCGATCACCGTCGACGACAAGCTGAAGGCGGTCAAGGAACGCTTCCCGATGATCGGCCGTACCGAGCGTGACATCTTCCGTCTTCTGCCGAAGGACGAGAAGTCGCTTGCCGAAACGATCACGTCGGCCTCGAGCGAGATCGGTTCGCTGCTGAAGGCGCCGGCCGGCCCGGAGACGCTTGCCGGCATCTCCAAATATGTCGACCGTTTCCGCACTGCGAGCTTCCGACTGGAGGCGGCGTCGGTCGGCAAGATGCGTGACGCGACGCGGATCTTCGCCGAGCTCGACGAGCAGATCGTCACGACGGAATCGGTGCTGACCGCAACCCGCCGGCTCGCCGCGTCGATCACGGACATCCAGATTTCCGCTGCGACTTTCATGGGGCAGACGAACGAAGAGAACCGCCAGAAGCTGCTCGACAAGTCGCTTGCCGTTCAACAGAACATGGCGACGCTGCGTGGTGTTGCCAGTGACGGCGCTTCCTTCGACAAGATCGCCGATACGCTGATGCCGATCCTGACGGCGATGAAGAAGGATGCCGCAGCGCTCGTCGAAATCACCGTCAAGCGGACCGCCGACTTCGACGCTGCCGGCCAATCGATCGACCAGATCTGGGGCGATCTCACCGGCTTTGCCGAGCAGCAGAAGGTGGCCGCCGGAACAGAACGCCAGGAAGCAAACCAGATCTCGGTGGCCGCAACCGTCGGCGGCGTCGTCATCGCGCTGCTTGCCGGCATTGCGTTGACGCTGACGCTGAAGAAGCCGATCGGTCAGATCACCGCTGCCATGCGGCGCCTCGCCGATGGCCGCCTCGACACGGCGATCGACGGCGACGCCCGTCGTGACGAAATCGGCGACATGGCGCGCGCGCTCGGCGTCTTCAAGGAGAACGCGCTTTCCAAGGTGCGCATCGAGGCCGAGAGCGAAGAGCAGCGTACTCGCGCCGAGATGGAGCGCAGCCGCAACGATCGGGAAAAGCGGGAGCTCGATCGTCAGATCGATCTGGCCGTCAGCGAGCTTGCAGCCGGTCTCGGCCGTCTCGCGCAGGGCGACCTCTCGCGCCAGATCGAGGTTCCGTTCCACGGTCGTCTCGAACAGTTGCGCGAGGACTTCAACGGCTCGCTGATCCGGCTGCAGGACACGCTCTCCCAGATCCGTGCCAATGCGCAGGCGATCCAGGAAAGCGGTTCAAGCATGCATCATGCCGCCGACTCGCTGTCGAAGCGAACGGAAGCCCAGGCGGCATCGCTTGAAGAAACCGCCGCTGCGGTCGACCAGATCACCGTGACCGTTCGCTCTTCGGCCGAGCGTGCCGGCGAAGCCAACCATGCCGTGATCCAGACGAAGCGCAGCGCCGACAGCTCGGCGACCGTCGTCACCAACGCGATCGCCGCCATGGGACGCATCGAGGAGGCCTCGCGCCAGATCGAGCAGATCATCGAGGTGATCGACGACATCGCCTTCCAGACGAACCTGTTGGCGCTGAACGCCGGCATCGAGGCGGCGCGTGCGGGTGAAGCAGGCAAGGGCTTTGCCGTTGTCGCCCAGGAAGTGCGTGAACTGGCGCAGCGTTCGGCAGAGGCCGCGCGCGAGATCAAGGGGCTCATCAACAAGTCGACGAACGAGGTCAATGCCGGTTCGCACCTGGTCAAGGAAACGGGCGAAGTGCTGGCATCGATCAGCGCGCAGATCGTCACCGTCAGCCAGCATGTGGAGATGATCGCGACCGCTAGCCGCGATCAGGCCGTTGCGCTCAACGAGGTCAACGGCTCGGTCAACCAGATGGACCAGATGACACAGCAGAACGCTTCCATGGTCGAGGAAGCGACGGCGACGAGCCGGTCGCTCGCGCACCAGGCCGACACGTTGATGATGCTTGTCGAGCAGTTCCGGCTGGAGCCGCAGGCAGACGACTACAATTACCGGGCGGCCTGAGGCGGCCGGCAATCGAATTCGCTGACGGCGGACGCTCCGCCTTCAGGCGAAGGCACGGCAAACCGGTATCGCCGTGCGACATAACAAGGGCAGGGGCTAACATTGCACCGCGTGGCCGCAGGGCTCCTCGGTGCTCTTTTTTTCAGCGCCAAGGCGCCTCATGCGCCGCTGGGCAATCCTGACGGACAGGGCGTTAAAGAGGCGCCGAAGATATCCCGGTGGCTTCGGATCGAAGTCTTCGTCCCAACGCCGGTTTTTCAAGGCCATGTCGGCGATATAGACCATTGCCATCATTTCCATGGTGATGCTCCTCAGTTGGTGGGCATCACCTCTTTTATGCATCAAAAGCAGTTTTACATACACCGGATATCGCCCTATATTTTTCAGCAATGAAAAACATGGACTGGGATATCTACCGCTGTTTCATGAGCGTGGCGCGCACCGGCGGCCTGACCGGCGCGGCACAGGCGCTCGGTTCGAGTCCGGCCACGGTCGGGCGGCGGATGCTGGAGCTCGAGGAGCGGACGGGCCGCGCCCTGTTCCTGCGCAGCCAGACCGGCTATCAGCTCACCGGCGACGGCGAACTCCTCTTCGAGCAGTTGCAGGAGATGGAGGCGGCGGCGCGCCGGGTCGAGAGCTGGCGGCGTGAGGGTGAAGGCGCGACGGTCCGCATCACCGTCGGCACCTGGAATGCCTGGCTGCTTGCCGAGAATTTCCCGGCACTTTGCAGCGAGAGGGATGGTTTCAGCCTGGCGATAACGGTCGGCGAGACACGGGCAAGCCTCGCCTATCGTGAGACCGATATCGGCATCCGTGCTTTCGAGCCCGAGGAAAGCTATCTGGCGGCGAGCCTGATCGGTGACGTCGCCTACGCCGCCTATCGCCAGAAGAACGCAGCGTCAGCTGCCAACAGTCGGTGGGTGGCCGTGGGCGAAGAGGAGGCGATCTCGGCCTATCTTCGCTGGCCTCACCAGCAGCCAGAGGGCAGGATCGTCGCGACGATCACACGGCCGCGTTCGCTCCTGGATCTCGCCCGTGCCGGCGCCGGGTGCGCCGTGCTTCCCTGTTTCATCGGCGATCTCGATCCGATGTTGGAGCGGGCGGGTGACGAAATCCCGGCGCTCAGGCATCGGCAATGGATCGTGATGAACAACGAGGACCGCCACCGAAAGGAAATCCGCACAGTGGTCGATCGCATGACGAAGCTGTTGCGTAGCCACGCCGACGTCTTTGCCGGAAAACGGCCGCGTCGCGGCTGAGCACGCGCGACCGGCCCGCATCCAGCACGACGGGTCGTGGGTTCTGGCGCCTTCGGTCAGCGCATCAGGAGCTTGACGAGGGCGGCCTGCGAATTGACCCGGGTCTTGGCATAGATGCTTTTAAGCTGCGTACGGATCGTCTCGTAGCTGACGCCGTTGGCATGCGACATTTCCTTCAGCGTCAGGCCGGCAACGACGCCTGACGCGATGCGGATTTCGGCCGGCGTGAGGCCGTAGCTGTCTTTCAGGTGGGTGAGGCGTTGGTCAAAAACCAGCGAGGACGCCGGCTCGACCAGCACCGCGACGGTGGGGCCATCGAGGAGTTCGGTGAAGATACTGGCGCTTCGCCGGACGAGCGTGATCCGAAAGGCGCCATCCTCCGCGGTCCTGACGATGCGAACCTGCGGCTGTGCGGGAGTGCCGACCGGTGAGGCCAGAAGCTCCAGTGCCGCGTTGGCTTCCGGTTCGTCCATGAACAAGCGTCCGCCGATCGTGACGCGAAACGGAGAACCCTTCGCCGCCATGCGTTCGGCGTTGACGTTCATCGAGCGGATGCGAAGATTGTCGCCGACATAAATGACGCCGACGCCGATCGTATCGAGAAGCGTCTGGCCCTCATGCTGTTCGGCCATCATCAGGTCCCGTCGGCGCAGGAAATCGAAGGCGCGTTTCAGATGAGGGGCAAGAAGGGTATATTGATCGGCCGCCTGCCGGTTGAGTTCCTCGTCCGTGGACGATGTACAGGTCGATACGAGCAATGTGCGCGTCGCACTGCGCACGATGGTGACGCCGACGGTGGTCTCGCAGCCGGTCTGGCCCTTCAGCCAGTCATTGTAGAATTCCGACTTCACCAGATCCGCGCGCGAGACAATGTGTTCGCCGGCGAGACCGCGGCCCACGGGCACGAGCACGGACTTCGGTATCCAGGGATTGATCGCCGCGAAATGGCTGTTGAACTGATCGATCGCCTCCGGCGTAAAGCCGGAGACATAGGGCACGCATGCCGCTGGCGATGTGAGATCGTGGTAGTGGAGCGCCGAGCGCCCGCCGGGCATCGTCGTGGTCAGCCGGTCAAGAAAGTCCTGCCAGCCGCAGTCGCCGAAAGCGGCGCCGTAGATCAACTCCGTCAGTTCGGCCGTATCGGCAGCTTTCGTCGATCGATGCATGCGCACCTCTGCCTAAGGTAGGTTCGGCTAATATAAGCAGGAGCGGGCGGTTCGATCAACCTGAAATAGTGGGTTGCCGGTGATCGTTGCATCGTGAACGATCACCGCGAGCACGGAAAGGCCGGCATCGCTGCCGGCCTTTCCGATCTTGTGCGCCGAGATCTCGCGCTGCAGTTTCAATGATGTTCAACGATAAATTGTGCTTCGGACGAAAGATGCAGCGAGCGGACGAAGCGAGACGGATGAAAGCAAGGCCATCCCAAGCGTCACAGCAACGAGTGTCATGGCCTGCCCTGGGTCACGATGACCGGGATCAGGAGGTCGCCCCAGTTGCCTTCACCGCCGTGGTGGCGGGCCGAGCGAACGAGCTCGACCGAAACGCCGGCATCGACGGCTTTCATGACGGACTGGTTGAGGCGGTGCAGGTCGTTGGCGACCATACGGATCGCTGCCTGCTGGTCCGGGGTCATCGCCGAAGACTGTTCCTCGGCCCGTTCCTTGACGCGTGTCTGGACTGTCATTGGACTTCTCCTTGAGGTTCGAGGCTAGAGTGGGATGCGGAAGAGTGTCTGCGGTTTCCGTCCGTGTCCCGCTCTGATTTATGAGGATCGGCAGGAGCGCAGCGGGCAGGGATTGCCGCGCTCCCGCCGGGCTTTCACTCTGCGGCCGGGCGGAACTGGTCGTGCTCGGTCGATTCCTTCATCGCGGTCGTTGAGGACTGGCCACCGGTAATCGCCATCGAAACGGCGTCGAAATAGCCGGTGCCCACTTCGCGCTGGTGTTTGGTTGCGGTGTAGCCGTTGACCTCGGCTGCGAATTCCGCTTCCTGCAGTTCCGAATAGGCGGCCATCTGTCTCGCCTTGTAGCCGCGCGCCAGTTCGAACATGCCGAAGTTCAGCTGGTGGAAGCCGGCAAGCGTGATGAACTGGAACTTGTAGCCCATCGCGCCCAGCTCGCGCTGGAACTTGGCGATCGTCGCGTCGTCGAGGTTCTTCTTCCAGTTGAACGACGGCGAGCAGTTGTAGGCGAGCAGCTTGCCCGGATGCGCCTTGTGTACGCCTTCGGCGAACTTGCGGGCCTGCTCCAGATCTGGCTTGGAGGTCTCGCACCAGATGAGGTCGCAATGCGGTGCATAGGCGATGGCCCGGGCGATGCAGGGCTCCAGCCCGTTCTTCACCTGGTAGAAACCTTCGACCGTACGTCCGGCGTCATAGTCGACGAAGGGACGGTCGCGCTCGTCAATATCGGAAGTGAGCAGCTTTGCCGCTTCCGCATCCGTACGGGCGATGACCAGCGTCGCCGTACCCATGACGTCGGCGGCAAGCCTTGCTGCGTTCAGGTTGCGGATATGGGCGGCCGTCGGGATCAGAACCTTGCCGCCGAGATGGCCGCACTTCTTTTCAGACGCGAGCTGGTCCTCGTAGTGGACGCCGGCAGCACCTGCCTCGATGAAGGCCTTCATGATCTCGAAGGCATTGAGCGGGCCACCGAAACCGGCTTCCGCATCGGCAACGATCGGCGCGAACCAGGTGTCGACCGAAAGACCCTTGCCTTCGGAGGTCTCGATCTGGTCCGCACGCTGCAGCGTGCGGTTGATGCGCTTTGCGAGCTCGGGCGCCGCATTGGCAGGATAGAGCGACTGGTCCGGATACATTGCCGAAGCGGTGTTGGCGTCGGCAGCAACCTGCCAGCCGGAGAGATAGATCGCCTTCAGGCCGGCGCGGACCATCTGCATGGCCTGGTTGCCGGAGAGCGCTCCAAGCGCGTTGACGAAGTCATCCTCGTGAATGAGTTTCCACAAGCGGTTCGCGCCCATTTCGGCCAGCGAATAGCGGATTTCGACCGACCCGCGCAGCCGCTTCACGGTCTCGGCGGTATAGGGGCGTTCGACGCCATCGAAGCGGCCTTGCGGTGCGCTGGGAACGAGCTTGTAAAAATCAGTCATTACATCCTCCTGTCAAAATCGGACTTCCATTCGACTTTCGTCGCACGGCGCTTTGTGTTTCGAGTTCATGTGACAGGTTTTACATTGCGCTGCGATATTCGGCTATTGGAAACAATGAAATGGCGCGATCAAAAGGGTTATCTTGTCTTGCCTTTGACAGAAGTGCGAAGTAAATTTGTAAAAAATGTAAAGTGTCGCGTTCGTTGCAAATTGTAAAGGTAGTTACAAATGGCCGAGAACAAGATCTTCGCCGGTCCGCGGGTCAGGCGTATTCGCAACGGTCTCTCGCTGACGCAGACGGCCATGGCCGAGGCTCTCGGCATCTCGCCGTCCTACCTCAATCTGATCGAGCGCAATCAGCGGCCGTTGACTGTTCAGCTGCTTTTGAAACTCGCGTCGGTCTACAAGGTCGATCTCGACGAGCTGCAGGGAGAAACCGGTGGCAGCCTCTCGCAATTGCGCGAGGTCTTCGCCGATCCGCTGCTGTCAGCCGAACTGCCCGGAGAGCAGGAGCTGATCGAGGTGGCGGAAGCCGCCCCCAATGCCGCCGGCGGTGTCGTCAAGCTCTATCGCGCCTATCGCGAGCAGGCAGCACGCCTGAAGGATCTCGCCGACCTGCTGGCGGGGCAGGGGCATATGGAGGCGCTTTCGGGCACGCGGCTGCCGATGGACGAGGTGCGCGAGACCTTCGAGGCGCGGCCCAATCATTTTGCTGCGATCGAGGCAGCGGCGGAAGCCTTTCATGAGGCGCTGTCGCCAGGCGATGATCTCGTGGGTGCTCTCAGGAACTGGCTGAAGAAGGAGCATGGCCTGGTGGTGCGCAGCCTGCCGGTGCATGCCATGCCCAATCTGCGCCGCCGTTTCGACCGGCATTCCATGCGCCTCTTCATCTCCGAGCGGCTATCGCCCTATGACCAGCTCCGCGAGATCGCCATGGAGGCCGTATCGATCGCCTGCCATGAGGCGATCATCGCCGAACTCGAGCCTTTGCGTTTCTCGACGGCGGAGGCGCGCCGCATCGCCCGTTTCGAGCTTGCGCGCTATGGCGCGCATGCGCTGATGATGCCCTATGCCGCCTTCCTCGCCGCCGCGCAGCGCGCGAAGTATGATGTCGACGTGCTGCGTGCGCGCTTTCAGGTCTCCTTCGAGCAGGCCGCCAATCGGCTGACCATGCTGCAGCGGCCGGGCGCACAAGGCGTGCCCTTCTTTCTGATGGAGATCGACCATGCCGGCCACCGCTTGCGGCGGGCCGGCGCTTCAGGCTTCCCGCAGGCGAAATTCGGCGGCGGCTGTCCGAAGCTCAATATCCACGCCGCCTTCTCGGTGCCGGGGCAGGTTCTGGTCGATCGTGTCGGAATGCCCGATGGCGCTGCGTTTCTGACGGTGGCGCGCACGCTGGATGGCCCGCAGGCGGCGTTTCAGGAGCGGGTTCGGCGCACGGCCCTGCTCCTCGGTTGCGAAGCGTCCTTCGCTGATGAGGTGGTCTACGGTGCGGGGATGCCGCCGGCGGTCGCGATTGGTGCCGCCTGCCGGCTCTGTGAACGGCAGGGCTGTCTGGCACGCGCCGAGCCGCCGGTCACGCGGCCGCTGGGGCTCGATGAAATGGCGACCGGGCTCAGCGTTTTCGATTTTCAATAACTGACGGGGTGCTGGTTCGGCAGCAGCGGTGCATCCGGCGCGAAGCATTCCGCCGGCAGCCCCGTGGTGTATCCGCGGGTGATATGCGCCTTGTCCGCATAGGCCTTGTTGCGCATCAGGATCGCGTGCAGCTCCGGCAGGTTGTAGAAGGGCACGCCCGGATAGAGGTGGTGCTCAAGGTGATAATTGATGTTGTGGGGGGCGAAGAACAGCTTCTCCCAGGCATACGGATAGACCGTGCGTGAACTCGTTAGTTCGTCGCTATAGTCCATGCTGCCAAAGTGCTCGGCGACGCTGCGTATATAAAGGAACAGGCAGAAGAAGGTGAGGAACGGCACCACCCAGTAGAGCGCCACTTCCCGCCAGATGCCGAGCAGCGTGAAGATCGCCGCGGCGGCCACATAGAAGCCGATGCGCAGCAGCTTGTATTGAAGCGTCGAGCGGTCGTTCTTTCCCATGCGTTTGGCCATGTGCAGCATGTCGCGCAGCGAATTGACCGCAACGAGGTAGCCAAGCAACTGTGTAATGCCGCGAGCAAGCTTCTGCGGGAAGGTGAATTGCGGCATGCCGAGCTTCGCCGTCCAGTCCGGATCCTCGTCGGTATTGGCATGCTGGTGGTGCGTGAGATGGTTCTGGCGATAGCCGTCGACGGTGGCAAGCACCGGCCAGGCGAGCACGAGATCGCTCATCCAGTCGCTGAGTTTTCTGTTGGGGATGATGCGGTAATGCGCTGCCTCGTGGATCATGCAGCCGAGCGCATGCATGCGTCCGGCGATCAGCACAACGGCGAGCAGATAGACCAGCGGATTGCCGGCATATTCGCTGACGGCGATCGCCGCTGCGATCATCGCCCAGTCGAACGCGATTGCGCCCAGTGCCTTTCGCGGCTCGAGCACCGAAAGGCGTTTCAATTCCTTGGGGTCGATCCTGCGGTCCCGCCCGCCTGTGGCCTTCTCGCCAACGATCTTCTCGCCCATCGCAATACCCAAGCCTTGATACACAACCGGCGAGAAAATCGCACGGTGATCATGGTTAATCAATTGTAAACGTCGGTCCGTACATGTCGAGCATCGACATGGTTAACTGCGGCGAGCGGTGGCGCCCGGTTTAAGCAGCCGCCCGGCGGCTTGCCATAAGTGCCCGTTTTTCCTTGGCTTGTGAAAAACACCGACCGATACGGCGGCGCCTTTTTGTTGGCACGAAAGCGCTTGAGGTTATCGAGAAACATGCCTAACCTCCGGCCTGAGCGAAGCGGATTGGACGGTGTCCCGGCATGCCGGGCCCGATACGAAAAATCAAAAGGGGAGTTGTATGTCCAAGCTCATCGTCACAACCCTGGCGGCAGCCGTACTGGCCGGTTCGACCATGCTGGCCTCGGCGCAGGAGCGCGTAGTCAACGTCTACAACTGGTCGGATTACATCGACAGCAGCATTCTGGAAGACTTCACCAAGGAGACCGGCATCAAGGTCGTCTACGACGTCTTCGATTCCAACGAGATCCTGGAGACGAAGCTGCTCGCGGGCGGTTCGGGTTACGACGTGGTCGTGCCGACGGCAACCTTCCTGCAGCGGCAGATCGCCGCCGGCGTGTTCCAGAAGCTCGACAAGTCGAAGCTGCCGAACCTTTCCAATATGTGGGACGTGATCATGGAGCGTACGGCCAAGTACGATCCGGGCAACGAATACGCCGTCGACTACATGTGGGGCACCACCGGCATCGGCTACAACGTCGACAAGATGAAGGCGATCCTCGGCACGGACGAGAAGCCCAACTGGGACGTGATCTTCAAGCCGGAACTGGCGGCGAAGTTCAAGGATTGCGGCATCCACATCCTCGATTCCCCGACCGACGTCATGCCGTCGGCGCTTGCCTATCTCGGCCTTAATCCGGATAGCCACGATGCTGCCGATCTGGAAAAGGCGGCCGAACTCCTGGCAAGCATCCGTCCCAACGTGCGCAAGTTCCATTCGTCGGAATACATCAACGCGCTCGCCAACGGCGACATCTGCCTTGCGGTCGGTTTCTCCGGCGACGTCTTCCAAGCCCGCGACCGTGCGGCCGAAGCGAAGGCCGGCGTGACCGTCGACTATGCGATCCCGTCGCAGGGCGCGCAGATGTGGTTCGACATGTTGGCGATCCCTGCCGATGCACAGCACGTTGAGGAAGCCCATGCCTTCCTCAACTACATGATGAAGCCGGAAGTCGTCGCCAAGGCATCGAACTACGTCTTCTACGCCAACGGCAACAAGGCCTCGCAGCAGTTCCTCGACAAGGCCGTTCTGGAGGATACCGCCATCTATCCGTCGGAAGAGGTGATGCAGAAACTGTTCACGGTGACGCCCTTCGAGGCGAAGGAACAGAGGGTATTGACCCGACTCTGGACAAAGGTCGTAACCGGCCAGTAAGAGCGGAAAACGAATTGCCCGGACCTCAAAATCCGGGCAATTTTCTTAATGGGCGCCGGGGAAAACAAGAGCGCCCAATCGGCTGTATCATTCGGGGATAGATGATGAAGTCTCTCGGCAGTATTCGGCGGTCCTTTGCCCCCTGGGCGGATCCCGCTTCCAAGCCATTCATTTCCGTCAAGAACGTGACAAAGCGGTTCGGCGATTTCACCGCCGTCGACGACCTTTCGCTTGATATCTACACACGCGAGTTCTTTGCGCTCCTCGGCGCGTCGGGCTGCGGGAAGTCGACGCTCCTGCGCATGCTTGCCGGCTTCGAGCAGCCGACGTCGGGTGAGATCATTCTCGACGGGCAGAGCCTCGCCGGCATCCCGCCCTACCGGCGGCCGGTCAACATGATGTTCCAGTCCTACGCGCTCTTTCCGCACATGACGGTCGAGAACAACATCGCCTTCGGCCTCAAGCAGGACGGCATGCCGAAAGCGGATATCGCTGCGCGCGTCGCGCAGATGCTGAAGCTGGTGAAGCTCGAAAAGTTTTCCCAGCGCAAGCCGCACCAGCTTTCCGGCGGCCAGCGTCAGCGCGTCGCGCTCGCCCGTTCGCTTGCCAAGCGGCCGAAGGTGCTGCTCCTCGACGAGCCGCTCGGCGCGCTCGACAAGAAGCTGCGTGAGGAAACCCAGTTCGAACTGATGGACCTGCAGCAGGAACTCGGCCTCACCTTCGTCGTGGTGACCCACGACCAGGAGGAGGCGATGACCATGGCCGACCGCATCGCGGTCATGAGCCACGGCAAGGTCATCCAGGTCGCGACCCCGGCCGAGATCTATGAGGCGCCGAATTCCCGTTTCGTCGCGGACTTCATCGGCGACGTCAACATTTTCGAGGGAGCGGTCGGCGGGGCTGACGGCGGCTACGTGCGCCTTGAAGGCACCAACGGCTTCCCGATCCGCATGGCGTCGCCCGAAAGACCGGCTACAGGCGGCAAGTCCGCCGTCGCCGTCCGCCCGGAAAAGATTCGTGTCAGCCGCCAGCCGCCGGCACACGCGCCCGTCAACGCCGTCCAGGGGGAGATCTGGGATATCGGTTATCTCGGCGACATGACCGTCTTCCACGTGCGCCTGAAGGACGGACGCGTGATCAAGGCGTCGTCGCTGAATGCGGTGCGCGCGGTTGAGGATCCGCTCGGCTACGACCAGGAGGTCTGGATTTCCTTCGGCGAAGACGCCGGCGTCGTTCTGAAGGATTGAGACCATGACACGCGTCGCATCCGCTCTCTTCAGCCGCCTCGTCATCATCATCCCCTATGCCTGGCTGCTGTTTTTCTTCCTCATCCCCTTCTTCATCGTCTTCCGCATCTCGCTGTCGCAGACGGCAGTGGCGATGCCGCCCTATACGCCGGTCTTCGATCTCTTTGGCGGCCTGTCCGGAATCCTTGAAAAGGCGCGGGAGTTCTCGTTCGACAACTATGTCTGGCTGACGGAAGACGTCCTCTACTTCAACGCCTATGTATCGAGCGTCATCATCGCGGCGGTTTCGACTGTCCTGACGCTGCTGATCGCCTATCCGGTCGCCTACGGCATGGCGAAGGCACCGAAGACCATTCGGCCGACGCTCTTGATGCTGGTGATCCTGCCGTTCTGGACGAGCTTCCTGATCCGCGTCTACGCCTGGATCGCGATCCTGAAGCCCGAGGGCCTGCTCAATCAGTTCCTGATGAGTATCAACGTCATCGATCAGCCGTTGATCATCCTCAACACCAACTGGGCGATCTATATCGGCATCGTCTATTCCTATCTGCCCTTCATGGTGCTGCCGATCTATTCGTCGCTCGAGAAGATGGACCACACGCTGACCGAAGCGGCACTCGACCTCGGCTGCACGCCGTTTACGGCCTTCTGGCGCGTGACCTTCCCGCTCTCGCTCGCGGGCGTCGTCGCCGGCTGCCTGCTCGTCTTCATCCCGGCCGTCGGCGAATTCGTTATCCCCGACCTGCTCGGCGGCTCGGAAACGCTGATGATCGGCAAGACCCTCTGGAACGAGTTCAACGCCAACCGCGACTGGCCGGTATCCTCGGCAGTGGCGACGATTCTGCTTCTGATCCTGGTGCTGCCGATCGTCTATTTCCAGAACGCGCAGGCCAAAGCCGACAGCGAGGGGAGGTAGGAGATGGGTACCTGGTCTCGCTTCAACATCGCCTCGATCGTGCTCGGCTTCGGGTTCCTCTACCTGCCGATCGTGCTTCTGGTGATCTTCTCGTTCAACGAGTCGAAGCTCGTCACGGTCTGGGCCGGTTTTTCGACCAAATGGTACACGCAGCTCTGGCACAATCAGGCGCTGCTCGATGCCGCCTGGGTGACGATCCGCGTCGCGCTGATCTCGGCAACCTGCGCAACGGTGCTCGGGACGCTCGCGGCGCTGGCGCTCGTTCGCTACACGCGTTTTCGCGGCCGCATGCTATTTTCCGGCATGGTCTATGCGCCGCTCGTCATGCCCGAGGTGATCACCGGTCTGTCGCTGCTGCTGCTCTTCGTCGCCATCGGCCTTGACCGCGGCTTCTGGACGATCACGCTGGCGCATATCACCTTCACCATGTGCTTCGTCGCCGTGGTCGTGCAGTCGCGGCTCTTAAGCTTCGACCAGTCGATCGAAGAGGCAGCGCTCGATCTCGGCGCCACCCCGGTCCGCACCTTCTTTGCGATCACGCTGCCGGTTATCGAACAGGTCCCGGCGGTGTTTTCCGGCTGGGTGCTGGCCTTCACGCTGTCGCTGGATGATCTGGTGATTTCGAGCTTCACGACGGGACCGGGCGCCACGACGCTGCCGATGAAGATCTACAGCCAGGTGCGGCTCGGCGTGACGCCGGAAATCAATGCGATCTGCACCATTCTCATCGGCATTGTCGCAATCGGGGTCGTCGTTGCCTCCATCGTCACCAAGCAGCGTGAGGCACAGCGCGAGCGCGACGAGCGGGCTGCCTTTGCGCAATCCTGAGCGGGAGAAGCTCCACGCTTGGCGTGAAGCGGCTTTTGTCCGGTTATGAACCGCAAGCCAACGGCCGGTGTCTCGACGCCGGCCGTTTTCAGTTGGGTTCGCCGAGGACCGATAGGGGCGAGATCACCGCATTCGGCCAGGACCCGCCGACGAAGAAGCGCAGCCTTTGTCCGGCATTGAGTGTGTCGATGAACGTGCCGGCGAGTGCCAGGCTGCCGGTGCGATAGGGAATGACGCCATTGACCGAGAGGCTGCCGGTTTTGCCGGTGAAAAGCGCCTGGTTCAGCCGCGCCGACCCCTGGCCGAAACTGGCTTCGATGTCGGCCGTCTGGAAAGCGAAGCTGCCATCGCTCGCCTGAGCCAGCGAGAAGAACTCTCCCGCCCTGACCAGGTCCGCAAAGGCGTTTGCGTCGAAACTGGAGAGGGTGCCGTTGGCGAGCGAGAGCCTGATGCGGCCCGAAGCCTCGGCCGCCTGCTCAGTCCAGAACGGATGCTCGGTCACCAGGTCGAAGTTGACGTTGCCGCGGCCGGACGGGATCGGGCCGGTAAACCCGAAGTCCGCGAGCGCTGCGGCGAGGTCGGCATTTTTCAGGACAAGTTCGAGTTTGCCGCCCTTTGCCAACCCCGCTTCCGAGACGGCGATCCGGCCACTGAGCCGGCCATTGGCATAGGTGCTGTCGGCGATGTCGATGGAAGCGCGCCCATGGTCGATGATGATGCCGGCCGCCACATCCACAAGCCGCAGCGGGCCGACCAATGCCTCCTGCGCCGACAGGCGGACATCGGCACGCCAGGTCCGCGCGAAAGCGTCACCGAGCTGCTTGGCGATGTCGTCAGGCTCCACCGGCAATTGATCGATGAGGGGTTGCAAACCGTTGAGGCCGATGCGGTCGAAGGCGAGCGTGCCCTCAATACGGGGCGTATCGTTGGCTGGCGTGGAGACGTCGAGAACACCGGTCGCGTTGGCGCCGCCCAGAGCAAACTGCAGATCGTCGAGCTTCAGGGAGCTATCACCAGTCGTGACATTGGCGCTGAGGTTGAAACTGCTGTCGGGCAGGGCACGCTCGGCTTTGCCCTCGAACCAGGCCGCCAGCGTTTGCAGGGATGCGGTCGAAAGCTGGAGCCGGCCCGAACTGATCGGTGTTTGTGAGAGACTGCCGACGCCTTCGAAAGAGAGGTTCAATGGCGTTGAGGTCAGCGATGTCCTGAGCGTCGTATCGCGGCCGGCAAGAAGCGCCAGCGGTTCGTTGCAGTCGAGCGTCCAGGTCACCAGCTGTCCACCAAGGCTGCCCGAGAACTGGGCGCCCAGAGGCTCGGAGAAGGACGGCCACTTGACCGTTCCGGAGATGCCGGAAAATTCACGGGTCTGATTGGTAATGAGATCGATGACCTGCAGGCGTCCGTTTTCGACCGTGACGTCACCGAAGGGCGTATCGTCGCCGGAGGTCGATCGCTCCGGCACAGTCAACCAGTGTGGGCGTTGCCAGTTGAGCGTGCCATCCGTCCGCCTTTCCAGCGCGACGACCGGCTCGATCAAGCGGATGTCCTCGAGGTCCGGGTCGCCATCGATGGCTGAAAGCAGGCTGAAGGACGCGGTTATGCTGCCGATATGCACGAGCTTGCGCGATGTGCCATCTGCCGTCTCGATCGTCGCGGAGCGCAGGATGAGGGTCGGTTCCGGCCAGAAGCTGATCTCGGGATTGCCTGTTATCCGGCTTTTCCCACCTGACCAGGCGTCGAGCATGTGCTCCACCGTCGGGCGCACGTCGGCGGTCGAAATCAGCAGAGGCAGTGCGGCATTGTAGGCGACAGCAAGCCCCACTCCGATCGCTGCGGCCCACAGGAAGTGGCGACGGCTGAGCCGCGACCGCAGGCGTGCGTCGCGCATCTTATGCAGGAAATTCCGTGTCATGTCTGCCCGGTCGCCATCGCTTGGATCTCGCATGTTGGATAGGCCTTCGGTCTTCAGAAATCAAATGCGACGGACAGGAAACAGACAGGTAAATGTCGCCGGCGCGATGCCGAGACGACTGCAGGTACTGTTTATTTTGCGATGCAGCATGGTATAGAGAGCATGGAGTAGGAGTGGAGGAAAGCATGCAAGCAGAGCAGCCGTTGTGGGTTCCGAGTCCCGAGATCCGTGCGCATAGCCCCATGGCTGAATTCATCGCCTGGTGCAGCGAACGCTTCGGCAGAACCTTTGCGGATTATGACGCGTTCCATGCATGGTCGGTGGCCGAGCGTGGTGACTTCTGGACCGCCGTCTGGGAGCATTGCAACGTCGTCGGCGAGCGTGGCGCGACTGCCCTCGTCAATGGCGACCGGATGCTCGATGCCCGTTTCTTCCCCGAAGCGAAACTGAACTTCGCGGAGAACCTGCTTCGCGAAACCGGCGATGGCGATGCGCTTGTCTTCCGCAGTGAGGACAAGGTCGACTACCGCCTGTCGTGGAATGATCTGCGTGCTTTGGTGTCGCGACTGCAGCAGGCGCTGAAAGCGCAGGGCATCGGCCCGGGCGATCGCGTCGCGGCGATGATGCCGAACATGCCGGAAACCATCGCGCTGATGCTGGCGACCGCCTCGATCGGGGCGATCTGGTCGTCCTGCTCTCCCGATTTCGGCGAGCAGGGCGTTCTCGATCGGTTCGGCCAGATCGCGCCGAAGCTGTTCATCGCCTGCGACGGCTACTGGTATAACGGCAAGCGCCAGGACGTCGACGCGAAGGTGCGCGCGGTCTCCGCGAGCCTTGCAGTGCCGGCGCTGATCATACCCTATGCCGGCGACAGCGCAGCGCTTGCGGCCTCGATCGCGGGCGGCAAGACTCTCGGAGATTTCATCGCGCCGTTCGAGGCGAAGACGCTGACGTTCGAACGGCTTCCGTTCAGCCATCCGCTCTATGTGCTGTTTTCGTCGGGCACGACGGGTGTTCCGAAGTGCATCGTTCATTCGGCCGGCGGCACCTTGCTGCAGCACCTGAAGGAGCACCGTTTCCATTGTGGCCTGCGCCGCGGCGAAAAGCTCTTCTACTTCACCACCTGCGGCTGGATGATGTGGAACTGGCTGGTTTCCGGCCTGGCGGTGGGCGCCACGCTGTGCCTCTTCGACGGATCGCCCTTCTATCCCGACGGCAACGTGCTCTTCGACTATGCCGCCGCCGAGAAGTTCGCCGTGTTCGGCACCTCGGCCAAGTACATCGATGCGGTCCGCAAGGGCGGCTTCGTGCCGGCCAAGACCCATGACCTCTCCACCCTGAGGCTGCTCACCTCCACCGGTTCGCCCTTGTCGCCGGAAGGCTTCTCCTTTGTCTACGAAGGCATCAAGTCGGACGTCCAGCTCGCCTCGATCTCCGGCGGCACCGATATCGTCTCCTGCTTCGTTCTCGGCAATCCCTTGAAGCCGGTCTGGCGCGGCGAGATCCAGGGGCCCGGCCTCGGATTGGCGGTCGACGTTTGGAACGACGAGGGGCAATCCGTGCGCGGTGAAAAGGGCGAGCTCGTCTGCACCAAGGCGTTCCCGTCGATGCCGGTGATGTTCTGGAACGACCCGGAGGGCGCCAAGTATCGCGCCGCCTATTTCGAGCGCTTCGACAATATCTGGTGCCATGGCGACTTTGCCGAATGGACCGAACATGGCGGCATCATCATTCACGGCCGCTCCGACGCGACGTTGAACCCCGGCGGCGTGCGCATCGGTACCGCGGAGATCTACAATCAGGTCGAGCAGATGGAGGAGGTCGCAGAAGCCCTCTGCATCGGGCAGGATTGGGAAGACGACGTGCGCGTCGTTCTCTTCGTTCGCCTCGCATCTGGTATCGCGCTCACCGACGATCTGACCAAGGCGATCAAGAACCGCATCCGCATCGGCGCGTCGCCGCGCCACGTGCCGGCGAAGGTGATCGCGGTCGCCGACATCCCCCGCACCAAGTCGGGCAAGATCGTCGAGCTTGCCGTTCGTGACGTCGTGCACGGCCGTCCGGTGAAGAACAAGGAGGCGCTCGCCAACCCCGAGGCGCTCGACCTTTTTGCCGGGCTCGAGGCCCTTAAAAATTGAGGGCGCGTTAACTTGTTGGCGCTCCCCGAATTAACCACGCCTTCAGACTTGCTGAAAAATCACTAAAATTGCGGAGCCGCCTGGTAAGGTCTTGTTAAGAATTGGGGGCGCATGGTCATGTCAACTTGAGGCCGGTCGATGTAAGTCGGCGCTCGGCAGCGATGCCGCCGCAGACATGATGTCATCCCTTCTCGAGCACTTGTTGGTTTAGCATTCGATTATCGAGGTGGCCTCCCAGCCACCTTTTTTTTTAAGCCGTTGCTGCCGTCAGAAACTCGCAGGGCGGGCTTCCCGATACCTATCAGGATCGGCCTTCGAGAGACCGCGACACGGCAATGACCGGGATCATGCCGGCGATGACGATGATCATGGCGGCGACCGAAGCATCCTCCACCTTCGCCCGCGAGGCATCCTCGTAGACGAGGGTGGCGAGCGTGTTGAAGTTGAAGGGGCGCAGCATGATCGTGGCGGATAGCTCCTTCATCGTTTCGATGAAGACGAGCAGGGCCGCAGTCAGAACAGCTGGGCGCATCATCGGCAGCAACACGGTGCGCAGGGTCTGTCCGCCCGTGCGCCCGAGCGCGCGCGCGGCCATGTCGAGATGCGGAGAGAGCTTCTGGAAGCCGGCTTCGAGCGTACCTTCCGCCATGGTCAGAAAGCGCACGCTGCAGGCATAAATGATGGCAAAGCCGGTGCCGGTCATCATCAGGCCGGTGGAGATGCCGAAGGTTTCCCGCATGCCGGCGTCGATCGCATTGTCGAGAGCGGCCAGCGGAAAGAGCACGCCGATCGCCAGCACCGTGCCGGGCACACCGTAGCCGAAGGAGGCGAGCCGCCCGGCCGTGTCGGAGACGCGGGAGTGCCCGGTGCGCGCCGCATAGGCCAGCACGAAGCCGAGCAGCACCGTGGCCATCGCCGTCGCGCCCGAAACCAGGATGCTGTGGAAGAGCGCGTTCAGAAGGCGAGGCTCCACGAACTGGTCGATCCGCTTCAGGGCAAAATTGCCGAGGATGAAGAACGGCACGGCGAAACCGGAGAGGACGGGCAGCAGGCAGGCGAACATTGCCGCCCACTTCTTCCAGCCGGTCAGCGACAGCCGGACGGCGTCGTGGACGGCTGAGGTCGTCTTCTGGCTGGAAAAACGCTGGCGACGGCGTGCGGCCCGTTCGATCATCATCAGGCCGATGACGAAGACCAGCATGATGCAGGCGATCTGCGCGGCGCCCGCAAGACTGCCGCGGTTCAGCCAGGTATCGAAGATCGAGAAGGTCAGCGTCTGCACGCCGAGGAATTCGACGGCACCGATATCGTTCAAGGTCTCCATCGCAACCAGCGTCAGGCCGATCATGATCGCCGGGCGCGCCATCGGGATCTGGATGCGGAAGAACACTTTCAGCGGACCGGCGCCGAGCGTGCGCGCGACGTCCGCAGCCGCCCGTCCCTGCATCAGGAACATCGAGCGGCAGGCGAGGTAGATGTAGGGATAGAGCACCGAGCTCAGCACCAGCACCGCGCCGCCGAGCGAGCGGATATCCGGAAACCAATAGTCGCGGCTCGTCTTGAAGCCGAAGATCAAGCGGATCAGGCTCTGCACCGGCCCGGTGAAGGTGAAGAGCTCACCGA
The DNA here is from genome assembly GCF_049905105.1 of Ensifer sp. R-19. Classification (NCBI taxonomy): domain Bacteria; kingdom Pseudomonadati; phylum Pseudomonadota; class Alphaproteobacteria; order Hyphomicrobiales; family Rhizobiaceae; genus Ensifer; species Ensifer sp. R-19. Next base: position 365,212 of record NZ_CP184569.1, read on the forward strand.
AGGCATAGGCCGCAAGATAGGCGGGGATGGCGAGCGGCAGCACCAGGGCGGCGGAAAGAAATCGGCGAAGCGGAAACTCGCAGCTTGCCACCAGCCAGGCGGTCAGGATGCCGATGATTGCCGTGGTGGCACCGGTCAGCGAAACGAGGAGCAGCGTTCGCCCGGTTGCGCGCGGAATGACGTTTTCCATGAGATGCGGCCAGTTGCCGCCCCCGCCCGAAACAGCGAGCCACGCGATCGCAATGATCGGCATCAGCACGATCACCGACGTCAGGCCGGCCCAGGTCGCCAGGAGAGGATGGGAAAGACCGGTTCCTGCACGTGCAAGACGCCGCTTTGTTCTCTGAGTGATGGACTGCAATCGATCGATTCCGAAGCGAGACGGCAGGAATAGCTAACCGGCAGCCAGCAAACTGGCCACCGTGAGTCAACATTTCCTTATAACATCCGGTCTCAGTTCGCCAAGACGCGTTGTGACGGGAAGGAGATTTCCACCAGTGTGCCTTCGTTCGGCGCGGAGGTGATCGAGAAGTGCGCCCGGTTCGCTTCGGCCATGGCCTTCGTCAGCGGCAGGCCGAGCCCGGTGCCGTCGCCGCGCTTGCGTGCGCCCGTCGTCACCTGTCGGAATGGCTTCATCGCCTGGTCCAGCTCGTTGCGCGTCATGCCGACGCCGGTGTCGCGGATCCGCAGGATGACGCTGCCGTTCGCCTCGTAGGAAGTCGACACGACGATCTGACCGCCCGAGGGCGTGAAGCGAATGGCATTGGCCAGGATATTGAGCGCGATCTGCTTGATCGAGCGGCCATCGGCGACGACGTTCGGCACGGCTGCCGAAAGCGAGGTGCGGATGATGACGCGCTGGCTGTTGGCCTGGGGCTGGACGAGAGACACGGCCTCGGAAACCGCCTCGTTGATCTCGACGGCGCCGAAGTCGAGCTCCATCTCTCCGGCTTCGATCTTCGAGATATCCAGGAGATCGTTGACGATATCGAGCACATGGCGGCCGGAGCGGCCGATGTCGCCGGCATATTCGATATAGCGCGGGTGGCCGACCGGGCCGAAATGCTCACTCGCCATCATGTCGGAGAAGCCGATGATCGCGTTGAGCGGCGTGCGGATCTCGTGGCTGACGCGGGCAAGGAATTCGGTCTTGTGGGCGTTTGCCGTTTCCGCCGCGCGCTTGGCGTTCCGGAGCTCTTCCTCCGTCCGCTTCCACTGGGTGATGTCGCGGATCACGGCGCAGAAGCCGTTCGATGCCGAAAGCCTTCCGATGGTCATGAACAGAGGGATGAAGCCGCCATTGGCCTCCCGCCCGATCACCTCGCGGCCGTCGTTCAGCACGCTTGCCACGCCGTGGCCGGAAAGACCGTGCAGGTAGTCGATCACGGCCTTCTGGCTTTCATGGGCAAAGAGCGCCGCGAAGGGTTTGCCGCGGATCTCGCCCTCGTCATAGTTGAAGAGCGCGCTCGCCGAACGGTTCACCGAGCGGATATCGCCGTCGTGGCCGAGAACGACCACGCCATCGGTGGCCGTTTCCAGAATGGATTTGAGCTCGTCGATTTCCGTCTTCAGGCGGTCGACCTGTTCGCCGCCTGCCCCCGCCTCGTCACCCTTGGCCGGTTGGACGCTTGGCGCGCTTGCCGGCGTCAGGGCCAGCATCAGCGCGCTGTTGCCGCCCCAGCGGATCGAGTGCAGGCGGGCGGTGACCGGCCGCAATTGGCCGTCCTTGCGGATCAACGTCATCGTGCCGTCCGGTTCGCCATCGATCGCCTCTTCGCCATTGGCAAACAGCGCGTCTATGCCGCCTTCCTGTGCGAACGCGTCGAGATCGCTATAGGCCGTGAGCCGCAGGAACTCCGGATTGGCATGCAGCAATTGCTCGCCGCGATGGACGAGCATGCCGATCGGCAGGCTGTCGAGGATCTCGCCGCTAAGACCGATATCGGCCGTTTGCTGCTGGACGTCGGTCTCGCTGGCGGTGTCGCGTGTCTCCGCGTCAAGCTCGGTTTCGCTTCCGCTTGCCTCGACAGGCGCTGCGCCCTCAATTTCCGGCTCGTCCAACGGGGGCTGCAGCGAAGCGGTGTCGTCGTTCTCGCTCGAGGGGAGGGGCTCGCCTGTTGTCGCGCTGACTGTTTTGCCGCTTTCCGACGCGGCTTCTTCCTCTTCTTCCTCTTCCGGCGGCTTGCCGAAATTCTCGCCCAGTTGCCGGGCGATCTCGCGAAAGGCCGCCTGTTCGCCGCGTGTCAGCCCGTTCGCCGCGCGGTGCTGCTCAAGCTCGACGACCTTGTCGGAGGTTCGCCGGCCTGGTGTCTCGACGACGCGCAGCACCGGGCGCTCGCCCTGGAAGGGATTCGAGGGGGGCGTGGGCTCTTCGACAAGGCTTTCCTCTTCAGGTGGAAGTTCCGTTGCTTCCGGCACGACCGAGAAAAGCGGCAGGTCTTCGGGTTCGCCAGCGCTGCTTTCACCCGTGATAGTCTCTGTCGCAGGTTCAGGTGCGGGCGACGGTTGTTCTTCGGCCTGCGGTCCGGCCGCAACCCGGCCTTCGGCCTCAGCCTCGCCGGCTGGACTTTCGCTCTCGGCCCGTTCTGGCAGGGGCTCGTCCGTCTCCGCCTCGGTGAGGCCGAGCGCCAGGCCGTTGGCGTTCTCGTCCTCGACGGCATCGGCCAGGCGCACGATGCCGAAACCGCGGAAGCCGTCGAATTCGCGCGAGCGGGAATAGGTGGGTAAAGCCGCAAGATCGACCGGAACCTTGAGGCTCGTGCCTTGAATGGGCCAGAAAATCGTCTTGCCGGACCAGGTGTCGCGTCGCTGCAGCAGCGTGCCGATCTTGTGGTCGCGGTCGAGGTCGTAGCGTACCGCGACTTCGGTGAAGCTTGCGCCAATCACGTCGGCCGCGCGCGGGCCGACCGCGGTTGCGAATTCCTCGGAGATTTCGCTGAAGCGGCCCTCGGCATCGATTTTCCAGACGAAACGCACTGCACGACCGCCGGGCGTGAAGACGAACTCCGCCGGCTCCCCGGCAGCCTTGTCCACTTCGGTGATTTCGGCCGTTTCGTCTTCGGCTGCCTCGACGACAGCCGCTTCGGCAGCGATTTCAGTGGTCTCGACGCTCAGGTCCTCTGCGTCGGGTTCGTCCGCGGACGGTGCAATTGTCGTCTCGTCGGCGGTACTGGACGGCTCCGGCTCGATGACAGCGTCCGCCAGGACGCCCACTTCATCCGTGACCTCGACACCGTTGTCGATCTGCTGTTCGACGTCCGATGCGTCGGGTTCGTCAGCCGTTTCCAACGGCTCGCGCGGCGCCAGGCTTGCGGCCGGTTCGTCGCCCATTTCGTCGGTTGCCAATTCGGCGTCGGTCGCAATCTCGCTTTCGTCCGGACCCTGATCCTGGACGGGCGGCAACACCGGCGCTTGCTCGGCTGCAGGAGAGTGTTCCTCGGGGTCGAGAGTGCCGAGAATGGTCTCGACGGCAAAGAGCAGGTGCAGCGACGGATCGTCGGCGATCTTGCCGACGGCTGCCGGCAGATGGCCCTTGCGGGTGGCGACCGGCCGTTTGATCAGCCAGTCGTGGTCGCGCGAGACCGCGACGACGAGTTGCTTGCGCGTCTCGTCCGACATGCCGAGGTCGGGAAAACCCGAGGAATGCGCAACAACGGCGCCCTCGCTGTCGAGCACGGCCATGTGGGTGTCGGGGCCGTCCAGGCCGGCGATCATGCGTGCGGCCCGATCTTCGATCGAAAGCGGTGCGCCTACATGCGGCGCGGTGAAGAGCACGGCATCCTCGTCCGGCCGAACGCGGATCATTTCGACGGCGACATTGAGCGGCGTGCCGCGAAAGCCCGAGTACTTGCGGATCGAAAGCTGGCGGCGATCGCCAACGCGCACGAGTTGCGCGGCTGCGGCGCGCAACTGGCGCAGCGAAAGATCGTTCTGTTCCGGTCCTGCATCGATGAAGTCATAGATCGATCCGGCACCGAAGAACGCGGCGCCCTGATCGTTTGCCCAGAGGATGCGTGCGAAGTCCCGCGAAAACAGGATCGCCGCATCGCCACGGGCGAAATGCTCTCGCACCCGCGCATGCACGGCGATGTCGATGAAAGGATACTGTCTCGCGGGCATGAACGGGCCTATTGACGGATCGCTTACGGGTTAACACTCTATTAATACCCGGCGGATCCGCGGGGGTCCAGCGAGGCCCGAAGCTTCGTCCCGGCTTTCACCGCGAAAGGTTAATGCCCGGGTTTTTGTGCGCTGCACAATTTTATTGCAATGCACAAGGAGATCGACTATATAGTGCGCATCAAGCAACGGCGCCTCAGAAGAGGGCCTGACACCAAGGAGCGCTTTCATGGCTACCAAGAAGACCGACGACGTATTTTCCCTTTCCTCGTTCGACCCGGCGAAGATCACCGACAGCTTCCGCGATTTCGCGGAAAAGGGTGCCGCCCAGTCGAAGGAAGCCTATGCCAAGATGAAGACCGCCGCCGAAGAGGCGACGAAGACCGTCGAAGCCACGCTTGAAAGCGCTCAGACCGGCACCGTCGAAATCGGCCTCAAGGCGATCGACGCGCTGCGCACCAATGCGGAAAACTCGCTCTCGCACATGGAAGCGCTGCTCGGCGTGAAGTCGCTCTCCGAGTTTGTCGAACTGCAGACGAGCTTTGTCCGCAAGCAGGCCGAGCTTGCCGTCGAGCAGGCCAAGTCGATGCAGGAAGCGACCAAGAAGGTTGCCGAGAACGTCGCAAAGCCGGGCAAGGAAGCTGCCGAAAAGGCAATGTCCTCCTTCAAGAAGGTCTAAGCCGACCGACTGTGCTGCCTGGCGGGTAGCGACAGACCTTGTCGCCACCGGATCTGCCGGGCGCGCCGAAATCCAAAAAGACCGGATGGGTTGCCATCCGGTCTTTTTGCAGGATAATCTCAAGTTAAGGCTTGCAAAGCGACGGAAGTCTCCGTATGTGAGCCGCCAAGCGACACACATGTCGCGAGCAGTGCGGTTGTAGCTCAGTTGGTTAGAGCGCAGGTTTGTGGCACCTGAGGTCGTAGGTTCGATTCCCACCAACCGTACCATTTCCTTCTTATCTCATTGATATTGAAGCGCTTGCGTAGCAGCCATCGCCGCAAACATCGCGCGCTCAGAACAGCTTGGCCATCGCTCTCAGCGCCACCACGTCATCGACGCCATTCTGGTAAAGCTCGAACAGCCGGACTGCCAGCTCCTTAGCCTCCGATGAGCGGCGCGGAAGATTTCTCTCTCTAATCGCATCCCTGAAGACGTCTTCGATCTTGATGAATTCACCCGGCAGGATTGGCCGGCCCGTAACAGCGACAAGCATCGTTCCATCCTCCTTCCTCAATTCGGTATGCGAACCGCTTCTGGGGCGGGCCGCCTGTTCATCGCGGTCGCCCTGAGCCATCGCACAGGGTTTTTCCGATGGAGCAGAAACGCAGGAAGACAACTCCCTGTTCCTGCCGCTGCGCTACCCAAATCGGGCTAATCGGCTGCATGGCTGCCGCCCGAGGTGGATGAGAGACGGTCCAGTTGGGCCAACTGCCTATGGCGGGTCTCAGGCGTGAACAGGCAAGCCGCAGACCGACCGCAGACTGAATAGACATTGGGGCCATCCGCCGGTAAAATTTTGAGAAAGGATTCTCGGAAGGCGCCGCAATCCATGGCCAACGAATCCATCAAGCGCAGACTCGCCGCCATCCTGGCTGCTGACGTCGTCGGCTACAGCCGGCTGATGGAGCGTGACGAGACGAGCACCTACACGCGGCTCATGGCGCGGTGGAAAGAGGTGCTGGAGCCGCTCGTCGCCACCCACCAGGGCCGGGTCTTCAAGACGACAGGGGACGGCGTGCTCGTCGAATTCTCCAGCGCCGTCAATGCCGTCGAATGCGCCGCAGCACTTCAGCGGGAAATGATGGCCGCAAACAGGGATGTCCCGGCGGACCAGGCGATCGTGCTTCGCGTCGGCGTCAATATGGGCGACATCATGGTCGCCGACAGCGATCTCTATGGTGATGGCGTGAATGTCGCGGCCCGGATCGAGGCGCTCGCCAGACCCGGCGGCGTCGCCATCTCGGATGGTGTTCATGAATATATGCACGGCCGCATCGACCTCCGCTTCACCGACAGCGGTCACCACGAGGTCAAGAACATCGAACGCCCGGTGCACATCTGGAGCTGGTCGCCGGACGAATACGCGGGCGCTTCTGTCGAGGTCGTCGCCGAAACTCCGCCGCAGCTACCGGCTCGGCCCTCGATCGCCGTGCTGCCGTTCGACAACATGTCCGGCGATCCGGAGCAGGGTTATTTCGCCGACGGCATCACCGAGGACATCATCACCGATCTCTCGAAGGTTTCCGGCCTCTTCGTCATCGCCCGCAATTCCTCCTTTGCCTACAAGGGCAAGTCGCCGGATATCCGCAAGGTGAGCCAGGAACTTGGTGTGCGCTATGTTCTTGAAGGCAGCGTGCGCCGCGCCGCCAACCGCATCCGCATCAACGCCCAGATGATCGACGGCACGACGGGCGGTCATCTCTGGGCCGAGCGCTACGACCGCGGCATCGAAGACATTTTCGAGGTTCAGGACGAAGTGACCCGCACCATCGTCACGGCGCTCAAGGTGAAGCTGACGGCCGGCGAGGAAGAGCGACGCGAAAGCCGCGGTAAGGTCGATCCGGAATCCTATGATCTGCTCGTCCGGTCCCGTCAGGCCATTCTGCGGTTCGATGCCGTGTCGTCAGCGGAGGCGCGCAGCATGCTCGAGCGCGCTATCGCCATCGATCCGGGTTTGGCAGCCGCCTACGCGTCCCTCTCGATCATCGCCTTGACCGATTTCATCAACCGATGGAACGGCGGGACGGTGGACAATCTGGAGCGTGCCTTGGAACTGGCGCAGAAGGCTGTTGATACCGACGACAACGAGCCGCATGGCTATCACGCGCTGTCAATCGCGCTCTGCTGGATGCGGCGTTTCGATGAGGCCGAAAGCGCCGCCCAACGGATGATCAAGCTCGATCCCAATTCCGCCGGTGGCCATACCGCCCTCGGCACGATCCGGGATTTTCAGAGCCAGTTCGAAGACGCGCTGCCGTTCTATACGCGGGCGCATCGGCTCGATCCGCAGTTCGACCTGTCGCTGCATTTCCTTGGGCGGACCTTGCTGAACCTCGGCCGTTTCGACGAGGCCGAGATCGCCTTCATACGCCGGCTGGCGCTGGCGCCGCGATCCGACATGACGCGCTTCTATCTCGCCTGCCTCTACGGTCGCACCGGGCGTCACGAGGAGGCGCGGCGCTATTGGCACGAGGTGTTCGAGGTCAACCCGAACTTCTCCATCGACCACCTCAAACGGGCCTTGCCCTATCGGGACCCTGCCGTGCTCGGCCGCCTCGTGGATGGACTACGGGAAGCCGGCATTTCCCTTTAGATGCGACACCGGACAGCATGCGTTCTGAGACGCTCTGATCCATCGCTTCTGGACCATCGCTCGTCAACGAGGGGAGGGGCGCGTGTCATAAGTCCATGCGGCTTCGCCGGGGTAGCGTCCCGTGGCACGATTCACCGTTTACTGCTTGCTCGCGAGCCAATGTGGGACCATTCTCAGGTTGATCCTGGCTATACGCTAAGACGAGAGGTCAGGCCGTGCGCCGCTGTGCGGCCTCTTCTTTATTGGTCCTTCGGGCGAGGAGGTTGACCATGTCTCCACAATATCAGGACCATCCGCTACGACTGGGCGACCAGGCTCCGAACTTTGTGCTGGATGCGATCTCACGCGAGGGCAAGATCGCCCTTGATGATTTTCGCGGCCGTCGTCCATTGTTGGTCGGGTTGTATCGGGGCCTGTTATGTCCCTTCTGCCGTCGCCATGTCGCGGCAATGGCACAGTTAAACCCGGCTTTGCGCGAAAAAGGCGTGGACTCTCTGGCGGTGGTGAACACCCCGGTCGAACGCGCGCGGCTCTATTTCCGCTATCATCCGATCCCCGGCCTTCTTGCTGCATCCGACCCGGAGCGGGCGTCACACCGCGCCTTCGGCTTACCCCTCCTCGAGTTCACGGAGGATGAAACCGACTGGCCACACAAGGTCGGAATGGACCTGGTCAAGACGATGCGGGTCGATCGGCCGGGGGAATTGCCTGAACCGATGGACCCGGCAACCGCCGGCGATCTTCTGAGCGAAAAGGATGGGTACGAAATCACAGACGCCGATCAGCAGGTGAGGACACCCGGTCATATGCAGCTTGTCGGCCATTTTCTGCTCGATCGAGAAGGTGTGGTGCGCTGGAGCTTTACAGAAGTTGAGGACCAGGGTCAAAATATGTGCCAGGCGCTCAATCCCAAGGAACTGATGGCGGCCGCTTCACAAGTCGCACATTGATAGCGAAAATTCGCTCGACGAGGCCGCCGGGTTGCCGACGCGCGATTGTGGCGGATTTCTCCGTTTCAGGCGTGTCAGACGAAGATCTGATGTTCCGCCGTCACCAGTTCCTACAGGAAAGCCACGACTGTGCGCACGCGCACGAGCTCGTGGGCGCTTTCGTGATAGGTGGTCCAGTAGGCGCGGCGGATGGGCGTCAGCCAAGCGGCGCGATGAGCGGTGGACTCGTTCGTGACGAGCTTTCACCAGAAAACTCCATAGAATGTGATATAGATTATGACCCCAAGGGAAATCGCAAGCGATGACCGGATCATGAAGTCAACGAATCTGAATTGATATCCGAAGCTTCCAATGTACGATCTCATGGTTTTCTTCCTTTCTTATTTTGTTTGTGATCGACTATAGCCGTGCTCTGGCCATGTTCGGCAGTTTGTACTTCTCCTCCGAGGGGTGGGCCCAAGGTGTTATTTGATTAATTGGAAACAAGCGCCTTCCCGCGAAATAGGCGACATTATTCCGAGCTGCCGGGCTTACGTTTCTGTTTGCAATAGAATGCCCGTGCGGCTGTCAGCAGCGCCTCTTCGTCCAGTGGGTAGAGGCGGAACTCGGTCATGAGAAATTGCGCCAGCCGCTGAATTTGTTGGCCCTGCCGCGATATTCCGCACTCAGCACAAGCCGCGTCAAATACGCGCCGGAGCACGCCAATTTCGGTCTCACTCAATGCCGGGACGATATCATCGGAGTACCCGTGCATAGAGCCTCTCTTTCAATTGTTGAACATCTGCGGGTGCCCCGGGGCGCGTCGCGTTTAAACGGCCTCGTGCAACGCGCTTCGACAGTTTGATTTCACGCGTGTCGCTATCGCCAAACCGCTGCGCACTTTTTGCGCGACATGCTTTAGGGCGTGTTGAGAGTACGCAGAGCCCGCGCCGCATTCTTTTGGCTGAGCCCCGTCATCGTCCATGAACCGATCTTTGCCGGCACGCCCGTGAACACATGGTAGATGGTGTACGACCTGTCGCATTCGACGCGGCGTCCGTATTGATAGAGCCTCATGGATCTGTTGGGCGCCCCGCCTTCCGATTCCCATACACTAATGGCGAGTGCGTGTTCTTCGTCGCTATTTTTCATATCGCGTCCCTAACCTCGGTTTCGGTGTGTGTTCCAATGTTCAAAGCCGTCTGTCTCTCTGGATGGCTTCCTGAAGAAAATCGTCTGAACAGCACCGATGCATCCTTACTTCTGTGATGAGGGCGATAGGTTTCGGTCGCATAGGCCGACATCTTCGTTCGACTTTTGGGGCTAACTGACGAGCCAAGCGGCAAACGCCGTTACCCATCGAATTGCTGTCTCTCCGATTTGGGCGAGAGGGAGATTGCGTGCCTGTCGCGGTCCACTGCGATGAGGCCTTCAAGCTCCTCAGGATCGATGGCAACAAGTCGCATTTGGTATTTGTTCTCGACCGTCGCCGGCAGCTTGATGAGGGTCGCCACGCGGCGATAAGCCAGCCAGGAGATGCCTTCAATCAACTCCTCGTCCTCATCAACTTCGTAGTCGCCCGGGGCCACCATCTCGCAGAGGCCTGGCATCCAGAACGGTTCATCGAAATGGACGGTTCGGTATTTCGTACGGGTAAACATACTGCCCCCTTTCTTATGGCGAACGCCGTTCGCAAGGTTTAGCCAAATCGGGCTGGTCTGGCGCCAATGCAGCGCGAACAACTGCCGTCAAGGATCGATGATTGGTGAGTTTGGCGGTCTGGAGCCTCTGACGAAGCAAAAAGCCAAGCTGGCCTAAGAACGACGTTTAATCTGTATCCGATGATTGAGGCTTTACCAAGATATTTTGGGAGTATTAGACGGACTCATGAAAAAATTCTGGAGAATTCGACGTCAGTTGATATATATAAATCCAGAGAAAGATCAAGAATTATGTATTTCTATAAATATTAGTATCAATAATTAAATATCGAATATTTCACATTAACATCGATTCTTGATTGTTTACATTGACGTTTTTAAAGCGCAAACTGGAAAATCTGGATTGCCATTGGCTCATGGTCCGAGCGCGGGCCTGTAACGATCCCGATAATCACCTGATTAGAGGGAGCAAAGTCATGACACTCGATCGAATTTTTGAATGGACAAGACCCTACGCCATTGGTTTAGGCATTGGGCTTTTCGCGGCGCCGATTGTCGGTTTCAATGCTGGATGGCTTACGACCACGACTGCCAGCACGCGGGCGGCGGAAACCGCTCAGGTGGATGCATTTGCGGGCATCTGTTCAAGCGCAGCAGGACGAATGGCTACTGCCAGAAGCACGGACCTCGCTGCAATCAAAGGCTTCGACAATCGTGCGAAACGCGATGAATTCGTAGCCGCAATCATGACCGATATCCAAGTTCCGGCAGGTCTCGTAGGCAAGGTCGGTACGAATTGCAGTCGCTCATTGTCCTGAGTTGCTGTGGACGCCGTGCACTGGCATCGCAACCAAAATGAAAATTAGGAGGTCGCCGTGAGGAACTTTACTCTCGCTCGATTCTATACGTACGATTTCACCCGACTGTTCGTCGCGCTTGGGTTTACGCTCGCGATAGCCGTGATTGTCTATTCCGCGCTGTTTGGAAGCATCTTTTAGTCGTGTGGATGGCACATGGGCCTTGGTTCCGTATGGAGCCCTGACTGGCACTTCTGGTCGTCTCGTCGCTCATGTGCTACGTACGGTTTGCCTGTCGCCGCGAGGACGCCATCCTCGAGCTAAGCTGGTGCGCGCCGAGGTCTCGGCGAGCGCTAGCTGTCAGCGCAGGTGCGTGCGGTCGGCGAGCAGCGTGCGAATGATCGCGTCAGCATCGCCTTGGAGTGTTCTCATCGGCGGGCGGAGGGGGTGAGATTTTGCATAGTAGTTTGCACCGCAGATGATGCCGATGCAGCTGATAAGCGTTTGAAATCTAAAGAACCTATCGCAGTGTCGTCCCCACGCAACGTTATGCGTTTCCCTCAGATTGTCCCACGCTGACACCCAGTCCGCAGGGCATGCGAACCGGCTTCGTAACTGTTACAACCTTGCCTAATTTTAGCATTCTGTAATTCTCTTTTTTTCACCGGAGGAGAAGCGACATGCTAAGACTAGGTACGCTCTTTCTTGCCACCTTGAGTTTGACGGCAGCTTCGAATTTCAATGCCAATGCGCAGGAAACCACGGGTGAATTGGGTTCGCCCAGCGCAACAACGACGATCGACGGTCGATATCTACCGAACCCGCCGGCGGCGTTCGGTGGAGAAATCGGCCTCGACGCGAAAGCCTCAAAACCCTATTGGCCACCGCAGATCGTCCCCCGAAAGGGCGCCCCGAACATCCTTCTGATCATGACCGATGACGCTGGATACGGCGTTGCGGGCACTTTCGGAGGCGTGATCCCCACGCCGGCACTCGACCGTGTCGCAAACGCGGGGTTGCGCTTTACGCAGTTCCATTCCACCGCGCTCTGCTCGCCGTCGCGCGCCGCGCTTATCACCGGCCGCAATCACCATTCAGCGGGTTTCGGCGTCATCTCCGAGCAGGCAACCGGCTATCCCGGCTATGACTCGATCATCGGCATAGAGAACGCTACGATCGGCGAGATCCTGAAGCAGAACGGCTACGCCACGTCCTGGTTCGGAAAGAACCACAACACGCCCGCTTTTCAGTACAGCGCCGCTGGTCCGTTCGATCAATGGCCGACGGGTATGGGCTTCGACTACTTCTATGGGTTCATGGGTGGCGACACCAATCAATGGGAGCCGTACCTGTTCCAGAACACCACCCAGATTTTCCCCTGGACCGGTAAGCCCGACTACAACCTCATAACGGACACGGCCGACAACGCCATTGATCATATAAAGCAGCTAAATGCGGCAGCACCCGACAAGCCGTTCCTCGTTTACTACGTGCCCGGTGCCACTCATGCCCCCCACCATCCAACCAAGGAATGGATCGACAAGTTCAAGGGCAAGTTTGACATGGGGTGGAACGAGTTGCGCGAGCAGATTTTCGCCAATCAGAAAAAGCTCGGCGTCATTCCCGCCAACACGCAGCTAACCGAATGGCCAGAGAGCCTCCCGAAATGGGATTCTCTCGACGAAGAGAGCAAGAAGCTGTTCGCGCACCAGGCTGAGGTGTTTGCTGCCTACGTGGCCTACTCGGACCATGAGATCGGGCGGGTTATCCAGGCCGTCGATGATCTGGGTAAGCTCGACAACACCCTCGTCATCTACATTGAAGGTGACAACGGCACCAGCGCCGAAGGAAGCGTGCTCGGAACCCCGAACGAACTGATCACGATCGAAGGCATGCAGATGCCGGTCGCAGAGCAGATGGCGTTCTATGATAAATGGGGCTCCAACCAAACCTATCCGCATATGTCGGTTGCCTGGTCATGGGCGTTTGACACGCCGTTCAAATGGACGAAGCAGGTTGCTTCGCACTTCGGCGGCACGCGTCAGGGCATGGCGATGTCCTGGCCCGCACGGATCAAGGAAGCCGGTGGAGTTCGCACTCAGTTCCACCACATGATCGATATCGTTCCTACGATCCTCGAAGCAACAGGCATAACCGCCCCGGTTATGGTCGATGGCGTTGCGCAGAAACCGATCGAAGGCGTGAGCATGGCCTATACATGGGACAATGCCCAAGCCTCATCTGCCCGCAAAACGCAATACTTTGAAATGTTCGGCAATCGCGGCATCTACAGCGATGGCTGGTATGCCTGCACGACACCACCAGCAGCGCCGTGGTTGATGGGCACGACGGCGATGCCGGACGTCGTCGATGGCTATAAATGGGAACTGTACAACCTCACTGAGGACTATTCCCAGAACAACGACCTTGCTGCAAAAATGCCGGAAAAATTGCACCAGATGCAGGAACTGTTTCTGATGGAAGCGGCGAAGTACGACGTCTTCCCATTGGACAACTCGATCCTGGAACGCCTTGAGACGCCACGGCCGAGCGCCACCGCCGGACGGAAGGAGTTCAGCTACGCCGGCGTGATGCCAGGTATTCCGACAAGCAATGCACCCAACGTCATCAACAAATCCTACACGATCACCGCAGAGGTAACCGTTCCCGAAAACGGCGGCGAAGGTATGCTCGTCACCACGGGGGGGCGCTTCGGTGGATACGGGTTCTATCTCCTCAAGGGCAAACCCGTATTTCTGTACAACTTCGTCAATATGGAGCGCTTCCGTTGGGAGGGGCAGGACACCCTTTCATCCGGCAAGCACACGCTGGTGTTCGATTTCAAATCTGACGGACCCGGCATGGGCAAGGGCGGCACTGGCGTCCTGAAGGTGGACGGCAAGGAGGTCGCGAACACGAAAATACCACACACGATCCCGGCGCTCATGCCTTGGGATGAGACTTTCGATGTGGGCGTCGATACTCGCACAGGTGTAGATGAAACTGATTATCAGGTCCCGTTCGCCTTTAACGGTGAAATCGCAAAGCTTACCGTCAATCTGCAGCCGTAAGCCTTAATTTGCGGGCTTTGGGGATTTGCGTCCCAGAGCCCGCAGTTTCAGACTTCAGAGTTTACGATGCGATGTGACGCATGGTGGGCCCGCAGGAATTCTGAAAAGCAAGCAAACTCAGGCACTTCGAAAAATGTGGGACAAAAAAACGGCTTCTGGAAACCGTACCATTCTCCTTATTTCTTCTCTTTCTCGTTTGAAGCGCCTCGGTGCGCCGCTCCCGTTGATCGTGCTCGTGCGCCCCGCGGACGCGCCGTCTCTCGTGCATCCTGGCCCGGTCCGGTCTCAGACGAAGATCTGATGTTCCGCCGTTACCAATTCCTGCAGGAAGGTGACCACCGTGCGCACGCGCACGAGGTCCCGGGCGCTTTCGTGATAGGTGGTCCAATAGGCGCGGCGGATCGTCGTTTCCGGCAGGATGCGTTTGAGCTCCGGCGTGTGGCGGGCGATATAGTTGTGCAGGATGCCGATGCCGGCGCTGGAGCGCACGGCTTCCGTCTGGCCGGTGGCGCTGGAGATCTCGAACGAGGCGTCCCAGCTTCGCATGATCTCGGCGGAGAAATTCAGAGATGGCGTGAAGATCAGGTCCTCGACATAGCCGATGCGGCGATGTTCCCTCAGATCGTCAATCGTCTGCGGCGTCCCGTGTTTTTCCAGGTAGTCCGATGAGGCGTAAAGACCGAGCGTGTAATCCGTAAGCTTCGAGGAGACGAGGCGCCCCTGTTCCGGTCGCTCGATGGTGATTGCAATATCGGCCTCGCGCTGCGACAGCGAAAAGGAACGCGGCACCGGCACCAGCTGCAGCTTCAGCTCCGGATAGCGGGCCGTCAGCCGCCCAAGGCGCGGCGCCAGGAACGAGACGCCGAAGCCGTCGGGCGCGCCGATGCGCACCGTGCCGGCGATCGCCGTGTCGATCCGGCCGATCTGCGATTGCGCCGCCAGCATCTCCGTCTCCATCCGCTCGGCTGCCGTCAGGAAGATTTCCCCTTCGGCGGTCAGCTCGCAGCCATTCGGCCGGCGCACGAGAAGCCGGGTCTTCAAGGTTTCCTCGAGCGCCGTCACCCGGCGGCTGAGCGTGGCATGGTTGACGCCGAGCCGCTTCGATGCCGCCAGGATCTGCCCGGTGCGCGCCACGGCTAGAAACATTCTCACATCGTCCCAATTCATAGGCAGATACCTCGTCTCAACATCATGGACTTTAGTTTTTGCACAACGGTTGCTGAATATCGGAAATTGCTTTGTTGAAATCGTAGTGCGATCATGCCGCCACAATCAAGGTCTGGAGGAACCAACCATGTACGAACTCGGTCATTTCATCGATGGCAAGCGCGTCGCCGGCAAGAGCGGTCGCGTCAGCAACATCTTCAACCCGGCAACCGGCGAAGTGCAGGGCACCGTTGCGCTCGCAAGCGAGGCGGAGCTTGCGGCAGCGGTCGAAAGCGCCAAGGCGGCGCAGCCGAAATGGGCGGCCACCAACCCGCAGCGCCGTGCCCGCGTCTTCATGAAGTTCGTCGAGCTCCTGAACACGCATATGAACGAACTCGCCGAGATCCTCTCGCGCGAACACGGCAAGACCGTCGAAGACGCCAAAGGTGACCTCGTCCGCGGCCTCGAAGTCTGCGAATTCGTCATCGGCATTCCGCATCTGCAGAAGAGCGAATTTACCGAAGGTGCAGGCCCCGGCATCGACATGTACTCGATCCGCCAGGCCGTCGGCATCGGCGCCGGCATCACGCCGTTCAACTTCCCGGCGATGATCCCGATGTGGATGTTCGCCCCGGCGATCGCCTGCGGCAACGCCTTCATCCTGAAGCCGTCCGAGCGTGACCCGTCCGTTCCGATGCGCCTCGCAGAACTGATGATTGAAGCCGGCCTGCCGGCAGGTATCCTCAACGTCGTCAACGGCGACAAGGGCGCCGTCGACGCGATCTTGACCCATCCGGATATTGCCGCCGTTACCTTCGTCGGCTCGACCCCGATTGCCCGCTACGTCTATGGCACGGCAGCGATGAACGGCAAGCGCGCCCAGTGCTTCGGCGGCGCCAAGAACCACATGATCATCATGCCCGACGCCGATCTCGACCAGGCCGCCAATGCGCTGATGGGCGCCGGCTACGGCTCGGCCGGCGAGCGCTGCATGGCGATCTCGGTTGCCGTCCCGGTCGGTGAAGAAACCGCCAACCGCCTGATTCAGAAGCTGACCCCGATGGTCGAAAGCCTGCGCATCGGTCCCTACACCGACGAAAAGGCCGACATGGGTCCGGTCGTCACCAAGGAAGCCGAACAGCGCATCAGAAGCCTGATCGACAGCGGTGTCGAGCAGGGTGCTGAGCTCGTGGTCGACGGCCGCGACTTCAAGCTGCAGGGCTATGAAAACGGCCACTTCATCGGCGGCTGCCTGTTCGACCATGTCACCCCGGACATGGACATCTACAAGACGGAAATCTTCGGACCGGTTCTCTCGGTCGTTCGCGCCAAGAACTACGAGGAAGCCCTCGACCTGCCGATGAAGCACGAATATGGCAACGGCGTCGCGATCTACACCCGTGACGGCGATGCGGCCCGCGACTTCGCCTCGCGCATCAACATCGGCATGGTTGGCGTCAACGTGCCGATCCCGGTTCCGCTCGCCTACCACTCCTTTGGCGGCTGGAAGTCCTCGTCCTTCGGCGACCTGAACCAGCATGGCCCGGACTCGATCAAGTTCTGGACCCGCACGAAGACCATCACCGAGCGCTGGCCCTCGGGCATCAAGGATGGTGCCGAGTTCGTCATGCCGACGATGAAGTAACGACGGGACAAAGATCCTCCCGCCTCCAGGGCCTCCTTCGGGAGGCCCTTTTTTGTTGCGCGCCGGGGACCTCCCTCGGGAGCTCCTTTCCTGTTGCATGCCATGCTGCGCTGCAACTAATTTGATATCCCCGAGGCGCTGAAAATTGATTCGCGCCTCGGTCGAATATTGCAGGCATTTCGATCGTTCTTTTGCATGGAAGGCTCATCCGGGGGGATAGCCACAGTTCGCTGGGTTCACAAATGACGTCATCCTGTCGCAACGCGGCGCCTGTCTGTTAGCGGGCGGCCGCAAGCTGATTTCATTGAGAGGTTTTATCATGGTCGTGGCCG
Source organism: Ensifer sp. R-19 (assembly GCF_049905105.1). Lineage (NCBI taxonomy): Bacteria > Pseudomonadati > Pseudomonadota > Alphaproteobacteria > Hyphomicrobiales > Rhizobiaceae > Ensifer > Ensifer sp. R-19. The sequence goes on from NZ_CP184569.1 coordinate 382,226, forward strand.
AAACGGCGTCGATGCAAGGGACGTCGACGCAGAGGGTACCGGACAATTTCCACCGCCTGTCGTTCAGCGGTAGCGGAAAAGAGTATTTTGGCATCTGGATCGTCAACGTGCTGCTGACGATCATCACGCTCGGCATCTATTCCGCCTGGGCAAAAGTCCGCCGCAACCGCTATTTCTATGGCAATACTGTGCTGCTCGGGCGCGCCTTCGAATATCATGCGAAGGGCAAGCAGATCCTGATCGGCCGGGTGATCGTGTTCGCCTACCTGATTTTCTACAACGTCATGCTGACCTTCGTACCGATCGCCGGCATCATCCTTGCGCTGCTGCTGGTGGTCTTCGTGCCGTGGCTGGTCGTTAGGGGCCTGCGTTTCAGCGCCCGCGTCACCAGCTATCGCAATGTGCGGTTCGATTTCGTCGGCGGCGTCGGTGGTGCGTTCCTCGCCTTTATCGTCGGTCCGGTCATCTCGGTTCTGACGCTCGGAATCCTGGTGCCGCTCGCCAGCCGCTGGTCCTACCGCTACATCGGCAGCAACCTGCGTTACGGACAAAGGGCATTTACGACCGATCCATCGGTCGGTGCGATCTACAAGTCCTGGTTCCTGTCGGCGGCCATCATCGTTGCTGGCCTGCTGATCATCGCCTTTATCGGTTTCCTCAACCTGGCCGTGATCATGACGCTGTTCGACGGTTCCTATGTGGCCACCCCGGAAATGCAGGTTTCGCTGATTGCGGTGTTCGTCATCGGCTACATCGCGTTCTTCTCGATCTTCGGGGTCGCGACGCTGTTCTATCGTGCTGGCGTTCGCAACGTCGCCTGGTCGGCAACGACCTTCGATGGCAAGCATCAGCTGACGAGCGATCTGTCGCGGGGCCGTTACGCCTGGATCGCGATCACCAACGTGATCGTCACCCTCTTCACACTGGGCCTGATGCGTCCCTGGGCTGCGGTGCGCATGACGCGCTATGTCAATGAACATACGGGTGTACATTTCGAAGGTAATGTCGGCGAGATGTTCGACAAGATCGCCCAGGAAGGTTCGGCCGTTGGTTCGGAGTTCATGGATTTCGAAGGCTTCGACTTTGGCTTCTAGCGTCACAGAGATTGCTGTTGGCGAGTGGCATCCGGCCGGTTCCAGCCGGTCGGTGCCCTCGCGGCTGATCGAAGATGGCGGCGGCGTCAAGGCCTTGGGTGAGGACGGTGTCGAACTTGCAGGCGGCGTGCTTGCCGCCGTCGACATTTCCGCGCCTGTCGGCGCCATTCCGCGTCGTGTCGAGTTTCCCGACGGTTCGCTGTTCGAGACGACCGACAACGACGCCATGGATCGCTTCCTCAAACGGAAGGGAAAAACCAGTCTCGTCCACGAGTGGGAGCGTTTCCACCCGCGCCTGATCGCGGTCGTTTTGGCGACCGTGCTCTGCGGCGTGGCCATCTATCGTTATGCCGTGCCGGCGCTCGTCGAAGTCGCCGTGCTGGTGACGCCGCCGATCGTGCCGAAGATCATGTCGGCAAGCACCTTGGAAACAATGGATCGAACGCTGCTCGACACGTCGGCGCTTGCAGCTGAGCGGCAGAACAAGATCCGTGACGGGTTCAACGCGATCGCGCGCCAGTCCGATCGCGGCGAGGGCGGATATAGCCTCAACTTCCGCAAGGGTGGCACCATCGGCCCGAATGCCTTCGCGCTACCCGACGGCACGCTGATTGTCACCGATGAGCTGATCGAGCTTGCCGGCGACGATACCGAAATGATCGTCGGTGTGCTGGCGCACGAGATCGGTCACGTCGAGCTCGAGCATAGCCTGCGGCAGATCTACCGTGCCGCCGGCGTCGCCGGGCTGATCATGATGATCGGCGGCGACATCGGGTCCGGTGCTGAAGACATTCTGGTGCAGGGCGCTGGCCTCCTTACGCTCTCCTATTCGCGTAGCGCGGAAGGGGCGGCGGATCGGCATTCGGTGGAACTGATGCTGAAGGCCAAGCGTGACCCAACCGCGATCGCACGGTTCTTCGACCTGCTCGAAAAGGAGCTTGGCGACAGTTCCGATACCAGCATCTTGGCGACCCATCCCGGCACGCCGGAACGGCGCAAGGCGATCCTCGATTATGCCGGCGAACTGAGGGCGCAGGGTCAGTAGGCCTCTGCCCGTCGAGCCGCGTCGCCACATAAGGCGCGATGCTGTCATCAAAACGAAAACAGCGGGCACACGGCCCGCTGCCTCCAATTCATGCGATGGTTTTGATCAGTCCTGCGGACCGTCGTTGTAGCCGACCTTGTCGACCAGTTCCGATGCCTTCTTGCGGTTGGCGGCAATGTCGGCCAACGGCAGCTCGTCGGGCTTGATCGTGCCGAAGGACTTGACCACGTCGGAGGGCTCGGCACCCGGGAGCACCGGATATTCGTAGACCTGCTCGGCGTAGATCTTCTGGGCTTCGCCTTCCGACAGGAATTCCATCAGCTTCAGCGCGTTGTCCTTGTTCGGGGCGTTCTTGGCGAGTGCCATGCCCGAGATGTTGACGTGCGTGCCGCGGTCCTTGGCGTTCGGGAAGAGCACCTTGATGGCGGCAGCCCAATCCTTCTGTTCCGGCTCCTTCTCGTTGGTCAGCATCAGACCGACATAGTAGGTGTTGCCGAGTGCGAGGTCGCATTCGCCGGCGAGAATCGCTTTGGCCTGGTCGCGGTCGCCGCCGTCGGGCTTTTTGGCGAGATTGTTCTTGAGGCCCGTCAGCCACTTCTCGGTTTCGGCTTCGCCATGGTGGGCGATCATCGAGGCGAACAGGCCGATGTTGTAGGAGTGCTGGCCGTCGCGGGTGCAGATCTTGCCCTTCCACTTCGGATCGGCAAGTTCTTCATAGGTGATGTCGTCCTGGGCGACGCGGTCCTTGGAAGCGTAGACGACGCGGCCGCGCGTGGTGAGGCCGAACCAGTTGCCGTCAGGATCGCGGAAATGTGCCGGGATGTCCTTGCTGATCGTCTCGTTGACGACCGGCTGGGTGACGCCTGCGTCCTTGGCTTCGGTCAGGCGGCTGATGTCGACCGTCAGGATCACGTCGGCCGGCGAGTTGGCGCCTTCGGCCTGGATGCGCTCGACGAGGCCCTTGTCGAGGAAGAGCACGTTGGTGGTGATGCCGGTTTCCTTGGTGAAGGCGTCGAGCAGCGGCTTGATCAGATCGGGCTGCCGGTAGGAATAGATATTGACCTCACCGTCGGCCCAGGCGGCGCTCGTCGTAAGCAGGGTTGCCGTCAGGGACAAAACGCCCATCGCTGCTCTTGAAACGGACATCGCTTCCTCCATTTTCTTGTTTGAGCTAAGTTAACAAAAATGCTCATCTTTCTTGACCTCAGCGCCCAGAACAGTCAATCGGGAAACGGTTAACACTCAACAAGAAGTGAATTTTCGAGCTTTTTGGAATTGTTCCAAACTACGATCCGTCCTATATGATGAACTCGTGAACCTCTCGAATGCCGGAGTGAATGATGCGTCTGACGAAACAAACGAACTACGCGGTTCGCATGTTGATGTACTGCGCCGCCAACGGAGAAAAGCTCAGCCGCATTCCCGAAATCGCCAGGGCCTATGGCGTTTCCGAGTTGTTTCTCTTCAAGATCCTGCAGCCGCTGACCAAGGCCGGCCTTGTCGAGACCGTCCGCGGCCGCAATGGCGGCGTGCGCCTGCCGAAGCCCGCATCCGCCATCACCCTGTTCGATGTCGTCAAGGTAACGGAAGACAGCTTCGCCATGGCGGAATGCTTCGAGGCCGGCGAGATCGACTGTCCGCTCGTCGATAGCTGTGGCCTCAATTCGGCGCTCCGCAAGGCGCTCAACGCCTTCTTTGAGGTGCTTCAGGGCTACACGATCGACGACCTCGTCAAGGCGCGTCCCCAGATCAACTTCCTGCTCGGTCTCGAAGAAACGAAGCGTCCGCAGACCACGGCTGCCTGACGATCCAGGGCCTAGTGCATGTCACCTTAAATCGACCTCGTTTTAAGGACAAAGATATGCAGCAAATCAAAGTGCTACAGCGACCTTTGCGCGTCTGATAGAACGCGCGGCGCTGTAGCGGAGCTTCGCTGGGTTCACCCCTGCGGCAGATATTCCCGCAATATGAAATCGATCGCGGTCGGGTCGATTTCCGCCTTGTCGATGCGGAAGTCGGCACCGTACTCCTCCAGATTCTGAAAGTAGGGATCGGCGAGCGACGCCGAAATCACCCCGATCGGCCCGATGTAACCCTGGTGCCGAAGCGCCGGCACGGTCTCGCGGAAATCGCGCTGCGGCTGAAGTCGGTTGTCCAGGAGGATCATCGACACCGGCTTGCCCGAGCGCAGGAACTCCAGCGCGCCCTCCATCGTCTGGCAGTAATGCAGCTCGATCTCGATATTGCTCACCTTGCGGATCAAGGCGCGCAGGATCAGGTTTTCAGTCGGATCGTCGTCAACGAGCAGGATGTGAGCTTTTCGCGTCATGACCGATACCCTTGCTGATTTGCAGGCGTCCTGTTCGTTGGGCGTGGTGTAGTGGGATACCACGCATCGGCTGTCACTGGATGATCTGTTCTCGGATCGCCTTCGCCACCATCTGGGTGCGGTTGACGACATCAAGCTTTTTCAGGATCGTTGCGGTGTGGGAATTCACGGTGTGCTCCGACACGGAAACGATGAGAGCGATCTCGCTTGCCGTCTTCCCGTGCGAGATCCACTTGAGAATTTCGGTCTCCCGCGGCGTTAGGCCCATGCCGGTCTTGTTGGCCAGCGCGATGCGATAGAAGTAGTCGAAGGCTGAGACCGCGTCATAGGCGACTTCGACATGCTCGGTGCGGCCGATGTCATCGCCATCACCGAGAAAGAGAACGGCGTAGCGCGCGCCGGTGGCAGCCGTATGCACGGGCACGCTGAGCAGCAGCTCGAAACCGAGCTGCACGAGCAAATTCTGGCTGGTGTCGCAGCCCGGGTCGTCCGTCCGCCAGACGGAGGAAATCGCCGACCGGTGCAGCGTCTTGTAGAAGAGGGAGTCACCGAAGCGGTGGCGCTTGTCGTATTCCTCGGCAAGCCCGGAGGGAAGATCATGCAGCACCAGGCGGGTGGACAGCATGCACGCGTCGTTCTCGTTGCCGAGCTGAAGAATGCCGAAATGGCTGAAGCCGAACCTGAGCGCCATCGTGTGGAAGATGCGGAAGAAGTCTACGCGGTTCAGCGCTTTCTCAAGTTCGTCGCGAAGATCGTATCGCCTGTGATTTTCCAGCAAAGCCGCCACGGAATGGCTATCCCCTTGTCGTCGCGCGGCAGTCTATCCGGCGCGCCGGAGCGATCAACCGGCAAAGATCGGCGCCGGCATTGCTGGCAGCAAGCATCATGCCCGTCCCTCGGCAAACCTGCCGAAAGACGGCAAACTGTAAAAGGCGGCTGCCAGTCCCTCCCAAGGACGTCTGGGCACGTCGATTGTCTCCCCCGAGTTTTGTATACATTCTATTGCACAATCCTGTTGGTGATTTCTACCATAGTATCTTGGGATTGACGGAAACCTGTCGGTACCGAATCTCACTCTCGTGAGGCGGATGATCGTGTATTCCGCAGGCCCGCCGTTCGCGCTAGAATAAAGGCGGGCATCCGGGGCGAGACTAGCCCCGGTGGAGGGACGAACAAGGCACGTTGTAAACCCTGCGGAAACAGCCGGGAAGCCTTGGTTCGAAGGTGTCGCGCTGCATTGATTCGTCAGTCGATTCTAAAACAGTGGACAGAGATCCCGGCTCTACCTGCGGGCGAATTTTTCGCATAGACAAATTTATGCGGCGACTTATTGCAATGCGACGCCAAATGTCGTTCCATCCGGCCTTGACCGGGGGGCAACGGCATTCCGCGTCAGGAAAACACGAGAACAAAAACAAATCTGGGAAGCAAAGCTCATGAAAAAGCTCACTACTCTGTTTGCAGCGACGGCGCTTGCCACGCTGATGGCCGGCTCTGCCTGGTCGAAGACGTTCGTCTATTGCTCGGAAGGTTCGCCTGAGGGTTTTGACCCGGGCCTGTATACCGCCGGCACGACGTTCGACGCGGCGGCACACACGGTCTACAACCGCCTGCTCGAGTTCAAGAAGGGCACGACCGAAGTCGAGCCGGGCCTTGCCGAGAGCTGGACGATTTCCGACGACGGTCTCGTATACACGTTCAAGCTGCGTCCGGGCGTCAAGTTCCAGACGACCGAGTTCTTCACGCCGACCCGCGAGCTGACCGCCGACGACGTGGTGTTCTCCTATGAGCGCCAGCTGAAGGCCGACAATCCGTGGAACAAGTACATCACCGGCGCTTCGTGGGAATACGCAGCCGGCATGGGCTTCCCGGAAGTCATCAAGTCGGTCGAAAAGGTTGACGACCTGACCGTCAAGTTCACCCTGACGCGCAAGGAAGCTCCGTTCCTCGCCAATATCGCGATGCCGTTCGCTTCGATCCTGTCGAAGGAATATGCCGACAAGCTGCAGGCTGACGGCAAGATGGAGCAGATGAACCAGATGCCGCTCGGCACCGGTCCGTTCGCCTTCGTCGCGTACCAGCAGGATGCTGTCATCCGCTACAAGGCGAACCCGGACTACTGGGGCGGCAAGCAGAAGATCGACGACCTCGTCTTCGCAATCACCACCGACGCTTCGGTTCGCTTCCAGAAGCTCCAGGCCGGCGAATGCCACCTGATGCCGTATCCGAACGCTGCCGACGTCGAAAAGATGAAGGCTGACCCGAACCTGAAGGTCATGGAACAGGCCGGCCTCAACGTCGCCTACCTCGCCTACAACACGACCCAGGCTCCGTTCGACAAGCCGGAAGTGCGCAAGGCGCTGAACAAGGCGATCAACAAGCAGGCAATCGTCGACGCCGTCTTCCAGGGCGCTGCCCAGCCGGCCGTCAACCCGATCCCGCCGACGATGTGGTCCTACAACGACAAGCTTGAAGACGACACCTACGAGCCGGAAGCAGCCAAGAAGATGCTCGAGGACGCAGGCGTCAAGGACCTGTCGATGAAGCTCTGGGCAATGCCGGTTTCGCGTCCGTACATGCTGAACGCTCGCCGCGCAGCTGAACTGATGCAGTCGGACTTCGCCAAGGTCGGCGTCAAGGTCGAGATCGTCTCTTACGAATGGGCCGAATACCTCGACAAGTCCAAGGCGAAGGATCGTGACGGTGCCGTCATCCTCGGCTGGACCGGCGACAACGGCGACCCGGACAACTTCCTCGACACGCTTCTCGGCTGCAATGCTGTCGGCGGCAACAACCGTGCGCAGTGGTGCAACCAGGAATTCGACACCCTCGTGAAGAAGGCGAAGGAAACCTCGGATATCGCCGAGCGCACCAAGCTCTACGAAGAGGCCCAGGCCGTCTTCAAGCGCGAGGCGCCGTGGGCGACGATCGACCACTCGCTCTCCGTCGTGCCGATGCGCAAGAATGTCGAGGGCTTCGTTCAGAGCCCGCTCGGCGATTTTGCCTTCGACGGCGTGGACATCACCGAGTAATTTAGTTAACTGATCCTTAAGGGGGCGTTTGCCAAGGGCAAGCGCCCCTCTTTGCATCCACTATAGCGACCCGAGTTCCTCCTGGAGCGCAAAAGGTCGCTGTGGCATTTCGACTTGCTGTATGCTTCGCCGTTAAGTGGGAAAGCATGCAGTGGTGCCAGCGGCGGGATACAATGCCGCGGCAACATGGCGCGGGGTTTAACATGTTCCGATTTCTCTTGGGGCGATTGGCTGTCCTGATACCGACCTTCGTCGGGGTCTCCATCATCGCCTTCTCCTTCATTCGCCTGCTTCCGGGCGATCCGGTTGCGCTGCTTTCGGGCGAGCGCGTCATGTCGCCGGAGCGGCATGCGGAAATTTCACATGCGCTCGGTTTCGACCGGCCGATCGTGGTTCAGTACCTCGACTATCTCTGGGGCGTGCTCCACGGGGATTTCGGTACTTCGATCGTGACCAAGAAGCCGGTCATCGACCAGTTCTTCGAGCTGTTCCCGGCCACCGTCGAGCTTTCGCTCTGCGCGATCCTGTTTGCGATCATCCTCGGCATTCCGGCCGGCGTGATTGCGGCGATCAAGCGCGGCTCGGCCATCGACCAGGCGATGATGGGCACCGCACTCGTCGGCTTCTCCATGCCGATCTTCTGGTGGGGCCTGCTGCTCATCATGCTGGTCTCCGGCATGCTGCAGTGGACGCCGGTCTCGGGCCGTATCTCGCTGATGTACTTCTTCCCGCCGGTTACCGGTTTCATGCTGATCGACTCGCTGTTGTCCGGCCAGGCCGGCGCCTTCAAGTCGGCGGTCAGCCACCTGATCCTGCCGACGATCGTGCTTGGCACCATTCCGCTTGCGGTCATCGCGCGCCAGACGCGCTCGGCGATGCTTGAAGTCCTCTCTGAAGATTACGTCCGCACGGCGCGCGCCAAGGGCCTTTCGACCTTCCGCGTCGTTGGCGTCCATGCGCTGCGCAACGCGTTGATCCCGGTGGTCACCACCATCGGTCTGCAGGTGGGCGTCATGCTCGCCGGCGCGATCCTGACGGAGACGATCTTCTCGTGGCCGGGTATCGGCAAGTGGATGGTGGATTCGGTGTCGCGTCGTGACTACGCCGTCATCCAGGGGGGCCTGCTGGTCATCGCTGCGGTGATCATGGTGGTCAATCTCATCGTCGACCTGCTCTACGGTCTGATCAATCCGCGTATCCGGCACTAAGGAGGGCGTCATGTCTCAAGCTGCTGCAACAAGCGCCGTTTCGACCGATCCGTCCCGCCGGGCGCGACTGGCCGAGTTCTGGTATTATTTCTCCGAGAACCGCGGCGCTGTCATCGGCCTCGTGTTCTTCCTGCTCCTCGTCCTGCTGGCGGTCTTTGCGCCGTGGATCGCGCCCCATGATCCGGTGGCGCAGTACCGTGATGCGGTTCTGGTTCCGCCGGTCTGGCAGGAGGGCGGCCGCGCCGCCTACCTGCTCGGTACCGACGCCGTCGGCCGCGACATGCTGTCCCGTCTGATCTACGGCACGCGCTTCTCGCTGTTCGTCGGCGTCATCGTGACGACGTTGTCGCTCGTCGGCGGCATCGCGCTTGGCGTCATCGCCGGCTACTTCCGTGGCTGGGTCGATACCGTCATCATGCGCGTGATGGACATCATCCTCGCCTTCCCGTCGCTGCTGCTCGCCCTGGTTCTTGTCGCGGTTCTTGGGCCGGGCCTCGTCAACGCCATGATCGCGATCGCGCTCGTCTTCCAGCCGCACTTCGTGCGCCTGACGCGTGCGGCCGTCATGAGCGAAAAGACCCGTGACTACGTGGTTGCCGCCAAGGTCGCCGGCGCCGGACATGGCCGCCTGATGTTCAAGACGATCCTGCCCAACTGCATGGCGCCGCTGATCGTCCAGGCGACGCTCTCCTTCTCGAGCGCCATTCTCGACGCTGCAGCCCTCGGCTTCCTCGGCATGGGCGCCCAGCCGCCGACACCGGAATGGGGCACGATGCTCGCCGAGGCCCGCGAGTTCATCAGCAGCCACTGGTGGGTGGTCACGCTTCCGGGTATCGCGATCCTGATCACGGTGCTGGCAATCAACCTGATGGGGGACGGCCTGCGCGATGCTCTCGATCCCAAGCTGAAGAGGTCCTGATCATGGCGCTTCTCGAAATCGAAAACCTGGTCGTCGAATTCCAGACGGCCGCCGGTCCCTTCCGCGCCGTCAACGGCGTCTCCATGAAGGTCCACGAACGCGAGGTTCTGGCGATCGTCGGCGAGAGCGGCTCGGGCAAGTCCGTGTCGATGCTGGCCGCCATGGGACTTCTGCCCTGGACGGCGAAGGTGACGGCCGACAAGCTCACCTTCAACGGCCGCGACCTCTTGGGCATGTCGGCGAACGAGCGACGCAAGATCATCGGCAAGGATATTGCCATGATCTTCCAGGAGCCGATCGCCAGCCTCAACCCGTGCTTCACCGTCGGCTTCCAGATCGAGGAAGTGCTGCGCATCCACATGGGTCTCGACAAGGCCGGCCGCCGCAAGCGCGCCATCGAACTGTTCGAGGCGGTCGGCATTCCCGATCCGGCCGAGCGGCTCGGTCACTTCCCGCATCAGATGTCGGGCGGCCAGTGCCAGCGTGTGATGATCGCGATCGCGATCGCCTGCAACCCGAAGCTTCTGATCGCCGACGAGCCGACCACCGCGCTCGACGTGACGATCCAGAAGCAGATCCTCGACCTGCTGATGAAGCTGCAGGCCGAGCACAAGATGGGCCTGATCATGATCACGCACAACATGGGCGTGGTCGCGGAGACCGCCGACCGGGTGGTCGTGCAGTACAAGGGCCGCAAGATGGAAGAGGCCGACGTGCTGACGCTCTTCGAAAATCCGAAGAGCAACTATACCCGCGCACTTCTGGCGGCTTTGCCGGACAACGCGACCGGCGATCGTCTGCCGACGATCTCCGAACTCTTCGTCGATGAAGGAGCGGCCCAATGAGCGTGATCCTTGAAGCGCGCAACCTGGTGCGCGACTACCATATCCCCGGCGGCCTTATAAAGAAGGCAAAGACCGTTCATGCCTTGAAGGGCGTGAGCTTCAGCGTCGAACAGGGCAAGACGCTGGCGATCGTCGGCGAGAGCGGCTGCGGCAAGTCCACGCTTGGCCGCATCCTCACTCTGATCGACCCGGCGACCTCGGGCGAGCTGTTGATCGAAGGCAAGAAGATCGACATCGCCAAGGGCGACATGACGCCGGAGATGCGCCGCAAGGTGCAGATCGTCTTCCAGAACCCTTACGGCTCGCTCAACCCGCGTCAGAAGATCGGCGACATCCTGATGGAGCCGCTGGTCATCAATACCGATACGCCCGCCGACGAGCGTCGCGATCGGGCGATGACGATGTTGAAGAAGGTCGGTCTCACCGACCTGCACTTCAACCGCTACCCGCACATGTTCTCCGGTGGCCAGCGCCAGCGTATCGCCATTGCGCGCGCGCTGATGCTGAACCCGAAGCTGCTGGTGCTCGACGAGCCGGTATCGGCGCTCGACCTTTCGGTTCAGGCACAGGTCTTGAACCTGCTCGCCGATCTGCAGGACGAGCTCAAGCTGACCTACGTCTTCATCAGCCATGACCTCTCGGTCGTGCGTTACATCGCCGACGACGTCATGGTGATGTATTTCGGCGAAGCCGTCGAATATGGCAGCCGTGACGAGGTCTTCGCCGATCCGAAACACAGCTATACCAGGACGCTGTTTGCCGCGACGCCGCGTGCGGACGTGGAGAGCATCAAGGCACGATTGGCGAAGAAGAAGCAGGCGGCCTGATCCATCACCGCTGATTTTCGCCGAGGAAACAAGAGAAGCCGGGCAGCCACTGCCCGGCTTCTTTGACATCAAGACACGATGGTGTAGAGGTGTCGCGCCGCCTTCACTTCTCGCCTCTGGGCGGCGGGCAGCCGCTTTTCGGCCGGACGACCGTTCGGCCCAACCTCAGGAACACGATCATGGAAATCAAGCGTTTCGAAACCGGCCCCCGTATGAGCCAGGCCGTGGTCTACAACAACACCGTTTACCTCGCCGGCCAGGTCGGTAACGCCGGTGACGATGTCGTGACGCAGACGAAGCAGGCGCTTGCCGAAGTCGACCGTCTTCTGGCGCTCGCCGGCACCGACAAGACCCGCATCCTCTCGGCCACCATCTGGCTTGCCGACATGGCCGATTTCCCGAAGATGAACTCCGTCTGGGATGCCTGGGCTCCGCAGGGCCATACCCCCGCGCGCGCTACCGGCGAAGCCAAGCTTGCGACCCCGGAATACCTCGTCGAGGTCATCGTCGTCGCTGCCGCCTAAGCCCTGCGGTACGGGCTTTTCCGCATCACGCTTTCAGCGCCGTCGGACCTCCTGTCCGGCGGCGTTTTTCGTGGCGCCGCTTGGGTCGCGCAGGGAACCAATTGGCGAGCCCGCACGTTATCGTCCGAACCAAGAATCTGGCCAAAAAACCGGGCCAACCTTTGGGAGGACTGTCTATGCTCTATTGGCTACCACGGGTCTGTGTCCTTCTTTTCGCGGGCGTCCTGATCGCTTTCGGTCTCATTCCGGACACCGCTGCGGGTGTCGCTAACACCTTGCTCGTCATCATTCTCGGCCTCGGTCTGCTCTCGCTGACCCTGCATATCTTTCCACCGGAACGTCATTGATCGAGCGCGATCCAGGCGGCGTGCCGCAATCTGAGGCGAAGCCTGCGGCTGGGCAGTTCGATGTCCTGCCCGCAAGACCGGACGGCAGTCGCGCGTCCGTGCATGAAGGACAGCGAGGCATGCCTGAGGGACAGCGAGGCGTGATCTTGGAAACCTTGCGGCGAGCCGGTGCTTCACACGAGTACAAGCGCGCAAGACGCATTGTCGAAGAGGAGGCGGCCGTTGCGACGGCGGCGCCGTCGACCGCGCCGCGGCGTGACGGTATCGATCTGATGGTTGCCTGGAGCATCGTCGGCCTCTTCGTCATTGCCGGGTCCGCTGCCATCTACACCATGGAGACGATCCTGCTGCCCATCACGCTCGCGATCGTTGTCGGTATCGTTCTCGGGCGCACGGCTGACGCACTGGCGCGCTATGGTTTGCCGCCGATCTTCGGCGGCCTGCTGCTGGCGATGATTTTCGTGATCGGTCTGTCCTTCCTCGTCAACGCATTGCTCGGCCCGCTGACGGCACTCGCCTCCGAAGCGCCGAAGCTTGCCGAGGGCGTCGTGGCGCGCATCATGCCCTTTGTCGACCGGTTTGAGTGGTTGCGGCTGGCGGTCGCGCGGAGCGTAGGGAACGATGCGATTGCCGATACCGTTATGAAGAACGCCGGCCCGATGCTCGCTGCCACCGTCGGGGGACTGACACCGGCCCTCGTACAGACTTTGATCTTTCTCGCAGCGCTCGGTTTGTTTCTGCTTGGCCGGCTGGAACTGCGCAAAGCCATCATTCTCGCCTTTGCCGGCCGCGAGCAGCGCCTCAGCGCCATCCGCATCATGAATGCCATTGAAGATGCACTGGCGCGGTACTTCTCCATCGCCAGCCTGATCTATCTGGCACTCGGAACTGTGACGATGGTCATCGCACTCGTCGGTGGCCTCGCCATGCCGCCGCTCTGGGGCCTGTTTGCTTTTGTCTCAAGCTTCATTCCCTATCTCGGCGTGACGGTGATGACGCTGAGCCTTGTCGTCGGCGGGCTGATGACGCACGAGGTGCTGTGGCTGGCGCTGGCGCCGGCCGTGGCTTTCTTCGTCGTTCACCTGGCCATGGAAAATCTCGCCATTCCGGCCATCCTCGGCAGTGAACTCGAGGTGAATCCGTTTCTGGTGTTCATTGCGATCGTCTTCTGGACCTGGATGTGGGGCGCGGTCGGCGCCATGCTGGCGCTGCCGCTTTCTCTCATCGTCCTTGCAATCGTCGAAGAAATCCGTGAGCAGCCGCCGGAACGGCAACTGCCTGGCTGAAGGGGAAAGATCAGCGCCGAGCCGAGCGGGCGTGCTCGTCGAAGAACAACGCCTGACTGATCAGAGCCTTCACCATGTCCGGATTGAACGGCTTGGTCACGAGGAAGGCCGGTTCCGGCCGCTTGCCAGTGAGCAGTCGCTCGGGGAAGGCGGTGATGAAGATCACCGGCACCGTCGCCTGAGTGAGGATTTCGTTGACGGCATCGATGCCCGAGCTGCCATCGGCGAGCTGGATGTCGGCGAGCACCATCCTCGGGGATGTCTTGCGATAGAGATCCAACGCCTCAGTATGGGTGCGGGCGATGCCCGTCACCCTGTGGCCGAGGCTTGTCACCATGTCTTCGATGTCGAGCGCGATCAGCGGCTCGTCCTCGATGATCAACACATCGGTTGCGACCTGGCGTGAGATGTCTTCCGAGGCAACCGTCAAGAGCTTCGAAAATTCGCCCTGGCTCAGACCCATGATCTCCGCCGCATCGGCGATCGAGAAGCCTTCGACCGAGACGAGCAGGAAGGCTTGGCGCGGCGCAGGCGCGATCAGCGACAGGTTCGCGGCCGCCTGTTGTTCCCAGGCAAAGGGCGAGGCGTTTTCGGTCAGATCGATCGAAATCTTCTCGAACTGCGAGCAGAATAGTTTGTAGAGGCTGATTCGATCGTTCGACGTATCCGGGAAGAGGCCGATGTCCTCGATGAGGGCTTCGAGAACGGCGGCCACATATCCGTCACCCGCGGCCTGCGAACCGGTGACGGCGCGGGCGTAGCGGCGCAGGAAGGGCAGGTGTGGCGCGATCCGGGTCGAAAGGGACATCAACGACTTCCTTAGGTGCAATACGATTCGTTTGTTTTCTGAGGATAGGGGACATCTGGCGGAATACGTGAATGGTTTTGAACACGTTTTTCGGCCTAGAGCAAATCCGGCACACTCGCCAGGCGGTCTTCTGTGCGGATGGGTGGAAAACAACGGGAAGGCCGCAAGCGGCGGTAGATTCAGAACATGGACGACGGGACCGAAAGACGGGAAGGGCAGGGCGGAGGACCGGGTGTGGCCGCGGAAAATTCGGATGCCCACGGGCTGATCGGCGCCAGATTGAAGGCGCTCTATCAAGCGCTGGAACAGGAGCCGGTTCCTGAGCTCTTCGTCGATCTGCTTGAAAAGCTGGAGAAAGCGGAAGCGGCGGCGGCTGAGCGCGGGCCTTGAGCCTAACCCGCCTTAACGGAAGAAACGGGCCAAGGCCCGTTTCTCCATTGTTCGTGCCGATCAGCAGGCGGCCTCATAGCGGCGGCCGTAGCGGTCGCGATAGATGCAGCGGCCCGGTTCGTTGGCATTCCCGATGAGTGCACCGGCAACGCCGCCGATCGCTGCGCCCACGGCAGCACCTCTGACATTGCCCGTTGCTGCGCCGCCGACAATGGCGCCACCGGTTGCGCCGATTGCCGCACCCTTTTCTGTTTGCGTGCAGGCGGCCAGCGGGAGAATGAGGCTTGCTACGATCAGTATCTTCTTCATGACGCGTTCCTATCCGGTTGCTCTGTTGAACATAGAATCGGTTACTTGAAATTGATTTGTCGGGACTGATGACGAACAGAATGACGACAATGAGGCATCTGTCGCACCCGGTGCCGCGTCATTGGCCAGCTTTGACTTGCTCGCAATGGGCGAGCTACGTGTGGTGTGTCCTTGCCTCCCAGCATCTCCTCCATCGCTCGGCCGCAGTCGCAGCACTTGTTATCGTTGCGAAAACGACGACTGCTGCGTTTTGTTCCATAGCCGCCGGTCCGGCATAGCATCTCTCGCCGGCAGCGACGGCTGCCGGAACGGCGTCCATGCGCATCTGAAGCGCGAGGCATGGGCGCGGCGAACGCGCTACGTGGGCAAAGGTTCCAACAAAAATTAGATCTCGTCCGGTGGAACAGGAGGGCAGTCGTCCCCGTTTGCCGTTCTCAAGTTTGACGTTGGGGAGCATGCCCATGGAACACATAGCTGCCATCATGGTCCTGGTCGGCTGCATGCAGGCCACGGACGCCTGCCGCGAGGTGCCGGCGCCGACCGAGGCGTTCGAAACCGTAGACGAATGCCGCGAACTGCTTTCGCCGGCGACCAAGGCGACCGCCGGGGCCTTCAAGCACGCCTATGGTGCCTGCGCCGAGGTTGACCCGGCTCTGCTTGTCGAGGACGCGACCATCGAATGGCACGTCACTCCTGCGGGCCGCTTGCAGGTCAAGGTGCAGGTCGATGATGGCAGTTACACGGTTGCCGCGCGCCACGACAGCCATGCGAAGACCCGCAACTGAGTTCACGGGCCGCGCGTGTGGCGGCCCATCAAACCGAAAGGCAAAGCAATGAATTGGGATATCGTCGAAGGCAAATGGCATGAACTGAAAGGCAAGGTGCAGGCGCAATGGGGCAAGCTCACCAACGACGATCTCGACGTCATCGATGGTCGTCGGCAGGAGCTTGCGGGGCGTATTCAGGCCCGCTACGGGGTCGCACGCGACGAGGCGGAGCGTCAGATCGACGAGTGGATGTCACGGCGCTAGGAAAAGGGTCGACACAAGCTCGGCAACCAGAGGTGCGTAAAGTTGCAAACAGAAGAAGACAGGCGATGACATAAGAAAAACCGCCCGGCCCTGGCCGCGGCGGCTTTTCAATTGTCTTGCGGAAGCTTGGTTATTTCTTCTGTGCCATCCGTTCGCGCCGGCGAAGTTGTTCGAGAAGATGTTCGAGTTTCGCACTCTGATCTTCGCTGCTATTGACGTAAAGATCGCGCATCGTCTTACCGATGTGAAGATTGCCAGCCTGGAGATCTTTTCTCTCCCGACCCGCTGCAACCGCCGTTTTCCAGATATGTGCTATCGGCATCTTCATTTCGACCCTGCATATTCCATGGAGGAGGAACGTCAGAGTATCTCGAATGTTCCGGGCATTTCCGGTACAAACCGTCTCGATTTGGGACTCTTTTGTCTATCATGGTAAATGAATGGTTAATGTCCGTGGGAATGAAGATTTTCTCAGAGCGCATTTCATAAGATATTTGGAACAAAGTGATAGTTGTGGCGTTTGCTTTGCAGTAATCCTGGCAAGGAGAATTGCTATGTTATACTATGCGCTTGTCTTCCTCGTTGTGGCAATCATAGCGGGTGTACTTGGTTTCGGTGGCGTTGCGGGTACCTCGGCGGGTATCGCGCAGGTCCTTTTCTTCCTCTTCCTCGTCTTCCTGGTGATTTCGCTGGTCGCGGGCCTGGTGCGTCGAGGCTGACGGAGCGGTCGCAAACGCAAGGTAGTTGGACATGGGCGGCGGCAACGTCGCCCTTCTTGCATCCGCAGGTCCGCTCCGTCGGCTCGCCTTGCTTGCCCTTGCAGGCCCGCTTGGCTATTGATGCCGATACCGCCGCTTTTGCCTTGAGGATACCGAAGATCATGAAATCGCTGGAACTGCTCGTCGAGCAGATCATCCTCTCCAGCCGCTCGCTGAAGAAGAAATGACGTTGGCGCCGTGGCTCGAGCAAAGCCGCGGCTTGTCTTGATCGGAAAACGGGGCAGCTGCAAATGAAGACTGACGTAGTGGTTCTCGGCGCCGGCATCGTCGGTATCTCCACCGCCATCCATCTGGCGCGGCGCGGCAAGTCGGTGGTGCTTCTCGACCGTCGCGGCGCCGGCGAGGAAACCTCCTACGGCAATGCGGGGCTGATCCAGCGCGAGGGTGTGTTTCCCTATGGCTTCCCGCATGATTTCGGCGCGCTCTTCCGTTACGCGCTGAACAACACGATCGACGCGTCCTATCATTTCCGGGCCTTGCCGGGGCTGGTGCCGTTCCTGGCGCGGTACTGGTGGCATTCGGGCTTTACCCAGCACCAACGCATCGCCCATCTCTATGCGCCGCTGATCGAGCATTCGATCAGCGAACACCAGGACCTGATCGCGGCGTCAGGCGCGGGCGAACTCATCCGTAAAGACGGCTGGATGAAGGTTTTCCGCACCGAGAAGCAGCGCGATTCGGCCTACAAGGAGGCGGAGAAGCTTTCGGCTGGCTTCGGCGTCAATCACCAGAAACTGTCTTCAAGCGAACTGAAGACGATCGAACCGTCCATCAAGGCTGATCTCGTCGGCGGTCTGCGCTGGAGCGATCCCTGGTCGATCCGCGACCCGCACAGTCTCAACAAGGCTTATCTCGCCTATTTCCAATCGCTGGGCGGGCGCCTCGTTTCCGGCGACGCAGCCACGACTGAACATATCCTCGAAGGTCCCGGTTGGCGCGTCGCGACACCGGAGGGCCCGCTCGAGACCCGCGAAGTCGTCGTGGCGCTCGGTCCTTGGGCCGACACGGTCACTCGCAAGCTCGGCTACCATATCCCGCTCGCGGTCAAGCGCGGCTACCACATGCACTATGGCATGCAGGAGGGCGCGCAGCTCAACAACTGGGTGCTTGATGCCGAGAAAGGCTATTTCCTGGCGCCGATGCTGCGCGGCATCCGTCTGACGACCGGCGCCGAATTCGCCTGGCGCGATGCGCCGAAGACGCCGGTACAATTGACCCGCGCCGAACGGGTGGCGCGCGAATTCTTCCCGCTTGCCGAACGCCGCGACGAAGAGCCGTGGATGGGCGCGCGCCCCTGCACGCCGGATATGATGCCCGTTATCGGCAGGGCGCCGCGCCACGAAGGCCTGTGGTTTGCCTTCGGCCATGCGCATCACGGCATGACGCTCGGGCCAGTCACCGGCCGGGCACTGGCGGAAGCGATGACCGGGGAAAAGACGGTCATCGACATCGCGCCCTACCGGCCGGAGCGTTTCCTCGTCTAAAGCAAGTCCAGGAAAAGTGCGAAGCGGTTTTCTCCCGGAATTGCACCGTTTCAAGGAGAATAAGCCACGTGCGGGAGGCTGCCCGGCAATGTTTGAACGAGGCCGGAGTAATGCTTCCGGCCTTGTTTGCTTTTGACAAGCCGGTCTAGGCGTTGGTGCCGCCGTCGATGGTGAATTCGGCGCCGGTGACGCCGCGGCTATCGGGGCCCGCAAGCCAGGTGACGAGACCCGCCACGTCTGTGGCGTCGTTGAAGCGGGGAATGGCCATCAGCCCGCGCTGCGGACCGGCGTGCTCACCATCGGCGGGGTTCATGTCGGTATCGGTCGAACCGGGATGGACGATGTTGACGGTAATGCCCCTCGGCCCGAGGTCCCGCGCCACCGCCTTGGTAAAGCCGACGAGCGCGGATTTGCTCAGCACATAGAGGCTCATCCCCGGCCACGGAACGCGGGCGGCAAGGTTGCTGCCGATCGAGATGACGCGTCCGCCCTCGGGCATGTGCGCCGCTGCAGCACGCGTTGCAAGGAACACCGCCTTCACATTGACGTCGATCGTCCGGTCGAAATCCTCGGCAGTCACCTCCGTCACTGTTCCGGCATCGAACACGCCGGCATTGTTGACGAGGATGTCGATGCGGCCGTGCTTCTCGGCAACCGCGCCGACAGCAGCCTCGACCGCGCCCGGATCGCGGTTGTCCGCCAGAATCGCCAGCGCCCTGCCGCCGCCCTTGGTGATCTCCGCCACCAGTGCCTCAGCCTTTGCCTTGGACTGGCTGTAGGTCACCGCGACGGTTGCGCCTTCATCCGCCAGACGTTTTGCGATCGCCGCGCCGATGCCGCGACTGCCGCCCGTCACCAGAGCCACCTTGTTTTTTAAGCTCGTCACTGGTCTCTCCATATCTGTAGTGATCGATACATATATGGAGAGACGACTTGCCAGTCGCTGTCAAGCGATTTATGTATTGATCGATACAGAAAGGAGCCGTTCCGATGTCGAGCCGTGGCCGTCCACGCAATTTTTCCCGAGAGGAGGCGCTCGCGAGCGCCATGCGGCTCTTCTGGGACAAGGGCTACGACAACACGTCGCTAACCGATCTGACCCAGGCGATGGGGCTGAAACCGCCGAGCCTCTACGCCGCCTTCGGCAGCAAGGCACAGCTCTTCATCGAGGCCGTCGATCTCTATGGCCGGACGGACGGCGCCGGCATCTGGGATGAGCTGGAAACGGCCCCAACGGCCAAGGCGGCGGTCCATGACCTCTTGAGACGGACCGCTGACAATTTCACCCGCGGCGCGGAGCCGCGCGGCTGCATGGTCGTGCTTTCGGCGCCGCAGATGGCGGGCGGGGATGCGGAGGTCTGTGAGGCGTTGAAGGCGCGCCGGCTTGAGAAGCAGGTCGCACTGGAGCGGCGGCTTGAGCGCGGCGTTGCGGACGGCGATCTGCCTGAGGGCACGCCGTGCGCGGCAATCGCGGCCTATGTCGCCTCGCTCCAGCATGGAATGTCGATCGAAGCCCGCGACGGGGCAACACGGGAAACCTTGCTGGCGATCGCCGACTGCGCCGCCGCCGGCTGGGACGCCATGGTCGCGGCATCGATCAAGCCGAACTGAGCGGCCGAACTGAGCGGCCGAACTGAGCGCTTGTCTTAAAGCGTCAATGGCCGGAGGGAGAGCCCTCCAGCCAAGGCCGTCGGTCAGCCGTTATTGTGCCGGCTGGGTCATGCCGGGCGTGGTGCCCGGCGTCGAGTTCGGGGTCGAACCCTGCGTTTCGGGCGTCGGGGTGCCTTGCTGCGGCGTCGCTTCGGGCGCCGGCTGGGTCGTCGTTTCACCAGAGGGCGCCGTGCTGCTATCGGCCGGCGGAGTAACCCGACCCGTCGTGCCTGGTGTCGCGGTACCCGGTGCCGTCGTGTCCGGAGTTGCCTGACCCGTTGCCGGCTGGTCCGTAGTCGGCGGCGGTGCCGCGGTATCGGCGGTATCCCGGCTCAGTTCAGCCGGCAGCCAGGCGATCAGCGCCAACACCAGACCGGCGAGCAGGATGATGACGATCGGCCAGTTGCTGCGCCCCGACCGGGCCGGAGGCACATCGCTCATCTGCGCTTGCGTCTGCGGCAGAGGCTGCCCTGTCACCGGATCGATCACCGGCTTTTCCTTGAACTCTTCGTGCTGGTTCATTGCGTTCATCCTTTTCTTGGCGTCCTCCTGGCCTCAGGCGACTGCTCCTGAACCTTCCGGGCAGCCGTAGGCAGCGGATTTCGCGCCGTCGCGAAGCGACAAGGGCGCCCGGAGGGCGCGTGGCATAACCGTAAACGCGTGAAAATATGCAATGTTCCGGACGCTACAACCCAAGGGACGCTTGCGCGCTGCCGTCGGCTTTACATCTCCCTTCTCGGCTGCAAGAAATAGAGTGCGCACGGAGGATGGGCGGCATGAGCGATACAGCGTTTGGCAAGGGCACTTTTGTCGGCCGCGTCTGGCGTCCCGATCTCGGCGGGCCGTCGCTTGTCACGATCCGCGACGGCGCTCTGTTCGACATCACCTCGAAGGCAACGCCGACGATGCGCGACCTGCTTGAGCTCCCGGATCCGGTCGCGCATGTGCGCTCCGTAGCCGGCGAGCGGCTTGCCTCGCTTGAAGAGTGTCTCGCGCGGAAAGCGGATGCATCGACCCTCCATCTCATCGCGCCCTCGGACCTGCAAGCAGTGAAGGCCTGTGGCGTCACCTTCGCGCGCTCGATGATCGAGCGCGTCATCGAGGAGAGGGCGGCGGGCGATGCGTCCCGCGCCGAAGCGATCCGCAGCCGCGTCACCGCCGTCATCGGTGACAGCCTGCGCAACCTGAAGCCCGGCTCGGCGGAAGCAGCCCGCGTCAAGGCAGCGCTCCAGGAGGAGGGCGTCTGGTCGCAATATCTGGAAGTGGGCATCGGCCCGGATGCCGAAGTCTTCACCAAGGCCCAGGTGCTCTCGGCGGTCGGCCCTGGTGCCGCTGTCGGTCTGCACCCTGCCTCGCGCTGGAACAATCCGGAGCCGGAGATCGTGCTCGCGGTCTGCTCCAGAGGCCAGGTCAAGGGCGCAACACTCGGCAACGACGTCAACCTGCGCGACATTGAGGGCCGCTCCGCGCTGCTTCTCGGCAAGGCTAAGGACAACAATGCCTCCTGCGCCATCGGCCCCTTCATTCGCCTGTTCGACGAAACCTACACGATCGACGATGTCCGCAAGGCCGAGCTCACCCTGCTTGTCGAAGGGGAGGACGGCTACCGGCTCACCGGCCGAAGCTCGATGGCGGAGATCAGCCGCGATCCGCTCGATCTCGTCGCCCAGACCATCGGTCCGCACCACCAATATCCCGATGGCGTCATGCTGTTCATGGGCACGCTCTTTGCCCCTGTCGAAGACCGCGACGAACCCGGCCAGGGTTTTACCCACAAGCTTGGCGACGTGGTGACGATTGCCAATGCCGAACTCGGCCGGCTGACCAACACCGTCAGGCTTTCGACGGAATGCGCGCCCTGGAATTTCGGTGCTGCGGCGCTGATGCGCAACCTCGCGGGACGCGGCCTGCTTTAGCGCGACCGGCCGCTTCCGTTGCCCGACCTATTCCGGTCGCGGGCGGCTATGTCATCTTCCGCATGACCCAGAGAGCGCGGCCGGGGTGGGCGATGTCGGGCACGACTTGAAGCCGCGCATCGTCCTTCAGCCGTTCTGCCTCTGCGGCGTCGAGAAACAGGATCTGCCGATCGGTTTCGTTCGCGTTTGGCGTAATCCACCAGCGCCGATCCTCGCAACAAAGACCGGCTTCCGGATTTTCCTGGATATACTCGATCGCATATTCGGCGTCCGTCTTTCTGCCAGCATCGAACATGGGCCGTCCTCCGCCTGTGATCGCTTGCAAGTGAGCTATTATGCGCCTGCTGCGTAGCTTTGGGCAGCCCGGACGTGTTCTCCCGCCAATCGCCTCTGCAGGATGCGCCGCACCAGTCCCCCGGCGCGTCAACATCGGCCTTTTCATCCGCCCGGCAGGCGCATAGGCTCGCGAGCCTGAGTTGTCGTTGTTCCCGGGAGTTCCCGTTCCATGCGTGACCTGCACTTGCCTGGCCGCTCCGTCGTCATGGGCCGGCATGGCGCCGCCGCCACGTCGCACGCCCTTGCCACGCTCGCCGCCATCGAGATTCTGCGTCGCGGCGGCAATGCCGCCGACGCCGCGATTGCCGCCTGCGCCGTGCAATGCGTGGTCGAGCCGGGCTCGACCGGCATCGGCGGCGACAATTTCGTTCTCTTCGCCCCCGCCGGCACCAATCTCGCCGATGGCGGTCGGGTCTATGGCCTCAACGGTTCGGGTCGCGCGCCCGAGGGCCTCACCGCCGAACACCTGCTGAAACAGGGACTGAACGAGATCCCGCTCACCTCGGTGCACGCCGTCACCATCCCCGGCGCGGTCGATGCTTGGAGCAAGCTGAACCGGCGTTTCGGTTCCATGCCGCTCGGTGAACTGCTGCAGCCCGCCATCCGCCACGCGGAGGAGGGATTTGCGGTCACCGAAAGGGTCGCCGTCGATTGGAACCGCAACGAAGACAAGCTGAAGGCGGACCCCAACAGCGCCCGCATGTGGTTGAAGGACGGTCGCGCCCTGCGGACCGGTGAGGTCTTCCGCCAGCCCGAGCACGCGAAAGTCCTGCGGGAGATCGCCGCCAAGGGCCGCGATGGTTTCTATTCAGGCTGGGTCGCCGAGGACATGGTGGGCTACCTGCGCAGCCTCGGCGGCATGCACGCGCTCGACGATTTCGCCACGCAGGAGGCCTTCTGGGTCGATCCGATTTCCACGACCTATCGCGGCATAGAACTTCTGGAAATCCCGCCAAGCGGCGTCGGCATTACCACCTTGCTGATGCTCAATATCCTCAGCGGCTTCGATCTGGGTCGATACGATCCGGTCGGCGTCGAACGTTTCCATATCGAAGCCGAGGCCACGAGGCTGGCCTTCCAGGCGCGTGACAGGTATGTCGCCGACCCCGACTTTGCCGATGTGCCGGTGCAAAAGCTGCTTTCAGCCGCCTTTGCCGACGATTTGCGCGGCCGCATCGACCTGAAGAAGGCCATGCCGGCGGTTGGTCCAGCCGGTGCCACCACCTATCGCGACACCGTCTACATCGGCGTCGTCGACGAAAAGGGCAACGCCTGTTCCTTCATCAATTCGCTGTTCTGGCCTTACGGCACCGGCCTCAGCAGCCCGAAGACCGGTGTTCTGCTGCAGAACCGCGGCGTCGGCTTTCGCGTCGATCCCGCCCACCCCAATTGCGTGGGGCCGCGCAAACGCCCGCTGCACACCATCATTCCGGCCATGGCGATGAAGGAGGGCAAGCCGTGGCTCTCCTTCGGGGTGATGGGGGGCGGCTTCCAGCCGGTCGGGCAGAGCCATGTGCTGACCAACATCGTCGATTTCGGCATGAACGTGCAGGAAGCGATCGACTGCGCCCGCGGTTTCCACCAGATGGGCCGCTTCGAGGCCGAACGCGGCATCCGCGAGGACGTGCTGAAAGGGCTCGCCGCACTCGGCCACGAGATCAAGAGCGCCGAGATGCCGCACGGCGGCGGCCAGGCGATTATGATCGATTCGGTCAACGGCGTGCTGCAGGCGGGCTCGGACCCGCGCAAGGACGGCTGCGCCCTGGCTTTCTAAGCTTGGCGGACTGCCATCGGGCAGATTGCGCGCGAGACAAGGCGCGATGCCGCTGGGCCGCGGGCACTCGTTTCGCCGTAAATTTGGTTCAATTGCAGGAAGAGTTTGGCTGGGGAACCTGGAAAATAATCCAACTTCTCTCAAGCCTTTGATGTGCAACAACCTATTGCAAATAAAAAGCTTATTTTCTAGGACTGTTCCGGTTGGGTGTTCCGGAATAGTGCTACGGATGGGCAAAATTGGCAAGGGTTACGTATCTCGAGAGACGTGGAGCGACCTACTACGCGAGGCTGGATGTGCCGCTCGATCTGGTGAGCCACTACGGCACCACGACGCGCAAGAAGTCACTCCGCACCAAGGATGAGAACGAGGCGAAGAAGCGCCTCTGGCCCGTCGTCGAGGCTTGGCGAACGGAGTTCGAGGAAATCCGTGCACGGCGCGAGATCACAGCTGACGATAGCGGACTTGCAGTTTGGCAGCACTATGAGACGACAATTGAACGGTATGATCGAAAACAGCAGCGCATGCCGACCCGCGCTCAGATTGATGCGGAGTTGCAGAGGCTCTACGGCCTGATCGACGAGGGAAAGATAAACGGCGAAAACCCGTATGCCATGATCAATGCCTATGTAGACCATGAACTGATGCTTCGAGCGCGTGACGACGACGCGAACCTGCGATCCCGTCGCCTGACGGCCCTCAAGGCCGCAGTCGGTTCAGGAGATGTCCGGCTTATCGAGCCAGCGGTCGAGATTTTCATCAAGCAAAATAACCTGCTCGTCGAACCAGGATCGGACCATTACCGCGATCTGTGTGCATCGATGGCGCGTGCTGAGATCGAAGGTCTGCAGCGAACTCTTGAGCGCGATAAGGGAGACTTTACCGGGGCGCCCAAGGATCCCATCGTCAAGCCTGTGAACCGCCCGGTCCATGAAGCCGCTCCTCCTGGAGAAACGATCATGGAGCTCTTCGAAATTTACGCGCGCGAGAACCCGAACCAAATCAAGCAGGACACCTTGGCGCAGGCTCGCCGTGACGTCGGACTGTTTGTCGAATACGTTGGCTCCACATTCCCTGCTCACCGAATCGATAAGAAGGCTGCTCGCGAGTGGAAGGCTCTCCTGCTTCAGTACCCAGTAAAAGCGACGGAAACGAAGGCTTTTCAGGGAATGACTATCACGCAGATTGTTGAGCACAATAAAACAGTCGGAAAGCCTGTGATCAGCTCGACGACCGTGAATCGTTATTTATCGGGCTTTAGCGCATTTTGCACATGGATGACCAACCACGGCTATCTGACGCAGAACCCGGCATCCGACATGTTTTTGAAGAAGTCAAAGGACAAGACAACAAAGCCGTTCACCGTCGACGAAATGAACGCCCTTTTCAGATCGCCATTTTTTACCGGCTGCCAATCGGACAAAGCTCCTCGCTTTTGGAGCAAGCAGGGAAACGTACAAATCCGCGATCATCGTTACTGGGTGCCGCTTGTGATGCTCTTCTCCGGCGCGCGCCCGGGCGAGATTGCCCAGCTCGCCATTAGTGACGTGCGTCAGGAAGGTGTGCACTGGATCATGCACATCACCACAGAAGGAGAGGGAAACAAAAGCGTTAAGACCGATGGATCTATGCGAGTAGTTCCTGTTCACCCCGAGCTCGCGAGGCTTGGTTTCCTTCGTTACCACGCTGAACTGAAACAAGGCGGTGAAAAGCGGCTCTTCCCAACCGCTGAACGCAATGAACGGGGGCAGATGATCGCTGACTTCAGCCGAGATTTCCCACGCTACCTGATAAAGATTGGTTTGAAGGAAGGGCGCGGCCTTTCTCTTTACAGTTTTCGTCACGGAGCCGCGGACGCTCTTCGACGCGCAGGCTATCTGGATGAGCAGTTTGGCTTCATCTTAGGTCACACAGCGGGCTCAATGACGCAGCGCTATGGAACGTTGCCACAGGGTATGCTTAACCAACGAGTTGAGCTCATTAACTCGATCGCTTATCCAGGATTAATGTTGGACCACTTAAAGACCGACATTGAAACGGCCTGAGAGCGCATCTCGGTCGTTGACCCTTCTTCCTGAATTCGGGGTTTTCACCGTGACTTAAACAGCTTGCGATATAGACACAACTCATCGATGCAATTAGCCATTGATATCTGATTGTATTTGAGCCGTCACAGCGGAATGCGGGTCGATATGAAGATTCTGGATAACACCTCGCTACTGCTTGGTGATGACTTGAAGGAAACGCTCGCTCGCGGCTCGCGAGTAAAGATCGCTGCATCGTGCTTCTCGATCTACGCATTCGAAGCGCTGAAGTCAGAGCTCTCCAAGCTTGAAAGTCTGCAATTCATTTTTACGTCGCCAACTTTTGTGCCGACGGATGCGACGGATCGGCTGCGAAAGGAGAGGCGTGAGTTCTTCATCCCGAAGGCCGGCAGGGAGAGCAGCCTCTATGGCACCGAGTTCGAAATTAAGCTCCGCAACAAGCTGACTCAGCGGGCCGTAGCGCGAGAATGCGCGGAATGGATCCGGAAGAAGGCGCGGTTCAAATCTAACGCGACACTAGCAGCAATGCAGCCGTTTGCACATGTGGACACCGGTGCTGCGGCAGTTGCCTATATGCCGATAAGCGGGTTCACGGCGGTCGACCTCGGCTATCAGAAGGGCAATGCCGTCTCGAACTTTGTGACCCGGATGGATGAGCCGGCCCATGCCGAGGTCTACCTCCAGCTCTTTAACCAAATTTGGAACGATGCAGATAAGCTAAAAGACGTCACGGACGCCATCTGCGACCACATCGAGTCTGTGTATCAGGAGAATGCTCCCGAACGCGTCTATTTCCTGATGCTCTACAATATTTTCCGCGAGTTCCTGGAGGACGTCGATGAGGATGTGTTGCCGAATGACCTGACCGGCTATCAGGATAGCATCGTCTGGAACAAGCTTTTCAATTACCAGCGGGACGCGGCGACGGGGATCATCAACAAGCTTGAGACCTATAACGGCTGCATCCTGGCGGACTCTGTCGGTCTCGGGAAAACGTTCACGGCTCTTGCTGTCATCAAATATTACGAGCTTCGCAACAGGTCTGTGCTGGTGCTTTGTCCGAAGAAGCTGGCGGACAATTGGCGGAACTACAACACCAATCTCACCACCAACATCTTCGCCAAGGATCGCTTCAACTATGACGTCCTCTGCCACACCGATCTGTCGCGCACATCGGGAGAGTCGTTCGGCATTCCTCTGAACCGGGTGAACTGGGGTAACTACGATCTCGTGGTGATCGACGAGTCCCACAACTTCCGGAACAACGACGTCTACAAAGATCGGGAGACCCGTTACCAGAAGCTGATGAACAAGGTCATCCGTGCGGGAGTGAAGACCAAGGTGCTGATGCTCTCGGCGACGCCGGTGAACAACCGCTTCAACGATCTGCGCAATCAGCTCGCTCTCGCCTATGAAGGGCAGTCGGACGCACTCAGCAAGAGCCTAAAGTCGCAGACCAGCGTCGAGGAGATCTTCCGGCGCGCCCAGAAGGCGTTCAACGAATGGTCGGCGCTGCCGCCAGAGGAGCGAACGGCTGCCTCGATCCTGCGGACGCTGGATTTCGACTTCTTCGAACTGCTCGACGCCGTGACCATCGCGCGGTCGCGAAAACACATCGAGACCTTCTACGACACGAAGGACATCGGCAAATTCCCCCAGCGCCGTAAGCCACTGTCGTTCCACTGCCCGATCACGCAGCGACCGGATGTGATGGGCTTGAACGAGATCTTCAGCCAGCTGTCGGTGCTGAAGCTCGCGGTCTATGCACCGATCAGTTACATCCTGCCGAGCAGGCTCAAGAAGTACGAGGAGATCTACGACACCCAGGTCGAAGGCGGCCGCGGGAAACTCCGGCAAGCCGACCGAGAGCGCAGCCTTCAGGCGCTTATGACGACCAACCTTCTTAAGCGCCTCGAAAGCTCCGTTGAGGCCTTCCGGCTCACCCTGCGAGCTCTTGGCGGTAACGTCACGCGTGCGCTCGATGCCATCGCTGAGTACGAGAGAACAGGACGCGGCGGGAGCATCAGCGACCACCTGGAAGACATCAGCGACTTCGATCCGGAGGATGATGACCTGAGCGGGCTCGACGAGTTCACCGTCGGCAAGAAGGTGCAGATCAGCCTTGGCGACATGGACCTGCCGTCCTGGAAGCATGATCTCGCGGCGGATCGCGCCTTGATCGAAGCTCTGATCGCGTCAATGGACAAGGTGGCTCCAGAAGACGACGCCAAGCTTCAGCACCTGATTTCGCTCCTCACGCAGAAGGTCGCGGAACCGCTCAACCCCGGCAACCGGAAGGTCATCGTTTTCACGGCATTCGCCGACACAGCGAACTACCTCTATGAAAACCTCGCGCCATTCGCCCATGGCCTTGGCCTGCATGTGGGTCAGGTCACAGGCTCGAGTGCCCCGAAGACCACACTCAAGAAGTCCTACGACTTCCAAAGCGTGCTCACCCTGTTCTCACCCCGCTCCAAGGAAAAGGCTGTCGTCCTTCCCCATGAGACTGCCGAGCTGGATATCCTGATCGGCACAGACTGCATCTCAGAAGGTCAGAACCTGCAGGACTGCGATTTTCTGGTTAATTATGACATTCACTGGAACCCGGTCAGGATCATCCAGCGCTTCGGACGTATCGACCGTATCGGCTCACCCAACGATCAGATCCAACTCGTGAACTACTGGCCTGACATCACGCTGGACGAATATATCAATCTCAAGGAGCGCGTTGAAAACCGGATGGTGATTGCCGACGTCACCGCGACCGGCGACGACAATGTGCTCACCGCCAAGTCCAGCGACATTACCTACCGCAAGGAACAGCTCAAGCGGATGCAGGAAGAGGTGATCGAGCTGGAAGACGTTAAGGCCGGCATCTCGATCACCGACCTTGGCCTCAACGATTTCCGCATGGACCTGCTCAACTATGTGAAGGAGAATGGTGACCTCGAGAACGTGCCCTTCGGCATGCACGCGGTCGTGCCGGCTGCAGAGGAGCTTGGGCTGTGGCCCGGCGTGATTTTCGCGCTTAAGAACATCCACGACAGTGTGAACATCAACCAGCAGAACCGCCTCCATCCCTTCTACCTAGTCTACATCGATGACGGCGGCGACATCGTCGCCGACCACACCGAGGTCAAGAGGCTGCTCGACCTGATCCGCAGCAGTTGCAAGGGGCGGGCCGAGCCGATCCCGGATGTCTGCCGCCTCTTCAATGAGCGCACAGAGGATGGCCGTCAGATGGGGCGCTATTCGGATCTGCTGAGCCAGGCGATTCGCTCGATGATCGAGGTGAAGGAAGAGAAGGACATAGACAGCCTGTTCAGCGGTGGCCGCACGACCGCGCTGACCCATACGATCAAGGGGCTGGACGATTTCGAGCTGATTGCCTTCCTTCGCGTCGAGGGAGCCGCGTCGTGACCCTTTACGATTGGCCCCGCGCCAGCGCTTTCGGGCGCGTGATCCCCAAAAACAAGATCTATGAGCATGTGGGCGCCACCACCGCCCTCAAGGACCTGTTCGTGCGTGAGGTGGATCAGATCGTCTGGTCGCACAAGCTGGCCCCCGAGACGATCAATCTGCCAGCGACCAAGGCGGTTGCCGAAATCCAGGTGTTTCGGATCATGCAACGGGAAAAGGACCTCAGCTTCGATGCGCTGCGTGCCATCGATCGGGCTATCCCGTTCCCGCTGCTGTTCGAGCTGACGCACGGTGGCAAGGTTAAGCTCGCCGCTGCATATAAACGGCCGAGCGAAGCCGACAGCACGAAATGGGTGCTGGGGGACTATTTCGAGAGCGAGTGGCTTCCGGATACTACGCCTCGAACGGCGTTGCCGGTAGCGCTCAATATGGGCGCTCTTTACGAGCAGCTCCTCAGCCCGTTAGTCGAGGGGCAGACAGCCCAGTTAGCTCCTGGCGCTACAACCGGCTTTGCGGAAGCCACGCAGGCATCGTTCGCCGCACCGCCTGCTGTCGAGCCTCTCTCGCTGGAAGCCAAGATTGCACACCTAGAGGCGATGAAGGCGAAGACCCGCGAGGTTGAAAGGATCATCGCGCGTTTGGCTCGTGAGAAACAATTCAACAAGCGTGTGACGATCAATGCCGAGCTGCGCACTGCGAGGGAAGAGTTGAGAAGGTTGAGTGGAGGTATGGATGGCGAAGGCGAATGAACCTTATCGGATGGTGTTAGTCGAAAGTTATCGTCCAAACCGCACGTCAGGTCTACACGGTGACGTCCACGTCCGTCCTCGTCCCGGACAGGGCTTTCCGGTCACCATGCATGTCGAATGTTCGAAAAGCCTAAGCCGCAATTATCCTGTAGGGACAGTTTTCAAGATTCGCGCGAAATTGACCGACCGAGAAGGATCGGGTGACTTCCTCTACAGCTACTTTGGCTGGAAATACGACGTCGTAGAAATTGGAAAGAAGTGATTTATGGAAAAGCTGAAGATGCACAGTCCGGACTTGAGTCAGGACAACATCGCCAAGATCCGCGACCTATTCCCTGGCTGCGTGACCGAGGCGCGCGACGGGGCGACGGGGCAACTGTATCTGTCAGTGGATTTTGACCAGCTTCGTCAGGAGTTGAGCGACAGCATCGTGGAAGGACCGCAGGAGCGTTATCGGCTGGACTGGCCGGGGAAGCGAGAGGCACTACTGGCCTCGAATGCGCCCATCGCCAAGACTCTTCGTCCTGCAATTCGGGAGAGTGTGAACTTCGAATCCACCCGAAACCTCTTCATTGAAGGGGACAATCTGGAAGCTCTCAAGCTTCTTCAGGAGATCTATCTCGGTGAGGTTAAGCTTATATACGCCGATCCGCCATATAATCGGAAAAAGGGAAATAATCTCGTATACAGAGATGATTTCGTCGGAAATACATATGAATATCTTGAGAAAACAAACCAGGTTGATGAATCTGATAATCGGTTGATTGCAAACACTGAAGCTAATGGGCGCTTCCATTCCGATTGGCTGAGCATGATCTATCAGAGGCTCCGCGTCGCGAAGAATCTTTTGGCTCCAAACGGCGTGATAATGATCTCAATCGACGATGCTGAAACCGCAAATGTTCTTCACATCTGCAATGAGATTTTCGGGGAGAGCAATTTCGTTGGAACTCTGATCTGGAAGAACGCGACGGACAATAATCCGACGAACGTAGCAATAGAACATGAGAGCATACACGTTTTTGCCAAAAGCAAAGCGACCTTGGAAGGTGTTTGGAAAAGTTCAGTTTCGGACATCAAAGACGTCCTATTGCGAGTGGGCGGCGACCTGGTTGCGCAACACAGAAACATAGACGATTTGCAGGTGGCGTACTCCTCCTGGTATCGGGAAAACAAGTCTCAATTGGGCCCTCTCGCTGATTACAAGTTTATCGATGCGCATGGGGTGTATGCCGGAAGTCGTAGCGTCCATAACCCGGGAAAAGAGGGATACCGCTATGATGTCCCTCACCCGGAGACTGGCAAACCATGCAAGCAACCCCTTATGGGGTATCGTTTTCCGGAAGAGACAATGAAGCGTCTCTTGTCGGAAGGGCGGGTGCTATTTGGTGATGACGAAAGCAAACTAATTGAGCTTAAGGTCTATGCCTCAGAATTTGAGGATAAACTCTCTAGCGTTTTCGATTTGGACGGAAGGTCGGGCGCGTATGACCTCAGGGCGCTGTTTCCTGAAGCAAGTAAGGTTTTCTCCAATCCGAAACCGGTAGTGTTGATGGAAAGGCTTTTATCTTTTGCAACAGGAGCGGACGATCTGAGCGTTGATCTCTTTGCGGGATCTTCCACACTTGCTCAAGCTGTTATGGAACTGGCGCGGCGTGAGGGTGGGCGTCGCCGTTTCATAAGTATTCAGTATCCGGAGGAGATCGGACAGGACAGCAAGGACGCAAAGGAGGCCTACAATTTCTGCATGAAGGCTGGACTAAGGCCAAACATCGCTGAGATTTCGAAAGAGCGCATTCGTCGTTCTGGCAACAGGATTCTCCGGGAAGAAGCTCAATCAGATTGGAACAAGGACGTCGGCTTCCGCGTCCTAGCGATCGACACGTCGAACATGAAGGACGTCTACTACCGCCCTGACGAGCTGAAGCAAGGCGACTTGCTGGATATGGTCGACAACGTCAAAGAGGATCGGACGGCCGAAGACCTGTTGTTCCAGGTGCTGGTTGATTGGGGTGTCGACCTGACGCTTCCGATCCGTCGCGAGACCGTGCAGAACAAGACCGTGTTCTTCGTCGACGACAATGCTCTCGTCGCCTGCTTCGATAAGGGCGTAACCGAGGAACTTGTCAAAGACCTGGCAAAGCGCGAGCCGCTGCGTGTCGTCTTCCGCGACAACGGCTTCGTCTCGGACGCGGTGAAGATCAACGTCGAGCAGATTTTCCGCCAGCTTTCACCTTCCACTGAGGTGAAGAGCATCTGACATGGATCCGTTGGCGCTGAAGGACTTGCTTGATCGGCTGATCAGCACCTGGGAAAACGAGGTTGCTGAGTTTAAGCAGGCGGGCAGCGACTATGACACCGATAAGATTGGTGAGTATTTTTCAGCACTCAGCAATGAAGCTAACTTGCGCAGTCTCGAGGGCGGGTGGCTTGTCTTCGGCGTCAGCAACAAGACACGGGCAGTTGTGGGTACAGATTACCGCCGAGAGCCGGAACGATTGCACGGCCTGAAGCTTCAGGTTGCTCAAGGCACGGAACCCAGCGTCACTTTTCGCAACATCTACGAACTCGATCATCCGGCGGGTCGTGTCATCCTCTTTGAGATCCCGGCCGCGCCACGGGGCATACCGATCGCATGGAAAGGTCACTACTATGCGCGCGCTAACGAGAGCTTGGTGTCTCTCGGGCTCGACAAGTTGGATGATATCCGCCAGCAGACCTTGGCCCACGATTGGACGGCCCAGCTTGTCCAAGGCGCTACCCTTGCCGACCTCGATCCGCAAGCGTTGAAGGTGGCCCGCGCGCGTTTCGTTGCTAAACATGCGAACCGCTTTAGCCCAGAAGAAGTCATCGGCTGGAGCGATGCAACCTTCCTCAACAGAGCAAGGCTAACGCAGGACGGTGCGATAACCCGTGCCGCCCTTCTGCTGCTGGGCAAGCCCGAATCCGCCTGGAGGCTCAATCCGCATCCTGTGGAGATTACCTGGAAGCTCGAAGGCGAAGAGCGCGCCTACGAGCATTTCGGGCCGCCCTTCCTGCTGACGTCGTCACAGGTCTTTGCCCGCATCCGCAACATTCAGCTCCGACTGCTTCCGGAAAACGAACTGCTTGCCCACGAGGTGGCGAAATACGATCAGAAAGTCGTTCTTGAAGCGCTGCACAACTGCATTGCCCATCAGGACTATGCTCGCCTGGCGCGTGTTATCGTGACTGAGCGACCGGATCGACTGATTATGGAGAATGAGGGTGGTTTCTTCGAGGGGCAGCCCGAGGACTATGTCCTGCACGACCGCGTGCCCCGGCGCTATCGAAACCCGTTCCTGACCCAGGCGATGACGGAACTGAACATGATCGACCATATGGGTTACGGCATTCAGGATATTTATCGTCGGCAGCGCCAGCGCTTCTTTCCCCTGCCGGACTACGACCTCAGCGAGCCCAATGTTGTCCGCCTGACAATCCATGGAAGGGTTGTCGATCCCGCTTATAGCCAGCTTCTCATGCAGCAGACCGGGCTGCCGTTGGCAGATGTCCTTGCTTTGGACCGGGTACAGAAGCAGCTACCGATCACCGACGATGCAGTTCGCCACTTGCGCCGAAATCATCTGATCGAAGGCCGAAAGCCGAATTTCTTCATATCTGCCAGCGTAGCGAATGCGACGTCTCAGAAGGCTCGCTATATCAAGACGCGGGCATTCGATGACCACCACTATGAGGAAATGATCGTCGGATTTCTAAGAGAGTTTGGCCAGGCTTCAAGAAAGGAAATCGACGACCTTCTCCGGAATAAGCTCAGCGAAGCGCTCGACGATTCGCAGAAAAGAAACAAAATAGGCAATCTTTTGAGCGGCTTGAGGATAAAGGGACGAATTTACAATGCCGGATCCAAAGCTACTCCCGAATGGCGCCTGACGGACTAAACAGTGAACATTCTACGAAAGCCGTAAGAGAGCTACGAAAGAAATTTAAGAAAGCCGACTTCCCATGAAGTTAAAATTCAAGCTCCAGCCGTACCAAACCAACGCCGTGGATGCAGTCATTGATTGCTTCGCGGGTCAGCCGAGGAACGATGGCCTCAGCTATCGGATCGACCCCGGTCGGAAGGCACAGGCGAGCGCGTTTGAGGAAGGCTTCAAGAATGCCGATTTTGCGCTCAGCGAGACACAGATCCTGGAGAACATCCAGAAGGTCCAGCGGCGTCAGAATCTGCCTCTGTCGCAGTCTCTGACGGACTTCACCACCTTCAACAACCGTGGTGAGCGCGTGCCTGTGGCTGCATCTTACAAGAGGGACGCCCTTGCTGCGACCCGCGTTCATCTGGACGTCGAGATGGAGACTGGGACAGGCAAGACCTACTGCTACATCAAGACCATTTTCGAAATGAACAAGCGCTATGGCTGGTCGAAATTCATCGTCATGGTGCCGTCCATCGCCATTCGCGAAGGCGTTGCCAAGTCGCTACAGATCACAGCCGACCATTTCACCGAGAGCTATGGCAAAAAGGCTCGGTTCTTCATCTACAATTCCAAGCGCCTGCATGAGCTGGAGAGCTTCTCGTCCGATGCCGGCATCAACGTGATGATCATCAACATCCAGGCGTTCAACGCGCGGGGCGCCGACAATCGTCGCATCTATGACGAGCTGGACGACTTCCAGTCGCGAAAGCCGATCGACGTCATCGCCTCGAACCGGCCCATACTGATCCTCGACGAGCCGCAGAAGATGGAAGGCGCGGCAACGACAGAGGCTCTGCCGAAGTTCAAGCCACTGATGATCCTGCGCTACTCAGCTACCCACAGGGCGCAGCACAGCCGCATCCACCGGCTAGACGCGCTCGACGCCTATAACCAGAAGCTGGTGAAGAAAATCGCCGTCCGCGGAATCCATACCCGCGGGCTGGCAGGCACAAATGCTTACCTCTATCTCGAAGGGATCGACATCTCGAAGAAGGCACCTGTTGCCCGCGTCGAGTTGGAGGTGAAGCTGGCGTCCGGTGAGATCAAGCGGCAGCTTCGGCGCCTGGAGTTCCGGGATGATCTGTTCGTCGAGTCGGGTGACCTGGACCAATATCGCGGCTTCACGATTAGCCAGATCGATGCGGTCAGCGAAACGGTCGAGTTCACGAATGGCGTCGTGCTCAAGGCTGGCGAAGCCAACGGCGACGTCTCGGAGCGCGATATTCGCCGCATCCAGATCAGAGAGACCATCAAGGCGCATTTCGACAAGGAGAGGCAGCTCTTCTCCCGCGGCATCAAGGTGCTATCGCTCGTCTTCATCGACGAGGTGGTGAAGTATCGCGACTACGCCCAGGCCGACGAGAAGGGCGAGTATGCCCGCGTCTTCGAGGAAGAGTATACGCTCCTGAAGGAGGAATATCTGTCGGAGCTGGCGATCGACAACGAAGCCTACCGGAAATATCTGGCCTGCATCGACGCTGCGAAGACCCACAATGGGTATTTCTCGATCGACAAAAAGACCAATCGCCTGAAGGACCCCGACGTCGCCAAGACGGGGGACAACAAAGGGCAGTCTGAAGATTCGGACGCCTACGACCTCATCCTGAAAGACAAGGAACGGCTGCTTTCGTTCGCGGAGCCAACCCGGTTCATCTTCTCGCATTCGGCTTTGCGCGAGGGATGGGACAACCCGAATGTCTTCGTTATGTGCATGCTGAAGCATAGTGACAACACAATCTCGCGCCGGCAGGAAGTCGGGCGTGGCTTGCGCTTGAGCGTCGATCAGAATGGCGACCGGATGGATTATCCCGCCACGGTGCATGACATCAACGTGCTGACAGTTGTCGCCAGCGAGAGTTACAGGAACTTCGTTGACGCCTTGCAGAAAGAGATGGTCGAGGCGCTTACAGCGCGTCCGCGCCAGGCGAATGAAGAGTATTTCAAGGGCAAGGTGCTGCACGCCGAGGATGGAACCGTCGAGGTATCGTCCGACATGGCGGCAGGTATCGAGTTCTTCCTCGTGCAAAACGGGTACGTCGACCGTCAGAAGAACATCACCGAAAAATACCAGACCGCCCGTCAAAGCGGCACGATTGCAGAGCTGCCCGATGATCTGAAGCCCTACACGGACCAGATCCTGGACCTCGTGGATGGCGTCTTTAATGAACGGCAGTTGCCGAAGCTGCAAGATGACCGCCGCTCGAAGATCAATCCCTTGAACGACAACTTCCACCGCAAGGAGTTCCAGGAGCTCTGGAGCAGGATCAACCAGAAGGCCGTATATCGGGTCGAGTTCGATCCCAGCGAGCTGATCCGCAAGAGTGCCGGCGCAATCGACAGTCATCTTCGCGTGACCCCACTGCAATATACCGTCACGAGCGGGATCCAGCAGGACGGCCTGACCTACGACACGATTGGCGACGGCAAGAGCTTCCGCGAGAAGGAGCAGGCAACCTATCAGGCCGATAGCGTCACATCGCTGGTGAAGTACGATCTTCTGGCAAAGCTCGCCGAGGGCACGCAGCTCACGCGGCAGACCATCGCGGAGATCCTGTCGAAGATCCAGTCGAACGTCTTCAACCAATTCAAACAGAACCCGGAGCACTTTATCAGTGAAGCTTCGCGTTTGATCATCGAGCAAAAGGCCTCGATGGTGATCGAGCGCCTCACCTACGATGCGGTATCGGAGCGATACGAGACGGATATCTTTACCGCGAGCCAGACCGTTCAGGACTTCTCCAGGGCGAGCGAGAAGCTGAAGAAGCACGTGTACGACTACGCGCTCCTCGATTCTGACACCGAGCGCCGTTTCGTCGAGCAGTTGGATACAAGCAACGAGATCGTCGTCTATGCCAAACTTCCCAGGGGGTTCGCGATCCCGACGCCCGTCGGCGACTACAATCCGGACTGGGCGATCTCGTTCAAGGAAGGCTCCGTGAGGCATATCTATTTCGTCGCAGAGACCAAGGGCACCCTGTCGTCCCTGAAGATGCGAGAATTCGAGACCACAAAGATCGAGTGCGCCCGCCGGTTCTTCGAGGAGGTTGGCAGCAAGGTGACTACCGATCAGGTGAAGTATGATGTCGTCACAGATTATTCTCGGCTTATGGACGTGGTGAGGAGCGCCTGACACCGGTGCCTGAAAATCACCACCAATCCTTTGCACAGGGCGCGAGATCCATGATTCCCGACTACCAGACACTCATGCTACCGGTCTTGCGCGCTGCCGCTGACGGAGAAGCACGGGTCGCCGACGTTGCAGAGCGCATAGCCGATGACTTGGCGTTGACACCGGAGCAGCGAGACGAGCTTCTCCCGAGCGGGCGACAGCGTGTTTTGCACAACCGAATTCACTGGGCCAAGTTTTACATGAGTAAGGCCGGCCTGATCTCGTCGCCTGTACGAGGCCGTTTTATCGCGACTGATAAGGGCAAAGCACTCCTGGCTGCCGCGCCTGAGCGGATCGATGTTGCCCTTCTAATGCGTGAGCCGGAATTCCGCGAGTTCTACAGGAACGAGGGTAGCGCTATCGAAGAAGAAGGCGTCACCACTAAGCCCGTCGCGGTAACTCCTCCCAATACTACCCCGGAAGAGCAAATCGACGATGCCCACGCCGCGCTAGCGGCGGCCCTGCGTGACGAGCTTCTCGAACGCATCCTCTCAAACAGCCCAACTTTTTTTGAGCAGCTTATCGTCGATCTGCTGGTGTCCATGGGATACGGCGGCAGCCATAAAAATGCCGCTGCCCAACTCGGACGCACCGGCGATGGTGGGGTGGACGGGATTGTAAACGAGGATCGCCTTGGCCTAGACCGCATCTATGTGCAGGCGAAGCGTTATGCTCCCAGCAATCCGGTAGGCCGTCCTGACGTCAATGGCTTCGTCGGTAGCCTCGTCGGTCTTGGCGCTACCAAAGGCGTCTTCGTCACCACCTCGACCTTCAGCCAACCTGCCCGCGATTACGTCAAGCACCTCGCACAACGTGTCATTCTAATCGACGGCCAAGAGCTAACTGATCTGATGATTGAGCATGATGTCGGAGTGCGAGGCTACCGGACCGTTGAGTTCAAGCGGCTAGACGAGGACTTCTTCAGCGAGGAATAATGAACCGCGACGGCGAGCATCGATTTTTGTTATTCTCTTGGTTCGTTCGGAGAGGAAGCAAGTTTTTCCCGAAGAATGTCGAGCCGCTAAACGCTGTTGGTCCGCTGCTGAGCCTATCTGTCATGGTTATTGATAAACGGATCGGGATCAGGCCTAATAACTTGTTATACGAAGACTTACTCGACCTTAGTAGATCACCTAAACACCCATCTCTCTCCGCACCTTCCTCTGAAGCCCAGCCAAAGCCCGCTCCACCATCCTGGTCAGCTCTTCGTACGCGATCATCGTTCCGTAGGCGCCGGCGCCCGCTCTCATCTTGGGCGGCATCTTACTTCCGCTTGTCCTATGCCATCTTCTGATTTTTCGCATTTCCAGCGCCCGCAGTTCGTCTCTCGCATCTTCGCGGATCTGCAGCCCCAGCACGCCCGCGTTCAGAAACCTTTCCCTTCGGTTTTCCTCGACCTTCCGCTTGACTGCCGCTGATCCTGGGCGAGCACTCCCCGGCCGGACGATCGCGAAAGTCGGCTTCATGAACTGGAAGAAGCCTTTCTGCAGGCGCGTGATCCCCACTGCTTCAAGATCGCCAAACTGTTGGAGCCCAATTTCTCGGCAGCCTTCCTGTCCAAGAGCAACCTCGATCCGGATACGCTTCTTGTCGTCAGCTAGCTTATCCCGGGTGCCTGCAGCATTGTTCTGCTTGTCCAGGACCTTGTTCTGGATGCGCCAGAAGGCTCGTGGATCATCTCGCTCACCCACGTAGTAGGTTGAACCGTAGAGTGCCGGGCGGTCCAGTCCCGGCGTCATGCGGTCTCCTATGTCGAGGCTTTCATCGCTTTCGTTGCGACCTATGGTGTAGTCTGTTTTCTTGATACTGCCCGGCATGAACCGCGGCCACATCAGATTGCTCCTCAATACGCGGGTGGTTGGGAAGAAGTGCCGGACCAGAACCCCGTGCATCTGTGCTCTTGCTTCCTCGCTCGGCGTTTTTGGGTAGAAGTCGATACTGACTTCGATCCCACTGATCGTAGCTGGCGCAACGAAGCCATACACGCTCTCAAGCTCATCGAGCACCTTCCGGACGTTCTGGAAGTCTGGCTCTTGGACACGCAGCTTGTATCGAGTAGCCGTCTTCCCCTCACCACTGTCCAGAGCCTCGGGATACTCCTTTCGGCCGGTGAGCTTTTCAATGCGATCGTTCAAGTGCCAATGCTGCGTGCGCCGAGACAGCTCGAAATGGATGTCGATCCAATCGATCACAGCGCGGCACTGGTAGGCTTCGAGATCGATCTGCGGGGTCAGCGTCGTCCGGTTGATCAAGCGCGCCTGCGAGCTCCTGAGTGTCTTTTCGACGTAGGTCAGGATTATTGGCTTTTTCATTCCCTTATCACGATAAAGGGGGACATCGTATCTCAACGCATTTCTCTGCTCTGGTTTCGTGCGCACTCCGATGTGTGGGTAAGCTGATTCCTGGCTCGGATCAAACAAGCCAACTGAAAGGGGTCGAGTGTCGAAACCGCTGACTGTTGCCGGAAAAGCACATATTTCTGTGCATCGCCATCGGTGTTTCGCTAAAAGTCCCTGCGAAGACAAAGGGGCACAGCATGGCAAGCAACGTTCTGAAACTACACGGGCGAACGAGAAAGACTTTCAGCCTGGTGCTCCAACCTATTCGCCATACCGGCGACCCGTAGGAGCAAAATCATGTTGAACGATAACGTACGCGCGACCGATCATACGACCGATGAGAACAGGAGCACGTCGCCCACGGCCCAGAAGAGCGTCGCGGTCGTGATGTTCTCCTTATTGGAGGCCCGGGAACTCGGCTTGGAAGGAACCACGCTCCCGCTGGATCGTGTTCTCTATCTGCTGGATGGAAATGTGATGGAGCAGGATCGGGAAATGGCTGAGGGACTCGACCGGATCAGTGAGCGCCATTGCAACGACACCACGAGCTAACCAGTGCGGATGGTGGGGCGGCAGCTTTAGGCGCCGCCCGATGCGATGGCGACTTGCTGAGCCTCTAAGACGTTGAGTGCATCCGCGGTGTAGGCTGGATGCTCTCATGCTGTGACTGAAAAGCCTCAACTTTCACCGCGGGCGCGTGGCTTTCTCGCTATAAATACCACATGACGACAAGGAGTGTCCTTAATGGCAACCGAATTGTTTTCGGAACTGGTCTCGGTCCACGGTATGCGATGTTCAAGGAGCTATAAATCTTGGGAAATCCACAAAGGTTTCCGGCATTGGGCCGGACCTTAGATTCGAAGGATTTCAAATGTCTGAACCTGTCATCCCCGATATGAATTGTGCCCACTTCATGCTTCCCTATCCGGAGGAGGTCGCGAAAAAGACGGGATCTGCAGGAATGGTGTTCTCCATCCGGGAGCACTATCTGCTCCATGCTCGCCAGCTCGACGACACCGATCCGCAGGAAGCCGCTGTGCTACGGAAGATCGCCGACTACCACCCTGACACTTTCGAAGGCGATATTATGGAGCGCGACAGCCGGGACAACTGGGTTGGCGATGCCAACGATTGGGACGACCTGACCGACGAGCAGAAGATTCATCGGGGTAATACCAACGCCGCAATCGCCGCACTCGACTGGCTTCGTAACGAATTGGAGAAGGCTGCGTATTACTACGAAATGAGCGAAGACGTTACCCGCGTCCGGCGCGAGATCGCAGCGATCGCCCTTTAACTGACCCTCGACTGGCCGGTTTCCGAACCGGCCAGCAACGGGAGGAGGGCCGGTGTGGCACATCGTACCAAGATAGAGACGGTTTTCTCCACCGATGCTCCTCTGAATACCGGCGGACATATCGTGGTCGATCTCAGCACCATGGCCACGGTCGCTGCGTCGATGCTAGCAACCAGTGTTTTTTCGCTCTTTTGACTCACTGCCGAAGCCGGATCGTTTCTGCTCGCGGATATGTTTTCGGGTTGGCCTGGTAAGGCCTTCCATGAGCGTGTAGCCCGCTCTGGACGGGGCAGCGGTCCATCCCTCAAAACTATCGGTTGAAGCAGTCCAGTTTTGACGACGAAAGTATGCCGGTCATCAAGGCGTTGAAGCACAGTGACCTTTACGTTTTTCCGAAAACTGCGAAAACCGTCATTTTCGTCAAGTTTGCGGAAAGTTCTGTCAAGGTTGCGCCGGGAAATGCAGGGTTCTTCACCAGTCGCACCTTTACATTTTCACCCTTCGAATAGCTATTTCTACGGAGTTTGCGCTCCATACCTTTACCTATGTAAAGGTCAAGTAGATTGTATGTAAAGGTAGAAATGCAATCAAAAGGAGCATTCAGCTCGTCGGCTGAGGAGGATAGGACGCCCGGAGCTCGCCGATACGGAAGGCATCCCCGTCGCACAAAAGGACTTTATCTAGGACTTCGTGCTTGGTGTGTTGGCGCTGGTCTAACGCCCGAAAGCTCTCTTCCCAAGTAATTAGGCTGTTATGGCGAAATCTGTGGACAAACTACTTAAGTAATTACTTACTTTCGTATCAATCGTCCGCACATCGTAATATATAGACGTCCTCTTTACTGGAGGGCGACATGGCAAAATTCCCTGTGGCTGCGATAGAGCAGCACATCCGACATCATCATCCGGGCTGCCCCGATTTTGCTGTCTCATATTTCGCCAGCGAAATAGCCGGGAGAGACTGGCAAGATGCTCCATTAGGCCAGGCCGTCGGCATCACCATGCAGACTTTCCTCCGTCATGAGATGACGGATTACGACACGCTCCTTCTGCAAGGGATGGAGCGCGAGAAGGCACGCGGGCGTGTACAGCCGAAGGTCAACGCGATGTTACGGAGCTGGAGAAAGAAGCACAAATCTAACCCAGCGAATCGAGGACATGTTGATGCCCAAGGTTGATGCGAGGATCGCGCTCGCTCGACTGATCGAGGAACGGATCGATGAACTTGGCGTGGACCGAGCTGACTTTGTACGCGACGCTGGCTTCATCCAGAAATCCACTTTGACCCGTTATCTACGAGGCTACTCGAAACTGCCACTTTCTCAGCTACCTGACGTTGTAGAGGCCCTTCAACTCAATGAACGTGATGAACGGCGTGTCCTTCTGATGTGTCTTGCGCAGTCTTGTGTCGGGCCGGCCATGGAACTGATCGAGCGAAATATGCGCCCCGACAACTTCGACGTCGACTGACCGGATCGACGGTTCTTTTGCCAGATCGAAGGGAGCTCAGCTGCCCCAACTGTTGCGCGCTATAAATGAAGTATCGATGCAAGCGCAGGAGCTATCAATGACTAATATTAACCGTACTATTGATCTCGTCGCTTTCCTGAAGATGCGGATCGCAGAAGTGTCGGTGCCGGTCCCTTCGGGCAGCGTTCTGGCAAGCCCGCTCTTCCATCTGGTCTTACGCGGAGAAGCCAAGCTTCCCCTTGATCGCGTCGAGGAGACTGCCGCGGTTCTGGGCTGTGATGCACGGCAGCTCTTCCGCTTGGCCGCGCGCCAGTTCTACGATGAGGAAGCAATTCGCCTTTTCGAACGGATGCTTGGCACGCCTATGACGAAGGAGGAGCAGAAGTGGCTCCATGAAATTCGATCGACGGCTGAAGGTCCCGTTGCCGAGCCGAGCAGCATGGCCAAGCGTCTCGTGCGGGCATTGGCCAAGGCTCAGCCCTCGGCATAGCATATTCGAGGGATTTGATGGAAGTGGACGAGCAGTCCCTAGGATCGCTGCCATTCCCAACACCCGCCCAGGCAAGCGTTTCAGCTGGCCGACGCCAGAACCTAAGGATGCGGTTGACTCTTTCCATTGAAATGGTTGATTTTTAAGTAAATTATAAATATCCAGAGCGGGCTGGCAGGTAGATTTGGCGTGACTGAAGTTGAGATGGATAATTAGTCTGAAAACAGTGACCGGCCAAACCAAAATCTACTACGATGTAAGGCATCAAGATAAATATAATGCGAAAGTCAATCTAGTACTGATGGCTAAGCTTTATTAAAGCATAGCTGCTCGAGTTTAGTAAATATCTATACTGCATTTTGTGATTGCTTCTGTCTCGGGTCTGTGTTTTTCTATATACAACCAATCATGGAGAAAGTCCATGTTTTCCCGTCGACGCGCTATCCGTACTCCATTTGACTGCTTAGCCAACATCTTGTCAAAGAGCATGCATGTTGTTCTCGTGGCGACGCTCTGCCTCGTCCCACTCAGCCTCTACGCCCAAACCCCATACGAAAAGCTTTGGACATACCTCGTGGGCGAGGAGTTTAGAGTCGATTTAGCGTCACTGCTCCGAATGGACAACATTGACGCCCCAGAACTAACAGACCTCGTGAAGGCTCTCGGCGACCTAAAGAAACCAATGGAGGACTACCAAAACCAAAAGACGCCGGACACTCCAACAAGCGACCAGGTTCGCACAGATCTGTCGTCGATTATGGGTAGCATCGAACGGTCGAAGCAATCCCTCCGGAGCTTCAGCATCAAAGTCCAGCGAGGTGAATACGAGGGCTATATCTCGCCTGAATTCTGGACACGTTGCATGCAGCAACTCGGATCACCTCTCGGTGCGGTAGAAGGGGCGTTTGCAATTGCTGATAGCAAACAAGGGGACGACAAGGCAAAGGCTGAAAAGTTGAAGCCTTTCGAGGCCCAGTTGAAAGGGGTTAACGGAGAGGCCTACTTGAAATGTCAAGGGGAAGCGCAGGCGCTCTCGACTCAGTTAGCTCAGAAAAGCGATAAGCTTGGTAAAGACATAGAGGAGTTAGAAAAACAGGCAAAGGAAATTGAACAGAAATACAAGCCTGGTGACTCGAAGAGAGAAGAGCTCCTCAAGAAAAACCAGGAACAGAAGGACCAAAAAGTAAATGATAAGAGAAAGACCGACGAAGCGAAGCAAGGTGTCGATACATGGGCCATCATCTCAGGCTTGATCATGATCGCGGCAGGGCTGATCGTGGTCTTCTACTTTGGCATTCCACAGGGATGGGCCTTGGTCGCTGGCGGATTCGCGATGATCTTGGAGGGAATGGGAAAAAAGAAGAGACAAAAGCCGGGAGGGCAACCCGGTAGTGATGCAGCAGCCGTGGCCGGTCAAGAGGACGAGCAGCCGACAAACTCTGCCGCAAAAGTAAAAGACGCAGACCAGAAGGGGAAAGGTGGAGTAGACGCAACCGCCGCCCAGAATAAGTTTGGCCCGCAAGGCTTCACCACGGTCGAGTCAAAGGCACCAAAAGGCAACCTACTGCTCATGTTTAATGGTGC
Source organism: Ensifer sp. R-19 (assembly GCF_049905105.1). Classification (NCBI taxonomy): domain Bacteria; kingdom Pseudomonadati; phylum Pseudomonadota; class Alphaproteobacteria; order Hyphomicrobiales; family Rhizobiaceae; genus Ensifer; species Ensifer sp. R-19. The sequence continues at coordinate 426,677 of NZ_CP184569.1, forward strand.
CGAAAAAGTCCTCATCGTGGTTCAGGTTGATACTGCTGAACAGATTGTCAAGATCGAGCTATCGAAAGCGAAAACCGGAGGACCGGGCGTTTGGGCGGAAGATCTTAAACTTACCGATTTAACAGCGCTTTCAGACTGGTCCATCGACACAAGCGGGAACTTTGTACTGCTAAATTTCAAAGGAACTTTTCCCACACGAGCATCCGCGGTGGCGCTATTTGAGGCTAGAGATGGAGCCTACGTAGCGTCGTCTGCAGAAAAGCCAGTAGGCGAGTAGCCTTTGTCGACCGGCAAAAAGGGAAATGTGGTTCTCATCGAAGCTTTCGTTATACTGTGTTTGCTGTTCATGCTTCAGTACATCGTGTCTGGAATCTCAAGTGGAACATCGGATCCGGTTACCGTAGCGCAATTTTACGCCATCGACTTTCGCCAGCTTCAGACTGCTAATGATACGACAAATCACGTGGATTATATTCAGGTGGGGTCACTCATGTTGGATATGGGAGCTAGCCGCGATAAGGGTAGCAACTGCCCTGTCTCTGCAGATCCGAAGAGCTATCACTACATGGATGGCACTCGGACTTCTTGGGATCTAGGGCCGCCTGATCGAGTTACAGTGGCGAGTGGCGAAAAGGCGAACTCGTTTCTCATAAGCGATGATGCTGCCTATGAGGACGTAAAGCAGGCGCTTGCACTTCAGAAGGTAATAATTTCACGCAAGAAGGGCGCCGAAGTTGGTTTCGATATATCCATCGCCGGATACCTAACGGACTTAAAAGAGCCGCTGCGGATAGCGATATATACCTGTGCCTGTGGCCTACAGAATAAGGGGACAGCGCTTGGCCTTCGGTTCCCTCATCCGTCCACGATTTCAGTAGTGACATTTTCTGCCAAGGGTGCAGTTTCCAAGACGCTGGTTGCTTACAACCACTTTGAGATGGCGGCGGAGCGGGGGAAGGCTCATGGCTGGCTCACGATTGACTCCGACGGAGCGATACCCGATCACCCGCTACGAGAATTCCAACTCTTAGTGCGTAGGGATGGCTCGATTGAGACGACGAACCTCGAGGAACTGGTTTCCGGGGGCTTGGCCAAAGTACAATGAACAAGACCTTGGCGATTATCATGCTGGACTTTTTTGTCATGATATCGGTGGCGTTTTTTATCCTTCAATTTGTTCAACCAGATAGCGACTTGTCGAGCGAAGTTACTAACCAAGGATCCTTGATTAGTATCTCGCTATCGATAGACAAAAAGGAGTTTGTGAAGAAAGCAGGACTTGAGCAAGTCGCGCTCACGCAGCTGGTTGAGCTGGGCTTTCTAGTTACTGAAGGCAAACAGGTGGTTCAAGCCGACCGGGTTCGGATTTCGCCGTCCTATGATGGCTATCTCATAGTGTTCCCGTCGCGCGCTGACAAGAAATTGGCTTTGACCTTCTTTCCTACAAACGTGTTGTCTCCAAAGTTCCTTCAATCTCAAACAACGGCGAAGATCGATGCGGTGCTCTCTCCATCACAGTCCGTGGAAAAGGTGGTACCTTTGGTTTTTGGTGATACACCTGTTATTTCCGTTGATCTCGGCGCACCGTAGCAACGCCGGGGAATGCTACCCTGCGCCGGACACCGCGAGCGTCGACGTGCTAACTAGCTTGGAGAGGAACGGCTGGCAGCACACACACGAACCGGTGCAGGTGGTTCTCTTTAGATGCGCAGAGATCGCGATTGTCCTTCAAGGAGAGACCGCGACCTTTGACCTTGTGAATCTGCGGAGCAAGACAGCTTGCGAAGTATACTTGGACGGAAGCACTAACCTATTCTCCGCTCCTCCAGCTAAGCGCGCAGACGGATTGGCCACGATTGTTTCTCCCGATCGGCTCAACCTTGGCATAAAGGAAATCATCCTCAATGCTCGCGACATTTTTCCGGAATCCGTTGGATGCATAGGTAGTCTTCGACTAGACGACAAGCAGGTGCCATATCTGATTGTGTTTCGTTTGTCGTCTGCATCCTCGGTGGAAGGATTGATATCATCCACAGGTTACCGAGTTACAGTAGGTAATGTTCAAGGTTTCCCGCTGGGTGAGCCGGTTGAGGCGTTAGCTTGGCCGTCAGTAGCTATGGTATTCAGCGCAAAGCCGTCAAGTGTTTCCGTACTTGGTCCTATTGGTATCGTGGGGAGCTACGGAGCAGATAACGTGGTTAGCTTGTTTGACAGGTTTAGCAAGAATGTTGTTTCATTTCACCTTTGTAGCCCAGATCAGTTTTCTGAGCGCTTGAGATCTGTTGGGGTTATTCCTCCAGGCCTTTCTCTTCCAACAAAAGTTGAGGAGGCTGTATCGCGGGTTGTTCAGTATGGGAACGACTCTATTGTGCCATTTGCTCTTATCGCTTGCGGAGTTCTATAGATGAATAGACGCACCTTCGCGATTGTTCATATGGTTGCTTTACCAATACTGCTTGGGGTATCTTGGCTAATAACGGTTTACCTTTATGCTTGGTGGACAGAAAGCGGCAGACTTTACTTCGACAGCTTCAATCTTATTCAGGAAGATGTGTCATCCGTCGAGAATCCCTTTCACCTCCGGTTCTTGATAACTAAGGGGAAGGATGAGGCAAGCTGCCAACTTGTTGCGCAAACTTCAGAATTTAGGCGTGTGTGGTTAGCCGAGACTAAGATGGGCCCAGGTGGAATAAAGCTGCGGATCGAAATAGATCCCTCGGTAGTTGATGAGCCCAATAGATTTGGTTTGCTGAGGGAAATTCCAATAGTAGCGCTTAACTCGCAAGGCGCGCTCTTCCGATTCAATCGTGATATTGTTTTTGAACGCCCACGAGGCCCGCTCAATGCCGAGCTTCGAGCACTGGCGCGGTCACTTTCAACCCAAGGAAAGCAGGTCATCTCAGACGAAGACGCCAGAGATTTGGCGCTGCGAACTTCCCAATTGGTTGATGAATGCCATGGGGTTTCCACTTGGGGCAACGAATATTGGCAACTAAGATTGATTTCAGGCACTGTAGAGCAGATAATCATCGCGGCCTGTGTATTTTGCATACTTGTGTTCTTATTTGAGATATTGCTGTCTATGCTTGGGTTTTCTAGCGTTCTTGTTGCGGTAAACGCTGCCGAGTTTTGGATCGATCTCGTTCCCTATATCGGTTTTTTTGGCACAATATATGGCATGTCGGAAGCGCTGTGGATTTTGGGCGCGATCGACATTTCGGATCCTGTTGAGAAAGCAACGCTAATCGGTCCGATAACCGGAAATATAAGTTTGGCCATGGAGACAAGCCAGCTGGGAATCATTTTCTTTCTTATAGCTTCGCTTGTCGCGCGTGTGATTCGAATTGCCATCAGAGACTTGGATTAATGTAGGTGGCTCATCGTGCGCGGTGGGGCGTCATGCTCACCTTCGGCGCGACCTTCCGTCTCAACGCACCCTCAATCGTCGCTTGGAGAAGGGGGGGCGGTAGGCATTGCCGATCTTTACGGTACTCGCCTGCATGAAATGCGTGGGCGTTGAGAATGGGCAGCCTAGAGATGGCCCGCCCGAGCATATTCGATGACTCTTATTGCGTTGATGCTTTAACGCCAGGTTATCCGGAAATATGGGGTGGTCAACTGTTCCGGATGCCTAGATGGCGGGATCTACAAATAATTGAAATATAACGAAGAATATTGAATGGCTGGGGAACCTGGATTCGAACCAGGACTAACGGAGTCAGAGTCCGCTGGTCTACCGTTAACCTATTCCCCAAGGTCGCTGGCGGGCGCTGCCCGTCGCGTCGGTGTGGCGGGCTTATAAACAAAAGCGCGACCAATGCAAATACCTTTTGGCAAAAAAATGCGATCTCGATGTGGCGGCCGGATCTTTTGCACCGATTTGCCGGTGCCGACGGTACGTCGTGGTGCCGCGCATTTGTGGGCGAACGGCATAGGTGAGCGTGCCGAACAAAAGAGGCTGATCGGGATCGCCGTCTGCAATGTTGGCGGTATGCGGGCTTAGCCCTTGGCGGCGCAGTCAAAAACAGTTTGGCGAATGGGGCTGGCGCTGGTACAGTCGCGCCAACGAAAATCGAGAGAGCGCCTTGAGCGGCCCCTGGGCTTGCGCGGCGCCATGGTTGAGACAAGTGAAAGACCCCGATCACGGCGAAAAGCCGTCCGAATCCGGGGCGTCGGCAGCAGGCCGCAGTGATGGATCGAAGCTCGGTCCGCGCAACGGCAAGGGCAAGCGGAAACGACGCAAGTCGTCTGCTTCGCCGTCTGCAATTGCCAGCCAGCCCGGCACTGCCGGCATGGCAGGGCGTCCCGCAGGAGAGAACGAGGCGGAACCGGCGCGCAAGCGCAAACGGCGTCGTCGTTCGAAATCCGCAAAACAACAGGCCGCAGTCGCGTCCGCGCCGCAGGGCGGCAGCGCGCAACTCGTTGAGTCGTCGCTCGGCGAGCGCAAGGGCCACAAGCGCAGCAAGAAGGCGCGGCATCGCCGTGGGCTCCAGGGGCGTCCGCTCACGAGCGGCGAGCGCCAGCCGGCCCAGCAAAGGGCTACCGATGGCGGCAATGGGCGATCGGGGCCCTCCGCCTCCAACGGGCAGACGGCGTCACAGCAGCGGCCGGGCCAGCGCGCCGATCAACCGCGCGCGCCCTATGTTGCCGACAGCGAACCTCCGGCGCCGCTTTATGCCGCGCTTGACCTCGGCACCAACAATTGCCGGCTTTTGATCGCTCAGCCGACGCGCCCCGGCCAGTTCCGGGTGGTCGACGCCTTTTCGCGCATCGTTCGCCTGGGCGAGGGGCTCGGTGCCAGCGGCCGGTTGTCAGACGAGGCGATGGAGCGCGCGGTCGAAGCGTTGAAGATCTGCGCCTCGAAGCTCGGTGCCCGCACGATTCGCCGCAGCCGCCTGATCGCGACGGAGGCCGCGCGCGCCGCCGAAAACGGCGAAAGCTTCCTTGAGCGGGTGGCGCGGGAGACCGGCCTTGATCTCGAGATCATCAACCGCGAAACCGAAGCGCGGCTTGCCGTCTCCGGCTGCTCGTCGCTCGTCGATCGCGAGACCCGTTCGGTCGTGCTCTTCGATATCGGCGGCGGCTCGTCCGAGATCGCCGTCATCCGCATCGGCGATTCCAGGTCGAACCGGCTTGCCAATCACATCACCCACTGGACCTCGCTGCCGGTCGGCGTCGTCACGCTCTCCGAGCGCCATGGCGGCCAGCACGTGACGCCGGCAAGCTTCGAGGCGATGGTGCAGGAGGTGGAGGGCATGCTCTCCCGCTTCGACAGCCCACCGGTCGAGGCGCTGGCAAACGGCGCCTCCGGCAGCGGCTTCCACCTGATCGGCACATCCGGCACGGTCACGACACTTGCCGGCGTGCATCTCGACCTGCCGCGCTACGATCGCCGCCGCGTCGATGGCCTGTGGCTCACCGATGACGAAGTCTCCGCCATGCAGGCGCGCCTGCTCTCCTGGGATTTCAATGCGCGTGCCGCCAATCCCTGCATCGGTCCGGATCGTGCCGACCTGGTGCTGGCCGGCTGTGCGATCCTCGAAGCGATCCGCCGCCGCTGGCCGTCGACGCGCATGCGTGTCGCCGATCGCGGCCTGCGCGAAGGGCTGCTCACCGATATGATGGCGGACGACGGAGCCTGGCGCCGCTCGCGGCCGCGCCGTCACCAGCGCGGCGCCAACGCCGGCAGCCAGGAAGGAAACAAGGCATGACGAAACCCCCTGTTGGCGGCAACCGCAGCGGCCGCAAGCTTGGCCAGAAGGTCAAGAAGGGCAAGCTCAAGGCATCCTCCCGCCGCTGGCTGGAGCGCCACATCAACGATCCCTATGTGCAGCGCGCCCAGCTCGAGGGCTATCGCGCCCGTGCGGCGTTCAAGCTTTTGGAGATCGACGAGAAGCACAAGATCCTGAACGGCGCTCGCCGCATCATCGACCTCGGTGCCGCCCCCGGAAGCTGGACGCAGATCGCCGCCAAGGTCACCAATTCGACCGATGCCGATCCCCGCGTTGCGGCGATCGACTTCCTCGAAGTGGACCCGATCCCGGGCGTGCGTATTCTGCAGATGGACTTCCTCGACCCTGAAGCGCCGGAAAAGCTCAAGGAAGCGATCGGCGGTACGCCGGATCTGGTGATTTCGGACATGGCGGCACCGACGACCGGACACCGCCAGACCGACCACCTGCGCACCATGCATCTCTGCGAGGTCGCCGCCTATTTCGCCGTCGACGTGCTTGCCGAGGGCGGGCATTTCCTGGCGAAGACCTTCCAGGGCGGCACGGAGCGCGAACTGCTCAATATGCTCAAGCAGAATTTCCGTCAGGTCATCCATGTGAAGCCGGCATCGTCGCGGTCCGAATCGGTCGAAATGTTCCTGCTCGCCAAGGGCTTCAAGGGGCGCCAGAAGGCCGCCAGCGAGACGGAAGCCGAAGACGAGGCGGCGGAATAGCATGCTGCTCTACGTGACCGTTGGCACCAAGGATCTCGAACGCGCCGGCGCGTTCTATGACGCGGTGCTGCCAGCGCTCGGCTATCACCGTCAGCGGCAGGACGAAACCGAAATCGGCTATGGTGCTGCGGGCGACCGCATCCGCTTCTGGGTGGTGACGCCCTTCAACCGCGCGCCCGCCACCTACGGCAACGGCGTGAGCATCGCGTTTGACGCCGAGACGCGCTCAGCCGTCGATGCCTTCCACGCGGCAGCCCTTGCCAATGGCGGCACGGACGAGGGTGCGCCGGGGCTGCGCCCGTTCCACGCGAACTTCTACGGCACGTGGGTTCGCGATCTCGACGGCAACAAGATCGCCGCCGTGTGCGAGCGCCCTGAATAAACTCGCTATGGCGCCGTCCTTTCGGACGGAAAATCGCCGCGCGTTTCCCTGAAATATCCTTACTTCCCCGCGGCCGACTCGACTTCGCGCACTGGTAGCCGGTGCCCGGAAACCGAGGCGCCGGCGTTCTTCGCCATGGTCAGGAACGGGATCGCCGCGATCAGGTTGGCGCCGGCGATGATCATGAAGGCGGTGTGGAAATCGTCGAGCTGCAGCGGGCCGCCGCTGAGTTTGGTCTCGATTTCCAGGATCGCGCCGGCAACGGCGACGCCGAGCGCCAGGCTGATCTGCTGCAGCACCGCGCTCATCGAGGTCGCCTTGCTGGCGTCCGCATCGTCGATATCGGCGAAGGAAAGCGCGTTGACGCTGGTAAAGAAGAAGGAACGGGCGAAGCCTGCAATCAGCAGGATGGTGATCATCACCAGATAGGGCGTCGCCGGCGTGAAGAAGCCATTGGCGAAGGTGGTAATCGCAGCGAGGATTGCGGCGAGGATCAGGGTCGTACGGAAGCCGGCGAAGGCGAGCACGCGCCGCGCGTAGAACTTGGTAGTGATGGCTCCGACCGCGCCGATGAAGGTGATCATGCCGGACTGGAACGGGTTGAGCCCGAAGCCCACCTGCAGCATCAAGGGCATCAGGAAAGGCACCGCGCCGACCGAGATGCGAAAGATCGTGCCGCCGATCGAGGCGGCGCGAAAGGCGCTGTCCTTGAAGAGGTTGAGGTCGAGAACCGGTGCCGGATGGCGGCGGGCATGGCGGATGTAGAGCAGGGTCGCGACCACGCCGACGACCACCGAAGCGATACCGACGATCGGCGGTAGGGCCGGCAGGCTGATCACCGACAGGCCGAAGACGATGCCGGAGGCGGCGATGCCGCCGAGCAGGAAACCGAGAGCGTCGACCGGTGGAGGATCGCGCGGCTCCATTTTGGGCAGATAGATGCCGGAAAGGATGTAGCCGGCGATGCCGACAGGCACGTTGATCAGGAAGATCCAGTGCCAGGAGAAATAGGTGGTGATGAAGCCGCCGAGCGGCGGTCCGGCGAGCGGCCCGACAAGCGCTGGAATTGTCAGAAGCGCCATGGCCGAGACGAGTTCGCTGCGCGGCGTGCCGCGCACCAGCACCAGGCGGGCGACCGGCGTCATCATCGCTCCGCCCATGCCCTGCAGAAAGCGCGAGAAGACGAAGGCGACAAGGCTGTTGGAGATGGCGCAGAAAATGGAACCGGCGATGAAGACGAGGATCGCCGCGCGGAAAATCTTCTTGGCGCCGAAGCGGTCCGCCATCCAGCCGCTCAAGGGAATGAAGATCGCAAGAGACACCATATAGGCGGTCAGCGCCAGCTTGAGCGTGATCGGCCCGACGCCGATGTCGCGGGCGATTGCCGGCAGCGACGTGGAAATTACGGTCGAATCCATCTGCTCCATGAAAAGAGCGACGGCAAGGATCATCGGGACGATACGGTTCATGGAATGTGCTTCGAAGACGGCCAGCGATAGTGAGAAGCTAATGCCGGTGATGGCTTTTGTCGGGGCGAAACCGGTGATTGCGGATCAAAAGCCTGTGATCCCGGCTGGCCTTTGCTGTCAAGACGCTACTTCTGGCCCAGTTGTCCATGGGGCAACCGGATTCAACAGGGCAACGAAGTGGGATGGACCATGAGTGAGATGTCGATGAAGCGCCGGACCTTGATGGGGGCGGGCACGTCTGGGGTGCTCGCGGCGCCGTCGCTGCTGACAGGTGCTGCGGTGGCTGAGGAAAAGGCGGAAAACACGGACATGAAAAGCGCTCCTCCGATCCGATCTCTCAAGCTCGGAGCCTTCAAGGTCATCGTGGTCAATGACGGCGCACGCGTCACCGAGAAACCGCATGAGATCTATGGCACCAACCAGTCGCAGCAGGCGGTGGCGGAACTGCTGCAACAGAACTTTCTGCCGACCGAAGCGTTGGTCAACAGTTTCTCGCCGGTTCTCGTCGATACCGGAACGGATGTCGTGCTCTTCGATACCGGCATGGGCGAGGGCGGCCGCGAGGCCGGTATGGGCCGCCTTGCCGAAGGCATCCGCGCCGCCGGCTATGCGCCGGAGCAGGTCTCGGTCGTGGTGGTGACCCATATGCACGGCGATCACATCGGCGGCCTCATGGAGGCCGGCAAGCCGGCATTCGCCAATGCCCGCTACGTGATGGGTGAAACCGAATATGCCTTCTGGAAGGACCCGGCACGAGCAGGCACGCCGGCGGAAAACGGGGCACAAGGCGGTGCTGGAGAAGATAGTGCCGCTGGCGGAGAAGACGACTTTCATCGGCGACGGCGCCGAGGTCGTGCCCGGTATCTCGGCCGTCGCCGCCTTCGGTCATTCGCCGGGTCACATGGTGTTCCGCCTCGATTCCGACGGCAAGGGCATGATGCTGACGGCCGATACCGCCAACCACTATGTGCTGGCGCTGCAGCGCCCCGATTGGGAAGTGCGCTTCGACATGGACAAGACGAAGGCGGCCGAGACGCGCCGTAGGGTTTTCGACATGATCGCCAGCGAGCGGCTGCCCTTCATCGGCTACCACATGCCGTTCCCGGCCGTCGGCTTCGTCGAGAAGCAGGGCGAAGGCTACCGCTTCGTTCCCGTCAGCTATCAGCTCGATATCTGATCGGTATCGAGCCGGGTGAGGGGCTGCATCTCGCGAAATTGCTGCTCTGCAACAAATATCGGCCGAAGGCGGGACATTTCCAGGCTTTGGCTATTTTCATCCTGACATATCCGTGTTACGAGCCCTCGCCAACTTCCAAGACACGCTTTGAAGTCGCCCGGTGGACAAATCGCAGCCCGTCCCCGGGGGTTTTCGTTTATTGAAGGGAATTGGCCATGGCGCGCATCATCGAAACGGCAACTGGTCTGGAGGCTTTGACCTTCGACGACGTCCTGCTCCTGCCCGGACATTCCGAAGTCATGCCGGGTCAGACCAATATCGCAACAACCATTGCGCAGGACATTGACCTCAACCTGCCGATCCTGTCTTCGGCGATGGACACGGTGACCGAAGGGCGCCTCGCGATCGCCATGGCACAGGCCGGCGGCATCGGCGTCATCCACCGCAACCTGACGCCGGCCGAGCAGGCCGAAGAGGTTCGTCAGGTCAAGAAGTTCGAAAGCGGCATGGTCGTCAACCCGGTGACGATCGGCCCCGACGCCAAGCTCGCCGATGCGCTGGGCCTCATGAAGCAGCACGGCATTTCCGGTATCCCGGTCGTCGAGAACGGCGGCGCCGGTGGCCAGAAACAGGGTCGTCTCGTCGGCATCCTCACCAACCGTGACGTCCGCTTCGCTTCCGATCCAAACCAGAAGATCCATGAGCTGATGACCCATGAGAACCTGGTCACGGTCAAGGAAAGCGTCGACCAGCAGGAAGCCAAGCGCCTCCTGCACGCGCACCGCATCGAGAAGCTTTTGGTCGTCGACGCCGACGGTCGCTGCGTCGGTCTCATAACCGTCAAGGACATCGAGAAGGCGCAGCTCAACCCGAACGCCTCGAAGGATGCACAAGGGCGCCTTCGTGCCGCCGCCGCCATCTCCGTCGGTGACGATGGTTTTGAGCGTGCGGAGCGTCTGATCGATGCCGGCGTCGACCTGATCGTCGTCGACACCGCCCACGGCCACTCGCAGCGCGTGCTCGACGCCGTCGCCCGCGTCAAGAAGCTCTCCAACTCCGTTCGCATCATGGCGGGCAACGTCGCCACTGCCGCCGGCACCAAGGCGCTGATCGATGCCGGTGCGGATGCGGTCAAGGTCGGCATCGGCCCGGGCTCGATCTGCACCACCCGCATCGTCGCCGGTGTCGGCGTTCCGCAGCTGGCCGCGATCATGAGCGCCGTCGAAGCTGCCCAGGCTGCCGGCATTCCGGTCATCGCCGACGGCGGCATCAAGTTCTCCGGCGACCTCGCCAAGGCGATCGCCGCCGGCGCTTCGGCCGTCATGATCGGCTCGCTGCTTGCCGGTACCGATGAAAGCCCGGGCGAAGTGTTCCTCTACCAGGGCCGTTCCTTCAAGGCCTATCGCGGCATGGGTTCCGTCGGCGCCATGGCCCGTGGCTCGGCGGACCGCTACTTCCAGGCGGAAGTACGCGACACGCTGAAGCTCGTTCCGGAAGGCATCGAAGGCCAGGTTCCTTACAAGGGCCCGGTTGCAGGCGTGCTCCACCAGCTCGCCGGCGGCCTCAAGGCCTCCATGGGCTATGTCGGTGGCCCGACCATCAAGGAATACCAGGAGCGCGCGCAGTTCGTACGTATCTCCGGCGCCGGCCTTCGCGAAAGCCACGCCCATGACGTGACGATCACCCGCGAAAGCCCGAACTATCCGGGCGCGCACTGATCGCGATTGCATTCGAAGGGCGCCGCGTCATCTCGCGGCGCCCTTCGCCTTTTCAGATTAAGTGTTTTTCAGAATAAGCTTTTTTCAGGGAGCAGCGCATGACGGGTTTCGAGATCTTCTGGCCGATCGTGGTCCATGTCTTTCTCGTCTTCTGCCTCTACGCTCTCCTATCCTTCCGCCGCAGGCGGCTGGTGCGCGCCGGTAAGGTGCATGCGGCCCAGTTTCGCGAGAACCGTGACGAGCCGGGCGAAAGCCTGGTGGTGAAGAACAGCATCGCCAACCAGTTCGAGCTGCCCGTTCTCTTCTACGTCTGCTGCGTGCTGCTCTACATCACCGAGGCCGACAACATCGTCTCCCTCGCGCTTGCCTGGCTTTTCGTCGTCCTGCGCTACGTGCACGCCTTCGTACATGTCACGAACAACCGCATCCGCTATCGCCGCCCGCTGTTCATGGGCGGCGTCGCGACGCTTTTCGCCATGTGGGTGTGGCTTGCCGTCTGGATGGCGATGAGCTGATCCCGGTTCGCACCCCAAGCGAATTGGCGCAAATCTGAGACAGTCTGCGCGAACAATCCTCGCGCCTTGATGCGTATCAAATACCCGATGCCGCCTTTGCGGGTAGTCTTTCCGAGTTGGACGACAACGCATCGGAGGACGAGATGACCGCAACGATGAAAGCCGCCGTGGTACGCGAATTCGGCAAGCCGCTGGTAATCGAGGATGTGCCGATACCGGAGCCGGGCCCCGGCCAGGTGCTGATCAAATACGAAGCGACCGGTGTCTGCCATACGGACCTGCACGCCGCCAACGGCGATTGGCCGGTAAAACCGAAGCCGCCTTTTATCCCCGGACACGAAGGCGTCGGTTATGTCGCCAAGCTTGGCAGCGGCGTCACACACCTGAAGGAAGGCGACCGCGTCGGCGTGCCGTGGCTGCACACGGCCTGCGGCGGTTGCACGCCCTGCCGTACCGGCTGGGAAACGCTCTGCGGCAGCCAGCAGAACACCGGCTACTCCGTCAACGGCACCTTTGCCCAATACGGCCTTGCCGATCCGGATTTTGTCGGGCGCCTGCCGGCAAAGCTTGAATTCGGACCGGCCGCACCGATCCTCTGCGCCGGCGTCACCGTCTATAAGGGCCTGAAGGAAACCGAAGTGCGTCCTGGCGAATGGGCGCTGATTTCCGGCATCGGCGGGCTCGGCCACATGGCGGTGCAATATGCCAAGGCAATGGGCATGCATGTCGCCGCCGTCGATATCTTCCCGGACAAGTTGGCGCTTGCGCGAAAACTCGGTGCTGACCTCGTCGTCGATGCGCGTGACAAGGACGCGGTCGAGCAGGTTCAGAAGGCGACCGGCGGCGTGCACGGCGCACTGGTGACGGCGGTGGCACCCAAGGCGATGGAGCAGGCGTTCAACATGCTGCGCTCCAAGGGGACCATGGCGCTCGTCGGCCTGCCACCAGGCCAGATGTGCCTGCCGATCTTCGATACGGTACTGAAGCGCATCACGATCCGCGGTTCGATCGTCGGCACGCGCCAGGATCTCGAGGAGTCGCTGGAGTTCGCCGGCGAAGGCAAGGTCGCCTCGCACTTCACCTGGGACAAGATCGAGAACATCAACGCGATCTTCAAGCGCATGGAGGAAGGCAAGATCGACGGTCGGATCGTGCTCGATCTCAACGGCTGATCGGCCAAAACAAAACACGCAGCAGTAACGCAAGTTTGTATGTTCGCAACCGCCCGCCGACCTATTCTGTCGCGGGCGGTTCTGTCTGCCGCCGCGGGAGAACGAACCGAAGGAGGCTGATATGCAGGAACCGACAATCACACAGGCGATGATTGACGCCTATGACGAATATACGCATCTGACCCTCGATCGCCGCCGCTTCATGGAAAAGCTCACCGGACTGGCCGGTTCCGCGGCTGCAGCCGCGGCGATCGCGCCGCTGCTTGCCGCCAACGGCGCCAAGGCGGAAATCGTTGCGGCGACCGATACCCGTATCACCGGCGAGGATATCTCTTACCCTGGGGCTGGCGGCGACATGAAGGGGTACCTCGTTCGCCCAGCGGAGGTGAGCGGAAAACTGCCGGCGGTGATCGTCATTCACGAGAACCGCGGGCTCAATCCGCATATCCGCGACGTTGCGCGACGGATGGCGCTCGAAGGCTTCCTGGCGCTTGCACCGGACTTCCTGTCGCCGTCGGGTGGAACGCCGACGGACGAGGACAAGGCACGCGAGATGATCGGCGCGCTGGATGCGGCAGCAACGACGGCGAACGCAGTTGCGACCGTGGCCTTCCTGGAAGGGCACCAGCAATCGACGGGGAAGGTTGGTGCCATCGGCTTCTGCTGGGGAGGCGGTCTTGTCAACCGGCTCGCGGTCGGCTCGCCCGATCTCAAGGCCGGCGTCGCCTATTACGGCGCGCAGCCCAAGGCGGAGGATGTGCCGAATATCAAAGCCGCGCTGCTGCTGCACTATGCCGGGCTCGACGAACGCATCAATGCCGGCATCGACGCCTATCAAAAGGCGCTGAAAGACGACGGCAAGGACGCGACGATCTATGTCTATGACGGCGTCAACCATGCCTTCAACAACGACACCTCGGCCGCCCGCTACGACAAGGCTGCCGCCGATCTCGCCTGGGGCCGGACGGTGGAATTCCTGAAGGCCAAGCTCGCCTGAGCCCGTCTTAACTCAGGCGGCAGCCGCCCGGATAATATCGTCGGCGCAGTCGCTGATTGCCGTTGCGAGCGCTTCCATGTCGCGCTCGCGCGGACTGCTGCGCCGCCAGACGAGGCCGATCTCGCGCGCCGGCTCGGGTGCGGCGAAGGGCACGATGCGGATCGAATTGCGTGCGGCCTCGGTCGCGATGGCGATTTCAGGGATCAGCGTCATGCCCATGCCATTGGCAACCATCTGCAGGAGCGTCGTCATCGAGGTCGCGCCGAACGAGACGAGGCGGCGTTTGCCCGCGGTGCTGCAGACGGCGAGCGCCTGGTCGCGCAGGCAATGGCCTTCTTCGAGCAGGAGCAGCTGTTCGACATCCACCTGATCCTCGGTCAGCGGTGACATCAGGATGTTTCGCTCGTCGTCCGCCATCGCCATGTAGAAGCGGTCGGAAAAGAGCGGTTTCGTCGAGAGGCCATCGGTTTCGATCGGCAGGGCGGCAACGACAGCGTCCAGCAGACCCTCGCCGAGATCGGCGACCAGCCTTGATGTCACCGATTCCTTCAACTCGATCTCGATCGCCGGATAGACGCGGCGCAGATGCGGCACCAGCCGCGGCACGAGATAGGGCGCAAGCGTCGGAATGACGCCGATGCGGATCCGCCCTTCGAGCGTGCCGGAGCTGGCGCGTGCGCTCTGCTCCAGCATGTCCACCTCGGCGAGGATGGCGCGGGTGCGGGCCAAAACCTCTTCACCCTTGCGGGTGAGGAAAACGCCGCTGCGGCTGCGCTCCACCAGTTTCACCCCCAGGTGGTTTTCCATTTCCATGATCTGGGCAGAGAGCGCCGGCTGGCTGACATGGACCAGTTCGGCGGCCTTGCCGAAGTGGCGAGCGGAGGCAAGAGCCTCGAAATAGCGCATCTGTCGAAGTGTAAGCATGATAAGAAAATCTTATCGATTTTTAATTTATATGCAATTGGAGATTATCGAACCTCTGTGGGAAAACCGTCTGGCCAAGGCGTCCGGGCTTTGAGCGCCGCCGGAGTGGCGGCTGGCAGCCTTCTCAGGCTGCTGTCGGGAAGGCGGTTCGGCCTGTCCGATCTCCCGGGCGCGAACCCTTTGACAGGAGGACGCGATGTCAGATCGACCCATATTGACGACGAGTGCCGGAGCGCCGGTGCCCGACAACCAGAATTCGCTGACGGCCGGTCCGCGCGGCGGCGTCATGATGCAGGACTACCAGCTTATCGAAAAACTGTCGCATCAAAACCGCGAGCGCATTCCCGAGCGCGCGGTGCACGCCAAGGGCTGGGGCGCCTATGGCACACTGAAGATCACCGGCGATATCTCCAAATACACCAAGGCCAAGGTTCTGCAACCGGGCACCGAGACCCCGATGCTGGCGCGCTTCTCCACCGTTGCCGGTGAACTCGGCGCCGCCGACGCCGAACGCGACGTGCGCGGTTTCGCGCTGAAGTTCTATACGCCGGAAGGCAATTGGGATCTCGTCGGCAACAACACGCCGATCTTCTTCGTCCGCGATGCCTACAAGTTCCCGGATTTCATCCACACACAGAAGCGCCACCCGAAGACCAACCTGCGTTCGGCGACCGCCATGTGGGATTTTTGGTCGCTTTCGCCGGAAAGCCTGCACCAGGTCACGATCCTGATGTCCGATCGCGGATGTCCGGTATCGCCGTTGCACATGAACGGCTACGGTTCGCACACCTTCTCCTTCTGGAACGACGCCGGCGAGCGCTATTGGGTGAAGTTCCACTTCAAGACCCAGCATGGCCACAAGCACTACACCAATGCCGAGGCCGCCGAGGTGATCGGCCGGACGCGCGAAAGCTATCAGGAAGCGCTCTATGGCGCGATCGAGGAGGGCAACTATCCGCGCTGGACGCTGCAGGTGCAGATCATGCCGGAACTCGACGCGGAGAAGACACCCTACAATCCCTTCGACGTCACCAAGGTCTGGCCGCATGCGGACTATCCGCCGATCGAGGTCGGCGTGCTGGAGCTCAACCGCAACCCGGAGAACTACTTCGCCGAGGTCGAGAACGCCGCCTTCTCGCCGTCGAACATCGTGCCCGGCATCGGCTTCTCGCCGGACAAGATGCTGCAGGCGCGGCTCTTCTCCTATGCCGATGCCCACCGCTATCGGCTCGGCACACACTACGAGCACATCCCGGTCAACCGACCGAAATGCCCGGTGCATCACTATCACCGTGATGGCCAGATGAACACGTTCGGCGGCATCCAGACCGGCAATCCGGATGCCTATTACGAGCCGAACTCGTTCAACGGCCCGGTCGAGCAGCCTTCCGCGATGGAGCCGCCGTTGCGCATCAGCGGCGATATGGCCCGCTACGACCACCGTGAAGGCAACGACGACCACAGCCAGCCGCGGGCGCTCTTCAACCTGTTCGATGCGGGACAGAAGGCGCGGCTGTTCTCCAATATCGCGGCCGCCATGGGCGGGGTGCCGGGGATGATCGTCGAGCGTCAGCTTGCCCATTTCAAGCTTGTCCATCCTGACTATGAGGCCGGCGTACGTGTGGCTCTTCGTGCAGCGCATCGTTATGAGGCCGAGGCGATCGGCACGGCTGCGGAGTGAGCTGGACGGGCGCTCGAAGCGGGCGCCAGTCTTCGGAAAAGAAAAAGGCCACGTACCTGTCGGTGCGTGGCCCTTTTTTGGTTTCTACCGGCTCTTACCAGCCCGGCAGCATGTGGCTCTGCCGCAGGCGCGGATAGCGCGGGAAGCCCTTAATGTCGGCTTCGAGGTCGTCATTGGCGCTGATCGGCGTGATGTTGTCGAGGCAGGCGGTGATGTGGTTGCTGATCGCGTTGGAGAGCGAGGGCGAAAGGCCCGGCCGCTTCATGATGCCGATCTGCACCGGTGCCAGCGCCGGGAAGCCGTCGGCGAGCGTCAGCACCTTCATGCCGGGGCGGAGCGCCGATTCCGGCAGGACCGAGACGGCCATGCCGGCAAGCACGGCCGCGGCGACGACCGTCGACGACCAGCTTGTGAACAGGATCTGGTATTCGCGGCCGGTCGCGTCGAGTGCCGCGCAGGCAGCCTGCCGCCAGAGGCAGTCGCGCCGGCCGACGGCGAGCGGGATCGGCGCGTTTTCCGGCAGCGGATGGTTGATCGAGCTCACCCAGCAGAGCGGTTCGGTCCGCACGACATCCGAGGCGCGTGCACGCGGATTGTGCGTGACGAGCGCGATGTCGAGGTCGCCCTTCGCCATCTTCTCGGCGAGATCCACCGAAGGTTCGCAGATGATATAGAGCTCGACATTCGGATGCGTCTTGGCAAACCGCATGATGATCTCGGGCATGTAGCGGTCGGCGTAGTCGTCGGGCGTGCCGATGCGGAGCGTTCCTTCAAGACGGTTGTCGTCAAAGGAGGCGATCGCTTCATTGTTGAGGCGGATCATCCGGCGGGCGAAATTGAGCAGACGGTCGCCTTCGACCGTCAGCCGGTTGCCGCGGCCATCCTTCATGAACAGCGCCTTGCCGATGCGCTCTTCCAGGCGGCGCATCTGCATCGACACGGCGGATTGAGTCTTGAAGACCCGGTCGGCCGCCTTGGTGAAACTGCCCGTGTCGGCGATCGCGACAAAGGTCTGGAGCTGGTCGATATCGAGCGGTGCGGACATGGCCGTGATGCATCCATAAAATTGTTTGATGAATATCATTAAAAACATTCGTTGGACTGATCAATAAGGATTTGCGATCAATTAGGGGCAAATTCATCGATCCCCGGCCGGCAATTTCGCCGGCGATTCCCAAACCCTTTGGCCCGCCCCTGCGTTTGACCTCCCCGCAGGGGATGGGCCTCTTCGTGCCTGAAAAGGAGAATTGTCATGCGCACGACACAGCACGTCCTCGATCTCGACTTCGTTGCAGGAAAGCAGTCCCGCGCCGTCGGCGTGACAGGCATGCTCACGTCCGCGTGGCACCAGCTCCGAAACCGATATGCGATCGGCCGTCTGAATGACATGGATGACCGCCAGCTCCTCGATATGGGGCTAAAGCGAGAAGATGTGCGCGAGGCGATCACCTCGCCCTTCTTCGACAATCCGGCGAGTTACCTGACGCGCGCTTCGCGAAACCGGGCGAGCCTCTTCTACAAGGGGACCCGCCACGACTGACCGTTGACGAGTTGGAGCGGGATGAAAGCGGGAAACCGCATCCTCGGCCCGCTTCACGGCGCATCCCGCCGCTTAGGGTGTGCCAGTCGAGCATGATCCGCGAAAGCCAGCCGCCGCCGCGGATCATGCTGCGAATTTCAGAGTTCGGCGCTGCTGATCGTTAGAGGTCGCGCGCCCAAACGTTCCCCGCAGGGTAGAGCCAATAGACCCTGCCGCTTGGCCCGGTACATGACCAAGACATGTACCGGGCCTTTTTCTTTTGAAATTTGCGCAAGGGCGCGCGCGCCCTCTCTGGCGCAGAAGGTTGCGCCGTCCAACGGAGGCGTGGTCAGGGAAGGGCGTTTCAGCTTTTTGCGCCGGGTCCGGTCTTGTAGATATCGAACAGCGACTCGACGTTCTTCTGATATTCCTTCTGCATTTCCAGCCCGGTGTCGAACATGCTGTTCATCACCTGGGAGAACTGGGCAAGGGCCGGATTGTCCGATGCCGGCTTCTGCGCGCCGGCGGCGCCCGCCTGCATCATGTCCTGAAATGCCTTGACGAAGGGGTTGTCGGCAAAGACGTCTGATGTCTTGGCCTTCTCTTCCTTCTTGGCCATGCCAAAGAAGCCCTGCATCGCCTGCGTGAAGGGGTTGTCGAAGGGGTTCGGCTGCGGTTCCGGCTTCTTGGCAAAGCCGGCCGCTTCCATCCACTGGCGCATCGCCGCTGCCATCGGGTTGTTGGCGAAGGCGTCGCTTGCGGCGGCGAATTGCCCGGTCGTCTGCTTGAACAGTCCGCCCATCAGCGTATCGGCCATGACCGGCAGCATCTGCTTGTAGATCTCCTGGCTGATGCCGGTGACCTGCGCGGCCTGCGCGGCGATCGCGCGCGACATTTCCTTCGATCCGAACAGCTGTCCGAGAACACCGTTGCCGTCGACCATGCCCTGTGGCGTGAAGGCCTGGCTCATGTCTTCGAAGTATTTGGCGTAGTTGCCGCTGCCGAGCGCCGTGAGCAACGCGCCGAAATCATATGGATTGGCCGTGTTGCGCTTGAAGGCGGCCGAGAAGGCGGGCAGCAACGCTGCCGTCGCCTTCGTCATCTGCTCCTGGGCGAGGCCGAATTGTTGAGCCATCAGTTCGATGGCCTTACCATTCTGGGCCTGTGCGAACATGTCAAAAAGCGGTGCCATCCCAGTTCCCCTTCGGCATCTCGACGCGCGGCGCTGTAAGCGACGCATATCCTTGCACTATAACGGGAAATCGGGGGCTGGAAACCGCTTTTTGAGAGCGCCTAGCGGGCGCCTCAATATTGGTATTCGGCGAAAACCGGATCGACCGAGCCGTTCCAGCGACCATTGTAGAGTGCCAGCAGGTCTTCGGCGAGCGTCGCCTTCTTGGCGAGCACCTCGTCGAGTGGCGCGAGGAACTGGCTTTCGTCGACGCCATCCCCGTTCAGCCGGTTGCGGCGCTTCAGGCCGCCGCGCGAAATGGCGATGACTTCGCGGGCGATGTCGTAGAGGGTGCCGGTGCGGAACCTTGTCGCAAGCGCCTGAACCGGAACGGCGTCGCGCATCGCGCTCACCTCTTCGAGGGTCCAGTCGCGGGTCAGTGTCTCGGCGGCATCGAGCGCTTCGCGATCATAGAGCAGGCCGACCCAGAAGGCCGGCAGCGCACAGATCCGCCGCCACGGGCCGCCGTCGGCGCCGCGCATTTCGAGGAAGCGCTTCAGCCGAACGTCGGGGAACAGCGTCGAAAGGTGGTTGGTCCAGTCGCCCATGTTCGGCTGCCAGTCGGCGATCTCGCCCTTCAGCGCGCCGCCCATGAACTGGCGGAAGGTGACGTGGGTACAGTCATGGTAGTGGCCGTCGCGCACGACGAAGTACATCGGCACGTCGAGTGCCCATTCGACATAGTCGGCGAAGCCGAAATCCGGACGGAAGGCGGACGGCAGCAGGCCGGCGCGCTGGTTGTCGGTGTCGCGCCAGATATCGCCGCGCCAGGAGAGCAGCCCGTTCGGTTTGCCGTCGGTAAAGGGCGAGCTCGCAAACAGCGCCGTCGAAAGCGGCTGCAGCTTCAAGGACACCTGCATCTTGCGGCGCATGTCCTCTTCGGAGGAAAAGTCGAGATTCACCTGGATCGTGCAGGTGCGGTACATCATGTCGAGGCCCCTGGTGCCGACCTTGGGCATGTAGCGGCTCATGATGCCATAACGCGATTTCGGCATGCGCGGTGTCTCGGCGAAGGTCCACTTCGGGCTGCCGCCGATGCCGAGGAAACGGATGCCGAGCGGTTCGGCGACTTCGCGCAGAACCGCCAAATGCTGGTTCGATTCCTTGCAGGTCTGGTGCAGGTTTTCGAGCGGCGCGCCGGAAAGCTCGAACTGGCCGCCCGGCTCCAGCGAGATCGCGCCATTGCCCGACTGCTCGGCAAGGCCGATGATGTTGCCTTGGTCGACGATCGGTTCCCAGCCGCTCTTTGCGGCCATTCCATTCAGAAGCGCCTGGATGCTGGCCTCGCCGAAATAGGGGACGGGGCTGTTGTCCGCCTTAAAGAAGGCGAACTTTTCGTGCTCCGTGCCGATCCGGAACCGCTCCTCCGGTTTCGAACCTTCTGCCAGATAGGCGGTCAGGTCAGCGACAGAGGTTACCGGCGTCTGGTCGGTGGTATCTCGGGCCATGAGCGTCTTCTTTTGTTTGGGCGGCTCCCACTGGATAGCGGGAGTTGATGAAGGCTGCTTGAACCGTATTCAGGTGCGGTGCAAGTCAATTTCTTTCAAGATCTCATCAAAAAAAGTAGGACGATTGCTTGCGCTGGAGCAAGCTCCGTGGAACTGGGTATCGTCGACCCAACCATACCTTGTGTTGAGAGGTCCCCTTCTTCTAGGAGCCATCTTCTAGGAGAACGAGCGGCTCCCGGTTTGCTGCGGAGCGACCGGCTATCGCCAGTCGCCGACAGTCGCCTGGATGACCGCCATGGCTGCGACAGCGGCGGTGTCGGCCCTGAGGATCCGCGGTCCAAGCGGAATGCTGCTGACGAAATCGAGGCTGCGCAGCAACGTTCGCTCTGTCTCGGAGAAACCGCCTTCCGGACCGATCAGCAAAGCGAGTTTCTTCTCCTTGACGGCGGCGAGAATTGGCAACGGGTTCTGGCTGTCGCTGCCTTCGTCGCAGAAGATGATGCGTCGGTCGGTGGGCCAGGTGGCCAGCACGTCCTCCAGTCGTCGCGGCTCCTCGACATCGGGAATGCCGAGCACGCCGCATTGTTCGGCCGCCTCGATGACGTTGGCGCGCACGCGCTCGATGCTGCCGAGCTTGCCCTGCACATGCTGCGTCATGACCGGCTGCAGCACGCCTGCGCCCATTTCGACGGCCTTCTGCACGAGATAGTCGAGCCTGCCGACCTTCAGCGGCGCGAAAAGATAGACAAGATCGCAAGGTTCGGGCTGCGGGCGCGTCTGCTCGACAGCGGTCAGCACCAGCTTCTTCTTGCTGGCGAAGGAGAGTTCCGCACGCCACTCGCCGTCACGTCCGTTGAAGACGAGGATCGAGGAGCCTTCCTCATAGCGAAGAACGTTGACCAGGTAGTTGAACTGCTCCTTGGTCGCCTCGTGGGCGGAGCCCGCATTGAGGGTATGTTCGACGAACAGTCGCTGCATGCGAAAATTGGCGCGCATATCGGGGCCTTCACATGAAAATGCTGGAGAGGATGAGGTAGAGGACGGCCGATAGCGCGGCCGAGGCGGGAACGGTGATGACCCAGGCGCCGACGATCGTCAGGAAATGCGAACGGCGTACAAGGCGCCGGCGCCGGACTTCGGCGAAGTTGGTTTCTTCCGTTTCCATGAAGTCGGCCTGCCCTGTGCGCTGTCGGACATATTGTAGGCGACGCTTGGAATTGCGGATGTACCATTCACGGAAGAAGCCGACGCCGAAGACGGCACCCACGGCCGTGTGGGTCGAACTGATCGGCAGTCCGAGCGCCGATGCCAAAAGCACCGTGACCGCGGTGGCGAGCGCGACGCAGAAGGCGCGCATCGGATTGAGCTTGGTGATTTCCTGACCGACGACGCGGATAAGCTTCGGGCCATAGAGCAGAAGACCGATCGAAATGCCGAGCGCGCCGATCGCCAGTTCCCACAAGGGAGCCGGCGATTTCTCCGTGGTGATGACGCCGTCCAGGGCCGAAACGATCGCGGATAACGGGCCGATTGCGTTGGAGACGTCGTTGGCGCCATGCGCGAAGGAGAGAAGTGCTGCAGCCAGAATGAGCGGCGCGCGAAATAGTTTGCGAAGTGACTGGTTGCGGTTGTCCAGCCCCTCTGACTGTTTGTAGATCCACGGCTTGGTCAGGAAATAGACGGCAGTACCGATGATGACGCCCAGGCTGAGTCCTGTTGGCAAAGAGATTGCCGCAACCTGAACTAGGGCAATCTCCGCGAGGTATGCGGTGAAGCAGCCCGCGGTGACACTGAGAATGACCGGCATCCATCGCCTTGCGGCAGCGATCTTGTCCTCGCGGTAGATGATGAATTCCTTGAGGAAGGCGAGGAATGCGGCGGCAATTGCGCCGCCGAGAAGCGGCGAGATCGACCAGCTCAAAGTGATGCCGGCAAGCGACCACCATTGGACGCTGGAAAAACCGGCCGCGGCAATGCCGGCGCCGACGATGCCGCCGATGATCGAGTGTGTGGTGGATACAGGCGCCCCTGAATAGGTGGCGATATTGATCCAGGCCGCAGCCGAAGCGAGTGCCGACATCATGATCCAGATGATCGCTTGCGGGCCGAGCACATCTTCGCCGTAGACGATGCCTGCTTCGATCGTCAGCGCGACCTCGCGCCCGGCAAGCATCGCGCCGGCGATCTCGAAGATGGCAGCGATGATGAGCGCCGTCGCCATCGACATCGCTTTGGCGCCGACGGCCGCACCAACGTTGTTGGTCACGTCGTTGGCGCCGATGTTCATGGCCATGTAGCCGGCGATCGCTGCCGCGGCGATGATGATCGGCGCGCTCGCAGAATGGGTCACGAAACTCGCGGCAAAGGCCATGCTGAGGAGCAGAAAGAGGCCGGCGAGCGCCGGCGCCGCCAGGCTGCGGCGGACATGCTGCGACGCCTCTTCGGCAAGGCTCAGCTTGTCGAGGTCTTTGTCAATCGTCTGTTTTGCGAGGCGTATGCGCGGCTGTGCCACTGCCTGGAACTCCATTGTCACCATGGCCACTAAGGCCACTGCAACAAGCATTCAAGTGGATTTGATGGACATCGGTGCCGCGTGCGTCGGGAACCCGCATTCAGGGGCATTGCGTGCCCGGGGGGATGGCCCGGAAGGCTAGCCGTTCGCAGCCTTCAGCATCGACGCAGGCGGCGCCGCCATGCGTTCGCCAAAGGCGAGGATGAGGTCCTTCAACGATGGCTCGGCCACCCGTGAAGCGGCCTCCTTGTAGTCGACCCATTCGAGTTGCCGGCGGCCTTCCTCGGGGAAGTGCTTTGCGAGGTCGTCGACTTCCAGCGCGTGGACCTGCACCTTGACCGAAATCTTCAGGCCATGGTCCATGCGCTTCTGGTAGAGATAGAATCCGATCGTCGACTTCTGCACGTGCCCTTTGACGCCGGCCTCTTCGTAGGCCTCGCGCTCGGCCACCTCGTGGGCGCGCTTGCCTTGCATCGGCCATCCCTTGGGAATGACCCAGCGGCCGGTGTCGCGGCTGGTGATCATGAGAATTTCGAGGGCCTTGGTCTTCTTGCGGATCCGATAGCAGAGCGCGGCATATTGCATGCGCGCCGGGCGGCGCAACATCAGTTGGACATCGGATGCGAGTCTGTTCAAGAAGTTCAAGGTCGTCTGCGCTCCTCTCGACGAATCAGTGTTCTTGTTTTCTGTTAAAGCCAGTATGGCAGCGTCCTGTTGCGTGTAAATGTCGCGGCCAGCGGGCAGCCGGATATGCAGTCAGCTTTCCGCTGAACTGTTGTCCAGATACGACAGGATATGGTGTTTCCGCGTCGGTTTGCCAATCGCGGGCAAGTGGGCGTAGGCCTGCTCCGTCAGTTCGCGCGGTCGCGCTGCTGCAAGCGCAGGCGGGCGATACGGTTCCATTCGCCGGTGCGCTCCGCCTCGCGGGTTGCGGCGGCAACGAAGTCGATATGGTTCTGCGACGCGGCCTTTGCTTTCGCCGGATCCCTCGCCATGATCGCGTCGTAGATCGCCTCGTGCTGGCCAAGCAGCCGATCGCGCGCGCCCGGTGCATCGAAAACCGAGTTGCGGTGAAAGAAGATGCCCTGCTGAAGCAGCCGATAACAGGCGCGCAGCGTATGCATCAGGATGATGTTGTGGGCGCTCTCACCGATTGCCTGGTGCAGCTCGATATCGGCCTCGAGCTCCGCCTCGAAGTCGCCGGCGGCGTGCGCTGTACGCATGCGCTCGATGATCCTGGTCAGGATGTCCCGGTCGAAATCCGTGGCGCGGGTGGCGGCCAGTTCTGCGGTCAGGCCCTCCAGCTCGCGCCGGTATTCGAGATAATCCTGGGTCGCCTTGTGATGACGGGCAATCAGGTCGATCAGCGGCCTGGAGAAAATCTTCCCTACGACATCGGCGACGAAGGTGCCGCCGCCATGGTGGCTTTCGACCAGGCCGCGTCCTTCGAGTTCCTTGAGCGCCTCGCGCAGGATCGGCCTCGATACGTCGAAGCGTTTGGAAAGCTCCCTTTCGCCCGGTAAACGATCGCCGTCGCGCAGCACGCCTTCGAGGATCAGGAGCTCGATCTGATGCACGACTTCGTCCGCCGTGCGGCTGTGGCTGATGCGGGCGAAGAGGTCGATCTGGTCGTCGGTCACGTCTTGGTCTCCCGGATCACGATGAATTTCGGTCTTTTCGGCCCAAAATTGATCATGATTCTCATAGGTTAGAGCGGGAGGGGACGGAAATCCGCGCCTAGGTTGCTCGCACCGCTCTGCGCCGCAATCTAGGCAGCCGGCGGCAAGTGGTCAATTTGCTTGTCCACTTTGTGCGGCTGACAAAAGTCAAACTGCGGCAATGCGTCCTTTTTCTTTTGCTCGTTCGATTGATAAGAGAGTCGTGATGAACGCGTGAGGGGGACAAGAGCGCTTCATGGCAAAGGGTAGTTTTGCATTTCCGGTGGCGCCGATGCGCGCCTTGGCCTTGGGCGAGGTTCATTCGCGCCCCTATGCGCTGGTCACCACGCCGCGGGTGATCTTTCAGCTCGCCTTCCTGACGGATGGCGGCTCGATCGTCGATCATGCCGTGTTGTCGGAGCTGTCGCGCGCACGCGGCATCGCACCGCCGGGGCGGGACGCGAACCATCATGCAATGCCCTGGGGGCAGGGCACGTTGCGTTGGGAGCGTCACACCGAGTTCTCCACCTACTTCTGGGATGCGCCGCCGCCGGAGCAGTTCGGCGGCGAGGTGCCGATCCATCCCTTCGGCGACGGCTTTTCGCCGCCGGGCTCGCTGATCTCGGGCATCCGCCTGGAGATCCGGCCGGACACGCCCGAAACCCGTGACGCGATCGGGCTCTTCGATCCGACGAGCCTCTGCTACAGCGAAACCAAGAACGGCCAGGCGGTAATCGTCACCGACTTCCGCCAGAACGGCGACGGCCTGACCCAGATACTGGTTATCGACCGTGGCATGACCGAGGCAGGCACCGGCGCGCTCATTCAGCGCCTGCTCGATATCGAGACCTACCGGACACTGGCGATGATGGGCCTGCCGCTCGCCCAGTCGCTGTCGCCGGAGATCCGCCGGACCGAGGATGGCTTGACCGGAATCACCCAGCGCATGAAGGAAAATGTGCGCGAGGAGGCCGACGACATGCTGGCCGAGATTACCCGGCTTGCCGCCGACCTCGAGGCGGGTGCCGCGCTCAGCCTCTATCGCTTCGGCGCCAGCCGCGCCTATTACGGCATCGTGCAGGAGCGCATTCGCACGCTCTCCGAGACGCCGCTTCCGGGCTACGAGACCATCGGTACCTTCCTCGAACGACGCCTCGCGCCGGCGATGCGCACCTGCCAGTCGGTCGAGGAGCGCCAGGCCAACCTGTCGCGCAAGCTCGCCCGCGCCACCGCTCTTCTCAGAAGCTGGGTCGATGTTGAGCTCGAACGGCAGAACAGCGCGCTTTTGAACTCGATGGACCGGCGCGCCAAGCTGCAGCTACGCCTGCAGCAGACCGTCGAAGGCCTGTCGGTCGCCGCCATTTCCTACTACGTCGTTGGCCTGTTCGGCTATCTCGCCAAGGCCGTCAGCCACGAGCTGCCGATCGATCCGGGCCTCTTGACTGGCCTTGCCGTTCCCTTCGCCGTTGCCGGCGTCTGGCTGATCGTGCGCCGCATCCGCCGCCATCACGAGGAAGGTGAGCACAAGTAAGCAATTCCAACAAAAGTGTGCAGCGGTTTTGCGTCGGGAATTGCGAGAAACAAGCAATTCCAACAAAAGTGTGCAGCGGTTTTGCGTCGGGAATTGCGAGAAACAAGCAATTCCAGCAAAGTGTGCAGCGGTTTTGCGTCCGGAGTTGCCAGAAACAAAACTACTGCTCCCAATAGGGGATCGGCCCGTAAAGCCCGGCCAGGTAGTCGATGAAAAGGCGCACCTTGGCCGGCAGGAACTGCCGGCTCGGGTAAACGGCCGAGAGCGTCAGTTGCTTCGAACCCTCCCATTGCGGCAGCACCTGTACCAGCTGGCCGCTGCGCAATTCCGGGCCGATGTCCCAGGTGGAGCGCAGCGCAATGCCCGCGCCGGCGATGACGGCGGCGCGCACGATCTCGGAGGAATTGGTCACGAGCGGCCCCTCCGGGTGCCAGACCAGCGCGCCTTCCGGCCCTTCAAGCTTCCAGTTGTCGTTGTTGTGCGCCGGCAGGCAGAGATGGTCTGCGAGGTCGCCAATTTCCGTCGGCGCACCATTGCGGGCAATGTATTCCGGCGAGGCGCAGAGCAGCCGGCGGACGGGCGCAAGTTTCCGTGCGACCAGGGACGAATCCACCAATTCGCCGATCCTGACCGCCATGTCGAAGCCGTCCGCGACGATATCCGTGAATTCGTCCGTCAGCACGATGTGCAGTTTCAGTTCCGGATGGTCCTTCATGAACTTCGTCAGGTGCGGCGCGATGTGCATCCGGCCGAAGGAGGTGGGCGCTGAGATTCTGAGCACGCCGAGCGCATGCGACGAGCGTCCGGAGGCATAGGCCTCGGCCTCCTCGATGCCCGAGAGAATGCCGAGTACGCGATCGTAGAACCCCTGGCCGGCTTCGGTCAGAGAGATCTGGCGTGTCGTGCGCTGCAGAAGCCGCGTTCCGAGGCGATCTTCGAGCCTCTTGATGCGTTTGGAGATCACAGCTGGGGAAAACCCCAGCGCCCGCCCCGCTGCCGACATGCTGCCGGTGGAAACGACCCGTGCAAAAATCTCAAGATCGCCTAAATTCGTCATCAATCGTTGCCATTGTTTCCAAAACGGAAAAGCTCAATAGCATTTGCAGGGACTCTAGCCTAGTGGTAAAGAAAATAGACCAATTGACATGCGGCGGGAGAAACTGATGGCGGAGACGATCGGTTTTCTGCAACCGAAACAGGCTGTTATCGCCCGGCGCGGCGAGATCGTCGCCGATCTCGCCGACCTGTTGCCCGAGGGCTGTCTGATCAGCGACGAGCGCGGGCTGAAGCCGTTTGAGACCGATGCCTTTATCGCCTATCGTCGCGTGCCGCTTGCCGTCGCGCTGCCGGAGACGACCGAGCAGGTCGCAGCCCTTCTCAAATATTGCAGCCGCTATGGCATCCCGGTCGTGCCGCGCGGCGCTGGAACCTCGCTTTCGGGCGGTGCCATCCCGCAGGAGGATGCGGTCGTCATCGGCCTTTCGAAGATGTCGCGCATACTCGATATCGACGTCTTCAATCGCACTGCCACCGTCCAGGCAGGCGTCACCAATCTCAATATTTCCGAGGCGGTTTCAGCTGACGGCTTCTTCTACGCGCCGGACCCGAGTTCGCAGCTTGCCTGCACGATCGGCGGCAACATCGGCATGAATTCCGGCGGCGCCCATTGCCTGAAATACGGCGTCACCACCAACAATCTGCTCGGCGTGAAGATGGTGCTGTTCGATGGCACGGTCATAGAGCTCGGCGGCAAGGGGCTGGATTCGGCGGGCTACGATCTGCTCGGCCTCGTCTGCGGTTCCGAGGGGCAGCTCAGCATCGTTACTGAGGCGACAGTGCGACTGATTGCCAAGCCGGAGGGCGCTCGTCCCGTGCTCTTCGGCTTTGCCTCTTCCGAAGCGGCCGGCGCTTGCGTCGCCGATGTCATCGGCTCCGGTATCATCCCCGTCGCGATCGAGTTCATGGACAAGCCGGCGATCGAGATCTGCGAAGCCTTCGCCCATGCCGGCTATCCGCTCGATGTCGAAGCGTTGCTGATCGTCGAAGTCGAAGGCTCCGAGCCGGAAATGGATGCGACGCTTGCCGGTATCGTTGCGGTCGCGCGCCGTCATGGGGTGGCGACGATCAAGGAGTGCCAGTCGGCCATGGAAGCGGCTGCGATCTGGAAAGGCCGGAAATCCGCCTTCGGTGCCACCGGCCGCATCGCCGATTATATCTGCATGGACGGTACGGTGCCGCTCAGCCAGCTTTCGCATGTGCTGCGTCGCACCGGTGAGATCGTTGCGAGCTACGGCCTGCGCGTCGCCAATGTCTTCCACGCCGGCGACGGCAACATGCATCCGCTGATCCTCTACAACATCAACGACCCGGAGGATGCGGCGCGCGCCGAAGCCGCCGGCAACGATATCCTCAAGCTCTGTGTTGACGCCGGCGGTTGCCTGACGGGCGAGCACGGCGTGGGCATCGAAAAGCGGGACCTCATGCTGCACCAGTACAACCGGATCGACCTCGACCAGCAGATGGCGGCACGGGCCGCCTTCGATCCGCAATGGATCCTGAACCCGTCCAAGGTCTTCCCGCTCGAAGGGCGTCCCGCCGCATGATCGTGCATTTCGAACCGGCAAGCGAAGAGGGGATTGCGACCGTCGTTCGCGCGATGGCGGCCGATAGGGCTTCGCTCGCGGTGATCGGCGGCAACACGCGCTCGGGTCTTGGCAATCCCGTGCGTGCCGACCGGGTACTGTCGACGCGCCGCTTGTCCGGCATCGTCAGCTACAATCCGGCCGAGATGACGATCACCGCGCTTTCGGGGACGCCGCTGCGCGCGATCGAAGAGGCACTGGCGGAAAACCGGCAGATGCTTGCCTTCGAACCGATGGACCATCGGCCGATTTTCGCCGCGTCGGGCGAGCCGACGATCGGCGGGGTCTTCGCCGCCAACGTGTCCGGCCCCAGGCGCTATGTCGCCGGTGCCGCCCGCGACAGCCTGCTCGGCGTTCGCTTCGTCAACGGTGAGGGGGAGGCAATCAAGGCCGGCGGACGGGTGATGAAGAACGTCACCGGCCTGGATCTGGTCAAGCTTTTGGCCGGCTCGCACGGCACGCTCGGCATCCTCACCGAAGTCACCTTCCGCGTCCTGCCGCTGCCGCCAGCGTCTGAGACCATTGTGGTCTCCGGGCTCAACGATGCCGAAGCCGCGGCGGTCATGGCCGAGGCGATGGCGCAGACGGTGGAGGTTTCGGGTGCCGCACATCTGCCGGAGAGCGTGCGTGGGCGGTTCCTGGATGGCGGGCTTCCGGACGGCGCCGCGACGGTACTACGGCTCGAAGGACTGGAGGCATCGGTTGCGCTCCGGGCTGAAAAACTGACGAACGCGGTCGGCCGCTTCGGTGCGGTGACCCGGCTCGATGCGCCGCAGACTCGGCAGCTCTGGGCCGAGATCCGCGACGTCAAACCCTATGCCGACGGCACCAGGAAGCCGCTCTGGCGCGTCTCCGTCGCCCCGTCGCTCGGCCATCAATTGGTGGCGGCGCTCCGGTTGCAGACCGGCGTCGATGCCTTCTATGACTGGCAGGGCGGTCTCGTCTGGCTGCGCATGGAGGCCGACCCAGAAGCGGAACTCGTGCGTCGCTATATCAAGGTTCTCGGTGGCGGACATGCAACGCTGGTCAGGGCCGAAGAAGGTTATCGTGCCGCCATTCCATCGTTTGAACCACAACCCTTGGCCGTGGCACAATTGAGCGAGCGCGTCCGCGCGAAGTTCGACCCGCACCGGATCTTCAATCCGGGCCGCATGGCTGCGGTCTCCTGAGGCGACGGCGGTGAACATGGGAGGAGTTGATGAGCGATAATGGTCCGCAGACACCGTTTTCCCGCGAGACTGATCGCTGGCTGGAGCCGGGCAAGATCAATGTCCAGGTGATCTATGTCCTTTATCTCGTGGGCTTTGCGGTGGGGATCACTCCGATCATCGGCGTGGTGATGGCCTATCTCAATCGCGGCAAGGGTGCGCCGTGGGTCCAGACGCACTATGAATGGGCGATCCGGACCTTTTGGATCGCCCTGTTGTTCGGCGTAATATCGTTGCTGCTGACGGTGCTGTTGATCGGCGTTCTCGGTTTCATCGCCACCGCCGTCTGGATCGTCGTGCGCTGCGTCGTCGGCCTGCAACGGGCCGCGCGCCAGGAGCCGATCACCAATCCCGAAAGCTGGATGGTGTAGACCACGGCGCAAACCCGGAAACCGGGTCCGGTCGAAGGATGCTGAAATGAGAATGCCGCGGTGACCGAAGCACGTCGCAAGTGCCCGTTACCGCGGAACCGGAAAGTGGAGTTCGCGTTTGCAGACCAATTTTACCCCCGCGCAGCTTGCCGACCCGCATGTGGCCGAATCCGAGGCCATCCTGCGCAAATGCGTGCACTGCGGCTTCTGCACCGCCACCTGTCCGACCTATGTGACGCTCGGCGACGAACTCGATAGTCCGCGCGGGCGCATCTATCTCATCAAGGACATGCTGGAAAACGGCAGGGCGGCCGACAAGGAAACGGTCACCCACATTGACCGCTGTCTCTCCTGTCTCGCCTGCGCAACCACCTGTCCCTCCGGCGTCGACTACATGCATCTGGTCGACCATGCGCGCGTCCACATCGAAAACACCTATCGGCGCCCGTTTAGGGATAGATTGGCGCGTTCCGTGCTGGCGGCGGTGCTGCCCTATCCCGCGCGCTTCCGCCTGTCGCTGAAGGCGGTCGGCCTTGCCCGGCCCTTCGCAGGGATGATGAAGCGCATGCCGTTGCTGAAGACCTTCGGCGTCATGCTCGATCTCGCGCCAAGCGCCGTGCCGCAGCCCTCCACTTCCGCCGTGCCCGGCGTCCACACGGCGCAGGGAAAACGTGTCGGTCGTGTCGCGCTCCTGTCCGGATGCGCGCAGCCGGTGCTAAAGCCGGAGATCAACGAGGCGACGATCCGTCTTTTGACGCGCTTTGGTGTCGAGGTGGTTGTTTCGGCCGGCGAAGGCTGTTGCGGCGCCCTGGTGCACCACATGGGCCGC
This sequence comes from Ensifer sp. R-19, assembly GCF_049905105.1. Lineage (NCBI taxonomy): Bacteria > Pseudomonadati > Pseudomonadota > Alphaproteobacteria > Hyphomicrobiales > Rhizobiaceae > Ensifer > Ensifer sp. R-19. The sequence continues at coordinate 458,106 of NZ_CP184569.1, forward strand.
GAGAACCAGGCGCTTGAGGCGGCGCGCCGCAACGTCGACGCCTGGCTGAAGGTCGCAGACGAGGGCGGGCTCGATGCCATCGTCGTCACCGCTTCGGGCTGCGGAACGACGATCAAGGACTACGGCCACATGCTGCGGCTCGATCCTGAGTATGCGGAAAAGGCGGCACGTGTCTCGGCGCTGGCAAAAGACATCACCGAGTACCTGTCTACGCTAGACCTGCCGGAACAGGATGCGAGGGGCATGACGCTTGCCTATCATTCCGCCTGCTCCATGCAGCATGGCCAGAAGATCACCGTGGCGCCGAAGCAGCTTTTGAAGCGTGCTGGCTTCGTCGTCCGCGATCCGGCCGAAGGCCACCTCTGCTGCGGTTCGGCCGGCACCTACAACATCCTGCAGCCGGAAATCTCGGCGAAACTGAAGGCGCGCAAGGTCAAGAACATCGAGGCGACGAAGCCGGATGCGATCGCGACCGGCAATATCGGCTGCATTACCCAGATCGCCAGCGGCACTGCGATCCCCATCCTGCATACGGTCGAACTGCTCGACTGGGCCTATGGTGGAGCAAAGCCCAAGGGGCTCTGATGGACAGGCAAAAGGCCGGCTCCGTGAGGAACCGGCCTTTCAAACTGTGCATGGTCGATGACCGTCAGCCGCCGAAGATCTGGCGGAAGATGTCGACGCCGCGATCGTCGAAATAGGTGTCGCCGGCTTTGCTGCCGGGGCCGATGACGATGACCTTGGTGCCGATGTCGGCCCGGTCGTAGAGGTGTTCCACGTCGTCGTTCATCATGCGGATGCATCCGGATGACATGTTCTGGCCGATGGTCCAGGGCTGGTTGGTGCCATGGATCCGGAAGATCGTGTCGCGGCCGCCCTTGTAGAGATACATGGCGCGGGCGCCGAGCGGGTTGTCGATGCCGCCTTCCTGGGTGACCGGCAGGATGCGGCCCTTGGCAGCCTCGCGCTGGCGCATCTCCGCCGGCGGTGTCCAGGTCGGCCATTCGGCCTTGCGGCCAACCTTCACGACACCCGACCAGCCGAAGCCGTCGCGGCCGACACCGATGCCGTAGCGCGTCGCGCGGTTCGGGCCGTCGATGTAGTAAAGATACTTGTTGTTGGTATCGACGATGATCGTGCCGGGGGCTTCGTCGGTGCGGAAGCGAACCTTGGTGCGCCAGTATTGCTTTGCCGGCTTCTTCGGCGTGGCCACGAGTACAACGTCTGATGATTTGACCTTAGGGCCTGTGGCCGGCGTCGGCGTGAAAGCCGAGGCGCTGGCGGCGGCAAGAATAGTGCTGGTCGCGATGGCGATCGCGACCACTTTGCTGGCATGACGCTTCATATACGATTCCCTCTAACCCTCGTTGCAGGCAGGCTAAGCAAAATGCGCCGAAGTTCAAGCCTGCCATACAGCCGGCGGACCGCCGAACTTATATCTGTTCATGCTGCTGTTGCCTGAAAATCACGCATAGGCAATAGCAAAACGTGCGAGGGGGAGGGAATATTCTATGCTATGCTCCAATTATATGACGATAACCTTCGTGCCCACCTTCACGCGCTCGTAAAGGTCGACGACGTCTTCATTGCGCATGCGGATGCAGCCGGAGGAAACGGCATAGCCAATCGTCCAGGGCGCATTGGTGCCGTGGATTCGATAGAGCGTCGAGCCGAGATACATGGCGCGCGCGCCAAGCGGGTTTTCCGGGCCGCCGTCCATGCGCGCCGGCAGGTAGTGGCCCTTGGAGGCCTCGCGGCTGATCATCTCCTGCGGCGGCGTCCAGCTCGGCCACTCCGCCTTGCGGGTGACCTTGTGGGCGCCTGCCCATTCGAACCCCGGCTTGCCGACGCCGACGCCATAGCGCCGTGCCTCGCCGTTGCCAGTCACCAGATAGAGAAAGCGGTTGTTCGTATCGATGACGATCGTGCCCGGCTTTTCCTTGCTCTCATAGGCGACCGTCTGCGGCAGGTATTGCGGGTCGAATTTCGACTTGACCGGCCGCTGGGCGCGCATGGCGTTGGCCGGCTGGATCAGCGGGTTGATGGTGCGGCGCTTGACCTGCGGCTGTGCGACCTGTCCCTGATAATACTGTTTTCGGGTGGCTGCCGGAATCTGCTGCCGGTAGATGACCTGCCGCGTGCGGGCCTGCTGCCCGCCGAGCTGCATTACCCAGGGGGCGGTGAGGTCGGGGCTGACGACCACCGGAGGCCGGTTCTGATACCGATCCTGCGCCACGGCGGGAGCGGCGACGAGGGTCAGCAGGGAGACTGCTAAAAGAAGGGATTTTTTCAACATCGGACGGACTCGCTACCTTTCGCCGAAATTCATCAAGGGGGCGCAGACAGCCGAAGAACCGGACGCTCGAGCGGGGGGGTATGCGCCTTGGCAATGGCGCGATCGTGTCACCGGGGGGCCACCGAATGGTAAACGGCGCTTCATTAAAAGGCGAAGGCGCCGATAAAGCTTTGGGTAGGGTTATCCGCCGCTTTAGGAATCTGGTTTGCAAATGGTAAAGGCAGGGAAATGAACGGGATGGAGCGAGGTAAGCGATGACGGTCAAGGGCATAGTGATCGGCGAGGACGGACTTCAGCGCTGCGCCTGGCAGGGCAATCTCGACGACTACCGTCGCTATCATGACGACGAATGGGGCCGTCCGGTCACCGACGATCGCCGCCTGTTCGAGAAGATCTGCCTCGAAGGGTTCCAGTCCGGCCTGTCATGGCTGACGATCCTGCGCAAGCGCGAGGCGTTCCGCGCGGCCTTTTCCGGTTTCGATTTCGATAAGGTCGCGACATTCGATGAGACGGATATCGAGCGCTGCCTGGCAGACACGGGCATCGTGCGCCACCGCGGCAAGATTGTCTCGACCATCAACAATGCGCGCCGCGCCCAGGAGCTCAGGCAGGAGTTCGGTTCGCTCGCGGGCTATTTCTGGTCCTATGAACCCGCCGCGGAAGAGCGCCCGAAACAGGTGACCTACGAGGCGATCGTTGCCAATCCTACGACCCCGACCTCGACGCGGATTTCCAAGGACCTGAAGAAGCGCGGCTGGACCTTCGTCGGCCCGACGACGATCTACGCCTTCATGCAGGCCATGGGCCTCGTCAACGATCACATCGAAGGCTGCCATTGCCGCGTGGTTGTCGAGGAACTGCGTGGCAAGCTCGCAAGACCCAGGGCTCGCGTGGCCTGATTGATGCGCCCGTCGTCAGCTTGGCGATGGGCGTTTCCCGGTGAGGGAGCGCCAGCGAGGCGCTTCATAGAGCTGCTTTAACCCAGGGAAAAGTGTCCGCGGTTTCAAGCTTTGCGCTCAAGCGCAGAGCATCACGCGCTCGCGCGGAAAGGCGAAGACGCCTTGCAGCAGTTCCTCGCCGGTTGGCGTATCGAGCACGGACCGACCGACGCAGATAAGCTGCGCCGCTTGCGATGTCGGCGCGCGCACCATGGCGGTAAAGCAGAACGAGGATGACGAGGCGGTCGCCTGTTCGAGTATGTTGAGCACGGTTGGGCGATCCTTGCGGTCATAGGCGCGAACCAGATCGATGATGCCGCAGGAAGGAGCGGAGATGCCGAGCAAGGCGGCGGTATTTTGGCCGAGCTGGAAAATGCCGGTCGCGAGATCGCAGCGCCAGGCTTCGATGAGGTAGGTCCCCTCGTCGAGGCCCCGCATCCAATTGTGATGTGCGCCCAGATGTCCGGGCCGGATCGTCCCGCAGCCAGGTGTCCTGAATCTCAACATGATGCCCATCCCTCTCTTCGCGCCGACCGCGAGACGTCTCCGCAGAAATCCGCCATTCCCGATGAAATGGTTCGCCGTTCCATTTTGCCGTTGGGGTATTGGGTCCGATGCTCTCATTGCATCCGGAGTGACCTGCGGGTAATGCTCCGGACCGAAATTAGCCGATGATCTCCATGATCGAAACGTCGGCGATCGATCGGGTGATAAACTTTTAGTGATTGCGGGCGATTTAATGCGCCTTATGGTTGAAGTCAACCCGATCCGATCGATACGTCGAGACAGCCGGCTCCAGCTTCGTCTCGCGCCGAGTACCCCGCATCGCTTGCTACGACCGGCGCAACGCGCGCTTTGCGCGGTCCAAACCCTTGCCGCCCCCCACTTGATCCGATAGGGAAAGCAGCCAACACGCTGACAGTCCGGAATGCTCCCATGACCGAGAAACAGAAGAAACCGCAGAAGCTCAAGGCGCGCCTTCCGCGCGGCTTTGTCGATCGCTCCGCCGCCGATATCCGTGCGACCGACGAAATGATCGGCAAGATCCGGGCTGTCTACGAGCATTATGGTTTCGATCCGGTCGAAACGCCGCTGTTCGAATATACTGATGCGCTCGGCAAGTTCCTGCCGGACAGCGACCGGCCGAACGAAGGCGTCTTCTCGCTGACGGACGACGACGACCAGTGGATGTCGCTGCGCTACGACCTGACGGCGCCGCTCGCCCGTCACGTTGCCGAAAACTTCAATGAGATCCAGCTTCCGTTCCGCACCTACCGTGCCGGCTACGTCTTCCGCAATGAGAAGCCGGGCCCGGGCCGCTTCCGCCAGTTCATGCAGTTCGACGCCGATACGGTCGGTGCCGCCGGCGTCCAGGCGGATGCGGAAATGTGCATGATGATGGCCGACACCATGGAAGCCCTCGGCATCGCGCGCGGCGACTACGTGATCCGCGTCAATAACCGCAAGGTGCTCGACGGCGTCATGGAGGCGATCGGTCTTGGCGGTGACGACAAGGCGAACGCGCGCCTGACGGTGCTGCGCGCCATCGACAAGCTTGACAAGTTCGGCACCGAAGGCGTGCGGCTCCTGCTCGGCGAAGGCCGCAAGGATGAGAGCGGCGACTTCACCAAGGGCGCGGGCCTCAACGGCGAACAGATCGACAAGGTGCTCTTCTTCGTCGGCATCAAGGACTACGCCGAAAGCGCTGCCGAGCTCGCGGCCCTCGTTGCGGGAACGTCGAAGGGCGGCGAAGGCGTCGAAGAACTGAACACCATCCGCAGTCTGGTGCTGAGCGTCGGCTACGAGGCTGACCGCATCAAGATCGACCCCTCGGTCGTGCGTGGTCTTGAATACTATACCGGCCCGGTTTTCGAGGCCGAGTTGCAGTTTGCCGTCACCAACGAGAAGGGCGAGAAGGTCGTCTTCGGTTCGGTTGGCGGTGGCGGCCGCTATGATGGCCTCGTCTCGCGCTTCATGGGCCAGCCGGTGCCGGCCACCGGTTTCTCGATCGGCGTTTCCCGTCTGATGACGGCGCTCAAGAACCTCGGCAAGCTCGGCGCGTCGGAAGTGCTCGCCCCGGTCGTCGTCTGTGTCATGGACCGCGACATCGAGAGCATGGGCCACTACCAGCGCTTCGTGCAGCAGTTGCGCCATGCCGGCATCCGCGCCGAAATGTATCAGGGCAACAAGAAGAATTTTGGCGATCAGCTGAAATATGCCGACCGCCGCGGCTCGCCGCTGGCGATCATCCAGGGTGGCGACGAACGCGCCGCCGGTCTCGTGCAGATCAAGGACCTGATCGAGGGCAAGCGCCTGTCGGGCGAGATCGAGGACAATGCGGCCTGGCGCGAGGCGCGCGTGGCCCAGGTTTCCGTGCCTGTGGCCGAGCTGGTCGAAAAGGTACGCGAAATGCTGGCGGCGCAGGCCGAGGATCGGGCAAGGGGCTGACGATCATGGCCCTCATCAATCTGCCTGCCTTCGCCGACGATCTGCTTGCCGACTTCGAAAGCCTCGCCACGCTGCGTGTCGACACACCGGTGATCCAGCCGGCCGAACCCTTCCTCGCCATGGCCGGCGAGGATCTGCGCCGCCGTATCTTCATGACCGAGAGCGAGACCGGCGAGAGCCTCTGCCTGCGCCCGGAATTCACCATTCCCGTCTGCCTGCGCCACATCGAGACGGTGACCGGCACGCCGAAGCGCTACGCCTATCTCGGCGAGGTCTTCCGCCAGCGCCGCGAGGGCGGCAACGAATTTTACCAGGCCGGCATCGAGGATCTCGGCGATACGGATATCGCCACAGCCGATGCACGCATTGTCGGTGACGCGATGCGTGTCGTTGCCAACCGCTTGCCGGGCCGGGGTCTCAACGTGACGCTCGGTGACCAGGCGGTGTTCGAAGCCGTCGTCGGCGCCTGCGGCCTGCCGGCCGGCTGGCAGAAGCGGCTGATCCATGCCTTTGGCGACCAGAAGCACCTGCAGAAGCTGCTCACCGAACTCGCTCATCCGCGGACGGTCGGTGTCTTCGGTCCCGAGGTCGTGCGCCTGTCGATGGACGGATTGCTTGAGGATGAAGCCCGCCTCATCGCCCATATCGCCGAAACGATGGAATCGACCGGCTACTCCACCAATGCCAGCCGCTCGCCGCAGGACATCGCCCGGCGGCTGAAGGAAAAGATGGAGCTGGCGAACACGCAGCTCGATCGCAAGACGCTGGACCAGGTTGGCGCGTTCCTGGCGCTCGACGTTCCGCTCGCCGATGCTCCGGCGGCACTCTTCGCCTTCGCGCAGAAGTCCGGCCTCAAGCTCGATGAGGCGCTCGCCCGCTTCGATGCCCGTGTCGCAGCACTTTCCGCGGCCGGTGCCGACATCGGCGCGATCCGCTACCGCGCGGCCTTCGGTCGTCCGCTCGACTATTACACAGGCCTCGTCTTCGAGGTCGAAGTCGCCGGCATTCAGGCAGTTCTGGCCGGCGGAGGTCGCTTTGACCGGCTGCTGACGCTGCTCGGCGCCCGCGAACACATTCCCGCCGTCGGGTTCTCGCTCTGGCTCGACCGCATCGAAAAGGCGATTACCTCCCAGGGAGGCGTTCAATGACCATCACCATCGCGCTGCCGTCCAAAGGCCGGATGAAGGATGACGCCTCGGCGATCTTCGAACGGGCCGGAATGAAGATCGTCGCCGTCGGCAACGATCGCTCCTATCGCGGCCGGGTCGAAGGTTCTGATGATGTGGAGATCGCGTTCCTGTCGGCCTCCGAGATCTCGCGGGAACTCGGCAACGGCTCGATCGATTTCGGCGTCACCGGCGAAGACCTGGTGCGCGAGGGGCTCGCCAATGCCGATGCCCGCGTCGAGTTCTGCGCCCGTCTCGGCTTCGGTCATGCCGATGTCGTCGTCGCAGTGCCGGAGATCTGGTACGACGTCGACACCATGGCCGATCTCGGCGACGTTGCCGCCGACTTTCGTGCCCGCCATGGCCGCCGCCTGGCGATCGCGACCAAGTACTGGCGGCTGACGCAGAACCATTTCTCGGGAAGCCACGGCATCCAGCTCTATCGCATCGTTGAAAGCCTCGGTGCGACCGAAGGCGCGCCGGCGTCCGGCTCGGCCGACATCATCGTCGATATCACCTCGACCGGCTCGACGCTGAAGGCGAACCATCTGAAGATCCTGACGGACGGCGTGATCCTGCGTTCCGAGGCCTGCCTAGTGCGGGCGCGTAAATCGGCGCATGACGGCGATCCGGTCGTGGCACGGGTTATTGCGGCGGTTCGCGGCGTGCTTTGACGCTGCGAACGGGGCAGGGCGGAGCCTTCGGCTATCTCGCTGGCCTCGCGGACTGCAAAAATTAAAGTAGGGCCCTCACAAAGCGCGCCCTCCGCTCCTATGTAAGGCGTGCAGACGGCGCCCTTGCCGCTTCGTTTCCAGGAGACCTTCATGGCCGATCTTTCCGCCTTTCCGATCACCAAGCGCTGGCCGGCGAAAAACCCGGATATTATCCAACTTTATTCGCTGCCGACGCCAAACGGCGTGAAGGTCTCGATCGCACTCGAAGAGCTGGGTCTCGCCTACGAGCCTCACAGGGTCGCCTTCGATGCCAACGAGCAGAAATCGCCGGAGTTCGTCTCGCTCAATCCGAATGGCCGCATCCCGGCGATCATCGATCCCAATGGCCCGGATGGAAAGCCGATCGGTCTCTTCGAGTCCGGCGCGATCCTCATCTATCTGGCGGAAAAGACCGGCAAGCTGCTGCCGGCCGACGCGGCCGCTCGCTACCAGACGATCAGCTGGGTGATGTTCCAGATGGGCGGCATTGGCCCGATGCTCGGTCAGTTCGGCCATTTCTTCAAGTTCGCTGCCGACAAGGTTGCCAACAATTCCTATCCCGTCGAGCGCTACCGTGACGAAGCGAAGCGCCTTCTCGGTGTGCTGGAAGCGCGTCTTGAGGGGCGGCAATGGCTGATGGATGACGATTACACGATCGCCGACATCGCCACCTACCCCTGGGTCGAAGGCGCTCGCAGGTTCTATGGCGGCGCCGAGGTCCTGGATTACAAGAGCTTCCCGAACGTGATGGCCTGGGTCGAGCGCGGTCTGTCGCGCCCGGCGGCTCTAAAGGGCATGGAAGTGCCGCGCAAGGAATAGCATTCACGACAGCCCTGTGCCTGAGTTGACGAAGCTCGGGCGCAAGGCTAGGCCTTGCTGTACAGACGAATAAGAAGCAGGTGAGAAGCGTGTCGGGAAGGCTTGTAGTTGTCGGTGGCGGTCAGGCCGCCTTTGCCCTGGTTGCCAAGCTGCGTGCCCTCAAGGACGAGCGGCCGATCACCATCGTCGCCTCCGAAGCGAGCCTGCCCTATCAACGCCCACCGCTTTCCAAGAAATACCTGTTGCGCGAGATGAGCCTCGACCGGCTGCTCTATCGGCCGGAGGCCTGGTACGGCGAGCACAATGTCGACATACGGCTCGAGACGACCGTGACCGGCCTTGATCGCGCCGGCAAGCGCGTGACGCTCAGCGACGGGACCTCGCTCGAATACGAGGTGCTCGCCTTTGCGACCGGCGCCACGCCGCGCCGGTTGCCGGCTTCCGTCGGCGGGGATCTCGAGGGCGTGTTCGTCGTGCGCGACTTCCGGGATGCGGATCGCCTTGCCGAGGAAATGAAGCCCGGCCGTCGCGCCCTGGTCGTCGGCGGCGGTTATATCGGTCTTGAAGCGGCGGCGGTCGCCCGGACCTGCGGGCTCGAGGTCACGGTCATCGAGATGGCCGACCGCATCCTGCAGCGCGTTGCCTCGTCGGCGACATCCGGCCTGGTGCGCGATATTCACAACGCCCGCGGCGTCGATATCCGCGAGGGGACCGGCCTCAATCGTCTCGTCGGCGAAAGCGGGCGGGTGACCGCAGCGGAACTTTCCGACGGGTCCACCTTGCCGGTCGACGTCGTCATTGTCGGGATCGGTGTCACCGCCAATGACCGCCTGGCGCATGATGCCGGCCTCGAAGCCGCCGGCGGCATCGTCGTCGATGCCTTCGGGCGAACTGCCGACCCGGCGATTTTCGCTATGGGCGATTGTGCCGTGCTTCCCTGGGAGGACCTGCGCATCCGGCTGGAATCGGTGCAGAACGCCGTCGAGCAGGCCGAGGCCGTTGCGGCAATCCTCGCCGGTAGCGAACACCCCTACGAACCCAAGCCCTGGTTCTGGTCCGACCAGTACGACGTCAAGCTGCAGATCGCCGGCTTTGGACTCGGTCATGACGAAACCATCGTCAGGCCCGGTCAGCGCGAGGGCAGTGTGTCCGTCTGGTACTTTAGGCAGGGACGCTTCGTGGCGGTCGATGCGATCAATGACGCCAAGGCCTATGTGACGGGCAAGAAACTCTTGGAAACCGGCATCAATCCCGACCGGGCCGTCATTGCCGATCCGCAATCGGACCTCAAGGCGCTGCTATCCCAGCCCTGAGCGGGACCGCGCCTGGCCGCGCTTTCCACCTGCTGCAACTTGCAGGCGGTCCGATTTCAAATTTCGTTAACGACGAAACGACTGTTTTGCCACGCAACTGTGCGCCGGAGCGACGATTTATCATTTCCTTAAATCACCTGACGTCAACACAGGCCGCTTAACTGGAGGCGAAAGGTCTCGTTTCCCCCGGCGGTTGTTGATTTAGGCGATTGCGATGTTCAAGGTTCTTACATGCCTCGTGGTGGAGCATAATCCGAAGCTGGTCGCGTTGGCGGCGCTCATATGCTTCCTGTCCAGCTACGGCGCGGTGGCGCTGTTGCAGCGCGCGCGTGGATCTTCCGGCAAGGCGCGGACGATCTGGGCGGTGGCTGCAGGCATTGCCAGCGGCTTCGGCATCTGGGCCACCCACTTCATCGCCATGCTTGCCTACGACCCCGGGGTCGTCCTTGGCTACCAGACGGACCTGACGGCCCTGTCGTTGGCCGTTGCGATCGTGCTGACCACGACGGCGCTGCTGATCGCGACCTGCGTGCAGGATCGGCAGGCGTGGATTGCCGGCGGCCTGGTGCTCGGCGCCGGTGTTGCCTGCATGCATTTCCTCGGCATGGCGGCCCTCGATGTTCCCGGCAACCTGCGCTGGGACGCCACGCTCGTTGTCGCGTCGATCGTGCTCGGCTCGCTGTTCGACATCGGCGCACTCGGCACGATTGCCTGTATGGGCAAGCCGCTGAAGGCGAAGATCATCGCGACGCTCCTGATGACGCTCGGCATCGTCGCGCTGCACTTCACCGCCATGGGCGCCGTGACGATCGAAGTCGGTCTCATCACCCCGACCTATGAAGGCATGATCCAGCCGCACTTGCTCGCCTTCGTCATTGCCGGAACCGCCTTCTTCCTTCTGTCCCTGGTGCTGGTTGCCGCCGGCTTTGCCCATCATGCCGAGCTCTCCGCCGCCGCAACCGAACGGGAGTTCACGCGCTTCGTCCGCAGCGTGAAGGACTACGCGATCTACATGCTCGACGTCGATGGCCGCGTGGCGAGCTGGAATGCCGGCGCCGAGGCCAACAAGGGTTATGCCGCCGAGGAAATCATCGGCAAGAATTTCGCCTGCTTCTATTCGGACGACGATCAGCGCGATGGCCTGCCGCGCCGCGCGCTTGAGGTTGCCATGGTCGAGGGCAAGTTTGAGAACGAGGGTTGGCGCTATCGCAAGGACGGCTCTCGCTTCTGGGCGCATGTGGTGATCGATCCGTTCTTGGACGAGGAGGGCAAGCACGCCGGCTTCATCAAGATCGTCAAGGACACCACCAAGGCGAAGGCCGATGCCGATCGCATTGCCGAGGTCAGCAACAACCTCGATGTCGCGCTCGAGAACATGTCGCAGGGTATCTGCCTGTTCGATAGCGATGACCGGCTGCTCCTGTCGAACCGACGCTGCCGCGAGATCTTCGGCTTCTCCGAAACGCTTGCCGGCAAAGGCCTGACCTTCCGCGAGATCGTCGATATCGTCTTCGCCCGCATTTACGCCGAGCCCGAAATTGCGCGAGCCAAGGCCGAGGAACTCTATCAGAAACACCGGATCGAAATGGTCGGCAAGGGCGGTGGCGATATCGTCGAGAAGCTCGCCAACGGCCGCTCGATCCTGACCAAGCACCGCACGCTGCCCGATGGTGGCTGGGTCAGCACCTATGAAGACATTACCGAGCGCCTGGATACCGAGGAACAGATCACCTTCCTTGCGCGTCACGACAGCCTGACGGGCCTGCCGAACCGGTTGCAGTTCAGCAGCTACCTCGAAGAGGAACTGGATGCGGCCGCCTGGTTCAACCGCAAGGTTGCCGTCATCGGCATCGACCTCAACAAATTCAAGGAAGTCAACGACCTGCACGGTCATGCCGCCGGCGATTTCGTGCTGGTGACGATTGCCCAGCGCGTGAAGGGCCTGTTGCAGGAAGGCGAGTTCGTGGCGCGCCTCGGCGGCGACGAGTTCGCCGCGGTCAAACGCTTCGAGGAACTGGCCGAACTCAACGACTTCCTGCGGCGGATCGAGAAGAGCTTGCACGAGGAAATGCGCTTCGGCGATTTCGAGCTGAAGTCCGGCGGCAGCATGGGCGTCGCCATCTACCCGCAGGATGCGGAAACGGCCGATACGCTGATCAACAATGCCGACCTTGCGATGTACCGGGCGAAGGCCGCGCTCAACCAGACCGTCTGCTTCTACGAGGTTTCGATGGACGAGGCTGCCCGCCAGCGGCGCGCACTTGCCAACGATCTCTGGGATTCCGTCGACAAGAAGCAGCTTGCTCTGCACTACCAGGTGCAGAAGTCGGTGATGACCGGCGTCGTCATCGGCTACGAGGTGCTCCTGCGCTGGCATCATCCCGAACGCGGCATGGTGCCGCCCAGCGAATTCATTCCACTCGCCGAAGAGTGCGGTGCAATCCTGCCGATCGGCGAGTGGGTGCTGCGCGAAGCCTGCCGCGAGGCGGCTGGCTGGGAGAGCAACCACAAGATCGCGGTCAACCTGTCGCCGGTCCAGCTCGCCAATGGCGATATCGTCAGCCTGGTGCAGGACGTGCTTGCCGAGACCGGGCTCAATCCGAACCGGTTGGAGCTTGAGATCACGGAGTCGACGATCATCGACGACAAGGAGCGCGCCCTGCTGACCCTGCGTCAGATCAAGGAGCTCGGCGTGACGATCGCGATCGACGATTTCGGCACCGGGTACTCGTCGCTTGAAACGCTCCGCTCCTTCCCCTTCGACAAGATCAAGCTCGACAAGAGCTTCATGTGGGAAGTGGAGGGCAGCCCGCAGGCCAAGGCGATCGTCCGCGCCATCCTGGCGCTCGGACAGAGCCTGTCGGTGCCGGTCCTTGCCGAGGGCGTCGAGACGCAGACGCAGCTCGATATCCTGCAGGCGGAAGGCTGCGACGAGGCACAGGGCTATCTGCTCGGCCGGCCGGCCCCGATAACGCTCCTGTTCAGCGGCGACGAAGAGGCGGCCGCCGCCTGATCGGCGGACGTCATCATCGCGAGGGTCGCGTCCATGGCGAGCGCCTTGTCTGCGCGAACTGTCGGCCGGGTCAGGCTTGCGCTATTGCCGCAGCAACGTCCGGCCGGCGCCTTCCACCACGAAGCGCGGGAAGAAGAAGACACCCGTTATCGTGCCGGAATAGCGCTGTTCGAGGCCTGAGGATTCGCCGATGCAGAACAGCGGCTGTTTCTGGCCGTGCTCTTCGAGTGCGATCGTCGTCGAAAAGCAGAAGGATGAGCAGCTTGTCGCCGCCTGCTCGAAAAGCTCGAGCACGTGGTTGCGGTCGGCTGGGTCGTAGCAGCGCACGAAGTTGAGCAGGCCGCATTCGCCGTCGCGCAGGCCATGGATGGCGGCAGCTTTCTCGCCAAGCCGGAACAGCCCCGTGGACAAGTCGCCCGACCAGCCTTCCGCCGCACAGAACTGTTGCAGGAACTCATGATGTGGCAGGTCGAGGTGCGGCTGTCCCGGAGAGCCGAGGGGAACGGAATTTGCTCTCGTGATCTTGAACACGGTCTACCCCAGCAGCATTCCTGGACATCGTCTTCGACGCCCCAGGAAACACGTCCTATTGTGCAAATTCCGCCCAACCATCAACCAATGCAAGAGTACACGCCACCTATTGCGGGCGTTTGTTCAACTCGAAAGGTCGCGAGATAGTAATGAAGCTCGCCTACGAAGTAATTTCGTCGGGGAGGTCGGCTCAATTTGCGATTAAATACTTATATGCTTTTCGTGATATTCTCGAAGAGGTCTCGGATGTTCGGTTAGTGCGAAAAAGCTTCGGCGATTGTTCGCCCGCTTGAGTTCGCTACCCGATCTCCCATCAATCTCCGCCCACTTGGGGCGCTGTTATAGTTCGTTTTTTTTCGACTTCAACGGTTTTTTGAAACCGGACTACAACCGGCGGCTTTTTTCTGCGGAGAGATTGGCGGGGGGCTCGCCCAGCCGCGAACGGCATTGATAAAAAACGAGAAAGGGCGACCCGAGGGCCGCCCTTCCGATCCGGATGGATCGCTAATGTGAAAAGGCTATCGCCTTATCACATCATGTCCATTCCACCCATGCCGCCCATGCCGCCCGGCATGCCAGCAGGTGCATCCTTCTTCGGCAGTTCGGCGATCATGGCTTCCGTCGTGACGAGGAGGCCGGCAACCGAAGCTGCGTCCTGAAGGGCGGTGCGAACGACCTTGACCGGGTCGATGATGCCCATGGCGATCATGTCGCCATATTCGCCGGTCTGGGCGTTGTAGCCGAAGTTGTCCTGGTCCTTGTCGAGGATCTTGCCGACAACGATCGAAGCTTCGTCACCAGCGTTCTCTGCGATCTGGCGGGCCGGAGCCTGCAGAGCGCGACGAACGATGTTGATGCCGGCTTCCTGGTCGTCGTTGGCACCCTTGACGGTGATCTTGACGGAAGAACGCAGCAGGGCAACGCCGCCGCCCGGTACGATGCCTTCCTGAACAGCAGCGCGCGTCGCGTTGAGAGCGTCGTCGATGCGGTCCTTCTTTTCCTTCACTTCGACTTCCGTCGAGCCGCCAACGCGGATCACGGCAACGCCGCCAGCGAGCTTGGCAAGACGTTCCTGCAGCTTTTCGCGGTCGTAGTCGGAGGTGGTTTCTTCGATCTGGGCCTTGATCTGGGCAACGCGGCCTTCGATGTCGGCCTTCTGGCCGGCGCCGTCGACGATCGTCGTGTTTTCCTTGGAGATCGAAACCTTCTTCGCACGGCCGAGCATGTCGAGCGTGACGTTTTCGAGCTTGATGCCGAGGTCTTCGGAGATCACGGTGCCGCCCGTCAGGATGGCGATGTCTTCGAGCATGGCCTTGCGGCGATCGCCGAAGCCCGGAGCCTTGACAGCAGCAATCTTCAGGCCGCCACGCAGCTTGTTGACGACGAGCGTTGCAAGAGCTTCGCCTTCTACGTCTTCAGCGATGATCAGGAGCGGCTTGCCGGTCTGAACGACAGCTTCGAGAACCGGGAGCATGGCCTGGAGGTTCGAGAGCTTCTTCTCGTGGATGAGGATGAAGGGGTCCTCGAACTCAACGACCATCTTTTCCGGGTTGGTGACGAAGTAGGGGCTGAGGTAGCCGCGGTCGAACTGCATGCCTTCGACGACTTCGAGTTCGGTTTCGGCGGTCTTGGCTTCTTCAACCGTGATGACGCCTTCGTTGCCGACCTTCTGCATCGCTTCAGCAATGTCGAGGCCGATCTGACGCTCGCCGTTTGCCGAGATCGTGCCGACCTGTGCGACTTCTTCCGAAGTGTTGATCTTCTTGGCCTTGGCCTGGAGATCCTTGACGACTTCGGTGACGGCGAGGTCGATACCGCGCTTCAGGTCCATCGGGTTCATGCCGGCAGCAACGGCCTTGGCGCCTTCGCGAACGATCGCCTGGGCAAGAACGGTTGCAGTCGTGGTGCCGTCGCCGGCGATGTCGTTGGTCTTCGAAGCAACTTCGCGGACCATCTGGGCGCCCATGTTTTCGAACTTGTCTTCGAGTTCGATTTCCTTGGCGACCGATACGCCGTCCTTGGTGATGCGCGGAGCGCCGAAGGACTTGTCGATGATGACGTTACGACCCTTCGGGCCGAGCGTGACCTTTACCGCGTCAGCGAGGATGTCGACGCCACGCAGCATCTTTTCGCGCGCGGTGCGGCCGAACTTGATTTCTTTTGCAGCCATTAGAGAAAACTCCCGGGCTCATTGCCCATTGGTTGTCATAAATCACCGTCAGGCAGCTTTGGTGGACGACGGCTGATCAGCCGACCCTGATGCCCATGATGTCGGCTTCCTTCATGATCAGAAGGTCTTCGCCGTTGATCTTGACTTCGGTGCCCGACCACTTGCCGAACAGAACGCGGTCGCCAGCCTTGACGTCGAGAGCAACAACCTTGCCGCTTTCGTCACGGGCGCCCGAACCGACGGCGACGATTTCGCCTTCCTGCGGCTTTTCCTTGGCGGTGTCCGGAATGATGATACCGCCCTTGGTCTTCTCTTCAGACTCGACGCGGCGAACGACGACGCGGTCGTGCAGCGGGCGGAAGTTGGTGCTTGCCATTAGTCTAATCCCTCGATCAAATGACATTACGGATCGCTGATCGACCCGATGGATGGGTGTTAGCACTCTCATTTATCGAGTGCTAGCGATGCCGAGATAAGCCTGGGTATGGGGTGAGTCAAGGATCGGCGCCTAGATTTTTTGCCGGCGGCAGTAGCCTTGGGCGAGCGCAGCAGGCGAGGGCGTAGGCAGCCTAGCCCCATTCTTGGCGAAATGTAGGCGATCGCGTCGACGAATGGCATTGGCGGGATTTTGACGGTTGATAACCGCTACAAAGTGCTTTGGCGAAGCGGGCGGCATCGGCAATGCACTTTTCTTTGACGCCCGACACCGCCGGAATCCTTGGGAGGGGGCGCCTTTTTCGGGCGCCGAGACTTGTAATCTCCTGCCTTCCTTGCCATGCAAGCCGGAAACCGTGTTTGCAGGAAGCCAGAATGGCCGCAAGGATCAACAGTTTTCGGGAAATCGCTGCGCGCTACGACGTGGTGCTGTGCGATGTCTGGGGCGTTCTTCATAACGGCGTGCAGGCCTTTGCCTCCGCTTGCGAGGCGTTGGCCGAGGCGCGTGCCGCCGGCCTGACTGTGGTGCTGATCACCAACTCGCCGCGTCCGCATCCGGGTGTGAAGATCCAGATCCGCGGTCTCGGCGTGCCGGACGAAGCCTACGACCGGATCGTGACCTCGGGCGATGTGACCCGCGCGCTGATCGCCGCCGCCGCCAAAAAGATCTTCTTCATCGGTGCCGAGCGCGACCTGCCGCTGCTCGAAGGCCTGGGAACGCAGATCGTTTCGTCGGAAGATGCTGAGACGGTCGTTTGTGCCGGCTTCTATGACGACGAAACCGAAACGCCGGAGCATTACCGCGCGACACTGACGGGGCTTGCCAAGCGCAAGATCCCGTTCATCTGTGCCAATCCGGATCTGGTGGTCGAGCGCGGCCACAGGCTGATCCCCTGTGCCGGCGCAATCGCCAAGCTCTATGAAGAGCTCGGTGGCGAGGCGCGCATTGCCGGCAAGCCCTATATCGCCATCTACCGTGCGGCGCTGACCGAGGCGAAGGCCGTTCGCGGCGCGCTTGACCTGTCGCGTGTCATCGCCGTTGGCGACGGCATGCCGACGGACGTCAAGGGTGCCCAGGATGCCGGCTTCGATCTGCTCTATATCAGTGCCGGTATCCACGCCCAGGAATACATGAACGAAAGCCGCACCGACGAGGCGAAGCTCGCCGCCTTCCTGAAGAAGGAAGGCGCGTCGCCGAAATATTGGATGCCGCGGCTCGCCTGACGGGAAGACGGAGATGACGGTTTTTCATCGCAACGAGACCCGTGATCCGCTTCCGCAGCATCTGCGCGGCGGCGTCGTCGCGATCGGTAACTTCGACGGCGTGCACCGTGGTCACCAGTCGGTGCTCAATCGGGCGCTGGAGGAGGCCAATGCGCGCGGTGTGCCGGCGCTCGTGCTGACCTTCGAGCCGCATCCGAGAACCGTGTTCCGTCCGGAAACCCCGGTCTTCCGACTGACGCCGGCACCGCTGAAGGCGCGCATTCTCGAAGGCATGGGTTTCGGCGCCGTCATCGAGTATCCGTTCGACCGCACCTTCTCGCAGCTTTCCGCATCGGATTTTATCCACCGTATCCTGCTCGAATGGCTGCACGCCTCGCATGTCGTCACCGGTTTCGATTTTCACTTCGGCAAGGGGCGCGAGGGCGGCCCCGCCTTCCTGATGGCGGCCGGCGGCGATAACGGATTTGGCGTGACGCTCGTCGATGCCTTCCGCGACGAAAACGCATCGGTCATCTCGTCCAGTTACGTGCGCTCGCTGCTTGGCGAAGGTGATGTCTCGCAAGCTGCCGGCATGCTCGGCTATCGCTATCTGGTCGAGGCGGAAGTGATCGGCGGCAAGAAGCTCGGCCGCGAACTCGGCTTTCCCACCGCCAATATGCGGCTTGCGCCCGAGGTGGAACTGAGGCCTGGCATATACGCCGTGCGTTTCCGTCGGGCCGACGGCTCGCTCTACGACGGCGTCGCGAGCTTCGGGCGCCGCCCGACAGTCGATAGCGACGGTGAGCCCTTGCTCGAAACCTTCGTCTTCGACTTTTCGGGCAATCTCTACGGCGAGATCTGTGCGGTCACCTTCTTCGGCCACCTGCGCGACGAGCTGAAATTCGACGGGCTCGATCCGCTGGTGGCGCAGATCCGCCAGGACGAGGCAGAGGCGCGGGCGTTGCTCTCCGGTGTGCAGCCGCTCGGCGACATCGACCGCAAGCTCAACTTCGCCCGATAAAAGATTTCGGCGTTGCTGTGGCGGCGGACCTTTTCAAAAGCCCGAAAACGCCTTAAACAACCGGCCACCATGACCCGGCACCGTCGATTGATCATCGATCAGCGAATTATTGGCCCGGCCTTCCGCGCGCTTTAGTCAGCCGGAAGGTCCGGGATTTCGGCGTTTCCGACGCCCCAGTCATCTCTCGATACCGAGCCCATTTCGTATGCGCGGCCCCTCGCGCGAAGAAGCGATTGCAAAGACCATGACCGACACCGCTGAAAAGATCGACTACTCCTCGACCCTCTATCTGCCGCAGACGGAATTCCCGATGCGCGCCGGCCTGCCGCAGAAGGAGCCGGAAACGGTGGCCCGCTGGCAGCAGATGGGCCTCTACAAGAAGCTGCGCGCATCGGCCGCCGGCCGCGACAAGTTCGTGCTGCATGACGGCCCGCCCTATGCCAACGGCAACATCCACATCGGCCACGCGCTGAACAAGATCCTCAAGGACGTCATCAACCGCTCGTTCCAGATGCGCGGCTTTGACGCCAACTATGTGCCCGGCTGGGACTGCCACGGTCTGCCGATCGAGTGGAAGATCGAGGAGAAGTACCGCGAGAAGGGCCAGAACAAGGACGAGGTCCCTGTCAACGAATTCCGCAAGGAATGCCGTGATTTCGCCTCCGGCTGGATCCAGGTCCAGGCCGAGGAGTTCAAGCGCCTCGGCATCGAGGGCGACTTCGACAATCCCTACACGACGATGAACTTCCATGCGGAAGCCCGCATCGCCGGCGAATTGATGAAGATCGCCAAGCTCGGCCAGCTCTACCGCGGCTCCAAGCCGGTCATGTGGTCGGTCGTCGAGCGCACCGCGCTTGCCGAAGCCGAAGTCGAATATGCCGATGTCGAGAGCGACATGATCTGGGTGAAGTTCCCGGTCACCGAAGGTCCGGACGCGCTTTCCGGCGCCTTCGTCGTGATCTGGACGACAACGCCCTGGACCATCCCGGGCAACCGCGCCATCGCCTTCTCGTCGCGTTATGCCTATGGCCTCTATGAAGTGGCGACCGCCGAGAACGACTTCGGCCCGCAGCCGGGCGAGAAGTTGATCTTCGCCAAGCGCCTGGCCGACGAATCCGCAGCCAAGGCCAAGCTCACCTTCAATTTCGTTCGCGACCTTGAGGCCAACGAGCTTTCTGCCGTCACCTGCGCCCATCCGCTGCATGGTCTCGGTGGCGGTTACGCTTTCAAGGTGCCGCTGCTCGATGGCGATCATGTCACCGACGATGCCGGCACCGGCTTCGTGCACACCGCCCCCGGTCACGGCCGCGAGGACTTTGATGCCTGGATGGACAGTGCCCGCGCGCTCGAAGCCCGCGGTATCTCCTCGGCGATCCCGTTCACGGTCGACGATGCCGGCTACTTCACTGCCGACGCCCATGGCTTCGGTCCCGATGCCGAAGGTGGCGCCGGCCGCGTCATCGACGACAAGGGCAAGAAGGGCGACGCCAACGATCGCGTCATCAAGGCGCTGATCGCCCGTCATGCGCTCTTTGCCCGCGGCCGCCTGAAACACTCCTATCCGCATTCCTGGCGTTCCAAGAAGCCGGTCATCTTCCGCAACACGCCGCAATGGTTCGTCTATATGGACAAGGCGTTCGGCGACGGCACAACGCTGCGTTCGCGTGCGCTTTCGGCCATCGACGACACCCGCTTCGTTCCCGGCGCCGGCCAGAACCGCCTGCGCGCGATGATCGAGGGACGCCCGGACTGGGTGCTCTCGCGTCAGCGCGCCTGGGGCGTGCCGATCGCGATCTTTGCCGACGACCAGGGCGAGATCCTGATCGACGAGGCCGTCAACGCCCGCATCCTCGACGCGTTCGAGCAGGAGGGCGCCGATGCCTGGTTTGCCGAAGGTGCCAAGGATCGCTTCCTCGGCAACGACCACGACCACGAAAAGTGGCACCAGGTGATGGACATCCTCGACGTGTGGTTCGATTCCGGTTCGACCCACACCTTCACGCTCGAAGACCGTCCGGACCTGAAGTGGCCGGCCGACGTCTATCTCGAAGGTTCGGACCAGCATCGCGGCTGGTTCCATTCCTCGCTGCTCGAGGCCTGCGCGACGCGCGGCCGCGCGCCCTACAACGCCGTTGTCACCCATGGCTTCACCATGGATGAGAAGGGCGAGAAGATGTCGAAGTCCAAGGGCAACACCGTCACACCGCAGGAGGTGATGAAGGATGCCGGCGCCGATATCCTGCGCCTGTGGGTGATGACGACGGACTATTGGGAGGATCAGCGTCTCGGCAAGACGATCATCCAGACCAACATCGACGCCTATCGCAAGCTGCGCAACACGGTCCGCTGGATGCTCGGCACGCTTGCCCACGACAAGGGTGAAGAGATCGCCTATGCCGACATGCCGGAACTCGAAAAGCTGATGCTGCATCGGCTGGCGGAACTCGATCAGCTTGTGCGCGAAGGCTACGATGCCTTCGACTTCAAGAAGATCGCCCGTGCGTTGATCGATTTCTCGAACGTCGAGCTCTCGGCTTTCTATTTCGACGTGCGCAAGGACGCGCTCTACTGCGATGCGCCGTCGAGCCTGCGCCGCCGTTCGGCACTCGCCGTCATCCGCAAGCTCTTCGATTGCCTCGTCCTGTGGCTGGCGCCGATGCTGCCGTTCACCTCGGAAGAAGCCTGGCTGTCGCGGAAGCCCGATGCGGTTTCGGTGCATCTCGAACAGTTCCCGGCGATCCCGGCGGAATGGAAGAACGATGCGCTCGAAGCCAAGTGGGACAAGATCCGTACGGTCCGCACCGTTGTCACCGGTGCGCTCGAGATCGAGCGCAAGGACAAGCGCATCGGCTCGTCGCTGGAAGCGGCTCCGGTCGTCTACGTCGCCGATCCGGAACTCTTGAAGGCGCTGGAAGGCCAGGACTTCGCCGAGATCTGCATCACGTCGGGCATCGTGATCGAAGCCGCGGAAGGCCCTGCGGATGCGTTCCGCCTTGCCGACGTGGCCAAGGTGAGCGTCGTGCCGAAGCTTGCCGAAGGCCAGAAATGCGCCCGCTCCTGGCGGATCACGACCGATGTCGGTTCCGACCCGATCTACCCCGACGTGTCGGCCCGTGACGCCGCTGCCTTGCGCGAACTTGGTTTCAAGGCTTAACGCATTGTTACCGGATGAATTGCACTCGTTGCGTTCATCCGGTAAAACCTGCCCGAAATTTGGCGGATTTCTCCGCCATGGGCGCTTGAGTGGCCGCGCTGACCGGTGGCCGGCTGGAAGGAATCTCATGGAAATGACGCGAGAGTTGCGAGTGTTTGCCAGCGTGGCCGCCATTTTGACGAGCGGCCTGGTGCTTTCGGGCTGCATCGGCGGCCCGACCTATGGCACGGACAAGACCGCCGGCGAACAGCTCATGGACGACCTCGGCAGCGTCGCCAGCTTCGGCCCGCCGAAGCGTGATCCGGTCAAGTATCAGCCGCGCCCCGGCCTCGTTCTGCCGCCGTCGGCGCAGCAGACTGCTCTCGTCGAGCCGCAGAAGTCGCTTGCCAGCCGTGAGGCTAACCCGGAATGGGTCGAGTCTCCGGAAGAGGTTCGCAACCGTCTGCGCGAAGAGGCCGACGCGAACAAGAACAACCCGAACTACGTTTCCCCGCTTGCCAAGGCTAGCGCCAACGGCCGCCGGCTCTCGGCCAAGGAGCAGCAGGAAGCTTATCGCGCAGGCCGTAAGATCGAGATGGGCGCCTATTCCGACAAGCGACGCTTCCTCAGCGATCCGCCGCTTGATTACCGCCGCCTGCCGGAGGGTACCGAGACCGAACTCGGCGAGCCGGAGAAGGACAAGGAGCGCCGCCGCAAGAAGGAGGCGCAGATCAAGAATTCCGGCTCCAAGTGGTATTGGCCTTTCTAAGCAGCGCATAAGCCATGACGATCAGCATTCGCGACGCTCGCCCGGAAGACGCGCAGACCATTCTGCGCTTCATCACCGAACTTGCCATCTACGAGAAGGAGCCCGACGCAGTCGAGGCGACGGTCGAGATGTTGCAGGCCTCGCTCTTTGGTCCGGGTTCCATTACCCGCGCCGTGATCTGCGAGAAGGACGGCAAGCCCGCAGGCTTCGCCATGTGGTTCTACAACTATTCGACCTGGCAGGCACGCAAGGGTCTCTACCTTGAGGACCTTTACGTTACGCCGGATTGCCGTGGCTCCGGCGCTGGCAAGATGCTGCTGAAGCATCTGGCGAAAATTGCCGTCAAGGAAGGCTGCGGCCGCTTCGAATGGAGCGTGCTCGACTGGAACGAGCCGGCGATACGGGTCTACGAGGCGGTCGGTGCCGAGCCGATGTCCGAATGGACGCGCTACCGTCTCTCCGGCGCGGCCCTCGAAAGCTTCGCGGCCGACTGAGGCGACCTCAAGAAAATCTGAAACGGGCTCGCGTTCAGAGTCGGGATTGGTTTCACCGCTTGCCGGCGAAGAAATTCCTGAGAAGGTCGGCAGCCTCGCGCTCGGCGAGGCCCGAATAAACGTCCGGCACGTGATGGCAGGTGGGAGAACCGAAGAAGCGCACGCCGCTGTCGACCGCGCCGCCCTTCGGATCGTCCGCGCCGTAGTAGAGGCGGCGGATGCGGGCGAACGAAATCGCCGCGGCGCACATGGTGCAGGGTTCGAGGGTGACGTAGAGATCGGCGCCCGTCAGCCTTTCGTCCTTGAGGACGGCAGCAGCCTCGCGGATGGCGACAATCTCCGCATGTGCAGTCACGTCGTTGAGTTCACGGGTGCGATTGCCGGCGCGGGAGACGATCTGGCCATCGAAAACGACCACGGCGCCGATCGGCACTTCGCCGCGTTCTGCCGCCTTCCTGGCCTCCTCAAGGGCCACATCCATGAAGTGTGTCGTCTCAGCCATCGCTCAAACAATAATTTCTCTTAACCCACGGGCCGCGACCTGATAGGACAGCCGCAAAAGGCAGGCAACACAAATGACATCCAAAGACAAGGCCACACGGCCTGGCGGCAAGTCCGCCGGCCGGGACAAGAAACCGCATTTCGCCGACAAGAAGGCTGGAGCACCGAAAAAGGTTGCAGGCCCGAAGACATTTGGCGCCAAGACCTCCGGACCGAGGGCTGACGGCCCCAAGTCCTTCGGACCAAAGACCGGCGCTTCGCGTCCGGCCAGGGAGCGCCCGAACGCGGCTGCTCCGGGTGTCGACGAACCGCAGCGCATCTCCAAGATCCTGGCGCGCGCCGGCGTCGCCTCGCGCCGCGACGTCGAGCGCATGATCATGGAAGGCCGCATCAAGCTCAACGGCGTCATTCTCGATACGCCGGTCGTCAACGCGACGCTTGCCGATGCGATCGAGGTCGATGGTCAGCCGATCCGCGGCATCGAGCGCACGCGCCTCTGGCTCTACCACAAGCCGGCCGGCCTAGTGACCACCAATGCCGATCCGGAAGGCCGCCCAACCGTATTCGAAAACCTGCCCGACGAACTGCCGCGCGTTCTGTCGATCGGCCGCCTCGACATCAACACCGAGGGCCTGCTGCTTTTGACCAACGATGGTGGTCTTGCCCGTGTGCTCGAACTACCGTCGACCGGCTGGCTGCGCCGCTACCGCGTTCGCGCCCACGGCGAGATCGATCAGGAAGCGCTCGACCGGCTGAAGGACGGCATCGCCGTCGACGGCGTGCTCTATGGCGCGATCGAGGCGACGCTGGACCGGGTGCAGGGCTCGAACGTTTGGATCACCATGGGGCTGCGCGAAGGCAAGAACCGCGAGATCAAGAACGTGCTCGGCGCGCTCGGTCTCGACGTCAACCGCCTCATCCGCATTTCCTATGGACCCTTCCAGCTCGGCGAACTGCCGGAGGGACATGTCCAGGAAATCCGTGGCCGGACGCTCCGCGATCAGCTCGGGCCGCGCCTGATCGAGGATGCCAAGGCAAACTTCGACGCACCGCTTTACAACGATCAGGCAGCGACCGTAGCCGGCGACGCGCCGGAGGATGATACCGCCGATACGCGCCGGCCTGAACGTGCCAACCGCTGGGAAAAGCCGGAGGACAAGCGCGAGCGTGCTCTGGCCCGGCTCGACACGCGTCGCGACGATCGCCGTGACGGCGGCCGCAAGGACGGTCCTCGTGGCAAGGGCGGCTCCCGCGACGACCGTGACGCCAAGTTTGAGGACCGGCCGAAGCGCGCGCCGGCGCAGCGCGCCCGCACCGCCAATGTCTGGATGGCGCCGGGCGCCCGTCCGCTGGCCGAAAAGAAGCCGAAATCCGCTGAAGGCGACGCCACGGAGAAGCCCGCCCGTCGCGAGCGTCCGGAAGGCGCGCCGAAGACCAAGCGCTACGGTCGCAGCAAGGATGGCTTTGCGACGAAGACATCCGGCAAGTTCGACCCGGACCGCAAGGGCGGCTCGCACAGGGACTTCGATCGTCCCGCTGCGGCCGCGCCGGTCAAGCGTCGCGACGAAGAGGGCGAATGGATCAGCGCCAGCGAGCCTGCCCGTCGCGGCAAGGACGAGGGCCGGGATGGCGGCTTCGGTCGGCGCAAGGCGGGCGACGCGGGAGACCGCAGGTCGCGCGATCACGGTGACCGTCCTGCGCGCCGTGAAGGCGGCGACCGTCCTGCTCGTTCTGAAGGCGGGCCGCGCAGCTTCTCCGACAAGCCGCGGTTCCCGCGCGCCGATGGCGACCGGCCTGCCCGCCGCGAAGGTGGCGACCGCCCGCGTGGTGATCGACCTGCCCGCTCCGAGGGTGGTCCACGCAGCTATTCCGACAAGCCGAGGACCCCGCGTGCCGAGGGCGATCGTCCGCCACGCCGCGAAGGTGGAGACCGACCGTTCGGTGATCGGCCTGCCCGCGCCGACGGCGGCCCGCGCAGCTATTCCGACAAGCCAAGAGCCCCACGCGCCGAGGGCGATCGTCCGCCGCGCCGTGAAGGCGGGGACCGTCCGTTCGGCGATAAACCCCGCGGCAAGTCCTTCGGGGGCAAGCCGTCCGGTGGAAAGTCCTTTGGCGAACGCACTGGCGGTCCGCGCGGTGGCAAGCCCGGCGGCGGCAAACCCGGCGGTGGGCGCCCCGGCGGCGCTGGACGCTCCGGTGGTGGCGGACGCCCGGCCGGCGGCGGCAAGCCGCGCGGCAGAGGAAACTAAGCGGCGGTGCGTATCGTCGGTGGAGAGTTTCGGGGGCGCAGCCTTGCGACCCCCAAGTCCAACGATATCCGTCCGACCACGGACCGGACGCGCGAAAGCCTGTTCAACATCCTGAGCCATTCCTATCCGGAGGCGCTCGACGGCACCCGGGTGCTCGACCTTTTTGCGGGCACCGGCGCCGTTGGCTTCGAGGCTCTCTCACGCGGGTGCCGGCAGGCACTCTTCGTCGAGCAGGGCGTCGAGGGCAGGGGACTTCTGCAGACGAACATCGAAACGCTCGGCCTCCAGGGCCGAGCCAAGGTCTTCCGCCGTGATGCGACCAGCCTCGGCGGCGTCGGAACCATGGAGCCGTTTCATCTGGTTTTCGCCGATCCGCCCTACGCGAAGGGTCTCGGCGAGAAGGCGCTGGAATCTGCCGCCGCCGGCAACTGGCTCGTCCCCGATGCACTGGTGATCCTCGAAGAGCGGGCGGATGTTCAGCCCGCGCCGACGGCCGTGTTCGAGCGGCTCGATGTCAGAGCCTTCGGCGATACACGCATGCATTTCTACCGCTTCCGCGGTGCCTGACCGTCATATTTTCGATTTCTTTGCGAAGATAGGCTGACGCCGACCATACACGTTTCCTTATCCCGCGCCTTACGGCGACCTTCTGCATAATTTGTCCTTAAAATGATTCCGCTTTAGGGAATCATGCAGAAGCGGAGGACATGCCGATGAAGCAGGATCTTTCGATGACGAAGGCGCCGACGCAGGTGACGAGCCAACCGACGGTGGCCCTGGCGCTTGGCGGCGGCGGCGCGCGCGGGCTTGCGCATATTCACGTCATCGAGGCCCTGGACGAGCTCGGCATTCGCCCGGTGGCGATCGCCGGCTCTTCGATAGGCGCAATCATGGGTGCCGGCATGGCGGCCGGCATGCGCGGCGAAGAGATCAGGGGCCACACGCTCTCGACCATCGGCC
This sequence comes from Ensifer sp. R-19, assembly GCF_049905105.1. NCBI lineage: Bacteria > Pseudomonadati > Pseudomonadota > Alphaproteobacteria > Hyphomicrobiales > Rhizobiaceae > Ensifer > Ensifer sp. R-19. The sequence continues at coordinate 484,278 of NZ_CP184569.1, forward strand.
ATCGCCGCGAGGTCCTCAATCGGCTCTGGCAATTGCGGCCGTCGAGCCTTTCCGAAGCCATGGCGAACGGTTTTCGTTTCGGGCAATTCAATGTCGAGCGCGTTCTCAGGGCTTTTCTGCCCGAGGCCATTCCGCCGAAGTTCTCGGATCTAGGCATTCCGCTCAAGGTGGTCGCTACCGACTATTACGGCCAGACAGAACATATCTGCGAAAAGGGTGACCTGTGGCAGGCGCTGGCTGCCTCCGCTGCCCTGCCGGCGATCTTCATCCCGGTGAAGATCGGCGGGCGCGTGATGATCGACGGCGGCATCTACAACCCTATCCCCTTCGATCATCTGCGCGGCCTGGCGGACATCGTCATCGCCGTCGACGTCGTCGGTGGTCCTGACGGCGACGGCAAGACGATCCCGAGCCGCATCGACAGCCTGTTCGGTGCGAGCCAGTTGATGATGCAGTCGATCATCGCGATGAAGCTCAAGGAAGGGGCACCGGATATCCTGCTGCGCCCCGATGTCGGCCGCTACCGGGTGATGGATTTTCTGCGGGCCCAGGACGTGCTGAACGGAACCGTCGCCATCAAGGACCAGCTGAAACGGGCGCTCGACGAGCGGATGCGGGCGCCGACGCTCAAGTGAACGCCGACGACTGAGGGGCGGTTCGCCTGAGCGAGACTACGCGCTCTCGCGCTCGTCGGCAGGAAGCCCCGGCAGGATCCGTTCGCCCGTCTCCTGGGAGTGATCGACCTCGCGCTTCGGCTTGACCAGCGGCTCCGGCCTGACGGGACGCGAATGCAGCATGTCGCGACCGGCGGTGATGCCTTCGGCCTCCTGCAGCACGAGCCGGGCCTCGTCGCGCTTGCGGATGTCGTCCATGATGGCGATTGCCTCGTCGTCGCCGACCCCCAAAGCCTCCAGTGTCTTGCGGCCGAAGAGCAGGCCGGACTCGAAAGTCTCGCGCAATTCGTAGTCGACGCCTTTGGCGCGCAGTTCCAGCGTATGCAGGCGGTCGTAGGAGCGGGCGTAGATGCGTGCATTTGGATATTCGGACTGCACGAGGTCGATGATGTGGTCGGTCGTTTCCTTCTTTTGGGTACAGACGGCGACGATCTTGGCCCGCTCGATGCCGGCCGCGCGCAGCACGTCGAGACGATTGCCGTCGCCGAAATAGATACGGAAACCGAAGGTCGCGGCCTGGCGCACGCGTGCGGCCGAATGGTCGATGATCGTCACGTCGCGGCCGCCGGCGAGCAGGATCTGCGCCGCGATCTGGCCGAAGCGGGAAAAGCCGATCATCAGCACGTCGGCATTGGCGCCGTCGAAATCTTCTTCGATCTCCTCGTCCATCTCGTCCTGTTCGTGCATCAGCTTTGCGGCCAGCATGGAGGCAAGCGGCGTCAGCGCCATCGACAGCGTCACGATCGCAACCAGCAACGAGGCGTCGCCATCCGAGAAGACGCCAGCGGTTGCCGCCGCGGTGAACAGCACGAAGCCGAATTCGCCGCCCTGCGGCAGGAGCAGGCTGATGCGCACCGCGTCGTTGTGGTGTGATCCGGTGAGCCGGCAGAGCCAGTAGAGCACCAGGCTCTTCAACGCCATCAAGAGCGGCACGGCGATGATGATCAGCTGGTAGCGCTCGACGATGACGCCAAGCTCCAGCGACAGACCGACGGCCATGAAGAACAGAGCCTGCAGGATACCGCGGAACGGTTCGATATCCGCTTCGAGTTCATGGCGATAGGAGGATTCCGCCAAGAGCACACCCGCGAGGAAGGCACCCATCGCCATGGAGAGTCCGGCAAGCTGCATCATGGTCGCCGCGCCCATGACGACGAGCAGGGCGGCGGCGATCATGACGTCGCGGGCGCCCGTGCGGCCGATGATCTGGAACAGGGGGTTAACGAGGTAGCGGCCGGCAGCGAAGAGCACGACGATCGCTGTGGTGGCGATCGCAAAATCCTCGAGCGGCGGTGTCGTATCCTCAGGCGCTTGCGCCGCCATAAGCGGGATCAGCGCCAGCAGCGGCACGATCGCGAGATCCTGCAGCAGGAGAATGGAGAAGGATCGCTGCCCGTAGCGGGTGTTGCGGTCGTTGCCCTCGTCGAGGATCTGCATGGCAAAGGCGGTCGACGACAGCGCCAGGCCGAAGCCGGCGATGATGCTGCCGCCCTGGCCGAGGAGCCCGAGGGCATAGATCATGGAAGAGAGCACGATGCCGGTCAGCACGACCTGAGCCGTGCCGAGGCCGAAGATATCGCGCCGCATCTGCCAGAGACGTGACGGTTTCAATTCGAGGCCGATGATGAACAGCAGGAACACGACGCCGAGCTCCGAGACATGCAGGATCTGCTCGCCATCGGTGATGCTTTGGGCGACCGGACCGATGAGCACGCCGGCGCAGAGATAGCCGAGGATAGTGCCGAGGCCGAGCCGCTTGAAGATTGGTGCGGCGACCACTGCGCCGCCGAGCAGCATCAGCGCCTGAGAATAGATGATCGGTGTCGTTGCCATGCCTGCGGCTTTCACTATTGGGCACCCGGCCCCGATGAGGGAGCTTTCGAGAGCGGTCATTTGCGGTGTATGGGCGGGAATCAGGCCGATGCCCTTGATGCCTGCGTCACTGCACAATAAATGGGGCAGGAATGAAAGGCTACATCATGTCAGACACGATCGATTCTGCCGACCTCGAAAAACGCGCCTCCGAACTCGTGGACCTCGCCCGCAAGGCCGGCGCCGATGCGGCGGATGCGGTGGTGGTACGCGGGCGCTCCCGTTCCGTCTCCGTGCGCCTCGGCAAGGTCGAAGCGACGGAAGCCTCCGAAAGCGACGATTTCTCGCTCCGAGTATTCGTCGGGCGACGCGTCGCCAGCGTTTCGGCCAATCCGGGCTTTGATCTGAAGCTGCTCGCCGAACGCGCCGTCGCCATGGCCAAGGCTTCGCCGGAGGATCCCTTTGCCTCGCTCGCCGATGCGGACCGGCTGGCAAGCTCCTATCCCGACCTCGACCTCTTCGACCCCACCGCCGTTTCCACGGATTCGTTGACGGAAGCGGCATTGGCTGCCGAAGAGGCAGCACTTGCGGTCTCAGGCGTCACCAACTCCAGCGGTGCCGGCGCTTCGGCCGGCATGGGCGGTCTGGTTCTCGTTACCTCGCACGGTTTCTCCGGCTCCTACATGGCGACCCGTTTCGGTTGCTCCGTCAGCGCGATTGCCGGCGAAGGCACGAAGATGGAGCGCGACTACGATTTCGACAGCCGCCTCTATGTCGGTGATCTCCGGCCGGCCGAGGAGATCGGCCGCCTTGCGGGCGAACGTGCGGTCGCGCGCCTCAATCCGCGCCAGGTGCCGACGGCCAAAAACGTCACCGTCGTTTTCGATCCGCGCATGGCGCGCGGCTTCGTCGGCCATCTGGCGGGCGCGATCAACGGTGCGGCCGTCGCCCGCAAGACGAGCTTCCTGCGTGACCGGATGGGCAAGCAGGTGATGAAGGCGGGTCTTTCGGTGACCGACGACCCGCTGATCGTGCGCGGCTCCTCTTCGCGTCCCTTCGACGGCGAGGGCGTCAGCGGTTCGAAGCTGGCGATGGTCGAGGATGGCGTGCTGAACCATTGGTTCCTGTCGACCTCCGCCGCTGCCGAACTCGGTCTGGAGACCAACGGCCGCGGTGTGCGCGGCGGCCCGACGGTCAACCCGGCCTCGACCAATCTGGCGCTCGAGCCGGGTTCGATCTCGCGTGAGGATCTGATCCGCGGTGTTGGCAACGGCTTCTACGTGACCGAACTGATCGGCCAGGGCGTCAACATGGTGACCGGCGAATACAGCCGCGGCGCCTCCGGCTTCTGGATCGAGAACGGCGAACTCACCTTTGCCGTCTCCGAGGTGACGATCGCGTCCAATCTCAAGGACATGTTCATGGCATTGACGCCGGCAGACGACATCGATCGCAAGTTCGGCGTTGCCGCACCGACGCTTGCCATCGAGGGCATGACGCTCGCTGGTCTCTAAACAGGCCGAAGACAAACCGGCGCGGGGACCCGCGCCGATCCGGCTCTCGTGCTATAGGAGAGGCGGGCTGACGGGGTTTTGAATGTTTGACACAGCACCATCGGGCGCGGACTGGAAGCCGGATCTCGAATTGATCCGAGCCGCCGCGGTCGTCGCCGGCGAAACGGCGCTCGGTTATTTTCGCAAAGCGCCCGATGTCCGCTGGAAGAACGAGGGCCGCTCGCCGGTCAGCGAAGCGGATCTGGCGGCAAACGATGTGCTGAAGACGCGGCTGCTTGCGGCGCGGCCCCACTACGGCTGGCTGTCGGAAGAGACCGACGATGATTCCAGCCGCCTTACCCGCGAAACGGTCTTCGTCGTCGATCCGATCGATGGCACGCGTGCCTTCATCGCCGGCAAGGAGCTCTGGTGCGTCAGTGTTGCCGTCGTCCACCGGGGGCAGCCCGTCGCCGGCGTCCTCTATGCCCCGGCGCTTGACGAACTCTTCGAGGCGGTCGCCGGCGGTAGCGCGCTGAAGAACGGCACGGCGATCTCGGTGCGAGAGGCAAAGGCCGGGGAAACGCTGCATCTGGCGGCCGCCGAAGATACGGTCGGCAAGCTTCCGGCCGTCTATCGCAACACCGTCACGCGCGTGCCGCATGTTCCGTCGCTTGCCTATCGGCTGGCCATGGTTGCCGACGGGCGGATCGACGGTACGCTGGTGAAGAAGAATTCCCATGATTGGGATCTGGCTGCGGCCGATCTCATTCTCGCCCGGGCCGGTGGCGCGCTCGTCGATCTCGACGAGCAGCCCTTGTCCTACAATCGCTCCAGCGTCGTTCACGGCGTTCTCTGCGCAGCGGCAAAGCCGCTCTTGCCAGGCCTGATCGCCGCATCGCGGTCGATGGAGCCCCATTGACCTTTGGGGCCGAATGCCTCAAATCAACGCCCATACCCAAAAAGAAAAATGGAATTCCGATGGCTCACGAATCCGAGAAGAAACAACGTCTGCACCTCGTCTTTGGCGGTGAACTCACCACGCTGACGGACGTCCACTTCCGCGATCTGGACAAGCTCGATATCGTCGGCATCTACCCGGACTACGATAGCGCTCTCGTTGCCTGGAAATCCAAGGCGCAGATGACCGTCGACAACGCTCACATGCGCTATTTCATCGTCCACATGCATCGTCTGCTCGACCCGGAAAACGGCTGATGCCGATGAGGTCGGGATGCGCGGCGCAAACCCGCATGCCAGTCGCCCCTAAGTTTCTCGCCGCTGAGACGGCTGGGGAAGGTGTCTCGTCATGAGCAGCTTTCGCGCGCGCCTGGCGCTCTCCAGCTATCGCTGGATCGGCTCGGCCATCTATCCCCTGGTTTGGTCCTACCTTGCCATTCGCGCGGCGAAGGGCAAGGAGGATCCGGCTCGCCGTCGCGAGCGCTACGGCCATGCGAGCGCACCGCGGCCGCAAGGCCCGCTCGTCTGGTTTCACGCCGCCAGTGTCGGCGAGACCAATGCGGTCATCCCATTGATCAAGGAAATCCGCAGGCGCGGCATCAATGTCGTGCTGACGACGGGTACGATGACCTCGGCACGTGTCGTTGCCCAGCGCCTGGGAACAGGCGTCATCCACCAGTATGTCCCGCTCGATTTCAAGCCGGCGGTCAGCCGGTTTCTGAACTATTGGGAGCCGGATCTCGCGATCATCGCCGAGTCCGAAATCTGGCCGATGACCATCCTGGAGCTCGGCCGGCGCCATATTCCGCAGGTTCTGGTGAACGGCCGTCTGTCCGATCGCACCTTCGCCCGGTGGAAGCGGCGGCCGGCGCTTGCCGACGCGCTTTTTGAAAACCTGGCGCTGGTCATCGCCCAGTCCGACGTCGATGCGGAGCGCTTCCGCACGCTCGGCGCGCTGCCGGTCATGGTCTCCGGCAATCTGAAGGTCGACACTGATGCGCCGCCGCATGATCCGCTGGCGCTGAAGGAGTATGAGCAGCAGATCGGCACGCGGAAGACCTGGGCGGCGATCTCGACCTTCGACGGCGAGGAAAACGCTGCCGGCGTCGTGCACCGCGCGCTGAAGGAACGCACCGGCCTCCTGACGATCATCGTGCCGCGCCATCCCGAGCGCAGTGATGCGATCGAGGCGGCGCTGACGGCCAAGGGCCTGAAGGTCGCGCGGCGCACGCGGCGTGATCCGCTGACGCCGGATGTCGATGTCTTCCTCGGCGACACCATCGGTGAAATGGGCCTCTATCTGCGCCTGACCGAAGTCGCCTTTGTCGGCCGCTCGCTCTTTGCCGAAGGCGGCCAGAACCCGCTGGAGCCGGCGATGCTCGGCTGCGCTATCCTGTCCGGCGGCAATGTGCAGAATTTTCGCGAGACTTATCAGACGCTTGCAAAGAACGGCAGCGCCAAGATCGTGCGCGACGTCGAGATGCTGGCGAAGGGCGTCAACTATCTGCTCGCCAACGACGACATGCGTCGCTCGATGATCGATGCCGGCCTCGAAACCGTGCAAGAGATGCGCGGCGCTCTGTCGGCGACGATGAAGGGGCTCGAGCCCTATATCAATCCGCTCATCGTCAAGGCGCGTCTCAATCCCCCGACCGAAAGCTGACACAAACAGGAGACGATCCCTCATCATGACCGCACCCAAGGCCATAGCCGGCATCCTGTTCGACAAGGACGGAACCCTGCTCGACTACGCAAAGAGCTGGGTGCCGGTGAACTATGAGCTGGCACGGCTTGCGGCCAAGGGTGATGAGGCATTGGCCCGCGTATTGCTGAAAGCGGGCGGCATGGACGCCGACACCGGCCATGTACTGCCTGACAGCCTGCTTGCGGCGGGCAACACGGTTGAGATCGCGACCGGTTTCGTGGGGGCGGGCGCGCCCTTTACCGTGGCGGATCTCACCACCCTGTTCGACAGCCTGTTCGCGCGCTCGGCGGAATATGCCGTCCCGGTCACCGATCTTGGCACATTCTTCGCCGGTCTGCATGCCAAGGGCTATCGGCTTGGGGTCGCCTCCAGCGACAACGAAAAATCGATCCGCGAGACCGCCAAACGCTTCGGTTTCGATGGTTACCTGCATTATGTAGCGGGTTATGACAGCGGCTACGGCGTCAAGCCGGAGCCTGGCATGGTGCTCGGCTTTTGTGCCGCAACAGGCTTGGAGCCGCATCAGGTCGTCGTCGTCGGCGACAACAATCACGACATGCACATGGGCCGCAGTGCCGGCGTCGGCATGACGGTCGCGGTGCTGACCGGGACCGGTTCGCGCCAGTCGCTCGCGGCGGCCTCGGACCATTGCCTTGCCGACATCACCGAACTTGAGGCTGTCCTCTAGAGCGCCGTGCGTTCAGATGAACGCACTAAGGACGCTCTAGTACTTTGTTTCTAGAGCATCTTTCCGCTGTCACGTGATTCCGCTTGAAAGCGGGATGCTCTAGTCGCCAATCCGGGAAAAGCGTGAAGCACTTGTCTGTCGACAGGCGATTTTGCCTCGCGGCCGCCGGCCCAGGTCGCTGCAATCGTATCCATAGCTTGCGTTTTTTCACATTCTGACGTTTTTTGGGCGATCCGTCGGCTTCCGGCGGTAAGAACGACATATGTCCTCCCGGAGCGGATGGACGACACCGGCTGGGGGCCGCGGAACGAAGATGGTATCGGAAGCGCCGCCATTCTGGTGGACAAAGGCGGATTGGCGCGCGCGCGCGTTGTGGCCGTTTTCATGGGTATATGGCCGCATTGCCGGCCTGCGCATGGACCGCGCCCATCGAGCCTCGGTTCCGGTTCCGGTCATCTGCATCGGCAACTTCACCGTCGGCGGCGCCGGCAAGACGCCGACCGCGATCGCGCTTGCCCGCGTCATCCGTCAGAAAGGGTTGAAACCCGGGTTCCTGAGCCGCGGCTATGGCGGCTCGCTCGACGTGACGACCGTCGTCGATCCGGAGCATCACCGTGCGCGCGATGTCGGCGACGAGCCCCTGCTTCTGGCGCGTGAGGCGTTGACCGTCGTCTGCCGCCGCCGTGTCGATGGCGCTCGCCGCTTGGTGAAGGAAGGTGTCGATATCATCATCATGGACGACGGCTTCCAGAGCGCGCGGCTCGCCTTCGACTTTGCCCTTTTGGTGATCGACTCGCGCCGCGGCATCGGCAACGGCTATCTGGTGCCGGCAGGCCCGGTGCGGGCGCCGCTGCCCAATCAACTTCGGCACGCCACGGCATTGCTGAAGATCGGCGGCGGCACGGAGGCCGATGCCCTGATCCGCCGCGCAGCCCGCGCCGGAAAGCAGATCTACGAGGCCGATGTGGTGAGGCTCGACGACGGGTCGCTGAAAGGCGTCAAGGTCCTTGCCTGGGCCGGTATCGCCGATCCGGAGAAATTCTACCGCACGGTGCGCGAGACCGGTGCTGTCGTCGAGGAAACCCGCAGCTTTCCGGATCATCACCATTTCTCCGACGACGAGATCGCCGACCTGCTCGATCGAGCGGCGGCCTTGGGCTGCACGCTTGTCACGACCGCCAAGGACATGGTTCGGCTCGAGCCCGGCCATGGCCGCGCCGCCGAGCTGGCCGCGGCCAGCCGCGTGATCGAAATCGACGTGCGCTTCGACGACCCTATGGCGCCCAAGAAGATTATCGAGACGGCACTTGCTGCCGCGCGCGCGCGAAAGCTGCGCGAAGGCGCGAGCAAGTAATCACTTATCGGTGTGGGAGAAGCCGGGCTGAGCCTTAGCGGCGCTGGTTCGGCAGCGCGCCGGCGCGCTTTTCCGCCTCGAGCGAGGCTTCCGCATCGACATAGGCTTCCTGCCGGGCGACGCTCCAGTAGCGCAGCTCGTCGACGGGAATGGTCTTGCCGGTCATCGCGCAGATCACATGCGAGCCGGCGAGAATGATCTGAAAGTCGCCGTCGAGATAACGGATTTTCGCCTCGCGCGACGCGCTTCCTTCAAACCGGTTCATCATGTTCGTTGCCTATCGCGTCTCTGTGGTCTGTTCTCTGGTCTAGCTCGCCATCCGGCAAAATGCCAGCCGCATTTCGCCGCCGCGCGCGATCAGCTTCGGCCGAACAGCCGTTCAATATCGGAAAGCTTGAGCTCGATATAGGTCGGCCGCCCGTGGTTGCATTGGCCGGAGCCGGGCGTCGCCTCCATCTGCCGCAGCAAAGCGTTCATTTCCTCGGTGCGCATGCGTCGGCCGGAGCGCACCGATCCATGGCAGGCCATCGTCGCGGCAAGATATTCGAGCCGGCTTGTGAGGCCGTTGGCGGTGTCCCATTCGGCAAGTTCGTCGGCAAGCTGGCGCACCAGGCCGACGGCATCCATTTCGCCGAGCATGGCAGGCGTCTCGCGCACGGCGATCGCCCCCGGGCCGAAGCGTTCGATGGCAAGGCCAAGGCGGGCGAACTCCGCCGCATGCGCCATCAGCCGGTCGCAATCGTCTTCGGCCAGATCGACGATTTCCGGGATCAGCAAAGCCTGCGCCGCGACGGGCCGTGAATGCAGCGCCGTGCGCATCGCCTCGAACACCAGCCGCTCATGGGCGGCATGCTGGTCGACGATGACGAGGCCGTCATTCGTCTGGGCGACGATGTAGTTCTCATGGAGCTGCGCCCTGACCGCGCCGAGCGGGAAGGATGGCGGTGCCGGCGTTTCCTGTTGCGCGACCGCTGCCTCACGCTCGGACGGGGCGCCAGTCCGTGCCGATGGTGCCGCAAAAGCAGCGAAGCTCGCCTGCGGCTGTTCGGAGAAGCGGCCGTTCACCGTCTCGAATTGCATGGGTCGTGATGGCGAAGTTTCCGGCTTCCACGGCGCCTGCGGCCGATAGGACTCCGCTCGGAAGGCCCGCATCAGACCACTGGCGCCGGTGGTTGCCGCCCGGTCGCCTTCGCGCGTCAGCGCCTCGCGGATGGCACCGATGATCAGCCCGCGGATGAGGCCCGGGTCGCGGAAGCGCACATCGGATTTCGCCGGATGCACGTTGACGTCGACGAGCGCCGGGTCGAGCGCGATCGACAGCACCGCGACCGGATAGCGGCCGCTCGGGATCGTTTCGGAATAGGCGGCCCGGATCGCCGACAGCAACAGCTTGTCCTGCACCGGGCGGCCATTGACGAAGACATATTGCTGCAGCGAGTTGCCGCGATTGTAGGTCGGCACGCCGGCAAAGCCGGTGAGCCCGACATCTTCGCGTGTCGCATCGATTTCGATCGCGTTGTCGCGGAAATCCTTGCCGAGCACCTGGGCCATGCGCGCCAGACGATCGTCGCCGGTCGCCGGGAATTCCAGCGTCGAGCGGTCGCTGCCGGAGAGCACGAAGCGGACCGCCGGGAAGGCGATCGCCATGCGGCGTACGATCTCGGAGATCGCCGCCGCTTCCGCCTTCTCGGACTTCATGAATTTCAGCCGCGCCGGCGTCGCGAAGAAGAGGTCGCGCACCTCGACAACCGTGCCGGTATTGGCGGGTGACGGGCGAACCGGATCGGTCTTGCCGCCGGTGACGGCGATGACCGCGCCTTCAGTGGCGCCGACCGTGCGTGTGGTGATCGAGAGGCGAGCGACCGAGCCGATCGAAGGCAGCGCCTCGCCCCGAAAGCCGAGCGTGCGAATGTCGAACAGGCTGTCGTCGAGCTTCGACGTACAGTGCCGGCGCACCGCCAGTTCGAGATCGTTCGGCGTCATGCCTGAGCCATTGTCGGTCACGCGCAGGAGCGTCTTGCCGCCGCCTGCGGTCGCGATTTCGATGCGCGTGGCGCCGGCGTCGAGGGCGTTCTCAATCAGTTCCTTGGCGGCGCTGGCGGGGCGTTCGATGACTTCGCCGGCGGCGATCTGGTTGATGAGGGTTTCTGAAAGTTGCTTGATGGCCATGTCCTATTTTCCCGGATTCGCTTGGGAAACGAAAGGGGAAATGGCGCCTCGTCCGCGGCCTTAAATGAACGCGGTCTTCGTTGCGGAAAAATGAGCGGGCGGTTTAATCGCCCCTTAACACTCTGCTGCGATTTTCCACAACAACCTGAATGATCACGGGTTTTGTCTTTTGAGCATTGCGGCGTAGCTGGACGCCGTACTCCCGCCGCTCGAAGAGACGCCTGCCAAGGCCTTCCCAGCATGTCCCGAAATGAACCGCCGCCGCAGCGCCGCGCGTCCTACTGGGCGCGCTGAGGTCGCTGTAGCACTGTGAATGGCCGCATGTTTCCTCAGATCGGGGACGATTGAAGCATGCGGTAGGCGAGTGAGGACAGCGCAATGAGCGATGGGGCGTCGAACGGCGCGGACATCAACCGGATCATTCTGGAGTCGAGCTGCGACGCACTCGGCATCGCTGTGCTTGTCTGCAGTCGAGACGACACCATTCTCTTTGCCAGCCGCACGATGCTGCAGTTCTTCCCTGTGCCGTCGGAAATCCTGATGCCGGGCACGCGTCTGCGAGATTTTCTCGGCGCCGTTTATGACACCGGCGTTCGCCCGGGCACCGTTCCGGAAAGCAGCCGCCGCCGCACCAATCGCGAGGACTGGATTGCCGAGCATATGGCGCTGCACTGGCGCGAACGTTACGAAAGCGTCGAGCGCGCCGGCCGTACCCGCTGGGTTTCGATGCGCAAGCGTCGGCTATCGAGCGGCATCGGCATCCTGTCGATCAGTGACGTTTCCGATCAGAAGAAGCGCGACGAGCAGCTTCAGACGGACCTGGAGCGCGTCGAGCTGACCGAACAGATCCTCGATGCCCAGCCCAATCCGATCTGCGTCAAGGATCGCAACCTCAACTATATCGCCGTCAACAAGGCCTTCTGCCTGATCCATGATCTGCAGCAGGATGCCATTCTCGGCCGTTCCGCCTGGGATCTGGTCGAAAGCGAGCTTGCCGAACGTTTCGAGCAGTCCGACCGCATGGTGCTCGAGACCGGCAAGCCATACTCGCAGGCCGAGCACATCGTGCGCGCCGATGGCAGCGATCTCTGGGTGCTCACGCGCAAGTACCGCGTCGGCATGCCCGGCCGTCATTTCGTCGTGACCTGCATGAACGACGTCACCGATATCGCCCTCTTGCATCAGAGTAGCGATGAACCTCCGGCCGAAGTTGGCCTGCAGATCCGCGATTACAGCATCTTCGCGGCGGCGCAGAATTTCTACGACCCGTTCCGGGCGCTGAATGTCCAGCAACTCGTGGAAGCGGGATCGATGATCGAGACCTTGCCGGCCCGCGGTCTTCGTGTCCTGGTTGCCACGACCGACCGGGCGATGGAAGACCGGCTCGTCGGGCGTCTGCGTGGCTCTGGGCTCGACGCCTGCGCTGTTCGCGATGCGGGTGAGCTTCGTGCCTTCGGACATGCGGTCGAGGACGCCGGCATCAAGCTCGATGTCCTGCTTCTCGACCTGGCGTTTTCCGAGAGACAGCAGATCGTTTCGGCCTGGCGTCATTGCCCGGTCCTGCCGCTTTCCGCGCAGCAGGACGGCGCTGCGGTGCTGGCCGAAGTGTTCCGCGTCTGCTCCGAGCGGACTACGGCGTCTCCGACGCTGCAGCCCGATTGGTCGTTGTCGTTTGAAGGCGAGGGGATTGCTGCACCGCCGCCGACGCCACAGGTCGACGTGCTCGTTGCCGAAGACAATCAGATCAACCAGTTCGTGTTCACGCAAATCCTGGAGGGGCTCGGCGTCTCGCATCGGATCGCCGCCAACGGCCGCGAGGCCGTCGAGCTCTGGCATGAACTGCAACCGGCTCTGGTGCTGATGGACGTCTCGATGCCGATCATGAACGGCTTCGATGCCACGGTCGCCATCCGGTCGGCAGAAAATACCAGAGGGCAGAAAACGCCGATCATCGCGGTCACCGCGCAGGCGCTGGATATCGACCTGCAGCAGTGCAACGCATCGGGCATGGACGACCATATCATGAAGCCCGTGAGCCCCGACATGATCGAGGCGGTGCTTAGAAAATTCATGCCGGCAAAGGCGATGCGAACGGCAGGTTGAATGAAAGACGTGTCAACTCGCTAGAATTGGGGAGGCTAATGGCAGATCTAGGAGCAGAGCGATATCGGATTGTTAACCGCCGATTGCGATCGTCTGCACCGAATTGCCGTTAAAGTGTAGAGCCCGCCCGAATGCATTGCGCCCATCCCGTTGCCCATGTCCGGACCGTGTCGGAACGACATTGCCGGTTCGCGCCGTGGCGTTCGGTTTCGCCGGCAGCGGAGCGTCGTCGCCCGCATACTGCTGACCGAGCTGCGGAGACGCGGCAATGACGGCGGTTGAGACCCCCTATCATCGCATCGGCCTCGAGATGCCCGCCGTGACGGGCAACGTCGATCTATTGACGGGGCTCGGTAATTCCCGCTGCCTGCGCCAGACCGTGCTGGATCTCGCCAGGGAGCGTGCAAGCGATCCCGCGCCCTTCACCATCGGCCTTGCCAATATCGATGGTTTCAAGCCGATCAATGACCTGTTCGGGCCGGCGGCTGGTGACGAGATCCTCTGCCAGGTGGCCTACCGGCTGAAAGCCTGCGCGCCCGAGGGGGCGACGATCACCCGTTCGGAAAGTGACGAGTTCGCCTTCGTCCTGCCGCTCGTCTTCGAGCGCAAGGGGGCGGAGAAGGTCGGGCAGATGTTGAAGGAGGTGCTGTCGGCGCCCTTCGATCTCGGCGACCGCCATGTGCGTCTGTCCGCGTCCTTCGGATTTGCGGTCTACCCCTTTGCCGGAGAAGTGTTCGAGGATCTGCTGAAGAGCGCAGATACAGCACTCTATCGTTCGAAGCGGCGCGGCCGTGGCCAGATCACCGTCTATTCGCAGGAAATCGCTCAGGAAATGAAGCGCGCAACGCAGCTCGAGCAGGCGCTGCGCAATGCCATCATCGCCAATGAGGTCGACGTGCATTTCCAGCCGATCGTCGATCTGCGCAATGATGCAGTCGTCGGTTTCGAAGCCCTGGCGCGCTGGTGCGACGCCGATCTCGGCTATGTTTCCCCGGCTGTTTTCGTGCCGCTGGCCGAGGAGCGCGGGTTTATCGAATCTCTCGCTGAAGTGCTGTTGCGCAAGGCGGCGCATGCGGCGCTCTCCTGGCCGAAGGAGCTTTTCCTCTCCTTCAATCTCTCCTCGGCGCAGCTCATGGATCCGGCGACCAGCCACCGGTTGCTGTCGATCATCCATCAGATCGGCCTCGATCCCAGGCGATTGGAACTGGAGATCACCGAGACGGCTGTCATGGCCGATGCCGACATCGCCCAGAAGATCGTTGCGGAACTGCGTGCCGCCGGCGTGCGCGTCTCGCTCGACGACTTCGGCACCGGGCAGTCGAGCCTGGGTCGCCTTCGCGATTTTTCTTTCGACAAGGTCAAAATCGATCGCGCCTTCGTCTCGCGCATTTCCGCCGACCGTGCTTCGGAACACATCATCAAGGCGATCGTCTCGATGTGCGAGGGCCTCGAACTGGAAGTCGTCGCTGAAGGCATCGAGGACTTTTCCGAAGCCTTGAAGCTGAAGGCGCTCGGTTGCGGCCTCGGGCAGGGCTACTTCTATGGAAAACCGGCCGATGCCGTGGCGACGATGCGCTACCTTTCCGATCGTTATAGCGGTGTTTCGGTCCAGGCCTGATCGGTCTATTCACCGGTTCCCGAGAGCGCCACGCGATCCCGACGCCCCTCTTCCAACAACCAGTCGCGGACCCGTTTTGCCTGGGCGTTGAGTTCGCGTGACCGCGGCCAGACGACATAAAAGGCGAGACCGGTCTTGAGCACGTGTCCGGCGACCGGCATCAGGGCGCCGGAGCGGATCTGCGGGTTGATCAGGTGTTCCCAGCCGAGCGCCACGCCTTCGCCCGCGAGCACCGCCTGCATGACCAGAACATAATCGTTGATCGTCAGGCGGCGTGCCTGTTTGGGATAGGTGAGGCCGGCGCTCGCAAACCATTCGGTCCAGTCGCAGGCCCGTCGCACCGGTTCCTCGAGATGAATGAGGTTGTGCCGCTGCAGGTCGGCTGCGGTCCCCGGCAGCCCGTGCTCCTCGATATAGGCCGGCGTTGCGACGGCGTTGACGACCTCCTCGGCGAGCTGGGCGGCATGATAGCGCGGCCAGTGGCTGGGGTCGCCGCCGCGGATGCCGAGCGGGATCGGATCCTCCTCAAGATCGAGATCGCGCACGCTCGTCTGGATGCGAAGGTCGATCTCCGGCAGGTCCTCGCGCATGCGGTTGAGGCGCGGCAGCATCCACATCGAGGCAAAGGCGGTCGACGCCGCAAGCGTCACGTTGGTTTCGCGGCCCTTGGCGCGGATGTCCTCGGCCGACTTCTGAATGCGCGACAGACCGACCGACACGTCGGCGTGAAACTTCTCTCCCGCCTCGGTCAGTTCCACCGCCCGGTGCACGCGGTGAAACAGCGGCACGCCCAACTGGTCTTCGAGGCCGCGGATGGCGTAGGAGACTGCCGCCTGCGTCATGCCGAGCTCGCTGGCGGCTCGGGTGAAGTTCTGGTGACGGCCGGCCGCCTCGAAAACGATGAGGCTGGCGGCGGAGGGAAGCAGGCGGCGCAGGTTTTCCATAAATCATGCTTATCGCATGGCTCGAATTTTTCCAGCGTTACAATGGAATTTTTCGTCAATAGCATCATCTCAGATGATGGGAGGATGTGAGCATGGACACGGCAATGGTAGCGGGCGAGGCGGCACCGAGACGGACGCGGGGCTCAAGACCGCAACGGCGCGAAGGCGCGGGCCGAAGCTTCGGCGTTCCCTACATCGTCCGCAACATCCCGACCTACGATATCCTCGGCGAAGAGAGCCTGCTGCGTATCGAAGCGGTCGCCGATCGTATCCTTGCCGAGGTCGGCATCGAGTTCCGCGACGACCCCGAGGCGCTCGCCCATTGGAAGCGGGCCGGCGCCAAGATTGATGGCGTGCGCGTAACCTTCGAGCCCGGTATGCTCAAGGAAATCGTCGCCTCGGCACCACGGCAGTTCACCCAGCATGCCCGCAATCCCGTCCGCAATGTCGAGATCGGCGGCAACAACGTCGTCTTCTCCCCGGCCTATGGGTCGCCCTTCGTCATGGATCTCGACAAGGGCCGGCGCTACGGCACGATCGAGGACTTCCGCAATTTGATCAAGCTGGCGCAATCGAGCCCATGGCTGCACCATTCCGGCGGCACGATCTGCGAGCCGGTCGATGTGCCCGTCAACAAGCGCCACCTCGACATGGTCTACAGCCACATCAAATATTCCGACCGCGCCTTCATGGGTTCGATCACGGCCGAAGAGCGGGCCGCGGACTCGATCGAGATGGCACGCATTCTTTTCGGCCGCGATTTCGTCGACCGCAACTGCGTCATCCTCGGCAACGTCAACGTCAACTCGCCGCTGGTCTGGGACGGGACGATGACGAAATCGTTGCGCGCCTATGCGCGCGCAAACCAGGCGGCGGTCATCGTGCCCTTTATTCTGGGCGGCGCCATGGGGCCGGTCACCAATGCCGGCGCCATCGCCCAGTCCTATGCCGAAACGCTCGCCGGCTGTGCGCTGACCCAGCTCGAACGCAAGGGTGCACCGGTCATTTTCGGCAATTTCCTGTCGTCCATGTCGCTACGCTCGGGTTCGCCGACCTTCGGCACGCCGGAGCCGGCGATCGGCAGCATGGTCGTCGGCCAGCTCGCACGCCGGCTCGGCCTGCCGCTGCGCTGCGCCGGCAACTTCTCCAATTCGAAGCTGCCCGACGCGCAGGCGATGCAGGAAGGCGCGATGTCGATGCTGTCGGCGGTGCATTGCGGCGCCAATTTCATTCTGCATTCGGCCGGTTTCGTCGATGGGCTGCTCGCCATGTCCTACGAGAAGTTTGTCATGGACACGGACTTCTGCGGCGCGCTGCATTCCTATCTCGCCGGCGTCGTCGTCGACGACAACACGCTGGCGATGGACGCCTTCCTGCAGGTCGGTCCCGGCAGCCACTTCCTCGGTTGCGATCACACCATGCGCAATTACCAGACGGCCTTCTGGGATTCGGCGCTCTCCGACAACGAACCGTTCGAGAAGTGGGTCGAGGAGGGCGAGACCGATATGGCAACACGCGCCAACCGCGCCTGGAAGAAGACGCTTGCCGAATACGAAGCGCCGCCGCTGGACGTGGCGCTCGACGAGGCGCTGATCGATTATGTCACGCGCCGCAAGGAGAGCATGGCGGATGCCTGGTACTGACGAAACCGGCACGATCCGTCGCGTCTCAAGGAATATGAAATGACACTATCGAAAGACCCGCTGCTCCAGCCCTATCGCCTCAAGCATCTGACGCTCAAGAACCGGATCATGTCGACGGCGCACGAGCCGGCCTATTCCGAAGACGGCATGCCGAAGGATCGCTACAGGCTTTATCACCTGGAAAAGGCCAAGGGCGGCATGGCGCTGACGATGACCGCGGGCTCGGCGATCGTGTCTGAGGATTCGCCGCCGGCTTTTGGCAATCTCTACGCCTATTCGGACGAGATCGTGCCGTGGCTGAAGAAGATCGCCGACGACTGTCACGAGCATGATTGCGCGGTGATGATCCAGCTCACCCATCTCGGGCGCCGCACCGGCTGGAACAAGGGTGACTGGCTGCCAGTTCTCTCCGCATCGCCGGTGCGTGAAGCCGCGCACCGCTCCTTTCCCAAGGAGATCGAGGACTGGGATATCGAGCGTATCGTCGGCGACTATGCGGCGGCCGCCGCGCGCATGCAGGCCGCCGGCCTCGACGGCATCGAGCTCGAGGCCTATGGCCACCTGATGGATGGCTTCTGGTCACCGGCGACGAACCATCGTGACGACGATTTCGGCGGCTCGCTCGACAACCGGCTGCGGTTCACCAACATGGTGCTCGACGCAATCCGCGCCTCCGTCGGCGCGGATTTCATCGTCGGCATCCGCATGGTCGCAGACGAGGATTGGGACAAGGGGCTCTCAAAGGAGGAGGGCATCGAAATCGCCCGGCGGCTGGCGGGTTCCGGCAGGGTCGACTTCCTCAACATCATTCGAGGCCATATCGATCATGACGCGCCGTTGACCAAGGTCATTCCGATCCAGGGCATGGCCGCATCGCCGCATCTCGATTTCGCCGGCGAGGTGAGGGCGGCGACGAAGTTTCCGGTCTTTCATGCCGCGCGCATCGCCGATGTCGCGACCGCCCGCCACGCGATTGCCGAAGGCAAGCTCGACATGGTCGGCATGACCCGCGCCCATATCGCCGACCCGCATATCGTCCGGAAGATCGAAGAGGGCAGGGAGGCGGAAATCCGTCCCTGCGTTGGCGCGACCTACTGTCTCGACCGTATCTATGAAGGCGGCGGGGCGCTCTGTATCCACAACGCTGCGACCGGGCGCGAGGCGATCGTGCCGCACGTCATCCGGAAGAGCAAAGGGCCGAAACGCAAGGCGGTCGTCGTCGGCGCCGGTCCGGCCGGGCTCGAAGCCGCCCGGGTGCTTGCCGAGCGCGGCCACCAGGTCGAGGTGCTGGAGGCGACGGGAGCAGCCGGCGGCCAGATATTACTGGCGCAGCGCAATCCGCGGCGCCGCGAACTGATCGGCATCGTCGACTGGCGGCTGGCCGAGCTGGAGCGGTTGGGCGTTCCAATCCACTACAACGTCTTTGCCGGCGTGGACGACATAGAGGAACGTGCCCCTGATCTCGTCGTCGTTGCGACCGGCGGTATTGCGCAAAATCCTGCGCTCGATGCAGGCGACGACCTGGTGGTGTCGAGCTGGGATATCATAGCCGGAGCGGTGAAGCCGGAAGGCCCGGTGCTGCTCTATGACGACAACGGTGCCCATAGCGGCATGACGGCTGCCGAACTGATCGCGCGTGCCGACGTCGAGCTCGAGATCGTTTCGCCCGAACGCATGTTCGCGCCGGAGATCGGCGGCATGAACCATGTGCCCTATGCGGCCGCCTTCGCCGAGCACAATGTCCGGGTGACGATCAACACGCGGCTGAAATCCGTCCGCCGCGATGCCAATGGGCTGATTGCGACGCTGGGGTCGGACTTTTCGGGGAAGGCCGTCGTCGAACGGCGCGTGGCCCAGGTCGTGGTCGAGCACGGTACGTTGCCGATGGATGAGCTCTATCGTGAACTGAAGCCGCTGTCGCGCAATCTGGGCGCTGTCGATTACAAGGCCCTGCTTCGCGGCGAGAACCCGATCCCGCAGCGAAACCCCGCGGCCGGCTTCGACATGTTCCGGATCGGCGACGCCGTGTCCAGCCGCAACATCCATGCGGGCATCTATGACGCCCTTCGTTATGGAGTGCTCGTCTGAGCAAAGCCCGTTTGAACAAGGATAGAGCGGCGATGGGTACCGCCGCTCTCTGTAGGTGCACTGAAGACAGCCTGATACTGATTACTGCTGCGGCTGAGCCGGTGCCGTGCCCGTCGAAGAGGTCGTCGAGGTGTCAACCGGCTGGTTGGCGTTCTGCTCGGCCACCTGCTGCGCCTTTGTCTTGAACTCCGGTGCCGCCTTCAGCGTGTCGGCGGTTTCCGTCGTTGTCAGCTTCAATGCGTCCGTATTGGGCTGTTCGGCGATCGCGATGCGATCAAACGGGACCGCAACATTCTTTTCGCCCAGACCCAGGAAGCCACCGACGCCGATCACGGCCGCCTCGACGGCACCATCCTTCTTGATGATCAGGTCGTTGATCTCACCGATGCTCTCGTCACCGGCATTGTAGACGGTCTGGCCCATATAGGTGCTGGCTGCAATCTGGTCGCTCGCCTGCTCGGTCAGATAGGTGGCATCCGACTTCGCGACGTCGGCAGGTGCTTCACCTGCGGCCGGAGGCGTCGTCGTCTGAGCCTCGTTAGCCGGAGCTTCCGTGGTCGGTGCCGGCTGCATGGTCTGCGTCTGGTCGGGCTGAGGCTGCGTCGTATCCTGGGTGTAAGCTACCGGGGCGACAGCAAGACCCGCGAAGAGCGCGCCAGCCGCGACGGTTGTTACGAGTTTCTTAGTCATGTCAAACTGCCTTTCCTTGACGTTTCAGATCAAGGTACGGGCCTGGCTGCTGTCGCCAGATCCACCGCACCGGTGATATGACGTCAACGCCTAAGCGCCCAAACGGTTCCGGAAAAAACAGTCAAAATCTCAATGGGTAAGGCCGCACTTGCGTTCATCCCCGATGTCCTTTGGAACTTAGCGGGAGATTACCGGCCAATTTATCACGGGAGTTGTCTCTATATTCTGCACTCAGGTATTTTAGAGGTTTATAATGGTCTTCTATTCGTTGACGGATTCTTGATTGTTCTTGCAGATACTTCCCGGAACACAGGATATAGAACGCAGAGCTGCTTCGTCCTGTCATCCTGGACGACATCACCATGTTTCTGCCGCGGCGCTTTCTTTCGGTCTCCCTCCTGTCTGTCCTGGCGATGGCCGCTCTCGTTTCCATCGAGCGCAACCTTTTCGGCGCTCGCTATTTTTCCGAGCGTGCGCCTCAGGCTCAGCCCTATAGCCTCTGGCATGCCTGGGTCGCGCTCAGCCTGTCGCTCGCCGCGGTTCAGGGGTTTACCCGCGATGTCTCCAGGCTCGGAGAGCCGGTGCTCCGGCTGGCCTCGCGTCGCGAGCTGTGGATCTGCGCGGCGACATGGACGCTTGCGACGCTCATGGCACTGGTCTTCGCGATCGATCCGAAAGTTTTCAGTGTCCTGGCGCGCGAGGACGGCCTGGTCGAGTGGTCGTCCGCCCTGCTGATCTTCATCGTCAGCGGGTTCCTTGCCGCAGCGGCCACGGGCCAGCTTCGTGCAGCCCTCGCCGGGGGAGAGCGGCTTGCGTGGATCGCCGCAAGCGCCGCGGCGCTTCTGAGCGCCGGCTTCTTCGTGATTGGCATGGAGGAGATATCCTGGATGCAGCGCATCTTCGGCATCTCAACGCCGGAAGGGCTCCTGGCCGTCAACAAGCAGCAGGAGTTGAACCTGCACAACATTTCAACCGGCTTTTCCGAGTTGCTCTACTACACCGGCAGTTTCGTGCTGCTGACGCTTGCGCCCTTCATTTGGCTCCACCTTCGCAAGGGCGTGAGCCTTGGCCGGCTCGACGCCTTCGCGCCGGGCGTGCTCGTGCTGGTGGCAAGTGCGCCTATGGCCGCCTTCAACAGCGACAACTGGAGCATACTGCCGACGCAGATGATGGTGATGATGACCGTGATCATGCTGCTGGTGATTGCGGATATCGCGTTGAAGGCGGGTCACTGGCGCGAGTTCATCGTGCTGACGATCGGCGCCGTCCTGATTGTTGCCATCCAGGAGCTGTTTATCCTGCAGGCTTCACTGCTCGTTCGGCTCTGGGACCCGACCGAATACAAGGAGTTCTTCATTGCCCTTGGTCTGGCGCTTTACGGCGTTCAGATCTGGTCGCGTCTGAGTTCGCCCGTCACGGCATCGGCTGCAACACGCCCCTTCAATTCGCATCCGCTCGCCGGATAAAAATACCCCGCCGGAGTGGCGGGGTATCTGAACACTTCGCGAATTACCGTTGCGACGCGTCGTCGTCAGTGGCTTTCGCGCAGAACCTCGCTGCCGCTGCCGCCGACGAGGAAATCCAGGTCTGCGCCCTTGTCGGCCTGCAGCACCGTATCCTGGTAGAGCTTGTAGTAGCCGCGCGTCCATTTCTGCGGCGGCGCCTGCCAGGCGGCCATGCGCGTCGCAAACTCTTCCTCGCTGATCATCAAGTTGAGTTCGCCCTTCATCGCGTCGAGGCGGATACGATCGCCGGTTTTGACGATGGCGAGCGGCCCGCCGGCATTCGATTCCGGGCTGACATGCAAGACCACGGTGCCGAAGGCGGTGCCGGACATGCGGGCATCCGAAACGCGCACCATATCGCGCACGCCTTTTTCCACCAGCCGCCGCGGGATCGGCATGTTGCCGACCTCGGCCATGCCCGGATAGCCTTTCGGTCCGCAGCCCTTGAGCACGAGAATGGTATCCTCGGTCACCGGCAGATCCGGATCGTCGATCTTCGCCTTCAGTTCCTCGATCGTTTCGAAGACATAGGCCGGGCCTTCATGAACGAGCAGATGCTCGCTCGCCGCCGATGGCTTGATGACGGCGCCGTTCGGCGCAAGGTTGCCCTTGAGAACGCGGATGCCGGCTGCAGCGCGCAGCGGATTGTCGAGCGGCCGGATGACGTCGTCGTTATAGACCTCGGCATCTTCCCAGTACTTGCTGATCGGCACGCCGAAGACGGTCGGTGCATCGGCATGCAGCAGATGCTGGATGCGGTTCATCACCGCCGGCAGGCCGCCGGCATAGGCGAGGTCTTCGATCAGATACTTGCCCGACGGCATGCAGTTGACGATGCACGGAACCTGGCTGCCGACGCGGTCGAAGTCCTCGAGACAGAGATCGACGCCGGCACGGCCGGCGATCGCCAGCATGTGAACGACAGCATTTGTCGAGCCGCCGACGGCGGCATTGGCGATGATGCCGTTCTCGAAATTCTTCTTGGTCAGCACCTTCGACAGGCGCAGGTCTTCATGCACCATCTCGACGATGCGCTTGCCCGTCATGTGCGACAGCGCCATGCGGCGGGCGTCGACGGCGGGAAGCGCCGCGTTGGTCGGCAGCGACAGCCCCATCGCCTCGACGATCGAGGCCATGGTGGTGGCGGTGCCCATCGTCATGCACACGCCCGGCGAGCGCGACATGCCGCTTTCGGCCGCCATGAATTCCTGCATGCTCATTTCGCCGGCGCGCACGGCCTCGGAGAACTTCCAGACATCCGTGCCGGAGCCGATGTCCTTGCCCTTCCATTTGCCGTTCAGCATCGGTCCGGAGGAGACGACGATGGTCGGCAGGTCGACGGAGGCCGCACCCATGAGCTGGCCTGGCGTCGTCTTGTCGCAGCCGCCGAGCAGAACCACGCCGTCGATGCCATAGGCGCGGATCGCCTCTTCGACGTCCATGGCGAGCAGGTTGCGGAAGAGCATCGCGGTCGGACGCATCTGCGTCTCGCCGAGCGAAGACACCGGGAACTCGACCGGGAAGCCGCCGGCTTCCCAGACGCCGCGCTTCACCCCTTCGGCAAGGATGCGAAGGTGGCTGTTGCAGGGCGTCAGCTCGGACCAGGTGTTGCAGATACCGATAATCGGACGGCCGTCGAAAACGTGGTCCGGAAATCCCTGGTTCTTCATCCAGGAGCGATGGATAAATCCATCCTTGTCGGTGCCGCCGTACCAGTGACGGCTGCGCAGTTCTTTCTTCTTTTCGCTCATGCGAGCTTCCTCCTCACCATGCGATGAAACGCGTGGCCGAATTGTATGACTTTTTATTGGCGCTTCGCCAAGAGGTTAGTCGCGCTTCCGCTCAGAGGCGGAACGATGGTTCAAACCGGCCGTTGACGCTGACGCCGAGATCGAAGGTCATGCCGGCATGCGGATCGGCCACGCGCGCTGCATCGTCCAGGTCTTGCCAGGCGGATGTCACCAACATGCGGTCGGCCTTCGCCCCGATGAAGGCCGTGCAGCTCGGCTGCGTTGCCGGCATCGCGTAGCGCGCGATCCGTGCACCGTCGGGCCTGTAGACGTCGACCGTGCTGCTGCCCCAGCGGGCATTCCATATCAGACCATCGGCATCGCACACGGAGCCGTCGATGCCGCCGGCTTCGCCACTACTGTCGACTAGCAGGCTAGGTTCACCCTTCGGCAGCCCGGTCTCGGCATCGATATCGACGCGCATCAGGTGGTTGATGTCGGTGTCGACGAAGTAGGCGATGGTCCCATCCGGCGAAAAGCAGATGCTGTTGGGAATGGTGATCCTGTCGTAGAGCTTCGTCACCTTCGTGCCGGCGACGTGATAGATCGCGCCGGCGCCCTTCTCGGCGCTGCGGCCCATGGTGCCGATCCACAGCGAACCGGAAGCGTGCACGCGGCCGTCGTTCGAGCGATTGCCGGGCTTGTCCTCAAGCGTGGTCAGGAGGCTGAAGGTGCCTGTCTGCGTATCCCTGAGGAAAAGCCCCTGATCGGAGGCAATCAGTTGCCGGGATGGATCGATGACGGCAAGCACGCTGCCGAGGAATGGCAGGTTATGTACAGTCTTGCGGCCGGTTTCGAGATGTAGCTCATGCAGTTCCTGGCCCTTGATGTTGAACCACCAGGCGGTGCCGCTGACGGGGTCATAGGTCGGGCCTTCCCCGAGAATCGAGGGCGATTCGCAAAGGATGCTGCCGGAAAAAGGAATGGTATCGCTCATCAGCGTGCTCCGTAGACGGCGTCATAGGCCTTGATCGTTGCGACGGCGCGTTCGCGGACTTCGGCGCCGCTCATGCCCGGCTTGTAGAGGCTCGAGCCGAGGCCGAAGCTGCGAATGCCGGCCTTGGCGTAGTCGCCGAAGTTGGCATCGGAAACGCCACCGACGGCGGCAATCTCGAGGTCGGGCGGCAGGATCGCGCGGATCGCGGTAATGCCCGATGGCCCGAGCACGCTTGCCGGGAAGAACTTGAGGCCGGTCGCGCCCGCTGCCGCGGCCGAAAGCGCCTCGGTCGGGGTGAGCACGCCGGGCATGGTAACCATGCCCTTCTGTGCCGCAAGCGAAATCACCGCCGGTTCGACGTTCGGGCTGACCATCAATTGGCCCCCGACATCGGCAAGCTGCTCCACCTGTGCCGTCGTCAGCACCGTGCCGGCGCCGATCAGGCAATTTTCCGGTGCCATTTTCACCGCCGTCTCGATCGAGCGGAACGGATCGGGGGAGTTCAGCGGGATCTCGATCGCAGTGAAGCCGGTTTCGATCAGCGCCCCGACGACGCCTTCGGTCTCCTCGGGCTTGAGGCCACGCAGGATCGCGATCAGCGGGTACTTCATCGGCGGGAAGGGAATGCGGGTCATGAGCTTGTCTTTCGTTCAGAGAGGCCAGATCGCCTGGGCGGCGGTCGAAAGGCCGGCGCGGACTGCCGTGTCGGCGTCGACGACCCGAAGCGGGCGGTCGAGGCTTTCAAGCGCGGCTTGATAAAGTGTACCGAGTGAACCGGAGGCCACGAGGCAGATGCTGTCGATCGTCTTGGCTGACGCCAGCGCGCCGGCGATCTCAAGGCCGATCAACGTGCCCGACAACAAGGCCTTGGCGTCGGTCGCACTGGCGCCGTGCAGCAATTGTCCGGCGCGCGCGCCGAAGACCAAGCTGGTCCCCAAGGCGGGATTGGTGCGTGCCTCGGCTACCGCCGCCGCGAAGGCAGGGTGATCGCCGGAAAACGCATGGGCATCTGCGATCGAGTGGCTGAGGATCGAGTGCTTCGAAATCACGTCGAACAGTTCGCCGGTCATGAAAGTGGAAAAGCCGCTCACGGCGCCGTCTTCGAGGCGAACCCATTTGCTGTGCGTGCCCGGCATGCAGACGAGGTGTCGGCCGCGGCCGAGTTCGCCGGCAGCGCCGAGCAATTGCGTCTCCTCGCCGCGCATGACGTCCGGGTGCCGC
This sequence comes from Ensifer sp. R-19, assembly GCF_049905105.1. Taxonomy (NCBI): domain Bacteria; kingdom Pseudomonadati; phylum Pseudomonadota; class Alphaproteobacteria; order Hyphomicrobiales; family Rhizobiaceae; genus Ensifer; species Ensifer sp. R-19. The sequence goes on from NZ_CP184569.1 coordinate 509,669, forward strand.
ATGTCGCGTTGCGCGAGACCCGGCAGGATGCGGATGTCACGATCGCGATCCGGCACCGCAACCGCATGGGAAGCGATGTCGGCAAGGGCCGCGGGGGTATCAATATAGCCGGCCTCGACCCAGCCCTGCTTGGCGCCGGCCATGCCGCAGATGATCGCCGGCAGGTGGCTCGGCGCGTCGACGGCAGCGAGGTGGCGTTCCAGGATCGTGTGGAAACCGGCCTTGCTGGCGGTCGTCATGCCTTCGCCGCTGCGGCGTTCGGCAAGCACCGAGCCATCCTCGCCGATGATCCACAGTCGGAAACTCGTCGTTCCCCAGTCGACTGCCGCATAATAGGCTGCCGTCATCACAGTGCGCCTCCATCGATGATCATTGTTTGCGCCGTCATGCCCGCGGAGCAGTCCGACGCGAGGTAAAGGCAGGGCCCGACGAGATCGTCGGCGGTTAGGCTGCGTTTCAGGCACTGCCTTTCCTGCATCTCGGCGATCGCCACGTCGTTCAGCCACAGCCGCTTCTGCCGTTCGGTGACGATCATGCCGGGCAGGATTGCGTTGACGCGGATATTGTCGGGCCCGAGCCTGCCGGCGAGCGATTTGGTCAGACCGACGATACCGGCCTTCGCCGTGGCATAGGCTGGAATCTCGCCCATGTTGAGCAGAAAGGCGATCGAGGAGAAATTGACGATCGAACCGCCGCCCGCTTGCCGCATGTGCGGCACGATCGACTGGCTCATGAAGAAGAGGTGCCTGAGATTGACGGCCTGGCTTTCGTCCCAGATCTCTTCAGTCACGGCTTCCAATGCCTGGCGATCATCGCGCGCCGCATTGTTGACGAGCACATGGATCGCACCGAGCGATGCTGCCGCCGCTTCCGCCGTATGACGCACCGCTTCGATATCGCGCAGGTCGCCGGGGATGAAATGCGGCTTGTAGCCCGTTTGATCAGCAAGCCGTTCGACGAGCTCGGCACTTGCCCGCTCGTCGATATCGGCGAAGGCGACCCGCGCGCCCTGGCGCACGAAGCCCTCGACCAGGGCCGCGCCGATGCCCGAGCCGCCGCCGGTTACCAGCACGCAGCGGTCGCGCAAATCGTGAAATTGTGCCTTGGGCGCCGGCATGTCCCTCATTCCCTCGTAAGACCGTTTTAAGCCTATGATTTGTTCCATTATTTGGAACTTGATTTTAGTATGTGGAATTATCGTGTCGAAGCGTCTATCTTGTCAAGATCAGGCGCGCGACGCGACGCCACTTGAAGACAAGCGAACGACGATGACAAACGACATGATGGTGGCGGACGAGGGGCGAGGGGAGGCCGGTACCGGCACGCTCGGCAAGGCGATTGCCGTGCTGGAAGCGGTGGTCACGGCAGACGGCCCGCAGCGCTTTACCGATATTCTTGCCCGATCCGGCCAGCCGCGCGGCACATTGCACCGGTTGCTCAGCCACCTCGTCGAGGAAGGGCTGCTCATTCAGCGCCGGGATCTCTCCTATGAGCCCGGCCTCCGGCTGCTGACGCTTGCCTATCGTTCCTGGTCTGCCAACCGCTTTCGCGACGTTGCCGAACCGCACCTGCAGCGCCTGCACGAATTGACCGGCGAGACCGTGCATCTCGGCATCCTGCGCGAAACGGAGATCGTCTATGTCGACAAGGTCGAGAGCCGTCAGACGGTGCGCATGAGCTCGCAGATTGGCAAGGCCTCGCCCGCCTATTGCACCGGCATCGGCAAGGCAGCGTTGTCTTTGCTGGCGCAGCCGGTGCTGAAGCATGTGCTGGCGAGAACCGCGTTTCACCCTTTCACTTCGCACACGCATCGTTCGGCGGCGACGCTGCTGGCGGAAGTCGAAGAGATCAGGCGCGACGGCCATGCCTTCGATCGCGAGGAGCATGAAGCCGAGATTCGTTGCGTGGCTGCACCCATTGCTATCCCCGGTAGCGAGCTTGCGGCGGGGATATCGGTGACGGGGCCGGCCTACAGGGTGAGCATGGAGCAACTGGTGGCTTGGGCGGCACCTGTGCGCGAAGCGGCTCGGGCGATTGCCGAGGAGGCCGCGATCCGGCTTGGGCCCGGACGTGGTGGACCTTGAATTCACTTTACGGTAAATTAGAAACATCGACTGGACGCGGCGCGTCAAGCTCGATAGCTTTAATATATCAGACTCAGGTTCGTGGATGGTCTTAGTCTGGTTTGGTTTTGGTATTTATAGAATTATTGACGTGGTCTTCATGCGGCGTCAGCGGCCGGCCTTTCTTTGGCGCCGGATGTGGAGAAGGGCGGAAGATGATCGATTTCAGCGCGAATTTGTCGTCATTGACGCTTCCTGATGGGCGGAGCATCAGGGGGCCAATCTGTTGCGAAGAAGACTTTCGGCGAGTGATCGCCCAGGTAGCGGATGCCTATGGCTTCCGCGGCTTTCTGGTTCTTGCAGTTCCGGAGACGGGCTGCAGCAGCCTGACGGCCAATGCACTTATGACCAATTATCCGACCGCGTTCTTGCAGGGGTATGACAGCGCTGGCCTGATTAGTGGCAGCCCGGTGATCCAGCGCCTGCGCCGCAGCACCATTCCCTTCACCTATGACGCGCATCAGCTGGCGCGCCGTCGGTCCGACGGCAAGGGCGATGCGGCCATTTGTGTCTTTGAACAGGCGAACATGCCGCGTGGCCTCTATCTGCCGGTACATGATGCGAGCGGCCATCGCGCGGCCATCGCTTTTGGCGGTGATCGTTCCGTCGTCTCGAACGATGAGTTGCAGGAACTCAATCTGTGGGCGGGCCTGCTCTATAGCAAGTACATGGAAGTTCGCGACCGCGACCGCGATCGGCGCGGGCCGGGCAGTCTTTCGCGCCGCGAGGTGGAGTGCCTGCGCTGGGCGGCTGCTGGCAAGACCACCAGTGAGATGGCGAAAATCCTGGCGCTGTCCGAGTATACGGTCAACCATTACCTCAATCGTGCGACGCGCAAGCTGGATTCGGTCAACCGCGTCCAGACCGTCGCCAAGGCCATGCGCGCTGGTCTCATCAATTGAGATCGGTGCCGGCTGCGCCTGAAGCGAACGGCACGGTCTGCGCTTCGCGAGAGAAATACACAGACTTTTGGGCCGAGGAGGCAGGGAATCTCGATCATCTGTTGGCATTGGCAGGCCGCTCGGTCTATTTGATACTTGATGAATGCCATGGAACGCGCGAATGCAGGATACGATGACGACCGGGATGACTGACGCAGATCTGCCCCGGGGCGGTGATTTCGCGTCCGAGATCGCAAAGCTTGAGACCCAGTTCGATATCATCCGCTATATGCGGCGGATCACGCAGGTCTTTGGCTTCAAGACCTTTCTGATCTGCTCGATCCCCTCGATCGACGTGGAGCGGCTGGCCGCGAGCACGGTCATCTCCAATATGCCGGCGGAACTGCTGAACAAATATGACAGCCTGTCGATGCTGCGCTTCAGCACCGGCGTGCGCCGCCTGCGCGAGACGACGACGCCGTTCCAGGTGACGCTGGACGCCTGGGAAGGCGAGGGCGGCAAGCCGGAGACGGCGGCCGAGTACATCGCGATGCTGCGCGAGAACGGTATCTTCCAGGCAAGCTATTTCCCTGTTCACGACGCCGAGGGTGGCCGCGGCGCGGTCATTCTCATGGGCCCGCTGGTCGAATTGCCGATGACGGTGACCATGGAACTGCAGATGATTGCGATCCATGTCTACAATCGCCTCGCCGAGATCGGCTCTGTGTGGAAGAGCAGCGGCGCGGCGCTTTCGGAGCGCGAGATCCAGTGCCTGAGCTGGACGGCGGCCGGAAAGACCAGTGCCGAGATCGCCGGCATCCTCGGGCTCTCCGAACATACGGTCAATCACTACCTCAATCACGTGACCAAGAAGCTCGACGCCGTGAACCGCACCCAAGCGGTCGTAAAGGCGATGAAGAAGGGCTACATCAGCTAGCCCTCCCGGCGTCGAAGGCCGTTTTCCTCTTCTCGCGTGCCCTCCGTCTCCGTTGCGATCACGAAGGCTGCCGCAATCGCCGCGCCTGCGTTCCTATCCCGCTGAGATCGCCCACCGCCGCAGCCGAATTGCTCCATCCTTGGACGATTTGCACAGAGCTGCTCAGAATCTGGGCAGATGCTCTGGCCGCCTTGAATGTTGCAGAATCGATCATCTATTTGAAATTGCTTGATATTCTTGGCGAATTTGAATCTGGCACGCATCCTGCATTTCTATTGGCATGTCCAGAGGGGACTAAAAAGAAGACAGCGCCCACGAAGGTCGCGATCGAAAGGGCCACTGCCCGCCTCAAGGTGATCCCGGATGTACGGACACCGGGGTGGACGGTGGCCCTTCCTTTTTCCGTTATGTCGCATTGGCGAAGCGCCCCGCCTCGACTATCTAAGGGATAACAAAAGAATGAGAGGGCGCGATGCCGGAAGTCACGAAAGAAGTGGTCCTTGAGAAGCTGCGCACGGTGCGTGGCCCGGGCATGGAAGGCAACATCGTCGACCTCGGACTTGTGTCTGATGTCTTCATCTCCGATGGCAAGGCCTATTTCTCGATCACCGTGCCGGCCGACCGCGCCAAGGAACTGGAGCCGATGCGGGCCGCAGCCGAGCGCGTCGTGCGCGACATCCCGGGGATCACGGCGGCCATGGTTGCACTGACAGCCGACCGCAAGGCGGCGCCCGCCGGCGCCCCGGTGCAGCGTCCGCAGCCCTCGGCAGCGCCTCATGCCGGCCATTCCCATGCGCCGCGTCCCGCCGGCGGCCCGCCGGCCAAGGCTGGAATTCCGGGCGTCGGCGCCATCATCGCTGTCGCCTCCGGCAAGGGCGGTGTCGGCAAGTCGACGACCTCGGTCAACCTGGCGCTGGCGCTGAAGGCAAATGGCCTGAGGGTTGGCCTGCTCGATGCCGATATCTACGGCCCGTCGATGCCACGCCTTCTGAAGATTTCCGGAAGGCCGCAACAGATCGAAGGGCGCCTTATCCGCCCGATGGAGAATTACGGTCTCAAGGTCATGTCCATGGGCTTCCTCGTCGATGAGGAAGTGGCGATGATCTGGCGCGGACCGATGATCCAGTCGGCCCTGCTGCAGATGCTGCGGGAAGTCGCCTGGGGCGATCTCGATGTGCTGGTCGTCGACATGCCCCCCGGCACGGGCGACGCCCAGCTCACCATGGCCCAGCAGGTGCCGCTCGCCGGCGCCGTCATCGTCTCGACGCCGCAGGATCTGGCGCTGATCGATGCCCGCAAGGGCCTCGCCATGTTCCGCAAGGTAGAAGTCCCGGTTCTCGGCATCGTCGAGAACATGAGCTATTTCATCGCGCCCGACACCGGCAAGCGCTACGATATCTTCGGCCATGGCGGTGCGCGCAAGGAAGCCGAGCGCATCGGCGTCCCGTTCCTCGGCGAAGTGCCCCTGACCATGGGAATTCGCGAAACGTCGGACGCCGGGACACCGCTCGTCGCGTCCGACCCGAGCGGTGAGATCGCGCGTGTCTATCGCGATATCGCCACCAAGGTCTGGGATCAGATATCCGCCGCGCAGCAGGACAAGAGCCGCGCCGCGCCGACCATTGTCTTCGAGTGACGGTTTGCAGGGAGGCCGTCTGGTCTTTCCGGGCCGCGGTTCTCCCCGTTCCGGAACAGGCCGCAACTCAAGGCGCTGCAGCGACTTTGCACGTCAGGCATGACGTGACGCTCGGCACTGAATCGTTTTGCCCTTGATTCGATTTTGATTTAAGCAAACATGCGGTAGGGTGGTGCCGGTATGGCGGCACATGCCCGCGTGCTGGATTGCAAGGGGGCATTGATTTTGCGTTTGCGTTGCGCCATATGCCTTGCCGCACTTGCGAAGGTGCCCAACTTGACGCCCGCTCGCCGGAGATTTTGGCCTCGCGCGATGACTGAGTTGAAGACTTTGTCCTGACTGGCGGAACGCTCCATCCGATGGATTTCTATTGCGGGTATTTTGTGGCGCACGACCTTTCGCCTTCGCGGTTCGGCACGCTGCATGATTGCTTAGATCGGAATCGATTTAAGGATAAAATTATGCAGCCGCTCAATGTGTTACAGCGACCCTTGCGCGTCTCGGAAGACGGGCGGCGCTGTCAGCTTCGCATGACGAGGACGGTCGCATGATCACCGGCTATTGCGCCGATGGGACAGCCGTCGTTCTGACACCGGCCGAACCACCCGAAAAATTGCGTCCCGATGTCATCTGGCTGGATCTGGTCGAACCCACCAAGGCAGAAGACCTGATGATGGAGAAGCTTCTCGGCATTTCCATCCCAACACGCGACGATCTGAAGGACATCGAACCGTCGAGCCGCCTCTATGTCGAGGAGAGTGCCGTGTTCATGACGGCGTCACTGGTGTTCCGTTCGGATACGGATATCCCCGGACTGACGGATGTCGGCTTCATCCTGTCGGGTGGCCGGCTTGTCACCATCCGCTATGCCGAGCCCCGGTCGTTCACCCTCTTCAAGACATCGATGCATCGCTTCCCGGGCGGTTGCCGCGATGGCGCGGTTGTCCTGACCCGGCTTCTGGAAACGGTCGCCGACCGAACCGCCGAGATTCTCGAGCAGGCGGTCACCAAGATCGACGATCTGTCGATCGACGTCTTCAGCGACAAGGCTGCAGGCAAGCGCCGGTCGCCGCATTATCTCGAGGCGCGCTTGCGTGATGTCGCTGGCCATCATCGCCTCGTCGCCAAGACGCGTGACAGCCTTGCCTCGCTCTCGCGCCTGCTGACCTTCGTCTACACTGTTCCGGAGGTGCAGGAAGACAAGGACACGCGCGAACTCTGCCGTTCGATCTCCCGCGACATCCAGTCGCTTTCCGAGCACGCAAGTTTCATTTCCGGCAACATCACCTTCCTGCTTGATGCGTCGCTGGGTCTGATCAACGTCGAGCAGAACGCCATCATCAAGATTTTCTCGATCGCATCGGTCGTCCTGCTGCCGCCGACCCTGGTCGCTTCGGTCTACGGCATGAACTTCCGCGTTATGCCCGAACTGGAATGGCACTTCGGCTATCCCTGGGCGATTGCGGCGATGGTGATATCGGCCGTCATCCCCTTTTTCTTTTTCCGCTGGAAAGGCTGGCTGTGAACGCCAGTAGGTTTGCATGACCCAACCGCATGCCCCCTCCCACGAGCCGAAGGATCTGCGACGCCTGCTGATCCTCGGGCTTGGCTCGATCGGTGTCGTCTACGGCGATATCGGCACCAGCCCGCTCTATGCCTTTCGCGAAGCGCTGCGCCCGGTTTCCCACGACGGCGTGACCGACGTGGAGATCATCGGCCTGATCTCGCTGATGATCTGGACGCTGACGATTATCGTCACGATCAAGTATGTGCTGTTCCTGCTGCGCGCCGACAACCAGGGGGAGGGCGGCACGCTGTCGTTGCTCGCTCTTCTGATGAAGTCCGCCAACGGGCACGCATCGATCCTCTTCTTCATGGGGATCGCGGGTGCAGCACTTTTCATCGGCGATGCGATGATCACGCCGGCCTTGTCCGTTCTTTCCGCGGTCGAAGGTCTGAAGCTGGTGACGCCGGCGCTATCGGAATACGTGGTTCCGATCGCGGTGGTCATCCTGCTCATGCTGTTTGCGGTGCAGTCCAAGGGAACGGCGGCCGTCTCCAACTTCTTCGGGCCGATCACGCTGGTCTGGTTCCTGGTGATGGGCTGGATCGGCCTCGTCCACATTTCCGACGACCTGACGATCTTCAAGGCCTTCAATCCTTACTATGCCGTGAGCTTCATGCTGAATGAAGGCTATGTCGGCATCATCGTCCTTGGCGCCGTTTTCCTGACGGTGACGGGTGCGGAGGCGCTCTACGCCGACCTCGGACATTTCGGTCGCCGACCGATCCAATGGGCCTGGTTCCTGGTCGTCTTCCCGGCGCTGACCCTCAACTATCTGGGGCAAGGTGCCTTCGTGCTGCAGAACCCGGAAGCGATGTCCGATCCGTTCTTCCTGATGTTCCCGAAATGGGCGCTGCTACCGGTCGTCATCCTGGCGACGGCGGCGACCATTATTGCCAGCCAGGCGGTGATAACAGGGGCCTTTTCGCTGACACGTCAGGCGATCCACCTGGGCTTCCTGCCGCGCATGGCGATCTTCCACACGTCGGAGACGCATACGGGCCAGATCTATCTTCCGAACGTCAACACGCTGCTGATGTTCGGCGTCATGGCGCTCGTCTTCGTCTTCGGTTCGTCCGAATCGCTCGCCACCGCCTACGGCATCTCGGTCACCGGCGCGATGGTGGTGACGACGGTGCTTTCGTTCGAGTTCCTGCGCACGCGCTGGAATTGGTCCGGGCTCTGGGCGGCGGCGGTGTTGCTGCCGCTGTTTGGGCTTGAGTTCATCTTCCTCGGCGCCAACATGCTGAAGATTCACGACGGCGGTTACGTGCCGGTGCTGATCGCCGCCACCTTCATCGTCATCATGTGGACCTGGCGGCGCGGAACCGAGATCCTGCACGCCAAGACGCGCCACATCGACATTCCACTTGCAAGCTTCATCAAGTCGATCGAGCGCAAGAGCGAGCATGCACCGGTGGCCGTTCCCGGCACGGCCGTGTTCCTGACGAGCGATCCGGAGTCGACCCCGGCCGCGCTGCTCCATAACATCAAGCACAATCATGTGCTGCACAATCAGAACTTCATTCTGACGATCCGTACCGCCAACACGCCGAAAGTGCCGAAGTCGGAGCGGGTGAGCATGCAGCCGCTTTCGGATCGCTTCACGCTGCTCGAGATGCGCTTCGGCTTCATGGAAACGCAGAACGTCTCGCAGGCGCTCGGCCTTTTCCGCAAATCGGGGCTGAAGTTCGACATCATGTCGACCTCCTTCTATCTCGGTCGCCGCAAGCTCGTGCCCGATGCCGAATCCGGCATGCCTCATTGGCAAGACCGGCTGTTCATCGCACTGGCCAATGCGGCGATCGACCCCTCGGACTATTTCCGCCTGCCGACCAACCGAGTCGTCGAACTCGGCTCGCACGTCATCATCTGATCCTCGCGTCCCTCAACCGGGTGTGCCGGGCAGGGGCTTCGCGCACACAGTCGGATAAAACGGAGCTGTTCCCGGCCGGGGCGGCTCCGTTCGCGTTATGACGGCCGTGTTCTTCAGCGAGGCTGCATTAACCAAACATCAAGGTTAATGCTTCATTTTCAAAGCTCGAACGAAGCGGCTCCGGCGGGGTGTCCGGCCGCCTCATTGTCTTAGCTTCCCGCGCGGAATCTCCGACGCTGGCTTCTTGTCGGCGCGGGCAAAGCCGTGCCGTTCGTCAAGCGTTGCGTGGAGTCGGTTGGTGCGTAAGAGTCGGAACCTGCGTCAAAAGTCTCGCCTGAACGTGTCCACGTGGATGGCGCCTGCAATCATCGGCCTCGCGCTCTATCTCGGCTTCCCTTCCGTAGCGGCCTATGCGGATCTCGCGACCTTTCTTTCCGGCATCAATCGTGGCGGTGAGCGCTGGCGCATGTACATGACGCCGTCGCCGGCGGGCTCGATCCACGAAGTCGAGATGGTCTTTGCCGATCCGATCACGACGGGCGCGCTCGATGGCGGCGCCGGCATCAACATGCCCGACGGCAGCCATGTCGCACTCACGTCCGAGACCAAGCATTCCGGCACGCCAGACGAAGAGCGTATCAACCGCCGCGACAAGAAGGGACGCATCGTCGCCGTCACGCCGATGACGCCGCCCAAGGATTTCAGCGCCGGCTCCATCCTGCAGCGCACGAGTTCCCTCACGGAGCCGCGCTTCGAGGAGGGCGAGAAAATGGTCTTCGCCAAGGCGCGCATCAAGGGCAAGGAGATCGAGATCGCCACGGCCTTCTATGGAAAGAAGCCGCCAAAGGCGGATCCCGGCGTTTCGCCGATGCTGGCCAAGCTCGTGACGAACGACAAGCCCGACATTCTTGCGACTGCTTACGTCCGGCCCGAGCCGGACTATGCGCGTGAATCACCCTTCGATTCGATCCTGCGCGAGGACAAGAACGCTGGCCGCTTCATTCCCGAAATCGCGCCTGACGACCACGCTTGGGCGGCAACGGTGCTGCCCTCGGCCGTATTCAGCAAGGAAGAGCAGGCCTGCCTGGCCGAAGGCATCTATTTCGAAGCGCGCAGCGAGTCGCTCAAGGGCCAGGCGGCCGTCGCTCAAGTGATTCTCAATCGCGTCCGCAATCCGACCTATCCGAAAACCATCTGCGGCGTCGTCTATCAGAACAAGACCTGGCGCAACCGTTGCCAGTTTTCCTTCGCCTGCGACATGATCCGGGACCTGATCTATTCGCGCTCGCACTGGAAAATGGCCAAGGAAGTCGCGATGGCGGTCACGGCCGGCAAGATCTGGCTGCCAGAAGTGGGCTCTGCCACCCATTACCATGCGACCTACGTCAATCCGCCCTGGGCAAAGACGATGAAGCGGGTCGGCAAGATCGGTATGCACATCTTCTACCGGACCTATGGCGGCGGCTGGAGTTGATCGGCGCCTGGCGCGATTCCGCCGTCTTTTCCTGTCTAACCCGTAGAACCGAGATTCCAGCCGACAGAGTGCAGGAATCCTGCGACAACCTTGTCGCGGATCGTGCTTTGCAATTCTAACTATTTGAATTATCGTAATAATATTGTCCACGGTCAAGCTGCCCGCATGCCTTGACTATGCGGGTGCCTAAAACTATGTTGCGCGCGACTTCAAATGGGGCCGAAACGTGGCTTGAACGATGGCCTATTGTATGACCGAAATCGCGGTCTGAGACCCGATCAGGACGGCAAGGGAGTGGCCACGTGGCGGAGAAACCTGAAGAAAGTCTGGAAGCGCGGCTGAAGCAGCTCGGCGATAAGATTGAGGCCAAGAAGCCTCATACGTCTGATGCAGCGGAGGCCCGTGCCGCCGAAAGCCGTAAGGGCTATGCGGCGGCGATGAAGCTGTCGAGCGAATTCATCGCCGGCATCGTTGTCGGCGCGTTTCTGGGCTATCTTTTGGACCACTTTGCGGGTACAGGGCCGTGGGGCATGATCATCCTCCTGCTTCTTGGCTTCTGCGCTGGCGTGCTGAATGTGCTGCGCTCGGCCGGTATGGTGGCAACACCGGAAGCTGGAAGAGGCGGCCCTGAGGATGACAAGAAGGACGGAGACGCCCACTGAGGCGTTGTCCCGAAGAAAACGGTTTCCGCTCTTGGGCGGGCAGAACGAAAGAGAAGCGCGGTGTCAAACGATCCGACCCACCAGTTCCTGGTCAACAAGATTGTCCCGATCGAGATTGGCGGAATTGACTTTTCCTTCACCAATGCGTCGCTGTTCATGGTCGCGACCGTGGGTGCTGCCGCAGGCTTCCTGTATCTGACGACGTCGCAGCGCGGTCTGATCCCGAACCGCATGCAGTCGGTCTCCGAAATGTCCTACGAGTTCATCGCCTCGATGCTGCGCGAAGGCGCCGGCAGCGGCGGCATGAAGTTCTTCCCGATGGTGTTCTCGCTGTTCATGTTCATCCTGACGGCGAACCTGCTCGGCATGTTCCCGTACTTCTTCACGATCACCAGCCAGATCATCGTCACCTTCGCACTGGCGCTGTTTGTGATCGGTACCGTCATTCTCTATGGTTTCTACAAGCACGGTTTCGGTTTCCTGAAGCTTTTCGTGCCGCATGGTGTTCCTGGCGTGCTTCTGCCGCTTGTCGTCGCGATCGAAATCATCTCGTTCCTTTCCCGCCCCATCAGCCTCTCGGTCCGTCTTTTCGCCAACATGCTGGCCGGCCACATCACGCTGAAGGTCTTTGCAGGCTTCGTCACGTCGCTCAGCGCCCTTGGCGCGCTCGGCATCGGTGGCGCGATCCTGCCGCTCATCATGACCGTCGCCATCACCGGTCTTGAGTTCCTCGTCTGCTTCCTCCAGGCCTATGTCTTTGCGGTACTGACCTGCATGTACCTCAACGACGCTGTCCATCCCGGAAGCCACTAAGGAATAACAGTCGCTTGCTTTCGGCCGGCCCTCCGCCGGAAGCACAATCCTAAGCCGCAACACCATTCGAAGGAGTTCAAACATGGAAGCGGAAGCAGCAAAGTACATCGGCGCAGGTCTCGCTTGCCTCGGTATGGCCGGCACGGCTCTCGGCCTCGGCAACATCTTCGGCAGCTACCTGTCCGGCGCACTGCGCAACCCGTCGGCTGCTGACGGTCAGTTCGGCCGCCTCGTATTCGGCTTCGCCGTTACGGAAGCTCTGGGCATCTTCTCGCTGCTCGTAGCCCTGCTCCTCCTCTTCGCCGTCTAATATCGGCTGGAGTTTCGGCCGCGGCCCGTCAAAAGGCCGCGGCCGCGCATATTCTTGAGTGCACCTGGAGGTGAGCATGTTTGTGACCGCGGCCTATGCCCAGCAGTCAACCACCACTGAAGGCGCCGAAGCACACGATGCCGCTGCGGCCGGTGAGGTGCACACCGAAACGGGTGTGGCCCACGAAGGCGAGGCTGGCTCCGGCGTGTTCCCGCCCTTCGATTCGACCCATTTCGCATCGCAGCTGCTTTGGCTCGCGATCACGTTCGGCCTCTTCTATATCCTGATGTCGAAGGTCATCATTCCGCGTATCGGCGGAATTCTCGAAACCCGTCACGATCGGATCGCTCAGGATCTCGATGAAGCGTCCCGCCTCAAAGGCGAAGCCGACGCGGCCATCGCTTCCTACGAGCAGGATCTGGCAACGGCCAAGTCCAAGGGTCACAAGATCGCTGACGACGCTCGCGAATCCGCAAAGGCCAAGGCCAATGCAGACCGCACGGCCGTCGAAGCCGATCTCGCCAAGAAGATTTCGGCTGCGGAAGACCGCATCGCCGACATCAAGGCAAAGGCACTGGCTGACGTCGGCGCCATCGCTGAGGAAACCGCGACCGCTGTCGTCAAGCAGCTGATCGGTGGAACCGTCACCAAGGCCGAGATCACCGCTGCCGTCAAGGCATCGGCCGGTAACTGAGGAGCACTGAACCATGCATCTTGATGCGACCTTCTATGCCCTCGTCGGCCTGATCCTGTTCTTCGTCCTGATCGCCTATCTCAAGGTTCCGGGCATGATCGGCAAGGCGCTCGACGCCCGCGCCGAAAAGATCGGCAACGAGCTGACCGAAGCCAAGCGTCTGCGAGAAGAAGCACAGAGCCTTGTCGCCGAGTACCAGCGCAAGCGTAAGGATGCCGAAGCGGAAGCTGCCGGTATCGTCGCTGCCGCTCAGCGCGAAGCCGAAATGCTGACGGCGGAAGCCAAGCAGAAGACCGAGGAATACGTTGCTCGCCGCACGGCTCTCTCGGAGCAGAAGATCAAGCAGGCTGAAAGCGACGCGATCAACGCCGTCCGTTCCGCTGCCGTCGATCTGGCGATTGCCGCTGCCGAGAAGGTCGTCGCCGCCAAGGCCGACGCCGGTGCACAGAGCGATCTGTTCACGAAGGCGCTTGGCGAAGTCAAGGCACGCCTGAACTAGTCCTCAGGACATTCCGGATTTGAAAAGCCCCGCCCTGTGCGGGGCTTTTTGTTTGGGCCATGCACCGGGTTTGGCTGCAGGCGCCGGCCTCCCGGGGTTACACCGGGCGATCGCTGAGACGATAGCGCGCATGCCCCCGGTTCACGGCGGGCCGCCTCACGCGGCGCCGGTGACCCCGTTAAAACTTTACGCGCGCGCATATTCGTCGGCGCGTGACCTTATGGGGGCACGCGCTGGTGTCTCAGACAAGATTTCTTCTGCAAACGGGCGAGACGGAGCCGGCGCTCCCAAGAACTGCTCAGCCGCTACTAGTCCCGCCGCAGAGGGCGAAAGCTCATGCGGTGCAGGGCGCAGGGACCATGCGTTTCTATGGCGCGCCGGTGGGTTACGGTCGCGTAGCCGGCATGGAGCGCAAAGCCGTAGCCGGGATGCGCGAGGTCGGCGCGAGCCATCATACGATCGCGCGTAACCTTGGCGACGATCGAAGCGGCGGCGATCGATAGCGACCGTGCGTCGCCCTTTACGACTGCCTTGGCATGGCATGAAAGCCCGGGCGGCACGTCGCGGCCGTCGACGAGTACGAAGCGTACGGTCGAGGGAAGACCCGCCACTGCGCGTCGCATCGCCTCCAGGCTTGCCTTGCGGATATCCGTGGCATCGATCGTGCCGGCCGAGGCCGAGGCGATCGATACCTCCGATGTCGCGAGGATTTCGTCGAACAGCTTCTCGCGCGCCTGCGCGCTGAGCTTCTTGCTGTCATCGAGGCCCTCGGGAATGGCGTCGGGATTGAGAATGACCGCGGCCGCTACGACCGGTCCTGCGAGCGGGCCGCGACCAGCTTCATCGGCGCCGGCGACCGGCCAATATCCATCACCTCTTGCCGAGAGTTCAAAACTGAAATCGGGTGCTTCGATGATATCGGGAAAAAGGGGAGAATCGGACGACCTGCGAGACATAAGTCTAATTCGCATGATCGACCGATTCTCTTCAAGCCCCCAGGTCCGAGTGCGGCGGCGGACGGGGGGGATGGCCGATGCCCCAGGCGGGGGCGGGGCACCGGAACTGTTTTGCGACCTTCTAGCGTTCACACCGGCTTGCCTGAGGGGCGGTGACGAAAACTCCCCCATTGCCCGGGCATCCTCGGTGCCTATCGCTGGCCACAAACCCGGAACAGCCATCACGCAGGCCATTCCGGAAAACCTTCAAAGAAGCGAGAGCTGCACCCCCGTTCCGAGCGGCGGCACGAACAGATCGTCGCGAAGCTGGCGGCGTGTCGGGTTGAAGCCGAGGCGCTTGGTGGCGAGATCGAAGCGGCGGCCGATCTGCCAGGCATAGGGGCCGGCGCCTTTCATGCGCTTGCCGAACTCGGCGTCATAGTCCTTGCCGCCACGCATGGAGCGGACGAGCGACATGACGTGGCGGTAGCGGTCCGGATAGTTGCGCAGAAGCCAGTCACGAAACAGCGGGCTGACTTCGAGCGGCAAGCGCAACAGCACATAGCTCGCCTCCGTCGCACCGGCCGTCCTTGCCGCTTCGAGAACCCGCTCGATCTCATGGTCGTTGAGCGCCGGGATGATCGGAGAGACGAGAACCCCGGCGGGGATGCCGGCCTCGGCAATGGCACGCATCGCCTCCAGCCGCTTGGGTGGCGTTGCGGCGCGGGGCTCCATTGTCCTCGCCAGCTTGCGCTCGAGCGTGGTGACTGAAATGCCGACCCGCGCCAGTCCCTTCTCGGCCATCGGCGCGAGAATGTCGATATCGCGGGTGACCATCGCCGATTTGGTGACGATCATGACCGGGTGGTTGGCGTCCCTCAGCACTTCGAGGATCTGGCGCATGATGCGCCATTCCTTTTCAATCGGCTGATAGGGATCGGTGTTGGTGCCGATGGCGATTGGCCTGACCTTGTAATCCGGTCGCGCCAGTTCGCGCTCCAGGAGCCGCGCGGCATCCGGCTTGGCGAAGAGCTTCGCCTCGAAATCCAGACCCGCCGACAGGCCCATGAAGGCGTGTGTGGGGCGGGCGAAACAATAGATGCAGCCGTGCTCGCATCCGCGATAGGGGTTGATCGAACGGTCAAAGGAGATATCGGGAGATTCGTTGCGGGTGATCACCGTCCGCGGCTTCTCGACCTGGACTTCGGTCTTGAAGGGGGGCAGATCTTCCAGGCTTTCCCAGCCGTCGTCGAAGCTTTCCCGCGCCTGCGGCTCGAAGCGGCCGGACGTGTTGAGCCCGGCGCCGCGTCCGCGGCGGCGGTCGATATCGATCCGCAAGCCTGTTGCGCTCATCATCGCTTCGGCGACATCTGCCGTATTGGCGGGCGCAAGCGCACCCTGCCTGATCTGAGACAGCTCGTTCATTGGAATCTCCCCGGAATCAGATCTTTGATCCCGTTTTGTTCTGATTATTTTCCTATCCCGAATACGAGAA
This sequence comes from Ensifer sp. R-19, assembly GCF_049905105.1. Lineage (NCBI taxonomy): Bacteria > Pseudomonadati > Pseudomonadota > Alphaproteobacteria > Hyphomicrobiales > Rhizobiaceae > Ensifer > Ensifer sp. R-19. Next base: position 525,568 of record NZ_CP184569.1, read on the forward strand.
CAATTCAAGAACAAAAAGCGGGAGCAGTACGTTTGGAGTTTCGTGCTCCCCGGTTTGGTTTTCAGCCAAGCCAGCAGTGCGTGTAGCAATTGTGAGTGTGATGCGGTAGGACGGGCTATGCTGACGATCATCATGGAAACGCGGGACAACGAAGCCGAGCTGGTGCAGACGCTGTCGGTGCTCGTCGCCGGCGCCGTGGAGGGCCTCGTCAGTGATGTGATTGTCCTCGATCACGGCTCCAAGGACGGCTCGTCGCGTGTGGCGGAAGCGGCCGGCTGCCGCTTTCACGTCGATTGGAATCTCGGCGACGTCGTGCGTTCGGCGCGCGGCGAATGGCTGATGCTGCTCGAACCCGGTGCCCGTCCGATCGGCCGGTGGATCGACGAGCTTGCTGAATACGTCTCGCTCAACAGGGCGCCCGCGCGCTTCTCCGATTCCAGAATGCACCGCAAACCGTTCTTCCGCCGCCTGATCCGGCGAAGAAAGCCGCTGGAAACGGGTTTCCTGGTGAACAAACATGATGCGCTCGCAGCGGCCGATGGCAATCGATGCCTCGGCGACATGACGAATGTCCGGGCGGTCCGCAAACTCTCGACGGAGCTCGTTCCGGCCTGGGTCGTCACCGAAAGCAAGCCGACGCCGGGACGCTCCTGATCGCTGTGCACTAAAAAGGTGCCAGTCCCAGGGGACGGCACCTCAAGGTGGCTCTCAAATGACCTTGTCTGGTAAATTTCTTGCCGGGCAGCATTCTGGCTGCACGTCGTATCCCCTTGTTCTCCCCGCCCGGGGATATCGGCGGGGAGGCGTCTTTGCAGCCTGAAGAGAAACGTGCGGCGTCCGATCTTCGGTGGGCTGATGATCGGACGCTAAAGGCACGAAAAATGGCTGTCAGTTCCAAAGGTAACAGACGGGCCGAAAGTGCGATGGGACGTGGAGGATCCGGGCTTAACCGCGTTTGAGGTGCTCGTCGAGCCGGGGCATGATCTCGACGAAATTGCAGGGTATGTGCCGGTAATCGAGCTGCTGCTTCAATATGCCGTCCCACGCATCGCGGCAGGCGCCGGGTGAGCCGGGCAGAACGAAAATGAAGGTGGCGTTGGCAACGCCGCCAGTTGCGCGTGACTGGATCGTCGAGGTGCCGATCTTCTCGTAGGAGATCCGATGGAAAACCTCGGAGAAGCCGTCCATGCGCTTTTCGAACAGCGGCTCCAGCGCCTCCGGCGTCACGTCCCGGCCGGTGAAGCCCGTGCCACCGGTCGTGATCACCACGTCGATCGTCGGTTCGAGCGTCCAGGCCTTCACCTGGTCGTAAATCTGCGCCCGATCGTCCGGCACGATCGCGCGCGCTTCCAGGCGATGACCTGCGTCGCGCACCCGCGCCTCCAGCGTGTCGCCCGATTTGTCGTCGGCGAGCGTGCGGGTGTCGGACACCGTGAGGACAGCAATTCCGACGGGAACGAAGGGGCGTTTTTCGTCGATGCCAGCCATTCTACTTGCCTCTTCCTATCGTGTTGCAGGCGAGAACGTACCAGCCGGGCTGCGCCTCCGAAAGAGTACGCGCTGTCGCAGCCGCACGCTCACCGTTGTCGAAAATGCCGAAGCAAGTGGCGCCTGAGCCCGACATCCGAACCAGCAGGGCCCCGGCCTCCATCAGCGACTGGCAGACGTCGCCGATGACAGGCTGCAGCTGCTGCGCCGGCGGCTGCAGATCGTTGCGCATCGTTGCCATTGCCGCCAGCCACGCGTCGAGCGTTCCCGAAGCCTGAGGCAAAACGAGCGGCGCATTGGTCTTGTTCGCGAGCGTCCGGAACACCACCGGCGTCGAAACGGCAACGAGCGGATTGACCAGTACGAGGGGCAGGGATGGAAGGTCGGCAAGCGGCGTGATGTCCTCACCGATGCCTTTCGCCACGAGAGGAATGCCGGCGAGGCACATCGGTACGTCGGCGCCGAGCGCCAATGCCATTGCATCGAGGCGGGAGGGTTCGATCGCGGCGTGCCAAAGTTGGAGAAGCCCAAGAAGCGTCGCCGCCGCGTCGGCGGAACCGCCGCCGATGCCGGAAGCGAGGGGCAAATTCTTTTCGAGATGCAGATGAACAGGGCCGGCAGCGGCGAGGTTGCGGGACCGCAGTTCCTCACGCAGGACATCTCGCGCCTTTAGGACCAGATTGCCGCCCTGGGCGCTGGCATCCATTGGCAGTTCTGCGGCAAAGGGCCCCGACACGGTAAAGAGGTCGGCGTCTGCCGATGCAAAGCCGATCCGGTCGCCGCGATCGGCAAAGGTGACGAGGCTTTCGAGAAGGTGGTGGCCGTCGGCCCGCTGGCCGACGACGTGGAGCGCCAGATTGATCTTTGCGGGCGCCGCGCGCGTCAGCGTGAAGCCCGCGATGCCGTCATCAATCATGGATCGATCAGGACTTCTTGTCCGGCGCCGGCGCTTCCGCTTCCGGGGTCACCTTCTTCGGCGCGGTTTCCTTGGCATCGGCGGAGGCCGGAACCTCTTCCTTCAGCGGCGGCAGGCCGTTTTCGATCTTCGCCTTGATCTTCGGGATCTCGGCTTCCTCGGGCTTCAGCTCAAGCGTCTGTGTCCATTGGAACACCGCTTCGAGCTTGCGGCCGACGCGCCAGTATGCGTCACCGAGGTGATCGTTGATCGTCGGGTCGCCGGCCATCAGTTCAGCCGCTTTTTCCAGTTCCACCACCGCATCGTCGAAGCGGTTCATGCGGAAATAGGCCCAGCCGAGCGAATCGACGATGTAGCCGTCGTCGGGCTTCAGTTCGACCGCCTTGCGGATCATCTCGAGGCCTTCGTCGAGATTGATGTTCATGTCGACCCAGGAATAGCCGAGATAGTTCAAAACCTGCGGCTGGTCCGGGTTGAGTTCCAGCGCTTTCTTGAAGCTCGGTTCGGCCTTGTCCCAAAGCTTCTGGCGCTCGTAGGCAATGCCGCGCTGGAAGAACACGGTCCAGTCGCTGCGCTTCGGCACCGGTCCGATCTGTTCGACGGCCTGGTCGTAGAGCGTGCCCATCTCCTTGTAGTCCTTGGCGTCGGAGAGCACGCTGCCATAGGCGAGATAGTTGCGGATGTTCTTCGGATCGACGTCGATCAGCGCTTTCAGGTGCTTCTTCGCTTCGTCGACTTTGCCGATGCTGGCCAAGCTCAGGCCGAGTTGCAGTTCAGAGACGCGCCGCATCGGCGAGGTCTCCGGGATAGCCTTGTAGAGTTCGATCGCCTCGTTCGGCTTCTTCAGGTTTTCGGCGATGCCGCCGAGCATCACGAGGATGTCGGCGCTGTCGGGGTCGAGCCGGCGGGCGGTCTGCAGATAGAGCGAAACGATATCCTCGGCGCCGTCGCGATTGAGCGCAGCACCAATCGAGAAGAGCACGGCCGCAGCGCCCTGGCTGGCATTCTTGACCTGCTGTTCTTGCGGAACACCGTTCTCGATGTCGGTCCTCAGCGCCTGCAGCGGCGTGTAGTTGTTGACCATGTTCTCGCCGACGGCGACGGTATCGAGCGCCTTCTGCTTGTTGCCTTCGCGCGCCTCGAAACGAGCCAGCGCTTCGACCGCCCGCATGAAGGTGTCAGGCGCAGCACTTCCGCCTTCCCGATCCAGAATGGCATCGTTGAGCCTGGTCCGTGCGGTCTGCTTGTCGCCCGCGGCAACCGCGATCGCGCCGGCGTGATAGTTCTTGAACACGCGGAACCAGTCGGGGCCTTCCAGGCCGTTGATCTGCGCCAGCGCTTCCTTCGGCTTGCCCTGGCCGAACTTCGCCCAGGCGGAAAGCAGGCCGTTCATCAGCCGGTCGAGATCGTTGGGGCCTTGGTAGTTCAGGAGTTTCTGCGCATTGCGATACTCGCGCTTGCGGATCGCTTCGATCGCGCGGATCACGGTGGTGATGCGCTCGACGGCCGGGTCTGACTTCAGCTGCTCGGCAATCTTGGCGCCTTCATCGAACTGGCCGGCCATCAGCAGGGTGATCATCAGCCGCTGCTTGACGTCGTTGTTGTTTGGTTCGAACTGCAGCGCGATCTTGTAGAGCTCGGTGGCGGACGCGAAGTCGCGGTCCGTATCGGCGGTGCGGGCAGCGAGGAAGGCGCCGGCGAAAGTGTTCACCGTCTTGATGTCAAAGGGTTCGCTTTCCTCGACAGCGGCGACCTTGTCTTCCGCGAAGGCCTGGTGGCTGCCGCTGACTGCGGCGAGAGCCAGCAGTGCTGCGCCGCTAAGGAGGCGGAGGATCGTCAATTGCCGCATGTCAAACCTTTCGTGCCGATTGCTCGGTCTTGCGCACCACTGAGGGTTGTTTCCGGAGTCAGCCACATATAGCCCAGCACAACTCTTGAGGAACAGAATGGCTTTTTTGGCGCAATGCGGCAAGAAAATCCTGTCGGTCGTCCCGGTAGGGTTGAGGTCCCGTCAGCTTACCCGGTCGATGCAGAAGTCGATCACTTCCGTGAGCGCCGACTTCCAGGGTGACGCCGGCAGCGGTGCCAGCGCATCACGGGCAATCGTGCCGTAGTGCTGGGCGCGCGCGATGGTGTCGCTCAAGCCGCCGTAGCGCTTGATCAGGCCGAGCGCCTTTTCGAGGTTCTGATCGCTGCTGTCGCCGCCTTCGATCGCCTCGCGCCAGAAGGCCCGGTCTTCCGCCGTTCCGCGGCGGTAGGACAGGATCACCGGAAGCGTGATCTTTCCTTCGCGGAAGTCGTCGCCGACATTCTTGCCGAGGTCGCTCGACGAGCCGCCATAATCGAGCACGTCGTCGACGAGCTGGAAGGCGAGGCCAAGGTTCATGCCGTAGGATTTCAGCGCATTACGGTCGGATTTGCTCGTCTGGGCGACGATCGGTCCGACTTCGGCGGCAGCGGCAAAGAGTGCGGCGGTCTTCGCGCGGATGACCTGAAGATAATCGTCCTCGGTCGTTTCCATGTTCTTGGCGACGGAAAGCTGGAGAACTTCGCCTTCGGCGATGACGGAAGCCGCGGTCGAGAGCACATCGAGCGCGTCGAGCGAGCCGACATCGACCATCATGCGGAAGGCCTGGCCGAGCAGGAAGTCGCCGACAAGAACACTCGCCTGGTTGCCCCAGATCGTGCGCGCGGTGGACTTGCCGCGGCGAAGGTCGCTTTCGTCGACGACATCGTCGTGCAGCAGCGTCGCCGTATGCATGAATTCGACGCTGGTGGCGAGCTTGACGTGGGCGTCGCCTTCGTAACCGAACATCGAGGCGGAGGCGAGCGTCAGCATCGGGCGCAGGCGCTTGCCGCCGGAAGAAATCAGGTGGTTGGCGACTTCGGGAATCATCTGAACGTCGGAACCGGCCTTCGACAGGATGAGCTGGTTGACGCGCTCCATGTCCGGCGCTGTCAGGTCGACGAGCGGCTTAACGGACGCCTGTTTGTTTTTGCTGTCTTCCAGCGGTATCACTACGCCCACACCGGGACTCCTGTTTTCATTGTCGCTTTCGACAATAGGAAGGGGTGTCCCGTGCGGCAAGAGGCGAATTGTCCCGCTTGCTGAAATAGGACAGGAAAAACCGCCGGATGAAGGAATTGATCCGTACCAACGATGCCGTCGTGCTCTCCTTTGCCGAGAGCCTGATGAAGGATGCCGGCATCGCAAGTCTCATCGCCGATCAGGGGATGAGCATTCTGGAAGGCTCGCTCGGCCTGCTGCCCCGCCGTTTTCTGGTCGCGGACGAGGACGCGGAAGCTGCGCGGCGGATCCTGATCGACGCCGGGCTCGAGGCGGAGTTGCGGTCGTGAACTCGGACCCAGTGCTGGCGGCCGCAACCGAAACCGTCGATGCCTTCCATCGCGGCAAGTTCCATGTCGTTCAGCCGCGGGGGCAGGGACATCGCTCCGGTATGGACGCGATGCTGCTGGCATCGCTCGTTTCCTCGGATCATCCCTGCCGCATCGCCGATCTTGGCGCCGGTGCGGGCGCCGCCGGCATGGCCGTCGCTTCGCGGATCGCAGCTGCGGAGGTGGTGCTGGTGGAGCGCTCACCGGTCATGGCGGACTATGCCCGTCGCAGCCTGCTGCTGGCTGAGAATGCCCGCTTTGCTTCGCGGGTCTCGGTACTGGAGACCGACGTTTCGCTTGCCGGCAAGGCCCGTGTCGCGGCGGGTCTGGCGGATGACAGCTTCGACCACGTGATCATGAACCCGCCCTTCAACGACGCTTCCGACCGAAAGACGCCGGACAGCCTCAAGGCTGAGGCCCATGCGATGAGCGACGGGCTCTTCGAGGTCTGGGTGAAGACGGCCGGTGCGATCATGAAGCCGGGCGGGCAACTGTCGTTGGTTGCCCGGCCGGAATCGATCGCCGAGATCATCGCCGCCTGCGGCCGCCGCTTCGGCGGCATCGAGATCACGGCGCTGCATCCGCGCGTCGGCGAAAACGCGGTGCGCATCCTGGTGACGGCGATCAAGCAGAGCCGCAAGCGGCTGGTGTTGCGCGCGCCACTCGTCATGCATGAGGAGGGGCATCGTTTCGCCGATCATGTCGACGACCTCAACAATGGTCGCGCCGCCTATCGCCGCCGCTGATTTACCGTATGCGGCATTGCGTTTGTCGTGGCAGTGCATACATGCCATGGATGGGCCAATACACTTGGCCATCGGAGCGGCATGAGGAAAGGTGCCATGCGGTTTTCCTCACGCTGCTCCAAGGCGATCCAGTAGGCAGGAGTTGAAATGAAGGCGTTCCTGAGACGGTTGTTGCCGAGGCGATTTCGCAGGGAAGGCGTGACGATCCCCGTTGTCCGGCTTCACGGTGCGATCATGGCCGGCGGCGGGCAATTCCGGCCGGCGCTCAACCTAGCAACGGCGGCACCGCTGCTGGAAAAGGCCTTTGCAATTAAGGAAGCACCTGCTGTTACGATCTCCGTCAATTCGCCCGGCGGCTCCCCGGTGCAGTCGCGCCTGATCTACCAGCGCATCCGGGATCTCGCCCAGGAGAAGAAGAAGCGCGTCCTGATCTTCGTCGAGGACGTTGCAGCGTCTGGCGGCTACATGATCGCGCTCGCCGGTGACGAGATCATCGCCGATCCGACCTCGATCGTCGGCTCGATCGGCGTCGTCTCCGGCGGTTTCGGCTTTCCGGAACTCCTGAAGAAGATCGGTGTCGAGCGGCGCGTTTATACCGCCGGCGAAAACAAGGTGATGCTCGACCCGTTCCAGCCGGAAAAGGAGCAGGACATCGCGTTTCTGAAGAACCTGCAGCTCGACATCCATGATACCTTCATCCAGATGGTGAAGGCGCGTCGCGGACAGATGCTCGCCGATGATCCGGATATCTTCTCCGGCCTTTTCTGGACCGGTCGGCGCGGATTGGAACTGGGGCTTATCGATGGTCTCGGCGATCTGCGCGGCGAGGTGAAGAAGCGTTACGGCGACAAGGCGCGGCTAGAACTCATCCAGCCGGTGCGCAGCCTTTTCGGCCGACGGCAGACCGGCACGGCCGTTGCCGGCGCCCTTGTCGAGCCCTTGGCGGCGTCGGCGGCAGCGGGTCTTGCCGAAGCAATCGAGGAAAGGGCATTGTGGGCGCGGTTCGGGCTTTGAGCCCAAGCAATTCCAGCGAAATTGTAAGACGGTTTCGCACCCGGAATCGCGTAGAAACAATGAGATAGGGCGTTCACCGGCTCCTTTGATCGGAAACGCCCTAGCCCGCGCGCCATGGCCTTGGAGGAAAAATGCCGCAACTCATCCTGCTCCTGATCGCAGGTTTCATCTTCTGGCTCGGTTATCGCAAGTTCGTGGCCGACGCGCAGAAATTGACGCGCCAGCGTGAACAGACCCGCCGCGAGGAGCGGACCGGGGCGCAGGGCACGCTGGTCCAGGATCCGGAGACCGGTGAGTACAGGCTGAAACGCGACGACGAGTAGCGAGATCAAAGGGCGCGGAGGCTCCGGCGCGTCTAATTGGCGGGCCGGCGCTGTAGTTGCTTGACCCTTCTCATCAGGCGTGGCACCTGTCCGGCTCAATTTTTATGAAGAAATCCGGACGCGATCCATGACCACTCTGCCCGATCATATGAACCCGAAGCGCTCGTTTCAGGCCCTGATCCTGACTTTGCACAACTACTGGGCCGACAAGGGTTGCGCCGTCCTGCAGCCCTACGACATGGAAGTGGGCGCCGGTACCTTCCATCCGGCAACGACCCTGCGCGCGCTTGGTCCGCGCCCCTGGCGTGCCGCCTATGTGCAGCCGTCGCGTCGCCCGACCGACGGCCGCTACGGCGAAAACCCGAACCGCCTGCAGCACTACTATCAGTACCAGGTGCTCTTGAAGCCGAACCCGTCCAACCTGCAGGAGCTCTATCTCGGCTCGTTGGAGGCGATCGGCCTCGATCCGCTGCTGCACGATATCCGCTTTGTCGAGGACGACTGGGAAAGCCCGACGCTCGGCGCCTGGGGCCTCGGCTGGGAGTGCTGGTGCGACGGCATGGAAGTGTCGCAGTTCACCTATTTCCAGCAGGTCTGCGGCATCGAATGCTCGCCGGTATCCGGTGAACTGACCTATGGTCTCGAGCGTCTCGCCATGTACGTTCAGGGCGTCGACAACGTCTACGACCTGAACTTCAACGGCCGCGAAGGCGCCGAGAAGATCAGCTATGGCGACGTTTTCCTGCAGGCCGAACAGGAATATTCGCGCTACAATTTCGAATACGCCAACACCGCCATGCTGCATCAGCACTTCATCGATGCCGAAGCGGAGTGCCAGGCGTTGCTGGCGGCCGGCGCACCCGGCGATCACAGCAACAATCAGCTGCACAAATGCGTCTTCCCCGCCTATGACCAGTGCATCAAGGCGAGCCACGTCTTCAACCTGCTCGATGCCCGTGGCGTCATCTCGGTCACCGAACGCCAGAGCTACATCCTGCGCGTCCGTACGCTGGCCAAGGCCTGCGGCGAAGCCTTCCTGCTGACCGACGCTGGTGGCGCGAACTTCAACCGGGACGCGGCTTGACCACGCAACCGTCCGGCCTCGTCGTTCACATCAACGGCTGGCCGGGAACCGGCAAGCTGACGATCGCGCGCCATCTGGCCGAAAGGCTGGGCGCGCGGCTTGCCGACAACCACACGCTGATCAATCCGGCCGAGGCGCTGTTTGCGCGCGGCACACCGCTCTATCGATCTCTGCGCGCGGCGATCCGTGAGAGTGTGTTGGACCATTTGGCGAGGGCGCCGGCAGAACAATCCTTCGTTTTTACCGATGCGCTCTCGGATGACGCCTCCGACACCCGCGCCTTCGAAGACTACGCCGAGCTTGCGCGCCTGCGCGGCGCCCGCTTCGTGGCGGTGGTCATCGATTGCGATGTCGAGGAAAATCTCAAGAGGCTGACACGGGCCGGGCGGTCAAAGCAAAACAAGCTGACCGATCCTGCGATCCTTTTGGACCTTAGGGCCAAACACAGATTGCTGCGGGGCAATGGTCACGCGGTAGTCGAGATCGATGTAACGACGCTTGGCGCCAATGAGGCCGCCGAGCATATCGCCGGCCGTATCCTTGCGTGATCAAACAACTTTGACGATGGCGGCGGCCTTGCTGGCCTGATCCAGCGTGGGGTAGGCGCCGGTGTAGATCTGACCAGCGTAGGTCTGCAAGGCGCGACGAACGCCGACGGGCTTTTCCTCTGCGATGGACACGTTCGCATAGGCAACGAAAAGCGCCGTGAAGGCGATTGCGTTGATGAGGGTTGCGAACGTTTTCATGACCTTAGCTTCGTTTTCCAGGAGTTTCTCTCTGGACTGGAATATGGCTGAAGGTCAGCAATGCTGCCGTTCCCGCAGGAACAGGGATTGGACGCCGCACGCGAACACTGTGTTCACGAGGGGTATGCGCATTGCCTCCGTTCGCAGCGACAGTTGGGGAGGAGTGCGTTTCTCCGCGCAATTGCGGTAGAAAGGCCTTTGCAGCTTGAAAGCCGGTGCTAATCTCGGCCGGGCAATTTTGGAGGGCACCCTATGATCGGTCTGGCAATCGCCGTCGTCGTGATCCTGTATCTGGTTTTCGTCTATAACGGTCTCGTCAAGGCACGGCAGATCGCCGAGGAGGCCTGGTCCGGGATCGATGTGCAGCTGAAGCGTCGCGCCGATCTCATCCCCAACCTGATCGAAACCGTGAAGGGCTACGCGGCGCACGAGAAGTCGACGCTGGAAGAGGTGATCGCCATGCGCAACCGGGCGCAAGCTGTGCCATCAGGCGATGTCGAGGGGCGGGCTCAGGCCGAAGGCGCGCTGTCCCAGGCGCTCGGCAAGCTGTTCGCGCTTGCCGAAGCCTATCCGGATCTGAAGGCCAACGAGAATTTCGCCGAACTGCAGCGCTCACTGGAGACGATCGAGGGCGAGATCCAGATGTCGCGCCGCTATTACAACGGCGCTGCCCGCGATCTCAATGTCAAGGTCGAGAGCTTTCCGTCGAACCTGATCGCCAACGCCTTCCGTTTCGTCAAAGCCGGCTATTTCGAGATCACCAACGAAGCCGATCGCGCGGTGCCGCAGGTCAAGTTCTGACCTTTCCATCCGCGGTTCCGATCGCCACGAACATCCCGGCCGCGGGCTCCCGCCGCGGCTCATTCGCATCAAGAGACCTCATTCGATGACCACCGATACCATGAAGAAGCTGACCATCCTGCCGACCGACCATCCGCTGCGCGGCCATGTGCGCCCGCCGGGCTCGAAGTCGATCACCAACCGCGCGCTTTTGCTGGCCGGCCTTGCGAAAGGCACGAGCCGATTGACGGGTGCGCTGAAGAGCGACGACACCCGCTACATGGCGGATGCGCTCAGGGCGATGGGTGTCGAGGTCAGCGAGCCGGATGAAACCACATTCGTCGTGACCAGCACGGGCAAGCTGCTCCCGCCGGCTGCACCGCTGTTCCTCGGCAATGCCGGAACGGCGACGCGCTTCCTGACGGCGGCGGCCGCTCTCGTCGATGGCACAGTCGTCGTCGACGGCGACCAGCATATGCGCAAGCGCCCGATCAAGCCGCTGGTCGAAGCACTCGGCGCCCTCGGCGTCGAGGTCACCTCCGAGACCGGCTGCCCGCCGGTCACCGTCAAGGGCACCGGCGGCTTTCCGGCCGGCCGCGTCGTCATCGATGCCGGCCTTTCCAGCCAGTATGTCTCTGCCTTGCTGATGGCGGCTCCGGGCGCCAAGGGGCCTGTCAGCATCGAGCTTGCCGGCGACGAGATCGGCGCGCGTGGTTACATCGACCTGACGGTTGCCGCCATGCGCGCCTTCGGGGCCGAGGTCGAGCAGGTGAGCCCGTCCGTCTGGCAGGTCGCCCCGACCGGTTATCGTGCGGCCGACTATGTCATCGAGCCTGACGCGTCGGCTGCAACCTATCTCTGGGCGGCGGAAGTGCTGACCGGCGGCGCCATCGACCTAGGCGTCCCGGCAACGGCCTTCTCCCAGCCGGATGCGCGCGCCCATGCGGTGATCTCAAGCTTCCCGAACCTGCCTGCTGTCATCGACGGTTCGCAGATGCAGGACGCGATCCCGACGATCGCGGTGCTCGCCGCCTTCAACAACACGCCGGTGCGCTTCGTCGGTCTCGCCAATCTGCGCGTCAAGGAATGCGACCGCGTGCGCGCGCTGTCGCTCGGCCTCACCGCCATCCGGCCGGACCTTGCGCATGAGGAAGGCGACGACCTCATCGTCTCTTCCGACCCGGGTCTTGCCGGCCAGACCTTGCCGGCCTCGATCGACACCTTCGCCGATCACCGCATCGCCATGAGCTTCGCGCTTGCCGGCCTGAAGATCCATGGCATCACCATCGAGGACCCTGGCTGCGTCGCCAAGACCTATCCGGCCTATTGGGACGCGCTCGCATCCCTCGGCGTCGAATTCACCGGCGATCGGCCGTGATCGAGAGCGGGATGAGGAAAAGTGTATGCCGTTTTCCGCCCGCATCCCGCTCTAACTTATCAAATCGCCACGCCTTGACCCCCAACCGGAACTTGACCCTCAACCGGAAGAAAGCTTGATCCGCATGGCCCGTCTCGCTGCCGCATTCGCCGTTCTGGTTCTTTTGCTGGCGACGGCGGGTATCGGGCGGGCGGAGGAAGTCTTCTCCGCCTATCGCTCCGTCATCGACCTTGCCAAGGACGGCACGATGACGGTCACCGAGACGATCACGGCGACGGTCGAGGGCGACAAGATCCGCCGGGGCATCTACCGTGACCTGCCTTTGACCTTCACCGATGCGAAGGGCAAGCGCAGCAAGGTGGACTTCAAGCTGCTTTCGGTCGAGCGCGACGGCGAGGAGGAGCCGTACCGCACCGAGACGATCAGCGGCGGCATCCGCATCTACACCGGATCGGCCGAGGTCTTTCTTGAGCCGGGAGAGCACACCTTCCAGTTCACTTATGAGACCGGCCGGCAGATCCGTTTCTTCGACGATCACGACGAACTCTACTGGAACGTGACCGGCACGGAGTGGGATTTCCCGATCGACGAGGCGAGCGCCACGGTGACCCTACCGGAAGGCGTCAGGGCCGAAGCACTCGATTTCTTCACCGGCGGCTACGGCGCGACCGGCAAGGACGCCCGAGCCTCGCGGGACGGCAGCGAGATCTTTTTCGCCACCACCCGCCGTCTCGATCCGCGCGAAGGGCTGACGATCGCCATCAAGATGCCGAAGGGCAGCATCGACCGGCCGTCCTCCAGCCAGGAGAACGCCTGGTGGCTGCGTGACCACCTCGCGCTTGTCATCGCCGGTGCCGGGCTCGTCCTCGTCCTCATCTACTACAGCCAGGCCTGGTTGCGGGTCGGGCGTGACCCGGACCGCGGCGTCATGGTGCCGCGCTGGGATCCGCCGGAAGGCATCTCGCCGGCGCTGGTCAACTACATCGACAACAAGGGTTTTTCCGGCGAAGGCTGGACCGCACTGTCGGCGGCAGCACTCAACCTCGCGGTCAAGGGCCACGTGGTTCTCGAAGATCTCAAGAACGCCATCGTCATCGCCGCCACCGGCAAGGGAAGCAACGAAAAACTGCCGACCGGCGAAGCGGCCGTCATGAAGGCGGTCAATGCGGCCGGCGGCACGCTCACGATCGATCGCGCTCATGGCACACGAGTGCAGGCGACCGGTGCGGATTTTCGCAATGCCATGGAGCGCGAGCATCGCGGCAAGTACTACCTGGCGAACAGCGGCTACATCGTCGCCGGGGTCGTCCTGTCGGTCCTGGCGGTCGCGGCGGTCTTCCTCTTCGGCGATCTCAGCGAAGACAGCTTGCCGCTGCTAATCGTTCCCGTCTTCATCGCCTTCTTCGTGTCGATCCTCGCCGTCTCATTCGGCAAGTCGCTGCGCCGTGAGAAGAGCCTGATGAGCCGGATCATGTCGATCGTGGTGGTCGCCTTCATCGGCTTCGTGGCCTTCACGATCTTCTCGGCGATCCTCGCAGCCGTCTTCTACTCGGCAGCCGAAACCGATGAGTTGCCGCTGTTGTTCGTGATCGGCGCCATCGTCCTCGTCAACGTGTTGTTCTTCTTCCTGATGGGTGCGCCGACGCCGCTCGGCACGCGGATGATGGATGGTATCGACGGGCTTAGGCAGTACATGACGCTCGCCGAAAAGGACCGGATGAACATGCAGGGCGCACCTGAAATGTCGCCCCGGCATTTCGAGACGCTTCTGCCTTATGCGGTAGCGCTCGGCGTTGAAAAGCCCTGGACCGCGACCTTCGATCGCTGGCTGCTTGCCGCGGCTGCCGGAGCGGCGGCCGCAGCCGCCTATCAGCCGAGCTGGTACCACGGCGACAGCTTCGGCTCGAGCACATTCGGCGACCGTATCGGCGGCTTTGCCGGCTCGATGGCGGACACGATGACCTCGTCCCTGCCTCCGCCGCCCAAATCGTCATCGTCAGGCTTTTCGACCGGCGGCGGCTTCTCCGGCGGCGGTGGCGGCGGTGGTGGCGGCGGCGGCTGGTGAAACCGGCCCCAAACGCAGGCGTCCCGCCAAATTCATCGACGAGCTTGGTGACATTCTTGCCAGAGATTGCTAAGTCCGCCGCAACCGTCAGGAACAGAAAAAGTCGCTCCCATGCCCGATCTTCTTATCGAACTCCGCTCCGAGGAAATTCCTGCCCGCCTGCAGCGCAAGGCGGCCGGCGACCTCAAGAAGCTGCTGACCGATGCCCTGGTCGAGGCGGGCCTGACCTATGAGGGTGCGCGCGAATATTGGACGCCGCGCCGGCTGACGCTCGATATCCGTGGCCTCAACGCCCGCTCCGCCGATATTCGCGAAGAGCGCAAGGGCCCGCGCACCGACGCCAACGAGAAGGCGATCGAAGGCTTCCTGCGTGGCGCCGGTCTCTCCTCGATCAGCGAGGCGCATGTCCACAGCGATCCGAAGAAGGGCGATTTCTACGTCGCCCATATCGTCAAGCCGGGCCGTCCGGCCGAAGAGATCATCGCCGAGGCGATGCCCGGCATCATCCGCAATTTCCCCTGGCCGAAGCCGATGCGCTCCGGCGTTGCGTCGGCAAAGCCCGGTGCGCTTCGCTGGGTCCGCCCGCTGCAGTCGATCGTCTGCACCTTCGGCTCGGAAACCGAGGAAACGCATGTGATCCCGTTTGAAGTCGACGGCATCGTTGCCTCGAACGTCACCTATGGGCACCGTTTCCACGCGCCTGAGGCGATTACGGTTCGCCGCTTTGCCGACTACGCCGAGAAGCTCGAAAAGGCGAAGGTCGTCCTCGATGGCGAGCGCCGCAAGGAAATGATCCTTGCCGACGCGCGTAACGTCGCCTTCGCCAATGGCCTGGAGCTCGTCGAGGACGAGGGTCTCCTGGAAGAGGTCTCCGGCCTCGTCGAATGGCCGCAGGTGCTGATGGGCAGCTTCGAGGATGCCTATCTCGAAATTCCCTCGGAAATCATCCGTCTGACCATCAAGACCAACCAGAAGTGCTTCGTCACCCGCGCACCTGGCGCCGAAACGCTCTCCAACAAGTTCATCCTCGTTTCGAACATCGAGGCGAAGGACGGCGGTAAAGAGATCGTGCACGGCAACGGCAAGGTCGTGCGCGCCCGCCTTTCGGACGCCGCCCATTTCTGGCACCGCGACCAGGGCAACCTGCCGGATCTCGAAACGCTGGAAGCGTCGGCGGAAAAGTTCGCTCTCGATCTCAAGAAGCCGCTCGACCAGCGCATGGCCAAGCTCGACGCGCTGAACGTCACCTTCCACGCCAAGCTCGGCACGCAGGGCGAACGCGTCGCCCGCATCCGGGCGCTTGCCACCGAACTCGCCAAGGTGATCGGCGCGGATCAGAAGCTCGTCGACCGCGCCGTGGTGCTCGCCAAGGCGGACCTGCGCACCGAAGCGGTCGGTGAATTCCCCGAGCTTCAGGGCATCATGGGTCACAAATACGCGCTGCTTCAAGGCGAAGAGCAGTCGGTTGCCGATGCGCTCGAGGATCATTACAAGCCTCAGGGCCCGTCCGATCGCGTGCCGACCGATCCGGTGGCGGTGACCGTCGCGCTTGCCGACAAGCTCGACACGCTCGTCGGCTTCTGGGCGATCGACGAAAAGCCGACTGGCTCGAAGGATCCCTATGCGCTTCGCCGCGCGGCACTCGGCGTTATCCGCCTGATCCTGGAAGGAAAGGCGCGCCTGGCGTTGCTCCCGGCCTTCGAAGCCGCGCTCGTTGCTCTCCGAGCACAGAAGCCGGCGCTTGCAGGCGATGTTTCCGCCGATCTGCTCTCCTTCTTCCATGACCGCCTCAAGGTCTATCTGCGCGATCTCGGCGCCCGTCACGACCTGATCGACGCGGTTCTGACGTCGGATTCGGACGACCTCCTGATGATTGCCCGCCGCGTCGAGGCGCTAACGGCCTTTATCACCGACGAGGAAGGCCGCAACCTCCTGGCCGGCACCAAGCGTGCGACCCAGATTCTCGCGGCCGAAGAGAAGAAGGGAACGACCGTCGCCGACGCTGTCGATGCCGGCCTCTTCCGTCTCGATGCCGAAAAGGCGCTGCACCAGGCCGTCGAAACCGGCTCGGGCGAAGCGCGCAACGCGATCGCCAAGGAAGACTTCCGTTCGGCGATGGAAGCGCTGGCAAGGCTGCGCGAACCGGTCGATCAGTTCTTCAACGACGTGCTGGTCAATGATGACGATGCCGCGATCCGTGCGAACCGCCTGGCGCTGCTTGGCCTGATCCGTTCAGCAACCGGCACTGTCGCGGACTTCTCCAAGATCGCAGGCTAAGGCGAAGCGGTCGGCTGCCGGCTCCGGAAGCATCCGCTGTTGCTCCCGCACAAACGTTCAAGCGGGTCGCCGTGAGGCGACCTATAACCTGTCTCCATCACGCAGATGGAGACAGCCGATGGATACCGCGACGAGGACCCACAAGCCGATCAATTTCGCCGAAAAACTCTCGCTCTTCAGCGATCAGTGGCAGCCGCGCGTCATTGCCGAACTCAATGATTATCAGTTCAAGATCGTGCGTATCGAGGGCGACTTCATCTGGCATGATCACAAGGATACCGACGAGGCGTTCATCGTGCTTGAAGGTACACTGCGCATCGATTTCCACGACGGGTCGGTGACGCTTGGGCCAGGAGAGATGTACGTCGTGCCGAAGGGCGTCGAGCACAAGCCCTATGCGGAGCGCGAGGTGAAGATGCTGCTGATCGAGCCGCGCGGCACCCTCAACACCGGCCATGAGGGCGGCGAACGCACGGCGGAAAACGATCGCTGGATCTGACGCGCGTGGCTGCTCACTGCATGTCTCAAATCGACCTCGATTTGAGGACGAATTCATGCAGCGCGGCGCTGTAGGGTCGGGATCGCGCTTGATGACCATCCCGCCTCGGAGTAGGAAGGCATATGCCCGCAAAGATCCTCGTCAGCGCCTGTCTCATGGGCCATGCCGTCCGTTATGACGGTCAGTCGAAACCGCTCATTCATCCGGCGGTCGATCGCTGGCGCGCCGAAGGCCGTCTCGTGACCATCTGTCCGGAAATGTCTGCCGGCATGCCGGTGCCGCGCCTGCCAGCGGAAATTGCTTCAGGCGCCGTCGGCAAGGATGTGCTCGAAGGCGAGGCGAGGGTGGTGGAGATCAACGGCCGCGATATGACCGAAGACTTCGTGCGGGCCGCCGAAAACGCGCTTTCGCTGGCGAAGGAAACCGGCTGTCGTTTTGCGCTGCTGATCGATGGCAGCCCGTCCTGCGGATCCGGCTTCGTCTATGACGGCAGCTTTTCCGGCGCTCGCCATCCGGGCGAAGGTGTGACGGCAGCATTGCTCGCCGGCAATGGCATCGAAGTCTATTCGGACAGGCAGATCGAGGCGCTGGTCGCGCGGATCGAAGGATTGGAAGGCCCACAATAAAAGATTGCGCCCCTGCTTCTCTCAGGGGCGCAATCTCTCGCTGTGCAGCGAAACGCCCGTCAGCCTTGCATGCAGGGGACAGCTGAGCGGGCAGGGAACTTTCCCGATAGGAGATCAGTCTAGCCGAAGTTCGAGGGTGGACGGATCAAATTGCTGTGAGCCGTCTTCGGTTGGCGGTGCAACCGTGCCGCCCATGGAGGCGCCGATCGGCGTGACCGCGGCGGTCTTTGCGGTCTGGTCGATCGCGATCATCTTCGCGTCGTCCGCCACCGGGTTCTGGTCGTCCGCATTCGTCGAGACGACGACCGTCGGGGAGGCATCACTGTCGGCGGAAGCCGCCTTGATGATCTCCTGCGAAGGCTTGCTGACAAAGACGACCGGGGAGCCACCGAGCCAGGCTTCGGTGCGCACCATCTTCATCTCGCCGTTGATTTTCTTGAGCTCGACCGTTTCGTCGCCCGCAGCGATCGTGGGTACCACATAGGTCACCTTCTTCTTCGACTGCAGCGGCGGGCACGCGGCGCAGGAGACGGTGGCGACACTGGCGTTGTCGGTCGTGCCCGACGCGAGCGCCTCGATCGACGACGCCTCTGCGTTGCCGGCGGCAAGCCCGAGGACGGTGGTGATCAGCAACAGGCGCATACGCTTTCTCCCGCAATTGTTAGCGGCGAGAATATGCGCACTCCCTTACTTTCCCGTCAGGAGAATTGGTAAAAATAGAATGATCCGGAAATGAGTTCCGCTCCGGATCACGCTTTCTCGCGTGCAACCGCACGCCAGCCGATATCGTGCCGGTAGAAGCCGTTGTCCCAGGAAACGGCCGAGACCGCCGCATAGGCTCTGTCCTTGGCCGTGCCTGCATTTGCGCCCGTTGCGGTGATGTTGAGCACGCGGCCACCGGTCGCGACCAGGGCGCCATCCTTCATCGCTGTGCCAGCGTGGAACACCTTGGTGGTGGCCGAGGCCACGGGCAGGGCGGTGATCGGCGTGTTCTTGGCGTAGCTGCCAGGATAGCCCTTGGAGGCCATCACGACGGTCAGCGCCGTCTCCTCGCGCCAATCGGCCACCATGCCTGCGAGCGTGCCGGTCGCCGCGGCATAGAGCAACGGGAGAAGATCGCTCTTCATCCGCATCATCAGCACCTGGCATTCCGGGTCGCCGAAGCGGACATTGTATTCGATTAGCTCCGGGCCCTTGGCGGTGATCATCAGGCCGGCAAAGAAGACGCCGGAAAAGGGATGGCCGCTTTCCGCCATGCCGCGCATCGTCGGCTCGATGATCTCCTTCATCGTGCGCTCGATCATCTCGGCCGTCATGACCGGAGCGGGCGAGTAGGCGCCCATGCCGCCGGTATTCGGCCCGGTATCGCCGTCGCCGACGCGCTTGTGATCCTGCGCGGAGGCAAGCGCCAGCGCGGTCTTGCCGTCGCACAGGCAGAAGAAGCTTGCTTCCTCACCATCGAGATAGGCCTCGACCACCACTTCGGCGCCGGCAGCACCAAAAGCGCCGGCAAAACAATCGTCGACGGCAGCGAGCGCCTCATCGAGCGCCATGGCGACGGTGACACCCTTGCCGGCTGCCAGGCCATCTGCCTTGATCACGATGGGCACACCCTGGGCGCGCACATAGGCCTTGGCGCTTTCGGCATCGGTGAAGCGGCCATAGGCGCCGGTCGGAATGTCGTAGCGGGCGCAAAGATCCTTGGTGAAGCCCTTGGAGCCTTCGAGCTGGGCGGCGGCGGCAGACGGGCCGAAGACGGCGATGCCGGCTGCGCGCAGGACGTCGGCGAGACCGGCGACCAACGGGCCCTCAGGACCGACCACGACGAAATCGATTGCTTCCTTGCGGCAGAAATCGGTGACGGCCGCATGATCGTCCGTGTCGAGCGCGACGATGACAGCTTCTTCGGCGATGCCGGGATTGCCCGGTGCCGCGTAGAGCTTCGTCAGTTTGGGAGACTGCGCAATCTTCCATGCAAGGGCGTGCTCGCGCCCACCCGATCCGATGAGAAGAACCTTCATTGCAGCCCCCGATATCCCGAAATTGCTGCGCTGCGGTTAGGACGGCAGGGCGGCAAGGTCAAGGGAAAACGGGAGTCCAGGCAGCGATTCCCGCAATCGCCACCGTTCAGGCGATGGCCTGCCGAGTTTGTACGTCATCCAGCCCTTCGTCGTGCGCGTAGCGGGCTGTGCGCGTCAGCGCCCAGATGCCGAGATCTTCAATCGGCAGCGGCTTGCTGATGAGATAGCCCTGGAACAGATCGCAGCCGGCTGCAGTCAGCATCGAGAGCTTCTCTGGCGTGTCGATGCCTTCGCCGACGACGGCGACGTCCTTGGCGTGGCAGAGCGCGATGAGCGCCTTGAGCACCGGCAGCGACTGCGACGCGGTGAGGTTCGAGACCAGCGCCCGGTCGAGCTTGATAGTATCGGCCGTGTATTCGATGATCTGCTGCACGGACGTGTAGCCGGCGCCGAAATCGTCGATCGAAAGGCGGAAGCCATTCTGGCGCAGGGCGTCGATGTTGCGGCGAAGCTGGTCGCTGAACTTGACGGCGAAGGTTTCGGTGAGCTCGATCTCGATCGAACGCGCCTCCAGCCCATGTCGCTCCAGGCAGTCAGAGAAATGGTCGGCAATCGCCTTGGAGTGCAGTTCGGCCGAGGAGATGTTGATTGCCAGCACCGTTTCCGGGCCGAACAGCGCCTTGAGCTGCCGGCAATCGGACATCGCCTTGTTGATCACCCACCAGTCGATCTTGGTGAAGAGACCGGAGCTTTCGGCGATCGGCACGAATTCATCCGGGGTAACATTGCCGAGGACCGGCGAGTACCAGCGCAGCAGCGCTTCGCAGCCGGTGACGCGGCCTTCGGTGTCGACCATCGGCATGTAGACGAGATGGAACTGTTCGTCCGGATCGAGCGCGCGCAGCTCGTCCTGGATCTGGCGCAGCCGCGTGCGCTTATCGTGAAGCGCGCGCGAGAAACGGGCCGAACGGTTCTTGCCGCTGGTCTTCGCCTGATACATCGCGGCATCGGCATTCGAAATCAGCTCGGCAAGGTTGGTCGCATCGTCCGGGCAGATCGCCGCGCCGATGCTTGCGGTCACCGGGTAGCGCTTGTCGGAGACTTCGAAGCCGTCCTCGAACAATCCCAGAATGGCGGCCGAGATTTCCCGGACCGTTCCGTCGCCGGGTCGCGATCGCACGAAAACGGCGAATTCGTCGCCGGAGAGGCGGGCAAGAATGGCCGGCTTCTGGCCGCGCCGCTCGGTAATGGCATCGACACACTCGCCGATGCGGACGGCCAGCGTCTTCAGGAGCTCGTCGCCGATCTCGTGGCCGTGCTTGTCATTGACGAACTTGAAGTTGTCGATGTCGATAAACAGCAGGCTGCACTTCTCGCCGGCGGCGATTGCCTCGCGCACGGCGCCGGCGGCAAGCGCGTTGAAATGGCCGCGGTTGCTGATGCCGGTCAGGGTGTCGGTCCAGGAACTGCGTTGCACGAGTTTCAGCGATTGCACCGACTGCCGATGCAATTCGCGGATATTTTCCGTCAGCCGCCCGATCTCGCCTTTCTCCTCCATGTCGCGGATCTCGTCGCGCGCGCCCACCATCACCGCCATCACGTTGGCGTCGAGGCTTGCGATCGGGTCGGTAATGAAGCGGCGGATCAGCATGATGATCAGCCAGATCGAGAACAGGCTCATCGCCACGGCGCCGAGCGCCAGCAGGATCTTCTGCCTGGCCAACAGCGCATCGAAATGTTCGCTCGAAACCGTGAGCGTCGCATAGAGCGAGGGCCCGAGATGAACGCTTGCCGAAAGGTCTTCGGTAATCGCCAGCGGCCAGGGCTGGAGCACGATGTCGGAGCCGTATTCCTTCTTCAGTGCCTGCTGCATGTCGAGGAAGCGGTCCGGCTGGATCGCGACCTGGACGAGCAGAGCGCTCGATTTCTTGCTCGGCAGCGGCCGGGTGAAGGCGACCGGATCGAGGAAGAAGGAATAAACGATGCGTGGTCTTTGTCCCGCTTCGTAAAGATAGGTCCAGTCGGCGAGCGTGTCTTCGCGGATCAAGCGGCGGGCGAGGTTGAGCTGGGCCTCGTCGATCTGGGCGAAGGGGTCCCAGCTGTTTTCGAAATAGTAGTCCGTCTTCAGATCGGAAGTCAGCAGCGCCAGCGACACGTAGCCCGTCGGGTCGTCCAGGAGTGATTTGATGCTTTCCTGCAGCCTGACACCAAGCGCATTGGCGCGGTAGTTCTCATCCGTTTCGGACACATACTGGCGCAGCGAGTTGCCGTTCAAGAGCGCATTGAGGAAGCCCTTGCTGCGGCCGATCTCGTTCTGGAACACGGCGGCCGCATGTTCCAGGCGCTGCGACAGTTTGGCGTGTTCGAGCGCGCGGATGGAGCGGCTCTGCGTGACGTGGACCGAGACTGCCGCCAGCAGGTAGCCAGCGAGAACGACGGGGAAGATCAGGATGAGCGCGCGTTTGCCGAGATTCACTGGAAGTTCGCCAATGTGCTGATGATGCGTCGGCGCAATTGCACCGACTCTGTGGACAGTTCCTGTTGATACTGGCTCTTGGCCAGGATGTCGGGTGAGGGGTAGATGGCGGGGTCGGCGCGGACTTCTTCCGGCAGGAGCGCATAGGCTGCCCGGCTTGCCGTCGGCATGTTGAGCGCCAGCGCGTTCGCGGCAGCACTGCCCGGCGAACCGAGATAGTCGAGGAGAGCGAGCGCGCGGTCCTTGTTCGGCGATTTGGCGACGACCGACATGCAATCGAGCCAGGAAAGCGTGCCTTCCTTGGGAACGGCGTAGCGCCAGACGCCGGGCGTACCTGCCTTGTCGTTCAGCACGTGCTGGTCGCCGCTATAGCCCAGCGCCATATAGATGTCCTTGCTGACCGTCGGGTTCTGGATCGAGCTGATGATATATTCGTAGGTGAGCACCGAGGGCGCCTGTTCCTTCATCAGGTCGAAGGCGGCCTTCAAGGTGGCGCTGTCGTTGGTGTTGATCGATTGGCCGAGCAGCATCAGCGGCGCGACGAAGGCCTCGTTGTGGTCGTCGTACATGGCGACATGCTTCGCGAGCGCCGGGGCTGGACGCATGAGATCCTGCCAGGAGGCCGGCGCCTCCCGAACGACGTCCGATCGGTAGAGGATGCCCATCGTGCCCCAAAGATAGGGCAGGCCTCGGCCCGAGCAGCGCTTGCGCCAGCTTTCGTCATAGTCCCGCAGCGAGGCGACGTTGGTCTCGTCGAGCTTTTCGAGCACGCCCTTGCGACCGAAGAGGGCGGCGCTGTTTTCGCCGGTTACCACCAGGTCGACGCGGCTGTTCGGGTCGGCCAGCACCTCGTCGCGGGTGTCGCCGCTATCGTAATAGACCTGGTGCACCGCGACGCCTGTTATCGACGTCCAGCGATCAAGGATCTTCTGGTCGATATAAGATTCCCAGATCAGCAGGTTCAGGGTCTCGGCCGGTGCCGCCGTTGCAAATAGCAACGTCGCCAGAAAGGCCGGAATCGCCGTTCGCCCCTGCATTCTATACCCCTGCCCAAGCCCGTCAGACGACCGTAGCGCGCAAAAATTGATGAATGATTACGTGGGGCTGCGACGGGGATGGGGTGTCGCGTGCTGCTTGTGGCGCAAGACGAAAACCGGGCGTCGCATGGCAGCGCCCGGTGAAAAACGGAAGCGATTTCGGCGCGAAGAGCCTATCGCGTGGGGATCTTCGGCAGCAGGATCGTGAGGATGCCAAGCAGCGGCAAATAGGAGCAGATGGTGTAGACGAACTCGATGCCCTGCCGGTCGGCAAAGATGCCGAGCACGGCCGCGCCCATGCCGCCGAAGCCGAAGGCGAAACCGAAGAAGACGCCGGCGATCAGCCCCACCCGACCCGGCACCAGCTCCTGGGCGAAGACGACGATCGCCGAGAAGGCCGAGGAGAAGATCAGGCCGATGATGACCGACAGGACGCCGGTCCAGAAGAGGTTCGCATAGGGCAGCAGCAAGGCGAAGGGGATGACGCCGAGGATCGAGAACCAGATGACGAAGCGGGCGCCGTAACGGTCACCGATCGGCCCGCCGAGGAAGGTTCCGGCCGCGGCCGCGCCGAGGAAGAGGAACAGCATGAGCTGCGCCTGCTGCACGTCGATGCCGAACTTCTCGATGACGAAGAAGGTGAAGTAGCTGGAGATGCTCGCCATGTAGACGTTCTTGGTGGCGGTCAGGAGCACGAGCACGGCGACCGCCCACATGACCCGCCCCTTCGGCAGCGGAAGGGCGCGGCTCGGCGCCGGCCGGCTCATCGTGGTGCGGCGATGGCGCACATGCCAGGTGCTGACCCAGGAGAGCACGAAGAAGCCGATGATCGCGACGATCGAGAACCAGCTGAGGCTTCCCTGACCGAAGGGAATGACGATGAAGGCGGCAAGCAGCGGACCCATGGCGCTGCCGGCATTGCCGCCCACCTGGAACAGCGATTGCGCCAATCCGTGGCGACCGCCGGAGGCGAGGCGGGCGATGCGGGACGATTCCGGATGGAAGATCGCCGAACCGATGCCGATCAGGCTCGCTGCCACCAGCAGGACCCAGAAGTCATGCGCATTTGCCAGCAGGATCAGGCCGCTGCAGGTCGAAAGCATGGCGAGCGGCAGCGAATAGGGCAGCGCCCAGCGGTCGGTGATGATGCCGACGGCCGGCTGCAGCATCGACGCCGTCAGCTGGAAGGTAAAGGTCAAGAGGCCGATCTGCACGAAATCGAGCGAATAGTTCGCCTTGAGCAGCGGATAAAGCGCGGTCAGCAGCGACTGCATGATGTCGTTCAGCATATGGCAGAAGCTGACGGCCAGGATGACGGAGAAAGCCGTCTTTTCCGGCGAAATCCCGGAAGTTGAGGTCACGGTAGACATGGGTGATTCCTTGCCGTCTCGAAGGTTGTATGCGGCAAGGGCTATCTGTACTGAGGTTGCGATTGGCCTGCTTTTGTGATCTGGTCGATTTCTTTCGTGAGTGGGCCAAATGCCGATCCGCCGATATCCCTTGCCGCAGCTTCCCGATGACGATCACTTCCGGAACCTCGATTGGGTCGAGACGGGAAACGCCCCGGTGCTGGCGCTCGGACGAGACTATAGCGCCGGTCTTCTGGTTCCCTTCCACAGCCATACGCGCACGCAGCTCTGGTGGGCGCGTGGCGGCGTCGTGCTGATGCGCACCGAGCGCGGGCGGTGGATGGTTCCGCCCGGCCATGCCCTGCTGATCCCGGCCGGTATGGAGCACTCGGCCGAGATGATCAGTGACGTGCGCATGCACTCGATCTACTTCGCGCCGGAACTGCTGCGCGCCGAACGGCCGATGGTCATGGAAATCAATCCGCTCGCCGGCAGCCTTGTCGATGCGCTCGTCAGCGTCGAGAACGAGACGATGTCGGAGCGGCGCGAACAACTGGTCACGGATCTGCTTCTGGAAGAAATCGGCCGACTGCAGGAACGCCCGCTCGGCCTGCCGTTTCCGCGCGACGAGAAGCTCGCGGCGCTGTGCCGACAGTTCCTGCAGGCGCCATCGGCGGCAGCGAGCATCGACCAGTGGGCGGATCGCATGCGCCTCAGCCGGCGATCATTCACGCGGTTCTTCCGCAAGGAGACGGGCGTTAGCTTTGTCACCTGGCGCCAACAGGCCTGTATCTTCGCTTCCTTGCCGCTCCTTGCCGATGGCGAGCCAATCACCAATGTGGCCCTTGATGCCGGCTATGAGAATGTCGCGGCCTTCACCACCATGTTTCGCCGCATGCTCGGCAGCCCGCCGAGCGTCTATCTCAAGACCTATCTTGGCCAGTGACCGGGGTTCGCCAACCGGGTATGGCAAAGGAAGGTTGAATTGACCTGGTTAACGGAATCGTAGGAACAAGCCGCAATAAACCGCCCTCGTGTCGTTCCTGCCCACCTCCCTCCCTCGGCGCAACGGCACGGTCAAACTTCGCCCCGGCGAATGATTCTTCCGGAGTTGTTTCTTGCGTATCCGTTCTCTCGTCCTCCTTTCTGGAACCCTTTTGCTGTCGGCCAACGCCGCCTCTGCCGGTGACGGCCAGTATTTCTGGTCCGGTGACTGGTATCTGAAGGTCGGTGCCACCGGCTTCCTCGGCCCGAAGTATGAAGGCGCCTCGAAGCGCATGTTCCAGGTCGCGCCCCTGATCTCGCTCGGCAAGGCCGGCAGCTCGGTCCGCTTCTCCTCGCGCAACGACAACATGTCCTATGCGCTGGTCGACCAAGGAAGTTTCCGCGCCGGTCTCGTCGGCAAGCTGATCTTCGAGCGCGACGCCGGCACGTCCAGCGACCTGAGGGGCCTCGATCCGATCAAGTTCGGCGGTGAAGTCGGCGGCTTTGCGGAGGTTTATCCGACGGACTGGCTGCGGGTGCGCGCCGAAGTTCGCCAGGGCATTCGCAGCCACCACGGTATCGTCGCCGACGTTGCGGCCGACGCCTTCACCGATGTCAGCAGCAATGTCCGCATCTCCGGCGGTCCACGCCTGACCGCTGCGACCAGCGACTACTACGGCGCCTATTATGGCGTGAACGACCGCGAGTCTGCCGCATCCGGCCTCGCCACGTATTATCCGCATGGCGGCGTCGGATCCGCCGGCGTCGGCGCCGCGATCACCTGGCAGGCAACGGAGAAGCTTGAGACGAGTGCCTATGCCGAGTATCGGCGCCTGCTTGGCCCTGCCGCCGATTCCAGCCTCGTTCAAGAGCGTGGCAGCCGCAACCAGGTCCTGGTCGGTCTGTCGGCGACCTACCGCTTCGACTTCACCCTTCCCTGACATTGCGCTGGTCCGGCGCCGCGACGATCTCGCCGCTTGACCGGCCGGACGGGCGGCGTCAAACAGGGGGATGAACACGTTCTCCGCCGATTCCGGCCGCGTCCACGACGCGCCCTCCAACAACTGGGTTTATCGCGTGCTGCCGCGTGCGCTCTGGCCCTATGCGCAGCTTGCCCGTTGGGATCGTCCGATCGGCTGGCAATTGCTGCTGTTGCCCTGCCTCTGGTCCGTGGCGCTGGCGACGGGCGCAGCGGCGGGCACCGAAGAATTCTCGTTCGGCCGCTTCCTGTATCATTGCTTCCTGTTCACCGCCGGCGCGATTGCCATGCGCGGCGCCGGGTGCACCTACAACGACATCGTCGACCACGACATCGATATGGAGGTTGCGCGCACCCGCTCGCGGCCGCTGCCGTCGGGACGCGTTTCGCGTCTTCAGGCGAAGGTGTTCATGGTGCTGCAGGCGCTCGTCGGCCTTGTCGTACTGCTGCAGTTCAATACTTTCTCGATCGTGCTCGGCATCCTGTCGCTGGCGATCGTCGCAATCTATCCCTTCGCCAAGCGGTTTACCGATTGGCCGCAATTCTTCCTGGGCCTCGCCTTCTCCTGGGGCGCGCTGATGGGTTGGGCAGCCGCGTTCGGCACACTGTCGCTGGCAGCCGTGCTGCTCTACGGTGCGGCGATTGCCTGGACGATCGGCTATGACACGATCTACGCCTACCAGGACCGGGAGGACGACGAGCTGATCGGCGTGCGTTCGACGGCAAGGCGGTTCGGCGAAAATCCGCGTCCGTGGCTGATCGGCCTTTATGGCATCGCGACGCTGCTGTTGCTTATGTCCTTCGTGGCTGCCGGTGCCGGCGCCATTGCCTATATCGGACTTCTGATTGCGGCGGCGATGCTGACCTATCAGATCCTGGTGCTGAACATCCACGATCCGGCGCAATGCCTGGCGCTGTTCAAGTTCAATGGGGTCGTGGGCCTGATCATCTTTGTCGGCCTGGTGCTGGCGTTTCTTGTTCGCCTGATATGAAAAATCCTCCGTCGCGGCGGAGGATCCTCTTTCATGCATTCGGTCCGTCCCGCTTCTGCATGTTTCCTTAAAACGTAGCCGGTTTAAGGGTAAAAACATGCAGCCCTGAAAGTGCTACAGCGACCTTTGCGCGTCTGAAAAGACGCGCGGCGCTGTAGTGGCGGGCCGCAGAAGCTTCAGGCCCAGCTGATCTCGCGGGCGGCCTTGCGCTCCTTCGCCTCGTGACGCGCACGGAAGCTGGACAGGATGACAGCAACGGCGGCGACGATATGCTTGCGCATCAGGTTTCTCCTTCTTTCGTGATCTTGGCTATGAACCCGATATGGCACGAAGAAGGCGGCGGAGCTGTTTCCGTGGGAACATCTCGAGCAATCCCAGAAAACCTGTGAAATGGCTTGCCGTCCGCAACGGCATCCCAAAATCGGCAGCCCCAAAATCGGCAGCGCGGAGATCAAACGACAACAGCCGGCCGCAGGGAACGGCCGGCTGTTGCGCTGGAGGTACTGCTGCGGAATTAGCTGCGGGCGATGATCTCGCGCCCGTCGATCTTCATGTGAACGCCAAGCGTGCCGGTGGAACGGCGCACGAGGAAACGCGGCCGGCGCTCGGCGAAGAAGGAGTGGCGGCGCCGCGGCTTGACCGGCGCGGTGCGCACGTCGCCGAGATGCTCTTCGAGGGGCCTTGCGACGCCATCCGCTTCGACCATCAGCATGGGAATGCGATAGGCCTCCGCCCAGGCGCGCCAGTCGGCCGCGATGTCGGACAGGTCGTGTGCGACGAGCAGCGGAACGCAGAGGTCCGGGTCGTCGTGATGAAGTTCCAGCGTCACTGTAACGTCTCCGTCGCCGTGATCGATCGCGCGAGCCGCGACCCCTTTGAATGCCCGCGCCGGCAGTGCGATCGAAAGCGGCAGGCCGCTCGATGGTAGCACCTTGCGCAGAACTGCGCCACGCTCGTCCAGGCTGATCGTGACATTACCCGTGTGACCGCGCAAGGCGTAGCTTGCCTGCTGTGGAAAGCGCTTCGGATCAAGACGGAGCGTGTTTTCGACCCATGCGGGTTGAGAGAGTGTGTTGCGCATTTCAATCGCCCTTGTTTTTCCTTGAGAGCCGTTTCCGGTCTTCTCGTCGGGACTTTTTCGTCCTCTATGGGCTGAGAATAGGCGCCCCCCTTTCCGAACGGCTTAAGAATCGCGGTTAAGAAAACTTTGCGTTTTTCGATGGTTAGCAAAAGCCGACCGCTCAGGGTTTCTGTTTCGTCAACGGGTCGGACGGTCTTGTTCCGATCGGACGCAACAAGCGGCCTGTCGGCGGCCGGCCAAAAGCCACACACAAGCCAGTGCTGCAATCATGACGCGTCAGAATTCTGTTTCGGGGTTGGTTCGGCCGCCCCATGGGTAACCGACGTGGCCAGGCATGGTATCGACCTATCTCGACTATAGTCGCATCACGCGTGATTTGCGCAGCAGCCTCAATCGTGTTGCCCAGCAGCCGCAGATCGCGCGCGAGGCCCAATATTACCGGGAAAACATCGACCGCGTGAAAACCGTCGACGCGTTCCTCGACGACTACCGGCTCTACTCCTACGCGATGAAGGCGCATGGCCTGGAGGACATGACCTATGCCAAGGCCTTCATGCGCAAGGTTCTGGAAAGTGACCTGAAGGACGATAACAGTTTTGCCAACCGTCTCACGGATGAACGCTACCGCAATTTTGCGCAGGCCTTCAACTTCAGTTCGGCAACCGCGGTGGCTCAAACCAGCGCACAGCAGGATGCGCTGATCGGCCTCTACAACGACCGCATCAACGATCTCGATACAGTCATGCGGCAAGAGATGGCCTATTTTGGCGCGGCCATGGATCTGGTCACCGATGTCGACCAGTTCCTGGGCAACGAAAAGCTGCGCTCCTTTGCCTTCACCGTGTTCGGACTGAACCCGAAGACCTTTTCGTACACGGAAGTTCGCAATGCGTTGACCAGCGATCCCGCGACCTTGACCGCCAACCAGACGGCAGCCAAGACGCGGTTGACCGAAGCGAGCAAGCAGCTGACGGATCTCGGCGCGCGCGACACCGCTCTCGCCCAGATCGTCAGCCTGACAGCCCAACTGGCCGCGGCGCCCGATGCCGACAAGCCTGCCATCCAGACGAAGATCGATGAGCAGAACGCAATCGTCACCGACCTCGATGCACGGCTGCCGCCGCGCGACCAGGCGCCGGCGCTGAAGGCGCAGCTCTCCCTGGAGGTCAACACGCTTGCCAGGCAGATCAGCGGTCTCGATATCTATATCCAACTCGCCTCGACATTCAATTTCAATGCCGACGGCAGCGTGCCTGCCGGCGAGAAGGCGATCAGCGACGAAAAGAAGGCGCTGCTCAACGAGGCCTATGTCTTCGTGAGGCCCGGCGTCACACCGTCGGGCGCTGCGCGACTGACCGGCGCCGGGGCGCTGCTCAACAAGGAATACTACGAGCAGAAGATCGGCAGCATTACCAAGGTCTCGGACCTGGTCGCCGATAGCCGCCTGCTCAACTACATCATCACCGCCTTCGGCTTGCCGTCCGCGACGACGATGCCGTCTACGGTCGAAAACATCCTCACCAGCGACATCAACGACCCGGAGAGCTACGTCAACAAATATGGCGGCGAATACAACGCCGCCTACAAGAAGATGCTGGCCGCCTTCAACTTCCAGAGTGACGGTACGCTGCCAGCCGGCAAGACCGCGCAGGATGCGGACCAGATGAAGACGACGTCCGACGGCTACATGGTGCGCTACAACGACAAGAGTGATGCCGAGGACGAAGCGCTGGTCAAACGCTTCAAACTCCTGATCGGCACGATGAAATCGGTCGATGAATTGCTCGCCAACAACGACATGAAGAAATTCATGCTGCGTGCTTTCGGCCTCGAGAATGAGGATCTGAGCAGCCGAACGCTGAAGCGGATTCTGACCAGCGACCTCAACGATCCCAGAAGCTATGCCAACACGCTGCGCGATGAGCGCTACGTCAAGCTGGTAAAGGCATTCAACTTCAATCCGGACGGCACGCTCGGCGCACCAAAGCTCGCACAGAGCGAAGCCGACATCATGAATACGGCCAAGGCCTATGTGATCGCCAAGTCCCGGTTCGGCACGGATGAAGAGAAGAAGGTCGCCAAGGTCAAGGCGCAGGAGGAAGCCAAGTACTACACGGCCGAGATCGAGAAGATCGAGACGCTCGACGCCTTCCTGGCGAACCGGCGGCTGGTCGATTTCGTGCTCGTCGGGTCCGGCATCGATCCGGGAACGGTCAAGACCGAATACCTCAAGGACATGTTCACGTCCAACCTGGACGATCCCAAGAGCTTCATCAATACCGATCCGAACGGGCTGAAGTACCGCGGGATCGTCGCCTCCTTCAACTTCGACACAGACGGCAAGATCGTCCGGGGCGAGGCCGGCCAGATCCAGACCCGGCGCGGATTGATCACCACGGTCGACCTCTATCTCAATCAGTCGCTCGAGGAGTCCGAAGGCGCCGACAACGGCGGCGTTCGCCTGGCGCTCTATTTCAAGCGCAAGGCCCCGGAGATCAACACGGCTTACGACATCCTGGCCGAGACCGCCCTGTTCCAGGTTATCAAGACGGCCTACAGCATGCCGGAGGGGCTGCAGAACGCCAAGATCGAGGCGCAGGCCGCCTATATCGAGCGCGTCGTCAACATCAAGGATCTGCAGGATCCCGCGAAGCTCGAGAAGCTCCTGCAGCGGTTCACGGCACTTTATGACGTCGAAAACAACACGGACGTCTCACCGGGGCTGGCGATCCTCAGCGGTAGCGGCGGAGGTGGCGTCAGCGCCGAGACGCTCCTGTCTCTTTCGCAGTTGCGCGCAGGCGGTCGCTGACGCGGGTCGCCTGAAGTGCAGCGAGCCCTTTGCGGCAGGTGCTTAAGCCTGCCGCAGAAGACTGCCCGCTTCACCGGTCGGCGCGCAGCACCTTGTCAGGGTTCATGATGCCCGCCGGATCGAAGGCGTGCTTGATCCGTTGCATCAGCTCGATCTCGATCGGTGCGCGGATTTCTGCGAGCTCGTCGCGCTTCAGCTGGCCTATGCCGTGTTCGGCCGAGATCGAGCCGTTATATCTCAGAACGATACCGTGCACGATCGCGTTGATCTCGCGCCAGCGATCGAGGAAGGCCTGCTTGTCGGCGCCGACCGGCTGCGAGATGTTGTAGTGGATGTTGCCGTCGCCCATGTGGCCGAAAGAGCAGATGCGCGCGCCTGGGATCGCCTTCATGACGGCGGCGTCCGCCTCCTTCATGAAGGCAGGAATGCTGGAAACGGGCACTGAAACGTCGTGCTTGATCGAGCCGCCCTCGGGTTTCTGCGCCGGCGACATGCTTTCGCGCATATGCCACAGCGCCTTGCCTTGCGTCTCGTTGGCGGCGATCACGGCGTTTTCGACCAGACCGGCGGCAAAGCCCTGTTCCAGGAGGTCGTTGACCATGCGCTCGGCGCTTTCGGCCGAATCCGAGGTCGAGATGTCGATCAGCGCGTACCAAGGATGGACGGTGTCCATCGGGTCGCGAACGCCGGGAATATGTTTCGTCGTGAATTCGACGCCGAGGCGCGGCATCAGCTCGAAGCCGGTCAGCGCCGGCCCGCAAAGGCTGGCGGCCTTTTCGAAGAGAGCGAGCGCATGCTCCACACTGCCGACACCGGCGAAGGCTACCTGATGTCCAAGCGGTTTCGGGAATAGCTTGAGCACCGCGCCGGTGATGACGCCGAGCGTGCCCTCGGCGCCGATGAAGAGGTCGCGCATGTCGTAGCCGGTATTGTCCTTCTTCAGCCGGCGCAGCCCGTCCCAAATTTCGCCGGTTGGCAACACGACCTCGAGGCCGAGGCAGAGCTGGCGCATGTTGCCATAGGCGAGCACCGCCGTGCCGCCGGCATTGGTGGAGAGATTGCCGCCGATACGCGCGGAGCCTTCCGATCCGAGCGACAGCGGGAACAGGCGATTGTGATCGTCCGCCGCCTTCTGGATGTCGGCGAGAATGCATCCGGCGTCCGCGACGATCACGTTGCCGACCGGATCCACGTCGCGAATCCGGTTCAGCCGTTCGAGCGAAAGCACGATGTCCGCTTTGCCTTCCCGCGGGATCTGTCCGGCCACGTGGCCGGTGTTGCCGCCCTGCGGTACGATCGCGGTGCGGGTCGCGCTGGCGAGTTTCATGATGCGAGAGACCTCGTCGACCGAACCGGGGCGAAGCACCATCGGCGTCGTGCCGCGAAAGAGCCCGCGGGATTCGACGAGATAGCGCGCCTTGTCCGCTTCGGCGGTGAGCGCATTGGCGCTGCCGACGATCTCGACGAAGGAGGCGATGAGTTCAGGAGAGGGAAGGGTCGTCATGAGTCTGCCTTCGCACTGCGCTTGAGCGCGCTATCGGATCGGTCGATCTGAAGACACGATCCTCGGTTCCTATCGGCTGCGATCATAACCGCAATCGCGGCCGTCCGGTGAGGGCGGGGTGCGGAGGAGAAGCCGCACGCGATCTCACCCTCGCGGCGCCGCCGCACGCTGCAGCCGGTCGATGATCGCTTCTCCCAATCCTTCCGAAGGGATCGGCCCGAAGGCGATCGTCGCAGCGCCGCTGGCGTCGGCCCGCTTCATGTAGTCGAAGAGATTGGCTGCCGCTTCGTGAAGATTTCCGGTCGGGCTGAGATCGAGAACGATGGCCGCCTGTTCCTCGCCGGCGATCCGGCCGCCGCCGTAGCGGATCAAGGCCTCGCCTGCACGCACATCGGCAACATCGAGCCTGACGGCCGCGCCGGGCGCGTAGTGGGAGGCCAGCATGCCCGGCGCCTCGATCGTTGCTCCCGCCGTTTCCGGTCGGATCACCGGACGATCGAGCAGGCGCTCGATTTCTGCGGCATCGAGGCCGCCGGGGCGGAGCAGCCGGATCTCGTCGCCATCGACCTTGATGATCGTGGACTCCAAGCCGATTTCGGCCGGGCCTGCGTCGAGGATCAGTTTCAGC
Organism: Ensifer sp. R-19; assembly: GCF_049905105.1. Lineage (NCBI taxonomy): Bacteria > Pseudomonadati > Pseudomonadota > Alphaproteobacteria > Hyphomicrobiales > Rhizobiaceae > Ensifer > Ensifer sp. R-19. The sequence continues at coordinate 558,766 of NZ_CP184569.1, forward strand.
TTTTCGCCGAGATCCGCATCGACATGGACCGCACTGGTCGGGCTGATCTTGCCCGAGGTGTTGGCGCTGGGCGCTGCGAGCGGCCGCCCGAAGCGGGCGATCACCCGGCGCGAAAAGCCGTCGGGCATGCGGATGCCAAGCGTGTCGAGGCCGGCCGAGGCCAGCGCATGCACGCTGCTATCGGGCCGCTGCGGCAAGATCAGCGTCAGGGGTCCGGGCCAGAAGGTTTCCGCCAGGCGTCGGGAAATCGGGTCGAAGCGCACATGGGCCTCGGCCATCGCCATGTCGGAGACATGCGAGATCAGCGGATTGAAGCGCGGCCGGCCCTTCATCTCGTAGATGCGGCTGATCGCATCGGGATTGGTGGCGTCGGCGGCAAGGCCATAGACGGTTTCGGTGGGAATCGCGACCGGTTCGCCTTCGGCAAGAACGGCGCAGGCGCGTTCGATCGCGCGGTCCGGTTCCCTGCCTGTGTCGATGATCTCTGCCATGCCGTTTCCTTTCCGACGCTTCCTTAACGGACGTGCCGGGAAAACAGAACGATTTTTTTTGGGGCGTTCGGTTGCTGCCTCAGAGACTGCGGATGATGCGGCGCAGCGCGGAGTCCCGGGCACCCAGCATCAGCACGTTCTTGAGAGCAACCTTGGGGTCGTCCGTGCGGAAGAGGAGCCCGTTGTCGCGGACGTTGCGGTTGATGACCATCTGTCCGTCTTCGGCGTTCGGCTCGATCGCGACCGCGAAATACATGCGGGAATAGCCGCTCTGGATACGGTCGAAGAAATGCGTCTCATCACCAAGGTCGCTGAAGAAATTGGCGAAGTAGAACGACCAGGTGATGTCCTTGGAAGGCGTGACCGCCGTCCGCGCCGCCGTCACATGGCAATAGCCGAGATGCGGCTTGCCGACGAGCGTGCGGTGGAAAATCAGCTTGGGAAACTGGATCGAGGCATGAAAGCCGTTGATCCGCTTGTGCGTCGTGTCACCGGCGGTCGCGAGCTTCTTGCCGGTCCTGTCCGCGACTTCTTCGTAGCTCAGATACCGTCGCTCGCTCGGCAGCCATTGCCGGCGGTTGATCCTGCCGGTGCGCAGAAACTCGGTGTGAACGGCCGTCTTCGGCATGACCGCCGGCGGCTTCTCGGCCGCAGCGTCGTAATATCTGAACTTTGCCATGATCGTCAGTGTGCCATCTGCCTGCCGGACATCTTCGTCCGCCGGCAAGCCTAGTGGCTTATGGTTAATGAAGGATTTCCTTTCGTTCGCGGAAGATGCCCCTGCACATTCATGGGAATGTCGCAAACGGGCGAAGCCTTCCTGTGTCTGCGTCATGTCAGTCACAAAAGACGGCATCTGCCCAATTTTTGATCTATCTATATGTTTATAAAGTGAAAAATTCTCGCATCCGTTTCCAAAAGGCGGTTTCGATCGTGTCGTCATTCTGGAATTGAATGTCGCTATCCGGCGCCTGCCGAGGCGCCTTCCGCGCTTACATATCCTTACTCAAGGTGTCGTCTTCCAAAGGGGAAGGCGGAGAATTGGGAAGCCGGTCAAATCCCGGCGCTGCCCCCGCAACGGTGGTGGAGCGAAAGCCTCGGCAAAAGGCCACTGGACGGTTTTCCGTCCGGGAAGGCGCCGGGCTGGTCCTTCGAAGGACGGCTCCTGAGCCCGGAAACCAGCCTTGACAGACATAACCGTAACGGGTTGCGGCGGGCAGCCGGATCGGAGCCTAAAACGCATGGGCGTGCGCCCATGCGGGTTCCTGTCCTGCCTCTCCGAAACATGGCGCATGAGGACAGGACATGGATACCAAGACCGATATGCTTCGCAAGCTGAAGGGCCGGCGTGACGGCTACAGCCTCGATCGGGCCTTCTACATCGACCCCGACTATTACCGGCAGGACCTGGAAAACATCTGGTATCGGGATTGGCTGTTCATCGGCCACGATTGCGAAATCCCGCGGGCCGGCAACTATTTCACCGTCCAGGTCGGCGACTATCCCGTCGTCATCACCCGCGATCGCCAGGGCACGATCCGCGCGCTCCACAACTCCTGCCGCCACCGCGGCTCCCGCGTCTGCACGCAGCACAAGGGCTCTTCGGCGAAGCTCGTCTGTCCCTATCATCAATGGACCTATGAGCTCGACGGCTCGCTGCTCTTTGCGCGCCAGATGGGCGAGGACTTCGACAAGGCTGCCCACAGCCTGAAGCAGATCCATTGCGAAACGGTCGGCGGCTACATCTTCATCAACCTGTCGGAGACGCCGGCGGATTTCGCCGCCTTCCGCGAGCTGGCATTCCCCTACCTCGCGCCGCACCGGCTGGGAGAGACCAAGGTCGCCTTCGAAAGCACCATCATCGAAAAGGGCAACTGGAAGCTCGTTTGGGAGAACAACCGCGAGTGCTACCACTGCGCCGCCAATCACCCCGAACTCTGCCGGACCTATCCGGAAGCGCCGACCGCGACCGGGGTGCAGGGCGCCAAGGACGATCCGGTGATTGCCGCCCATTGGGCGAAGTGCGAGGCCGAGGGCCTGCCGAGCGAGTTCCGGATGTCGCCGACCGGCCAGTTCCGCGCCGCGCGCATGCCGCTGGTCGATAATGCCGAAAGCTACACCATGTCGGGTGCGCCCGCCGTAAAAAGGGCGCTGTCGGCCGATGTCAGGCAGAAGCAGATCGGCACGCTCCTGATGTTCCACTACCCCACGACCTGGAACCACGTGCTTTCGGATCACGCCATCACCTTCCGCGTGTTGCCGCTGGGGCCGGAACTCACGCAGGTGACAACGAAGTGGCTGGTCCACAAGGACGCGGTCGAAGGTGTCGACTACACGCTCGAGGATCTGACTCATGTCTGGACCGAGACCAACGACCAGGATCGCCAGATCGTCGAGGAAAATGCCTTCGGCATCCGCTCGCCGGCCTATGAGCCCGGTCCGTATTCGCCGGAGCACGAGGGTGGCGTGATGCAGTTCGTCGAATGGTACTGCAAGTTCATGGAGCAGCGCCTGCAGGGCGATGCGGCTCCGCTCTCAAAGGTCGCCTGACATGCAGATGGCGTCCTCCTTCCATCATTTCGACGAACTGCATGTCTGGATCGACCGGCAGCAGATGCTCGAATGCACATCGGCGGTTGTCGAAACCGCCGATGTCATGACCTTCACCTTCCGTGCGGAGAAGCCCGCCTGGTTTCGTTATCTGCCCGGCCAGTTCGTCACCCTCGAATTGCCGGTCGCCGACGAACCGGTCATGCGCACCTACACCCTGTCGTCGACGCCATCGCGACCGCTGTCGATTGCCGTCACGGTGAAGGCGCAGGCCGACAGCGTCGGCACCCGCTGGATGTTCGATCACCTGAAGCCGGGCATGAAGCTCCGGGCTTTTGGACCGCTCGGAGATTTCAGCTTCGTCCGTCATCCCGGCGAAAAGTACCTGTTTATCTCCGCCGGATCCGGCATCACCCCGATGATGTCGATGACGCGCTGGATGGCCGACTGCGTGCCGGAGACCGATGTCACCTTCATCTCCTGTGCTCGCCGGCCGGACGACCTTCTGTTTCGCTCGGAGCTCGAGGTTCTGGCGACACAGATGTCCGGGCTGAATCTCGGCTTCATCGTCGAAGGGCACGAGGCGCGTCACGGCTGGCACGGCCTGCGCGGCCGCATCGACGGTGCCAAGCTACCGTTGCTCGCTCCCGACTTCCAGGAGCGCACGGTGTTCTGCTGCGGTCCGGAACCGTTCATGCGCGGTGTGCGCGAGATGCTGAAGGCAGCCGGCTTCGACATGGCCCGCTATCACGAGGAGAGCTTCCAGCCGGCGGCAGCACCTGCCGCGGAAGAGATCGCCGTGCGCGCCGGTGCCGGCGATGATGGTGAGGTTCAGGCGGCCAAGGTCGCCTTCACCATGAGCGGCAAGGAGGTCGAGGCGAAACCCGGCCAAACGATCCTGCAGACGGCACGCGCCAACGGTGTGAGGATCGGCGCTGCCTGCGAGGGCGGTATCTGCGGCACCTGCCGGGTGATGAAGGTCGCGGGCGAGGTCGAGATGAACCACAATGGCGGTATTCTCGATGACGAGATCGACGAGGGTTACATCCTCGCCTGTTGCTCGCGGCCGCTGGGAGATGTCCAGATCGAAGCCTGAAGGATCAGGGCGTGTTGCAGGGCGCAGGCTTGATTGCAACGCGCCGTAGATTGTCGGCATTGGCAACCGCGCCGATACAACCGCCCTGTGCCGCGTCATCGGCGGCGACCGCCACCTGTAGGGCGCGCTCGTGGCGAGCGAAGTCGATCGAGCCCGTCACCAGCCTGTCGACGCCGCTGCCGGCGCCGCTCGTGGCACCGGCACGGCTGACGAGCAGCGGCTCGCCAAGCGTTGCGGAGGCCCGTGCGACCGCGTGCATGCCCGTCCCCTGCTCGGCTTGAGCAACGAGGGTGAGCGGCAATGGCTTTTCAGGTAGCAAGGCACCCTGCGCCCAAATCGCTTTCAGCGCTAGCGGCGACTTTGCAGCGACATTCACGTCGATATCGTCGAGCGTCCCTGGCACGCGGTAGGGGCAACGCCGTTTGCCGCAATTGATGCCGGACGAGAACTGCCACAACGCATAGCTTTCCCAATTGCCCATCGGGAAGACCTGGCGGATATCCGGCTTGTAGCGCGCGTACCAGAGCGGCAGGCGCGACAGCAGCCGGTGCTTGGCGCGGTGCGCGGCGATATATTTGGCCGTGATGTGGTTGGTATAGAGGATCGGATAACGTCCGGTGCGGGTCTTGACGTGGCCGGCGAAAATCGCGGCATCCTCTAGCGACATGTATTTCTCCGCATCGATGCCCTCGAGATCGAGGACCATCAACTCGTCGTCGCGCGGCTCGGCGTAGTCGAGGAAATGGTTCGCCTGGTCGACGGGATTGCCGGGACGGGCGAGATGGTAGGCACCCCACAGCAGCCCGTGTGTGCGGGCGATCATGCGCCGGGTCTGGTAGAGCTCACGGCTGACGGCGTATTTGCGCCACATGGTCTTGCAGTGGTTGAAGGTGTCGCCGTTGTGGTCGCCGGTGCAGGAGAAGCTCTCGGGCAGGCCATCGGAGGCCTTGGCGATGAAGCCGGAGATGCGCTTGTCCGCAAGCATCGTTTCCCAGTCGATGCTGTTCATCTCATAGGCATCGACGATGATGGCGTTGGACTTGGTCTTCCAGGGTTCCAGTTCACCGGCGCGTGCGATCGCCGCCGCGAAAGCCAGACCTAGAAAGGTCGCGAGGCGCAGAATCATCCCTGTGGTGGAGATATACCGCTTTGCCATTCTCTGAGATTGCCGACAGTATCGTTAATGTATCGTAAATCCCAGCCCCCGAGGCGGACTGTGCTGGAGCGGCGCGCGAAAGTATACCGACCTCCGGCTGTATATGAGCAATGCCTTGCATAATATTGGTGTGTCGCGTGATGCCTTCGACGCCGACAGGCGGATGAACGAATGCGCCGAAGCCGTCACTGCTGCCGATCTGCAGCTATTGATCCGCAGCAGCCGCGATGTCTGAAGATGGAACAAAACCGGTGACTTATGCGTTGCTGGCTGGTTTCGGTTTTCCCGGCTGAGGGTCATCCCCGGTTTTGCAGCGAACCGGGTGAAATCACGCAGAGGCTGAAGTTCCCGTGGTCGCCCGATTTTTTGGCACCCTGCGGAGCGTGGATTCGGTTATGGAGGTTTTGATGAAGACTTTGCTGAAGACCGGGAAGAGCCGGTGGTTTTCTGCGATTATTGCCGCGGCAGTTCTGTTGACGTCCGCGGCCCCGTCGCAGGCGTTCATGCCGACGCCGCCTCGCGTCGAGCGGCAGAACGAGGCGACGAACGTTCAGTATCGCAGGCCGGGGTATGAACGCCGCGGCAACTATTACTACTACAATGGCTACCGCGGTTATAACTACCGCCGTCCGGGATACCGTTACTATAACGGTTGGTGGTACCCGATGGCCGCCTTCGGCACCGGCGTGATCATCGGCGGGGCAATCGCCCAGCCGCCGCGCTACGAGCGTCCGGCTCCCGTCTACGGCAGCCGCCATGTGCAATGGTGCGCCAACCGGTACCGGTCCTACAGGGCCTATGACAATAGTTATCAGCCCTATGGCGGCCCGCGCCAGCAGTGCTATTCGCCCTATAGCTAAGGGGTGAGCAGGGCCGGGGGCTTTCGCTGCCGGCCTTTTCTCTGACATTCAAAGAATGCCGATCCGCCTGAGGATCCACCAGGCAAAGGCCATGGAAAGTGCGATGAACAGCGCCGCATAGAGCGTGCCGGTGCCGTCGGCGAAGGGGAGCGCCCCGGTGTTCATGCCGAAGAAACCGGTCACGAGCGTCGGCGGCAGCAGGAATGCGGTCATCAGCGACAGGATGTAGAGGTGGCGGTTGGTTTCCGAGGAGATCTTGCTGTCGATTTCTTCGTGCAGCAGTCGTGCCCGTTCCTGCAAAGCGAAGACGTCGCGGTCGACCGCCTCGAGCCGGTCGGAAAGCCGCTCGGCAACGTCGATGAAACCGGGGGGCACCTCGTCTTCATCCGAGGCGGCCGCCCGCCTCAGCAAAGCCAGGATCGTGCGCAGATGCCGATGAAGCCGCACCACCGTGCGGCGGAGCGGCGCAAGGCCTGGCTGCTGGCGATGTCCGGCCGCGCCATAGACATGATCCTCGATGACGTTCAGTTCCTCGGTCAATTCCAGAACCAGCGAGATCAATGTGCGCTGGAACTCGATCACGATCATCTCGAAGAGGTCGATCGGGCGGGCACATTTCGTGCTCTTCTCCACGGCCGCCTTGACGCGGTCGATGCTGCGCAACGGATGCAGACGGGTGGTGATGATGATCCGGTCGCTGACGGCGAAATGCAGCCAGCCGATCGTCTTGGTCACGGCATCGAAGGTGCGCTCGAAGTCGACGAGCGTGCCGTGTACGATATCATCCGAAACCGTAATCGCGGCCTGCGTGTCGTGGCTGGTCAGCGCGGTGACCGCGAGTGGCGGAAGGTTGCCGATCCGCTCGATGAGGGCAGGCGTGCGTGCATCGGAGAGCGCCAGATGAACCCAGACCCATCCTTCGCCAGTCAGCAGGCTGTCGACCGAAGCGTCGGTGGCGATGCGCTGGCAGCGGCTTTCGCCTGGCAGGAAACGATAGGCCCAGACGATGCCGGGTATTTCGGGGGAAATCAGGTTCATCTGAACGCCTTGGCAAAAGCCTTATGCCTTGGCTTCTATGCGCCGTTGATGACAGTTTTGTTACAGTCGAAGCGGCGCGACGTCGTGGCAGAGTGCGGCAATTGACGTTGACGTTTACGTAAAAATCAATAGTGTTCGGCGCAACGAGGATGCGCCCTGCGCGACCTGGCTATCTGGGAGGATCATCATGTACAAGGCACCCGTCGACGAGATCGCGTTTACGCTGAAACACGTGGCAGGCATGGGCGACGCGCTGCAATCGGGTGCGCTCGGCGACCTCGGCGAAGATCTGGTCGATGCCATCCTGTCGGAAGCGGGCCGATTCGCGACGGAGGAGGTGGCGCCCCTCGGCGACGTCGGCGACCGTCAGGGCTCGCGTCTGGTCGAAGGAAAGGTCGAGACGCCGGATGGCTGGCGTGACCTCTATCACAATTGGATCGCTGGCGGCTGGAACGGGTTGACGGCTCCAGAAGAATTCGGCGGCCAGAACCTGCCGCACATGCTGCATGTCGCCGCCATGGAGATGTGGAACGCCGGCTCCATGGCCTTCGCGCTTGGTCCGACACTCACCATGGGCGCCGTCGAGGCGCTGGAAAAGCACGGCTCTGAAGCGCTGAAAGCCACCTATCTGCCGAAGATGGTCTCTGGCGAATGGACCGGCACGATGAACCTGACCGAGCCGCATGCCGGCTCCGATCTCGGCGTGCTGAAGACCCGCGCCGAGCGCCGCGACGACGGCACCTACCGCATCTTCGGCCAGAAGATCTTCATCACCTGGGGCGAACACGACTTCACCGACAACATCATCCATCTGGTGCTCGCCCGGCTTCCCGACGCGCCGGCGGGGACGAGGGGTATTTCGCTCTTCCTGGTGCCGAAGTTCCTGGTCAAGGATGACGGTTCGCTCGGCGAACGCAATGATCTCTTCTGCCATTCGCTCGAACACAAGCTCGGCATCCACGGTTCGCCGACCTGCACGATGATCTACGGCGACGGCAAGTTCGGCGCAGAGAAGGGCGCGATCGGCTATCTGATCGGCGAGGAAAACCGCGGTCTCGCCTGCATGTTCACCATGATGAACAATGCGCGTCTCGCCGTCGGCATGCAGGGCGTCGCCATCGCAGACGCCGCCACCCAGAAGGCGATCGCCTTTGCCAAGGAACGCACCCAGGGCAAAGCGCCCGGCTGGACGGGGCAGGGCATGAGCCCGATCATCGAGCATCCCGATGTCGCCCGCACGCTTCTGACGATGAAGGCGCTGACGCAAGGGTCGCGCGCGATCTCCTATGCCTGTGCCCACGCCGTCGACATGGCGCATGCGGCTGAAGGCGAAAAAGCAAAATACTGGCAGGAGCGCTCCAGCCTGCTGACGCCGATTGCCAAGTCCTTCTCGACCGACGCCGGCGTCGACGTCGCCTCGATGGGCATCCAGGTGCATGGCGGCATGGGCTTTATCGAGGAAACCGGTGCCGCCCGCTACCTGCGGGACGCCCGCATCGCCCCGATCTACGAGGGCACCAACGGCATCCAGGCGATCGATCTCGTCACCCGCAAGCTGCCGCTCTCCGACGGCGCGCATGTGCGCGGCTTCATCGGCGAACTGCGCGAGATCGCGCAGGCCGTGCGCGCCTCGAACCGGAATGGTTTCGGCGAGACGGCGGCGCGCCTTGATGCGGCACTGGATGATCTTTCGGCTGCGACGGAGTGGCTGATCGCGGCCGTCGCCGGCGGCAAGCTCGCCGAAGCGCTCGCTGGCGCGACGGCCTATCAGCGCCTGTTCGGCCTGACGCTGAGCGGCGCCTATCTGGCGAAGGGCGGTCTGGCCGAAGTGGCTGACGGCAAGGAAGACCAGCGCATCGCACTCTGCCGCTTCACCGCCGAAAACCTCCTGGCGGAAACGACCGCCCTGAAGGATCGTGTCGTCAACGGCGCCGACAGCCTGGCCGTCGCCCGCGCCGTTCTGGCTTGAGAGGAATTGTCATGACCGACCACGTGCTCATCGAGCGGCCGGAAGCCTATCCCGGCGTCCAGGTGATCCGCTTCAACCGGCCGGAAAAGAAGAACGCCATCACTCGCGACATGTACGCGAAGATGACCAATGCGCTGACGGTTGCCTCAAGCGATCCGGCCGTGCGCGCCACCGCCTTCCTGGGCACCGATGGTTGTTTCTCCGCCGGCAACGACATGGCCGATTTTCTCGCCTTCGCCATGGGTGGCTCCATGGGCATGGAGGTGATCGAGTTCCTGAAGGCGCTGGCGACCGCAACCAAACCCATCGTCTCGGGCGTCGATGGCCTGGCGATCGGCATCGGCACGACGATCCATCTGCATTGCGACCTGACGATCTCCTCTGAACGTTCGCTGTTCAAGACGCCCTTCGTCGATCTGGCGCTGGTGCCGGAAGCCGCGTCGAGCCTGATAGCGCCGCGCATCATGGGCCATCAGCGGGCTTTCGCCTTGCTTGCGGCGGGCGAGCCGCTCGATGCCAAAGGTGCGTTGGACGCAGGGCTGATCTGGAAGATCGTCGGCCAGGACGCGGTGGAAGAAGAAACGCTGGCACTCGCCGCCCGTCTCGCCAAAAAGCCGCCGGAAGCGCTTCGCATCGCCCGCGACCTCGTCCGTGGCGACCGCAACGACGTTCTTGCGCGCATCGACGAGGAAGCCAAGCATTTCGCCGCGCAGTTGAAGAGTGCCGAGGCGCGTGCCGCATTCGAGGCCTTTATGCGCCGCTGATACGTCTTGCCCATTGCGAGGCGAGATACGGGTGCCGAACGGCGCCCGTTTTGCGTTCGGGGGGATGTCCTAGCCTCCGGACAGTAAAGATCGCGTTGCCGTCGGCATCGCGAACTTGCATAGTTCAATTTTAATTTGTTCTTAAATAGCGATCGCTAGCGTGCGGCGCGATAGGCCTATCCTCATTTTGAGAGGCCCCAGCCGCATGAAGCATGGCTGGCTCCGCCTTCTGGCATGTTCAACGTTTTCCGTACGCATCTGCTCGCCGTCATCCAGACGGGCGAAGGGTGCTGCGCGAAAATCATCGAGAGCTCATGTCCGGCGGTGAGCGCCGGCACCCATTGGGAGCCCATCTTGTCCAAGCGATCGAACCTCATGACGCGCATTCTGGTTGCCGCGTCCTGTGTCGTTGTCGGCGCCTTTGCCGGCTTTTCCGTTTACATCGACACGCTGCAGCGTGGCACCACGACCAAGGCCGTCGAGGAGAACATTGCCTCATCCGGCACGCAGGCCGCCCAGAGCGTCGCCAAGTGGCTGAACGGCCGCGTTACGCTGACGGCGATGGTGGCCAATGCCACCGGCAACGTCGCGGACGATAGCGCCATCCAGCCGATCCTGAAGAACGACGTTCTGACCAGCGAGTTCATGTCGACCTATGTCGGCAATGAAAGCGGCAAGTTCATCACCTGGCCGGACAATCCGATGCCGGCCGGCTACGATCCGCGCCAGCGCCCCTGGTACCAGCAGGCCGTCAAGGCCGACGCCCGCGTCTTGACCGAGCCCTATGTCGACGCCTCCAGTGGCGCGCTGATCATCAGCGCCGCCGTCCCGGTCAAGCGTGATGGCAAGCTCTATGGCGTTGCGGCCAGCGACTTTTCGCTCGATACGCTGGTGGCAATGATCAAGGGCGTCGATGTCGGCGGTGAAGGCTTCGCCTTCCTCGCCAGCAAGGACGGCCAGATCCTCGTGCATCCGGATGCCAAGCTCGTCACCAAGTCGCTCACCGACGCCTTCCCGATCGACACGCCGACGATCGGCTCCGGCATCATGAACACCGAGCTCGGCGGCAAGCCGATGCTGGTGAGCTTCGTTCCGGTCCAGGGTCTGCCGTCGGTCGAATGGTATGTCGGCTTCGTCATTGATGCCGACGCCGCCTACTCGGCGATCGACCAGTTCCGCATCGCCGCCACCATCGCCACCATCCTGGCCGTCGGCGTGATGCTGGTCTTCCTTGCGACCTTCCTCAACCGTCTGGTCATCCGTCCGGTGACGGAGATGACCGGCGCGATGGAGAAGCTCGCTTCGGGCAACCACAACGTCGAAATTCCCGGCGAAGAGCGTACCGACCAGATCGGCTCGATGGCCGCGGCCGTCGCCATCTTCAAGGCGAATGCCGTCGAGCGTGCCCGTCTCGAAAGCGAAGCGGATGCGAACCGTTCGCTGTCGGAACGTGAACGTCTGGAGCGCGAGGCGCAGAAGGCGCGGGATGCAGCTGAGATCCAGCAGGCCGTCGATGGTCTGGCGTCCGGCCTCGGCCGCCTTGCCGAGGGCGATCTCGCTTACCGCATCGACAACCCGTTTGCCGATCGCCTCGATCGGTTGCGCGCCGACTTCAACAACTCGGTCGCCAAGCTGCACGACACGCTCCGCGCTGTCGGCGCCAACGCCCGCGGCATCGATGCCGGTGCAACGGAAATCCGCTCGGCCGCCGACGATCTTGCCCGCCGCACCGAGCAGCAGGCAGCCTCGGTCGAAGAGACTGCTGCGGCTCTGGAAGAGATCACCACGACCGTCAAGGACTCCGCCCGCCGGGCCGAGGAAGTCGGCGCTCTCGTTGCCCGCACCCGTGCCGGTGCCGAGAAGTCCGGCGAAGTCGTTGCGAACGCTGTCGAGGCGATGCACGCGATCGAGAAGTCTTCGGGCGAAATCTCCAACATCATCGGCGTCATCGACGACATCGCCTTCCAGACGAACCTGCTGGCGCTGAACGCCGGCGTCGAAGCCGCCCGTGCCGGCGAGGCCGGCAAGGGCTTTGCCGTCGTCGCCCAGGAAGTGCGCGAGCTTGCCCAGCGTTCGGCCAATGCCGCCAAGGAGATCAAGGCGCTGATCACCACCTCGGGCAACCAGGTGCGCAACGGCGTGACGCTCGTCGGCGATACCGGCAAGGCGTTGGAGACGATCGTCGCCGAAGTCCAGGAGATCAACAAGCACGTGAGCGCAATCGTGACCGCGACGCGCGAACAGTCGACGGGTCTTCAGGAGATCAACACGGCCGTCAACACCATGGACCAGGGCACCCAGCAGAACGCGGCGATGGTGGAAGAGCAGACGGCGGCAAGCCATGGTCTTGCCTCCGAAGCCGCTTCGCTCAATGCGCTGCTCGCCCAGTTCAACCTCGGCGATACCCAGAGTACCTATGCGCCGGCACCGCGTCGCCGCGCTGCATAGGCAAAAAAACACCTTAAATGCGAAACAAGACCCGGAGCGCAACTCCGGGTCTTTGCGTTTTGGCGCCCGCTTCTCGAAAATCGGTCGGCGTGCCCTAATTCGTTGTTCCGTCTTTCCTTTTTTACGGTTTGATAAAGTGTCGAAGCATACCTTTCGACTGCCGCGAAATGACTTCGCACCGCACATCCGCCGATAGAGTCCATCTCCCGAAAAGGTCGCCTCGGGGCAGCCGATGTGTTCCAGACACCTGCCTCACGCTGCGCGTGTTTCGGCTTTCCTTCACGCGTTCGAAGTTTGCTCGCGATCTGCTTTTTCAAGCGATCGCGCGAAGGGAGACGAACGGTGATTCTCAAGACTGCGACGGCACGAAACATGTTTGCCATTGTGATGACTGGCCTTTTGACCTGTATGGTCACGGCCGCCATCGTGTTCTGGCTATCCTATCAGCAGCTGAAGGAACGCAGCATCGCTGAGATGACTAACGCCGCCTATACCAGCGCTGCGAATGTTGAGGCGAGGTTCGCAGAAACCAAGACGCTGGCGAACAATATGCGTTCCGCCCTCTATGCCATGAAAGACGGCGGCACCGCCTCGCGCGAAGGCACGGTGGCACTGCTGAAGAAGCTGATTGCCGACAACCCCTTGGCCGTCGGCCTCAGCACCGGTTGGGAACCAAATGCCTTCGATGGCAAGGACGCGGAGTATGCGGGCAAGCCGGGCCATGACGCCAGCGGCCGGTATGTTCCCTACATCGCCCGCTCGGGGGATAAGATTGTTCACGAGGCGCTGGTCGATTACGACAAGCCGGGCGCGGGCGACTACTATCAGGTCCCCAAGAAGACCGGCCGTGACATGATCACCGAGCCCTATTTCTACAAGATCAACGGCCAGGACGTGCTGATGACGTCGATCATGGTGCCACTGAAGCTCGACAATGCCTTCGTCGGTGTCGACGGCGTGGACATGGCCCTTGGTGAGCTCTCCAAGGAACTCGGCAAGCTGGCGCCGTTCGGCGACGGTTTCGTCTCGCTCATCAGCCAGGGCGGCAGCATCATCAGCCATCCAGACCAGACCTTCCTCGGAAAGTCGCTCAAGGACACCGGGCTTGAAGCCGGTGGTTGGGGACAGCTTCTGGGCAAGACCGAACACGCGATCGAAATCACGCATACGGATGGCTCGGTTCACATCGCCGTCGCCGTGCCGGTGAAGCTCCTGCCGGATACGACCTGGTACGTCGTGGTGTCCGTGCCCCAGGCAACGGTCTTTGCCGGCCTGTCCCATTTGGCGATGATCTCCATCGCGGTGATCGCGGTCGCGGCCTTGATCCTGATCCTTGCCGGTTGGACGCTCGCCAGCCGCTTCCGCAAGCGCGTCGCCAACGTCATTGGCGTTACCGGCCAGATTGCCGCTGGCGAGACCGACGTCGACCTGTCGGAGGCCGAGCGCAAGGACGAAATCGGCGATCTCGCCCGCTCGCTGCGCGTTCTGCGGGACGCGACGATTGCGAAGATGCAGCTCGAAAACGAAGCGGATGCGAACCGTTCGCTGTCGGAACGTGAGCGTCTGGAGCGCGAGGCGCAGAAGGCGCGGGATGCAGCTGAGATCCAGCAGGCCGTCGATGGTCTGGCGTCCGGCCTCGGCCGCCTGGCCGAAGGCGATCTCGCTTACCGGATCGACAACCCGTTCGCCGATCGCCTTGACCGTCTAAGGGCCGACTTCAACAACTCGGTCGCCAAGCTGCACGACACGCTCCGCGCTGTCGGCGCCAACGCCCGAGGCATCGATGCCGGTGCAACGGAAATCCGCTCGGCCGCCGACGATCTTGCCCGCCGCACCGAGCAGCAGGCAGCCTCGGTCGAAGAGACTGCTGCTGCTCTGGAAGAGATCACCACGACCGTCAAGGATTCCGCCCGCCGGGCCGAGGAAGTCGGCGCTCTCGTTGCCCGCACCCGTGCCGGCGCCGAGAAATCAGGCGAAGTCGTTGCGAACGCTGTCGAGGCGATGCACGCGATCGAGAAGTCTTCGGGCGAAATCTCCAACATCATCGGCGTCATCGACGACATCGCCTTCCAGACGAACCTGCTGGCGCTGAACGCCGGCGTCGAAGCCGCCCGTGCCGGCGAGGCCGGCAAGGGCTTTGCCGTCGTCGCCCAGGAAGTGCGCGAGCTTGCCCAGCGTTCGGCCAATGCCGCCAAGGAGATCAAGGCGCTGATCACCACCTCGGGCAACCAGGTGCGCAACGGCGTGACGCTCGTCGGCGATACCGGCAAGGCGTTGGAGACGATCGTCGCCGAAGTCCAGGAGATCAACAAGCACGTGAGCGCAATCGTGACCGCGACGCGCGAACAGTCGACGGGTCTTCAGGAGATCAACACGGCCGTCAACACCATGGACCAGGGCACCCAGCAGAACGCGGCGATGGTGGAAGAGCAGACGGCGGCAAGCCATGGTCTCGCCTCCGAAGCCGCTTCGCTCAATGCGCTGCTCGCCCAGTTCAACCTCGGCGAAGTGCCGACGGTAAGTGGTGGCCGTCGTCGCGCAGCTTGAGCGGAGCTCAGCGTGGCCATCGACAGAACGCTGCAATAACAAAGCGATAAGACCACTGTCGTGAATCGGTGTCGCAAGTGCTTCAAGCCTGACATGACAAAGGCCCGGGAAACCGGGCCCTTGTCATTGGGGTGTTCTTGACGCCGTCCGCCGACTTCTCGGCCTTGTCTTATTTCTCCAGTGTCGCCACCGCCTCGACATGAGACGACCAGAGGAACTGGTCGATCGGCGTCACCGAGGTGATGCGGTAGCCGGCGGCGGTCAGGATCGAGAGGTCGCGGGCCAGCGTGACCGGATTGCAGGAAACGGCCACGATCTTCTTGACGCCGGAGCGGGCGATCTCTTGGCATTGCGCCTCGGCGCCGGCCCGCGGCGGGTCGAAGACGATCGCGTCAAAGACCTTCAACTCCTGCGCCATGACCGGGCGGCGGAAGAGGTCGCGCTTTTCGATCGTCACGGGCTTCAGCCCTTGCGTGTTGCGCGCGGCGAAATCGAGCGCCTTGAGCGCCTTGTCCTCGCCCTCGACCGCATGAACGCGCGCCTTGCGGGCGATGCGCAGTGCGAAGGTGCCGCAGCCGGCAAAGAGATCGGCGACGCGCTTGGCCTTGCCGAGATGGTCGAGCACCAGCTTCGCCATCGCTTCCTCGGCTTGCGCCGTCGCCTGGGTGAAGCTGCCTGGGGGCGGTGAAACGGAAACGCCGCCGAAATCGATCACCGGTCTCACCGGCTCGACGATGATTTCGCCATTGAGGCTGACGCGGGCGATGCCACGCTCGCCAAGCACCGCTTCGACCGTGCGGCGGCGCTCGCGGTCGTCGAGCTTCTTGATGCCATCGACAGCGAGGTCGAGGCCGGAGAGCGTTTCGAGCACGGTGATACGGAAAGGCTCGGCATTGACGGCCATCGCCGTGCCGATTCTGGCGATGGTTGCGAGCTTCGAGACGATGCCCGGGCTCGCGATCGGACATTCGGAGATCGCGACGATGTGGTGGCTTTCGGCCTGGTTGAAACCGAGAAGCAGATCCTTCTCGGTCTTGCGGGCAGTGAAGACCGCGCGCCGGCGCTGGCCCGGCTGGGCGGTAATGAGGGGGGCCACCTCGGGCTTCAGGCCTTTCGACTTCAAGGCAGCGATGACGAGATCGCGCTTGAAGCCGTGATAGAGCGTGTCCGACGCATGCTGCAGCGTGCAGCCGCCGCAGGTGCCGTTGACACCATCGGGCCCGAAATGCCGACAGTGCGGCTCGATGCGCTCGGGTGACGGTTCCCTCAGCGAGATCAGCGTGCCGTGCGACTTGTTGACCGCGAGCGCCACACTTTCGCCGGGCAGCGTGAAGGGCGCATAGATCGGCCCGTCAGGGCCTTCTGCAATACCGTCGCCCTGGGCGCCGAGCCGGTTGATGGTGACGGTCTCGGTGCTCATGGCTTCTTGCCCGCCAGCAGGAATTCGACATTGCCGTCGCCGCCGGCAATGGGCGAGGGGATGAGGCCGAGGCTCTGCCAGCCCATGTCCTCCACGAGCCAACGCTCGAGTTCGGCAGCAACGGCCGGCGCGCTGTCGGGGTCCTTGAGCAGCCCCGCCTTGCTGATCGCGTCGCGGCCGGCCTCGAACTGAGGCTTGACCAGCAGGATGCAGTGCGCGCCGGGAAGCGCCATCTCGAGCGCCGGGGGGAGGGCGAGCTTCAGCGAGATGAACGAGACGTCCGAGACGACGAAGGTGACTTCTCGGTTGTCGACGTCGTCCTCAGTCATCGCGCGGGCGTTGAGGCCCTCGATGCTGGTGACACGCGGGTCACCTTCGATGCGCGGATGGATCTGGCCGTGACCGACGTCGATGGCAACCACGTGCTCTGCCCCGCGCTTCAACAGCACTTCGGTGAAGCCGCCGGTCGAGGCACCGATATCGAGACAGCTTTCGCCCGAGGGATCGAGCGCGAAATGATCGAGTGCCGCGACAAGTTTCAGCGCCGCGCGGGAGACATAGTCCTGCGCCGGGTCATCAATGGTGATCGTCACGCTTTCGGCGAACATCAATGACGGCTTGGTCACTGTGCGGCCATCGACCTTGACGGTGCCGCGCTGGATCGCGTCTCGGGCGCGGGCGCGGCTGGCGACCAGTCCCGTGTTGAGCAGCAACTGATCCAGGCGCACCCTGTTTCTGTGTTCTTCATTCTGGCGTTCTTCTGACATGTGCTTCTCATGGCGACTTGCCGCCCCAATGGCAAGCCCCTCGCGCTCGGAGCGATGACCCGCTTTGGGCTTAACAGCTAGGAAACCCAAGAAATCGGGGAATACTTACCGTCCGCCGCCTGCGCCACGCTACACCAGTTGCCTCCGCCGAGTGGTTCAACCCCGCAGATCTTTGTCTCGTGGGAACACAGCGATGGCGCAGACGGGAACTCCGACGGTATCCACAAAAAGCAAAACCCCGACCAGAGCCGGGGTTTTGCTTTTAAACGGGGCGCCGTTCGTGTCAGCCGGCAGCGCCGATGCCGATATCCTGCTTCTGGCCGAGCGCCTTGAAAACAGTAGAGACGATGCCGGCACGGTCGAGACCGGCGGCGGCATACATCGCTTCGGGCTTGGCCTGCTCCATCCAGATGTCGGGCATGACCATCGGGCGGACCTTGAGGCCGCCGTCGAGCAGGCCGTCTTCAGCGAGAAACTGCAGCACATGGCTGGCGAAGCCGCCGACGGCGCCTTCCTCGATGGTGGTCAGCACCTCATGGTTACGGGCCAGCTGGCGGATGAGGTCATGGTCAAGCGGCTTGGCGAAGCGGGCGTCGGCAACGGTCGTCGAAAGGCCGGCGGCGTCGAGGTCTTCGGCGGCCAGCAGACAGTCGGCAAGGCGCGTGCCGAAGGAAAGCAACGCCACCTTCGATCCTTGCTTGACGACGCGGCCCTTGCCGATCTCGAGAATCTGGCCGCGCTCGGGCATTTCGACGCCGACGCCTTCGCCGCGCGGATAACGGAACGAGATCGGGCCGGCATCATAGGCGGCGGCAGTGCGCACCATGTGCTTGAGCTCCGCCTCGTCCGCGGCAGCCATCACCACGAAACCGGGCAGCGTCGCCAGATAGGTCGTGTCGAACGAACCGGCATGGGTCGGACCGTCGGCGCCGACGAAGCCGGCGCGATCGATCGGGAAGCGCACGGGCAGGCCCTGGATCGCTACATCGTGCACCACCTGGTCGTAGCCACGCTGGAGGAAGGTGGAGTAAAGCGCTGCAAAGGGCTTGTAGCCTTCGGAAGCAAGACCGGCGGCAAAGGTTACGGCGTGCTGCTCGGCAATGCCGACGTCGAAGCAGCGCGACGGATGGACCTTGGCGAATTTGTCGAGACCGGTGCCGGACGGCATTGCGGCGGTGACGGCGACGATCTTGTCGTCGAAACCGGCTTCCTGCGTCAGCGCATCGGCAAAGACCGAGGTATAGGCCGGCGCATTCGGCTTAGCCTTCGCCTGGGCGCCGGTGATGACGTCGAACTTGTTGACCCCGTGATACTTGTCGGCCGCGGCTTCCGCCGGCGGATAGCCCTTGCCCTTCTGCGTCACCACATGGATCAGCACCGGACCTTTGGCATTGTCGCGCACATTGCGCAGCACGGGCAGGAGATGGTCGAAGGAGTGCCCGTCGATCGGGCCGATATGGTAGAAGCCCATCTCTTCGAAGAGCGTGCCGCCGGTGACGTAACCGCGGGCATGCTCGACAGCGCGGGTGATCGCCCGGTCGACGGTCTTGCCGAGATAGGCGGTCAGCTTCTTGCCGACCTCGCGGATGCCCATATAGGTGCGGCCCGAGGCAAGGCGTGCCAGATAGGCGCTCATCGCGCCGGTCGGCGGCGCGATCGACATGTCGTTGTCGTTGAGGATGACGATCAGGCGGGCGTCGAGCGCGCCGGCATTGTTGAGCGCCTCATAGGCCATGCCGGCCGAAAGCGCGCCGTCGCCGATGACGGCGATGACGTTGCGGTTCTTGCCGTCGAGATCGGCGGCGACCGCCATGCCGAGGCCGGCGGAAATCGAGGTCGAGGAATGGGCGGCGCCGAAGGGGTCGTATTCGCTCTCGGCACGGCGGGTGAAGCCGGAAAGGCCGCCTTCCTGGCGCAGCGTCCGGATGCGGTCGCGACGGCCGGTCAGGATCTTGTGCGGGTAGCACTGGTGGCCGACGTCGAAGATCAGCCGGTCATCCGGCGTGTTGAAGACCTTGTGGATGGCAATCGTCAGTTCGACAACGCCGAGGCCGGCGCCGAGATGGCCGCCGGTGCGCGACACCGCGTCGATCATTTCCGCTCGGACCTCACCGGCAAGCTGCGGCAGATCCTTGTCGTCGATCTTCTTCAGATCGTCGGGGAAAGTCACCTTGTCGAGCAAGGGAGTAGCCGGCATCGGATTGGTTGGCAGTTGTGTCACGCTGCATGCCTCATGCGCGCCGTGGGATCAGGCGCGCGATAGTTGGTGGTACCGTCGAAGCGGCTCTTTAGACGCAATCGTTGCTGAATGCAAAATTAGGCGTTCCTGCGTCGTCAACCAAGAGACTAGCGCATGATTCTGTGAATCGAAATCGATTCAAGCGCCATGAGGCAATGTTGCGCGGTTTTATGCGCTCATGCCGTTCTACTTGCGGTCGAGATCAGCTTTCGGGCAGGGGAACAAATTCTTCCTCGTCGCCAGGCACGATGTCGAAGCGGCCGGTGCGCCACTCTTCCTTGGCCTTCTCGATGCGCTCTTTGGAGGAGGAGACGAAGTTCCACCAGATGTGGCGGGCGGAGCCAAGTGCTGCACCGCCGAAGAGCATGACGTGACAGCCCTCAGGCCCGGCGGTCACCGTGATCTCGTCGCCCGGACGGAAGACGAGCAGCTGGTTGTCGGCAAAGTGGTCGCCGGCGATGATCGCCTCGCCGGAGAGAATGTAGAGCGCGCGTTCTTCCCACTGTGCGGCAAAGGGGGCGCTTTTGCCCGGAGCGATGTTGAGGTCGACATAGATGGTGTCGGTGAAGACCGAGACGGGCGACTTCGCGCCTTCGAAATTGCCGAGGACCACCCGCGCCTTGATGCCGTCATCGCTCATATGCGGCAGCATGCGCTCCTCGGTGTGGCTGAAAATCGGGTCGATTTCTTCCTTGTGGTCGGGTAGTGCCAGCCAGGTTTGCAAGCCGGAGATCGAGCGCGCGTGGCCGCGCTGGTTTTCGGGCGAGCGCTCGGAATGCACGATGCCGCGGCCCGCGGTCATCAGGTTCACGTCGCCGGGGCGGATCACCATCTCGGTGCCGAGGCTGTCGCGATGCTTGATTTCGCCGTCGAAGAGATAGGTGACGGTCGAAAGCCCGATATGCGGATGCGGGCGCACGTCGATCGCCTCGCCGGCGCGGAGCAGCGCCGGGCCCATGCGGTCGAAGAAGATGAAGGGACCGACCAGGCGCCGCTTCGCCGACGGCAGGGCGCGGCGAACCTGCAGCCCGCCGATATCGCTGGTGCGCGGAACGATCAGATGTTCGATGGCGTCGCAGGCGGGCTTGTCGCCGGCGAGCGGATCGGGGCCTGGAAAGAAAGACATGGCGCGTGCTCCCGTTTCTTGCTGTCATATCAATAACTAGCGCCTGCGCGGTGAGGCGGCTAGGGACCAATCCGATACGAAGCGTTTCCGCGGAGCAATCAATCCGCTTCTCAATCGGCGTCGAGCGGCTCCACGCCCTGCGGTTTGCCGGCCCGGTCGAGGCGGATCTTTTCGATGCGGTCTTCGGCAGCCTTCAGCAGCGCCTCGCAATGCTTCTTCAGCGCTTCGCCGCGCTCGTAGATCTCGATCGACTTGTCGAGGGCGACGTCGCCGCGCTCCAGCGCCGAGACGATCCGCTCCAGTTCCTCGACGGCCTGCTCGAAGGTGAGGGCGGAAACGTCCGGTTGCGTGGTGTTGTTCATGGTTACCCTCTCATCAGTCTTGAGATATGCAGGCCGGCCGATTCGGCCAGGCCTTGAAGGTCATAGCCGCCTTCGAGCAGGCTGACCATGCGGTTGCCGGCGCTGCGGTCGGCGATCTCGTGCAGGCGTCCCGTCGCCCAGTCGAAATCCTCGGCGACGAGGTTGATCTGCGCCAGCGGATCGCGGTGATGGGCGTCGAAGCCGGCGGAAATCAGGATGAAGTCCGGCCGGAAATTGGTGAGCGCCGCAAGCACGCGGCTGCGGAACGCCTCGCGGAATTGCTCGCTGCCCATGTTCGGCGACAGCGGCGCGTTGACGATGTTGCCCTTGACGCCCGTCTCGTCCTTGGCGCCGGTGCCGGGATAAAGCGGCATCTGGTGCGTCGAGCAGAAGAGCACGGACGGATCGTTCCAGAAAATGTCCTGCGTGCCGTTGCCGTGGTGCACGTCCCAGTCGACGATCGCGACGCGCTCGGCGCCATGGGCCTTCTGGGCGTACCGGGCGGCAATCGCCACCGTGTTGAACAGGCAGAAGCCCATCGCCTTGTTTTTCTCGGCGTGGTGTCCCGGCGGGCGCGCCGCGATGAAGGCGTTGTCGGCCTCGCCGGAAAAGACCGCGTCGACGGCCGCAGTCGCCCCGCCGATGCCCGTTAAGGCGGCGTCGAGGCTTAAGGGGCTGGCATAGGTATCCGCCTCGAAATGGTTGAGGCCTTCCTCCGGGATGGCGCGCTTGACGTTACGCAGGTGTTCTTCCGGGTGAACGAGCAGAACGAGATCTTCGCTCGCCTTCTTCGCCTCGATCCGCTTGAGATCGGCGAAGTTCGGATGTTCGAGCGCAAGGTTCAGCGCCTTCAGCCGGTCCGGCCGTTCGGGATGCCCCTCCGGAACCTCGTGTTCCAGAAAGACCGGATTTTCATAGAGGAACGTGGTCATGTCGCGAAACCTAGTGCTGTCACCCTGCAAGGTCCATGGCGAGGCAGTCGAAAGGCGGAATTTTCAACAGCGCGGATCGAGCAGCAGTTTGCCGTCGCGGCCCGCATCTGCCTGATGCGCAAGCGCCGCGCCGAGCTGGCTCAATGGATAGATCTCCGCGATCCGGCTGGAAAAGAGACCGGTGCGCAGGCCGTCGAAACTTTTCGCAAAGGCGGCCTCAATCGCGAGCCGTCCGGCCGAATGCACCCAGGTGCGGAGCCACAGGAACGAGAAGCGGATATCCGGCCGCGACTGGATCACTGCGTGAGATACCGGCACGCCGCTCAGCGCCCCGTACTGGATGAAGGCGCCGCCGGGTTCGAGGGTGCGAAGAATGAGATCGCCGGCAAACGGACCGCCGACGGCGTCGATGATCGCGTCGAGCCGGAGTTCGGGTATGCGGCTCTCGTCGCCAAGAACGACGTGGCCGGGAACCTCGCTTGCAAGCCGCTCGGCGCTGCGTTGTCTGCGAACGATGCCAATGGCCTTCGCCCCTTCGCCGGCAAGCAGCTTCATCAGCATCCCGCCGATCGCGGACCCTGCCGCCGTGACGCCGATGCGGCGCCGGTCGAGCGCGCCGAAATGCGCGCGCAGTGCCTCGATCAGCTGCAGCGCCGTCAGCGGATTGACGTAGCAGGTCGCGGCATCGGTCTCACTGATGTCGTCGGGCAGTGTGAAACACCATTCGGCCGGTCGCAGCAGATACTCCTGCCAGAGGCCGCTGGCGCCGATCGGTACCACGCGGTCGCCGGGTTTCAGGGAAGTCACGCCGCCGCCGACGCGCGTCACCGTACCGAAGCCCTCGAAGCCCGGAACGAAGGGCAGGGTGGTGCGGGCGCTGTAGGCGCCGGTCACCGGGATGAGATCGGACGGGTTGATGGCGGCAAGCGACAGCGCTACTTCGACTTCGCCCGGTCCCGGTGCGACGCGTTCCCCATCGACGAGCGCAATCACTTGCCGGGGGTCGCCGAACTGTCTAACGAGGGTGGAGCGCATCGTCGGGGAGCCTCGCATGGACGGCAGGGAGCTGGAGAACGTTACGGAAATCCGTATTCCTTTTCGCGATATAGACATGCACGGCCATATGCACAATGCCGCCTATTATGCCCATGCGGAAGCAGCCCTTTCCAGTCTCTGGCGCCACCGCCCGCATGTGGTGAACGAGCCGAGCTATCTCGTGCGCCGCTCGGCCTGCGTCTATCACCGCGGCCTGCGCTACGACGAACCGGCCCGCTTTACCGTCAACGTAACAAAGATCGGCGGCAGCTCGATCAGTTTTGCCGTCAAGGTCGAGGCGCGCGGCCAACTTGTGGCGGAAGTGGAGGTCGTCTGGGTGGCGGTCGATCCGCAACGCCACACTCCGCTGCCGCTGCCGACCGCGACACGGGAATGGCTGGCGGCCTATACGGTCTGAACCAAAGCAATTGCAGGAAAAGTGCGAAGCGGTTTTCCGTCCGCAATTGCGCACCCTTCAGTACGATTGCAGGAAAAGTGCGAAGCGGTTTTCCGTCCGCAATTGCGTACCCTCCAGCTACGATTGCAGGAAAAGTGCGAAACGGTTTTCCGTCTGGAACTGCGCGCGCTCAGACGGCGCGAAACAGGGCGACGATGCCCATGCCGCCGCCAACGCCCATCATCGCCAGTCCTTCGGTGCCGGCGGGCGCGGTCGACATTTGCGAGAAAAGCCGGACCGCAAGGATTGCTCCTGATGCGCCATAGGGATGGCCGAGCGCGATGGCGCCGCCATCGAGATTGACCCTTTCCTCCGCAATATCGAGCTGGTCGAGACTGCCAAGCACCTGTGAAGCGAAGGCCTCGTTGAATTCGATGAAATCGACCTTGGCCGGATCGAGCGCGGGTTGCCGCACTTTCAGCTTCTGTATAGCCGGCACGGGGCCGAGACCGAGGAGATTGGGATGGACGCCGGCCGTCGCGGCATCGACGAATTCGAGCATGAAGGGAACGCGAAGTCGCTGGGCCTCGGCAAGGCTGGTCACCAGCACCACGGCCGCGCCATCATTGATCGGGCAGGCATTGCCGGCGGTCACCGTGCCACCCTCGACGAAGACCGGCTTCAGCCGCTGCAGTGTTTCCATCGACGCGTTCGGACGCGGGCACTCATCGCGAGACACAAAGCCCGCCGCCGTCTCGATCGGCACGATCTCGCGGACGAAACGGCCGGCAAGCTCGGCTTCAACGGCGCGGCGATGGCTTTGAAGCGCAAAGGTATCCTGCCGTTCGCGAGAGATCCTACAGGCGGTCGCGACGTTTTCGGCGGCGACGCCCATGTCCGGATCGCCGATCTCGTCCGGCGCCATGCGGGCGCGCTTGACGGGCGCGAGCTCGCCGCCGCGCTCCAGCGGCGGCCTCAGACGGATATGCGCGCGGCTGGCGCTCTCGGTCCCGCCGGCCAGGTAGAAGCGGCCGGCACCCGCCTGGATCATCCGCGCCGCGAGCGCGATCGCCTCCAGCCCGGAGCCGCATTGCCGATCGACGGTCACGCCCGGCGTCGAGACCGGCAGGCCTGCTTCGAGCGCTGCGAGCCGGGCGAGATTGCCGGCGCTGTTTGCGGCATTGCCGAGAATGACGTCGTCGATCTCGGTCGCTTCAAGCCCGACGTCGCCGAGAATACGGGCGATCAGCGGTGTTGCCAGCTGCGACGGTTCGATATCGCGAAGCGTGCCGTTGACCCGGCCGATTGGCGTCCGGAGCGCGGCGATGATCACCGGTATGCGTGCCGGCTCAGTCGATGAGTTCGAGAGCATCGTTTCCATCCGCGATCCATTGCCTGAGCGTGCCCGCCGCCACCTTGCCCGACTGCGTCATTGGCATCTTCGGGCAGAGCCAGATGCGGCGCGGATGTTTGTAGCGCGGCAGATGGGCAGCGAGATGACGCTCAAGTGCGTCTCGGTCAAATATGCTGCCCTCCGGCTCGATGACGGCGACGAGTTCGCTGCCGAGGTCCGGATGATCGAGCCCGAGGACGAGCGCAGCGTGAACGTCAGGGTAGGCGACAAGTGTCGCCTCCACTTCCTGCGGGTAGATGTTGTTGCCGCCCGACAGAACCATGCCGCCGGCGCGCCCGAGAAGATGAAGCGTACCGTCGTCGTCGAGGAAGCCAATATCGCCCACCGTCGCAAGCTCGCCAAGACGACGGAAGCCGGCGCCATCGCTTTGCCCGACATAACCGTCGGAGATGAGGGCGCTGTCAACGAAGATCGTCCCCGTTTCGCCCATGGGCACTTCATCCCCTGTGTCATTGCGAATGCTTAGCGCAACGCCGGGAAAGGCGCTGCCGACGGCGGTGGCCGAAGCGGTGTCGTCCTTTGTTGCGACGCTGATGAAGCCCAGTTCCGAGGCGCCGTAATATTCGATGACCTCCGCCTTCGGAAAAGCGAGTGCGGCGACAGCGCGGTCACTCGCCGTCAGTTTGGCGCCGGCGACCGTGATATGTGTGACGCAGGCCTGCGGTCTGTTCGCGGCCGCTGCGCAGAGCCGCCGCAGCATCGTCGGTACCAGCACCAGGCGTTGCACTTTCTCCGTCTCGATGATGGTCAGCGCTCGCGCTGCGTCGAAATGAGCCGCCCCGATGAATTCGGCGCCGGCGCAGAGCGTTTCGGCGAGCGCGTAGAGCGTCAGCCCGTGCGCTAGCGGACCGGGAGCAAAGGTGCGGGTGCCATGGTCGATGCCGAAAAAGCGCGCGCCGGTGGCCAGGCTCCTGCGCCACGAGCCGCGATCACGGATGATCGCTTTCGGCGCGCCGGTCGTTCCCGAGGTGAAAACGACCAGAAACGGCTCGCTTTCTTTGCCGGCTGCGAGTGGCGCTCGCTCTTTGCCGTTGCTCTCGCGGAAGGATCGCGTCTCGCCGCTTGCCGGAGCGTGAAGAGACAAGTCCGCGCCATTGGCGCTGACGATCAGATCGGGAGACAGACGATCGCGCATGGCCTGGCGGGTTGCGGCCGGCAGATGCGGGTCGATGAGCGCGACACAGTTACCTTGGCTGGTGGCGGCGAGAAAGGCGGCGGCGAAGAGTGGATGATTGCCGGCCTCAAGTACGATCAGGCATGCGCGGGCGCCAAGCACGCTGCGGTGCCCGGCAACCCCCGCCAAATCGTCGAATGCCGCAACGAGCTGTCCGGCGAAGCGCTTCAGCTCATCGAAAGTGAAAACCCGGCCCTCCATACGGAAGGCCGGGGCATACGGATGTTCGTCCGCGTGGCGATGGATCGCGGCGGCAAACGGCATCGGCTCAGGCGCGTGCCGGCAGCAGCGGATAGCCGGCGTAGACGGCGCGGGCTGCCAGCGTAGCGATCGCTGCCTTCAAGAGGTCGCCCGGGATGAAGGCGAGCGAACCGGTGGCGACGGTCAGGAGCGGCGTGCCGGTAACCGCCGAAACCCAGGGCATGCCGATTGCATAAAGCACGACGATGCCGCCGAGGACGGAGGCGAGGAAGAAGCCGATGAACTGGCGCGTTTCCGCCTGGCCCTCGCGCACCGCGCGCTCGGCAATCAGGCCGGTGACGAAGGTGGCGACGACCCAGCCGATGATGAAGCCGCCGGACGGGCCGGCCAACACGGCAAGACCGCCGCGACCGCCCGAGAGCACCGGCAGGCCGATGGCGACCAGAAGCAGGAACAGCAGAAAGGCGAGTGCGCCGCGCTTGGCGCCGAGAATGCACCCGGCGAGCATCACGCCCATCGACTGGGCGGTGATCGGTACCGGAATGAAGCCGAGCGTGATCGGCGGAATGAGGCCGAGCACGACGACGATCGCGGCGAAGAGGGCGATGAGGACGAGATCTCTGGTGTTCATGACGTTCGGTTCCCTGTGTATTAGATTTTTCGCATCTATTGGCGACGAAATCCGCGCGCGTCAATTGCCGCAGCGATGGTGTCGGCATCTTTGAGCGTCAGGATGATCAGCGGCCCGATGATCGTCAACGGTCGGATCGGCAGGCCGCGGGCGCGGTGCGCCTCGCGGATCGCCTCGTAGCGCGCGAAGATGTCGGGCACGAAGCGCAGCACCAGCCCGAGCGCCAGGCTGACATCGGCCGCCCGCATCAAGCCCAGCCGTTCGAGCGGCATCAGCAGGATGGTGATCTCGTCCATGAAGGCGCTGATCGTCGTCGTCGCCGTGACGGCGGCCGCAAACAGCACCAGGGCCATCAGCCTCAGCGTCAGGGTCGCGACCTCGCCGACCGGCAGCAGAAAAAGGTTGACCGCGGCCAGAAAGAAGATCGTCAGGAAGACGAAGCCGACGCGCGCGATTGCCTCCTTCAGGGGGAGCCCGACGGAAAGATAGAGGCCGGCGGCAAGGACGAAGGCGATCGCCTGCAGCACCAGTGAACCGCTGAGGAAGAGGACGATGCTCAGGGCTACGAGTGCAATGAGCTTCACTCTCACCGGCAGGCGGTGCAGCAGGCTGTCGCCTTCGATGTGCAGGCTCGTCAGCATCCGGCGATCTCATGGTAGCGGCGGATCGTCTCGCGCGGGTCGCCGTCGGCCGCAAGCCGCCCCTCGTGGAAGAGCAGCAGCCGGTCGACGTTTTCGACGAGTGCAAGATCGTGGGTGATCACCACCGTATCCTCCGGCAGCCCCTCGATCGTTTCGGCGACGCGGCGTCGATTGCGCAGGTCGAGCTGGTTCGTCGGCTCATCGAGGATGAGGATTTTCGGATCGGTGACGACGACGCTTGCCATGGCGACGAGCTGCGTCTCGCCGCCCGAAAGCTCGTGCACACGCCGTCGTGCCAGATGTTCGATACCGAAGCGCGACAGCGCGCCTTGCATGCGGCGGTCGATTTCCTCGCGAGGAAGCCCGCGGTTCTTCAAGCCGAAGGCGATGTCCTCGGCAACGATGGGCATGATCAGCTGGTGCTGCGGGTTCTGGAAGATAAAGCCGGCTTCGGAAAGCACGGCGCGATCGTCTTCGACCGTGTTCAGCCCGTTGACCGTCACTCGACCCGAGGAAGGCTTGACCAGGCCATTGATCAGCCGGGCGAAAGTGGTCTTGCCGGAACCGTTGAGACCGATGATACCGACGCGCTTTTCACTGAGCGCCAAGTTCAGTGGGTGCAAGGCCACCCGCTCGCCGAAGCGGACCGCGCAATCGGTAAAGCGGATGTCCATTCCGTCCCTCGCTATCTTCGGCCCGCGCCGCTTTCGGGGTGCTCTATAGGCCAAGTCCGACAACAAGGGCAATGCGGTGGAGCGGGACCGAGATGCGAGCAGAACACGGCGCACACATTTCCTCATCCTGCTCCAGTTTGAATTATGGGAATAAAAGCCTATTCTTATCGCCATGACGATTCGCCTTTCCAACAGCGACGCCCGTCGCATCTTCCTCGCCAAGCAGGGCCTTTCCGGCGCTCCGAACCGCGCGCTCGGCAAGGAGGGGCTGCTGAAGCTCATCCACGACATCGGCTTCGTGCAGGTGGACAGCATCGCCACGGTCGAGCGCGCCCATCACCAGATCCTGTTTGCTCGCAACCAGACCTATCGCCGCGAACATCTGACGGCGCTTCTGGAAGATGATCGAGACCTGTTCGAGCACTGGACGCACGACGCCTCGATCATTCCGAGCAGCTTCTTCCGCTACTGGAAGCACCGCTTCAAATGGGAAGGCGAGACGATCGTCGAGCGCTGGCAAAAATGGCGCGGCGAGGGCTTCGAAAAAGGCTGCGACGAAACATATCAGCGCATCGCCGAGGGCGGACCGGTGCTGGCGCGCGACCTCAAGGAAGCCGAGCACGAATCCGGTGGCTGGTGGAACTGGCATCCCTCGAAGACCGCACTCGAAGTGCTCTGGCGCACCGGAAAACTGGCGATCGCGCGGCGTGAGAATTTCCAGAAGGTCTATGATCTGACCGAGCGGGTGATCCCGCCGCATCATCAGGATGGCGACGTCAGCCACCAGGAATTCATCGATTGGGCTTGCCGCAGTGCGCTCGAACGCCTGGGCTTTGCCACCCACGGCGAGATCGCCGCCTTCTGGGATCTCGTATCCCCCGACGAGGCGAAGACCTGGGTTGCCGAGCATCGCGATGAACTTTGCGAAGTGTTGATCGAGGCGATCGATGGTGGCCGCCCGCGCGCCGCCTTCGCCTTCACCGGTTTTCCGCAAGCGCTCGGCGATATCCCGGAACCTCCGGGCCGTGTCCGGGTGCTCAGCCCCTTCGACCCGCTGCTGCGCGACCGCAACCGCACGGAGCGGCTGTTCGGCTTCTTCTATCGCATCGAGATCTTCGTGCCCGAGGCCAAGCGCGAATACGGCTACTATGTCTTTCCACTGATCGAAGGTGACCGGATGATTGGCCGCATCGACATGAAGGCGGACCGCAAGCGCGGCAGCCTCGACGTGCGCAAGCTCTGGCTCGAGACGGGCGTCCGCGCGTCGGCAGGCCGCCTGGAGCGCATCGATGCGGAGCTCGAGCGTGTTGCCCGTTTTGCCGGCGTCGAAAAAGTGGAGCGCCTCGAAGGCTGGGACGCATCGCTTACGTGATATTTTCCTTGGCTTGAACCCGCGGCCTTCCTAAATGGAGGCGATAGAATTTCTCGACGCGGGAGCGCACCACCATGAACACCGATCTGATGAGCCTCTTCGATGCCGACGAGGCAACGATCCGCAAGGTTCTCTCGGAGACGCTCGCCGGCGCCGACGACGGCGAGCTCTTTCTTGAACATGCGCAAGCCGAGGTGCTGTCCTTCGACAACGGCCGCCTGAAGGGCGGCAGCTTCAACACCGATCAGGGCTTCGGCCTCCGCGCCGTCGCCGGCGAGGCAGTCGGTTATGCCCATTCAGGCGAGCTTTCGCTGTCGGCGCTTCGCCGTGCTTCCGATGCGGTGGCGCAGGTCACCCGCGGCTATGCCGGCTCCTATGCGGCCGCGCCGCAGCGCACCAACAAAAAGCTCTATGGCGACGAGAACCCGATCGGCGAGCCGAGCTTCGAGGCGAAGGTTGCCCTGCTGCAGGAGATCGACGCCTATCTGCGCGCCAAGGATCCCAAGGTTCGCCAGGTGACGGCGTCGATCGCGGCAAGCTGGCAGGTTGTCGACATCCTCCGCGCCGACGGCCACCGCGTGCATGACGTCAGGCCGATGACCCGCATCAACATCTCTGTCGTCACCGGTGACGGCGACCGCCAGGAAAGTGGTTCCTTCGGCACCGGCGGGCGTCGCGGCTTCGGCGATTTCGTCACCGAGGAAAACTGGAAGATGGGTGCCGACGAGGCGCTGCGCCAGGCGCTGGTCAATCTCGACGCGATCGATGCACCGGCCGGCACCATGGACGTGGTGCTCGCCTCCGGCTGGCCCGGCGTTATGCTGCATGAGGCTGTAGGCCATGGCCTCGAAGGTGATTTCAACCGCAAGAAAACGTCGGCTTTCGCCGGCCTTTTGGGCGAGCAGGTCGCTGCCAAGGGCGTCACTGTCGTCGACGATGGCACCATCGAGGCGCGCCGGGGCTCCATTTCCATCGACGACGAAGGCACGCCGTCCGGCTACAACGTGCTGATCGAGGACGGCAAGCTCGTCGGCTACATGCAGGACCGCCAGAACGCCCGGCTGATGGGCATGCAGCCCACCGGCAATGGCCGCCGTCAGGGCTACGCCCATGTGCCGATGCCGCGCATGACCAACACCTACATGCTCTCAGGCGACAGGACGCCGGAGGAAATCGTCGCTTCCGTCAAAAAGGGCATCTATGCCGTTTCCTTCGGCGGCGGCCAGGTGGACATCACCTCCGGCAAGTTCGTCTTCGGCTGCACCGAGGCCTATCTCATAGAAAACGGCAAGATCGGTGCGCCGGTGAAGGGCGCCATGCTGATCGGCAATGGCCCGGACGCCATGAAGCGCGTGACCATGGTCGGCAACGACACGAAGCTCGACACCGGCATCGGCAATTGCGGCAAGGCCGGCCAGTGGGTGCCTGTTGGCGTCGGCCAGCCGCATCTGCGCATGGATCAGATCACCGTCGGCGGCACGCAGGCGTAAGGATAGCGATAGCGGTCTTCAAGCTGTGATTTCTGTCACCGGAGACCGCCACGCCAAGCCACGAACTCAGGTTCAACGGGGATGCTGGCGAGATCGTGCGGCGCCGCGGAAGATGAGCGCGAGGAAGGACTGCTCCTTGGCTACAGCGAGGAGCAATGTGACTGGTGGCTCGCCAATCGTTTCCGCAGGATCATCGCGGAAACTTGATGAGGGCTGCCTCTGTCGCCGCCTCCGCTCACCCGCGTGACGGCAGCATCATGCAATCATAGGAGCGCTGCTTGAGCGCATCGCAGGCCGCGGCCGCAGCGTCCCGGCTCGAGAAGCCGACGAAGCGGGCGCGGTAGATCGCATTGGCGCCCTTGCCGACCGCTTCAGTGTAGGGTGTGGCTCCGGCGAGGGGAGCGCCGGCTTCGGAGCGTGCCTGAGCGAGCAGCATGCGGGCTGCCTCGGCAGACGGTGCCGCCGAAATCTGGATCTGCCAGCCGCCAGCTGCAGCAGGTGCTGCGGCCGTCGTTTCGATCTCGGCCACCTCGGTGGGACGTTCCGCAGGTATAGCGGCTGTGGATGTCGCCGCAATCAAAGCGGCAACGGAATCCTGCTTCGCCCGCTGGGGCGCGGCAAAGGGCATCGGAACGTCCGATGTCGCCGCCGACGCCACCTCGACCGGCGTTTCGACCACCTTCCCGCCGCGGGTGGACGCGACCAGCTGCCGCCCGGTCTTCGTCGAAGCCTTGCCGACATGGCGATCGAGAAGTGCCGCCATCTTGGCATCGCGGCTGCGCGCCGACCGCCCACCGAGCACGACGCCGACCACCCGGCGATTGCCGTCCTTGACGGCGCTGACGAGATTGAAGCCGGAAGCGTTGGTATAGCCGGTCTTGATGCCGTCCATGCCCTCGTAGCGATACATCAGATTGTTGTGGCCGCGGACCTTGCGGCCGCGGAAGCTGAAGCTCTCGGTGGCAAACAGCCGGTATTCCCTGGGAAAGTCGCGCATCAGCGCGACGGCAAGCGTCGCCATCTCACGCGCTGTCGTCACCTGCTGGCTGGCCGGCAAACCGGAGGCGTTGATGAAGACCGTCTTGTGCATGCCGAGCTGCCGCGCCTTGGCGGTCATCATCCTGGCAAAGTTTGCCTCCGACCCTCCGAGCTTTTCCGCCATTGCCGTCGCGGCATCGTTGCCCGAACGTACGATCATGCCGAGCACCGCCTCGCGGACCGTGATGGTCATGTCGGGCTTGAGGCCTAGGCGCATCGGCGGCTTGGCCGCCGCCGTCTTCGAGACCTTGATTTTGCTGTCCCACGAAAGTTCGCCGCGCCGCAGCGCCTCGAAGGTCATGTAGACCGTCATCATCTTGGTCAGCGAGGCCGGATGGTTGAGCACGTCAGGGTTTTCGGCCGAGAGGACTTTGCCGGTGCGCGCATCCAGTACCAGCGAGGCGGTTCCGGCGATTGCCGTTGCGGACCCAAGCGCGAAAGCGAAGATCGCAAGCAGGAGGCAGCGCAAAGTTTTCATGTCGATCCCCGTCGGAAAGCGCCGTCGGCCGGGCGCAAAGCTGTTTCGTTTTGTGACAAGGTGCGTGTCTTTGTTGCAACTTTAGGGCGGAATGTGGCGGTCCCGCCCTGTTTTCGGGGCCGTGGTAAATGGCCAATGAATGTCCTCTCCGTTCAACAAGGTTTAACGCCCTCGCCGTTAACTTTCCAGGCCTGTATGCCGCGGGGAAACATGGGGCCGAACATCAAGAGCACGATCGCGACAATTGTTCGCCGCGCCGCCATCGCCGGCGGACTGGAGGTCGCCGGAGGGCTGAGCCGCGTCGGGCTGATGGGTGGTGCGCGCGGCAAGGGGGCGATCTTCACGCTGCACCATGTCCGGCCGAGGCTTGCGCGTGCCTTCGATCCCAACGCCCATCTGGAGATCACGCCGGAATTCCTCGACGCAGCTTTGACGACACTGAAGCGTGACGGCTATCGCTTCGTCCCGCTCGAACAGTTGCCGGATGCGCTGGCCGCCGGAGGCGGGCCGATCGCCTGTCTTACGCTTGATGACGGCTACCGGAACAATCTCGTGCATGCGCTGCCCGTGTTCGAGCGCCATGCCGCACCCTTCACCGTGTTTGTCACTGGGGGCTTCATCGATCGAACCCATACGCTCTGGTGGGAAACGCTCGCCGACGTGCTCGCGACGAAGGAGACGCTGCGGTTCGACTTCGGTCACGGTGTCGAGACGCTGCCAACGCATACGACTGCGGACAAGCAGACGGCCTTCAATCGTGTCGCGGCGGTCGTTCATAGCCGCGATGAAGCGACGGCCATTGCATTGCTGAACGCCGTAGCGATCGAACACGGCATCGATCCGCTGGCGATTACCGAACGGCTGACTTTGGATCAGACAGGGCTTCGGCGGTTGATCGAAAGCCCGCTGGCCAGCCTCGGCGCGCACACGATCAGCCATCGCCCAATCGCGCGCCTGAGCGGCGACGACGCAAGGCGAGAAATTCGCCAGTCGGCGGAGCGTGTCGAGGCCATTACCGGCCGGCAGCCTCTGGCCTTCGCCTATCCCTATGGCGACGCACCAGCCGTCTCGGCACGCGATCATCGCATCGTCGCCGATCTCGGTTTTTCCCTCGCGGTCACCACCCAGCCCGGCACGCTCGTCGAACGCGCGAAATTCAGCCTTCATGCGTTGCCGCGCATTTCGCTGAATGGTCATTTCCAGCGGGCACGTTACGTCTCGGCGCTGGCGTCCGGCATCCCATTCCGCTTGGCGGGCGCCTGAACGGCCGCCAATTAAGGGTACATGCGCACCTTTTCCCAGCCGCCTTCGGGTGTTGCGCGACGGAACTCCATCCGGTCATGCAGCCGGAACGGGCGGTCGTGCCAGAATTCGATCGAGGTCGGGCGGATGCGGAAGCCGGACCAATAGCTCGGGCGCGGGATCTCGCCGAGCGCGTGGCGGGCGGTGTATTCGGCGACGGCCTTTTCCAGTGCGAAGCGGCCTTCAAGCGGGCGTGACTGTTTCGATGCCCAGGCGCCGATGCGGCTGCCGCGCGGCCGGCTCTTGAAGTATTCGTCTGCCTCTTCGTCGGTCACGATCTCGACCGGACCGCGCACGCGCACCTGACGCCTCAGGGATTTCCAGTGGAAGCACATGGCTGCCTTGCGGGCGCCAAGGATTTCCTGGCCCTTCTGGCTCTCGAAATTCGTGTAGAAAACGAAGCCGCGTTCGTCGAAGCCCTTCAGCAAAACCATGCGGACATTCGGCAATCCGTCGCTGTCGACGGTGGCGAGCGCAACCGCGTTCGGGTCGTTGATTTCGCTGCCTTCCGCGTCCTTCAGCCATGTGCCAAACAGGGAAAAGGGCTCATTTGATTCGGTGAAGTCACCGCTTGTTAACTCATTCGCCGCCATTATTGCCTTCCAATGCCGTGATGTCTGGCGCGGAAATGCTTCGGGATGAGCCCGACCGGTATTTCCGCATCAAAAATGTCGGAGCCTGTACGTTGACCTTCTCGAGCAGCGTGCGGCTCCAGCGAGTCTGACAGGATTGCCGTGCAAGACATAGCAAAGTGGATCGATACCAAGAAGGGGTATTCCTTCGCCTTGCTGCGTGGCGCGGCAATTTGCCTGCCGGTCCTGTCGCTTTCCGGCTGCATGGGCGCGGGTCTCGATTTCTTTGGCAGCGGCGTCGACCGCACGGTCTCGACGGGCACCGTTCCCGTTGCCAAGACCTCCGATGGCCTCTCCGACGCCGTGATGGTTCGTAATGCCGTGACATCGGCCGAACTCGGTGGCGGCTCGATCAACCCGATCCCCTGGGCCAACGCGACTTCCGGCAGCGCCGGTGTCATCAGCATCATTCAGGAAGACCGCGCGAGCGGTATGCTCTGCCGCCGCTTCACCACGACGCGCCATTCCTAC
Organism: Ensifer sp. R-19; assembly: GCF_049905105.1. Taxonomy (NCBI): domain Bacteria; kingdom Pseudomonadati; phylum Pseudomonadota; class Alphaproteobacteria; order Hyphomicrobiales; family Rhizobiaceae; genus Ensifer; species Ensifer sp. R-19. Next base: position 593,481 of record NZ_CP184569.1, read on the forward strand.
GAGGGCATAGCAAAGTTCGACGGCAGCACGTGCCAGGGCGGCGATGGCGCCTGGTATCTGACGAGCTTCGGCCCGCGCGCCTGAGATAGCGCGGCAATCGGCGATTAACCACAATTCTCTAAAAATGCGAACGATCGTCCGCGGCGCTCATTCCAGAGCCGGTGGCGCCGTTGCGGCTAACCACTATTTAGCAAGTTCTCCGGATCATCGGTGCTCAGTGGACGGGCGGCAATGACGCCTTCAATCGGGGCATAAGGCGGGCATCAGGGAGAGGCCGCCGATCAGAGAAGATGGTAGAAGCCATGCGTGATCCCTATGCGATCCTCGGTGTCCGGCGCAACGCCGGGCAGGACGAAATCAAGGCGGCCTGGCGTTCGCTGGCAAAGGCCGTGCATCCGGACCATAACCAGGACGATCCCACCGCCGCCGAGCGCTTTGCCGAGGCAGGCAAGGCCTACGAGCTTCTGCGCGATCCGAAGCTCAGGAGCCGCTACGACTATGCGCGCCGCGAGGCCGAGCTTCGTCGCATGGAGGCGATGAAGGCAAAGATGCGTGGCAATGTCCAGGAGGAGGCGCCCGTCGACGCGGAGACTGCCGAGGACGCCATCTCGCAGATCTTCGGCGCCGAAGCACGTGCCAAATCGGCCCGGTCGTCGCCGAAGCCGGCGTCGAACCCATCGCCCAAGCCCGCGCCGAAACCGGCAGCGGCCAAGGAGCCGGAACGCCCGGCTCAAGCTGCCGAGGCAAAGCCTGAACCTGCGGCCGATGCGCAGCCGGAAGCCGTCGCCAGGACGGATACGCCGCTCATGCAGCGCGCCGCAGCGCCCGCAGCCGAACTCGTCGCAGCCATCGTCCGGCGTATCCGCGGCCGCGCAGCAAAGACCGCCGAGAAGGTGCCCGACCTTACCGTCGATCTGGCTGTCAGCATCCAGGACCTGATCAATCGCCAGCGCCTGACGGTCGAACTTCCGGATGGCGAGAGCCTGAAGGTTCAAATTCCCCCGGGTGCCGTCGATGGGCAGACCATTCGCCTGGCGGAACAGGGTTATCGCGTCACCGGCATGAGCCGCGGCGATGTCGTCGTCACACTCAGGGTCGATCAGAGCGGCACCTTCCGCACCCGCGGTCTTGACTTACTCACGACCCTGCCGATCGATCTGCAGGGTGCCGTCCTTGGCTGCGAGGAGCGCATCGAGACGCCGGTTGGTCCGGTCACCGTCGTCGTGCCGGCCTGGTCCGGTTCGGACAAGATCGTCCGTCTCGCAGGCCAGGGCCTGCCCGGAACCTACGGGACCCATGGCGATCTCCTGGTGGAGCTGCGGCTGGTCCTGAAAGACACGCCGGATGAGAAGGTGACCGATCTGATGAAGTCGCAGCGCGACGGATTCTATCTGTGACGGTCGATTTGTGACAGTTCGCTGACACTTTGAACCAATATTACGGGGACTAACAGTTCCTGATCTCAGGCGCGCTTGAACCACCCTTGCCACTATGCCATAGGCAATTCTCGACAATTTGCCGCACCCGTTCGGTGGGGTGTGTATGACATTTGTGAACTTTGGCACCGGCGCCGGCCGTTGCTGGAAATAGTATTGGGGACTTACCATGGCTCAGGCATCCGGTCTGATGAAGGGCAAACGCGGCGTCATTATGGGCGTTGCAAACAACCGTTCCATCGCATGGGGCATTGCCAAGGCCATCCACGCGCAGGGTGGTGAAGTTGCGTTGACCTATCAGGGCGATGCGCTCAAGAAGCGCGTCGAGCCGCTGCTCGCCGAGATCGACGGCTTCATGGCCGGCCATTGCGACGTTAGCGACGAAGCCAGCATCGACGCCGTCTTCGATACGCTCGAAAAGCAATGGGGCAAGATCGATTTCGTGGTGCACGCGATCGGTTTCTCCGACAAGGACGAACTCACCGGCCGCTACGTCGATACCTCGCCCGAGAACTTCGCCAAGACGATGCAGATTTCGGTCTACTCGTTCACCGCGGTTGCCCGTCGCGCTGAAAAGCTGATGACCGATGGCGGCTCGATGCTGACCCTGACCTACTACGGCGCCGAAAAGGTCATGCCGAACTACAACGTCATGGGTGTGGCCAAGGCTGCGCTCGAAGCCAGCGTGAAGTACCTCGCGGTCGACCTCGGCCCGAAGAACATTCGCGTCAACGCCATTTCCGCCGGCCCGATCAAGACCCTGGCCGCCTCCGGCATCGGCGACTTCCGCTATATCCTCAAGTGGAACGAGTACAACGCGCCGCTGCGCCGCACCGTGACGATCGAGGAAGTCGGCGACGTCGGCCTCTACATGCTCTCCGACCTGTCGCGTTCGGTCACCGGTGAAGTCCACCACGCCGACAGCGGTTACCATGTCGTCGGCATGAAGGCGGTGGACGCGCCCGATATCTCCGTGATCAAGGACTGATCGGCACGTTGCCGGTTCGACGGCCCCGCTGCCCGGAGACATGTTGTGCTGATCTATGTGATCCGTCACGGACAGACCGACTGGAATGCCGAAAGCCGGCTCCAGGGGCAGAAGGATATCCCGCTCAATGATTTCGGTCGCCAGCAGGCGACCGGCAATGGCGCAGCACTTGCCGGTATCCTCGGCACCGACGCCGCGCATTTCGATTTCGTCGCGAGCCCGCTTGGCCGCACGCGCGAGACTATGGAGCGCGTGAGGCTGGCGATGGGGCTCGATCCCGCCGCCTACCGTACCGACGAACGGCTGAAGGAGGTATCCTTCGGTGACTGGGAAGGGCACACGCTTCCCGAGCTCAAGCGCTCGGCGCCGCAAAGGATCGCCGAACGGCGCGCGGTGAAGTGGGACTTCATTCCGCCGGGACCTGATGCCGAGAGTTACGAAATCCTGTCCTGGCGTGTTGCCGCCTGGCTAAAGGACGTGACGAAGCCGACCGTCTGCGTCAGCCACGGCGGTGTCATCCGATCGCTTTTCAAGCTCTTTGGAGAAATGGAGGCCGAAGAGGCTGCGTCTGCGGCGATCCCGCAGGATCGCCTTCTGCGCATTTCCGGCGGTGCCATCGGCTGGATCTGACGGCCGGAACGATAACCCGCCCCAAAGCAATGCCAGGAAAAGTATGGAACGGTTTCCCGTCCGGAATTGCGTGATCTGAGGGACGGGTCGCTGCTTACTGTACGATTTCGAGGTCGTTGATGACCCGCTTGCCATCGACTTCGGTATAGAAGACCAGCACCTTCACGCCCTCCTTCAGGCCCTCGAAATTGAATTCTTCGGGTGCCTGGTAGCTCTTGCCGTCATCGAGCTGCAGGCTGAGACGTTCGGTGTCGACACCCGTAATGGTCGCTTCCACGTCGGCGCTTTCCGCAAGAGCGGACAAAGGCGAAAGCAAGCCGGCGGCGGCCATGAGCGCGGCAATGACAAAACGCATCTTTCTTGCCCTTTTCAACGATTCTGCGAACATTCTTGTCATCACCCTTGGTCCCCGATTGTGGCAAAAATTGCCTTGTAACTTGGCTTTTGGCCGTCAGGCCCCGGTTTTTTGATGGCCTGTCCGACGCCGCAAGACTGGACGGCGACATCGTTTTTTTCAAGCGGGGGAGCGTCGAAGTAGGGGAGGCGGAATATTGATTTCCCCATGAATCATAGGGTTTTCCAAGGATTTGTGACGAAAGCCAATCTTAAGGTTCGCTCGCTACCTTTGGTTGGGGATCGAGGGGAAAAGATTGAAGATCATCGACGTTCTGCGCCAGCGCATTCGGGCGGCAGCCAGATTTGCGAAACCATCGCTCATACCAGCGGCGATCGCCGGCCTCGTCGTGTTTGCCGGCGGGTACGTCTATGAGCGGCAGAATCGCGAAAACTTCCAGAGTGACCTCAGGATCGATGTCGAGAACGAACTGAACCTCATCGCCAACCGGTTGCAATCGGAGATAAACACCAACATCGCCGCGCTGAACGGATTTGCCAACAGCATCGGCGTGCACCCGGCGATGACGCCTGACGATTTTACCGTCATGGCAACGAAGCTTCTTCTCCAGAACCCGCAGATGGTGCGCGCTTCGGCTGCGCCCGCCGGTGTTGTGCGGATCGCCTTTCCGCGTGAAAGCCAGCAATGGTTCGTCGGCACCGATTTCAACAGGTTCGGCGCGACAAGGCACGCGATAGAACGCGCATCGTCGACGGTGAGACCCGTGATGATCGGCCCCATTCGCTTGCCGAGCGGCCGCAACGGCTTCGAGCTTTTCTTGCCTGTCTTTTCCAAGATCCAGGGACGGATGGAGCGCTGGGGCTATGTCGAGGCCATCATCGATGAAAGGGCGCTCTATCGCGCCGCGCGCCTCTTGGAGGCGGGCAGCGAAACGCCGGAACTGACGAAGGATCATCGCCACGTCGACGTTCACCTCGCGATCAGGGATATCTCCGAGCAGGAGCGGATCCAGGATGCGTTCTTCGGCGACGACGCGCTTTTCCGCAAGGCACCGGTGACGCGTCGGCTGGATCTGGCGGGTGGCGCTTGGGAGCTCGCAGCCATGCCGGTTGGCGAGTGGGACCAGCTTCCCGAAAACATCGATGCCATTCGCTTGGCGATCGCCGCCGCTGTCGCAATCGTGGTAATCCCGATCCTCTTGACCGGCGGGCTCTTCAACGAACGGCAGCGCAACATTGCCAAGCTGAAAGCGCGGGAAGGGGAGGTGATGACGCTCTCCCACCGGCTGAACCTCGCGCTCGACGCGTCCAAGATCGGCGTCTGGGAGATCGACGTCGAAACGCAGCAGCGCTCCTGGGACGATCGCATGTTCCACCTGCATGGGCTGGAGGTCCATCTGGAGGAACCGACCTATGAGGAGTGGCGCGCAACAGTGCATCCGGAGGACATCGGCATCGCCGCCAACGCGCTGTTCCGCAGCCTGGACGACGGCCTGGAATATCGCTCGCAATACCGGGTCGTGCTGTCTGACGGAACCTTGCGCCACATCCGCAACGTCGGATCCAGCCACCGCGGCGCCGATGGGCGCGCAAAGGTCACCGGCATCAGTTGGGACGTCACAGACGACGTTATGAAGACCGAGCGGCTGACTGCGGCCAAGGCCCAGGTCGATCAACAGAACCTCGAGCTCGAACAGGCACTGAAAGGTCTTTACGAGCGTGAGCAGGATCTTGAACTGCTTTCACGCCGGCTCGACCTGGCACTCGATTCCTATCGATGCGGCATGTGGGAGGCGGACCTCGATAGCGGACTGACCTATTGGGACGACCGCATGCACCAGCTCTACGGCCTCGTCTACACCGATGGGACCACCAACGAGGAGACATGGCTCACCGCGCTTCATCCCGATGATCGGGCGCCGGCGCTGGACGCGGTCAACCGCGCAATCGCGGCGGACGAGACCTATGTGCACCAGGCGCGCGTGTTTCTGCCGGCTGGCGGCGTCCGCCACATCCGGTCGGTCGGCAAGCTTCATGTGGCGCCGGATGGCGCACGCAAATTCGTCGGCATGGCGCTCGACGTCACCGAAGACGTGCTGATGACCGAGCAGTTGCGGGCAGCCAAGGCGATGGCGGATGCGAAGAACGCCGAGTTGGAGCAGGCGCGGGTACGGATCGAGCACAACGCCCTGCACGATCCCCTGACCGGTCTTGGAAATCGCCGCATGCTCGACAAGGCGCTGGAGCGGCTGGCGAGGGCCGGTGATCTCGAGGATATCGCCATCCTCCATATCGATCTCGACCGTTTCAAGCAGATCAATGACACGCTCGGCCACGCAGCCGGGGACGCCATGCTGATCCACGCTTCCGAAATCCTCCGGGCAAATATCCGGCCCGGCGATATCATCGCCCGCATCGGTGGTGATGAGTTCGTGGTCGCGGTCACCGGTGCGCCGGGCGAGGCGGCGCTGGCGGCGCGCTGTGACCGGATCATCGCCGCGATGCGCCAGCCGGTCGATTACAACGGTTTTCCCTGCCGCTTCGGTGTCAGCATCGGTGTGGCGGTGGGCCGTGGCGCGGAGATCGATGCGCGCAAGCTGCTCGTCAATGCCGATATCGCGCTCTACCGGGCCAAGGAGGCGGGCCGTAATCGTTATCAGTTCTTCACCGAGGTGTTGCAGGCCGAAGTGGTGACGGCCAAGCGGATCGCCGACGAGATCCTCGAAGGCATCGAACGGGACGAGTTCGAACCCTGGTATCAGCCACAGTTCGACGCGACCACGCTTGCGCTGTGCGGGGTGGAGGCGCTGGTGCGCTGGAACCACCCGCGTGAGGGCATCCTGACGCCGGATCGTTTCCTTGGCATCGCGGAGGAATTGAATGTCATGGCGGCGCTTGATCGCCTCGTGCTGGAGAAATCGCTGATCGACCACATGCGCTGGGCGGCCGCCGGCCTCAGAGTTCCCAAGATTTCCGTCAACGTTTCGGCGAAGCGGCTTCAGGAGGATGATCTGCTGTCCTCGCTCGAAGGCTTGAGCATCGCGCCCGGCCAGATCTGTTTCGAACTGGTGGAATCGATCTTCCTCGACGAGAGCGACGACATCGTTGCCACCAACATCGAAGGTATCAAGAAACTCGGCATCGATATCGAGCTCGATGACTTCGGCACCGGTCATACCTCGATCGTCAGCCTGCTGAAGATCAAGCCGAAGCGGCTGAAGATCGATCGGCAGCTCGTCGTTCCGGTTCTGAGCGCGCGGCGGGAGCAGGCCCTGGTCCGTTCGATCATCGAGATCGCCCGCTCGCTCAACATCGAGACCGTTGCCGAAGGTGTCGAGACGATGGCACATGCGGAGATGCTCGGCATCCTCGGCTGCGACGTCCTGCAGGGCTATGCCTTCTCCCGGCCGTTGAGCGCGGAGAAGTTCCTCGCCTTTGCGACCGACCGCGGCCTGCGCCTGGCGTCGTGACGAAGCGACGGCGGTAGGCGCAAAAGTCTTTCCCCGCCCCCGGCTTTCCACTAAGAGAGGGCATCCGCGTACGAAACGTACGGCCGTTGCTTGCTTAAGGTCCGGTAGCCTTCATGTCGCATAACACTTTCGGTCACCTCTTCCGCGTCACCACCTGGGGCGAAAGCCACGGCCCGGCGCTTGGCTGCGTGGTGGATGGTTGCCCGCCCGGCGTCCGTTTCACGCTCGCCGAACTTCAGGCCTGGCTCGACAAGCGCAAGCCCGGGCAGTCGCGTTTCGTGACGCAGCGCCGCGAGGATGATCTCGTCAAGGTGCTCTCCGGCGTGATGTTCGACGAGGACGGCGAGACGATGATCTCGACCGGGACGCCGATCTCCATGCTGATCGAGAACACCGACCAGCGTTCGAAGGACTATTCCGAGATCGCCAAGCGTTACCGTCCTGGCCACGCCGACTACACCTATGATCTGAAATACGGCATCCGCGACTATCGCGGCGGCGGCCGTTCCTCGGCGCGCGAGACCGCGGCGCGCGTTGCCGCCGGCGGCATCGCCCGCAAGGTCGTTCCGGGGCTCGTCGTGCGCGGCGCCCTCGTCCAGATCGGCAAACACAAGATCAACCGGGCCAACTGGGATTGGGCCGAGGTGGGCAACAACCCCTTCTTCGCGCCGGATCCGGAGATCGTGCCGGTTTGGGAGGAATATCTCGACGGCATCCGCAAGGCCGGCTCCTCGATCGGCGCCGTCGTCGAAGTGGTCGCCGAGGGCGTGCCCGCCGGCATCGGCGCGCCGATCTATGCCAAGCTCGATCAGGACATTGCCTCCAACCTGATGTCGATCAACGCCGTCAAAGGCGTCGAGATCGGCAACGGCTTCGGTGCGGCCGAGATCACCGGTGAGGAGAACGCCGACGAGATGCGCATCGGCGCCGACGGCAAGCCGGTCTTCCTCTCCAATCATGCCGGCGGTATTCTCGGCGGCATCGCCACCGGCGAACCCGTGATCGCGCGTTTTGCCATCAAGCCGACGTCGTCGATCCTCACCGAGCGCCGCTCGGTCGACAGCGATGGCAAGGAAGTCGATGTCCGCACCAAGGGCCGCCACGACCCCTGCGTCGGCATCCGCGCCGTGCCGATCGGCGAGGCGATGCTTGCCTGCACGATCGCCGATCACTACCTGCGTGACCGCGGCCAGACCGGCCGGCTTACTGCATAATTCCTTAAATCGGAATCGATTTAAGGACAAAATTATGCAGCAACTTAAAGTGTTACAGCGACCTTTGCTCGTCTACGAGACGCGCGGCGCTGTAAGTAATTCGCCCTCTATTTCGGGAAGAGCACCATGTCCTATGACCAGAAGCGTGTCGTCGACGCCATCCGCGCCTTCGAGGCCGGCGAAATCGTTGTCGTGACCGATGATGACGGCCGCGAGAACGAGGGCGATTTGATCGTCGCCGCGGTGCATTGCACGCCGGAGAAGATGGCCTTCATCGTGCGCCACACGTCGGGCATCGTCTGCACGCCGATGCCGCGCGAGGAGGCGAAACGCCTCAACCTCAATGCCATGGTTGCTGAAAACGATTCTGCCCATACGACGGCCTTCACCGTCTCGGTCGATTTCAAGCACGGCACCACGACCGGCATTTCCGCCGATGACCGTACGTTGACGGTGCGCAACCTCGCCAACCCCAATGTCGGGCCGACGGACTTCGTTCGCCCGGGCCACATCTTCCCGTTGGTCGCCCGCGAAGGCGGCGTTCTCATGCGCTCCGGTCACACGGAAGCCGCCGTCGACCTCTGCAAGCTCGCAAGCCTGCCGCCGATCGGCGTCATCTGCGAACTCGTCAACGATGACGGCACCGTCATGCGCGGACCGCAGGTCGCGAGCTTTGCCGAGACCCATGGGCTGAAACAGGTTTCGGTCGCCGACCTCATCGCCTACCGCCAGCGCAAGGAAACCCTGATCGAGCAGGGCGGATCCTTCGATATCGAAACGCCCTACGGTGCGGCGAAGGGGCATTCCTATTCGCTGCCCTGGGATCCGATGCAGCATCTCGCCGTCGTCTTCGGCGATATTCGCGACGGCGTCGATATCCCGGTCCGCCTGCACCTCGAAAATGTCGGCGCCGACGTGTTCGGCAAGGACTGCCAGATCGATCGCGTCATGAAGCGCATTGCCGACGAGGGCAGGGGGGTCATCGTCTACCTGCGCGAAGGCTCGGTCGGCGTCGGCGTGTCGCAAACGGCCCGCAAGGGCAAACACGATCGTGAAGCACATGACGAGGCGCAGGCGCGCGAGAACGAATGGCTGGAAATCGGCCTCGGCGCCCAGATCCTGAAAGATCTCGGCATCAGCTCTATCCGCCTTCTTGCCTCGCGGGAGCGCCACTATGTCGGCCTCGAAGGCTTCGGCATCAAGATCGCCGGAACCGACATCATCTAAAGCTTGACGTCTCTGAATACGACAAAGCCCGGATCGTCGATCCGGGCTTTGTCGTTTGTGCCGGCGGCTGCCAATAAAAAAGCCGCGCTCGAGCGCGGCCCTGTGTCTTGTTTGTGTGGGGTCCGGCGACCGGTCAGGGCAACGCGTCGTAGCCTTCGCCGAAGCCCTTGAGATCGACCGGGATGCCGATGCCTTCTTCCGGCGACTGGAAGACGATGAAGGTCGCCGTCGCGCCGGAGCGGAAGGTCTTCAGCAATTCATCTTCAAGCACGACTTCCGCATAGCAGCCGTCGGAGAAGCAGCGCACGAAGTAGGCGCGGCCGATATCCTTGCCGTCGACGTTGAGGCCGAGGCCGTTTGGCAGCAGCACGCCGAGCGGAGCGAGCACGCGCAGGATCTTCGCCTTGCGGTCCGCCGTCTTCAGCACGACCACCGACAGGCCGACTTCCGGCCGGTCCTCGGCAATGACGTTCTGCATCAGCGCGCACTGGTCGGTGGATGCGCCTGCCGGCTGATCGCAAACGATCGACCACGCGCCGTGGTTGGACTTGACCGTGCCGGGTGTTCCGGCGGGCTGCTGGGCCAGGCTCTGAGCGGGGAGAGCGAGAACGGCAAGGCCGAAGGCGGCGAAGGCCGACAGTCGCGAAAAGAGGGGCAGGCCCATGTAAACCTCAAAACGTCGAATCATCAGGGCTATTCTTGAAGCGCGCGGGAATAAATGAAAAGCCCTGCGGGGCACATTCCAGCGTCATATGGCGGAAATTGGGCGGGTTAACGCCCTATCCCGTGTGTTGCCGCGCGAACCGCGTGCGATCGCGCCTTTAGGGGCGCGGAAGACGTCATATAAGTCGATTCGTGACGGCTTCTAAGGGGTGCCTGTGTGAAAAGATGCGTTTGTGCAAAAATGCCGCATGGGGTTGATTGGTCAGATGTTGCGGCATCGGACAAACTGTGGTTTGAAGCGCAGCAGTATCGCAGGGATTCTGCGTTCCGGTTTGATCCTGATCAAGCGCATTGGGGAGACATATTGTGAAAAACAAGGCTTATGCAGTTCTGGCAGCGCTTGCCTGTCTGCTTTTTGCTTCGAGCGCCTTTGCTGACAAGCCTGTCGATTGGCAGACGAACTTTCAGTCGGCCGCTACGGGCATCATGGAAGAAATCACGTGGTTTGAACATTATACCCTGTGGTTCATCATTCCGATCACCCTCTTCGTTCTCCTCCTGCTGATCATCGTCGTGGTCAAGTTCCGCGAGAGTGCTAACCCGGTTCCCTCCAAGACCAGCCACAACACCGCCATCGAAGTCGTCTGGACCGTCGGTCCGGTCATCGTGCTTCTTTTCCTCGCCATTCCGTCCTTCCAGCTCCTGACCGCGCAGCTCACGCCGCCGGCCAATCCGGACCTGACGGTCAAGGCGACCGGCAACCAGTGGTACTGGTCCTATGAATATGAAGTCGGCGAAAGCCCGCTCTCCTTCGACAGCCTGCTGGTGAAGGATGAAGATCGCGCCGCCCTCGGCAAGGAAGACAAGAAGGAATATCCGCGCCTGCTCGCCGTCGACAACGAAGTTGTCATTCCGGTCGGCAAGACGGTTCGTGTCCTCGTCACCGCCGCCGACGTGATCCATGCCTTCGCAATGCCTGCCTTCGGCGTAAAGATCGATGCCGTTCCCGGCCGCTTGAACGAAACCTGGTTCAAGGCTGACCGCGAAGGTCTGTACTACGGCCAGTGTTCCGAGCTCTGCGGCAAGGATCACGCCTATATGCCGATCGCGATCCGCGTTGTTTCGCAGGAAAAATACGACACCTGGCTCGCAGCCGCCGCTACCAATCTTGGCGATGCGAACAAGGCGCTCATGGCGTCCATCGATGCGGCCAAGACCGTCGACGTCGCCGCAAACGCCGCACAGTAATCGGAAGGGGAGCTCGACCCATGGCTGGAACAGCCGTTCATCACGATCAACGCCATGATCACTCCGATCATGGCCACGCAGACCATGCGCATAAGCCTCTGAGCTTCTTTCAGCGCTGGTTCCTGTCGACCAACCACAAGGACATCGGCACGCTGTACCTGATCTTCGCGATTTTCGCGGGCATCATCGGCGGCACGCTCTCGGTGTTCATGCGCGCCGAACTGCAGGAGCCGGGCATCCAGATCTTTCACGGTCTGGCACAGATGGTCTACGGTTTCGAGGGCGATGCTGCCATCGACGGCGGCAAGCACATGTTCAACGTGTTCACGACCGCGCACGCGCTCATCATGATCTTCTTCATGGTCATGCCCGCGCTGATCGGCGGCTTCGCCAACTGGATGGTTCCGATCATGATCGGTGCGCCGGACATGGCGTTCCCGCGCATGAACAACATCTCCTTCTGGCTGATCATCCCGGCCTTCCTGCTGGTGCTCCTGTCGATGTTCGTCGAGGGACCGGCCGGTGCCTATGGTGCAGGCGGCGGGTGGACGATCTATCCGCCATTCTCGACATCGGGCATGCCCGGGCCGGCCATGGATTTCGTGATCCTCGGCCTGCACATCGCCGGCGCATCCTCGATCCTCGGTGCGATCAACTTCATCACCACGATCCTGAACATGCGCGCTCCGGGCATGACGCTGCACAAGATGCCGCTCTTTGCCTGGTCGGTTCTGATCACCGCCTTCCTGCTGCTGCTCTCGCTGCCGGTTCTGGCAGGCGGCATCACCATGCTGCTCACCGACCGCAACTTCGGCACGGCCTTCTTTGCGCCTGAAGGCGGCGGCGACCCGATCCTGTTCCAGCACCTGTTCTGGTTCTTCGGTCACCCGGAAGTGTACATCCTGATCCTGCCGGGCTTCGGCATCGTCAGCCACATCGTTTCCACCTTCTCGCGCAAGCCGATCTTCGGCTACCTCGGCATGGCCTACGCCATGGTCGCGATCGGCGCCGTCGGCTTCATCGTGTGGGCGCACCACATGTACACCGTCGGCATGTCGCTCGACACGCAGCGCTACTTCGTCTTCGCGACGATGGTTATCGCTGTTCCGACCGGCGTTAAGATCTTCTCGTGGATCGCGACGATGTGGGGTGGTTCGATCCGCTTCACGACCCCGATGGTCTGGGCGATCGGCTTCATCTTCCTGTTCACCGTCGGTGGCGTCACGGGCGTTCAGCTCGCCAACGCCGGCCTCGACCGTTCGCTGCACGACACCTACTACGTGGTTGCTCACTTCCACTACGTTCTGTCGCTCGGCGCCGTCTTCGCGATCTTCGCGGCCTGGTACTACTGGTTCCCGAAGATGACCGGCTACATGTACTCCGAGTTCGTCGGCAAGCTGCACTTCTGGGTCATGTTCATTGGCGTGAACCTGATCTTCTTCCCGCAGCACTTCCTCGGCCTCGCCGGCATGCCGCGCCGCTACATCGACTATCCGGACGCCTATGCCGGCTGGAACATGGTTTCGTCCTACGGCTCCTACATCGCAGCCGTCGGCGTGCTGATCTTCCTCTTCGGCGTCTTCGAAGCCTTCGCCAAGAAGCGCGTCGCAGGCGACAACCCGTGGGGCGAGGGCGCGAACACTCTGGAATGGCAGCTGTCTTCGCCGCCGCCGTTCCACCAGTGGGAGCAGCTCCCGCGCATCAAGTGACGGGCAACGAACAGAAGCCGCCGGTTCCGGCGGCTTCACCCCGCCGGGAAACCGGCGACACACGGCCATTGCGGCCGGGACTTGCACAGGGACACGACATGACGGTCATCGACAATCACGAAGCAGTCGGCATGGAAGGCGTTGCGCGCCTGTCCGAAGCCTCTGCGCGCGATTATTTCGAGCTTCTGAAGCCGCGTGTCATGTCCCTCGTCGTCTTTACGGCACTCGCCGGGCTGGTGCTCGCGCCGGGCCACATCAATCCCTTCATCGGCTTCATCGCTATTCTCTGCATCGCCGTCGGCGCCGGCGCCTCCGGTGCGCTGAACATGTGGTATGACGCCGATATCGACGCAGTCATGAGCCGTACCGCCAAGCGCCCGATCCCGGCAGGCAAGATCCTGCCGCAGGAAGCGCTGGCTTTCGGTCTGACGCTCTCCGCCTTTTCCGTGATCATCCTCGGGCTCGCCGTCAATTGGCTCGCAGCCGGGTTGCTCGCCTTCACCATATTCTTCTACGTGGTCATCTACACGATGTGGCTGAAGCGCTCGACGCCGCAGAACATCGTCATCGGCGGTGCGGCCGGTGCTTTCCCGCCGATGATCGGCTGGGCCTGTGTCACCGGCGCCGTCTCGATCGAAAGCATCGTTCTCTTCCTGATTACCTTCCTGTGGACGCCAGCCCACTTCTGGGCGCTTGCCCTCTTCAAGATGGGCGACTATGGCGCCGTCGGCGTGCCGATGATGCCGAATGTCTGCGGCCAGGCGACCACCAAGAAGCAGATCGTCATCTATGCCGTGCTGACCGCGCTGATCGGTATCTGTCCCACCTTGCTCGGTTTCGCGAGCATCGGTTACGGCCTCGTGGCAGCGGCACTCGGTCTCGGCTTCATCTGGTATTCGATCGGCGTGCTGCGCATGCCGGAAGCGGATGAGCGCATGCTGCCCGCCAAGAAGCTGTTTGCCTTCTCGATCATGTATCTGTTCGTGATCTTCTCCGCCCTGATGGCGGATCACCTGATCGTCAATATCTGGCTGCACGCCGGGAGTATTGCCTGATGGAAACCGTCAAGCTCACTGATGCCCAGAAGAAATCGCGCCGCGGTCGCAACATCGCGCTCGGCTTCGTCCTCTTCGGGCTTGTCGTCCTGTTCTACATCGTCACGCTGATCAAGTTCGGCAACGGCATGGTCAACTGAGGCGGGATGGCATGACGAGTTCATCGGAAACCACGCCCAAACAGCGCTCGAACCGCGTCGTCGTCGGCACTTGCCTTGCCTTCGTCGCCGGCATGGTCGGCATGGCCTATGCCGCCGTGCCGCTCTACGACATGTTCTGCCGCGTCACCGGCTATAACGGTACGACGCAGCGCGTCGAGCAGGCTTCGGACGTAATCCTGGACGAGAAGGTGAGGGTCACCTTCGACGCGAACACCTCGGGCGGTCTGCCCTGGGAGTTCAAGCCGGTCCAGCGCGACATCGATATCCGCATCGGTGAAACCGTGCAGGTGATGTACCGGGCGAAGAACCTGTCGTCGAAGCCGACGACGGGCCAGGCGACCTTCAACGTCACGCCGATGCAGGCCGGTGCCTATTTCAACAAGGTACAGTGCTTCTGCTTCACCGAGACGACGCTGCAGCCGGGAGAGGAGATGGAGATGCCGGTGGTATTCTTCGTCGATCCGGAGATAGTCAAGGCGGTGGAGACCAAGGACATCAAGACGTTGACGCTTTCCTACACCTTCTACCCGCGCGAACCGTCGAAACCGGTGGCGCAGGTGAAGACGGAAGAGAACAAACTTTGACTGGAGGTCCTTTTCGGCTATGCCGAAAGGGCGACAAGAGAGAGACATTTCGGGGATTACTGACATGGCCGGTGCGCATCAGAAGAATCACGACTACCACATCATCGACCCGAGCCCCTGGCCGTTGCTTGCCTCGATCGGCGCCTTCGTCATGGCGTTCGGCGGCATCTGCTACATGCGCTACCTCGCGGGCAGCTCGCTGAAGATCTTCGGCCTCGAGCTCGCCAACGTCTGGATCCTGCTCGCCGGTCTGATCATCGTTCTCTACACCATGTTCGGCTGGTGGTCGGACACGGTGAAGGAAGCGCATGAAGGCCACCACACCCGTGTCGTGTCGCTGCACCTGCGCTACGGCATGATCATGTTCATCGCTTCGGAAGTGATGTTCTTCGTGGCCTGGTTCTGGGCCTTCTTCGATGCGAGCCTGTTCCCGGGCGAAGCCATCCAGGCAACCCGCGCCACCTTCACCGGCGGCGTCTGGCCGCCGAAGGGTATCGAAGTGCTCGATCCGTGGCACCTGCCGCTCTACAACACCGTCATCCTGCTGCTTTCGGGCACGACGGTCACCTGGGCACACCACGCGCTCCTGCACAACGACCGCAAGGGCCTGATCTCGGGCCTGATGCTGACGGTCGCGCTCGGCGTGCTGTTCTCCTTCGTTCAGGGCTACGAATACGCCCACGCTCCGTTCGCCTTCAAGGACTCGATCTACGGCGCGACCTTCTTCATGGCGACCGGCTTCCACGGCTTCCACGTTCTGGTCGGCACGATCTTCCTGCTCGTCTGCCTCATCCGTGCCCTGCGCGGCGATTTCACGCCCAAGCAGCACTTCGGCTTCGAAGCGGCCGCCTGGTACTGGCACTTCGTTGACGTCGTCTGGCTCTTCCTCTTCTTCTCCATCTACATCTGGGGCAGCTGGGGTGCGCCGATCGCTCACGGCTAAGCGCGAGCATCTCGATCTTTATGAACAGGGCGGTTGCAGCCATGCAGCCGCCTTGTTCTTTAGGTGGCTTGTGATGATGGCAACGCGACGGGGGGGCGAAATGCGGGTTGCGTCGATCATGGTCATGGTGGTGCTGGCCGGCTCCGTCTCGGCTGCGGCGGCCGACGTTGCGGATAGGGTCGTCGTCCACAAGGAACGGCGGCTCTTGCAGCTCTTCCACGGTGGCCAGTTGATCCGCGAATATGCGGTCGCGCTCGGCGGAAACCCCGTTGGTCACAAGCGGCAGGAAGGCGACGAGAGGACGCCGGAAGGGCTCTATCTCCTCGATTGGCGCAATCCGGGAAGCGGCTACTACAAGTCCATCCACGTCTCCTATCCGGCGCCGGAAGATACAAAGGCCGCGGTCGCAAATGGGGTCGATCCCGGCGGCATGATCATGATCCATGGCCAGCCCAATTATTTCGGTTGGCTGGCGTTTTTGACGCAGCGCTTCGATTGGACGAATGGCTGCATTGCCGTTACCAATGCCGAAATGGAAGAAATCTGGACGATGGTCCCCAACAACACGCCAATCGAGATCAAGCCGTGAGCGAAGACAAGGCACATTTCCCGCCGGTGGACCCGGTGATGACAGGGATCAAGGGGCTTTGCCCGCGCTGCGGCCAGGGCAGGCTGTTCGACGGCTTCCTCAAGGTCAAACCGGCCTGCACAAGCTGCGACCTGGACTATCGCTTTGCCGATGCCGGCGATGGCCCGGTGGTCTTTGTCATCCTGATCGTCGGCTTCGTCGTCGTCGGCGCGGCGCTTTGGGCGGAGGTCAATTTCAGCCCACCGCTGTGGCTGCATTTCCTGTTGTGGATCCCGCTCGCGACCATCCTCAGCCTCGGACTGACACGCATGCTGAAGGGCGTCCTGATCAACCTGCAGTACCGCAACAATGCGCGCCCGGGCGAAATCGATCGTGGCTGAGATCGAAGTCAAGAAGCGCAGCCTTTTCGGACGTCTCGGCGCCTTCCTTTTGCTCGTAGTCGCCTTCGCCATCCTTATCTCGCTCGGCACCTGGCAGATGCAGCGACTGCACTGGAAGGAAGGCCTGCTGACAGCGATCCAGGAGCGTCGGTCGGCGCCTCCGGTGTCGCTTGGCGACATCGAGAAGATGCTCGCTGACGGCGTGGATATCGATTACCGCACCGTCACGGTTACAGGCACCTTCGATCACAGCAAGGAGCGGCATTTCTTCGCGACATTTAACGGCCGCACCGGCTATTACGTCTTCACGCCGCTGACGCTCGACGATGGCCGCGTGCTCTTCGTCAATCGCGGCTTCGTGCCCTTCGAACAGAAGGATTCGTCGACCCGTCTCGCGGGTGAGCTTCCGGCCTTCGTTGGCATCAACGGCCTCGCAAGGCCGAAGCTCACCGAAAAGCCGTCATCGCTCGTTCCGGACAATGATCTCGCCAAGAACATCTTCTACTGGAAGGATCTCGACACAATGGCATCATCGGTCGGTCTTCCGGCCGACAAGGTGCTGCCGATGTTCGTCGATGCCGATGCGACACCCAACCCTGGCGGCCTGCCGATCGGCGGCGTTACCCAGTTCGACCTACCCAACAACCATCTGCAATACGCGCTGACCTGGTATGGGTTGGCGGCAGCTTTGGTGCTGGTCAGCGGCATTTACGTGGCGCGCCGCGGGCGATAGCCCGGACGGCGCCGCCGTGCTAACCCTGCTGAAGGATCGACAGCGGGGAACAAGGATGGCGATTTTCGCGAACACTCTGATTGCGTTGACGGGATTGCTGCATGTCGGCTTTCTTGTGCTCGAGATGTTTCTGTGGACAGGACCTCGGGGAAGGGCTGTCTTCCGCATGACACCGGAGCAAGCGGAGACAACACGCGTCCTTGCGGCGAACCAGGGTCTCTACAATGGTTTTCTCGCGGCTGGCCTGTCTGGTCGTTGATCCAGTCGGAACCGTCCTTTGCCTTCGAGCTGAAGGTGTTCTTCCTTGTGTGCGTGATCGTTGCCGCTATATATGGCGCGTGGTCGGTCAAGCCGCGCATCCTCTTAATCCAGGGCGGCCCGGCGATCGCAGCGCTTGTTTTCCTTCTAATGGCATTCTGATCCATGGCATCATCAGCGGCAGCAAAATCCCCGATCACCATTCGCCTGTGCGGGCCGCGCGGTTTTTGCGCCGGCGTCGACCGGGCGATCCAGATCGTCGTCCTGGCGCTGAAGGAGTTCGGCGCGCCCGTCTATGTCCGCCACGAGATCGTGCACAATCGCTATGTCGTCGAGGGCCTTGAGGCCAAGGGCGCGATCTTCGTCGAAGAGCTCGACGAGATCCCGCCGGAGCACCGCAAGCAGCCGGTGGTCTTCTCGGCCCATGGCGTGCCGAAGTCGGTGCCTGCGGATGCTGACGCCCGCAATCTCTTTTATCTCGACGCCACCTGCCCGCTGGTCTCCAAGGTCCACAAGCAGGCGATGCGCCACAACCGTCTCGGCCGCCACGTCGTCTTGATCGGTCATGCCGGCCATCCGGAAGTCATCGGCACCATGGGGCAGTTGCCGGAAGGCGCCGTGTCGCTCGTCGAAACGGTCGAAGATGCCGACGTCTACCGGCCGCCGGACCCGGACAATCTCGGCTTCGTCACCCAGACGACGCTGTCGGTCGACGATACGGCCGGCGTCATCAAGCGGCTGCACGAGCGCTTTCCGAACCTGACGGCGCCTGCTGCAGATTCGATCTGTTACGCCACCACCAACCGTCAGGAGGCGGTGAAGCAGGCAGCGCCGGGCTGCGACCTGTTCCTCGTCGTCGGCGCGCCCAACTCTTCCAATTCCAAGCGACTGGTCGAAGTGGCGCTGCGGGCCGGCGCGAAGAAGTCCGTGCTCGTGCAGCGTGCATCGGAAATCGACTGGGATGAGATGGGCGATATCTCGACGGTAGGTTTGTCGGCCGGCGCCTCGGCGCCCGAAGTGATCGTCAACGAGATCATCGAGGCATTCCGCGAACGTTACGACGCGAAGGTGGAACTTGCCGATACGGTCGAGGAAAACGAAAACTTCCTCGTCAACCGCGAGATCCGCCATGTGCCGCTGACAGCAGCCGACATGGCCTTCGTCAACGGCGAATAATCACATTTCTTGCCCGCATTTTCTTGAGAGTGGAAGCCCTTGGCAGTTTACACCGATATCACGGAAGACGATCTCTCCCGTTTTCTCACCGCCTATGACGTCGGTCAGCTGACCTCCTACAAGGGGATCGCCGAGGGCGTCGAGAATTCCAATTTCCTGATGCACACGACCAAGGGTTCCTACATTCTCACGCTTTACGAGAAGCGGGTGAACGCCGATGACCTGCCATTCTTCCTGGGATTGATGCACCATCTGGCCGACGGCGGCCTGTCCTGCCCGCTACCTCTGCCGCGGGCAGATGGCAAGCTGCTCGGTGAGCTCTCCGGCCGCCCTGCCGCCGTCATCTCCTTCCTCGAAGGCATGTGGCTGAGGAAGCCCGAGGCAAAACACTGCCACGAGGTCGGCAAGGCGCTTGCCGCCATGCATCTTGCCGGCGAAGGCTTCGCGCTGAAGCGCACCAATGCGCTTTCGGTTGGCGGCTGGCGGCCACTCTGGGTCAATTCAGAGGCGCGCGCGGACGAGGTGCAGTCGGGTCTCAAGGACGAGATATCGGCGGAACTCGAGCATCTGGAACGTCATTGGCCGCAGTCCTTGCCGGATGGCGTCATCCACGCCGATCTCTTCCCGGACAATGTCTTCTTCCTCGGCGACCAGCTTTCCGGCCTGATCGACTTCTACTTCGCCTGCAACGACTATCTCGCCTATGACGTTGCCGTTTGCCTGAATTCCTGGTGCTTCGAGAAAAACGGCTCCTACAACATCACCAAGGGCATGGCGATGCTTTCGGGCTACGAGAGCGTGCGCAAGCTGACGCCGGCGGAGGTCGACGCCCTGCCGCTGCTCTGCCGCGGCTCGGCGCTGCGCTTCTTCCTGACGCGGCTCTATGATTGGCTGATGACGCCTGCCGGCGCGCTCGTGGTCAAGAAAGATCCGCTCGAATATCTGACGAAGATCCGCTTCCACCGCGCCATCGCTTCGAGCGCTGAATACGGCCTGAGACGCGAAGAGGGCCGGGCATGAAACACGTCGACATCTTCACGGACGGCGCCTGCTCCGGCAATCCGGGGCCGGGCGGCTGGGGCGCCGTGCTGCGCTACGGCGAGGTGGAAAAAGAACTCTCCGGCGGCGAAGCCGAGACGACCAACAACCGCATGGAATTGTTGGCGGCGATCTCGGCGCTCGATGCGCTGAAGAGCGCCTGCGAGGTCGATCTCCATACCGACAGCAAATATGTGATGGACGGCATCTCCAAGTGGATCCACGGCTGGAAGAAGAACGGCTGGAAAACCGCGGACAAGAAGCCGGTGAAGAATGGCGAACTCTGGCAGGCGCTGGACGAAGCCAACCGCCGACACAAGGTGACCTGGCATTGGGTCAAGGGCCACGCCGGCCATCCGGAAAACGAGCGCGCCGACGAGCTCGCCCGCAAGGGCATGGAACCCTACAAGAAGGGGCGCCGTCCGGACTCTCTACTCGTGAAATGAAAAACGGGCCCGTTGAGGCCCGTTTCCATTTGCACGTACTTCCGCGCTCAGAGCTGCTCGAGCATCGCGGCAGCGCCGGAAACGGTCGCCTGTCCCGGGCTTTCTTCGAGATTGAGCGACTTCACCACGCCGTCTTCCACCAGCATCGAATAGCGCTTCGAGCGGACGCCAAGCGTGCCGGCCGAAAGGTCGATGTCCATGCCGAGTGCCTTGGTGAAAGCGGCGTTCCAGTCGGAAAGGAAGTGGATCTTGCCCATGCCGCCGGATGCGGTTGCCCAGGCACCCATCACATGCAGGTCGTTGACCGAGACCACGGCGATATCGTCGATGCCGCGGGCAAGGATCGCGTCGCGGTTTTCGAGGTAACCTGGCAGATGGTTGAGCGAGCAGGTGGGCGTGAAGGCACCTGGAACGGCGAAGAGCACGACGCGCTTGCCCGCGAAGAGCTGATCGGTGGTGACCTCCACCGGACCGTCGGCGGTTTTTTCCTTGAAGGTTGCGGCTGGCAGTTTGTCTCCGACGGCAATGGTCACGGCACTCTCCTTGCGTTGCTTGCGTCTTCGTTTCTCCGCACTCGTCGGAGAACTCGGCGGACTATAGATGCGGCCTAGTCAAAGGCAAGGGTCGTCTCCATGCTGCGGCCCTTGGCCCGTATGGTGACAACGATCGGCTTGCCCTTGAGTTCCCTGTCCTTGCCGGAGAGGCGAACCGGGACGGCTGCGCTGAGGCCCGCCTCGCCCTCGATCGCGATCTCGGGCTTGCCGAAAGAAACGCCGGAGGGGCCGGCCAAGAACAGCTCCGGATGGTCCGCGCCATCAGGCAAGTGCACGGAGAGGTGCAGCACGGTTTTTTCCGCATCATAGCGGCTCGCCGTGACGGCAAAGTCCTTGGACGGCGCTTCCGGCAGGGCGGCAACGGCGTCATCGATGCGCGCGCTGTCGAGCGGATTGTCGAAATCGCCCTGCTTCAGCGCCAGCGTCAACTCGCCCTGGACCGGGATGCAGATGTCCTCGCAGATGCCGAGAAACACTGAGGCGCGAATATTGATGTCGCCCGTGCCCTGGACGCGCTTCAGCGTCAGCGGGAAAGCGACCGACTTGTCGTAGCCGACATAGCGCACCACGCCATCGTCGAACGTCTTCGGCACGGGGAAGCCGACCTTCTCGAGTACGACGCCGCTCGCCGGATCGATCGTCACCTGCGGAGGGATGCCGCTTGCGCCGGGCTCGCGCCAATAGGTCTTCCAGCCAGCGTTAAGCTTGACTTCGAGCGTTGCGGGGATCGTACCATCCTGCCTGGGTTGGGCTGCGACGAGGCGGATCATGCCGCCTGGAGAGGTCACCCAGTCGCTGGTGGCCGCCTGTGCAGCGACGGTAAGAAAAAAAGCGGCGATGAGGCTTGCCGCGCCAATGAACTGGGCCATGTTCTGATGTGTGGAGCGCTGGATCATGTCGGAAGCAATATCGCTTTTGCCGATGCTGCTCCAGACGCAGCGAAGAGAGCAACGATCATAATCGCTTGATCGGACACGGCGAAGTGAACGTCGTGCGTGCAATATTTCCCGGCCGCGACGCTGAGGCGCTTTTCATTTCGCGGTGAATTGGTAGGCTGTTCCCATGATGTCGACTCCGATGGCGCAGAAGAGACGGGAGCGAGGTTTCCTTGACGGTCAATTCCTGATCGCCATGCCGGGAATGTTTGATGCCAATTTCGCCCGCACGGTGATCTTCATCTGTGCCCATTCAGACGACGGCGCGATGGGCTTTGTGCTCAATCGGCCTCAACAACTGACCTTTCCGGACGTGTTGCTCCACCTCGATATTCTCGACGAGGAAGAGGCGATCCGGCTTCCGCAGATGACACGAGACTTCCAGATTCAGGCCGGCGGACCGGTTGAGACCGGGCGCGGCTTCGTGCTGCATTCCGACGACTATCTGAGCGATTCCAGCATTCCGGTCAGCGATGACATCTGCCTGACGGCAACGCTTGATATCGTCCGCGCCATTTCGCGCGGGGAGGGGCCAGTCAGGGCGACGATGATGCTCGGCTATGCCGGCTGGGGTCCGGGGCAGCTCGAGGCGGAAATCACCCAGAACGGCTGGCTCACGAGCCCGGCACGCGAGGAACTGATCTTCGACAAGGCGCTGGACGACAAATACGACCGGGCGCTGGCGCTGATGGGCGTGTCGGCCGCGATGCTCTCGGTGGACGCAGGTCACGCCTGATCGCCGTCTTAGCCGGCGTTCTTCAATCATTCATGCTGAAATGAAAAGCCCGCCGGGCTGTAGCCGACGGGCTTATGGCGATCTGCGCGCTGAGCGGCGTCGTGTTGCCGAACTCACGCCCGCTTCATCAGCGGAAAGCGCTCCTTCAACAGTCGCTGGATCGATTCCGAGCCGATCGGCGGGCCGAAGAGGAAGCTCTGGCCGTAGTCACAGCCCATCTGTGAAAGCTGGATCGCATCGTCTTCGGATTCGATACCCTCTGCCACCACCTGCATGTCGAGCTCACGCGCCATGGTGATCACCGAGCGCAGCAGGATGCCGCGCTTGTCGCTCGGGTCGCGCACCAGCGCCTTGTCGATCTTGATCGTGTCGAAGGGGAAGCGGGTGAGGTAGGAAAGCGACGAATGGCCGGTACCGAAGTCGTCGAGTGCCAGTTTCAATCCGGCTTCCTTCAGCTTTTCGAGAACGAGACGGGCCTGCTCGGGATTTTCCATCACCAGCGATTCCGTCAGTTCCATCTTCACCTTGGCGGGATCGCAGCGGTTTTTGGTGAGAATTGCGCGGACGTCGTCATAGAGCTCGTTGTTGAGCAGCTGCGCGCTCGAAAGGTTGATCGAGACGAAGATCGGCAGGTCGCCGGCCTGGACTTGCCATTCCGTCAGATCGCTCGTTGCCTTGTCGAAGGCGAACATGCCGAGTTGGTTGATGAGGTCGGAATTCTCGGCAATCGGAATGAACTCGGTCGGCGAGATGTTGCCGCGCTTCGGATGATCCCAGCGCATCAGCGCTTCGAAACCGGCGATCTCGGCATCATTCAGCCGGACGATCGGCTGATAGACCAGCGAGAGCTCCTTGCGTTCGATCGCCCGCTTGAGATCGGCTTCGAGCTGAAGCCGGTCCGATCCAGAAGTACGGAAAGCAGGGCGGAAGGGCTCGACACGATTGCCGCCTTCCTTTTTCGCCCGGAACATGGCGAGCTCGGCATCGTCGAGCAGGCCTGCTGCGCTTTGCTCCTGGTCGAGCCAGGAGACGAGGCCGATCGAAGCCGTCAGGTTGATTTCGCGGTTGCCGTAGTTGAGCGGCACCATGATCGCCTTGCTCACCGCGTCGGCGAAATCCGCGACCTTGGCGGGATCGCGCTCCGACATCAGGATCAGGCCGAACTGGTCGCCGCCGAGGCGGGCAAGCGTGTCCTGCGGGCGCAGGAGCCGCCGCAACCGTCGCGTCAAGGCGATCAGGATGTTGTCGCCGGCGGCGATGCCCAGGAGATCATTGACCTGCTTGTAGCGGTCGATGTCGATTGCGAGCACCGTCGGGCGCACCGAATTGCTGCCGTCGGCCATCAGCAGGATCGCCTGCAGCCGGTCGAGGAAGACCTGGCGGTTCGGAAGGCCGGTCAGATTGTCGAGCAGCGCGTTGTGCAGCAGACGCTCCACGGAATTGCGCTGTTCGGTGATGTCGATGATAGTGCCGACACAGCGGATGATTTCGCCGTTGGCGCCGAGCACTGGCCGGGCGCGAATGGAAAGCCAGTGATAGTGGCCGTCCTCGGCGCGCACGCGGAATTCATGATTGAGCTTGCCGCGGCGGCGCTCCAGAAGCACGTCGAGCGTCGCCCGGAAGCGGTCGCGATCATCGGGGTGCAGACGCGGCAACCAGTTGCGCAAGGGGCCGTGCATGCTGCCGAGCGACAAGCCGAGCTGCGTCGAGATATCGGGCATGGTCACCACGCGGTCGCGGGCGACGTCCCAGTCCCAGACGGTGTCGCCGGAGCCGGTGAGCGCGAGCGACTGGCGTTCGAGATCCGAGAACAGGCCCTGCTGGTAGCCGCTGCCGGCAACCGCATGCTGCATGACGGTGAAGCCGATCAGGAGCACGATGAGGACGAGACCGCCGCCGAGCGCCGGCTGCACGATGTCGTTGGCGAGCTGGCCGGTGACGGTCAGCCACGCGCCGAAGAGCCAGACGAGTATGAGCAGCCAGGCGGGCACCAGAAGGATTGCGCGGTCGTAGCGGTTGAAGCCGAGATAGGCGATCAGCACGATCCCGACGGTTGCCGTCAGCGCGAAGGAGAGGCGGGCGATGCCGGACGCAATCGCCGGATCATAGACGGCGACGCCGAAAAGCAGGCCGAGGCCCAGGATCCAGGCGAGCGTGGCGTAACCCAGATGCTGGTGCCAGCGGTTGAGATTGAGATAGGTGAACAGGAAGATCACGAGGCCCGCCGCGAGGAAAACCTCGGTGCCCGCTCGCCATATTCGTTCGTCGCCTGCGGTGACGCTGATGAGCTTCGACAGGAAGCCGAAATCGACGCAGATATAGGCGAGAACCGCCCAGGCGAGCGCCGCCGTTGCCGGCAGCATCGAGGTTCCCTTGACGACGAAAAGAATGGTCAGGAACACCGCGAGCAGGCCGGCAATGCCAAGCACGATGCCGCGGTAGAGTGTGAAGGCGTTGACCGTGTCCTTGTAGGAGTCCGGCTCCCACAGATAGATTTGTGGCAGCTCCGGCGTCGCGAGTTCGGCGACGAAGGTGATGATGACGCCCGGCGCCAGCGTGATGCGGAAGACGTCCGCCTCGTCGCTCGGCTCGCGGCTGAGCGCGAAGCCTTCGCTGGGCGTGATCGAAAGGATGCGCTTGGAGCCGAGATCCGGCCAGAAGAGCTTGGAATTCACCAGCCGGAAATGCGGCGCCACGATCACGCGGTCAAGCGGCTCGGCCGAAACGTTGGCGAGCGCGAACACCGCCCAGTCGCCCTGATGGTCTTCGCTGCTGGAGCGCACTTCGATGCGGCGCACGATGCCGTCGGTTCCGGGTGCCGTCGAGACCTGGAAGGCCTCGTTGCGGCCGCTGTAGATCTCGGTTGTCGCCGTCAGGTCGAGCGCGGTGTCCTCGCGCGAAATCTTCACCGGCTCCAGAGCCTGGGCCGCACCGCCGAGCGCGCAGAAAAACGTCGTGAGCGCAATCAGAAACGCTGCCAGCTTCGAGGCTGACCAGGCGAAGGGCGAGCGGGCTAGAGGCATCAAAGGGGCATATTCCTGTTCGGTAGGGCATCGTCGGACAGGAGAGAAAAGAGCACGTGGTCTCGCCACTGGCCATTGATTCTCAAGTACTGTCTTAAGTAGCCTTCACGCTCAAAACCGGCCTTTTCAAGGAGCCGGATGCTTCTTGAGTTGTCCGGAATACAGGCTGCTTCAATACGGTGCAACTCAAGGGTCGAAAAGATGTAGGGAATAGCGAGCCTCAGGGCCGCGTACATATGGCCCTTGCCGGCGTGGCGCGCGCCCATCCAGTAGCCGATCATGCAGTTTTGCCCGGCGCCGCGGCGAATGTGGCCGATGGTCAGCCCGCCGAGCAGCGTCTCGTCTGGCTTGTGGAAAAGAAAGAGCGGCACGGCCTGGCCGGACGAATATTCCTGTTCGTTGCGGATGACCCGGCTGCGAAAGGAACTCTCGGTCATCTCGTCAGTACGCCAGGATGGTTCCCAAGGCTCCAGGAAGGCGCGGCTCTCGCTTCTGAGCTGGTACCATTGGCGATAATCGGCATAGCGCGGGAGCCGCAGCAGATAATTCTGGTCGGCAATTTCGATCGCCTCCGGCTGCCGCGACAGGAACCGAAAAACCGATCGTGTCATAGCTGCCTCCGAGGCCGTCCAGTTTGCGTGCGGGGACCTTTTATCATCCGCCCGGCAGCGCGCCTTTGCGCTGTCACAAACCGAAACGTTGCACAACTTTGCGCGCAAATCGAATCCGAATTTGCGAAAAGACGCAAAGACTTCACCATTTGGATACGATGTTTGCATCCTCGGCGGCCCGGGGCAATTTCAGGAAAAGTGGCAAACGCTTTCCGCCAAGAGTTGCCTGCAGCGCCGCGCGCCATATTAGACGCGCAAAGGTCGCTGCAGCACTTTGATTTTCTGCATGTCTTTGTCCTTAAGTCGAGGTCGATTTAAGGAGACATGCACTAGCCTCGAAACGGCAAGTTCATTTCACGGTTTCGATGAAACCATGAAATGATCTGGGCCTGTTTAGCTGGCGACGGCGTGCGGTACGGCGGCCTTGCCGGTCAATGTCGACAGGATGTCGCCCATCGGGGCAAGCTGCTCCAGCGGGCCGATCGCCGAGAGCGTCGGCGTCGTATCGAAGAACAGCCGGCCGGCAAGATCGGTCAGGCGTTCGATGGTAATGCCGGACAGGCGCTCCATCAGTTCTTCGTTGGGGATCGGGCGGCCGTAGAGCATCATCTGGCGGGCGATCTGGCCGGCGCGGGCGGCCGGGCTTTCCTGGCCCATCAGCAATTGTGCACGGATCTGGGCGCGGGCCCGCTCGATTTCCTGCTGCTCGATGTTCATCGAGGACTTACGCAGTTCGTCGACGATGACGGGCATCAGTTCCGGCAGGTTCTCGCCGCCGGTTGCCGCGTGCACACCGAAGATACCGGTGTCGGAAAAGCCCCAATGGAAGGCATAGACCGAATAACAGAGGCCGCGATGTTCGCGCACTTCCTGGAAGAGGCGGGAGGACATGCCGCCGCCGAGGATGTTGGCGAGGATCTGCGAGCAATAGAAGTCGCGGGCGTGATAGGCCTTGCCTTCGAAGCCGATCAGGACCTGCGCGTCCATCAGGTCGCGCGTCTCGCGGCTTTCTCCGCCGGTGTAGCGGGCGGTTTCGAGCACCGGGGTCGCGATCGGCGTGCGCGGCAGCGAGGAGAAGCGTTCCTCGACCTGGCGAACGAACGCGTCGTGTTCAACGGCGCCGGCGGCGACCACGAACATGCGGTCGGTCGTGTAATTGCGGCCGAGATAGTGGCGGATCTGATCGGCGGAGAACGACATGACCGTCTCGGGCGTGCCGAGGATCGGGCGTCCGACCGTCTGGTTGCGATAGGCGGTCTCGGCGAAACGGTCGAAGACCACGTCATCCGGCGTGTCGTCGGCAGCGCCGATCTCCTGCAGGATCACGTGCTTCTCGCGCCGCAGCTCCTCGTCGTCGAAAGTGGATTCGGTGAGAATATCGGCGAGAATGTCGACCGCCAGCGGCACATGGTCCTTGAGGACACGGGCGTAGTAGGACGTCGTCTCGGTCGACGTGGCGGCGTTGACTTCGCCGCCGACATTTTCGATTTCCTCGGCAATCTGGCGGGCGGTGCGCCGCGCGGTGCCCTTGAAAGCCATGTGCTCCAGCAGGTGGGCAATGCCATGTTCGCCCAGGGTTTCATTGCGCGAACCGGACTTGATCCACACCCCGAGCGCCACGCTTTCGAGATGCGGCATCTGCTCGGTTACCACCGTCAACCCGGAAGGGAGCCGGGTGCACTCAACTTTCATCATACGTTTCTTCTCGTTCTTACCCCCGGAGACGGGTGCGCTCGCCGATAAAGGTCTCGACGCTCTTCAGGTCCGCATCCAGGATATCGAAACGCTCCTCCCTGTTCATCAGGTCAGCAAGCCACGTCGGAAGCGCCGGGTCAATACCACTGGCCGATTTTACCGCGTCCGGGAATTTCGCCGGATGGGCGGTGGCGAGCGTCACCATGGGGGCGGACGGCTTCTCGTGCTTGGCGGCGACGAAGACGCCGACAGCGCTGTGGGGATCAAGC
Source organism: Ensifer sp. R-19 (assembly GCF_049905105.1). Lineage (NCBI taxonomy): Bacteria > Pseudomonadati > Pseudomonadota > Alphaproteobacteria > Hyphomicrobiales > Rhizobiaceae > Ensifer > Ensifer sp. R-19. The sequence continues at coordinate 621,606 of NZ_CP184569.1, forward strand.
AGATAGCCGGTTTTCTCCAGCGTCTTGGCGATCGTCTTGGCCACTTCCTTCTGCGAGGCGCGGCCAGCGCGGAATTCCTTGCGGATGGCCTTCAGCGCCTTATCGCGAATGGTGAAGGAACCGGACTGCTTGAGGCCGTCCATTGCCGCGCGCACTTCGCCCGGATCACGGTCGTTCGCCTCGAACAGAAGCCGTTCGAAGTTCGACGAGATCTGGATGTCCATCGACGGTGCGGTGGTCGCCTTGACGTCGCGCATCTCGTAGCGTCCGGTCTTCAGCGTGCGGGCGAGGATGTCGTTTTCATTGGTGGCGATCACCAGCTTGTCGATCGGCAGGCCCATGCGCTTGGCGACGTAACCGGCGAAGATGTCGCCGAAGTTGCCGGTGGGAACCGTGAAGGAGATCTTGCGATCCGGCCCGCCGAGCGCGACCGAAGCGGTGAAATAATAGACGATCTGGGCCATGATGCGCGCCCAGTTGATCGAGTTGACACCCGAAAGCTTGACGCGATCGCGGAAGGCTCCGTCGTTGAACATGGCTTTGACGAGGTTCTGGCAATCGTCGAAGTTGCCCTTGACGGCGATGGCGTGAACGTTTGATGCCTTCGACGTCGTCATCTGCCGCTGCTGCACCGGCGAGACCTTGCCGTGCGGGAAAAGGATGAAGATGTCGGTGCGTTCGCGTCCGGCAAAGGCGTCGATCGCCGCACCGCCGGTGTCGCCCGAGGTCGCGCCGACGATGGTGGCGCGCTCGTCGCGCTCGGCGAGCACGTAGTCCATCAACCGCGCAAGCAGTTGCATCGCCACGTCCTTGAAGGCGAGCGTCGAGCCGTGGAACAGCTCCATGACGAAAGAATTCGGGCCGGTCTGGACGAGCGGAGCCACGGCCGGGTGGCGGAAGGTGGCGTAGGCTTCGTCGATCATTTCGCGGAACTTGGCCGCCGGGATCTCACCGTTGGTGAAGGGCTCGAGGACGGCGAACGCGATCTCCTGATAGGATTTGCCGCGCAAGCCGCGGATTTCCTTCTTCGAAAACTTCGGCCATTCCTTGGGGAGATAAAGACCGCCATCGCGCGCAAGACCGGCAAGCAGTGCGTCGCAGAAGCCGAGAGGAGCGGCTTCGCCGCGCGTCGAGATATACTTCACCATGATTGTCCTTCGTCCCACCTGCCGATCGCGACGACCCTAGAAAGCGGCGCCGCGGTTTGCCCGTCTTATTGCGTCAGTCCTTGACAAAGTCTGCATCTATTCTTGTCACCGACGCAATTTCCGACCGTAGATCAGGTTTCGGAAAATTCGGAAGGGACACGCCGACCCAATCGATTTTTCAGTTTGTCGCTGCTATAGACGATGCCCGAAGGCCATGAAAGGTCTTCCGGCCGAGATTTCGGTCAAGGAGTTTCAACCGGTCCAGCAGAGGTTGTTCAACGTGTTTGGCAAAGTATCCCGGCCTGTTCTCGCAATATCTTTTCTCGCGGTCCTCGCCGGCTGCAACAAGACGCAATCCGGCGGAGCGATCGATGCGGGCGGCAGCGCCACCGCTCCGACGCCAGCCGTCGTCCAGGCGGCATGCCCGCAGGTCGTCCTGCGTGACGGCACAAATGTGTTCACCAGCTACGCCAAGGGTGCCAAAAACGACCCGTCGAAGCTCGTCTACCAAGCCTCTCTTGCCGACACGACGCGCCAATGCGTGCAGAGCGAGAGCGCGATAACCATTACTGTCGTGGTCCAGGGCCGCGTCGTCAGCGGTCCCGCCGGCGGTCCCGGCAAGATCACCATGCCGATCCGCGTGGCTGCGACCGACGACGACAAGACGCTCTATTCCGAGCTGACGCAGCATGCGGTCGAAATTCCTTCGACCGGTTCGACGCAGTTCGTCTTCACCAAGGCCGACGTGACGCTACCGGCAGGGTCCGGTTCCAATGCCACGGTCTATGTCGGCTTCGACGAAGGTCCGCCGGCAAAGGGCAAGAAAAAGTAAGCTGCGATTGCAGCCTGCAAACAAAAACGCCGGGGCAAGCCCCGGCGTTTCTATTTTATATCGCGTTCTAGCTTACTCAGCCGGAACGCTCTTGCCGCCTTCCCACTTGTAGAGCGAGAAAGCCTGCGAGGTTAGGTCGCCGGCTTCGCCATAGGTCAGCTTGCCGAGCACCGTGTCGATGGCTTCGCCGGACTTGATCGCAGTGGCAACCGCAGTCGCGTCTTCGGCGGAGCCGGCCTTCTCGATGCCAGCCTTCAACACCTGCACGGCGGCATAGGCGTTGAGAGTGAAGGCTTCGGCCGGGATGTTCTTCGCCTTCAGCGCTTCGACGGCCGGAGCCGATGCCGGGTTGCGGGTCGCGTCGCTGGCGTTGGTGTAGACCGTACCGGTCGCAGCTTCGCCGCCGATTGCCCAGAATTCGGTGTTCGACAGGCCGTCGCCGCCGAAGATCTGTGCCTTTACGCTCTGGTCGTGCATCTGGCGTGCGAGCAGGCCGCCTTCCGGATGATAGCCACCGAAGTAGACGACATCGACATTCTCGGACTTCAGGCGGGTGACGATGGCGCTGAAGTCCTTGTCGCCCGGGTTTAGGCCTTCATAGACGACCTCGGTGATGCCGCCTGCGTTGATCGCCTTCTTGAAGCCGTCAGCGAGACCCTTGCCGTAGGGTGCCTTGTCGTGCAGCACGGCGATCTTCTTGTCCTTGAGGTTCTTGACCACATAGGCGGCAGCGACTTCAGCCTGCTGGTCGTCGCGGCCGCAGGTGCGCAGCACGTTCCAGAGGCCGCGGGTGGTGAGGTCAGGCGTCGTTGCCGTCGGCGTCACCATCAGAATGCCGTTCTCGGCGAGAACGTCGGAAGCCGCCATCGAGGTGCCCGAAAGCACCGGGCCGACGACGTAGCGGATGCCTTCGCCGGCCGCCTGGTTGGCAACCGAAACGGCCTGCTTCGGATCACCGGCATCGTCGAGCAGCTTCAGGACGATCTTCTCGCCGTTGATGCCGCCAGCCTTGTTGATCTCTTCAGCGGCCGTTTCCGCCCCGTTCTTCACCTGCTCGCCATAGGCCGCGACCGGGCCGGTGAGCGGCGTGATGACGCCAACGGTGATATCGGCAAAGGCGAGCGGGCCGAAGGCGACGCTGGCCGCCAGGGTCAGGCCTGTCAACATTGAAAGACGCATAGTGTTTCCTCCTAGAAATACCCCTGATGGGGCTTGCTTGATATGGCCCTCGTGCGCGGCTTTTCGAAAACCGGGGAGATTTTCTAGGGGACGCGACGCGACTGCAATGTGTCATCGTGTCCCTCGACGCCTAATTGGACGCCTGCCGTGGTGGCCGAAGGCTTCTTTCCCGCTCCGGCTGAAGGCCGGGGCGAAAGGGGGCAAAATCGGTCGGCCGCGGCGTCTCAGGCTGTCAGCGATTCCGACCATTCGGAAAGTGCTGCGATCACGCCCGGAAGGGCCGTCATGCGCGAGATCACGGTCTCCGCGCCGGCTTCCGTCAACTTGTCGGCATGCGACGGGAAGGTGTGGGAGCCGCCGGTGAAGCCGACGACGCGCATGCCGGCGGCACGCGCGCCGTGGATACCATGCACCGAGTCCTCGATGACCAGCACCCGCGACGGGTCCACGCCCATCTGCTTGGCACCGTGCAGGAAGATGTCCGGCTTCGGCTTGACGCGATCGGGTCCGAGGTCGCGCGCCGAGTAGATGCGCGGGCCGAAGTGGTCCTTGATGCCGACCTTGCCGAGCATCATGGCGAGGCGCGCCGAGGTGGAGTTCGAGCAGATGCAATGGGGCAGTGTGAGCTGCAGCAGCATCGGCTTGACGCCGTCGATGATCTTGACGTCGCGCTCCAGACGTTCGTCGAGAATGGTGTCTACCTTGCCGATCAGCGACGCGGAAAGCGGGATGCTCGCTTCCTTCTCGATCTGCAACAGCGTGTTGTGCCAGGTCATGCCGGCAAAACGCTCCGCCATTTCTTCGACGCTGATCGGATAACCCGCTTCGGTGAGCAGCGCGGCTTCGACTTCCGAAGCGATGATTTCGGAATCGACGAGAACGCCGTCGCAATCAAAAATGATGAGATCGATACCGGACATTTGAAACAGTTCCCTGGGAGAAGAAGGCGCCGCAGGCAGGGGGAGGATAGCTTGCGCGGCGCGGGGCTTTCGTACGCCAGAGCTTTATACGAAGGCGGCCGAAAGCTCAACCTTTGGAAATTATCGAAACCGCTGTTCCGCTTGCTCGACAGTATTGTTTCGCGGCTCTATCTGTAGGCGATGGAAAAGCAACAGGACGACACACTTGCAAGTCGCATCAGCAGGGCACTCGCCGAGAGGATCATCTCCGGCATTTTGATGCCCGGGGAGCGCTTGCGGCAGGATCACATCGCCGAGGAATTCGGCGCGAGCCACGTTCCCGTTCGCGAGGCTTTTCGGCGGCTGGAGGCCCAGGGGCTTGCCGTCAGCGAACCGCGCCGCGGCGTCCGCGTCGCCTCCTTCGATCTCAAGGAGGTGAGGGAGGTTGCGGAGATGCGCGCGGTTCTCGAGGTTCTGGCTCTACGCCATGCGATCCCGCATTTGACGCCGGCGATCCTTGATCGGGCCGAAGCGGCGACGGTCGCCGCCGACACCTCGCGCGACGTGCGCTCCTGGGAAGCGGCGAACCGCGCCTTTCACCGATTGATCCTGCAGCCCTGCGGCATGCCGAGGCTCTTGGCCGCGATCGACGATCTGCATGCGGCAAGCGCCCGTTTTCTCTTCTCTGCCTGGCGCACGAGCTGGGAAGCGCGCACCGACCACGATCACCGCGCGATCCTCGCAGCCTTGCGCGAAGGCCGCGGCGACGAGGCTGCAAAGATCCTGGAACGCCATGTTGGATGGATCGGGAAGACGCCGGTGAGGACAGCGGCCGGCGAAACCCGCGAAGCCTTCTCGATCGTCGGCTAGCAGCAATTCCAGGAAAAGTGTGAGACGGTTTTCCGTCCGGAATTGCGTTAACTACGAAGCAATTCCAGGAAAAGTGTGAAGCGGTTTTCCGTCCGGAATTGCGTCGATTGAGACGCGCAGCCACTACTGCGGGAACAGCTCCGAAAACGCCTTGTCGCCATTGGCCGTAAAGCGGATGGCGCGGCTGTTGGCCTCGCGTTTTGCCCAGCCCTTGTCGATGAACAGCGTCAGCAGCGCTTCGCCCAGAACTCCCGCGAGATGCGAGCGACGCTCGCTCCAGTCGAGACAGGTGCGGCAGATCGGCCGGCGAGATTTTTTCAGTGCCGCATAGTCGATGCCGAGCGCCTCGATCCGGCTCTGGCCGGCCGGCGTCAGCGCCAGGTCGTCACCGGTGATCTCGATCTGCTTCTCGGCAATCAGGCTGTCATACATGCGTACGCCATAGTCGCCGGCGAGATGGTTGTAGCAGACGCGCGCCTTCCGGAGCGCCGGATCCTTAGGGCCTGGTCGATGGCGGTTCATGCCGCGGCTGGCGGCAAAACCCATCAGGTTCTCGAGCATCAGCCCGACTTCGTCTTCCGCGAGTTGGAAATAGCGGTGCCGTCCCTGCTTGCGCTGGGTGAGCAGGCCACCGGCTTCGAGTTTGGAAAGGTGGGAACTGGCGGTCTGCAGCGTGATGCCGGCGTGGGTCGCAAGTTCGGTCGCCGTCAGGGCACGGCCGGCCATCAGCGCCGTCAGCATGTTGGCGCGGGCGGGATCGCCGATCAGCGATCCGATGAGAGCGATGTCAGGACCTTCCTTCATACTTCGATCGTAGTCGAAGCATCCCTATCGAACAAGCGGGCATACTCCACTCATCGAAGGCCCGCAAAATGCCGTGGCCACAAGGAGACGACGATGATCACCTGCTTCATCCGCTACGAAATCGATCCCTTCAAGAAGGAGGAGTTCGCCACCTATTCGCGCAACTGGGGCGAGGCGATCCCGCGCTGCGGCGCTGATCTCATCGGCTATTTCGGACCACACGAGGGTTCGGCGACAACGGCCTACGGGGTCTACAACATCGAGAGCCTCGCGGCTTACGAGGCCTATCGCGCCCGGCTTGCCGCCGATCCGCTCGGCCGAGAGAATTACGCCTTTTCCCGCCGCGAGCGGTTTATCCTAAAGGAGGAGCGAATCTTCCTGAAGAACGTATCTATGCCTGCCGGAGGTAAGTGAAACATGATTGCCGTCATCTTCGAAGTCCTGCCGGCCGAGGGTTGTCGCGACACCTATCTCGGCATTGCCGCCGATCTGCGCCCACTGCTCGACGACATCGATGGTTTCATCTCGATCGAGCGGTTCCAGAGTCTCGCCAATCCCGACAAGGTGCTGTCCCTATCCTTCTGGCGCGACGAGGAGGCGGTGAAGGCTTGGCGGAACGGCGCCGAACATCGCGCTGCGCAGGATGCGGGACGCCATGGCGTCTTTGCCGACTATCGCCTGCGCATCGCCTCCGTCATCCGTGATTACGGGCTGAACGAGCGCCGTGAAGCGCCGGCCGACAGCCGCACGTTTCACGACGCCAAATGAAACGCCGCTGCAAAAGTTCTCACTAACATGGCGTGAATACGAACTTTTTCGGAACGGCCTTCAGGCTTTGGTAACCATCTTCGGTAACCATAAGCTCCATAGTCCGTTCCGAGTAAGCGTATTTGCGAGTTGTCCATGTCTTCAGTTGTTTCGCTTGCCGAAGTCTCCCGTTCCACCCGCCCGCTGGGCTGGCTCGACAGCATCATCAAGGGTGACTGCGTTGCGGCGCTCAATGCGCTTCCCGACAATTCGGTCGACGTCGTTTTCGCCGACCCGCCCTACAACCTCCAGCTCGGCGGCATGCTGACCCGTCCCGATCAGTCGGTGGTCGATGCCGTCGATGACGAGTGGGATCAGTTCGCCTCCTTCGAGGCCTATGACGCCTTCACCCGCGCCTGGCTGCTCGCCTGCCGCCGCGTGCTGAAGCCGACCGGCACGCTCTGGGTCATCGGCTCCTACCACAACATCTTCCGCGTCGGCGCCATCCTGCAGGACCTGCACTTCTGGATCCTCAACGATATCATCTGGCGCAAGACCAACCCGATGCCGAACTTCAAGGGTCGCCGGTTCCAGAACGCCCATGAAACGCTGATCTGGGCGACGCCGAACGCAAATGCCAAGGGCTACACCTTCAACTACGATGCGATGAAGGCGGCCAATGACGACGTGCAGATGCGCTCCGACTGGCTGTTTCCGATCTGCTCCGGTCACGAGCGCTTGAAGGGCGACGACGGCAAGAAGGTGCATCCGACGCAGAAGCCGGAAGCACTGCTCGCCCGTATCCTCATGGCCTCCACCAAGCCTGGCGACGTCGTGCTCGATCCCTTCTTCGGCTCCGGCACGACCGGTGCCGTCGCCAAGCGCCTCGGCCGCCATTTCGTCGGCATCGAGCGCGAGCAGGATTATATCGACGCGGCATCGGCACGCATCGACGCGGTCGAACCGCTCGGCAAGGCCATGCTGTCGGTGATGACCGGCAAGAAGGCCGAACCGCGTGTCGCCTTCAACACGCTGATCGAAAGCGGGCTGATCAAGCCCGGCACGGTGCTCACGGACGCCAAGCGCCGCTACAGCGCGATCGTCCGCGCCGACGGCACGGTCGCTTCCGGCGGCGAGGCCGGCTCAATTCACCGCCTGGGCGCCAAGGTCCAGGGGCTTGATGCATGCAACGGATGGACATTCTGGCACTTCGAAGACGGGAACACCCTGAAGCCCATCGACGAACTCAGAACCGTCATTCGAAATGATCTGGCAAAGCTGAACTGATCAACCAGTTCGCCGGATCCTTCGAAAAGCGCTCCGACCGGTTTTTGTACCTTCAGTCCCGGAAGGAGTGCTTTAAATGCCCGGAATCCTCGAAAAGGGGATTCCGGGCATTTGTATGTTTCCGGTACGCTTGCCGGGTTGACGCGATAGGCAACGAAGCTTCGCCTGATTGCCAGTCCTTGCGTCCGGAAATAGGGTTCGGAGAAGCCAGTCTTCACCCGAACATGGGGTGCCTTCCGCATGACCTCTCCCGATCGACTCAAGCGCGTGAAGCAATGGGCGCGTCAAATCAAACGCGACGTCGTAGCACTCTGGTTCGCTGCACGAGATCCTCGAACGCCGCTTTCAGCGAAATTCGTTGCCGGCGCCGTGGCGGCCTATGCGCTGTCGCCGGTCGACTTGATCCCCGATTTCATTCCGGTGCTCGGCTACCTTGATGATCTGGTCATCGTTCCGCTCGGCATCCTGTTGGCGGTGCGTCTCGTGCCGCCGGCGCTGATGCACGAATTTCGGGAGCGGGCGACGGCACAGGAGGGGCGCCCGTCCAGCCGCGGCGGTCTGGTCGCGATCCTATGCATCTGGCTGGTGGTCGCAGCGCTTGCTGGCTGGGTGGTGTGGCGCATGGTTTCAGCCGAAAGCTGACGATACCGCAACTTAGCTGGCCATCGGCTGGTTTTCGGCGAGACGGCCTGCGTCAGGGATGGATGCCGTAGGCGACGAGGTCGGCCTTCAGTTTCTCCGGATCGACGAAGTGTACCGCATGCCAGCCGGCGAGCCGTGCGGCTTCGACATTCGGCACGCTGTCGTCGATGAAGAGCGTGGCCGAGGGGGTAAGCCCGAAGGTGCGGGTGTGCGTCTCGTAGATGGCAATATCGGGTTTGATTAGCTTCACGTCGCCCGAAACCGTGACGCCGCGCGGCAATGTCAGGAAGGGATAGAGCTGCTGGGCCTCACGGAACGTATCAGAGGCGAAATTGGTCAGCATGGTCACGTCGCGCCCTTCGGCGATCAGCCGCTCCAGCAGCGAGACCGTTTCGACATAGGCGTGCGGCACCATCTCCTGCCAATGCTTGCGGAACGCACGGATCTGCTCTTCGCGTTCCGGATGGTCTTTGATCAAAAGCGCTTCGGCTTCCTCCCAGGGGCGGCCACGGTCCTGCTCGATGTTCCAGTCATGGGTGCAGACATTGGCGAAGAACCATTCGCGCTCGGCCTCGTCCGGAATGATGCGGCTATAGGGCAGGTTGGGGTCATAGTGGATCAGCACCTTGCCGATGTCGAAGACGATATGGCGGATATCGATGCTGCTCATAGCTGCATTCCTTGCTCGATCTTTCAGCGTTCAGCCTTGAAGGCGTCAGGGATCGCCTGGGTGATCGCCTTTTTCATGACCGTCGGCAGCGCCTGGGCCCCGAGGGAGTGAACGGGTTCCCACCAGCCGTCGCCCTCCGTTCCGGCGCGCGCGACATTGGCGCGGTAGACGGAGAGACGCAACTCGAAATGTGTGAAGACGTGGCTGATGGTTCCGCAGTCTTCCCAGGGCGCAACGAAGGGTTGGGAGGCGAGCGAGGTGTCGCCGTCCTGTCGCGATGTCCAGTCGGTGCCGGGTACCTCGGTCATGCCGCCAAGAAGGCCGGTTTCGACCCGCTTGCGCAGATAGACGGCATTGTCGGCATCGATCGCGACGAAGGCCGCGCCGCGCCGAAGTGGCTTTTCTTTCTTCTGCGCCTTGCTCGGAAAGGTCTCGGGATCGGCAACCGAGAGTGCGCGACAGTGCGCACGGAAGGGACAGAGCGAGCAGGCAGGCCGCTTCGGCGTGCAGATCGTCGCGCCGAGGTCCATCATCGCCTGGGCGAAATCGCCCGGACGATCATCAGGCGTGAGGATGGCGACGCGCGCCCGCATTTCGGGCTTCGCTGCCGGCAGGGGCGCTTCGATCGCATAGAGGCGCGAGATCACCCGCTCGACATTTCCGTCGAGTACGGCGCTCTTGCGATTGAAGGCAATCGCCGCGATCGCGGCTGCGGTGTAATCGCCGATGCCCGGAAGGGATTTCAGCCCGTCTTCCGTGTCGGGAAAACGGCCACCGTGACTGTTCGCGACGGCTTCGGCACATTTCTTCAGGTTGCGGGCACGGGCATAATAGCCGAGCCCGGCCCAGGCCTTCATCACGTCCTCGTTCTCGGCGTGCGCCAGGTCCTCGACTGTCGGCCACAGCGACAGGAACTTCTCGAAATAGGCCTTCACTGCCTGGACCGTCGTCTGCTGCAGCATGACCTCCGACAGCCAGACGTGATAGGGATCGGCAACGATCCCTCGGCTCGCCATAGGCGGAGAGACCCGCCAGGGCAGGTCGCGGTGGTGCCTGTCGTACCATTCCAAAAGTAGGGGAGCGGCGTCGGCCGCTGGGATTGAATCGTGCATGATTTGCCGGGAGTTCTCTTTCCGGCCTATACTTGGCGAAGCGGAGCCGCGGCATCAAGGCTCAATCGACGTTGCATACAGAAAGTCGCTTTCGTGAGTGAGCAGAAGCCCCGCAAGGGTGTCGTCCAGATCAGCGAAGTCGCCAACGGCCTGATCGACCCCGTCCTCGCCAAGCGGGCAGGCATCAACACCATGCTGCTCGGCTCCTGGGACGAAATTGCCGGGGAAGGCTTCGCCGATTGCACGCGGCCGGAAAAGATCGCCTGGCCGCGCCGCGCCTCGGAAATCTCGGGCGAGGGCGGCTACCAGCCGGGCGTGTTGACGGTCGCTTGTGAAGGCGCACGTGCGCTCTTCCTGACCCATGCCCAGGGCGAACTGATCCAGCGCATCAACGGTTTCTTCGGTTTCTATGCCATCGGCCAACTGCGCATCGTTCAGAAGCCCGTGTCGCCGCAGCACAAACACCGTGGCAAGCCGAAGCCGCTTTCGGGCGAGCCCGCGCGCCGGCTGGAGGCGATGGTCGAGGGCATAGAGAGCGAAGAACTGAAGGCGGCTTTGCGTCGGCTTGGGACGGCAGTGCTCGCGCCGCGTCGGCGATAGAGCCATCAGCCGGTCACAATTCTTTGAATTCTGTTGACTCCCGGCCACTTGCCGCCCTGCGCGCAGCAAGATATCGAATCCGCACCACAATTCCCTCCGAACACGGGTAAAATTCATGTCCGCTTCCGCAATGAACCTTACGAAACACCTGCTCAGCGGTGCCGCCATCGCAACCGTCGCCCTGGTGCTTGCTGCCTGCAGCGACGAAAAGAAGGAAACGGCATCGACCGCGCCGACCGAGGCGAGCGAGACGGCGGCAAAGCCCGCTACGGACGCCATCACCACGGCATCGACGGCCACGACCCCGGCAAGCACCGAGGCAAAGCCGGCTGCAGGCACCGAAGTCGCTCAGTCGACGGCCGCCCCCGTGAAGGTCGAGCTTCCTTCGTCGGAAGGTTCGGTCGATCAGGCCAAGCTGCTCGAGCCGGGCGCCCTGCCTGAAATGGCGCTGGGCGAAGCCAATGCGCCGGTCACCATCGTCGAATACATGTCGATGACCTGCCCGCACTGCGCGGCCTTCCACAACAACACGTTCGAAGCGATCAAGACGAAATACATCGACAGCGGCAAGGTCCGCTTCATCGTGCGCGAATTCCCGTTCGATCCGCGCGCGGCCGCGGCCTTCATGCTGGCGCGCTGCGCACCGGAAGGCCAGTATTTCCCGATGGTCTCCATGCTCTTCAAGCAGCAGCAGCAGTGGGCCGCAGCCCAGAACGGCCGCGATGCACTGCTGCAAATGTCCAAACTCGCCGGTTTTACACAGGAGAGCTTCGAGGCCTGCTTGACGAACCAAAAACTTCTGGATGATGTGAACTCTGTCATGCAGCGGGGCGCAAAGGATTTCGGCGTACAGTCGACGCCGACCTTCTTCGTCAATGGTGAGCACTATTCGGGGGACATGTCGGTTGACGTTATGTCGGCCCTCATCGACAGCAAGCTCTGATCCTTCGCTTTTCCTGAAAACGGGCGACGGCAGCAGCCGTGCGCCCGTTTTTTTCGTTTTGCCGCGCGGTAGAGGGGGGTACTCCACCCCAGCGTCTCCCGCATGAAGTTCAACAAGCTCCGCCTGCTTGGCTTCAAATCCTTCGTCGAACCGACCGAGTTCATCATCGAGCGGGGCCTGACCGGCGTCGTCGGGCCGAATGGTTGCGGCAAGTCGAACCTCGTCGAAGCGCTGCGCTGGGTGATGGGGGAAAACTCCTACAAGAACATGCGCGCCTCCGGCATGGACGACGTGATCTTTTCCGGATCCGGCAACCGTCCGGCGCGCAACACGGCGGAAGTCGGCCTCTATCTCGACAACGGCGATCGCACGGCACCGGCCGCCTTCAACGACAGTGACGAGATCCAGGTGACGCGCCGCATCGAGCGCGAACAGGGCTCCGTCTACCGCATCAACGGCAAGGAGGCGCGCGCCAAGGATGTGCAGCTCCTCTTTGCCGACGCCTCCACGGGCGCGCGCTCGCCGTCGATGGTCGGGCAGGGGCGTATCGGCGAGCTGATCGCCGCCAAACCGCAGGCGCGTCGGCAACTCCTCGAAGAAGCAGCCGGCATTTCCGGACTGCACTCGCGCCGCCATGAGGCGGAACTGCGCCTCCGGGCAGCGGAAACCAACCTTGAACGCCTCGACGACGTAACCTCGCAGCTCGAAAGCCAGATCGAGAGCCTCAAGCGCCAGTCGCGTCAGGCCAATCGCTTCAAGATGCTTTCGGCCGATATCCGCAAGCACGAGGCGATCCTGTTCCATATCCGCTGGGTGCACGCCAAGGAGGCGGAGGCCGAGGCGACGAGCCAGCTCAATCAGATCACGGCGCTGGTCGCGGAAAAGGCGCAAGCGCAGATGCAGGCGGCGAAGGATCAGGCGATTGCCAGCCTGAAGCTGCCGGAGTTGCGCGAGAACGAGGCGCGGTTCGCCGCCGCCTTGCAACGCCTGCAGATCGCCCGCTCGCAGCTTGAAGAGGATGCCGGCCGTATCCTCAGGCGGCGCGACGAGTTGCAGCGCCGTCTGGCGCAGCTTGCCGAAGACATCGCCCGCGAAGAGAGGCTTGTCGTCGACAATGCCGGCATCCTGGCGCGGCTCGACGAAGAAGAAGCCGAACTCAGCGACATGCTGGCCGAGGCCGATGACCGTGCGACGGAAGCACGCGAGCGGCTGGAAGAGGCGAACGAAAAGCTTGCCGGCAACGAAGCGCTGTTGGCGCGGCTGACGGCCGAACGTGCCGAGGCACACGCCGGTCGCAACCAGCTCGAGCGCACGCTGCGCGATCTCTCGGAGCGCCAGGCCCGGCTTGCGCGTCAGCTCGCCGATCAGTCGCGCGATCTCGACGAGCTAAACCGGCAGATGGCCGCACTTCCCGATCCGCATGAGAAACAGGGCCAAGTCGAGGTTGCCGAGGCCGCGCTCGAAGAAGCGGAAATCAATGTGCTTGCGATCGAGGAGGCTCTGGCAGAGGCGCGCCGCGCCGAGGTCGAGGCGCGTCCGCCTGTTGATCGTTCACGCGCTACTCTCAACGGCATCGAAACCGAAGCGCGCACGATCCGGCGGATGCTGGAAGCGGCATCGGGCGGCACCTATCCCGCCGTCGTCGAGGAGATGAAGGTCGACCGAGGCTTCGAAATCGCGCTCGGCGCAGCCCTTGGCGACGATCTCGATTCACCGCTCGAAACGGACGCGCCGGCCCATTGGCGCGCCCCGGGAGATCATGCCGGCGACGCCGGCCTGCCGGAGGGCGTTACGTCGCTGATTGCGCACGTGAAAGCACCGGATGCGCTGACCCGCGCGCTGAAGCAGATCGGCATTGTCGCAAGCGAAGCGGACGCGGAACGGCTGCTGCCGCTGTTGAAGCCGGGCCAGAGCCTCGTCACCAAGCAGGGCTCCGTCTGGCGCTGGGACGGGCACGTGACCGGCTCCGAGGCGCCGAGTGCGGCCGCCCTGCGACTGGCCCAGAAGAACCGGCTGGCAGAACTCGATGCCGAAGCCGAGGGCGCAGCAGAGGCGCTGCGTCGCGCCGAGGCCGAACTCGCGGCCGCCGGTACGCGCATCCGCGCCGAAGACGAAAGACTGCGGCTCTCGCGCGATGCGCAGCGCATGATCACGCGGCAGCTAGCTGAAGCCCGTGACGCCCTTGCTGCCGCCGAGCGCGCCTCCGGCGATCTTGCTCGCCGCCGTGCGGTGTTGGCGGAAACGCGCAGCCAGATCGAGGTCCAGGTCGAGGAAGTGGCCGAGCAGATCGAGACGGCCAACGACGCACTGGCGGATGCGCCCGATCTCTCCGAACTCGAATTGAAACTGCGCACCCAGACGGCCGATGTCGCCGCCGATCGCGCCGCCGTTGCCGAGGCCCGTGCCGCACATGACGGTCTGGCGCGCGAGAACGAGGCCCGCCAGCGGCGCATCACCGCGATAACCAACGAGCGCCAGACCTGGAAGGCGCGCGCCGCGAGCGCCGAAGAGCATATCTCCACGCTGCGTGACCGCGAAGCGGAAGCCCGCGACGAAGTGGAGGAACTGATCGACGCGCCCGACGAGTTCGACGACAAGCGCCGTGCGTTGATGAACGAATTGCAGAAGGCCGAAGCGGCACGGCGCGAGGCGGCCGACCTTCTCGCCGAGGCCGAAAATCACCAGCGCGAGGCGGATCGGCTGGCGGCGACGGCGCTCTCCGAGCTGGCGGAATCGCGCGAGAAGCGTGGCCGCGCAGAGGAGCGGCTGGTTTCGGCCCGTGAGCGCCGTGTCGAAATCGAAGCGCGCATCCAGGAAGCGCTCTCCTGTGCGCCGCACGAGGTGATGCGCCTGACCGGGCTCGCTGTCGATGCGGCGATGCCGGACATGCGCAACATCGAGCGCGAACTCGAACGGCTGAAGATCGAACGCGAACGGCTTGGCGCCGTCAACCTGCGCGCAGAAGAGGAGCAGAAGGAGCTTTCCGAAAAGCTTGCTCTTCTCCTTAGGGAGCGCGACGACGTCATCGAGGCGATCCGCAAGCTCAGGAGCGCCATCCAGAACCTGAACCGCGAGGGCCGCGAGCGCCTGATCGCCGCGTTTGATGTGGTCAACGTGCAGTTCCAGCGGCTCTTCACCCACCTCTTCGGCGGCGGCACCGCCGAGCTGCAACTGATCGAGAGCGACGATCCGCTGGAGGCAGGCCTGGAAATCCTCGCTCGCCCGCCGGGCAAGAAGCCGCAGACCATGACGCTGCTTTCGGGCGGTGAGCAGGCGCTGACGGCGATGGCGCTGATCTTTGCGGTATTCCTCACCAATCCGGCGCCGATCTGCGTGCTCGACGAAGTGGATGCACCGCTCGACGATCACAATGTCGAGCGCTACTGCAACCTGATGGACGAGATGGCGGCCTCGACCGAGACCCGCTTCATCATCATCACCCACAACCCGATCACCATGGCCCGCATGAACCGCCTCTTCGGCGTGACCATGGCCGAGCAGGGCGTGTCCCAACTCGTCTCCGTCGACCTGCAGACGGCAGAGCGGTTGAGGGAAGTGGTGTAGCCACTCACTCGAATTCGGTGATGAACCCCGGCACCGGCCGCAATGCATCGCGCGCTCCCCAGGTATCGATGTAGGCGGCCAGGGGAACTTTGTTTGCGCGATATGCCGCATATAGCGTCGCAGCGCCTGCCTTCTCCGGCGGTCGCCTGAACCACCTGCTGTAGGTGACAACGGCGCCCGTCACCCAGGTCCATGCGTCGCCGATGCCGTTCTCGTTGACGAGCCCGAGCCAGGGTCCGACGCGGCGATGTTCCCCGCCTTCGAACAGGCTGTTGAAGAACCTGGCGTCCGTGTTTACCAGCGAGGCGACGAACGCATTTTCGTCACTGGATTCAATCGTGGCAAGGTGACCGCCGCAGCGTTCGGCAGTCGCCTTGGCTTCCTGCCAGCTGATCTGCTGCGCATTGTAGGCGGCCGCGTAGAGGCGCCCGTCGAACATGCCGTAGGTCAAGGACAACGGCGACAGGCAACGCACCATGGCCACCACTGCCGCATCCTCAAGCCCCTCGAGATCGGCGGCATCATAGCGGCGTGCGATTGCAGCCGAGAGGATTTGGTGGTCGACGCGAGCAAATCCCAGGCCCAGGGCGGCGCTGGTCTCCTGGTCGAGAAATCCGGATTGCGTCAGACCGCGGGCTGTCTGAAACGAGGTTACCGCCCGGCGCGTCTGGCCACCGAAGGTCCCGTCTGTCTGGCCCGTATCGAACCCTTCGCTGCGCAATGCCTCTTGCGCGCTTGAACGCTTTTCCCTGCTGTCGAACACCTTTTGCTCCTGCGCCATCGCTACCAATGGCGACCGCAGGTCGTCAATTGCTCCGAGACGCCGAACGGATTGGCGGGCTGCGTCGGCGTAGCTGCCGCTGCCATGTTTGGCGATGAAGCGTTTCCAGGTTCGAATGGTGTCGACACGCATCGCCTTGCCAAAGTCGAGCGCGGCGAGATCCACGGTGGTCGCCGCCGAATGGGCAGGCTCTCTAACGGCTGTGTCGCGGCCGAGATAGAACTCCAGATCGAGCGAAGACAGAATCTGCGGTGACTGTTTCCCGTCCGTCTCTGAGCGTACTTCCCGGATCACGCGCTTGAAGGCCGTGCCGATTTCAAGGCCAGGGCCGGAGAGATTGGCGATCAGCGCACGGGTAAAGGGTGAGTGCCCGTCGGTGCCGTCTGCAGCGACCTGTCCGGGTGCCGCGGCAAAGGCCACGAGCGTGCCTGCACCCTGTGTGTCAATCGGTGCGAGCCCCCTGATGGCGCCACCGCGGCTTGCGCCCTCCACTTCGCGATTGAGCCGGTCTGCGAGCGGATTGTCGCGGCAGGCATCGAGGAAGATCAGCGAGATCTTCGCACGCTTTTCCAACGCGTTGACAATTTCGGAGAGTGCCATGGTTTCGGCTGGCACGTCGAATTCGCTTTCGAGCCTCGCATCGGTTGCGACAAGGAAATTATCGCCGTGCAGCTGCATGCCATGTCCGGCGTAGTAAAACAGTGCAACGTCTTTGGGGCCGATCTTGCGCGAAAAGCGCGCAAGCGCCTCGGCGAGACCCCTACGATTTGTATTGAGCACGAGGTCGGCCTCAAAGCCCTGGTCATCGAGGAAGGTCTTGAACGCTTCGGCGTCGCGCGAAGCATTGGGCAGAATACCTGCAACGACGTAGTTGCTCATGCCGACGATCAGCGCCAACCGTTTGCCGTCCTCCTCGGCGAGGGCGTGCCCGACTGCAAGCAGGACGATCAGGGCCGAGGAGACCCAGGACGTGAGTTTTGTACGCCATTTCATGACCTACCCTCCGAGCCTCTGAGCCTGAACGGATTGCCATGACGGGACATTCTTGAATGCACCCCATCGCCGGAATCGATATGCGTGACTACTCAAATTCAAGAACGAGGCTCGGGGACATGTTGATGAGCCCCATGTCTTGCCACGTGTTGAGGTAGGTACTCCTCATGTCTTGCCGGCCGTCACGCTGGGTAAAATACATCGCGGAATCGGCGCCCGGCTTGAATTCGTATGGCGCGCCTGGGACCCATTTTGTGTAAGTCATCGCCTCGCCGCTGTCCCAGTGCCAGCCGCCTTTTGGCTCTTTGCCTTGCGGGTCCTGAACCAGGCCAATCCACGGCCCGATTTTGTAGCTGATGTTGTCCGGAGCGTAGTAGCCCATATCGAAAAAGCCCGGGTCGGCGTTAAACAGCGATGCGATAAAGGCATTTTCCGCGTCCGATGTGATCGAGGCAAGATATGTGCCGCAGTTCTTGGCGACGGTTTCGGCATAGGGTGCGCGAGTCGATCCCGTTCGTGCCACGACATAGAGATGGCCCCCGAAAGCACCATAGACGGACGGTTCGTGACCCAGGCATTTGATGGCGGCAAGGACACGCTCGTCTGTTTCGAGCCCGGTAAGGTCGTCGATGTCATAGATTCGCGCCGTCGTTGAACTGTATATGCCCTCTGCCCTGTCGTTGACCTTTATGCCAAGGGCTGCTGCAGTGAGCTCGGTGATGAAACCGCTCGCCGGCTGACGGTTGGTGCTTTGGAAGCGTTTGATCGCTTCGCGTGTCTGTCCGCCGAAAACGCCGTCGGCCACGCCGGATGCAAAGCCCTTGGCTGCGAGTGCTAGCTGGACGTTTTTGCGCTGTTGCTTGTCCGGCAAGAGCCGCGCTTCTACCGACAGCGGAAGATGCGACTGGTTGCGCACCGCTGCGGGTTCGATCTGTGCCAGTGTCTGGCGCGCGAGTTGCGCATACTCGCCGGTGCGGTGCTTTTCGACGAAGAAGTGCCAGATCCGTGGCGTGCCGATCCTCAGGGCCTTCTTGAAATCCGCTTCCGCCCCAAGCGCAGCCGGGTCGACTGCCGGTGCCTGTATTGCAGGCAGGGTGGCATTGGTATGCGGCACTATCATCTCCGGCCCGAAGTAGAATTCCAGCGACAGGGAGGACAGGATTTGCGGCTGCTGTTTGCCCTGCGTTTCCTTGCGCACGTCGCGAACGACCCGCTTGAAAGCGGTGCCGACCTCAAGGCCAGCGCCGGAGAGATTGGCGATCAGCGCGCGGGTGAACGGCGAATGTCCGTCGGTTCCGTCGGCTGCGACCTGGCCAGGGGCGGCGGCGAAGGCGACGAGCGTTCCGCCACCCTGGGTCTCGATCGGCGCCAATCCTCTGGTTGCGCCGCCGCGGGTGGCACCCTCAACTTCGCGCGTGAGTCTTTCGGCGAGTGGGTTGTTGCGGCAGGCGTCGAGGAAGACCATCGATATCCTGGCACGTTTCTCCAGTGCATTGATGATCTCGGAAAGCGCTACGGTTTCGGCCGGGACGTCGAATTCGCTCTCAAGCTTTGCATCGGTCCCGACGAGGAAGTTTTCGCCGCGCAGCTGCATGCCGTGCCCGGCGTAGTAGAACAGGGCTGTGTCTTCAGGCCCGATCTTGCGCGAAAAGTTTGAAAGCGCGCCGGCGAGACCCTTGCGATCCGCGTTGAGCACGAGGTCGGTTTCAAATCCCTGGCCCTTGAGGAAGGCGTCAAACGCTTCGGCATCACGTGAGGCATTGGGCAGCGTTCCGGCAACGACGTAGTTGCTCATGCCGACGATCAGCGCCAGCCGTTTGCCACTTCCTTCGGCAAGAGCGTTCCCTGCAGCAAATAGGACCATCAGCGCCGAGAGGAGCCAAAATCTCAGATCCGCACGCCATTTCATGACCTACCCTCCGAGCCCTCGAGACTGAAACGGATTGCCATGACGGGATATTCATGGATGCGTCCCCATCGCGTGAATTGTATTAGATAATTGTGATTTATCCAGTTATGCGGGCCTGCCGACCTGCGCGGTGGTCCAGGCGGTCACTCGAATTCGAGAATGAGACCGCCCGTACCGTCCGTTGGCCCCATATCGTCCCAGGTGTCGACATAGACGGACTTCGTGTCGGCTCTGCCGTTGCGATGCGCGTAGTACATGCCGATATCGTCGCCCTTCTTGCCTTCGTTCGGCATGTCCTGGAACCATTTCGTGTAGGTCAGCGGCTTGCCGTTATCCCAGTGCCAGCCGCCCTTGGGCTCCTTGCCTTGTGGATCTTGCGTAAGGCCGATCCATGGGCCCATCTTGTAGCTGACGTTTCCGGTGGGATCGTAGCCCGTCTGGAAGAACCTTTGGTCGGCGTTGAAAAGCGAGGCGACGAAAGTGTTCTCTTCTTGAGAGGAAATGGCCGCAAGATGCGCACCGCAACCGCTGGCGATCCCGCGCGCGTAAACCGCCAGAATCGTTCCCGTTTGCACGGCGACATAGAGATGCCCGCCGAACACGCCGTATACGGTATCGAAGTGGCGCAGGCAGGTTAAAGCCTCCAGAACACGTTTATCGGTTTCGAGACCTTCGAGATTGGCAACATCGTAGCGTCGGGCTTTGGTCGCGCTGTAGATGCCTTCCGCGCTGTCATTGACCTTGATGCCGAGGGCTGCTGCGGTGCGCTCGGTAATGAAACCGCTCGCCGGCTGGCGGTTGGTGCTTTGGAAGAGTTTGATCGCTTCGCGCGTCTGTCCACCGAAAACTCCATCGGCCGTGCCCGCCGCAAATCCCTGGGCGGCAAGTGCGAGCTGGACGTTTCGCCGCTTGTCTTTGTCCGGCAACAGCCGTGCTTCGACGGATTGTGGCAGATGAGACTGGTTGCGCACCGCCGCGGGCTCGATCTGTGCCAGCGTCTGGCGAGCGAGTTCCGCATATTCGCCGGTGCGATGCTTTTCGATGAAGAAGTGCCAGATCCGAGGCGTGCCGATCCTCAACGCCTTCTTGAAATCCTCTTCTGCCTCAGTGTCCACGGGTTCCGTGGCCGGCGCCTGTGCGGCCGGCAGGGCGGCCTGGATCTGCGGCGCGGCCGCTTCCGGTCCGAAATAGAATTCGAGCGAAAGCGACGACAGGATCTGAGGCTGCTGCTTGCCCTGCGTTTCCTTGCGCACGTCGCGAACGACGCGTTTGAAGGCAGTGCTGACCTCCAGGCCGGCGCCGGAGAGATTGGCGATCAGAGCGCGCGTAAACGGCGAGTGCCCGTCGGTTCCATCGGCGGCCACTTGCCCGGGCGCGGCGGCAAAGGCGACGAGCGTGCCGGCACCCTGGGTCTCGATCGGCGCCAACCCTCTGGTCGCGCCGCCTCGGGTGGCACCTTCGACTTCGGTATTCAGCCGGTTGGCGAGCGGGTTGTTGCGGCAGGCATCGAGGAAGATCATCGATATCCGGGCACGTTTCTCCAGCGCGGTAATGATCTCGGACAGGGCTATGGTTTCGGCGGGAACATCGAACTCGCTCTCGAGCTTCGCATCCGTCCCGATGAGGAAGTTCTCGCCGTGCAACTGCATGCCATGGCCGGCGTAATAGAAGAGGGCGACATCCTCCGGGCCGATTTTGCGCGAAAAGCTTGAAAGCGCGGCCGCAAGGCCCCTGCGATCTGCGTTGAGCACAAGATCGGTTTCAAATCCCTGCCCGTTGAGGAAGGTGCCGAATGCTTCGGCGTCGCGTGAGGCGTTGGGCAGCGTTCCTGCCGCCACGTAGTTCGTCATGCCGACGACGAGCGCAAGCCGCTTGCCGCTCTCCTCGGCGAGGCCATGCCCGACCACGAGCAAGACCATCGCGACCGAGAGGAGCCAGGATCTCACTTTCGCACGCCATTGCATGACCTACCCTCCAAGCCCACGGGACTGAAACGGATTGCCATGACGGGATATTCTTGGATGCGCCCCATCGCGTGCATTTATATTAGGTTTTTATAATGGATCGGGCAATGTCGACACTCAAGCCTCTGGCGGGCATTTGTGGTGCCGATATAAGAGGCAAAGCCCATGTTGTGCGGGTTCTGCCCCTCGGCCTGCCAATATGTTGCATTGTTACAGAAAATGATGCGGTGCAGCATAAATCTTCGCCGGATGCATTTTCAGCCTGAAGCATATACTGTAAATCGTCATAAAACACTGTATCTGGGTGGAGAGCAGGCATGACGAAATGGGTTTACACCTTCGGTGGGGGCAAGGCCGAAGGACGTGCAGGTGACCGCGAGCGGTTGGGTGGCAAGGGCGCAAACCTTGCCGAGATGTGCAACCTCGGCTTGCCGGTGCCGCCTGGCCTGACCATCGTCACCGATGCCTGTAACAACTTCTTCGATAACGACAGGCAAATGCCTGACGGCCTGCACGATCAGGTGCGCGAGGGTATCCGCCGGATGGAGGAGGTGACGGGCCGCGTCTTCGGCGACACCAGCCATCCCTTGTTGCTTTCGGTTCGCTCCGGTGCCCGCGCCTCGATGCCGGGCATGATGGATACGGTTCTCAATCTTGGGCTCAACGACGAGTCGGTGCACGCGCTCGGTCATGACGCCGGCGACGCGCGTTTTGCCTGGGACAGCTACCGCCGCTTCATTCAGATGTATGGCGACGTGGTCATGGGCGTCGATCACGACGTCTTCGAGGAAATCCTCGAAGATGAGAAGGCGCGGCTCGGCCACGAACAGGACACCGAGCTTTCCGCGGTCGAGTGGCAGCATGTCATCACCCGCTACAAGGAAGCGATCGAAGAGGCGCTCGGCGAGCCGTTTCCGCAGGATCCGGAAGTACAGCTCTGGGGCGCCATCGGCGCCGTCTTCTCAAGCTGGATGAACGCGCGCGCGGTGACCTATCGTCATCTGCACGGAATTCCGGCTGCCTGGGGCACGGCGGTCAACGTCCAGGCGATGGTCTTCGGCAATCTCGGCAATTCGTCGGCAACCGGTGTCGCCTTCACCCGCAATCCGTCGACCGGCGAGAGCGAACTCTACGGCGAGTTCCTCGTCAACGCGCAAGGCGAAGACGTTGTTGCCGGCATTCGCACGCCGCAAAACATCACCGAGGCCGCGCGTCTCGCCTCCGGTTCCGACAAGCCGTCGCTCGAAAAGCTGATGCCGGAAGCCTTCGCCGAGTTTCGGTCGATCTGTGATACGCTCGAGCGGCACTACCGCGACATGCAGGATCTCGAATTCACCATCGAGCGCGGCACGCTCTGGATGCTGCAGACGCGCTCGGGCAAGCGCACCGCCAAGGCGGCGCTGAAGATCGCCGTCGATATGGCGGAGGAGGGCCTGATTTCCGAGCAGGAGGCCGTCGCCCGCATCGATCCGGCCTCGCTCGACCAGCTGCTGCATCCGACGATCGATCCGCATGCGCGGCGCGACATCATCGGCTCCGGCCTGCCGGCCTCGCCAGGTGCTGCGACCGGTGAAATCGTCTTTACCTCCGAGGAGGCGGTGCAGGCCGACAAGGAAGGCCGCAAGGTCATACTCGTGCGCGTCGAGACCAGCCCGGAAGACATTCACGGCATGCACGCCGCCGAAGGCATCCTGACGACCCGCGGCGGCATGACCAGCCATGCGGCTGTCGTTGCCCGCGGCATGGGCACGCCTTGCGTTTCCGGCGCCGGCAGCATCCGCGTCGATCTTCGCAACGAATTGCTGACGGCCGGAAGCGTGACGCTCCGCAAGGGCGACGTCATCACCATCGACGGCTCGTCCGGTCAGGTGCTGAAAGGGTCGATCGCCATGCTGCAACCGGAGCTTTCCGGCGACTTCGGCAAGATCATGGCCTGGGCGGATGCCAGCCGCCGCATGACTGTCAGAACCAATGCCGAAACCCCGGCGGATGCGCGCGCGGCGCGCTCATTCGGCGCCGAGGGCATCGGCCTCTGCCGCACCGAGCACATGTTCTTCGAGGATGACCGCATCAACGTCATGCGCGAGATGATCCTCGCCGACGACGAGGCCGGCCGGCGCTTGGCACTCGCCAAGCTCCTGCCGATGCAGCGCTCGGATTTCGCCGAGCTCTTCTCGATCATGCATGGCCTGCCGGTGACGATCCGCCTGCTCGACCCGCCGCTGCACGAGTTCTTGCCGAAGACCGACGAAGAGATCGCCGATGTTGCCGGCGCACTTTCGCTCGATCCGTCGGCACTGCGCCAGCGTGTCGACGAGCTGCACGAGTTCAACCCGATGCTCGGCCATCGTGGGTGCCGTCTGGCAATCTCCTATCCTGAGATCGCCGAGATGCAGGCGCGCGCGATCTTCGAGGCCGCGGTGGAGGCCGCCCGCGAAACCGGCGCGGCCGTCGTTCCCGAAATCATGGTGCCGCTGGTCGGCCTCCGGGCCGAGCTTGACTACGTCAAGGAGCGCATCGATGCGGTCGCCAAGGAAGTGATCGGCGAGGCCGGCATCGGCATCGACTATCTCGTGGGTACGATGATCGAACTGCCGCGCGCAGCACTCCGCGCCGGCGTAATCGCCGAAGCGGCTGACTTCTTCTCTTTCGGCACCAACGACCTGACGCAGACGACCTTCGGCATCTCGCGCGACGACGCCTCGCAGTTCCTGGCGACCTACCAGCAGAAGGGCATCATCGAGCAGGACCCCTTCGTCTCGCTCGATTTCGAAGGTGTCGGCGAACTGATCCAGATCGCCGCCGAACGCGGACGACGGACCAAGAACGGTCTGAAGCTCGGCATCTGCGGCGAACATGGCGGCGACCCGGCCTCGATCCGCTTCTGCGAGGACGCCGGTCTCGACTACGTCTCCTGCTCGCCGTTCCGCGTGCCGATTGCCCGTCTTGCCGCCGCCCAAGCAGCGATCAACGGCAAGGGGTAGGGGCGCCCTCTGCGTGTTGCAACGATGCAACGCGCGGACGCCGGTTTATCGGAGCCCTGCATTCCTGGTTGCAAGCGGCGAGCGGATAGTGCATCAGCGCCTCGTTCGCGCCGTATCGGCGCGGGCGATCATTCGCTATGCATGTGCATAGCGGTTTGTTCAGAACGGGAGCGGAAAATGACGCAGTGCGTTTCCACACGCCCCTTGGGGCTTCGCGGCTAATCAGCGTTGATGCGCTGAAAGGGCCCGTCCTGCTGGCCAATGTGCCGGCTGTTTGACCCTGTTCTGGATTATTTTTCATGGGCAATCATTCTTTTGGGGACATCGTCCCCGAAGGCGACGATGGTGCGCGCAGAGCGACCGTCACGCATTATTTTACTGCCGGCAGCTGGATTGAAGGCGCGGCAGTTCATCAACTGGCGGGAATTGCCAGTCTCCCCGGCATGATCTCGGTCGCCGGTTTCCCGGATCTGCACCCGGGCAAGTATGGCCCCGTCGGCATGGTCGCGCTTTCGCAGCGGCTCTACCCGCAGCTGATCGGCAACGATATCGGCTGCGGCATGTCATTCTTCGAGCTCTCCTTGCCGCTGCGCAAATTCAAGGTCGAAAAGGCGGCCGAGCAACTGCGCAGGCTGGAGCAGATCGATCTCGGCGACATGGCAACCCGCCTGGCGGAGCACGATCTTTCGCCTGACATGGGCCCGCAATCCCTCGGCACCATCGGCGGCGGCAACCACTTCTGTGAGCTGCAGGCCGTGGACGAAGTGTTCGAGGACGAGGCGGAAAGTGTGGCCGACCGGCAGAAGCTCTATCTTCTGGTCCACTCGGGCTCGCGTTCGCTGGGCGCCAATCTTTTCGGTCGCACGCTCGGCACAGAACACTTGCGGGACGGTCTGGCTGCCGGTTCGGCCGCCGCCGTTGAATGGCTCGCCGGAAGCGGCGAGTGCGTTCGATGGGCTTCGCTTAACCGGCGAATGGTGGCGGAGCGGGCAGCGCGGACGTTGCGCGCCGATCTGTCGCTGGTTGCCGATATCCCGCACAACCTGGTGCGGGCCACGGCGTCGGGCTTCCTGCACTATAAGGGCGCGGCCGCAATCGGTGAGGATGCCGTCGCGCCGGTCGCTGGATCGCGCGCAACGCGAAGCTTTCTGGTGCGCGCCCTGGCCGGTGCGGAGCGATCGCATTGGGGCATCTCGCACGGTGCGGGGCGGAAATATGACCGTAAGGCCATGCACGGCCGCGTGGGTGGCAATCGCTCCGAGCGTGATGCCTTGCGCATCAATGCCTGGGGTGGTCTCGCAATCTGCGAGGATCGCAACCTGCTGATCGAGGAGGCGGCCGGCGCCTACAAGGATGCCGCTAAGGTTGTCGCAGACCTCGAGGCGTTCGGGCTTATTCGACCGATCGCGGCGATGAAGCCGCTCGTCACCTACAAGAACGTGCAGCCGCAGGAACGGGTGCGCGAGAAAACGAAGTGGGAGCGGACGACGATAAGGAGGATGCGCCATGGGTGAAGTAACGCTCTTTCTGACCTCCGGCAACGGTCCGGTGGAATGTCGCATTGCCATGGCCGCGCTGATCGACATCTTGGGCAAGGAAGCGAAGGTCAACGGCTGCAGCTTTGACCTGGCCCTTGGCGGGCAACCGGATGCGTTCGGTCCAAAATCCGCAATCGTCACGATGGCAGGCGCTCGATCCGAAGATTTGGCAAGAGCCTATTGCGGGACGATTCGCTTTGTTTTCAAGAGCCCGGTTAGAAAAGGGCATCAACGACAGAACTGGTTTGTTGGTGTCCGGCAAGTGGATCTTTCCGGCGCGGGCGTCGTACCGACGATCGAGCTTGGGGATTTGCGCTTCGAAACCTTGCGGGCCGGCGGGCCCGGTGGCCAGCATCAAAACACCACCGATAGCGCCGTGCGGGCGACGCATGTCCCCACGGGCCACACGGTCGTTTGCCGAGAGGAGCGATCGCAGCATCGCAACAAGGCAACTGCAATCCGCAGGCTTCAAGCCATTCTGGATCTCATCGCCGCCGGGAACGAGCAGCAAGAAAAGACGGCCTTGTTCATGGCCAGCAAGGAGCTGGAGCGGGGTAACGCGGTCAAGACCCTCCGCCTGTAGCCTTCCTTGGCGACCCGGGCTTGTGCGCCCGGGTCGCCTTGATACGCTGATCGTCGAGCCGCGACATTACCGGTTGCTTCGGTTGAACGCCTCCGTCAGCGCATGATGACGACGGGGCGGTCCCAGCCCCACATCATCACGTCGTTCTGATAGCGGAAGGCGCGCGATTCAGCGCGCCGGTCGAGTTCGATGCGTTGCAGGCAGGTGGCAAAGGCGTCGGTGCCGCGGCGGAAACCGTAGGAGGCGCAGGTGTTGCCGTCGGCGATGCGCCGTTCCTCAGGTGTCGTCGTCTGGCACGCCGTCAGCAGCAGGGCGGCTGCGACGAGCATCGTCAATCGGGTCGTCATGGTGTTCGTGCCTCCTGAGTGCCGGCGCGTGCCGCCTTCGGGTCCATGTCTCGAATCGCAATTAATATAGGGAGTTGCGCCAAAAATCGAAGCGGATCACGCCAATTCTGCGGCAGGCGCGCGGTCGCACGCAGGGGAGACGCAAGGCGTACGATGTCGTCCTGAAAGTTGGTTTTCTGAGGCTTGGCCCGACGTGATCAGCACGCCAGCACCGGCACGGCAGCGCGTAGGTTTTTCGATTGAAGCCAGTTTGCACCGCCGCCGGCAGGCGGCGATCACATGCGTTCGAGCACGCCGACGAAGGACTCGGCAAAGCGCTCGAGGTCTCGCGTGCCATCGCCCGGGTGCTCGAGGCGGATGGTCGTGCCCTGCTCATCAAGGCAGGCAAACAGGATCGATGTTTCGCTGTCCTGTTCGCCAAGCCGGAGCACGGCGACACTCAGGCAATCTTCGACCAGTTCCGAAGCAGGCAATGCAAACAGAAACTCGCCGCCGGCATTGTCGGCAACGGTCCGGACAAAACCAGCGAAATCGTCCTTGTTTCCGGAAAAGCCGTCGAGGGAGAGTTCGAGCTCGAAGAGCCCCATCGGAACTCCGCCGTCACGCGGGGGAAGAGGGGTAGGGGTGGCAATGGCCACGGCTGCCTGCGATGCGCCCATGTCGGTTCTCCGTCGATCGCCGCGTACTCTCGCATGAAGCCGTGCGCGGCCGTTGCCTCCGATTGAAACTCCGCGCCGGCCGATTCTTGGGCGCGCGGGCACATTCCCATGTGTTGATAGGTGGTTAACGAGAATGGCGATTTTGCGGCGAAGCCTCAGGCGTGGCCCGCGGCGCGGCGGCCGACTGGGCATTGCCTGTTTTCACGGCACGGGGCATGGTCTAAGAATGCGATCTGTTTCGCGGCAGGGGATTGATTCAACTACATGATGGTCCGGTACGAGCGTCCCTATTCCTATGCCGCCCATTGGGCGCGTCGCTTCGCCCGTGTCTCCTTCGTGCTCTTTGTGCTCTCGCTGCTGGCGCACCGCTTCGGGCCACTGACGACACCGCATTTCCTGGCTCTTGTCGGCCTGTCCGGCATTTTCGCGCTGCTCGGCGTATTGCTTGCCGTCGTCGGTCTTGCACGCCTCTGGCAGGTCGCCGCGATCGGCGGCCTCGCGTCTGCTGCGGCTCTTGTCTATGCCGCGCCGGCGCTCGGTTTCATCGGCTTCGGCGTCGTGCAATATCTGACCCGCCCGGCGATCTACGATGTCAGCACCGACACGGTGACGCCGCCGCCATGGCTCAAGGTACCGCAGACCGAAGAGAGCTGGCTGAAACGCAAGGGCGCTGTGACGCCCGAGGACCGGGAAGCGCAGATCCTTGCCTATCCGGGCCTCACCGGCCGGCGCTACGATGGCGCACTCGACCGCGTTTACCAGGGCGTGCGCACCGTCATCGAACAGAACCGCGTCGGCATCACCGAGGAGCTTGGCGTCGAAAACGCCCGCGCCGATCTCGAGGATCTGACCGTACGGCCGAATGCCGGGGCGGAGACGACCGTCGAACCGGAGAACGTACCGGTGCCGGCGGCGCGGCCGGAACTCTCGCTCGAAGGGGCGATTGCGGGGCGCCGCGCCAGCGACGTCGTGCTCCAGGGCGAATGGCGCACGCTGATCGCCGGCTTCCGTTTCGATGTGTTGATCCGGCTGCGCGAAGAGGCCGAAACGACCTTCGTCGACCTGCGTGTCGCCTCCCGCTATGGCCCGCATGACCTCGGCATGGGCGCCGCCTTCGCTGATCAGTTCCTGCGGGCGCTCGATGCCGAGCTGCTCGGCATTGCCGGCGATTGATCGGCAGAGTACCGCCAGGAGACGTCAGTCGTTCACGGCGGCGCCGCGGCCATCGAATTGAGCGGTAGCTTTTCGGTCGAGGGCGGGCGCCCGCAACGACGTCGACTCATCGGCTGGTGCAAGCCAGCCGCGATAGCGCACGATCAAGCCGGTCAAGGGGCTTTCGACCTCCACATGGAAGTGAAACAGGCCGTCGCGATCTTCCTCGAACGTCCGACCGCCCGGCGCGAGCCGCAAGGGAAGCGGGAGGCCGAGGAAGGACCAGGCGCGAACCGCGAGGTGCAGTCGATCTTCTGCAGGCTCCAAGGCACACAGGATGCGGAACGGTCCGAAATCCTCCGCCAGCAGTTGTTCGTTTCGCTTCTCTACCTTCTGCTGCGAACTGCGCAGGATCTTTTCGCCGAAGCGCCGGGTCCAGACCTCCCGACCATTGCCGCAGGCGAAGCGGATTTCGACCGGCACATCCGCACCGGCGCTGGGAAAGCCGAAGACAGAGGCGACAAGGCGGGCCCAGATCGATCCGCCTCGCTCGACGACCGCACGTCCGCGAAAGGTGGCGTGTCCTTCCGACCTGTCATGCAGGGCTTGGATCGAGGCCGGCACGCGATCCCAATCGCGTCCGAGGATCCGCCGGTAGAGGCTCTGCTGTTGGACCATGATTTCCGTCGTCATGCGATGAAGCGGCCACGCTCCTCGGGCGTCGGCACCATGCAACTCTGACGGCGCCCGGCGATGCGATAGCGGTTTCTCGCCACGAGATCATAGAGTGGGTCGCGAAGGGCAGCGGGCAGGATACGGCAGACGTTCACCAGCGACCATGGCAGGCCGAGCCGCGCAAGCGTCCGCATCGAGCCGTCGGATTTGAAGCGGGCGACGCCGTCCTCGATCAGGATGTTGCTTTCGAAGCTGCTGGCGTCGAGGCCGTAGTGCCGATAGAGCGCCTGGCCAAGCGGCGACTGCGCCGTGAGATAGCGATATTGCGCCCGCCGGTCATGGCGAAGCAGGAAACGCACCCAGCCGGAACAGAAAATGCATTCGCCGTCGAAGACGATTACGGGATTGTCGTCGGCAAAGGCAGGCACCGTGGCATCGCTGCGATAGCTGTAGGCGACCCGCCGCATGGTCAGCCGGCTCCGCCAGCCGCCAGCCGGTAGGCGCCAAGGAGCGAGGGCGGCCCATCGGTCTCGACCCGCCCTTGCTCGATCAGGTCTTCCAGATGGGCAAGGACCGAAAGTGCCGCCGCCCCATGCAGCCGGACATCGGTCGAGGCATAGATGACCTTGACCATATCCGGGATATGGCTGTCGCCGGCGCGAATACGTTCGAGCACGGCACGTTCGCGCATCTTGCGGTGGGCGCGCAAGCCCCGAAGAAACGAGGCGGGCTCGGTCACCGGCCCGCCATGGCCGGGCAGGTAGAGATGCTCGTCGCGGTAGAGCAGTTTTTCAAGCGAGGCCATGTAGTCCGCCATGGCGCCGTCCGGCGGCGCGACGATCGTCGTCGCCCAGGCCATGACGTGGTCCGCGGAAAAGAGGATACCGGTGCCGTCGAGTGCGAAGGCCATATGGTTGGCCGTGTGGCCGGGCGTCGTCAGCCCCGTCAGGCTCCAGCCATCGCCCTCGATCCGCCCGCCATCGGCAAGCACGAGATCGGGGGCGAACTCCATGTCCGAACTCTCGGCGAATGGATTGGTCTCGCCCGTATGCAACGGGCGGGCGGAGCGGTGCGGGCCTTCGCCGACGATCAGCGCACCGGTCGCGGCCTTCAGCCGGCGCGCAAGTGGCGAGTGGTCGCGATGCGTATGGCTGACGGCGATATGGGTGACCTCACGGCCGGCAAGGGCCGCCATCAGCGCCTGAAAATGCGCCTCGTCATCCGGGCCGGGGTCGATCACCGCAACGGAACGCTTTCCGGCGATATAGCTGTTGGTGCCGTGGAAGGTGAAGGGGCCGGGATTGTTGACGGTGATGCGCTGCACATCGTCCGCAACTGTCACGGCCTCGCCGTGGGCCGGCTTGAAATCGAGATCGAAGTCCGGGCCCTGCATGCGTCTCTTCCTGGCTTTCACTTGTATTCGATCTCGATGAACGACATCGGCTCGGCTCCGGCATTGACGACATTGTGCGCCATGCCCGCCTCGCGGCGATAGGCCGCTCCCTTGGCGATATCGACACGGCGGCTGCCGCCTTCCTCCTCGAGCAGGAACTGGCAGTCGGTCATCGGCACGACGACATAGCCGAGACCGTGCACGTGGTGGCCCGTATCGGCGCCGGGCTCGAAATCCCAGCGGGTAATACGCACCACCGCGTCATCGACGAGCACGCTCGGAACGGCAGGAGGGCGGGCGCGAAACTGGCTCATGATCTTCTCCATTTCGGCGGGACAATAGGAGGTGCGATGCAGGAAGGGAAGGGTGCAGGCGGCAGCGGCAGACGTTGTGTCGCGGTGTGCTCGCCGGCCTTTTGCACAGCTGATCGACAAATCCGCCGAAAAACCAACTTAGTGTCAACTTAGTGATTGTGACGGACGGCGAGCTTTGATAATCAGGCGCTCGATTTGGCGGGCTTGTTTTTCCGTCAGTCCAGTTGGGGCGTCGCCAAGCGGTAAGGCACCGGTTTTTGGTACCGGCATTCCCAGGTTCGAATCCTGGCGCCCCAGCCACATTCTTCCAATCGTCCGATCCCGAACGGCCAAACCCAGCTTTGGGCCGGGCCTCTACTTGCACTCTTGTCAAGTCACGCTGCAACTGACACGCTAGTTTCGGTGATTCCTACTTGTATGAGGGAGAAGATGGCTCACAAATTCGAAATCTACAAAGACAAGGCTGGTGAATACCGGGTTCGCTTCAAGTACAACAGCGAAGTGATGTTCTCGACCGAGGGCTACAAGACCAAGGCCAGCGCGCAGAACGCCATCGACTCGATCAAGAAGAACGGTCCCGACGCACCCGTCGAGGACAACAGCAGCAGCTGAGTTCGACATTCTTTCCATAGAAAAAGCCCGCCGATTTTCACCGGCGGGCTTTTTTGTTTCTTGGCGTTTAGCTTGCGGTTGCGGCCGGCTTGGTCTGCGCCGGCGCGCCCAGGAACTCTTCGCACCAGCTCGGGCCATCGGCACGCTTGCGGTCGCCGGCAATGCGGACCGAGCGGATGACATAGTCGGACGAGACGGTAAGCTGGACCGAGCAGCTCAGATACTCCGTGCGTGCCGACGAGATGCGCTTGCCGCGCTTGCCGTCCTTGGTGGTTTCGTACTGCGCCGGGACCTTGCGGGTCTTGTAGCCGCCCTTCCAGCTATAGACGGTGGAGCTGCCGCTTTCGACGTCGGAGATCGGCGGACCGTATTGAGCGAAGAAGCCGCCGGCCGGCTGGCCGAGCCAACGCGCTTCGACCGCGTTCTTGGAGATCCCCGTTCCGGTCGTCGTGCAGCCGGCAAGCACGAGCGCAAGGCCCGCCACCGTCATCATACGGAAGTTCATGTTTCTGTCCCTTTGGTTCTCGTTCTGAAATAGGCATGGCGCGGAAGCCCGTATCCCCTGGTTTTCCGCGCTTTCCGTTGTGCCTCTAGCGCCAAACCAGGCGAAAGGAAATCCACGCCGCGCCTTGCGTTTCAGGAAAATATGAAGCGTTGCACAAAGTCCCTATCGGGCGGGCTTTCTGGCGCCGCCGCCCCCGGAAAACGGCAATTTCCGCAAGAGTTTTCCACCGTCACAAGTTTTTTGAAAAAGGCGCAAGGTTTTTCGAGATAGGCGCTTGTGAAATCAAAATGCCTGTTCTATAGAGGCGCCGCTGGTCACGGAGTGTAGCGCAGTCTGGTAGCGCACCACGTTCGGGACGTGGGGGTCGCAAGTTCGAATCTTGCCACTCCGACCAGCCAAATCAATCCTTTACCCGATCATTCCCTTGCATGCCGCTCGGCGCCGCAGCGTATGCGCTTGCGTTTTGCGCGCCTGTTCCGGCGTCGATCTTTTACGCCCACTCGTCCTCCATCTTAGCCGTTCGTCGCTCCCTCGAAGCCGTTGGTCGAATAGCCGTGCATTCGCACCCGGGTCGGCCTGTCTGCGCGAAGGCGAAGGTTCTAGGTTCCCGTCATTCGATCAATGACGACGAGGAACGGGAATGTCGATCAAGCATCTATTCATTGCAGCGGTTCTGCTTCTGGCCTGCCATTCGGTGGCGGCGGCGCAGAGCTGCGAGAAGAATTTCAAGGCTTCGGGCGTGCCGCTGGTGACGCCGGTCTATTACAAGACCTGGCAGGAGTTTCCGAAGCTGAAGCCCGAGGCCGCCTTGCAGCGGATGGCGCAGGGCGTCGCGGCGGAAGGATTTTCGGGTATCGAGATCAACAAGTCGCTCGGGACCATCGAGGCCTATCAGGATACCGCCGGCTCCGGACGGCTGCAGACGCTACGCGTCGTTGCCCGCAAGCGCGGTTCAGGCACGCGGGTTGATGCGATGTTCGATATTCAGGTGGGGCAGGTGGCCACCAAACAGGTGGTGCAGGAGGGGCTCTGCAACATCATCCGCTCCGCAGTCGAGTAGGGACCAGGCGGGCGCAGCGGACAGGCAGCAGCAGGAGAGCGTTTCCATTGTCGATATGGCAACGCCCCGTCCGCTTGTCAGCCCTGCCCTTCGAGCGTCTTTAGCGCCGATTGGGCCGCGGCCTGCGCTTGCAGCATCGACGTGAAATTGCCCTGGGCGGGATAGGTGACGCCGCGATACTTGATAACGAAGCACCATTTGCCGTTGATGCGTTTCTCGACCTTCACGGTGGTTTCCGGTTGCTTGTCCGTGCTCACCTTCTCGTCTCCCCTGATTCGGCGCATCGTTGCGCGAAAGTCGTCCAGATACGCCGGAGAGGTCGGTTCTGTCCATCGATACGCCGCATGGATGGGGTGCTGTGGCGGGGGAGAGGCCAGGGAAGAGCGCCCATGCCGGACAGGAACCTTGCTGCCGGTCCACGGTCAGGCGGACTGTCCCACAACGTCCAGGAACGGTGAAACAGCCCTATCGATCCTCATGATCGACGCGCCAACTTACGAATGCGGAGACGGATGAAAAGGTGCGATCTGTGCGATTTCGGGTCAAGGTGAAGCGATTGCCAGCCCTGTCCCGTTTTGGGACGGTGGCGACTTCAGGGCGTCGGAGAGCCTCCCGCAGGGAAGCGGATTCAACAGCGCCGGATCACGCTTGCAGCAGCAATGCGCAGCTTTATTGTTCACTTTGAAACGACGTGTTCACGGAATGATGTCTTATCAAAGTGAACAATCAGGGCGATATTTCTCTCAACACTTGTTCTTGCCCGAGAGGCTCAGATGTTGAAGGAACCGATACTCACGTTTCGCGAGATCGCCATATGGACAGCCATACTTGGCAGCGTCGTCGGTTATCAGCTTTGGCAGCACGCCGAACCGGCGCCGTTGACGATGGTTCTCCCGGCGATTGAGCAGCAGCTTTGATGATGAATGCCGGCAGGAGTTCACTCCTCCGGCATGCCGTTGCGCCTGGCCGCCTGCAGCAGGTCTATTTCGCCGGCGACCGGACCGAACTGGTTCTCCAGTCGCTCGGCTTCCTCCGCATCGAGCCGATATTTCCGGGCAAATGCTTCGATCGATACCATGCGCCCGCGAAAGCCTTTTTGCCTCGCATCGTCGCCTTGATGTTCCATTTTCATGGTGCTTCTCCCATGCGCCAGGGAGATAGGGCGACGGACTTGTTTGAAAAGGCCCAAATCGACCGGTAGCAACCGCGGTTTCAGCAACGAAAAAGGGGCCCTGTTCGGGGCCCCTTTTTTGCGTGTGCTGCGGCTTTCGATCAGCCGTCGATATCGTCGATGATCTCGACCGCCTTGCCGGCGCTTACGCGTCGGATTTCGGCCTCCTCGCGGCGGCCCGCGAAGAGTTCGGTCGCCATCAGCTGGTCGGCGAGGTCCGCCGGCAGCGAGAGGATGACGCGGGCGTCTTCCGTGTGGATGCCGCCGAGTGCCGAGCGCTTGGCCGTAATCATGCCGCCAGCCACCGTGTTGTTGGTGTCCGGATCGATCAGGATGAAGGCGCCGGTCGTGCGGTTCTGCTCGTAGGTGTCGAAGACCGCCTGTTCGTCGAAGGCGAGATGCACCTTGCCAATGGCGTTCATCGGCAGCTGCTCGGCATGGTCCCACTTGCCGGTCTTAAGGTCGAGCTGGCTTGCCGGCTGGATCTGGACGCGCTGGCGGCGGCTGCCGCTCTTCAGCCAGTAGCGCTTGCCCGGCTGGATGCCTTCCGGCTGCAGGGCAACGAGCTGGGCATCGAAGGCAAGGCCTGTCAGCGGCTGGCTGTCGATCGCCACGATCATGTCGCCGCGCGACACGTCCACCTGGCGGTCGAGCACGAGCGTGATCGCGTCGCCGGCGACGGCGGCGTTGCGCACGAGGTCGAAGGTGACGATCTTGGTGACGTTGGCCACCATGCCGGAGGGCAGGATGACGACACTGTCGCCCGGCTTCACCGAGCCACCGGCAACCGTGCCCTGATAGCCGCGGAAGCTTTCGCCGGGCCGCGAGACGCGCTGTACCGGCAGGCGGAAGCCGACGGTCTGGGCCGAACGGGTGGTTGCCAGTTCCAGCACTTCGATCAGCGTCGGGCCGTCATACCAGGGCATGGAGGCGCGGCCGTCATAGACGACATTCTCGCCCTTCAGAGCCGAGACGGGAATAGCGGTGACCTGACGCACGCCAAGCGACAATGCCAGTTCCCGGAACTCGTGGTTGATCTCTTCGAAGCGGGCGCGATCGTAGTCGGTGAGGTCGATCTTGTTGACCGCCAGTACGAACTGCTTGATGCCCATCAGCGTTGCGATCGTCGCATGCCGGCGGGTCTGCTCGAGTAGGCCGACGCGGGCATCGACCAGCAGCACGGCGAGGTCGGCGGTCGAGGCGCCCGTCGCCATGTTGCGGGTATATTGCTCGTGGCCGGGCGTGTCGGCGACGATAAAGGAGCGCTTGTCGGTCGAGAAATAGCGATAGGCGACATCAATGGTGATGCCCTGTTCACGCTCGGCCTGCAGGCCGTCGAGGAGCAGCGCGAAGTCGGGCAGGCCGAGATCGTTCTGCTTGCCGTTGGAATCGCGCTGGAGCGTCGCGGCCTGGTCTTCCTTGACCGCCTTGGTGTCCCAGAGCAGGCGACCGATCAGCGTCGACTTGCCGTCATCGACCGAGCCGCAGGTGATGAGGCGAAGCGGGCGGCTGTCACGCGCGGCGCGCGCCGGCTCCTGCGCCGGAAAGGCCAGAACCTCGCCGGCAGCAACGTGCTCAACGGCATTCGCGGTTGCGGGAGCAGTCATCAGAAATATCCTTCGCGTTTTTTCTTTTCCATCGAGCCGGACTGGTCGCGGTCGATGGCGCGGCCCTGGCGTTCGGATACGGTCGCCGTTTCGAGTTCGGAAATGATGTCGTCGAGTGTCGTCGCGCTGGAGCGGATGGCGCCGGTCAGCGGGAAGCAGCCGAGGGTGCGGAAGCGGATCACTTCCTCGCGCTTGGTTTCGCCTGGCAGCAGTTCGAGGCGCGGGTCTTCGGCCAGGATCATCATGCCGTCGCGTTCGACGATCGGGCGCTTCTCAGCGAAGTAAAGCGGCACGATCGGGATCTCTTCTGCCTGGATGTAGCGCCAGATGTCGACTTCGGTCCAGTTCGAGAGCGGGAAGGCCCGCACGCTTTCGCCCTTGCGGATCATGCCGTTATAGACGTTCCAAAGTTCCGGGCGCTGGTTGCGCGGATCCCAGCGATGATCCGGCGTGCGGAACGAATAGATGCGTTCCTTGGCACGGCTTGCTTCCTCGTCGCGCCGCGCGCCGCCGAAGGCCGCGTCGAACTGGCCGGCGTCGAGCGCCTGGCGCAGCGCCTCGGTCTTCATGATGTCGGTGTAGAGCGCCGAACCGTGGCTGAAGGGCGTGACGTTCTCGGCAGCACCGCGCGGGTTGATGTGCTCGATCAGGTCGAGGTCGTAGCGCTCGACGATCTCGTTGCGAAACGTGATCATCTCGGCGAACTTCCAGCCGGTGTTGACGTGCAACAGCGGGAAGGGCACGCGGCCGGGATAGAAGGCCTTACGGGCGAGGTGCAACAGCACCGAGGAGTCCTTGCCGATCGAATAGAGCATGACCGGGCGTTCGAACTCGGCGGCCACTTCGCGGAAGATGTGGATCGCTTCGTTCTCGAGTGCCTTCAGATGCGGATCGAGCGGCGGCTTGGCGCTCTGCGGATTGTGCAGTTCCGTTTCCGGATGGATATGGGGCATTTCAGTCTCCGGGAGGATTTGTCTTCAGACGAGCGCGCCAGCCTCAGGCGGCGCTGCTCGAATTCGGGATGATGGAACTGGCGGCAGCTTCCGGAACGTGCAGACCACATTCGCGCTTCTCGTCGTTTTCCCACCACCAGCGGCCGGCGCGCTCCGGCTCGCCGGGCTTGATGGCGCGGGTACAGGGCTCGCAGCCGATCGACGGATAGCCGCGGGCGTGCAGCGGGTTGACCGGAACGGCATTGGCGGCGACGGAAGCACGGATGGTCTCGATGTCCCAGTCCGCCAGCGGGTTGATCTTGATGAGGCCACGTTCGGCATCAGCTTCCGCGAACGGGGTCGATGCGCGATTGCCCGACTGGCCCCGACGCAGGCCGGTGACCCAGAAGGTTGCCCCTTCGAGCGCGCGCGCAAGCGGCTTCAGCTTGCGCACGTCACAACAGGCATGCCGGGCCTCGACGCTCTCGTAAAAGCCGTTGAGGCCATAGCGCGCCGCATAGGCGTCGATGTCGGCCTGTTCCGGATGGTAGCGCTTGATCAGGATCCCGTAGGTTTCTTCGGTCTTTTCGATAAGGGCGACCGTCTCGTTGAACAGGCGCCCGGTCTCCAGTGTCGCGACATTGATGGACAGCTTGTTCTCGCCGATGGCCGCGGTAATCACCTGATCCTCGATACCGAGCGAGGTCGTGAAGACGGCCTGCCCTTCAAGGCTTGCGACAAGCGCCAGCCGACCGGCGAGATCCAGGCCTTCGAGCATCTCGTTCAGTGCCTTGGCGGTGGTTTCGAGGGATGACGTGGTCATGGCTGCGTCCTGTTCCAACTTGGTCGGAATATCGCAGCCCAATGCGACAATGGACAGAAATAGCGGTTTCTAATGCTGTTTGTTTGGAGCAAATCTGCCTCTCAGAACGAAAGGCAGCGAAAAACCGAATATAGACTAGTAATTTACTAGATTTTATACTGTATGGCTACGACGGCAACCCTTGAAGAGGAGGCGCGAACCTTGCGGGCCCGCGCCTCCTGCCAAGGGGAGAGCCAGACCGTCAGAACGCTGCCCAGCCGGCCTCCTGTGCCTGCGGGGCACTGCGATAGGCCGTGGCGAGTTTGCGGCCCAGGGCGCGTGCGGGCGAAGGGGCAGCAATCTCGCTCGTCACGAGGCGTGGTGCCGCCGCTTGGCCGTTGCCCGTCTTGAAGCGCATCAGCAGATCGTTGAGCGCGCCGGCCTCGCGGGCGAGGCTATGGCTCGCGGCGGTCGATTGCTCCACCATTGCCGCGTTCTGCTGCGTTCCCTGATCGATCGCGTTCACCGCCGTGTTGATCTGCTGGATGCCGGCGGCCTGTTCGCGGGCGCTTTCGACGATCGCCGTCACGTGACTGCTGATCTCCTTGACCTCGGTGATGATGCTTTCGAGCGCCGTGCCGGTCTCGCGCACCAGCGTGACGCCGGATTTGACCTGCTGGCCAGATGTGGCGATCAGCACCTTGATCTCCTTGGCGGCCTGCGCCGAGC
Source organism: Ensifer sp. R-19 (assembly GCF_049905105.1). NCBI lineage: Bacteria > Pseudomonadati > Pseudomonadota > Alphaproteobacteria > Hyphomicrobiales > Rhizobiaceae > Ensifer > Ensifer sp. R-19. The sequence continues at coordinate 659,613 of NZ_CP184569.1, forward strand.
GCTGGGCGAGCTCGCGCACCTCCTGAGCGACGACGGCAAAGCCCTTGCCGGCTTCGCCGGCGCGGGCCGCCTCGACGCCGGCATTCAGCGCCAGGAGGTTCGTCTGAAAGGCGATGTCGTCGATGACGCCGATGATGCTGGAGATTTCCCGCGACGAGGCTTCGATGCCACTCATCGCGGTGACGGCGTTGCCGACGATCTCGCCGGACTTCTCTGCTGCACCGCGGGTGCGCGTCACCAAGGTGCCTGCCTCCTCCGCACGCCGGCTGGCATCCGCCACGGTGGTCGCGATCTGGTCCAGTGCAGCCGCCGTTTCCTCGACCGAAGCCGCCTGCTGTTCTGTGCGCTTGGAAAGGTCACCGGCCGCAGAGCGGATTTCGCTGGCGCCGGCATTGATGCTGCGGGCGTTCTCGCCGACCGAGCGCAGCGCATCTTCGAGATTGGTGACGGAGCTGTTGAAGTTCGTGCGTAGCGTGTCGAGCCGTTCGGCAAGCGGCGTGTCGATGCGATAGGTGAGGTCGCCTTCCGCCAGCCGGTCGAGACCGAAGCCGAGCGCATTGACCGCGGTCTGGATCTCGGCAGCTTCCTTGACCTTCTGCGCCTCGCGCTGCTCGCGCTCGCGTTCGGAAAGTGTTCGACCCGCCTCCGCTTCCTGCTCGAGCCGCTGGCGTTCGAGCGCATTGTCGCGGAAGACAGCGACGGCACCCGCCATCTGGCCGATCTCGTCACGGCGGCCTTCGCCGAAGATCGTGGCCTTGAGGTTGCCGGCTGCAAGCTGCCGCATGGCCTCGCACAGCTGCGTCAGCGGCCGAAAGAGACCGGCGGCCACGAACCAGACTGTTGCCCCGAGAAGCGCGATGGCAAAGGCGGCGATCATGACCTGCCAGCGTGTCAGGGTGTCCTTTTCCACCTTGGCCGCCTCCAGCTCCTGGTCGGCTTCCGCGAGCTGGAGCTTGACCAGGGCGCCGATCGGTTCGGCCAGCGGATCGATGGCCGCGTAAAGGCGGCTGTCGATAAACCGGCCGAACTCGGCGATGTCCTGTCGATCGATGATCTCGAGCATGTCCCTGACCGCCTGCTCGCTGCCGACGCGGGCTGCGTCGAAGGTCTTCGCAAGCTTCTTTTCCTCAGGCGTCAGTCTCGTTGCTTCATAGGCGCGCCATTGTTCGTCGATGGTGGCAAGCGCCGCGTTGATCTTCTCCTTGCCGTCAGCCCACCCAAGCGCGCCGCTTCGCATCTTGTGGGTCGTATCGACGATTTCGACGGCGTACATGTCGGCGACGGTATCGAGCTGCGCCACCGGCAACAGCCGGTCGGCGACGATCGATTCGGTGCGCTTGGAGATCGATATCATCGCATTGAAAGCCGTGACGATCATGACCAGCATGGCGACGGCGAGCAGGGACAAGCACACGAGCAGGCGTGCTTTGATTGTCATGAAAAACGCTCCTCGGTTGCCCGCAAGGCAAATCATCCTCGGCCGGTGACCGCGGACAAGGCCGCATGGTCATCGGGAAGCGAGCTCGCCTTGGCAGGGAGTAATGACGATGATGGGGATGGAGCACGCGTTACTACGCGGCGAAACTGCCCTCATGGCACGTTCGCCCAGCGTTCACTCCGTCTTATCTAGACATAACAACCGGAGATTAAGAATGGCTAAATTTTAAGGTGTTGAGCAGTGTTAGTGCAACCCGTGGTCATCGCAACCGCAGGAGGCTGTTGGATGGCGATGCTCAAGAAGTGTTGAAGATCACGTCCTTCCGCAAATCGTTCTTCGGGTTCAAGCTGCCACCTCTCCGAACAGGCGAAGGAGCAGGCACATGTTAAAAGCCATTTCACGCAGTGGCGTTGCAGCGGGTATCCTGACGGCGCTTCTGGTCACCGGCGCCTATGCCCATCACGGATGGTCCTGGGCCGAGGCCGACCAAATCGAGCTCAAGGGCATCATCCGCGAAATATCGATGGCGCCGCCGCATCCGACCTTGCAGGTGGAAACGACCGCGGATGGCATGTGGCACGTCGAACTCGGCAATCCCCGGCAGACGGAGCGCTCAGGCTTTGTCGAGGGATCAGCCAAGGCCGGTGATGCCGTCGTCGTTCTCGGCAACCGCTCGCTCGACCCGAACGAAAAGCGCATGAAAGCGGTGCGCATCACGGTCTCCGGCAAGACCTATGACATCTATCCGGAACGCATCCGGGCCGGTGGATGAGTGGGGTGGAACTCGTCGAATGGATTGCCGGCTGGCCGGTCGGCGCTGCGCTCAGGCGTTCAGCGCTTCTCTATCTCTTGGTCAATGCGGCCCACATTCTTGCGATCGGCCTGCTCATCGGCGCTATCGTGCCGTTGGATTTACGGTTGCTCGGTTTCTTCGGCAACACCTCGCTTGAAGTGCTCGGACCGTTTCTGTCGCGTGCTGCGGCAGTTGGCTTAGCATTGGCGATCACCACTGGCTTCTGCCTCTTCAGCGTGCGCCCGGCGGCCTATGTCACGAATGCTGCCTTTCTCGCAAAGATCGCTCTGCTGGGGATCGGTGCCGTCAACGCTGTCAGTGTGCATATGGGCGCCGCCTGGCGGACCGCCGTAAATGGCGGCCCGGTCTCTTGGCGTCTTCGCATCCCGGCAGCCGTCTCGCTGACGGTGTGGCCGGCAGCGCTTCTGGCTGGGCGCTGGATCGGCTTTCTCTGATGCTGGTTCTATCGGTCGCTGGCCGTTCTCCATGCGGGGAGGGCTGGCTCCTGCTCGACCGCTCTACCACGCACGAACTGCAGCGCCGCTTCGGCCACGCGTTGCCCGAGATGCCTTGCGGTGGCGAGATCGGATTGCGGCGGCGCGAGATCGGCGCCCTGGTCGACATTCGATTGGGCACCCGCGCCCAGCCAGAAGCCCAGCCGGTTGAGATCATCGGGCGATCCTGTGGTCGAGTGGTTGGCCGGCGGCAGATCGAGGTTGATCCAGTGCATGCCGTGTTGGGCAGCAAAGAGTGCAAGTTGCATCAGCGTCGCGAGCTTGTCGCCGGAAGCGGTTCCCGAATTGGTGAAGCCAGCGGCGATCTTGTCTTTCCAGAGATAGCCTTTGGCCATCACCGCGTTCGAACTTGCCTCCTGGAAAGATTTGAACGCGGCCGACGGGCCTCCGACATAGGTTGGCGTGCCGAAGATGATCGCCTCAGCCGAGAGCAGATCGTTCCACCGGTCCGGCGCTTCGTCGACGGTCAAGAGCAGGCATTGCGTGCCGTCGACCCGCTCGATTCCGGCTTTGACGGCTTCCGCCTGACGTGCGGTGTGGCCGTAGCCGCTGTGATAGATAACGGCGATGCATATGTTGCTCATGGTTTGGTCTCCATTGGTTTTGGGTGATGGATCTGCAGCGCGCGAGCGAAGACGCGCGCCGGCGGCGCGTTGCACGTTGAAGGCAACGCTGGTCAGGATCGGTTGATGGGGCCGGTGGGCTCTACAGTGCCGCGCTTCTTATGAGACGCGCAAAGGTCGCTGTAGCACTTTGCCTTGCTGCAAGTTTTTGTCCTTAAATCGGCTACGATTTAAGGAAACATGCCGTAGCGACCGCGTGCGATCGTCAGGACGCAGTCACTGTCGTTCAATGAATGGCGTGACCATCGAACTGCCTCAGCGTCTCCGGGAGATGTTTGAGCTTCTCCGGATTGCGCGTGACATAGATGGCGGTGATCCGGTTCTGTTCGATCTCAAGGGCGGTTGTCTGCAGGATCTCGCCGTCTTCGATGGTGATGAAACCGGGTAGCCCGTTGATGAAGTCGTAGCGCACGAGCCGCGACATCGTCTCCGCAAAGATCAGCGCCAGCGACGCGTGGAGTTTCATGACCTTGTCGAAGCCCATGATTGGCCGTCTCGGCGCCACTGTCTTGCCGCCGCCGTCGGCATAGACGATCGCCTCCGTTGCGAGCAGCGAGCGAAGCTGCTGCATGTCGCCGCTGCGCGAAGCCGCGAAGAAAGCGCAGGCGATTTCGAGGCCTTGTTCCCGGGGCATGACAAAGCGGCGACGAGCGCTGCGGATATTGACGCGGGCGCGGCTGGCAAGTTGACGGCAGGTCGCCGGTTTGCGGCTGAGCGTCTCGCCGATTTCATCGAAGCTGACGCCGAAGACATCGTGCAATAGAAACGCGGCCCGTTCGAGCGGCGACAGGCGCTCCAGCGCCATCATCAGTGGCAAGGTGATGTCGTCGAGGTCGTCGTTTTCCTCGACGACCGGTTCCGGCAGCCATGGTCCGACATAGGTCTCGCGTCGGTGCCGCGCCGACTTCAACTGATCGAGGCAAAGTCGCGTCACGATGCGGCGCAGGAAGGCTGACGAATCCTTGACGGCGGTGCGGTCGGCGTCGAGCCAGCGCAGGAATGCCTCCTGGACGACATCCTCGGCTTCGCTGACCGAACCCAGCATCCGATAGGCGATGCGGATCAGTCGGGGACGCAGCGGCTCGAAGGTCGTTCTGACGTCTTCGTCGGTCATCACGCCCCCCATCGCCGTTCGGGGCAATCGGCTATGGCATGGCCGGCAGGCACGAGCAGCCATGATGTCATTGCCGCTGGAGTAACGGCAAGCAGGTCCAGCCTCGGTGTCATGTTCGTCTCCTTCTTCTCGGGCACTCGAGAAGATAGGACGAGATAGCGTCGGCGAACGTGACATGCCGCAGACATTGCGGCTGTCGAATGCGAGGAAAAAGTGCCGCCTAGAGCATCCCGCTTTCAAGTGGAATCACTGAAAGCGGATAAGATGCTCTAGAATCAAAGTGCTAGAGCGCCGTGCGTTCGTCTGAACGCACGGCGCTCTGGTGCACGCGATCCTTATCGGTCGCTGACCTCCCAGCGCGGGTTGATCCACGGCTCCTGGTTGGAGCGCGCCAGCGGCTGCTTGCCGAGAATGTGGTCGGCTGCCTTCTCGCCGGTCATGATCGACGGGCTGTTGAGGTTGCCGTAGGTCACATGCGGGAAGATCGAGCTGTCGGCGACGCGCAGGCCATCGACGCCGATGACGCGGGTTTCCGGATCGACAACCGCCATCGGATCGTCCTTGGCGCCCATCTTGCAGGTGCCGCAAGGGTGATAGGCGCTTTCCAGGTGCTCGCGCAGAAATTCGTCGATCTGCTCGTCCGACTGCACCTTCTCGCCCGGCTGGATCTCCGGACCGCGATAGTGGTCGAAAGCCTTCTGGCCGAAGATCTCGCGGGTGAGGCGCACGCAGTGGCGGAACTTCTCCCAGTCCTCCGGGTGGCTCATATAATTGAAGCGGATGACAGGATCGGCCATCGGATCGGAGGAGCGCAGCGTGACGTTGCCGCGCGACTTGGAAAGATTGTAGCCGACATGCACCTGGAAGCCGTGCGTGTTGGCGGCCGCCTTGCCGTCGTAGCTGATCGCCACCGGCAGGAAGTGGTACTGGATATCCGGCTGCTTGACGCCGGGTGCGGAGCGCAGGAAGGCGCAGGCCTCGAACTGGTTGGAGATGCCGAGGCCCTTCTTGAAGAACAGCCATTGCGCGCCGGCAACGCCCTGCCAGAACCACGGCAGCCAGGAATAGAGCGACACCGGCTTGGTCGAAATCTGCTGGAAATAGAACTCCATGTGGTCCTGCAGGTTCTGGCCGACGCCGGGCCGGTCGACCTTCACCTCGATACCCATGTCCTTGAGGTGCTGTGCTGGACCAATGCCCGAGAGCATCAGCAGTTTCGGCGAATTGAACGACGAGGCCGAGACGATCACCTCACGGTTCGCCTTGACGATCTCGATCTTGCCGCCGCGCTCGATCTCGACCCCGGTCGCCCGGCCGTTCTCGATGATGATCCGGCGGGCGAAGCAGCGCACGAGCGAGACGTTTTGCCGTTTCATTGCCGGCTTCAGGTAGGCGTTCGCCGCCGACCAGCGCCGTCCCTGCCAGACGGTCTGCTCCATCAGCCCGAAGCCTTCCTGCTTCGAGCCGTTGTAATCGTCGGTGAGTTCGAAGCCGGCCTGTTGGCCCGCTTCGATGAAGGCGTGGAACAGCGGGTTGTGGACCGGGCCGCGCTTGACGTGCAGCGGCCCGTCGGTGCCGCGCCAGCCCGCTTCGCCGCCATGCGAATTTTCCATGCGCTTGAAATAGGGAAGCACGTCCGCATAGGCCCAGCCGCGTGCGCCGAGCTCGTCCCAGCGGTTGTAGTCTTCCGCATGGCCGCGCACATAGACGAGACCGTTGATCGAGGAGGAGCCGCCGATCACCTTGCCCCGCGGCGCGGTGATGCGCCGGTTGTTGAGATTCGGTTCCGGTTCGGAGAGATAGCCCCAGTTGTAGCGCTTCATGCTCATCGGCCAGGCAAGGGCCGCCGGCATCTGGATGAAGGGGCCGATATCCGAGCCGCCATATTCCAGCACCAGCACCGTGTTCTTGCCGTCTTCGGACAAGCGGTAGGCGAGCGCCGAACCGGCGGAGCCGGAGCCGATGATGATGTAATCTGCCTGCATAAGCGTGGTCTTTCTTCTAGCGTCTCGCGTTCGACCTATCTGGCGCTTTCACCCCTCATTCCTGTGCTTGTCACAGGAATCCAGCCAAGCGACGTCTGTCGCTTGAAGACTCTTGTGCGCCACAGACGTGGCGCTGCTGGATCCCCGGAACTCGCTTCGCTCGCCCGAGGATGAGGGAGGTGGAGCCGCCTCTCGATAGAGGGGCCTCAATTCTCAATACGGCGCCTGTACCGGCCCCATGCCGACATAGACGGTCTTCAACTCGCTGTAGTGGTTGAGCGCGGCGACCGAATTCTCGCGGCCGAAGCCAGACTGCTTTGAGCCGCCGAACGGGATCTCCACCGGGCAGAGATTGTACGTGTTGATCCAGAGCGTCCCGGCTTCCAACTGATCGACCACGCGGTGCGCGCGGGTGATGTCGGCGGTGAAGACGCCGGCGGAAAGGCCGAATTCGGTGGCATTGGCCCGCGCGATCACCTCGGCCTCGTCGTCGAAATCGAGCACGCACATGACCGGCCCGAAGATCTCTTCGCGCGCGATCGTCATGTCGTCGGTGACGTCGGCAAAAACCGTCGGCTGGATGTAGGTGCCTTCTGCGTTGACGGCATTCGGAATGCCGCCGCCGGTCACGAGCCGCGCGCCTTCGGCCTTGCCCTTTTCGATATAAGAGAAGACCTTGTCGCGCTGCGGCATCGAGACCATGGGGCCGAGCTGCGTTGCCTCGTCCATCGGGTCGCCGATGACGATCGCCTCGGTGCGGGCCTTCAGCCGGGTGAGGAACTGCTCCTTGATGCCCTTGTGCACGAAAACGCGGGTGCCGTTGGAGCAGACCTGGCCGGTCGAATAGAAATTGCCGAGCATGGCGCCGCCGATGGCGCTTTCGAGATCGGCATCGTCGAAGACGATCAGCGGCGACTTGCCGCCGAGCTCCATGGTGACGTGCTTGAGTTCGGCCGCCGCCGCACCCGCCACCTTCTTGCCCGTCGGGACCGAGCCGGTCAGCGACACCTTGGCGACATCGGGATGGTTGACGAGCAGCGGACCGGTGGTGCGGTCGCCCTGGATGACGTTGTAGAGGCCCTTCGGCAGGCCGGCCTCGACCAGGATCTCGGCGATCTTCAGCGCGCCGAGCGGCGTGTTCTCCGAAGGCTTGAAGACCATGGCATTGCCGGCGGCAAGCGCTGGCGCACCCTTCCAGCAGGCGATCTGCTGCGGGTAGTTCCAGGCGCCGATGCCCACGCAGACGCCGAGCGGTACGCGCTTGGTATAGGCAAAGTCGCCGCCAAGCGGGATATAGTCGCCGTTGAGCGCCGTGGCGATCACGCCACCGAAGAATTCGAAACTGTCGGCACCCGACGTCGGATCGGCGACGATCGTCTCCTGGATCGGCTTGCCGGTATCGAGCGTCTCGAGCTCGGAGAGCTCGCGGTTGCGCTCGCGCATGATCTCGGCGGCGCGCTTGAGGATGCGGCCGCGCGCCGTCGGGCTCATGGCGGCCCATTCCGGCTGGGCGCGCTTGGCCGCGGCGATCGCCTTTTCGACGATGGCGGGCGTTGCCGCGTGCAAGCGCGCGATCACTTCGCCGGTTGCCGGATAGATGCTCTCGATGACGGTGCCTTCGATGTCCTCGACATATTCGCCGTCGATGAAGTGCGAGGCTTGCGGTTGGGCTTTCATGTCATTCTCCTCGCGGATAGCGTTTGGATTCCTCGAGATTGTCGAGGTTCATATGGTTGCGCATGTAGCGCTCGGATGCCTTCTGCAGCGGCTGGTGATCCCAGGGGTAATAGGCGCCGTTCCTGAGCGCCTCGTAGACCACCCAGCGCCGTGCCTGGCTTTCGCGCACGGCGGCGTCGAAAGCTTCCATGTCCCAATGGGCGGCGCACATCTCGCGGAAGGCCTGCAAAGTCGCTGCCTGCACCGGCGTTTCCGGATGGGCCGCCAGGTTCTTCAGTTCCAGCGGGTCGGCGTCGAGATCGTAGAGCTGATCCGGATCGAGCGCGCAGTGGATGTATTTCCACTTGCCCTCGCGGATAGCGACGAGCGGGGCGTAAGAAGCTTCCGCCGCATATTCCATCAGCACCGGCTCGCTACGCTCCTCGCCGTTGATCATGGGCACGAGACTGATGCCGTCGGTCCACGGCTTCACCTCGTCCATGGATATGCCGGCGAGATCGGCAAGCGTCGGTGTCACGTCGAGATTGGAGGTTGGCGCGAGGTGCAGGCCGGGCGCGACGCCGGGTCCGGCGACCATCAGCGGCACACGGGCCGAACCCTCGAAGAAGTTCATCTTGAACCATAGGCCGCGCTCGCCGAGCATGTCGCCGTGATCCGAGCAGAAAAGGATGAGCGTGTCGTCGAGCATGCGCGTGCGCGTCAGCGTGTCGATGAGCTCTCCGACCTTCTCGTCGAGATAGGAGATATTGGCGAAGTAGGCCCGGCGCGAACGGCGGATATTGTCCTCCGTCAGGTCGAAATTGACGTAGTCGCAGGAATGCATGATGCGCCTGGAATGCGGATCCTGCTGGTCCTCCGCCAGCATGCCGATCTCGGGAAGAAGATGTTCGCAGTTTTCGTAGAGATCCCAGAATTTCTTGCGCGCCACGTAGGGATCGTGCGGGTGGGTAAAGGAGACGGTCAGGCACCAGGGACGGCGTGTCGCGTCGTCGTTTTCGCGCGAGAGCTGATAGAGCTTCTGATTGGCGAGGAAGGCGACCTCGTCGTCATATTCCATCTGGTTGGTGATCTCGGCCACTCCGGCACCCGTGACGGAACCGAGATTGTGGTACCACCAGTCGATGCGCTCGCCGGGCTTGCGATAGTCCGGCGTCCAGCCGAAATCGGCCGGGTAGATGTCGGTCGTCAGCCGCTCCTCGAAGCCATGCAGCTGGTCCGGCCCGACGAAATGCATCTTGCCCGACAGAGCCGTGTAGTAGCCGGCGCGGCGCAGATGATGCGCATAGGTCGGGATGGAGGACTGGTACTCGGCAGCGTTGTCGTAGACGCGGGTGCGGCTCGGCAATTGCCCGGCCATGAACGAGGCGCGGGCAGGGGCGCAAAGCGGCGACGAGGTGTAGTTGTTGCGAAAGCGGGCCGAGCGCGCGGCGAGCGCTTTCAGGTTCGGCGCATGCAGGAAGGCGGCCGGTCCGTCCGGAAAGAGCTTTCCGTTCAGCTGGTCGACCATGATGATCAGGATGTTCGGTCTTGCTGTCATGCGGCCGTTCCCTGGTATTTGAGCCGATCGATGTGCGAGCTGACGTAGTCTTCCGTGAGCGCGATCGAGGCTTCGATGCTGATCGGCGCGGAGCGCAGACTCTGGCGGATATAAAGCCCGTCGATCATCGCAGCAGCGCCTTCAGCGATGCGTTCCGCGTCATCGTCGGCACAAAGGGCCTTGAGGCTCGCCATGAGGTTGGAGCGCAGGCGCCGGGCATAGACGACGAGCAGCCGCCGCACCTCCTCAGACCGTTGCGCCTCCGAATAGAAGGCGAGCCATGCGGCAATCGTATCTGGGGCGAACTGGCTTGCCTGGAAGGAGACGCGGATCAAGGCGCTCAACCTTTCGCGTGGGCCTGCCACCGTGCGAAGCGCCGTCACCGTGTCGTCGCGCAGCTGCCGTAGAAGGCTGCGGATCGTCTCGATCAGCAATTGTTCCTTGCTGCCGAAATAGTGGTGGGCAAGGGCAGGGGAGACGCCGGCGTGGCGGGCGATCTCGGACATGGTGACGGTCAGCGTGCCCTGGTCGCCGATCACGCGAAGCGCTGCGTCCACCAGCGCCTTGCGGCGCACTGGCTCCATTCCGACCTTCGGCATCCGTCTCTCCCTTGACGGCAGTCAGTTTATTTTTGATTGACTCATCAATCAATAAAAATCTTCGGTGTTTTCGCTTCCCTTTTTCGAAGAAATCCGGCTCAATCCTCCCGGTAGCGATCCTGCGATCTGAAGGACTGGAGGTTGAAATGACCCATGCATTCGATCAGGCCGACAAGACGGCGGTTGCCCGCAAATGGGGATGGTTCGTAGCACTTGGCGTGCTGCTCATCATGTGTGGTGGTCTTGCCTTCGGCAATCTGCTGATGGCCACGGTCGCTTCGGTCTATTATGTCGGGATCATCATGCTGGTCGGCGGGCTTTTCAATCTCGCCCACGCCTTCCAGGTCAAGGGCTGGGACAGCGTACTTTACTGGGGGCTCAGCGGCGCCTGTTATACGATCGCCGGCCTGTTTGCCTTCATCAATCCCTTGCTTGCCTCGTCCTTCCTGACCTTCGTGATGGCGATCGCCCTGATCGTCGCCGGCTGCTTCCGCATCTGGGTCGGTCTCAAGCTCAGGCCAGTACAAGGCTGGGGATGGGTGGCGCTCGGCGGTCTGGTCACGCTTGCCGCCGGTCTCATCATCGCCGCCGGCTGGCCGGTCAACAGCCTCTGGATCCTCGGCCTTTTCCTCGCCGTCGACCTGGTGATGCAGGGCCTGTCGCTGATCGCCTTCGGCGTGCTGGCGAAGGGATAACCGCCCCCTTCCTGTGGGGTTCCGAGCTGGGTGCCCGGCCGTACGAAAGCGGCCGTTATCGGCGCCCGGGCAATCGCAGCAATTGCTCATGAAACTACTGATTTCATTAGAATGTTTGCAGTAGATCGAGAGCGGTAGCGACTGTCATATAGCTTTCATCAAAGCTTCATAATGGGGAAAGACTTCGTTGACAGTTGGCCGCCATGCTGCCGGCGTCCGATCGTCCGTTCCCCTGTCTCTGGAGCCCGGCATGTCCGCCGCCCCCGCCGAAATCCTCTCGTTGCGCCGGTTCGGCGACGACCAGATCGTCACGCTTGCCAAGCTGGTGATCGAGAGTGCCTTCCAGCCGATCGCCGAAGCGGCGACCGGCACCGTCTTCGGTTACGAATCGCTGATGCGCGGCTTCCAGAAACTGGGCTTTGCCTCGCCGCTGGAACTGCTCGACAAGGCGGAAGAAGCCGGGCAATTGCTGGCGCTGGAGCACATGATCAACAGCCGCGCCGTCGCCGGCTTCGCGACGCTGCCCGATCATTCCGCCCGCACCCTGTTTCTGAATTTCGACTCGCGCCTCGTCGGCGGCGAGGGCGACATCGTCGAGCGCCTCGTCAACCATCTGAAGCGCGCCGGTATCGCCCCTTCGTCGCTCTGCTTCGAGCTTTCCGAGCGTTTCGACAGCGGCAAGATGCCGGACTTCTCCGCGCTCGTGCGCGATCTCCGGCTCGCCGGCTTCAAGCTCGCCATTGACGATTTCGGGGCTGGCTTCAACGGGCTGAAGCTGCTCTGCGACCAGCCGGTCGATTACGTGAAGATCGACAGGCACTTCATCTCCGGCATCGAGGCTGACGCCCGCAAGCGCCACCTCGTGCGCCACACCGTCAACACCGCGCATGTGCTTGGTACGCGGGTCATCGCCGAGGGCGTCGAGACGGAGGCGGAGTTCCTCACCTGCCGCGACCTCGGCTGCGATCTCGTGCAGGGCTATTACGTCGCCCGGCCGACCACCCATCTCAGCGAGCTTCTGCCCGCCTATCCGCATCTCGATCAGAGCGTCAGCGTGAGGCGACCCTCGTCCTCGCTCGACAGTATCCTGATCCGCAAGCAGATCGAGCAACTGCCGACGGTGCGCGAAAGCGATGAACTCGATTCCGTCTTCGATCTCTTCCGGCGAAACCCGCGCCAGGGCTTCTTCCCGGTTCTGAACGCCAATGGCGAGCCGCGCGGCATTCTGCATGAGTATCACGTCAAGGAGCTGATCTATCACCCCTTTGGCCGTGATCTCCTCAAGAACCGGATCTACCAGCGGCGGATCTCGCATTTCGTCAGCCCGGCACCGATCGCCGATCTCGATACGCCGGCCGATGAAATGCTGAAGATCTTCGCCGGCATGGACGGAAGCGATTGCCTGATCCTGACGGAGAACATGCGTTATGCCGGTACGCTTTCGGCCTCGTCGCTTCTGAAGATCATCAACGAAAAGCAGCTCAAGATGGCGCAGGAGCAGAACCCGCTGACGGGCCTGCCCGGCAACCGCGCCATCCGCGATTACGTCCAGGACGCGATCCTCGACGGCGATCAGGCCCGCTATTTCTGCTATTGCGACTTCGACGACTTCAAGCCGTTCAACGACACCTACGGCTTCCAGAAGGGCGATCTCGCGATCACGCTGTTTGCCGCACTCCTGCGCCGCCACTTCATCGGCGAGCAGAAGTTCCTCGGCCATGTCGGGGGAGATGATTTCTTCGTCGGCATCAGCGGCTGTTCGGTCGAGGAGCTGGAGGCGGTGCTGAACCGCCTGCTGGACGATTTCCGCTCCGACGTGCGCCAGCTCTACTCGGCGGAGCACCAGGCCGAGGGCCGCATCAGCGGCCATGGTCGTGACGGTGCGCCGAAGGAATTCGCGCTGATGCGCTGCTCGATCGCCGTCCTTGGGCTGCCGGAGGGCTTCGTCTTCTCCGATGCCCAGGCCGTCAGCGCCCGCATCGCCGAAATCAAATCCCGCGCCAAGACCAACGAAGCCGGTCTTGTCATTGACGCACTCGGCGGCTGATTTCCCGTCTTCGGGATCGCTTAGGTCGCGGGTATGCGATGGGCGAGATAGTCGCGCATCTGGGAAAGCGCCGTGTCGCGCGTCAGCCCTTCCGATTGCAATCCGAGCCTAAGCCAAAGGCCGTCGATCAATGAAGTGATGCCGAGCGCCACGGCCTCGCAGTCTTCTGCCGGCAACAGATCCACGAGCGCGGAAAGCAGGTTCGAGCGCATGCGCGCGTGGATCACCTTCTGGATGCGGGCAAGCTGCGGCTCGCGCGGAACTTCGGCACAAAGGGAAAGCCAGGCATGGCAGACCGAAGGCTGGAAGAAGCGCTCCTCGAAGTTCGCCTCAATGATCGCCTCAAGCCGCTCGCGCGGCGTGCGTGCGCGGTTCAGCCGAACGACCACCGCTTCCTTGAGCGCGGCGTTCGCCTCGCGCATGGCATGTTCGAAAAGCTCCTGTTTGTTGGCGAAATAATGCAGCACGATGCCCTTGGAGGCGCCGGCGTGTGTCGCGACCTTCTCCAGCGTCGCGCCGGCCATGCCCTCTTTCTGCAGCACCTCAAAGGCCGCGCGGCGCAGCTCGCGCCGCCTGATCTCGCTTATCCTCGTCAGTCGCATCAGCCGCCTCCAAACGATTCCCACATTGACAAACTTTCCGGAAAGATCAAATGTTGACCCATGGGGCAATTATTAGTCCGAATGGACAAACTGGAGGATGCGATGCCGAAGCTGAAACTGTTGATGTCCACCATTGCCGTTGTCGCCGTCGCCTCTCCGGCCTTGGCCGGCGAGGCGCAATCCTGTCGGCAAGTCCGGCTGGCCGAGCCCGGTTGGAACGATCTGGCGTTCACCACGGGCGTCGGGCTGACAGTCCTCAAGGCATTGGGTTATGAACCCGAAAGCAAGCTGCTCGGCATTGACGTCATCTACACCAGCCTGCGCAGCGGCGATCTCGACGTCTTCCTCGGCTATTGGGACCCGGCGATGGTTGCCTACTACAAGCCCTACAAGGACGACGGTTCGGTCGAAACCGTCCGCACCAATCTGAATGGGGCCAAGTACACCTTCGCCGTGCCCGACTATGTCTGGGAGGCGGGTGTCCGGGATTTCGCCGACCTGAAGACCTTTGCCGACAAATTCGAGAAGAAGATGTACGGCATCGAGCCCGGCTCCAACCAGCTGATGCTGGATGCCGTCAAGGACCAGGGCCTCGGGCTTGATGGCTGGGAAGTGGTGGAATCAAGCGAGCAAGGCATGCTGGCGGAAGTCACGCGCCGGGTTCGCGACAAGTCCTTCATCGTCTTTCAGGGCTGGGCGCCGCATCCGATGAACACGGCCCTGTCGATCAAGTATCTGACCGGCGGCGACAAGTTCTATGGACCGGACTTTGGCGCGGCGACCGTTTCGACCCAGGTGCGCAAGGGCTACCTGCAGGAATGCCCGAATGTCGCCAGGCTCCTCAACAATCTGAGCTTCGATATCGACTTCGAGAACCGCGGCATGGGTTCCCTGATGAGCGACGGGCTGGCGCCGGAGGAGGCCGGCAAGAAGGCCATCGAGCAGGAGCCGCAGCGGCTCGACGCCTGGCTTTCCGGGGTGACGACCTTCGACGGGCAGCCGGGGCTTGCCGCGGTCAAGGCCGCGCTCGGACTGTGATCGTCATCGACCAGCAAGATTGGTCGCCGCTGAAGCGGCGGCTCGAACTGCCCGGCGGGCGCCAGTTCGCCTATGTCGATCGCGGCGAGGGGCCGGCGCTGTTGCTGCTCCACGGCTATTCCGACAATAGCCGCTCTTTCTCGCTGGTCGCGCCCCACCTCGTGGGCTATCGACTGATCATTCCGGATCTCGCCGGCCACGGCGCGTCGCAGGCGGGGCCGGGGGCAACGGTCGCCGATTTTTCGCGGGATCTCGCTTGTCTGGCCGATAGGCTGGCGCTGAGGGATATCGTCGTCATCGGCCATTCCATGGGGGCAATGACCGCCATTGCGCTTGCCGCCCTTCGCCCGGACCTGGTCCGGGCCCTCGTTCTTTTATCCGGCAGCCTGCAGCCGGGCCTCGACGCGAGGAGTCCAACGGCGCGGGCGATCCGCGCGTTGAAGGATCCGCTGGATCAGGAACACCCGTTCTTCGATGTCTGGCACGCCTGCAACCAACCAGTCGACCCGGCGTTCCTTGCGCACATGCGCAAGGAGGCCGCAGAGATACCGACGCAGACGTGGCTCGCTATCCTCGATGGCCTTGCCGCGACTGATCTTCGCGCCGCCGCGCGGCAGTTGCGTTTGCCGGTGCTGGCGATCGGCGGCAGTGAGGATCCGCTGTTCGACGCTGGGCATCGCCGGCTGCTGGCGGAAACCATCGGCTCGGCGCGCTCGATCAGCTTGGCCGGCCATGGCCACAACCCTCATTGGGAAAGCCCGGCACTGGTGGCTGGCGAGATCCTGTCCTTCCTGGCGGCCGAACCCTGATCGGCCAATACTGACGCCACCCTTTTCGCGGCACGCCGTCAGCGCTAGATGTGGCGCATCAGCAGCATGAGGTGGTGCCATGTCCCTTCCGTCAGAAATGAATTTCGTCGATCTTCCGGCCCCAGGCGGACCGGAAAACATGGTCCTGAAAAAGGGACCGTTACCTGAGATCAAACCGGGCGACATCCTCGTTCGGGTGGAGGCGGCCGGCATCAACCGTCCCGATGTCTTGCAGCGCAAGGGCGACTATCCGCCGCCGCCGGGCGCAAGCCCGATCCTCGGCCTCGAAGTGGCGGGCGAGGTCGTGGCGCTGGGTGCGGGTGCGGAGGGATTTCGGATCGGCGATAAAGTCTGCGCGCTCGCCAACGGCGGCGGCTATGCGGAATATGCGGCAGTCCCGGCAACCCAGGCGCTGGCCTGGCCGAAGGGCTATGACGCGGTGAAGGCGGCGGCTCTGCCCGAAACCTTCTTCACCGTCTGGGCCAATGTCTTCGACATGGCCGGCCTGAAGGCGGGCGAAACGATCCTCATCCATGGCGGCTCCAGCGGCATCGGCACGACGGCCATCCAGCTTGCCAAGGCCTTCGGCGCCGAGGTCTTCGTCACTGCCGGCAGCGCCGAGAAATGCCAGGCCTGTGAGGCGCTCGGCGCCAAGCGCGCGATCAACTATCGCGAAGAGGACTTCAAAACGGTCGTTGTCGAAGAAACGGATGGACGCGGCGTCGACGTCATCCTCGATATGGTCGGCGGACGTTACTTCGACCGCAACATCGCGTCGCTGGCGAAGGACGGCCGCCTGTCGATCATCGCCTTCCTCGGCGGCGCCAAGGTCGAGGCGGCGAACATCGCGCCAATCCTGACGAAGCGGCTGCATGTGATGGGGTCGGCCCTTCGTCCGCGCACGCCGGCGGAAAAGCAGGCGATCCGCGATGGTCTGGTGGCAAAGGTCTGGCCGCTGCTCGAGGCGGGCAAGGTCGCGCCGGTGATCCACTCCGTGCTGCCCTTTGCCAAGGTGGCGGACGGGCATCGCGAGATGGAGACCGGCGACCATATCGGCAAGATCATCATGTCCATGTGATCCCCGGATCGCCACGTGATTTGCGCCATTAAACCTTAGTCGGTCTTGCAAATACCGTGGGATCACCTACCTTGTTGCCATCTGAAACGAACAGAAAGGAAGGTGATCCAATGTCTAATGAGATTTCGGTCTTGGTGAAGGGCATGGGAGAGGTGAACACGTCGAGGCAGCCCTCGGCTTGATCCCCGCCTTCCTTCGGGCCTAAAGCCCGGGCCACTCACTTGGCCAGAACTCAGGGAAGGGTCGCCTCGGGCGGCCCTTTTCCATTTTCGGTATTCCACGTCCGGGCCTTCAGCCTCAACTGTTGGAACTTTGCAGATCACACCCCGAAGCGTCCGAGCGCCGGGATCTTGATGCCGGGCTTCGCGAAATCAAATCCGGCGACGAGGCCGAAAAAGTGCAGTTCGAGGCCGCTGCGAACACCAGCCGAGATACCGGCGACGCCATAGAGCGTGGCGTGCATGTCACGGCCATCGGCATCGATCTGGAACAACTTGCCCTCCGGCAGATAATCGCGGCCGACGGCGTCGGGCGGCAGCACGGCGCCGAGTTCCGGCACGGAGCGCAGCACGTGGGCGACGAAGGTGTTGGAGTTCGGGCCCGGCCAGATCCGATAGCCGCCGGGTGCGTCATAGGGATAGCTTGCGATCGCCGCTTCGATCTTCGGGATCAGCCGGCTGGCTTCGGTTCCGGTGATCGAAACAACCAATCTCGGCTCGTTCGAATACCAGCGCGCATCGGCCGGATAGGCGTTCTGGCGGATCGGCTTGCCCCAGCCGACCTTGTCGTAGCGATCGTAGGCGAGGGCGCCCTGTTCCTTGGTCACGATCCAGGCGTGGCTGGCGACGGCGCCCTTCATGCCGCCGGTCGTTGCCGAAAAGACGTAGATCGCCGCATCGGGGCTCTCGGTTGTTTTCGGCAGGATGCCCGCCGAGGACCAGTCGGCAGAGCGCCAGCTCTGTGGCCGGTCCTGCATGTACCACCAGCCGGCCGAGGCTAGCGCCGGCAGCAGGTAGATGACGAGAAAGGCGGCGGCGAGCCTGCGGGCGAATTTCATGAAAACTCCGTTTCCTGGCTTAAGATTCCTGCTAAATGCACGGAGCAATTTCGGAAATTTGAGGGCAAGGCATGTCGAATCCCGTTCTGGTCGAAGTCACCCGCGGAAACCTCGTTGAAAGTCGCCATCGCGGACTTGTGATCGCCGTCGATGGCGATGGCCGGACCGTCTTTTCGCTCGGTGAGACTGACACCGCCGTTTTCCCGCGCTCCGCCTGCAAGGCGATGCAAGGGCTGCCCTTGATGGAAAGCGGTGCGGCCGACGCCTACGGTTTCGGCAACAGGGAACTGGCTCTTGCCTGCTCCTCCCATTCCGGCGAGCCGGAGCATGTAGAGCTTGCCGCAAAGATGCTCGCGGCGGCGGGCCTCGACGTCTCGGCGCTCGAATGCGGCGCCCATTGGTCGTCCGACCAGAAGACCTTGATCGGCCAGGCCCGCAGCCTGGAGGCGCCGACGGCGCTTCATAACAACTGCTCCGGCAAGCATTCAGGCTTCATCTGCGCCTGCTGCCATTCGGGCACCGAGGTGAAGGGCTATGTCGGCTACGAGCATCCGCTGCAGCAGGAAATCCGCGGCACGATGGAAAGCCTGACCGGGGCGATCCTCGGCACGGACAATTGCGGGGTCGACGGCTGCTCGATCCCGACCTACGCCGTTCCGCTCAAGGGCCTGGCGCACGGGTTTGCCAAGATGGCGACCGGCGTCGGTCTTGGACCCGAACGCGCCCGGGCCTCCAGGCGGCTGATCGAGGCCTGCATGGTCGAGCCCTTCTACGTGGCCGGAACCAAGCGCGCCTGCACCCGGCTGATGAAAACGGCCCCCGGCCGCATCTTCGCCAAGACCGGTGCCGAAGGCGTGTTCTGTGCCGCCATCCCGGAAAAGGGCATCGCCATCGCGCTGAAATGCGAGGACGGCACGACCCGCGCCGCCGAAGCGATGGTGGCGGCAACGCTTGCGCGCTTCTTCAGGGATGAGCCGGACCTGCACGCGGCCCTGATGGCGCAGGCAAATCACTCGATGTACAACTGGAACGGCATCCATGTCGGCGACGTCAGGGTCACGGACGCCTTCGCCGCCTGAGGTTCGCGGGCGACGGTTCACGCCCGCAGCCCTCACGGACAGCCTCGGCGCGCTGGCACCGTCAGGCGCCGATCATCACGACGCTCGCGTCGTCAAAGGGCGTTAGCATCTCGCGCTCGATTTCCTCCGGTACGATGAAGCCGGCGAGATCGGCGATTCCGGCCACGCGATGTGGCGAAACTGCGTCGAATTTCTCCGCTGTCGCCAGCACATAGGTGTCGGCGGCCTGGGCGAGGATCGCGCGCTTGACGGCCGCCTCCTCGAAGTCGCCGGTGGAAACTCCGTGAACCGGATGAATGGCGGTGACGCCGAGGAAGAACAGGTCGATGCGGATGCCGGCGATGGCGGTGAGCGCCGCCGCGCCCGTCGCAACCATCGAATGTTTGTAGAGCCGGCCACCGATCAGGATCACTTCGGCTTCGTGGCGTTCGAGCTCGGCGGCAATCGTCGGGCTGTGGGTGACGACGGTCAGCCGCATCTCCCGCGGCAGTGCCCGCGCGATTTCCGCGTTGCTCGTGCCGCCGTCGAGAAAGATCGTCTGGCCCGCCTCGATCATCGTCGCGGCCTTTCGCCCAAGCCGGTGTTTGACGTCGCCGGCAATCTCCTGCCGTGCGGTAAAGTTTGGTAGCGGCGGGACCAGCGGCAGCGCGCCGCCATGTACGCGCTTCAGCAAACCTTCCGCCGCCATCTCGCGGAGATCGCGCCGGATCGTGTCTTCCGAGAGGTCCAGTTCGTCCGCCAGGCGCTTGGCGACGATCTCGCCGTCGCGCGCCAACCGTGCCGAAATCAAAGCCCGTCTCTGTGTTGTCAGCATGAATACCTCCTTGACTCTTCACGATATTGCACGAAATATCGTGAATATTCCAGAATGATCTGGATATTTCGTGCAAAAATTTGGAGAAGATCATGCTGATTTTGATCGCGGGGCCCTATCGCTCGGGAACCGGAGACGACCCGGCCAAGATGGCCGCCAACCTGAAGCGACTGGAGGAGCCGTCCTATGCGCTGTTTCGGGCCGGGCACGTGCCTGTCATCGGCGAATGGGTGGCGCTGCCGGTGTGGAATGCGGCGGGTGGCGAGCGGGTCGGAGACGACCTCTACGAGGAAATTTTCCATCCCGTCGCCGGCCGCTTGCTGGCATTGTGCGACGCGGTGCTGCGTCTGCCGGGTGACAGCAAGGGTGCCGACAACGACGTGCGCATCGCCCGTGAGCGCGGCATTCCCGTCTACTACCGCCTGGAAGACGTGCCCGGTTGCGGCGAGGCGCTGGTTGCCTGACCGGAAACGGCCTGGCAGGGATACCTGCCGGGCCGTGGCGGTGCTTCTGAACTCCACCTCAATCTCGGCCCCAACCCGAGGATTGGGTCCGCATTGCGGTGAGGGAGGCGGGAGGCCTATTCGTGCACGTGCGGCTCGGCGACGAAGGTCAGCGTGGCCGTTAAACCTTTCTTGTCGGCGGCGATGTTGCTTTCGAGCGGGATCGCGTGGCTGACGGCAAGAATGTTGACGCCGGCGTTGCGCAGCGTCACTTCCGCTTCGCCATTCGCGTTCGTCTTTTCAGAGACGAGCTCAGGCAATCCGGCATAGTCGAGGGTGATTTCCTTGCCTTCGAGCGGCTTGCCGTCGAGCAATAGGCGGATGCGAAATTTCTCGCCCGGCTTCAGGCCAACAGGGTTGTCGAGCGGGATGATCTGCAGCGGCTGTGCCGGGAAGGCCGGCAGTGCGCCATGCGCATGCACCAGCGCGATGCTGTATTTGACCGAATGGCTCGCCTGTTTGGCGCCGGGCACCTCGTTCCTGGGCTTGTTCACCCATTTGCCGTCTGCGCCTTCGCTCCAATAGCCGTTGTCGAACTCCAGTGCGACGAGCGCCGGCTTGCCATCGAGTTTCAGCCTAGCGTGATTGTCTTCCGCCTCGATCGTCACCGGCAGCGCTTGACCGTCTTCGCCAACGGCCGAGACCGATTTCACTTTGGCCGGATCATAGGGTTCGTCCGCTGGGCCGTGGCCGTAGATCACCGCCAGCGTTCCCCAGCGCTCGCCGATCCATGCGCCATGGGAGAAGGCGGGTGTGGCGACGGCGGCAAACAGGCCAGCAGCGATGAGGGTTGAAAAGAGCGTTTTCATAAGCAACTCCGAATAATGTTATAACGTAACAATGATCTTCTATTGAAATCCGTTCGGGCTTGTCAATCGGGCTGACTTCCTTTCTTCTGCCGCCGATCTTTGGTCTGGAGTTGAAACGTTAGGAAGCGCACGGTTCATCGCACGCATTCCGCTTCCGTCCGCCAGAATGATAGGGCAGGGTCGGGTCTGTCGGCACCACGTCGTCCGATCCGCGTGATCGCAGAGGAGAGTTGAAGTGTTGAAATTGTTCTACGCCCCGGGCACCTGCTCATTGGCTTCGCATATCGCGCTGGAAGAGGCGGGCGCTGACTACGAGGCGCGCCGCGTCGATTTTTCGACCGCCGAACAGACCAAGCCCGACTATCTCGCGGTAAACCCGAAGGGCCGGGTGCCGGCGCTGTTGACCGACCGGGGCGTCATCACCGAAACGCCGGCGATCCTCACCTATATCGCCGAGACACATCCGGCATCGAACCTCGCACCAAGGGGCGATGCCTTTGCTTTTGCGCAGTTGCAGTCGTTCATGAACTATCTCTGCTCGACGGTGCATGTCGCCCATGCCCATGGACGTCGCGGCGCGCGCTGGGCCGACGATCCGGCGGCGCACGAGGCAATGAAGGCCAAGGTCGCCTCCAACATGGCGGCCTGCTTCGAGCTGATCGAGAACAAGATGTTCGAAGGCCCCTTCGTCCTGGGCGAGACCTATTCGGTTGCCGATCCCTACCTTTTCACCATCGCCGGCTGGCTCGAATCGGACGGTGTGGATCCCGCGCGTTTCCCGAAAATCTTGGATCACCGCAACCGCATGACCGCGCGTCCGGCCGTTGCCCGGGTCCTGGCCACGCTCAAGGCCTGAGCCGCGCGACCATCTGGGCTACATCAGGATGTAGTCCTTGGGCTGCGGCAAGGGCGGAAGGTCTGTCTCGCCGAGCGCCTCGCGCAGGTTGATCTCGATCGTTTCGGCAAGCGCCATGATCGGCAGGTCGTTCGGCAACACGCCGAACGGCTCCTCCAGTTCGTCCCCGAGTGCATCGAGGCCGAAGAAGGTGTAGGCGACCAGCGCCGTGACGAAGGGCGTGGCCCAACCGAGCGCATCGGCAAAGCCGAAGGGCAGCAGGAAGCAGAAAAGATAGGCGGTGCGGTGCAGGAGCAGCGTGTAGCCGAAAGGCACCGGCGTGTTGCGGATGCGCTCGCAGGCGGCAAGCGTCGCCGACATCCTGCCGACCGTGCCGTCCAACTGGGCCCACTGAAAGTCGCTGATCGCGTCCGAAGCACGCAAGCCGGCGAGATCGCGGCCCATCTCACGCAAGAGGTAGTCCGGCGCGTTGCGGCTTGCCTTGTAGCCGGGAGCGAGATCGTCGGGCAGTCGCGCGAGCGCCCTGGCTGCATGATTGCCCGGTCGCAGGTGGCCAACCAGGGCGTGAGCAAAGGCGATGGCGATGTTGAGGAGCCGTTGCCGCGCCGCATTCTCCGAAGCTTTGGCGTCGACCAGGACCAGTGTCTGCCGGGCAAGATCGCGCGACGTGAAGATCAGTTGTCCCCAATCCTTCCGCGCCTCCCACCAGCGGTCATAGCAGGCGTTGTTGCGGAAACCGAGGAACACCGAGAGCGCAATGCCGAGCAAGGCGAAAGGGCCGCTGTTGACGCTTGGAACGATGCCGGGATCGGCACGGTGCGCCCAGACGACGAAGGCGGAAAGGCCGAAGACGAACAGCACCTGCGGAAAGATCCGCTGAATGACCGATCCTCTGAGGATGAAGAACAGTTTCAGAAGGCTGGGGCGGTCGCGAACGATCATGGAAGAACACCTGTGTGGCCGTCAGCTTCCACCGGTATAGGCGCGACCTCTGAAATGGAAGGCCGCTCATTGGATGCCGCCAGCCGCCGGCGCGAGATTTTTACCGCCTATGTCGGCTCAGTCGCCGCGCGCACGTCCTTGTTGCGTAACGCCAACAGGGAGACAACGACGATGCGCAAGGTGGTTGCCGGCATGCAGATGTCCATCGACGGGATGATCGATGGACCGGATGGCTATACGGACTGGGTCGATTCCTGGTCGGACACCTTCGAACTCCTGCCTGAGATCGATGCCTGCGTCCTCGGGAGCGGCATGTATTCGGGCTATGAGCAATATTGGAGCGCGATCAAACAGAATCCGCATGCGCCGCTGGAGTTTGCCGGCAAGGTGCCGACGCAGGAGGAGATCGAATATACGGATTTTGCTTTGAGCACGCCGCATTATGTTCTCTCGAAAGAGCGCTCGGAGGTGCAATGGGCCAACGCCACCATCGTTCGCGATGCTGCCGAGATCGAGCAGCTAAGGCGCCAGCCGGGTCGGACCATCTATGTCGTCGGCGGCGCTCGCACCGTGTCGAGCCTGATGGATCACGGCCTGATCGACGAATTGCGTCTCACCATCCATCCCCTGGTGGTGGGGAAGGGCAAGGCGCTGTTCGAAACCATCGCCCAGCGCCACTACGTGCAACTCGATGACGTGAAGAGGGTCGATGACGGCAAGGTTTGCCTGATCTACAAGGTCGGGGATCGAAGCTGAAAGCGGTCAGCCGGCGAGTTTCGCAGCAAGCCGCTTTGGCGCCTTCTGGCGCCAGGCGGCAACCAGTCGCCCGGTCAGGCTCTTGTCGTCGATCACCGAAAGCCGAACCAGCATCGCCGGCCAGCCTTTGTAGTGATCGGTCTCGAAATAGAGTTGCGGGTCGAGTTCCAGCAGCAATTCCTTTTCCTCGAGCGCACACATGACGACAAGCGTGTCGCCGTCCTTCATGCGCACGAAGCTCTTGTCTTTCACCAGCAGTGCCGGCGTGCCGTAGGAGGTGCCGATGGCAACCTCCGGCAAGCCGGCGGCTTCCGCCAGCTTGACGACCCGTGCGAAATTGCGGTCGAGATCCTCGCTCATCCCGTCAGCATATCACAGGGTCATTGTCCGTCACCGGCCCCCGGCTTGCAGGCAGTCGCTGGCGCACTCGGCCGCGCGCGGCCAGGGCCAGCCGGGGAAGGGCAGATCACCGAGTTCGCGTTCGTCCATCCGCTCGAGATCCGGGTGCTGCAGCGGGTCACGCGCCCAGGCTAGTCGCGTATCCTGCTTCCGACTTTCAAAAGTGGCGAATGCGGTCAACATCGAGAGAAGCTTCAACATGGCGGCCCATCCTTTCGATGCTTGGATGATCTGCCTGTCTCGCTGTCTTTTCAATTGAGAATAGCACCGAACGGGTTTAGGAAAACTATATGAGAGATCTGAATTCCGTCCATTTGAACGGGCTTCGCGCCGTGGAAGCGGCCGGTCGCCTTGGTTCGTTGGCGGCTGCTGCCGAGGAGCTCGGCGTGACCTCAGGCGCCGTCAGCCAGCAGATTGCCAAGGCGGAGGCCCAGCTTGGCCGCATCCTGTTCGAGCGCACGCCGCGCGGCCTCGTCCCGACCGACTTTGGCCTGCGTTTCCTCGTCCGCCTCAGCAACGCCTTTCAGGAGCTGGCGGAGGCCGTGGCCTCGGCTCGGCGACGCGACGAGTCGGTGCTGACGATCTCGGTGGCACCGGTCTTTGCCGCCCGCTGGCTGGTCTATCGGCTGAACCGTTTCGCCGAGCGCCACCCCGACATTCGCTTGCGCATCGACGCCACGACCAAGCTCGTCAATCTCGATACATCAGATGTGGATGTCGGCATCCGTGTGGGCTCGGGCGATTGGCCTGGTGTGAAATCCGAACTGCTGTTGCAGCAGGAGGTCTTTCCCGTCTGTTCGCCGGCCATGGCGGAGAACTTGCGTGTACCTGCAGATATTCTAAAGCTCCCGGCCGTGATCGACGGTCACTCGATGTTCAGCTGGGAGGTGTGGCTTCGCGAAGTCGGCCTCTCCGGTGCCGAAATGAGCGTGCGCCACACGTTCAATGAGGCGTCGCTGGTGCTCGATGCGGCGATCTCGGGGCAGGGGGTCATGCTCGCCTGGCAGACGCTCGCCGGCTTCGCGATCACCCAAGGCAGTTTGGTCGTGCCCTTCGGTATCCGCGTGGGCACCGGCTACGGCCACTACTTCGTCAGCTCGCCATCGCGGCGGGAAAGCAAGGCCGCAGCCGCCTTCAAGCGCTGGGTTCGTGACGAGGTGGAGGAGGGCATGCGCCTGCTCGATCTCAGGGCGCCGCGCGTACGCTTCGACGCGGCGACCATGCGCTGATCACTTGAAACGAGCCCCCCTCCGGACGGCTCAATCCGCCGGCTCTTTCAGCCGCTCTTCCATCATCGCCTTGAAAGCCGGGCGGGCATGGCAGCGGGCAAGCCAGGCCGAAACGCGTGGATGCTTCTCGAAGAGCTGTTTCTGGCTCATGGCGTAGCGGAAGACTTCCGCGAGGTTGAGGTCGGCTACGGTGAAGCGATCGCCAACCAGGTAGTCGCGCCCGTCGAGGTGCTCTTCCAGGCGGGTAAACACCTTGTCGAGGGACTTGGCGCAGGTAGTGATCGTTGCCCTGCCTTGGTCGGTTTCCTCAGTGCCGTAGTCGTAGGTGAGGATGATCTGCACCGCATGCGGCTCGACCTCCGTCGCCGCCCACATCGTCCAGTTGCCCATCAGTCCCTCTTCACGGATATCAGCCGGTCCCAGCGGGCCGCCGTATTTGCGCGCAAGGAAAAGATTGTTGGCAAGCGATTCCGTCAGTACGACGCCGTCGTCTTCGATCGCCGGAATCAGACCCATCGGGTTGACGGCGAGGAAGGCCGGCGACTTGGTGTTGATGGGCGCATCGGCGGCAAGCGGATCTGCAACCCGGCGCGCCTGGATGACCGGAACGGACGTGAAGGGGATTCCGAGCTCCCGCGCCATCCAGTAATTGCGCGATGCGCGCGAGCGATAGACTCCGTAGATCGTCAGCATGTCGTCCTCCCGTCGTTGCCGTGACCTTGTCTTAAGCCAAGCGTGCTGGACGGCGAAAGCCGGCGCCGCTGATACCACACATGAAATCTTTTGATAGGCCATGCGGCCCATTGCCCGCTTGCCTTTCGCGCCGTTGGTCTTTAGCTGTCGCAGTCGATTTTGGGGGCACTTTTGGCGCGACGGTTTCTAGGCGATCGGTTGACGGACATGGCGGCGCGTTTGCTCTGCGCGCTTGTCCTCGTCATCTCGGCCCTGATCCAGCAGCCGGCGGTCGCCATGCCGGTTGCGCCTGATACGACCGCCTACGCGCTTCCCGATGGAACGTTTGCCGATCTCTGCCTCACCGGCCACGACGATGCCGACGGAAAAGGTGGTACGAAAGGCCATGGATGCCAGTCCTGCTGCCTCGTCGCCCCCGCTGATCTGCCGGCGCCGTATCCGATCGCCGCACCACCGCTATCTCTCGCCTGGCATGTGTCGGTTCCTGCCAATGAACTTCTGTTTGTTCGCGGTGCGCTCCGCGGCGGCACAGGGCCTAGGGCGCCACCATCGGGTTTCTCCCTGATATCCGCTTGAGCGGCGGCTGACGGCCTCCCAGGCGTCGAAACTGCTGTTCGACGTCGCCGGCCGTGATCCGCGACCGACCCGACCATCACGAGGCGAAGCCGCGATAATGCGGATTTCCCGGAGAAACCCATGACAACCGCATCCTTTACCGGCGCCGCAGCGCAGCCGGTCGCCGCCGAGCGCGGCATTTCCCTCTATCGCGCCATCTGGCGCTGGCACTTCTTTGCCGGCCTGCTCGTCATCCCGTTCATGATCAGCCTGGCCGTCACCGGTGGCCTCTATCTCTTCAACGACGAGATCGACGATACCGTCTTCGCCTATCGCAACATCGTGCCTGCCGGGACCGAACGGCTGCCGCCTTCGGCGATCGTCGCCACCGCTGTCGAATCCGTGCCCGGCAGCGCCGCCGTCTCCTATCGCACACCCGCCGGTGCCGATCGCTCGGCGCGCGTCACGGTGGGTATCGGCAAGGCCAAAATGCTGGTCTTCGTCGATCCCTATACCGGCGCCATCCTCGATCACGTCGCGCCCACGGAAGAGTTCAATCAGGTGGTCGAGGACCTGCACAGCCTCGACTATTTCGGTAAGTCGGTCGAAACGATCATCGAGATTGTTGCGGGCTTTGCCATTCTGCTGGTCTTCACCGGCATTTATCTCTGGTGGCCGCGCCAGCAGACCGGCGGTGTGCTGACCGTGCGCGGCACGCCCGCGCGCCGCGTGTTCTGGCGTGACCTTCATGCCGTGACCGGCATCGTCGCCGGGCTGCTGATCGTCTTCCTCGCCTTCTCCGGTCTTCTGTGGTCCGGCTACTGGGGCGCCACCGTCAACGGCAAGCTGACGGCCATGGGGCTCGGCTATCCCGCGGTGCTTTGGGACCAGGTGCCAACCTCGACCAAGGTTTCGACCGATGTCCTCCCCAGGGCGAACTGGCTGATGGAGAATGCTCCGGTCCCGACGTCGAGCGGCGTCGGCGCCGAGCCGGTCGGCATAGACCGCGCGGTCGCGATCGCCGATGAGGCCGGCATGCTGCCCGGCTATGAGCTGGCGCTCCCGACCGATGAGAGCGGCGTCTACACGGCCGCGATCTTTCCGGCCGAGCTCGCACGGGAGCGCACGATCCACATCGACCAGTACTCCGGCAAACCGCTTGTCGATGTAGCCTTTGGCGATTACCCGGCGCTCGGAAAGGCGATCGAATGGAGCATCAACGTGCACAAGGGGCAGGAGTGGGGGCGCGCCAATCAGTTGTTGATGCTTGCCGCCTGCCTGTCCATCGTGCTCATCTCGCTCTCCGCCGTCGTCATGTGGTGGAAGCGTCGCCCGGCGGGGCGCGTCGGGGTGCCGCCGATGCCGCCGAAGCGCAGTGTCTATGCAGGATTGTGGATCATGGCCATTTTCTTTGGCCTCACTTTTCCGCTGACGGGGCTTGCGATCGTTATCATGGTGGTGGCCGACCAACTGCTGATGCTCGCGCCGGCGGCGCGCCGACGTCTGTCCTGAAATCGACGAAGGGGTGGCGCCGTCACCCCTTCTTTTCAGGCACGCAACTTGGAGATTGCAACCTCTGCACGATTTTTCTACAAGTTATTTAGGAAGGGCTAACTCTTGCTAACGTGAAGTGGGGAAAGATCGACCAGCGACGCGGCTGAGCGCGTCGGGAGGCCTTGCTTGGCGAAGAACACGTCTCGCAATCCGCGATATGCCGCCTTAAATGCTGGCGGCAACGAGGATACACGTCGCCTGATCGATGCCAGCCATCGGCTGGCGGAAGAAGTTGCGCGGATCTTTCCGACCGAACCCGACATCGCCGACCGCCACTACTGGTTGGAGACGATGATCAACCATGTGCCCGACTACATCTATGCCAAGGATGTCGAAGGGCGGTTCCTCATCGCCAACCAGGTGACTGTTGCCGACAACGGCCTGGAAGGTCTCAAGGATATCGTCGGCAAGACCGACTTCGATCTCCATCCGCCGCACATGGCACAGGCGATCGCCGACATCGAGCGCCGCGTCATCGAAACCGGCGAACCGATTTTCGGCATCGAGGAACGGGCGATCGTCAGCAAGGGCCGCGACCGCTGGCTGATGACCTCCAAGGTGCCGCTGCGCAACAAGCGCGGCGAGATTGTCGGCGTCGTCGGCGTGTCGCGCGATATCTCCGACAGAAAGGCGGCCGAACGCCTGCTCGAAGGGCAGGCCCGCCTACTGGAAATGATCGCCAACAGCCGACCGCTCGACGAATTCTTCCGCGACATGATCCTGCTGATCGAGGCGCTGATGCCTGGCATCAAGGGGTCGGTGCTGTTGCTGTCGGCCGATGGCCGCCACCTGTTCCATGGCGCGGCACCAAGCCTCGACGAGAGCTATTGCGCGACGATCCATGGCGTCGAGATCGGCCCTCACATGGGCTCCTGCGGCACGGCGGCCTGGCGCGGCGAACAGGTGATCGTCTCGGACATTCTCGCCGATCCTCTCTGGGACGATTATCGCGAGCTCGTTCGACCCTATGGTTTCCGCTCCTGCTGGTCGACTCCCGTCCATTCGCGCGACCGCAAGGTGCTTGGCACATTTGCGCTCTATTCCGGCGCGGTTTGCGTTCCCAATGAAGGGCAGAAGGAGCTGATTGCGATGGCGACGCATCTCGCCGGTATTGCAATCGAGCGCAAGCACGCGGAGGACCGTATCAGTTTCATGGCGCATCATGATGCGCTGACGGGCCTGCCCAACCGGGCGCTGTTCGAGGAGCAGGTCGCCGAGGCGCTGGAGGCCCTGCGCGGCACCGGTCAATGGGCGGTGCTCGCCTTCCTCGATCTCGATAATTTCAAGCTGGTCAACGATACGCTCGGCCATGCGGCCGGCGACGAGCTGTTGAAGGTCACCGCCTCCCGCATGCGCTCGTCGGTGCGCAAGTCGGATATGGTCGTGCGTGTCGGCGGCGACGAATTCATTCTGCTTCTGAACGGCCTTCCCTGCGAACGGGATGTCGTGCTGGCAAGGCTTGAAGATATTCGCCGCGCCATCGCGGGGCCGATGCAGATCGAGGGCCGAAGCCTGCAAGTCACCTGCAGCATGGGCGTCGCCTGCTTTCCCAATCAGGGCAAGACCGTCGGCGAGCTGCTCGCCAATGCCGACATGGCGATGTATCGGGCCAAGGAGCTCGGGCGCAACAATCTGCAGGTCTTCACCGAGGAAATGGCCGCCAAGGCGCACGAGAAGCTGCGTCAGCAGGAGGAGCTGCGCAGGGCGCTGGCACATGAAGAATTCTTTCTGCAGTTCCAGCCGCAGATGAACCTTGCGAATGGCCGCGTTTTCGCAGCCGAAGCCTTGCTTCGTTGGCGTCATCCAGAGCGCGGCACGGTTTCGCCGGCCGAGTTCATTCCGCTTGCCGAAGAAACCGGGCTGATCGTGCCGATCGGTGACTGGGTGCTGCGCGCCGCTTGCCGCCAGGCCAAGGACTGGCAGGATGACGGCCTGCCGCCGCTGATCGTCAGCGTCAACGTTTCGGCGCGCCAGTTCCGCGAGCGCAACTGGGCAGGTCACGTGGCGGCAATTCTCGCCGAAACCGGGCTTGAGCCCTGCTGTCTCGAGCTCGAGCTGACGGAAAGCCTGATCATGCAGGACGTGCCGGGGGCGATTGCCACCATGCATGAGCTGCAGGCGATCGGCGTGCACCTGGCAATCGACGATTTCGGCACCGGCTATTCTAGCCTCAGCGCCTTGAAGCGCTTCCCGGTGCGCCGCCTTAAGATCGACCGGTCCTTCGTTGCGGATATTCCTGTCGATCTCGACGACAACGCGATCACCGCGGCGATCATCTCACTCGCCCAAAATCTTGGCCTGCGCGTCATCGCCGAAGGTGTGGAAAACCAGGCCCAGGTCGAGTTCCTGCGCCAGAGCGGCTGTGACGAGATCCAAGGCTATTTCTTCAGCCGGCCGCTCTCCGCGCCGGATTTTGAAACACTGATGCGCCAGCCACGTTTCAACGCTCACAGCGTCTGAGTTCTCTTCGTTTCACGCCAAGACGCAAGCTTCGGTCCAGCCGGAAATGCAAGCATCGCCCCATTCCGAGGGGCTGTGCGTAGTATTTCGTTAAGCAATTTCATGCAGCACTCCTCAGGCCGCACTCAAGCCCTTCAGAGTTCGATGTCCTCTTCAGTCGTCTTCTCCCGCCGTCAGTTTCTCCGCTCGTCCGGATTGGCTCTTGCCTCCGCCGGTCTTGCAGGCTGCACCTCCTCGATGAACACGGACGTCTTCCGCTATGAGACGGCGCCTGTGTTCCGCAATCCTGCGCTCGAAGGACGCTTTACCGATCCGCGCGCGGAAGGCATCTATGAAAGACAGGATGGCCCAGGGCCAGTTCCGACCGGTCTGCCGCCGCAGGGCCTCTATGTTTCGGACATTTATGCCTCCATGTACGACGGCGGCTATCAGGTGCCGGAGGTACCGTTCCGTCAGATCGATGCACGTTTCTATCGTCAGGAGGTCAGCGATCCCTTTGGCGAACAGCCGGGAACGATCGTTGTCGATACCGGCGACCGCTACCTCTATCTGATCCAGCCGGGCGGCCAGGCACTGCGCTACGGCGTCGGCCTCGGCCGTGAAGGTTTCGCCTGGTCGGGCCGCGGCGTCATCCAGTGGAAGCAGAAGTGGCCGCGCTGGACCCCGCCGGACAGCATGGTCGCCCGCCAGCCGCAGCTGAAACCCTATTCGGCCAAGAACGGCGGCATGGCGCCGGGCCTCAACAACCCGCTCGGTTCACGCGCTCTCTACATCTTCCAGAATGGTCAGGACACGCTCTACCGCGTCCACGGAACGCCGGAATGGAAGTCGATCGGCAAGGCCGTCTCGTCCGGCTGCGTTCGCATGCTCAACCAGGATGTCATGGACCTCTACGATCGCGTGCGTGGCAAGGCGCCGATCCTCGTCATCTAACAACCACGGGCGTCGTCGCTCGCGGCATCCCTCCAGTCACGAGGGGCGGCCTCTGCAAATCCGGTTGCAGTCAGTCCGCGCCGTGGCCGGAATTGAGCTGCCGCGTCAACTGATGCAGCGTCTCGCGGATTTCGCCCGCTTCTTCCAGGCTGCAGCCTGAAGCCTTGCCGATATCTATGAGAATACCGAAGGCCTCGCTTTTCAAATCGCGGCCTTTCTCCGTGAGGCGAACGATTACCTGTCGCTCGTCACCTGGGTCGCGCTGGCGCGCGACAAAGCCGGCTGCCTCCAGGCGTTTCAGAAGCGGCGACAGCGTTCCGGAATCGAGCCCTATCTCCTCGCCAATGCGCTTCACCGTCTTTTCGTCCTGTTGCCATAGCGCAAGCAGCACGAGATATTGCGGGTAGGTGAGGCCGAAACGATCGAGCAGCGGCTTGTAGGCACGATTGAAGGCATGCGCCGCCGAATAGACGGCAAAGCAGAGCTGCTTGCCGAGCGACAGCGCCTCCTCCGGAATGGTATCTATATGTGCCGCTTTGTTTGCCATGGTCGCATTCTCGCAAAAACAGGGCGAAAATGCAATTTGCAAAATTAATTTGCACGCAATTGAATTTTGCGCTATCTAACCCTCATCCACTTGGAAACGCAAAGGAGACCGCCAATGCCTATTCTCTACCGCACCACTGCATCCGCAACCGGTGGCCGTGCTGGCCAGGCCAAGAGCGCCGATGGCGTTCTCGATGTCACCCTTACTGTGCCGAAGGAACTTGGCGGCGACGGCGCCCGCGGCACCAATCCTGAACAGCTCTTTGCCGCCGGCTACTCGGCCTGCTTCCTCGGCGCCCTGAAGTTCGTCGCCGGCAAGGAGAAGGTAAAGCTTCCGGAAGACACGAAAGTGACGGGAACAGTCGGCATTGGTCCGCGCGAAGATGGCACCGGCTTCGGTATCGATGCCGCGCTCGAGATTACGTCTCCGGGCGTCGACAAGGCGGTTCTCGAAGACCTCGTCCAGAAGGCGCATATCGTTTGCCCCTATAGCCACGCGACCAAGGGCAATATCGACGTCAAGCTGACGGTCGCCTGATATTTGAATTCCAGTCGGAATCCAAAAGCCCGGCGGATCGTTCCGCCGGGCTTTTGTGTTGTCAGGGATAATGATGTTCCACGCGGGCGCTGCATCAGGTGGCTGCCGACGGAGAAGGCCGTCGGCCGTGGGCTATGCCTTCTTCAGAAACTCGGTGCGCAGCACCAGGCCCTTGATCTTCTCCACCCGGCATTCGACTTCGTCAGGGTTGTCGGTGAGGCGAATACCCTTGACCATCGTGCCGCGCTTCAGCGTCGTAGAGGTGCCCTTGACCTTCAGATCCTTGATCAGGGTAACGTTGTCGCCGTCCTGGAGGATGGCGCCGTTCGAATCCTTAACGTCCATGCGAATGTTCCTTTCAAAATAACGACGCGCCTCGATCGAAATCAGGGCGCGGGCAAAATATCGACCTCAAGCATTGCCGGTTGCCGCGGCTATGTTCAGCGTCGGCTGAGGCTGCCGAGGATGCCGCGCACCAGGGCGCGGCCGACCTGGGTCGCGACGGTGCGAGCAACCGATTTCATCGCGGCTTCGACGACCGTCTCGCGCTGGTAGCCGGAGCTGCGTGGCCGCGCCTGCTTGCCCGCTGGTGCCGCCGCCTCGTCGTCGCCGAAGCCGGGCAGCGTCCAGCGGCTGCCGCCGGTATTCGCTTCCGTTGTCTGCTGTTCGGCCTGTTCTTGTGCTTGCGCCTGCGCTTCGGCCGTCTTCTTGGCGCGCGCGGTCAGCATCTCATAGGCCGATTCGCGGTCGAAATCTTCGTCATAGAGACCGCGGACCGGGCTCACATCCATTACCTTTTGCCGCTCGGCCTCGGTCAGCGGACCGACGCGCGATTGCGGCGGGCGCACCAGCGTGCGCTCGACCATCGACGGCGCGCCCTTGCCTTCGAGCGTCGAGACCAGCGCCTCGCCGGTGCCGAGATTGGTGATCACGGTGGCGCAGTCGAAGTCCGGGTTCGGGCGGAAGGTGTCGGCGGCCGTCTTGACCGCCTTCTGGTCGCGCGGCGTATAGGCGCGCAGCGCGTGCTGAACGCGGTTGCCGAGCTGGCCGAGGATCGTTTCCGGCACGTCGAGCGGGTTTTGCGTGACGAAGTAGACGCCGACGCCCTTGGAGCGGATCAGGCGCACGACCTGTTCGACGCGCTCCGTCAGCACCTTCGGCGCATCGTTGAAAAGCAGATGCGCCTCGTCGAAGAAGAACACCAGCTTCGGCTTGTCCGGATCGCCCACCTCGGGCAGTTCCTCGAACAGCTCCGAAAGCAGCCAAAGCAGGAAGGTCGCGTAGAGCCGCGGGTTCATCATCAGCTTGTCGGCCGCCAGCACCGAGATCGCGCCGCGCCCGTCATTGGTCGTGCGCATGATGTCGGTGATCTTCAGCGCCGGCTCACCGAAGAAGTGCTCGGCGCCCTGCTGCTCGAGGATCAGGAGTTCGCGTTGGATCGAGCCGACCGAGGCCTTGGAGATGAAACCGAACTGATTGGAAAGCGCGCTGGCATTGTCGCCCATGTAGTTGAGCAGCGCCTGCAGGTCTTTCAGGTCGAGCAGCGGCAGGCCGCCCTCGTCGGCGATCTTGAAGGCGATGTTGAGCACGCCCTCCTGCGCATCGGTCGCGTTCATCAGCCGTGAGAGGAGCAGGGGGCCCATTTCCGACATGGTGGTGCGGACGCGGTGGCCCTTTTCGCCGTAGAGATCCCAAAAGATGACCGGGAATTCCTGGAACTCGTAAGGGTTCGTCGGCAGGCCGATCTGCTCGGCGCGCTTCAGGATGAAATCCTTGGGCTCGCCGATCGCGCCGATGCCGGAGAGATCGCCCTTGACGTCGGCGCAGAAGACGGGGACGCCGGCATTGGCAAAACCTTCGGCGAGGACCTGCAAGGTGATGGTCTTGCCGGTTCCGGTGGCGCCGGTGATCAGGCCATGGCGGTTGCCGAACTTCAGCTCCAGATACTCGCCCTTGTTGATCGAATCATCAGGCTTGCGGCTGGTGCCGATAAAGAGCTTGCCTTCTTCCAACATGTGGGCTTCATCTCCGTTTCATCAATGAAAGCGGGCGGTTCGCGGTTGATCGCAAGTGCCCGTCATCGAAATGTGCCTGGTTTTCTGTTATAGGTGCTGCGGTTGCGCCCGGCAACAATGCTGTGCCCACCCGCGACCGGAAAGCGGCGGTATCGACGGGCCGATAGTCACTGCTCACGGCTTGTTATTTGGTGGGCGATCATTTACCTTGACGTCAACGTCAAAAATCCAAGTGAGGGAGTTTTTCCATGAATGAACTGGTCACGCGCGTCGCTGAGAATGTCGGCATCGAGCCGGCGACGGCCGAAAAGGCTGTCGGCATGATCCTCGGCTTCCTGCAGCGCGAAGCCGCTGACGGCCCGGTTGCCCAGATGATCGAAGCGATTCCGGGCGCCTCCGAGCTCATCGCCCAGTACAATGGCGAAGGCACGGGTGGTGGCGGTCTGCTCGGCGGCCTGATGTCGGCCATCGGCGGTGGCGGCGTCATGGCGCTCGGCCAGCAGCTGATGAGCCAGGGTCTCGGCATGGGCGAAATCACCTCGCTCGCCAAGGAGACCATCGCGTTTGCCAAGGAAAAGGCAGGCGATGAAGTGGTCGACGAAGTCGTCGCCTCGGTTCCGGGCCTCAGCCAGTTCGTCTGATCCGCGGACAATTCGCCGGAAATGCCGAACCCACCGGTTTGCCGCCGGTGGGTTTTTCTTTGCGATTCGCTCTTTGCATGCAGGCCATCATCGCCGTTGGGCCTTGCTTCGCAGGGCCTGCTCCAGTGTGTTTGCAAGCACGATGCAGAGAAGGGCGCCGACGCCGATGAAGGCCGCGCCCGAGGACCAGCCGTAGCGTTCGATCGCCGTTCCGACCGCGACCGGCCCGACGAGCTGCCCCAGATTGCTGCCCTGCATCAGCAGCCCCATTGCCAACGGCGCAAGCGCCGGACGCGGCGACAGGATCGGCACCGACGAGATCAGCGTGGCGGGGATCAGGCCGCCGATCGCGGAAAACAGCACGCAAAGTCCGAAGATCAGATTTCCGCCTGACTGGCTCAGGAAGATCCAAAGGCCGAACACACCTGTCAGCAAGGCAGCGCTGGCGATCAACCGGCCGCGGGCAAAGCCGCGAGACAGCAGATGGCCGGCGGCAAGATTGCCGATGACGTTCACCAGTGTGATGATGGCGCTGAGGAGGCCGACGG
Organism: Ensifer sp. R-19; assembly: GCF_049905105.1. Classification (NCBI taxonomy): domain Bacteria; kingdom Pseudomonadati; phylum Pseudomonadota; class Alphaproteobacteria; order Hyphomicrobiales; family Rhizobiaceae; genus Ensifer; species Ensifer sp. R-19. Next base: position 695,090 of record NZ_CP184569.1, read on the forward strand.
TCCCGAGCGAGACGTGCATACGCTGGACCAACAGGATCGGCAGGAAGCTGGAAAGCGTGAAGCTCATCAGGCTGTAGAGCGAAAATAGAACGAAGAGCAGCACCGGGCCGCGGCTTGTAAGCGTTTCGGTCGCATCATCCCGGAAGCTGGCGGCGATGCTGGATGTTTCCCGAGACGGCGACACGGCCAGGAAGATGGAAACCAGGCTTGCCAGCGTGATCAGCCCGTTGCTCCGCCAGATCGCTTGCCAATCGGCAAAAAGTGGCCCGGTCAACATCGCGACCGCCATGCCCGCGGGCATGAAGCAGCTCCAGAGCGAAAAGACGAGGTCGCGGCGATCCGATGTCACCAGGCGCATCAGGATGGCCGGACCGGCGACGACGACGAGCAGGAACCCGAAGCCCTCGACGATGCGTGACAGAAGAAGCAGCGCGAAGGCGTGGCTGGCCGCTCCACCGAAGGAGCCGAGGGCCAACATGGCCATCCCGATGGCGAGCAGGCGCCGATCGCCGGCCGACGCGACGAACGCGCCCGCCGTCATGCCGCCGACGACGCCGACGATGGCGAAGACCGAGGTGATCCAGCCGAGGGCGGGGAGATCGAGCCCGAGGTCGGACTGAAGCAACGGACCGGCAATCAGCCCCTTGCCGACCTGCATGGCCGCGACCACGCCGGCGGCAACAACCGTCATCACGCCCGCCCAATCTGTTCTCTCCCGAACGAAGGTTGTGGCCGTGGCCATCAGGCAAGCTCCGCAACGCGCGCACGACCGGCGACCAGCGCCGCCGCCAGGTCTGCGACGTGGCGGCCCTGGAAGCGTGCGCCTTCCAGCTCGTTGGCGCTTGGCCGACGGTCGCCGCCGTTGCCGTCGTCGGCGAGCGTCGAGGCGCCGTAGGGCGAGCCGCCGGTGATTTCGTCCATGCGCATCTGACCCTTGAAGCTGTAGGGTAGGCCGGCAATCACCATGCCGAGATGGAGAAGCACGGTATGGGTGGCGAGGATCGTCGATTCCTGGCCGCCATGCTGGCTTCCGGTCGAGGTGAAGACGCTGCCGATGCGGCCGACCAAGGCGTCGCGCGCCCAGATACCGCCCGCCTGATCGAGGAAGTTTTTCATCTGCGCGGCCATGTTGCCGAAGCGTGTCGGCGTGCCGATGATGATCGCGTCATAGTCCGGCAGTTCCGCGACGGTCGCGACCGGCGCGTCCTGAGCGCGTTTGTAGCCCGCCTTGATGGCAACGGCTTCCGGCACGATTTCGGGCACCCGCTTGAGCACGGCGGTGGCGCCCGCGGCGCGCGCGCCCTCGGCAACCGCCCCCGCCATCGTCTCGATATGACCGTAGGATGAGTAGTAGAGCACGAGTATCCTGGCCATCGGGCCTTCCTTCCTGCTGAGCACTTGCTGTTCGGAAAAGAAGATGGATGCTTTCCATGATCTGTTGAAGTGATATAAATTTCATCAAGTTGATCTATGGAATCGATCATGCTGGATGCCCTGACACTCGATCAGATGCGGACCTTCGTGACCGTCGCCGAAAGCGGGAGTTTCCGTGCGGGTGCCGCGAAACTCTCACGCGTGCAGTCTGCGGTCAGCCACGCCATCGCCAATCTCGAGGCGGAGCTTGGCGTCGCCCTATTCGACCGTTCCGGACACAGACCGGTGTTGACACAGGAAGGGCAGGCGCTGCTTGCCAATGCCCGCGATATCCTGCTGCGGGTGGACGCTATGCGGGCCCGCGCGCGCGGGCTTGGCGAGGGCATCGAGTTGGAGCTTTCCGTGATCGTCGACACGCTCTTCCCGATCGAGACGGTCGGGTTGGCCCTGAACGAGATGCGGACGATCTACCCCAATGTTTCGATCAGGCTTGCGGTTTCACCGCTGGGCGGACCGCTGGATGGCCTCGTCGAACGCCGCTTCACCCTCGGCATCATGGTCGGCGAAGATTTCCGCGATCCGGCAATCGCCCGCCAGGCGCTTTCGACGGTTCAGATCGTTGCGGTCGTTGCCGCGCATCATCCTCTGGGGCTGAGTGCCGGCGATGGCGCACTCGAAAATGCCGCGCTTGCCGACCACCTTCAGATCGTGCAGTCCGATCCGTCGCAGCGCACGGTGGGGCGGGATTTCGGCGTGCTCTCGCCGCAGACATGTCGCGTCAGCAGCCAGGATACGAAACATGCGATGATCCGCGCCGGTCTCGGTTGGGGCCGGCTGCCGCTCTGGCAGGTGGAGCGGGATCTCGAAGAGGGCCGGCTGGTGCGCATGCCGACGACGGCCCTTGGCCGCAACAGTCAGGTCGGTGCCGAGGCCTATCTCGTGCATCGGATCGATGAGCCGCTCGGGCCGGCTGCCCGTGTTTTCGGTGAGGCGCTTGCCTTGCGCTGCGCCGAGGCCTAACGGCGCCCTGCCACTGCAAACATCAGCGTGAAGATGACGAGGACGGCGCCCACGCCGAGCGGGCCGGCGATAGGGTCGATGAAGTTCATCAGCGCGCCGGTGGCGCCCGACCCTGCAGCGCTGCCGGCGGCATAGGCGAGCGAGAAGGCGGCACTGCCAGCAACGAGCATGCTGCCACGATATTCTTCGCCAAGCATCGTCAGGGCGGCGGTGTAGAGCGCGAAGCTGGCGGCGCCGATGAAGGCGAATGTTAGCAGCAACGCCACGTTCGAAGACAGGAACGGCACCAGAAGGTAACCGGTGGCGGCGACGGCGGCTGCTGAGATCGCCACGCGGGGGCGCGGCAGCCGGTCGAGAAGCACGCCGATGAAGGGCTGCGCCAGCGCGGTCGGGATCGCAAGCGCCGTCACGCTGAGCGCGGCAAAGGCCTGACTGTGGCCCGTCTTGACGAAGTAGACCGGCATGGCGGAGATCGCTGCGATATCGGCAAAGCCGAAGATCAGCACCATGAGGATCAGCATCGGTGCCTTCTTGAAGAAGGCGAAGAGGTCGCGTGTCGAGGAAGGTTCGGGGCGCGTGCGTGCGCCCATGGTCAGGAGCCCGGTGAGGAAGGCGACGAGCGCGATATAGATCGCCAGCAGCGCAAAGCCGAGGCCGCCGCTGGTGCCGAGCAACGGGATCGCCAGCGGACCGGCGGCAAAGCCGCCGCACATGCCGGCGCCGTAAAGGCCGGAAACGCGACCGCGCAGCCGGTCGGGACAGGCCGTATTCAGCCAGGCTTCGCCGAGCATGAACACCATGCTGACGAAGAAGCCGAGGGCGAAGCGGGCGATAAACCAGATGGGAAGCTCTGACGTCGAGGCAAGCGTCGCGAGGCAGATGGAGCAGCCGCAGAGACTGGCGATGATCAGCCGGTCGGCGGAGGTAAGCCGCGTCAACCGGCCGAGAAGCAGGGTCGCCACGCCGAGACCGGCGGCAAAGCCCATGGCATTGAGGCCGATCATTCCGGCAGAGACGCCACGGCTTTCAAGCGAAAGCGAGATCAGCGGATAGGTGAGCCCCTGCGCCACCGAGAAGGCGGTGACCCCCAGGACGACGGCGATGATCGCCGGCCAATCGGGAGCGAAATCGCTCGTCTGCGCCTCATGCAAAGACATCGCCCCCTCCCTCTGATCGGTGTCTGCGGGGCATGTCCATATCGTATCCGCCGCCGGCTGGGAATTGGCCGGCGGCGAAATGGCGGAGCGGGATGAGGAAAAGTGTGAGCGGTTTTCCGCCCGCATCCCGCTCCACTACAAGAGAGTAGATCAGGCGGCCTTGTCCCAGACCGGAGCCAGACCTTCCGGATTGACGATGCGACCGTCGGGGCGGGCAAGCGCGTGGATCTCTGCCATCTCGCCGTCGCCGAGCGCGAAGTCGAAGATCGCGAAGTTTTCCTTCAACCGATCGATCGTCGCGGTCTTGGAAAGCGTGATCACGTCCTTCTGCTGCACCAGCCAGCGCAGCACCACCTGGGCGGCCGTCTTGCCGTGGCGTGCGCCGATCTCCTTCAGCAGCGGATCGTTCGGGACCTTGCCGTTCGCCATCGCGTAGTAGGCAGTGATCGACATGCCGTGCTTGCGCGCGATCTCGAGCACCTTGGTCTGGTCGAGATAGGGATGGTATTCGACCTGGTTGGTGGCGATCGGGGCGTCGCTGAGCTTCACCGCTTCTTCCATCTGTGCCGTGTTGAAGTTGCTGACGCCGATATGACGGACCTTGCCGGCCTTCTGTACCTCGTTGAGGGCGCCGATGCGCTCGGCCATCGGCACGTCACTGCCGCCCGGCCAGTGCAGGAGAAGCAGGTCGACATGGTCGGTCCTCAGCTTTTTCAGGCTCTCGTCGACCGAGGCGAGGAAGTCGCGATGCGCATATTTGTCGACCCAGACCTTGGTGGTGAGGAAGATGTCGGCGCGCGACACGCCGGAATTGTGGATGGCTTCGCCGACCTCGGCCTCGTTGCCGTAGATCTGGGCCGTGTCGACATGGTGGAAGCCGAGCTTGAGCGCTTCCGGCAGCACCCGCAGCACGTCGGCGCCGGGCATGCGGAAGGTACCGAAGCCGAGCGCCGGGATGTTGGCACCGTTTGAATTGACGGAATGCATGGTGGGTAACTCCTTGTACTTGACCTGCTGTACTTGGCGAGCGCCCGGCCGGATGGCCGGGCGAGAAAGGAACGATCTATAGGTGGTCCTCAGGGGCGGCGGTTCAAGCCGGTTGGTAGGCGGCGCCGGCCCGACGATCAAGAACGCCGCTCAAAAGCGTGAGCAGCAGCGCGGCGGCGACAAGCAGGGCGCCGATGACGGGCGTCATGCCGAGACCGAGCGGTGAGGCGACGATCAAGCCACCGAGCCAGGCACCGACGGCAATGCCGAGGTTGAAGGCGGCGATATTCAGCGCCGAGGCGACATCGACGGCGCCCGGCCGGTACTGCTTGGCAAGCTGCACGACATAGAGCTGCAGGCCAGGCACATTGGCGAAGGACAGGAAGCCGAGCGCGGCGAGCGTCACCAGCGTCAGGACCGGCGAGGGGGCCGTGAAGGTGAAGAGCACCAGCACGGCCGCTTGGGCCAGAAACAGGCCGATAAGCGCCTTGACCGGATCGCGGTTGGCGATCTTGCCGCCGGCAATGTTGCCGATGGCGATCGCAACGCCATAGAGCACGAGGATCAGGCTGACGGCGCCTTCCGAGAAACCGGTGATGTCCTGCAGGATCGGTGCGAGGAAGGTGAAGGCGACGAAGGTGCCGCCGTAGCCGAGCGCGGTCATGGCAAAGACGATCAGCAGTCGGCCGGACCCGAGCACGCGCACCTGGTCGATAAGCTTGGCCGGCGGGGCCTTGGAGAGCGTGTTCGGCAGCAGGGCGACGATCGCGGTGAGCGCGATGACGCCGAGACCGGTCACGGCCCAGAAGGTGGCGCGCCAGCCGAAGGTCTGGCCGATCCAGGTACCGAGCGGCACGCCGGTGACGATCGCGACGGTGAGGCCCATGAACATCATGGCGATGGCCGATGCGCGCCGGTCTTCCGGAACGAGGTCGGCAGCGATGGTCGAGCCGACCGAGAAGAACACGCCATGGGCAAAGGCGGAGATGACCCGCGCAATGAGAAGCGGTTCGTAGCTCGGCGACAGGGCGGCCGCAGCATTGCCGACGATGAACAGCGCCATCAGGCCGATCAGGAGCGGCTTGCGCTCGATCCGGCCGGTGAGCGCCGTCAGCACCGGCGCGCCGAAGGTGACGCCGAGCGCATAGACGCTGACGATCAGGCCGGCGAGCGGCAGGGTGACATTGAGGTCGGTGGCGACCGTCGGCAGCAGACCGACGATCACGAATTCCGTTGTTCCGATCGCATAGGCCGCGATCGTCAGCGCAAGGATAGCAATAGGCACGACGAGACCTTTCCCACCCGGCTGGGAGGAACCGGGCGCGTTGGTTGTTGTTGAAGTCGGGCGGAATATGAGCCTTGGCACTCATCATGATAATCAGCATAATGGTACAAAGGACTGTGAATTTGATTCAAAGGTGATGCATGGACAATCGGGCGGGTGAAATGGAGGTCTTCGTTGCCGTTTCGGAGACCCGCAGCTTTTCGGCCGCTGCGCGGCGCCTGAAGCTTTCGCCGTCGGCAGTCAGCAAACTGTTGACCCGCATCGAGGACCGGTTGGGCACGCGGCTTCTCGTGCGTTCGACCCGGACGCTGCAACTGACGCCGGAGGGGGAAGTCTATCTGCAACGCGCCCAGCGGATTCTCACGGAAATCGCAGAGACCGAACAACTGGTCGCTGCCGGCGGCCGCATGACGCCGCGCGGGCTGTTGCGGGTGAACGCCGCGGTCGGCTTTGGCGAGCGCTACATCATGCCGCTCGCACCAGAGTTCCTCGCCCGCTATCCGGAGGTGCAGCTTGATCTGACGCTGACCGACAGCATGATCGACGTCGTCGGCGAGCGCGCCGACGTGGCGATCCGCACCGGCCCGCTGCGCGATTCATCCCTAAAGGCACGCAAGCTCATGGAAAGCCGTCCGGTCGTGATCGCATCGCCCGCCTATCTGGAAAGGCACGGGACACCGAATACGCCCGATGAACTCGACGGTCACAATTGCATCCGCTTCAATTTCCGTCGCAGCGTCGACGAATGGGCGTTCCGCATGCCGGGGCAGCCGGCTGCGGAATTGCGCTCGGTCTTCGGCAACATGCAGGTCTCGAGCGGTTCGATCGTCCGCCAGCTTTGCCTTGCCGGCATTGGCGTTGGCCGGATCGGCCGTTTCCACGTCGAGCCGGACTTCGAAGCCGGAACGCTCGTGCCGCTGCTCGAATATTATCAGTCGGGCGAGATCGAGACGGTCTACGCCGTCTATGCCGGACATGAGCATCTCGCCGCCCGTATCCGTGCCTTCATCGATTTCCTGGTCGAACGCATGTAGCGTCGCCCGGCGCTAAGCCTTCACCGCGACGATGAAAAATCTCGGGAAGCGCAGAAGGACCTTGCCGTCGCTCATGGCCGGATAGGCAGCGCGGATCCGGTCCGTGTAGTCGGCAGCAAAGGCGTCGCGTTTATCTTCCGGCAAGGCATCGAGATAAGGTCTGAGGCCGGTCCCCTTTACCCATTCGACGATCGCTTCGGCATTGGCGAGCCGGTGGTAGTAGATCGTGTGCCAGACCTCGATGCTGGCGGCCTGTGGCGCCAGGCATTCGACATAGGTTGCCGGTCCCGGCATGGGATTGCGGCGGACGGTCTTGCCGGCAAAGGCGTCAGTGAAAGCCGAGCTGCGAGCTGTCTCCTCCATCAGCAAATGGCTCAGCTCCCCGAGATTGTCCGGCATCTGGACCGCAAGCGTGCCGCCTGAAGCGAGCGCCCCCATCAGTCTTTCGAAGATCGTGAGGTGGTTCGGCAGCCATTGAAAGACAGCGTTGCCGTAAAACAGCGAAGCGCCGGCAGGCGGGACCCAGGTTGCGAGATCCGCCTTTTCGAAGGTGATGCCCGGCAGCCGCTTCGCCGCCGCAACGAGCATATTCTCGTCGCTGTCGAGGCCTGAAAGTGTGGCCTCGGGAAACCGGTCGCGGATGAGCTCGGTGGAGTTGCCCGGGCCGCAGCCGAGGTCGAAGGCGATGCCTTCGGGAGCTCGGGCACTTGGGCGAGGAGATCTCTGGCTGGGCGCGTGCGTTCGTCTTCGAACTTCAGATACTGCGCAGGCGACCAGACCATGGGGAGATCCTTCAGATACCGAATTGCAGACTTTCGAGAGAGGGCAGGATCAGCGCCGGCCCGTGATCACGATATTCGTCCGGCATGTCCGCCCGGTTGATCCATACGGTGCGAAACCCGAATTTCGTCGCCCCGGCGATATCCCAGCGGTTCGACGACTGGAAGGAGACGGCATGCGGGTAGAGCCGGTAGCCGGTGGTGACGATGTCGTAGACGGCGGGCGCGGTCTTGAAGGCCTTCACCGCGTCGACGGAAAAGACGTCGTCGATGACGATGTCGAGTGCGGCGTTGCGGACCGCAGAGGCGAGCATGGCCGGTGAACCGTTGGAGAGGATGGCGATGCGGGCGCCGCGTTCCTTGAGTCCCTTCAGAACCGCCGGCACTTCCGGATAGCAGTCGAGCGTCCAGTAGGCATCGAGCAATCGCTTGCGAAGTTTCGGGTCGGCGGAGGGAAACCGTGCGAAGGCGAAGTCGAGCGACTGTTCGGTCAGTTGCCAGAAATCCTGATAGCTGCCCATCAGCGAGCGCACCCAGGAATATTCGAGTTGCTTGGCCCGCCAGAGTTCGGAAAAAGCCTGCCCGTCCGGGCCGATCTCCTGCGCGTGGCGCCGGACAGCCGCATGCACGTCGAAGAGCGTGCCGTAGGCGTCAAACACATAGGCCGCGTGGGACATCTTTTCCTCCCGTCTTTTGTCTTCGGCGCTGGCGGGGCAAGGTCGAATCTTCCCGTCAAAGCCCGTCCGAAAACAAAGGCTTACAGCATCATGCCTGATCAGGCAGCCAACTGTCACCGTTCTTTCGTGGGATCATGTCAAATCTTTGTGCGATGCACAACGGCTGGCGGCAAAGCTGCAGATTTCTACAGCGCCGCGCGTCTTATCAGACGCGCAAAGGTCGCTGTAGCACTTTGATTTTCTGCATGTCTTTGTCCTTAAATCGAAGTCGATTTAAGGAGACATGCAGTAGCTTCAGCTTTTGGCTGGTTTCCAGACTTTCGCCGGGAAGCGCAGTGCCTGCTTGGCGAGCTTGCCCTTGAGCCCGAGCGCCGTGTCGCAAAGGTTGACGACATGCCTGTTCGGCTTGGCCTCCGGGCGCAGCGCATGGAGTGCGGCGGCGGCGTCCTCCGGTGGCATGTAGCGCGCCAGAATGCCGAGGGTGAGCGCGGTCGCGCGCCCAATGCCCCGAAGGCAATGGACGAGCAGATGGGCGTCTTCGGGCAGGTGGTCGACAAAGGCGAAGGTGGCTTCGATGGCTTGCGGGCGCGCCGCATCCGGCTCGTCCGGATCGGTGGTGTCGCCGAAAAAGAGTTCCAGATGCTTTTCCGGCGGCAGCTCGATCATCGAGAGCAGTCGGCTGCCGGGAGCGCGGATCGAGATCAGGTGCGTTGGCGCCCAGAGCGCGCGATTGTGTCGCGCTTCGGTCTGTGAGCTGACGATTGCCCGGATCGGCCATCCGGCCGGATGCGCCGGATTGGTCTTGAGGATGGGATGATAGAGTTCATCCGTGGTGACGGCTGCCGCAAGCGCCATGGCAGGACCTCGCTCGTGATTCTTCTTTGCAGATTTTGCCCTGAAACCCCGCCGCGCTTAAGGGCAAAATCTTGGGAGGGGTGAAAAGCTGCCGTTGGAGCTGAGGCTCACCCCGAATGGATATAGCGCCGCGACCAGCGAGACGGCACGAGAACAGTGGCAAGCGCGAGCCCGGTGGCGAGCGCAAAGGACGCCCAGAGCGAGGCCGCGCCGAAGTGGCGCTGCAAAAGAGCGCCGGCGACCGCGCCGGAGAACATGCCGAGCCAGGGCACGATTTGCACCAGCCACTGACGGTTCCTGTTGCCGAGCAGCCAGCGGCCGAGACCGCGCCCGAAGCGGGAAAGTGCCCCCGTCACGTAGGTAAGCCCGATCGGTAAGCCCTCGATATGTTCGACCGCCGCATTGACCAGGCCCATGGCGAGCACGACGCCGTAGAAATAGAAGGGCCGCGGCATAAGGGCCCCGAAACCGGCGCAGAGCATCAGCACGAGGCTGACCGTCGAGAGCACGCCGACGACGCCGAGGCGCGCGGCTGCGATCACGCCAAGTGCGTTGCCGATGATGAACGCCCCGAGCGCGCCGACGAGCAGCAAGGCGCCGATAAAATTACCGTCGCCGAGGGCGATCGCTGCCCGGGTCGTGTTGCCGCTCATGAAGGAGACGAAGTCGCCAATGCTCAAGAGCCCGATCGCGTCGGTCATGCCGGCAAGGAAAGAGATCGTCGCGGCAATGGCAAGCGCCGTGCCGGTGCGCTGACGCTTGATCAATCTTCGCCGTCTCGTAATGGTCATCTGCCTCGCCCCCGATCCGGAACAAGGTTTAGCGCATTGAGGGAGTGAGTCGGAATGGGCGTTGCCGGCACCCTTTCGTAGACGGTGCTTTTCCGGCCGCCCATGGCGCTATCAGAACCGCGTGATGACGCTGATGCCGAGGTCGGTTGCGCGGTCCATGGCGGTCAGCGCAGGGATCGCCTCTGCAAGCGAGATCTCCCGGCCGATCAATTGTTGCGGCCTCAGCTTGCCGTCGGCGATCATCGCCAGCATGGCGTCGTAGCGCCAGGCCTGCATGCCGTGGCTGCCATAGATCTCGAGCTCATGGCCGATCACCTGCGCCATCGGGATCTGCGGCGTCGCCTGGTCGCCGAGCATCAGGCCGACCTGGACGTGGCGGCCACGCCGGCGCAGATTCTTGATCGAGTTGAAGCAGGTCACCGGGTTGCCCAGCGCGTCGATCGAGACGTGCGCGCCGCCGCCGGTGATGTCTTTCACCGCCGCTGCCACGTCCTCGACCTCTCGGCCGTTGATGGTTGCGACCGCGCCGAGCGTCTTCGCGAAGGCGAGCTTGTCCTCGGCAATGTCGATCGCGATCGGCTGGGCGCCGAGCGCTGCTGCGATCATGATCGCCGACAGGCCCACACCGCCACAGCCGTGTACAGCGACCCATTCGCCGCCCTTCACCTTCGCCTGGTCGGCGATGGCGCGAAACGAGGTGGCAAAGCGGCAACCGAGGCTCGCGGCTGTCGTGAAGTCCATGCTTTCGGGCAGATGCACGAGGTTCTGGTCGGCAAAGTCGAGCGCGACATATTCGGCAAAAGAACCCCAATGGGTAAAGCCCGGCTGGAACTGTGCCTCGCAGACCTGCTGGTTGCCGGAGCGGCATTCGCCGCAGCGGCCGCAGCCGGAAACGAAGGGCACGGTGACCCGGTCGCCGACCTTGTAGCGCATCACGCCGCGGCCGGCGGCGGTGACAACCCCCGCCAGCTCGTGGCCCGGCACGTGGGGCAACCGGATATCGGCGTCATGGCCCATCCAACCGTGCCAGTCGGACCGGCAAAGCCCTGTGGCCTCGACCTTGATGACGACGCCGTTTTCGGTCGGGGTCGGATCGGGAAGGGTCCGGATTTCGGGCGTCTTCTCGAACGCGTCGTAATACATGGCTTTCATCGGGGCGCTCCTTGCAATGCGGGTGCGGCGCGGCCGTCGATGTGCCGCGCCATCAGAATTTCGTCGACCTCTACGCCTCCGTCGAGCATGCCGCCGGGGACACGGCCGATTTCGTGAAAACCTTCACGCGCGTAGAAGCGGATGGCCGTCGGGTTGTCGGCGCGTACGACCAGTTCCAGCAGGCGGATGCCGGACGCGCGGGCATGGCCGGTCAGATGGGTGAGAAGGTGCCGCGCCACGCCGGATCCGCGGGCTTCGTCGCGCACATAAACCATGATGATCGTGGCGCGGTGCGCCAGCCGGCTCGCGCGCTCGCGCATCAGCCCCATGATGCCGACAGGCTGGTCCCCGTCGAGAGCGGCAAAGACGGCGTTGGTCGTCAGCCGCGCCCGCCATTCCTCCGTCGAAAGGCGCTCCCAGTCTGCCGTAGTCGAGGCGAATGCTTGTGGCTCGCGGTTGAGCGCTTCCAGCCGTATGCGGCGGAAGATATCCACGTCGTCCTCGTCCAGATGCTTGATGCGCACGGCTTTCCCTTTCCTTTGCGCATGAGACTAAGCGAGAGGCCATCCAGGTACCAGAATGGCCGCCATGACATTTTTTGATATACCCATTCACCACGATGCTGTTTTTTCGGGTTATGCCGAGTAAGCAGAACAAAAAACCTGAAGGAGACGCCGATGGCCGTCGATACATCCCCCCGCTCAGTGACCTGGACCTATGTCGATGGCGAATGGCTCTCGGGCAACCCGCCGCTGATCGGCCCGACCTCGCACGCGATGTGGCTGGGTTCGACGGTGTTTGACGGCGCCCGCGTCTTCGACGGCGTTGCGCCCGACCTTGATCTGCATTGCCAGCGCGTCAACCGCTCGGCGACGGCGCTTGGTTTGAAGCCGACGATGGCAGCGGAAGAGATCGAGGCGCTGACCTGGGAGGGTGCCAAGAAGTTCGACGGCAAGACAGCGCTTTATGTGAAGCCGATGTATTGGGCCGAGCACGGCGCTGCCGGCGTCGTCGCCATCGACCCGGAATCGACCCGTTTCGCGCTCTGCCTGTTCGAGGCGCCGATGGGCAACGGCCATGGCGGCTCGTCGCTGACGCTCTCGCCCTTCCGCCGGCCGACGCTGGAATCGATGCCGACCGATGCCAAGGCCGGCTGCCTCTATCCAAACAATGCGCGCGTCCTGACCGAGGCCCGTTCGCGCGGCTTCGACAATGCGCTGGTGCGCGACATGCTCGGCAACATCGCCGAGACCGGTTCTTCCAACGTCTTCCTGGTCAAGGACGGCGTCGTCTATACGCCGGCCGCCAACCGCACCTTCCTCGCCGGCATCACCCGCTTCCGCGTGATGACGCTTCTACGGGAAGCCGGTTTCGAAGTGGTCGAGGCGACACTGACCATGGCCGACTTCGAAACGGCCGACGAGATCTTCACCACAGGCAACTATTCCAAGGTGCTGCCGGTCACGCGCCTCAAAAGCCGAGACCTGCAGGCCGGCCCGGTCGCCGCCAAGGCGCGCGATCTCTACATGGATTGGGCGCACGCAGCACGCGACGTCTGACGCACGCTCACATGCAATGCCCCGGCGCTCGGCGCTGGGGCAAAATGGCTGTCGGTTCGGGCACTCAGTACGAGCGGGGAGCGCGCGCCCTGACCAAGGCGCGCTTGTGGATCAGGTAGGCCTGGACTGACAGGCCTGCCAGGAAGATGACCAGCCAGGCGAGCAGCGTGGTCTGCACGATCGGCGATTCCGGCCCGCTGGCAAGCGGTTGCGAGGCGGGCAGGCGCTTCAGAGTCTCGGCGATTGCCGGCACGATCAGCAGGAAATAGCTGAAGGAGAAGCCCAACGTCGTCAGGTAGGGTTTCAGGTGGCCAACGAAGGCCAACCGTTCGATCGCCAAGCTGCCGGCGATGACCGCCAGCGTCACGATGCCAAGCGCATGACCCTCGTTGAAGCCGCCGGTGCTTGAAAGCCCGGCAGCGGTCAGGACCGCCAGGACGAGTGTGGCGAGGTAGATCTTGCCGGATCGGGTGGCGGGCACGATCGCGCCGTAACGGGCAAAGCCGTAGAGGCCGGCAACGACGGGCGCGAGACTGATTGCGGTATGAATGATGCCGAGCGTGGAAAGCGGATTTGCCATGAGCTTGCTCCTTCGGATTTCGACCGACTAGTTGGTCGGCAACTTGGCGAAAAGGAGACGCGATGGATTTAGCTGCCCATCGCGTCCGTTGGTTTTGATCTTTAGCCCGGGTCTGCACAGTCCACCGTTCCCGCGGGAACAGCGCCCTGCACATGCTCGTTTCATCGCCGGCGCTTTCGGGTCGGCGATCAAGCTTCGACTGTCGGCTTGAGCCGGTCCAATGCGGGCCGGGCGATCGCGGAGAAAACGGCCGGATCGGAACCGGCGACGCGCGCGGCAAGCATCGCACCATGGACCGTGGCCATCAGGGTCTCGGCCTCTGCCTTCGGCCCTCGCACCGCCTTCAGATGGCCGCTGACCACGCCGTCCTCGATCACTGCGCCGAGCCAGCCTGAAAGGTCGGCAAAATGACCGCGTACCTGCTGAACGACAGCGTCCGGCAGCGAGGGTAACTCCGAGGCGAGCAGGGCGCCTATGCAGAAGGGCAAATCCTGCCTGGCGATACAGTCTTCCCAGTAGCCGACATAGGCTTCAAGCCGCGCGACCGGATCGCTGACGGCGGCAAACAATCCCTCGACGTGGCGCCGATTGCTCTTGCGGTAGCGAGCAAGCACCATAGCTGCAAGGTCAGCCTTGGTCGGGAAGTGATGGTGGATGGTCGCCTTGCCGACGCCCAGTTCGCCCGAGATGTCGGCATAGCTGAACGCATTGTAGCCCCGCGACACCATGAGGTGTTCGGCTGAGTCCAGGATCCTCTCATAGGTATCGCTCACCATGACCAAGACTTATCAACGGGTCGGTTGAAGCTCAAGCGACGAGCGGCCGTCGATTCGCAGCTCATTGTGGCGGGCGGCAGCTGGCTGCAAACGGCAGGCAGTTCGTGGTCCAGGTCGGCTCGCGGCTATTTCTTCTTTGTCGGCACGCCCACCTTCACCGCGTCGGGCGTAAGCTCGCCGCCGAGTTCGACCGTCTTCTTTTTCTTGTCGAAGACGCAGATCTGCGTGACCGCGGCCTTGGAGCCCTTTGGCGTACCGATCACCAGCGCCAGACCGAAGCTCTCGGAGCCGAAGGGATCGACGACGGCGCTGGCCTTTTGCAGGGAGGTGGCGGCCGCCAGGCACTTCTTCGAAACCTCTGCCCGGAACGTCTCCCACGCATCGCCGGAAGAGGCCGCGGCACCGGATGCGGTGAAGGCCGCAGCAGTGGAGAGAACGAGAGCGGGGAGCAAGCGCTGTGGCATGGGTGATCCTTAGTGCATGATTGCAAGAGCGGCGAGGCTGCAGGCAAACCGTGGCGTCAATGTGCTCGAAAGTGTCATGCTTTCAAAATGATGTTGAAAGTATATTCCGTGGGTTGAGGAAAAATTGGCATTGCATCGGTTGCCTCCATGGGGGCCGGTGCCTATGTTCCCGCTCACAGATTTACCTGACGAAATCCCATGCCAAGAGGAGATGCCCACATGGCTTTCGAATTGCCGAACCTTCCCTATGACTACGATGCGCTGGCGCCCTACATGTCGCGCGAGACGCTGGAATACCACCACGACAAGCATCACCTCGCTTACGTGACCAACGGCAACAAGCTTGCTGAAGAAGCCGGCCTTGCCGACCTGTCGCTCGAGGAAGTCGTCAAGAAGTCCTATGGCACCAACCAGCCGCTGTTCAACAATGCCGGCCAGCACTACAACCACATCCACTTCTGGAAGTGGATGAAGAAGGGCGGCGGCGGCACCAGCCTGCCGGCCAAGCTCGACGCGGCCATCAAGTCCGATCTCGGCGGCTACGATAAGTTCCGCGCCGACTTCATCGCTGCCGGCACCGGCCAGTTCGGTTCGGGCTGGGCCTGGCTCTCGGTCAAGAACGGCAAGCTTGAGATCTCCAAGACCCCGAACGGCGAAAACCCGCTCGTTCACGGTGCTTCGCCGATCCTCGGCGTCGATGTCTGGGAACACTCCTATTATATCGACTACCGCAACGCCCGTCCGAAGTATCTCGAAGCCTTCGTCGACAGCCTGATCAATTGGGACTACGTGCTCGAAATGTACGAAGCCGCGGCCAAGTAAGTCGCTCGTTTTCCGTGCATGACGTTTGGACCCGGCGCTTGCGCCGGGTCTTTTCATTTGGGCTGCGCTCCGGCAATAGATGCGTCAGGCCGCGGTCGGTGGCGTTTTCCAGCCGCTGACCCAGAGTTCCCTCAGGCGGTTGCCTTCGCTCGGAAAATATGCGCCCGCCGCCTCGCAATGTTCGACGCGGTCGGCGCGGAAATTGCGGATAGCCTGCCGCAATTCGCACCAGGCAACGATGTTGGCAGTTTCGGAATAGTAGATCAGCGCCACGGGCCGGATCATCCGCTCCGTCGCGCGGCCGAGTTCGTCGCGATAGTTGAGTTCGAGCTTCTGCTCGTCGCGGATCGCCCGGCGCACCAAAGCGAGATCGATGCCGGCGGGCGAAGGGGTGATCGTTCCCCAGGCATGCAGCGCCTGGGAACGGAAGGCGAGCCGGAGCGGCTCGGGCACCGCGGCAGTGATCTTCTTGTTGACGCGGCCGGCTGCCGCCTTCAGTTCTTCGTCGCCGGTCCGTGAAAGCAGCGCCAGCGCCACGGCGATCGCTTCCGTTTCTTCGATCGAGAACATCAGCGGCGGCAGGTCGAAACCGGGCCTGAGGATATAACCGATGCCGCGGCCGCCCTCGATCGGCACCCGCATCGCCTGAAGTGCTGCGATATCGCGGTAGATCGAGCGCACCGTCACCTCCAGCGTCTCGGCCATCGCCGCGCCGGTCACGGGCTTTCGCGCAAGCCTGAGGATCTGGATGATCTCGAAAAGCCGTGCCGCCTTGCGCATCGAAAACCGCTCCCGTCGTCAACGCTCCTGACAATACCTTGTCAGTTGCCCGGATTTATACCATCAGCCAACGAATTGAAAAAACAGCAATTCGTATAGAGAAATGAAAAATCAGGCGACGGACAACTGACATGACCTACACGGAAAATCTCTGGCTCTTCTTCACCTTGCTGTTCGGCATCATCATCGTGCCGGGCATGGACATGGTCTTCGTTCTGGCGAACTCGCTGACCGGCGGCCGGGCCTCCGGCCTGTCGGCGACGGCCGGCATCATGGCGGGCGGCGTGCTGCACACGCTCTATGCGGCGCTCGGGGTCAGCGTCATCCTGCATCTGGTGCCTGGTCTCTTCAACGTGCTGCTCGTCGCCGGTGCTGCCTATATCGCCTGGATCGGCTTTTCGCTCGTCAGGAGTTCGATCACCATCGGCGGCATCGAAGGCTCGGGGAAGCTCTCGCGCTGGGCGAGTTTCCGGCAGGGTGCGCTGACGAGCCTGATGAACCCCAAGGCCTATCTCTTCATGCTGGCGGTCTATCCGCAGTTCCTCAAACCCCAGTTTGGGCCGATCTGGTCGCAGGCTCTGGTCATGGCCGCAATGATCGCGACAACGCAGCTCGCGATCTATGGCGGCCTGGCGCTTGCCGCCGGCCGCGGTCGTGATTTCCTGGTTGGCAGCCCCGGCGCAACGATGTGGATCGGCCGCGCCGCCGGCTTGGTGCTCATTCTGGTCGCGGCGTTCACCATCTGGCAGGGCTGGGCGAACTGATGTCCATCGTGGCCGCGAGTGAAGTATAAACATGATTATAAATGTCATATTTATACTTCTGACCGGTCGAAATCCCGGAAATACGAGGCGATCATTGGAAATTCTGCTGTCGTAACAAGCACATCAAAAAAATGTTACTTCCGCAGAATAATCAAGATGACATCATGCCGGCGCATTGGACATGAAGGCTTGCCAGGCAGATTCGCCAAACAGATTTGATTGACCGGGAGAACCTGATGAAAATACGCGCACTGATGTTGGCTGCCGCTCTTGCGGGCCTGGGGGTTACTGCCGTCACGGCAGCCGACGAGCCGCAGGTGGTTCGTCAGCAGCTGATGAAAAAGGTGGGTGCGGCGACCGGCGCGCTTGCCGGCATCGCCAAAGGTGAGAAACCTTATGACGCCGAGGTCGTCAAAGCGTCGCTGACGACGATCAGCGAAACGATAAAGACCTTCCCTGACCATTTCCCGGCCGGTTCGGAGACGGGGCATGAGACCGAGGCGAGCCCGAAGATCTGGGAAAACATGGATGACTTCAAGGCCAAGGCCGCCAAGCTCGGCACGGATACCGCGACGGTTCTGGCACAGCTCCCGGCTGACCAGGCCGGAGTCGGCGCGGCCCTTGGCGGCATCGGCAAGGACTGCGGCAGCTGTCATGAGAGCTATCGCCTGAAGAAGGATTGACGGGCGGCGACGTCGCATCATGTTGACAAGGGAGGCACGCGACTTTGAGCCGCGTGCCTCTATCTGCATTTAGGGCCGGTCCGCCTGCGGCTAGGCATGAGGGGTGACAATGGGGCGTCGCACGAGAAAGCTGATTTCGGGTCTTGTGGTGCTGGGCCTCGTCGGCGGAGCAGCCTTCTGGTGGCTGACGAAGCCGGCGCCGTGGAGTGCGTCTCATTGGGAGGGGCTCGGGGAACCGGATCTTGCCAACGGCGAACAGGTTTTCTGGGCCGGCGGCTGCGTGAGCTGTCACGCCAAGCGGGGCGCCGAAGGTGACGCTCGTCTCGTTCTTTCCGGCGGCGCCCCGTTGAAGAGCCCGTTCGGAACCTTCCATGCGCCGAACATCTCGCCTGACGAGACCGCCGGCATCGGCGGGTGGACGCTTGCGGACTTCGGCAATGCGATGACCCGCGGCGTGGGACGCAACGGCGAGCATCTCTATCCGTCCTTCCCCTATGGCTCCTATGCGCGCATGACGACCAAGGACGTCAACGATCTCTGGGGTTTCATGAAGACCCTGCCGAAGAGCGCGGACGTGGCGCCGCCGCACGAACTGCCGTTCCCCTACAACATGCGGGTGGCATTGGGCGGCTGGAAGCTGCTGTTCCTGACAGACAAGCCACGCGTCGCGGTGGACGCCAACGATCCAAAGCTTGCCCGCGGCCAGTATCTCGTCGAGGGGCCGGGCCATTGCGGCGAGTGCCATACGCCCCGTAATGCGATTGGCGGTTTCGAGCCCGATCAGTGGCTGGCCGGCGCGCCGAATCCGGAGGGCCAGGGCCGAATCCCCGACATCACACCCGGCTCCAAGAGCATCGGCGGCTGGAGTGCCTCGGATATCGCCTCGTATCTCGAAACCGGTTTCACGCCGGAATTCGATTCCGTCGGCGGCTCGATGGTCGAGGTGCAGAAGAACATGGCGAAACTGACGCCGGCCGACCGGGAGGCGATTGCCGCCTATCTCAAGGCGGTCCCGGCGCTCTGACCCTTGATCTTCGCGTCGAGGCGCGCTCAACTCCTTCTGCATGCTTTCCCTGATCGTCACCGGTTGAGGGGAAAAACATGCAGGAATTCAAAGTGCTGCAGCGACCTTTGTGCGTCGAGAGGCGCGCGCGTTGCTGCAGGACAACGAGGAGGAGACTGAATGCGCCCACACGAGACCGTGCCCTATGACCAGTGGATCGAGCGCAGCCCCGAGGAGATGGCGACGCGTGCCGCTGACTTCTACGAAGAGATCAACCGTCGGCGCACCACCCGCTATTTCAGCGATCGCGCCGTGCCGCGGGAGGTCATAGAAACCTGTCTGAAGGCGGCCGGCACGGCGCCGAGCGGCGCCAATCATCAGCCCTGGCATTTCACGGTCATAGAGAGCGCCGCGATCAAGGCCGAGGTGCGCCGCGCGGCGGAAGAGGAAGAGCGCATCTTTTATCGGGATAAGGCGCCGCAGGAATGGCTCGACGCATTGGCGCCACTGGGCACGGACGAGGACAAACCTTTCCTTGAGACCGCTCCCTACCTGATCGTCATCTTCTCGCAGAAGCGCGGCGGCCCCAACCCGGGCGACCTGAAGAAGAACTACTACATCAATGAAAGCGTCGGCATCGCCACGGGCATCCTGATCACGGCGCTGCACCATGCCGGGCTCGCGACGCTCACCCATACGCCGGCGCCGATGAATTTCCTCAACGAGATCTGTGGCCGACCGGAAAGTGAAAAGCCGTTCCTGATCCTGGTTGTCGGTTTTCCCGCCCCGGATGCGACCGTTCCAGTCGCCGGCAAGGTGAAGAAACCGCTCAATCAGATCTCGAACTGGCTCTAGAGCATCCTGCCCTCAAGTGGAATCGCTGTGGGCAGAAAGATGCTCTAGAATCAAAATGCTAGAGCGACCTTTGTGCGTTCATAAGAACGCACGGCGCTCTAGCGCAAGTCTCAGCCGACGCTGCCGCTTTCATTCGTCCGATGCTCGTGTCCGTAGAGCGCGAGAAAGCCGTCGAGTTCCGTCGAGCCAAGTCCAAGTCCGTGCAGGATCTCGCCGGCAAAACTGATCGGCGCGGTTCCGGCGGCAGTGACGACGTGGCCGCTGCGCAGTGCCTGCGACTGATCGCGATAGTGCGGCCCACCGCGATAGCCGGGCAGCGCCGCAAGGCTTTCGGCGCTGTTGCCGGTGTGGTCGATGCCGTTGAGAAGACCGCTTGTGGCGAGCGCATTGACACCACCGCAGATGGCCGCGACCACCCGCTTGTCGCGATCGAAAGCGCGGATCGTTGTCGAGAGATCAGGAGCCTCATTCGTGTCCCAGATCGATCCGCCGCAGATCACCAAGCCATCGAAGCCCGCAGGATCGAGCGCGTCGATCGACAGATGCGCCGAGACGTCGAGCCCGCCCATCGACGTCACGCGTGCGCCGTCGGCTGTGGCGACCTCGACATCGATGCCGAGATGGGTGCGCGCCGCCGCCATCAACAGCGCACATTCCCAATCGGCGAAGCCTTCACAGAGCACGATTGCAAGACGCATCGTTCGATCCTCATCCAAGCTTCTGCATATAGCGCATGCCGGTCACCGGACGAGGCACGAAACGTTCGGATTCGTAGAAATGATGCGCCTGGAAGTTGCCCGTGGCGGCGCTGACCGAAAGGAAGTCGCAGCCGGCCATCTTCGCCTGCTCGCGCGCCTTGGCAACGAGGTGACGGCCGATGCCGGTGCCGCGGCTTTCAGGGCGAACGAAGAGGTGATGCAGTTCCATGCCGCGTGCACCTTCGGCTGCCCGGTAGATCGGCACTAGGATCGCGTAGCCGATCAGCCGATTGCCGGCCTCGGCAACGAGTGCCGTGATCCAGGGCGTGCGGCCGAAGAGATCGCGTTCAAGCTGTTCGGGCGTGATCGGCGCCGCGTCGCCGTGATGGGCGGAAAGTTCCGCGATCATGTCGCGCAGTTCCGGCAGGTCGCGCTGCTTGGCGCAGCGGATGGTGATCATCGGCGGTCGCGTTGCCGGTGTCGAATGTAGGGTAGGGATGGCGGTCTGTAGCATGTCTTGGCTCCTCGGGTTTTCTCGCCATCAGGAGCCGGAAAAACAAAAGCCGCCTGATGGCGGCCTTGTTGAATATGATCAGCAGGCCGCTCCTATCGGAACAGCCAAAAATACACGCGGCAAATGGGTGCGTTCTTGATCATGGGCGCTAGATTGTTCGTTTTCGCGATTTTGTCAACGGGAATTTTTTCGCGCGAGCGACCGTGGCGCGGCAGTCTCAGTGCTCGTTCTCGCACATCGAGTGGTCGGCCAGGGCCCGGATCACATAGCAGTCACCCACCGTGTGGTTGCCGTCGCAGGCGACGATGCGTTCCAGTTCCTGCTCCAGCTTCTTCAGCCGGGCGATCTTCTCGCGAACGGTCGCCAGATGCTCGCTGGCGATCCGGTCGGCCTCGCCGCACGGGCGCTCCGGGTGTTGGCTGAGGGCGAGCAAGTCGCGGATGGAATCGATCGACAGGCCGAGGTCGCGCGCATGGCGGATGAAGGCCAGCCGCTCGAGCTCGCTTTTCACATAGCGCCGCTGGTTGCCTTCGGACCGTTCGGGTGCCGCGATCAGCCCCATCTGCTCGTAATAGCGGATCGTAGGAATTTTGACGCCGGTGCGCCGTGAGAGATCGCCGATGGAATACATGCTCGCCTCAAACCTATAGCTTCTGGAGCAATAGATAATGACACGCTGCCTTGTGTCAATG
Organism: Ensifer sp. R-19; assembly: GCF_049905105.1. Taxonomy (NCBI): domain Bacteria; kingdom Pseudomonadati; phylum Pseudomonadota; class Alphaproteobacteria; order Hyphomicrobiales; family Rhizobiaceae; genus Ensifer; species Ensifer sp. R-19. The sequence goes on from NZ_CP184569.1 coordinate 716,391, forward strand.
GCAGTGGGAGGGAAGGGCCTATCTAGGCCCTTCCCGAATGCCGAGACTGTGGCCCCGGCAGCAATGCTGGCCCGGCTCAGCCGCAGTCAGGTTTGTTACCGAGGAACGAGAGCAAGACCTCATCGAAGAGATCGCTTTCCTCCAGTTGCGGTGTGTGGCCGCTCTTCTCGAAGGTTTGCACCGTCAGGTCCGCGAAGTCCTCCCGGTACTCGTCCCAGGTGGAGGCCGGCACGACGAGATAATCCGATCGGCCAAGTGCAAGCAGCACAGGTGCCGTCAGCGCGTTCAACCCCTTGCGGATATCGATGTCGCGAAAGACCTCTCCCCAGAGATGATCGAAGACCGCGTTGTTGACGGTGACATCTAGCCAAAGCGACGCCGCGTCGAAGTCCGGCTGATGCCAGCTCTTCGCGCCAAGCCGGATCAGCAGCGATTTGAACCGCTCCTCCGGCCGCGCGGCGATGTCGGCACCAAGCTTGGCCATTTCCCGTTCGAAGATCGCCTTACGCTCGGGCGAGACGGTCTCCTCCCAGATCCGGTCGGCGAGCGCCATGTGGCGGGCCGAATGGCTCGGGCCGGTCCCGACCATAACCACATGGCTGATGCGCTCCGGGTGCCGTTTGGCATATTCGAGCGCCATGTAGCCGTGGCCGGAATGACCGAGGATGGCAAACCGCTCGAGACCGAGATGCGCGCGCAGCCGGTCGAGGTCGTCGAGCACCGTCTCGAAGCCGATGTCGCCGGCGGTATATTTCGTCCATGCGGGCGCGAAGCCGCGATGGTCGATGAAGACCAGCCGCAGCTTTTCGCGAAGCGCCCTTGAGAAGGTGCGCGGATAATAGATGGCACTGCCGACGACGAGCAGCGGCGTGCCGCTACCCTCGATCGCATAGCCAAGGTCGAAGGGGCCGGCGCGAAGGCTGCCGGTTTCGGAAATGATTCCGTCTTTGGTTGTCATGTAGATGATCCCAGCGATGGCCGGTGAACGGTCATGTCAATGTTAGGCGTTCATGCGGCCGGAAAAATGCCATGCCAAAAGCCGCCGAAGGGCGGGCCCGGCTCGGTGAATTTTCTGGCGATGAACGTCGCTAGCGGATCAGGCGCACGGATCTTGGTCTCTTGAGGAGGGCTGGATATCATCCATTGCCGGAACGAGACAAGTCCGTCCGGCAGTGCCGCCTTTTTAGAGGGCGTCACTTGCGCTATCGGCAATGTCGGTGGCCGCGTTATCGCGTTGCTTTTCGACACCCATCGCACGTTCGATCGCCTGGCGGATTTCGTCTTCGACGGCCTTGCGCTGCTCGGAATCCATCGCCTTGAGGTCTTCCTCGCTGAGACCTAGCGACTCCAGGATCTGCGCGCGGATCTGTTCTGCCAGGCTCATCTTCGCCCGCTTCAGGAACTCGTCGCTGACCGAGTTGCCCGAGGGCGCCGCCCCTTCCTTGTCCGTGATCGAGGCGGTACCGGTTTCGTCGCGGGTCGCGGTCGCCCACAGCGCGTTGGAGAGCGCGTTCGACGTCGACGGCGGCGCAATCGTCGGGGCTTGGCGCGGGCGCGCGTCGGTGCCGGTCTCTTCGATCGGCGAAACCGTACCCATCTGCTGGCGGCGCTGGGAGAAGTAGTAGTTCGAGATGCTGTTGTCGATCTTCATGGGAATCCCCCGGAATCTGTCGTCCGGGGGAAGCTGCTTTTGCCGGCTTGCGCGGAGCTTGCCGCTGCAACCTTCTAGCGAGAGTTAGGGATGATTCTCGCGCCTCAAGGCAGAGTGTAGGCGATGATGTAATCGCCTGGCCTGGTGCCGACCGAACCGTGACCGCCGGCGACGATCAGCACATACTGCTTGTCGCCGACCGCATAGCTCATCGGTGTCGACTGGCCGCCGGCGGGCAGGCGTGCCTCCCAGAGCTGGCGGCCGGTCGTCAGGTCATAGGCGCGCAGATAGTCGTCGACCGCGGCGCCAAGGAAGGCGAGGCCGCCCTTGGTGATCATTGGTCCGCCGATACCCGGCACACCCACCTTGAACGGCAATGGCAGCGGCGTCATGTCCTCGACGGTGCCATTCTTGTGCTTGTAGGCGATCTTGCCGGTTCGAAGATCCGCGCCGGCGACATAACCCCATGGCGGCGCCTGGCAGGGAATGCCGAGCGGCCCGAGGAAGGGGCCCATGAAGACGCCATAGGGCGCGCCGTCGTTGCGGTTGAGGCCCTGTTCCGACCCCTTCTCGTCCTGTCCCTTTGGCGGAACCTGGTCGCGAGGCACCAAACGCGAGGTGAAGGCGAGATAGGTCGGCATGCCGAACATCACCTGCCGTTCCGGATCGACGGCGACGGAGCCCCAATTGAAGGTGCCGAAGTTGCCGGGATAGACGAGCGTCCCTTCGATCGACGGCGGCGTGTAGCGCCCCTCGTATTTCAGCGACCGGAACTCGATGCGGCAGGCAAGCTGGTCGAAGAGCGTGACGCCCCACATGTCCTTCTCCTGCAGCGGCGCAGGCATGAAGGTGAGGCCGGAGACCGGCTGCGTCGGCGCGGTGAAATCCTCAGGGATCGCTCCGCCCGGCGCCTGAACCTCCTCAACCGGAATGATCGGCTCGCCGCTCCTGCGGTCGAGCACGTAGATATCGCCTTGCTTCGTCGGCCCGACCAGCGCCGGCACCACGGTGCCGTCTTCCTTGGTGATGTCGAGCAGGGCTGGCTGTGCCGGCACGTCCATGTCCCAGAGGTCGTGGTGCACGGTCTGGCGCACCCAGCGCACGGCGCCGGAGTTGATGTCGAGCGCGACGATCGAGGACGAGTATTTCTCGACGTGCTCGCTGCGGCCCATGCCGAGCTGATCCGGCACCTGGTTGCCCATGGGGATGTAGACGAGGCCAAGCGCTTCGTCGTAGCTGAACACCGACCAGCTGTTTGGCGAGTTGGTCGTATAGGTCTGGCCCTCGGGAAGGGGCATCGTCACATCCGGATTGCCGCTGTCCCAGTTCCAGATCAGTGCGCCGGTGTTGGTATCGAAGGCGCGGATGACGCCGGATTGTTCCTGGGTCGAGTAGTTGTCGTTGACGGCGCCGCCGACAATGAGCTTGCCGGCAACGGCCACTGGCGGTGACGTCGAATAATAGTAGCCGGCCGGATTGTACTTCATGCCCGTTTCGAGATGCAGCACGCCGTTATCGGCAAAGCTGGTGCAGACGGAGCCGGTCGCGGCGTCGAGCGCGATCAGGCGCGCATCGGAGGTCGGCAGGTAGACCCGCTCGGCGCAGGGGCTGCCCGGCGCGGCAACCGGGTCGGCCCAATAGGTGACGCCGCGGCAGGTTTGGTGCTGGCGGTCGGGGTTCATGCCCGAGTTGGAATCATACTTCCATTTCTCCTCGCCGGTCGCCGCGTCGAGCGCGATCGCCCAGTTGTGCGGGGTGCAGGCATAGAGCGTGTCTTTGATCTTGAGCGGCGTGACCTGATAGGTCGTCTCCCCGACGTCGTCGGGCCGTTTGACGTCGCCGGTCTGGTACTGCCAGGCAACCCTCAGATTGCCGACATTGTCCGGCGTGATCTGGTTGAGCGGCGAATACCTTTGACCGAACGGCGTGCGCCCGTATTGATGCCATTCGCCCGGAGGCACCGAGCCTCCCAGCGGCGGGTTGGCGGCAACGATATCGCTTGGCAGATCGCCTCGGATATCGTGCGGATCCAGCATCAGGGCATAGCCCGCCACGCCGATCGAGATGAGTACGGCGATCGCCAGCGGCCAGGCGCTCACCGCATAGCGCTCGCCCGTAGGGCTCTGGAAGCCGAGTGGCTGACGGACGGCCGGCAGCAGCAGCCAGAGCCCCAGAAGCACGATGACGCCGCCGCGCGGGCCAAGCTGCCACCAGTCGAATCCGACTTCCGAGATCGCCCAGCCGAGCGAGCCGACGATAATGAACGCATAGAGCCAGATCGCCGCCGATTTCCGCATGAACAGGAGCACGGCCGTCAGCAGGAAGCCGATACCGACGACGAGGTAGTAGGGGCTGCCGCCGAGTATCAGCAGCTTGGCCCCGCCGCCACCGAGCACGAGGCCGATGAGAGCGAAGACGGTGGCCGTCAGGATGAGCATGATGGAAACTCCCGCATTGAAGAACGGTGCCGCGGCACGGTTTTTTCCATAACGCCGGTCCCCGTTCGGGGCCGCGTGAGACAGGTCTGTTTCGGAGCTGGCGGTCGCAAGCAACGTCGCGGCAGCCTGGTGTGGAATGGCGCGTTTGGCACCCTTACCGGTAGCACCTAACGCGCCGCACCTGCCTTTCAATAGCCACAATTTCGCAGCGCGGAAATTTAGAGGTATGCGATGGGGTTGTGCTCAAGGCGCCGAGGTAGCTGAAGGCAAGGCTGACATGCGCTTCGGCTCAACCCGCTGCCAGAGAAGCGGCACGGCCTTCGCAGCGCGCAAAAACAAGAAGATAGAGTATTTCGGTGAATCAATACCGGAGGAACTGTGCGGGATCGCTTCAAGGCGACGTTGCATCAGCTGGCTTGCTTCAGGCGGCGGTCAAGTGCCGCAGAAGGTTCGCTGCACTTCCTCTTCGGGCTTTGGCGGCTCCTGGTAGGCGGCAAATTGCGGTTGATCCTCGGAGGGCTTCGCGGTGACGTCGATCAGCGCTTCGAACAGCGAAAAGTCCGCGTCGTCGGTTGCCGCCGCGATCGCCTGTTCGATGCGGTGATTGCGGGGGATGTAGGCGGGGTTCACGGCCTTCATCGCCGCCGAGCGCGCTTCGGGCGTTGCCGTTTCGCGGGAAAGCCGTTGGCGCCAGTCCTGAAGCCATGGCTGGATTGCCTCGGCCGAGGCAAAGGTAGCGCTGACCATCGCATCGCCTGCCGGATCGCGGGCACTGTCGCACAGCCGCCGGAAGGTGAGAGTGAAATCGGCCTCGCCTTTGTGCATGGCGGTCAGCAGTGATTGCACGAGATCGAGATCGCTCTCTTCGCTCGTGGCCAGTCCGATCTTGGCCCGCATGCCGTCCAGCCAATGGCGCTGGAAGATTGCGCCGTATTCGCCGAGCGCATCGTTGGCCAGTTCGACCGCCGTGTCCGCATTATCGTCGAAGAGCGGCACCAGGGTCTCTGCGAGGCGGGCGAGGTTCCACTGGCCGATGCCGGGTTGGCTCGCATAGGCATAACGGCCGATCTGGTCGATCGAGGAGAACACCTTCCTGGGGTCGTAGGCGTCCATGAAGGCGCAGGGGCCGAAGTCGATCGTCTCGCCGGATATCGTCATGTTGTCGGTGTTCATTACGCCATGGATGAAACCGACATGCAACCAGCGGGCGATCAGCTCCGCCTGGCGCGCGGTCACCGCCTTGAAGAAGGCGAGATACGGCCGGTCCTTGTCCTTGATGTCGGGATAGTGCCGGTCTATCGCGTAATCGGCGAGGATCTTCACCGAAGCCATGTCGCCGCGCGCAGCGAAGAACTGGAAGGTGCCGACGCGCATGTGGCTCGCGGCAACGCGCGTAACGATGGCGCCGGGCAGGATCTGTTCGCGATAGACGGGCTGGCCGGTGACGACGGCCGCCAGCGCCCGTGTCGTCGGGATACCCAGGGCAAACATCGCCTCGCTGACGATATATTCGCGCAGCACCGGCCCGAGCGCCGCGCGACCGTCGCCACGGCGTGAAAACGGCGTCTGGCCCGGTCCCTTCAACTGAATGTCGCGCCGCGTTCCGTTTCGATCGATCACTTCGCCGAGCAGGATCGCCCGGCCGTCGCCAAGCTGCGGCACGAAGGTGCCGAACTGATGGCCGGCATAGGCCATGGCAAGCGGTTCGGCGCCAACAGGCACATGGTTTCCGGAGAAGATCTGTGCACCTTCGCGCTCGAGTGCGGCGACGTCGAGCCTGAGCTCCTCTGCCAGGGACTTATTGAGCTTGATCAGCCAGGGTTCGGCAACAGGGGTCGGCTCGACGCGGGCGAAGAACTGCTGTGGCAGCCGCGCATAGCTGTTGTCGAAGACAAAGGCTTCAGCATTTCCGGTCGGTGAGGGGGGAGCGTAGTTCATGATCAAGCGGTCAACGGCGTCTGCCGGGATAACCCGGGGCCGTCCTTTCCGCCCAAGTCTACACGAGATCACGATGATTGTGGGTCGGCGCGGCCAAAAATCATCGTGATCGATTCTTGGAAGTGAGCGGGATGCGGGCGGAAAGCCGCGCACGCATTCCTCATCCCTAACACTATGGCTTTGCGGGAGCCCAAAAACGCGGCGCCCTCCCGCGATTACTCGCGAGAGGGCCGGGAGGGCGAGGCCCCGTGCCTCAGGCGCTCAGCGCCGTCGGTGGAAGGCAGGCCTCGCAGATTGCCGCGATATGGCGATGATCGGTGCCGCAGCAGCCACCGAGGATGCGCAATCGTGGCAAATGCGCTGTCAGTGTTCTGTACCGCTGCCCGAGGTCGGCGGGATCGCCGGCATCGAGCGTTTCGCTATTGTCGAGTTCAGCATGGCTCATCATCGAGGCGTTGGCCCGGATGCCGGCAATGCGTTGCGTCCAGGTGCCTTCGGCGTCGAGGATTGTTTCGAAGTGGCTCGGATGGGCGCAGTTGATCATGTAGTAGTGCGGATAGCCGCCGGTCGCAGCGTCGACGGTCTCGATTGCTGTCTGAAGCGTGCGGCCGTCCGGTAGCCGACCATTTGTCTCCACCGTGAAGGAAATGGCGCAGGGCATGCCGTGGCTCTGGGCCGCACGGGCAATGCCGGTCGCTTCGTCGATGCTGGTCAGCGTATAGGCGCTCACCATGTCCGCATCGCTGACGGCAAAGGCCGAGATTTGCGGCGAATGGTAGTCTTCGGCCTCGTCAGGGCTCATACGGCCCAGGCGGTAGCCGTCGCCACGCGGCCCGATCGCCCCGCTGAGCACGATCGGTGCCTGCGGGCGCTCATATTCGCCGCGCAGTTCCGCAAGCATGTAGACGGCATTCTGGTTTGTGACGGCCAGTGCCTCGTCATTGTAGCCAAGCTTTACGCCCCAGTCCGAGCTTGCCCGCCATGTGGGCGTATCGAGCACGAAGCCGATGCCATGTTGCTGAGCGATCGCGAGGTAGCGCGCGTAGTAGCTCAGCAACCGACGCCGCCCATCGGCGGTCGAAAGCAACACGAAGGCTGCGAAGTGTGGAAGCGTGACGCCTTCGTGGAAAATCAGCGTCGTCTCCATGCCGCCGTCGCTCAGGAACAGCCCACCCTTCAAGAGTGGCAGGCTCCGTCGGTATTTGGCCATGTCGGTCTCCACCGGTTCAGTCTTGCTGATGGGGCTCGGGGACGCCTCCAATCCCGCAGAACCACGTAAATTACTGCCTTTTTATCGTCTTCTAAACTAGACGACTTAAGGTATACTATTGCTAATATATCCGCATATTGTAGCGAAATCAGTCACTTACTGCGTTGGTTCCGTCACGGCGTCGTCGGCTGATGGCCCCTTCGTTGTCGGAAACCGCACCAATGGTAGGGCAGCCGCTAATGCGAAAGGGTGAGGAAACGCGAGCGAGAATCCTCGACACCGCGGAGGCGGCGGTGCTGGCGAAGGGTTTCGGCGCGACCTCGATCGACGAACTGATCGCCGAGATCGGCATTACCAAGAGCGGGTTCTTCTACCATTTCCGTGACAAGAACGAACTCGCCCGGGCGCTGCTCGAACGCTACATCGAGAACGACGAGCGCATCTACGATGAGATCTTCGGTCGAGCCCATCAGTTGGCCGACGACCCGCTGCAGGCGTTCCTGCTCGGTTTGAAACTGCTGTCCGAAACTCTGTCCGACCTGCCGAACGGCCACCCCGGATGTCTGGTTGCGGTGATGTGTACCCAGGAGCGCGCCTTCGATCGCGAGATTCAGGAAATCAACCGGCAGGCGGCGTTGGCGTGGCGTCGACGCTTCGGCGCGATGTTCGCGGAGATCATGCGCGTCTATCGGCCCCGCGAACCGCTGGATGTCGATCAATTGGCCGACATGGTTTCGACCGTGCTCGAAGGCGGCATCATCCTGTCGAAAGCGCTGAAGCAGCCCGAAAGCCTGCCGCAGCAGTTGCTCGTACTCCGATCCCTGGTCCGGCTGCTGTTCCAGCCGGCCGCCGCCTAACCTTCCATCTCAAGCGCCAAAGCGGCGAGCTTGCGCACCGTATTGAGGTTGCGCGCGGTGCCGGCCTTTGCCGCCGGCAGCTTGAGCTTCGAACGTCCCGAGCCATTGGGGAAATGAATGTAGATTTCGTGTCCAGCCAACCGCACTTCCTCATCATCCGGGACGACAAGCTTGTCGAGCGCGTCCGCGGGTGCGGGCTCCGAGAGGAACACGATGTGCAGCAGGTTGGGTTTGGCGTCCGGGAAAGGGGCGCGATCGGCGATCGCCTGCAATTGTGCGCCGGTCCGGACCATCACGCCCGGCGCCTTCCCAAACTTTTCGAGAAGGGCGCCGTCCAGCATTGCTGCTGCTTTGGCTGCCGGCAGATCCGAGCGGAACAGGACGTTGCCGCTCTGGATGTAGGTCTTGACGTCGGCAAAGCCGAGCCCCTCGCAGATTGCCTTCAGGTCTGCCATGGCGAGCGAAGTCGTGCCGCCGACATTGACGGCACGGAGCAGGGCGACATGGACGGGCATGGCAGTGCCTCCTAGATCACGATGATTTTGGGTCGGATCGACCCCAAATCCATCGTGATCGATTCCATAAGCTAGAGCGGGATGCGGGCGGAAAACCGCATACACTTTTCCTCATCCCGCACTGGTTACATCCTGCCGGCGACCTTGATCGCAAAGGCATACTCGAAGGCGATCTCTTCGAGCCGCTGGAAGCGCCCGGACGCGCCGCCATGGCCGGCATCCATGTTGGTCTTCATCAGGACCGGTTCGCTGCCGGTGGTCTTCTCGCGCAGCCGCGCGACCCACTTTGCCGGCTCCCAATAGGTGACGCGCGGATCGGTGAGGCCACCGAGCGCGAGGATCGCCGGGTAGGACTTTGCGCCGACATTGTCGTAGGGCGAGTAGCCGGCGATGATGTCGTAGAATTCGCGGCTTTCGATCGGGTTGCCCCATTCCGGCCATTCCGGCGGGGTCAGCGGCAGCGTGTCGTCGAGCATGGTGTTGAGCACGTCGACGAAGGGCACGGCGGCGATGATCCCGGTGAACTTCTCCGGAGCCATGTTGGCGATAGCGCCCATCAGCATGCCGCCGGCCGAGCCGCCCTCGGCAACGATCTTTGCGTAGGATGTGAACTTCTGCTGATTCAGATAGTCAGCGGCGGCGATGAAATCCTTGAAGGTATTGGTCTTCTTGGCCATCTTGCCGTCTTCGTACCAGGCAAAGCCGCGATCCTTGCCGCCGCGAATGTGGGCAATGGCGTAGACGAAGCCGCGATCGGCGAGCGACAGGCAATTGGTGTTGAAGCCGGCCGGAATGGTGATGCCGTAGGCGCCATAGCCATAGAGCAGGCAGGGGGCGGAGCCGTCGAGCGGCGTGTCCTTGCGATAGAGCAGCGTCACCGGCACTTCAGTGCCGTCCCAGGAGGGGGCGAAGACGCGCCGGGTGACATAGTCGTCCGGGTTGTGGCCGGAAGGCACCTCCTGGGTCTTCAGCAGCGTGCGTTGACGCGTCGCCATGTCGTAGTCGAAGAGCTGCGACGGCGTCGTCATCGAAGAGTAGGAGAAGCGGATGACGTCGGTATCGTATTCGGCGGCACCCGAAAGGCCGAGCGAATAGGCCTCTTCGGCAAAGGCGATCGCATGTTCCTCGCCGGTCTTTCGGTCGCGGATGACGATTTCCGGCAGACCTTCACGCCGCTGCAGCCAGACGAGATGACGGGCATAGGCCATGTGGCTGAGGATCAGCGTGCCCGGCTTGTGCGGCACCACCTCGCGCCAGCTCTCTTTGCCCGGTGCATTTACCGGCGCTTCCAAGATCTTGAAGTCCTTGGCGCCGTCGGCGTTGGTCAGGATGTAGAAGACGTCGCCGCCCTCGGTCATCGAATATTCGAGACCGGTGACGCGCTCGGCGACGAGCTTCGGTTCTGCCGTCAGGTCGCTGGTCGAAAGCAGCCGATATTCGCTCGTCTCGTGGTCATGGATGTCGATGTAGATGAAGTCGTCGAGCAGCGAGCCGCCGACAGACATGAAGAAGCCCGGATCGTCCTCTTCATAGACCAGCCGGTCGTCCGCCTGGCTGGTGCCGAGCACGTGATGGAAGATCTTCGATGGCCGGTGGTTGTCGTCGAGCACGGTGTAGAAGAAGCTCTTGCCGTCCGGCGCCCAGGCGCCGCCACCGCCGGTGTTCTCGATGATATCGGTCAGGTCCTCGCCGGTGGAGAGATCGCGAACCCTCAGCGTGAAATATTCCGAGCCCTTGTCGTCATAGCCCCAGATGCCGAGGCTGTGGTCGGTCGAGTGGTCGAGGCCCGCGAGGCGGAAATAAGCCTTGCCCTCGGCCTCCTTGTCGCCGTCGAGCAGCAGTTGGCGGATCGCCTCGTCCTTGTGGTCGCCGTTGCGCGGAATGCGGAAGTAACGCGGCTGCTCGCCGCCGGTGACATAGGCGTGGCCGTAGGCAAACGGGCCGTCTTTGACCGGTATCGAGCTGTCGTCTTCCTTGATCCGGCCGCGCATCTCGGCAAACAGCGCCTTCTGCAGCGCCTTCGTGTCGTCCATGGCCGCGTTCATATAGGCGTTTTCCGCTTCCAGGTGCTTGCGGATTTCCGGATCGAGGATCGAGGGATCGCGGAACATCGCTTGCCAATTGTCCGCGCGCAGCCAAGCGTAGTCATCGGTGCGGGTAATGCCGTGGCGCGTGTCGCTCACCGGCTTTTTTGCGGCGACGGGAGCTTTGGGGAGGTTGCTGAATACGGACAAGATGCGTCTCCGGGATCAATGCGGCGGGAGACAATGAGATAGAGAGCCTGTCGAAAGCGATCAAGCGCAAACGAGCCGCCCAACGGATGTTGGCCATCGGGCGGCTGAGTTGCCCCTTCCTCCTTTGGTGGAGAAGGGGCCTCGTTCAGCTAGGACTTTTCCCCGACCTTTCGCCGGTATTCGTCAACCGGCAGTCCGCCGACACCCCAGTCTTCGAGCGCTACTTCGTCGATGACGACGAAGGTGGTGGCGGGGTCCTTGTTGAGCACCGTTTGCAGCAGATCGGTCACGCCCTTGATGAGGGCGGCCTTCTGTTCGGCGGTCGCGCCCTCGCGGGTGATCTTGATGTTTACATAGGGCATTTGCATCTCCTCATTTCGCGGGCTTGATGTCGTCGTGGAAGACCTTGGCGATGATCTGCCAGCGGCCGTCTACGAAGACAAGAGACAGAAGATCGGTGAAGGCCTTTTCGCCGATAGCGCATTGAACCTTCGCAAGTGCCGTCACCGGTCCCGCAAATTCGATCGAAAGGATCCGGTCGGCGCGCTCCTCGCCACGGCTTTCGGGCGAGGGACGCTTGTCGACAACAGGGAAATACCTGTCCATGTCGAGTTCCAGCAGGGTGCCGTCCGTCGCCGTAGCGTAGAGTGCCTTCGGATGGAAGACCTGCTAGCCGACGCCTATCTCTTCACCGTCGTCAATTGGACGAGCGTCACGGGTATTTCGCTTGGCCCTTGGCCCCACCTGACAGCCTATATGCAACGGGTCGGCCAGCGCCCGTCCGTGCAGGCGGCAATGCAAGCCGAAGGGCACATGGGCAAAATTCTCCAGTTACCGCGGGGAAACCGGAAACATCGGTAACGGTTCCGCCCGTCTTCGACAGAGACCACCATTGCAAAAGGAATTTGGCCATGAAGCTTTTTTATGCCCCCGGCGCCTGCTCGCTCTCGCCCCATATCAGCCTGCGCGAGGCCGGCGTCGATTTTGAGATCGTCAAGGTCGACACCACGACCCACCTCACCGAAGGCGGCGCCGATTTCAAGGCGATCAATCCCAAAGGCTATGTGCCGGCGCTGGTTAACCTCAGGCGATAACTTTTGTATATGAGATAACTTTATGCTGGAAACCGGCGACGTCGTCACTGAGGGTGCGGCCGTCGTGCAATATATTGCCGACCGTTTTCCTGAGGCCGGGCTGGCGCCCGCCAACGGTACGCTGGAGCGCACTCGCCTGCAGGAGCAACTGAACTTCATCGCTTCCGAATTGCACAAGGCGTTCTCGCCACTGTTCAGCAAGACGGCGAGCGCCGACGCAAAGGAAGCCGCCGCAGCGCAGGTCGGCAAACGCCTCGGCAACGTCGAGACGCTGCTATCCGATGGGCGCGCCCATCTGCTCGGAGACGCTTTTTCCGTAGCTTGAAAATTCGAAAGAATAGGGCCGCCCCCTTGCCGCCTACCTGCCCGGTCGGCGAGTGCATGGTCATGCTCGGCGGCGCCTGGGCGCCCAACATCATCTGGTATCTGAGCGGCGGTCCGCGTCGCTTCAGTGAGCTCAAGATTGATATCCCCGGGATATCGGCGAAGGTGCTGAGCACACGACTGAAGGAGATGGAGGAGAAAGGCGCGATCGAACGGCGGATCGTGCCAACGTCACCGCCTTCGGTCGAATACAGGCTCAGCGACCTCGGTGAGGAATTCGTGCCGGCGATCCATGCGATCGTCGAAGTCGGCAATAAACTCAAGCTTCGCCGCGAGGCAAAGCTCGCGGAGGAAGCCGACCAGCAGAATGTCCCGCAGGCGGTGCCCGCCTTATAGCGTGGCTACCGGGCGATTGTGACGGCTACCACCGGCCCTTGAGCGACTGCACCGCATGGTCGATGAACGCCCGAACCTTCGGTGTTTCCGCCTGGCGATCGGCAAAGCAGGCATAGAAGTCGAAGGGCTCGTGGTCGGTGTTGGCAACGCCTTCGCGAGGTGCGCCGCCAAACAGCGGCACGACCAGGCCGCGCTCCATCAGCGGCGCTGCGATAAAGGCTCCGAGGCGGGTGATGCCGGCGCCGGCGATCGCCATTTCGGCAAGCGTGTCGATGTCGTTGCTGACGATCGTCGCTTTCAGTTCCGGCTCGAAGCGCAAGCCGTCGCGGGTGAATGCCCAGCGAAAGATGCGGCCGTGCCCGGCATAGCGATAGACGAGGCAATCGTGGTGGATGAGGTCTTCCGGCCGTTGCGGACGGCCGCGCCGCTCCAGATAGGATGGCGCGGCGCAGATGATCATCGGCACGGAAGCAAGCTTGCGGGCGATCAAGCCCTGTTCCAGTTGCAGACCGAAGCGCACGCTGATGTCGATCCCTTCGCCGATATGGTCGATCTCCCGATCGGTGACGACGAGTTCGATCGAGACATCGGGATATTTGGCAGCGAAGGACGGCACCAGGGGTGCCACGACATGGCGGCCGAAGGCGACAGATGAAGCGATCTTGAGCGGTCCGCGCGGTTCGGCGTTGAGCGCCGAGACGGCAGCGGCTGCAAGCTCCAGTTCATGAACGACACCGCGTACCCGCTCGTAATAGATCCTGCCGCTCTCGGTGAGCCCGAGCTGGCGGGTTGTCCGGCTGAGCAGCCGACTGCCGAGCGTACGTTCAAGCCGAGCAATGTTCTGGCTTGCCGATGCGGGGGTGATCCCCAGCTTTCGCGCGGCCGCGGCGATGCTGCCCTCTTCGACGCTTCTGACGAAACTCTCCACCCCGCGCAGCGTGTCCATAATCCCATCCATCGAATATTGGTATCTATTCGATGGTTTTGCCTATTTCTGAAGGAGGCTGCAATGGCCTACATCGCCGCAGCGCGATCCGTATAAGTTCGGTCCGAAGCGAGGGGGTGGTCCCCTCGGTCATCTCAGGAGAGCTTCTGATGGAAGACACCCTATCGGCTCCGCGGATCGCGCGTCGCCGCAAGTTGCCGCCCCGAGCGGCGCCCATCGCCTTTGCCTTCTTCATGTCGGCGATCATGGCGTTTCTGATGTGCTGCGTCATCGTCGGCGCCAACACAGGCATCGATGCCGGTTATCCGGCCCGCGTGCTCAGCTCCTACGGACTGGCAATGCCCGTCGCCTTCATCTGCGTGCTTCTCGTGCGACCGCTCGTTGCCAGGCTCGTCGGCGCAGTCTGCCGCCTGCCGGTCTGACAGGGCACCGTCCCGGAAACCGGGAGGGGCGGTCCCCCGCATCGCCGGTGACCACCCGGTCACCTTCGAGTGCCGTCAACCAGAATAGGTCAACCCGATCGGAACAAAGAGAAGCCACGCCCAGCTGTCCGGGCGTGGCTTGCGCGTTATCGGCAACGGGCCGCGGCGTTGCCCTGGTCGAGTTTGGTAGCGTTGACTGTCAGCACCGAGCCGGGCGACTGGGTGATCGTTCCCGCCGACCAGCCGTTGTCGAGCAGGCAATCCTTCGGCGTGTTGGTGACGCTGACATTGCCCGTAATGTCCTCGGTCGGACCGGAGAAGTAGAGGCCCGCCTTGCCGGCCTTGTCGACCGTCATGTTCTTCAGCACGATGTCGCGCACCGGTCCTCCCAGGAACTCGTATTCGTTGCCGTAGATGTAGGCGCCATAGGTGCCGGCATTGGTAACGGCGACGTCCTGAAGCGAGATGCCCGAGACCGGATTGAAGAAGATGCCGGCATTGCGCGTGCCGTCGACCGTCAGGCCCTTTACGTTGACGTCGGTAGTCGTCGCATCGAGGTTCGGGCTGGAAACGAGCATCAGGCCGTTGATGCCGCCCATGAGCCGCATGTCGTTGATGGCGACATTCGAAGTGCCTTGGAGCACCACGAGATCCATGTCGCGATCCTGCTTGGAATTGTCGACCGAGACACGATCGAGTTTGACATCCTTGCCTGCGACGAGCAGCACACCTTCGCGGCGGGAGTTGCTGATCGTCACGTTGTCGATCGTGACGTTTTCCGTGCCGGTGACCAGCTCATAGTCTGTCCGGCCGACCTTCCTGAATTCGCCGCCGGCAAAGACGCCGTAGGTCACCTTGTCGATCGAGGTGTCGCGTACTGTCACGTGGCGGCTGCCGACGGAGCTGACGGCGGCAAAGGGCGCCTTGTTCGGATTGTAGATCGAGAATTCGCAGGTCGTGTTGTTTTCGCAGATGAAGAGATCGTGGATGCGGCTGTCCTGAACCAGCGCGCCATTGACCCGCGTAAAGCGAATGCCGTCGTGATTGGTGGCGGAAATATCGACGTTGTCGATCGTCACGTTCGCTGCATCGGTCGCCGAGATGCCGGCGAGACCGCCGCGGACCGCAAGCGACGAGACCGTGCTGCCGCTTGCCATCGCGATCACGTCCTGGGCCGGATTGTAGCCGGTGATCGTCGTGGCCGCGCCGTCATTGACGAAGGTGGCCGTCGCGCCGCTTCTTGTGCCGCGCACGGCAAGCGCACCGCCGCCGCCGAGAAGTGTCTGGCCGTTGCCGAGTGCGAGCGCTTGGTCGACGCCGAGATTGCCGTCGGTGAGGATCAGCGCGTTGGCGCCCGCAGCTCCGATCAGGGCGTTGATATCAGAGGCACTGCCCGAAGCCGAGGAAACTGTGACGACCCGTCCGGCGTTGCGGCCGCTGTTGGCGAGCTGGGCCGCTTCGATGTCGCCGGTGGCGCCTGCGTGGGTGTGGATCCTGGTCGACCTTTCGACACGTTGCGTCATCGGGTCGAAGGCGTTGCCGGTCGAACCGGTCGCTCCGAACGGAATGCGCAGCCGGGCCATGACGGCGCCCTTGAGCTTGTCCTCGTTGTCATAGGTGCCGGTGACGCCGAGCGAAACCGTCGAGCCGTCGGAGAGGCCGGGCAGGTCGGCGAAGGTCAGCTCCGCACGCAGCTTGGCGCCGAACATGTCGTCGAGGTTGCGGCCGCCATACCAGTAGCTGCCGCCGAAGACCTTGAGCTGCACCTTGGAGTCTTCCTCGAACAACCGGCAGCCGGCCGCCGATTTCGGCATCGATGCCGCGCCGCGCCCGTTCCTTGCCTTCCTGGAAGACGAGCAACGTGGTCGCGCACGTAGGCCGTATTGAACGCGCTGAGTGATTTGGCACCCGTCAGCGGCAGGTAGAAGTTGCCGCGCATTTCGAGGTCGCCGCTCAACGCCTCAAGGCCGAAGGACAGCTGGCTGAAGGAGTTGCCGTAGCTGCTCTTCAGATAGTCGTAATAGCCATAGGCGCCGATCACCCATTGATCGCTGGCGCGGAAGCGATAGCCCGCACCGATCGAGCCCTGACGGACGGAGTCATTTTCAATCGCGCCGCGTGTATCGATGAAAATCGCATTGCCCGAATCGAGCACGAAGGGCAGGAAAAAGCCGCCACTGGCACCCGAACCACCGCTGAAGAAGCCGCCTTCGATCTCCGCCTGGGGGCGGAAGTCAACGGCCAGGGCAGGGCTTGAAAGCAGGGTGCTGCTTGCCAGGGCAGCTATAAAAATATTCTTATTTTTCATATCATTAACTCCGCATGTATGTGGCCTTGGGCGAGGCCACTTGGGCATGCGGTTAAGATATGTGAGTAAAATACTCAAGTTTATTGATCGACTAAGCAGCGGCTATCCAGCGACGTGTTGACGCAGGACTTCAAAAAGCTTCATCCGCAACTTTAGGAATATATAGTTCTCTGTCGGCATGCCGCCCGCCAGTCGGCGGGCGGGAGCGATCAGATAGTGGCTAGCCTTTGAGCGCCGCGATGTTGTCCTTGGCGTAGGTCTCCACGCTGCGCGGCTCATGGCCCGTCATCGTCTTCACGTCGCCGGTCGGTTTGGCGACCCAGCCCTCGCGCACCGGATAGAAGATGGAGGCAAGGAAGCGGGCATAGTCCGCCGGCACGCCGGCAGCTGTCAGAATGTCAACGAAGGTATCGTCGTCGACCGGTGCATAGGCGATCGGTTTGCCGGTGACGCGCGACAGGATCGCGGCGGCTTCGTCGTAGCTCAGCGCCTCCGGGCCGGTGAGATTGTAGGCGCGTCCGTTGAAGGCGTCGCTCGTGAGGGCGGCTGCCGCACATTCGGCGATGTCGCGCGTATCGATGAAGCTCGTCTTGCCCTCGGCCGCCGGCACGGCGATAGCGCCATGGCGGATGCCCTCGATCCAGTAGGTCTGGAAGTTGTCGGAGAACCAGTTGGGGCGAAGGATGACGAAGGGCGCGCCGGTCTTTTCGACAAGCAGTTCGAGCTGGCGGTAGGGGATCTTGTCATCCGCGTCGACGCCGATGACGGTCATCAGCACGATCTTGATGCCGCGTGCGGCAGCAGCGGTGACGATCGGGCCGAGCAGGCTCACCGGGTCGAGGTAACCTCCCGGCGTCAATACAAAGATGCGGTCGACGCCATTTAGCGCAGGCCCAAAGGTCGCGGCGTCCTGGTAGTCGAAGGCGACGGCTTCGGCGCCTTCGACCGGCGTCGCTTTGCGGGATGCTGCCTTGACCGTTTCCCCGGCTGCGATCAACGCGCGCACCACCTTGCTGCCGATCGTTCCATTTGCCCCGAGAACCAGAATCTTGCCTGCCATCGTCATGCTCCTTAGTATCAAAATGAAACCATATTGCGGATGGATACTAGATATAAATCCAGAAAAATGCTGTAAAGGAGGCAGGTTTTGGTGACATGGTTTCCGGCCGGAAACCGCCGTGGGGGCGTGCCTGATGGAATACGACGTCTATATCCAGACTTGCCCGACCCGCTTGGTGCTGGACCGGCTTGCCGACAAATGGGCGGTCCTGGTGCTCGGCAAGCTTGACGAACAGCCGGTGCGCTTCAATCAGCTGAAGCGCGAGATCGATGGCATTTCGCAGAAGGTGCTGTCGCAGGTTCTAAAGAAGCTGGAGCGCGACGGTCTCGTCAGCCGCAGCGTCTATGCTACCGTGCCAGTGACCGTTGAATATGCGATCACGCCGCTTGGCCGCACGCTGACGTCGACGGTCGCCGCCCTGACGCGCTGGGCCGAAGACAACATCGAGGCGGTGCTGGAGGCGCAGCAAAAATACGACCGCAGCGCCTGAGGCGGCTGCGGCCGACGAGTTGCCGCAGACATCATTCGTCTGCAGCCCGGGAGAGAGGGGTCAGGCGACCAGCTTGAGGCCGATGCCCCAGGGGTCGATGAGGCTGTAGCCATCGCCGGCGCGGTTGACCGGAATTTCCAGCGCATCGAGCTTGGCAAGCGCCGCGGCGCGTTCGGCCGGGTCCTTGTACTGGATCGTATAGTCCGAAAGCCCGGTCATATGGCCTTCGCGCTTCGGTGCGCCACGCGAATTCCAGATGTTGGCGGCGACATGGTGGTGGTACTTGCCCGAACCGAAGAAGCTCGCGCCCGGATAGCGTGCCATCAGCCCGAGCCCCAGCACGTCGCGGAAGAACGCGTCGGCTTCGGGGATGTTGGAGACCTGCAGATGGATATGGCCGATGGCGGTTCCATCAGCCATGCCGTCCCAATTGTCCTTGGGTGCTTCGTCATAGAGCGCCTGGAGATTGAGCGGCAGCGTGTCCATGCCGACGGTGCCGTCGGGGTTGAAGCTCCATTCGGAGCGCGGCCGGTCACGATAGACCTCAATACCGTTGCCTTCGGGGTCGGCGAGGTAGATCGCTTCGCTGACCAGATGGTCGGAAGCGCCCTGTAGCCTGGTGTTGTTGTGGGCGGCGTGGGCCAGCCAACGGCCGAGCTCCCCACGGTTCGGCACGAGAAAGGCGTTGTGGAAGAGACCCGGCGCATTGCGGGGTGCCCTGGCAGCGTTGCCCTCGGTTGTCAGGCTGAGGAGCGGGTGGCCGGCAACGCCGAGCGTTTCGCCGCTTTTGCTCGTTTCGATCGGCTTCAAGCCCATGATTTTCTGGTACCAGGCCGAAACAACGGGCAGATCCCGGACGACCAGATGTGCGTGGTCGACATGCGCAGGCATGGCAAGGGCGTGTTCGGTCGGGGTATCCGTCATGTCTGCCTCCTTGGGCGTCGAAACCGTAGCCGCTCTGCCGGCCCAGTTTCGTTGAAACTGTTGTCAGGAATATGGGCCGGCTCGTCCGTTCACGGAAGCCCGTCAGTCGCTTGATGTTGTGTTCGATGAGCGTTGACAGTGGTTGCCGTCGCCCTACCTCCATTTGAGTAGGGTCACGCGAGCGCGGCGCTTTCGATTTGATTTCAATCAAAGCCGGGAAAGCGGTCGAGGCGCAATCTCCAGACGAGGGATTGGCCCGCCACATCTGGCGCGGCGATCCATGAGGGCAACAGAAGGAGTACAGCATGTACAAGAAGATCATCGTCCCGATTGCCATGGATCAGCTCGAGCACGGCGAATCTGTGCTGGGCATCGCCGAGAAGCTGATCGACGAAGGGGGCGAGATTGTCCTGCTCAACGTTGTCGAAGATCTGAATGCCTATGCGCAGGGCTACATGATCGTCGATTTCCCGTTGGAGATGGTCGAGGAATCCCGCAAGCAGGCAAAAAAGACGCTCGAGGACATGAAGACCAAGCACGGGATCAACGGCCGTGTTGAAATTCGCACCGGCGGTGCTGCCGGCACCATCAACGCCTGCGCGAGCGAAGAGAATGCCGATCTGGTGATCATCGCCTCCCACCGGCCGGGCCTGATCGATTACTTCATCGGATCGACCGCGAGCCGCGTGGTCAGCCATTGCCCCTGCGCCGTACTCGTCGACCGGTAACCCACCAACAATAAGAGCGGCTGCGGCGCGATCCTGCGCCGCCACCGCCGAGGAGTCTTCAGATGGACAAGTTTGCGCTTGACGATTTTCGCAGCCGCCTCACCCACCGCAAGGAGGAGCTGCAGGGGCGGCTGGTCAAGATCGAGCACGATCTCGATGAGCCCATGAACGCCGATGTGCCGGATCGCGTGACCGAGCGGGAAGGCGACGAGGTTCTGGAAGGCCTCGGGCTTGCCGGGCAGGAAGAGATCCGCGCGATCGACGCGGCACTCGACCGGATCGCCGCCGGCACCTTCGGCACCTGCGTCCGCTGCGGCCTGCCGATTTCGTCAGCGCGCCTGCAAGCTGTTCCCCATGCGCCGCTCTGTCAGGAATGTGCGGCGGAGGTTGCCCGGGGCGGAAGATGAACCATCGAGCGATCGCCGCCGTGCCCGCAGCGGCGATCTTCGGATGGTTATCTTAGTTCCAGCTTCAGTCTCGGCAGAAAGCGCCCCGGGATTACGGTCGATGCCATGACGCCGTCATCGACCGCGCCCATGCGGCGATAGAAATCGGCAGCGCCCGGATCGGCATCGATCGTCATGACCGTGGCGCCGCGGTTGAGCGCTGCTTTGACACACCAGGCGAAAAGGCTGCGGCCAATGCCAGTGGCGCGCGCGTCCGGATCGATGAAGAGCTTGTCGAGTTCGGCGATCTGGCCATCGGAGCGAACCTGCGCCAGACCGAGGATCCGCTCGCCATCGACGGCGATCTGCAGGTCCGAATCCTTCCAGTCCTCGGCCGTCAGCGTCAGCGCCGGACGGCAAGCCTCCAGGAAGGCGGCGTCGTATCCCCATACCGCTTTCGATCGCAGGCAAAGCTCGCTGAGCGCGGCCGCCAGTTCCGGCTGAGGGGTGCGCAACTTCGACATGGTTCTCCTCCCGATCGGCGTAATCTTGTCAGCGCATGTGGTCATCGCCGCGCCTGCGAACAAGGTCCCGCGCACTCAGCAGATATGTCATGCGATTGTTGTAATGCGTTGCAAAAGTTGATGCTTTCGCCACGCCACCATATCTTTGCGGCGGCCCAGGGCTGTGGCAGGATGGCGATGATGGCGCGACAGCTACGAGCGTGCCCGAGAAAAAGACAGAGACCCGGGAGAGGGATCGCGTGGAATTCGCTGGCGTCAAATGGAACTATGACCGCTCGGAATTGATTGCCGACGGCATCGTGCACGGCATCGGTCTTGCCGCCGCGCTCGTCGGTGTCACCGCACTGATCTTCTATGCGACGCTTTGGAGCACCAGCGGCCAACTCGCTGCCGCCGCCGTCTACGGGGCAGGGCTGCTCGCGACGCTGTCGATCTCGTTTCTCTACAATCTCTATCCGATCTCGCGGACCAAATGGTTCCTGCGCCGCTTCGACCATTCCTCGATCTTCATCCTGATCGCCGCGACCTATACACCGTTCCTGCAGCGCGGGTTGGAAGACCCGTTCCTGTTCGTGATGCTGATCGGCATCTGGGCGATTGCGGCCCTTGGCGTTGCGATCAAATGTCTTTTCCCCGGCCGGTTCGACCGGCTGGCGATCCTGCTCTATCTCGCCATGGGCTGGAGCGGCGTGCTCGCTGTCGGGCCGCTCTTGTCGGCGCTGACGGCAACGACGCTGGTGCTGATCCTGATCGGCGGCATCATCTATTCCGCCGGCGTGATTTTCCATGTCTGGGAAAGGCTGCGCTTCCAGAACGCGATCTGGCACGGTTTCGTTGTGACCGGTGCGGCCGTTCACTATTCGGCCGTGGTGAGCTGCTTCAGCGCCGCAGCCTGAGCGGCGGTCAGTTCGGCGCTTCGCCCGCAACCGCAGCGACAGGCGGGTGCTGACAGCCTTCCGATGGCCTGAGGGCCTCCGCCATCCGCGAGATCACGCCGTCGAAACTGGTGAGCCGGCTCTTGCGGTACTGAAGGCGGAAATAGGCGGCGCTGCCGTCGCAGAGCGCGATGGCACGGGTATAAAACACTTCTTCCCCACGGACGCCCGAAAAGCTTGCCCAGGCTGCCGTCACCCGCGCATAGGCGATCCGCCAGTCGCCCTCGCGCTCGATCCCGATGCGGTCGTTGACGTCAGTCTCGAAGTCGCCATCCAGCAATGTGCTGCCAAAGACCGAAAGGGTCGCACCATTGTCGTTGGCATGAAAGCTGGCGCCGTCGCCATTGTCGCCCTGGCTCTGCAGTTCGAAGCCAGGCGGAATGTCGAGCACGTAGCCGAAACGCGCATTGGCATAGGGTAGCCAATCGTCGGCGGCCGCCGCTGCCAGGGCAGACGAAAGCAGGAGCGTGAGTGCTGTCAGGATGCGCAGCATGCGGACCTCCTCTCGCTTGCTCGACCCAAAGTCTAGATAGCGCGGCTTCGGTGCAGGGCCTGTTCCTAATGGAACAGCAGCCCCCATGCCACTCCTTCCGCGCGCCGGTGTCAATCCTCGGTAAACGTCATCGCATGGCCGTTGAGGCAATAGCGAAGCCCCGTCGGCGGCGGGCCGTCCGGGAACACGTGACCGAGATGGGCGTCACAGTCGGCACAGCGGATTTCCGTGCGCACCATGAAGTGCGAGCGGTCCTCGATCTCGCGGATCGCCTGGTCGTCGATCGCAGCGAAATAGCTCGGCCAGCCGCAACCGGAATCGAACTTGGTGTCCGAGCGGAAGAGGGCTCGGCCGCAACAGACGCATTCATAGGTGCCGGTCTGCTTGTTGTTGACGAAAGGGCCGGTGAACGGACGCTCGGTACCCTGCTGACGGGTGATGCGGTATTGTTCCGACGAGAGTATGGCCCGCCATTCCGCATCGGTCTTCACCACCTTGGGCGTCTTAACGGTCGTCATGAAAGATCTCCTGTCGTTGCGGCGACTATATAGGAATGCCGCCGGAAGCGCGCAATTCACGTCGCGGCCCGGCATTGCGGTCGACGGCGTGGCGTCAGGCGATCTCGCGGCGGATTACGGTCGGGCCGGCGCCGCGCCGGCGCTTGCTGTTGTTGTAGAAGGCGATGAATTCCGCTGCGGGCAACGCCTTGGAGAACAGCCAGCCCTGGCCATACTGGACACCGCGTTCGATGAGATAGTCGGCCTGCTCCTGCCGCTCGATGCCCTCGGCGACGATGTAGAGATCGAGCGACTTGGCAATGTCGATGATATGCGGCGTAATCGAACTGGTGGCAGAGTCCGTTCCGATCGTGTCGATGAAGGATTTGTCGATCTTCAGTGCGTCGAGCGGAAGCTCCTGCAGGTATTGCAGGCTTGAGTAGCCGGTGCCGAAGTCGTCGATCGCCACCGAGTGGCCGCGCCGGCGGGCCTCCTCGATCGTTGCGCGGGCCGATTTCACATCCATGAAGCCCCGTTCGGTCGCTTCCAGCCAGATCTGCTGGGTCAGTATGCCGGTGTTTTCCAGCACCGCCTGGATCACCGGCAGGATGCGCCCCGATTTGATGTCGTCGGCGGCAAGATTGACGGCAATGTGCAGCGAGCGATCCGCAAGGAGGACCGTTTTCAGCTCGGCAATCGTGGCATAGATGACCTGGTCGGTGATTTCTTCGATCAGGCCGTTCTCTTCCGCCAGCGGTATGAAGAGATCGGGGCGGACCATTTGCCCGTCGGGCCGCCGCCAGCGTACGAGCGCTTCGGCACCGACGCAGATGCCGGTCTTCAGTTCGATGAGCGGTTGATAGTGGACGATGAATTCGCGCCGCTGAACGGCGATGGAGAGCTCTCCGAGCGGCGAAAGGCGGCGCCGCGACAGCCAGACGACGAGGCCGACCATAAGCGCTGCGACCAGGGCGCCGACCGGCAGAAGCAGCAGGCGCTCCCGGTCCATGTCCTTAAAAATGGCGATGTTGGGGGCGCTCGCGACGGCGATCCAGTTTGCTCCATGGGAGGTTGCGAACAGATCGTCGGCGTTGCTGCCGGTTTCGGGAAGTTCGGCGAGCCGGGCCGTAAGCGACGCGTCAGGATTGTTCAGAGTGCCGATCAGGACGCCGTTTTTCGTGGCGACTGCAAGCCGGGTGCCGGGCTCCGCAATCACGTCGACAAATCGAGCCGGGTTGGTCAGTACGGTGTAGGAACGATAGCGAAACGCCGTCATGGGGGCGCCGGTACTGATCGTCGGGTACATCCGCGGGATGACTTCGACGCCGTTGCTCGCGAAGAAATCGGCGGGCGGAGAGCGGGTGAGACGGCGCGGCGGATAGCCCCACGACGTGCACCTGAGCAGCCCGTTTTCGAAATAGCCGATGTCTTCGATGGAGGTCGTATTGACGACGAGGGAGCGCAGCGCTGCGATATGTGTTGCCATACAGGGCGGCATGTCAAACCGGTCGGCGGCTTTCAGCGCCCGGGAGGCTTCCTCGAGCGCCGCATCGGCGCGCATGATGGCGTAGTCGGCAAGATGGGAAAGCCGTGTCTGCTCGCTGCGCACCGCGATCGACCAGGAAAGATAATAGGCCGCCATCATCGGCAGGATCGCGCCGAGTGCAGCCAGGATACTGGCGATGACGACTATGCGAGATCGTTCCAAGCAGGCCTCGCCCGTGATCGTTGTGTTGTTCCGTTTCATGCTGCTTGCGGCAGAAAGACGGTCGATGAGCCGGCGCCTTGCGGTTCACAGATATCGTCGAAGGCAGACGTTCCGAGCAGCCGTTGGTTTCCGCCGGCAGGCGGATCCAGGCTTCGTATTATTTTGAATTGAAGAAGCCTTTACGTACAACTACCACGTCTTATTGTCCCGATTCTAGGACGTTCGATCCTGCTGCGACGACAACTGAATATTATGCTAACAGCATTTTAATTGTTGTCGGCCGCCGCCGCATGAAACGAACGAATCTGATAGTGCTTGGACTGCTGCGTCCGATCTCCGAAGCGACTTAACGGCACATAACGTCGATTTTATCTGGATAAGGCTTGAGCCGCCACAACCCTTCTTTTATGTCGGGTCTTCGATTGATTGTATCGTGAAAACATAAAGGAGCAGGCCAGGACGATGGATGTTGCGGCCCTGACATTTCTGGCTCTCGCACTCCCCTTCGTGGGGGCTTTGGTCGCCCCGCTGCTCACGCGCCTCCTCGGGCACAATGCGGCCTGGGTTCTGGCACTCTTCCCAGCGGCCATTGTCCTGCATTTCGCCCGCTTCTGGCCGGACGTGGCCAAAAGCGAGGTGGTCACCGGTGGCTATGCCTGGATCCCGTCGTTCAATGTCAGCTTTTCCTGGTTGATCGATGGTCTGTCGCTAACTTTCGTCCTGCTGATCGCCGGCATCGGCATGCTGATCGTGCTCTATTCCGGCGGTTACCTGAAGGGCCATCCGCAGCAGGGACGGTTCTTCTCGTTCATCCTGATGTTCATGGGATCAATGCTCGGGCTCGTCGTGTCCGACAGCTTCCTGATGCTCTTCGTTTTCTGGGAACTGACCTCGATCACGTCATTCCTGCTGATCGGCTTCGACCATTCGCGCGAAGCCGCAAGGCGCGCAGCCCTTCAGGCGCTGGTCGTGACCGGAGGAGGGGGCCTGTTTCTGCTCGCGGGGCTCCTGATCATCTGGAACGTCAGCGGCGTCACCCAGCTTTCGCTGCTCATGGCCTTTGGCACGGAGATGCGCGAAAGCCCGTTCTATCTGGCCGCGCTCATTCTCGTCCTCGGTGGCGCCTTCACCAAGTCGGCGCAGTTTCCGTTCCATTTCTGGCTGCCGAACGCGATGGAAGCACCGACTCCCGTTTCGGCCTACCTGCATTCCGCGACAATGGTGAAGGCCGGCGTCTATCTGTTGATGCGGCTCAATCCCGTGCTCGGCGGCACGCCCGAATGGCAGATCCTGCTGCCGCTCTTCGGCGGCGCCACGCTCGTCATCGGCGCAGCTCTTGCTTGCCGCCAGACCGATCTGAAGCTGATGCTCGCCTATACGACCATGGCCTCGCTCGGGCTGCTGGTCATGCTGACCGGTCTCGGCTTCCCGCACGCGATCGAGGCGGCGGCGCTCTATCTTGTCGCACACTCCCTGTTCAAGGGTGCCCTGTTCATGGTTGCTGGCATCATCGATCATGAGACCGGCGCGCGTGACGTGACCAGGCTCGGGGGCTTGGGCTCCGCCATGCCGCTTACGTTCGTCATTGCGCTTGCAGCCGCATTTTCGATGGGCGGCCTGTTCCCCTTCTTCGGCTTCATCGCCAAGGAGGAAATCTACTACGCGCTCTCCGGCTTCGACCGGCGCTCCGTGGTCTTTGCGGCAATCGCGATCCTTGGCAATGCTCTGATGTTCGCGGTGGCCTTTGCCGTCGCCCTCAAGCCTTTCATCGGTGCGAAGGTGGAGACGCCGAAGGCGGCGCACGAGGCGCCGGTGCTGCTCTGGCTCGGGCCGGCGCTGCTTGCCGCCAAGGGGCTTTCCGCCGCCTTGCTCTCGGGGTTGACCCACGAACTCGTGTCGACGCCGATGGCATCGGCGATATCAGGCGAACCGCGTGCGGTCACGATGTCCGTCGTTCCGCATGTCGGGGTGCCGCTGGCCATGTCGACCGCGACCGCGTTGATCGGGATCGTTTTCTACCTGAAGCTCGATCGTTTGCGTGGTTTCATCGCCGCAATCCTTGCCGATATCGGCTGGGGGCCGGACCGTGGTTTCGACCAGCTCATCCGCGGGCTCGTTCGTTTTTCCGTCGGGCTGACGCGCCGGCTGCAATCCGGCCGCCTCGACGTCTACATGACGGCGACCTTCATCCTGGTTGCCTGCGTGCTGCTGGTCGTTCCGCTCACCTACGGCGAACTGCCGCGCGCGCCGTTCTTTGCACCCGACGTGCCACTGCACGAGCTTGCGATCATGGCCATCGCGGTCATCGGTCTCGTTGCCGTCGTGCTCGCTCCGGATCGGCTGACAGCGATCGTCTCGCTCGGCATCCAGGGCTTTGCCGTTGCCGTCATCTTCCTGCTCTATGGTGCGCCGGATCTTGCCTTCACCCAGTTCATGATCGAGACGCTGTCGGTCGTCGTCCTGGCACTGGTGATGACGCGCCTCAGGCTCTCGCCGTCCGACCATCGGCCGCTTGCCCAGAAGGTCCCGGATTTTGCCATTGCACTCGCCTGCGGCTTGGGTTTCGGCCTGATGCTACTGAAGACGACGGGCGTTCCCTTTGACTCCACGCTGACGGAATTCTTCAATCTCTATTCGAAATCGATCGCGCACGGCGCCAATGTGGTGAACGTCATCATCGTCGATTTCCGCGGTACGGACACGCTGGGTGAGATCGCCGTGGTGATGGTCACCGGTCTTGCCATCCTGTCGCTGGTCCGCTTGAGGGCTGGTTCTCTCCGCCGCATCGCCGACAATGATCCGGATGCGGAGGAACGCGCATGAAGTCGGTGATCTTCCGGGCCGTCGCCCCTTTTCTCACCAGCCTGATGGTGCTGTTTTCGATCTTCGTGCTGCTGCGCGGCCACAACGAGCCCGGCGGCGGCTTCATTGGCGGGTTGATCGCGGTTTCGGCGCTGGCGATCTACGGCATCGCCTGCGGCGTCGAGACGGTGCGCCGTGCGATCTATTTTCACCCGATGGCGATTGCCGGCGCGGGGCTGTTCGCAGCGACGGTCGCCGGCCTGATCTCGATTGCGGCACGCGTCCCCTTCATGACCGGTCTCTGGATCTATCCTTCGGTTCTCGGCCTGGAAGTCCCGCTCTCGACGGTGATGCTGTTTGATTGCGGCGTCTATCTCGTCGTCGTCGGGGCGATCAGCTCGATTGCGCTTTCGCTCGAAGAGCGGGGAGGCGAATGATGGAAGCCTGGTTCGCGCTGCTCGTCAGTATCTTCTTCACGGTCGCCGTCTACCTGCTGCTGTCGAAATCCATCATCCGGGTGTTGCTTGGTGTTGCCATTCTCGGCAATGCCGTCAATCTGCTGATCTTCACCGGAGGGCGGCTGACGCGCGGCGTGCCGCCGGTCGTCCCCGGCCACCAGGACGCGCTCACGGGACCGGCGGCAAACGCTCTGCCGCAGGCACTGATCTTGACAGCGATCGTGATCTCCTTCTCCTTCTTCGCTTTCTTGCTGGTTCTCGCGTGGCGCGCCTACGAGGTGCTGCAGACCGACAATACCGACGAGATGCGCGTCGCCGAGCCGAAGGACGAGCCGGCTCCGCCGCTTGGATACTGACCGACCCATGGCCGCTTCAACTTCTCCCCACGCAGATCTTTCCGCCGCACTCGTTCTCGAGCCGGCCGCTTCTGCCGATTGGCTGGTGATCCTGCCGGTCGCCTGGTGCCTGGCGATCGGCGCACTGCTTGTCATGCTGCGCCGAAAGATCGATTGGCACCCTTACATCGCTGTCCTCGGACTGGCCGGTCTCGTGTTGATAGACATTCTCCTGCTTCGGCATGTGCTTGCGAGCGGTCCGGTGACAATGGTCATGGGACGCTGGCTGCCGCCCTTCGGCATTGCCTTCACCGTTGATCTGACGGGCGCTCTGTTTGCGTTGACCGCCTCGGTGGTGGCACTCGCCGGCGGGATCTATTCGCTCGCGGATATCAACGACAGCGGTCGGCGCTACGGCTTCTACCCGTTCCTGATGCTGCTGATGGCCGGCGTTTCGGGTGCATTTCTGACGGGGGACATCTTCAACCTTTACGTCTGGTTCGAGGTGCTGCTGATCTCGTCGTTCGGCCTCATCGTGCTCGGCTCCGAGCGCGAGCAGATCGACGGAGCGGTGAAGTATGGTTTCCTCAATCTGGTCGCGACCACCCTGTTTCTGATCACGACAGGCTATCTCTATGCGAGCTTTGGCACGCTCAATATGGCCGATATCGCCCGCAAGGCAGAAGGCCTTGCCGGCACGGCGCCGCTGATGACGCTGACGGCGCTCTTCGTGCTGGCCTTCGGCATGAAGGCGGCGGCGTTCCCGGTCAATTTCTGGCTGCCGGCCTCCTACCATACGCCGCGCGTCGTGGTGTCGGCGCTCTTCGCCGGCCTGCTCACCAAGGTCGGCATTTACGCCCTGATCCGCGTCACCGTCATGCTGCTGCCGCTCCAGCGCGAGGAACTGAGCTTCGTCATTGCCCTTGCCGGCGCGCTCACCATGCTCGTCGGTGCCTTCGGGGCGCTGGCGCAATCGGATTTCCGCCGCATGCTCGGCTATCTCGTGGTCTCCGGCATCGGCTCGATCCTCGCCGGGATTGCGGTCGGCGGGCCGGGCGGCATTGGCGGTGCGATCTTCTATGCGTTGCACTCGATGCTCGTCATGACTGCGCTTTATTTCGCATCCGGCGTTGCGGCCAAGCTCGGCGGCAGCTTCTCGCTTTCGTCGCTGGCAGGCCTTTACCGTCGCCATGCCGGTTTCGCGGCGCTGACGCTCATGCTGGCCTTCGCCGTTTCCGGTCTGCCGCCATTCTCCGGCTTCTGGCCGAAGGTCATGCTGGTCAAGGCGGCGCTCGATATCGGCGCCTGGTGGCTGGCCGCGGCCCTGCTTTTCACCGGCTTCCTGACGACTGTTGTCACCGGGCGTTTTTTCCTGCTGGCCTATTGGCGCGATGCGGCAGCCGGGGAGGGCACGACGGTTTCCGCGACGATCTCGCCGGCGGCGCTGCTGCCGCTCACCGTCTTGGTCATCCTGGCTTTGGCGATTGGTCTCTACCCGGAGCCACTGCTTTCGACCATTCAAAGTGCGGCTGCCTCGCTCGCTGAGCCCTCGGCCTATCTGAACTCGGTTTTCCCGGGAGGTGCCCCGTGACCAAGTTCCTCACCATCAACCTGCTGTTCACGGCGATCTGGGGCGCGATCAGCGCCAGTTTCTCGCTGGCCAACCTGATCCTCGGCTTCGCCGTTGGAGCGCTGTCTCTATGGCTGATCCGCCGCGAGCTCCAGCCCATCACCTATCCGGTGCGTCCGCTCAGACTGTTGTTGTTGACCGCTCTCTTTTTCAAGGAACTCGCAATCTCGGCCACAAAGGTCGCGCTCATGGTCATCCAGCCGAAGATGAAGCTGAAGCCCGGCATCTTTGCCTATCCCTTGACGGTCAGGAGCGATTTCGAAATCGCGTTGCTCGCCAATCTCATCACGCTGACGCCTGGGACCTTGTCGGTCGACGTTTCCGACGACCGCCGGACGCTCTACGTCCATGCGCTCGATTGCGCCGATCCCGGCGGCCTCAGGCGCGATATCGCCAACGGCTTCGAACGGCGGATAAAGGAGGCTTTCGAATGAGCCTGCCAGACCAGATCGAAGCCCTCGCTACGGGCTTCGCACTTATCGCGCTGTCTGTTGCCCTTCTGATTACTGTCTGGCGCATCATCCGCGGCCCGACCTTACCGGACCGCGTGCTCGGCCTCGACATGTTGGTGGCGATCGCCATTGGCCTGATTGCCGTCGTCGCGATCCGCACCGGTTTCAACCTCTACATCGATATTGCCATTGCCCTTGGCTTGGTCGGCTTCCTCGCGACCGTCGCCTTTGCCCGCTTCATCCTGGCTCGCGGGCTTTCGCCAGAGACGGCCAACGTTGAGCGTAGCTCGCCGGAATCAAAGCGCGCGTCCGCACCGAGATCCAATGCGGTCCGTCGCAAGTATAAGGGAGGGCGCCGATGAACCCCGTCCTGGACATGGCCGTTGCTGTATTGGTTGCCGCTCTGTTGATCGTCGGCGCGATCTTTTCGCTGCTTGCGGCAATTGGCATCTTGCGTTTTCCCGATCTCTACACCCGTATGCATGCAGCGTCTAAGGCCGGCACCGTAGGTTCAGGCCTGTTGCTGCTGGCTGCGGGCGTTCATTCTCTGGATGCGGCGATACTGATTCGGGCGCTTGCAGGCTTCTTCTTCTTCGTTCTGACTGCACCAATCTCGGCTCATCTCTTGGCAAAAGCCGCACATCAGGCCGGTTACAAACTTACGAAGCTGTCAGTTGTAGATCAGCTTCCACAAAAGTAGAGCCACGTCATCGCTGATCGATGACATTTCTGAATCTGTATTTCAGAACTTTGCGATGCAGTGTGGCCATTTTAGCAATTCGGAGATAAAGTTGCTAACTGTCGGCAAATTTATGTTTGGACATTTCACGCATCGATGTTAATCGAGTAAATGTAAAGTGTCGTCGTGGAAATACTTTGATCTGAAATTCCAGCTTGAGTTGTGAATGTTGGTTGTTGCTTTGAGAGTTCGGTCGTCCCGGTGACTCGGCAGCAGGTTTCGTAATCAAAATTCCTACTCTTGATATCGTGGCCGGCGTTTGTCCTTGCCGCGTTTGATGGTCCATCCCAAGGCAGCGAAGGCTTCCTGGCGGCTCTTGCAAGCGTTCCTCCCCCCGAGACGCCGTTTCGGGTTGTGCTGAAGTCCGATAGGAGAAAGAAATGACTGAAACAGCGCTTGGCGCGAGCCATGAACTTCTGGTTGAGCTGACGGCGGAAATCGTTGCCGCCTACGTCAGCAATCACGTGGTTCCCGTCGCCGAGCTTTCCACGCTGATCGCAGATGTGCACTCGGCGCTCAACAACACCGCGGCGCCGGCACCGGTCGTCATCCCCGTTGAAAAGCCGAAGCCGGCCGTGTCGGTTCGCAAGTCCGTCCAGGACGACCAGATCACCTGCCTCGAATGTGGCGGCACCTTCAAGTCGCTGAAGCGCCACTTGATGACTCACCACAATCTGTCGCCGGAAGAATATCGCGAGAAATGGGACCTGCCGACCGACTACCCGATGGTCGCGCCCGCCTATGCGGAAGCACGCTCGCGTCTCGCCAAGGAAATGGGCCTCGGCCAGCGCCGCAAACGCCGTGGCAAATAAGACTTCAACCGTCTGGTGAAGCCTTGCGGCTGGTTGCTGCAATTTGCCTGACGGCATTTGGTTTGAACACAAGGGCCGGGCCTGAGCATCCGGCTCTTGTGTTTTGTACTGTCACAGCGCGGTCGCTGCGGCAGGTCCTGACGGCGCCTTGAAGCCTTTCGCGCAAACGTGCGCAGCGGTTTTGCGATAACGACATGCGAAATATCATAAAACTTAAAGCGCAAGGCGCGAACCTGAGAGATCGCGACGCGCTTTAGGCGGCCAGCCGAAGCTCGGCTTCGTTCTTGATGCGGCGGATCATCGAGCGCAGGCCATTGGCGCGCTGCGTCGACAGGTGCTCGATCAGGCCGATCTTGCCGAAGGTATCGATCGCATCGGTCTTGGCGATCTCCGAGGCATGTTTGCCGGAATAGATGGCGAGCACGATTGCGACCAGGCCGCGCACGATATGCGCATCCGATTCACCTTCGAAAGTCAGGACAGGGTCCTCCGGATTGCCGGCCGTCTGGGTGACGAGCCAGACCTGGCTGGCGCAACCCTGAACCTTGTTTTCCTGGGTCCGCTTGGCTTCCGGCATGTCCGGCAGAGCTTTGCCGAGTTCGATCACATAGCGATAGCGATCCTCCCACTCGTCGAGGAAGGCGAAATCGTCGATGATCTGGTCAAGCGTCGTCATGGTCCGGGTCCAGTTATCAGGGGATTATACGCCCGCCGGTCCTTGCCGCGAACGAGCTTTGTCCCTGTTCATGCCCCTTTGCCATCAGGCATGCGGGCTTTCAGTCCTCATATAGGGGATGGCAAGCCCATTGAGAACCGCCAATAACAGTTACCTTGGGTGTCGGCGGCATTTCGCCGGCGCGGTCAGATCGAAACGCTTGACGGGAAGATGAAGGCATTTCCGGCGCCTGCATCGATCCCGCCGAGTTTGCCGACGGCCGCCGACAAGGCATGGCCGGCCGCGCGCGCATCGTCAGCGTCACGGGCAGATCCCTCGGTGTGCAATTCCTGCTCGGCCTTTTGCAACAGCTGCTTTATCTGCTCGGCAAGCGATTTGAGTTCGGCGGCCAGTTTCGTGGTGGCGCCGGACTCACCGTCATCGTCGCTGAATTCACGATAGGCGCGCTCCGCAAAGCTTGTCGGCTCTGCGGACGTGGCTGCATCGTTTCCGGCGATAGCACCTTCCACTTGCGCACTGCCGGTATCTGCCAAGGCGGCCACGGCCGCAGCGGAGGCAACGCCGTTTATCGCTCCGGCACCGTCTGCGCCGGCCAACTGCTGGGCTGCCGTGCCGAGTTGCTGAGCGAGTTGCTTGGCGAGCCTCGCGAGCGTTTCCGGATCCGATGCGAAGAACCGGAGCATCCGAAGCTGTTCCTTGATGTCGTCGAGCTTCTTCTTTGCTGCGGCGGCGCGGTCACCAGTGTCGTCATCGGTGCCGAGGAGCAATGCGGCCGATGCCGGGCTCTTGCCTTCGACGGCGGTCGATGTGCCGGCTGTCGCTGGCCGCGTCACGCCCGCATTCGAAAAAAGCCCGTAGATCTGCATTGGGTGCCTCCGCTTGCCGTGCGGCGGACCTAAGCAGCCACGGCTTGTGCGTGGCTGGCTCTTGGCGATCAAAGGTTGCGCCTGAAAAGAAAACGCCGCGAGGGGATGGGATCCTCGCGGCGGCCACGACAGGGCGGCAAGTCAGGCAGTTAAGTTGCGAATGGGTGGCCCGCCGGTCTCGACCGAGGGCTTGGCATGACTACTGGATGATCGCGGCCTTGGGATCGAGGCGCTTTTCCGGAACCGGCGTGCGCTTGAAGACAGGCTCTGCATCGATGGTGCTGACCTCGGTGGCGGGTGCTGCCACATGGGCAGCGGGCTTGACCGTGCCGGTCATGACCGGTGTGACCGTTCCGGTCATCACCTTGGCATCGGGTTGGGCCGCATCGGTTTCGGCAAACTGGGTATCCAGGAACTCATAGGCGATACGAGCGCCTTCGCGGGCCCTGTGGCCGAGGGCGACGAAGGTCTCTGCCCCTTTCTCGCAAATCTCAGGCTTCTGGATGCAGATGGCGCTGATGTATTGGAAGGCCTCATTGGCGGCGGCGAAGGTGTCGCCAAGCTCGACCTTGGGAGCGTGCTCCAGCTTCTGCGAGCTCGACGGATCGAGGAATGGCAGCAGCACCAGCACCAGCGAAAACCAAAATGTCGCCTTGATGAGAAACCACATGTTCTGCCCATCCTTCGTTCAGCTGCCTGAGCTCGCCAGTCTTCTAGCCGGCTTTTGTGCCTTCGGCATCCCGCAGCGCCGTCGTATCCCCTGATACCCGTTCACGCTGCCGTCGTTTCCTCGGGGAGCTGCTGCCTTCGAGGCAGCGTCCGTCCCTTTGTTGACACCGACATTAGGACGGGAATCACAAGACGGCTTTTCAAAATCGCGCGGCATTTGCTTCAAATTTTAATGAAATGCCGCCGCCGAGTGCTTTGCCGCGCATTTGTGTCGCATTTTAGCTTTCGCCGTTAAGGTTCGTGGCGGGACCCTGTGTGCGAAGCCCGGAAGCGTCGGCAATGGCGTGCCGGCGGGCTCGCCACAATCGTTAACGCTGTGCAGAAAATGCACAGAAATCCGTTGCTTACGCCCCGTTAACCACAAGAAATGAAGGTCGCTCAATTTGCTCCAAAACGGGATTTTTCGGCCGTTTCGCACCGTTCCGGCACGGGCGCGTTTATTCTTTCATTAAGCCGGGGATGCGAGATTCCGACATGTCACGAGGCGGTCTGAACCGCGGTTTCCAAATAGGGGAAATCGGTCGCGCCAGCCTCGCAAGAACAACAAATGTAGCAGGGTAAAGCGTGAGCGTATTGCGTAACATGGCTGGCAGATGGGCGTCCCGCGTGGACGAGATCGCGGCCCTGTGGCTGCCCCGTCGTGAGGCTTCTTCGCCCGCCGGGCGCCGCGACACGAAACGTTTGCGCACTGTTGCGGCCGTGTCTTTGACGACACTGCCGGTGGCGCCGCTCGCCCTGTCGCTCGCCATACCCGTGTCCTCGGCCCTGCCGCTCGGAACCGCTCTTTGGGCTTCCGCTTCGCTACTGGCGGCAGCCGTGGCGATCGCTCGCGGCCGAGCGCCGGAAACTGCTGCGCCGGCTCCGTCCGATCCCGTTCTCCGGGACCTCTCGGCAGCCTATGACCTGTTTGCGGGCCTCGTGACCGTGCATGACCTGCGCGGCAATGTCCTTTCCGTGCATGGGCGCGATGCCGCCGAGCACCTGACGCTGATGCGCGACCCGGCGGGCCGCGGCTTCATCGAGCAGATTCACGTCTCCGACCGCATTACGTTCCTGAGCGCGATCGACATCCTTCGCCAGGGCGGCGATCGGGCGACGGTCGATATCCGTATCGAACGGCGGACCTTGCCGATCGAAGGCGAACAGTTCGTCTACATGTCCTGCGACTTGGCGCCCTTGCGCGATCGCGATGGCAACTTGACGGCGATCCTTGCGCAGTCGCGCGATGTCTCTCAGGAGGCAGGCCTGCGCGCCGAGGCGGCGGCCCGGACCGCCGAAGCGGAGTCTGCGAACGATGCCAAGACCCGTTTCCTCGCCGCCGTCAGCCACGAGCTGCGCACGCCGCTCAATGCGATCCTCGGCTTTTCCGACGTGCTGGGCGGCGAGTATTTCGGCAAGCTCGAGAACGATCGCCAGCGCGAGTATGTGAGCCTCATCCACAAGTCGGGCGAACATCTGCTCTCCGTCGTCAATACCATGCTCGATATGAGCAAGATCGAGGCGGGACGCTACGAGCTCATGCCCGAGCCGTTCCGCGTCGCCGAGGCGGTTGCCGCCTGCGAGGCGATGCTGTCGCACCAGGCCGCGGAAAAGGGCGTCAAGCTCGTCAGCCGCGTCACCCGCGGCATTGGCGAAGTCAATGCCGACCAGCGCGCCTTCCAGCAGGTTCTCATCAACCTGGTCGGCAACGCCGTGAAGTTCACCGACCATGGCGGCGTCGTGACGATCGACGCTGAAGTGGACGGTGCGATGCTGAAGCTCTCGGTCAGCGACACCGGAATCGGTATTGCCGCCGACAAGCTGGAGCTGCTCGGTCAACCTTTTGTCCAGATCCAGAACGACTATACACGCCGCTACGAAGGCACGGGTCTTGGCCTTTCGCTGGTCAAGGGCCTCGTTGCCCTTCATGGTGGCGACCTCACGATTCGCAGCCGCGAGGGTGAGGGGACCGTCATCGTCGTGACGATACCGCGCGACGGCTCCGGCATCGCCGTTGCCGAGCAAGAAGAGCAGCGTTCGTCGGTGACGGTGGAATTTCCGCCGCGCCTACGCGACGGAGAGGCGAGGCCGGCCGCCGAAGGAGGGCGGTCCGAAGACGTTGGTTTGAACGAGGAACGGGGATATGGCGCCGCGCAAGCGAAAACAGCCTGAACGGAAGAAGGCCGCGCGGCGTGCGCCTGGCCTGGCCGTGCGCGGGCTGGCTCTTGCCGGACAGGGTGTTGGGCTTGCCGGCCGGCTGATGGCGCGCCATCCCCTGGTCTCTGGCGGCTCGGCCGCCTTCCTGGTCGTGTTTTCCTTCGTTGCCGCCAATGCCATGTGGTACCAGCACGGTGTGCACCCGTCACCGCTGATGCGCACCCGCGTGCCGCTCGTCAGCGCCGAAACCGCGCAGCGGATCGCCATCGCCAAGGGCGAAGAGATCGAGCCGCGCAACGTGACCACCTTCGTCATCGAGCGCGAGGGCGAGGCCAAGGCGGACAATGTCGAGGACGTGATAGCTGCGGCTTCCGCGGATCTGCCGACAGAAAAACCGTCGCCTGAGCGCGTGGCAAGCGTGCCCGGTGGCGCGACCTCGAAGCTCGTTGCCGACATCCAGAAGGAACTGAACCGCGTCGGCCTTTATGACGGCGCGCCGGACGGGCGCAGCGGCCCACGGACGGCGGCCGCGATCCTGCGCTTCGAAGCGCAGGCCGGCCGCGCCGAGACGGGTTCGGCCAGTACAGAGTTGCTGCAGGCACTTCGGGCGGCACCTGGCGATCAGGCTGCTCAGGTCATGCCGGCGGGAAGACCTCTCGCCGAGGCCAAGGGCAGTGGCGTTGAGATCGATCCGGTCGCTGCCGCCATTCGTTCCTCCGAGAAGGAGAGCAATTTCGTTCCGCGTGCCGAAATCCCGGTTTCGAGCGCCTTGGTGCTGAACA
This sequence comes from Ensifer sp. R-19, assembly GCF_049905105.1. Taxonomy (NCBI): domain Bacteria; kingdom Pseudomonadati; phylum Pseudomonadota; class Alphaproteobacteria; order Hyphomicrobiales; family Rhizobiaceae; genus Ensifer; species Ensifer sp. R-19. The sequence continues at coordinate 752,886 of NZ_CP184569.1, forward strand.
TCCAGAAGGGGCTGAGCAACCTCGCCTATGCGGATGTGACGGTCGATGGCGTCGCCGGAGCGCAGACGCGGGCGGCGATCCGCCATTTCGAGAAACATTACCGCCTGCCGCAGACCGGTGAACCGAGTGCCCAGGTCTTGAAAAAGCTCAAGGAAATCGGCGCACTCTGATTGCCAGTGGGGTTTGACCGCGCCGCCGATTTGCCTGCGCCGTCCAGCGCGTGTATCAGCCTTTCATGCGCCTGAAGTCTCACATCTTCGTCTCGTCCCTCTTGCGCCGCGCGTTTTCGCTCGGCGGCTATGCGGCCGTGCTGCGCAAGGGAGCGGAGGAGGCCGGTGCGATCTTCATCCGCCAGCGGACGCGGCTCGGCACGGAGACGCTCTTTGCCCCGGCGCCGCAGAATTTCTTCGACGACGAAGTCGCGCTCGGCCGCAAGTTCGAAGTGAGGCTGCGCGACAGCGATACTGAGCGGGTCGATGCGGCGCTCGCAGGCGAAATCCGCTTCGATCCGGATTGCTGGATCGTGGAGATCGAGCTGGACGACCATGGCGATCTGTTCGAGGTGGTTCCGGAGGAAGGGGCAAGCCGGCCCTGACACCGTCTTGCCGATCGCAATGGCCGCATCGCAGGACCGCAGGCTCCGACGGGTCGCGAGTGGAGTTGGACCATCGAAGCGATGAAGCAGCTTTTCTAGGGCGGGCGAGGACTCACCGGTACGCCCAGGCATGTTCCCGAAACGGGAAGCAGACCGCGTCAAGGCGAGGAGCAGGATGAGTATTTTCTGCGCCTAGCCGCGTCGCCGGCCGAAAAGCCGCTGGGGCTGCACATTGCCGGCGGCCGCTGCAATCTTGCGGGCGCCGATCTGCCGCGCATCGTTGGCGGGATTTTCGGCAAAGTAGGCTTCGTGCCTTGCCGCTGGAGCGCTTTCTTCGGCCTCTGCCTCGAACCAGCCATCGAGCTGTTCGCGGCAGGCGGTACGGTTCATGGCGCCGATCAACGCTTCCGCATGGCTCGTCTCGCCGAAGGGCTCACGAAGATGCGGATACAGGGCCTGAAGCACGAAACCGGCATCGGTCGCCTGGACATCGAGCGCGACGAGGCTCGTCGCAAGCCGCTGTCCGGAAATATCGAGCAGGATGCGCTCGACGTGGGCGTCCTTGGTGCCGAGCGCCTGGCCGAGGACGCGCGAGAACAGGATGATCTCGCCGCTGCGGGCAAAGCGAACAAGCAATGCAGCATGCACGTCATTGATTGCCTCGGATGAGGCGGCCGGCGTGGGGTTGCGTGACCCCGCTCGCGCCAGGGTCTTGATCTCGTGCCTGAGCGCTTCTTCGCGGGCGGTGCGCAAGGAAGCGGCTGCAGCCTCCGGGTGTGTCTGTTCCGCCACCGCCTGCTTTGCCGCGCTGCTGCGCGCGGCAAGCCCGAGTGGATTGTGGTGCTCGACCAGGGCATCGACGACAAGAGGGGAGAGGTTGGGACGCCGCGCGATTGCTGCGGCATGTTCCGGCCCGCGCTCGCGGATGACCGCAATGAGAGTGCGGTCGGCTATCGCCTTCGAACGCGTCAGGAAAATCGCGGCAATCGAAATCGGCATGCCGCCGATCAATGCGGCGACTGTTTCGGGGATCTGCGAGCACTGGGAAAGGGCTGCCGCCGCCTGACGGCGCGCTTCGTTGCTGGAGCCGAGGAAGAGCGGTTCGAACAGTTCGGCAAACTGCTTCATATCGGATTTGCGGGGGATGCGCAGGCTTTCGAAACCGGTAACCGTCGCCATCAGGACAACGTCCTTCAAGCGGCCGGTCTGTGGCCTTTCCAACTCACGAAAGCGATCCGTCACGGTAATTCCCTGCACGCAAAACATGATCGCCGTTTCCGGTGATCCGGAAAGGCACACGTCGCAAAAATTAGAAGAAAAGCGTTAGCGCACTGTTAACTATGGATGTTGGAGCTTTATTCAGGCTTACGGCACATGCGTGGCGCGCGACAGGGCCGCCCATTCGCCCCGCTGGCCCCGCATTTCTCGGGGACATCCGCGGCATCAGCCATAAAAAATCCACATGCGGTCAGGAGTTATCGCGGCGACGGTCAAGGGCTCCGGACGCCCGCCGACGTTTGGAGGCCAAATGAAGAGGGGCCTCTCCATGGGAGATATGGAACTGTGAAGAAATTTATCCTGCGCGCAGCGGCGGTCTGTGCGCTCCTCGCGGCCCCGGTTGTCGCCGAGGCTGCCGAAGGCTTTGCCACTGCCAATGTGAACATGCGCTCCGGTCCGAGCACCCGCTATCCGGCGGTATCGATGATCCCGGTCGGCGAATCGGTGGAAATCCACGGATGCCTTGCAGATCTGCCGTGGTGCGATGTCTCGTTCTACGGTGGGCGCGGCTGGGTCGCCGGGCGTTATGTCCAGGCCGACTATCGCCGCAATCGCGTTTACGTCGAGCCCCGCTATTATCGCCCGCTCGGAATTCCAACGGTCGTCTTCCAGTTCGACAACTATTGGGACCGCAACTACCGCGGTCGTGACTTCTATCGCGAGCGCGATCGTTGGCGCCACGGACCGGATTGGGTCGACGACCGCCGGAATCGTCGCGACTGGGAGCGCCAGCGCGAGCGCGACCGCCGCGACTGGGAAAGTGACCGCCGCCGCGAGCGCCGGGACTGGGAAACCGGTGAACGTGAAGACGAGTGGCGGCGCCGCGAGAGCGAATGGAACCGCGAGCAGACCGTGCGTGAAGAGCGCCGCGAATGGGAACGTCGCAGCGACGGCGTGCGCGTTCGCCAGAACGATGACGGCATCTACGAAGGCGCCCGCCCGGCACCGTTTGTTCGGTGCCAGTTCGACGATCCGAACTGCGAAAACTGACGTGGAGCGCCTGAAACGGCGTTCTTGCGTTGGACTGGAAAACGGGCGGCTCTGGCCGCCCGTTTGCTTTTCGGCGCTCCGGTTTTCTGCAGCTTCTGGCGGAACCAAACGCCATCCGGAGCGTTGAGACGGCGCAGACAAGGGAGCATTGTAATGGTGGAAAAGAAACTGGAGGCCGTGCAGACAGTCAGCGAAAACGTTTCGCAGGCGCAAGCGCGTGCTGAGGTTGATGTGCAGATTGCCGAACTGCGGGCGGAAATCGCCCGGCTGACCGAAGCAGTCTCTGCGATTGGCAGCGGCACGAGGGCAGTCGTGCAGGGCGAGGCGGAGTTGATGGTGGAACGCGTTCGCGAGCGCGTGCGCGAGGAGCCGCTGTCGACGCTGGTGGCGGTTGCCGGGGTGTCGTTTCTGTTTGGCCTGATCTCGCGACGCTAGCGAAAAGCCGCGGTTTGCGAACCGCCGCTCCGGGTTGTTACCTCGGATACATCTCGGGGGCTCGTCTGGCGAGATAATGAATTTAGGTTGGTGTTGCAGCGGTGTATTAGCAATCTGTTAACCAGCCTATGGCTCAATCGGGGCGGACCCGTTATCATCGGGCTGCGTCGTGTGAACCAGAAGAGCAACATCCGGGCGACCGGAAGAAGGAGCAAACGAGAAAAGCGCGCCTGTCCAGGCAAGGCCTGGAAAAATGCGCTGGCCCGAGAGGGCAGGGTGAAATCTGTACGGTAGTTCATCCGTCTCAAGACTTTGTGGAGACGAGCATGGCAGACGTGATCAGAATTCAGGACCGAAAGGTTCGCGTACCGCCGCGTAGACCGCCGGCCATATCGGGCGGGGCCAAAGTGCTTCTGTTTACCGGTATCCGCTACGAACGCCTCGACCGCGACCCGCAGCCGACGGCACCCGATGGACGCCGGATCAAGAAGCAGTAACGTTCGATTTCCCGCATCGGCGGCCGGTTACGACCGGGCGCGCGTCCTTGGCCCGAAACCTCAGGGTCCTTCACCATAATTCCTGCACTGAACGTAGTCTTTGCGTTGGCTGTCTGCCGCGCGCAACCGCGACAGCGCGGTCAGATGCCTTCACGTCCGAAGCATCTAAAGCGCCGTGCGTTCAAATGAACGCACTAAGGTCGCTCTAGCACTTTGTTTCTAGAGCATCTTTCCGCTTCAAGTGATTCCACTTGAAAGCGGGATACTCTAGCGCCGAAATGGCTCGCAGCTTGATTCCGCAAGGAAATTGCGGACCTGCTCCTCGAAACTGTCGACTGGCGCCATCGCTCTCAAAACGGCGTAGCCGTCCTGTTCCTTCATCTCCACCATGATCGATTGTGCCAGTGCCTCCGGCGGAGACTTGCGCAGTTCTACCAGCTGAATCGGCGTCGCGACGACAAGATCGAGCTTGCCGTTGACCGCCGTGTGGTCGTTCATGCTGAAGACTTCGTTCGAATTGCTGTCGAAGACCGCGAGCGACCAGAACGGCACGCTGCCGCTGGCGAGGAAGCGCGCCGGCCCGTCCGAGATCGAGAAGCTGCAAACGGCCGCCCTGAGATAGGGATCGTCATTGGCAAGGCCGGTCGACCCCGGCGTGCTCGTCAGCGCGAAGAAACTGTCCATCTCGAGCAGCCCCAGCACGCGGGTATAGGCGTCGCGGCCGGTAAATTGCGGCAGCGACAGGATGATGATGATGTGCAGCAGGGCGGCGCCTACGAGGCCGAGGACCGTGGCGAAGAGAACCTTACGCATCGCCGCACCCGGTCTTGGTGATAACAGGCATGGCGAGGTCGATCAGGCCCGAGGAACCTGCAGTCGGCGTGTCGAGCAGCGTCAGGACCAGCCGGAAGGTCCCCGCATGGCGCACGGCCAGCCAATTGTCCGGCTGGGCGTTCGGCGACACATGGATAGTGAAATTGCTGTTTTCGCTACGCAGCACCGTCCAGGAATTGAGGGCCGAGGGCAGGTCGGAGCCGGGACGCAACGGCAGGCCGTCGGCATTCGCGGCATAAAGCGTCCAGAAGCGAGCCTGCGGCGTCAGCCCCGTGACGTCATAGGAGCAGGTCGCCTGGAGCTTCTGGCCCTTGTCGTCGGTCTGGGCGCTGAACATCAATCCTTCGGCGCCACCGTACAGAAGTTCGCCCGCGCGCGCCCGGTGCGCCTTGGCATAGGGATCGGCATTGATCGTCTGCGCTTCCGGAAAAGCAACCCACGGGCCGATCGCGATCGAGCCGAAACCGACGGTCGCCTTCAGCGCCCATACGGCCGAGGCAATGCCGCCGCCGAAGGCGATGGCAAGAGCGAGGGCGACGAGGAAGGGGATTCGAAACAAGGGCGGCTCTATCGGAAATCGTTCGGCGGCGGGGCAACATGGGGTTGCCTCCATATCTCGCCGAAATTGGCGCCCGGCGCAACGGCGACTGACGGGGCGCGCGCGGCCTCACGATGAGATGGATGCCGCGGGCCTGGCCGGGAGACTTTAGTTGCTGGCGGCATTGGGGTCCGTCTGTCCGGAGCGTTTTTCTTCGGCAGCGCCGAGGGCGGCGAGCCTGCCGCCGGCCTTTTCTGGCGCTTTCAGTGCTGGGGCCTTTTCGAAGGTCTCGCCGATCGTGCGCAGCAGGCGGGTGACCTCGGCCGACAACGAGCGCGGGCGGACGAGTGGCGGCAGGGCGTTCTCGTCCGGCTTGGCCGTCGCGACCTCTGGCTGCTTCGCCGGCGCCGTCGGGGCGGTGACGCCGGGGATAGCGCGGTGCTCGATGCCTTGCTCGGCATAGTCCATTAGCCGCTTGAAGGTCATCGCCGGCAGGGAGCCGCCGGTCATGTTGTTGGTGGACGTGTAGTCGTCGTTGCCGAACCAGACGGCGGTCGTATAGTCGCCGGTGAAGCCGGCGAACCAGGCGTCGCGATAGGCCTGCGTCGTGCCTGTCTTGCCGCCGACGACAATGCCGTTGTCGAGCGCAGCCTTGCGCGCCGTGCCGATGATCGGAATCTGCGTCAGCATCGAATTCATCGATGTATTTGCGGTTTCCGAAAGCACGCGCCGCGCCGGCGGTTCGTCACGCCCGAAGTCGTAAAGAATGTCGCCGTCATAGTTGAGAATCTGGCTGATCCCGTGGCGGCGCGACTGCATGCCGCCGGCCGGAAACACGGCATAGGCGGTCGCCTGATCGAGCACTGTCACTTCGGAGGTACCGAGCGGCATCGTCTTGTCGGTGCGCAGCGGTGTTTCGATGCCCATTGCCTTGGCGGTCTGAGCGATCAGATCGGTGCCGAGCTTGTCCTTGGCGAGGCGCACGGGGATGGTGTTGATCGACTTGGCGATCGCCGTGAGGATGGTGATACGCCCGGCATAGCTGCGGCCGTAGTTCTGTGGTGACCAGCCGCGCCAAGTGATCGGTGCGTCGACGACGACCGTTTCCGGCGTCATGCCTTTTTCCATCGCCGCTGCGTAGGTGTAGACCTTGAAGGAAGAGCCTGGCTGGCGCAACGCGCGGGTCGCCCGGTTGAACTGGCTCTCGCCATAGTCGCGGCCGCCGACCATGGCCCGCAACGCGCCGCCATTTTCGATCATCACGAGCGCGCCCTGCTTCACATGGAAGCTCTCTCCATATTGGCGCAGGCTCGATTCGACCGAGTCCTCGGCAGCGTTCTGCAGGCCCATGTCGATCGTGGTGCGCACGATCAGCGAGTGCTGCGCGAAGGGACGGGCGATGCGCTGGACTTCGTCAAAGGCCCAATCGAGGAAGAAGTCGGGTGCCTTCACCTGGGCGCGATCGATCACGGTTGCGGGAGTGAGCCGCGCCGCAATCACCTGGCCTTCCGTCATCAGCCCGCCCTGGACGAGGTTGCTCAGAACCTCGTTGGCGCGTCCGCGCGCGGCCGGCAGGTTGACGTGCGGCGCGTAACGGGCCGGTGCCTTGAAGAGGCCGGCCAGCATCGCCGATTCCGCCAGGCTGACATCGGTGATCGACTTGCCGAAATAGAACTGCGCTGCCGCTGCCGCGCCGAAGGTGCCGCCGCCCATATAGGCGCGGTCGAGATAGAGCCTTAGGATTTCCTTCTTCGAAAGGTTGCATTCGAGCCAGACGGCGAGGAAGGCTTCCTTGATCTTGCGCTCGATCGTGCGTTCGTTGGTGAGGAACAGGTTCTTGGCGAGCTGCTGGGTCAGTGTCGAGCCGCCCTGGACGACACCGCCGGCGCGGGCATTCTCGGTCATCGCCCGGGCAAGGCCGAGGAAGTCGATGCCCCAATGGTCGAAGAAGCGGCGATCTTCGGTCGCCAGCACCGCCTTGATCAGATGGTCAGGCAGTTCGTCGATCGGCACGGAATCTTCGTGAATGATGCCGCGGTGGCCGATTTCATTGCCGTAGCGGTCGAGGAAGGTGACGGCGAAATCGCTCTGGGCGCGCCAGTTTCCCTTGGTTTCCTCGAAGGCGGGAAGCGCGAGCGCCAGCATCAGCACGGAGCCGACGGTGCCCCAGTTCATGCCTTCGCCGAGCACCTCGAAGACGACCTTTTTCCAGCCTGTGACGCGGAAACGGCGGAAGAAGATGGTGGTATCTTCCCACCATTGCGACAGCTTGAAGCCGGCATTCCAGACCGTGGAATCGATCCAGGAGTCGACCCTGAGAAAGATGTGCCGTTTTTTCGGCCGGTTATCGTCTTTCCTCGGTTCCCGCACGTCTCAACGTCCTGAAGGCTTTGTGGCATCATGCCGGCGCCGGGCAATATTTGCACGACGTCAAATTCCAATCTACTTGCATATCGCGCCGCCGGCCTTAAAAAACCGGCAATTTTCTGCGAAATTTCTGTATCGCGGGCTATTTGACGAAAGTGTGATGACGATGGGCGAAATGCCTTTCTGGAAGGCGAAAAGCCTTGAGGACATGACCAATACGGAGTGGGAAAGCCTTTGCGACGGCTGCGGGCTCTGTTGTCTGAACAAGCTGGAGGATTGGGATACCGGCGAGATCGCCTGGACCTCGATCCGTTGCACCTTGCTCGATGGCGAGAGCTGTCGTTGCAAGGACTATGAAAACCGGCAGGCGACGGTGCCCGATTGCATCCAACTGACACCCAAGGCCGTGCGCGAGATCACCTGGCTGCCGCCGACGTGCGGTTACCGCCTCGTTGCCGAGGGGCGCGATCTCTATTGGTGGCACCCGCTGGTTTCAGGCGACCCGGACACGGTTCATGCTGCAGGCATTTCGGTGCGTGGCCGCACCGTCGCCGAGGATGGCATCGATATCGAAGACTATGAAGATTATCTCGTCACCTGGCCGCTGGAAGTGGGACAGGAAAGCGTGGATTGAGAGGGGACCGGCCGGCGCTTCGCAATCGCCCTGAGAGCGGAGCGCTTTGCATTCCGGCGAGGCGGCTATCCGCTTTTCGATCCAGCGTAATGCGCGTCGCGATCATTCAGATTCGCTCCTTGCGCTTTAAGTTTTTTATATCTCGCATGTCGTTATCGCAAAACCGCTGCGCACTTCTGCGCGACAGGCTTTAGTGACTGCCACCGTTCTTCTTGACGAGGTTTTTCGGCGCGACGTTACGCCAGGCGGTTTCCATCGACTGGCGGACGAGACCCTCGTCCGCTTCGACGAAGTAGAATGAGGTCCAGCCGCGGTCGCCCCAGCCGCCGGGCACGGCGGCGCAGACCCCGGGCTCCATTTCCAGAAGCATGCGCTGCTGGTCAGGCGTGAATTTGAAGACCGCGCGACCCGCTTCCGGCAAGCTCATAAAAATGCGCTTTCCCACCCGGAAGTCCCGTGTGCCGAAATGCGCGTTTTCTTCCGTTCCCGGCAAGCTTAGCGCGAGTTTTTCGATCTCTTCGGTTAGCATTCGGGAAGAGTAACATGGTTTTTCCGAATGGCCAAAAGGCTGAAAATCGCCACAAAAATCGAAGGGCCGCAGCATTTGCCACGGCGCCTATCCGTTCGAGCGGCGACGGAACACGCGGCATTGCAGGACGTGTTTCATCCCGACCCGAAGGTTCAACTCCGTGTTGCGTCTTCTCTATGTTGGGAGGGTCATGGCGCGCGACAATCGATGCGCCGTTGACAGGCGTTACTCAGCCGGTTGGATCGGCTTCGGGGTGCTTTCGCCGGCAGCGCGCATGGCGCGCCATTCGTTTTCGAAACGGTCGAGCAGCGATTGCGGTACTTTGGACTGCTGAGATGCGGGCTGGTTGTTGGCGAGCGTCTGCATCCGATCCTCCCGGGCCTATGACGGTTTCATGACGTTTGATGCGGCGGACAATTTCATATCGTAAAGACTTTGTAAATCAGTGGCTTAAATCATTTAAACGATTGAAAAATATTTAAATCGATTAATTTTTCGTTGATCCACAGCCGTCCGTCAATTCACAGATGTGGTAGTTCAGATGCGACTAAATTGGCTGTTCTTTTGAAGTAATTTTGCGAACGTCTATTCTTTGTACGCGAACGCCAAGCTTCACGTATTCAGGCACGAATAGGATGTGCCGAACGTCGGCACGCTTGCGCGCTAGGGGGCGAAAACCATCGCTATGAAATCGAAGGGTGTCAGTGGCTTAGCCTGGCTGCCGGAATCGGGCTGCGATCGACTTGACTCAACCTCGCAGGGTGTTGACTCAGTTTTCGAACGATCGCCGCCAAGGGATTCAAAGGAATCGGGAATCGCTTCCTGCTTGATGTGCTGTCTCAGTGTTCGGGCTATGGCGGATGCCCTGGCCATCGCGACGCGCGAGCCTATGACGACGTCTGAAGTCTAGCGAAACATACTTAACAAAAGGCTGCCACGACCAAGGCCGGTGAGCTTCAAGCTCTGTTCTCCCAGCAGCCGCGCAGATGAAACTGTCGCATGAAGTGGCTATCGCTTGCCGAACGAGGGCCTTGGCCCGGGTTCCGTCAGGGATGGAATCGCTGCAATCTAGGGTCGGAATTCCAGTTGAGTCTGTGGGTTTTCCAATGGGTTCCTGGTGGCTCGGAAGGCCGACATTCATTTGCCATTCAGCCTCATTCGGTTATTGCTTCTGCCATGATGCTTCCCAAGTCGAAAGTGCGTTCATGTCTTCACCAGTGATCATAGCCGCGCTTGCTGCAGGCCTCGCGGGCTTCAGCCCGCCTGCGATCAACGTGCCGTCGGATAATGTCGTCCGTGTGGCCGGCGATTGCAGCGCGGCCGCTGCACAGGTGGTCGCCGACACCGGCGGCGAGTTGTTGTCGGCACAACCGACGTCCGATGGCCAGTGCGTGATCACGGTGCTCGTTCCCGGTAACGGTGGGCGACCGAAAAAGGTGACCGTCAAGGTGCCGATGTAAGCGATCCCTGCAGTACCGTGCGTCTTGTCCGATGCGAAAAGGTCGCTGCAGTGCTTTGAATGCCTGCATGTTTCTGTCCTTAAATCGGCTAGGATTTAGCGAAACAAGCAGCGGGGATGGCCGCGAGAGGAAGTAGAGGCGAATGCGCATTCTGATTGTCGAGGACGACGCCAACCTGAACCGGCAGCTCGCCGAAGTGCTGAAGGAGGCCGGCTATGTCGTCGATCAGGCCTATGACGGCGAGGAGGGGCACTATCTCGGCGACGCCGAGCCCTACGATGCCGTGATCCTCGATATCGGCCTGCCGGAGATGGATGGCATCACGGTTCTGGAGAAGTGGCGCGGCGATGGCAAGACCATGCCGGTGCTGATCCTGACGGCGCGCGATCGCTGGAGCGACAAGGTCGCGGGCATCGATGCCGGCGCCGACGACTATGTTGCCAAGCCCTTTCATGTCGAAGAGGTTCTCGCTCGCATCCGCGCCCTGATCCGTCGTGCTGCCGGCCATGCAAGCTCGGAGATCGTCTGCGGCCCGGTGCGCCTCGATACCAAGGGTTCCAAGGCAACCGTCGATGGCGTGGCCCTCAAGCTGACGTCGCACGAGTTCCGGCTGCTTTCCTATCTCATGCACCACATGGGCCAGGTCGTTTCGCGCACGGAACTGGTCGAGCATATGTACGACCAGGATTTTGACCGCGATTCCAATACGATCGAAGTGTTCATCGGCCGGCTGCGCAAGAAGATCGGTAACGACCTGATCGAAACGGTGCGCGGTCTCGGATACCGAATGCAAGCGCCGGGCAATGGCAATTAGATCGCTCACAGCCCGCGTATTGGCGGTTTCCACCGTCTGGGCGGTCGTCGCCCTGGTCGTGATCGGCGTGGTCATTTCCGAACTCTATCGGCAGGGCTCCGAGCGCGGCTTCAAGGACCTCTTGCGCGCGCAGCTTTTCAATGTCGTCAATTCGATTTCGGTCAACGAGAAGACGGTCCTCTCTGGAAGCCCGCAGCTCGGCGATCTCCGCTTTTCGCAGCCGCAGACCGGCTGGTACTGGATCGTCGATCCGATCGGCGAATTCGACACACCGCCCTTGATCTCGACGTCACTCGGCAACGGCAAGCTGCCGATCGCCAGCGTCGATGAGGTTCCGTTCGACACCGGCTACGTCCGGTTCTACACCACCAAGGATCCGTTCGGTAACGAGGTCGAGGTGTCCGAGACCGAGGTCGTGCTCGACATTCAGGGCCACACCGCGCGTTTTCGCGTGGCCGGCAACCGTGATGTCCTCGAAGCCGACATCAATCGCTTCACCCGAAACCTGACCATCGCGCTCTCCATCTTCGGTCTTGGCGGTCTCGGGATGAACGCGCTGACCATCCTCTTCGGCCTGCGTCCGCTCGATCAGGTCCGTCGCTCGCTGGAGAAGATCCGCACCGGCGAAAGCGAGAGGCTCGATGGAGCCTTCCCACGCGAAATCCAGCCGCTGGCCAACGAAGTCAACGCGCTGATCGACAGCAACCGCCGCATCGTCGAGCGTGCGCGCATGCAGGTCGGCAACCTCGCGCATTCCTTGAAGACCCCGATCGCCGTGCTCCTCAACGAGGCCCGCGTGCTGGATGCGTCGCATGGCGAACTGGTGCGCAACCAGGTCGATGCGATGCAGATGCAGGTTCAGTCCTATCTCAGCCGCGCGCGGATCGCGGCGCAGCGTGAATCCGTCCTGGCGAGGACCGAGGCGCAGCCGGCGCTCGAACGCCTGGTTCGGGTGATGCGCAAGCTCAACCCGGAAAAGCAGGTCCATCTGTCGATCAATCCGCCGGCACTGGTGCTCGCGATGGAATTGCAGGACGTCGAGGAAACCGTTGGCAACCTGCTTGAAAATGCCGCCCGCCACGCCCGTGGCGAGGTGTGGCTGAACGTGCGGCCGGCGCCGGTCGAGCTGCATGCGAAGGAACCCGGGAGGCAGTGGATCGTGCTCGACATCGATGATGACGGCCCGGGGCTCAATCCCGACCAGATTGCGCTGGCGATGAAGCGCGGCAAGCGGCTTGACGAAAGCAAGCCTGGAACCGGGCTCGGGCTTTCGATCGTCAGCGAGATCGTGCGGGAGTATCAAGGCACCATTACGCTGTCGCGACGGGACGAAGGGGGCTTGCGCGCGCAGCTCCTGTTGCCGGCCGCGGCCTAGTGCAAGATGAGGAAGGGCGTGCGCGGTTTCGTGATCTAGGTGTCACACCCGTGCTCGAAAATGTCACATCGGCAGGGCGCGCCGTTGCCTCGGCAGGCGGGGAATGCCAAAAGAAAATCAAGGACAAGTCGTCATTTGACCCGAATGCATGGGGTTCTTGAATGCGGCTTCGGATAGGGATGATTGAGTGTCGCGGATCATGAGGAACCAGGCAGAAATGACACGGACTTTTGTCGTTGGCGGTAGGATCGTGGTGATCGCGTCGGCCGTGGCTCTTGCCGGTTGCGGCTCCACCTCGGGCGGCAAGGGTGCTGTCGCTGGCCTCGGTTCGACCGCGACCCGCGCTGTCTCCTCGACAACCTACATCGCTGCGCTTCAGGGCGGCGTGATCGGTCGCCTTGCCGATCTCGATATCGGTACGTCCGACCGCCAGCGGGCGCTTGAGGCGGAGTATCGCGCACTCGAGGCGGCACCGGGTGGCCAGCCTGTGACCTGGAACGGACGCGGCGTCAGCGGCTCCGTCGTTGCGGCCGCTCCCTATCAGGTCGGATCGCAGAATTGCCGCCAGTACAGCCATACCGTCACGGTCAAGACCCAGGCGAAGACGGCCCGGGGTGCCGCGTGCCGCAATCCCGACGGCAGCTGGACGCCGCTGACCTGAGCGCAGCTTCTCTGAGGCGTCCGAGCGTTGTCAGGGACGGGCTTGGCCGGCCGTTGCGGCGAAACGCCTCAAATCTCCGTCATGACGGGTTTTCGAGTTGGAATGGCATGGGCCTCATAGTATTGAGCGTCCATGTTGTTCTGGATCCTCGTCGCCACTTTGACGGCGGCCGTCGCCGCCGTGCTGATCCTCCCGCTGATGCGGGCAGGGGAAGCCCCATCGTCTCCCCACAGCCATGACATCGAGGTCTATCGCGACCAACTCGACGAACTGAAGCGCGATCAGGACAGCGGTCTGATCGGCAGCGACGATGCCGAGCTTGCGCGCGCCGAAGTGGCGCGCCGATTGCTGGCAGCCGGCGACAGCGATCGCGCTGTGGCGACGGCCGTTTCGCCGCGGCGCGGGGCCAATCGTCTGGCCCAGGTATTCGTGCTGCTCTGTCTTCCCGTGGTTGGGCTCTGTCTTTACTTGCTGACGGGGAACCCGGGCGTGCCGGCTCAGCCGCTTGCCGCTCGTCTTGCCGATCCCAACGGCGACATCAATGTCCTGATCGCCAAGGCTGAAAATCACCTTGCGGTGAACCCCAACGATGGCGCCGGCTGGGATCTGCTCGCGCCGATCTACATGCGCAACGGCCGCATTGAGGAAGCGGTTGACGCCTATGACCGGGCGATCCGCTTGCTGGGGCCGACGCCGGCGCGTCTCGGCGGATACGCGGAGGCGCTCGTTGTGCAATCCGACGGCCTCGTGACGACGAAGGCGCAGGAGGCGCTCCGGCAGGCACTGACGCTCGACCCCAATGATCCGCGCTCGGAATTCTACCTTGCCCTCGGTCTCAAGCAGGAAGGCAAGAAGGAGGAGGCGCTGACTGCCTTCAACAGGCTGGTCGCGACGTCGCCTGCGGACGCGCCATGGCTGCCGCTGGTCAAGCAGCATGTGGCAGAGCTGACGGGCGCCGGCACCAGCAGCGCTGCCGCACCTGGCAATCCGAACGCCGAGGATGTCGCTGCCGCCGAGAGCATGAGCTCCGGCGATCGTCAGGAAATGATCCGCGGCATGGTCGAAAGCCTCGAAAGCCGCCTCAAGGAAAATCCAGATAACCTCGAAGGCTGGGCGCGACTGATCCGCTCCCATGTTGTCCTTGATCAACGAGACAAGGCCGCGGCAGCGCTAAAGGAGGGCCTGAAGACCTTCCCGGCCGATGGCGACGGGGGCAAACAGCTCCTGACGCTTGCTCGTGAACTCGGGATTGCGACCGATGGAGTGACGCAATGACGCGCAAACAAAAAAGACTGGCGATCATCGGCGGCGGCGTCGGCTTCCTGGTTCTCGCAGCCTTTCTTGTCATGTTCGCCTTCAGCCAGGCGATCGCCTATTTCTACGTGCCGAGCGATCTCGCCAAGGCGAACGTCTCTCCGGGTACGCGCATCCGCCTCGGCGGTGTGGTTGAAGGGGGGTCGGTGAAACGCGGCGACAGCAAGACGGTCACCTTTACCGTCACCGATACGCTTGCCGGCGTGCCGGTAACCTACACGGGCATCCTGCCCGACCTGTTCCGCGAAGGGCAGGGCGTGGTGACGGAGGGAGCCTTCGTTCAAGGGAGTTCCGTCTTCGTGGCGGATACGGTTCTCGCCAAGCATGACGAGACCTATATGCCGAAGGACGTCGCCGACCGCTTGAAGGCCCAGGGCGTTGAGCTCAGCGGGAAGGAAACCATTAAATGATCATCGAGCTCGGACACTACGCGCTGGTCCTGGCATTGGCGACCGCGGTCATCCAGGCCGCTTTGCCGATCCTCGGAGCACGGCTGAACGATCGCGGCTTGATGGAACTGGCGTCAAGCGCAGCGGTCGCCTGTTTTCTGCTGGTCGCTTTCGCTTTCGTTGTGCTCACCTTCGCCTATGTGACCTCGGACTTCTCGGTTCGCAACGTCTGGGAAAACTCCCATTCCCTGAAGCCGCTGATCTACAAGATCTCGGGTGTGTGGGGGAACCACGAGGGATCGATGCTGCTGTGGCTGCTGATCCTGACGTTCTTCTCGGCACTGGTCGCAGCCTTCGGGCGCAACCTGCCGGAAACGCTGAAGGCGAATGTGCTTGCGGTCCAGGCCTGGATCGCGATGGCCTTTGCGCTCTTCATTTTGCTGACGTCCAATCCGTTTGCGCGGTTGATCCCGGCGCCTGGTGAAGGCAAGGACCTGAACCCGATCCTCCAGGATGTCGGCCTCGCCATTCATCCGCCGCTGCTCTACCTCGGTTATGTCGGCTTCTCTGTCTGCTTCTCCTTTGCGATTGCCGCTTTGATCGAGGGCAGGATCGATGCCGCGTGGGCGCGCTGGGTGCGCCCGTGGACGCTTGCCGCCTGGACGTTCCTTACTGCGGGCATTTCCATGGGCTCCTACTGGGCCTACTACGAGCTTGGCTGGGGCGGCTGGTGGTTCTGGGACCCGGTGGAAAACGCGTCCTTCATGCCCTGGCTCGCGGGCACGGCGCTGCTGCATTCGGCCCTGGTCATGGAGAAGCGCGAAGCGCTGAAGATCTGGACCGTGCTGCTCGCGATCATGACCTTCTCGCTGTCGCTGCTCGGCACCTTCCTCGTACGTTCAGGCGTGCTGACCTCGGTTCATGCCTTCGCCACGGATCCGACGCGCGGTATCTTCATTCTCGCCATCCTCGTCTTCTTCATCGGCGGCGCCTTCACACTCTTCGCCTTGCGTGCCTCGCATCTGAAAGCCGGCGGGATCTTCGCGCCGATTTCGAAGGAAGGCGCCCTTGTCTTCAACAACCTGATCCTGACGACGGCGGCCGCGACCGTGCTGACCGGCACGCTCTACCCGCTGGTGCTGGAGGCGCTCACCGGCGACAAGATCTCCGTCGGTCCGCCGTTCTTCAACATGACCTTCGGTCTCTTGATGCTGCCGCTGCTCTTCGCGGTACCGTTCGGTCCATTGCTCGCCTGGAAACGCGGTGACCTGGTCGGCGTCGCCCAGCGGCTCTTCGCTGCGGTTGCGGTCGGTCTCGTGTTCGGTACCGGCTACTATTACGCAATGAATGGCGGCCCGGTCCTGGCGCTCTTCGGCATCGCTCTTGGCGTCTATCTGATCGCCGGTTCCCTGACGGATCTCGCCTTGCGCTCCGGTCTTGGCAAGGTCGCGGGCAACGTTGCCTGGCGGCGCTTCACCGGCCTGCCGCGCTCCGCCTTCGGCACGGCGCTTGCTCATATCGGTCTCGGCGTCACCCTGATCGGCATCGTCGCCGTCACGGCGTTCGAAACCGAGACCGTGGTCGAGATGAAGCCCGGCATGACGGTCGATGCCGGCGGCTACACCCTGCGCTTCGATGGCATGCGTAACGGTAGCGGCCCGAACTACACCGAAGAATCCGGTCACTTCACCATCAGCCGCGGCGGCGTTGCCGTGTCTGAGGTCTGGTCGTCGAAGCGCCTCTACCAGGCGCGCCGCATGCCGACGACGGAAGCGGGCATCCGCACCTTCGGCCTCAGCCAGCTCTATGTTTCGCTCGGTGACCAGATCAGCGAAGGCGGTATCGTCGTGCGCATCTGGTGGAAGCCGATGATCCTCTGCATCTGGGGCGGAACCCTGTTCATGATAGCTGGCGGATTCGTGTCCTTGAGCGACCGTCGCCTGCGCGTCGGCGCGCCGGCCCGGGCCAAGCGGGCGAAGACAGTACCGGTGGGAGCTGCCGAATGACCCGTCTGCTGCTGGCGCTTCTGCTGTTTCTCTCGCCGATCGGCTCGGCCTTCGCGGTCAATCCGGACGAAGTGCTCGCCGATCCCGCGCTGGAAGCGCGGGCGCGGGCGATCTCGGCCGAGCTCCGCTGCATGGTCTGCCAGAACCAGTCGATCGACGATTCCAATGCGGAGCTCGCCAAGGACCTGCGGGTGCTTGTGCGCGAGCGCCTGGCCAATGGCGACAGCGATGAAGCGGTGATCGATTATGTCGTGTCCCGTTACGGCGAATTCGTGCTGCTGAAGCCGCGCTTCGAGACAAAGACGCTGATCCTGTGGGGCATGCCCGCGACCCTGCTGCTCGTCGGGGCGATCACCCTTGTCATTGCGGCCCGCCGGCGCGGCGCCCAGGCAAAGGGAACGCCGCTTTCCGAGGATGAAAAGGAAAAGCTGAAGAAGCTGCTTCAGCCCTGACGTCTGTCAAAAAGCGACGTGGCGCAATTTGCCGCTTCGCGCTCCTCGTCTCCAGGCCAACATGTTGAAACCGTTGGGGATCTCTCCGGTTGGAGAGCGGAGCCATTTGTGATGGCCCACGCTTTGGAACGGGCTTGAGCAGTGTCCCTCTTCGCTGTCGCCGAACATTACCAAAAATTCATTTTCCGGACAGAACTCAGTAAGGTCCCATCCGTTACATCTTTCGTCATCGGCTGGACCTCCAGTCAGCCAAACGAGCCCGCCTCTCCCTGAAGGCGGACATCGCAACCAGGTTTCGATGCAGCCGCTGAGGCCGCATCAAGGAAGAGAAAAGGCAAAACGGATGATTACGACCAAATCCCTGCGTCCCTCCCTCAAGACCGTTCTGAAGGCCTCGACGGTTGCCGGCCTTGCTGCCGTCATGCTGACCTCCGGCCTGCCGGCGCGCGTCTCCCAGTCCTTCGCTGAAGCGGTGAAGGTGGAAGCACCGTCGGTGCCGAGCTTTGCCAACGTCGTCGAGGCGGTTTCGCCGGCCGTCGTTTCGGTCCGCGTCCAGTCGCGCGTCAATCCGGTTTCCGAAGAGGGCAACAACTTCACCTTCGATTTTAACGGTCGCGGCTTCGACGACCTGCCGGATGATCACCCGCTGAAGCGCTTCTTCAAGGAATTCGGCCCGCGCGGCGATGACCGTGCCGAGCGCGGTGGCCCGGGTCGCCGTGGCCCGCATGGCGAAGGTCGCCTGCGTCCGACGTCGCAGGGTTCGGGCTTCTTCATCTCCGAAGACGGCTACCTCGTTACCAACAATCACGTCGTTTCCGACGGCTCGGCCTTCACCGTCATCCTCAATGACGGTACCGAACTTGATGCCAAGCTGATCGGCAAGGACAGCCGCACCGACCTCGCCGTGCTCAAGGTCGATGACAAGCGCAAGTTCACCTATGTCAGCTGGGCTGACGACAGCAAGGTTCGTGTCGGCGACTGGGTGGTTGCTGTCGGCAATCCGTTCGGCCTCGGCGGCACCGTGACCTCGGGCATCATCTCGGCCCGTGGCCGCGACATCGGCTCCGGCCCCTATGACGACTACCTGCAGGTCGACGCGGCCGTGAACCGCGGCAACTCGGGTGGTCCGACCTTCAATCTCTCCGGTGAAGTGGTCGGCATCAACACCGCGATCTTCTCGCCGTCGGGCGGCAACGTCGGTATCGCCTTTGCTATCCCCGCAGCTACCGCCAAGGACGTCGTCGCCGACCTGATCAAGGATGGTTCGGTTTCCCGCGGCTGGCTGGGCGTGCAGATCCAGCCGGTGACCAAGGACATCGCCGAATCGCTCGGCCTGGCTGAGGCAAGCGGCGCGCTCGTCGTCGAGCCGCAGGCCGGCTCTCCCGGTGAAAAGGCTGGCATCAAGAAGGGCGATGTTGTCACCGCTCTGAATGGCGACACGGTCAAGGATCCGCGTGATCTTGCCCGCAAGGTGGCCGCAATCCGCCCGGGCACGACCGTCGACCTCGCGCTGTGGCGCAACGGCAAGTCCGAAAGCGTGAAGCTGGAAATCGGTACCTTGCCGAAGGATGACAAGGAAGCAGCCAAGAGCCAGGACGACCAGTCCGAAGAAACACAGCCTTCGAGCGAACAGGCGCTGGCTGACCTCGGTGTCACCGTCGTGCCGTCCGACGACGGCAAGGGCGTCACCATCGCCTCGGTCGATGAGGACTCTGATGCCAGCGACCGTGGCCTGAAGACGGGCGAGAAGATCGTCTCCGTGAACAATCAGGAGGTGAAGTCTGCCGACGATATCCTCAAGGTCATCAACGCTGCCAAGAAGGACGGCCGCAGCAAGGCGCTCTTCCAGATAGAGGCCGAGAACGGTAGCCGCTTCGTGGCCCTTCCGATCGATCAGGGCTGATCGCGGCAGTCAAATGATTGACCGGAGCGCCGCGATTTCCAAGTGATTTCGCGGCGCTCGTCGTTTGGAGCGGGATGAAGAAGGTGTGTGCGGTTTTCCACCCGCATCTCGCTCTCACTTACGAAAATCGATCACGATGATTTTGGGTCCATCCGACCGATGCTTCCGCGATCGAGGGCATTCGCCAATCCGGTTGTCTGGCCGGTTGTCGGAAAGCCGAAACCGGTTGAGACAGATAGGGGTCCGGGACTATGGTCGCGCGTATGAAGATTCTCATCATTGAAGACGATCTCGAGGCGGCAGCCTATCTGGCGAAAGCCTTCCGTGAAGCAGGCATCGTTTCCGATCACGCCAGCGACGGCGAGAGCGGCCTCTTCATGGCTAGCGAGAACAGCTACGATGTTCTCGTGGTCGATCGCATGCTGCCGCGCCGCGATGGCCTGTCTGTGATCACCGAACTCAGGCGCAAGGATATCCACACGCCGGTGCTGATCCTCTCGGCGCTCGGGCAGGTCGACGACCGTGTCACGGGCCTGCGCGCCGGCGGCGACGATTATCTCCCAAAGCCCTATGCCTTCAACGAGCTGCTGGCGCGTGTCGAGGTGCTCGGCCGCCGCAAGGGTACGCCCGAGCAGGACATGGTCTACCGCGTCGGCGATCTCGAACTCGACCGCCTGTCGCATTCCGTGCGCCGCCAGGGCAAGGAGATCCCGCTGCAGCCGCGCGAGTTTCGCTTGCTCGAATATCTCATGAAGAACGCCGGCCAGGTCGTCACCCGCACCATGCTGCTGGAAAACGTCTGGGACTATCATTTCGACCCGCAGACCAACGTCATCGACGTGCATGTGTCGCGGCTGCGCTCGAAGATCGAGAAGGACTTCGATGTACCTCTGCTGCGCACCGTGCGCGGCGCCGGCTACATGATCAAGGATGACCGGGCCCCCGCATGAGCAAGCTTCGCGTTCTCTTCAGAACGACCGCGGTTCGGCTTTCCGCCCTCTACCTCATCCTCTTTTCGCTCTGTGCGGCCTTCCTCGTCTTCTATGTCACCGGCATGTCGGAGCGGTTGCTGCAGCAGCAGACCCGCGATGCCGTGACCGCGGAAGTGGCGCAGATCGAGCAGGTCTACAATCGCGCCGGCATGAACGGTCTTCTGCGCTCGCTTGAACGCCGCGCGCGTCAGCCGGGCGCAAATCTCTATGTCATTGCCGGGCCGAGCGGCGAGATTCTTGCCGGCAACGTCGCAAGCCTCGAACCGGGACTGCTTGATAGCGAAGGCTGGACCGAACGTCCCTTCGCCTATCAGCGCTATACGGACGAGACGAAGAAGGACAGCCATGTGGCGCTCGCCCACGTGCTGGTGCTCGACAATGGTCTGCGCATTCTCGTCGGTCGCGATCTGCAGGAGCCGCAGAAGTTTCGCGCGCTGGTGCGTCAGGCGCTGATGGTGGCGCTCGGCGTCATGGGGCTTGGCGCGCTCGTCATCTGGTTCGGCATCGGCCGCAACGCCTTGAAGCGTATCGACCGCATGTCGGAGGCGAGCACCAAGATCATGGCCGGCGATCTCTCGCAGCGCCTGCCGATGAGCGGCTCCGGCGACGAGTTCGATCGGCTGTCGGAATCGCTGAATGCCATGCTCGGCCGCATCGAGAAGTTGAACGAAGGTCTGCGCCAAGTCTCCGATAACATCGCCCATGACTTGAAGACCCCGCTGACGCGCCTGCGCAACAAGGCGGAAGCCGCACTTGCCCGCAAGGGAACCAGCCAGCGCGGCGCGCTCGAGGAGATCATTGGCGAGTCCGATCAACTGATCCGGACCTTTAATGCTCTCTTGATGATTTCGCGGGTCGAGGCCGGCTCGTCCGCGGCCGAGATGAGCGAGGTCGACCTTTCTGAGATCGTTTCCGATTGCGTCGAATTGTACGAGCCCGTTGCAGAGGATGTCGGCTTGAAACTCGAAGCCGAGGTTATCAAGAACGTCGGGATATCGGGCAACCGCGAACTGATCGGACAGGCCCTCGGCAACCTCATCGACAACGCCATCAAATATGCTGACGGTGCGGACAATCCGCTGATCAAGGTCTCTCTGGAAAAGCGCGATGGGTATGTGCTGCTGTCTGTCGCCGATCATGGCCCTGGCATACCTGCAGCAATGCATGACGAGGTGGTGAAGCGCTTCGTTCGCCTGGATGAGAGCCGGTCCAAACCGGGCACGGGCCTCGGCCTGTCGCTGGTGGAGGCGGTCATGGAGACGCATCACGGCTCGCTGCGTCTTGCCGATACCGAGCCCGCGGCCGGCGACGGTGGCAAGGGTCTGACCGTGCAAATGGTTTTCCCGATGGCTGCAACCTGATAGACCGGTTCCCGGAGAAGAGGCGGTATGAGGAATGTGTGCGCGGTTGTTCCGCCACACCCGCTGCAGCGGAAGGGAGAGGGCATGCAGGAACAGGTGCAGCAGTGCTGGGAGATCGAGACGGCGCCGATCCGTCCTGCAACCCAGGCCGACGCCAAGGCGGCGCTCTCGGTGCTGAAGGACATGGCCAAGGGTCATGACCAGATCGCAAGCCTGCTCGCTTCGGAGAGCCCGTTCAAGACATTCGTCGTCTCGGCCTTTGCGCTGTCGCCCTTCCTGCGCGACACCGGTGCCAGCCGCCCGGCCATTCTCGAAGAACTTCTGTCCACTGATCTTACGACCTTCCTGACAGAACGGGTGCGGCGCGCCCGCGACGCCTGGAAGCCGAACGAGGGTGGCGCTGCTTTGCCCGACACGGAGATCATGGCGCGGCTGCGGAGAGCCAAGCGCGAGCTTGCCTTCGCCGTGGCGCTTGCTGACCTCTCCCGGCATTTCGACGGCCGCGAAACCACGCGCTGGCTCAGCGAATTTGCCGGTGCTGCCGTGTCGGCGACGATAGATCACCTGCTGCTGAGCGCGCACGAGAGCGGCAAGCTGATCGTCAAGGACGTCGCCTACCCGAGTGTCGGTTCCGGCGTCGTCGTGCTCGGCATGGGCAAGCTCGGCGCCTTCGAGCTCAACTACTCCTCCGACATCGACCTCGTCGTCTTCTACGATCCGCAATCCGGCATCATCGTCGATCGCGATGATGCCTCGGAAACCTTCGGCCGCCTGCTGCGCCGCCTGATCCGCATCCTGCAGGAGCGCAGCGGCGACGGCTATGTTTTCCGAACCGACCTGCGCCTGCGGCCGGACCCGGGCTCGACGCCGCTCGCGATCCCGGTCGAAGCGGCGATGCTCTATTACGAGAGCAGGGGGCAGAACTGGGAACGGGCCGCCTTCATCAAGGCGCGGCCGGTGGCCGGTGATATCGAGGGCGGCGAGCGCTTCCTGCGCGAGTTGGTCCCCTTCGTCTTCCGCAAGTATCTCGACTATGCGGCGATCGCCGACATTCATTCGATCAAGCGGCAGATCCATGCGCACAAGGGGCATGGCGAGATCGCGGTCAAGGGGCACAACATCAAGCTTGGCCGTGGCGGCATCCGCGAGATCGAGTTCTTCGTGCAGACGCAGCAGTTGATCGCCGGCGGCCGCATGCCGGAGCTGCGCCAGCGGGCGACCGAGCCGATGCTGCGGGTCCTCGTCAAGGCCGGCTGGATCGACGAGGAGACAGCCGACGAACTTGTCGAGGCCTATTGGTTCCTGCGTGATGTGGAGCACCGGATCCAGATGGTGCGCGACGAGCAGACCCATGTCCTGCCCGAGACCGAGGCAGAGCTGAAGCGTATCGCCTATATGCTCGGCTTCGAGGACACGGCCGCTTTCTCCAAGGCGCTGTCGCGCGTGCTGAAAACCGTCGAGCGCCGCTATGCCCAGCTTTTCGAGCAGGAGGCCAAGCTCTCGACCGAGACCGGCAACCTCGTCTTCACTGGCCAGCGCGACGACCCCGATACGCTGGAGACATTGCGAAAGCTCGGCTTCCAGCGGCCGTCGGACATCTCCCATACGATCCGCACCTGGCATTACGGCCGCTACCGTGCGACGCAATCGGTGGAAGCGCGCGAACGGCTGACCGAGCTGACGCCGGAGCTTCTGCGCGTCTTCGGCGAAAGCCGCCGGGCCGACGAAGCGTTGCTGCGGTTCGATAATTTCATTTCCGGCCTGCCGGCGGGCATCCAGCTCTTTTCGCTGCTCGGCAACAATCCGGGCCTACTGTCACTGATCGTCAACGTCATGTCGTCGGCGCCGCGGCTTGCCGAAATCATCGCCGCGCGTCCCCATGTTTTCGACGGCATGCTCGATCCGGGCCTGCTCGCCGAACTGCCGACCCGGGACTACCTCGCGCCGCGCATCGCCAATTTCGTCGGCGGCGCGCGGCACTATGAGGAGGTGCTCGACCGCCTGCGCATCATCGCTGCCGAGCAGCGCTTCCTGATCGGCATCCGGCTTTTGACCGGCGCCATATCGGGTGCCCAGGCGGGCCGCGCCTTTACCGATCTCGCCGACCTGATCATCGCCGCGGCGGTGAAGGCGGTGCAGGACGAAGTCCGCTCCGTGCACGGCGATTTCCCCGGCGGCCGCATCGCCGTTGTCGGTATGGGAAAGCTCGGCAGCCACGAGCTGACCGCGGGCTCGGACGTCGACCTGATCCTGCTCTATGACTACGATGAGGCGGCAACCGAGTCCGATGGCACCAAGCCGCTGGACCCGACGCGCTATTTCACGAGGGTGACGCAGCGCCTGATCGCGGCACTTTCCGCGCCGACCGCCGAAGGCATTCTTTACGAGGTCGACATGCGGCTTCGCCCTTCCGGCAACAAGGGGCCGGTCGCTACCAGGATCAACGCCTTTGCCAAATACCAGCGCGAAGAGGCCTGGACCTGGGAGCATCTGGCTCTGACCCGGGCGCGCTGCATCTGTGGCGACGACAAACTGATTGCTGAGGCCAATGCGATCTTCGCCGAAATCCTCGGCCGCAAGCGCGATGTTGCCAAGGTGAGTGCCGACGTGATCTCCATGCGCGAGATGATCGATAGTGAGAAGCCGCCGAGCGACATTTGGGATTTCAAGCTGATCCCGGGCGGTCTCGTCGATATCGAATTTATCAGCCAGTACCTGGCGCTCGTCGCGCCGGCGAATGGCGTTCAGCCGCTGACTGCCGGCACCAATACCGGCGATGCGCTGAAGCTGCTCGGCGACGCCTTGATGAACCCAAACGATCTCGATGTCGCCCTGGAGGCGCTGCATCTCTTTACCGAGTTGTCGCAGATCGTGCGGCTGTGCATTGAGGGAGAGTTCGAGCCGAAGGAGGCGCCGGCCGGGCTGATCGATCTCGTCTGCCGGGCAGGGGACTATCCGGACCTGAAAACCTTGGAGGCAGACATCCGCCGCCTGTCGAAGGCGGTGCGGCGCGTTTTCCAATCGGTGGTTTCAGGCTGAGCGTCGTTCACTGACGCGTTAAATCATCGCGATCAATATGCTGAGCGGGATGCGAGCGGAAACCGTTCGCACTTCTCCTGATCCCGCTTCAGGCGCGGTCGGGGATTCTAACCGAGATGATGGTGCCGACGTTTTCCGTCGAGTGTATTTTCATGCTGCCGCCGTGCAGGCGGGTGAGTGAGCGCGAGATCGCGAGCCCGAGGCCCGATCCGCCCTTGCTCTTGGCGTATTGGCTCTGCACCTGTTCGAAAGGCTGGCCGATCTTCTGAAGGGCGTCGCGCGGAATGCCGATGCCGGAATCGGCGATCGTCAGTGTCACGGCGCCGGTCACCTTGCGCGCTCGAAGCGAAATGCGCCCGCCATTGTTGGTGAACTTGACGGCGTTCGAAAGCAGGTTGAGCAGCACCTGCTTCATGGCGCGTCGATCGGCGACCATGGTGAGGCCCGACGAGATCTGTTGCACCACACGGATGTTCTTCTGCTCCGCCGGGATTGTCGTGAAGCGCAGCGTCTCTTCAATCAACGGCGCCAGATCGATCCTCTCGCGGCTGATGCGCATGTGCCCGGCCTCGATCTTCGACATGTCCAGGATGTCGTTGATGACGTTCAAGAGGTGCTTGCCGCTCTCGTGGATGTCACGCGAGTATTCGTTGTATTTCTCCGAGCCGAGCGGCCCGAACATCTGGTTCTGCAGGATCTCCGAGAAGCCGAGGATGGCGTTGAGCGGCGTGCGCAGTTCATGCGACATGTTCGCCAGGAATTCCGACTTGGCGCGGTTCGCCGCTTCGGCGCGTTCCTTTTCCGCCTGGTAATTGGAGTTGGCGACCGAAAGCTCGGTCTTCTGCCGCTCCAGCGTCATGCGTGACGCCGAAAGGTCGCCGATCGTCGCCATCAGACGCCGCTCGGATTCGCGCAGGCGCACCTGGTGGCGTTTCAGAAGCGTGATGTCGGTGCCGACGGAAACGAGGCCGCCGTCGCGCGTGCGCCGCTCGTTGATCTGCAGCCAGCGTTCGTCGGCAAGTTGAACCTCGCTCGTCTGCGACTGGTTGCTACGGTCAGGATCGGCGATGCGCCGTTCGACCACGGGGCGTGCTGCCGCGGTTTGCACGGCAATGCGTTCGGTGCCCGGAACAAGCACGTGATCCGGCAGCTTGTAGGCTTCCTGGAAGTGGGTGTTGCACATGACCAGGCGGTCATGCTTGTCCCAAAGGACGAAGGCCTCAGACGTACATTCGATCGCGTCGGCGAGCCTCTGGTCCGCTTCGGCATAGCGCTGGGCAAGCCGGTGCTGCTCGGTGACGTCCATGGCGATGCCGATCAGATGCGCCCGCCCGGAAACGGTACGGATGATTTCCGCGCGGGCGCGTAGCCACACATAGTGGCCATCCGCATGTCGCATGCGGAAAACCTGGTCGATCTGGCGCGCGTCGCCGCGCGCGATGGTGCGTGCCACGCCGTAGATGCCGCGATCATCGGGATGCATCAGCCGCGCGGCGTCGCCGAAGGAGAGCACGCTGCTCTCGCCGGGCATGCCGAGCATCTCGTACATCGACCGCGACCAGAACAGCCGACGGTTGGCAAGGTCGAAATCCCAGAGGCCGCAACGGCCACGTGACAGCGCCGTCTCGACACGCAGGTTGGATTCGACAAAGACCGAATCCGCGTCGCGGGCCCGCTTGGCCTGAATGTAGTAGGCGTAAAGCACCATCAGCAGGATCGCCGAAATGCCCGCAAAGAGCGTAACGTTGAGTGACACCTCGTCGCGCCAGGTCGTTTCGAGCTGGGTGATCGGCGTTGCGGCCAGCACCACCCCGGCGGCATCGGGCAATTGCGCCAGTGCTACGATATGGTCGACACCGACGATCGGTGTCTTCATGACGCTGGAATGTTCGCCGAAATACTGCAACGTCGCGATATCCGGCGCGACCGCCGCCAGCGTCCGGCCGATGAGCGGCCCGCCTTCCTGGGTGCTGGCGAAGATCCGGCCATCCTTGCGGACCGCAAGGATGAACGTGCCGGGATCGAGCATGCCGGTTGGCAGATACTGGCTGAAACGTTGCTCCGCGTCCGCGCGGCGGCCCTCGTCAAAAAGGGCTGCACCGTCCGTCTGGAAGGCCGCAACCGCGATGGCGGCCGCAAGCCCGACCGTCTGGCGCGAACTCTCTTCCATGCGGGCGTGCTCGTCCATGATGCTGGACATGCGCGAGACCGCTACGATGATCAGGAATGCGATGATGAGGATCGGGATGGAACGCTTGAGAACGGGCTCCGCGCTCGCCAGACGCCGCGAGGTCGGTCCGGCAAAGATCTTCGCCTGCGAGATAAACTCCTGCTCCAGGCGGCCGGCAAGCCCCGGAAACTTGAGTCGCAACCGCCCGTCGGCTGCGCTCGCCTGTCGCGCGTCCGCCATCTTTCCCAATCTGAAAACCCTCTGATGATTCGGCGCGCCGCTCGCCCGAATCTGACTCAATGAATCACAGGGCGATTCGCCTTGTCCAGAGGCGTTGGTAAAGATTTGTTAACCATTTCTTATCGTTGGGAAATAGTAGGCCGGGTCGCGTGAGCGGCCCGGCCTTAAACAAAATCAATGAGTTCCAGAGCGCAGTGCGTTCAGATGAACGCACAAAGGACGCTCTAGCACTTTGATTCTAGAGCAGTGATTCCACTTGAAGCCGGATGCTCTAGGACTCAGGCCTTGAGCATCCGCTCGACGATGTCGCCGACGTCGGCCGAAAGTTTCGACGCTCCGGCAATCTCCTTCAAGGCCTTGCGGGCATGACCGGCGCGCTTGTCCTCCAGCGAGCGCCAGGAACGCATCGAGGTGAGGATACGGGCCGCAAGCTGCGGGTTGCGCGGGTCGATGTCGAGGATCTGGCGCGCGAGGAAGCGGTAGCCCTCACCATCGGCGCGATTGAAGCCGGTCGGGTTGGCGAAGGCATAGGTGCCCACCAGCGAGCGCACGCGGTTGGGATTGTTGCCATTGAACAGGGGCTCGGCCATCAGCGCCTTGACGCGATCGAGCGTTGCGGCGCCGGGGATGGTCGCCTGGACGGCGAACCACTTGTCGATGACGAGTGCGTTGTCGGCAAAACGCTTGCGGAACGTCGCAAGCGCTTCCGAGGTCTCGGCGGCATCCGGAAAGCGGTGCGCGAGCAGCGCCAGCGCATGGCTGAGATCGGTCATGTTGTTGGCGGCGGCAAAGGCCTTGGCGGCGCGCTCCGGCCCTTCATCGCCCTGGACGAGGTATGTGAGGGCGCTGTTGCGCAGCGCCCGCCGGCCTGCACTCGCAGCATCCGGGCTGAACGCGCCTGACGAAACGAGGTCTTCGGCCAACTTGAGGAAGGTGTTGCGTCCGGCAGCGGCAACGGCCACCAGGATCTGCTGACGTGCGGCGTGGATCGCGTCGGGATCGTTGTTCGTGCCGATCTCGCGGGCGATATCGGATTCGCTCGGCAGCGCCAGCGCCTGCGAGCGGAAGGCGGGCTCCAGCGTGTCATCCGCGGCGGCGCGGATCAGGCCGTCGATGAGCGCCTTGTCGCAAACGACCGGCTTTCCGGCGCGGACATTCGCCGTGGCCTCGACCAGGTTGCTGAGCGCAATGGCGTTGAGCGCCTGCCAGCGGGCGAAGAGGTCGCTTTCGTGATGCGCGATTAGTGCGAGGTCCTCGGCGCTCTGCTCGATATGCAGATTGATCGGCGCGGAGAAGCCGCGGTTGAACGACGGCACCGGGCGCGACGGGATGCCGGAGAAAACCACCGTCTGCTTGCGCTCCGTGAGGTGCAGGACGTCGCCGGTCAAGTCGGCGCCGGAGACCGAGGAGAGGTCGACTTCGCTGCCGCCTTCAAGCAGCAGACCCATGCGCAGCGGAATATGCATCGCCTCCTTGGCGCCCTGTCCGGGCGTCGCTGGCACGGTCTGCTCGAGCGACAAGGTGAAGGTCTGCTTGGCCGCGTCATAGGCGCCAGAAGCGGTGACCAGCGGCGTTCCGGCCTGGTGGTACCAGAGCGCGAATTGGCGGAGATCTCGGCCGCTTGCCTCTTCGAAGCAGGCGACGAAATCTTCGATCGTGACGGCCTGGCCGTCGTGCCGGTCGAAATAGAGGTCCATGCCCTTCTTGAACAGATCGCGGCCGAGGATCGTCGCGATCATGCGGGTGACTTCCGAGCCCTTTTCGTAGACGGTCGTCGTATAGAAGTTGTTGATTTCGCGATACTTCGTCGGCCGCACCGGATGGGCCAGCGGGCCGGCGTCCTCGGGAAACTGCTCCGACTTCAGGTGCCGCACCTCGGCAATGCGCTTGACCGCACGCGAGCGCATGTCGGCGGAAAATTCGTGGTCGCGGTAAACCGTCAGGCCTTCCTTGAGGCACAGCTGGAACCAGTCGCGGCAGGTGATGCGGTTGCCGGTCCAGTTGTGGAAGTATTCGTGCGCGATGATCGCCTCGATATTGGCGTAGTCCGCATCGGTCGCCGTTTCCGGATCGGCGAGCACGTATTTGTCGTTGAAGACGTTGAGACCCTTGTTCTCCATCGCCCCCATGTTGAAGTCGGAGACGGCGACGATCATGAAGATGTCGAGGTCGTATTCACGGCCGAAGGCATCTTCGTCCCACTTCATCGAGCGCTTGAGCGCGTCCATGGCGTAGGAGGCGCGTGGCTCCTTGCCGTGCTCGACATAGATCTTCAGCGCGACTTCGCGGCCGGACATCGTCGTGAACGTATCCTCGACGACGCCGAGATCGCCGGCGACGAGCGCGAAGAGGTAGCTCGGCTTCGGATGCGGGTCGAACCAGGCGGCGAAATGGCGGCCGTCGCCCATGTCGGCGCCGCCGAGATAGTTGCCGTTGGACAGCAGGAGGGGAGCGGACGCCTTGTCGGCGATGATGTTGACCGTGTAGACGGCAAGCACATCCGGACGATCGGGGAAATAGGTGATGCGGCGGAAGCCTTCGGCCTCGCACTGGGTGCTGTAGATGCCGTTGGTGCGGTAAAGCCCCATCAGTTGCGTGTTCGTATCAGGCGAAAGCAGCGTGGTGATGGTGATTTCGAAGGGTGCGGTTTCCGGTAGGCCGCGGATGGTCAGCGTATCGTCGGCAACGTCGTACAGGGCGGTTGCGAGCTCTTCCTGGTCCAGCAGCAGGCCGGTCATCTTCAACTCGTCACCGTCGAGCAACAGAGGCGCCGATGCGTCGACGCCTTCGCGACGATGGAAGATCAATCGGGCTTCGACCTTGGTTTCCTTCGGGTCTAGCTCGAAGGTCAGATCCACTCTCTCCAGAACGAAGTCGGTCGGCCGATAGTCTTCCAGATGAATAATCTGGCCAGTATTTGTCCGCATGGTCAGTCCCGCTTGCGCCGTTCTACTGGAGAATTTGTAGTGGGCGCCTGTGATGGTGAAAAGGCCAAGGGGCGAAAAGTCGGATAATGCCACACGATTGTGATGCCGGCGACCGCACTTTCGACAGAAAAGGCATGTCTTCCCGAAGGTCTTCCCGCTCCCTTATCGGATTGACGTGTACCGAAGTGGGACTAACAAGACATGAATTGGAAAGGTTTTTTTCGCGGCAGCTAAAGAAAAGCTCGACGTCGTTTTGCCGAACGGCAATCGATCAAGAAAAAACGTCATTCATCACGAAGTTTGATCCGACTTTCTTGCCGAGCGTCGCTAAGGTGACGAAGTCCTGTGGCGGTTTCTCCGCCTAAAAATCTCCAAACCAGCCCTCGTGTCTGCTGATCGCCGGCGGAGGCTGTTCGAAAAGTGCCCTCAATGGATGCGGAAGTCGAAAGCCCGATGAAGGGGATCCTGCTCAAGGTCCTTTCCGTCGTCATTTTCGTTTGCATGTCGACGTTGATCAAGGCCGCCGGAAACGAGATGGCCACCGGCCAGATCACCTTCTACCGCTCGGCCTTCGCCATGGTGCCCATTCTCGGCTATCTCGCCTTCCGCGGACAGTTGCGCGATGCTTTCAAGACAGAGGATTTCACCGGCCATATCGCCCGCGGCTTCGTCGGCATTCTCGCAATGAGCTTCGGCTTCTACGGCCTCGTGCATCTGCCGCTGCCCGAAGCGATCGCCATCGGCTACGCCATGCCGCTGATCGCCGTCGCCTTCGCGGCACTTTTCCTTGGCGAGACGGTGCGGCTTTATCGCTGGTCGGCGGTGGTCGTCGGGCTGGTCGGCGTGATGATCATCACGTGGCCGCGGCTGACCCTTTTCCGCGAAGGCGGCTTCGGTTCGCTGGAGGCGCTGGGCGCCGCAGCGGTGCTGGTTTCGGCGGCTCTCGGCGCGGTGGCAATGGTGCTGGTGCGAAAGCTCGTCAAGAACGAGCGGACCCATACGATCGTGCTCTACTTCTCGCTGTCGGCCTCGGTCTTCTCGCTGGCGACGCTGCCCTTCGGCTGGCCGTCGATCTCGCGCCAAGCCTTCCTGCTGCTTATGGTCGCCGGCTTCTGCGGCGGCGTCGCGCAGATCCTTTTGACTGAGAGCTATCGTCATGCCGACATGTCGACGATCGCGCCGTTCGAATACACGTCGATCGTGCTCGGCTTGATCATCGGTTATTTTCTGTTCGACGATGTTCCGACGGCCACCATGCTGATCGGCACCGCCATCGTCGTCGGGGCCGGCATCTTCATCATCTTCCGCGAACATCGGCTCGGGCTGGAGCGCAGGGGCGCCCGCAAGCACGTGACGCCGCAGGGCTGAGGACGAAGCGCGAGTTCGCTTCTGTCGGTGGCCTTTATGAGCGCGGCTTATCCCAGGCAGGAACCGTGTCGTCATCGATCAGCGGTTCCTGCGCCATCTGCTGGGCGATGGGGCTCGTCACGTCAGGTCCGGGTGTCGGCATCACGCTCGTTGCCTGGAAATCGGTCTTGGCGACCAGGCCCTTGTGCTGCTCGCGCTGCAGGATGCGCCAGGCGGCGTAGCCGCCATAGAGGGCGAAATAGACAGCGAGAACGAGGAACAGCGCCGCCGGGCCGAAGCGATCCATGACCGGCCCGACCATCAGAGGGCCGGAGATCGTGCCGAGCCCATAGGTGATCATCAGGCCGGACGATGTCTCGACATACTCGTTGGGTTTGGCGAGGTCGTTCGCATGCGCGACGTTGAGCGCATAGATCGGAAACAGTACCGAACCGACGAGGGCGGCGATGGCGTAGAGAACGGTCGGCGAACTGCCGATTGCGGCCGACATCACCAGGCAGGAGACGACGCCGACGACGCCGCAGCCGATCATGACGATGCGCCGGTCGATCTTGTCGGAGAGGCGGCCGATGGGGATCTGCGAGATCGCGCTGCCGGTCAAAAGCGAGGCGAGCAGGGTCGCACCTTCGGCGGTGGAAAGACCGATCTTCTGGGTGAAGACGCCGCCGAGATTGAGCCAGGCGCCGGAGAGCGCACCGGCGAGAAAGCCGCCGACGACGGCGACCGGCGAGCGGCGGAAGAGCGTCGGGATGTCGAACTTGGCCTGCGCGGGCGGTGCGGGCATCGGCGAGGAGGAGAGGGCCGTCGGCAGGAGGGCGAGCGAAAACAGCACGGCGCAGAGCATGAACAGGGATGTGTTCGTCGGGTCGCCGAGCGGCACCATATATTGTCCGCCGATCGTGCCGACCATCGTCGTGATCAGGTAGAGCGAAAACAGCAGGCCGCGGTTTTCGTTGGTGACGCGTTCGTTGAGCCAGCTTTCGATGACGAGGTAGCTTCCGGAAATCGCAAAGCCCGATATGGCGCGAAACGCGATCCAGGCGCGCCAGTCGACGATGAGGCCGCAAAGCAGGATTGCGATGGAAAGCAGCGTGATCAGCGCCGTGAAGACGCGCACATGGCCGACGCGCAACACGAATTTCGGCGTGACGATGCAGGATAGCGTGAAGCCGACCGTGTAGCCGGTGGCGATGATCGAAACCGTCAGCGTCGACCAGTTCTCTGCGACGGAGCGCACCGGGATGACATAGCTCTGAAGGCCGAAGGCGACCATCATGAGCAGGGTCGACACCATCAGGCTGAAGACGGAAGCGAGGTTGGCCAGCATCGGCGCTCCTGAAAACAAGGCGCCCCTCCATCGATGGCGACGGCAGGCAAGCGCAGGTGGAGCGAGGACGGTCTGACGGATACCGGACGAGCCCGACACTCCAAGGTCAAAGCGAGTGTGGCTCTATCCAGTTTTTCGGGCGCTGTCGATTGCGACAGGCGATGGCAAAAAGGCGGTAGGCCTCTTTGCCGGCAGCGATCAGTTCGGCAGCAGCGGGCTCACGGCCACGCGATGGGCGCGGCGTGCATCCTTCTTGGTGCTGAGAATGGTGTATTCGCGCGAGGCACGCACGGCAGTACCGATGTCGGAGATCGAATCGAACAGGACCTTGAGGCTAACGATGGGCTTGGTCATGGTTGCGTTCCTTTCTTCGTCGTCGGCCGATAATGGCGACTTGTGCACGCGATACGCGGTCAAGCGTATCGCGTGGGGATCAGCGCTGAATGAAATCGGCGAAAATCTGCGCCGGACGGGTGGTCCGGGCAAGGCCGATCGCGGTCATCTGCTCGTTGGCTGCCGTGCCGAAGCGGTTGAACGGCGTCCGGTAAGCAGCGCCGGTGTGGCGGAGCGTCTCAAAGCTGCTGTGGATCGGACGAAAGCGGGCAGTCATGGTTCAATTCCTTATTCCATTCCTCCCGTGCCAGTATATTGCGCTGCAACATCTCATTTTGCAATGCGTCATAATGCGCCGCTGATATGCGCAAACCGCATGGCTTTCTTCATTCTTTGTTCATAAAGCGGGCAGCCAGGTTGGCGCCGCATGGGCGCACCGTAATTCGGCGAGGGTCAGCCTTGGATCCGGGCCTTGAAGGCAAGCAGGTCCTGCCAGGCGAAGCGCTTGTTGACGGGCGCCGTCATCAGATCCTGCGGGTGCAACGTTGCGAGCGTCGGCACCGTGATGCCGCCGATCGAAAGCTCCCGCCATTCGCCGCGAAGCTGATGGATCGTGTCGTTGCCGCCGAAGAAGAAGCGGGCGGTGAAATTGCCGAGCAAAAGCAGATGTTTGGGCTCGGCAAGGGCGATTTGTCGTTCGATGAAGGGACGGCAGATGTCGGCTTCGCGCGCCGTTGGCACGCGGTTGCCCGGCGGGCGCCAGGGCACGACGTTGCTGAGCAGTACGCTTTCGCGCGCCAAGCCGATGCCGGCGAGCATGCGGGTCAGCATCTCGCCGAGCCGGCCTGCGAAGGGCTGGCCGTCGCGATCGCAGTCGGCATAGGGCATCGGGCCGACGATCATGATGCCGCTTGCCGGGTCGCCCTCGGCAAAGACGAGGTTGCGGGCGCTGTTCCTGAGATTGCAGCCGGCAAAACCCTCCATCGCAACCCTGAGCTCGGCGAGCGATCGGGCTGATTCGGCGGCAAAGCGCGCCTCTTCGATCGCCTGCGCATCGGGAATGGCGACGGCAGGGGCGCTCGCGGCCGGAGCGGGTGCGCGGCTTTCGCGGGATGGAGCGGAAGCGGGGGCAGCCGCTGCCGCTGTCTGGCGTGCAGCCGGTTGCGAAGCGGGTGTCTCCCCACGGTCGTTGGCCGCCGGCGCGCGCGCGTTGCCGCGCGCCGCCTTCATTGCCTCGAACTCGGCGAAGCGGTCGACCGGCTCCTCTTCCAGCAGCCATTCGACGCCCGCATCCGCATGGAAGGCGAGGAGGGCGGCAAGCTGCGCCGGAGAGAGATCGTGGGCGGAAATCATGGCCGCCAACCTAACCCATAAGCCGTCGGACCGGAACCGCTTTTCCGGCCCCCGGCATTCCTATCCAAGGTCATGCACATCAGGCGCGCAGGCCTCGGCTTACGCCGCATTGGCCGTCCAGTGGGCGATGTCCTCGTGCTCGCCGATCAGCGCCAGACCGTGAGCGATCGACAGCAGTTCGCCGCCGCTTTCGATGCGGTCGGCCTCGAAGCGCCGCTCGAAGATGCCGCGCACCGCCGGAACGAAAGACGTGCCGCCGGTCAAGAACACCTTGTCGATCGACCCGGGCGCCGTCGCGGTCGACTGCAGCACGTCGTCGAGTGCGCCCTCGATGCGGGCCAGCTCCGGCGCGATCCAGCCTTCGAAGTCGCTGCGGCGAACGGTGCGGCGCGACATTTCGCCGAGCGGGGCGAAATAGAATTCGGTCTCGTCTTCCTGCGACAGCCGCATCTTCGTCGCCGAAATCGCGTTGTAGAGCGGATAGCCCTCGTCATGTTCGATCAGGTCGACGAAGGCTTCGAGCTTTTCCGGCTCGAGGCTCTGGCGCACGAGCTTTTTCAGATCCGTGAAATCTTTCAACGTCTTGAAGATGGACAGCTGATTCCAGCGGCCGAAATTCGCATAGTAATTCGACGGCACTTCAAGCAGCTTGTCGAAGCTCTTGAAGAGACTCCCCTTTCCAATCAGCGGCGAGACGACGTTGTCGATGATGCGGAAGTCGAAATGGTCGCCGGCAATGCCCACACCCGAATGACCGATCGGGGTTGCGGTCAGCCGCCCTGCCTTGGTCTCGAAGCGGATCAGCGAATAGTCGGTGGTGCCGCCGCCGAAATCGGCGACCAGGACCGTTGCATCCTGCTTCAGGTTCTGCGCGAAGTAGAAGGCCGCCGCCACCGGCTCGTAGACGTAGTGCACCTCCGGGAAGCCGAATTCCGAGAGGGCTGCGCCATAGCGTTCAAGCGCGAGCGCCGGATCAGGGCTGGAGCCGGCGAAATGCACCGGTCGGCCGACGACGATGCGGCTATACTGATCCGTCCAGCTGTCGCCGGCATAGTCGCGCAGCTTGTTCAGGAACACCCGCATCAGATCCTCGAAGCTGTGGCGCTTGGCAAAGACCTGCGTGCCCTGGAAGAGGGGGCTTGCGGCAAAGGTTTTGATCGATTGCAGGAAACGACAGTCGCCCGGATTGTCGATGAAGGCGCGGATCGCCGCCTGGCCGGCTTCGACCTTCAGTGCCTGGGCGCCAAGGTTGGCGTCCTTCATGAAGGAAAGCGCGGTGCGCATGGCGTCGGTCGTGCCGGCGAGACTGTCGAACTGCATCGAGTGGGTGGTATCGCCGGCGGCAACGGCAAGCACGGAATTGGTGGTGCCGAAGTCGAAGCCCAGTGCCTTGGCCATATGGTGGTCTCCTTGCGTCTGGCGTCGCTCCGCCGCCCGGAGCAAGCCGGCGGCGCGCAACGCAACATGTAATTTTGTCGGGCCGTCTCCGCATGTTCAGGCGGCCGGCCCCGAAGTCGGCAAAAGACACGTCGTCCGGGCGCCAGAGGGGCGCCGAGTCGAGTGCCGTTTGCGAATGGGATATGCCGGCGCGGACCGCCGGAAGGGTGCGGCGGCCTCGTGGCATGGCTCTTCGGCAAAAGCAAGGCCGAATGGCTCATAGCGTCGGCACGCGACAAAATGATGTATTTACGTTTACGTACACGTCATATAAACATTTGCCCTAAACTCATGACCTCATGCGCAAAAGCGGGCATCGTCTGTCGCATCCCGGCTCGACAAGCCAAACTGCATTTGCCATGACGGAATGATATGTCCTGGGAACTGAACCGGCAGAAGACCGGTGAGACTGGAGAGACGGTATGACCGAGCAAGATCTGCCCGAACGCGAGAGCATGGAGTTCGACGTTGTCATCGTCGGGGCGGGGCCTGCCGGTCTTGCGGCGGCGATCCGGCTGAAGCAGGTCAATCCGGAGCTTTCGGTCGTCGTCTTGGAAAAGGGCGCCGAAGTCGGCGCGCATATCCTCTCGGGCGCCGTCGTCGATCCGATCGGCATCGACCGGTTGCTGCCGGGCTGGCGCGACGAGGCGGATCATCCGTTCAAGACCGAGGTCACGGACGACCACTTCCTGTTCTTGGGCCCGGCCGGCTCAATCCGCTTGCCGAATTTCATGATGCCGCCGCTGATGAACAATCACGGCAACTATATCGTCTCGCTTGGGCTCGTCTGTCGCTGGCTGGCAAGCCATGCCGAAGCCCTCGGTGTCGAGATCTATCCGGGCTTTGCCGCGACCGAAGTGCTCTATAACGACGAAGGTGCCGTCATCGGCGTTGCCACCGGCGACATGGGCGTCGAGCGCAACGGCGAACCGGGACCGAACTTCGCCCGTGGCATGGCGCTCCTGGGCAAATATACGCTGATCGGCGAGGGCGTGCGCGGTTCGCTCGCCAAGCAGCTGATTGCGAAATTCGATCTCTCCAGGGATCGCGACGTCCAGAAATTCGGCATCGGCCTGAAGGAGCTCTGGCAGGTGAAGCCCGAGAACCACCGGCCCGGGCTGGTGCAGCACTCCTTCGGCTGGCCGCTCGGCATGAAGACCGGCGGCGGTTCGTTCCTCTATCATCTCGAAGACAACCTGGTCGCGGTCGGCTTCGTCGTGCACCTCAATTACAAGAACCCCTATCTCTTCCCGTTCGAGGAGTTCCAGCGCTTCAAGACCCATCCGGCGATCCGCGGCACCTTCGAGGGTGGCAAGCGGCTTTCCTATGGTGCGCGTGCGATCACCGAAGGCGGCTACCAGTCGGTGCCGAAGCTGTCGTTCCCCGGCGGCGCGCTGATCGGCTGTTCGGCCGGTCTCGTCAACGTGCCGCGCATCAAGGGCAGCCACAATGCGGTTCTGTCGGGCATTCTCGCGGCCGAGAAGCTGGCGGCGGCGATCGAAGCGGGCCGCGCCAATGACGAGCCGATCGAGATCGAGCGCGGCTGGCGCGACAGCGCCATCGGCCAGGACCTGAAGCGGGTGAGAAACGTCAAGCCGCTGTGGTCGAAGTTCGGCACGGCGATCGGCGTTGCGCTCGGCGGCTTGGACATGTGGACCAACCAGCTGTTCGGCTTCTCGTTCTTCGGCACGCTGAAGCACGGCAAGACCGATGCCCAGTCGCTGGAGCCGGCAGCGCAGCACCAGAAGATCGATTACCCGA
The DNA here is from genome assembly GCF_049905105.1 of Ensifer sp. R-19. Taxonomy (NCBI): domain Bacteria; kingdom Pseudomonadati; phylum Pseudomonadota; class Alphaproteobacteria; order Hyphomicrobiales; family Rhizobiaceae; genus Ensifer; species Ensifer sp. R-19. Next base: position 790,265 of record NZ_CP184569.1, read on the forward strand.
AGCCCGATGGCGTGCTGACCTTCGACCGGCTCTCCTCGGTGTTCCTGTCGAACACCAACCACGAGGAAGACCAGCCGATCCACCTGCAGGTCAAGGATCCGGAGCTGCAGCGCACGTCGGAACTCGACGTCTTTGCCGGCCCGTCGACGCGCTACTGTCCGGCCGGGGTCTACGAATGGGTGGAGAAGGACGGCAAGCCTGTCTTCGTCATCAACGCGCAGAACTGCGTGCACTGCAAGACCTGCGACATCAAGGACCCGAACCAGAACATCAACTGGGTGCCGCCACAGGGCGGCGAAGGCCCGGTCTATCCGAATATGTGATCTTTGGATGGCGGCCGCAGGACCTCCGAGGTTCGCGGAAACGAAATTGTTCGAGGCGCCGGAGGGAACTCCGGCGCCTCTTTTGTATTCGCGCGCACGTGTCGAGCGGTAGTCCGATCATCGAAAAGGCAATCCGTGCCGCTATTGGGAAAGTCCTTGCCGGCAAACCCCGTTAGCTTTCATGGTGTCATCGGCTCGAAGCCGACGAATCCGCAGGCCTTTCGGTCCCTGTTGTTTCGAGTTGGACCGAGCCTTGTGACGCTGCCGATCCCCGCGGTGAGATCGGCAGTGCGACGGGATGCACCGCCAGAACAAAGGGAACGGAAATGAAGAAGCTTCTTGCAACGACGTGCCTGGCCGCCGGCCTTCTTGGCCTTGCTGGTGCGGCCTCGGCCGCCGAATGCGGCGATGTGACGATTGCCAATATGAACTGGCAGAGCGCCGAAGTGCTCGCCAGCCTGGACAAGTTTATCCTGAACGAAGGTTACGGTTGCAACGCCGAAATCATACAGGGCGATACTGTCCCGACGATCACATCGATGACCGAGAAGGGCCAACCCGACATCGCGCCCGAAGGATGGGTCGATCTTCTGCCCGATGTCGTCAACGCCGGCGTTGCAAACGGAAAGCTCGTCGTTGCATCGACCGTCCTGACCGATGGTGCGGTGCAGGGCTGGTGGATGCCGAAATACCTTGCTGACGCTCATCCGGACGTCAAGACGATCGATGATGTCCTCAAGCATCCGGAGCTGTTCCCGGATCCCGAAGACAAATCGAAAGGTGCGATCCACAATGGCCCGCAGGGCTGGGGTGGTACGGTCGTGACCTCGCAGCTTTACAAGGCCTATGGCGGCGAAGCGGCGAACTTCACGCTGGTCGATACGGGTTCCGCCGCTGGCCTCGACGGCTCGATCGCCAAGGCCTACGAGCGCAAGGAAGGCTGGGTCGGCTACTACTGGGCTCCGACTGCGCTTCTCGGCAAGTACGACATGGTCAAGCTCGACTATGGCGTGCCGTACGACGCGGCCGAGTGGAAGCGCTGCAATACCGTCGCGGATTGCCCGGACCCGAAAAAGAATGAATGGCCGAAGGACACCGTCCAGACGCTCGTGACCAAAGCGTTCTCCGAGCGCGCCGGCGAGGATGTCATGGGCTACCTCAACAAGCGCGCCTGGTCGAACGACACGGTCAACAAGCTGATGGCCTGGATGACCGACAACCAGGCAAGCGGCGATGATGGCGCAAAGCACTTCCTCGAGGAGAACGAGGCCATGTGGAAGGAATGGGTATTCGCCTGAGGCAGCTGAGAAGATCAAGGCGGCGCTTTGATCTCACCGATTGAACCCACGGGCGGCGCGATCCTTGCGCCGCCTCTTTGTTTGACCCCCCGGCAACAGCAAAACAACAATCGCGGCCGAGGATGCGATCGCCGTGATCGAGGAGGATAGATTTTGGATTGGACTGGTTGCCCAGCTTTCCGCACATGGATGATGCGTCTTTACGCGATCTCAAGAAGGCGATCGACGAAGGGTTCCGCGGTTTCACGCGGGCTTATGGGGACGGTCTTGAAGCAATATTCGAGCCGCTACAGCACTTTCTGATCTGGTCCGAGCGCTTCATGACCCAGACGCCCTGGCCGATCATCCTCTTGCTCATCGCCGCCGTCGCCTGGTTCGCCAGCCGCAACTGGAAGATCGTCGCGGGAACGGTCGTGACGCTTCTGCTCATCGGCTACTTCGACATGTGGGACGATACGATGAAGACGGTCTCGATGATCTTCGTCTGCACGGTTCTGTCGATCGTCGTCGGTATCCCCATCGGTATTGCAATGTCCCGGTCGGACAGGGTGCAGAATATCGTCAATCCGGTTCTGGACGTCATGCAGACCATGCCGAGCTTCGTCTACCTCATTCCGGTTGTCATGCTGCTCGGCATCGGCAAGGTTCCGGGCCTCATCGCGGTGGTCATCTATGCCATCCCGCCGATGATCCGGCTCACCAATCTCGGCATCCGCCTCGTTGACAAGGATGTACTCGAAGCCGCCGATGCCTTTGGTTCCTCGAACTGGCAGAAGCTGAAGAACGTGCAGATGCCGCTTGCGCTCCCCACCATCATGGCCGGCACCAACCAGACGATCATGATGGCGCTCGCTATGGTCGTCATCGCCTCGATGATCGGCGTTCAGGGCCTTGGACAGCCGGTGCTGAAGGCGATCTCGAACCAGTATTTCACGCTCGGCATCTTCAACGGGCTCGCCATCGTCGGCATCGCGATCATCTTCGATCGTGTCAGCCAGGCCTATGGCCATCGCCTGCAGAAACATCGGGAGATCATCCACGGCTGAGCCGAGCGATCTCAAGAAAAGAAAAGGCCCCGGAGCGGAAACGCGCCGGGGCCTTTGTCTTATTGGGGAACTTCTCGGTTTAGGTGCGGGTAGAGAGAATGCCGGTCGAAAGCGCCACGCCGATAGCCGTGACGATTGCGGCCAGCATTTCGAACGGGCCGATTTGCTCGCCGAGCAGGATCGCGCCGCCGATCATCGCCAGCACCGGGGTCAGCGCCGTAAAGGCAGCGGCCTGCGTGCCGCCGAGGCTCTTCACCGCAAAGCCATAGGCGACCATGGCAATGAGGCCGGAGAGGATGCCCTGGCTGGTGATCTGCAGGGCGATCTCCTTGACCGGAACGCTGGCAAGCGTGCTTCCGAAACAGGCGGCAAGCGCCAGATGGATCAGGAACGACCAGGCCGCAATCAAAGCGCTTCCCTGCAGCGGGCTCAGGCCCGAACGGCGGAAGGTGTGGGTGTAGATCGCCCAGAGCGTGGCCGCTGCGGGCAACAGCGCGTATCCGATCCACCCTGTGGACACTGAAACGGCAAGGTTGCGCGTCAGCAGGATAGCGACACCGGCGACGATCGCGGCAAAACCCACCATCCGCATTCGGTCCGGACGCTCGCCAAAGATCGTGATGCCGATCAGGGCGGTGGCAAGCGGCATCGAGCCGCCGAGAAGAATGCCGACGGAGGAGGCGGGAACCGAGTGGATCGCAAAGGCGGAGACCTGGAAAAAGACCGCGCCGGAGCCCGCGACCATCAAGGCGAGGAGCAGGATCGGCAGCTTGCGCGGCAAGAGCCCGGTCTTGAGCCAGAGCGGCGCGAGCAGGAGCGCCGGTACGCCGTAGCGGATCAGGCCAAGGTCGATTGTGCTGAGTGCGGTGCCGGCCGAATGGCGGGTTGCGAGAATCCAGCCGGCCCAGATGAGGACGGTCACGAAGGCACCGGCATAGCCGGCGGTGGCAGGCGACGTATTGCCGCGAGCAAGCGTAAGCGCAACCATTTGAATTTCCTTCCCGATTTGGATATCTGAGGGGCTTTTGGGTCTGGAAGGAAGATTACGCCCGGAAGGCCGGGCATGTCCTTGCGATTTATGCCCGAAATAGACTATCATCAGCAACAATGTGCCAATAGTAACCTCTGAAGTTTGTGAACATGCCAAATCTCGATAAATTCGATCTCGCTATCCTCAGGATCCTTCAGGAGGATGCGCGCGCGACGAACGTCGAGATCGCAGAAAAGGTCAATCTTTCGCCGTCGCCCTGCCTGCGGCGCATCCGCAATCTGGAGAAATCCGGCATCCTGCGTGGCTATCGGGCCGATATCGACCGCAAGGAAGCCGGTCTCGGGCTCACCGTCTTCGTGGAGATCAAGGTGGGACGGCACAGCCGCGAGAATGCGCAGCGGCAGCAGGAGGCGCTGCTCGCCATTCCCGAGGTGGTGTCCTGTTTCCTGATCTCGGGCAATGCCGACTTCCTCGCCGAGGTCGTCGTCGAGGATCTCCCGGCTTACGAGACGCTCTTGACCGAGACGCTGCTTGCCTTGCCGGGTGTGACCGACATCCGTTCGAACTTCGCGATCCGATCGATCAAGACCGGCGGGCCACTGAAGTTGCCCGAGCCGCGCTGAACGGTTGTCATTACCAGTCTCCGAGCGCCGACCGGCACGCGCTCCATTCCCGTTAAGTTTCGGCAAGGTTCTGGAATTGGCCGCAATCGCGATTATCTGATCGCGGTGAGCAGCTTTGCCGCGGCAACGGAGTCAGTGACCCATTCATGAAAATCAAGGCGATCTTCAATCGTGAAGGCGGAACCTTCCGCACGACGGATATGGCGGTCTATGGCCGGAAGGTCGAGGAGGTCTTCCATACCGCCGGCCACCAGATCGAAATTGCGACGGTTTCCGGAAGCGAGATGCGCGAGACCTTGGAGCGCACATGCCGCCGCGATGACCTCGATGCGATAATCGCCGGCGGCGGTGACGGCACGATCTCGGCTGCTGCCGGGGTCGCCTGGAAAAACCGCATGCCGCTCGGCGTTGTTCCCGCCGGGACGATGAACCTTTTTGCCCGCACGCTGAAGCTGCCGCTCGATATCTGGAAGGTTCCGGAGGTGCTGGCGAATGGCGTGATCATCGACGGTGACATCGGCAGCGCCGATGGCCGGGCCTTCGTGCATCAGTTTTCGATGGGCCTGCATGCCCGCATGGTGCGCTATCGCGAGTCCTTCAGCTTTCGTTCGAGGGCAGGCAAAATCGCCGCAAGCACCCGCGCCGCGGTAGGCGTGATTCTCAATCCGCCCGATTTCGAGGTCGAGTTCGATGTCGACGGCCATAAGGAGAGCCGTCATGTTTCGGCGGTTTCAGTCTCGAACAATCCGTTCGGCCGCGATACGCTGATGTATGCCGACGATGTCACAGCCGGCCATCTCGGCTTCTACACGGCGCCGCCCCTAAGCCCGCCGGGCGTGGCCAAGCTCGCCTTCGATGTGATGCGCGGCAAATTCCGCGACAGCCCGCTGATTACCGCCATGAGCGGCCATGCGCTCGATCTGCATTTTCCCAAGGTGGAGCGCAAGATCAACTGCGTCATCGACGGCGAACTCCTGCCGATGGGCCGTGACGTCGCGCTTCGCATTCACCCGGGTGAACTCAAGTTGCTCGTCGGCGCCGACCGCGACGGGTCGTTGATCCAGAAGTAGCCGAAGCCATAGCGATCCGGCAGATTGCCGTGGAGATAGGGCAGGGCGAGTTGCTGCGGCTTCATCGCTGCCTCCGGCACGCCGAGTGACTTCAGGGTGTCGAGAAGCCCGACAGGTGGTTGAGCATCGAGCTTGCCGTTGTCGCTCCAGACCACGAGGAGCGGTCCGGCCGGATGCTCGATCGGAGAGCTGCTGCTGTTGCCGGGGACGAAGACCTTGGCACCGTGCAGGCGCGTGCGCACATTGCCACCAAGCAGCTTGTCCGCGGCGATGACCATCGCCGGCTCGGCTCCCTCCTGTCGGACCACGGTATCCACAAGGGTGCTATAGGGAATGCTGAGCCTCGACAATTTGCCGAACCAGGGGCGAACAACCGCGCGTGCCGAGACGACCACCAAAGTGGTGACGATGATGAAGGCGACGAGCAGCAGGAAGGGGCGAACGCTGCGTGTGGTGTCGACGCCGGAAGCCTCCACCTTGAGGGCCAGGTAGAGCGGCAGCAGGACGAGAAAGAGAACCAGCCATTTCTCGCGCATGTGGGTGGCGCCGACGGCGAGCATGATCAGCAGCACGGCGCCGAGGCACAGCAGCAACATGCGCCCGACGACGCGTGTCCAGTGGTTTTCGGCGCGCCAGATCGTCGGCAGGTCATTGCGGAAGACGAGAGCGAAGACGATCAGGGGAAGTGCGGCGCCGCGAAGCGTGGCGACTACCAGCGCAACGATCCCTTTGAGCGCCTTCGTCAGGTAGCTCGTCTGTTGGGCCGTTCCCATTTCATTGAGGGTATTGCGCGAGGCGGCGCCGAGATTTTCGAGAATCCAGTAGCCGTGCGGCAGCGCAATCAGCGTGCAGACGGCGATCGCAACCAGAATGCGCCAGTCGAAGAGCCGGGCGCGAAGCTTCGGCTCGGGCAGGATCGCAAGAATCGCGGCGGTTGGGACGAGTGCGAAGTTGTACTTCGAGATGACGCCGATGCCGACCGCCGCTCCAGTCAGGACGTAGGCGAACAGACTTGGCCGCGTCATCGTCCGGACGAAAGCGTAAAGGAACAGCGATACGGCAAACAGTGCCGCGACCGTATGCGAAAGGTCGCGCTGTGCGAGCAGGAAAATCGGCGGAAAGGTCAGCACGCCGACCGTTGCGATCGCGGTCAGGCGTCGATCGCTGAGGACCTCGCGTGCTGCGAGGCCGTAGAAGAGGCAACACAGAAACAGGAGCCCATTCTTCAGCACCGTCATCGTCGCAAGCGACGGCCCAAAGGCCGAGGTCAGCCCGTATTGCAGCCAATTGTAGAACGGGGGCTGCGAACCATAGCCGAGCATCAGGAACTGCGAGACGAAGGCCTGTTCCGACTCGTCGATTTCGAGCGATGTGGAAATGGCGAGGCGTAAGCCGATGCAGAGCAGAAAGTAACCGGCGATCAGCGCAACGACGGTGTTTGGCCGACGATTGACGACGTCAAGCATCGGCCGGGTCCCGGACGAAGACCTGCCGCACGATGTAGTTGGTGGTACCGTCGTCGCGGAAATAGGTTCGCGCCATCATCTCAGCGAGAATGCCTGTCGTGATGAGCTGAACGGACGAAAGGAACAGCATGACACCGACGATCAGCATCGGTCGCGTTCCGATATCGTTGCCGAGGATGAACTTGTCGAAGCCGAGATAGATCAGGATCAGCGCGCTGAGCGCGCCGGTCGCAAGCCCGATCGATCCGAAGAAGTGCCCTGGGCGCGCTTTGTAACGCATGAAGAAGAGCACCGACAGCAGATCGAGAATCACGCGGAAGGTTCTGGAGATCCCATACTTGGATTGGCCGTGCTGCCGTGCGTGATGGGTAACGGGCATCTCGCCGATGCGGCTGCTCGGCACCACGCCGGCGACCCAGGCGGGGATGAAGCGGTGCATTTCCCCCATCAGCTTCACCTGCTTGATGACCGAGGTGCGATAGACCTTCAGGCTGCAGCCATAGTCATGCAGCCTGACGCCGGTGATCTTGCCGATCAGGCGATTGGCGCACCAGGACGGGATCTTCCTGAGCAGGAGACCATCCTGCCGGTTCTTTCGCCAGCCGACCAACAGGTCGAGCTCGCGCTCCTCGATCGCCTTGACCATTTCGGGAATATCGGCCGGATCGTTCTGCAGGTCGCCGTCAAGCGTGGCGATCAGGCGCCCGGCGGCAGCGTCGATGCCGGCCTGCATCGCTGCCGTTTGCCCGAAGTTCTTCTGCAATTCGACAATCTTGAGATCGAGGCCCGGATCGGAAAGAGCCATTCTTGCATTTGCCAGCGTTCGGTCGGTGCTGCCGTCGTCAACGAGGATCAGTTCCCACGGAGACGGAAAGTTCGCCAGGGCATCGCGGACACGTGTGATCAGCGGCTGGACGCTGTCCTCTTCGTTGAACACGGGAATGACGACGGATAGTTCGATGGGGTACATAGGAACAGCTCGTACATGCGGCGCTTACAATGCCGCAAGATTTGGATTGGGCTACATAACCGTTTTCTTGCACAGTTATCAGTGATAACCAACGTTCAATCTTGCGTTTCAACACGGGAAATCGAGACCTGATGACTTCGGATTGCGAGTCCGATCGGCGATCCTGGTTCGCCCGCAACCGGATGACATTACTTTCGGCAGGTGCCATTGCGGCCTATGCGGCCTTCGTCGAATGGTTCTGGGGATGGCCGGCGCTGCTGAGGCAATGGTCCGAGATCGGCTTCAGTTCCGCCGTCTCGGCTCTGGTGCTGCTTGTCGCAACCTATTTCATTCGCTGCTATCGCATCTACGATTACTTCCCGAACGAAACGGCGGGGCGCTTCCTGCCGCTGTTTCGCGTCACCCAGGTCCATAATCTCCTCAACATCATGCTGCCGTTTCGTGCCGGGGAAACGAGCTTTCCGCTGCTGATGCGCTCGGAGTTTTCCGTGCCGCTCGCGCGCGGCACGTCCGCTCTTCTGGTGATGCGCCTGCTCGACCTGCACGCCCTTCTCGTCGTTGCGGCCGTCGGTCTCGTCATCGGCCGCGGATCAGCCGCCTTGTGGATGGCATGGCTTGCCGCGTTCGTCTCGCCGCTTCTCTTCTTCCTGCTGAAGGATCACGTGATTGCGCTGGCGCGTCGGCTGTTGCCGACAAAGCTTGATGCTATCGTCGACGAATTGGAGGCGGGCGTCCCGGCCAATATCGTCGCGTTCCTGCGCGCCTGGGGCATGACCATCCTCAACTGGGCGGTCAAGGTGCTTGTCCTTGCCTGGGTGCTGGCCTTCATGGGCGTTGCGCCACTGGCCGCCTGTTTCGGCGGTGCTCTCGGCGGCGAACTCTCCTCGGTGCTGCCGATGCATGCGCCCGCTGGCGTCGGCACCTATCCGGCCGCGATCGCGGCCGGGGCAGTGTCCTTCGGCGCAGGCGCCGATCGCGCCGGAGTGGAACAACTCGCGGCCGCCGGCGTCAACGCACATCTCTTGATCATCGTGTCCGCGGTGGCGGGCACGATGCTGTCGATGGCGCTCGGGAGACGGCGCTGAGCAATTCCAGGAAAAGTGTGAAGCAGTTTTCCGTCCGGAATTGCGCAATTCCAATGGTTACTGGAACGAGGTTTCGTAGAAGCTTCTGAGCTTGCGGGAATGCAGCTTCTCCGGCGGCATGGCCGCAAGCTTCTGCAGCGCAAGGATGCCGATCTTCAGGTGCTGGCTGACCTGTGTCTTGTAGAAGGCGGTCGCCATGCCCGGCAGCTTCAATTCGCCATGCAGCGGCTTGTCCGATACGCAGAGCAGCGTTCCATAGGGCACGCGGAAGCGGAAGCCGTTGGCGGCGATCGTCGCCGATTCCATGTCGAGCGCAATGGCGCGGGCCTGCGACAGGCGCTTGACCGGGCCGCGCTGGTCGCGAAGTTCCCAGTTGCGGTTGTCGATGGTTGCGACGGTTCCGGTGCGCATGATCTGTTTGAGGTCGTAGTCCCGGTAGCCGGTGACCTCGGCAACGGCGTCCTGCAGTGCCACCTGCACTTCCGCGAGCGCCGGCAAGGGGATCCAGACCGGAAGGTCGTCGTCGAGAACGTGATCCTCGCGCATATAGGCATGCGCGAGCACGTAGTCACCAAGGCGTTGGCTGTTGCGAAGACCGGCGCAGTGGCCGAGCATCAGCCAGACATGCGGGCGCAGCACAGCGATATGGTCGGTGATCGTCTTGGCGTTGGATGGGCCGACGCCGATATTGACCATGGTGATGCCGCCGTGCCCCTTCTTCTTCAGGTGATAGGCGGGCATCTGCGGCAGCCGTGCGAGCGTATAGTCGGTCTCCGGCTTGTCGGCGCCGGCGGGCGTGATGATGTTGCCGGGCTCGACGAAGGCCGTGTAGCCATTGCCGCCTTCGGCCATCTGCTGGCGGGCCCAGGCACAGAACTCGTCGATATAGAACTGGTAGTTCGTGAAGAGCACGAAGTTCTGGAAGTGCGTGGCGTTGGTCGCGGTATAGTGGCTGAGCCGCGCCAGCGAATAGTCGATGCGCTGAGCCGTGAAGGGCGCAAGCGGCGAGGGTTCTCCGGGGCCCGGCTCGTAGGAGCCGTTGGCGATCTCGTCGTCGGTCGTCGTCAGGTCAGGCGCATCGAACAGATCGCGTAGCGGAATGTCGATGGTGTTTGCCGCCGATGCCTCCACATAGGCGCCCTCGCCAAAGGCAAAATGCAGGGGGATCGGGGTTGCCGATTCCGAGACGGTGACGCCGAGGCCGTGGTTCCGTATCAGATGCCCGAGCTGCTCCTTCAGATAGTGCCGGAAAAGCTTCGGCCGGGTGATCGTGGTCGTATAGACGCCGGGCGCGCTGACATAGCCAAAGGACAGGCGGGAATCGACATGTCCGAAGCTGCTCGTCTCGATGCTGACCTGCGGATAGCAGGCGCGATAGCGGGTGAGCGGCTCGTCGGACTTGCCCAGGCCCTCGAACGCTTCGCAGAGGAACCGGGTATTGCGCTCGTAGAGCGCCTCGAGGCAATCGACAGCAGCCGCAGGATCGTCGAAGTATTGCGGCTCGAGAGGCTCAGGCGTTGCGACGGAAAGGACGGAGTGTGAAGAGATTCGCTTGTTCATGTCGCATTATAGGCTGCGGCTTCTGACAAGCAAACGACAAGATATTGGCTTGCACGACCGCGCGGCGGCCTCAGGTCATCGGTTCAACGCGGGCCCGCGACGATGACCGCGCTGCCGAGAAGGGCGATGGTCATGCCGGCCAGATCCCAGCGGTCGGGCCTGACCCCTTCGGCAAGCCAGAGCCAGAGCAGCGACGCGGCGATGTAGACGCCGCCATAGGCCGTTTAGGCGCGGCCCGCAGCTTCGCTGTCGATCCAGGTGAGGAGCCAGGCGAAAAGTGCCAGGGAGGCCATGCCGGGAATAAGCCAGAGGATGGATTTATCGAGCTTCAACCACGCCCAGAAGGCAAAGCAGCCGGCGATTTCGGCAAGGGCGGCAAGCGTATAGACGAGATAGGCGGGCATCGGGGCTGACAAGGGGTTGTTGTGGCGAATCCCACAATCGTATCCGATTAGGGGAAACAAGCAGAAACTCAAAGTGCTGCAGCAACCTTGGCGTATCTTAAAAGAAGCACGACGCTGCAGGTGCGAGAGGACAGGAAAGCGGCGTTAAGTGCAAGCCGGAAAGAACAAAGGGGCGCGCGCGCCCCTTTTCATGCAATCCGATCGGGTGGCCCCCGCCTCAGGTCATCGATTGACGCTGCAGGGTGACGAAGAGGACGAGGCCGGCGCCCTGTTTGCCGATGCCGGCACCGTTGGCCTTGGAGTAGGCAAGCGCTCCAACCGGTGCCATCAGCAGGCCGGCCAGTGCAAGCACGCGCAGCGAGAGAAACGCGGATGTCGAAAGAGCGGCCAGCATGTTCGTTTCTCCATCAGATCACGCGGTGATCAGTTTCACTTGGCGGCGGAGCAGGGCGTAGCCCGTCTCGTCCCGGGTTAGAGTTTGGCCTGGCAGTATTGCGCCGTATGCGCGGTGCAATCCGTCAGCGAACCGAGATAGGTATTGGTGCGGCGACGTTCGGTGTCCGCGCTGACGGCAGCGGCGAGAGTTACAGCGAAAACGACCATCAGAAGGCTGATGATGGTGAGGCGCCGAGCAAGGATATCCATGGTTCTGTCCGTTGTTTGGAGGCAGGTTCAAATCGATTGAGTGTGTTTTCGCACACCCAAACTGAATTGATGCTGAGATGTCCGTTCATCTGGCGTTCATCTTCGGTTGCATGGGGAGGCGCGCTGCACGGATCGGGAGATCGAGACCGGTCGCGATCACAGTGGGTGCGCAAGGAGGAGCCAAGGGGGCGGCGCTACGAATGGTCGCGTAACAGCGCTAAGTCCATGGACCGCACATGCAAAAAGGGCGGCCGATGGCCGCCCTTTCAATTCGTCAATGTGTCCGTGCCGCCGTATCGCGCGCTTAGAGGCGCGTCCAGGTCTGTGACTTGCAGAGCACTTTCAGGACGCAGCCCTTCATCTTCAGCGAATTGCCGTTGACGGCGCCAGAACCGCTATAGGTCTTGTCGGTATCCGGATCGGTGATTTCGCCCGAATAGCTGCCGTCGGTACCGGCGAGGTTGCCGATGCGCTTGCCGGCATGCTTGCCGGTCTTCAGCGTCACGCAAAAGGCTCCGCCACAAGGCACAATCTCCGCGGTCGCGCCGCTTGCGGTCTTCCAGTTGCCGACGATCGGTTCTGCCGCTGCCGCCGTCCCGGCAATGCCAAGGGCGAGCGTCGCGGTCATGAGCAAGGTACGTAACATTCCAGTCCTCCAGATCGAGGCTGCCGGCGTGGTCCGCTCCGCCGGCAGCTTTAGATGTCCTCGTATGCAAAAAAGGCAGTCTCCTCACTGCCGCGCGCAAGATAGCTTACGCGCACGTAAAGGTAAACAAGCCAAACGGCGGCTTTTGCTGCTTTTTCTTGGCCGTTTCAAGCAGGTCGAAATCTAGGAAATCCTGGCGGCTCTGCCACCGTCGATCTTTTCGTGGTTAGCGTTTGGTTGAAATCGGCAGTTGAATTTTTCGTAAATTTTGAAGCGAATGCGCCGGATTCCCGGACTTCCGATGTTTAACAAAAGCTCAAGTTTACCAAGCGTTTGAACTTTGTTTGTCGCAAATTAAGCATGCATTTTAAGCGCGCATTGAAAGCCCTGCTGCATATTGAAGCCATAAGACGAGCGGACAAAAACGCTCCGAAAAACCACCGAAGACGACGCCGCAAAAAGATGGCGCGCTCCGGAAGGCCCGCAAAGAGGCAAGGTCGAACAGGGACCAAAACAAGTGCTGATCTGGAGCATGGTCCGCCCCAAACGGGCGGGCCGCTTCGGAAGAACCAACCAGGCAAGACAGGGACAAGACAATGGCACGCTTTGATATGCAGATTGCTTCGGATGCCGCGATGGGTGGTGACAACCAGGCGGAAATCTTCTGTGAAATGGGTCTGGCCTATGCGACCGGCCACGGTCGCCCGGTCGATCTCGTCGCCGCCCACAAGTGGCTGAACATTGCCGCGATCAAGGGCTGCGACCGTGCAGTCGATCTGCGCGCCGATCTGGCGATGACGATGAGCAAGGCAGATCTCGCCGCAGCTCTGCGCGCCGCTCGCGAATGGATGACGGTTCATTGAACCAAATGAGCGGCCCCCCAGAGGGGCGCCGCCCAACAGCCGGACTCTGAAAGCTGGATCAGGCCAGCTTTTTCAGAACCTCGGGCAGCGCGGCCTCAAACAGGGCCATCTCAGCTTCCGGTCCGGTACTGACACGGATGCAGCGATTAAGGGGCGCCACTCCCGGCATCCGGATAAAGATGCCATGGTCGTTCATCAGGGTATCGACGATCGCGCGGGCAAAGACCGCATCCCGGCCGCAGTCGATCGCCACGAAGTTCGTGGCCGAGGCGAGCGGCGACAAGCCGTTCTCTGTGCCGATCGCAGCGATACGCTGGCGAGAATCCGCAATCTTAGCCGTCACTTCTTTCAGATACTCCTGGTCCGCAAGCGCGGCGATTGCCGCAGCGACACCAATCCGGTTCATGCCGAAGTGGTTGCGGATCTTGTCGAATGCCTGGGCGGTGCCCGGCGTGGCGATCACATAGCCGATACGCGAACCGGCGAGCCCGTAGGCTTTCGAGAAAGTGCGCGTGCGCACGACGTTCGGGCGATCGATCAGGGCGCTGATCGCCGGCACCGCATCTGCCGGCGCTGTTTCGCAGTAGGCTTCGTCCAGAATGAAGAGCGTTGTTTCCGGAAGGGCCCTGGCAAACTCGACGATGCGGTCTGCCGGCCACCAGCTTCCCATCGGATTATCGGGATTGGCGAAATAGACGAGCGGCGCATTTTCCCCCTTCACGGCCGCAAGCAAGCCGTCGAGGTCCTCCCGGTCGCCGGCATAGGGCACCGTGACCAACCGGCCGCCATGGCCGACGACGTGATAGTTGAACGTGGGGTAGGCGCCAAGCGACGTGACGACCGGCATGCCCGGCTCGATCACCATGCGGACGATCTGGCCGAGCAACCCGTCGATGCCTTCACCGATCGCGATATTGGCCGGGCTGGTGCCGAGGCGGGCCGCAAGTGCCTGCTTCAGGTCGTGGTTTTCCGGGTCGGCGTATTTCCAGGTTCCGCCGGCTGCTTCCCGGATCGCTGAGATCACGCTTTCGGCGGGGCCGAAGCCGCTTTCGTTGGCTCCGATTCGCGCGGCGATCGGGCGACCCCTCTGGCGTTCGATGGCCTCCGGCCCGACAAACGGAATTGTTGACGGCAGGGATTGGATGAGCGGCGTGAAGCGAGAAAATGCGGACATGTTGAATAATAGGCCCCGTTCGAATAGCGTCACGGGGAACTTATCGCATGCTTTGGCAATTCGGAATCATCCCCGCGAGAAAAGCTGCAGGAATTCCGGTGCTCTACAGCCGCGGCTTTGCGTTCTTGACCTGCCCGGTGAAGAACTCTTGCCGGATGATCTCGCGCAGCAAGGTCTGCTCGATCGGCTTGATGAACTGGACACCGATGCGCTCGCCGTTGCGATAGACTTCGGCGCAACCGATCCTGAGCGGCGTGCCGACGATATGCAGATAATAGTGTTGGGGCAGGCCGATGTTGGTGTCGACGGCAAAGCTCGCGCCGCCACGCGAAATGTCGATCATCCGGCAGGATCGCACGGAGACGCTGCCGAGCCCCGGCTGCACAGCGGTCAGCGTACCGGCGTGCCCGATGGAGAATCGCTCATAGCGCCGCTCGTAGAAAGGCGACGGGACGCAGGAGTACATCGTCTGGTTCTGCATGCGTCATTCTCCGCCAGTGCCGGGTCGGACGGTGCGATCAGTTTCTGACCGCATTCCTTGACCCCGGACAATTCATTTGTCCCACATTGTATCGGTGGGCGATTTCCACCGATGCTAGAATCACTTTTGCATGAGAAACTTGCAATCCCCTGAAATCGATCACTAAAAATCTAATGTCGCACGGCCTGCTTTGAAAGGTCAGATTCCGCCACTTGAAAATTGCATGCGGATCAGCCGGCGCAGGAAGTCCGGCGAAAGCAGCATATTGAAGCGCACGCCAAGCTCTGCGCCTTCGCGATGGACCTGCGAACAGCCGATTTCCTCTTTGAATCCCTCGATTTCCAGGAAAAAATGTTTGGGTATCAGGATCGCCGCGTTGAAATCGAGCATTGCGCCGACGATCGAGATATGGCGCAGCAGGCATTGATATTTGGTCTTCGCTTTCAGATGCTGGCCGATGACGAGGATGCGGCAGGGCCGTTCGATGAAGTAGTGCTGATGGGTCGTCGCAAGCTGGCCGGGCTTTCCTTCCGCGACATGCATCTTCATGGACATGGCAAGCTCCGAGACCGATAGCCTTTCGCAACCTCCGGCAACGTCGTCGTCGATAGAATCGACGGCCGTGCCGCTATCATGTTTCAGCTAAGCGCATCGACTTGCTTCGACCTTGTGCCAGCCACGCGCGTGTCACGGAATAAATTATGACGCGTGCGCACATTGAAAGCCCACACCTCATACGTAATACTTTCGTCAGGCATGACCGGGACGCCCGACGTGGTGATTCCGCGGGACAGATGGGTGAGGGCATCGTCCGTCGTTCAAGCCGGGCAAGGCGAAGAACGATGGTCGGTGCCGGAGGGAAGGGCATGTTCGTGGGGCATTTGCGGCATTGGCTGCCGCTCTCTATTCTTTGTGTGGCGTTGTTTGTGTCGGTGTCCGATGCATGGGCTGCCAAGCGCGTCGCACTGTTGATCGGCAATGAGAAATATGAAGCGACGTCGCCGCTCAACAACCCTGCCAATGACGTGGAACTGATGAAGGCCTCCTTCGAGGAGGCCGGTTTCGATTCCGTCACGACGGTGCACGACGTTAGTCGCCAGGGCATGGTCAACGCGTTGCGCGAGTTCGAAGATCTCGCAACCGGCGCAGAAGTCGCGATCGTCTATTATTCCGGCCACGGCATGGAGATGAATGGCGAGAATTTCCTGCTTCCCGTCGACGTACAATTGAAAACCGACAAGGACGTGGAGGACGAGGCGATCGGGCTCGACCGGGTTCAGCGTTCGCTCGAAGGCGCCACCAAGCTCAAGCTTGTCATTCTCGACGCCTGCCGCAACAATCCCTTTGAACAGAGCATGACACGCTCGATCTCGACCAGGGCGGTTTCGCGCGGGCTGGTGCGTGTCGAACCGGAATCAGCCGACCTGCTCGTCGCATTTGCCTCCAAGGCCGGCACGGTCGCGCTCGACGGGGAGGGCAAGAACAGCCCCTTCGCCACCGCACTCGCCAAATACCTGACCGAGCCCGGTGTGGATGTCCGCATTGCGCTCGGCAAGGTGCGCGATGAGGTGGTGTCGGTGACCAATCGCGGCCAGGAGCCGTTCGTTTATGGGTCGCTCGGTGGGGCGCAGATCTTCCTCAATATCAAAGAGGTGAACATCAGTATCACCAACAATGGCGGACAACTGTCGCCGAACAGCCAATCGGAGGCGGCTGCCGACTGGCAGAACATCCGCGATCTCGCCGACAAGGATCTGCTAACTGCTTTCCTGGCCAAGCATGGATCGGACCCGGTCTATAAGATGCTTGCCGAGAAGAAGCTGAAGCTTCTGACTGAGGCCGAGCAGACGTCGAGCGTGACGCCTGACGAGATTGCCTGGGAAGCCTTGAAACAGTCGACCGATGCGGCGGCGCTGACGCGCTTCATTGAGCGTTATCCTGACAGCAAGTATAAAGCCGAAGCCGAGCAGCAGATCGCGGCGCTCGAGCCGCAAAAGGGTCTCAACGTCTCGCCGACCGGTAAGGACACCCAGGCCTCGCGCGATTGCTATCTGCTGGCGGGCGAGCCGCAATCGATGCCGGGCTTCCTCGGGGTCAATTTCCTGAAGCTCGATTCCGAGCGGGCTTTGACCGCCTGCGCCCAGGCCGTCAACGAGAACCCGGACGATATGATGCTCGTCAACATGCTGGGTCGGGCGCAAGATGCCGGCCGCAATTATGTCGACGCGCGGCGCAACTACCGGAAGGCGGCCGACGGCGGCAACATGTATGCGCTGACGAATCTGGCCTGGTTCTCAGTCTATGGGACCGATGGTCCGGTGGACGTAGACCAGGGCAAGCGCATGTTCGAGGAGGCGGCGAGAGGTGGCAACGCCTACGGCCAGGCGTCACTCGGCTGGCTCTATCGCGAGGGCTACGGCGGCATCGCGCAGGACTATGCGGAGGCGGCGAGGTGGTATGAGCAGGCGGCCAGCCAGGGCTATGCCAACGCCATGGCAACGATGGGTTGGTTCTACCGGGAAGGGCTCGGCCTGCCCAAGGACCTGGCGCAATCGCTGTCCTGGTACAAGAAAGCAGCTGAAAGCGGCGACACCAATGCCATGTCGTCACTCGGATGGGCCTATCAGAACGGATTGGGGACGGAGCAGAACTACGGCGAAGCCAAGGTCTGGTACGAGAAGGCGGCCAATATGGGCGATTCTTATTCCATGGCATTGCTCGGCTGGTTCTACGATATCGGCAACGGTGTCTCGCAGGACTATGTGCAGGCGCGCACCTGGTACGAGATGGCCGCGAATGCCGGCAGCGCCTACGCCATGGGCAATCTGAGCCGTCTCTATGATTACGGCCTCGGTACCAAGGCAGACGCAAAGGAGGCGGTTCGCTGGGCCGCAGCCAGCATCGAGGGCGGCGACCCGGCCAAGCTGGAAGAATTGCGAACGCAGCCCAACAACTTCACGCCGGCGTTCCGCAAGGAAATGCAGGCGCTGCTTAAGGACCGCGGCTACTATGGTGGACCGATTGACGGCGACTTCGGTGCCGCCACTCAGCAGGCGATCGAGCGTCTCGCACGCAAATCGTAGGGCATGAGAGGCAAGACTCGCGGATCTCGGGTTTCCATTTCTATTGCTTGTGAGAATCGGGGGACGGCAAGCGCCGAAACTTTCCAGCTACTCCTACTTGGCTGCACGAGTGGCCTGTCGCTACGCCCACACGTTTGCTTCCTGCCGGCCAGGCCCACACGGAAAATGGGGGGAATTGCCGGAAACCGACAAAAAAATCTTGCATTGGCCGCTGAGTGTCACTAGTCAGGCGCTAACGGAGAGGTGGCCGAGTGGTCGAAGGCGCTCCCCTGCTAAGGGAGTATACCGGAAACGGTATCGAGGGTTCGAATCCCTTCTTCTCCGCCACTGTTCTTTTGGGTCACAGGCGGTCCCAATTTCTTCTAAGTTTTCAGTGATTTGCGGACAGCCCTAATGATGGGGCTTGTTGCTGCTGTGACCCAGAAATGTTTTGGGACACCTTGGGCTAAGATTCCAGAAGACGATAAAGGCTGTCGGCCAGATGTCTGCCCTTCCGGTTAGGGAGGCGACCTTTGACGTGAGTTCTCGCTGTACTCCTCCAGCCTTACCAATCCGCTCCCAGGCACGTTTGCCCTTTCGAAGTCTTGCTCCGGTTTAGATCAATACCGGGCCGAGTGGGTGTATGAGAGTGAATGGCGATTAGTTACGGGGGCAGGAAGGTCCTCCGGTAGGCCCTACGACGATTGCCCGATTGGTGCAGAGGAACCCGATGGACTGATCTTCGGCCTAAAGACCTCGAAGGAAGTCAGAGATGAACTGACTGCTCTAGCGGCGGCTTATCCCAACATCTCACCGATGGAGGCTCGCCGCGAGCCCTCCAGTTTCGTTCTGCATCTTCACCCTACGCAGCCTCTTTCAGTATCCTAAGGACGCTCGCACGGCCTATTCCTACCGCGTTCACTATCTCGGCTGCTGTCTCACCCTCTGTTTTCAGCTTCAGCTTCAGCATCTCTCTCTCTGCTTGGCCGGCATCATCCGTCGTCCGAGATCTCTGCGGGCGGTGTCCGTCGATTGATGTTCTCTTCCTGCGGGTGCAGGGCCACGATTCTCGCAGAACCAGAATCAAGGATGCGTTTCGTTTGCGAATCTCGGCATTGATTCTGATGAATCTTTGGATTGCGAACGGTCCGTCCTGTTCTCATTTCCTGGAGCGAATGCTGTTTTAGCCGCTCCCTGCGGAGGTGGAGTCGGTGTTTGTGGCCATCCTTTCCCCTATTTTGGGCAGCTTTCTGCCTCTTTCTGAAACAGGCTGCGTGTGTTTCCCTTACGCTAAACCCCTGCCACCAAAGGCTTTTCTTAATGCTTTGTTAATTTTCTTCCGGGGTCTGCGGCGATTTTGTGTCGTTTCAGCAACAGGGTTCGGCGAAGGGCGATGCAAAGCACGTGATCTCGCTAGTTGGACGTTGCGCCGATGATCCGGTCTTGTATTTTCAACTCCGGAAGCAAGGGCGGTTGATCGTCCGACTTCTTGAACGTTGGGGATGGGGCAGGGAAAGCTGTCCTTCAGCAAAATACCCAGACCCGTTTGAAACTTTTGACTGGAGGTCAGAAATGAACATCAAGAGCCTTCTTCTCGGCTCCGCTGCTGCTCTCGCAGCAGTATCCGGCGCACAGGCAGCCGACGCAATCGTCGCAGCCGAGCCGGAGCCCATGGAATACGTTCGCGTTTGCGACGCTTTCGGCACTGGCTACTTCTACATCCCGGGCACCGAAACCTGCCTCAAAATCGGCGGCTTCATCCGTTTCCAGACCTCGTTTGGTGATAACGCCTCGCAGAGCCGTTACAACCAGGCGAACCATGACTTCCTCGACAACGGCGGCCCGAACTATTCCACGTCTGACTGGGATGCCTTCTCGCGCGCTTACATCTCGTTCGACGCCAAGAGCGACACCGAGTACGGCACGCTCACCGGCTTCTTCGCTGCTGAGTTCAACGCCGACAACGACACCGACTCTGGCGACAGCGACTTCATCGACGTTGATGAGGCCTACATCCAGCTCGGTGGCCTCAAGGCTGGTTTCTTCTACAACTGGTGGGATAAGGGCCTGAACGGCGAAACCGACACGCTCGGCAACGTCACCGAGTTCAACTCGATCGCCTACCTCTACGACGGCGGTTCGTTCCAGGCCGGTATCTCGATTGACGAGCTCGAAGGCTGGTCCACCAAGGCAAACGGCATCGGCGTCTCCGGTATCGTTTCGGCTTCGGTCGGCGGCGTTTCGTTCGACTTGCTCGGCGGCTACGACACCGAATGGGAAGAAGGCGCGATCCGCGCTCTGCTCTCGGCTGACCTCGGCCCGGGCGTCTTCCAGCTCGCTGGTATCTGGGCTTCGAACCCGAACACCTACTGGGCTGAATCCGAGTGGACCGTTGCAGCTTCTTACCGCTGGAACGCTACCGACAAGCTCGCCATCACCCCCGGCGTTCAGTACTTCGGCAGCCTGCAGGACTCGTTCACCGACTTCGGTAGCGACGACATGTGGCGCGCTGGCGTAACGGTTGACTACAAGATCACCGAAGGCCTCGCGACCCGCGTTTCGGTTCAGTATGAAGATGCTGACAACAGCGACGACCAGGTATTCGGCTTCGTCCGTCTGCAGCGCGACTTCTAATATCGTCTGACTTCGGTCAGGAGAGAGAAACCCGGCTTTCGAGCCGGGTTTTTTCGTTTCTGAATTGTGCAACGCTCAGCCACGCGCCGGCGACGCGACCCGGTTAAGCCGGGTGCATGCGCCCGTCGAGGTCAATGGTCGAGATGGCCCTCTGAGTGCAGCCGATCGGTGCTAGCTTGGCGCCGCAGTTGTGATGGCGGTGACAAAGGCGCTCACTGCCTGGCGAGGGCCGTCGAGGTGCAGTAGCGGTGCATGGCCTTGACCTCGTGCGGTGAATGCTACCGTTCCCGAATGTCGCTTGCACATCTCGCTTACCGTCCCTTCCGAGAGTAGCCGGGAGTGCTCGCCTCTGATAACCAAAAGCGGCATCCGGGAAAGGGCCCCATACTGCGGCCAGAGATCTGGCAACAATGTCTCAGCGGTCAGGCCAAGCAGTTGCTGCGCGATGGCTACATCAAAATCTGGCACCGGCGTGCCGTCCTCGTCGCGGTAGACCGCCTTTGCCATTTGTAGCCAATCGCGTTCGCCAAGGATCGGGAAATCGGCTCCGTGGAGTTCTTTCAGACAGCCAGGCGCCATGGACCAGCTTGTCGGCTCGCCTGGCTCCTTGTTGAGATAGTCCCGGATGGCCAGCAGGCCCTCGATTTCGATGACGGGCCCAATGTCATTGAGCACCGCGCCTGCAATGAGGCCGGGTGCAACCCCGATGAGGTGGTGCAGGATCAGCCCCCCGCGGGAAGTGCCGATAAAAACTGCACGATCAATCCCCAGATGCGTGCAGGCCGCAATGACGTCGGTTGTTTCGATTGCGATTGAGTAGTGGCTCTTGTCGTCGTCACGCTGCGAATTGCCTCGGCCGCGATAATCGAGTGAGAAGACGGTGTGTCCGCCACCGCACGGTGACGACAAAAAGATTGCGAGTTCGTGAAAATCGCGGCTGTTGCGGGTGAGGCCCGGCAGGCAGATGATCGGAACTGCAGGTGTGGGACGCACAAGGCCGTAGCTCCGCACGTAGAGTTGCAAATCATCAGCCGCGAGGAACCGATGCTCCCGAAACCCGCCTTGATTCATCGTCTGCCTGCCTCCAACCGCTAACGGCAGGATCGTAGCGGCTCGAGGTGAAAGGGCAAGGCGCGTGCATAGCGCGCATTCGCTGCGAATGGATCGCTAACAGCGCGCTACTTGCGAACGTGGTCATCTGCCTTGTCAGTAGGGCGAGCATTGTCGCCGTGGACCGCCATAGGGCTGATACGAGTTGTCCCAGGCGCGATAGGACCGATAGCGGGCGTAGCACCAGCGCGTATGGGCATTGCCGCTGACTGCACGCGACCCATTGTAGTATCGCGGCTGACTCAGCAAACCGCCGACGATTGCGCCTGCCGCAAGCCCACCAATGAAAGCGCCGACATCATTGTCGTTGTGGTAGTGGCGGCGATAACGGTCGCGATAGTAGCCATCCCGGTAATAGCCGTCCCGATAGTATCCGCGTCTATCGCCATCCCGGTAATAGCCGCGCCGGCCGCCGCGCTCGCAATAAGGAACGACACAACTGGGGCGGTTCTTTCGGGCTTCGCCGCGCTCGTATGGGAACTGAGCCTTTTGAATGTCAGTCGTTCGAGATACCTGCGGAGCGATCGGGAATGCATTGGCAGGCGGAACACTGCTCATTGCCGTCGCCAGAGACAGGGCGATAATGGATAAGGTCTTCATTGTGTTCACCATTTCCTTCAGGAAAGATCGAACCTTCAGAAGGGAAATGGCTTAAGCCGCCTTTTGTGCCGCCGGCGATCATCACGATTGCTTGAACGGCGGGTGGCGCGTTCGGCTATTGCCGCCCCACCCTCAGATCTTCGACGATGTCGGCGTTCTGCCCGAGCCTCGACTTGTAAACCTGATAGTTTTCCATGACCCGCTGCACATAATTGCGGGTCTCCTGGAATGGAATGCGCTCGATCCAGTCGACGACTTCGTCGATCGGTTTGCCGCGCGGATCGCCATAGCGGCCAAGCCATTCCGGAACACGGCGCGGTCCGGCGTTGTAGGCGATGAAGGTCAGGATATAGGACCCGCCAAAACTACTGATCTGTTCGCCGAGATAGTGCGCGCCAAGCGTGGCGTTGTAGCCGGCATCGCTGGTCAGCCGGTCCTGCGAATAGGCAAGGCCATAGCGGCTGGCGACGCCCTTGGCGGTACCCGGCATCAGTTGCAGCAGGCCGCGGGCATTGGCGGTGGAGATGGCTGCGGGATTGAAGGCACTCTCCTGCCGCGCGATCGCATAGGCGAGCGCCTTGCCGGAACCGTCGATATTGGCGCTTGAAGGGATCACGCCGACGGGAAAGGCGAGCGCCGCGACATCGATGCCGCGTCCGAATGCAATCTTGCCGATCTGGAGCGAAAGCTGGTGGTTTCCGGCCTTCTCGGCGCGCGCCGAAAGCAGGGCGAGTTCGCCGGGACTGTTCAGTTCTTCGGCAAGCGCACGGTAGATACTGTCGGCGCGCCAGGCATGGCCGGCGCTTTCAAGGCGGGAGATCGCCCGCACCGCCTCGCGATTTTCGAATTGTGTCCGATCGCCCGCCGACGGGGCAGGGTAGGCGACGTTCAGCGCCTTGCGGCCAAGCCGGGCGGCTGCGAGTTGACCATAGAAGGTGCCGGGGTAGCGCGCCGCATTGGCGAAATACTCGCTGGCATTGCCCGGTCCGCCGGCCTCGGCCGACCGGCCCAGCCAGTACCAGGCGCGGGAGGCGGAAAGCGGGCGGTTTGACGCATCGAGGATGCGGCGGAAATGGCGAGCTGCGATCGCCGGATCTTCCATGCCGCGTAGTGCATACCAGCCGGCGTGGAATTCGGCATCGACGATATCGGTCGCCTCCGTGGCCATATGACCGGCCGCGATCCGGTAGGCGCCCTTGAAGTCGCCGGCGTCGAGCAGGCCTCGGCTGACAACGCGTTGCTCGATCCACCATTCGCCAGGATTGACGAGCACCCCTCTGTCCCTTGGCATACGGGCAAGCAGCTTGGCCGCTTCCTCGTACTTCTTCTGTTTGCGCAAGGACTCGATCTGAATGAAGAGATAGGCGGGATCCTTGCGCCAGGAAGGATCGACCGCCGCGATCAGCGCATCTGCCTTGTCGTTGCCGCGGCTGACTGCTGCCCAGGCACGATAGAGCGACTGCGCCTTGCCGAGATCGCCAAAGCGTTCGGCCTGTTCGACGCGATTGCGGTAGAGGAGCATGGCCATGCGCCGCTGATGATCGGCGGGTGTTAGTAGACTGGAGAACTCCGCGAGAATCCGGGTCTCGATATCCTTGTCGAGCGCGTCCCGTTGCCAAATTCCGAGCAACCGTTTCGCCGCTGCTTCCGTTTGTCCCTGGGCGACAAGGGCACGAGCCAGGATGAGGGTTCCCTCGGTTGTCTCGGGCTGCGTGTTGCCAAAGGCGGCAAGGACGTCCGGCGCCGGCGGGTTTTCGCGATAGAGCGCCCGCTCCGAATTGGCGCGCAGGGATTTCAGGCCGGGCCATCCCTGAAGTTCGCGCTGGGCATCGGCGATCTCAAAGGAAGGAATGCCGCGCTGGCCGGAAACGGCAATCGCCCAGGTCAGGATGTGACGGTCGAGTGCATCGCGGCTCATGGCATTGCGCACGGAAATCGCGGTCGCCGGCTGCCGGTTGGAGAGGGCGTCGAGGCCCGTCTTCAGATCGCTGTTGACCGGGGTGACGATCGCCGGAATGGCATTGGTGGTTTCGTCGACGGCAACCTGCGCGGCCTTGTTCGATATGTCGGGTTTATGCGCCGGAACCGGTATCCGTTCCGGCGTTTCGGAACTGAAGGCCGGCGATGTGAGCAACGCAGCGCCGACGATGGCGGCGACAGGCAGAAAATTTGATCCGCGCATCAAGAGGCCGTGTTCCCCGTGTCTCACATTCAGCTGCCGCCGGATTGTCTGAGGCAAGACTAGCGGCCAATATTGATCATGGCAATCGCACCATGCCGCCCCAGGCCTATGGCGGAGCGGGACCATTATGCGGGCCGAACGTCAAGCTTTTGCATGAAAACCGGCGTGAAATGCCGTGTCACGACGCTTGCCGCAGCCCCCTCACATGATTATGGTGCGGCAGTTTTTTAACCGTCGATTACGGCCAAAGCATGAGTGCATTTTGCGTCTTTGCGCCGTCAGGAGTTGTGCATGTTCAAGGGTTCCATTCCCGCTCTCGTAACACCGTTCACCGCCACCGGCGCGGTGGATGCGGATGGTTTCGTCGCGCATGTGGAATGGCAGATAAAAGAAGGCAGCCATGGTCTCGTGCCGGTCGGCACCACCGGCGAGTCTCCGACCCTTTCCCATGACGAGCACAAGAAAGTCGTCGAGCTCTGCATCGAGGCGGCGGCCAAGCGGGTGCCGGTGATCGCCGGCGCCGGCTCCAACAACACGACGGAAGCAGTCGAGCTCGCGCAGCATGCCGAAAAGGCTGGTGCCGATGCGATCCTCGTTGTCACGCCCTATTACAACAAGCCGACGCAGAAGGGCCTCTTCGCGCATTATGCCGCGATCGCCGAAAGCGTGAAGCTGCCGATCGTCATCTACAACATCCCCGGCCGGTCGGTCGTGGATATGAGTGTCGAGACCATGGCGGCGCTTAGCAAGGCCTATGCGAATATCATCGGCGTCAAGGATGCGACCGGCAAGATCGAGCGCGTTTCCGAACAGCGCATGGCCTGCGGTCCGGATTTCGTTCAGCTGTCCGGCGAGGACGCGACCGCGCTCGGCTTCAATGCCCATGGGGGCGTCGGCTGCATTTCCGTCACGGCCAACGTGGCTCCGCGCCTCTGCGCCGAGTTCCAGGAGGCGACGCTTGCCGGTGAATTCGCCAAGGCGCTTGCCTATCAGGACAAGCTGATGCCGCTGCACAAGGCGATCTTTATGGAGCCCGGCCTTTGCGGCGCGAAATATGCGCTGAACCGCCTCGGCCGGATGAGCCGCACCGTGCGCTCGCCGCTGCTGTCTACGCTGGAGCCGGCAACCGAGGTGGCGATCGACGCGGCGCTGAGGCATGCAGGATTGATGAACTGATGGCACCCAAAGGAAGCCAGCGCACGGTCAACAAGGTTGTGGCGGAAAACCGAAAGGCCCGCTTCAACTACGAGATCGTCGACACCTACGAGGCCGGTCTGGTTCTGACCGGCACCGAGGTCAAGTCGTTGCGCGAAGGCAAGGCCAACATTGCTGAATCCTATGCGACGGACGAAGGTGGAGAGATCTGGCTGATCAACTCCTATCTGCCGGAATATCTGCAGGCGAACCGCTTCAACCATGAAACCCGGCGGCGGCGGAAGCTGCTTCTGTCGAAGCGCGAGGTCAATCGTCTGCAGGGCGCGGTCAATCGCGAAGGAATGTCGCTGATCCCGCTGCGCATCTACTTCAACGAGCGCGGTCGGGCCAAGCTCGAACTGGCGCTCGGCAAGGGCAAGAAGCTCCACGACAAGCGCGAGACCTCGAAAGAGCGCGATTGGAACCGGCAGAAAAACCGCCTGCTGAAGGATCGTGGCTAGAGCAATTCCAGGAAAAGTGCTAAACGGTTTTCCGTCCGGAATGGCGTAATTTCAAAGACTTAGATCACTTCAGTGTTTCGATGAGACAATGAAATGATCTAAGCGATCCTTGGTCCGCTAGATCGCCGCTTTAGATTTCGACGGGGTCCGCCACCGGTTCGGCCGTATGCCGCGGCGTGCGTTCGGAAGGCTCGCGGCCGATTTCGGCCCGCAGCGTTGCGAGGTCGATGAAGTGATCGGCCTGGCGACGAAGGTCGTCGGCAATCATCGGTGGCTGGGTGGACATTGTCGACACGACCGAGACCTTGCGGCCCTTGCGCTGCAGCGCTTCGACGAGTGTGGTGAAGTCGCCGTCACCGGAGAAGATGACGAGGTGATCGACGGTCTCGGACTGTTCCATCGCATCGATCGCCAGTTCGATGTCCATGTTGCCCTTGATCTTGCGGCGGCCAAGTGAGTCGGTGAATTCTTTGGCCGGCTTCGTCACGACCTTGTAACCATTGTAGTCTAGCCAGTCGATCAGCGGGCGGATCGAAGAATATTCCTGATCTTCAATGAGGGCGGTGTAGTAGTAGGCGCGCAGCAGGTAACCGCGTTTTTGAAAGGCTTTCAGGAGTTTGCGATAGTCAATGTCAAAGCCGAGGCTCTTCGATGCCGCGTAGAGATTGGCGCCGTCGATAAAAAGTGCGATCTTTTCGCGGGGATCAAACATCGTCTTTCCTTTTCAATGCCGGCGCATCAAATGCCCGCTGCCGGCCGATACGCAAAAATAAGTCGGTTACATTAATAATTGCTGATATTGCAAATAATGTAGGCTAGGCATTGCATTATTCCAGCAGGGCGCTCGCGAATATAGCTAGTTTTAGCAGTTGCTATAGATAGTCCACATCCCTGGAGTGCCTTTTCTACCAGGCGTTTTGGCGTCGAGGCCAATGATGCAACCAGATGTTTGCGGCTAAGGTTTTCCAGCCCATTATGATCGCATTTTATCACGAAGTGTGACGTTACGTGAGCGGCACTTGCAGGAAAAACTTGAACTTGTCTTGTTTTGATTGTATCCGGGCGGCTAATTCCAGAAATCGGAGCCGACGAGGCCGTCGCTAGACGGCCGTTCCGGTTTCGTGTCGTCAATCCGTGCAGCGGCGATGCCGCCGCGCTTCGAGCCCAAAAGGACAGGCAATGGCCCGCGTCACCGTCGAAGATTGCATCGACAAGGTCGATAACCGTTTCGAACTCGTTCTGCTTGCCAGCCACCGCGCGCGCCTGATTTCCCAGGGTGCCGCCATCACCATCGACCGCGACAACGACAAGAACCCGGTCGTTGCGTTGCGCGAGATCGCCGATGAGACGCTTTCTCCCGGCGACCTCAAGGAAGATCTGATCCATTCGCTGCAGAAGCATGTTGAAGTGGACGAGCCCGAGCCCGATCCGGCTTCGCTGCTTCAGTCGGAAGCGGAAACCACGTTCACCGAAGTTGCCGAAGACGAAGATCAGCCGGAAGCGATCACGTTCGACCGCATGTCGGAAGAAGAACTGCTGGCCGGCATCGAAGGTCTTGTGCCGCCGGAAAAGAGCGACGACTACTGAGATCCTTCGCGGAACGACCGTTCCTGCGTGTTTTCAAAGCAGTGCGCCACTCGTATGATTGGCGCACTTTTTTATTGATTTCTTCTGGAGCGGGATGAGGAAAAGTGGATGCGGTTGTCCGCCGGCATCCCGCTCTACCTTATGAGAAACGATTACGTTTATGATTTAGGTCGTTTCGACCTAAATCACCCTGATCCAGAGGACCGCTAGCGAATGATGCGCCAATACGAGCTCGTTGAGCGCGTGCAAAAATACAAGCCCGACGTCAATGAAGCCTTGCTGAACAAGGCCTACGTCTATGCGATGCAGAAGCATGGCCAGCAGAAGCGGGCAAGCGGCGATCCCTATATCTCTCATCCCCTGGAAGTGGCTGCGATCCTGACGGAAATGCGGCTCGACGAGTCGACCATTGCGGTCGCGCTGCTGCACGACACGATCGAAGACACGACCGCGACCCGCCAGGAGATTGATGATCTCTTCGGCGAAGACATCGGTGCGCTCGTCGAGGGGCTGACGAAGATCAAGAAGCTCGATCTCGTCACCAAGAAGGCCAAGCAGGCTGAGAACCTGCGCAAACTGCTGCTGGCGATCTCGGACGACGTGCGTGTGCTTTTGGTCAAGCTTGCCGACCGGCTGCACAACATGCGCACGCTCGACCACATGTCGGCGGAAAAGCGGGCCCGCATCTCCGAAGAAACGATGGATATCTATGCGCCGCTCGCCGGCCGCATGGGTATGCAGGATATGCGCGAAGAGCTCGAAAATCTCTCGTTCCGCCACATCAACCCGGAAGCTTTCGAGACGGTCACTAGGCGACTGGAAGAGCTTTCCCAGCGCAACGAAGGTCTGATCAAGAAGATCGAGGACGAGTTGCGCGAACTGCTTCAGGCCGAAGGCCTGAAGGCTGCGCAGGTCAAGGGCCGCCAGAAGAAGCCCTATTCGGTCTTCCGCAAGATGCAGTCGAAGTCTCTGTCCTTCGAACAGCTTTCCGACGTCTGGGGTTTCCGCATCATCGTCGATGACATCCCGTCCTGCTACCGGGCGCTCGGCATCGTGCACACCCGCTGGCGCGTTGTTCCAGGTCGCTTCAAGGACTACATCTCGACGCCGAAGCAGAACGACTATCAGTCGATCCACACCACGATCGTCGGCCCTTCGCGCCAGCGCATCGAGCTGCAGATCCGCACGCGGCGCATGAACGATATCGCCGAATACGGTATCGCGGCCCACTCGCTCTACAAGGACGGGGAGGGGAACTCGGCGGATCAGGCCCTGTCGCCGACGTCGAACGCCTATTCCTGGCTCAGGCGCACGATCGAATCCCTCGCCGAGGGCGACAACCCCGAAGAATTCCTCGAGCACACCAAGCTCGAGCTGTTCCAGGATCAGGTGTTCTGCTTCACGCCCAAGGGGCAGCTCATCGCGCTGCCGCGTGGCGCGACGCCGATCGACTTCGCCTACGCCGTACACACCAACATCGGCGACACCTGCGTCGGCGCCAAGATCAACGGCCGCATCATGCCGCTGGTCACACGCCTCAACAATGGTGACGAGGTGGAGATCATTCGCTCGGGCATTCAGGTGCCGCCGCCGGCCTGGGAAGAGATCGTCGTCACCGGCAAGGCGCGCTCGGCGATCCGCCGCGCGACGCGCGCCGCGGTTCGCAAGCAATATGCCGGCCTCGGCTATCGCATTCTGGAGCGCACCTTCGAGCGCGCCAGCAAGACGTTTTCGCGCGAGGCGCTGAAGCCGGCGCTGCATCGTCTCGGTCAGAAGGAAGTCGAAGACGCGATCGCTGCGGTCGGTCGCGGCGAGCTCTCTTCGCTCGATGTCCTGCGCGCGGTCTTCCCGGATCACCAGGATGAGCGCGTGACGGTGAAGCCGAGCGCCGACGATGGCTGGTTCAACATGCGCAGCGCCGCCGGCATGGTGTTCAAACTGCCGGGGCTTGGTAAGGATGCGAACGGCTCAGTACAGGTCGAAGGGCCGGAAGCGCTTCCAATCCGCGGTCTCTCCGGCAATGCCGAGGTGCATTTCAGCCCCGCCGGCGCCATTCCCGGCGACCGCATCGTCGGTATCATGGAGAAGGACAAGGGCATCACCATCTATCCGATCCAGTCGCCCATCCTGCAGAAATTCGACGACGAACCGGAGCGCTGGATCGATGTGCGCTGGGATCTGGACGAAGCCAACAGCAGCCGCTTCATGGCTCGGATTGCAATCAGCGCCCTGAATGAGCCGGGAACGCTGGCCGAAGTGGCTCAGGCGATCGCGACCAGCGACGTCAATATCCGCTCACTCTCGATGGGCCGCGTGGCGGCGGACTTCAGCGAGCTGCAGTTCGATCTTGAAGTCTGGGATCTGCGCCAGCTCAACCATCTGATCACGCAGCTCAAGGAGCTTCCGAGCGTGTCCACGGTGAAGCGCCTCTTTGAATGAGGCAACCGGCGCGGCGCCTGCAGGGCGGCCGTGGCCGTCGGTTCTACATGGCGCTGCCTCAAAAACAGGCACGAGGTGCATGGCAAAGCGGCAAGGCATGCTGTGACTGCATGGCTGCCGCCTTTTCCTGGAACTGGTGGAAAAGGGACTTCTAAACTATCTTTTGTATCGGGAGGTAAACAAAGAGGTTTGCCATGTTCAATCAGTTGAAGAAGATCACCCGCGCACTGCGCGTCCCCACTCAGGAAGAGCGCGAGCTCGCCTATCTCAATAGTTCGGTCGATCGCATCGATCTCGAGTACCGTCAGCGCCAGATCGATCGCGGCCTGTTCCGCAACTACTAAGTCGATCGCGTCCCGTCTGGTGGCGGGATCCTGAAGCCATGCGTTCCGTGAATGGCTTGCCTGCGACATATGCGCGGCGCGCCGGCGGGTTGCAAGCCGCAGGCATGACGCCTATCTTGCGGCCAGCAAACAGGCGGACGCGCCGTCTTGTGCCGGTCGACGGCTCCAAGATGCGGTCATGACGGCAGAATGTTATTTAGACGCAGAAAACCGGTCACGATTTCCGAAAGGCTCCGCGCACTCCTTTGGCCGCGCAAGGGCTTTCGGCGTGGTCCGCGCTACATTGCCTTGCGCATCCTGCGCCTCTCCTCGACGCCGCACTCGATTGCTGTCGGGGTGGCTGCGGGCGTAGCGTCGTCGTTTACGCCGTTCTTCGGGCTGCACATCGTCATAGCCGTCGCCCTGGCCTTCGTGTTCTCCGGCAATCTGGTTGCCGCCGCGATCACCACCGCGCTTGCCAATCCGGTGACGATCCCGATGATCCTGACCGCGTCCTATGAGTTGGGCATCGCCATCTTGGGTGTGGAAAGCGCGCACGCCGCCAGCAGCGCCGACGTGATGCGCATGGTCGAGCACCTTGACCTCTCTGCCCTTTGGGGACCGGTCTTCAAGCCGATGCTCATCGGTTCCCTGCCGCTGGCCGCCGCCGGCGCGCTGATTTCCTATCTTGCGGCCTACCACGCTGCTCGCATCTTTCAAAAGCGACGCCGGGCGCGCACCAAAGACTTCGGATCTTCCTCATGATCATTGGCATAGGCAGCGACCTGATCGATATCAGGCGGATCGAAAACTCGCTTTCTCGCTTCGGCGAGCGCTTCGTGCAGCGCTGTTTCACGGAAATCGAGATCGCCAAGTCCGAAGGCCGGAAGAATAGGGCTGCGTCCTACGCCAAGCGCTTCGCCGCCAAGGAAGCCTGTTCGAAGGCGCTGGGGACGGGTCTTGCGCAGGGCGTCTTCTGGAAGGACATGGGCGTCATCAATTTGCCCGGCGGCAAACCGACAATGAACCTCACCGGCGGTGCAGCGGAGCGTCTGGCGCAGATGCTGCCGCCCCATCACCGGGCGGCTATTCACCTAACGATCACCGACGATTTTCCTCTGGCGCAGGCCTTCGTGATTATCGAAGCGCTGCCCGTTGCCCCGGTTGAGGGAACGGTTTAGAGCATTCCGCTGGAAAACCCGGTCCGAGGCGATTGAAGGGCAGGCAGTCTGCAGCATATGAGACCGGATTGTACGCAGTTTGAAGGTGGGATCAGAACTGCGGAAGAAAGTTAAGAGCAAGCCCCGGTGAGGGCGTTGCCATGATAAAGGAAGACACTAGCGTGGCAGAAAAGACAGAAGCGAAGCAGAGCGGTCTCTGGGAAAACGTAAAGGTCGTTATCCAGGCGCTCCTCCTGGCCGTGGTCATCCGTACCGTTCTCTTTCAGCCCTTCACCATTCCCTCGGGCTCGATGATGCCGACGCTGCTCGTCGGCGACTACATCTTCGTCAACAAGTTCGCCTACGGTTTTTCCAAGTATTCGCTGCCGCTTTCTCCCGATCTGTTCTCCGGCCGCATTTTCGCCAGCGAGCCGAAGCGTGGCGATATCGTCGTCTTCCGCTTCCCGCCGAACCCCGACATCGACTATATCAAGCGCCTCGTCGGCCTGCCGGGGGATCGCGTCCAGGTGCGCAACAGCATCCTCTACATCAACGACAAGCCGGTCGACCGCGTGCCGGACGGTGCGTTCCGCGCCGACGATCAGTACGACACCGGCGGAGACGTCCCGGTCTATCGTGAGACGATGGACAACGGCGTGTCCTACGACACGCTCGACCAGTTCCCGGATTCGCGCGGCGACAACACCCGCGAATTCATCGTGCCCGAAGGTCACTACTTCATGATGGGCGACAACCGCGACAACTCGGCCGACAGCCGCTTCGACGTCGGCTTCGTTCCGGCCGAGAACCTGGTTGGCCGCGCCAGCATGATCTTCTTCTCGCTCGGCAACGACACCTCGTTCCGCGAAGTCTGGAAGTGGCCGGCGAACCTGCGTTACGATCGTCTGTTCAAGGCGGTCGAATAATGAAGTCGCGGTCGCTGAGCGCGGAGGATCGGGCAAAATTCGAGACCGTGATTGGCTATCAGTTTGCTGAGAAGGAGCGCCTGGATCGGGCGCTCACCCATTCCAGCGCCCGCAGCGCCAAAGGCTCCAACTATCAGCGCCTGGAGTTTCTGGGCGACCGGGTGCTGGGGCTCTGCGTTGCCGAACTTCTGTTCCAGACGTTTCGCGACGCAAATGAAGGCGAGCTGTCGGTACGGCTGAACCAGCTCGTCAGCGCCGAAAGCTGCGCCATGGTCGCCGACGATCTCGAACTGCACCAGTTCATCCGCACCGGTTCCGACGTCAAGAAGATTACCGGCAAGGCGATGATGAATGTGCGCGCCGATGTGGTAGAGTCGCTCATCGCCGCCATTTATCTCGATGGGGGCCTTGAGGCCGCCCGCGGCTTCGTGCTGCGCCATTGGAAGGATCGGGCGGTCCGCGCCGACGGTGCCCGCCGCGATGCGAAGACCGAATTGCAGGAATGGGCGCATGCCAAGTTTGGCATCGCGCCGACTTACAGGACGGACGATCGTTCCGGCCCGGATCATGATCCCCGCTTCACGGTAACCGTGGAGATCGAGGGGGTCGCGCCGGAGACCGGGATCGACAGGTCCAAGCGTGGCGCCGAGCAGGTCGCCGCGATGAAATTGCTGGAACGCGAAGGCGTGTGGCGGAAAAACTCCGCCGGAAATTGACGGAAAAAATGACGGACATGGAAAAAGATACGGCCGCTGAAGGCGCGCCGACCCACTCGGGTTTCGTGGCGCTGATCGGCGCGACCAACGCAGGCAAGTCGACTTTGGTCAACCGCCTCGTCGGCGCCAAGGTTTCGATCGTCAGCCACAAGGTGCAGACCACGCGCGCGATCGTGCGTGGCATCGCGATCCACGACAACGCTCAGATCGTCTTCATGGACACGCCCGGCATCTTCAAGCCGCGGCGGCGGCTCGACCGCGCCATGGTCACGACCGCCTGGGGCGGCGCCAAGGACGCCGACGTGATCATGCTCCTGATCGACAGCGAGCGTGGCCTGAAGGGCGATGCGGAAGCGATCCTCGAGGGGCTGAAAGAAGTGCACCAGCCGAAGATTCTTGTGTTGAACAAGATCGACCAGGTGCGGCCGGAGGATCTTTTGAAGCTCGCGGCTGCGGCCAACGAGACGATCAAGTTCGAACGCACCTTCATGATTTCGGCGCTGAACGGTTCGGGCTGCAAGGACCTCATGGACTATCTCGCCGAGACGTTGCCGGAAGGTCCCTGGTACTATCCGGAGGATCAGATTTCCGATTTGCCGATGCGCCAGCTCGCGGCCGAAATCACCCGCGAAAAGTTGTTTCTGCGTCTGCATCAGGAGCTTCCCTATGCCTCGCATGTCGAAACCGAGAAGTGGGAAGAGCGCAAGGACGGATCGGTTCGCATCGAACAGGTGATCTACGTCGAGCGCGAGAGCCAGAAGAAGATCGCGCTCGGCAAGAACGGCGACGCGATCAAGGCGATTTCGACGGCATCGCGCAAGGAGATCTCCGAGATCCTCGAGCAGCCGGTGCACCTTTTCCTGTTCGTCAAGGTGCGCGAAAACTGGGGCGACGACCCCGAGCGCTTCCGCGAAATGGGCCTCGAATTCCCGCGATAAGCTGGGGCGATCCGGTTCAAGACGGTCTCGGTACCCGTGCAGGACGGGCGTCGCGTTGCAGCGATACCTGTCTATCGAGACGCGCAAAGTCGCATGATGACGGCAAGGGGCAAGCCGTGCCTTGGATGCCGCCTCAGTTCGCCCTGGCCTCAGCGACCTGCCGCTTTCCCAGGGCCGGGCCGATCATCTCGATACGGTTGGTCCAGATGTAGCCGGAAAACCCCGGCGGGACCAATTCCAGATCCTGCATCGTATCGATCCCGGTGGTGAAGTCGCCGCCGTGATAAGGGCCGAGCAGGATGATATCGCTTCCGGCCGCTTTCATGCGGGCGGAGAAACGGTCGGGCCAACCCCAGAGAAAATGCGCGTAATTGCCGGGCACGATGACGAGGGTGTTCCGGCAAGCCTCCGGCATCAGACCGGTCCAGCCATAGCCGAGATAGCGCGTTAGGCAAGCCATCGTCGACGTCCGGTCATAGCCGCGCATCCCTTCCACGCGCTTCAGAGTCTCGCGAGTCGGTTCCTCGCCGCCATACACCCCGAACATAGCCTGCCGCCATTGCGGCCGCGCTTCGATCAGCGTTGCGAGTGCCGCGCCCTCCTCCGCGCGCCGGCTCTTGAAGTTGACGAGAAACTTGCGGTCGGGCAGGGCAGCCAGCACCTCATCCAGCGTCGGCATCTGGCCGACGCCCTTTCCGCGGAAGGGGAAGGTCTTGCCGCCATCGGCGGTGTAGCCATAGCCGATGTCGAGAGACTTCAGCGTCGCCATCGACGTTTCTTCGGTAACGCCCTTGCCTTCGGTCCGGCAGTTGAGCGTCCAGTCGTGAAAGACGGCGAACTGTTTGTCTGGCGTGAGATGCACGTCGAGTTCGACGACATCGGCGCCCGCATCAAAGGCAGCCCCCATCGAGGCGATCGTATTTTCGAGATAGGAATGCTGTGGCGGATCGATGATCGTTGCAGTGCAAGTGTCGTTGCCGACATTGGCCTTCGGATAGGTTTGGTGGACGCCTCGGTGCGCGAGCAGTTTCGCCGAGCCTGCCGGTGGCGTGACGAACAGCGACGTGTTCATCAGCCAGACGGCAGCGGCAAACAGAACAATGGCAGCAACGAACTTCTTCATCCCGATTCTCCCTCTTCGAATCCGGATTGCTCGACATTGTGGCGCTACGATGTTGACACACGCTCCACGTGCGTGTCGCGGATTGCGAACGATGTGTCACCCGCGCGCGCGATTGACCCGCAGCGGAGCCCTGTGAGACGTAGCAGTCGCTGATTTTGCGATCCGGAGAAAAGAGATGCCGCAGCTTGTCGAGGGAAAATGGGTCAAGGGCGACGTTGCGGCCAGCGAGATGAAAGGCGGTGCATTCCACCGGGAGCCGACGCGCTTTCACCGCTGGATCACGCCGGACGGGAGCCCAGGCCCGGACGGCCAGCCGGCTCTGGCGGCCGAGGCCGGGCGTTACCGCCTGTTCGTTTCCTATCTCTGCCCTTGGGCTTCGCGCACGATCGCCTTCCGCAACGTCAAGGGATTGCAGGAGATCATCGGGCTTACGGTGGCCAACCCGGTGCTCGGTGACGATGGCTGGACCTATGAAGAGCAGGTCGATGCCGGCGGGCGCGTCGGCAAGATCCGTTTCCATCATGAGCTCTATGTGGCGAGCGACCCGACCTATACCGGCAAGGTCTCGGTTCCGGTTCTCTGGGATATGCAGGAGGGTCGGATCGTCAACAACGAGTCCGCCGACATCATCCGCATCCTGAACTCAGGCTTTGATCATCTGACTGGCAACCGGCTTGATTTCTATCCGGAGACATTGCGGGGAGACATCGATCGCTGGAATGGCCCGATCTACGAGCGGATCAACAACGGCGTCTATCGATCCGGCTTTGCAAACACGCAGGAGGCCTATGATGAGGCGGTGTCGAGCCTGTTCGGCATGCTCGACGAAGTCGAGGCACACCTCACGGTCAACCGCTACGTCGCAGGCGAGTACATGACCGAGGCGGACATCCGCCTGTTCGTCACCCTGATTCGTTTCGATGCGGCCTATCACGGCGCCTTCAAATGCAACATTCGCCGGATCGAGGACTACCCGGCGTTGTCGAACTATCTGCGCGAAATCTATCAATGGCCGGGTATCCGCGAGAGCGTGCGCATCGATCATATCAAACGCGGCTACTACGGCATTGCCCATATCAATCCGACCCGCATCGTTCCTGCCGGCCCGATGCTGGATTTCGATCGCCAACATGATCGTGCTCGCTTGCGAGGGCGCGGAGTCGTTGGCGCATAGTCGCGTTTCCTCATTTGCTAAGGAAACAAATCTATGAGGGGCCATAGAGAACCCATTGCCAATCGATGGAAGCTTCCTAAATTAATGGAAGTTCTGATGGATAGGAGCCCGATGGCGGCTGGCCTGACGAATTTCCGGCGGGGCAAGCACAAGGAGCCTGACGCGCCCGCTGGATGCCCGTGACGCCACGCCCGAGCCGGTTCTCGCCGCTTCCGGACGCGCTCGCGTTTGCTCCCGAGGCGCGCTCGCGCAAACCCTCCGGAAGCCCCGCACGAGCCGACCCTTCGCATCTCTCATACACCAGGACACCGTGGGTAGGTCTGGTAGGGGTGAGATATGAATGCAGCATTGTTGACTTTGCTTCGCCGTCTGGTGCACAACGGCAATCTGACGGTGACTTTTTCTTCCGGCGAACAGGTCGTTCTGGGTGACGGCACCGGAAAACCGGCATCAATCCGCATCGTCGACGCGGAGGCGGAGAATGCGATCGTCCGGGACCCGGGCCTTCGCTTTGGTGAAATGTACATGGATGGGCGCGTCGTCATCGAAAGAGGTGACATTTTCGACGTGCTTTCGATCGTGAAGGCGAACGGCATCGAGAATGCGGCAAATGCCACCAACACGATCACAGGCCTGTGGCATGTGCTGCGCCAGCAGTTGGTGAGCCGCATGCCGGTCAATCGCAACCGGAACAACGTCGCCCATCACTACGATCTCGATCGCAATCTCTTCAACCTGTTCCTCGACGAGGACTGGCAATACTCCTGCGCCTATTTCCAGCCGCGGGGAATATCGCTCGACGCAGCACAGCTCGCCAAGAAGCGGCACATCGCCGCGAAGCTTCTGCTGGAGCCGGGGCAGAAGGTGCTGGAGGTCGGCTCGGGCTGGGGCGGGATGGCTATGTATCTGGCCGAATCCTCCGGAGTCGAAGTCACGGGCATCACGCTCAGCGAGGAGCAGCTGAAGGTTTCCCGTGATCGTGCCGCCAGGCGCGGGCTTTCCGATCGTGTCCGCTTCGAACTGCAGGACTACCGCACCCTTGAGGGCCGGCAGTTCGACCGCATCGTCTCCGTCGGCATGTTCGAGCATGTCGGCATCGGCAATTACGGAAATTTCTTCAACAAGATGAAGGAGTTGCTGACGCCGGAAGGCGTCATGCTGCTGCATTCGATCGGCCAGGTCTACAAGCCCTGGGCGACCAACCCGTGGATCGAAAAGTACATCTTCCCCGGCGGTTATATTCCCGCTCTCTCCGAGGTTCTGCCGTCGGTCGAGCGTATGCGGCTGCTGGTGAAGGATGTCGAGATCCTGCCGATGCACTATGCCTGGACCTTGCGGGCCTGGCGGGAGCGTTTCGTCGCGCGCCGCGAAGAGGCGGTAAGGCTCTACGACGAACGCTTCTTCCGCATGTGGGAGTTCTACCTGGCGGCTTCCGAAACGGCCTTCCTCTACGACAAACACTTCATCTTCCAGCTTCAGCTCTCGCCTTCTCTCGATGCCGTGCCGGTCACGCGCGGCTACATCGAGGAGCGGGAGCGGCAATTGATCGAGTTCGAGAAGCGTCGGCCGCCGCTCGAACCGGTCAACAATTGGGACGAGGCGCCGGCGGAAGAACACATCGAACCGGCTGCGATCGCGGTCTGATGCAAGGGCCATCCCTGTCGCTATAGGTCGACACGGGATGGCCATCTCCCATCTTCTGTGGAGTTCGGAATTTCCTCCGAAGGCCTTCACTTGGCCTCGAAGCCCTGCGCCTTTATGGTCGCCGACCAAACGACTGCCTGTTTCCGCGGATCATCTCCGATCCAAGGACAAAACGTGCAGGGCTTCCAAGCGCTGCAGGAAAGACGGAATTCCCATGGCCAACCCCGCTAAATCCATCGCCGCCATTATTGCCAGCGAAATCAAGGCAGCACCTTCGCAGGTTAAAGCCGCTGTCGAGCTGCTGGACGAGGGGGCAACGGTGCCGTTCATCGCGCGCTACCGCAAGGAAGTGACCGGCGGGCTCGACGATACGCAATTGCGTATGCTGTCGGAGCGGCTGACTTACTTGCGCGAACTCGAGGCGCGTCGGGCATCGATCCTGGAGTCGATCCGCGGGCAGGACAAGCTGACGGACGAACTGGAAGCCAAGATCGCCGCCGTCGAAACCAAGGCGGAACTCGAAGACATCTATCTGCCCTACAAGCCGAAGCGCCGCACCAAGGCTGAGATCGCCCGCGAACGTGGCCTCGGGCCGTTGGCCGAAGCGATCCTTGCCGATCGCTCCGTCGCGCCCGCCGATCGCGCAACGGCCTTCCTGACCGCCGAGGTGATGGATGTGAAGGCGGCGCTTGATGGCGCGCGCGACATCATCGCCGAAGGCATGACGGAAAACGCCGATCTGCTCGGCCGCCTGCGCAACCACATGAAGGGCGCCGCCTTCCTGCGGGCCAGGGTCGTCGACGGCAAGCAGGAGGCGGGCGCCAAGTTCTCCGACTATTTCGACCATTCCGAGCGCTGGGCGACGACACCCGGTCACCGGGCGCTGGCGATGCTGCGCGGTTGGAACGAAGAGGTTCTGTCCGTTGATATCGTCGTCGATCAGGACGACACGTCGCCGGTAAAGCCGGTCGAGCGCATGATTGCCGCCGCCTACAATGTCGGCGCCCATCTGCCGGGTGACAAATGGCTGGCCGAGATGATCGGCTGGACCTGGCGCGTGAAGCTCTCCATGTCGCTGTCGCTCGACCTGATGCGTGAACTGCGCGAGCGTGCCGAAGAGGAGGCGATCCACGTCTTCGCCCGCAACCTCAAGGACCTGCTGCTTGCCGCGCCTGCGGGATCGCGGGCCACGATGGGCCTCGATCCGGGCATCCGCACCGGCGTCAAGGTCGCGGTGGTCGACGGCACCGGCAAGCTGCTCGAAACGACGACCGTCTACCCGTTCCCACCGAAGAACGACGTTCGTGGCACGCAGGCCGAGCTCGCCTCGCTGATCCGCAAGCACAAGGTGGAGCTGATCGCGATCGGCAACGGAACCGGCAGCCGTGAGACCGAAAAGCTCGTTGCCGACATGCTCCTGCAGCTGCCGGCGCCGAAGCCGACCAAGGTCATCGTTTCCGAAGCCGGCGCCTCGGTTTACTCGGCATCTGAAACGGCCGCCTTGGAGTTCCCCGGCCTCGACGTTTCGCTGCGCGGTGCAGTCTCGATCGCCCGCCGCTTGCAGGATCCGCTGGCCGAGCTTGTGAAGATCGAGCCGAAGTCGATCGGCGTTGGCCAGTACCAGCACGACGTCGACCAGTCGAAGCTCAGCCGCTCGCTCGATGCGGTGGTGGAAGACGCGGTGAACGCCGTCGGCGTCGACGTCAACACGGCGTCGGCACCGCTGCTTGCCCGGGTGTCCGGCCTCGGCAAATCCTCGGCCGAGGCGATCGTCGCGCATCGTGACGCGACCGGGCCGTTTGGAAGCCGCAAGGAACTGTTGAAAGTGCCGCGGCTCGGCGCGCGCACCTTCGAACAGTGCGCAGGCTTCCTGCGCATCCCGAACGGCAAGGAGCCGCTCGATGCCTCCTCCGTCCATCCGGAAGCCTATGGCGTCGCCAAGAAGATCGTGGCCGCCTGCGGGCGCGACGTGCGCGCTCTGATGGGCGACAGTGTCGCCCTGAAGCAACTCGACCCACGGACCTTCGTGGACGAGCGCTTCGGCTTGCCGACCGTCAAGGACATTCTCGCCGAACTCGAAAAGCCGGGCCGTGACCCGCGCCCGAGCTTCAAGACCGCGACCTTTGCCGAGGGCATCGACGACATCAAGGACCTGAAGGTCGGCATGCAGCTCGAGGGCACCGTCACCAATGTC
The DNA here is from genome assembly GCF_049905105.1 of Ensifer sp. R-19. Classification (NCBI taxonomy): domain Bacteria; kingdom Pseudomonadati; phylum Pseudomonadota; class Alphaproteobacteria; order Hyphomicrobiales; family Rhizobiaceae; genus Ensifer; species Ensifer sp. R-19. Next base: position 830,377 of record NZ_CP184569.1, read on the forward strand.
GCGGCTTTCGGTGCCTTCGTCGACATCGGCGTCCACCAGGATGGCCTCGTCCACGTGTCTCAACTCGCGGACCGTTTCATCAAGGACCCCCATGAAGTGGTGAAGGCCGGGGATGTCGTGACTGTCCGCGTCACCGAGGTGGATGTCGCCCGCAAGCGCATCGGCCTGACGATGCGGAAGGATGGTGGCGCTGAGTCAGGCCGCGAGGCCCGTGGCAGCGCACCGAATGGCGGCAACCGTGGCGCGCCCACGCGCCCGCAGAAGCCGCAAGCGCCGTCGCAGGGCGCCTTTGGTGCGGCCCTGATGGAGGCGATGAAGCGCAAATAGCGGCTTCGGCATCGGTTCTACAGCGCCACGCGTCATTGCGACGCGCGGCGCCCCCGATGGATGGTCTATAATTTAGATAATTGTAATAATCGCGGCTTTCCGCCATACTCTCTCCATCGTGGCAACTGCGCTGTTTTGTGAGCAGTGCGCCGATGGAGCAGCCGGATTTACGGCGGAAAAGGTTAGCGGAAACTCCTCCTCCGCCGGGCATCCGGTGAAAGGAGTTGCGTGATGGTACGCAAGGTGATCCGCGGCTTCGCGCTGGCCGCCCTTCTGGCAGCCGGGGTGACGGCGCGCCCGGTCCCCGCAGTTTCGCAGGCCCCGATAAATTGCGCGAACCGATCCGAGGTGATCGAGTTTCTGGCGCGGCAGTATCGGGAAAAGCCAGCCGCGACGGCGCTCATCAATCCTCAGGCGATCCTGGAAGTCTATGCGGCCGACAACGGCAGCTGGACATTGATCGTCACGGACGTCAACGGCCGTAGCTGCGTCATCCTTGCCGGCAAGAGTTGGGAAGCTCTGCCGCCGCTGCCAGTTCCAAAAGCATAGTCGGCCCTCCCGCCAGCCGAAGCCCTCAGAGGGGCCGGCCGATGCTGGAATAGGCAAAGCCGTGCTTGGCAACCTCGTCCTGGCGGTAGATGTTCCTGAGGTCGACGAGAATAGGCGTCTTCATCGCGGATTTCAGGCGGCGGAAGTCAAGCGCGCGGAACTCGTTCCATTCCGTTACGATCACTAGCGCATCCGCTTCGTTGGCCGCCTCATAGGGATCGCTGGCATAGTCGATGCCGTCGATGATCTTCTTGGCGTTCTCCATGCCTTCCGGGTCGTAGCCGATAATGTGGGCGCCGGCATCCCGCAGCGTCTGCACGATGGCGATCGCCGGACTGTCGCGCATGTCGTCGGTGTTCGGCTTGAAGGTGAGGCCGAGGATCGCGATCTTGTGCCCGCGCACGTCGCCGCCGGCAGCCGCAATCACCTTGCGGCCCATTGCCCGCTTGCGGTTGTCGTTGATCGCAACCGTGGTCTCGACGAGCCGGACGGGCGCGTCATGGTCCTGCGCGGTCTTGACCAGTGCCAGCGTGTCCTTCGGGAAGCACGAGCCGCCATAGCCGGGGCCCGCATGCAGGAACTTCGAGCCGATGCGGCCATCGAGGCCGATGCCGCGGGCGACGTCCTGGACATTGGCGCCGACCTTTTCGCAGAGGTCGGCCATCTCGTTGATGAAGGTGATCTTCATCGCCAGGAAGGCATTGCCGGCATACTTGATCAGTTCGGAGGTGCGGCGTGACGTGAACACGAGCGGCGACTGGTTGAGATAGAGCGGCCGGTAAACCTCGGTCATGACGTCACGCGCCCGCGCATCATCGTCGACAACACCGATGACGATCCGGTCCGGCCGCTTGAAGTCCTCGATCGCCGCACCCTCGCGCAGGAATTCCGGATTGGAGACGACGGCGAAATCGGCGTCAGGATTGGTTTCGCGAATGATGCGCTCGACCTCATCGCCCGTGCCGACCGGAACGGTGGATTTGGTAACGATGACGGTGAACCCCCTGAGGTTCTCGGCGATCTCGCGGGCCGCTGCATACACGTAGGAGAGGTCGGCATGACCATCGCCGCGGCGGGAAGGGGTGCCGACCGCGATGAAAATGACGTCGCTGTCGGCGACGGCGGAAACGAGATCGGTCGTGAACGACAGTCGACCCGAGGCGACGTTGCTGGCCACCAGATGGTCGAGGCCGGGTTCGAAGATCGGAATACGGCCCTGCATCAGCGCGTCGATCTTGCTCTCATCCTTGTCGAGACAGACGACGTCGTGACCGAAATCCGCAAAACACACACCGGAAACGAGGCCTACATAACCGGCGCCGATCATTGTGATTTTCATAGGCTCTTTCCTTTGTTGTCTGGCGAGCTCTTGTCCGCGAACGCGGAAACCATGCTGGTTTGCACGTATCTATGCCTGCGAGGCCGAGGATCCGGCTTTCCCGCCAACATTGTAGTATTCCTCATACCAGGCGGCAAAGCGCGCCACGCCTTCTTCCACCGGGATTGAGGGTCTGAAATCTGTCAATGCCTCCAGAAGATCAGGGGAGGCATAGGTGCGCGGCACGTCGCCCTGCTGCATCGGCAGCATGTTGCGCAGTGCCGGCTTGCCGACGGCCTTCTCGACCGTTTCGACGAACGTCATCAGTTCGACCGGCTGGCCGCCGCCGACGTTGACGACACGGAACGGTCCTTGGCGCGAAAGCGTGTCCTCGGCCTTCTCGGATGGCACGCGGTTCTCTTCTGCCGGTGCCACGTGCGAGAGCCTGAGGATGCCTTCGACGAGGTCGTCGATATAGGTGAAGTCGCGGCTCATGCGGCCTTCGCCATAGATGTCGATCGGCTGTCCCTTGTGGATGGCGTCGACGAACTTGAACAGCGCCATATCAGGCCGCCCCCAGGGGCCATAGACCGTGAAGAAGCGGAAGGCGGTGGTTGGAACCTTGTAGAGATGGGCATAGCTATGCGCCATCAGTTCCATCGATTTCTTGGTGGCGGCATAGAGCGTCATCGGCTCGTCGGCGCGATCGGTCTCCGCAAACGGGATCTTCTCGTTGGCGCCGTAGATCGAGGACGTCGAAGCGAGCATCAGGTGCTTCGGGCCGAGTTCCCGCGCCAGTTCCAGGATGTTCCACGAGCCGATGAGGTTGGAATCGACATAGGCCTTGGGATTTTCAAGGCTGTAGCGGACGCCGGCCTGGGCCGCGAGGTGGATGATGACCTCGGGCTCGGCAATCTCTGCCGCATGGTTGAGCGCCGCCCGATCCTCGAGCATGCCGACGACAGCCTTGAAGCCGTTCGAACGCGCCAGGATCTCATGCCGGCGCTGCTTCAGCGTCACGTCGTAATAGGGCGTCATGCCGTCGAAGCCGACCACGAAATGTCCTTCGTCGATCAATCGCTTGGCGAGATGAAAGCCGATGAAGCCCGCGGTGCCGGTGATGAGGTAGCGCACGACCATGTCCCCAGATTGTGTTGTCAGGGCGTTCTTACGAAGAAAGCCGGGCAATGGAAAGTCGAAACCATCACTCCGACGGTTGGTCCAGCCCCTGTTGCAGGGCGGAGAGGACCGACATCGCGTGCCCCGCATATTGGCTGATCCAGCGGTCGTGAATGGCTTGGATCGGCAAAGCGTTCAGGTGGTTCCAGCGCTCGCGGCCCTCGCGGCGAACGAGCACGAGTTCTGCCTCTTCCAGCACCTTCAGATGCTGCATGACGGTGCAGCGATCGAGATTGCCGAATTGTTCGCAGAGCATGCCCGTCGTCTGCGGCGCGTGCTTCATGGCGTCGAGCATCTGGCGGCGCAATCCATTGGCCAAAGCTTTGAAAACGAGATCGTCTTTCGATTCGGTTGACATGTTATGTTTTTATAACATATTCTGTTCGGGCTCAATAGGAGGAACATCAGATGCCCTTCGAATTCCGTGTGAATGGACGGATCGATCGCCCGGTCGCCCAGGTATTCGATGCCGTCGTCAATCCGGATCAGCTCAGTCGCTATTTCGTCACCCTTGGCGGCATCAGCGGGCCGCTGGTCGCCGGGGCTACGGTCAAATGGTGGGGGCAGGTGCCGGTCCAGGTCGAGGCGGTCGAGCAGAACGAGCGGATCGTCTTTCGCTGGGACGCCATGGTCGCCAAGGGCGAGGAGCCCTACCAGACCCGTGTGGAGATGCGTTTCCAGTCGCTGGATGACGGCGCCACTATGGTGCGATCGCCGAAAAGGGATGGCGTGAGAACGGGCAGGGGCAGAAGGGGTCTTATGTCAACTGCGAAGGCTGGTCGCAGATGCTTGCCTGCATGAAGGCCTGGCTCGAATACGGCATCAACCTGCGCCAGGGCTATTACCTCAGCGAACTCTCAGGCAAGCCGGCACTCGAGCCGCAAGCCTGAGCCAGCCGGCACCGGGCTTTCCGCTCCGGATCCGGGCGCGGTTATCGACAATCGAAACACAAACAATAAGCCGCGTCGGCAGTCGCCGGGCGGCGATAGGAGATTGCGTCATGACGAAAATCACAGGCGGCATCAATATCGCCGTGAAGGTCCCCTCGCATCAATACGAGGCAGTCGTCGCCTTCTATCGCGACACGGTCGGCCTCGAACCCATCGAAGAAAAGCTGCCGGCCATCGGCTTCAAGCTTGGGCCCAACCAACTCTGGATCGACGAGGCGCCGAACTACAGCCAGGCCGAGGTCTGGCTCGAACTCTTTACCGATGACCATGTGGGCGCGCTTGATCATCTCGCTGCCAGGGGCGTTGTGCGCTGTGATGCGGTGGAAGATCTCGGGGAAGGATTTCGCGGCGGCTGGATCATGAACCCGGCCAATATCGTGCACATGGTGCGGACACCGGACGCCTGGTAGGCGGCCGGCAGCCCGGGTAACGTCAATAGGCCGGGGGAAGGCCGCCATTGGCGACCGATGCCATTGGCACGCCCGCAGCCGGCTCGGTCATCGGCGGTTCCGCCTGCAGCACGACGACGCGCGAATCGAGCGGCACACGGCTGTAGAGATCGATGATATCTGGGTTGAAGAGACGGATGCAGCCGCTCGAGACGGCTTTGCCGACCGACCAGGCCTCGGTCGTGCCGTGGATGCGGAACAGCGTGTCGCGGCTGCCCTGGAAGAGATAGAGCGCGCGCGGCCCGAGCGGGTTGCGCACGCCCGGTTCCATGCCGCCGGCAAGCGGGCCGTAGCGCTCCGGCTCGCGTTCGACCATGCTTTGTGTCGGCGTCCAGCGCGGCCATTCGGCTTTGCGCGCAATGCGCGCTTCGCCTTCGAACTCCAGGCCAGCCTTGCCGACGCCGATGCCGTAGCGCATCGCCATGCCGCCATCCTGGACGAGGTAGAGGAAGCGGTTCTGGGTATCGATCACGATCGTGCCCGGCGGCTCGTGCGTCTGGTAGGCGACCTGCTGGCGCAGATAACGCTTGTCGACCTTGCTGATGTCAATCGCATCCAGCGGGAACTTTTCGTTGGGCAGCGGCCCGTACATCGCCACATAGTATGGATCCGGCCCCTTCGGCTTGGCCGGCCCCGACGTGGTGACGCAACTGGCGAGCGTCGAGGTGGCGAGAAGAAGGGCGAAGAGCTGCGCCAGGCGGCCGGCGCTGTTCCGGGACACACACATACTGAAATTTTGATCCTGCTGATTGTCATTTTGGGCGGGAGGCACGGCTTTTGCCGCTCTTCCGTTCTAATGTCAAAGACGGCGTCGGGGCGGCGACAGCATGTCGCAAATGAGGCAACCAGTGAGTGTGGCCGAAAGGCGACAATCGGCCGGGTCACGCTGGCTATCGCAACATCGCTTGATCCGCTTTCGACCGCGGGTGTATGCCATATCCATGCAATGGAGCGATCAGGCTATTATTCTCGGCATACGACGGCACGGCGAAAGCTCTGCCATCGTGGAGGTCATGAGCGCCGCCCACGGCCGGCATCTCGGCATGGTGCGCTCGGGCCGCTCGCGCATCATGCAGCCAGTGTTGCAGCCGGGAAATTCGGTGGAAGTCACCTGGCGCGCGCGGCTTGACGAGCATATGGGCGAATTCCGCATTGAGCCGGTGGAACTGCGCGCTGCACGTTTGATGGAAACGGCAACCTCGGTCTATGGCATCCAGGCGCTCGGAGCACTCCTGCGGCTGCTGCCTGAGCGTGACCCGCATCCGCATCTCTACGAGGCGCTGACTGTCATCGTCGATCATCTCGCCGATCCGGCCGATGCCGGAGAATTGTTCGTGCGCTTCGAGCTCGCGGTTCTCAACGATCTCGGCTTCGGGCTCGATCTGACGGAATGTGTGGCAACCGGCGCCCGCACCGAGCTTGTCTATGTGTCGCCGAAATCGGGCAGGGCGGTTTGCCGCTCGGCCGGGGAACGTTATGCCGACCGCATGCTGGCATTGCCGGAATTCCTCTCCGCCGAAGCACGCCGGGCTGCCGATCACGACAGCCTTGCCGCCGCTTTCCGCCTGACCGCCTTCTTCCTCCACCGCCATGTCTATGAGCCGCGCGGCCTCGACGTTTCTTCCGCGCGCGACGGCTTCGTCCATGCGGCACTCAAAGCGCTGAAAGCGCAATCCTCAGCCGCCTGATCCCCAGGAGTTATCAATGTATCAAGAACTTTATCCCGGCATGTCATCGGCGTGCTGTCGCTCGACCGCGTCGCCCGCGACGGCGGCCTCAAGGCGATGCAGGACCTGCTGAGCGGCGAGCTGCCGGCGCCGCCGATGTCGAAGACGCTGAAGTTCGGACTGAGCGAAGTCGAAGAGGGCCGGGTGGTCTTCAAGGGATTTCCGACCGAGGAGCATCTCAATCCGCTCGGCACGGTGCATGGCGGATGGACGGCGACGATCATGGACTCGGCGCTCGGCTGCGCTGTTTTCGCCACGGTGAAAGCCGGCGAGGCCTATACGACGGTCGAATTCAAGGTCAACCTCGTCCGGCCGCTGCTGCCGGGCATGGGGGAAGTGTTCTGCGAGGGGCGTATCGTGCATCGCGGCCGAACGATTGCGACTTCGGAAGCCTGGCTTCGCGATGGAAACGGCAAGCTGCTGGCCCACGGCACCGAAACCTGCGCGATCTTCCCGATCGACAATCTGCGGCGTTAAAAAGCAATTTCCAGGAAAAGTGCGAAGCGGTTTTCCGTCCGGAATTGCGTCGCTTCAAATACAATTCCAGGAAAAGTGCGAAGCGGTTTTCCGTCCGGAATTGCGGCGTGAAAACAACTCCAGAAACAAACGCCGCGCGACAGTGCGCGGCGTTCTTCTTTGCGATCGCAGCTCTTTTGTCAGCCGATACGGCCGCCGCCCTGCTTGGTCACCGCAACGACGGCCGGGCGCACCGGCATATCGTCCTTGAAATCAGGCCAGCGGGTCGCCGGCGTCTCGTAGGTGGCAAGACCGGCGTCGCCCGGATGCTGGACGGCCAGGAAGAAGGTGTCCGACGTCGGGTTGAAGCACGGGCCGCACATTTCCGCGCCAACCGGCACGCGGAAGAAGAGCTTCGACGTGCCGCGGGCACTGCCGTCCGTGTCGATCGCCCAGATGCCGTCGGTCCGGCCGGTTTCCTTCTGGTTGTTGCCGTCGGTCGAAACCCAGAGGCGGCCGTCGGTGTCGATGGCGCAGTTGTCGGGCATGCCAAACCAGCCGTTCTTGGTGGTCGCCGTCGAGAACGAAGCGCCGACCTCGGCAACAGCAGGATCGCCGCACTTCAGCAGCACGTCCCAGCGGCTCTTGAGCGACGCGAAGTCGCCGTCGGTTTCGGTGATCTCGACGATGTGGCCAAAAGCGTTCTTGGCGCGCGGGTTGGCGGCGTCGACTTCTTCTGCCTTGCGCTTGGTGTTGTTGGTCAGCATCACGTAGACCTTGCCCGTCCTAGGGTTCGGCTGAACGTCCTCCGGGCGATCCATCTTGGTGGCACCGAGCGCGTCGGCGGCGAAGCGGGTGTTGATCAGCACGTCCGCCTGCGAGGCGAAGCCGTTGGCTTCGGTCAGCGGGCCTTCGCCGTGGGTAAGCGGCATCCAGGTGACGGTGCCGTCCTCGTCGAACTTGGCGACATAGAGCGTGCCTTCGTCGAAGAGGTCCATGTTGGCGGCGCGATCATCAGGGTTGAAGGTGCCCTTGGTCACGAACTTGTAGACGTAGTCGTAACGTTCGTCGTCGCCGGAATAGAGCACGACGCGCCCGTCCTTGTTGACAATCGATTCACAGCCTTCGTGCTTGTAGCGGCCGAGTGCGGTGCGCTTCTTCGGTACCGAGGTCGGATCCAGCGCGTCGACCTCGACGATCCAGCCGAAGCGATTGGCTTCGTTCGGTTCCTTGGAGACGTCGAAACGGTCGTAGAAGGAGGCCCATTCGTACTGGCCGCCCGGTGCGCCCAGGCGCTTGAGCTGCTTGTACTCCGGGTGGTCTTCGGCGAGCTCGCCGCCGAAATAGCCGTTGAAGTTTTCTTCGGCCATCATGTAGGTGCCCCAGGCGGTGACCCCGCCGGCGCAATTGTTGATCGTGCCGAACACCTTCTTTCCCGTCGGGTCGGACGGCGTCTTCAGGCGGTCATGACCGGCGGCCGGCCCGGTGATCTGCATCTCGGTGTTGACCGTGATGCGGCGATTGTTCTTGCCGTCGAGAACCGGCTGCCACTTGCCGTCGACCTTGCGGATCTCGATGATCGTGCCGCCATGGGCGGCCATTTCGATGTCGACCAGTTTCTTGGTGTACTCACCGAGAACGACCTTCTCTTCCTCGACTTCCTTGCCGTCCTTCGTCACCTTTTCCTTCACGACGCTGGCGAAGGCCGGGAACATCAGCTCGGCATTGGTATATTCGTGGTTGACGACCAGGAGGCCATGGTCGGCGCTGCCCTCAAGCGGAATGAAGCCGACATAGTCGTTGTTGTAGCCGAACAGCTTTTCCTGGGCGGCGGCCGTCTGGTTCTTCGGGTCGAACTCCGGGCTATCCGCGAAGATCTTGTCGCCCCAGCGCAGCAGGATGTCGGCATCATAACCTTCGGCGACATGGTGCTTCTCGTCGACGCCGGCTTCGATCTCGGTGAAGTCGAAGCGCGAACCTTCCTCGGCGCGTGCTTCTTCGGCAGTCAGGAGAGCCAGTGGGCTGACCGTCGTCGAAATCGCGGCAACGGCGAGCGAGCCGCCGATGAACGAGCGGCGCGAGAAACGGCGATGGATGATGTCGCCCATCGTCGGGTTGGTGGAACAGTTGTGGCCAATGTCTTCCAGCTCTTCCCTGCGTTCCGTCAGCGTCTTGAATTCGGTCTCTTCCGTCTGGCCGAGATGCTTGTCCATGATCGGGTCTCCTGGTTGAACGATGGAAACCACCGCGCCGAGACAGCGGTGTTCATCCGCCTGTATCAGTTGCTCGGTGACAGTTCTGCGACAATTCCGTGAAGAGATTACAGTGCTCGGCCGTCTATTGCATGTTTCCTTGAATCGTCACCGATTTAAGGAAACATGCCGCAATGCTGAGTGCTACAGCGACCTTTGTGAGTCTGATAAGACGCGCGGCGCTGTAGAGATTTGGCGAGCGTCCAAAAGTTTGTATGGTTGCGCCGAGCACGCCGGTGCGACCGTCAGGGGAATACATGTTCGAACTCTTTGCTTTTCTTGCCTTTATCCTCGCTCTTTCCGCCTTTGCCGGCGGTCGCAAGACGGCCGAGCGGCTGGGGGCCGAAATCGCCGCGCTGAAGGCGGAGGTCGCGAGGCTGAAGACCTCATCGGGCGAAGGCGTTCAGGCCGAAGCGACGACCGAAGACCTCGCCGCCGCGCCCGAATTGCCGGTGGAACCGGACACGGTCGAGGAGGCTGCGATCGGCCTGACCGCCGGCGCGCGCGAGGGTGCCCGGATCTTCGGCGACGCGGAGAACGCGGCGGAAGACATCGAGGGTGGCGAGACCATTGCCGCCAGCACCGAAACGCCACAGCCGGTTCCGGCTGCGGCCCGTCAGACCGAAAGCCTGGAAAGCCGCCTCGGCGCGCGTTGGGCGGTCTGGGTCGGCGGCATTGCGCTCGCGCTCGGCGGCGTCTTCATGGTCAAGTATTCGATTGATGCCGGCCTCCTGAGCCCGGCGGTTCGCCTGACGCTTGCCGCCCTGTTCGGTCTCTTGCTGATGGCGGCAGGGGAGGTCATTCGCAGGCGCGCGGTGCCTGTCATCGCCAATGAGTTCCAAAATGCGATGATCCCCGGCATCCTGACGGCGGCCGGCGCCGTCACCCTGTTCGGTGTCGCCTATGCCGCCTATGGCATCTACGGCTATATCGGCACGGGCGCGGCATTCGTTCTGCTGGCCGCGATCTCGCTGGCGACCGTTGGTCTGTCGCTGCTGCATGGGCAGGCGCTCGCCGGCCTCGGCCTGCTTGCCTCGCTCGCAACCCCGGCACTCGTCTCGAGCGACGAACCGCGCCCCTGGGTCCTCTTCGGTTTCCTCTCGGTAGTCTGGCTTGCGACTTTGCTCGCGTCGCGGCTGCGGACTTGGACGGTAGTGCCGACCCTTGCCAACGTCGGCATCGGGCTTTGGGGGCTTGCCTATATCACCGCGGCCTCGCCATTCGAACCGCTGCCGGTCGCCTTTGCGCTGTTGGTGATGATCGTCGGCATCGGCCTCGTCTGGCCAGGTGCTACGGAAGCTGCACCCGCGCCCGAAGTCCCTGAGGGTGCGCAGCGACGCGGTGCCGTTGCCGGACCATGGGAAAGGCTGTTTATCCCGCCGCATGCGGCAATCTCCATTTCCGCGGCCATCGCCGCCACGGTGCTTGCGCTCCTTCTGATCAGCCCGGCGGTGGCCGCGGTCAAATATCCCGTGACGGAATTTGCCGTGGTCATTGCGGCGCTGGCGGCCTTGGGAGCCGGGCGGCCGACGGCGGTCTATCCCGCCGTGCTTTCGGCCGTCGGGGCAGTGGCCGGCGTCTGGAGCCTGACGGCGCTGAGTGGTGTGCTCGCCTATCTCGATCCCTCGCTCGCCGACGCTCTGCCGACGATCGTCCTGCCTGGCCGCACCGCCATGATCACGGCAATGCTGCTTGCGGCGCTGTTCGTGTTGCTCGGCGGCTTCGTGCTATCGCGCCGCCTCGTCACGCATCCGCACTATTCGACCCTTTGGGCCGGCATCGCCGCGGTTGTCCCGATCGCCCTGACGGCGATGTCGTTCCTGATGACCGGCAACTATGCCTTCGATCTGCCGCACGGCCTGTTCTCGCTCTTCGCCGGAGCCGCGCTGCTCGCGCTGGCGGACTGGCTTTACCGTCGCGGCGGCGAGGCGGAGGCGCGCGATATCGCGGCTGGATTGCTGGTCGCCGGTTCGTTCGCGTTCTTTGTCCTTGCCCTTCATGCCTGGACCGATGGGCTCGTCACCACACTTGCGATTGCCGTGCTCGGGACGGCCTATGCGCTCGCGACACGCATCCGCACCTGGCCGATCCTGCCCTGGATGACCGGTGCTGCGGCTGTGGTCGTTCTCGGGCGCATCGCCTGGGAGCCGACGATCGTCGGTGCCGGCAATCTCGGCACCACGCCCGTCTTCAACGCGCTCCTGCCCGGCTGCGGTATTCCCGCCGCGCTCCTCGCCGGCTCCGCCTATTTCCTGAGATCCTGGCCCGGCACACGGGTACGCAACCTCCTGCAGGCTCTCGCCAGTCTCTTCGTGCTGTTGACGCTCGCGATCCTCGTGCGTCACGCGATGAACGGCGGCGTGCTCGATAGCGCTGTGCCGACGCTCGGCGAGCAGTCGATCTATACCCTGCTGGCGATCGGCGCATCGGCGATCTTCATGAGCCTCGACATGAAGTCGCCGAGCCCGGTCTTCCGCTATGGCGGCATGGGTCTCGGTGTACTTTCGATGTTGTCGGTGCTTTCAGCGCATCTCCTCGGCCTCAACCCTTACTTCAGCGGCGAGCTTCTCGGTCATATCCCGTTCTTCGATCTCCTGCTGATCGGCTATCTGCTGCCGGGGCTCGGCTATGCCGGCCTCGCTTGGTATGCGCGCGACAAGCGGCCGTTGCCCTATGTCATGGCGCTTGCGGTCAGCGGCGCGGTGCTGGCCTTCGCCTGGGCGAGCCTCACGGTCCGCCGCGCATGGCAGGGAGAAAACATCGCGGATTGGAAGGGCTTCCTGCAGGGAGAGACATATACCTACTCGGTCGTCTGGTTGCTGCTCGGCGTGCTGCTGCTTGTGCTCGGTTCGCGTTTCCATGCCAAGAGCATTCGCATCGCTTCGGCCGTTCTCGTCTTCGTCGCTGTCCTGAAGGTGTTCCTGATCGACATGTCCAACCTCGAAGGTTTCCTGCGGGCCCTGTCCTTCATCGGGCTTGGCGGGGTATTGATCGGGATAGGGCTCTTCTATCAGAAGATCCTGTCCGGTGTCGGCGTCGCATCGACGGCGCCGACAGATCCTGCCGAACAGCAATAGGACGTCATGACACATATTTCGAAACTGGCGGCAGCCTTCGCGCCGCATGAGGATCTCGCCGCGGTGCTGCTGCCGCATGCCTTTGCCGCCGATGACGGCTCGCATGATGCCGCGCATCTGATCCGCGTCTGGAAGAATGCTGCGCGCATCCACGCGGAGGAGGGCGGCGATACGCGTTCGCTCGCCGCCGCCGTCCTGCTCCATGATTGCGTCTCGGTCGAGAAGAACTCGCCCTTGCGCACCCAGGCATCACGTCTGGCGGCGGAGAAGGCGACCGGCATTCTGCAGGAACTCGGCTGGGGTACGGGAGAGACCGGCGCCGTGGCGCACGCCATCCTGACCCACAGCTTCTCCGCCAACATTGCACCGGAGACGCTGGAGGCGAGGATTCTTCAGGATGCCGACCGGCTGGATGCGATCGGTATGGTCGGCGCCGCCCGCTGCTTCTATATCGCCGGGCGCATGGGCAGCGGTCTCTATGACCCGCTCGATCCGCTGGCGGAGGCAAGGGAACTCGATGACAAGGCGTTCGCCATCGATCATTTCGAGACCAAGCTGTTCCGGTTGGCCGATGGCTTCAAGACCGAAGCTGGCCGCCGATTGGCGGCGGAGCGCGAGGAGCGCCTGCGCGACGTGCTTGCCATGATGCTCGATGAAATCTAATTCTTTCAAGATATTGCCGCTATCCCGTGAATCGGATCGTCAGGCGCTTGAATCTATTTTTGAACATGAAGGAATTGTCCATGAAGGTGACCGGTCTCAACATTCATCCGCTGAAAAGCGGCCGCGCCATCGCCCGTGAGACGGTTACCGTCAACCTCGATGGCGTCGAGGGCGACCGGCGCTTCATGCTGATCGAGCCGGACGGGCGCTTCATCACCCAGCGCGAATTGCAGGCGCTGGCGAAGGTCGAAGCCAGCCACATCGATGGCGGTGTGCATCTTAGGATGGGCGACCGGGAAACCTCGGTACGCTTTGATCCGGATCGCCGGCTGAACGTCCAGGTCTGGGGCAGTGAAGTCGATGCCGCCGTTTCCGACGATACGGCGGATGAGACGCTGTCCGCATGGTTCGGCCGCCCGGTCAAGCTTGCCCACATGGACGCCTCGGCCGAGCGCTTTGTCGGTGCCGAGTGGGCCGGCACCGCAGCGCCTGTCGGCTTTGCCGATGGGTTCCCGGTCCTGATCACGACGACCGGCTCGCTCGCCGATCTCAACCGGACCCTCGCCGAAAAGGGCCAGGAGCCCGTCGGCATGGACCGGTTCCGCACCAACATCCTCGTCGATTGCGACGACGTCTGGGATGAGGATTTCTGGGAAAGCGTCGAGATCGGCGGCATTCGGTTCGATCTCGTCAAGCCCTGCGCCCGCTGCATCATGACGACACAGGATCAGATCACCGGCGAGCGTATTGGCGGCAACCCGATCCAGGGACTGGCCGAAAAGCGCATGTCCTCCGATCGGCGCGTGCCCGGCGTGCTCTTCGGCTGGAACGCGGTGCCGCGCAGCGAAGGCACCCTCAAGCTTGGCGATGAGGTCAAGGTCACCGGCCGGCGCGGTGAACGCTGGCCGATGAAGGTGCGTGCTTCGGCTTAAATCGGACGCAACTCCGGACGGAAAGCCGTTTCACATTCTTCTCGGAATTGCTCCGGGCCGCATCACGCCCAGGGCGTGATTCCGAGAAGCTTGGCGCCGAGATCCGAGAGGCTGGCGGGGGAGGCATTGAGCTTTTCCCATTGGCGCGGGTCGCCGGGAAAGGCGTCACGCTTGGGGTGGTCGAGTTCCCGCCACAGCCGCACCCGTTCCTCGCGCTCGGCGACATTGTCCCATTCCGCCGGATGCATCGAGATATATTGCGCCATCCGCACACGGTCGTCGGAGTGGTTGGGGCGCACACCATGGGCGAGCAGGCTGTTGAAAATCATCAGGTCGCCCGCCTCCATCTCGATGTTAACAGTCGAGAGACCGGCCATGTCGGGGTGCATCGGGTCGCGGTCGGCAGCTTGCGTCTTCTCCCAGCTTTCGAAGTTTTGGAAGAGTTCCGGCACGCATTGGAAGCCGCCGACGTCGCCGTCCTGTTTCTTCAGGCTCAGCACGCCCTGAACGCCGATCGGCAGAGGCCGGATCGAGGTGTCGACATCCCAATGGATGAATCCGTCAGGATTACCCTTCACCTTCTTCGGCGGATTGAGGTTGGCGCGGTCAATCGTCACCCACAGATCCTCGCGATCCCAGATGTCGACGAAGGCGCCGTAGATGCGCGGCTCCTGCCGGTTGTCCCAGAGATACTGGTGATTGTAGATCTCCAGCATGCCGGTGTTGTTGAGTTCCTTCATCTTGTGCTCGCGCCGCTGCGGCGCATACCAGGTCGAAGGATCGCTCGGATCCTTCTCGTCGAAGCGCCAGAGCAGATCGACGAGGCGCTCGACATTGGCCGGCGGCACCGCCTGTCTCACGATGACGTAGCCCTTGCTGACCCAATGCTGCCAGTCCGTTTCCGAAAGCACGCGCAGCGGCAGCCGCTTCTTGATGTCCTTCAGTTGTACCTCGAGATTGGCAGCCGTGGGGTGGCTGTCTCTGAGCGCCTGCATGAATGTCTCCTCGCCTTGAATGTTCGATTGGTCGATGGAGAAAGCCTAGCCTTCTGGTCGAGGCCATGTTGCACGAAGCATGCCAAAATTGATACTATTCTGGCATCGTGAGGCGAAGGCATGCAACATGAAGCCTGTTTTGCAGAAAATACCGCGGGCGACCAATGCTTCGTCGATCCTGCTCGACCGCCGCCTCGACGATTCCATTCCGTTCCAATGGCACCATCATCCGGAGTTCGAACTGACGTTGACGCTCAACTCGCGCGGCCAGCGCTTCATCGGCGACCATATCGGCGCCTATGACGACGGCGATCTCGTGCTCGTCGGTTCCAACCTGCCGCACACCTGGCACTCGTCGGGTAAGATTGACGGTGCCGAACCGCACGTGGCGCTGGTGCTCTGGTTTCATCCGGAATGGGTGGAACGTCTGGACGACGGCTTTGTCGAGCTCACCGGTGTCAAGGCGATGTTCGAGCGATCCGCCCCGGGCTTGCAGTTCACTCCGGAAGTTGCCGCCCGTGTCAGGCCGCTGTTTGAAGGGTTGCGCAGGCTGGCGCCGGAGGAACGGCTGCCGGATGTCCTCTCTCTGCTGACAATCCTGGCGCGTGAGCAACAGGTGGCGCCGTTGTCCAGCCGTGTCGTCACGCCATCGGGCCGATCGGTCGATCGTGGTCGCCTCGACCGTGTGCTCGACCATATCCATCTGCACTACGCCGAGAACCCATCGATGGAGGAACTCGCCGACCTTGCCGCCCTCAGCCTTTCCGGTTTGCATCGCCTGTTCCTGCGCCACCTCAACATGCCGGTCTCGGAGTATCTGATGCGGTTGAGGATCGGCGAAGCCTGCGCGCTCCTCAGCGGCTCTGGACGATCGATCGCCCACATCGCCGAAGCCGTGGGCTATCGCTCGATCGCCAACTTCAATCGGCAGTTCAAGGCGGCCAAGGTCATGACGCCCAGGGAGTTCCGCAACCGATTCCGAAGCGCTGCGTAACTCAGGCATCAATTCCGGTGATCGCGGCGTCAATATAATTGGCTTTTATCTGTTTTAGCCGCCGCCTAGGATGCCGGTCCATCAATCGGAGATATTTCATGTCCGCTGTTTCCGGAGCATCCGCGCCGTCCCATGCTCGTCAGGAGATGCCCTGGCTGATCATCGCGGCTGGTTCGGTCGTTGCGATGCTCACCTTCGGCCCGCGCTCGGCGATGGGCTTCTTCCAGTTGCCGATGCTCGCCGACACCCGCTGGGATCGGACGACTTTCGGCCTCGCCATGGCCTTGCAAAACCTCTGCTGGGGCTTGAGCCAGCCGTTCTTCGGCGCGATCGCCGACCGGTTCGGCACTTGGCGGGTGCTTGCCATGTCTGGCCTTCTCTATGCTGCGGGCCTCATCATCATGGCCTTTGCCAATGCGCCGATCTGGCTGCATATCGGTGGCGGCGTGCTCGTCGGCATGGCGGTCGGCTCCGGCTCCTTCGGCATTCTCCTGTCGGCCTTTGCCCGCAACGTCACGCCGCATCAGCGGTCGCTCGCCTTCGGCATCTGCACGGCGGCGGGCTCTGCCGGTATGTTCCTGTTCGCGCCGTTGAGCCAGGGGCTGATCTCCGCCTATGGCTGGTCGGACAGCCTCGTCTATCTCGGCGTCCTCATGCTGCTGGTGCCGTTCTTCGCGATTCCACTGCGTGGCAATGCCTCCTCCGGTCGCCAGAGCGAGGCGCAATACAAGCAGTCGATCGGCGAGGCGCTGAAGGAGGCGCTTGGCCACAAGAGCTACTTGCTTCTCGTCTCCGGTTTCTTCGTCTGTGGCTATCAGGTCGCCTTCATCACTGCGCATTTTCCGGCCTATATCGGCGATATCGGCATCGACGCGCGCTATGCGGTGATCGCGCTGGCGCTGATCGGCTTCTTCAACATCATCGGCTCGCTGTCTGCGGGTTTCATCGCCCAGCACTACTCGAAGCCCTACTTTCTGGCGCTGATCTATATCGCCCGCTCGGTGGCGGTGACCGCCTTCCTGCTGCTGCCGCAGACGCCGGTCTCCGTCGTCATCTTCGCGATCGTCATGGGCCTGCTCTGGCTTTCGACCGTGCCGCCGACCAACGCGCTGGTCGCGATCATGTTCGGCACGCGGCATCTGGGTCTGCTCGGCGGCATCGTTTTCCTCTCGCACCAGGTGGGTTCGTTCCTGGGTGTATGGATGGGCGGTTACCTCTACGACCACTTCGGTTCCTACGATCCGGTGTGGTGGCTCGGCGTGGTGCTCGGTATCTTCGCGGCGATCGTCCATTGGCCGATCGAGGAGAAGAGCGTGGTGCGGCCGGCGATGGCCTGACCGCATGTGCAAAATGGGGCGCTGCGAAAAACAGCGCTCCATTCTTGAATTCTGTCACAAAACTTTCTAAATCAACCCATGCGGCTTTGCCGCTTTTGTTTTGGTTCAATTATGCTCAGATTGAGCATAATTGAAAAAGCTGCCCGGGAAGAGGGCGGAGAGGAGATCTCGATGACGCGCGTTGTTTCCCGCAAAGAGGCGGTGGCGAACCCGGTTCTTGTCAGCGCTGCCCAGCGCTTTGGTGTCATCGAAAGACCCGAACTTGCCTTCACGCCAGCGGTCGCACGCGAGACGGAACATCTCTACGAGAAGGTGAAGGACTTTATCCCGGCGATCGAGTGGCCGGTCTATGCGCCCTATGTGCACGCCATCAACCGGCTGAAGAAGGAGCGCAATGCCGTCATCCTCGCGCATAACTATCAGACGCCCGACATCTTCCACTGCGTCGCCGATATCGTCGGCGACTCGCTGCAGCTTGCCCGTGACGCCAGCAAAGTCGATGCCGAGATCATCATCCAGTGCGGCGTGCACTTCATGGCCGAAACGTCGAAGCTGTTGAGCCCGGAAAAGACGGTTCTGATCCCGGACGGTAAAGCCGGCTGCTCCTTGTCGGAATCGATCACCGGCGCCGATGTGCGCCTTCTGAAGCAGCGTTACCCCGGCGTTCCTGTCGTCACCTACGTCAACACCTCCGCCGACGTGAAGGCCGAGACCGATATCTGCTGCACCTCGTCCAACGTGCTTGACGTCGTCGAGAGCCTGGAATCCGACACGGTGCTCTGCATCCCCGACGAATATCTGGCGATGAATGTCGCGCGCCAGACCAACAAGAAGATCCTGACCTGGAAGGGCCACTGCGAAGTGCATGAGCGCTTCACCGCTGCCGAGCTGCTCGCTTACAAGGAAGCCAATCCGGGCATCGAGATCATCGGCCATCCGGAATGCCACCCGGATGTGATCGCCGTTTGCGATTTCGCCGGTTCGACGTCGGGCATGATCAACTATGTCAAGGACAACCGCCCGTCGAAGGTCCTGCTCGTCACCGAATGCTCGATGGCGTCGAACATCCAGGCCGAGATCGAGGGCGTCGAGTTCGTCAAGCCCTGCAACCTCTGTCCGCACATGAAGCGCATCACGCTGCCGAAGATCCTCGACAGCCTGCTCAACATGACGGAGGAGGTTCTCGTCGATCCGGCGATCGCCGCCCGCGCCCGCCTTGCGGTCGAACGCATGGTGAACCTCAAGCAGTAGCAATTCCGCCTGGCGGTTCGCCCGGCCTACAGCGCCGCGCGCCTTATAAGGCGCGCAAAGGTCGCTGTAGAATATAGAAACTCTGCATGCGCATTGGAGGAGAATGAAACATGCTGACCGACCACTTCCGCCCGCAATCCTTCAACGGGATTGACGACATCGTCATCGTCGGCGGCGGCCTGGCCGGCCTTTTCTGCGCGCTGAAGCTGAGCCCGAGGCCGGTGACGATCCTGGCTGCCGCGCCCATCGGCCACGGCGCCTCGTCGGCCTGGGCTCAAGGGGGCATCGCCGCGGCCATGAGCCCGGGCGATACCTTCGAGAAACACGTTGCCGACACGCTCGCCGCCGGCGCCGGCATCGTCGACGAGAAGATGACGCGCATGATGGTCGCCGAAGGCCCGGCGCGCATTCACGATCTTCTGGAATATGGCGTGCCCTTCGATCGCGACCTCGAAGGCAAGCTGCTGTTGTCGCGCGAGGCGGCGCATTCCGAGCGGCGCATTGTCCGGGTCAAGGGTGACATGGCCGGCAAGGCGATCATGGAAGCGTTGATTGCCGCGGTGCGCAAGACGCCGTCGATCCGCGTGATCGAGGGTTACGTCGTGGAGGAACTGGTTCGCGAGGGCCGGTTCATCTCCGGCGTCATCGCGCGGCCGGATGCCGGGCAGTCGAAGAAGCGCGTCTCGTTCCCGGCGCGTGCCGTCGTACTTTGCTCCGGCGGCGTCGGCCATCTCTATGCGGTCACCACCAACCCTTGGGAAGCCTGCGGGCAGGGGGTCGGCATGGCAGCGCGCGCCGGCGCGATCATCGCCGATCCGGAGTTCGTGCAGTTCCATCCGACCGCGATCAATATCGGCAAGGATCCGGCGCCGCTGGCGACCGAGGCGCTGCGCGGCGACGGTGCCTATCTCCTGAATGCGGCGGGCCATCGCTTCATGCTCGACATTCACCCGGACGGCGAGCTTGCGCCGCGCGACATCGTTTCGCGCGGGGTCTTTGCCGAAGTCCAGGCGGGGCGCGGTGCCTTCCTCGATTGCACCAAGGCGGTGGGCAAGCACTTCCCCGACATGTTCCCGACGGTCTATGCCTCCTGCATCGCGGCCGGCATCGATCCGGTGACCCAGCCGATCCCTGTCGTGCCCGCGGTCCACTACCATATGGGCGGCGTGCTGACGGACGCGGAGGGCCGCACCTCGATCGATGGCCTCTGGGCCGCCGGCGAAGTCACCTCGACAGGCGTGCATGGCGCCAACCGCCTTGCCTCCAACTCGCTGCTCGAAGCGGTCGTCTTTGCGGCCCGTATCGCCGAAAACATCAAGGGCACGCTGCCGACGCCGCAACTCACCGAGTGGGGCGACAATGCCGGCGAGAATGACGATCCGGTGACCGTCGAGGATAGCCCGCAGCTCAAGGTTCTGCGCCAGGTGATGAGCGATTGCGTCGGTGTGATCCGCACCCGCGAGAGCCTGCTGAAGGCAATCCGAGAGATCGAGCGGCTCGAGCGCGAAAATTCGCGCATGCGCTTCACCAACATCATCACGACAGCCAAGCTGATAACCGTCGGTGCGCTACGCCGCACGGAAAGCCGCGGCGGCCACTTCCGCGCCGATTGCCCGGCGGAGCGTCCGGAATGGCGCCGACGCACCTACCTGACGCTCGCCGAAGCCAATCGCCTTTCAAAGGAATTGGCTGAAACGGAACCGGCGTGATCCGGCACTCCGCCACTCGCATGTGACTGAACCTCAAGGACCGCCAGCAAATGATCGCAGCCCTCCTCCCCGAACTGCCCGCACTGATGATCGAGGACCAGGTGCGCGCCGCACTGCTTGAGGATCTCGGCCGCGCCGGCGACATTACCACGCTGTCGACGATCGGACCGGAGCTGACGGCAACGGCCGGCATGAACGTCCGCGACGCGGGCGTCGTTGCCGGGCTTGATCTGGCCCGCGCCGCCTTCCGTCTGGTCGACCCGTCGATCGGTTTCGAGGCGTTGGTGGCGGATGGGGACCGGGTGGCGCCGGGCACGGCGATCGCCCGCATCTCCGGCCGTGCCCGCGGGTTGCTGTCCGCCGAGCGGGTGGGCCTGAATTTCCTTATGCATCTCTCGGGTATTGCCACCTATACGGCGAAATTCGCCGACGAGATCGCCCATACGCGTGCGAAGGTTTGCTGTACCCGCAAGACCATCCCGGGGCTGCGCGCACTCGAGAAATTTGCCGTGCGTCTCGGCGGTGGCTCCAACCACCGCTACGGGCTCGACGACGCGGTGTTGATCAAGGATAACCACATTGCCGTTTCCGGCGGTGTCGCCAGCTCCATCCACGCGGCGCGGGCCTATTGCGGCCATCTCGTCAAGATCGAGGTCGAGGTCGATGGTCTCGATCAGATGCGCGAGGCGCTGACCGCCCAGCCCGACGTCATCCTACTCGACAATATGGGGCCGGAGCTGCTGCGCGAAGCCGTCGCCGTCAACCAGGCATTCTGGCAGCTCTCCACCGACGCCTACGCGCTCGACGCCCGCCGCACCCGGCTCGAGGCCTCCGGCAACGTCAAGATCGATACTGTGCGCGCGATTGCCGAAAGCGGCATCGACTACATCTCGACTTCAAAGATCACCATGGCCGCTCCAACGCTCGACATTGGCCTCGATGTGGTGATCAACCGGTAACGAGCAGTTCAACCAGCGTTATCGCTGCATGATGAACGGGCAGGCGAAGCGCTCGCCGACGGTGATCTGCGTGCCGCAATCGTAGCGGCAGGTCTTGAACTGCCCGTTCGAATCCTGGCTGTTGAGATTGCAGATCGTGGTCTGAGGCTGCATGCCGCCGCCCTGCTGGTTCTTGAAGTAGTCGGGCATCTTCGGCTTCTCGTCGATACCCGACTGGGGCGAGGTTCCGAGCAGCGACGTCAGCAGGGTCAGTGCGAGCAGCATGGGCTTACCTCGGTCTTAAACGTCAGGTGGCGGGCATAGGAGAGTTCCGTCTCCACCCGCTGCACCAATCATATCATGATCCAGCAATGTAGGTGGCGTCTCGGGATGTTTTTAGACGCAGGTCCGCTTTTCAGGGATTATTGACTGCGATCATCGCCCGCCGACCTTGAGGCCCGGGGCAGGGCGCTCATCGAGGATCTGGCGGCGGAAGCGGAAGAGGGCGGCCGGGCGCCCACCGGTCGAAGACAGTGTCATGCCTGTCGGTTCCACCAGCTCCGCGCCCTCGACGAGGCGGCGGAAATTCTGCTTGTGCAGGTGGCGGCCGGAGATTGCTTCGACGGTCGCCTGCAGGTCGGTCAGCGTGAACTCCGGCGGCATCAGTTCGAAGACGACAGGGCGATATTTGAGCTTGCCGCGCAACCTCGCGATCGCTGTCGCGACGATGCGGCGATGGTCATGGCGCATCGCCTGCCCGACGGTCAGAACGTCGTGGCCGTTGCCGTGGCCGTCGAGCACAGCTTCGGGCACGAGCCCGGCCTCGTAGAGCAGCTCGTAACGCTCCAGCACACGCTCCTCGTCCCAGGGAAAATCGTCGAGACCAAATGCCAGGCGAATGCGCGCCCGGCGGCGGGCGATCCGGGCGGCCTGTTCTTCGCCGGTGGCGCCAGTCTCCCAGCGGGCAAGCCCCGGCAGGATCGCCTGATCGAGGACCGGTGGGCGGCCCTGCCGCCAGTCTTCCCAAGGCAGATAGCCGTACCAGTCGCGCCAGTGCGCGCCGGCTTCGGCGAGCCGCTCGGTGTTTTCGGCATCGGTCCTGGTCAGTGCCAGATAACCGACCGAGACCATGTGTTTGCCTTCTTCGCCCGGAAGCCGCTGCCGGCCGCGATCACCGAAGGTGTAGAGTTGTTCGATATAGCCGAGTTTCAGCGCCGTGCGCTTTTCGACGCGATCGCGCAGGCTCGTCTCAAAGGTCCGATGCAGCGCCGGATCAAAGGGGCCGAAGGGCAGGCTGTCTCGCGCGTCGCCGTCGGTTTCGCTGACGGCAAGGATCCGAGGACTGCGCTGGACGACGGCGACGATCGCCGCATTGAGGCCGATTTCGACCGTCGTCGGCTGCGTTTCAGTCGGCAACGGCTGCCCCCTCGGCAAGGAGCGGCAGGACAAAGGGTGCGTTACCATCGGTGTCCGCACCTCGGCCGATCCCGCGCACGGCGGCCATGAGCCGCCCGTTACGCTGGAGCACCGTATCACCGATCTCGATAAGCCGGCTGTTTGGCGTTGCGAAGGGCGAGGCGCGCCGCAGGCGCTGAACCAATTCTGCGTCGTCCTGGTCCGGCTCGGCGGCAAGAGCTGCGATAAGCGCCGCTGCCGGCGAACGCGAAACGCCCATCCAGCAATGGACGAGCAGCGGCCGCGCGCGATCCCATTCGCGCGCAAAGGCGACGATCTGCCGGACATGCTCTTCCTGCGGCGCGATGAGGTCACCGGTGCCGGCAAAGGTGATGTCGTTCATGCCGAGCGTCAGGTGCCGCGCCTTGGCGATGACCCCGGGGCGATGAAAGTCCTGGCCCTTGGCGACAAGGCTGATCATCTCGGTGCAGCCATGGCGAACGGCCATTTCGGCGATGCGGGCGAGCGGCGATACGACGATCTCCGGCATGTCAGATTTCCGCGCGTGCGGGCAGGCGCTCTGCTTCCAGAACCTGGAACCGTTCCGTGAACAGCCGCTGCGCTTCGACGGCCGGCAAGGGATCGATCAGCAGCGTTTCGCGGGTAATGCCGCGTGGCTGGCCGAAGAACTTGCGCGCCTCTTCGACCGAGAAGCCGGCAAGCACGGTCGCTTCGAAATAGGCGGCGACGTGGTCGGCCTTCTTGATCCGATCCTTCAATTCCTTGGAGCATTGCGCCGGCAGGCCGAAGCGAAGGTGAATGGCGCTTTCCAGCCGCTTTTCCACCGACTTGTAGCCGCCGCCGACCACCGCCTTGAACGGCGAGATCATGTCACCGATCACATATTCCGGCGCGTCATGCAGCAGTGCCAGCAGGCAGTCGTCGGTGCTGCATTTGTTGCTGCGGCGAAAGATGTCCTCGACCATCAGGCTGTGCTGCGCCACCGAGAAGGCGTGGTCGCCGGCCGTCTGGCCGTTCCAGCGGGCAACGCGCGCGAGCCCATGGGCGATGTCGCCGATCTCCACGTCGAGCGGCGACGGATCGAGCAGGTCCAGCCGGCGGCCGGAGAGCATGCGTTGCCAGGCGCGGGTCGACGTCACGCGCTTGCCTCGTCGGCGCTCGTCGGGAAGGTGAGCCCGGTCCATTCGGGCAGGACCATGGTCACCGGTACGTCACCGGCAAGCAACTGAACATCGTTCGCCATGGCTTCTCCCGCCTTGTCGATGCGCACGATCGCGAGTGCCGACTTGCCTTGAACCGTACCCAGCGTGCCGATGGACTTATCGTTCGCAGTAATCGTCGTTCCCGTCGGGGGAAGCGCGGTCTGCGCAGAGACGATCACGACCCGGCGGCGCGGCATGCCGCGGTGCTGCATCCGCGACACCACTTCCTGGCCGACGTAGCATCCCTTCTTGAAGGAAAGGCCGCCGTTCTTGTCGAGGAGAACATCATGCGGAAAAGCATCTTGCACCGCATAATCAGTGCCGGCACTCGCGACGCCCGCTGCGATGCGAATCCGCTCGAGTTCTTCGACGCCGGCCGTGTCGCCGGCTGCTTCGCCATAGGCGCGGAAGAGTGCGACGCCGGCTTTCTCGAAGCGGTGATCCCGATAAGCCCCCTCAGGCGGGGCCTCGTCAAATATCACGGTGACGGCGGCGGACGCATCGATCGAAAGGTCGACCGCCGAGCGAAGCTTGTACATCGTCAGCCGCTTCAGCAGTGCTTCCGCCTGGTCGCGCGCGGTCTCCAGCCTAAGGCAGTCGCCATCACGGGAGATCATGAAGTCGAACAGAATCTTGCCCTGCGGCGCCAGCAAGGCGCCGGGACGCGATTCATCGGGCGCCAGCGCATCGAGGTCGGTGGTGATCAATCCCTGGAGGAGATCTTCGGCGTCCTTGCCGGAGACGGCGACAATCGCGCGGTCGTCGAGGCGAACTCTGGGCATCGTTCGAATCCTGCTCGGCGGGTGGGAACCCGCTCTAACCTAGAGCATTTCCAGCAAAAGTACGTAGCGGTTTTGCGTCCGGAAATGCGTACAACAAACACCGATCACGTCGCGATCCGGGTCGACTCGACCTGGTACCATCGTGATCTCTTGGCGAAGAGGTAGGATGTTCGGAGAGGATCGGCAAGCTCGGTCGCCCGCGGTCAGTCGCCGGCGATGAAGAATTTCCACTTTCCGTCCGGCATGATGCCGACGCGGTAGAAGTTGTAGCTGCCGAACTCTTCCATGTCTGCAAAGTCCCCTGCGGTGACCAGGCGGAACAGATCGACCTTTTCCGGTGCCGTGAGCGTCGAGAGCTTCTTCTCGGCGAAATAGGGCCAGACATAGGCCTCCTGCGGCGTGCCCTTGTCCACCAGCACGAAACCGGTCGATAGAACGTCGAGCAGGATTGCCAGGATTTCGACACCCTCTTGATCGCCCGAAAGTCCCTTGAGAATCGCGACCGGGTCCTCGTCGCCGGTGACGCCGGTGACCTGGGTTTGGGTCGGGCCCTTGCCGAGCAACGGGCGCAGGCGCTCGATATCGCCGGAAGCCGCCGCTTCGACGATCAGTTCACGCATCCGGGCAACAGGCGCCGGAATCTTGGAAACGTCTGTCAGAACCTCGACAGGCCCGGCCGTCTCAGGCTCTTCGGCCGCGGGGGCCTCGTCCTTGGTGGCCGTCGCTGACTTGTTGATCAGCGGATCGGGCATCGGGATTTCGAGCGGAAGCTTCTCTTCTTCTTCCGGCTCCTCCGCGACAGGTTCGGCCACAGGCGGCGCCGCCTTCTGGTCGCCGGTAGCGGGCTGTTCGGTGGGAACGGGTTGCGGCGCGCCCTGCAATTCGCTGAGAGCAAAGGCCGGGGAGAACGCTGCCGGGGTGCTCAAGGCGACACCGGCCAAAAGCAGCGTGGCGAGGCGAACCGGAAGGGTCCGGTTTGCAAGATTCCGAATCATCGGGCAGTCCTGATATTACTGAAGCGTGCGCTGGGGCGAAAATTCGCCGGCGAGGACGCGTTCGCGAAGCGAATTGAGCATCGCTTCTGCACCGTCTTCGCCATGAAGCCGAACGGTTTCCCGCATGGCGAGCGCGATGGCCGCATCGGCGATGATTTCCGGCTCGATACCATCAGCCATGCCATCCGCCCAGGCCTCGCTCTGGTGTTCCAGCGCAGCCTGCATTTTCTCGTGGACGATCATGTCATCGATGTCGGTCAGGCTTGGTTCCATCATTCGTTCCATGCGACTTCCATTGTGCAAGCGGTTCATTCTTTGGCCGTCCGGCTGAACTCCAACTGAACGGCTGTGACGGACTCGCCACTTCTTACCACTCTCTTAACGAACTTAGCAGCCTTTTCCCGAAACGACACGGGGTCGTGAGAAAAGAGGTTAATTTATTGCTAATTTCCAAAGCGGGCGACGATTTCTGACGCAAGTGTTGCGCCTTCGGCACGGTATCGCTGCTCGGCGACGATCGCCGGTCCCGTGCAGGTCGTATAAACAGAGGCAAAGGTGCGATACCCACGGTTGAAGGCGGCGGTCATCCTTTCGCGTCGTTTGATCTCGTCGGCCGTTTCCTTGTCGATCAGTTCCTGCATCGAACGACGCCAGACATCCTCCGGCTCCTTGACGCAAAGGTTCCTGAGATAGTGAACGGAGCCGATGATTTCGGAAAGCCGGATCAACCTCTGGTCGTATGGTGTGGGTTTCTCCTCCACGACGGCAGGGGCAGCAGCCTCGGTGGTTGCCGTCTCTTTTGCCGGCGTTTTTTGCGCCGCCGCACCGGTGGCGGCTGTCAGCGCGAGGCCGGCCAGGGCGAGCCGCGCAAGCATCGGGGCAGTGATCATGGCTTCACCAAGCCGGAATTGACGGCGGTTTCAAGGCCGCGGCCGGATTCCGTGTCGATCTCCGCAAGCCTTTCCACGCATTCGCGCACGCTGTCCGGGATTGGCAAGGCAAAGATTTCGGCCGGCGTGAACCAGCCAAGACCGGCGGCGTCGTCGCTGGCAACGGCTACCGCGTCGCCACCCGCCTCGGCTCTGAAGACAGAAAGCAGGAAATGCCGTCCTTCCGATTCCTTGCCGGGCAGGTCGTAGGTTTCGAACAGCACGGGATTGCGGGCCTCTATGCCGGTCTCTTCCAACAACTCGCGAAGCGCAGTTTCAGCCGGCGTCTCTCCGGGCTCCGCCCGTCCACCGGGAAAGGCGTACATGTCGGCCGACGGCGGGTTGGCCCGCCTCACGAGCAGGTAGCGGCCGTCGCGTTCGAGAATGACGGAGGAGGCGAGTTCAGGCTGGGTCGACATCGGGAATCAAATTGCCTCAGTAACGTTGACCCATCCTACGTGAAGTGCCACATCCGTGTCATGTGCGGACGTTTTGCGTTGACGGCGACGCCGGAAGAATTGATGGAATTATTTGCGCTGCTGGAAAGCGAAGACTTTCCGGCGCGCTTCAACATCTCGCCCACCCAGCCGATCATGGTCGTCGTTGCCGGCGAACGGGCTCAGCCCGGCAGCAATCTTCCAGAGCGCAAGGCGGTCCTCGTGCGCTGGGGGTTCATGCCCGGGTGGGTCAAGGACCCGCGTGACTTTCCGCTGCTGATCAATGCCCGCGCCGAATCGGCTATCGAAAAGGCCTCGTTCCGGGCGGCCATGCGACACCGGCGCGTGCTTGTGCCGGCCTCCGGCTTTTATGAATGGCGACGGCCACCGAAAGGCAGCCGCGAGCCGTCGCAAGCCTATTGGGTGCGCCCGCGCAAGGGCGGGATCGTTGCCTTCGCCGGCCTGATGGAGACCTGGTCGTCGGCCGATGGCTCGGAAGTCGACACCGCCGCCATCCTGACGACGGCGGCCAATGCCTCGATCCGGCAGATCCACGACCGTATGCCCGTCGTCATTAAGCCCGAGGATTTCACCCGCTGGCTGGACTGCAAGACGCAGGAGCCGCGCGAGGTTGTCGATCTCTTCGGCCCGGTGGCGGAGGATTACTTCGAGGCGATCCCCGTTTCCGACAAAGTCAACAAGGTTGCCAATGCCGGCCCTGACATTCAGGAGGCGGTGACGCCCAATGTCGCGTCGGACGCTCGACCCGAGAGCAAACCGGCCAAACCCGCTAACGCACAGATGTCCCTCTTCTGAGGGTCAGGCGGGCCGCTTGGTCAGCTTGGTCGCAGGCTTCACCTTTGCCTGCAGCGCGGCGGCGAGTACGGCCTTCAGGCCGAGCGGGCGGTACTGTTCGATGAGATTTGCGGATTTGGCGACGTCTTTGGTCTTTGCGGCTTTCACTTGCACTCACTCCTTGATGCTTACCTGAACCGGATACATGCCGTTCTCGTCATTCAGCGCGAAAACGACGCTCCTCCCTGTTCTCCGGAGACAGGAACCGTGGTGCAGAACCAACTACACCGCGAATCTGTTTTCCGCGTGGCGCTCTCAGATAAGCCTAATCATGACAAATCCATGGCCGCCGATTCTGTTTCGATTGCTTACTGTGCTTGCATGCGGCTGACCTCTTGACCGAGCACAGGCGACGCGCGATAAGTGAGCCTATGAAAACGGTTATCTGCATTATCTGCCGGAAGATTATTCGCTAGCGTCCCGCTGGCCTGGCCGTTTTCGTCTCCTAAAATCCAAGATGACAAACGCGCGGGCCGCCCGGGCGCCGTGTTTCGACGGTCGTATGCGTATGGAGATTGGGAATGGGCAGAGCGCCGACACTAAAGCTGTACAACACGCTGACGCGGGAGAAGGTCGAGTTCCGGCCGATCGATCCCGACAACGTCCGTATGTATGTCTGCGGCCCGACGGTCTATGATTATGCCCATATCGGCAATGCTCGGCCGGTGATCGTCTTCGATGTGCTTTTCCGGCTGCTGCGCCACGTCTATGGCGCGGAGCACGTGACCTATGCGCGCAACATCACCGACGTCGACGACAAGATCAACGCGCGGGCGCTGCGCGACTATCCGACCCTGCCGCTCAATGAAGCGATCCGGCGGGTGACAGAGAAGACCGAAACGCAGTTTCTGGCGGACGCCAAATCGCTCGGCTGCCTCGATCCCGACGTGCAGCCGCGGGCGACCGACAACATCGCGCAGATGATCGAAATCATCGAAAAGCTGCTTGCCAAGGCGCATGCCTATCAGGCGGGCGGCGAGGTGCTGTTCGATACCAAGTCGATGGCCGACTACGGTCAGCTTTCAAAGCGCAATCTCGACGAACAGCAGGCCGGCGCCCGCATTGCCGTGGAAGTGCACAAGAAAAATCCCGGCGACTTCGTGCTGTGGAAGCTTTCGGCCGACAACGAGCCGGGCTGGGACAGTCCGTGGGGCAGGGGCCGTCCGGGCTGGCATATTGAGTGCTCGGCGATGAGCAAACGTTATCTCGGCGAGGTCTTCGACATTCATGGCGGCGGGCTCGACCTCATCTTCCCGCATCATGAAAACGAGATCGCCCAGTCCCGTTGCGCCCACGGCACGCAAGTGATGGCGAATGTCTGGATGCACAACGGCTTCCTGCAGGTCGAAGGCCGCAAGATGTCGAAGTCCGAGGGCAACTTCGTCACGATCTACGAATTGCTGCACACGGAGAAGTTTGCCGGCCGCCAGTGGCCGGGCGACGTGCTGAGGCTTGCCATGCTGATGACGCATTACCGCGAACCGATCGATTTTTCGGTGAAGCGGCTGGAGGAAGCCGAACACCTGCTTTCGAAATGGCCGGTGCCGGGCGAGGCGAAGGGTGAGGCCGATCCGGCCGTCGTGGCGGCGCTCGCCGACGACCTCAACACCGTCGTTGCGGTTCAGGCGCTCCATGCGCTCGCCCAGAAGGCGGCGGCCGATCCGAAGCTGCTCGGCACCTTCGCTGCCAGTGCTGCGCTGATCGGCGTTGTGCCTGAGGCGGTCGAACTCGACGAGGGCGTGGTACGCGACATCGACGGCCGCGTCCGCGCCCGCCTGGAACTGCTGAAGGCGAAGAACTTCGCCGAGGCCGACAAGATCCGCGACGATCTTCTCGCCCAGGGCATCCAGCTCAAGGATGGCAAGGATGCGGCAACCGGCGAGCGTGTGACGACCTGGGACATCAAACGGTGATCGCGAGCCCGGCGGCGAATTTTGTCCGATCCCTTTGAGCGGGATCGGACAATGCCTCCAGGAACGGCGGAAACGCGGAGAGCATGCATGAAAGAGGAGTTCGTGCGATGATCGAGCACACGGGCATTCCCGTCTCGGATTTCGACCGGGCGCGGTCGTTCTACGACAAGGCCTTCGCTCCGCTCGGCGCCTCGCTGCTGATGATGGTGCCGGTGGAACATACCGGCGGCGTCAAGGTTGGCGGCTATGGCCGCGAACGGCCGGTCTTCTGGTTGCACGAGGCGACGACCGGTCCGGGACGGCACTATGCGTTTTCGGCAAGAAGCCGCGCCGAAGTCGATGCCTTCTACGAGGCGGCGATGGCGGCCGGCGGGCGCGACAACGGCAAGCCCGGGCTTCGGCCGCACTATCACCCCGATTACTACGGCGCCTTCGTACTCGATCCCGACGGCAACAACATCGAAGCCGTCTGCCACGCGCCGGCTTGAGGAGGGGTTGCGATGAGTCTCGACAACAGGCCCTATTATACCGGAGGCTGTCAGTGCGGCGCGGTCCGCTTCCGCGTCGAGGGCAAACTTGGTGACGCATCCGTCTGTCATTGCCGCATGTGCCAGAAGGCGAGCGGCAACTTCTATATGCCCTTGGTTTCCGTTCGCGGCGCCCATGTGACCTGGACGCGCGGCGAGCCGAAGCGCTTTCAGTCGTCAAACGCCGCGCGACGCGGCTTCTGCGCCGATTGCGGCACGCCGCTGACCTACGAGGCACCGGATGGCATGGCGCTCGCCATCGCCACCTTCGACGAGCCGCAGGGCATCGTGCCCACCATCCAGTGGGGCATCGAGGGCAAGCTGCCCTATGTCGATCACGTGGCCGATCTGCCGGGCGTTCATACGATGGAAGATCCGGACGCGATCGAATTTCTGACCAATCTCGTTTCCTACCAGCATCCCGACCACGACACCGAAACTTGGCCCCCGGAGGAAAGTCGATGAGCGAAAACGTTCGAACAGGCGGATGCCAATGCGGCGCAGTCCGTTTCCGTATCCGGGGGCAGCTTGGCCGTCCGTCGATCTGCCATTGCCGCATGTGCCAGAAGCAGTTCGGCTCGTTCTTCTCGGCGCTGGTGACGGCGCCGAAGGATGGCGTCGAATGGGTACGGGACGAGCCGAGCTACTTTCAGTCCTCGGTCAACATCGATCGCGGCTTCTGCCCGAAATGCGGCACGCCGATGACCTACCGGCACCCCGGCGGCCTCGAGATCGCGATCGGCACGTTTGACGATCGCACCGATCTCGCGCCGAAAATCCAGGTCAATCACGCGTCGCGGCTGCCCTGGGTCGATACCATCTTCGAACAGCCGGTGCTGGAGGATCAGGACTTCTATGCGCGGCAGGAGAGCATCATCTCCTTCCAGCACCCGGATCACGAGACCGAGCAATGGCACCCTTCGGGGGCATTCCGGTGACCATCGCCCGCATCTATACCGGTGGATGCCAGTGTGGCGCCGTCCGCTACCGGGCCGAAGGCACGCTCGCGGATCCGCATATCTGTCATTGCCGCATGTGCCAGAAGGCGGCCGGCAACTATTTCATGCCGCTGGCGAATGTCGCGCGCGACAGTTTCGATATTACCCGCGGCCAGCCGTCCTGGTTCCGCTCGTCGCATCTGGTTCGACGCGGCTTCTGCAGCGACTGCGGCACGCCGCTGTTCTATGACATGCCGGATGCGGATTTCATCAATATCACGCTCGGTTCGCTCGACGATCCGGATGACGTGTTGCCCGTCTATCAGGCCGGCGTCGAGTCTCGTGTGCTGTGGTTTTCGCGGCTCGCCAGACTGCCCGAAAAAGAGACGGATGACGGCAGCGAGGTGTCCGCCACCCGCCATCTGATCATACTCGAAACGAACCGCCAGCACCCGGACTACGACACCGTGCACTGGCCGCTGACGAAAGACTGAAAATGACGACTGTACTGCGTACGCTCTACCCGGAAATCGAACCCTATGCATCGGGCCACCTCGATGTCGGCGACGGTCACGTGATCTATTGGGAAAAGGTCGGCACGCCAGGCGCCAAGCCTGCCGTCTTCCTGCATGGCGGACCGGGCGGCACGATTTCTGCCAACCATCGTCGCCTGTTCGATCCGGCGCTCTATGATGTGACTTTGTTCGACCAGCGCGGCTGCGGCAAGTCGACTCCGCACGCGAAGATCGAGGCCAACACCACATGGCATCTCGTCGCCGATATCGAGCGGCTGCGCGCACAGGCTGGGGTCGCCAAGTGGTTGGTCTTCGGCGGCTCCTGGGGATCGACGTTGGCGCTCGCCTATGCCGAGAAGCACCCGGAGCGGGTTTCGGAACTCGTGCTGCGCGGCATCTACACGCTGACGAAGGCCGAGCTCGACTGGTACTATCAGTTCGGCGTCTCGGAGATGTTCCCGGACAAATGGGAGCGGTTCATCGCGCCGATCCCGGAAGACGAACGGCACGAGATGATGCACGCCTACCACCGCCGCCTGATGAGCGACGACAAGGCGACGCGTCTTGCCGCCGCCAAGGCCTGGAGCATCTGGGAAGGCGAGACGATTACGCTGCTGCCGGAACTGTCGACGAGCGCACCTTTCGCCGACGACGAATATGCCGATGCCTTCGCGCGCATCGAAAACCACTTCTTCGTCAATGCCGGCTGGATGGACGACGGCCAGTTGTTGCGGGAAGTTCACCGGCTTCGCGGAATTCCCGGCGTCGTCATCCACGGGCGCTACGACATGCCGTGCCCGGCGAAGTACGCCTGGCAGTTGCACAAGGCCTGGCCGGGGTCCGAGCTCCATCTGATCGAAGGGGCAGGGCACGCCTATTCCGAGCCCGGCATTCTCGACCGGCTGATCCGGGCGACGGACCGATACGCAGGCAAGACCGAGTAAGACCAGCAAGAACCGAGCATTTGGACGATTAGCCATGACCAGGGAACGCATCTACCTCTTCGACACGACGCTACGGGACGGGCAGCAGACGCCCGGCATCGACTTTTCGGTCGAGGACAAGATTGCGATTGCGGGTCTGCTCGACGCGTTCGGCATGGACTACATCGAGGGCGGCTATCCCGGCGCGAACCCGACCGATACCGAGTTTTTCACGCGCAAGCGCACGCAGAGGGCATCTTTCGTCGCCTTCGGCATGACCAAGCGCGCCGGGGTTTCGGCGTCGAATGATCCGGGCCTCGCGGCCCTGCTTGCCGCAAAAAGCGACGCCATCTGTCTGGTAGCCAAGAGCTGGGACTATCATGTCGAGGTCGCCCTCGGCTGCACGAACGAGGAAAACCTCGACAACATCCGCGCTTCTGTCGAGGCGGTGGTCGCCTCCGGTCGTGAGGCGATGGTCGACTGCGAGCATTTCTTCGATGGCTACAAGGCCAACCCGGCTTACGCGCTCGCCTGCGCGAAGACCGCTTTTGAAGCCGGCGCCCGCTGGGTTGTGCTCTGCGACACCAATGGCGGCACGCAGCCGCCGGAGGTGCGCGAGATCGTCACTGCTGTGATCGCTGCCGGCGTGCCGGGCGCCAATCTCGGCATTCATGCCCACAACGATACCGGCCAGGCGGTCGCCAACTCGCTGGCGGCGGTGGAAGCCGGCGTGCGCCAGATCCAGGGAACGCTGAACGGCATCGGCGAGCGTTGCGGCAACGCCAATCTCGTCACGCTGATCCCGACGCTCGCGCTCAAGGAGACCTATTCCAATCGCTTCGAAACGGCGATCGATGCCGATCGCCTGCAGGAATTGACGAAGCTCGCCCATTCTTTCGACGAGCTGTTGAACCGCTCGCCGGACCAGCAGGCGCCCTATGTTGGCGCATCGGCCTTTGCCACCAAAGCCGGCATCCATGCTTCGGCGCTGCTCAAGGACCCGCGCACCTATGAGCACGTCGCGCCGGAAAGCATCGGCAACCTGCGCAAGGTCATGGTCTCCGATCAGGGCGGCAAGGCCAATTTCATCAACGCGCTGAAGCGCCGCGGCATCGTCGTCAGCAAGGACGACCCGAAACTCGACAAGCTGATCGCCATCGTCAAGGAACGGGAAGCGACCGGCTATGCCTATGAGGGGGCGGATGCGAGCTTCGCGCTGCTGGCAAGCCGCATCCTCGGCACGGTGCCGGATTTCTTCCACGTCGAAAGCTTCCGGGTGATGGTCGAGCGCCGCTTCGACGCCAACGGCCATCTGAAGACCGTATCGGAAGCGGTGGTGAAGGTGGTGGTCGACGGCGAGACGATGATGTCGGTTGCCGAAGGCCATGGCCCGGTCAATGCGCTCGACCTGGCGCTGCGCAAGGACCTCGGCAAGTACCAGTCGGAAATCGAAGATCTCGAACTGGCGGACTATAAGGTCCGTATCCTCAATGGCGGCACCGAGGCGATCACGCGCGTGCTGATCGAGTCGACTGACGGGACCGGCGCACGCTGGTGGACGGTGGGCGTCTCCGACAACATCATCGACGCATCCTTCCAGGCACTGATGGACAGCATCATCTTCAAGCTGTTGAAGAACCGCGACCATGTCGGCCTGATTGCCGCCGAATGACGTCGGCGGCAAGGTAGGGCAGGCTTCGCTGTGGTGGGATGATGAGCGAAACTCACCATCTCTTCACGGAAATGAATTGGTGCATTCCCGGGCGTTGGAGTAGGACGCATCCGTGGGAGTTTGCGCCGGTGGTAGGCCGCGCCTTCCCTTACGACTGGAGAGCGGCGCTTCGCCACTATGGCTCTCCGGCAAACACACCAGGAAAAGATGTTATGGCTGAGCCAAAAGCACCCGCCGAAAATACCGATTCCGCGAGAGGCTTTGCCTTCGCGCTGACCGCCTATCTGCTTTGGGGCTTTCTGCCCTTCTTCATGAAGGCCGTCGCACACATTCCGGCGCCGGAAGTGGTGGCGCACCGGATCGTGTGGTCGGTGCCGCTCGCGGGTCTGGTTCTGCTTTGGCTCGGTCGTACCGATGACATCAAGGTGGCGCTGCGCTCGCCGCGCATGCTGCGCATGGCGGCGCTGACCGCCGTGCTGATCACCATCAACTGGGGCATCTATGTCTGGGCGATCGGCGCCGGCCGCGCGATCGAGACGGCGCTCGGCTACTATATCAACCCGCTGTTTTCGATCTTCCTCGGCGCGGTGCTGCTGAAGGAAAAGCCGAACCCGGCGCAGATGGTTGCGATCGCGCTTGCGGCATCGGCCGTCGCCGTGCTCGCCTTCGATGCCGGCGGCCTGCCGTGGGTGTCGATCGGCCTTTGCCTGTCCTGGGGCTTCTATGCTTTCTTCCGCAAGACGCTGCCGGTCGGTCCGAACCAGGGCTTCTTCCTGGAGGTCCTGCTGCTCAGCATTCCGGCGATCGGCTACATCATCTGGCTCGAGGCGACCGGGCAGGGGCATTTCGGCGATACCGGCACGGCCGATGTTCTCTGGCTGATGTCCTGCGGCGTCGTCACCGCCATTCCATTGATGATCTATGCCAACGGCGCCAAGCTGCTGCGGCTGTCGACCATCGGCATCATGCAGTACATCGCTCCGACGATGATCTTCCTGATCGCCGTTTTCGTCTTCCACGAGCCCTTCGGCACCGCGAAGCTGATCGCCTTCGGCCTGATCTGGGCGGCGCTGGTGATCTATTCGGGCGCGATGTTGGCCGAAAGCCGTGCGCGTCGCGCAGCATTGCAGGCGAGTCCGGCCGAGTAACGCAAGCGAATGGGACAAAAACGAAAAAGGCGCGCCGGTGAGCGCGCCTTTTTGTTGTCCGGGAATTAAAAGATCAAAGCCTGGAAATGATCTCAGCCTCGCCCTCGCGCCCGTTGCCACCACTGGCAGCAGCAAGAATGGTCGGAACGATGTCGACCGCATCATTGACGACGAGCGGCTGCACCAGGTGCGCCGTGTGTACGAAACCCTCCTCGCGCATGTGCTGCAGCAGATCCAGCATCGGCCGCCAGAAGTTGTTGATGTTACCGAAGACCATCGGCTTGCGGTGACGGCCAAGCTGCGCCCAGGTCATGATCTCGACGATCTCTTCCAGCGTGCCGATGCCGCCCGGCAACGCCACGAAAGCGTCGGCCCGTTCGAACATCGTGTGTTTGCGCTCGTGCATGTCGGCAGTGACGATCAGTTCGTTCAGCTGGCCGAGCGAATGGCGGGTGGCTTCCTTGTCCATCAGGAATTCCGGGATGATCCCGGTGACTTCGCCGCCGTTGGAAAGGACGCCGCTGGCGACGGCTCCCATGATGCCGCGCGTGCCGCCGCCATAGACCAGGCGAAGACCGTGATCGGCAATCGAGCGGCCAAGTGCGCGGCCGGCTTCCATGTAGGCGTTGTCGCGTCCCGGCTGTGAACCGCAATAGACACAGATGGATCGAATCGTGCTTTTCTCAGTGCTCATGCCCCCAAAAAACATTG
The DNA here is from genome assembly GCF_049905105.1 of Ensifer sp. R-19. Taxonomy (NCBI): domain Bacteria; kingdom Pseudomonadati; phylum Pseudomonadota; class Alphaproteobacteria; order Hyphomicrobiales; family Rhizobiaceae; genus Ensifer; species Ensifer sp. R-19. The sequence continues at coordinate 866,443 of NZ_CP184569.1, forward strand.
CAGCGCAGCATGGGTCAAGAAAAATGAGGGGAAAGCCGGGTTTCCGGCGGTTGCGGCGCCCTTGACTGCTTGTATGCCGAATCGCGAATCGCTAGCAATTTCAGGGATTGATTGAAGAAATCGGACGAGTTGCTTGCTGTTGCGCTATAATGAATGGCGCAAGCCCGCACCGCAGGCCGATGAGTGGGCATGCGCGGAGCGTTGCTCCGCTCCGTGTGGAGAGTGGCATGATCAAAAATAAGGCCGGCTGGGTGGCCATTACTGTCCTCGTGGCAGCGACAGCGTTGATGGTATTCGTGGTGCAACCGAACCTGCGTGGTGACGGCAAGAAGCCGGCGGACGAACCGGCCGCAGGCAACGCGAGCCAATCAAACGAAACTGCTTCTGCCACCGGTGGCCCGCAGGCGACCGAAGGAACCGCGAAGCCGCTGGACGCCAAGGCCGGTGAGGCCGAACAGACAGCCAATGCTGCGCAGACGAACGTACCCCCCGAAAATCCGGACGTGCCCGGTTTCGATGTGCTGCGCGTGGAGCCCGATGGATCGACCGTGATCGCTGGGCACGCCGAGCCCGGTTCGAAGCTCGAGATTCTGAGCGGCGACACCGTTGTCGGTACTGCCGATGTCGGCGCGACGGGTGACTTTGCGGCCGTCTTCGACAAGCCTCTGCCGGCTGGCGACTATCAGTTGACGCTGCGCAGCACCGGTGAAGACGGCACGGTGAAGAGTTCCGAGGAAGTTGCGACCGTCTCGGTTCCCAAGGACCCGTCCGGGCAACTGCTCGCCATGGTGTCGAAGCCAGGTGAGGCAAGCCGGCTGATCGCGACGCCGGAAGCTGCCAAGGCCGAAAGCGAGCAAGGGACCGACAACAAGCCGGCGGAGGTCGCATCGACTGCGACGCAGACGCCGCTCGCGACCGGCGACGCATCCTCGGCTCCGGCAAAGGCGCTCGGTGTTCCCGGCTTGCAGGTGAGTGCCGTCGAGATCGAGGGAAGCAAGATGTTCGTCGCGGGCAGCGCCAGGCCGCGTGCGCTGGTGCGCGTCTATGCGGATGACAAGCTGCTCGGAGAAATGAAGGCCGACGACAAGGGCAATTTCGTCGTCGATGGCGAGATCGAGTTGACCGTTGGCAGCCACATCATCCGCGCCGATATGCTGAACGAGGATGGCACCAAGGTCGCTATGCGCGCTTCGGTTCCCTTCGACCGCCCCGCAGGCTCGCAGGTCGCCGCCGTGGCGCCGTCGGGCACGCCCTCGGCGACAGCCGGTCTTGATGGCGTACGCGCCGAGGCAGGCAAGGCGCTGGCTCTGTTGAAGGGGCTCTATGCCAATGGCAAGGTCCCGACAGGCGAGCAACTCGCCGCAGCGCGTTCCGCAACGGAGATCGCTCTGAAGTCGCTGGCCGACTTCCGGCTCGCCGACAACTCCGATCAGGCGCTGGCCGCGGCCTCGGCACGGGCGTCGAAGGCGGCAGCCGATGCGCTGGCAGCCTTGAAGGCCGCGCCGCAGGATGCGCCGAGCGTTGCTTCGGCGCTTGCCAAGGTCGACGCGAGCGTTGGTCCGGTTCTGGCCGAGCGCGGCAGCGCGACGCCGGCGTCGGACGCGCAGGCCCAGCCGAAGGGCAATGCCCCGGCGCAGGGTGAGCTGGCGAAGGCGATGGGTGCAGGCAGCGCGGTGGCCAGCGACGCCACGACGACGCCGGCGCCAAGCACTGAAACCGCCGCGGCTGCTCCCCAGCAGGAAGAGCCTCAGACGGTCCAGCAGGAACCGCTCAAGGAGAGCAAATCCTCCGTGATCATCCGTCGTGGCGACACGCTGTGGCAGATTTCGCGTCGCGTCTATGGTGCCGGCTTGCGCTACACCACGATCTACCTGGCCAACCAGGACCAGATCGAAGACCCCGACCGCATTCGTCCGGGACAGGTTTTCGGTGTGCCGGATAAGGCGCTGCCGGACGATGAATCGCGCGAGATTCACAAAAAGCACATGAAACACGAGCGATAGGCAGTCGATCGCCCGCCAACAACATTGCGGCGGCGGCGATGGATGCCTATGTCTCGATCAAGGGCGGCGCCTTCAACGAGGCGCCGCTTTTCATTGAACGGTGATGACGGCGCTGTAGAGGGAAAGCACGGTGCGGCAAGGCTCGTGGGGCTCCCTAAGCCGTCAAGCAGCGCGAAACGTAAGAGCGGATCAGAACGTGGCACCCCAGAAGAAAACTGTTTCGGCCGATACGAGCAATCCGTTGCAGACGATCGCCAATCTCTGGCCCTATATGTGGCCGACGGACAGGGCCGATCTCAAGCTCCGGGTCATCTGGGCAACGGTCATTCTGATCATCGCCAAGGTCGTTCTGATCCTCGTTCCCTATTCCTTCAAGTGGGCAACCGATGCGCTGAACGGCAAGCCGGATGCCTTGGGTTTCCTGCCTCAGTTCCTCACCGGCGCGGTGATGCTGGTGCTCGCCTACAATCTCGCGCGCTTGCTGCAGGCCGGCTTGAACCAGCTTCGCGATGCGCTGTTTGCAAGCGTTGGCCAACACGCGGTTCGCCAACTTGCCTACAAGACCTTTGTCCACATGCACCAGCTCTCGCTGCGCTTCCATCTGGAGCGGCGCACCGGTGGGCTTTCGCGCGTCATCGAGCGCGGCACCAAGGGCATCGAGACGATCGTCCGATTCACGATCCTGAACAGCGTGCCGACCCTGATCGAATTTCTGCTGACGGCGGTGATCTTCTGGTGGGGCTACGGTTTCAGCTATCTGTTTGTGACGGCCGTCACCGTCTGGCTGTACATCTGGTTCACGGTCAAGGCGAGCGACTGGCGCATCGCCATTCGCCGCTCGATGAACGACAGCGACACCGACGCCAACACCAAGGCGATCGACTCGCTCCTGAACTTCGAGACGGTCAAATATTTCGGCAACGAAGAGATGGAAGCCCGTCGCTTCGACAAGTCGATGGAGCGCTATGAGGCAGCGGCGACCCAGGTCTGGACGTCGCTTGGCTGGCTCAACTTCGGCCAGGCGCTGATCTTCGGCGCCGGCACGGCTGTCATGATGATCATGTCGGCGCTCGCCGTTCAGCGCGGTGAACAGACGCTCGGTGATTTCGTCTTTATCAACGCAATGCTGATCCAGCTTGCAATTCCGCTCAATTTCATCGGCTTCGTCTACCGCGAAATCCGCCAGGGCCTGACCGATATCGAGCACATGTTCGATCTGCTCGACGTGCGCGCCGAAGTGGTGGATCGCCCGGAGGCGAGCGAACTCGCCATCGGCAAGGGCGCCATCGCCTTCAAGGACGTGCATTTTGCCTATGATCCGGCGCGACCGATCCTCAAGGGCATTACCTTCGAAGTGCCCGCCGGCAAGACGGTCGCGGTCGTCGGCCCGTCGGGCGCTGGCAAGTCGACGCTCTCCCGGCTGCTCTATCGCTTCTACGACGTGCAGGAAGGGGCCATCACCGTCGACGGGCAGGACGTTCGGTCCGTAACGCAGAAGAGCCTGCGCTCGGTCATCGGCATGGTGCCGCAGGATACCGTGCTCTTCAACGACACCATTGCCTATAACATCCGCTACGGCCGGGTCTCTGCCAGCGAGGCCGAGGTCGAAGCGGCCGCTGAGGCGGCACAGATCGCCGGCTTCATCCACACGCTGCCCGAAGGCTTCCAGGCCATGGTCGGCGAGCGTGGCTTGAAGCTCTCAGGCGGCGAGAAGCAGCGCGTCGCCATCGCCCGCACCATCCTCAAGGCGCCGCCGATCCTGATCCTCGACGAGGCGACATCGGCACTCGACACGCGCACGGAACAGGAAATCCAGTCAGCGCTCGACGTGGTCTCGCGCAACCGCACGACGCTCGTGATCGCCCACCGGCTTTCGACCGTAATCAACGCCGACGAGATCATCGTGCTGAAGGATGGTGTCATCGCCGAGCGCGGCACCCATGGCGAGCTGATCGACCGCGACGGCCTCTATGCGTCGATGTGGAGCCGCCAGCGCGAAGCAACGCAGGCGGAGGAGCAGTTGAAGCGCGTGCGCGAAAGCGACGATCTCGGCATCGTTACCCGCGGCGAGCCGGCGATCTGATGGTGTTTCTTTCTTTGCTGAGCGCGACGCGTTTTGTCGCTGTCTGGCGGGTGACGTTGCCCGCCAGGGCATTTCGCGCTAGTTCACGTTCCACGGAAAATCTGGAGTAGAGTTTATGAGCCTGGTCAATACGATCCGCAACACGCTCGTACCGGTGCACAAGGAAGGCTATCGCTTCGTCGCGATCTTCTTTGTCGTGTCGCTGGTGCTTGGCTTCCTGTGGGAGCCGTTGATGTGGATCGGCTTCGTGCTGACCGCCTGGTGCGCCTATTTCTTCCGTGATCCTGAACGCATGACGCCGATCGACGACGATCTGGTGATCAGCCCGGCCGACGGCCGCGTTTCGTCGATCGCAACGGTGATGCCGCCGGAAGAACTGAACCTCGGCTCGGAACCGATGCTCCGCATCTCGGTTTTCATGAACGTGTTCAACTGCCATGTGAACCGTGCGCCGATGGCCGGCACCATCACCCGCGTCGCCTACCGCGCCGGCAAGTTCGTCAATGCCGAGCTTGACAAGGCCAGCCACGAGAACGAGCGCAACGGCCTGGTGATCGAGACCAAGCACGGCGCGATCGGAGTCGTCCAGATCGCCGGCCTCGTTGCTCGCCGCATCCTCTGCTGGAAGTATGAGAACGGTTCGCTGGACGCCGGCGAGCGCTTTGGTCTGATCCGCTTCGGTTCGCGCCTCGACGTCTTCCTGCCCGCAGGAGCCGAGCCGCGCGTCAGCGTCGGCCAGACTGCCGTTGCCGGCGAAACCGTGCTTGCCGAGTTCGGCTCGGCTAAGGGCCCGGTCCTCAGCCGTCGCGCATAAGGAGTGTACATGGAAGGCTCTGAACAGGAAAACCCAGCCGAACCGCCGAAAGCTACCAGCGACGCGAGCGGCTCAAACGACACCGGTCGTGGTCCTCGGCTGCGCGAGATACCGCTGCGGCTGATGATCCCGAACCTGATCACGGTGCTGGCGATCTGTGCCGGTCTCTCGGGTATTCGGCTCGCCTTCGAAAACCGCATCGAGCTTGCCGTTGCCATGGTCTTGCTCGCGGCATTCCTCGACGGCATCGACGGCCGCGTCGCACGCCTCTTGAAGGCGACGTCGAATTTTGGCGGCCAGATGGACTCCCTCGCCGATATCATCAATTTCGGCGTTGCGCCGGCGCTCGTGCTCTACGTCTTCATCCTGGATCAGGCGCGCTCGATCGGCTGGATCGCGGCGCTGATCTACGCGATCGCCTGTGGCCTGCGGCTTGCGCGCTTCAACGTCATGGCCGAACGCCAGTCCAAGGCGCCGTGGCAATCGGAGTATTTCGTTGGCGTGCCGGCGCCGGCGGGCGCGATGCTGGTGCTGCTGCCGGTCTATCTGGGGCTGCTGGGCTTGGCGCCTGAACGCACCTTCGCGCTGATTGCATCGGGCTACACCGTGCTCATCGCTTTCCTGTTGGTCAGCCGATTGCCGGTCTGGTCCGGTAAGTCGGAAAACAGCCGCGTGCGCCGCGATCTCGTCCTGCCGGCCATTCTCGGTGTCGTCTTCTATGTCGCGACGCTGATGACCTACACCTGGGAGACGATGGCAGTGACGGCCCTCGGCTACCTGATCACGCTGCCCTTCGGCGCGCGCTCCTGGCAGCGCAAGTACGGCGGCGATTGGCCGGCCCATCCGTCGACGGGTGGGGACGGCCTGCCGGGTGACAAGGACTGACTGAGTTTCAGCAAGGTACAAAAAGGCCACCGTGGTGACACGGTGGCCTTTTTGTTTGGAAAGCGCGTCGAAGCTTACTCCGGCATCCGGTAATCGACGATCTTGTCTTCGCGGACGATGTAGAGCTTGCCGGTCTCAGTCTGGTCAGGGCCGACGAGCGGCAGAAGCTTGGCGGCAACTTCGGAGGGATGCGGCACCGTCTCCGGATCCTCGCCGGGCATCGCCTGCGCGCGCATCGCCGTGCGGGTGGCGCCGGGATCGACACAGAGGATGCGCAGCGGCAGGCGCTGCGTTTCGCCGGCCCAGGTGCGGGCCAGCGCCTCGACGGCTGCCTTCGATGCGGAGTAGGGGCCCCAGAAGGGCTTGCACTTGTGCGCAGCGCTCGACGACAGGATCAGCGCACGGCCGGCGTCCGATTTGATCAGCAGCGGCTCCAGCGAGCGGATCAGCCGCCAGGTGGCGTTGACGTTGATGTTCATCACCTTTTCGAACACCTTCGCCTCGACATGGCCGATCGGCGAGATCGTGCCGAGCACGCCGGCATTGGCGACCATGATGTCGAGCTTGCCCCAGCGCTCGTTGATGGCGCCACCGAGCTTGTCGATCGCTGCCATGTCGGCGAGATCGAAGGGCACCAGCGTCGCCGAACCGCCCGCAGCCTTGATCGCGTCGTCGAGTTCTTCAAGCCCGCCGACGGTGCGCGCGCAGGCGACGACATGGGCACCGGCCTTGGCCAGTTCGAGAGCGGTGAAATAGCCGATACCGCGCGATGCGCCGGTGACCACGGCCACCCGGCCTTTGAGATCGATCGTCATTTTATTGTCTGATTATCCGTTGCTGGCGAGAACCGAGAGTTTGCGGACATTGCTGGCGCCTTCCTGGTCGAGAAGGCGGGTCGGATAGTCCCCGGTGAAATAGTGGTCGGTGAACTGCGGCGCCTTCGGATCGCGCTTCTCGCCGCCGACCGCCTCATAGAGGCCGTCGATCGACAGGAATTCGAGCGAGTCTGCCCCGATGTAGCGGCACATGGAGGCGAGGTCGACATGCTGGTTGGCGAGCAGCTTGTCGCGATCCGGCGTGTCGATGCCGTAGAAATCCGGGTGGAAGATCATCGGGCTCGCGACTCGCACATGCACTTCGCGTGCACCGGCCTCCCGCATCATCTGCACGATCTTCACCGACGTCGTGCCACGCACGATCGAATCATCGACCAGAATGACGCGCTTGCCTTCGATCATCGCGCGGTTGGCTGAGTGCTTGAGTTTGACGCCGAAGGCGCGGATCTGCTGCGTCGGCTCGATGAAGGTGCGGCCGACATAGTGGTTGCGGATGATGCCGTATTCGAAGGGAATGCCGCTCTGCTGGGCATAGCCAAGGGCGGCCGGCGTTCCGCCGTCCGGTACCGGAACCACCACATCGGCTTCGACGGGCGCCTCCTTGGCGAGATTGATGCCCATGTTCTTGCGCGACACGTAAATGCTGCGGCCGCCGACGACCGAATCCGGGCGGGCGAAATAGACATATTCGAACAGGCAGAGGCGTTCCGGCTGCGATACCTCCGGCTTGCGAGAATCGATCGAGATCGATCCGTCGGGCTGGATCTCGCAGATGATCACCTCGCCGTTCTCGACATCGCGGACGTAAGTTGCGCCGATGATGTCAAGCGCGCAGGTCTCGGAGCAGAAGATCGGCTTGCCGTCGAGTTCGCCCATGACGAGCGGTCGGATGCCGATCGGGTCACGCGCGGCGATCAGCTTGGTGCGCGTCATCGCCAGCATCGAGTAGCCGCCTTCCATCTGTCGGATGGCGTCGATGAAGCGGTCGGACGAGGAGGCGTGCTTGGAACGGGCGATCAGATGCAGGACGACTTCGGTGTCGGAGGTCGACTGACAGATGGCGCCATCGGCGATCAACTGACGGCGAAGGGTGAGGCCGTTGGTGAAGTTGCCGTTGTGAGCGATCGCGATGCCGCCGACTTCAAGTTCGGCAAAGAGCGGCTGGACGTTGCGCAGCGCCACTTCGCCCGTCGTCGAGTAGCGGGTGTGGCCGATCGACATGAAGCCGGGGAGCTTTGCCAGCGTCGCCGGGTCGGTGTAGTGGTCGCCGACGAGGCCCATGCGCTTTTCGGTGCAGAACTGCTTGCCGTCGAAGGTGACGATGCCGGCGGCTTCCTGGCCGCGATGCTGGAGCGCATGCAGGCCGAGCGCCGTCAGCGCCGCCGCGTCCGAGTGCCCCAATATGCCGAAGACGCCGCACTCTTCGTGCAGTTCATCGCCTTCGAGTTCATCGTGGATTTCCATGGATCTCAGATCGGTCATCACTGTCGCCTTTGCTCCGTACCGGTGCGCATATCGTGATCAGGCCCGCCATCTTCAAGCGATCTTAGCTGAAAACGGCTGCAAGCGTTATTCCCCAAAAGGACAAAGCCCGCGGGGCGGGCTTTGTCGGCAAATCGTTCCTGTCTCAGCCGTTGGTGGCCGGTGCGTCGTCGGCGGGCGCCTGCTCCGGCGTCGTCGACGGTGTCTGGCCGGGGGTCGCCGCCGGCGCTTCGCCTTCACCTTCGCCGGTGGTGTCCTTGCCGCGCAGGCGGTCGAGAATGGTGGCGTCGGCTTCTTCAGGCAAAAGCGCGATCAGCTTGTTGCCGAGATTGTCGAGCAGCGGCTTCGACTTCGCCTGGGTTACCCAGGTCGGCTGCTGCTGCGGAGCGACGAGCCAGTTGAAGAACAGCATGGCGACGACGACCAAAAGAATGCCGCGGGCGGCACCGAACAGGAAGCCGAGGGTGCGGTCGAGCGCGCCGATGCGGCTGTCGATGATGAAATCGGCAATCCGCATGGTGATGAAGGAAATGATGATCAGCGCGACCAGGAAGATCACCGCCGCCGATCCGATCAGCGCGACAGTATCGCTGTTGGTGTACTGCTTGGCGTAGGGCAGAAGCTGCGGGTAGAGGAAATAGGCGGCCGCGGCCGCACCGACCCAGCTCGCGACCGAGAGCACCTCACGCGAGAAGCCTCGAACCATGGCCAGGATTGCGGAAAACAGGGCGACGCCGAGAACGATACCGTCGAGAATTGTAATGGGCATTTTGTCCTTACTCCGGACCCGGTTCGTCCGGGTCTCCTCAAGCCTATCCGCCATCGGCCCTGCTTGACGTTCAGGGCATTTTCAGCCTCTTCGCGGCCCCTACAGCGCCGCGCGTCCTTTCGGGCGCGCAAAGGTCGCTGTAGCGCTCAGACCTGCTGCATAATTTTGTCCTTAAATCGATCCCGATCTAAGGAATTATGCAGTCGTGGCCGGTCTGCGACACCCGCATCTTCAATCTTCGTCCTCCACCGGTCTCAGCGCGTTTCGCGATCCCGCGATGCGCGCCACCAGATCCGGCAGGCTTTCCATTTCGCTCCATCGGCCATTGCCGTTTTTCGGCAATTCGGTGGACGCGGACGGCAGGACCGCCTGCGAGAACCCGAGTTTCTCGGCTTCCTTAAGGCGTTGTGCGGTATGCGCAACCGGCCGGATGGCGCCCGACAAGCTGACTTCGCCGAAATAGACGCAATCCGCAGGAAGGGCAAGCCCGGCAAGCGATGAAACCAGTGCGGAAGCCACAGCTAGATCGGCAGCAGGCTCCGAAATGCGATAGCCGCCGGCGATATTGAGATAGACGTCGTGCTGGCCGAGGCGTACGCCGCAATGGGCTTCGAGCACGGCGAGGATCATCGACAGGCGGGCGGAATCCCAGCCGACGATAGCGCGCCGCGGCGTACCGAGCGAGGTCGGCGCGACGAGCGCCTGCACTTCGACAAGAATGGGGCGGGTGCCTTCCATGCCGGCAAAGACTGCCGCACCCGGCGATTTTTCGTTGCGCTCGCCGAGGAACAGCTCCGAAGGGTTGGCGACTTCGCGCAGACCCTTGTCCGACATTTCGAAGACGCCGATCTCGTCGGTCGGGCCGAAGCGGTTCTTGACGGTGCGCAGGATGCGGTAGTGGTGGCCGCGGTCGCCTTCGAAGTAAAGCACCGCATCGACCATGTGCTCGACGACGCGTGGGCCGGCGATCTGGCCCTCCTTGGTGACGTGGCCGACGAGCACGACGGCGGTGCCTGTCTGTTTGGCAAAGCGGATCATCGCCTGCACGCCGGTCCTGACCTGGGTGACGGTGCCGGGCGCCGAATCGACGATGTCGCTCCAGAGCGTCTGGATCGAATCGATGATCACCAAATCGGGGCGCTTGCCTTCCGAAAGCGTTGCCAGGATGTCCTCGACATTGGTCTCTGCGGCAAGCAGCACGTCGCTATCGGCAGCACCCAGGCGCTGGGCGCGCAGACGCACCTGCGCCACGGCCTCCTCACCCGAGACATAGATGACCCGGTGGTTGCGACGCGAAAGTGCGGCCGCTGCCTGCATCAGCACGGTTGATTTGCCGATCCCCGGGTCGCCGCCGACGAGCAACGCCGAGCCGCGCACGAAACCGCCGCCGGTCGCCCGGTCGAGTTCCGAAATCCCGGTCTGGATACGCGGCGCATCCTCGATCTCGCCGGAAAGCGTGGTGAGCGCCACCGGGCGGCCCTTCTTCGGCGCGCGCGTCGGACCGCCGCCGATACCGGCGGTCGGGTCGTCCTCGATGATCGTGTTCCATTCACCGCAGCCTTCGCATTTGCCCGCCCAGCGGGTGTGGACGGTGCCGCAGTTCTGGCAGATGAATTGGGTACGGGCTTTCGCCATCAGGATCGGACTTTCGAAATCTGGGAGCCGCCGGCACACATGCGAGGCGATGCCGCCGACGACAGGAGAATCACCTTTGTCGTCACATAATGCCGCGGAACGCGGAACAAAAGGTGAATTTTAGCGAAGGCCGCAAGGAATTCACGGGAAAGCCACGTCAGACGGCGCCGACATAGTTCCTGATGTAACGATGCCCGAGGCTGGTCAGCAGCTCATAGCCGATGGTTCCGCCGGCGCGCGCCACGTCGTCAATGGCGATGTTTCGGCCGAAAAGCTCGATGTAATCGCCCGGCCGCGCTGCACCGGCCGGCAGGTCGGTGACGTCGAACAGGCTGAGGTCCATGGTGACGCGCCCCACATGCGGCACGCGCTTGCCGTGCAGGAAGCCGAATGCCCCTGATGGTGTTGCCTGCCGCAGAGTCACGCCGCCGCCGGAGACCGAACGATGGTAGCCGTCGGCGTAGCCGACCGCGACGGTGGCGATGCGGCTGTCCCTGTCGAAGCGGGCGGAGGCGCCGTAGCTCGCCGTGCCTCCGGCCGCGACCTCGCGGATCTGGATGATCCTGGCTTCGGCGGTTACCACCGGGGTCATCGGGTTGATGGCATCGTTGACCGCCTCGCCGCCATAGACGGCAATGCCCGGCCGGGTGAGCTCGAAGTGATAGTCTGCGCCCAGGAACACACCGCCGGAATTGGCAAGGCTTGCATCGACACCCTCATAGGCAGCTGTCGCTTCGCGGAAGCGCCCGAGCTGGTAGGCGTTCAACGGGTGCTGCGGTTCGTCGGCACAGGCGAGGTGGCTCATGATCAGGACTGGCGAGAAGCTTGCGGGTCGCGCCGGGTCATTGGCAAGCGCCACGGCGGCCTCGACCGACAGGCCCAGCCGGTTCATGCCGGTATCGATATGCAGCACGCAGGGGTGGTCGCCGCGCTCGGAAAGAGCCGCTATGAACACCGCAAGCTGCTCGTCGGAATTGATGATCGGCACCAGGTCATTGTCGAAGAAGAGCTCTTCGTTGCCCGGCCACATGCCCGCGAGAATGTAGATGCGGCCCTCCGGAACGAGGGGGCGCAGTTCCGCACCTTCCTCGGCATTGGCGACGAAGAAGTCGCGCGCACCGGCGGCATAGAGGGCAGGGGCTGCATCATCGATGCCGAGGCCATAGGCGTCCGCTTTCAGGACCGCTGCCGCCCGCGCCTTGCCGGAGCGGGCATTCATCGTCCGCCAATTGTCGGCAAGCGCACCGAGATCGATCGTGAGGCGGTTGGAGGCGGAAAGAAATTCTGGGGGGAGCATGCCGGACACTCTTCGTGGACGATACGAAGAGCAATACAGCCAACGGCCCATGGTCGCAAATGCTCGCCTGTCGCATCGCCGTCACGCGGGCCCTGAAGGAAGGATGAGCACTTTTGTGCAAGACGGGATCGCCTCGGGTCACTATGGTTGCCCAATGCAGACGATTTCGCAGGAAGAAGCCATAGAGGTCATGCCGATTGAAGGCGGTGAGCGCACGCGCTTCTGGCGCGATCCTCGCTTTATGGGCATGGAATGTCTGACGGCGACCTTCATTACCCATGAATTCGCGCCGCATGCACATGAGACGTTCAGCATCGGCGCGATCGAGGCCGGCTCGCAGATCAGCAAGATCAAGGGCGAACGTTCGGAGGCGGGCCCTGGGTTCTTCTACCTGATCAACCCCGACGAAATCCACGACGGCCACCCCGGCGGCAGCGGCTATCGTTATCGCATGGTCTATCCGAGCGCCGATCTGCTGGTGAACATCATCGAGGACGTGACCGGTCGCGCTTTCAAGGGAACGCCGTCCTTCTCGAGGCGGGTGCTGCAGGATCCGGACCTCGCCTTGTCCTTTCATCAAGCGCACCGAACGCTTGAGCTGGCAGGCGGCACGCTCGAGGCCGAAGAAAGAATGTTCGGCGTGCTTGCGGCGATGTTCGAGAGGCACGGCAGTACGATCATCACCCCGATCGAGACGCGCGAGCAGTCCGCCGTGCATCGGGCGCGGGACTATCTGATCGAGAATTATGCTGAAGACGTCGGGCTCGAGGAACTCGCCAAGGTCGCAGGGCTCAGCCGCGCGCACCTGATCCGTGCCTTCCGCAAGGAATTCCATATCACTCCACATGCCTTTCTGACCGACAAGCGCGTGCGTGCTGCCAAGACCTTGCTCAGGCACGGCTGGTCGGCAGTGGATGCCGCCTATCAGTGCGGCTTCGCCGATCAGGCGCATTTCAGCCGCCACTTCAAGGCGCGCACCGGCGTGACACCCGGCGCCTTCCGCGCCGGCTGATCACTTTCGTTCAATACGGGATCTGCTTCCGCCTATAGACGTTCTCCGTTTCGTGTGAATGGAGACAGGGACGTTGCAGGTAAGAAATGCGTTGCAGGAATTTCGGGCCGCGGCGATCGCGATGACGCCGCTGATCGTAGCCGTCATGCCGATCGGCCTGGTGTTCGGTGCCGTGGCGGCGGCCAAGGGGCTGACGCCGGCCGAGGTGACGCTAATGAGCGCACTGGTCTTTGCCGGTGGGTCGCAATTCGTCGCCATGGATATCTGGACACATCCGGCGTCCTGGGCCGCACTCGGCTTCTCGGCTCTGCTCGTCAACATCCGCCATGTGCTGATGAGCGCCTCGATCGGCAGCAAGCTTGACGGTTTCTCCGGGCCGGCGCGCTATGCCTCGATGCTGCTTCTCGCCGATGAAATCTGGGCCATGGCCGAGATGCGCGCGAGCAATGGCAAACTCACGCCCGCCTGGTATGCCGGCCTCGCCGTGCCCTTCTACTGCGCCTGGGTCCTGACGAGCCTGACGGGCGCGATGGTTGGCGCCCTGCTGGGCGATCCCAAGGTCATCGGCCTCGACTTCGCATTCCCTGCCGTTTTCATCATCCTGGTCATGGGGTTCTGGAAGGGGCGCGAAACGGGTGCCGTTCTGGCCGCGAGCGCTTGTGCGGCCGTGGTCACGCATCAATTGCTGCCGGGCGTCTGGTACATTGCGGCTGGTGCTGCAGCCGGCGTCGTCGTGGCTATGCTTTCAGGCGGACACAAGGAGGCCCACGCATGAGCGTCGATCTCAACACTTTGCTTGCGATCCTGGCCATGGCAGTCGCGACGGTCGCGACCCGCATCGGCGGTCTCGTACTGATCCGCTACGTGACGATCGGAGAAAACCAGAAGCGCGCCCTCGAGGCCATTCCGCCAGCGGTTCTGATGGCGGTCATCGCTCCGACGGCAGTGGTCGCCGGCCCGGCCGAAACGATTGCCGCTGCCTTGACGGCGGTTGCTGCAACCAGGCTGCCGCTCTTGGCATCCGTTGCCGTCGGCGTGGTTTCGGTGGCGCTGTTGCGTCAGGTTCTAGGCGGCGCCTGGTAAAAGGCGGTGCCGGTTGAGCCCATCACGCTTGGGCGGCTCGTTGTGAAGTAGAGCGGGCTGGGAAACCGCAAACATTTTTCCCAGCCCGCTCCGGCCGCCCCCACGGAACTCTAGTGTTCTTCGTACTGGGTGAAGGAGGGATCGGCGAGATCGGTGAAGCGCGTGAATTCCGACTGGAAGGCGAGCTTCACGGTGCCGGTCGGTCCGTGACGCTGCTTGGCGATGATCACGTCAGCCGTGCCCTTCACCTGCTCCATCTTCATCTTCCACTCTTCGTACTTCGGGTCGAACTCGTCGCGCGGCTCCAGGTTCTTCACGTAGTATTCCTCGCGGAACACGAAGAGCACGACGTCGGCGTCCTGCTCGATCGAGCCCGATTCACGAAGGTCGGAGAGCTGCGGGCGCTTGTCTTCGCGGCTCTCCACCTGACGGGAGAGCTGCGACAACGCGATGATCGGAACGTTCAGTTCCTTGCCGAGCGCCTTGAGGCCGGTCGTGATCTGGGTGATTTCCTGCACGCGGTTGTCGCTCGATTTGCCCGAGCCGGTCATGAGCTGGATATAGTCCACCACCAGGCAATCGAGGCCACGCTGGCGCTTCAGGCGCCGGGCGCGGGCGGAAAGCTGGGCGATCGAGATACCACCGGTCTGGTCGATGTAGAGCGGCACCTTCTGCATCATCTGCGAGCAGGCGACGAGCTTTTCGAAGTCGGCCTCGGAAATGTCACCGCGGCGGATCTTCGACGAAGAGACCTCGGTCTGTTCGGAGATGATACGGGTGGCGAGCTGTTCGGACGACATTTCGAGCGAGTAGAAGCCGACGACGCCGCCGTTCCTGGCCTTGAACGAACCGTCCGCCTGGACTTCAGGCTCGTAGGCGGCAGCGATGTTGTAGGCGATGTTGGTGGCAAGCGAGGTCTTGCCCATGCCGGGACGCCCTGCAAGCACGATCAAGTCCGAGCGCTGCAGGCCGCCCATGCGGGCGTCGAGGGATAGGATGCCGGTGGAAATGCCGGAGAGGCTGCCGTCGCGCTCGAAGGCCGCACCTGCCATGTCGATCGCAAGCGCGACGGCATCGTTGAACGACTGGAAGCCACCGTCGTAGCGGCCGGTTTCGGCGAGTTCGAACAGGCGGCGTTCGGCATCCTCGATCTGGCCCTGGGGCGGCATATCGAGCGGCGCGTCGTAGGCGATGTTGACCATGTCCTCGCCGATCGTGATCAGCGAGCGGCGCAGCGCCAGATCGTAGATCGCACGGCCATAGTCTTCGGCGTTGATGATCGAAACCGCTTCGGCCGCGAGGCGCGCGAGATACTGCGCGACGGTCAGGTCGCCGACCTTTTCGTCAGCCTTGAGGAAGGTCTTGATGGTGACCGGGTTGGCGGTCTTGCCCATACGGATGATGTCGCCAGCAACCTCATAGATCTTGCGGTGCAGCGGCTCATGCAGATGCACGGGCTTCAGGAAGTCCGAGACGCGATAGAAGGCGTCGTTGTTGACGAGGATCGCGCCGAGCAAAGCCTGCTCGGCTTCAAGGTTGTTCGGCGCCTCGCGATAGTGCTGGTCCACCTGATCCTTGCTGATAGGGGATAGCTTTCGCGCCGCGTCATTCATGTCGTTTTATCTCTGCCTTTGTCTGGTGTGGCACCGGTTTGCGATCTACCGCGAGCCGGGTCAAGTGCAGGGGGGACACACTCGCAAAGCGTCTCATCGCAGCCTCGCGCTTTTCCCGTTGTTCGACTGATCCACAGGCCAGGTTCACAAAAGCGTAGAATCTCGCCTTGCCACAAAATTGGCCGTTGACGCGACGAATCGCCCGAGCCTTCCGGGGCATGGGGGAAGTCTAGCGCCGTCCTCCCCCGCCTCAAAATCCTGATCTTGAAAATCCCCCGCATTTGGATTAGATAGAGTCAAAATAATTAGCATGCTAGTAATATGGAAAAGATACCAATGTATCAGCCCACCGTGAACCGCGAATTGTTCGATGCCCTGTCGCTGGTCAATCGCAAGCTGCGGGCCGTGTTCGACGCTCGGGTGAAGGAGAAGAGCCTCACGCTGTCGCGGGCCCGAGCGCTCTTCTGCTTGACCCGGAAGGATGGTTTGAACCAGCGCGAGCTGGCCGATGAGCTCGATATTGAAACGCCGACACTGGTGCGTCTGCTCGATGGCATGGAGAAGCAAGGTTTCATCGAGCGGCGGGTCGAGGCCTCCGACCGGCGCGCCAAGCAGATCCATATGACTGAGTTCGGCCGTTCCGTCGCTGACGAAATCCTGCGGCTTGCCGACGAGATCCGGGCGGAAGTGCTGCAAGGTATCGATGCCGCCGAACTTGCCGTGACGCAGCGGGTGGTGCGGGCGATCGCCGATAACGTCCAGTCGCTGGCGCGGGAGTGACAGCGATGAGCGCAGTCGCCACTGCTGCTGCAAACGACAATCGTAACGCCGCTCCGCTGGAGACGGGCGTGGCTAGCTATGACGAGGAGGCGGTTTCTCCCGCTGCACCGATCCCGGCCCCGGTGCCGGCGCCCGCCCCGGTCGACAAAAGCCTGGCACTATCGGCGGTCTATGTCGTCGGGTCGGTTCTCCTGTTCCTGACGCAGGGCCTGGGCATGAACCTGGCGCTTGCCAATCTGACGCAGATCCAGGGTTCGCTCTCGGCGACCTCCGTCGAGGCCGGCTGGCTGTCTGCGGCCTACATGGCGCCCAATGTCAGCCTGTCGATCGCGCTGGTGAAGATTCGCGCTCAATACGGGCTGCGCCGCTTTGCCGAAATCAGCATCGTCGGCTTCGTCATCGTATCGCTGATGAACGTCTTCGTTTCCGACCTGCATTCCGCCATCGTCGTCCGCTTCATCAGCGGCATTGCTGCTGCACCGATGTCGACGCTCGGCTTCCTCTACATGCTCGAAGCCTTTCCGCCGGCGCGCAAGCTGACAGTCGGTCTGGCACTGGCGCTCACCTGCACGACGATCTCCGCGCCGATCACCCGGCTGATCTCGCCGACCCTGATCGAATACGGCCAGTGGCATGCGCTCTACACGCTCGAAATGGCGTTGGCACTGATCGCGCTGCCGATCATCTATCTGCTGCCGCTGACGCCGGTGCCGCATGCCAAGGTCATCCAGCGCATGGATATCCTGAGCTATCTGTTCGTCGCCCTTGCCTTCGGCTGCCTAGCCATCGTGTTGACCATGGGGCGTCTCTACTGGTGGTTCGAGGCATCCTGGCTCGGCGTCCTCCTGGTCGTTTCAATCGCAACACTGACGACCGTGGTGCTGATCGAGCTCCATCGCAAGGTGCCGTTGATCGACATACGCTGGATCACCTCGAAGGAGATCGTGCACTTTGCTGCCGTTCTGCTCATCTTCCGCCTGGTTGCCTCCGAGCAGTCCACGATCGCGACGAATTTTTATCAACAGCTCGGCCTCCAATTCGAACAGGTCGCGACGCTCTATTGGATCATCCTTGCCGCGGCGATAGCCGGCGGCCTGCTCTGTGCCGTGCTGATGAACCCGCAGCATGCAGAGCGTGTGCACGTCCTGGCGCTCTGCCTGCTGGCGACCGGCGCCTACATGGACAGCCAGGCGACGAGCCTGACACGGCCCGAGCAGATGTATCTGAGCCAGGCAATGATTGCCTCGGGAACTGCGCTCTTCCTGCCGCCGGCCATGGCGCGCGGCTTCAAGGCTGCGCTTGCGAAGGGGCCGAGCTACATCCTGAGCTTCATCGTGATCTTCCTCTTCACCCAGAGCATCGGCAGCCTGATCGGCTCCGCAGCCTTCGGCACCTTCGTAACGATCCGTGAAAAATTCCATTCCAACATTCTCGCCGAACAGATCGTCTTGTCGAACCCGCTGGTTGCCCAGCGCGTCAACCAGCTCTCCGCCGCCTATAGCAAAGTGATGGGCGACAAGACCTTGCTGGGCGGCGAGGGCACCGTGCTCCTGTCGCAGCAGGTCACCCGCGAAGCCTATATCCTTGCCTACAACGACGCATTCCTGCTTGCCGCCGTGATCGCGCTTTTCGCGCTCGCCGGCCTGCTCCTGCACATGTCCTACAATTGGCTCACGCAGCGGCTGACGGACCCCGCGCCGGCGCCGGCCGCCTGATTAATCGAGTTGATGACCATGCTGAAGTTCCTACGTTCCCCGACCACCATCATTGTGCTTCTCGCCGGCATCGCCGGCGTAACCCTCGTGCTCTATGCTTGGCGGCTGCCACCGTTCCACAGCTCCGTGGAGATGACGGAGAATGCCTATGTGCGCGGCTACGTCACGATCATGAGCCCGCAGCTTTCGGGCTATGTCGCCGATGTTCCGGTGCACGACTACGAGACGGTGAAGGCCGGACAATTGCTGGTGAAGATCGACGATCGCATCTATGCGCAGAAGTTGGCGCAGGCCGAAGCGACGCTTGCCGGGCAGAAGGCGGCGCTCGCCAACTCCCATCAGCAGGAACTGTCGGCCAAGGCTGGCATCGCCGCCAGCGAAGCGCAGCTCGATAGCGCCAAGGCGGCCTTCAATCGGGCCCGCGCCACCTGGGATCGCATTCGCCCGCTTGCCGAAAAGGGCGTGTCGACGCGCAGCGATGCCGATCAGGCGCGTGCCGGCTTCGAACAGGCGGACGCGGCTGTGAGCCAGGCCGAGGCCGGGCTGGAAGTGTCGAAGCAGGCATTGGCGACCACGCTTGGCGCGCGCGCCGGATTGGAAGCTGCCGTGACCGGTGCCGAGGCGGCCGTCGAACTGGCGCGTATCGATCTCGAAAACACCCGCATCGTTGCGCCGCGTGACGGCAGGCTGGGCGAGATCGGCGCTCGGATCGGTCAATATGTGACGGCGGGATCGCAACTGCTCGCGCTGGTGCCGAACGAAGTGTGGGTCGTCGCCAATTTCAAGGAGACGCAACTCGACGGCATGAAGGCTGGCCAGCCCGTCGCCATTGCGGTCGACGCCCTGCAGAAGAGCGAACTTACGGGACACATCGAGCGCTTCTCGCCGGCAGCCGGTTCGGAATTCAGCGTGATCCGCGCGGACAACGCCACCGGCAACTTCACCAAGGTGGCTCAGCGCGTCGGCGTGCGGATCGTGGTCGATCCCGGTCAGCCGCTGGCTGAGATGCTCTCGCCCGGTCTCTCGGTCGTCGTGCGCGTCGACAAGGACGCGCCGGCGCGGACTGCGGCGGATCAGGTGACCAGCGACGCCGTGCCCGTCGCTGCGCATGGGTAATCTGCCGCCTCGCGTCTTGCGATTTTAGTTCTACCCCCTGGGGCCAATAAAAAAGCCCGGATCGATGATCCGGGCTTTCGTATATGGGATGGCCGCTAAGGCTTATTCTTCTTCGCCTTCGAATTCGGCTTCCGGGTTGAAGAAGTCTTCCGGCTTCAGGGCGTCTTCGTCAACGCCGTAGATGGCGTCGGCCGAGGTCAGGCTTTCGCCCTTGGACTGGCGCTCGGCTTCTTCAGCCGAACGGGCAACGTTGACTTCAACCGAGATCTCGACTTCCGAGTGCAGGTGCAGCGTGACCTTGTGCAGGCCGATCGACTTGATCGGGTGGTTGAGGTCGACCTGGTTGCGGCCGACGTTGAAGCCTTCGGCAGCGAGCACTTCGATGATGTCGCGAGCAGCAACCGAACCGTAGAGCTGGCCGGTTTCGCCAGCGGAGCGGACGATGACGAAGGTCTTGCCGTCGAGCTTTTCGGCAACCGACTGGGCTTCCGACTTGCGCTCGAGGTTGCGGGCTTCGAGCGTCGAACGCTCAGCTTCGAAACGGGCCTTGTTGGCGGCGTTGGCGCGCAGCGCCTTGCCGAGCGGCAGCAGGTAGTTGCGAGCAAAGCCGTCGCGGACCTTTACGGTTTCGCCCATCTGGCCGAGCTTGGCGATACGTTCGAGAAGAATGACTTGCATGTTGGTTTTCCTTTCAGTGTTCCAATTCGTTGGTCAGTTTTTTCCAACCGGCGTGACCGCGATGGTGCGTCGCGTATCGATCAGGCCGGACAGGAGGAAGAAGAATGCCGGGATCGTGAACACGAGCACCGACAGGTATGCGATCCACAGCACGGGAAGCCGCCAGGACTTGCCGCGCGTGCGGAAATGGAAGGAGGCGAAGCCGGCGAGCAGAAAGCCTGCGCCGAAGGTTCCGCAGATCAACGCACCGATCGTTGCGGGCGCGCCGCCGAGGAAGGTGAGGACCAGGCCGCCGAGGAAGATGAAGATCGCGTTGCGGTGCATGCGCAGCGTCGAGGGGATATCCTCGCGCGGGCGCAGCGACCGGCCCGACATCTGCACGATGCGGGTCGCGACATAATAGGCGGTAAAGAGCATCAGCACCCAGATCGCACCCTGGACGAGCGGCAAAGCGAGTGTGAAGAGCGACTTGATCTGGGCAACGGCAGTGACGTCCGGATTATAGCCCGGGTCCTGCGCCTTCACCGCCTGGATGACGATATCGACCATGCGGTCGGAGATGTCGGCGCCATAGCCGACGATGAGGCCGACGATGATCATGCCGACGGTCACGAGGCCGGCGAGGTGGCTGAGAATATCGGAGAGCGGATACCAGGCGAGCGCTTCATCCGGACCGCCGAGTTCCGAGGCCGGACGGGCAAGATTGGCGAGGTGGCTGAGCCAACCGGCCGGGATCAGCGTGACGACGAGGATCAGCAGCGCGAAATAGGGCGAGATGAGCGCGGCAGCGGTGGCGCCTGCGCTGACGATCGCGGTGATCGCCGCTGCATTGCCCCAGCCAAGGCCGGCAATCAGGATCGGGAGTGCGGAGGCGGCATAGAGGACGATCGCAAGAGACGACTGCGTGTTCGCGCCCATCGACAAGAGGGCGGCGGTAAAGCCGGCGAGAACGCCGGTCAGCAGCGATGTCCTGTTCACGTTCGTCACGTTCGCTGTCCTGCTTCGTGCAGTTAGGGGATGGCAAAGCCCGGCCCCAGCATGGGATTTTGGTGCTGTCGCACCCGTTCCGATCCGCGCCCACCGCGGAAGGGAGAGAAAGAGGCGCTCACCTAAGGGGAGCGCCTCTCCCTGGAGGCAATTTCCGTCGAGTCAGATGACCAACGGAGAGTCAGCCGTTCTTAGGAAACGACGTAGGGCAGCAGGCCGAGGAAGCGTGCACGCTTGATCGCCTGGGCGAGTTCGCGCTGCTTCTTCTGGGAAACGGCCGTGATGCGGGAAGGAACGATCTTGCCGCGCTCGGAAATGTAGCGCTGCAGCAGACGGATGTCCTTGTAGTCGATCCGCGGAGCGTTTGCGCCCGAGAAGGGGCAGGTCTTGCGGCGACGGTGGAACGGGCGACGAACCGGAGCGGAAGAAACTTCAGCCATTGTCTTTATCTCCTAAAGCTTCTTGATTACGCGCGGTCTTCGCGCGGACGACGCGGGCGGTCTTCGCGGTCGCCACGGTCCGGACGCGGACCACGGTCGCCGAAGCTGCGCTCCGGACGGTCGCCATCGCGGCGCGGACGATCGTCGCGGTCGCGCTTCTGCATCATGGCAGACGGGCCTTCCTCGTGCTTCTCAACGGCGATCGTCATGTAGCGCAGGACGTCTTCGTTGATGCGCATCTGACGCTCGATTTCGTGAACAGCCGCTGCCGGAGCGTCGATGTCCATGAGAACGTAGTGAGCCTTGCGGTTCTTCTTGATGCGGTAGGTGAGGGACTTCAGGCCCCAGTTCTCGACGCGACCGACCTTGCCGCCGTTTGCTTCGAGCACGCCCTTGTACTGCTCGACGAGACCGTCGACCTGCTGCGGCGTGATGTCCTGGCGGGCCAGGAATACGTGTTCATAAAGAGCCATTGTGGCTTGCCTTTCTTGCGTTAATCAGCCCGGACCTCGGCGGCTAAGCCTCAACGACTGTTCTTAGTGGCTGACAGGGAGCCGGCAAGAAAGTGTTGTATCGAGACGGTCGAGAGCGGAGACACGGGAGGCCGGAAAGACTTGCAATCCTAACGGCTCCCCTCGAGGAAGCCGGCCCTCCGTTCAGCCACCAGCCAGAAGACCGGGCATTTCGAACAGCGCGCTTATACGCATTTTTCCACGGAAGGCAAGGCTTGGCGCATCTTTTAGATATCTAGGCCAGCGCTTTGACCTTCTTCCACTTGCGCAAACGCCCTGAGGCATTGGCGTAGGGAGAGGATGTGTTGAACTGAATCATGCGACCAAGCGTCCATTTGCCGTACCACGGCTTCCCGTAGAGCGCCTGGTCGTCCCGCGCCTTGATCAGCGCTTCCAGCGTTTCCTTGCTGCGTCTCAGGCGGGCGATGAGCTCCGTCGGCGAAAGAGCCCGGAAATCGGCATAGAACTTCTGTGCGAGCCTGCCGAGCTCGTTCCATTTATATCCGGTCTCGGGGAAGTCGACCGGTTCGCCGCGCTGATCGCGGTCGATCCACTTGGTGACGAGTTCGCCCCAGCCGATGAGGTAGGCGACGAGATCGCCGACGCTCATCGTGGTGCCCTTGGCGTGCCCTTCGAGCGAAGGCTCGCGAAATTGGTCGTCGGAGACCTGTTCCAGTTCGCGCATCAGCTTGGCGAACTGGACGTCGATCGCCTTGAGCAACTCCGCTTTTGTCTGAGGCACGGCCATCGGCGATCGATTCTCGCCTTTAGATCGGCATGGGGTAGAGACGGTGCAGCCGCCGAATGCCATTCACGACGTCCTGCGACAGGGTGAGGTCGACGGCGCCAAGATTGGTCTTCAGCTGTTCCATCGATGTCGCGCCGATGATGACGGACGCCATGAACGGCCGCGTCAGGCAGAAGGCGATTGCCATCTGAGCGGGATCGAGGCCGTGCTCGCGTGCAAGCTGCACATAACCGGCAACCGCCGGCTCCTGGTGCGGGGTGAAGCGGCCGCCGAGGTCGCCGTTGATCGAGAGGCGGGAGCCCGTCGGCTTGGCGCCGTCCAAATACTTGCCGCTGAGCAGTCCGGCTGCGAGCGGCGAATAGGCAAGCAGGCCCACGTCCTCGTGATGCGATAGCTCGGAAAGGTCGAGATCATAGGCGCGGTAAAGCAGATTGTATTCGTTCTGCACCGAGGCGACCCGCGGCAGGCCGTATCGTTCGGCCATGTCGATGAACTTCATCGTTCCCCAGGCCGTTTCGTTGGAGAGACCGATGGCGCGGACCTTGCCGGCCTTCACGAGATCGCCGAGCTTGTCGAGGATCGCCCTGAGATCGCCGGCGACATGCGCCTTGTCCTGCTTGGCCGGGTCGTAGGACCAGGCATTGCGGAAATGGTAGTGACCGCGGTTCGGCCAATGGATCTGGTAGAGATCGACGTAGTCGGTCTTCAAACGTCGAAGGCTGGCGTCGATTGCCTGTTCGATGCCTTCCGGCGTGGTAGGACCGCCATTGCGAATATAGGGCCGGCCGGGGCCGGCGACCTTGGTCGCGAGCACGACGTCGTCGCGGCGGCCGCGCTTTGCCAGCCACTCGCCGATGAAGCGCTCGGTATCGCCGTAGGTCTCGGACGAGAGCGGCGTCGTCGGGTAGAGTTCTGCCGTATCGATGAAATTCACGCCCTTGTCGAAGGCGTGGTCCAGTTGTTCATGCGCTTCGGCGACGGAATTCTGCGAGCCCCAAGTCATGGTGCCCAGGCAGATTTCCGAGACCCTGATGTCGGTGCGGCCAAGCGTGTTGTAACGCATTGAATGGAGATCCTTGTGAAAGACGTGCATCGGCCCCGTGGGACAAGGGGGGCGCGCGCCGGAAATGGAGTGATAGCCTTCGCCCTTGGGAGTGTTGAAGGCAGGTCGACTTCGGGCGGCAAACTTACGCCTTGATTGGTGAAGATCAAGGGCAAAAGGCGGCTGCGGCTCGGTTCGGCGGGCCTTGCGCGCTTGACTCGCCGTTCAGGAATGTGAATGGAGAGGAAACCAGAGCGGGGCAAGAAAAAGCGTGTGCGGTTATCCGCCCGCGTCCCGCTCTAACTCATAAGAACCGATCACTATGATTTTGTGTCGATTCGACCCAAAATCATAGTGATCTAGGGAAGGGACTATCCCATGAGCATTGCATTCACGTTTCCAGGCCAGGGCAGCCAGGCTGTCGGCATGGGCAAGGATCTGGCGGACGCTTTTCCGGAAGCCGCTGCCGTCTTCGCCGAGGTTGACGAGGCGCTCGGAGAGAAGCTGTCCGAGATCATGTGGAACGGCCCCGAGGAGACGCTGACGCTGACCGCGAACGCGCAGCCGGCGCTGATGGCCGTATCGATGGCCGTCATCCGGGTGCTCGAAGCCAGGGGACTCGACATCAAGTCGAAGGTCTCCTTTGTCGCCGGCCATTCGCTGGGCGAATATTCGGCGCTCTGTGCTGCCGGCACCTTCTCGATCGCCGACACGGCGCGTCTCTTGCGCATTCGCGGCAACGCGATGCAGGCGGCCGTACCGGTCGGCAAGGGTGCGATGGCCGCGATCATCGGGTTGGAGCATGCCGATGTCGAAGCCGTCTGCCGCGAGGCTTCGGCACTCGGCTCCTGCCAGATCGCCAACGACAATGGCGGCGGCCAGCTGGTCATTTCCGGAGAGAAGTCTGCCGTCGAGAAGGCTGCCGCATTGGCATCCGAAAAGGGAGCGAAGCGCGCATTGATGCTGCCGGTCTCCGCACCCTTCCATTCGAGCCTGATGGCGCCGGCCGCCGACGCCATGCGCGAGGCTCTCGCCAAGGTCGAGAAGCACAATCCCGTCGTACCCGTGGTCGCCAACGTGCTCGCCGCACCGGTCAGCGATGCCGACGAAATCGCCCGATTGCTCGTCGAGCAGGTCACCGGCCAGGTCCGCTGGCGCGAGACGGTCGAATGGTTTGCCGCCAACAATGTCACGACGCTTTATGAACTCGGTTCCGGCAAGGTCCTGACCGGGCTTGCCCGCCGGATCGACAAGACTGTCAACGGTATCGCCGTCAATACGCCTGCCGATATCGACACGGCTCTTGCAGCACTGCTCGCGTAAGCCGTCGAACAAGCGCACCAGTTACAAGGAATCAATCAGATGTTCGATCTTTCCGGCCGCAAGGCTCTCGTCACCGGTGCATCCGGTGGTATCGGCGAAGAAATCGCCCGCATGCTGCACGCGCAGGGCGCGATCGTCGGCCTGCACGGCACGCGCGTCGAAAAGCTGGAAGCGCTCGCCAATGAACTCGGTGATCGCGTGCAGCTCTTCCCGGCGAACCTTTCCGACCGCGCCGAAGTCAAGGCGCTCGGCGAAAAGGCTGAGGCCGAGCTTGGCGGCGTCGATATTCTCGTCAACAACGCCGGCATCACCAAGGATGGCCTCTTCGTGCGCATGAGCGACGAGGACTGGGATGCCGTTCTCGAGGTGAACCTGACCGCCGTCTTCCGCCTGACGCGCGAGCTGACCCACCCGATGATGCGCCGCCGTTTCGGCCGCATCGTCAACATCACCTCGATCGTCGGTGTCACCGGCAATCCCGGTCAGGCCAACTACTGTGCCTCCAAGGCCGGCATGATTGGCTTCTCCAAGTCGCTGGCTCAGGAGATCGCGACGCGCAACGTCACCGTCAATTGCGTTGCTCCGGGCTTCATCGAAAGTGCGATGACCGGCAAGCTCAACGACAAGCAGAAGGACGCGATCATGGGCGCGATCCCGATGAAGCGCATGGGCACCGGCGCGGAGATTGCGTCGGCCGTCGTCTATCTCGCGTCGAACGAGGCTGGCTACGTCACCGGCCAGACGATTCACGTCAATGGCGGCATGGCCATGATCTGATCCGGTTTCCGGGATGTGCCGCCCGTCGAGATTGTGCGACGGGTGATATTCAACGTCCCGGGACACCGCCTGCCAAATGCCTGAAATTCAATGTTGAGCAAGCGAATGTCAGGCATTTTCGGACTTTGCGGCAGACTTAAACCGTGTTAATCGGGCCATGACTGTTAGCAGTCGACCGGTCCCGCCAGGTGTCCGGCAGCCTTGGCTGCCCTGGGTTTGCCGCAGTTCCGGTTGGATGGATTGCCGGGTAGGCCGTCTTGGTCTATCAGGCTTACATAAGAGTACCGGTGCCGGAATAGGCGCCTACAGAAACGAAGGTCGAGGAACTCCGACATGAGCGATATCGCAGAACGCGTAAAGAAAATTGTTATTGATCATCTTGGCGTCGACGCCGAAAAGGTCAGCGAAGGCGCAAGCTTCATCGATGACCTCGGCGCGGACTCGCTCGACACCGTCGAACTGGTCATGGCTTTCGAAGAAGAATTCGGCGTTGAAATCCCGGACGACGCTGCTGACTCGATCCTGACTGTCGGCGACGCCGTCAAGTTCATCGAAAAGGCTCAGGCCTAATATCTGAGCGGCTACGGCCGCAGACGGGCCGCCGAAAGCGGCCCGTTTCAGCCCAGGGAAGTGGGCTGTCCCGCAAGCGCGGGTGCCGATCAGCAAGCGTTCTCCGCTTTTCCCTCTGATCGTGAATGAGAACCTTAAAATGGATGCCCGGATCGAGTTCGTCACACGTGGTCCGATCCGGCTCTGAAATTGAAAAGTCAGGGTGGGTTGCGGACTATGAGACGTGTCGTTATCACCGGTACCGGCATGGTATCTCCCTTGGGTTGCGGAACTGAGGCGACGTGGGCGCGCCTTCTTGCCGGGCAGAATGCTGCACGCAAGGTAACCGAATTCGAGGTCGAGGACCTTCCTGCCAAGATCGCCTGCCGCATTCCCTTCGGTGACGGCACCGACGCAACCTTCAACGCCGACGACTGGATGGAGCCGAAGGAGCAGCGCAAGGTCGATCCGTTCATCGTCTACGCGATGGCGGCCGCCGACATGGCGCTTGCCGACGCCGGCTGGAAGCCGGAGACCGACGAGGACCAGATCGCGACCGGCGTGCTGATCGGATCGGGCATTGGCGGTCTCGAAGGCATCGTCGAAGGCGGCTATACGCTGCGCGACAAGGGCCCCCGCCGCATTTCGCCGTTCTTCATTCCCGGCCGTCTGATCAACCTCGCCTCGGGCCAGGTGTCGATCCGCCACAAGCTGCGCGGCCCGAACCACTCGGTCGTGACCGCCTGCTCGACCGGCGCGCACGCGATCGGTGACGCGAGCCGTCTGATCGCGCTCGGCGATGCCGACGTCATGGTCGCCGGCGGTGCTGAATCGCCGATCTGCCGGATCTCGCTCGCGGGCTTTGCCGCCTGTAAGGCGCTGTCCACCCAGCACAATGACGACCCGCAGAAGGCATCGCGCCCCTACGATGTCGATCGTGACGGCTTCGTCATGGGCGAGGGCGCCGGCGTCGTCATCCTCGAAGAGCTCGAGCACGCCAAGGCGCGCGGCGCGAAGATCTATGCGGAAGTGGTCGGTTACGGCCTTTCCGGCGATGCCTTCCACATCACCGCGCCGTCGGAAGATGGCGACGGCGCCTATCGCTGCATGCAGATGGCGCTGAAGCGTGCCGGCCTGACGGCGGCCGATATCGACTACATCAACGCCCACGGCACCTCGACCATGGCGGACACGATCGAGCTCGGCGCGGTCGAGCGCCTGGTCGGCGAGCATGCGTCGAAGATCTCCATGTCCTCGACCAAGTCGGCGATCGGTCACCTGCTTGGCGCTGCCGGTGCTGTCGAAGCGATCTTTTCGGTGCTCGCGATTCGCGACAACATTGCGCCGCCGACGCTCAACCTCGACAATCCGTCCGTGGAAACCAAGATCGACCTCGTGCCGCACGTCGCACGCAAGCGCGAGATCAACGTGGCGCTGTCGAACTCCTTCGGCTTCGGCGGCACGAACGCCTCTCTGGTCCTGCGCCGCTACACGGGCGCCTGATCAGGCCCCTGCCAATCATCGGATCGATCCAACAAGTCGGTCCGATGATCCTGCTTTTGCCGCATTGCTCGCTACAAGCATGTTTTGGGAGGATGCGCCGCCATCGCGGCGGCGTTGCCGACCGCTATGTTCGCGCAAGGCATATCTGTCAGTTTGCCATTTAGCTATTGCCGGGAACATGTCGTTCGCCCAGGGATAACCGAAGGCGGCGCGTTCCGAACGACTGCATGTCTCCTGTCCGGTTTAAGGATGAAGCAGGCAGCCATTTAGAGTGTTACAGCGACCTTAACGCGTCCTATAAGACGTGCGGTTCTGTAAAGTGTCAGGTCCCCGTCGCGTTCTCTTGAATGGACGGTGAACCGACACATTTCTGTGGTTCTTGGGTGCCAATGCACCGCGCCGCAGCTCTATTGTGTTGAAGACTGCGGAATGCCGCCCGCAAGGTCGGCGCCGTTTATGAAAATGACTTAAGCCTGCCATGGTCCAGTCCGAAATTCGCACCAGGGCAGGAAAGAGAATGAGGCTGCGAATTTCGGGTTCGGGATAATCGTGAGCGACTCAAACGATAACGGCGCGGCGCAATTCGGCCGCAATGAAAACGCGAGCAACGGGCCGATCATTCCGAAATCGGCAAACGAGGCACTGCGCCCGGAAAAAGTGCCACAGCCCCCGAAGCGGTCGCGCAAGGCTCGCAGCCAGGTGGTGATTTTCCTGAATTTCGTGATGACCATCATCGTCTTCGCGGCGCTTGCTGCGGCCGGCACGGTCTAC
The DNA here is from genome assembly GCF_049905105.1 of Ensifer sp. R-19. Classification (NCBI taxonomy): domain Bacteria; kingdom Pseudomonadati; phylum Pseudomonadota; class Alphaproteobacteria; order Hyphomicrobiales; family Rhizobiaceae; genus Ensifer; species Ensifer sp. R-19. The sequence goes on from NZ_CP184569.1 coordinate 894,896, forward strand.
TATGCCATGCATCAGTACGAGAAGCCGGGTCCGCTGCAGGCAAACCAGAACTTCATCGTCAGGGGCGGCGCCGGCATGAGCGAGATCGCCAGCGGTCTCGAGCGCAGCAACATCATCACCGATGCGCGCGTCTTCCGTTTCGTCTCGGAGGCCTATCTCGACAACGAGACGCTGAAGGCCGGCGAATACGAGATCAAGGCCGGCTCATCGATGCAGGACGTGATGCAGCTTCTGAAGTCGGGCAAGTCGATCCTCTATTCGGTTTCTCTGCCCGAAGGTCTGACCGTCAAGCAGATGTTCCACAAGCTTTCCGACGATCCGGTCCTGGTTGGCAATCTGCCGACCGAGCTTCCGCCGGAAGGTTCGCTGATGCCCGATACCTACAAGTTCACACGCGGTACCAAGCGCGGCGAGATCGTTCAGCAGATGGTTGCCGCCCAGAAGGTTCTGGTCGATCAGATCTGGGAGAAGCGTGATCCGAACCTGCCGGTCTCGACGGTCGAGGAACTCGTCACGCTGGCTTCGATCGTGGAGAAGGAAACCGGCCGCGCCGACGAACGGCCACGGGTCGCCTCCGTCTTCATCAACCGGCTCGACAAGGGCATGCGGCTGCAGTCCGACCCGACGATCATCTATGGCATTTTCGGCGGTGACGGAAAGCCGGCGGACCGACCGATCCTGAAGTCCGACATCGACAAGCAGACGCCCTACAACACCTATATCATCAAGGGGCTGCCGCCGACGCCGATCGCCAATCCGGGCCGTGCAGCGCTGGAGGCGGTCGCCAATCCTTCGCGCACGCCGGAGCTCTACTTCGTGGCCGACGGTACGGGCGGCCATGTCTTTGCCGAGACCCTGGACGAACACAACGCGAATGTAAGGCGTTGGCGCAAGGTGGAAGCCGAGAAGGCTGCGGAAGCCGCAAAGGCGGCCGCCGACGCTGGAACGGCCGAACCGGCAGCGACAGCAGCGCAGCCGCAATAAACGCCTGCATTGTGGACGGATAGATCACGGCGCGGATATCCCTTGCGGGATGCCGCGCCGTCGACTTATTGCTTCTGCTGAAACACAACGGAGGTGACGATGCCGCTCCAATCGATGACCGGCTTTGCCCGGAGGGAAGGCAGCAGTGGCCGCCGCCGTTGGGCCTGGGAACTGCGCTCCGTCAACGGCAAGGGTCTTGATCTCAGGTTACGCCTGCCGCAGGGGCTCGAGCGCTTCGAGCCCGAAGTGCGCAGGCTCGCGGCCGATTATTTTTCGCGCGGCAATCTCCAGATCGGACTTTCCGTCAGCGGCGCGGAAGCGACCGTCGAGGCAGTGGTCAATCAGGGTGCGCTGACGGCGGTCTTGAACCTGCGCGAACAACTCGGTGATCTCGTCGACCCGGCGCCGCTGAAGTTCGACACGTTGCTTTCCATCCGCGGCATTGTCGATTTTCGCGAACCGGAAGAAAGTGAAGAGGAACGCGCTGCGCTTGATATGGACATCCTCGAAGGACTGAGGCTGGCGCTTTCCGATCTCCGCGTCATGCGCGAAGACGAGGGAGCCGCGCTCTGTCAGATCCTGCTGGCGCAGGTTGAAGGCATAGAGACACTCACGGCGACGGTAGAGGCTGATCCATCGCGCAGCGCCGCGGCGATCGCCGATCGGCTCGCGCAGCAGGTGGCCCTGGTCATGGACAATGGCTCTTCGCTCGACCGGGAACGCCTCTACGCCGAAGTGGCGCTGCTTGCCACCAAGGCGGATCTTCGGGAAGAAATCGACCGGCTCGGCTCGCACATCGTTGCGGCGCGCGATCTGTTGTCGAAGGGCGGTCCCGTTGGCCGCAAGCTCGACTTCCTGGCACAGGAATTTAACCGAGAATCGAATACGATCTGTTCCAAGTCGAATGCGGCCGCCGTATCGGCCGCCGGCATCGAACTCAAGGTCGTCATCGACCAGTTCCGCGAACAGGTCCAGAATCTGGAGTAAAGCATGACCCCGGCGACCCCTTCGCCCATCAAGATTGCCCGTCGTGGGCTGATGCTCGTCATTTCCTCGCCGTCCGGTGCTGGAAAATCGACGATCGCGCGCAACCTCCTGGAAGCTGATCCGGAGATGAGCATTTCCGTCAGCGTGACGACGCGCCAGCGCCGCCCGAGCGAAATCGACGGACGGCATTATCATTTCAAGACGATCCGTGAATTCGAGGCGCTCAGGGCAACCGACTCGCTGCTCGAATGGGCCGAGGTGCACGGCAACTTCTACGGAACGCCGCGCGACGCCGTCGAAGCGGCGATGGCCGCCGGCCGCGACATGCTCTTCGACATCGATTGGCAGGGCGCTCAGCAGCTTCAGGAAAAGATGGCCGGCGACGTCGTGTCGATCTTCATTCTGCCGCCGTCGATGGCCGAGCTGCAGTCACGCCTGCATCGCCGGGCGGAGGACAGCGAAGAGGTGATTGCCACGCGGCTTGCCAATTCGCGCGCCGAGATCGAGCACTGGCGGGAATACGACTACATCGTCCTCAACGACGACCTCGACCGCGCGTTTTCTGCGGTGCGGGCGATTGTCGAGGCGGAGCGTCTGCGCCGCGACCGGCGCCCGGGTCTGTTTGACTTCGTCAACGGGCTCCTGACGGAGAACCCGTTCTGACAACTGCAAAAGTATGGCTCCTTCGGGAGCCATTTTCGAATCGCGCCATATCTCGCCCGACTGGCGGCTGACCGGTCGCGATTGGTCTCTCGCTTAGAGGCAGTTTGCCAACCGGCAGAACTCTTCCACCGAAAGCGTCTCGGCCCGTCGCTGCGGGTCGATATCGACCTTTGCCAACAGGGCCTCGCCGCCAAGCGGCTTCAGGCTTTGCCGCAACATTTTGCGGCGTTGGCCGAAGGCAGCGTGCGTTACCTTCTCCAGAGATGAAACGGAGCAGGGGATCGGATTTTCCACGGGCTCCAGATGGACCACCGATGACGTCACCTTGGGTGGCGGCGTGAAAGCTTGCGGCGGCACGTCGAAGGCCATCCGTGCCTCTGTACGCCAGCCGCAGAGCACACCGAGGCGCCCGTAGTGATCGTCATCCGCCTCGGCGACGATCCTGAGGCCCACTTCACGCTGGAACATCAGCGTCAGCGATTGCCAGAAAGGCGGCCAGCGTTCGGGCAGCAGCCAGTTGACCAGCAATTGCGTGCCGACATTGTAAGGCAGGTTGGCGATGATCTTGACCGGCCCGCCGTCGGCAAGCGTCTCGAACCGCGTCTTCAGGGCGTCGCCTTCGATCACCTGCAACCGGCCGGGATAATGCGCGCCGATTTCGGCAAGCGCCGGCAGGCAGCGGGAGTCGCGTTCGATCGCGATGACCTTCTTGGCGCCGAGAGCCAGGATGGCGCGCGTCAGGCCACCGGGACCAGGGCCGACCTCGATGACCGTCACGCCTTCGAGCGAACCGGCAGTCCGCGCGATCTTCTGTGTCAGGTTGAGGTCGAGCAGGAAATTCTGGCCGAGCGCCTTCTTGGCGTCGAGGCCGTGGCGCTGGATCACGTCGCGCAAGGGGGGGAGACCGTCGAGCGCGGCCATCAGCGGGTATCTCCTGGCATATTGGCCGCGAGCGTTGCGGCAAGGTCGAGCGCAGCTCTCAAGCTGTCGTCGCGGGCAACGCCCTTGCCGGCCAGACTGAAGGCAGTACCGTGGTCGGGCGATGTGCGGATGAAGGGAAGGCCGAGCGTGACGTTGACGCTGTCGTCGAAGCCGAGCGCCTTTGCCGGGATCAGCGCCTGATCGTGGTACATGCAGATCGCAACGTCGTAGGTCGCGCGCGCCCGATCGTGGAACATGGTATCCGCGGGCAGCGGCCCCACGGCATCGATGCCTTCAGCGCGCAGCCGGTCGATGACGGGGCGGATGATCGCGTCATCCTCAAGGCCGAGCGCGCCGTTTTCGCCGGCGTGTGGATTCAGTCCGGCGATCGCGAGGCGCGGGCGCTCAAGCCCGAAGCGGTTGCGCAGATCCGCCGCCGTTATCACGCAGGTGCGATAGATGAGATCCGGCGTCAGCTGGTGCGGCACATCCTTCAGCGGGATGTGGATCGTGACGGGGACGGCGCGCAGCTTCGGCCCGGCAAGCATCATGACAGGCAGAACAGGTTGCCCCGTTGCTTTCTCGGCGAGATCCGCCAGGTACTCGGTATGGCCCGGAAAGCGGAAGCCGGCATCGTAAAGGACTGCCTTGGCGATCGGGTTGGTCACGACCGCGGAGGCTTCGCCGGCGGTCACGAGCCGTACTGCCGTGTCGATCGCGCCGATGACGGCGCTGGCATTGGCAGTGTCGGGATCGCCTGCAGTGACCGGGTGAGGGCAGGCAAGCGGCAGCACCGGCAGCGCCGCATCGAACGCGGACATGGCGCCGGCACAATCCGTCTCCCGAAGGGGAACCAAATAGCCAAGCGTCGCCGCACGCGCGGCAAGCACCGAAGGATCCCCGATGAACAGGAAGGGTGCCGTCGCGTGTTCGCGGCGGCCAAGCCAGGCCGAAAGGCTGATGTCCGGCCCGATACCGGCCGGGTCGCCCATGGTCAGGGCGAGTGGTCCGCCGGTTGGTTCGCGCATGTTGCCGTTGTGCTTACTTGTTGACGATCTGCGCTTTCTTGCGCAGTTCCTCGAGGTATTTTTCGCTGTTCGGATCTTCCCCGCCGGCCTTCTTCTTGCCGATGTCCTCGGCACGGAAGACGATTTCTGCGGCCGTGTCGTCGTTGACTTCACGCTTCTTGCAGATTGCCAGGTACTCGACGCCCTTTTCGGTCACGCGGGTTCCGGTCGTGCCGTTCTCCCCGGCCTTCTCGACCAACGGCTTCCACTCGTCCGGCAGCTGCTGGGCAAGCATCCGGCCGAGACTGCGGATCGAAACGTCGCGATAGTTGGCGGCAAAGGTCTTCGACGTCTCGCAGCCCGGGAACTGTGAACGGGAGGCGTTCGCCTCGGCCTGCCGCTTTGCCGTGATGGCGCCGCGCTTCTTCTCGGGAATGACGAAGATCACCTGCTGCAGGAAGTATTCGGTGGTCACCGGCTTGTTGCCGCCGCCTTCCATCATCCGTTTGACGAGATCGGCGCCCTGGAGGCGGCTCGAATTGCCATAGCGGAAGTTGACCGCGCGGGGCCAGCTCATCTGTACGGCGATGAATTGCTTGAAGTGATCGGCGCCGACACCGGCCTGGTCGAGGATCTTGCCGAGCTGTTCCGCCGAAAGCTTGTTGCCCGCAGCAAAACGGGCATAGGCGGCATCGACGTCCTGCGTGCTGACGGATTGTCCGATGCGAACGATTTCGGCGCGCTTCAGGACCTCGTCCACCAGTTGCTTCTTCGCTTCCTCGGGGCCGCCCTTCTGGCGCTGAAGACGCAGGAATGCAACCCGCTTGGCAATATCGCCCGAGGTGATCACGGTGTTGTTGACCGTTACCTTGACCTGGCTTGCAGCCTGCGCACCGGCACATGCCGCGATGCTCAGGGCTCCGGCCACAGCCAATACCGAAAGCGTCCTCAAGATCGACATTTTCCCGCCCATTACCTTTTCCTGTTTGCCGGACGATCACCGCCGTCGGGCCTTGTCCGCCTACCGGCTTTGCGCCGTTGCCTTATCTTGTCGGAGGAAATGCATAATACATGCGGCCAAACGATGACAAGACCGTTTGAGCAGCCCAAAATTGCGCGAGGGGGCGAACTTCGCGTTCCGCCCCCTCGTTTCAATGATCTTAATAGTAATCCAGCTCTTCGAACTTGGTGTCGCCGACATTCACGTCACCGAGCGTACGGAAGCTGATTCTGGCGCCGATCGACCAATCGTTCGCCAGCGTGCTGCCGGTATCGCGTTCCTGCTTGTAGACAAGCGAGAACAGGGTGTCCTGATCGTCGTAGGTGATGCCGAAGCCGTTGCGCGTGATGACGTCCTGGTTGATGTCGTAAGTGATGGCACCAAAGACCGACCAGTAGTCATGGAACTTGTAGGCGGCCGCCGTCTGGATTTCGTCCTGGTTCACCTGCGAGCCGTAAAGCGGCTGCGCTTCGATGCGTGTATAGGTCATCGCCGCCTGCCACGTCGTGCCGAGATACCCGACGGTCGCATCGGCACGGCGCAGTGCCAGATCCTTTTCGTCGAGGCGGCCCGAGAGGCTCGCCATCAGGCCGGACGGTGCGTCGATGCCGAACATCGCGACATAGTCCGAGCGCTTGGTTTCCAGACCGGAATTCGCGCCGGCCTTCACCAGGTCGTCGGTTGCGAAGGAGTTCAGGCCTCCGAGATGGAAGGATTGGCCGACGATGCTGCGCAGGCCGTAGCCACTGTCGAAGGTACCGGTATAGCGGAAGCCGACGTTGGCGCGCGTACCACCTTCGACCCGGTCGAAGCCAGAGAACTTGTCGCGGTCGAAAAGGTTGGTCGCATCGAACACAAAGCTCTGGGCGTCTTCGTTCGGCAGGCCACCGGCGTCCTGTTCGTCAGGGCGTGCGTAGAGCTGAGCGATCGGCTCAAGCACATGGCTGCTGTTTTCGCCGACGAACAGGATCGGGTAACGGGCTTCGAGACCGGCGGTCAACATGTGCCGCGTCGCCGCGTCGCTGGTGTCGTAGTCGCCGGTGTAGAGCGGTCCCGGCGCGTCCATGTTGAGGCCGAGGGCATCGCCGCGCGCCGCAAGGAGCGGCGTGACGACGAGACCGCCGGGAGCGATGAACATGCGCTTCCATTCAAGCTCGCCGGTCAGGCGGTGGGTCGTGCCCTCAAGGCCTCGGAAACGATTGACGACACCGGGGACGGTTTCGAGGTCCAGCCGGTTTCGTTTGACGTTCGTGAAGTTGACGGTTGCCGAAAGCTCGCCGCCCAGCACGGGCTTTGGCGCCTTGTAGGAGTAGTCAAGGACCTGCGTAACGGGTTGCTGGTTTTCATTGATGCTATTCGGGTCCGCGTCCTGAATGTCGAAGTAGAAGGCGCGCAGATCGAAGAAGTTTCGCTTGCCGAGGCCAGTCAGATAGGCCTGGTTGACATAGGTCGTGTTATCGAAGTTCGACAGTTCGTAGGTCTTGGCGAAGTTGGCATCCGACTGGACGAGGACGTTCCAGCCGAACGTCCAGCGCGGGTTGATCTCGAATTCAGCCCTCGACGCGATCATGCCGCGATTGGTCTTCATCGCGTCGACCGTGCCCGGCGTGAACTTGCTCTTGTCGAGCTGGCTGATGCCGGCAACGTTCAGCGTATGGAAGCCGTTGTGGAACCGCTGACGGAACTCGCCCTCCAGCAGGAAGCCTTGCCGGGTCAGGCCCGTCACGGTTGCCGTTGCATCCATATAGGGCGAGATCGCCCAATAGTAGGGGACGCCGACGCCGACGCCGAGCTTCTGGGCCGAGCGGAACGTCGGGAACAGGAAGCCGCTCTTACGCTTGACCGTATGGTCGGGCAGCTCCATGACCGGAATATAGGCGATCGGCTTGCCGAAGAGTTCGAAGCGGGCATTCTCGAGGCGAATCGTCCGCGTGCGACCGTTCTGAACGACGCGTTGCGCCTTGATATGCCACAGCGAGCGATGCTCCGGCTTGGTCGAGCAGGGCGTGCAGGCCGTGTAGACGGCCTCATTCAGGATGAACTCTTCACCGTTCCGGCGCTCGCCGCTCGTTGCGGCAAGACGGGTCAGATCGGTGGTTTCGATTCGCATCTGCTCAAGGAAACCGTCGCCGAAATCGTCGGTGACGTCCATCTTGTCGGCGTAGACGACATTGCCGCCCGGCTCGACGAACTGGACTTCCCCGGATGCATAGATGCGGCCATTCTTCTGGTCGTATTCGACCTGACGGGCCACCATCTTATAGCCGCCGTAGTCGATCTGCACGTTGCCGCGCACGATCACCTTCTCGGCGTCCTTGTTGTAGACGAGCTCATTGGCGGACAGAAGCAGCTTGACGTCTTCTGGCATGTTCGGCCGCAGCGAATCGAGGCGGTCCGAAGTCTGCTGCGCCATCGCAGGCGCACTCATTCCCATGGCAAGTGTCTGCAGCGCCACGCCTGCAAGCAGGGTAGCGTTGATCAGCGTCATGCGTTTGCGGTTCACTACCGCCACTAGCCATCCTCCTGATTTAAAAGAATCGTCGAGCCCAGCGCCATCGCTACAACAACTGGCAACCAGGCTGCAACGAAAGGAGGCACAATGCCGCTGCTCCCGAATGCTTTGACAAGCACGGTGACGACATAAAGCACGAAGCCTGAAAGGATGCCACCGAGAATTACGGAGCTAGATTGGTTGAACCGGCTAAACTTGAGCGACACGCAGGCGGCTATCAGCGTCATGGCGACGAGAAGGAGCGGCAGCGAGAGCATCGAGTGAAATTGGGTTTCCATGCCATTGGTTGAAAAACCGAAGGAGCGAGCCACCTCGATCTTTGCCGGAAGGTCAAAAAACTGAATGGAATCAGCCTTTGCAAGACGTTCCTGAACAAACTCGGCTTTCAGATTGGTGCTGAGTTGTGCTGTTTTCAAACGCCGCGGCAGCTGCCCGTTGCGCGTTTCAGTTACTTCGTTAAGAAGCCAGTAACCATCTTCGAGTTTCGCGGACGTCGCATCCTGTCTCAGAATGATCGTTCCCTGTGGATCGAAGTGGATAACGGTGACGTTGAGGAGCGTCGTGCCATTGTCCTGGACCGAGCGCGCGCCGATGATTGTATCGGTACCGTTGTAGATCTGTCGCAGCCACGGAATCGATCCGGAATCCGAGGATCGCGAGGCGCCCCATTCCGCCAGCAATGCCTCCCCACGCTTCGTTCCCCAGGCCGCCAGTGGGTTGAGCGCAACGACAGCGAGCACGCCGAAGAGGAAGGCGCCAAGGACGAAGGGGCGCAGGAACTGCCAGACGGAAATACCGGCGGCGCGGGTCACGACCAGTTCGTAGCGCCGGTTGAGGGAGATCAGCGCGGCCATTGCCGAAAACAGTGCCACAAACGGAATCGTCTGCTGCAGGATCAGCGGGATGCGGAGGGCGGTCATCAGCAGAGCGCCGGTGATCGAATAGTGCGGCAGGTTCGCCAGGCGGCTCGCCTGCTCGCTGAAGTCGATGATGAAGATCAGCGAGAAGATACCGACGAGGAACCAGAAAGTGGTGATCACATAGCGGATGAAGAAATAGCGTCCGAGCGTGCCCATCATGACGGCTGCCCTCCCTCGGCGTCACGCCGCACCAGGCGCAGGCGAACCAGGAGATCCTGCAGCTTTTCCTGCCCGGTCATCGGGATATCCAGACGTTTGTTGCTCACCAGCTGGTGAATGCAGAGCCCGCCGGCTGCGAGCGGCACGATATACATCAGCGGCACGAACCAGATGGAATCCTCGGCGCTGTTGCCGGCATAGAAGGTCATCCAGCGGATGAGCAGCGCCGTTCCGAGCGCGCTCACCATTGGATGGACGCGTGCTTCCCGATGAGAGCGCGCATCGCTGCTGAATACCAGTGCGATCAGGCCGAAGAGCAGCGGAAAGGTCCACTCCGTCAGGCGGCGGTTGATCTCGGCTGTGAAGGCAAGCGGATTGTTCTTGTAGACCTGATCGTCCGGATCGGGATTGAGAAGCCCGGCCAGGTCGCGGTCCTTCGCCCGGATCGTCGCCTCGCGCGTGGTCTTGGTCATGTCGGCGAGGTCGAAGGCATAGGAATCGAACTTGATGATCGAGACGCTGCCGTCGGGCAGTTTGCGTTGCACCTCGCCGTCCTTCATCACCAGCGCGGAGCTCTTTTCATCCACCGCGCCTTCGCGGGCGTAATAGACGAGCTCGAAGGCGGGATTGCGCGAATCGGCAACGAAGATGCCCTGCAACACGCCGCCGCTGCGCCGCGCTCCGACCTGAACGTAGAGCCCGTCGGCAACCTTGCGGAACGAATTCTCCTGAACGACCGACGACAGAAGGTCGGCGTTGGCCGTCGCCAGCATCTTGCGTACCGAAACGCGCGAATAGGGCTCGACGAAGTTGTCGACCGCGAAGGACAGGACGCTCAGGGCCGCCGCCAGATAGATGACCGGCCGGATGATGGCCATGCGCGAACTGCCAGCGGCGTTGAGCACGGTCAGTTCCGAATCGGTGTTCATCGTGGTCAGGGTCTGGGTGACGCCGATGACCAGTGCGAAGGGCAGGATGATCGGGATGACCGAAGGCAGGATGAGGGTTGCCAGTTTGGCGAAGGCCAGAACCGACTGGCCGCTGTCGGTGACCAGGTTGACGTTGGCAAGCGCCTGCGTTGTCCACACAATGCCGAGCAATGGCAGGAGTGTCGCGAGGAACATGACCAAGGCACGCCGGAAGATGTAGCGTTCGATCAGCTTCATGCCCGTGTCCGGTCCAAAATCCTGCTCATGTTTCTGTCCGGCGGCGGCGTCGGACCGGGCATTGCCCGGGTCCAAACCGAAGCCCGGTTCTTACCCGCTATTTCGTGTCGCTCAAACTGTGAAGCAACAGGGATAATTTAAGGCGAAGAACCTCGGTTAACCGCATGTAAACATCCAGGGGCATCTTGCCAAGCGGTTGAAAAGCGAGAAGGGTGCCGGCCACAGCTTTGACGGTGGCGAATGTTGCGAATATTTTCCACTGTAACCGCCCGGTAACAGGGCGGATCGCCATAAGCCTCGCCGTGTCATCCAGATGCGTCGCGGCCAGATCACCTTGCCCTGGCGCCCGGCTCTCGGAAGCTACTTTCGATTCTCCGGCTGCGCACCGAAACAGGAAATATCCCGGAGTTTTTCAATGCCGATGAAGTTCGAGTTCACCTTTGCCAAGTCCCACCGGCCGAGCGGCGGCGTTGCCGTGCTCCTCAAGACGTCGGGCGGCGGAGCCGCGGCCGGCGCGGATGTCGCCGATCCGGAAGACGTCGTGACAAAGGCAGCCAAGGTGAAGAAGTTCACCGGAAAGGTGTTCTCCAGCCTCGATATCGTTGCGCCGCATGGCTCGCCGGCTGACCGAATCATTGTGTTTGGGCTTGGAGAGGCGGATGCGCTTTCGGATCACGATTGGCTGAAGGCCGGCGGCGCCGTTGCGGCGAAACTCGGCTCAGTCGACAAGGTGACCGTATTCGTCGACGCTCCTGGGGTCGACGTGACCGGCAGGGCGGCTGCAGATTTCGCACTCGGCATGGAGATGAACGCCTATAGCTTCGACGGCTACAAGACCAAGAAGGCCGATGACGACGCCAAGTCCTCCGGCAAGCCGACCAAGGTCACGATCGTCACCGGTACCGTCATTGCCGCGAAGAAGGCTTTCGGCACAGCAGAGGCGGTGGCTGAAGGCGTGTTCCTGGCGCGCGACCTGGTGAACGAGCCGGCGAACGTACTGGGGCCGGTCGAGTTTGCCGCCAAGGCGAAGGAACTGGAGAAGCTCGGCGTCGAGGTCGAGATCCTCACGGAAAAGGAAATGAAAAAGCTCGGCATGGGCGCGCTGCTCGGCGTCGCCCAGGGGTCTACCCGACCGCCGCGCCTCGTGATCATGCAGTGGAAGGGCGGCAAGGCCAAGGAACGGCCGCTCGCGTTTGTCGGCAAGGGCGTCGTCTTCGACAGCGGCGGCATCTCGATCAAGCCGGCCGCCGGCATGGAGGAAATGAAGGGCGACATGGGCGGTGCGGCCGCCGTCACCGGCCTCATGCATGTGCTGGCCGCGCGTGAAGCGAAGGTCAACGCCATCGGCATCATCGGCCTTGTGGAAAACATGCCCGACGGCAGCGCCCAGCGCCCCGGCGACATCGTAACCTCGATGTCCGGCCAGACGATCGAAGTGATCAACACGGACGCCGAAGGCCGTCTCGTGCTCTGCGATGCGCTCTGGTATTGCAACGACCGCTTCAAGCCGCAGGCAATCATCGACCTTGCGACGCTGACCGGCGCCATCATGGTTGCGCTTGCGACCCATCACGCCGGCCTGTTCTCCAACGACGACCGTCTGGCCGGGCAGCTCCTTGCCGCCGGCATGGCGACGCAGGAACGCCTGTGGCGCATGCCGCTCGGCAAGGAATACGACAAGATGATCGACAGCAAGTTCGCCGACATGAAGAACACCGGCGGCCGTCACGGCGGTGCGGTGACGGCGGCGCAATTCCTGAAGCGTTTCGTCAAGGACACGCCCTGGGCGCATCTCGATATCGCCGGCACCGCCATGGGCGCGCCGACGGATGAGGTTAACCAGTCCTGGGGCTCTGGCTTCGGCGTACGGCTGCTCGACGAGCTGGTGCGGGCGAGCTACGAGTCCTGACCCGCCGTGCTGGACGTGACGAAAGGCGGGAAGCAATCGGCATGACCGAAATCCTGTTCTATCACCTGACGGAATCGAAGCTCGAAGACGCGCTGCCGCCGTTGCTCGACAAGAGTGTCGAGCGCGGCTGGCGGGTGGCCGTGCAGACGATCGACGCCGAGCGGCGCGACGCGCTGGACACGCATCTCTGGGTCTATCGCGACGAGAGCTTCCTGCCGCATGGCACGGATGTCGGCGATTTCGCTGCCGACCAGCCGGTGTTGCTGGTGGCCGACGAAGGCAATGCGAATGCGGCGACGGTGCGTTTCGTCATCGATGGCGCCAGCCCGCCCGATGTTTCGACCTATGAGCGCATCGTGTTCATGTTCGACGGCTACGATCAGAATCAGCTTGAAGGCGCGCGCGCCCATTGGAAGCGGCTGAAGGGGGAGGGGCATAACCTCACCTACTGGCAGCAGAACCGCGACGGCCGGTGGGAAAAGAAGGCCTGAGTTTACAGCGCATTGCGACGAACAAAGCCCGCGGCCGATACCGCGGGCTTTGCGTTTCTGCCTGTCTGGAAAATCAGTCGTGGAACGCTTCGACGAACTTGCGCTTGCCGAGCATGAAGGCGTCGGCGACGTGACGCAGCGGCGCGAGATCGACGTCCGACCGTCCGGCTTTGACGATCTCGGCGAAACGCCGATAGAGCATTGGGTATTCCTGTTCCGGCTCCTGATGCACGAGCTTGCCGTCGACGGCGAGCTTGGCGCCGCCTTCGGACAGCACCATCTCGCCCGCCGCCGTCCGGGCGACGATATCCCAGCTTTGCTTGCCGGTCTGGCGCCAGTCGAATTCGGCGGAAACCGGCAGTTTCTTCCCATCCGTGAAGGTGATGGTGGCAGCAATCGGCGCGTCGCGATTCTCGGGGAATTCGAGCACGGCCGAGGTCACGAACAGCGGGCGCGGCAGAATGTGGGTGACGATGGAAAGCGCGTTGATGCCGGGATCGAAGACGCCGAGGCCACCCGCCGCCCAGATCCATTCCTGGTTCGGGTGCCAGTGGCGCACGTCTTCCTTCCAGATGACCTGGACATCATTGATCGTCGTTGCCGCCAGGAAGGATTTTGCCGCTTCCACGGCCGGCGCGTAGCGGGAGTGCCAGCTCGCAAACAGCGACAGCCTCTTCGATGCCGCCAGCGCCTCGAGGTCTGCGACCTCGCTGAGGGTGGCGCCCGGAGGCTTTTCCAGGAACACATGCTTGCCGGCGTCGAGTGCTGCGCGGGCGGCCTCGTAGCGATACTGCGGCGGCATGCAGAGCGATACGGCCTCGATCGCAGGCACGGCTTCGAGCATCGCCTCGATCGATTTGAAGTTGTCTATCCCGTCGACCGTGCCATGCCGGCTTGCGGCGGCGATCAGGTGATAGTCGCTGTTCTTGGCGATCGCCGGCAGGTGCTGGTCGCGAACGATTTTGCCGACGCCGACAACGGCAATTTTGATGGGGGCCATGGTGTTCCGCTCGATTTGTATGACTTATTGTCGGCTCTTGTAGCAGATTGCGCAGGGCGGACAAGCGCCGCCGGTCCGTCGCCACCATATGCATCAATGTCGGGGAAATCGACAGATTATCATTCCCTCTGAACGCCACCGCGCTAGCTCTACCACCGGACGTGCCGTTTCGTCCCGTCAACCGGGCTGACGATAGGGCGATCTGACCGCCCAAGAGGAGTGAACCATGCAGCAGCAAATCCGTCGTGCCAGCCGCGCCGAACTCGACGTCATGATCGAGTGGGCGGCCGAGGAGGGGTGGAATCCCGGGCTCGGTGATGTCGGCCCCTTCTGGGCGGCCGATCCGGACGGCTACTGGATAGCCGATGGAGAGGACGGGCCGGTCGGCGCCATCTCGCTGGTGCGATACAACGAAAGCTACGCCTTTCTCGGCTTCTACATCACGCGACCGGAACACCGCGGCAAGGGGATCGGTCGGCAACTGTGGCAACAGGCGATGGTCGTCGCCGGGAACCGCATCGTCGGCCTCGACGGCGTGGTCGCACAGCAGGAGAATTATCGGCGGTCCGGCTTCACCTATGCCCATGCGAACATCCGCTACGGCGGTGTCATCGACGTAATCGAGCCGCCGGGCGCCGACCTCCTGGAGGTCGCCCCGGTCCATATGTCGCTCCTCACCGAGTATGACCGCCGCTTCGTCCCGGCGCGTCGCGAGGCGTTCCTTCGTGAATGGCTGAAGTCGAGCGATGGACGGCGCAGTGTCCTGCTGCTGCGCGACGGCGCAGTCGCGGCCTATGGAACGATCCGGGCTTGCCGAAACGGGTTCAAGATTGGACCGCTCTTCTCCGACACCGAGACCGGCGCCGATCTGGTCTTTCGCAAGCTCGCCGCCGGTGTCAATGGCAGCGAAATTTACCTCGACATCCCCGAACCGAACGCCTCGGCCAAGGCGCTTTGCGATCGCTACAATCTGCGGCCGGTGTTCGAGACGGCGCGCATGTATCGCGGGCCCGACCCCGGGCTGCCGTTGGCACGGATCTACGGCATCACCACGTTCGAACTGGGCTGACCGGTCGGGCAGGCTTCTGTCAGCCGGCCATTGCCTCTTCATACTCGGCGGAAAGCTCAAGCCATTGCTCTTCGGCGTGAGCGAGTTTCACTGCCGCGTCGGAGCGTTCCTTGGCTTTCTGGGCGGCTTTCGCAGGCGACTTTTCGTAGAGCACCGGATTGGCCAGTTCCACATCAAGTGCCTGAATCAGTTTCTCCAGTTTTCCGGTCAAGGATTCGATTTCATTGATCTTCTTGCGAAGCGGCGCCAGCGAGGCGCGCTTGTCGGCGTTCACCTTGCGCTGGTCCGCCTTCGAGAGGCTGTCATCGGCTCCGTTCGGCTTGGCCTTGTCGTCCTTGGGCTTGGGTCCGCCGACGATCAGGCTGCGATAATCCTCAAGGTCGCCGTCGTAGCTCGTCACCGTTCCGTCGCGCACCAGCCACAGCCGGTCGGCAGTTGCCTCGATCAGATGGCGATCGTGCGAGATCAGGATGACAGCGCCGGAATAGTCGTTGAGGGCGGTGATCAGCGCGTTGCGGCTGTCGATGTCGAGGTGGTTGGTCGGCTCGTCGAGGATCAGGAGGTTCGGTGCGTCGAAGGCGGCAAGGCCCATCAGCAGCCGTGCTTTCTCGCCACCCGAGAGATCCTTGGCAGGCGTTTCCATTTTTTCCGTCGCCAGCCCCATCTGCGCCACGCGCGAACGCACCTTGGCTTCGGGGGCGTCCGGCATGCGCCGGCGCACATGCTCGACGGCGCTCTGCGTGGGGATGAGGTCGTCGAGCTGGTGCTGGGCGAAGAAACCGACCTTGAGGTTCGGCGCGATCTTCAGTTCGCCCGCCTCCGGCGCCAGTCGGCCGGAGATGAATTTGGCGAAGGTCGACTTGCCGTTGCCGTTCGAACCGAGCAGCGCGATGCGGTCGTCGGTATCGATCCTGAGGTTCAGCCGCTTGAGGATCGGCTTGCTGGGCTCGTAGCCAACGGTACCGCCGGTGACGGCAATGATCGGCGAGGCGGCTTCCTTCTCCGGGTCCGGGAAGGAGAAGCCCTGGACGTGATCCTCGATCACCGCCGCAATCGTGCCCATGCGCTCAAGTGCCTTCACGCGGCTTTGCGCCTGGCGGGCCTTGGTGGCCTTGGCCTTGAAGCGGTCGATGAAGCTCTGCAGGTGCTTGCGCGCCGCATCGTTCTTGGCTTTCGCCTTCATCTGCAGCTCGTCGGCCTCGGCCTTCTGCCGCTCGAACTGGTCATAGGGTCCGCGATAGAAGGTAAGCTTCTTCTGGTCGAGATGCACGATGGCGTTGACCGCAGTGTTCAGCAGATCGCGGTCGTGGCTGATGATGATGACCGTGTGCGGATAGCGGCGAATGTAGTCCTCAAGCCAGAGCGTGCCTTCGAGGTCGAGATAGTTGGTCGGCTCGTCGAGCAGCAACAGGTCCGGCTCGGAGAAGAGCACGCCGGCGAGCGCGACGCGCATGCGCCAGCCGCCGGAGAAGGAGGAGGCCGGGCGCAATTGCGCTTCGTGATCGAAGCCGAGGCCGGCGAGAATGCTCGCGGCCCGCGCTTCGGCCGAGTGGGCGCCGATATCGGCAAGCCGGGTCTGGATCTCGGCGATGCGGTGCGGATCGGTTGCGGTCTCGGCTTCTGCGATCAGGGCCGAGCGTTCCTTGTCGGCCTTCAGCACGATCTCGATCAGCGGTTCCTCGGTGCCGGGCGCTTCCTGGGCCACCTGACCGATGCGGGCGTTCTTCGGCAAGGAGACGCTGCCGGCCTCGGAGGCAAATTCACCGGTGATGATGCGAAACAGCGTCGACTTGCCGGCACCGTTGCGGCCCACGAGCCCGGCCTTCGTGCCCGCCGGAAGCGTCACGGATGCGTTTTCGATGAGGAGACGGCCCGCGATGCGGGCGGAAAGGCCGGAAATCTGGATCATTGCGGCCTTTTGCCCGGACTTGGCCGGGAAGGCAAGAGGCGCGGCCTCGACCGCATCCGCCTTGGCTACCCTCTTGTGACCGTTCGCGATTTCAAGGGGTCATTGTTATCGATTTTTGAACAAGGCGTTCCGACAATCGATACTACACATCCTCATCGTGAGGGACCATCTCAATAACGGAAGGGCGGGGAACGCTCTTCCTGACCGCCTCGATCGACTGAACGCCATCGGCAAGGGCCCCGCGTTTAGAGAGACGACCGATCCGGCCACGGACAATTTAGCTGAAACCTCGTTCATGTGAACGAGCCTCCCAGGAGTGAAGACCATGAAAACTGCAATCCAGACCGCTCTTTCCGCCGCTCTCGTTGCAACCGCTATCCTCGGTGGCGCCTCCGCTGCCTTCGCCGGCGGCAGCTACTACGAAGGCGTCAGCCCGACGCCGCTCTACACCGAGCGCACGCCTGCGGTGACGGGCAAGACCTCATTCACCATCGGCAATTCGGAAGCTGGCTATGTTGACAGCACCCGGACCGGCTCGGTCGTCAACTACGGCGTTGCGCCGAAGAGCGTGATCGGCGGCGAAGGTGAATACTATCAGGGTATTTCGCGCTAACCGCGACGAAGAAGGGGTGCGGGTTTCTCCCCGCACCCTCTTTCAAGGGATTTGATTGATCATTGCCATGATCCTATGAGGCGACCTCCCAAGCGCCCAGGAGGGGCATAGCCCCACCGTCTATCTCCACCAAGGAACCGATCTATGAAGAAGTCCATTGCCGCGATCCTCGTTGCGGCCGCCATGCTTGGCGGCGCGTCGGCCGCTGTGGCCGGCGGCAGCTACTATGAGGGTGTGAGCTCCACGCCGCTCTTCACCGGCCGCGCCGAAGCGTCCGCCGGCACCGGTGCCTCCGCGAGCACGACCAGCCGCGGCGACTATTATGCGGGCGTCGAAGACAGATCCGTCGATGCGACGGCAACCGGCGCGATCGCCGACAGCGGCGCCAAGGCTCTCGGCCAGGCCGACGAAAACAAGCAGTAAGTCACGCCAAACGGTTGACCGAACAACCCGGTCCCGCCACGCGGGGCCGGGTTGTTTCGTTTTGGCGTTGCCAAATGAGGTACATTGCCATGACAGAAAAAATCGAAGTCGCCGAGCGGCTCTTCGATCTCTATCAGTGCGTTCATCGCCTGGTGAACACATCGATGTCGGAGGAAGGCGTTTCGCTCGCGCGCAGCAAATTCCTGTTCTATCTCAGCACGCTGGGGCCCTGTCGCTGCGCGGATATCGCTTCAGCGCTCGGCTTTGCGGCGAGAACCGTCACCGAAGCGATCGACGGGTTGGAGCGGGACGGCATGGTCGTCCGCGAAGCGGACCCGGAGGATCGCCGCGCGAAGATCATTTCGATCACCGATCGCGGCCGGTTGGCACTGGAAGCGGCGCTACAGCCACGTCATCGCACGATCGACGAATTGTTCTCGGCGCTCGATGATTGCGAGCGCACCGAACTCTTTCGCCTGCTTGGCTGTCTCCGGGAGAAGGCGACGGAGATCGACGAAAACCGCCAGCCGGTCGCCGCCTGACGCGCGACACTCAGGCGGCGTTCTGACCGTAGGTCCTGCCGCGGTCGCGGCCGAGTGCCGCCGAATAAGAGAGGATGCCGGCGCCATCGCGCACGCCGGCCAGTGCCAGCTCGGCCTGGGTCAGGAGATCGGCGCTCGTCGATGCCGGCTGCGCTATGGTGATGCCGGCCGCAAGCGAGAGCGTCTCGGCGGTGTGCGCGCGCCCGGGAAGGGTGACCTTCAGTTCCTCCACGGATTGGCACAGGCGCCGAACAATGGCTTCGGCGTTTTCGACGCTGACGTCCCGGCAGACGAAGGCAAAGTCCTGCTGACCCACGCGGGCGACGAAGTCGTTCTTCTTGATCGACTTGCGAAACAGCGCCGACAAGCTTGGTAAGCGCCTTGCTCGCAACCGTGCCGCCGTGGTGCTCGGCCATCTCGCGAAGCCCTTCGACAGAGACGAGAAGCATGGCAACCGGCTGGTCGGTTCGCTCCGTTTCGAGAATGGAGTCGAGCTTCGCGGTCAGCGCCAGACGGTTCGGCAAGCCGGTAGCGGGGTCGCGGGTGAGCGACCGGCGGCTTTCGGCGAGATCTCCCTCGAGTTCGGCCATGCGCTGCGCACTGGTTTCCAAGGCGTGCTGCAGAGCATTCTCTTCGTTCATCAAACGGCCTGCCGCTTCGCGCAGCCGCGCGGCGTCGTCCGCGAACTCCGACAGGCCGACGACAGGGTCAGCTGCCAACCGACCGGCGAAATGATCGAGTTCGGTCTTGAATGTTTGCTTCTGCGCCAGCGCAAGCTTGAGCGTGCTGGCCATGTCGGCGAGGGCTTCCTGGGCTGTCGCTCTCGCCCGGTCCGCGGCGAGGGCTACGTGGGAGACGAGGTGGTGCTTGAGGCCCAAAGCGTCCAGTGAGTCCTGTTGCGGATTGTGCCCGAGCTCGGCAAGCTCCCGGGAAAGCTGGGGTAGGCGACCGGACAGCGCCTCGTAGAAAAGCTCGTAGTTGCGGGGCAGGGCAGCGACCCCGTGCGCGGACATTGCATGCGCCACTTTCAGAATGATCGCCGCCTGCCTCGCCTGCGATCGGCTGGCGTCCGCTGGAACTTGCCTGGTCATTCTGTCGTGGTCCCCAATGTGTGCCGGATAGTGGTGTCCGGATCCAACGGCACTATGGAAGCCCGCATTTAAGGGAGTCTGAAGATTTCGGCCGGCCGCCCATTCGCGCCCGGTATGGTTGCTGAATTCCCTCTGCTCGCGGTCGGACGCAACCGAGAATCGCATGCCAACTGACAGCCGTCAGTCCGGACAATCTTTATACTTGACGCCTTTAGTCACCAATTATATTCGGCGCTGCTAAATCGGGCATGGGGGCCCGAGGCAAACAGCGACGGTCAAGGATGTCCCTCTCGTTCATTGCGGATCTGGCGAAATGGGGCGACCGGCCGGCGCTGGTCTTTTCCGGGCAGCGGGTTGTCACTTATCGGGAACTCGGCGAGCGGGTCACGCGCCAGGCGCCGTCCTTCCGCGGCCCGCGTGGGCTGGTGGCGATCGAGGCCGAGCTTTCCGAACATGCCATCGTCGCTTATCTGGCAGCGCTGACAGCTGGACATGCCGTGGCGATGCAAGCCCCGAAGAACGCGGCTGCCGGATCCTGGGTCGATGCCTTCGATCCCGATCATGCCTTTCGCCGGATTGACGGCCGCTGGCGCACGGAACAGCCGCTGCGGCAAAATGGCAGTGCGCCGCATTCCGAGCTGGCGGTGATGCTCTCGACATCGGGCAGCACCGGTTGTGGCAAGGCCGTCCGCTTGTCCCGGGAAAACATCTCCGTAAACGCCGCGTCCATCGCCGACTATCTCGGCCTGACGGCGGATGACCGCGGTTGCCTCATTCTGCCGCTCCATTATTCCTACGGCCTGTCGGTGCTGAATTCTCACCTGGCAGTCGGCGCCAGCCTCTATATTCCCGGTGGATCGATCCTCGATACCGATTTTCTCGAAGGTCTCGCTGCAAGCGACAGTACCAACCTTGCGGGCGTGCCCTATTCCTACGAATTGTTGGAGAAGGTGGGCTTCCGCGATCGGCGGTTCCCGCGCTTGCGCTTCATGACCGTGGCGGGCGGTCGGTTGAGCCCGGACGTCATCCGTCTGTACAACGACCACCTAAAGGCCCAAGGCGCGGCCTTCTTCGCCATGTACGGCCAGACCGAGGCCACCGCGCGTATCGCCTATGTGCCGCCCGTCCTGCTTGCCGGCAACGAAGACAGGATCGGCGTCGCGATTCCCGGTGGGCGCCTTTTGATCGAGAACGAGAGCGGAGCGCCGATTGAAAACGACGGTGTGGCCGGCGAACTCGTCTATCACGGCCCGAACGTCATGATGGGCTATGCCACATCGCGCGACGATCTTTGCCGCGGCGCCGAACTCACCGAACTGCGCACCGGTGACCTCGCGATGCGCCATGCAGACGGCCTTTTCCAAATCGTCGGCCGCATGAAGCGGATTTCCAAGATCGCCGGCCTCAGGATCGCTCACGATGTGCTGGAAGCGGCGCTCGAAAGGCGCGGCATTACTGCTTCAGTCGTCGGTGACGATGCCGGCCTTCACGCCTTTTATGCCGGCAGCCGCGATGCGGAAGAGATCAGACGGTTCCTCGCACAGGCAAGCGGGCTGACGCTTTCGCATCTCAAGGCCACCCCGCTTGCCGAAATGCCGCGGCTTGCCAGCGGCAAGGTCGACTACAACGCGCTGAACATGGCGGCCCGCCAGGCTGCGGCGAACGTTGACGACGACAACGGTGGCATCGAAGAGCTTTTTGCGCAGGTCTTCTATCCGAAAAGGGTAAAACGCTCCGACAGTTTTGTGTCGCTGGGCGGTGATTCCCTGCGCTTCGTTCAGCTCTCGATCGGTCTGGAAAAGGCGCTGGGACAGGTTCCCGACGCCTGGGAGACCTTGTCTATCGCCGAGTTATCGGCGGAGGAGCGTCGCGAGACCGCCACGCGGCGGATCGGGACGGATCTCGTGATCCGCGCACTGGCCATTCTGCTGGTCGTGCTGCACCACGAATTGCTTTGGCCCATCCCCGGCGGATCGGCAGCCATGGTCGTTCTCGCGGGCTTCAGCCTCGCCCGCTTCCAGATGGGCCCGCTTCTGGCGGGAGACGGCCTGGCCATCCTGCGCCCACTCGCCCAGGTGCTCGTGCCATACTATCTGATCGTCGCCGCCTATGCGGTCGCCTGGGGCGAGGTGCCCTGGGCCTCGGTCTTCCTCGTCGGCAATTTCGGTGTGGCCCTGCCGGAGACGCACGGCATGGTGCCGTATCTCTACTGGTTCATCGAAGCCTATTGCCAGATGATGCTCGTCTTCGTCGGGCTCTTCGCCATCCCACAGTTCCGGCGGTTCGTATCGGCAAGGCCTTTCGCCGCCGGTATGAGCCTGCTCCTGGCGGCGCTCGCCGCCCGGCTGACGCTGCCGCTCCTGTGGCCGATCGGCAATCGCCAGATTTTTACCCTGCCGTGGATATTCTATCTCGCGGTCATCGGCTGGTGTGCCGCTGTCGCAGAAACGGCCAAACAACGGCTGCTGCTGATGACGGCCGGCACAGGGGCGTTCCTGTTCTTCGGCCTATACGAGGGGGTCTGGATCGGGACGAAGATCAAATACCTCCTGCAAATCGCCGTCCTGGCAGCGCTGCTTTATCTCCCGCGCATCAATGTGCCGCGCTGGGCGGCACAGCTCATCCTGCCTTTGTCGGCGGCGGGTTTCCACATCTACATCCTGCACCGCTTCGTGCCGGAGTTGCTGATGCTGCCGCTGCAGCCGGCATTGCCAACCGTGGCGTTTTCGGTCCTGTCGATCGTTGGCGGTGTCGCGCTCGGCCTGGTCGCCTGGCTCGGCCAGCGTCAGGTGCTCAAGAAGCTTGCGGAGTGGCGGAAGCGTGAGCTCCGACCCTTGCGGTCGCTTGGGTTGGGCGCGCTCCGGTCTGCGCTACGCCCACTTTGACCCTTGGGTTCTCAGGAAATACGCGAGATCCAGCGTTATGGACGGGCGGCCGAGTGCGGTCAGCGTCGCATGCGCCTGGCCGCGATGATGGGTCTGATGGTTGAAAAAATGCCCGAGCGTCGGCGCCAGCTTCTGCATGATGACCGTGGGGTTGGTGAGCGGCGTATAGGTGAGGACGGCGCTAAGGCGTGCATCACTCAGGCCGTCGATCCAGGCAATGATGCGTTCGTCTTCGACAGTGCGGGCAGCGGCAAGCGCCGGTAATTCGTCGTGCAGGATCGTATTGAGCGCGGTGGGGGCATCGCCCTCGTGCGTAAAGCGCTTCATCCAGACCCGGTCGGCAACGAGGATATGGTTGAGGGTCGAAAGCAGCGAGCCGAAGAAGGCGCCGCGGCTTTCCCGCAATTCGGCATCGGTCAGTTCTGCCGCAGCGGCATAGATCAGGCGGTTCGCCCAGCGGTTATAGTCGGCGAACATGCGAAAGTGATCGAGCATCGGGTATCTCCTTTGAAGGGGCGGCGAAGCTAACTCGAAACCGCATTTCTGTGGCTGATATCACTCATGAAATTTACTGATTTGATGACGTGGCCGATTTGTCGTTCAACGGGACGCCAACCGACCGGGAGTTTATATGTCGAGAAAACTCTATTCGCTTTGCGGGGCCGACAGGACGCGTCCTTTCTCGCCGCATGTGTGGAAGACGAAGATGTCGCTCGCGCACAAGGGGCTCGATTTCGACGTCGTGCCGATCGGCTTCACCGAGATCCCCGCGGTCGAGGATGGGGCGACGAGCCTGGTGCCGCTGCTGCGGGACGGCGAACGTCTGGTGAAGGACAGCTTCGAGATCGCGCTTTATCTCGAACAAACCTATCCGGATCGCCCGCCGCTCTTCGGCGGTGAGGGGGCGATGGCGATCTCCCGCTTCGTCGAGGGCTGGTCGCAGACGACGCTGCATCCCGCCATCACCCGCATCATCATCAGGGATATTCACGATCGCCTCGATCCGATCGATCAGGCCTACTTCCGCCAGAGCCGCGAGAAGCGCTTTGGCAAGTCGCTTGAAGCGGTAGCCGAAAGCGGTGGCGCCGCGCTCGAAACCCTCGCCGAGAAACTTGAGCCTTTGCGCCATATGCTGAAGTTTCAGGATTTCCTGGGCGGCGCGTCGCCGCTTTTCGCCGACTACATCGTCTTCGGCGCGTTTCAGTGGGCGCGCATCGTCTCGCCGCAGCGCCTGCTTCAGCCAGGCGATCCCGTCACCGATTGGTTCGAGCGGTGCCTCGATCTGCACGGTGGGCTTGGACGTAGTGTGACGGCTGCGTGAAACCCGCTTGGCCCGAGCCGAATCATCGGTGAACCCCCTTGTTTTGCGCGGGATTGGCGGCTAATGAACCGCCACTTCTCAAGAAACAAGGGATTTGAGCCAATGGCTATTGAACGTACCTTCTCGATGATCAAGCCGGACGCGACCAAGCGCAACCTGACCGGCGCCATCACCAAGATGCTCGAAGATGCCGGCCTGCGCGTCGTCGCTTCCAAGCGCGTCTGGATGAGCCGCCGCGAAGCCGAAGGCTTCTACGCCGTTCACAAGGAACGTCCGTTCTTCGGCGAACTGGTCGAGTTCATGTCCTCCGGCCCGACCATCGTTCAGGTTCTCGAAGGCGAAAATGCAATCGCCAAGAACCGCGAAGTCATGGGCGCCACCAACCCGGCAAACGCTGACGAAGGCACCATCCGCAAGGTTCACGCCCTGTCGATCGGCGAAAACTCGGTTCACGGTTCGGATGCTCCGGAAACCGCTGCTGAAGAAATCGCCTACTGGTTCTCGGGCACCGAGATCGTCGGCTGATTCAAAATCTTCGGTTCGAGCCGCAAAGGCTTGAATTGACTCGGATTTGAACCGGAGCGGAAACGCTCCGGTTTTTTCATATCGGGCAAGTCGCCGTCTCGAAATGTTCGGGCGCCTTGCCGTCCCTGAAGACCTCGGGGTTCTTGTCGTAAGCGGGGCCTTCGACCAGCGGCTTCGCCGGCAGGATGTCCTGGTCGATATCGGAGACGACTGTGGTCTCCAGTTTCTGCAGCGTTTCGCCGGCAGGTCCTTTGACCTCGATCGTCACCGCATAAGGCCTTTCCTTTTTCACACAGGTCAAATCAGGACTTTCCAGCACCACCCTGTCGAGCTTTGGAAAAAGCTTGCGCGTCAGCGTGAACGGCGCGCCGCCCACCGGATTCTCGAAGGTGGCAATGACGACGCTGCCCTCGGGCACGGGCTCTGTTTTCTGCAGTGTGATCGTGTAGACCGCATAGGCGAGACGATAGTTGAAGACGAACATCTTTCCCGTCAGCTTCAGCGGATCCGGACCGGTCTCACGCTGGCACCCGGCGGCGAGCAGCGTGATGGCGGCCGCCGCAAGCGTAACGATCATCCTCGTCATAAGCCGGTTTCCTCCCTGTTGCGATGGTAGTGGCGTTTGGCCTTGGTGCGATTGCCGCAGACCGCCATATCGCACCAGGTCCGGCTGCGGTTGCGGCTGCGGTCGAGAAACAGCCATCCGCAATTCGGACAGATCTTCAGCCGGTCGGGCTCGGTGCTGGCGGCAAGGCTGAGGGCAGATTGCGCCGTCGCCGCGTCGAGCGAAAGTGCGCCGACGTGGGGCAGGGAACCGCGCAGAACCGCCGCAATCGCCTCGAGCAAATCGGCCAAGAACTCCGGCCGTCCCTTGGCCGATATCGCCGCGCGAAAGTGCCGGTCAGTCGCTTCGCGCAGCTGCAGCAGCCGGCCGCGATTCTCCGCTGCGACGGGCGCCAGTGCACCGAAGCGGGCACTCTCCGCCCCGAAACGGTTGGCCGCTTCCGCAAAGGAATCGATTGCCGCGACATCGGCGAAACGGTCGATCCGGCGCTCCGGATCGGCGCGCAGGATGATGGAATTGGCCACGTCTAGCGCCAGCGCGCCGCCGGCAAATCGATGGGCTGTCCAGGTGAAGGTCATGCGAAAATCCTAACTGGTAAAATTGATTTTACCAGTTATATTGATCTTGTCACGCTCCGGATGCGCCATGCTCTATTTTCTGCAGCAGCTCGCCAATGCCGTCCCAATCGCTGCGCTCTATGCGGCGCTCGCCTTCGGCTATGCCATCGCCTTCGCCGTGACGCGTCGGGCGGATCTTACCTATGGCGCGCTCTTTGCCTTCTCGGGCCAGATGTTCGTGCTGTTTGCTGATTTCGGCTGGAACCGGCTGTGGCTGGTGTTGCCGGCCGCCCTTGGCCTCGGCGCGGCTGCGGCCCTGAGCTTCAGCGTTGGCGCCGGGCTCGTCGCCGGGCGTTATGTCATGCGGCCGCTCGCCTTTTCCTCCGCCAACACCGTCGTCGTCGCTTCGCTCGGCTGCCTGCTGGTGCTGATGGAAACGGCGCGGCTCGCCTCTGAGACACGCAGCCTGTGGCTGCCGCCGTTCCTGAACGGGAATATCGTCTTCTGGGACGATCCTCGCTTTCCTGTGACCTTGACGGTGATCCAGCTCGGCAACACCGTGCTCATGGCCGCGCTCGTGGCCGTCGGGCACTGGTATCTCACACATTCACGGGCCGGGCGGTTCTGGCGCGCCGTCTCGGAGGACAGGGAGGCTGCAGCGCTCTGCGGTGTCGATGCCGCGACCGTTTACATCGCCGCCTATGGCGCGGCATCTTTGATCGCCGCCGTCTGCGGCATTCTCGCTGCGTCCTACTACGGCAATATGGATTTTGGCACGGGCCTCACCTTCGGCGTCAAGGTGCTGTTCATCGCCGCGATCGGCGGCCAGGCCTCGCCGCTTTTTGCAGCCCTTGGCGCCGCCGGGATCGGCCTGCTGGAAACACTGTGGAGCGCTTACGGTCCGATCCTCTGGCGCGACTTTGCAATCTTCGGGTTTCTGGTCATCGTGCTTGCGGTGACGCGCAAGGAGAAGGTTATTCCCTGATCCCGAGGGATGCGCACTATTTCGTCGACCAGCGGTCCCGCGCCGTGTCGTCGGCATCCTTGGCGCTGACCCAGCCGCCGGTGGTGCCGTCGTCAAGGTGCTCCTTCTTCCAGAAAGGCGCTGAGGTCTTCAGGAAATCCATGATGAAGTTGGCGCCGTCGAAGGCGGCCTGCCGGTGCCGCGACGCGGCGACAACGAGGACGATGTTGTCCCCGGGCATGATCTTGCCGTAGCGGTGAATGGCGGTGGCGGCCTGCAGCGAGAAGCGCTCGACCGCCTCGTGGCAGATGCGTTCGATCTCCGCTTCGGCCATGCCTGGATAATGTTCGAGCTCGAGGGCAGCGAGCGTGCCCGCTTCATCTCTGCAAAGCCCGGAAAAAGTGACGACCGCGCCGACATCGGCCCGTCCGGCAGAGAGCTTCGCGACCTCCGTATTGAGGTCGAAATCCTCGCGCTGGACGCGCACGTTCACCGGCGCGTTCATGGGCTCAGCCGCCCGTCATCGGCGGGAACAGGGCGATCTCGCGGGCGCCGGCGATCGGCTCCTTGTGGTCGACATGTTCCTGGTTGATGGCCGCGCGGATCACATTTTCATGTTCGAGCGCCGTCTCGTATTCCTCGCCGAGCGTCTTCAGATGCTGAAGCAGGTCGGCGATGGTAACGACGCTTGAGGGAACGTCCAGGGTCTCTTCGCCCTTGCCGATGCGCTCGCGCACCCAGGAGAAATAGACGAGATTGACGGTGCTCATTCGTTGACCACGTGCTTGAGGCCGGCGCGGAAATAGTCGTAGCCCGTGTAGAGCGTGATGGCGGCGGCGATCCACAGGAGCACGATACCCGCTTCCGTCGTATAGGGCAAAATCTTGTCGCCAGCAGGACCGGCGAGCAGGAAGGCGATGGCGACCATCTGGATCGTCGTCTTCCACTTGGCGATGCGGGTGACGGGTACGCTGACCTTGAGTGCCGCCAGATATTCGCGCAGGCCCGACACCAGGATTTCGCGGCAGAGAATGATGATCGCCGCCCAGATCGACCAGCCGGCGATGGTACCATCGGCAGCGACGAGCAGCAGGATCGAGGCGACCAGCAGCTTGTCGGCGATCGGATCGAGCATCTTGCCGATGTTCGACGTCTGCTTCCAGATGCGGGCGAGATAGCCATCGAAGAAGTCGGTGATCGACGCAATCGCGAAGAGCGTGACCGCCGTCCAGCGCGCGAAATCCGAACTGTGCAGCCGCCCTTCGATGAAGAAGCAAAGGACGATCAGCGGCACGATCAGGATTCGGAAATAGGTGAGCAGGTTCGGGATGCTGTAGGCGACGGGCGTGGGCATGGATTCGTGTTCTCTGGTTCGTCAGGTACAGAATGACTTTGCTGACCGGAGGTCAACAGGTCATCACGCGGCAATTGTCATATTTGCCTGATTCCATGTGAACGCCCGGTGAATTGTGACACCCGGTTGTCATTTGGCACCATCGTCGTGGAAATGTTCGTAGACCAGCCGGGCCACCGTCTCGGAAATCCCGGCGACGGCCATCAGGTCGTTGATGCCCGCGCGCGAGACGGCCTTCGCGGTGCCGAAATGCGTCAACAGCGCGCGCTTACGCGTCGGCCCGATGCCGGCGATTTCGTCGAGCGGGTTCTTGACCATCTCCTTCTTGCGGCGGGCGCGATGCGAGCCGATCGCAAAACGGTGCGCTTCATCGCGCAGTCGCTGAATGAAGTAGAGCACCGGATCGCGCGGCGGCAGCGTGAAGCTGTCGCGGCCAAGCGCGAAGAAGCGTTCGCGTCCGGCGTCGCGGTCGACACCCTTGGCGACGCCGATCGCGGTGACGCAGTCTTCGACATCGAGCTCCTTCAGGATGGCCCGCACGGCGGTCATCTGCCCCTGGCCGCCGTCGATGAGGACCACATCCGGCCAGGCGGGGAAGGCACCATCATCGGTTGCCTCGGCGCTCCGGTCCGGTTTGCCTTCTTCCTTCAGCAGTCGCGAGAACCGCCGCGTCATCACTTCGCGCATCATGCCGAAGTCATCGCCGGGGGTGATGTCGGTCGATTTGATGTTGAACTTGCGGTACTGGCCTTTGACGAAGCCCTCCGGCCCCGCAACGACCATGCCGCCGACGGCATTGGTGCCCATGATGTGGGAGTTGTCGTAGATCTCGATGCGGCGCGGTGCGCGCTCCAGTTTGAAGGTTTCCGAGAAGCCTTCGAGCAGGCGCGATTGCGAGGCGGTTTCCGCCAGCTTGCGGCCATGGGCTTCGCGCGCGTTGGCGAGCGCATGATCGACGAGATCTTTCTTCTCACCGCGCTGCGGCACCTGGATCGCGACCTTGTATCCGGACTTTTCGCTCAGCGCCTGGCCGAGCAATTCCTGCTCCTCCACCGCCTCGCAGAGAAGGATCTGCCGGGGACAGGGCTTGTCGTCGTAGAACTGCGCCAGGAACTGCGAAAGCACCTCCGCTGTCGGCAGCGACGGGTCCGCCTTCGGGAAATAGGCGCGGTTTCCCCAGTTCTGTCCGGTGCGGAAGAAGAAGACCTGGATACAGGAAATTCCGCCCTCGTGGTGGATCGCGAAGACGTCCGCTTCCTCGACGCCGGCGGGGTTGATGCCCTGGTGGCTCTGGACGTGGCTGAGCGCCGCCAGGCGGTCGCGGTAAAGGGCCGCTCGTTCGAAGTCGAGGTTCTCCGAGGCCTCGCCCATGGCGGCGGCGATCGTCGCCTTCACCGCCTGGCTCTTGCCCGACAGGAAATCCTTGGCCTCACGCACCAGTTCCGCATAGTCGGGGTCGCTGATTTCGCCGGTGCAGGGGGCCGAACAGCGCTTGATCTGGTAGAGCAGGCAGGGGCGCGTCCGGGTCTCAAAGACGCTGTCGGTACAGGTCCTGAGCAGGAAGGCGCGCTGCAGCGAATTGATCGTTCGCCCGACGGCACCAGCCGACGCGAAGGGGCCGAAGAAGTCCCCCTTGCGGCTGCGTGCGCCGCGGTGCTTGTAAAGCGCCGGCGCCCGGCTGTCGCCCGTCACCAGAATATAGGGAAACGACTTGTCGTCGCGCAAAAGCACGTTGAAGCGCGGCCGGAGGCGCTTGATCAGGTTCGCTTCGAGCAGCAGCGCCTCGATCTCGGTGCGCGTCGTCACGAACTCCATGTTGGCGGTCTCGCGCACCATGCGCGCGATGCGGTTGGAATGGCCGCGTCCCTGGGCATAGTTGCTGACGCGCTTCTTCAGGCTGCGCGCCTTGCCGACATAGAGAACGTCGCCGGTCTCGTTGAACATGCGGTAGACGCCAGGGCCGTTTGGCAGGAGCTTGACGAAGGCCTGGATCAGCTCCGCGCCCTTCAAGCCTTCCATCTCGGCGCAATTCTCGTTCCACTCGACGGGTGGCGTGGCACTCGTGCTTTCTGCGACCTCGATCAGATCGTCGTCGTCTTCCGCTTCGCTGCCGTCATAGAGGATGCCGCCGTCTGTCGGCACGCGTCCGTTCATTCCACTATCTCCCTGATGTCGGGCGTTTCCCAGGCGAGGTGCTGGCCCCCGTCGAGCGCGATCATCTGTCCGGTAATCGACGGCGTGTCGAACAGGAAGCGGATCGTCCGTCCGAATTCGTCGAGCGTCGGCCCGCGTCTGAGAATCAGGGCTTCGACCTGCGCCTCAAAATCCTGCGGGTCCTGCCGCTCGTTTGGCAAAGTCGGCCCGGGGCCGATACCGTTGACGCGGATGCGCGGGGCGAGCGCCTGCGCCATCGTCCGGGTAGCGGTCCAAAGCGCCGACTTCGACAACATATAGGAATAAAAGCGCGGATTGGGAGCCCAGACGCGCTGGTCGATCACGTTGACAATGAGTCCATTGGCGTCCGCCGGAAGCAGTTCAGCGAAATCGCGCGCCAACAGGGAAGGGGCCTTCACATGCAGGGCGAAGTGCTGATCCCAGATTGATTCGTCGAAAGCGTCGAGGCTGTCCTTCTTGAAGACCGAGGCATTGTTGACGAGCAGGTTCAGCGGGCCAAGCGCCTCTGCGGCGCGTGCGATGAGCGTCGAAGTCTCGGCCGTATCGGTGAGGTCGGCGCGAAGCGCGACGGCCTTCGCTCCACCTTTCGAGAGTGCTTCGACCAGAGCTTCCGCTTCGTCGAATGAGGCGTCGGCATGAATGGCGACCGAAAAGCCATGGGCCGCGAGGTCCTCAACTATAGCCTTGCCGATCCGCTTGGCGCCCCCGGTCACGAGGGCGGCCTTCCGTGCTTTCTTCAACGTTTCATCCCGCTTTTTCGAATCTTCGCGTCAGCCGACCAAGATATAGGCAAGAAACGTGAGCCTGAAACACTCCCTGACAGTTCCTTGCCGAAAAATTAATGGAATTGGCGTAAATTGTATTATTTTGTATGTGTATAGTATATCTTTCGTTAATCTTGAATTATGGTTAATAAATCCCCTGTTGCGCCAAGGCAACATCAAATTTCGGGCGTGTTTGTGCCACCAAAATTTCACATTTTGGCTCTTGTGAATCCGCATTTGCTGACCAATTTCAGCTCAACCGGGCGGGTTAATTGAAAGTTGTCCGATGTTTCACTGTGGGACCCCAAGCCCAAGGGGCATCGGTACGAAAAGGAGAATATTTATGCGTACGCTCACTACCACCCTCATGGCTTCGGCTATGACCCTCATCGCCTTCCAGGCCGCCCAGGCTGCTGATGCGATCGACGAAGTTCCGGCTGCTCCGCAGGCCGAATACACCGAGCCGGCGCAGAAGAACTGGTCGGGCGCCTATGTCGGTGGTACCGCCGATTGGCACCATGGTCAGTTTGACGCGACCGGCAGCAACACGGCAGCCGGCTTCGGCGGCGGTCTCTACGGCGGCTACAACATGCAGAGCGGCCAGATCGTATACGGCGGCGAAGCGGATGTCGGCTACTCCGGTCAGGATTCGAGCAAGGGCAACCTGCGCATGAAGCAGGGCGTCAACGGCTCGCTGCGCGCACGCGTCGGCGTCGATCTGAACCCGGTTCTGCTTTACGGCACCGCCGGTCTCGCCGTCGGCCAGGCCAAGGGCACCGTTGGTGGCGCTTCCGACAAGAACACCATGGTCGGCTGGACCGCAGGTGCCGGCGCGGAAACCTTTGTCACCGACAACATCACCGCACGCGTCGAGTACCGTTACACGGACTACGGCTCGAAGGACTTCCGGATGGGCGGCACCAACGTCTCCTCCGGTTACGACGAACACAGCGTTCGCGTCGGTATGGGCGTGAAGTTCTGATCGGCTCTCGCCGGATCAAACAAGAAGGCCGGGGCGACCCGGCCTTTTTTGTGCGCGTTTCCTACGCTTTGAACTTGGAATAGTCGGGAAAGTGCTTTTCGAACTTCGCCGGCCAGTTCTTGAGTTTGGCGCGACCCTTCTGCCATTCGCCGGCAAAGCGCAACTCGATGTAGCGCAGCATCGCCGCAAGGGCGAAATGGCCGCCATGGAGCTTGGCTCCGGTCTTCGGCAGGTTGGCGTTCAGATGGTCGAGGCTGCGTTCGACCTTTTCCCATTGCCGGTCGATCCAGGGCTGATGCACCTTCTCCGGCGGGTGTGAACGTTTCTCGTAGACGATCGCCAGCAGGCTGTCGCAGACACCGTCGCACAAAGCTTCGAGGATCTCGACATCGGTCCGCTTGCCCGCGTTCTTCGGGTAAAGCTTGCCCTTCGTTTCCCGATCGATGAAGTGCATGATCGCGCGGCTGTCATAGACCGAACGCCCATCGTTAAGGATGAGTGTCGGTATCTTGCCGAGCGGATTGTTGCCGATCAGTTCGGGTGGATTGGCTCCGGTGTCGGTCAGCACGCTGTCGGCCGAGAACCCGGCGTAATGCGCCGCCATCCGAACCTTGTTCGAATAGGGCGAGGCAGGAGAGTACAGTATCTTCATCGAGCGTCTTTCTTCTGGTCCAGAGCAAGTCCGACAAGAGTGCGAAGCGGAATTGCGTCCGGAATTGCCTAGGAACAAATATCTATGGAGCCGGAGGCAGTGAAACGCTGTCTTTCCTGCATGCCTGGCGATCGACCGCCGGGCAGGATCGGAAATTCAGCGACTTGTCGAAGCAGATCCGGATTTCTTCGAGCATGTTGCCTTCGCACGTGACCGCGACCGCGTCTTTTGTCATGCCAGGGTTTTTGGCGGCGAGCGCGCTTTCGATCGCGTTGACGGACATGTTCGTTTGTTGCCGGGGCGGGAAGAGTTCTGTTGGTAGAGCGAGCCTGTTCCAGGCCGCGCGCGTAACGGCGAAGTAGTCCTCCTGACTGAGCCCGGAACAGGTGCCGTGCTTGCGCCACTGATGGCCGATCAGGCCCATCGACGGAATGAGATCGAGATACTGCTTGCCGAGCGAGGAGGGCACGCGGTCCGATTGCCGCGGCGGGCAGAAATCCGGGAAACCTTTTTCGTTCTGAGGCCATAGGCCGTGCACAATCAGGCCGCGGTTGCTGCCGATCTCGCATTGTCTGGATTTTCCGTTGGGATCGTTGTCGCCGCACCAGGTCGGCGACCAGGAGAGCGAAAGCACATAGAAATCGAATCCGCTGCCGATCGGCACCGCGGCGATCGCTTTTGCAGGTTTCGTCTCGGCAGCCGGCGGCGCCTTCTCGGTGCTCTGATCGCTGCAGCCGGCCAGGCTAGCCGCAACGAGAAGCGCCGGCAGAAGCCGGCGCGCATTCCGGATTGCTTTCATGATTAGCGGAGCGAGGCGCAATGCGCGCCATAGACATACCAGGGATCAAGCCCGCCGACGCAGAACTCGATGCTCCTGCCGACGCCGGCAAAGCCCCAGGGGCGTTCGATGAGGTAGTAGAGCGAGCGCTGCTGGCCGTCGGTCATGACCGCCGTAGCGTAGCAATATTCACGCTCGACCAGATGAGTCTCATCGCGGAACTCTTGCCGGTTCTGTCCCATGTTGCGGATATCGGCGATCGACAGATTGGCGTGCAGGTAGTTCGCATCCCGGTATTCGAAGCGCGAAGTGATGAAACCGAGCACCGAGGACTCGCTGCAAACACCTGCGTTATAGGATTGGACCTGGCCGCTGCCGATATAGTCGGCGGCGGATGCGCCCGGCGCTGCGGCGGCGGCGAGGGAAAGCGAGATGAGAAGCGTTGCTGCGAGCGTGCGAGTCATGGGCGTCTCCCTATATCGTCACAGGAGATTGCGGTGTGTCGCGCCCGTCCGTCAAGCCCCTCGGGTTGCCTGTTCTTCACCGCGCAGCCAGAAGCAGCGGGCGGAGGCGAAGCGATCCTGCGCCAACCGTGCTTTCAGGAACGGCAGCAGCAGGTCGAGTTCGCCCTTCAGCGTGAAGGGCGGATTGACGATGATGAGACCGGAGCCCGAAAGGCCCGTGGTTTCGCGGTCGCTGCGGACCGACAGTTCGGCGCAGAGCATCTTCGGAATCTCGAGCGCCTTCAGTGCTTCGTGGAAAGCCTTGATCGGCGCGCCCTGCTTCAAAGGATACCAGAGGCAATAGATGCCGCCGGCAAAGCGCCGGTAGGCGCGCGCCAGGCCATCGGCGAGGCGTTCGTATTCGCCTTCCTTTTCAAAGGGCGGATCGACGAGGATCAGCCCGCGCTTCTCTTTCGGCGGCAGATGGGCGCCGAGCGCCAGCCAGCCGTCCAGTTCGGTGATCCGGCTCTGGAAGTCGCCGTCGAAAAGCCGATGCAGGGTTTCATAGTCGTCCGGGTGCAACTCCATGGCAGACAGCCGGTCCTGCGGACGGAAGAGCATGCGCGTAAGCTTCGGCGAGCCGGGATAAAGCTTCAGCTCGCTGCCGGGATTGAGCGTACGGATGGTTTCGAGATACGGGGCGAGGATCGCAGCGATTTCGACGGGCAGATCGTCCTCGAGAAGCCGGCCGATGCCGTCGCGCCATTCCCCGGTCTTCTGCGCCTCTTCGCCGGAGAGGTTGTAAAGCCCGATGCCGGCATGGGTATCGAGCACGCGAAACGCCTTCTCCTTCTGCTGGAGATAGGTGACCAGCCGCGCCAGCACCGCGTGCTTCAGGACGTCGGCAAAATTGCCCGCATGGTAGATGTGCCGATAGTTCATGAGCGCCGCCGATGGCTGGATCAATTGTTGCGATGGGTGAACGATTGGCTCTTTGAGCCCGTTTGTCGATGCCATATAGAAAAGCCATGAACGTTGCGACCCCCATCAAAGCAGAAAAATCGATCGGCCATTCGGTCTGTCCGCACGACTGTCCCTCCGCTTGCGCGCTGGAAGTGGATCTGACTGCCGAAGGGCGGATCGGCCGCGTGCGTGGCGCTTCCGCCAACACCTATACCGCCGGTGTGATCTGCGCCAAGGTGGCGCGCTATTCCGAGCGCATCTATCATCCGGCCCGTCTCATGGTGCCGCAGCGCCGCAAGGGTGCCAAGGGCGAGGGGAACTGGCAGGACGTCAGCTGGGAAGCGGCGCTCGACGAGATCGCCGACCAGTTCATCCGCGCCGAGCAAAAGCATGGCGCAGAGGCCGTCTGGCCATATTTCTACGCAGGCACGATGGGCCAGGTGCAGCGCGATTCCATCGAGCGCCTGCGCCACGCCAAGCGTTACTCCGGCTTCTTCGGCTCGATCTGCACCAACATGGCCTGGACCGGCTTCGCCATGGCGACCGGCGCCTTGCGCGGACCTGATCCGCGCGAGATGGCCAAGGCCGATTGCGTGGTGATCTGGGGGACGAACGCTGTCGCGACCCAGGTCAACGTAATGACGCACGCGGTGAAGGCCCGCAAGGATCGCGGCGCAAAGATCGTCGTCATCGACATCTACGACAACCCGACGGTCAAACAGGCGGATATGGGCCTGGTGCTGAAGCCCGGCACCGATGCGGCGCTGGCCTGCGCCGTCATGCACATCGCCTTTCGCGACGGCCATGCCGACCGGGCCTATATGACGGAATTCGCCGACGACCCAGCCGGCCTCGAAGCGCATCTCAAGTCGCGCGGGCCGGACTGGGCTTCCGCCATCACTGGTCTTTCGGTCGATGAAATCGAAGCCTTCGCCAAGCTTGTCGGAACGACGCCCAGAACCTATTTCCGCCTCGGCTACGGCTTTACCCGCCAGCGCAACGGCTCGGTCGCCATCCATGCGGCGGCCTCCGTCGCCACCGTTCTTGGCTCCTGGAAGCATGAAGGCGGCGGTGCCTTCCACTCCAACAACGACATCTTCAAGCTCGACAAGCGCGAGCTGGTGGGCTCGGCCTTCCACGATCCGGATGTCCGCATGCTCGACCAGTCGCAGATCGGCCGCGTGCTGACCGGTGATGCCGAGGCACTGCGCCACCGTGGTCCGGTGACCGCGATGCTGATCCAGAACACCAATCCGGTGAACGTCGCGCCGGAACAGCGGCTGGTGAAGCGTGGCTTCCTGCGCGATGATCTCTTCGTCGCCGTGCACGAGCAGTTCATGACCGATACGGCCGCCGTTGCCGATATCGTGCTGCCGGCGACCATGTTCCTCGAACATGACGATCTCTATCGTGGCGGCGGTCACCAGCACATCCTGATCGGTCCGAAGGTGGTGGAGCCGCCGTCGACCGTGCGCACCAACCTCTTCGTCATCGAGGAACTGGCCAAGCGCTTGGGCGTTGCCGACCATGCCGGCTTCGGCCTGACGGAGCGCCAGCATATCGACCGGCTGCTTGCCAACTACGGCATCGGCTACGAGGAGATGAGACAAGAGAAGTGGCTGGACTGCCAGCCGGCATTCGAAGACGCGCACTACCTCAAAGGCTTCGGTCATCCGGACGGCAAGTTCCGCTTCAAGCCGGACTGGACGGGAACGCCGGCGGCGAACCGGCCGCCGAAGTCCATGGGCATTCAGGGGCCGCATGCGGCGCTGCCGGAGTTCCCGGACCATGTCGACCTGATCGAGGTTGCGGACGCCGAACATCCCTTCCGCCTCGCGACCTCGCCGGCCCGCTCCTTCCTCAATTCGACCTTTGCCGAGACGCCGTCCTCGATTCAGAAGGAAGTGCGTCCGGAAGTGATGCTCCATGCCGAAGACGCCGAGGCACTCGGCATCGCCGATGGCGATATCGTTCAGCTCGGAAACCAGCGTGGTGAGATCCGCCTGCATGCGAAGATCGGTGGGGGAACGCGCCGCGGCGTTGTGATCGCGGAAGGGCTCTGGCCGAACGGCGCCCATCTCGACGGGGAAGGGATCAACGTGCTGACCGGTGCCGATGCGGTGGCGCCCTATGGCGGTGCCGCCTTTCACGACAACCGGGTCTGGGTCAGGATGGCGCGCTAAATCAGGTTGTTCAACGGCAGACGGAAATCCTCCATGAGCGGCGACCACCACCATGCAGATGTCGGTAGCACGCCGGTTTCGAGGCTCTGGGCGTCGCTTGGCCTGACCGGCGGCTTCATGCTGGCGGAGGTCGTCGGCGGAGTACTGACCGGCAGCCTGGCGTTGATCTCCGACGCCATGCATATGTTAACGGATACGGCGGCCCTTGCGATCGCGCTCGTCGCCATCCATGTCGGCCGCCGCCCATCCGACCTGCTGCGCACCTACGGTTATGCGCGGTTCGAAATCCTGGCGGCCGCCTTCAACGCGCTGCTCTTGCTCGCCGTTGCCTTCTACATTCTCTACGAAGCCTGGAAGCGGCTGTCGGAGCCGCAGGAGATCCAGTCGGGCGGCATGCTGGTGATCGCCGTCATCGGCCTTCTCGTCAATCTCGCCTTGATGCGGCTCCTGACGAGCCACAAGGACGAGAGCCTCAACGTCAAGGGTGCCTATCTCGAGGTCTGGTCGGACATGCTCGGCTCGCTCGCCGTCATCGTCGGTGCCGCGGTCATCTGGTTCACCGGCTGGCAATGGGTGGACTCCCTGCTCGCCGTCGGTATCGGCTTCATGGTCTTCCGGCGCACCTGGGTGCTGCTGAAGGAGTGCGTCAATATCCTGCTCGAGGGCGTGCCCTCGGGCATGCGGCTCGCCGATGTCCATGCGACGATCGCCGCCGTGCCTGGTGTCATCTCGGTGCATGATCTTCACCTCTGGGCAATCACCCAAAACCAACCGTCGTTGACCGCCCATGCGGTGCTTGCCGAGGGCGCCGATGGTGAAACGGTGCGCCGGGCGATCGAAGAGCGGTTACGCGAGGCGTTCGACCTCCATCACACGACGTTGCAGATGGAGCGGGAAGACCGTGCGGCGTCGGAACATGTTCACTGAAGGCAGGAACGGCCGGATGGCTGCCGCCAACGAAGGATTTCGCATGAGCACACATCACGATCCGCGCGTCAGGATCATCGGTCGCCGCACGCTTTGGGACGGGTTCATCCATCTTGAGGAAGTGACGCTCGAACAGGACATGTCGAACGGCATGACCGCGACCTTGAAGCGCGAGGTTCATGATCATGGCAGTGCCGCGACCATCCTGCTCGTCGACGCCAAGCGGCAAAGCGTGGTGCTTGTGCGGCAGCTGCGCGTTCCCGTGCTCTTGCAGGGGGACGAGGCCTACATGATCGAAGCGGTGGCCGGGTTGTTGGACGACGACACCCCGGAAGTTGCGATCGCCCGCGAGGCGTTGGAAGAGACCGGCTACCATGTCGAAGGCGCCACCCACCTTTTCGATGCCTATATGAGCCCGGGCGCGCTCACCGAGCGCACGAGCTTTTTCGTCGGCCACATCGACGTCACGGAAAAGCGTGGGGATGGCGGCGGGCTTGCGCATGAGGGAGAGGACATCGAAGTTCTCGAAATACCGCTTGATCGGGCCTTCGCTATGATCGCCACCGGCGAGATTTGCGACGCCAAGACGATCATGCTGCTGCAATGGGCAAAGCTCAACCGCAACGAACTCAGCGGCTAAATCATTGTTTTATAAGAAGATAATTTATTACGGATATTTCACTTTTTGATCGGTATCGGGTAAGCTAAAGCGCTGATGTTCTCATCATTGACATGGGCGCCCCATGACATCCTCCCTTTCGGAAAGCGCAACCGACGACGAGCAGCAGGCGGAGGGGGGCTGGATTTCCTTCCTGCGCCGCAACCGTCGCTCTCTTTCGGCCGCTGGTACGCTATTTGTGATCGCTCTCTTCGGCTTTGCGATCTTTCACCTGACATCCGAAGTTCAGTACGATGAAGTCGTCCAAGCCTTGGCAGATACGCCCTGGGCGTCGCTTGCGGCGGCGGTGTTCTTCACGGCGCTGAGCTTCCTGGCGCTGACCTTCTATGACGTCGGCGCGCTCGATTATGTCCGGCGCAAGCTGCCCTATGCCGATGTGGCGCTGACGGCCGCTTGCGCCTATGCGGTCGGCAACACCGCCGGTTTTGGCGCCTTGAGCGGTGGCGCGATCCGCTACCGGTCCTATTCCCGCCTCGGCATCGAGCCGGAAAATATTGCCCGGATCATTGCCTTCGTGACGCTTGCCTTTGGGCTCGGCCTTCTGACGGTGACCTGCCTCAGCCTGCTGGCGGTCGGCGAATATGTGGCGCCGATGACCGGGCTCGATCCGCTTTTGCTGCGCCTGATCGCCGTCGTCATCCTCGGCGGGTTGTTCACCGTGTTCTTCCTTGCGCGCGACGGCCGCGAGGTCAGCCTCGGACGCCTGACATTGCGGCTGCCGGATTCGCGCACGGTCTCGCGCCAGTTCCTGGTGACCGCGCTCGATCTCGCCGCTTCGGCAACCGTCCTCTATGTGCTCCTGCCGGCCGGCACCATCGGCTGGCCGGCTTTCCTCGCCGTCTACTCGCTCGCCGTCGGCGTCGGTGTTCTCAGTCACGTTCCAGCCGGCCTCGGCGTCTTCGAGACGATCATCATCGCGACGCTCGGCCACAACACCGATGTCGACACCATTCTCGGCGCGCTGGTTCTCTATCGCGTGATCTATCACGTGCTGCCGCTGGTGATTGCGATCGCCGTCGTTATCGGCATCGAGCTCCGCCAGCTCTCCGGCCATCCGGTCGCCTCAAGTGTGCGGCGCGTTGGCGGCCGCATGACGCCGCTGCTGCTGGCGACGCTCGGCGTCGTGCTCGCGATCATGCTGGTGCTTTCGAGCGTGACGCCGACACCCGACGAAAATCTGGCCTTTCTTGAAAGCCTGCTGCCCCTGCCGATCGTCGAGGGCGCCCATTTCCTCGCAAGCCTGCTCGGCCTTGCGCTCGTCGTCGTCTCCCGCGGCCTGGCGCTGCGCCTGGATGGTGCCTGGTGGGCGTCGATCGTGATTGCGATCGCCGCACTCCTGCTGTCGCTGATCAAGGCGATCGCGGTGGTGGAAGCGGGCATGCTCGCCTTCTTTCTCCTGGGGCTGCTCGTCAGCCGTCGCCTGTTCGTCCGTCCGGCATCCCTCTTTGGCCAGGCGCTCACCATACCGTGGCTGACGGCGCTTGGGGTCATCTGCCTCGGCGGACTGGTCGTCCTGCTCTTCGTCTACCGCGATGTCGAATACAGCCACGAGCTCTGGTGGCAGTTCGAATTTTCGGCCGAGGCGCCGCGTGGGCTGCGGGCGCTCCTTGGCGTCACCATCGGTGCCAGCATGCTTGCGATCTGGAGCCTGATGCGCCCGGCAACCGGGGCGGCGGAGCCCGCGTCCGACGATGCGATGGAGCGCGCCTTGGCGATCGTCGAGGCGCAAAACATGTCCGACGCCAATCTGGTGCGCATGGGCGACAAGAGCATCCTGTTCTCGGCCGACCGGCGGGCCTTCATCATGTACGGGCAGCGGGCCCGTTCCTGGATTGCGCTCTTCGATCCGGTCGGACCAATCGACGCCTGGCCGGAACTGATCTGGCATTTCATCGAGAAGGCGCGAGCCGCCGGCTGTCGTGCGGTTTTCTACCAGGTGTCGGCCGAAGGGCTTGCCTACTATGCCGATGCGGGGCTGCGCGCCTTCCGGCTCGGTGAACTGGCGCGCGTCGATCTCGCCCGTTTCGAGATGAAGGGCGGCAAGTGGGCAAACTTGCGCCAGCAGGTCAGCCGCGCCCAGCGCGACGGGCTGGAGTTCCAGGTCGTGCCGCCGGCGGACGTTCCTGAAATCATGGCCGACCTGACGGCTGTTTCCGATGCCTGGCTCGCCCATCACAACGCCAAGGAAAAGGGCTTCTCGCTCGGCGCCTTCGATCCGGACTATCTGACGGAGCAGCCGGTTGCGATCCTCACATGTAACGGACGCATTGTCGCTTTCGCCAATATCCTCGTGACCGGGACGAAGGAGGAGGGCACCGTCGATCTGATGCGCTTCTCGCCGGACGCGCCGAAGGGAGCCATGGATTTCCTCTTCGCCCAGGTAATGGAATATCTGAAGGGGGAGGGGTTCCGCGCCTTCAATCTCGGCATGGCACCCCTGTCCGGCATGTCGACGCGCCAGATCGCGCCGGTATGGGATCGGGCCGGCCGTACCTTCTTCGAACACGGCGAGCGCTTCTACAACTTCAAGGGCCTGCGCGCCTTCAAGTCGAAGTTTCATCCGCAGTGGCAACCGCGCTATCTTGTCGCCAGTGGCGGCATCAATCCGATCCTCGCCTTGATGGATGCGACATTCCTGATCGGCGGCGGTCTCAAGGGAGTGGTGAAGAAATGATCCGTGTCGCGAACGCCTGGAAATGCCTCACCTCGGCGGCGTTGCTGCTTTCGGTTTCCATTCTTCCTGCTGCCGCGGAAGACGCGCCGAAGAGCTACGATACCGGGATGATCCCGTCGCCGCGCATCATGTTGCCCAAGGAAAAGGCGACCGCACTGGTCGTGCTGCTTTCGGATGCTTCAGGCTGGACGGACAAGGAGCAGGCGGTCGCTGATACGCTCACCGGTGACAAGACCATCGTCATCGGTGTCGATCTCAAGGCTTATCTCGCGTCGCTCGCCAAGGATGACGGCGACTGCATCTACATGGTCTCCGATATCGAATCGCTCAGCCAGCAGGTACAGCGCGCCATCGGCAGCGATGCCTACCAACTGCCGATCGTTGCCGGTGTCGGCGCCGGTGGCGCCATGGCGCTCGCGATTGCCGCCCAGACGCCGCCAGCCACGATCGGCCAGACGCTGGCGGTCGATCCGGAGGAGGGCATCGCGCTCAGGAAACAGCTCTGCACTCCGGCCGATAAGGTGAAGAAAGGCGACCGCATGGTCTATGGCTTGACCGATGGTGCCTTGCCGGACCCGGTCTCCGTCGTCTTCTCGCCGGCAGCCTCCGCGGATGGGCGCTCGCATGTGGCCGCGCTTATCGCAAAGCATCCGGATGTCGATCAGGAAGACAGTGACGATGATGCCTTCACGGCATTGTCCGACCATCTCTCGGATATCATCGACAGCGAAAGCGACGCCGGCAACCCGTTCGGCCTGCCGCTGACCATTCTCGACGCCAAGCCGACGCGCGATACGATGGCGGTGATCTATTCGGGTGACGGCGGCTGGCGTGACATCGACAAGGAAGTCGGCGACGTCCTCCAGCAGCAGGGGGTGCCGGTCGTCGGCTTCGATTCCCTGCATTATTTCTGGTCGGAACGCGATCCCCAGGCGACGGCGGACGACCTTGCCAAAGTGATGAGCTACTACCGCAAGCACTGGAACGTGCGCAACGTACTGCTGATCGGCTATTCCTTCGGTGCCGACGTTCTGCCGCGAACCTTCAACCTGCTGCCATCAGGCGAAAAGGCGCATGTCCGCCAGGTGACGCTGATGGCGCTGTCGCACTTGGTCGACTACAAGGTGTCGGTGCTCGGCTGGCTGGGTGCGGAAGGCGATGGCAAGGGCGGCGATCCGCTCGACGACATCAAGCGCATCGATCCGGCGCTGGTGCAATGCATCTACGGCACCGACGAAGAGGATGATGCCTGCCCTGAATTGAAGGGAACGGGCGTCGACGTCATCGGCATCGACGGTGGCCATCACTTCGACGAGGACTATCCGGCATTGACGCGGCGTGTGCTCGATGCGCTCGATCGCAGGCTGGCGTCGGCGAAGTGATGAATTGATCCAGCGCATCTTCCGCTTCCAGTAATTTCACTGAAAGCGGGGTGCTCTAATCAGGCGGCAGGCGAGATCAGCGTGGCGGTTGCTTCGGCAGCGCTATGGCTCACCGCGCGACCATCTTCCATGCGCACCTTGCCCTCGGCCATCAGCCGGAGCGCCATCGGATAGGTGCGGTGCTCGACGGTCAGCACCCGCGCTGCAAGGCTTTCGGATGTATCGCCGGGGAGAACCGGCACCACTGCCTGCGCGAGGATCGGGCCTTCGTCCATGCCTTCGGTCACGAAGTGCACCGTGCAGCCGGCGACCTTCATGCCGGCGTCGATCGCCCGCTGATGGGTGTGCAAGCCGGGGAAGAGCGGCAGCAGCGAGGGGTGGATGTTGAGGATCCGCCCTTGATGGCGCTGGATGAAGGTTGCCGAAAGCAGCCGCATATAGCCGGCCAGGCAGATGATATCCGGCGATAGGCGATCGAGCTCGGCAAGGATTGCCGCCTCGTGGGCGTCCTTGCTGTCGAAATCCTTGCGCAGGAAACTGCGTGTGGCAATACCGAGTGCTGCCGCCTTGACGAGGCCGCCGGCATCCGCCTTGTCGGCGATGACCGCAACGATCTCGGCGGGAAAACCTGGCTCGGCCGCGGCTTTCGCCAGCGCCAGCATGTTGGAGCCGCCACCCGAAATGAAGACGACGACCCGCTTCTTGCCCGTCGAGACCTCAGTCGTCATAGGGCGAGGGTGCCCTTGTAGATCGTGCCGGCAGCACCTTCGTCGCGCGCGACCATCCGGCCGAGCGTGAAGACGGTTTCACCTTCGTCGGTCAGCACAGAGGCGATCTCCGCAGCCTTGTCCGCCGGGACGACGACGATCATGCCGACGCCGCAGTTGAAGGTGCGCAGCATCTCGTTGGCAGCAACGCCGCCGGTCTGTGCAAGCCAGGAGAACACCTTCGGCGCCTTGATCGCATCGAGGTCGATCTCGGCGGCGAGGTGCTTCGGCAGCACGCGCGGAATGTTCTCGGGGAAGCCGCCGCCGGTGATATGGGCGAGCGCCTTGATCGCGCCGGTCTCGCGGATCGCCTTCAAGAGCGGCTTCACATAGATGCGCGTCGGCGTCATCAGGAGATCGGCAAGCGTGCCTTCGCCGAACGGCGCGGGTGCGTCCCAGGCAAGGCCCGAGAGCGCGACGATCTTGCGCACCAGCGAGTAGCCGTTGGAGTGAACGCCCGACGATGCGAGGCCGAGGATGACGTCGCCTTCGCCGATGTCGCCGGCGGGAAGGAGTTGGCCGCGTTCGGCAGCGCCGACGGCAAAGCCTGCGAGATCATAATCGCCACCCGAATACATGCCCGGCATCTCGGCGGTCTCGCCGCCGATCAGCGCGCAGCCCGCTTCGCGGCAGCCGCTGGCAATGCCGGCGACGATCGCCGCACCCTGATCCGGATCGAGCTTGCCGGTCGCGAAATAGTCGAGGAAGAACAGCGGCTCGGCGCCCTGGACCACGAGGTCGTTGACGCACATGGCGACAAGGTCGATGCCGACGGTGTCGTGCTTGTTGGCGTCGATGGCGATCTTCAGCTTGGTGCCGACGCCGTCATTGGCGGCAACCAGA
This sequence comes from Ensifer sp. R-19, assembly GCF_049905105.1. Classification (NCBI taxonomy): domain Bacteria; kingdom Pseudomonadati; phylum Pseudomonadota; class Alphaproteobacteria; order Hyphomicrobiales; family Rhizobiaceae; genus Ensifer; species Ensifer sp. R-19. The sequence continues at coordinate 938,645 of NZ_CP184569.1, forward strand.
ACCGGGTCGGTGAAGCCTGCCGCCTTCAGGTCGAACAGACCGCCGAAGCCGCCGATCTCACCGTCGGCACCCGGACGCCTCGTCGAGCGCACATGCGGCTTGATCTTCTCGACCATCAGGTTGCCGGCGTCGATATCCACGCCCGCATCGCTATAGGTGAGGCCGTTCTTTCCCGACTGGCTCATGCTCGTTCTCCAAGGCTCGTCGTGCGACAGATATTTTGCGGATGCGATTGGCACGGCAGGCAAGGGAGTGCAAGCCGAGAGCACGGATTGGCGGCGTTTTTTCAACATTTTGCCCATATCCCACGGTAGAAGCGAAGCAGCATGGCTCCAAACCGTGCGGCCTTGCCCGGTTGGACTTGACCGGCGCCCGCGCCGCCCCCTATCTCCTTGCAGGGTTGTGATACGCGATCGGCGCATGCGGCGCGCCAGCGCGGGATGTGGAAAAGTGTGCGCGGTTTTCCGCCCGCACCCCGCTCCCGCTTGTGACAAGCGACCACTGTTATGATTTCAGGTCGATCCGACCTAAAATCATCGCGATCTAAAGGGAGTGTCATGGATATCAAGGTCAGCGGTTCCGGATTGCAGCGCCAGGTCATTTTCTGGCTGCTGGTGCTTGCCGCCTTCATTGCCTTCCTCATGGTTTTCAGCTCTATCCTGCTGCCGTTCCTTGCCGGCATGGCGCTTGCCTATTTCCTCGATCCGGTCGCCGACCGTCTCGAGCGGCTTGGCCTCAGCCGGTTGATGGCGACGGTCGTCATCCTGATCGGCTTCGTCGTGGTCTTCGTGCTGGCGCTCATGGTCATCATTCCCGTGGTCGTCAGCCAGGCTTCGGATTTCATCGCGAACATCCCGGGCTACGCCGCCAAGCTGCAGTTGCTCGTCAACGAAGCGCAGACGCGACTGATCCCCGATTGGCTGGCGAGCCAGATGCCGTCGCTCAAGCAGAGCTCCGGCAAGCTGCTGGAACAGGGAGCCGCTTTCGTCGGCACGCTCTTCCAGCAGATCTGGAACTCCGGCGTGGCGCTGCTCGATGTCATCTCGCTGCTGGTCGTTACCCCTGTCGTCGCCTTCTATATTCTGCTCGACTGGGACCGGATGGTGGAGAAGGTCGACAGCTGGGTTCCGCGCGACTACGTCTCGGATGTGCGCCAGATCGCCCGCGACATGAACACGACGATCGCCGGCTTCGTGCGCGGGCAGGGCTCGCTCTGCGTCATCCTTGGCCTCTATTACGGTATCGGCCTGTCGCTGGTCGGTCTCAATTTCGGCCTGCTGATCGGCCTCTTCGCCGGCATGATCAGCTTCATTCCCTATGTCGGATCCATGGTCGGCCTGGTGCTCGCTGTTGGCGTTGCCCTGGTGCAGTTCTGGCCGGACTATCTTTGGATCGGCCTCGTGCTTGCAGTTTTCTTCAGCGGTCAGTTCATGGAGGGCAACATCCTCCAGCCGAAGCTGGTGGGTAAAAGCGTCGGCCTGCATCCGGTCTGGCTGATGTTTGCGCTCCTTGCCTTCGGCGCGCTCTTCGGCTTCGTCGGTCTGCTGGTGGCGGTGCCGGCAGCAGCCGCCATCGGCGTGCTTGTCCGCTTCGGCATCCAGCGGTACCTTGATAGCGACCTCTATCACGGGCACGGCAAGGCCGTGGAAAAGAAGGCGAAGAGCGACAAGGCCGCCTGATTTCCGACGATTGTCCCGAGTACAGCATGACAAAACGCCCATTCGAACAAATACCCCTGGCCTTCGGCCACGACCCGGCGACGGGCCGTGAGGACCTGCTCGTCTCCGACAGGCTGAGCGCTGCGATCGCCGTCGTCGACCACTGGCCGGACTGGCCGTCGCCGGTCGTCATCATCGCCGGGCCCGTCGGCTCCGGCAAATCGCATCTCGCCAGCATCTGGAAAGAGCGGGCAGGGGCCGAAACGATCCATCCGCTCGCCGGCTCGGATGCCGCGCTGATTGCGGCGGAGAAGCCTGTCCTCTTCGAGGACGCCGACCGCAGTGGCTTTGACGACACGACGCTTTTCCACGTCATCAACAACGTGCGCCAGCATGGCACCGGTCTCCTGATGACGACGCGGCTATGGCCGATGTCCTGGCCGGTGACGCTGCCGGATCTGCGCTCGCGCCTGAAGGCGGCGACCATCGTCGAGATCGGCGAGCCGGATGACGAGTTGCTGACGCAGGTGCTGATCAAGCTTTTCGCCGACCGCCAGCTCTTCGTCGACGAGCGGCTCGTGGGCTATATCGTTCAGCGCATGGAGCGGTCGCTGGAGGCGGCGCAGACGATCGTCGAGCGCATCGACCATCTGGCACTTTCCCGCGGAACGAAGCTCAGCCGGGCACTTGCTTCCGAAGTTCTCGAAGAACTGGGGAATCGGCGGCGGTCCGATTGACTGTCACAGAACCGTCGTCAAACTGAGATAGCCGGTGCAACCGGAGCAATGGGATCGAATGAGCATGGATAACGCGGTATCGGCGGTGAACGAAAACCAGGCGGCAGTGGAGGACATCGATCTGCTGACCAGCCCGCGGCGCTTCATCAACCGCGAATTCTCCTGGCTGCAGTTCAATCGTCGCGTGCTCGAAGAAACGCTGAATACGGCACATCCGCTGCTGGAGCGGATTCGCTTCCTGTCGATCTCCGCTGCCAACCTCGACGAGTTCTTCATGGTGCGCGTTGCGGGCCTGGAAGGGCAGGTGCGCCAGGGCCTTTCCATGCGCTCGCCCGATGGTAAGACGCCGGTCGAACAGCTCGAAGACATCCTCAAGGAAATCGACAATCTGCAGATGGAGCAGCAGGCCTCGCTTGCGGTCCTGCAGCAGTATCTCGCCAAGGAAGACATCCTGATCGTGCGCCCGGCGTCGCTGTCGGCGCAGGACAGGAGCTGGCTTGCCAACGAGTTCGACCAGTCGATCTTCCCGGTGCTGACGCCGCTCTCGATCGATCCGGCGCACCCGTTCCCGTTCATTCCGAACTTAGGCTTCTCGATGGGCCTGCAGCTCGTCAGCAAGACTGGCCGCGAGCCGATGACCGCGCTCTTGCGCCTGCCGGTCGCGCTCGACCGCTTTATCCGGCTGCCCGACGTCAAGAACGTCATCCGCTATATTACGCTCGAAGATATGGTCAGCCAGTTCATCGATCGGCTGTTCCCCGGTTACGAGGTCAAGGGTTCCGGTACCTTCCGCATCATCCGCGACAGCGATATCGAAGTGGAGGAAGAAGCCGAAGACCTGGTGCGCTTCTTCGAAACCGCGTTGAAGCGCCGTCGCCGTGGTTCGGTGATCCGCATCGAGACCGATTCGGAAATGCCGGCGTCGCTGCGCCAGTTCGTCGTGCAGGAACTCGGCGTTCCGGAAAACCGCATCGCCGTTCTCCCCGGCCTGCTGGCGCTCAACACGCTCTCTGAAATCACCAAGGCGCCGCGCGACGATCTGCGCTTCGACCCCTACAATCCGCGCTTTCCCGAGCGCGTCCGCGAGCATGCCGGCGATTGCCTGGCGGCGATCCGCGAGAAGGACATGGTGGTCCACCACCCCTACGAATCCTTCGACGTCGTCGTGCAGTTCCTGTTGCAGGCGGCACGCGATCCTGAAGTGGTCGCCATCAAGCAGACGCTCTACCGCACCTCGAACGACAGTCCGATCGTGCGCGCGCTGATCGATGCGGCTGAAGCCGGCAAGTCGGTGACGGCGCTGGTCGAGCTCAAGGCCCGTTTCGACGAGGAGGCCAATATCCGCTGGGCGCGCGACCTCGAGCGCGCCGGCGTGCAGGTCGTTTTCGGTTTCATCGAACTCAAGACTCACGCCAAGATGTCGATGGTGGTGCGGCGTGAGGAAGGCAGGCTCAGGACCTACTGCCACCTCGGCACCGGCAACTATCACCCGGTGACGGCGAAGATCTATACCGACCTGTCGTTCTTCACCTGCAACCCGGTGATCGCCCACGACATGGCGAACATCTTCAACTTCATCACCGGCTATGGCGAGCCGGAAGCCGGCATGAAGCTCGCGGTTTCGCCGCACACGCTGCGCCCGCGCATCCTCAAGCACGTCGACGAAGAGATCGAACATGCCAAGGCCGGGCGCCCGGCGGCGATCTGGATGAAGATGAATTCTCTCGTCGACCCGGAAATCATCGACGCGCTCTACAAGGCGAGCCGCGCCGGCGTCGAGATCGACCTCGTGGTGCGCGGCATCTGCTGCCTTCGGCCGCAAGTCCCCGGGCTCTCCGACAACATCCGTGTCAAGTCCATCGTCGGCCGTTTCCTCGAACATTCCCGCATATTCTGCTTCGGCAACGGCCATGGGCTTCCATCGGAAAATGCCCTTGTCTATATCGGCTCGGCGGATATGATGCCGCGCAATCTGGACCGGCGGGTCGAGACGCTCGTGCCTCTCATCAACCGGACTGTGCACGAACAGGTTCTGTCGCAGATCATGCTGGGCAATCTCATCGACAACCAGCAGAGCTACGAAATTCTTCCTGATGGCACCTCTCGCCGGATGGAAGTCGGCAAGGACGCCGAGCCTTTCAACGCACAGCATTATTTCATGACCAATCCCAGCCTCTCCGGCCGGGGTGAAGCCCTGAAGTCCAGCGCACCGAAGCTCATAGCTGGCTGGAAGAGCGGCTGGCACAAATAAACTGGAATTGCATGGTCGAATCAGAAGCGCAGGGGCGTCTGCCCGGCATCCGCCCGGTTTCCGTTATCGATATCGGTTCGAACTCCATCCGCCTTGTCGTCTATGAAGGCCTGAGCCGTTCGCCGGCCATGCTGTTCAACGAAAAGGTGATGTGCGGTCTCGGCAAGGGCATCGATGCGACCGGACGCATGGACGAAGAAAGCGTCGAGCGCGCGCTCAGGGCGCTGCATCGCTTCCACGCGCTCTCGAAGCAGGCGCGTGCCATATCGATGTATGTGCTCGCCACGGCGGCAGCACGCGAAGCGAGCAACGGTCCGGCCTTCATCGAGAAGGCGGAGGCGATCCTCGGCCATAAGGTCCGTATCCTCACCGGCGAGGAGGAGGCCTATTATTCCGCGATGGGTATCGTCAGCGGCTATCACGATCCTGATGGCGTCGTCGGCGACCTTGGCGGCGGTTCCCTTGAGCTCGTCGACGTCTCGGGCACGAAGATCGGCAAGGGTATCACCCTGCCGCTCGGCGGCATCCGGCTGTTCGAACACAGCAATGGCTCGCTCACGAAAGCGCGCACCTGGGTGCGCAAGTTCATGAAGAACTCGGCCGTGCTGAGGACCGGTACGGGCCGCACCTTCTACGCCGTCGGCGGCACATGGCGCTCGATCGCCAAGCTGCACATGGAGACCCGGGACTATCCGCTGCACATGATGCAGGGCTACGAGATTTCCTACGACGAGGCGATGGCGCTGCTGCCTGAAGTGATCGAGCCGAAGAGCATCAAGCCGTCGGCCTATGCGACGATCTCGAAGAGCCGCCGCAGCCTTCTGCCCTTCGGGGCGATCGCCATGCAGGAAGCGCTCTCGATCATGAAGCCGGAGCGGATTTCCTTCTCGGCACTCGGTGTGCGCGAAGGCTATCTGTTCTCGTTGCTGAAGGACGAGGAACGCGCCCAGGATCCGCTGCTGACGGCGGCGAATGAAATCGCCATCCTGCGCGCCCGCTCACCCGAGCATGCGCGTGAACTGGCCGACTGGACGGGCCGCATGGTGCCGTTCTTCGGGATAGAAGAGACGGAAGAGGAAAGCCGTTATCGTCAGGCCGCGTGCCTGCTCGCCGATATCAGCTGGCGCGCGCATCCCGACTATCGCGGCCTGCAGGCGCTGAACATCATCGCCCACTCGACCTTCTCCGGTATCACCCATGCGGGCCGCGCCTATATCGCGCTTGCCAACTACTACCGCTTCGAAGGGCTGAACGATGACGGCGCCACGAACGCGCTTGCCGGTATCACCACGCCGCGCTTGCTGGAACTGGCGAAGCTGCTCGGCGGCCTGCTGCGTGTCGCCTACCTGTTCTCGGCGTCGATGCCGGGGATTACGCAGAACCTGACGTTCCGCAAATCGTCCCAGCCGGACGTGGATCTCGAGATCGTCGTTCCGGCCGCCTATTCGGAGTTTGCCGGCGAGCGGCTGGATGGGCGCCTGCAGCAACTCGGCAAGCTCACCGGCAAGAGGCTCGCTTTCCACTTCGAAAGCTGAGGCTGGGGAAAATCTTGTTTCTTGCGGAAAGGGCGCGCCAACCTGGGCTGGCGCGCCCTTTTTGATTATTCGGCCTTCAGGAAATCGCCGACTTCGAGCAGCACGAATTCATTGTCATCGGCCTTGTCGAGCGCGCGACCGGCCGAGAACGGCAGGTTGTTGTCGTTGCCGACGATGATGTGGGTCTCATCGACGCGGTCGACGTTCTCGATGGTGACGAAGGGCATGTCGTAGAAGCCTTCGCCGCCGCCCTGGCGCTTCTTGTTATCCGGGTCGGCGATCTTGAGCAGGTCGATGTAGCCGATCTTGCGGACGGCCTTGCCGACATTGCTGTCATCGAAGGCGATCTTGTAGATGCGCTTGACCTTGGAGCCGGTGGCGAAGCAGTCCGGCTTCGGGTCCTTCGGGTCGGCACACGCCTTGTCGACCGTGCCGGCGCCGTTGTCGCGTTCGATCACCAGCGCGGTCTTGTCGTCGAGCATGTTGAAGTCGCCGATCGCCTCGCCGCCTTCAGCCAGCGGATAGAGCCAGCTGCGACCGGTCCAGGCCTTGCTCGCGACATCGAGTTCGATGATGCGCAGCGCCGGGCGACCATCGGCCTGCTCGACCGTTTCGCCGTCCGTCCAGAGGGGGCCTTCGAGCAGGCCATAGAGCTTGCTGCCATCCTTGGAAAGGGCCATGCCTTCATAGCCGCCGGAGCGCTTCAGGTTGAAAGCGGGCGTCTTCTTCGACGGGTCGGCCTGCAGCGTCAGCGTCGGATTGTCGGGCGACAGGACCGGCTTGCCATCGACCGTCGTCGCAACCACGTCCGTCAGCTTGCCGTCGAGATCGAACTTGAGGATGTAGGGTCCGAATTCTTCGCCAACCCAGAAGCCGTCGGCGACCGGCTGGATCGATTCGACGTCGAAATCCGCCCCGGTGAGATAGCGCTTGTCAGAACCTTCCATGACGATCGGGAAGGGTGCCTTCTTGTCCGGGTCGGTGAGGAAGAGGGTCTTCAGCGCTTCGACCTTGCCCCCATCCCAGTCCATCTTGACGTGATGCAGCATCAGCATGGCGTCGGTGGAGTTCAGCTTGTTGCCGAAGCCATTGTCGGAGAGGCTCCAGAACGTACCGTCCTCCATCGCCTTGATGCCGGAAAAGCCTTGCATCGGCTGGCCGTTGAAGGGCAGCGAAAGCCCGGTCGGGCGAACGCCGTCCTTGCCCGGCACGGTGCCGAGCGCTTCTGCGCGCTTGCGGTCCGCGGAGGTGAACTTGCCGGAGGTCTTCAGGTAATCGGGTGCATCCGAGGGAGCGGCGATGATCGTGTTCGCCGGCAGGATCGCGTGACCCTTCAGCGTTGCGGTGAAGGACTTTTCCTCGGCCGAGGCGGCCATCGTCATCAAAAGTGAGAGCGCCGCGGTGGCGAGAAGCGTTTTCGTCATAAAAGTCACCATGGGTTGGAGCCTCCTGCATGCCTCCTTAAATCGCCCTCGATTTAAGGACAAAGACATGCAGCAATTCGAAGTGCTACAGCGACCTTTACGCGTCTGATAAGACGCGCGGCGCTGTAGACCGCAACCCGATAGGCGGCTTAGATGACGAAGGGGTGATGCTTGTCTGACAGACCGATGAAGCTTTGGTGACAGGCTCAGCCGGCGACGGCGAGGCTCGCCCAGCGTCCTGGTGTTATGCCATAGGCGCGCTTGAAATGGCGGGTGAAATGCGCCTGATCGGCAAAGCCGGTTTCGAGCGCAGCACCTGCAAGACTTTCTCCCCTGGCAATCATCTGCCGGGCGCGCTCCAGCCGGCGCATCAGGAGGTAGCGATGCGGGCTTGTGCCGAGAACTTTGCGGAACTGCCTCGCCAGCGTGAAGCGATCGAGCCCGCTGACGGCCTCGAGTTCCTGGGAACCCACGGGCCGCTCGAGATTGGCGCGAAGGTATTCGGTTGCCTCCAGAACTGCGTGCTTGTCGGCCTTTCCCGGCTTGATGTCCTTGGCGCCGGCATGCCGGTAGAGGCCCTCCGCGATCCGAACGAGGATGTCGTCAAGCGCCAGTTCGTCGATGCCATTGTCGAGGTCCATCACGGCTTCTCCGACCGCCTGCCGCAGGGCCTCGTCACCCACCACCGGTGCTGCGACGAAGGGCAGGGCGCGCCCCGTTTCGCCGAGCGCGGCGAGCAAGCGTTCCGGCTGCAGATACATCATCCGATAGCGCAGCCCGATCTCCGTTCCCGCGCCGCCATCGTGGACCTCGTCCGGGTGGAGGATGATGATGCTTCCGGGCCTGCTGAAACGGCTTTCACCGCGGTACTGGAACGTCTGGACGCCGCCGAGCGTCACGCCGATCGCATAGGTGTCGTGGCGGTGCAGTTCGAAAAATTTCCCATGCAGGCGCGCTTCTATGCGCTCGATGCCATCGACGGCGGGAGCGACCCGGATACCGTCACCTCGCGTCCCGCACAATCGTTCAAGATCGACGGCAGCACCCTCCGATAATGCGTCTTCCGGCACGCCCTGTCGGGCTGAAATGGAGATGACCGTCATGTTCGATACCAAATTTGCGATCGTATTGCGCGAAGACCTGGCAACCTGGCAAAAGCTGAACGTCACCGCCTTCCTCGCCACCGGTATTGCCGGACAGAAGCCCGATATCATCGGCGAAGATTATCGCGACGGCGCCGGCAACGTCTACAACGCCTTGAGCGTTCAGCCGATCATCGTGCTCGCCGCAGATGGGAAGACGCTTGGCAACATTCAACGGCGTGCGATCGAAAGGGATGTGCGGACGTCGATTTATGTCGACGCCATGTTCGCCACCGGCCACGACAATGCCAATCGCGCGGTTTTCGCGGAAACCAGACCGGACGATGCCGCGGTCGCCGGCATCGCCATCCATGCGGACAAGAAGCTGGTCGACAAGATTACCAAGGGCGCAAAACTGCACGGCTGAAGCGGCTACGGCCCGACGGTGACTATTCCGCCGCACTGGGCGCAAGGGCGGACGTCGAGCCTCCGACACGCAGTGCCAGAACGCCGAGCTTTTGACCGCGGCCCTTGATCGCGTGCTCGCCGAGATCCTCGACCCGGACATAGTGCGGCAGACGCATCTTGCGGGCGAGGTCGGTGGAGATCAGCACCTGGTGGCCGAGTGTCTTGCAAAAGCCTTCCAGCCGGGCGGTGGTGTTCACCGTATCGCCGAAATAGGTGATCTTGTGCCTGTCGAGGCCGATTTCGGCAGCGACGATGGTGCCGCCATGAAGGGCTGCGCGCAGGCGCGGGACCTCGCCGAATTCCTTCTGCCAGCGGTGCGCCTCCGCATCGATTATTTCCAGAATGTCGAAGACGCAATGAATGCAGGCCGCATTGTTGGTGGCGCGGTCGAAGGGCCAGGTGATGACGGCAGCGTCGCCCACATAGTCGTCTATCGACCCCCGATAGCGCAGCACAGGGTCGGCAATCGTCGCGAACAGCCGGCCGAGATATTCCTGCATCCTGAGGTCGCCGTGTTTCTCGGCGTAGCTGGTCGAGCCGGCGAGGTCGACGAACAGGAAGACGCGCTCTTCCTGAACCGGATTGCGGTAACGCCCCGTCAGCAGGCTCAGAAAGACATCGCGGCCCAAAAGCTCGCGAACCCGGAGGATGAAGACGAGCGAACCCGAGATACCCAATGCGAAGAGCAGGACCGTCTTGGATGGCGTCATCGCCTCCATCCAGTTGTCGTCCATAACGCCGCTTGTCTGCATGATCAGGCCGGCCGCCGCGTAGCCGACATCGAGAAGCACGAAGTAGATCGCAAGCGAGGCGACAAAGAAGACAGGCGTCGAGAAGGCGTGGATCCGCCGATTGAGGCGCCGGAAGATGATGCGCCTCTCGAAGGCAATGATCGGCAGGCACATAAAGAGCGCGTAGGTGGCGCCGATCAGGGCGCCCTTTCCATAGAAAACCCATGCGTAAACTGCCCCTGCGCCCGCGATGACGAGCAGCAGCAGAAGTCCTTCGAAAGTGGAGAAGCGCCAACGCATAGGAAGCCCCGGTACGGAAGAAGCGGCATACGTGTCAGTCGGCACGCAACGTTGCCGCTCTGCCACGCCTACGGCGGCGCGCGTCTTATCAGACGCGCAAGGGTCGCTGTAGCACTTTGAATTTCTGCATGTTTTTGCCCTTTAATCGGGTACGATTAAGGAAACATGCAGTAGTCACCTTCGTTCGAGACGATGGTGATTCTGTTCCGCCCGGCTTTCAGCTAGAGCCGGATTCGGGCGGAAACTTGACTCCGCCCGATACCGTTTGCCACCTGTCGCAAACGCGATCTAGCTGCCGAGCTCCACCGTCTCGATCTTCTTGTCGACGAAACGAAGAGCCACTTCGCCGTTGATGAGCTTCAGCGCGGTTTCACCGAAGAGTTCGCGCCGCCAGCCCTTGAGTGCGCCGACATCGGCCTTCTCGCCTTCGGCGGCGATCCTGTCGAGATCGTCGCTGTTGGCGATGATCTTCGCGGCCACGCCCTGCTTTTCGGCGATGAGCTTCAAAAGAACCTTGAGCATTTCGCCTGCGGCAGCGGCGCCTTCCGGCGTATGGTTTTGGCGCGGTAGCTTCGGCAGATCGGTCTTCGGGATCGCTAGCGCCTCGTTGACCGCCTCGATGACCGCAGTTCCGGCGCTGGAGCGTTCCCAGCCCTTGGGAACGGTCCTAAGCCGCGCCAGGGCCTCCGCGTCCTTCGGCTGCTGCTGGGCAATCTCGTAGATGGCGTCGTCTTTCAGGATGCGGCCGCGCGGCACGTTGCGGGCGCGCGCCTCGCGTTCGCGCCAGGCAGCGACGGTCTTGAGGACGGCGAGTTCGATCGGTTTCTTGACGCGCATCTTGAGACGCTGCCAGGCGTCGTCCGGATGCAGGTCATAGGTGTCGCGTGCCTCGAGGATCGCCATCTCCTCGGTCAGCCACAACGAACGCCCCTCGCGTTCCAGCTCTGCAGCCAGATACTTGTAGATGTCGCGCAGATGCGTGACGTCGGCGAGCGCATAGTCGAGCTGCTTGTCGGTCAGCGGCCGGCGGCTCCAGTCGGTAAAGCGCGAGGACTTGTCGATCTGGGTGCCGGTCACGCGGTTGACGAGCTGGTCATAGGAGACGCTATCGCCGAAGCCGCAAACCATGGCCGCGACCTGTGTGTCGAAGATCGGGTGCGGAATGAGGTTGCCGAGATGGAAGATGATCTCGATGTCCTGACGCGCGGCATGGAATACCTTGATGACTTCAGGATTGGCCATCAGCGCGAAGAAGGGCGAAAGGTCGATGCCTTTGGCCATCGGGTCGACAATGACGGCGAGATCCGGACTCGCCATCTGGATCAGGCAGAGCTCCGGCCAGAAGGTCGTCTCACGCAGAAATTCGGTGTCAATCGTAATATAATTTGAACGGGCCAGCTGCTCGCAGGCGGCCTCAAGGTCTGTGGTTGTTTCAATCATCAGATTTAAATCACTGTGGCAAAAATGCGGCTTAGATTTTCGTGTAGCTCTTCGCGGCATCTGTCACAATCGAAATTCTCAGACGATCTTGAAATAACCCGTCATGCCGGTCTTCTGATGCTCGATGATGTGGCAATGGATGACCCAGTCGCCCGGATTGTCCGCTACTAGCGCCACTTCCGCCTGTTCGTCGGGCAAAAGCAGGATCGTATCGGTCGGTGGCGGCAGGAAGGTCCGTTTGTTGGAGTTGAGAATACGGAAGCTCAAGCCATGCAGATGGACCGGATGCGCATGCGGCGTCCGGTTGGCAATCTGCAGCACATAGCTCTTGCCGAGTTTCATCTCCTCGATCGGCGCGATCGGGTCCGGCGTGTCGCCTGGCCACGGCACCTTGTTGATCGCCCAGAACGTATAGCCGAGAGAGCCGCAGATCGAAGGCGCCGCCTTGTGCTCGGCCGTCGCCGTCAGCTCGATCGGCACACGGGTCGCGACGGAGAGATCCGCCTCGGCGATCGGGTTGGCGGGCAGGGGGGCGACATCCCTAAGGTCGCGTTTCAGCGACGCGCCGATCGCCCGGAAGCGTGCGATGGTCCAGGGATGCGATCCGCGGAAATTGCCGAGGGAAACGGTCTGGCCCTCGCCATCGGGCATGCGCAACGCCAGGTCGACACGCTGGCCTGGGCCGAAGTCGTAGCGATCGAGGGAAAAGGGTTTGTCGACCGGGTTGCCGTCGAGCGCGATCACCATCGCCTCAGCGCCATCGAGGCCGATCGTGTAGATGCGGGTAACGTCGGTCGCGGCGATGCGCACGCGAATGAGCCCGCCGGCCCGTGCGTCGTAAGTCGGTTCCTGCTGCCAGTTGGCGGTGCGCACCGTGCCATAGGTCCCGCCGCGCGCGGCATCGCGCGGCTTGAACGGATCGATGAAGGCGCCGCCCGTGCCAAGCCGCCAGTCGCGGAGGTTGAGCACGATCTCGGCATCGAAGACCGGATCCTCGGGGTTCTCGACGACGATCACGCCGGTGAGCCCACTGCCCATCTGGGTCAGCGTGTTGCAGTGCGGATGGTACCAGAAGGTGCCGGCGTCCGGCGGCGTGAAGAGATAGTCGAAACGGTCGCCGGGATAGACATAGGGCTGCGTCAGCTCGGGAACGCCATCCATGGCGTTGGCGATGCGAAGGCCGTGCCAGTGCACTGTCGTCGGCTCGTCGAGCCGGTTGATGAGACGCGCGGCGTAGGGCTCACCCTTGCGCATGCGCAGGACCGGCGGCACGCCGCTGTTTTCAGCCTCGCCCAAACCGTAGGTCATCACCTTCGGCGTCACGCCATCCCTGGCGATCTGCGCTTCGGTGAGGCGTGCCGTCAGGGTCTGCGGATCCGGCGCGGCCCCAGCGCGGGCCGCCATGCCGGCGCCGAGCGCAAAGGCACCTCCCAGAGCAGCGGAGCCTTGAAGAAAAGTGCGGCGGCTGATGACGGGCATTTCGGCAATCTCGGCTGCTGTTCAGGTTGCTGCCGGTTCTAAACCTGATTGTGGAGTTCAGCAATTATCCGAACTGCGCGCATCTTGCCGCAGGCTCAGCCATCCTTGCGCTTGTGGTTGTTGCCAGCGGCGAGCTTGTTGAAGAAGGACGAGGTGCGCAAAAGGTTGCGGAACGGCATTGCGCGCTCGCCGGCGGGCACCGGCCCGCGCGCCGTCATGCGCTGCAAGGTGTAGAGCATGAACAGGAACAGGATCGCCGCCGTGTAGATGAAGAGGGCCTGCGGCCCGAAGATCTCGAGCAGGAAGGACGCAAACAGCGGGCCGATGATCGCGCCAAGCGACCAGAAGAACAGCATGCCGGCAGATACCAGCGCATGCTGCCCCTCGGCGGCGTGGTCGTTGGCATGGGCCGAACAGAGCGAATAGAGCGGCATGGCAAAGGCGCCGAAGAGGAAGATGCCGGCAAAGTTCAGCCATTCGTCGTTGCCGGCGCCGAAGGCCAGGAACAGGCCGGCGAGCAGCGAGCCGAAGGTGGCGATCAGGATGATCAGCCGGCGGTCGATCCGGTCGGAATAATGGCCGAGCGGATATTGCAGCACGACGCCGCCGATGATGCCGGCGCTCATGAAGGTGGCGATCGCCGTCACTGAAAGGCCGATGCCCTGGGCATAGATGGGCCCGAGCGAGCGGAAGGCGGCGTTGGTGAGGCCGACGACGATGCACCCGACAGTCGCGAGCGGCGAAATGTTCCAGAGCGCCTTGACGTCGAACCGGATCGCTTCGGGCGCTACCGGGCTCGATCGGTCGGCAAAGGAGATCGGCACTAACGACAGTGTCAGTGCCATGGAGATGATGGCGAAGAGTTCGAAGCCCTCGAGGCCGATGCCGGGGATGACATATTGCGCCGCCGTCACCGATCCGAGGTCGACGAGGCGATAGACGGAAAGCGTACGCGCCCGGTTGGCATTGGTGACGCTGGCGTTCAGCCAGCTTTCGACGGTCGCAAACAGGCAGGCGAAGCAGATTCCGGCAAGCAGCCGCATCAGAAACCACATCAGCGGATTGATGACGAGCACCATCGAAATGGCCGCGGCGGAGGCAATTGCCGCCATTGCCGAGAAGGTGCGGATGTGGCCGATGGCGCGCAGCATGCGGGTGACATAGACGCAGCCGAGCGCGAAACCGATATTGTAGCCGGCCCCGACGACGCCGATCAGGGATGTCGAGAAACCTTCCTCCAGCGCACGAAGCGAGATGAAGGTGCCCTGCAGGCCATTGCCGCCGATGAGGATGCCTGCGGTGACGAGGAGGGGGATGAGCGGGCGAATCTGAGACATGGGGCAGGCGACATCCGGGAAAGCGGCCGCGACTCGGGGGATCATTGTGGGGCCTTCCAATGTGTAGCCCCGCATTCCGTGGCCGGACAGCCCCGAATTGTGACGATTGCCGTTCTTTTCGCGGCATTTCGGCCTGCTTCTGTCTCAAGCGGCCTTGGACTGGCCGTTTCCTTGGTTTAGAACGCATCTCCATCTGGGGCGGCGGCGGGTCGCGCGGCTTGACAAAGCCGGCGCATCATGCGCTTTTCCGCCCGATTTTGACCATGTGCCGCGCGCCGTGTCCCACGAGCCTGCGCGGCTCTTTCGCAATTCCGGGATAAAACGATGCATCGTTACCGCAGCCACACCTGTGCCGCCCTCCGCAAGTCGGACGTCGGCTCCACCGTTCGCCTTTCGGGCTGGGTCCACCGTGTCCGTGACCATGGCGGCGTGCTCTTCATCGACCTGCGCGACCACTACGGCATCACCCAGGTCGTCGCCGATCCGGACAGCCCGGCCTTCAAGTCGGCTGAAACCGTTCGCGGCGAGTGGGTCATCCGCATCGACGGCCGCGTCAAGGCTCGCACCGACGACACCGTCAACAAAGGCATGCCGACCGGCGAAATCGAGCTCTACGCGCAGGAGATCGAGGTACTCTCGGCCGCCAAGGAACTGCCGCTGCCGGTCTTCGGCGAGCCCGACTATCCGGAAGACGTGCGTCTCAAGTACCGCTTCCTCGACCTGCGCCGCGACACGCTGCACAAGAACATCGTCAAGCGCACCCAGATCATCTCGTCGATGCGCCGCCACATGGGCGAAGTCGGCTTTACCGAATACACGACCCCGATCCTGACCGCATCGTCACCGGAAGGCGCACGCGACTTCCTGGTTCCGTCGCGTATCCACCCCGGCAACTTCTATGCCCTGCCGCAGGCGCCGCAGCAGTACAAGCAGCTCTTGATGGTTGCCGGCTTCGACCGTTACTTCCAGATCGCGCCGTGCTTCCGCGACGAAGACCCGCGCGCCGACCGCCTGCCGGGCGAGTTCTACCAACTCGACCTGGAAATGAGCTTCGTCGAGCAGGAAGACGTGTGGTCGACGATGGAGCCGGTCATCCGCGAGATCTTCGTCGAGTTTGCCGATGGCAAGCCGGTGACGGAAAAGTTCCCGCGCATCCCCTATGACACGGCGATCCGCAAATACGGCTCCGACAAGCCGGATCTGCGCAACCCGATCGAGATGCAGGCGGTTACCGAGCACTTCGCCGGCTCCGGCTTCAAGGTTTTCGCGAACATGATCGCCTCGAACCCGAAGGTTGAAGTCTGGGCGATCCCGGCCAAGACCGGTGGCTCGCGCGCCTTCTGCGACCGCATGAACGCCTGGGCCCAGAGCCAGGGCCAGCCGGGCCTCGGCTACATCTTCTGGCGCAAGGAAGGCGAAAAGCTCGAAGGCGCCGGTCCGCTTGCCAAGAACATCGGCGAGGAACGCACCGATGCGATCCGCACCCAGCTTGGCCTCGATGACGGCGACGCCTGCTTCTTCGTCGCCGGCGACCCTTCGAAGTTCTACAAGTTTGCTGGCGAAGCCCGCACACGCGCCGGCGAGGAGCTGAACCTCGTCGACCGTGACCGCTTTGAATTCTGCTGGATCGTCGACTTCCCGTTCTACGAATGGCTGGAAGACGAAAAGAAGATCGATTTCGCCCACAACCCCTTCTCGATGCCGCAGGGTGGCCTCGAGGCGCTGAACACCGAAGATCCGCTGTCGCTCAAGGCCTACCAGTACGACATGGTCTGCAACGGCTTCGAGATCGCCTCCGGCTCGATCCGTAACCAGCTCCCGGAAGTCATGGTCAAGGCCTTCGAGCTGACCGGCAAGTCGCAGCAGGAAGTCGAAGAGCAGTTCGGCGGCCTCTATCGCGCCTTCCAGTATGGCGCACCGCCGCATGGCGGCATGGCCTTCGGTATCGACCGCATCGTCATGCTGCTCGTCGGCGCCAAGAACCTGCGCGAGATCTCGATTTTCCCGATGAACCAGCAGGCCGTCGACTTGCTGATGGGTGCGCCGTCCGAGGCGACGCCGGCCCAGCTGCGTGAACTGGCGCTTCGCCCGATCCCGCAGAAGAAGGATTGAGGTCGAAGAGACCTGTCAAAAACGAAAGCCCGGCGATCGTCTCGCCGGGCTTTTTTCATGGTCTGCCTGTGATCTGGGTTCAGTGCTTGCCGTAGAACGGCGCGGCTGAACCCTCGACGGTCGCGTTCGCCATGCGAGAATGAGCGTCTGGCGGCCGTCAGAAGTCCATTCCAGCACCAGACGGCGGCGTCGGTCCGTTCTTTTTCGGTTTTTCGGCGATCATGGCCTCGGTCGTCACCAGCAGGCCGGCGACGGAAGCCGCATCCTGCAGCGCCGCGCGCACGACCTTTGCGGGGTCGATGACACCCATGCGGAACAGATCGCCGTACTCTCCGGTCTGGGCGTTCCAGCCGTGGGCAAAGTCACTGTTCTCCCGCAGCTTTCCAACGATCACCGAACCTTCAGCGCCAGCATTCTCGGCGATCTGGCGCGCCGGCGCCTCGAGCGCCCGCCGAACGATCTCGATGCCGACGCGCTGATCGTCATTGGCGGCCTTGAGCCCGTCGAGCGCGTGGACGACCCTCAGCAGCGCGACGCCGCCGCCGGGCAGAATGCCTTCCTCTACCGCGGCTCGCGTCGCATGCAGGGCATCGTCGACCCGGTCCTTCTTTTCCTTCACTTCGACTTCGGTCGAGCCGCCAACCCGGATCACCGCAACGCCGCCGGCGAGTTTGGCGAGCCGTTCCTGCAGCTTTTCCCGATCATAGTCGGAGGTCGTTTCCTCGATCTGTGCCTTGATCTGGCTGACACGTCCGCCGATATCCGCCTTCGTTCCGGCGCCATCGACGATCGTGGTGTTTTCCTTCTCGACCATCACCCGCTTGGCGTGCCCGAGCGTGTCGAGCGTCACGTTTTCAAGCTTGATGCCGAGATCCTCGGAAATGACCGTGCCGCCCGTCAGGATGGCGATGTCCTCGAGGATGGCCTTGCGCCGATCTCCAAACCCGGGGGCCTTGACGGCTGCGATCTTGAGACCGCCGCGCAGCTTGTTGACGACGAGCGTGGCAAGCGCTTCGCCCTCCACATCCTCGGCGATGATCAGCAAGGGACGGCTCGCCTGGATGACCGATTCGAGAATCGGGATCATGGCCTGGAGGTTGGAGAGTTTCTTCTCGTGGATGAGAATGTACGGGTCCTCAAATTCGACGCGCATCTTCTCCTGGTCGGTAATGAAATAGGGGGAGAGATAGCCGCGGTCGAACTGCATGCCCTCGACGATCTCAAGTTCGATCTCGGCGGTCTTGGCCTCCTCGACGGTGATCACACCCTCGTTGCCGACGCGCTCCATCGCCTGTGCCAGATAGTTGCCGATTTCCTTGTCGCCGTTGGCGGAGATCGTGCCGACTTGGGCGATTTCCTCGTTGTTGGAAATCTTGCGGGCATGGATCTTCAGTTGTGCCACGATCGCCTCGACGGCGAGGTCGATGCCGCGCTTGAGGTCCATCGGGTTCATACCCGAGGCGATTGCCTTGACGCCTTCCCGGACTATCGCTTGAGCAAGCACCGTGGCCGTCGTCGTTCCGTCGCCGGCAACATCGCTGGTGCGTGACGCCACCATGCGCAGCATCTGCGCCCCCATGTTCTCGAACTTGTCTTCGAGCTCGATCTCCTTGGCAACCGAGACGCCATCCTTGGTGACGCGCGGCGCACCGAAGGCCTTGTCGATCACCACGTTCCGCCCCTTCGGGCCGAGCGTCACTTTCACGGCATCGGCGAGGATATCGACGCCACGCAGCATACGGTCGCGGGCATCGCTACTGAACTTGACTTCCTTGGCTGCCATCGTTGACCTCCCTCAACACAAAACACGTGGCCTGATGCTCCCGCCGCCCGCCGCGCGGGGGCAACCTTGCATGCAATCAAAAATCACTAGCGCAGCCTCGCCGCCTGATCGGCTAGGTCGCGAAGTCCCGTTCCTCGTCATTGTCCGGCGTCAGGATATCGATCAACGCCGCAACCCGGCCAGCCGGCAAGTGGCGGCCTTCGCCGATCAGCGCCTCGTCGTTGTTGACCCAAGCAATGGCCTCGGCGAGTTCGCCGGCCGTGGCCCCCGTCGCCAGCAACTCGGCCATCAGTGTCTCGTCGACCGGGCCAAGGATAGCGGTGATATCCGCATGCTTCAGTCCCATGGGCTCCTCCTTCCGTTTTATCGGTCAGGAATGCGGGGACCTCGGATCCCCGCCCAATGTAAATAGGCCGGGGTCTGAAGGCATCAAGCGCTGATCATATCATGGAAGCCAAGTGGGCGGAAAACCATGAGGCGTCATTCCGGCCGAAGCGCGTTGTCCAGGAAATACCATTGGTCGAGATGCGCGCGAACGACGGGCTCGATCGCATCGTTCAACAGCAGCATATCTTTCACGAGGCGTGCATTCGGCTCATCGGAAGCCGGAAGCCGGAGGGGCTCCAGCGCCTGGCATTCGAAACGGAAACCGTCGGTGCGCAAGCCGTACCAGGGGCAGATCGTGGCACCCGTCATGCGCGCCAGGCGGATGGCAAGCGCGAGATTGCCTTCCTGATGAGGTTTGCGATCGAAGAACGGTCCGCGGATCATGCCGCCAAAGCCTTCGTCGCAGAACATACTGACGACGCCGCCGCTCTTCAGGATCTTGATCGCCGGTCGGATTCCTTCCATGCCCGGCGGCAGAAACCGCAATCCGGCCTTGCTGCGGACGCGCTCGGCGATCCATGCTTTGGCACGGCTCTTAGGTGGTACGTAGAAGGCATGAGGCTGGAGACCGAGACTGCGGAACGCGATCGTCCCAACTTCCCAATTTCCGAGATGAAGCCCGACGAGGACGACGGGGCCGTCTTTCGCCACGTCGCGGATCGGAGCAAGGCCATCGGTCCGCAACCTCTCGCCATGCCGCTGCAACCTGTTGATGACGGAAAATTCTGTCATCAGCCGTCCCTGGGCCTGGCAGTTTTCGAGGAACAAGGCTTCCTGTTCCTCGGGGCTCAGGTCCGGACGCAGATGTTTGATCGTATCCCGGGCGCGCTGCGTGGCGATCTTGTGAAAGCGCGGCACCACGAAAAGGCCGAGTGCGGCCCCCAGGCGTGAGCATGCATCCATCGGCAGAAGCTTCATGCCGAAATGGGCAGTGAGATTGGCAAGGTTCCACAGATTGTCGGTAATCCAATAGCGCCGGAAGGCCCGGGACCGGTCACCGCCTGCCAATGCGTCCCCAAGACGCGGCGGTTGCTCCTCAGCGAAAGTCCAGGCCTTGCGCTTGGCAATCGGTCCCCTGACGCCAGGATTATCCGGCGCCATGCGACGTGCCTTCTCGCCTGTGTAAAGTGACCGGAAGCCCGCCCTTCGGTCTGAGGGTCAGCCGGCAGATCGGCTCGACCGCGTGGCGTTCGCGCAGGCGAACCCGGTAGCGCTGAGCGATGATCGCCAGGCAGAGGATCGCTTCCGTCAGGCCGAAATGCAGGCCCGGGCAGACGCGGGGGCCGCTGGCGAAGGGAATGAAGCTGTAGGGCGTCGGGCGACGGCCTTCGGTGAACCGCTCCGGATGGAAGTGGTGTGGGTCTTCGAACAGACTTTCCGTGCGGTGCAAGAGCCATGGCACGATCAGGACGAGCGAGCCCGGCTCGGCGGCAACGTCGCCGATCATGTCCGCCTCGCGCGTCTGTCGCGCCAGGATCGGAACCGGCGGGTAAAGGCGAAGCGTTTCTTCAATGACGGCCCGGCACCATTCGAGCCGCGGCACGTCGTCGATCGTCGGCGTCCGGTCGCCGCAGACCCTGGCGATCTCGTCGTGCACGGCCTTCTCGATCCAGCCTGCTTTCGAAAGCAGATACCAGGTCCAGGTAAGTGTGGCTGCCGTCGTCTCGTGACCGGCCATGAAGATGGTCGCGGCTTCGTTGCGCAAGGCGACGAGGTCGAGCTTCAGCTCCGGATTTCGCTGCTGCCGCCGGATGAGCAGTTCGACCATCGAATTATGGTCGCCGCGGCCGGCAAGGTGATCCTCCACCACCTTGTCGATGGTCCCATGGATGCGCTTGACCGAGCGACGCAGGCTCGGGGTGCGCAAGACAGGAAGCCCGTCGTCGAAGCCGAGGAAATAGCCGATGTTGATGGAATCGACCAGCGACTGGTAGCTGGTGAAGCCCTCGGTCACGGCGGCCGCACTGTCGTCTCCGAGTTGGTTGCCGAAGACGCTGCGTGCGATGATCTCGGCGGTCAGGCCCGCCATTTCGTGCAGGGCGTTGACCTCGGCACCGTCGGGCATCTGGTTCCAGCGCTCGACCAGTTCGCTGGTTGTCTTCTCCATGACAGGACCGAAGGACGGCACTCTCTTGGCGTGGACGATATCGGCCACCAGCGGCCGGCGTTGCTTCCAGGTGTCTCCATCCGAGATGAACAACCCGTCGCCGAGCAGAAACTCGAGCGCCCGGCGCATCTGCGGGCTCTTGCGCTCGAAGTTCTCGTGTCGCTTGACGACCACTTGTCGGATCAGATCGGGCGAGTTGACGACGATGATCTGCCGGCCGAGGATCCGGGTCTGCGAGACGTTTTCGGTATAGTCGCTGGCGCGCCAGATCGACAGGAAATCCGTCCGCGCCTGAAGCAGGAGCCGTAGCGGCTTACCTGGCGGACCCGAATAGTAATCGGCACGGACGGGGGCGAATTTCCCCTCCAGCAATTCTTCCCTGAAATTTACAGATTGCTGGAGCCAGGCGAGCATTTACGTCCGATCTGCCGTAATATGAAGATGATATTCAGGCGTATATTTGTATTTCTTACACAGAGTCCGAGAATTCCTCGTCGAGGCTGAAATGCTCTCAAGTTCACGGAACGTCGAATTCTCGGCCGCCTGAGTGTGGCATGCACGATTTTGATGAAAAACGCTATCGCCCGGCGGTGAAATTTTCTTGGCGCCATGAACGACGTTCGGAGAGAGTAACGGCCACTGCAACCGAAGCGCGCGCCTTCAAGACGTACGGTGCCGACCGTTTGCATGGCCGCAAGTAGAAACAGCCCTTGTCCTGTGGAGGGCCGGCGGGTGCAAAATACAGATCTGCTGAATGAAGCTGGACCAGAGGTCCTGTGGGCTACGGCAAATCAGGCAGGCTGAGCCGCTAAAGTTTGCGCGCCCGGTGGGCGCGCAAAGCTCGTGGTAAGGTCGGTTGCTCCGGGCGGAGCAAGCGGAGCGATCAGTCGTTCGCGGTCACCTTGACGCCGAGCACCGACGGAATGGTGTTCGGTGCGCCCATGGCAGCGCCCATGATCATCGGGAACGGAACCGGCTTTTCCGGTGCCGCGCTGATCGTCAGGCTCTTCGGTCCATCGAGATAGGCGTTGACGGCGGCCGACACCTGGTTCTGCAGTTCTGGCACATTGAGCTGCGCCATCATGATCGGCACCAGGCCCTTCAGCGACTGAGCCATCTGCTCACCCGAAACGCCCTGCTGCGAACCGGCATAGTCCAGCGCCTTCTTGGTGATCGAGGCATCGTCGAAGCGGACTTCGGCGCTGTTGAAGGTCAGCTGCTGCATCAGGCCCATCATGGCAAGGCCCATGGCTTGGTTCGCCTCTTCCTTGTTCGGATTGGCCTCGGCGGCCTTCATCGCTTCCTGCATGGATTTCACGAAGGCAAGCGTGTAGCCGGAAATGTCCAGGGCAAAGTTCAGCCGGCCGACGTTCTTGAAGTCGAGGGCATATTCTTCGAGTGCGACATTGCCGCTTTCGACCTCCCAGCTGCCTTTCATCGTCAAGGCGCCGTCGATCGTGGTGAGGCCGAGCTTTTCGATCGCCTCCTTGGTCTTGGCGTCCTCGACGGTCGACAGGTCGGCCTTGATGCCCGAGGCGGTCGCGTCGAAGTCGAAGCCGGCGTCATTTTCCTGGCGTGCCAGGTTCGCTTCGGTGCTTTCGAGCGAGAAGACTTCCTTGCCCTTGGCGTTGAGAGCGATCGGGCCGGTGCTGGCGCTTTCGTAGAGAAGAATGTCGTTGATCGTTCCACCGTTGGCATTGGCGGGGATCGTCAGGCCGGAAAGCAGGATGTCCTTGACCGAAATGCTTCCCTCGTCCTGGCTGACATTGACGTCAGGGAACGACACGGTTTCGGCGTAGTAGCCGCCACCTTCGGTTTCCTCGACACCTTCGAAGGTCAGATCACCGATCTTCAGGCTCGTCGGTTCGCCAGGCTGGCTGGCGACCTTCAGCTGCACGCCGGTCACCGTCACCTTGTCGCCGTCCACTTCGGCCTTGTCATAGGTGATGGAGGTGCCGTTCGCGTTCGTTGCCGCGTCGAGCTTCTTCATCAGGTCCGCGCCGTCGAGTGCGAAGGCCGGGCTGGTAAGCGTGAGGAGCGCGGCGCTCGCCATCATCAGGCGGATCTTGCGCGTGTGCATCATTGTCGAGTTCCTTCGTAAAATCTTTGATTGTGTAACTGTTTCGAAGATGAGGCGTGGCTAATCTGGTTTGTCTCCGCAGAGGGCGTCAACTGGGAGCGAACGGCAACATCCGGAAGTTTTCGGCGGCCAGTTCGTGTCTTGCAATCCCCCTCACAAATCGTCCAAATCAACTACAGCCGAAGCTATTACGAAACAGGGCGAAATTATATTCGCTTGGCCAAACCGCACATGTTCCTGGTCGGGCATGCTTTCCGGGATGTTACCAAGCGCTCGCCTCCGACGCATAGCCGTCCGACCGTTACACGAACATTGCGCCGGAGCAAGCGGATCGCTTCACGCGCCAACTGTTGGCGGGTAAGGGGTTCTCCACAATCGCATCCCCTGAAAACCTTGCTGTTCCGGGTTTGTTGCGCTAGCAAGGTCCCATGGGACAAAGCCTTAATCCCCCGTCAGGCGGGGACGACAATATTCAGCCGGTTGACCTCAAGGCGGCGCTGGAAGAGCGTTATCTTGCCTATGCCTTGTCGACCATCATGCACCGCGCGCTTCCGGACGTCCGCGACGGGTTGAAGCCCGTGCATCGCCGTATCGTGCATGCGATGAGCGAAATGGGCCTCAGACCCAACTCGTCGTTCAAGAAATGCGCCCGCATCGTCGGCGACGTCATGGGTAAGTTCCACCCGCACGGCGACGCCTCGATCTACGACGCGCTTGTGCGCCTGTCCCAGGAATTTGCAATCCGCTACCCGCTCGTCGACGGCCAGGGCAACTTCGGCAACATCGATGGCGATAACGCCGCGGCGATGCGATACACCGAAGCGAAGATGACGGACGTCTGTTCGCTCCTTCTCGACGGGATCGACCAGGACGCGGTGGATTTCCGCCCCACCTACAACGAGGAAGACCAGGAGCCGACCGTGCTCCCTGGGGCCTTCCCGAACCTGCTCGCAAACGGCGCAACCGGCATCGCGGTCGGCATGGCGACCTCGATCCCGCCGCACAACGCGCATGAACTGTGCGACGCGGCGCTGCACCTCATCCGCCATCCGCAAGCGACCGTCGAAGATCTGCTTTACGATCCGGCCAATCCGCAGAAGGGCGGCATCGAGGGGCCAGACTTTCCGACCGGTGGGGTGATCGTCGAAAGCCGCGAAAGCATGGCCGAATCCTACCGCACCGGCCGTGGCGGTTTTCGTGTCCGCGCCCGCTGGGCCCAGGAGGATCTCGGCCGTGGCGGTTATCAGATCGTCGTCACCGAGATTCCCTATCAGGTTCAGAAGTCGCGCCTGATCGAAAAGATTGCCGAGCTTCTGGTTGCGCGCAAGCTGCCGCTGCTCGAAGACATTCGCGACGAATCCGCGGAAGACGTTCGCATCGTTCTCGTGCCGAAAAGCCGCTCGGTCGATGCCGGCATCCTGATGGAGTCGCTGTTCAAGCTGACCGAGCTTGAGAGCCGCATCTCGCTGAACATGAACGTGCTGTCCATGGGGCGCGTACCGCGGGTCATGGCGCTCAACGAGGTGCTCTCGGAATGGCTGGCGCATCGCCGCGAGGTGTTGCAGCGCCGGTCCCGCCATCGCCTGGCGGCGATCGATCGCCGGCTCGAGATACTCGCCGGCTATCTCGTCGCCTATCTGAACATCGACGAAGTCATTCGCATCATCCGCGAAGAAGACGAGCCGAAGCCGGTCATGATGGAGCGGTTCTCGCTCACTGATCTGCAGGCCGAGTCGATCCTCAACATGCGCCTGCGCTCCTTGCGCCGGCTCGAAGAGTTCGAGATCCGCACCGAATTCGACGCCCTGTCGAAGGAGAAGGCCGAGATCGAAGCGCTGCTCGCGTCGGAAGAGAAGCAGTGGCAGACCGTCGCCTGGGAGATCGGCGAGGTCAAAAAGAAGTTTGCCAAGGCAACCGAAATCGGCAAGCGCCGCAGCACCTTCGCGGATGCACCGGAGGCTGACGTGGAGGCGATCCAGCAGGCGATGATCGAGAAGGAACCGATCACCGTCGTCATCTCGGAAAAGGGCTGGATCCGGGCACTGAAGGGCCACATCTCCGACACGTCGTCGCTCCAGTTCAAGGAGGGCGACGCGCTCAAGGTGGCGTTCCCGGCGCAGACGACCGACAAGATCCTGGTCTTCACGACCGGTGGAAAGGTCTACACGCTCGGCGGCGACAAGCTGCCTGGCGGTCGCGGCCATGGCGAGCCGCTGCGCATCATCGTCGACATGGAGAACGACCAGGACGTCCTGACCGCCTTCGTCCATGATCCGGCGCGCAAGCTCATCGTCTCGTCGGCTGCCGGCAACGGTTTCGTCGTGACGGAAAGCGATATCGTTGCCAATACCCGCAAGGGCAAGCAGGTGATGAACGTCTCGATGCCGGACGAAACCAAGCTGGTCGTGCCGGTCAAGGGTGACCACGTTGCCGTCGTTGGCGAGAACCGCAAGATGCTCGTCTTCCCGCTCGTCCAGATCCCCGAGATGGCGCGCGGCAAGGGCGTCCGGCTTCAGCGTTACAAGGATGGCGGCATCTCCGATATTCGCTGCTTCACGATCGCAGAAGGGCTCATCTGGGAAGACAGCGCTGGCCGCGTCTTTACCAAGACGAAGGATGAACTGATCGAATGGCAGGCCGATCGCGCCTCGGCCGGTCGCGTCGTTCCGAAGGGCTTCCCGCGCAGCGGAAAGTTCAGCGGCTGACCATAAAATACCAGCCGTGCGGCCGATGAGCCGCATGGCTGGTGTCCCAATCCGGGGCATTGAATTTGCGCATTAAGGTATTGGAAATACAGTCGAACTCGAGCGAAAAGCGGCGCTTGTATGTGCCGGCGTATCGTGGATGACTGCCCATCCAACAGGATGGATACGATGCCGAACGCCAATGCCCTCGACGAAATTCTCCTGGCGCTCGCCAGCCCGGTACGCCGGCGGATCTTCGAGATCCTCTTTGCCGGTGAGGCGCGTGTCGCCGATATCGCCTCGGCCGTTGCGGTGCGCGGCGAAGAATTGGAGAAGCACATAGCACTCCTCGAGGCAGCGGGCCTCATCACGCGCCTGCGGCGCCGCGAAGGCGAATCCCTAAGCGGAAATCCTGCGCCTTTGAGCGAGGCGGCCACCTGGATCAACACCAACCGCGAGCTTTGGGCGATGCGTGTGCAGATGCCGGAAACCCGGCTGGCCTCCGGCGCGCCGGAGCCTGTACCCGAGCGGACGCCGATTCGCGACCGCCGCAGCGAAACCGAACAGAAGTCGCGCCGCCCCCGGCCGACCGGTCCTCGCCGTGAAAATTGATCGATAGCGCTACTCGGCGCAGGCCACCGCGGACCTCAGCGCTCTGCTGCGCATCTGCCAGAGCGAATGGCCGATGAGGGCGAAGATCAGGATCGCGCCACCCATCAAGGTCTGCGTTGTCGGGGTTTCGGCAAAGACCAGCCAGACCCAGATCGGCGCCAGGATCGTTTCCAGCAGGTAGAACATGCCCACTTCCGGCGCCGAGAGGAAACGCGGTCCCGTCGCCAGGCAGAAGAAGGCGAGCGGGATCATCACCAGACCGTTGAAGAAGATGTAGCCGGGTTCCGCAATCGTGAATCCCGAAGGGGACAGCATCAACAGAGCGACCGCTGCCGGGAAGATCGCCGTGACCAGCGGCACCAGCGCCATGTCGCGCTTGCTTGCGCGGCTGATCGTGATCGCGCTGGCAAGCAGGAAGGCGGAGGATGCTGCCATCGCATCGCCGAAGAGGTGGCCGCTTTCCAACCCGTCCTGAACGATCAATCCGACGCCGAACACCATGATCAACATCGTCACGAGCGTGGCGTTCGATGGTCGTTCCTTCAGGAAGATCCAGGACAAAATGGCGGCAAACATCGAGGTGAAGGCGAGGATGAAGACCACATTCGCCGTCGAAGTGTTGAAGACGGCGAGCAGGAACGTGCAGGAATTGATGCCGTAGAACAGGCCGACGACGAGCCCGGTCTTGCCCGGCAACAGTGAAATCTTCCGGCCGAACACGCGGTTGATCACGAACCAGGCGCCGAGCGCGATCACGAACGTCGACAGGCTGCGCACCGCGAGCAGCGACCAGACGTCGCCACCGGCGGAACGGATGAGCGGGATATCGAAGGAAAGGGCAAGGCCACCGAGGCCGGTGATGGCAAGGCCGCGCCGGTGCATCACGGCATCAGAAGATGAACTCAATGTCTAACCCGTTTTCGTAGGAGCGGCTTCCAAGGTGGCGTCTCCGCCTTCATAGCGTTCCCAGCCACGGGCCATAAGGTGTTCTTGCGGCAAAAATTTTGTTTTATACCCCATCTTCCGCGATCCCTTGACCCAATAGCCAAGATAGACGTGGGGCAGGCCGCGCTCGCGGGCGCGACGAATGTGGTCGAGAATCATGAAAGTGCCGAGCGAGCGGTCCTCTCGCGCCGGGTCGAAGTAGGAGTAGACCATCGAAAGACCGTCGCCCATGCGATCGGTCAGCGCTGCTGCGATGAGTGGCCCGCGTGCCTTCTCGCTGATGCCGTCGCCTTCGACCCGCAGGCGGTACTCAATGATCTTCGTGTGCACGTGCGTATCTTCGACCATCATTGCGTAGTCGAGCACCGACATGTCCGACATGCCGCCCTTCTGATGCCGGCGGTCGAGATAGCGGCGGAAGAGATTGTACTGTTCGCTGGAAGGCTCAGCCGGATACTCTGCCGAGATCACATCCTGATTGGTGGCAAGCACCCGGCGCATGGAGCGCGTGGGCTTGAACTCGTTGGCAAGAATGCGCACCGAAATGCAGGCGCGACAGGTCTCGCAGGCTGGGCGGTAGGCGATGTTCTGCGACCGGCGGAAGCCGCCCTGGGTCAGGAGATCGTTGAGTTCCGGCGCACGTTCGCCCACCATGTGGGTGAAGACTTTTCGCTCCATCTCGTTCGGCAGATAAGGGCAGGCTGCCGGCGCAGTCAGGTAGAATTGCGGAGACGGTGTGGTCTGTGTGTTCATCGAGTGCGGAGGTCACTCTGCGCGCGGTTGTTCATGACAATAGCATGGCGGAAGAATGGAAAACGTCAACTCACTCGTTTGCAGCTTCCGCCTCCGCCGTCCAGTTATTTTAGCGTTGCCGACAATGGCTGCGTCCGGTCAGTACATGTCACGGCGGACCGTGACGGTGCCAATCAGGAGGTCGTGCAGCAGGCGGCTGCGGTCGGTAAAGAGGCCGATCAGCAGGATCAGCGGCGTCAGCAGAGCGTTGGCGATCCAGAAGATGACGAGGTGGACGATGGCGGTCAGGAAGTCCATCGGGCGCCCGTCGGTGCGGGCGATCGCCAGGCCCATCATGCGCATGCCGGGGGAGGCCTGTTCGCGGCCGCCGACCGTGAGGCCGAAATAGAGCATGGCGACGATCGCAAAGAGCGCCGGGTAAAGCATAAAGCCGAGGCCGAGCGTCAGGATGCCCAGGAAGAAGACGACGACCGCCGCCGGGATCCACAGAAGCGCGATGATGGCGTAGTCGAGCAGGAAGGCAAAGATGCGTCGCGACAGCACGCCCTGATAGGCGCGCCAGTCATTGCTCGGCAGCCTCAGGTCTTCGTTGTGCATGGTCATCCGTCTAAGCCTCGCTTGGTTGCATGCAGGATATGGGATGGTGATGCCTGCAAAACAAGGATTGGAGGCTCACCACAGCGCCGCGCGTCTTATCAGACGCGCAAAGGTCGCTGTAGAACTTTGATTTCCTGCAACAGAAGCTTGCGCTTAACGGCCTTTGGCAAGGATACGAGCCACCTCGACGGCGAAATAGCTGAGGATACCGTCGCAGCCGGCGCGTTTGAAGGCGAGCAGCGTTTCCAGCATCACCTTCTCGCCGTCGATCCAGCCGTTGGCGGCGGCGGCTTTGACCTGCGAGTATTCGCCGGAGACTTGGTAGGCAAAGACGGGCAGGCCGAAGGCCTCCTTCATGCGCCAGCAGATGTCGAGATAGGGCAGGCCCGGTTTCACCATCAGCATGTCGGCGCCTTCCTCGACGTCGAGGGCAGCATCGCGGATCGCTTCGGTGCCGTTGGCCGGGTCGATGTAATAGGTCTTCTTGTCGCCCTTCAAAAGGCCGCCGGTGCCGATCGCCTCGCGATAGGGGCCGTAGAACCCGGACGCGAACTTTGTCGCATAGGACATGATGCCGACATTCTGGTGCCCGGCGGCATCGAGCGCCTGGCGGATCGCGCCGATGCGGCCATCCATCATATCGGAGGGGGCGATGATGTCGGAGCCGGCATCCGCCTGGGCGACCGCCGCCCTTGCGATCATCTCAACGGTTTCGTCGTTGACGATCTCGCCGTTGCGAAGGATGCCGTCATGGCCGTGGCTGGTGAAGGGATCGAGGGCGACGTCGGTGATGATGCCGATCTCGGGCACCGCTTTCTTGAAGGCCCGCGTCGCCTGATTGATCAGGTTGTCGGCGGCAAGGCTGTTGGAGCCGGTCTCGTCGCGCAGCCCCATGTCGATGTTCGGGAAGGTCGCAATCGCCGGAATGCCGAGATCGGCCGCTTCCTTGACCGCTTCCACTGCCTTGTCGATGCTCATGCGGTTGACGCCGGGCATCGCCTCGATCGGCTGGACGATGTTGCTGCCCGGCACGATGAAGATCGGCCAGATCAGATCGTCGACGGTCAGGCGGTTTTCCTGCACCAGTCGCCGCGTCCAGTCGGCCTTGCGGTTGCGGCGCATGCGGCGGTGGCCGGTGATCCTGTCCACAAGATTTGTCCTGTCGTTCATCGCGCCCACGCCTTTCCGGTCAAAATCATCGTTAGCCAAGCGCTTTATCATGGGGCGGCGGCAATTGGGAACCGCGCGTCGGGCGAACGAACTGCGGCATTTCTTCTCTTCAAAAAGATAGCGGCAGGGGAGGGGAAACTACGATCCCGCTGGCGGATGAGGAAGACCCGCCCTATCTTGCCGGCCATGCTTCATGATTCTGCCCATGTGCTGAAACCATCGCTGACCGAGATCCTCTTCGGTATCTTCCTGCGTCTGGTCTCTGCCTCGTGCATCTGGTTCGCACTTAACTACTGGGCCATGCTGATCGGCTTTTCCCATGGTGGCGCCGGGCGCTTCGATCTGTTGTCGCCGGAGTGGCGCGCGGCTGCGACGGCGCTCGCCGTGGTCTATCCCGTTGCGGCGCTCGGCCTCTGGTTGCTCGTCTCCTGGGGGCCCGTGGTCTGGGTGGTCGCAGCGGCGATCGAGATCGCCATGTATGAGTTCTACCCGGCCAGTTTCGGTGCCCGGCCTTTGCTGGTCGTACTGCATGTGGCGGTTGCCGTCACCTTCGTTCTTTTCCGGGCGGCACTCTTCTTTCAGCGCTGGCGGCAGGCCAAGCAGGTAAGAGTTGATTCACCCTGAGACAGGCTCGTCAAATGGCAAGCTCTTGTTAAGGCTGCGGTTTAAGTAGAATTTTAGACGTATTCGATAGGGTCTCACTCAAGGCGGGCAGACAAACTGACACCGCCAAACAAAACAGTGAGGCAGTCAAATGAACACGAAGATGAAGCCGCAGGCGGCTCAGCCCCGAGACCCTCAGGAAGAAACCATCCGCGGTCTCTACATGGAATCCCTCCACCTCGTCGAGCGTCTGCACCGCCGTCTGCTCGACGTCATCAAGGACGAATTCGACCGTGAAGGTCGCAGCGACGTCAACGCCGTTCAGGCCCTGTTGCTCTTCAACATCGGCAACTCGGAACTGACCGCCGGCGAACTTCGCTCCCGCGGCTACTACCTCGGCTCGAACGTCTCCTACAACGTCAAGAAGCTCGTCGACCTTGGCCTGATCAACCACCAGCGCTCTCGCGTCGACCGCCGCTCGGTTCGTATCAGCCTGACGGAAGACGGCCAGGAAATCGCCGAAACCGTCGCCAAGCTCTACGAGCGCCACATCGGCTCGATCCAGAAGGTCGGCGGTATCGGTTCGGACGAGTTCACCCAGATGAACAAGCTCCTGCAGCGCCTCGATCGCTTCTGGAACGACTCGATCATGTACCGCCTGTAATCCAGGCCCTGCATAACTCCTTAGATCGAAGCGATCTAAGGACAAAGTTATGCAGAAACTCAATGTGGTACAGCGACCTTTGCGCGTCTGAATAGACGCGCGGCGCTGTAGAACCTCCAGTTCAAGGGTCGGGCGCAATCCCTGCGTGTCCGACCTTTGCCATTTGCCGGCTTCTCATCCTGTTGCGGAAAAGCCGCACCGCTTCGGCACGCCATTCCTGCGTTCGGCCGGCTTTCCAAACGGAAAGTATTAGAAAATCAAAATGTTGCCGCCTGCAGCTCGTCCGCCGGCTTATCCGTTGCGGCGAAAAGCAAAAGGCGTGCCATGTCGCCGTTCAACCTGTCCGAGACACGAATTGGCCATATTGCTGTGACAGCGACGACGACATGCGGTAGGTGCGGCCACGTGTTTTCTTGAGCGTGGATTCGTTTCGCGTTTCGCCTGCCGGATGAGGGTCCTCACTCGCGGTATCGTGAAATCTTGTGAGGGCAGGGTGGCTCGTTGGTTGACCTTTGTTAACCACGATCGTGTTAGGGCTCCGGCAACGTGCGTGCCAGCGCATAGGGCGCGTGCCAACGCATTGGGATGGTAGGAATATGTCGAAAAAGAATGGAATTGATGCATTCTCGCGCCGCGCCTTTCTGCGCTCGGCAGCAACCTTCGGCGCCGTGGCAGTTGCCGGCGCGGCAAGCGCACAGGACGCCCTGAACGAGATCATCAATTCGCCACGCCGCGGCTCCTGGGACGACCAGTACGACGCCAAGGCATCGCGCACCGCGACGACGGTCGTTTCGAACACGCCGGTCTTCGGCCCGGAAACGATCGCCCACGTGCAGCAGGCAATCTTCGACTACCAGAACATCGTTTCGCAAGGCGGCTGGCCGATGGTCCAGACCAGCGTCAAGCTCGAGCTCGGCGTCACGGATCCGTCGGTGCAGCAGCTTCGCCAGCGCCTGATGGTCTCCGGTGACCTGCCGCAGTCGGCAGGCGTCTCCTCGTCCTTCGATTCCTACGTCGAAGGCGCGGTCAAGCGCTTCCAGGCTCGCCATGGCCTCCCGGCTGATGGCGTCATCGGCGAATACACGCTGAAGGCGATCAACGTCGACGCCAACACCCGCCTCGGCCAGCTCCAGACCAACCTCGTTCGCCTGCAGTCGATGTCCGGCGATCTTGGCCGCCGCTACGTGATGGTCAACATTCCGGCCGCCTATATCGAAGCGGTCGAGAACGGCCGCGTGGCGCTGCGCCATACGGCGATCGTCGGCAAGATCGACCGCCAGTCGCCGATCCTCAACTCGAAGATCTACGAGGTCATCCTCAACCCCTATTGGACCGCGCCGCGCTCGATCATCCAGAAGGATATCATGCCGCTGATGCGCAAGGACCCGACCTATCTCGCACGCAACTCGATCCGTCTGTTCGACGGCAGTGGCGGCGAAGTGTCGCCGGAAACGGTCGATTGGAACGCCGAGAAGGCGCCGAACCTGATGTTCCGCCAGGACCCGGGCAAGATCAACGCGATGTCGTCGACGAAGATCAACTTCCACAACGAGCATCAGGTCTACATGCACGATACCCCGCAGCAGGGTCTGTTCAACAAGCTGATGCGTTTCGAGTCTTCCGGCTGCGTTCGCGTGCAGAACGTGCGCGATCTTTCGACCTGGTTGCTGAAGGATACGCCCGGCTGGTCGCGCCAGCAGATCGAGGCGACCATCAAGACCGGCGTCAACACGCCGATCACGCTCGCCGAGGAAGTGCCCGTGTTCTTCACCTACATCACGGCCTGGTCCGCAAAGGATGGCGTGGTGCAGTTCCGCGATGATATCTACCAGCGCGACGGTGCCACCGAGCTGGCGCTGCAGTCGCCCTATGGCGTCGAGCAGTCGCCCGGCTCGGTCGATCAGGACGCGCTGCCGCAATAAGCGAATTTGCGACACGAGATCGACAAGCCGCGCTTCCCCTGGAAGCGCGGCTTTTTCATGCGCCAGCGCTCGCGATATTTCGGCGCGGCAGATGGGGGAAATGGCGCAATCCGCACAGCAGATATTGCTCTTGCCGTGCGAGGAAGCTAAAGAACTGCCACCCTTGAGAGGAGCCTCGCGCCGATGCTTGAACAATCCAATGACGCCTTCTTCACCCGCTCTCTGGCCGACAGCGATCCGGACATCTTCGGTGCGATCGAGAAGGAGCTGGGTCGTCAGCGCCACGAGATCGAGCTGATCGCCTCCGAGAACATCGTTTCCCGCGCCGTGCTCGAAGCCCAGGGCTCGATCATGACCAACAAATATGCCGAGGGTTACCCGGGCAAGCGCTACTATGGCGGCTGCCAGTTCGTCGATATCGCCGAAGAACTGGCGATCGAACGCGCCAAGAAGCTCTTCGGCGTCAACTTCGCCAACGTTCAGCCGAACTCCGGTTCGCAGATGAACCAGGCCGTGTTCCTGGCGCTCTTGCAGCCGGGCGACACCTTCATGGGCCTCGACCTCAACTCGGGCGGTCACCTGACGCACGGTTCGCCGGTCAACATGTCCGGCAAGTGGTTCAACGTCGTCTCCTACGGCGTACGTGAAGACGATCACCTGCTCGACATGGACAACGTTGCCGAGCAGGCGCGCAAGCACAAGCCGAAGCTGATCATTGCCGGTGGCACCGCCTATTCGCGCATCTGGGACTGGAAGCGCTTCCGTGAGATCGCCGACGAAGTCGGCGCCTGGCTGATGGTTGACATGGCGCACATCGCCGGTCTCGTTGCCGGTGGCCAGCATCCGTCGCCGTTCCCGCATTGCCACGTCGCCACCACGACCACGCACAAGTCGCTGCGCGGCCCGCGCGGCGGCATGGTCCTGACCAACGACGAAGATGTCGCCAAGAAGATCAACTCGGCCGTCTTCCCGGGTCTCCAGGGCGGCCCGCTGATGCACGTCATCGCGGCCAAGGCTGTTGCTCTCGGCGAAGCGCTACATCCGTCGTTCAAGGACTATGCGGCCCAGATCGTCAAGAACGCCCGCACGCTCGCCGAAACGCTGAAGGCAAACGGCCTCGACATCGTATCCGGCGGCACGGACAACCACCTGATGCTCGTCGACCTGCGCAAGAAGAACGCAACCGGCAAGCGCGCGGAAGCCGCCCTCGGCCGTGCGTTCATCACCTGCAACAAGAACGGCATCCCGTTCGACCCTGAGAAGCCGTTCGTCACCTCGGGCGTCCGTCTCGGCACGCCGGCCGGTACCACCCGCGGCTTCAAGGAGGCCGAGTTCAAGGAAATCGGCGAGCTGATCGTCGAGGTCCTCGACGGCCTGAAGGTCGCCAACTCCGACGAAGGCAATGCCGCCGTCGAAGCCGGCGTTCGCGACAAGGTCCTCAAGCTGACCGATCGCTTCCCGATGTACGGCTACATGTGATCGGTCGCTCATGCGCTGCCCCTATTGCGGTTCTGAAGACAGTCAGGTGAAGGATTCCCGTCCTGCAGAGGACGGGAACGCCATTCGACGCCGCCGGATTTGTCCGGATTGCGGAGGTCGTTTCACGACCTTCGAACGGGTGCAGTTGCGTGAACTGATGATCATCAAGAAGACCGGTCGGAAGGTTCCTTTCGACCGGGATAAACTTTTGCGTTCGTTCGAGATCGCGCTCAGGAAGCGCCCGGTCGATCGCGACCGCATCGAGCGGGCGGTCTCCGGCATCGTTCGGCGCCTCGAAAGCTCCGGCGAGACCGAAATTCCCTCGGAGGAAATCGGCCTGCAGGTGCTCGAAGCCCTGAAGAGCCTCGATGACGTTGCCTTCGTGCGCTACGCTTCGGTCTACCGCGATTTCTCGCATGCCGAGGATTTCGAGAAGGTCATCACCGAGATCAGCGCTAAGATCGCGCGCGATCCGGGCGAATAGGCGAAAGCTGGATAGAGCCATGGCAGGACCCACCCGTGAAGACGAGAGGTTCATGGCCGCGGCGCTGAGGCTGGCCCGCCATCATCTCGGACAGACGTCCACCAATCCTTCCGTCGCCTGCCTGATCGTCAAGGAAGGCGTCATCGTCGGCCGCGCCGTGACGGCGCGAAGCGGTCGTCCGCATGCCGAAACCCAGGCGCTTGCCGAAGCCGGCGAAAGGGCGAGGGGCGCAACCGCCTATGTGACGCTGGAGCCCTGCTCGCATCACGGCAAGACGCCGCCTTGCGCCGACGCCCTTGTCGCATCCGGCGTTGCCCGCGTGGTGATCTCGATCCTCGATCCGGATGAGCGTGTCGCCGGGCGCGGCGTCGTGCGCCTGCGCGATGCCGGTATCACCGTCGATATCGGCGTTCTCGCTGAAGAGGGGCAGCACGCACTCGAAGCCTATCTCATGCGCCAGGTAAGCCGGCGGCCCTATGTGATTCTCAAGCTTGCTGTTTCCGCCGACGGCATGATCGGCCGTAAGGGGGCAGGGCAGGTCCGCATCACCGGTCCCATCTCCCGCGGCCAGGTGCAAATGCTGAGAGCCGAGACGGACGCGATCCTCGTCGGGATCGGCACGGCGACGGCCGACGACCCGGAATTGACCGTGCGGTTGCCCGGGCTCGAAAATCGCTCGCCGCTGCGCATCGTCCTCGACCGCCGGCTCGACCTGCCGCTTTCCTCGAAACTGGTGCGAACGGCGCGGGATGTTCCTGTTATCGTGGTCTCCAGTGACGGATCCGGCGGCCCGGACGCGGATGTCGATGACGGCCGGGCCGCACGCAAGGCGGCGCTGGAGGCCACCGGCGTTGAGGTGCTCGAAGCCGGTTCGATTGCGGACCTTCTGACGGCCCTCGCCTCGCGCGGCATCTCCTCGCTGATGGTCGAAGGTGGAGCGGTCGCGGCGCGCGCCTTTCTCGATGCGGCCCTCGTCGACCGTATTCAGCTTTACACCGGGCCTGGGACGATTGGCGAAGACGGCATTGCATCCCCATTTGACCGTAAGTCCGTGCCGACAGGCTTCACGCGTGTCGCCGAAGCGCGCTACGGAGAAGATCTGTTCGAGGAATACGAAAGAGAAAACTGATGTTCACAGGCATTGTTACCGACATCGGCACCGTCGATGCCGTCACCCCGCTCAAGGAAGGCATCAAGCTGCGTGTTGCCACGAGCTATGATCCGAAGACCATCGACATGGGCGCCTCCATCGCCCATTCCGGCGTGTGCCTGACAGTGACCGCCCTGCCTGACGCTGGCAGCAACGAGCGCTGGTTCGAGGTTGAGGCCTGGGAAGAAGCGCTGCGGCTGACGACGATCGCGGGCTGGACAAAAGGCACGCGGATCAACCTCGAGAGGTCGCTGAAGATTGGCGACGAGCTCGGCGGCCACTTGGTCTCCGGTCATATCGATGACAAGGCGGAAATCCTCTCGGTGGAGTCGGAGGGCGACGCGGTGCGCTTTCGCCTTCGGGCACCGGAACATCTGGCGCGGTTTGTCGCACCGAAGGGCTCCGTCGCGCTCGACGGTACGTCGCTGACGGTCAACAAGGTCGATGGCGCCGAATTCGACGTGCTCTTGATCCGCCATTCGCTGGAGGTCACCACCTGGGGCGACCGCAAGGCTGGTGATTTCGTCAACTTTGAAGTCGACACCATGGCCCGTTACGCGGCGCGCCTGGCCGAGTTCCCGGCGCCGAAGCCGGCATGAGCGAAGTCTGAGATTCTTTGCCGAATATGTCTCAAAAAAAGCAAACCGCCCCCGATTGGGGGCGGTGGCGTTTTGAGAGGGCGATTGGCGGCTCAGCGTAGATAGAAGGTCAGGCTGCCATCGGCCGCCTGTTCAGCGCCCGCGATGTTGTTCATCTCGACGTTCTGGCCCTTCAGCTTGGCTGCAAGCGGCTTGTTGGCGTTGACCGCTGCGTGGAGGGACGAGAGTTGTTGCGGCGTGGCTTCGTCGATCCACAGGCGCGTTTGGCTCGATTCCTTGAGCGTATCGACGTCAACGACGGTGAACTGGTCGCCTTTGAATTCGCGAACCGTGTGGTCGATCTCGGCCGGCCAGTTCATCGCGGCGCCTGCCGCGTAGGAAACGCCGCCGAAGGACAGGGCGGAGAGGGCAGCGATGACGGAAAGCTTGGCTATGCGGTTCATGGTCATGCTCCTTTGTTTGCTTGCGACATCGCGACTGCCGGGCTCCTACCCGAACGGGTGACCCTTATGGGCCGCGGAGACCGGTCACCATCTCGTGCCGCAGCGGCCAGCAAACGTCGATTGCGGGTGGCGTCACCCGCATTGAGACGTGCTGGACGGTTTCGACTGATTGGGGCGGCGTTTCCTCGGCTTGGGGCGGGGGCGCGTCGTGCCAACGCCTAGAAAGCTGGCCCGGATTCTGGCCGTTTCCGTGGCGTAAAGGTCTGGAAAACAATTAAAAATTGTTCATGTTTCGGCGTGCGCACGCAACTTGTGCGTCGTCGTTGCCTTCTGATGGCGCTCGAACATGATCACGTGGTTGCCATGGTAGGTCGTCCGCCAGAATTCCTTGAAGCCATGCTTCTCCGCAACCCGGATTGAGGCACGGTTGCCGACA
This sequence comes from Ensifer sp. R-19, assembly GCF_049905105.1. Taxonomy (NCBI): domain Bacteria; kingdom Pseudomonadati; phylum Pseudomonadota; class Alphaproteobacteria; order Hyphomicrobiales; family Rhizobiaceae; genus Ensifer; species Ensifer sp. R-19. Next base: position 976,097 of record NZ_CP184569.1, read on the forward strand.
TCGATGATGCAGGTTTTGCGGAGCGTGGGAAACTGGTGATCGGCCCATTTCAGCGCCGCACTGACCGCTTCTGTCGCAAGCCCCTGGCCATGGGCCTTTGGTGAAAGCGCCCATCCGGTCTCCATCGTGCCTTCAAGCGAGGGCGTGATGGCGCGGTGTACATCGTGAAACCCGGCTTCGCCGAGGAATGCTCCCGTTTCCCGATCCTGAATGGCAAAGAAGCCAAAGCCGAAATAGTGCCACATGCCCACCTGGCGCAGGAACCGCGTCCAGGATTGTTCACGCGTAAAAGGAACCCCACCGACATAGCGGATCACCTCGGCATCGCCGAACAGCGCTGCGTAGGAGGGGAAGTCGTCACGGCGATAGGGGCGCAGGATGAGGCGGTCTGTCTCGATGATAGGCACGCTATGCATGTTCGATCCTATGCTGTGGTGAACTCAGGCGCCCGGCTCGCCGTCCCAATAGTCGACAGTGTCTTCCGGTCTGCCGATGAAGCGGAATCGCCTCTGGCCATCAGCACTGCGCGTCTTGGCGAGGAACTTGCCCGAGTCCGGGTACTCGCAGATCTCGGTGGCCGCCATGGTCGAAATAGACAAGTATTTGAGCGCCACGCTGCCAGTGTTGATCAGGTGATGCGCCGTTTCCGGCCCGCCTGCAGGCGCGCCAAGAATGTCGCCCGGTCCAACCGCATGGCGCTCGTTGCCGAAGCGATACGTGCCTTCGCCTTCGAGGATGATGAAAAGCTCCTCCTCGACGTGGTGATTGTGGAACGGGCAGCCGGACTTGCCCGGCGGCACTTCACCGTAGCCGATACCGAGATCCTTAAGGCCCAGCAACGCGCCGAAGGAGGCGTCGCTCGATTCGAACCCTTCGCCTTTCGTCCAATGGTCGAGGTTGAGGGTCTTCGGATTGACGATCGGTTTTCGCGTTTCCGTCATGTCTATCTCCCTGACGCGTGCATTTCGCAAGAAGCATCCACGGTCCGTTCCTATCCGTGTCGCGCGATCGAGGGAACGTCAACCGACAAGCGTCGAAATTGATAAACGTTACGTTGCTTATGCCTCGATTTTGCAATCCTATGACGGTAACTGCGGTGGCGGAGCGCGCTATGCCTCAGCACGGACCGCGTCGCGTCGCCCGGAAGGCCGATCGTGTCGAGTACAGCGAGACGGGCATCTCGTAGGCGGGCCGACTGCCTGCGCATGCCGAAATCCGGTGCGGTCCGCATCATGGCGTCGCGGGCAACCGCCTCGGTGTCGAAGAGCAGCCCATCCATATCGAAGAGGACCGCTCGAGGGGCGTGGGGGAGGCGGATCGTTGATGGGTCTCAAGCATGCGGATGCCTCGTTCAATTCCTGTCTGGTACCTGAACTTGCTGTTCTGCGCTGCAAACCGCAAGCAACCATGCGATTGTGTTCGAAGCCCGGACGGCAAGGATAGCCCTTCGGGCTTGGTATTCTGGCGCTGTTCGGCGCGGCAAAAGGCCGTTTGCGGCGGAATTTGCTTGCCATTCGGCGCCGGGCATGGTTTGACCGCCGCCTGCCGGTCGCAACCGGCGACGAACTCTCAAAGACAGGTGATCCATGGCAGAGACCACGGCAGCCCACATTCTGATTGTGGAAGCGCGTTTCTATGACGATATGGCCGATGCATTACTCGACGGCGCCAAACATGCGCTGGACGCAGCCGGGGCCACCTATGATATCGTGACGGTTCCGGGCGCGCTCGAAATCCCGCCGGCGATCGCCATGGCACTCGACGGTGCTGACGAAGGCGGTACGGAATATGACGGCTTCGTCGCGCTCGGCATGGTCATTCGTGGCGAGACCTATCATTTCGATATCGTCGCGAACGAATCTTCGCGGGCCATCATGGATCTCGCGGTGAGCGAAAGCCTCGCCATCGGCAACGGCATCCTGACGGTCGAGAATGACGACCAGGCCTGGGCACGCGCCCGCCGGTCGGAAGGTGACAAGGGTGGCTTTGCTGCGCGTGCGGCGCTCACCATGATTGAATTGAAGAAGAAACTGGGCACGGAAAAGTGACGAAGACACCCTCGGATCAGCCGCTGAAGCAGGTCAACCAGCGCGGCGCCGCGCGCCTTGCCGCGGTGCAGGCGCTCTACCAGATGGACATTGGCGGCACCGGCGTGCTCGAAGTGGTTGCCGAGTACGAAGCCCATCGCCTCGGCCAGGACGTCGACGGCGACACCTATCTGAAGGCTGACGCCTCCTGGTTCCGCTCGATCGTCGCCGGCGTCGTGCGCGACCAGCGCAAGCTCGATCCGTTGATCGGTTCGGCGCTTCAGGACGACTGGGCACTGTCGCGGCTCGATTCTACCGTGCGCGCCATCCTGCGTGCCGGCACCTTCGAAATGCTGGAACGCAAGGACGTGCCGGTTCCGGTGATCGTCACCGAGTATGTCGAGATCGCCAAGGCCTTCTTCGAGGATGACGAGCCGAAGCTGGTCAATGCCGTTCTCGATCGTATTGCCAAGCAGGTTCGTAGCGAGTCCAGGAAGTAGAGTTTATGGTTGCGGTTGCTGCGGATGACATGGGGGCCACCCTTCGCGAAGCGCGCCGCAACGTTTTCCATCTGACTGCCGCGCAGGCCATTCTCGGCGTCGTCGGACCGATCTGCTTCTCCATCGGCGGTGTCGCCGGCTACCAGTTGCTGGCGGAAGACAAGTCGCTGGCAACAGCACCTCTCACCGCCTTCAACGTCGGCATGGCGCTTGGCGTCGTGCTGGTCGCGATGCTCTCGCGCCTGATCGGCCGCCGGTTTGCCTTCATGACCGGGACCGGGATCGCTGCCGCAGGCGCGGCGCTCGCCGCCGTCGCACTCTTCCGCGAAAGCTTCTGGCTCTTCGCCTTTGCTCTCGCGATGCTCGGCTCGTCGAACGGCTTCACCCAAAAGCTGCGTTTCGCCGCCGCCGATGCTTCCCCGTCGTTCTACAAACCCAAGGCGATCTCGCTGATCCTTGGCGGCGGTATCGTTTCGGCAGTGCTCGGCCCCCAGATCGTCATCTTTGCCGGAGACCTGTTCGCGCCCGTTGCCTTTGCCGGCGCCTTCGTCGTGCTGCTGCCGATCTGCCTGCTCGCGGCGTTCTTCTTCGCGCCCCTGCGGTTGCCCGAACCGGGTGCAATGGTCAAAGATCACCACCATGAGGCCGTGCGTCCTCTCGGCGCGATCATACGCAGCCAGCGCTTCGCCACCGGCATGGTCTGCGGCATCTCCAGCTATGCACTGATGACCTTCATGATGACCGGTGCTCCCGTCGAGATGGTGGTGGGCTGCGGGTTTTCGACCGAGCTCGCGACGCTCGGTATTCAGTGGCACGTGCTGGCGATGTTCGCTCCGAGCTTCTTCACCGGCTGGCTGATCAGCCGCTTCGGCGCCGAGCGCATCGTCGGCTGCGGCCTGCTTCTCCTGATGGCCTGTGCGACTGTGGCGCATATGGGCATCGAACTCTGGAACTTCTGGGGTGCGCTGGTGCTGCTCGGGCTCGGCTGGAATTTCGGCTTCATCGGCTCGACGGCGATCGTCGCCAGCAGTTACCGTCCGCAGGAAGCCGACAAGGTCCAGGCTTTCCACGACATCATCCTCTTCACCACCGTGGCGCTGTCGTCCTTTGCCTCAGGCAAAGTGCTGTCCGCCTATGGATGGGACATGCTGAACGCGGTCGTGTGGCCGGTCACCATCGTCTGCCTGGTACTTCTGCTGCTCCTGAAGCGCACACCGCGGAAGGCCGCCGCCTAACTCCATTCTCCCGACATTCAAAGTCGCCGGAGCGCCTTCTCACTGGCGTTTTCCGGGGCTTGACGATCTCCCGTTGCAACCGCACTCTGGCCGCGCCGTGGGGGGTGCTGCTTGAGGAGGTGGCGCGTGATTCGCGGTTTTGAGGGGCCCGTGGCCGGGAGTGAGTCCGCGGGTTGTAACGGAGGGTAATGCGAAATGACCATTTTATTGGGCGTTATCGCATGCGGGTTGCTCGCGGTGGTTTATGCCATCTGGGCAACACAGTCGGTGATGGCCGCCGACCAGGGGAACGCCCGCATGCAAGAAATCGCAGGCTACATTCGTGAAGGGGCGCAGGCCTATCTCACGCGTCAGTACAAGACCATTGCCATCGTCGGTGTTGTCGTTTTCATCGCCGCTTGGGTTCTTCTTTCTTCCGCCGCCGCTTTCGGCTTTCTGGTCGGTGCGATCCTTTCGGGCGCTGCGGGCTTCATCGGCATGCATGTTTCTGTTCGGGCAAACGTCCGCACTGCCCAGGCGGCTTCCGTCAGCCTTGCCTCCGGCCTCGACATCGCTTTCAAGTCAGGCGCGATTACCGGCCTTCTCGTAGCGGGCCTGGCGCTTCTCGGCGTCTCCGTCTACTACGTCGTCCTCACGGCCGGCCTCGGGCATGAGCCCGCCTCGCGCGAAGTCATCGACGCGCTGGTCGCGCTCGGTTTCGGCGCTTCTCTGATCTCCATCTTCGCCCGTCTCGGCGGCGGCATCTTCACCAAGGGTGCCGACGTTGGCGGCGATCTCGTCGGCAAGGTGGAGGCCGGCATTCCGGAAGACGATCCGCGCAATCCGGCAACGATTGCCGATAACGTCGGCGACAATGTCGGCGATTGCGCCGGCATGGCGGCCGACCTGTTCGAGACCTACGCCGTCTCGGTCGTCGCGACTATGGTGCTGGCGGCGATCTTCTTCGCCGGCACGCCGCTGCTCGCGACGGTCATGGTCTATCCGCTGGCCATCTGCGCAGCCTGCATCATCACTTCGATCATCGGCACCTTCTTCGTCAAGCTCGGTACCAACAATTCGATCATGGGCGCTCTCTACAGGGGTCTGATCGTCACCGGCGTGTTGTCGATCCTCGGTCTCGGCGCAGCCACGTCCTTTACGATCGGATGGGGCACCATTGGTACGGTTGACGGCAAGGACATCACCGGCTGGAATCTGTTTTTCTGCGGCATTCTCGGCCTGATCGTGACGGCCCTGATCGTGGTGATCACGGAATATTATACCGGCACCAACAAACGGCCGGTGAACTCGATCGCCCAGGCTTCGGTCACCGGCCACGGCACCAACGTGATCCAGGGGCTTGCCGTCTCGCTGGAATCGACGGCCCTGCCGGCGATCGTCATCGTTGGCGGCATCATCTTCACCTACCAACTCGCCGGCCTCTTCGGGACCGGCATCGCCGTCACCGCCATGCTCGGTCTTGCCGGCATGATTGTGGCACTCGATGCCTTCGGTCCGGTGACGGATAATGCCGGCGGCATCGCGGAAATGTCGCATCTGCCGCCGGAAGTGCGCAAATCAACGGACGCGCTCGATGCTGTCGGCAACACGACCAAGGCCGTCACCAAGGGCTATGCGATCGGCTCGGCCGGTCTCGGCGCGCTGGTGCTCTTCGCGGCCTATTCGAACGACCTCCGCTACTTTGCGGCGAATGGTGACAAGTACCCGTACTTTGCCGATGTGGGCCAGATCTCCTTCGATCTCTCCAACCCCTACGTTGTGGCAGGCCTGATCTTCGGCGGTCTCATCCCCTACCTCTTCGGCGGTATCGCGATGACGGCGGTCGGCCGTGCGGCCGGATCCATCGTTGAGGAGGTTCGTCGACAGTTCCGCGAAAAACCCGGCATCATGGAAGGCACGGAGCGGCCGGACTATGGTCGCGCCGTCGACCTTCTGACGAAGGCGGCGATTCGTGAAATGGTCGTTCCCTCGCTGCTGCCGGTGCTCGCACCTATCGTCGTCTACTTTGGCGTGCTGCTTCTGTCGGGCTCGAAGGCCTCGGCCTTCGCAGCACTCGGCGCATCGCTTCTCGGTGTCATCGTCAACGGCCTGTTCGTGGCGATCTCGATGACGTCGGGCGGCGGCGCCTGGGACAATGCCAAGAAGAGCTTCGAGGATGGCTTCGTCGACAAGAACGGCGAGCGTCATCTCAAGGGCTCGGAGGCGCACAAGGCATCCGTCACCGGCGACACGGTGGGCGATCCCTACAAGGATACGGCCGGTCCGGCGGTGAACCCTGCGATCAAGATCACCAACATCGTGGCGCTGCTGCTTCTGGCCGTCCTCGCCTGATTGTATCGCTGAAACGAAAAAGGCCCGCGGAAGAGACTTCCGCGGGCCTTTTGCTTTGTGATGGGTTAACTACTTGCTGCCGAAGTCCTTGAACAGGCTCTTTGCAGCAGCCTGTCCGGCACCTGGTCCGCTCAACAGCTGGCCGAGGAAGCTCGTTTCCTTGCCGCCGGTCGGCGTCGTGCGCGACAGCATGTCGAAGACCTTGCCATCCTTCAGCGTATAGTGTGCGAGCTGGCTGACAGTACCTTCCTTGTCGAAGTAAACAGCAAGGATCGACTGGTCGACCAGCTGAGGCTTCATGAAGGCGACGGGACGCTTGCGGGTCTGCGAAATGTAGTAGAACACTTCGTTGTCGAAGGTCGCGGTCGTCGACGGGGTGCCGAGCGACAGGAGCACCTGCTCGCGGCTGGAGCCGACGGGAACGAGGTTTAGCGTTTCCTGGTCAACCACATAACCCTGATGAAGGACTTCACCGACATTGGCGGACTGGCAGGCTGAAAGGGTGAGACCGGCGATGGTAGCTACGGCCGCCACGCGGCCGAGGGTTTTAAAGTTTTTTCTCAAATACCGCTTCGTCAACGACAGCTCCCCTTGGAGAAACGATGGCAGATCCGCCATTGCAATTCGTGCCTGCTTCGGTAAACCAGCTTCGGCTGTCATGCAACAACGGGATGGGCGCTTGCGCGCATTTCGAGAAAGCCAAGCCCGAGCTTTGTGATGATTTTTGGACTGTTCAAAAGAAAAAGCGGCAATGCCGTGATTGTCGAGCGTCAGTATGCACTGCTGACGTCGGCCGCGCGCCAACCTTATCTCTACACCGACCTCAATGTGCCGGACACGGTCATGGGGCGGTTCGAGATGCTGTCGGCTATGCTGATCCTCTACTTCCGCCGCACCCGTGCTTCGGCAAGGCCCGGCCAGGAGATCGCGCAGGAGATCATCGACGCTTTCTTCGAGGACGTCGATCACTCGATCCGCGAACTCGGCGTGGGCGATGCCGGCGTTCCGAAGAAGATGAAGAAGCTGGCCGGCATGTATTACGGTCGCCTCGAGTCCTACGCGGCAGCGCTGGAAGCGAAGGATACGGCCGCCTTGGCAGCGGCACTCAAGCGTAACTTTCATCCGGAAGGCGGCGATGCAGCACCCTCGATGGAGGCGCTTGCAGCCTATCTGCTGACTGTCGAGGCGCACCTCGCCGACATTGCCGAAGAGGTTGTCGAGGCCGGTCAGTTGCAGATTCCATCCGCTGGCGTTTAATAGAGCGGTTATTAAGAGATATCAGCGCCGCGAGCCGGAACCCGGGCGGCAGCTGCATTCGCGACTGGGCGGCATCAATCGCCCTGGCGAGGGAGGATCCGATCATGAAAGACGATAGCCAGCCGGCCTTCTCCTATCCGGTGAAGGTGGGGCATATCTCGGCGAACGCTGTCAGCGTGCAGCTTTCAGCAAACGAGCGGGAAAGGGCGGCATTGGCGAAGCTCTGGGGCGTCAGGGACGTGCTGTCGCTCAGCGCAGAGTTGCAGATCGCGCGCTGGAAGAAGGATGGCGTCAAGATCAAGGGCGATGTCACGGCCCGTATCGTGCAAAGCTGCGTGGTGACGCTCGAGCCCGTCGAGGCCGACATCCATGAACCGGTCGAAGCGATCCTGGTTCCCGAAGGATCGCGGCTCGCCCGCCAGGCGAGCAACGACGGCGGCGAGATGATTCTCGACCCGGATGGTCCCGACATCCCCGACACGTTCACGGGCGACACGATCGATGCCGGCGTCGTCGTCAGCGAGCAGGTGGCGCTTGCCATCGACCCCTATCCGCGCAAGCCGGGTGCGGCTTTCGGCGAGCGAATCGAGAGCACCTCAGCGGACGACAAGAAGCCGAACCCGTTTGCAGTACTGAAGGACTGGAAAAAGGACTGAGGCCGCGAAAGCCTCTTCTACAATTCGGTTGTCACGCAAAGGAAAAGCAGTATTTTGGCCCCAAACCGGCCAAAAGAGCCGTTAAGCGATCTGCCGCGTGCTTGGCTCAAGCGTCAGAAGCAATATGTTTCGTCATTGCGTCCCAGGTGAGTGCGCCACGACGGCACGTGTTGTGTGGCAGAAATGAAGGATAAGACACGCGTGGTCAGAATTTCACTTGACGTGATGGGTGGCGACTATGGTCCCGAAGTCGTCATCCCGGGTGCCGCAAGAGCGCTCGAACGTCATCCGGACATCAAGTTCGTGTTGTTCGGTATCGAAGCGCAATGCGCGGAACTCCTGGAAAAATATCCGAAGCTCAAGGCCAGCAGCACCTTTTACGATTGTGAAATCGCCGTGGCGATGGACGAGAAGCCGAGCCAGGCGCTTCGCCGAGGCCGCGGCAAATCGAGCATGTGGAAGGCGATCGACGCGATCAATGCCGGCGAGGCCGATGTCGTCGTTTCGGCCGGCAATACCGGCGCGCTCATGGCCATGTCGGTCTTCTGTCTGCGCACGATGCAGGGGATCCAGCGCCCGGCGATCGCTGCCATCTGGCCCACGCTGAAGGGCGAGAGCATCGTGCTCGACGTCGGGGCGACGATCGGTGCGGATGCGCAGCAACTCATGGACTTCGCGCTGATGGGCGGCGCCATGGCGCGGGCCCTCTTCGAGATCGAACGACCGATGGTTGGGCTTCTCAACGTCGGTGTCGAGGAAATCAAGGGACAGGAAGAGGTCAAGGAAGCTGGCCGCCTGATCCGTGAAGCCAATATCGATGGCTTTGACTATTACGGTTTTGTCGAAGGCGACGACATCGGCCGTGGGACGGTCGACGTCGTCGTGACTGAAGGCTTTTCCGGCAATATCGCGCTGAAGGCAGCCGAAGGCACCGCGCGCCAGATTGCCGAATATCTGCGCGCTGCTATGTCGCGCACCCTGCTTGCCAAGATCGGCTATATCCTGGCCAAGGGTGCGTTCGATCGCCTGCGCGAGAAGATGGATCCCAGGAAGGTCAACGGCGGGGTATTCCTTGGCCTCAATGGCGTCGTGATCAAGAGCCATGGTGGTGCGGATGCCGAAGGTTTCGCAGCCGCGATCGATGTCGGCTACGACATGGTGAAGAATGGCCTGAAGTCGAAGATCGAGCTCGATCTGGCGAAGTACCATGGTGCAGAACCGCCGCAGGCCCTTTCCGCCGGCATGAATGATGAGGTTTGAATAGATGATCCGTTCCGTCGTCCGCGGCTTCGGCGCAGCTTTGCCGAAGCGCGTTGTTACCAATCAGGAGCTGGAATCCAAGGTCGATACGTCCGATGAGTGGATTGTGCAGCGCACCGGCATCCGCCAGCGCCACATCGCCGGGGACGGCGAAACGACCGCGTCGCTCGGCGAAGGCGCCGCGCGCGCCGCACTCGCCAATGCCGGGCTTACGCCAGATGACATCGACCTCATCATCCTGGCGACCTCGACACCGGACAACACGTTTCCGGCAACCGCAGTCAATATCCAGGATCGCCTTGGCATGCGCCATGGCGCAGCCTTCGACATGCAGGCCGTTTGTTCCGGCTTCGTCTATGCGGTGACGACGGCCGACGCCTACATCCGCGGCGGTCTTGCCAAGCGCGTGCTGGTGATCGGCTCGGAGACGTTCTCACGCATCCTCGACTGGAGCGACCGGACGACCTGCGTGCTCTTCGGCGACGGCGCCGGTGCCATCATCCTGGAAGCCCAGGAAGGCGAGGGTACGAATGCCGACCGTGGCGTGCTGACGGCGAAGCTTCGCTCGGACGGCGCGCATCGCGACAAGCTTTATGTCGATGGCGGCCCTTCGACCACGGGAACGGTGGGCCATCTCAAGATGGAAGGCCGCGAAGTCTTCAAGCACGCGGTCGGCATGATCACCGACGTTATCGAGGCAGCCTTCGAGGCGACCGGCACGACGGCCGAGGACATCGATTGGCTTGTGCCGCACCAGGCCAACCGGCGCATCATCGATGGCTCCGCCAAGAAGCTTGGCATCCCTCTCGATAAGGTTGTGGTAACAGTCGATCTCCATGGCAACACGTCTGCGGCGTCCATTCCGCTGGCCCTGAACACCGCGGCGGCCGATGGCCGGATCAAAAAGGGCGATCTCGTTCTGCTCGAAGCCATGGGTGGTGGCTTCACTTGGGGCTCCGTTCTGATACGCTGGTAAAAAATGCTGAGGCAACGCAGGCGCTTGACCACAATAGGCAAGGGCAATAGTCTTCGGTCGCTGATCGGCGTGCCAGACGTTGGTGGGGGAAGATGAGCGGAAAAACAGTAACACGAGCAGACTTGGCTGAGTCGGTTTTTCGCAAGGTAGGTCTGTCACGGACAGAGTCTGCCGAGTTGGTGGAAACCGTCATTGATGAAATATGCAACGCAATCGTGCGTGGCGAGAGCGTGAAGCTGTCTTCTTTCGCGACCTTCCAGGTCCGCGACAAGAACGAACGCATCGGGCGAAACCCGAAGACCGGCGAGGAAGTGCCGATCTCGCCGCGTCGTGTGATGACCTTCAAGGCGTCCAACGTGCTCAAGCAGCGCGTGCTGAAGGCCCATCTCAGCCGTAGAGCGAAGCAGAAGCCGGCATCTCCCGCGGCGTGAAGTCATGGCTTCAGCCACAAATGTGGTTGAAAACCCATCCATAAGCCGTTGAAATGGACCCGATTCGTGCCATCATCGGTATGATATCGGTTCATTGCGGCCCGCGAGCGTGAGTCGCGTGACATGGATTGGGAACCACATGGAAAAGAGCCCGGACGCTTTCCGCACCATCAGCGAGGTCGCCGACGACCTCGATCTGCCGCAGCATGTTCTGCGCTTCTGGGAAACCCGTTTCCAGCAGATCAAGCCGATGAAGCGCGGCGGCGGTCGTCGCTATTATCGGCCAGAGGATGTCGATCTCCTGAAGGGTATCCGGCATCTGCTCTATGATCACGGCTACACCATCAAGGGCGTGCAGAAGCTGTTGAAAACCAACGGCAACAAGTTCGTTGCCGCCATTGCCAGCGGCGATCTCGCAACCGTCGAAGCGCTTGCGGCGTCGAGCAACGAGGAGCCGGCACCGCCCAAGGCCGGCGTTTCGGAAGAAGATCAGATCGTCGGCCGCGCCAAGGCACCGGCGAGCCGCCGCTTCTTCTCGTTCGGCGGCGGCAGCGACGACGTGCCGGAAATCTCGCTCGGCAAATCGTCGTCCGTCGGCAAGGAAGACCGGGCGCTGCTGCAGGAGGCGCTCTACGATCTCCTGGAATGCAAACGCCTGCTCGATCAGGTGCGCTGAGAGTACCGCGGTCGCCTACCAAGCGCGTGCTCGTCCGACGAGGCGCCCCGCCTTCAAGACCATAGGAAAATTGACCGACGACGCAGGCGTGACGCTTGCGCGGTCGTGGGTCGCATAACAGTCAGCCGACGGTTCCGGCCGAGCAATCGGCGAATACTCGTTCGATCGTCAGTTTGTGAGATTGGCGGCTCGCATTCAAATGCTGCAGGCCCAAGGGAAGGGGCAAACCACGCATGCATTGACGTGAGCGACTGAGGGATGCCCACAGGGCCCGTGTTCTGTCGCTCACACTAAAGTTGCCGCGTCTAGTAGGACATACGGAAACCACCGGGGCTGGATGCGGAAACATCAGGCTGCGGATAGGGGCCGTTCCACTGCGCGTAGGTTGTGTTGGTCGAACCGGACGTCGCGCATCCGGACAGCGTCAGGACGACAAGTGCGGTTACGGCCATCAGAGATTTAAGAGGCATGGTCTACTCCTGAAAGGGAGGCTCCAGGCCTCAAGGGCCAGTACCAAACTGTCCCTCAAATCGGTTGTGATGGCAAGCTCACGTTACGTCAGGGGCAGCGTTTCCAACGATGTGATTTCAGGTTTGGTGAAGGTTCCATTGCGATCGAGGATCGCCGATCCATGGGCGATCTTCCGACAAAATGGACTTTTCTTCTGATCGACCCGCCGAGTGCCCGCAGCTTTTCCACGCCGGAGATTTCTTTTTCACGCCGAGTTCGAAATTCCCGCTTGCGCTCTAAGCGCTGGTTATATAGGGGTTTCCTCGGTTCGGAGCGTAGCGCAGCCCGGTAGCGCACTTGACTGGGGGTCAAGGGGTCGTGGGTTCGAATCCCGCCGCTCCGACCATTTTCCTCTTTATTTTCAATGATATTGGCTCGCTACCGCCACTCATCGAGAAGAGGCAACCGGAACATATCGCGCTCAAAACGCGGGTTCGGGAACGGATAGTCCCGAAAAAGTCCCGAAGCGCTCCGGTCATTTGTTCTTCCTTTGTGCACGTCGGCGCTTCGAAAGTGATTCGAGGGCGCCTGCCACTTCCTCGTCGAGTACGTGCGCGTAGCGTGTCGTCGTCTTGATATCCCGGTGGCTGAGAGCTTTTTGCACTGTTTTCAAATTCCCAGTTTCACGCAGAAGCTTGGTCGCCAGATCATGCCGGAAGTCATGGAATCGGAAGTCTTCCACGCCGGCTTTGCCGCGTATCCGCTTCCACTGGGTTTTCAACCCGCTGTAGGTGATCGGATAACGGTCGCCCTTCTTCCGCTCCTCCCCATCTCCCTTGTACGAAGCATCGGCAGCCCTCGGGCGGGCCGCCTGATACGTGAACACGAAATCGTGATGATGCCCGCGGAGCGGGAGCAGGATCTCCCGCACCTCGCTCGTGATCGCGGTTCTAACCGGTCGATCGTTCTTGCCTGGCTTCGTTATCCACCCCGTCTGCCAGTCCACCTCGGACCACTTCAAAATGCACTCTTGCAGGCGCAGGCCCGTGGCGCGCACGAAATCGAAGATCGGCTGGTAGTCACTCCTGGCTGCGAGGTAGAGCGACGAGCTTTCTGTCTGCTTCAGTTCGCGGACGCGCTCGACCGGCTCCTTAAGCCAATGGTCGCGCCAGTTCGGCTCGAGCGGGAAGTCGTAGCGCCAGGTGCGCTTCGCCCGGGTGAAAATCTTCTTGATGACGAGCGTCGTCGACCGATTGACGGTTGCGGCTGACACGAGCCGCATGGGCTCGCCGTCCTTCGTCTCAGCCTTGCCCCATGCCGTCTGGGCCCGACGCCACTGGACGAGCTTCGCGATATCGTCGTCGCCGATCGCGGACATGAGCTTCGCCGCGCCGAAGTAGTCGACGAGGCGGTTGATGTCGGTCCAGGTGGTTTCGCTGTTGGCGTGGTGCTGGCCGATCTCGGTCCAGTATCTGGCGGTGGCAATGCCTAGGGTGAGGGGGCCGGCGCCGTTGGCGTGCTTGGCGGCCTTTGCAGCCGCCTTGGCTTGGTCCTTCTCTACCTTCTCGCGGGCTTCTGCTTCGCGTCGGTTCGCTGTTTCCGTAGAGCCATAATATCGTACACCTGCGACTTGGAAGTCGAAGTGGTAGTACGGGGTGTTCTTTGGCTTGTAGACGGACACTCGCGTGTTCTCCGGCTTTTTATGAATTCGTTTATGTCGTCCATGGTGAAGCCGAGGCGCGGTTTCGACCTGCCGGCGCCTAGCGGCACGTAGGCTATATCGCCAGCCTTCACGAATTCACGCAAGGTCCGGGTGGAAACGTTGAGGAGCTCTGCAGCTTGCTCGCTGTCGAGAAGCATGGGTGCCGTCATTCTTCGGCTCCTTGTTCTTGGCGAGCGGCGTGCTCCTCGTCGAAGATTTCATAGAGGTGCTTGGCGTCGAAGACCTTCAGCGCCCGATCGATTGTCTCGATAGCCGATAGGCCCGTTTCTCCGATGATGCGCTTCTGAAGCGTGACCAGGTCGCGCCTCAATTCCGAAAGGGCTCTATTCTCGCGCTGCAGCTGCTCGATGTGCTCGGCAGCTTCGTCGCAAATCGTGTGATGCTCTCCGACGCCCCAGTCATCTCGCGGGCGGTACCGGCGCAGGCGTTCTGCCAGATCACTCATGGCTTGTCCCCCGCTGCGGGTGGAGCGGGAAGCGCCTTCCAATGCGACGGGCCGTGATGGTTGATCTCGCTGACCGGACCGCCGTGGTAGTCGCCGTGGCTGGTATTTGCCCACCACCAGTCTCCACCCTCGTAGTTTTCCCGATCGAAATAGGCCTCGCCGACGATGTAGCCGTCGAAGTCCTTCGTCGGAACGGCGACGATGACTGATGTCTTGTCCTTCGGCGCCGTCTTGATCAGCTGCCATTCCTGCCCGCGTGATATCTCAGCGAAAGCGAAAGACAGGTAAGCCAGCGCGTTTTGCTTCCTGCCAGCGCTGATTTCCTCTCGGATTCGCTCAAGGTGCCACGCCACCGGCTCCCCCACTACCGCCGATGCTGGCTGGACGGAGAGGGCTGCGGAAAGGCCCGCGAAGACGGCTTGATGGTTCTCGCAAGGCTGAAGCTCTAGCGCTTCGTCGTGGGCCTTGTAGAAAGCCTCAATCTGTTCCGGTGTCGGTGTTGGCTTCATTGGCGGGGCGCGCTCCATGGAACAAGAGGTGTGGCATAGGCCAGCATCAGCGGGTGGCGCGGCTGACCGTCGAGGGCGGTGCCCCAGCACATAGGGTTGGCTCCGGCTTTCGTCAGCACATCAACGACAGAGCGCCATCTTGTGCGCAATGCTTTCGGAAGCTTAGAAGCCGGGCCCCAAGCGACGACATGAATGTCGGCGTCCATGATGGCACGGGCGATGTAGGCATCGTTCTCGGGGCCGATCGGATCAGCCGCAGCGGCGAGCGCCTTCACTTCCTTGTTGACGAGCGCGCACAGGTTCCAGACTGAAACCTTGCTGGCGCCGAGGCGCATCGCGAAGCCGTCCACCTTCGTCATGGTCGGGTCGTTCTTCTCGCTGTTTGCGTCGGACGGGTTGACCATCCCCAGCGAGATGCGCGGACCGCTACCGCCGAAGTCGTGTTCAAGCAGGTAGCGATACAGTCCGCATTCGGAGAAGACCGCGCGTCGTGTCATGAGAAGATCGCTCATCGAATGACCTCTCCCGTTCTGCGGTCAACGACCGTACCGTCCATGCAACGCTTGAACCGCGGGTGGGACAAGCTGGATTTGGGTTTGGCGATGCCCAGATGCTTCTTGCGGGTGCGGGCGATCTTGGATTTGACCTTCATCTCGACTGCCGTCTTTCGACGGTGCGGCTCTTTTTTGGCCGGGAAGAGATTGGTCTCGCGGTGCTCGCCGCCGAGGATCAGGGCAACCTTGTGGTCGAGATCCCACTCGTCGCGCACAGGATCGATCTTCTCGCCGGTCAGGTGGCAGATGCCACCCTCCCGGTCGAAGACGCGCTGGCGCACGCGGTCGGGGACCTTCTGGTCGTCGGTCTTGCCGATCCATTCAGGGACGCTGCGCATCGATGTAATCCTCCATGTCGATCTGGGGAGCCTTGCGTCGGCGGGTGATGCGGGCGTTTGCCGCGTGGTGCTTCGCGTCCCATTTCAGGTGGCAGCGCTGGCAAAGCGCTCTGCAGCGCTCCGGGTCGGCGTGGCTCTCGTCGTGGTCCATGTGTGCGATCGTCAGCACGACCTTGCTGCCGGTCACTGGGTGAGGCTGGCCGTTGGCGGCACGGCAATCCGGGTGCTGAGGCGTGCCCTCGCAAGCGTTGCCGGCGCGCTCGATCAGGGAGGCGCGAAATGCCTTCCATTCCTTCGAGTGCGTGCCGCCGCCCGGGTAGAGCTTCATTCGGTCGGAGCGGATCGGCATCACAGCCCCCTCGGCTTGCAGCCGCGCCGATCGAACAGGCTGTACGTGAGCGGATCCGACAGAACCCACATGTGATACATGTCGGCCTCGTCGATCAGTTCGGACTGAGGCGGCATGACCTGCACGGCAGTCGCTTCAGGACCGAAGAGCTCGTTCTTGATCCGTTGCATGTCGCGCCACGGCGGTTCGAGTTGCGAAGCGGTGCGGATGGCGAGGTGCATGACCTCGGCGCCGTTCTCGTCGAGGAATGGCCGGACAAGCACGACATAGATGTTGTTCGCCTGGGCGAGGCGGACTTCCTTGCACCATCCGGTACCGCCGGGGATGCCGTCGGGCAGGTTGGTGAGGCGCCACGGTCCCCAGTCGCCGCGAAGGCCGCGACGTTCAAGGGATCGGGCAGCAAGGCGTTGCTGGCGGTTGCTCATGCTTCCACCTCGTCTTCTACCGGCGGAATGTTCAGACGCTCGGCGACGATCGGGTGATGTTCGAGGAGCCAGCCGGTCCAATCGATGTCGCGGTCCATATGCTGGAACCATGGGTAATCTTCGCCCCATGAGCCGGTGAGTTCCGCATAACCTCGGGCCGCCGCGTGGCATTCGACGTGCGTATGAGTGCTGTAGGTGTCGCCCTCGTAGATGCCGAAGGCGTAGTGAGCCGGAGACGCTACCTCGATCGCGCGGCCGCATTGCTCGCAACGGTGCTGTTTGCGCGTTGATTTGATCGCTCTTTCGGAATGAAAGTCGGTCATGCGTCAGCGCCTTTCGTCGGCCAGATCGTTACGGTCTCGCCGTTCTCAAGCGCTTCGCGAACCAGCCAGACAATTTCCTCGTCCGTCTCAAAGGGCGCATGTACGCGCATCAGGTGGCCGTCAGCATCGCGGCTCTCGGCCTGCCATCCAGCCTTGCGCACATCTTCTGACGTCTGAAGGTTGATTGGGTTCGGGTTCTTCATGCTGGCACCGCCTGACCGCGCGCGACGAGCTCAGGGATCTGATCGGGCCAAATCCACCAAATCGGGAAGGTGCCTTCGTCCTCTGCACGCTTGAAATCGGCGCCGTTCCGGCAGCGACGTCCGAGGCTGTCGAAGCACATGGCGGTGAAGTGGTGGCCGCGCCAGCCCTTGGTTTCACCGTGCTGGGTGTTCCGGTACTCAGGATGGCAGGTCAGCCAGGACGAGGCCTTGTTCACCCACTGCTGGTGACTGGTGAACTGCTGGCCCTCGAAGGGCGGAGCGAAACGGGCATCGATCATGCCGCCCGCCCTTCCGCCTTATTGGCGGCATCATATTGCTGGATTGCCCATTGGATAGCGTTGCAGCACCACATGAAGTGGTGGGTGTAGTCCTCTAGATCGTGTTCCCAGAAGTCTTGAAACTTTTGCTTGGTGACTGGGCATTCCCAATCCATCACCTCGCTGACAGCATGATGCAGGTCAGTGCCTTCGGCACTATAGAACAGGCCGTCCCAGTCGTCGGTAATAGACCGCCAGGCTGCGGCCTTCTGTTCGTCGCTATCGAAGTCCCAATGTTCGAAGTCAGCGGCAACCGCTTCCTTCAGGAGGTCGAAGCTGAAACGGCGGTGCCCACTTCGATTGTTGGTCGCCTGCAGCTTTTCGGACCAGTAGCTAGGATTGATGCGCTCGCCACGGAAGAACGTGAACATGTCCATGGTGCGCGCAAAAACGAAGCAGCCCATATCGCCGCTGATGCAGAGGTAGCCCGGCCACGTCGTGATATCGAAGTGGTAAACGGAACTTCCTCCCTGGGAAAAACGAATATGCCGGAAGACGCCGTCGTCCTGCTTTATCAGCATCTCGTGCTGGCCAGCGTCACGCAGGAACTCGGCGTTCGCCTTGTCGAGTTTCTCGTAATAGTCAGTCATGCCGCTGCCTTCGATTTCGGTTCGGACCAAACGACGTGGTGACGGGCTCCAAAGGCGAAGATGATCTCGATGAGATCGGTCATCTCTTCCTTGGACAGGTCGGATGAAGAGGTGCCGAGCGGGACAAAGCCGGTCCCGTCGGTGTTAGGCACGAGGCGAAGCTGGTCGTGTTTCTCGCGGCGCAGCGCGTCCAGCATGACGAGCTTCCAATCTTCGGGGGTGAGTTGCTGGCCGTGCCAGGCAAGCTGGAGCGACAGGTCGGTGAGCATCGCCCACATGCGATCGTTCTGCGGCGTCGTGCGCTTCGGTCCCTTGAACTCGACGCGCGTGTCGACTGGCGCACGCATGATCCAGTCGATTGCCTTGCGGCGAAACGCTTCGTTCGCCAAAACCAGAAGCGCGCGGCCCATGTCAGCCTCCGTTCAACGGTGCGAGTTGAGCGAGACGACGATCGCGGATGGCGAACGCAGTATCGATCATGTCGGCGTGGCCGTTCGTTTCGAGCACGGCCGGCGCGTCGAAGTCGTTCCAGATCTCCGCGACGTCGGTTTCGTCCTTGGCACCAGCAAGGCCGGTCTCGATCTGCTCAAGGAAGTCGCCGAGGTTGAATTCTTGTTCGGTCGGCTCGGTGACCGGAGCGGCTTCGACCGTTTCGGCGGCCTTGGCTGGCGGAGCAGGAGGTGCCGGAGGCTTCGGCGGCAGTGCCGGCTTCTCTGGCGTGATGTCGCGCATGGTCTCGACATCGTCGATCTCGCGAACCTCGAACTCGTCACGGATGCCGCCGAGGACGTCGCCGAACAGTTCGCGCAGGCAGTAGCCAGCGGCGCGCCAAGCAAGCATACGCTGAGGGAAGCGGTACCACGGGCTATCGTTCGGCTTCTCCTCGTTCTTCTTGTCCCACTTGCTCCACTTGGTGACGACAGCCTTCGTCTGCCACAGAGCCGCCCGCTCGGCGTCTGCCTGCGAGAACTCGACCCGCTTGTCTTCTCCGGTATCGAGACGCTTGGCCTCGCAGTAGCCGACCATCTTTCCGCCGCGTTCTTCGCAGCCGGTCCGGAGATAGGCGACCTTGCCGGACATGCGGACGACATTGATCAGGCCGTCGCCGTAAAGCGCCGGCTTGCCGTTGATGACGGTGAAACTGCGGAGGCTCACCATCGGCTTCAAGCCAAGCTCAGCGCCGGACATGATCGCTACGGCGACCGCCGCCGCTGCATCATCGCCCTCAAGCCTGCCGATCAGCGCCGCCGGAGCGAGGCCAGAGGCGACGACCGCTCGTGAGATCCGCATGGTCTCTTCGAAGGTCTGAGGCACAATGGCGAGGACATTGCCGCCGCCAGTGAGAGTTGGGACATGACTGTTCATGCCTTCTCTCCTTCGGCTTCCGGCTCGACGGCGCGGACGATCTTCTTTTGCGCCAGTTCGGATTCCGACTTGATCGCCATGACTTCGACGGTGGTTTCGCCGCGGGGCGTTTCGACAATGACCTTGTCGCCGACGTTGACCACGAGGCCCTCGGGGATGAAGTAGTCGTAGGTCTTCTCGTCCTTCTGCCACTTGAACTTCACGGCAGCGACGGCGAGCGAGATGGTGGTTGCGTCGGTCATCAGGCAGCCCTTTGCTCTTCGAAGCGCTCAACACCGTCGAGCTCGACGCCGGCGCGGATCGCGCGGTTGGCGAGCGTCTCGACGAGCGCTTTCATTTCGGGATGGTTGCTCAAGGCCTTGATGGCCTTGTCGTAGTCGACGATGCGAGCCGAGACAAAAGTCCGGAGCGAGACTTTGGCGCCGGTGCGACCAGCCTTGGCATTCTTCGGCTGCGCCGCCTGCTCCTGCCTCGCGGCCTCCTGCTGCAAGCGCTCAGCCTCGGCTTGCGCCGCGGTGTCGCTCACGTCTGCCTGGGCTGCGAGTGCTTCAGCCTCGCGACGCTTCCGTTCGGCTTCGTCGCGCTCACGCTGCTGGCGCTCATATTCACGTCGCTGTTGCTCCTGCAGGAACGGCGTGACGTGCGCCTTCAGCTTCTTGGCGAGCGCGTCTGGATCTTCCTTGAGAGAGCGCCACTTGTTGTCGACCGAGCGGCCGGCGTCGAGGTGCGGTTGCTTCTCGACTTTGTGCAGGCTCTCGGCCTTCGTCTTGATGGCGGTTAGCCGCTTGGACCAGATCGCCGCCTTGTCGGCTTGATCCTGGGTCGTGATGGGCGTCTTCATGAACGCCTCGGCCTGCTCTTTTTCCGAAAGGAATTCGAGCCGCAGCGCGTCAAACGGATCAGCTGGCACGTTATGGCCCATGGAAGGCGTCGGCGGCTCGTCGTCCCAGCCGGCGCCTTCGATTGCCTTCTGATAGGCTTCATAGCTGACCGGGTGCGTGCGGCAGAAGTTCCAAGCCTCGCCAGCGTCGACCATGCGCTCGCCGCGCATCGCCAGCCAAGCGCCGCCCTCGTCGAGCCAGATAGCTACCGGTTCCCACTGGCCGCCCTTGAAGCGCGTGCGGTAATAGCCCTGTTCAGGCTGGCCCTCGTGCATCGGGCCGACGTTGCCCGCCAGCGCGTTCTGCCACCAAGTCCAAATGCTTGTTTCTGCGGTCATGTCAGACGGTCCTCTCGGCTACGAATTTGCGGTGGATCTCCTCGGTGTTCGCAAAGCCGATCGCCATGAAGGCGAGGAGGGCGGCGAGGAGAATGATGAAGGTGGCGGCGCCGTAGGTGGCGCGGTTGAACTCGGCGAGCTCGTCCAGGTCGACATTGGGCGCAGGCGGCAGCTGGCACCGCGAGCACTCGCAGTAGCGGGCTGCCGGGTCGCAGGCGTATTGGATGGGGCGGGTCATGGCCGGCCCTCGGCCTTGGCGATGGCGGCACGGGCTTTGCGCAGTTCTCCCATCGTCATGTCGACAGGCAAACAAACATCATCGCCGACGTTCTGGTTGTCCGAGCAGACGTTGAGAGGGCCAAGAATTTCGACCAACGCCTCCAAAAGATCAGGAGCGGCGGCGATCAGGCGGGCGTTGGCCTTGCATTCGATGTCAACGTTTGTGCGGCTGTCGCCTTCGTCGTCGTCAATGCAGGGAAAGTCGTCGGCCATGCTGACGGTGCAGATATGAGCGCCCACGTCAGCCATGACGGCATTGTCGTCGTCGAAAGCCCAAGGGCCCGGAGTGTGCTTTGTCGCGCTCATAGCGCCGCTCCTGCAACAGGCCCGAACTCGCGGACGGTGAGGCGAGCGCGGTTCTCATATTCACGCTGATCGATGTAGAAGCCTTCACCGAAGCCAGAAGCGCGAAGGATCGCGCAGGCATCGAGGATGGCCCGGTTATAGGCTTCGCCTTCCGGGTCGGTGTCTCCACCGCCGAGGCTTTCAATCTCGCGGTACAGTTCGTGCAGCTTCACGCGGCGGGGCTTGAAGGACATTACGCGGCCTCCTTCTCGATCGAGGGCGTTGCGGTGAAATCGGGATGATTGGCGACGCGCTGGTACGTCTTGACCGTGCAGCCGGGGTAGGCGGCCAACTCTTCATTGGCCTCGTCTTCATCCCGGAACTCGACTGCATCGGCGTCGTCGTAGGAGAAGAAGCCCTCAGCGGTCAGGAACCGGCCAACCTCGTCTTGGATGCTGTATCGGGTGACCATCGCCATTTGCTTCGTCCTCTTGCCAGCGTCCTGCTGTAAAAGGATATAAGCACAGCTAGAAAATAGATTCAAGCAAAACTTTAAAGCAAAACTAGAAAACGGCTCTCGACTCTTTGGCGAAAAGAATCAAT
This sequence comes from Ensifer sp. R-19, assembly GCF_049905105.1. Classification (NCBI taxonomy): domain Bacteria; kingdom Pseudomonadati; phylum Pseudomonadota; class Alphaproteobacteria; order Hyphomicrobiales; family Rhizobiaceae; genus Ensifer; species Ensifer sp. R-19. The sequence goes on from NZ_CP184569.1 coordinate 997,444, forward strand.
GTTTAGAACGAATAGTGAACAAAGGAGAAGGGAATGGGGCTGCCGACGTGCGAGCCGCTGTTGGGAGACGTGGCGTCCGTATCTGTTGAGTGTTCAGATTGTGGGAGATCGCGCTGGTGGCAAGCCGGTCAGTTGATGCGCTTCCCTGGGGTGTTCAGCGGCACGCCGTTGGCGAAGCTGTCGGCCCGGCTAACATGCTCTGCCTGTCAGGAAGACGGGCTGCCGGGAAAGAGCATTTCTGTTCAAGCCTTATTTGTGAGTGAGAGCGCGCGTGTCCGCGCAGAGGCTCACGTCCTCAATAGCCGAGAAGTTCTGCCAGAGGTATCACGCGCCATAGCGCCTTCACGCCGTACCGGTTGAACGTCAGTTCCTTCGGCGGATTGTATTGGCTGACGATGATCTCGGATGCTGTCCGCCGAACGAAGTACTTGATGTAGGATTTCCCGACATCGCCTTCATTCTCAGGGAAAAGCTCGATCACGATGTGATCGCCAGGCACTGGCTCCCGGCCGCCGACGTAGATGAGCTCGCCCGGGAAATAGCGCGGTATCATGCTGTCGCTGATCGTATGAAGGGCGAAAGCCTTGGCGACGCCTGTTAGACCAGGCGGTCGGCGAACGAAACCTTGGCGTTCGCCATTGAACCTGAAATCGCCATCGTCGCCACCGGCGGTGGTGCCAAGGACCTCAATATCCATTGGGCCAGTAGGCGGCGGGGCAGGGTCGGTCACGCGCTCGGCGTCGGCGAGCGGCTCATCTGTTAGGCTGACCACTTCGCCACGGCTAAGGGCGCCCTGATCGACGCGAAGGAAATCAGAAAGCGCGATCAGGTTCTCGGTCGACGGCAGGTTCTTGCCGCTCTCATAGTTTCCGATCGCCGCCACGTGCACGCCCAGGTGCTCGGCAAGCTGTCGCATAACAAGCCCGCGCTGCTTTCGCGCCTGCTTGATTGCTGCTCCCACGATCTTGGCTTTTTCCTTCGTATCCATAGCCAGCATGTGAGTTATCAAGCCTCATATCGTCTATAAAAGTTTTGCTTGAAGAGATTTTCTAGTTATGCTTATAATTCGGCATGAGCACAGAATCTCTCCCACTCACACTGGTTTTCAAGCAGGCAGGCAGCGCCAGCGAACTGGCGCGTCGGCTTAAGATCACGCCTTCCGCTGTGTTGCAGTGGGACAAGGTCCCCCCGACACGGGTTCTGGAAGTCGAAAGGATCACCGGAGTTTCGCGGCACTTGCTGCGGCCCGACATCTTTGGCGCGCGCCCTATTGAAGGCGTGCCAGCATGAGCGCCGAGGGTCAGACCATCCCCGAAGACATCCGCGATATCGCCAAGGCGACTGCCGGGGCCCTGATCGGCCGCATGTGCGCGACGATGGACCACTCTTTCGGTCTTCAGAATGAGCAGCAGCAGCGCGGCCTCAAGACCTCCATGTCGCAGTCGTCGAGCACGACATCGCACCGGCCATGGCGAAGGCCCTCCATGAGGAGAGGCAGCGCTGCGCTTCCGTCGCCAGAGACGCAACGATGATGACCGGCGCGCCGATCCAGGAGATGGGCGACGAGGTCGCGGCTGCGGTCCTGTCCCAACCGAAAGCCGTCAAGCTTTGGATGGTCTACGGGGTAGGCCAGCGCGGGTCGACATATCAGCACCGTTCCAAAGCCTCGGCGCGAGCAGAGGCCCAGCGCCTCGCCAGTCTTCATCCTGGCATCGCGTTCGTCGTGCTGGCCGCTGTCGATGCTTACTGCACCGACGCTCCGGTCATGCAGCGCATCAAGATCACCAAGCCCGATCCGGCCGCCTACGAGCGAGACCGTGACGACAGCATTCCATTCTGAGGACCGACCATGTCTGACGCACACATAGTAGCGCGAGACCAGCTGCGCTCTTTCATCGAGCGTATCGAGCGCCTCGAAGAGGAAAAGAAGATCCTCGCCGACGACATCAAAGACGTCTACGGCGAAGCGAAGGCCATGGGCTTCGACACCAAGATCCTGCGCAAAGTCATCTCGATCCGAAAGATCGATGCGGACGTCCGTGCCGAGCAGGAAGCTATTCTCGACACATATCTCCAGGCACTCGGCATGATCCAGATGGACATGTTCGACGAGCCGGAGACGAGCCCCAAGCTCGTTGCGACTGTCGGGACCGCTATGCAGACGCAAGCGGGCAGGGCGGCGTTGCTGACCGCGGTCGACATCATGATTGAGCGCGAAGAGCACATCGATCCGACGACCGGCGAGTTCCTCGCCAACGCCCCGCGCTCCGACGGTGGCCTCGACCTCCCCACCAATTCCAACACCCAGAGCGCCGAGATCGATGGTGGTTCGGCACCCCCCAGCGAGCGTGTAAGCCCGGCCGTCGACACCGGCATCGTCGTCGCCAGCACAGGAGGCGAAAATGTAGAGAGCAGCGCGACGCGCGCAGGTCTCGAAGGAGGCCCCGTCAACCTTGAACCCTCTGGCCCGGAGGCTGAACGGGCAACCTCTTTCACCGCCAAGCCACCATCCCCGTTGAGGCCGCATTGCCGGCAGCCGGAGGCATGCGGCGGCTATGGCCGGAACCACTGCCACACATGCGCGAAAGCGATGCGCGAACGCGAGCCAGCGGAGGAACTTGCATGAGGAAGATTTCATCCGGCCTCGACGAGATGGTTCAGCGCTTCATTGAGGGCGAGGTCAAAGACGTTCGCCCCGGTCCAAACAGGTTCAAGGCCGCCGAGAGCGGGCAGCCTGAAGATCAAACCGAGAAGAGGGCTGCCTGATGTTCGTTGCTGCTGCGCTCGTCGCGACTGTCGTCGCCGCAATGCTGCTCCTCGGCGGTGTCGCTCTCTTTTCCGAACTGGAATTTCGCCGGAACGGCTTCCGGCCAAAGGATTGATCGCGGTTCTCCTCCTCCCTCGCGATCAACGAGAGCCCCAGTCTTCCTCCTCCCGGCTGGGGCTCTCAACTCTCAACCGGATCCGCTTGTTCGCCAGGCGCATGACCACGGCTTGAACAGCGGTTCCCAAGGGAATGGCCGGTGACGATAGGGGATCGTCACCGGCGGCAGAGGCGGGATGCGGCGCCCGGGTTCCTCTGCGGAAAGGAATGAGACTTTCGACCTCCGAATGAGCGCCGACCGTTGGCGCGGTCAGGCTCTCTTCGGACTGGTCAGTAAGGTTTCTGCTCATCTGCAGTGTCTCCTAAGCAAAGACACTGTGTCATAGGCGGGAACCGAAAACATGGAAAAGAAATCCAGAATTCTGGACGAGACGAAGAACGGGAAATGCAAGAACATGAGCGACGTTGCGACTGCAAACTACCTCATTAGATCGATCGGCGGCGGTGGCCGTGTCAGCGATATGTTTTTCGAGGCTGCGGCAATCCTCCGAAAACTCTTCCCGCACAAGGGCGAACCCAAGAAGCAATGGACGGAACGCCGTCTCAAAGCTTGGTGGAACAACGAAACCGACGTCGTTCGCCACTGGCAGATGATGGAACTCTACGCGGCTGCGGAAGCCGCGAAGGAAGAACGCGAACTGCTGCGCGCAGCAAAGAGGGATCATGCCGAATTCATCGAAAAGACCGCCCGTATTCGTGCGTTGGCTCAGCTTGAAGCAACGGCTGATCATCGCTGAGAAGCTGCGCGGTATCGGCTCGTCGCTCGCGGAATGGATCTGCCCGGAACTTACGGACGGGAGCGACCAGTGATGCAACAGCTTTCTATGTTCGACCTGATGATGCCCGCGCCGGCACCCGCCGTCGATGAACCGCTGTGGCTGCAAACCAATCTCGATAAGAGCGGCTGGAGCTATGGAAAAATCGGCATCATGGCCAACGGTGACGGTACCTGGTCGATCAATACCGGTGACAGCGTCGGTGGGTATTGCGGACACGGCGGCCCTTTCTGGGGTGAGCACGAGAGCTTCAAGGCTGCGCTGACCGCTGCCGTTAAGATGATGCACAGCCGCTGGGCCGACATCTCGGTCCGCATGAACGACAGCTGCTGCCAGGAAAGCCATCGCCGTGTTGCGCGCAAGGGGCTGGAATGGCTGAGCAGCATCGAGGCCGAATACGGGGTGGCGCACTGATGACCGACCCCGCCGAAATGATCGCTTGGCTCGATCGCCGCATCGCCAGCGCTATGACCTGGCTCGATGACCACGGCCACGGCTCTAAGAAGCCGCGCCCCGAAAACGAGATCGCCACCAAGGAATACGACATCGCTCGGTTTGAGGAGATCAAGGCCGCGTACCTGAAGGCGCTTGAGCGGCGAGGGCAGGCAGCATGATTAATTTCCTCACCTCGGGCCTATCGCAGAAGTCCGGCTTCCTTCGCGGCAGCTTCGAACGCTGCCCTGGCGTCGGCGCTAGGGACTATTCCATTGGCCGCATCCAGGCAGATTTTTCGAGCTATTGCGTAACTCTCGCTTTTCGTCTCGGGCCAGGATTTCATCAGGAATGCGACCGCCTCTCGGGCGTTCCTGATGACGTGAAAACGATCGTCTATCTTCAACTCGACGTTTGCATCCCAGATGCTGGCCATGGTGTCCTCCGTGGGTCAGGCTTCCCACAAACGTATATTAGGGAGAACTGTTCCAATGGGGCGGTGCTGGGTAGCACTACGGCAAGCTCAATCTCCCATCTTCGGCGGAATTATCGCGCCGGGGACGGGGGTGATGGCGGGCGCTTCGTCCGGACCGACGTCGGGCTCTGGCTCCTCGATCGGGGGCTCCGGCAGATCTGGTGGAACATCCGGCGGCAGGTCCGGCGGGAATACCGGATCCGGTGGCTGCGGAATTGGGGTCTTGGGCATGCTCGCCTCCTATTTGGTGGTGCAACCGCGACCAAGTGGTGTTTGTTCCAAAAGCTCGATCCGTTCGCTGCTCGCCGTGAGCGGGGAGGTGAGGCATGAGCTTCGAAACCCGCTCCATCCTCGACGGACGTTGCACCATCCATGTCGGAGATTGCATGGATGTCATGCGCTCCATGCCATCGGGCTCGGTCGATTGTGTCGTCACAAGCCCACCATATTGGGGTCTGCGCGACTATGGCGTCGAAGGTCAGATCGGCCTTGAGCCAACGCTCGGCGAGCACTTGGCCATCATGGTCGACGTGTTCCGCGAAGTTTGGCGCGTCCTGAAACCGCAGGGCACGCTCTGGCTCAACTATGGCGACTGCTACGCGACGACACCAAACGGGCGATCGGCTGCGGATGTGGTCGGCGACGACCGCGCTTTCCGAGACAAGCCGTTCTCGACTGTCGGGCCTATCCAGTACCGGAACAATGGCGGTGAGGGACAGCACCACGATCGCAGGGGCGGGTATCTCAAGCCCAAAGACCTTTGCATGATCCCCAACCGCTTGGCGATTGCCCTGCAGGAGGCGGGCTGGTGGGTTCGCTCGGAGATCATCTGGCACAAGCCGAACCCGATGCCAGAAAGCGTCTACGATCGCCCGACGACGGCGCACGAGAAGGTTTTCCTGCTCACTAAGGGCGAGGAGTATTTCTATGATCACGAGGCGATCCGCGAGCCGGTGACCGGTGGGTCTCATGCGCGGAAGCCGGGGCCTAACAGCCGGCAGAACGTTGATCGCGTTCCTAGATCGAGGAAATTTGCCGCCGAAGGCAATGCAATGGTCAAGGCGAAGCGATCCTTCGCTGAAGGCACGTCGGAACTCGTCGAAACCCGCAACGCCAGGAACGTCTGGAGCATCGCGCCGAAGGCATTTCGTGAAGCTCATTTCGCAACGTTCCCGCCGGCGCTCGCCGAGCGCTGCATCAAGGCAGGCACCCCGAAGACCGTTTGCGGTTGCTGTGGCGTTGACCACGGCTGCGGTCCGATCTGCGAAACCTTCGATCGCGTGCCCGGTACCGTCTTCGATCCGTTCGGTGGCGCCGGCACGGTCGGCCTTGTCGCCGAGCAGCTTGGCCTTCGCAGCATCCTGATCGAACTCAATCCCGAATACGCGGACATCGCCGTCCGGCGCATCGAAGGCGCAGAGCGAAAGGACGCGGCATGATCAAGCTTCCATACCCAGCATCAGGCTATGACAAGAGAGGCCGCGAGCGCAGCCTCTCACTGTTGATGGTCAGTTTAGGGTGAAATCCTACCGCCACCGGACTTGGTCTTGACCATCCACGGCAGGACCGCGGGAGCCTTCACAAGTATGCCCTTCTTCTTCGCGAAGGAGCGGAGAGCGTCACGCGCCACCTGGACTGGCTTGTGGCCGTCATGTGCCAGGTAGCAAGTCTTCAGGGTCGCGTCGTGAATGATATCGCGATCCCCTTTGGACCATTCCTCAAGGAAATCGATCGCGTCGTCGAGGTTGGTGATTTCGAGGACCAGATCCTTCCTTTCACGCAGGTAAACTGGCCGGTCAAACATCTTCGGGTGCATTTCTACCTCACTGAATTCGTTGGCTTTCAACAAGGAAAGCGCTGTTCGTCAGCGCCCGCTGAAGATTTATTTTCGTGGCTGCGCGAGTTCAAGAGGATGACGCAGCGACTTGCACAAAAACACTTCTTCGGAGGTGCGGCATGAACGAGCGTTTGTCCGCCGCCCAGTACCAGGCCGCCATCGCCAAGCCGAAGCGCGGGAACAAGTACAAGGCTCAGCGCACGCTTCTCGACGGCATCTGCTTCGATAGCAAAGCCGAGGCCGCATACTATGCCAGCCTGAAGCTCCGCCAGAGGGCTGGCGAGGTCGAAGACGTGGAAATGCAGCGCTCGTATGCGCTGACGATCAATGGCGTGCTGGTCTGCACTTACAGGGCGGACTTTGTCTTTTGGGACGTCGCCATGAAGCGCCGCCGCGTCATCGATGTGAAGGGCATGGTCGTCACGCCTGTATTCCGCATCAAGCAGAAGCTCATGAAAGCCTGCCACGGCTTGGAAGTCGAGGTGGTCAAGTGAGCATTGCCGAACTGATCCGCAAGATGGCTGAAGCCGGTGCACCGCCGGAGGCAATAGCGCTCGCCGTCGAGGCGATCGAGGGCAAAGACGCTGAAATCGAGCGCCGTCGGCAGGTCGAGCGCGACCGCAAACGCCGTCAGCGGGCGGGACAGTCACGGGACAGGGACGGGACAGTCACGGGACCGTCCGGGGACAACCCCACCCCTGATAAAGAAAGGTCCCCCACACCCCCTAAAGAAATTAACCCCACCCCATCCTCGCTTCGCTCGGAAAACAAACGCGGGGCGCGTTTGCCGGCTGGCTGGGCTCTCCCGGCAGCATGGGGCCAGTGGGCTATCGATCAGGGCCACTCCGAAGCAACGATCCGTTTCGAGGCCGACAAGTTCCGCGACTTCTGGGTCGGCAAGAGCGGCAAGGACGCCGCCAAGCTCGATTGGGAGGCCACCTGGCGCAACTGGATGCGGAACGTGGCGAAGCCGCGAGCCCAAGCTCAAGCGCCCCCGCGAGAAACCGAGAATGCCCGCCATCAGCGGGAGTTTCGAGAAGCCATCCAGCAGAAACTGAACGGGAATCCAGGCCATGACGAATTTGCCAGCACCGGCCCAGCTTTCGACCTTGAACCGGGAGATTACCACGCTCACCGAGCGACTGGCACCGGCTCGCGCTGATGCCATCGTTCGCAGCCTCGGCGTCATGCAGAGCGCTGGCATGAGCCTGCCTCAGGGTATCGACCCCCAGAAGTTTGACGTGATCTACGGCTACGCCCTCGACGGCGTGCCGAATTGTGGTCTGACGATCGCGACCCAGAAGCTCATCAAGGGCGACTACGCCGGCAACCCGGATATCTTGCTCGGCATGATCCCGAAGCCGCCGATCTTCGCCGCGCTTGCGAAGCAGGAGGCGAGGGCGGCCCGCGAGGATCTCGCCCGGAAGCGCGAGATCGCGGCGGCGATGAAGCGCGTTGCGCCAGAGGTCGACCGTTCGCCCGAGGTCATGGCCCGGGTTCGCGCCCGGCTGGCCCAGTTCCGACAGGACCACGAGGAGGCCAAGGCCAAAGAACGGGGCATCGTCGTTCACGAGCCAATGTCGCCAGAGAAGGCCGAATACTGGGCCAAGATCAAAGAACTGCCCGACTGGTGGGAAGTTGGCGCCGAGCAGATGGCGTTCCGCCGCAAGATCGAAGCGGAGGTCGCCGAGGTGCGTACCGACGACGAGGCCAGCCATGCAGCATAAGCCTCGCCCACGCCCAGACGCCAACGATCACGTGATCGCCTACCGCGTCCACCAGCTGCGAACGCTTGGGCACCTGTCGCCCACCGACTACGTCCGACTTCGGAGCCTCGAACTCCGGATCCCGTCAAAGGTCATGCTCGGCCCATCGCGCCGGCAGGCCATCACCCGCCAGCGCCAGCAGATCATGTGGGAGCTTCGCCAGCAGCGGCGGATGTCGCTCCCCGCGATCGCCCGGGTCTTCTCGCGAGACCACAAGACCGTCTTCTACGCCCTGCGCAAAATCGAAATGGAGAACGCCCAATGAACGACGCCATCAACACGCAAACGGCCTGGTACGCGGTTCGATCGGTTCCCGGCGCCCAGCGGATGGCAACCGTGCTTGAGCCGGCCAACGACGAGACCGAAGAGCAGAAGCAGGAGCGCGAGCGCCGGAAGGGCGAAAGCATCCTTGAACGCAATCTCCGCGCGGAAGGCATCGACGTCTACATGCCGTCTTTCTGGGACATCACCCAGCACCAGCGGACCAACAAGATGATCGAGCGCCGGTTCCCGCTCCTCGTTGGCTACGCCTTCGTCAACATCGAGCAGGGCGATTTCGAGCGCGTCCGCAACGTCGACGGCGTTCTCGCCTTCGTCCGCCCGTCGTTCGATCGCGGTCCCATCGTCTTCCGCGATACCGATATCGGCAGCCTGATGTTCGCGGACTTCCAGGCCAGGCAGCAGTGGGATCGCGAGCGCGAGCAACGGCTCACCTTGTCTCACGCCCATCGTCGGAATGCGCTCAACAAGCGTCTCGGGCTGATCTTCCCGAAAGGTCGCCGCAAGAAAGTCCCGGTTCGGATGCTTGCCGAAGCCGCCATCGACGAACTCGCACCCGCCAGTCGTCAACATGTTTTGGCGATTCTCAATGAATTGAAGGCCATGGATGAAGAAATGGACGCTTGCCGAGCGCGCTCAAGCCATTTATATTCGGCGGCGTGATTTGGGTGTACTGTCGGACCTTGCTTACTGCAACGGGAATACTCGACGGCCCAGCCGGGAGCCTTCCGCCTCCTGCCCAAAGGAAAAATGCATCCAAAATTCAGGCCGCCTCCGGGCGGCTTTTCGATTCCTTCATTTCGCCGCCAGAACCTATAAATCTACTGGGTTTAGTTGTTCCGCTTCGGCACAATAGTCGTTTCCGGATTGTTCTGGTGCGTTTTAGCGGCGACTTTGCATGGTTCTCAACCGACGCGCGCCGACTTCAAGATCTGACAGGTGTCAAATTCGCAATAATCCGAACGGGTTAGAAATCCTCTTTCGTACACGGCGCGTTCTCTCGTCGTTCGGCGAGTATTAGAACTTCAACATTCAGTAGAAATTCAGGGTTTTCGTCAAAGCCAGAATGGTTAGGCGCGGCCGCCAGCTTCGATGAGATTAGGGTGGCCGCGCGTCTATTGAGCGGGTGTCGTGGTCGACGGCCTCGAAGTCGTAGGCGTCGTTGTCGGCTCGGTCGTGGTAGCCGGCGGTGTAGACTTTTCGATTGCCGTCTCGTTCCTGGGTATTATCAGCAGGATGAGAAGGAGCACCACGGCGGTGAGCATAATTCCAAGGACGGCGGTATTTCGGCTCATGCTGGAACCCTCCCTGCTCAACCAGGCTAGCTTATTGTAGCACGCAATCCCCTTTGTCGGAGTAGAGCAGTCCGGTAGCTCGCCAGTCGCAGGTTCGAATCCTGTCTCCGCAACCAGATCCCAAGAGGGCCCATAACGAACACGCCGGGGAGCCCGGCCGCTGTCGCAGCGACGGCGAAATAGGTTCGGGGCCCGCCCACCAGAAGCCGTTCGCCGGTTAGGCTGCGTAGCCGGAAGGAAGACAAGCGGGAAGCCAACCGCACGTCGAGGCACCAGGACACCCCAGCCCGCTGTAAGCTCTCGGGGCGCAAACGAGAGGCGGAGGTCTGCAAGCCTCCACAACCATTTCGAGGCGCCGATTCAATTGTTCTCGGCTGCTGCACCCAAACCGAACAATCCGCCCATTGGCGAGGCAGACTTCAGATGAGTAGGTCTCAGCAGCGCCTCAGCGATCCGCTGGATCGACATTCTGCTGCCGATGGACCGCAGCGCGTTGTCAATTTCGTTGATGTTGTCGATCTGCCGCAGGAACTCGTCGACCGTCCAGTCCATGTCGATGTACTTGAATGTACTGTTTGCAGACGTGGCAAAAAACTCAACACCGTCAGACTGCGGGCTTCGGCGGAACGGAGTGTGAGCGATAATGTTTCTGCTCTCGCCGCACCTCTTGGCCCGCTTGGCTAAGTCGTCGAAAGCCTTGGCCTCCGTCCTGTCGTGGATGAATTCGGCAACGAGAGCGCGAAGAGTTTTAAGTTTGTCATCGAAGGACATGTTTCGAGTGACTATCGCCGCTCGCAGGCCTTTGATCTCAAGAACATCACTCACCGCATTATTGATGCCCGCCTCTAGAAGGGCAAAGTAGCCCAAGTAGCCACCCACGAGCGTGAATGCGCGAACGTCTGGGTCCATCGCTAGCAGGGCTTCCTTTGTCAGTCCGATCATGTTGGTCCTATGCCCGCCCTAAAAAACACGCGTCACGAGAAGTTCGCGCAGACGCGACACATAGGCAAGTGGTGATCTGATGCGGCCGCAACCTCCATCCTCGATGTTCGTGGACATCACCTCGCCAGCCTTCGCCCCTGCTGAAGACATGCCAGGCTGGGTAGACGCGACCTTCCTCGACCCAGCGTCGCCGGTCCATAACCCAGACCATCTGCACCTGAGCTTCGCCGACATCGGCTACCTTTGGACCATTGTCGGAAACAGCAAGAAGGGCCGCCGCGTCATCGGCCAGTGCGAGACAGGATCTCCGCAAGGCACGATGGGCAAGTGGTCACGCGCCCGGGCTGAAATGCAGGTCAAGCAGTGGTTCGGCCACGTCCCTGATTTCATTATCACGCTGGACGCCGATTACTGCCGAGAGTGCGGGGACGCCGAGTTCATGGCGCTGGTCGAGCACGAGCTCTATCACGCCGCCCAGGACGTCGATGCTTTCGGCGCGCCGAAGTTCAGCAAGTCGACGGGCCGCCCGGTGTTCGTCATTCGGGGACATGACGTCGAAGAGTTCGTCGGGGTGGTCCGTAGGTACGGGGCAGATGCTGCCGGCATCCGCGCCATGGTCGATGCAGCCAGCCAGAAACCCGAGATCGCCAGAGTGCAGATCGCACACGCATGCGGCACCTGCCAGCTTAGGGTCGCCTAGAGTATCTCGTTCACCTCGAACAGCGGCAGGGCCAAGCAGACCGATAGGACGTGCCAGGTTTCGCCCTCGATCGTGGCGCCGTCGTCGGCAGCTATCAGGGTGAGGTTAGGCGCGAGATCATCTCGTGCCTGTTCTAGCAGGGCGTGGCCCTCTTCAGCAGTCATGCCGTCCGGGTAGCGGACGATGTACCTTCGATGCTGGTGGTCTGCTTCAATGGTCATTTTGACGGGACTTTGACACAGCCATGGCGAAAGCGAAACTCTCTGACGAGGTCAAAACTTACATCGTGCAGGCCCTGGCGTGTTTCGATAGCCCTTCAGTGGTATCTGCGGCAGTCAAGAAGGAATACGGCCTCGAAGTGAGCCGGCAACTCGTCGAGAGCCACGATCCGAACAAGAAGGCAGCATCCGGCCTGGCGCCCAAGTGGCGCGTTCTCTTCGAGGAGACCCGCAAGACCTTCCTGGAGGACACCGCCTCGATCGCGATCAGCCATCGCGCCGTTCGTCTCCGCGCTCTTCAACGCATGGCAGACAAGGCAGAAAACCAGGGCAACATGGTGCTGGCATCATCGTTGCTCAAACAGGCGGCGGAAGAAGTCGGCGGCGCCTATACGAACCGACGCGAGATCACGGGCAAGGACGGCAAGGATCTTCCGACGCCGGTCTCTCCGGTGACGATCTTCCAGTTGCCCGATAATGGCAGGGGTTGAGCAAGGGCAGGGCGCCCAGACAATCATCCGGCCCCAGGCTGGCCCGCAGACACAATTCCTTGGTTCGCCAGCAGATATCGCGATCTATGGCGGGTCGGCAGGTGGCGGCAAGACGTGGGCGCTCCTCATGGAGCCGCTGCGCCATGTTGCCAACCCGCAGTTCGGCGCGGTCTTCTTCCGGCGCACGCTGGTGCAGGTCCGAAACGAGGGCGGCCTATGGGACGAGAGCGAGAAGCTCTATCCCAGCCTGAACGCAAAGCCGAAGGTGGCGCCGGATCTGTCGTGGACGTTCCCATCTGGGGCGTCGGTCAGTTTCGCGCACCTCGAACACGACAAGACGGTTTCGAACTGGCAGGGCTCGCAGATCCCGCTGATCTGCTTCGACGAGCTCACGCACTTCAGTGCCAAGCAGTTCTGGTATCTGCTGTCGCGTAACCGCTCGATGTGCGGCGTCAGACCGTATGTCAGGGCAACCTGCAACCCGGATGCGGATAGCTGGGTCGCCGAGTTCATTTCGTGGTGGATCGACCAGGATACTGGTCTGCCGATACCGGAGCGGGCGGGCGTCCTTCGCTACTTCGTCCGCATCGGCGATTCCATCATCTGGGCCGACCATCCGTCGGAACTCGCCGAGTACACGGCACCCGATGAGAACGGCAACCCGAAGCCGATCGAGCCGAAGTCGGTGACGTTCGTCCCGGCCAAGCTGACGGACAACAAGGCGCTGATGGCAGCCGATCCCGGCTACCTCGCCAACCTGATGGCCCTGCCGACGGTTGAGCGCGAACGCCTCCTCGGGGGCAACTGGAAGATTCGTCCGGCTGCCGGGCTCTTGTTCCAGCGCGGTTGGTGCGAGGTCGTCGATGCTATCCCAGCCGGCGTCGTCAAATGGATGCGCGGCTGGGACATGGCGGCAACGCCGAAGACAGAGGGTACCGACCCAGACGCCACGGCCGGTACCAAGATCGGCAAGCTGTCGGACGGGCGCTACATCGTGGCGCATCACTGCAACGACTTCCTGTCACCGTCAGGTGTCGAGCGGTTGATCAGGAACACGGCAGAAGCCGACGGCAAGGACGTGCAGATATCGCTGCCGCAGGATCCTGGCCAGGCGGGCAAATCGCAGGTCACCAACCTGACGAAGCTGCTGGCCGGCTTCACGGTACGGGCCACACCCGAATCCGGTGACAAGGTGACACGGTTCAGCCCGTTCTCTGCCCAGGCGGAAGCGGGCAACGTCCTGCTCCTTCGAGCGCCTTGGAATGCAGCATGGTTTTCGTCGCTCGAAGGCTTTCCTGAAGCGACACATGATGACGACGCCGACAGCACGAGCAGAGCATTCAATGCGCTTCTGAGCGCAAGCACGTTCACGCTGGCGAACGTTTAGGAGCGGACATGGGAAACATCATCGCTTTCGTCCGCGACAGCCTGACGAACATGGTTGCCAACATCGGCACCAGCCGGGACAAGGCGGCGTCGACCTTCTACTCGATGCCGGTGCTTTCGGACGAGGAACTGCTCAACGCCTACCGTGGCGCGTGGCTACCGCGGAAGATCGTGGATGTCCCGGCATTCGATAGCGTCCGTGCCTGGCGCGACTGGCAGGCGAAGAAGGCTCAGATCGAGCTTATCGAGGCCGAAGAGAAGCGCCTCAACGTCAAGGGCAAGATCCTCGAAGCCAAGATCAAGGCTCGGCTCTGGGGCGGCGCTGCCGTCGTCATCGGTACCGGCGATCAGAACCTGACCGAGCCACTCGACGTCGAGCGCGTTGGCAAAGGCGGCCTGAAGTACCTCACGGTCATCTCGCGTCGCAATCTGACGGCGGGCGAGATCGATCGCGACCCGGCCTCCGAATGGTACGGCAAGCCCAAGGTCTACCAGATCAAGTCGACGGACGGCGTGCAGGTCGACATTCACCCGTCGCGCCTGGTCGTCTTCAACGGCGCCGCCCAGCATGACGAGGAGATCGTCACCACGACCTATGCCGGCTGGGGCGACAGCGTGCTCCTGTCGGTCGTCGAGGCGATCAAGCAGGCCGACGGTACTGCGGCGAACATTGCCAGCCTCGTCTTCGAGGCGAAGGTCAACGTGATCCGCATCCCCGACTTCATGCAGAACGTCGGTGATGAGCGGTACCGCGCCAAGATCCTTGAACGCTACACACTGGCGGCCACGGCCAAAGGCATCAACGGCGACCTCCTCCTCGACAAGGAGGAGGAGTTCGAACAGAAGACGGCGAGCTTCGCCACACTCCCAGACGTGCTCATGTCGTTCATGCAGCTGGTATCCGGCGCGGCCGACATTCCGGCAACCCGGTTGCTCGGACAGTCGCCGGCAGGGATGAACGCCACTGGTGAAAGCGACCTTCGCAACTACTACGATCGCCTGCAGGCCATGCAGGAGGTCGAGATGACACCGGCAATGATGCGCCTCGACGAGTGCCATCATCCGCAGCGGGACCGGCTCGCGCGACCCGGATATCTACTACGAGTGGGCACCGCTCTGGGGCATGTCGGAGAAGGAAAAGGCTGACGTCTTCAAGACGAAGGCTGATGCCGCGCGCCAATTGGTGGGCACTTCGCCGGGACAGGAAATTATTCCTCGTGAGGCTGTGTCCGACGCTCTGGTTAATGCGCTCGTCGAAGATGGGTCGCTGCCCGGCCTGGACGCGGCGATCGAGGAATATGGCAAGCTGAGCGAGCAGGAGCCCTCCGAAGACGAGCTTGCGGCCGCAGCAGTCGCACAGTCAATTCAGGAGCGATGAACCCGATAGGCTCATCAAGAGGCCGAGAATATCACCATGAAAAGTGCGGCCCAGAGTAAGGCCGACAACTCGGCCGCCAACAGAAACCCAAATGTGGTGTCGCTCATACAATCCTCCCTAGGCAACCTCCATTGCCGGGAGCAACTATAGGGGAGAGACGACGGCTCCGCTACTAACTAAGACGCAAGCAGTGAGTAAATCAGAACGCCGACAGAACCCCAGAAACCAACTATTACCAGCGCCATCGCGGCAACCAAAACCTTTGTCACGACAAAACTCCTTCGACTGTTGTGCGGGTCCAAAACCTAGCCCAGCGCTGAAATTTTAGTATCGGACCATGGTCTGATCTCGCTGCTTGCGTTGACGGTGTGTCGGACCGCCATCGCCGCAGATCGTTTTTCTTCTGAGGTACTACTCATGAAATTTACAGACACTGCGCCGATCGCGGGCACGCGACGGACCGCCGACGGCTACCTAGTTGCTGAGGTCCGGACAGCGCGTACTGGCATCCAGGACTATGCCGGTCACGAGGTCGGCAAGCCTGAATTGCCGGTGGTCAAGGTCTATCGTCCGGCCGATCAGGTCTTCGCCCGCGACAGCCTCGGCAGTTACGCCCACAAGCCGGTGACGAACGATCACCCGACCGAAGTGGTCACCGCCGACACATGGAAGGCAGTATCGGTCGGCCAGATCGGCGATGAGGTGGCGCGCGACGGAGAATTCGTCCGCATCCCGCTCGTCGTTATGGACGCCGCGGCAATCAAGGCGATCGACGAGGGCAAGCGCGAGCTTTCCGCCGGCTACACCTGCGATCTCGCATGGGAGCCGGGCACGACGCCCGAGGGCGAGAAGTACGACGCCATCCAGAAAGATATCCGGATCAACCACGTCGCCATCGTCGAGCGTGGCCGCGCCGGATCGCAAGCTCGCATCGGCGACGGTGCGGGACAGTGGGGCGCCGCCCCGTTCACCAGTGATCAGAAACCGAAAGAGGAAAAGATCATGACCCTGAAGACGGTTACCGTCGATGGCATCCCGGTTGAAGTAACCGACCAGGGCGCCACGGTGATCGGCACGCTCCAGCAGCGCCTTGCCGACGCCGTTTCCAAGCTTACCGCCACCGAAACGGCACATCAGACGGCTCTGGCCGCCAAGGATGCCGAGCTGGCGAAGAAGGATGCCGAGATTGACGCCACGAAGGCCAAGGTGCTTTCCGACGCCGACCTCGACAAGCGCGTTCAGGCCCGCGCCGATCTCGTCGCCAAGGCCAAGGTTCTGGCGAAGGACGTCAAGACCGCGGGCCTGTCCGATGCCGCCATCCGCAAGGCTGTGGTCGTCGCCAAGATCGGTGATGCTGCGGTCGCCGACAAGTCGGACGCCTACATCGATGCCCGCTTCGACATGCTCGTCGAGGACGTGGCCAAGAACCCCAGCGATCCGTTCCGCAGTGTCGTCAAGCAGGGGCTGACGTCGGACGCGGACCTCACCGACTCCAACAAGGCTTACGAGGCAATGCTTGCTCGCGATCGTAACGCTTGGATGGGCAATCAGAAGGAGAACGCATAATGGCCTTCCCTCCCGTCTCCTATTCGCGTGATACCCCGGCCGGCTATCCCGGCATGATCGCGACCAGCGAGCCGCATTTCATCACCTCGATGATCGTTGCGGCCGCCTCCGGCAACATCCCGTTTGGGGTCGGCGTCATCTACGACACCGTCGAGGACACGGTGAAGCTGCCGGCCGCCATCGGCAAGTTCGCCGGCGTCGCCGTCGTCGATCGCACGCTGCCCTTCGCCAACGGCGAGGTCTACAAGCCGTACGACCAGATCAGCGTCATGAAAAACGGTTCGATCTGGGTCACTGCGCTT
This sequence comes from Ensifer sp. R-19, assembly GCF_049905105.1. Classification (NCBI taxonomy): domain Bacteria; kingdom Pseudomonadati; phylum Pseudomonadota; class Alphaproteobacteria; order Hyphomicrobiales; family Rhizobiaceae; genus Ensifer; species Ensifer sp. R-19. Next base: position 1,014,171 of record NZ_CP184569.1, read on the forward strand.
GTCGCTGTCGCCCAAGGCGATCCCGTCTACATGACGCCAACAGGCGGCTTCACCAACGTTTCCAACTCGTCGGCCAACCAGCTGATCGAAAATGCCGAATGGGCAAGCGTCACGAGCGGTACCAACCAGCTCGCGCGCCTGCGCCTGGGCGTCACCAAGTAAGGAGAACACAGATGTTCACCACTGACGCGCCCGCGCTGGCGCTGAACTTCCTCCGCACGGCTCAGAACTACATCGAGCCGGGCATCTACGCTCGCGAGTATCCGGATTTCCAGTATCGTGAACTGGTTCCGGTCGATAATTCGGCGCCGGACGGGACCACCGCCATCGACTTCTTCTCGATGGGCGACGACGTCGGCCAGGCGCGAGAGTTTGCTCCGGATGGAGATGACATCCCGTTCGTCGACTTCAAGCTCGACAGCGGCAACAGCCGTGTCTGGATGGCAGCAATCGGCTACCGGTACAATCTGCAGGAGCTTGCCCATGCCCAGGCCTATGGCATCCGCCTGCAGAACGACCGCGCTGATGCGGCCCGTCGCAAGTACGAGCAGTACGTCGACAACGTCGCATTCCTCGGCCGCTCCAAGCTCGGCATGCAGGGCTTGCTCAACACGACCTCCGTTACCGCACTCACCGCGGCGTACGGGGCGGGCGGTACGGCGACCTGGACCACCAAGACGGCCGACGAGATCCTCGCCGACGTCAATAGCGTCCTCGCTGTGATCTTCACTGCCTCCAACGGCATCGAGCAGGCAGACACCATCCTGCTCGACCAGGACCGATATGCACTCATCGCCACAAAGCGTCTCGACGCGACGATGACCACCACCATCCTGGAACACATCCAGCGCGCAAACATCTACACCATTCGGACCGGCCGGCCGCTGACGATCCGTGCCGTGTTCGGGCTGGAAAACGCTGGCGCCGGGAGCACCCACCGCATGGTGGCTTACCGCCGCTCGCCCGACGTCGTGAAGATGCACGTGCCGATGCCGCTGCGCTGGTTGCAGGCCGAGCAGCGCCTGCTGAAGTTCGAAGTGCCGGGCATCTTCCGCCTCGGCGGTGTCGAAGTTCGTCGTCCCGGCGCGATGCGCTACCTCGACGGCATCTGAGGAGTTTTCGCTATGTCCAAGATTACCATTCAGAATACGCGCCCGGGTGGCTTCGGCATCCCGGGCGGTCCGGTCATTGCCGGCGGCGGCTCGCTCGAAGTCGAAACATCAGACTGGAAGACGATCAAGGGTCATCCGGTGGTCAAAGCCTGGGTGGATGCCGGCCATCTGACCCTTGATGGCGACGAGGAGGGTGCTGACGAAGGCGACGGTTCGAAGTCCGTGACCGAAGTCCTCGCGATGGCAACCGACCCGAACGTGCAGTTCATGTCTTTCAAGGCAGCAGCAGCCAAGCTGCTCGGCGACAAGACGCCGGCCAAGAAGGACGAGATCATCGCCGCTCTCGAAGACCTGGCAACCAAGCCCTGAAAGCAAATGGGGCCGCTGTAAAGACAGCGAGCCCCCTCCCTACGCCAGCAGTGTGAGTGCTGGCGCTCCCTGCTGTGAGCAAGAATGCACCGCCTTTATTGATGAAAGACTAATGTAATCTGAGAGGAATGACATGGCCGGATATGGCGATAACGACGGCTTCACGGCTTACGCTACGGCGGCCGGCTATGTCTTCCCCGATGGCACGACCGATGCTCAGAAGACCGCAGCGCGCCAGCGCGGTTCTCTGGTGATCGATCGGTACGAACCTCGGATCAATGGTCACCGCACCGGCGGATATGCCCAGGAGCGGGCATGGCCACGCACCGGCGCGTCCACCTATCACGGGGAGGCGATCCCATCGGGTGAGGTGCCAACCCCCATCATCAACGCTTCCTATGAGGCGGCATTCCTCGAACTGACGAACCCGGGCAGTCTTTCGCCCGTTGTCACCGGCACATCTACGGTCAAGCGCGAAAAGGTCGGGCAGCTTGAAGTCGAGTATGCGACTTCGTCGTCGACCGACATCGACGATGTGGTTGCACTGGCAACGCCGGTCGTCACCGCAATCGAGGGTCTGCTCTGGCCGTTCCTGACGCCGATCTGGCCCGGGGCGCTGGTAGTCTGATGGCCAACCCGCTTTACGCCCGTCTGCAAGCCACGGCGCAGCGCCTCATTGCCAAGTTCGGCCAGGTCGGCGTCGTCACGCGCATCACTCCTCCCGACAACGTTCTCGGCGGCGAGCCCGTGACCACGCCATACCCGGCAACACTTGTCCCGATGGCCTACGAGGCCCGCTACATCGACGGCACCACGATCAAGACCGGCGACATGCAGATCTACATCTCGTCCGTCGGCCTGGCGATCGAGCCGACCGTCGGCGACGTCGTCACGGCCAGCGGCAACGACTACGCCGTCATCGCCGGGGATCCGAACAAGTTCGACGGCATCACGCCGGTTGTGTTCATCGTGCAGGGAAGAACTCGCTGACCGGCGGCTTAGGGCATCTCGATCACGATGTCGTCCAGCTCGTGACCCTCTTCGGCATGTGTGTTGGCGGCGTCACGATCTGGGTGAACAAGGGGCGGGACATCGAGGAGCTTCAGAAGTGGCGCAGCGCAATGGAAGCCCGGAGCGAAGAGCGGTTCCGTGCACTCGAATCCGAAGTGCGGAAGATCGACAACCTCGCCTATCGCGTTGCGTCGACCGAACAGTCGTCGACGTCGACAGCCGCCGCGATCAAGGATCTGCAAACGCTGGTCAGCCAGCAGTCCGGCGATCTGAAGGTGATCAAGGAGATTTTGCAGCGGGTCGAAGGCGGGCAGTTGAGGAGGTAAACGACGCACGAAATTATGGCGTTAGAGCGAGGACAACCAGCCAAGATGCCAAGGCGATCAAAAGCCAAACCCGAGCGTGCCTAAACCGTTGCCGTCTGGTGCTTTCCCAATCGTAGGACATGAGCTGCCTCCTTTCGGTGGCGCACAATGTCAGATTGTGGCTGGCGTAGGAAGATGTTTCCCCAGCGGACGCACAGAAAAGTGCAATGGTTGCCGGCGTCGTCGCCTTCATGATGAAGGGGGGATTTCACATGCGGTTTATTTGGATCGCGGTCGTGTTACGCTGTCGATGTGTCGCAACTCAAAGTTTTCCGGTCGTAGCAGGTGTGGATGCGAATGGCAACGCCTCCTCACACCGCCATTGAATCAACCGATCCGATCTCCCGCAACCATTTAGTGGGTATTGAACCTAACCCGGAAGACCATCTAGTTGGGGAATGTTTTCCAAACGCGCGTCCCATTCCGCTCGGCTTGCAAAGCAGATATGCGCACTTGGTCGGATGTCGATCACGCTATCAATACTCCCAGCAGGTACAACCACCATAGCGCCCTTCAATTGAACACTCGGAAGAGCAGATCCGCACTTAGTGCAAAAGCTTTTTTCGTGTCGGGTCTCTGGAACCCGGTAGGTCTGGATGCTGTCATGACCAGAAACCCAAATTATCGTCGCTGTCGATGAAAACAAATTGGCCGCATGTGCAGACCCCGTGTCCTTTCGACAGCGCTTGCAGTGACAAAGAAAGAAGCTCTCAAACTCACCTGAGATTTGAAATTTAACGGTACCACACAAACAGGAGCCAGCAGTCGTTTCGGTCATAATGATGTACTCATATTCGTTTGACGCGGAATCGCCGCAGTGGATGCAGCCTGCCAGATTAATGGGTCCTGAGCCTAGTGCTTCGTTGGGCGCTAGTGTCGCGTGCTATCGGACGCAAGCTCTATGTATCGCCCGATCGACCAGAGGTAGGCGACAATCTCCAGCTTCAGGGGATCGCGGTCGCCGTACTTCTCGGTGATGCGGTCGAGTTCGTCTCTTGCTCGATGCTGTTCCTCGATATCGCCAAGCACGTACCTGTCGTGGCCTATGGCCATGATCTCGCAGCCGGCCGCAATCATCTCAGACACGAAATCCGGTATTTCGCTCGGCTTCATCATTCGCCGCTTGCTTTGGGCCATCTCAATCCTCCTTTGATCGAGCAGGAAGGGTAGGGCGGCACTAAGTAGATCCGCTAGGCGCAGAAATGGTTCCTAAAATTTGGGGGTAGGGAGCCGGACCCCGGAGCGCTACGTTGCTTGGGGCTGGGACGCGCTCCGGGGTCACTCGCGCCAAGTGCGGTTGACGCTCAACTAGGAATGGCAACGCGAATGAGATTCGGCAATGCGGGTAGGACCTTTGCGGGGAGAGTATCAGACCTAAGTCCGAGGCGGTGACCGAATGACGATAGCCCTTAATGCAGGGTGGAGTTGGGCCATCCGCGTCGCGTCCTCCTTTTTGCTTCCGAAGGCCGCGGCCATATGGGGGGAAGCCCCATGGCGGAACCTTTTCCTCCCCCCTACGTTTTGTAATGCTCTCGATCCTCAACCCGGTCGATCGAGGCGCCTCTAGGCCCCGCTGCCATTAGCGTCCCCGCTAGGTGTGGGGCCTACCGAGGTGAATGATGCTCGCAATTCTCGGCAAAAGCCGGGCGCTGGTTCACCTCGCCGGTCCTGCTTCAGCGGGGCCGTTTTTTTATTCGAAAGGCGAGGACGGGGCCAGGAAGTGGGTGGCAATCAAGCGTCATGTGTGCGGGTGACGTGTAAATTTCCCTCCAACCACATGGCACTCTCGAAAAGAGCGGCTTCATCCCACAAGCCTTGCCGGAACTGTTCGGTAATGTGGCGGGCCAGCCGATCGGCACGTTTTCCGTATCGCGGGATGCTGCACCAGATGCACACTCGATCGAATGTCCGTTGGAGCATGTCAAGTTCGTCGGCGCTGAGTGGTTGGTCGGCAATCTCCCGGATCGAAACCGCCTGGTTGCCGTGCGAAAGCGAGTCCGCGTTCTCTTCCAGAGCCGCCGATTTATAGTAGCCGATCATGTGTTTCAGAGCGCCGCTCTCCCGAGTGCCGCTTTGGTAACAGCTAATAATGCGTCTTGCGATTGCCTCTGCGGCCTCACTATTCCGCGACAGGCCGAGCCCGCGCAGGACGTCCACGAAGATCTGTTCGATCTGGTTGATTTCGTGAGGGAGAAGTACCTTTGAATTGGTCGTGAGGGACATCACGCGACCTCCTGTAACCTGGGGCGAAAGCGTGACGTCTTCCAGTCGTCGGGGCCCTAATAACTGCCCAGCGATGTTGAAGTATGCGCCGAACTGATGACAACGCAATACCCGAAGAGTTCGCCGGGTGGACCCCAGAGCGCGCAGTGCTTGGGGCGGGTCGCGCCCTGGGGGCCTAGCGTCAACGGTGTGATGACGCTCAACCAGTAATGGCGGCTCACTTTCTATTTGACAATGCCCTAAATCAATCTTTCCGTGCAGGGAAAGAAATGGCCCCGATGGGGCGGGGCCAAAAAGAGAGAGATACTGTTCCAACGAGCCCTAGTACACTTAATCACCTGAATCTAATGCCGGAACGTCGTGGCCTCACACGATCTGGGGCTTCACCGACGGGACGGAGCCGGGCGCGCCTGCCTCGTCATCCACATCAGATGGCAACTGGCCGTTCGGAGTGAGATCGTCAACGGCCGTCGGAAGTTCGCGGCTCAAACGGCTTAGAATTTCCGCGGGGGGCAGGCCTGTGCGTGCCGAGAGGTCGTTGAGCACCTCTGGGCCAAGCACCTCGGACAGCTCGCGATCGCCGACTGGCTTATTCTCCCCGGGGCGAACCCATGAGTTAGCCGTTTCGCCGTGCCCCTTCTGTTCAAACTGCCGGAGCAACTCGCCAAGACTTCCACCGAGCCCACCTCCTGAGGCAGCGCCCCCAAACAGGCCACCAAGACCTCCGAGACCACCCATGCCCGTTTGGCTGCCGCCCGCCAGTCCTCCGAGAAGATCGCCCAATCCTCCGCCCGCTTGCGGTTGACCATCAGGTCCGAGTTGTGCCGGGTTTCTGAGCCCCTTCAACAACTCGCCAATTTTATCCCGGTTCTGGTAGCCGGCGACCGCCAGAACCCCCAGAAGCGCCTTCAATGCGTTGCTAACCATTGCTCGTCTCCCTGACGTGTTGTTGTTTGATGATCGCTGCGGCTCTTTCGGGTCGCCGCCGTGGGTCGCATAACCGTCAACGTCCCGGCACCTTCCAGGTTCCGTTGAAATCGCCAGATGCAAGGCGAAATCGGCCCGCGCTGTTCACCACACAAACAGGTGGTTGCAGCCTGCCAGAGTAATGGGTACTGAGCCTAGTGCTTCGGTGGGCGCTAATGCCGCGTGCCTTCTGAGGCAATCTCTATGTATCGCCCGATCGACCAGAGGTAGGCGACAATCTCCAGCTTCAGGCTATCGCGGTCGCCGTACTTTTCGGTTATGCGGTCGAGTTCGTCTCTTGCTCGATGCTGTTCCTCGATATCGCCAAGCACGTACTTGTCGTGGCCTATGGCGGTGATCTCCCAGCCGTCCGCAATCAGCTCAGACACGAAATCTGGTATTTCGCTCGGCTTCATCATTCGGCGCTTGCTTTGGGCCATCTCAATCCTCCTTTGATCCAGCAGGAAGGGTAGGGCGGCACTAAGTAGATCCGCTAGGCGCAGAAATGGTTCCTAAAATTTGGGGGTAGAGAGCCGGACCCCAGAGCGCGCAGTGCTTGGGGCTGGGACGCGCTCCGGGGTCACTCGCGCCAAGTGCGGTTGACGCTCAACTAGGAATGGCAACGCGAATGAGATTCGGCAATGCGGGTAGGACCTTTGCGGGGGAGTTATCAGACCTAAGTCCGAGGTGCTTGCCTCAAAGAAATGGCCCCGTCGTTTCCGACGGGGCCTCAGAGCGCGCGTACTATACCGATCGTGTAACATAAGGGGCCGCATTCTTAAAACTGTCGATGGAACCCCAGCCTTTGATCCGTGCGGTCATCGGCAATGCACAACGGTCGCCGATGCGGAATGTTCCCTATGCGGCGGTGCGACAACGAACCTACGACCTTTGCGCGGCCATATGGGACTGAAGTCCCATGGTGGAACCTTTTCCGCCGCCCTACGTTTTCAGCTGCTCTCGATCCTCAACCCGGTCGATCGAGGCGCCTCTAGGCCCCGCTGCCATTAGCGTCCCCGCTAGGTGTGGGGCCTACCGAGGTTATTGATGCTCGCAGTTTCTCGGCAAAAGCCGGGCGCCGGTTCGCCTCAGGTCCCGTTCAGCGGGGCCTTTTTTTATCCAACCAACTCCGCAGATGGGGAGGCGGGACTACTACCACCCGTTGCGCAATTTTCGCTCCGATGGCCAGGCTTCGGTCGCCGGGGTCCGAACCTTTATCCAGTGGACCGTTCGGAAATGGTCCGACGGGACACCCGACACGTACGACAACCCGTTCGGCGCCCGCTATATCCTCAGCCACCCTGCGGATAAACTCGTCCGCGCCGGGGGCACTTACTTGGCCCTCGATCACGACGCTGTTTCCGAGCACTCTAAAGCAGAGGCCTTGCGTATCAAATGGAGCTTCGGCCGCCAGCGCATATTTTAGGGAGGCGATAAGTCCCGAGGAATCAGACCCCTCCCCGGCGCGGACGTCAAATTCGGGTGGGATTAGGATCATCGCCAGAACTCCTTTGTTGGAGTTCCAACCCGTCCGTACGAGCATTGTTCCCAGCCGCGTGCGCTTTCCTTCGCCTATGGAGACTGCGCAAAGAAATGGCCTCGTCGGGGTGACGAGGCCAGAGGCTCCTTCGGACTTCACTCCGGGGATTTGGTGAAGCCTGCCATGTGATCCCGAGCGGGGGTGTCGGGATCAGGACACGCCAGAAACGCACATACGGCGAAAAGGTTCCCAGCAGGCAGGGAGCGAGCCAAAAAAAGAATGGCCCCGAAACGCGTCGACCGGGGCCAGAAGGAAGGGTGGCAGAGCCCCGGAAGAAACGGAGCCCGGTCTAATAACGCACGGTCATCAAAGTCGTTCCGCGCCGTTTTTTTGTCAACGACACGACGGATAGGCCGATGGCCCCATGCCGCGATACTCCGGCTGAAAGAACGTGCATTCGAACCGGCTGGTCAGGGCCGTTAGCAGCGCATGCGTGATCGCCGCCTTGGCATCGTCCCGTTTGCTGGCATCAATGCCGACGAAATCCTTGGCTATCGCCTCGGGCACCTTCCAGAGTTCGTCCGCCAATAGTTCGACGATCTCTGCTTCGTCTATTACCACACCGTCCCGCTCGAGACGGTGATTGCCGCGGATGCCGGTGACGATGGACTGAGCAATCCAATGAGCGCTCGATTTCTCGCGCCGCCGTGATCGACCAGTGCCGGCGAACGCTCGCTTTATGGGCTCCCGTGTGGTCACGAGGCGGATGTAGATGCCTTGATCAAGGTGCTTGTGATCGGTCATGGGATCACGCCTGCTTCGACGGAGGCCAGACCGCCGGCCGGAAAGCCGAAGCCGCCCCATTTCTTGCAGCCAGGGTGCTCGCAGAGGTGCGCCTGGGGGCCTTCGGTTGACTTCTTTGCGGCGGACGGATCGTCGCTCACAGTAGGCCTCCCTCCCCAAATTTGGGGAATTCGAATGCTAAAGATTGTTCTTCTTTTGTTCTTACATTATCTCAACCTCATGGTCGAGACAATCGGTGAAGCCTTCAGCCTCGGATGGCGCCTCAAGGCGCGCTGCGCCTACGGCAAGCGCGAGGGCCTGAAGTCTATCCGCGAATGCACATGGACCTATGATCTCGATATGCTGACGCTCGTCACGACGCGCGGCCGCGACTTTCCCCTCGCAATACTTGCTTCCCGGCTCCGGTGCCCCCGCTGCGGGTCGCGTCTGGTGTCGGTGGTCTTTATCCCGCCGGCGGATGGAGATCAGAGGAGGGGCGCGGCCTAGCCTTCAATGCACCGCCGCTGGCTTTGCTTTGCGAAGGAGCACGCCGGCGGCCTCGTCGAACATGCGGTCCTTGGCGTCCAGCGCGAACCAATGATTATGTGCAAGCTCGATCAGCGCGACGGCGACCTCTCGCTCAGACCAGCCAGCCGCCTGCGCTTCCTCAGCCACTGCCCGGAACACTTCCTCCATCGCCATTTGGCAATCTAGATCTCGATCGGGATAAGCTTCACCGCGCTTGGGGGCTGAAAATATCGGCTGTTTCGGCATGGCGTTCCTCCTTGTGCAGCAGCTTAGACGTTTTCGCTGGTTCGTGCGTTAATGCGTCATGGCTAAAACACCTCGGAAGAGATCAACTCCCACACCGCTGTCCGAGCCGATGCCGCGGCGGGTCGATCCCTGCGTCGCAACCCTCGTCGACAAGCCGCCGAAGGGTCCGGAGTGGGCCTTCGAGGTGAAGTGGGACGGGTACCGACTGGCGGTGCACGTCGAGCCAAGCGAGGTGAGGGCGATCACGCGCGGCGGATATGATTGGTCCAAGAAGTTCGGCTCGATCGTCACCGAGGCGCGCGAGCTCGGCCATGCGACAATGATCATTGATGGCGAGGCTGTCGTGCTCGACGACCAGGGCCGCTCCGATTTTGGTCTGCTGCAGCGCGCGGTCGGCAGGCGTCCGAGCCTGCACGATGCCGCAGAGATCATCTTCTTCGCCTTCGATCTTCTCTATCTCGACGGCCAAGACCTCCGGATGATGCCCTTAGTCGAGCGCCGGCAACTGCTCGAACCGATCGTCGCCGGCAGGACTGGCGCGATTCGCTTCTCGGAGGAGGTGCACGCCGAGGGCGCCGAGTTCTTTCGCGCCGCTTGCGAGCTCGGCCTCGAAGGCATCATCGCAAAGCGTCGAGACAAGCCCTATCGGTCGGGCCGCCGGCCGGAATGGCTCAAGATCAAATGCACGCGGCGCGACAGCTTCGTGATCGTCGGCTATGAGCGATCGACGGTGCCAGGTGCGATCGGTCGCCTGCTGCTGGCTGCCAAGACGGGCGACGGCCTCGTCTACGTCGGCGGCTGCGGTACCGGGTGGAGCAACAAGGAATCGGTGCAGCTTCGCGAACTGCTCGATGCTATCCCCGCGGGGCGGCCGCCGGTGGCACTGAAACGCAAGGGTGCGATCTTCTCCGAACCGCTGCTCGTGGCGGAGGTCGAGTACCGAGCCTGGACACAGGACGGCAAACTGCGGCATCCGTCATTTAAGAGGGTCGGCCAGCGGGCCGAGGAGATGGAAGTTTACCATCTCTATTAAGCGCTGATCTTTGCAACTGTCGACGGCCCAGGCGGAGCTCCACCATCAGGCGCACCAACCACCCTCTGACGTCCGAGATAGCAATGAATTCTTCTATATGGTCGATGGCATATTCGAGCGTTTGTTCGGTGAGAGCAGTCGCCTCTCTCGGCGAGGCAGTCAGGCTCCGCGCCCATGCCGACAAGTCGGGCAACAAATCTACGACGGTGGTGCCGCCGCTGGCCGTCATCGTGTGGTCAATCGAAAGGCTGACCTCCTTCAAGCGCGCTTCGAGTTCCCGCGCATCACGCGTGCCGCTCATGAACAATTCGAGGGTGCGGCGAGCCAGCCACTCCCCCTCGTCGCTTTGGCGGCTTATTGCGCGCGCATTCACGACCTTCTCATAGACCGTCGAGACGACAGTGAAGTCTTGAGGCAGAATGTAACCGGATTTCTGCGGATAAAACATAGCGCAGTTTCCTCCCTTGGGGCGAAAGCGCATATGATCTCCCAGCCGCCGGAGCCCTTCTTAAAGTCCAGCGATAATCTCATTGTGCGCCGCCGGAGGCGCAATGGATAGTAACTTTGACATGTTGAGCGGGGTCAAATGGAAACTCGCGGCGCGCTGCATCCGCGATTTAGAATTGATGCGGATGCAAGGTCGTGACGCTGAGTCCCGAAATAATTCCCGAAGTTGGGATCTAGACACGGCGCAATCGCCTGCGCTACAAGGCCTCCAACAAAGTAGACCTCTCTCCTGGGGGTCAAGGGGTCGTGGGTTCGAATCCCGCCGCTCCGACCATTTTTCTCAATCCTCAATCCCCCATAGAGCGATTGATCTGTTTTTCATTTCCCTCTTTGCAGCGCTACTCCGCCGGCTGAAGGATTGCCGGCACGCGGCGTTTGGCGGCCGCCTTCTGATAGAGCGTTTCCGTTTGATCGAGCATCACGTCGAGGGTGAAGCGGTCTTTCAGTCTTTGCGCGATGGCGGACAGCTCTCCGAATGTTTCCGGTGCGGCGGCTTTGACCATCGTCTTGGCGAGCAGGGACGTGTCGTCACTGTTCGGCAGGATGAAGCCGTTCTGGCCATCTTCGATGACCGTGCGGGCGCCGCCGATATCGGTGGCGATAATAGGCTTGCCTGCGGCCGCCCCTTCCAGCATCACGTAGGACATGGCTTCGTAGCGGCTCGGCATGACCAGAAGATCGAATGCCGGTGCGGCCTGCGGTCCGGTGAAGGCCGAGGTCAGGTGCATGCGGTTCTGCAATCCACTCTCGGCCATTGCCTTGCGCAGGCTCCTTTCGAGTTCGCCCGCGCCGACCATCACCAGATGGCTGTTTTTCACGGATGCGGCGACGCTCTGGAAAGCGGCGATCAGCCGCTCCGGCGCCTTTTGCGCCGAGAGGCGGCCAATGAAGCCGAAGACGAAGGCATCCGGCGCGATCCCGAAGCTGGCGCGAATCGTTTGCGCCATCTCGCATGAGGGCGGGGCAACGCCGTTGACGATCACCGACATCCGCTTTTCCGGCATGTTCAGCGACAACGCGTGACGATACTCATCCTCCGAAACGCAGATCAGATGGTCGGTGAGAAAACGGGCGAGGCCCCATTCGATCGTGCCGTAGATGAGGCGACCGGCGCGGCCGAGCGTCGGGTCGAGGGTCCGGAAGGCGTGCGGGGTATAGACACGCGGAACATGGGGGCCGGGCAGGCGCAGGCGCGTCAGCGCGCCGGCCTTCGAACTGTGGCCGTGGACGATGTCGAAATTGCCGCGGCGAATGAGGCGGCGCAATTCAAGAAAGCGGCCGATATCAGAAGGTCCCGGCGCGCGCTTCATATCGACGGCGTGGACGGCCGGCAGGCCGATTGCCTTCAATTCGCGCACGAAACCTTCCTCGGCGCGCACCGGCGAATAAACTGCCTCCACATGGTGCCCGCGCTCGTGCACGCCGCGGCAGAGGTCGAGGAAATGTCGGCCCGAGCCGCCGCCGCTTGGCTCCAGCACTTGGAGCAGGCGCAGGGGAAGGGCCGGGCGCCGGCCCGCAACGATGTGTTCCATGATCAGGAGCTCCAGCCGGCGCGTGCCTGCCGGCGATGGCGGTATTCGAGAGCGGCACATCCCCAGATGATGCCAAGGAGCAGGTAGAAATGGCGCCAGTGGTCGGTATCGATGACATTGCCGACGCCGACATGGCCGAGAACGGCGACCCAGGCGATCATCAGGTAGGTTTGCCAGGGGCGGTCGAGCAGCAGGAAGCGGAAGCCGAGCGAAAGCGTCCAGATGATCAGCGTGACATAGCTGATGAAACCGAGCCAGCCGTAGGACGTCAGCGACTTCAGCCAGACATTGTGCTCGTCTTCCGGGAAGATCGTGCTGAAGACCATCGGCCCGATCCCGAGCGGCTTCTCCATCGACATCAGGAAGCCCAGGCGATGGCGGTCGAAACGGCCGAGATGCCCGCCGTCATAATCCTGCACGAGCTGCGACCGGCTGGAAAAGAGGGTTGCGACTCGCTCGGATTGAAGGGCGACGAGAAGAGCGCCGACGACCATAAGCCCGCCGACGAGCGCCAGCACGAGGATCCTGAGGCGGAAGAGGCCGCTGCGTTCCTTGAGCAGCATGACGAAGACGAAGGCGACGACGCAGAAGAGATTGAGCGCCCAGGCCGCACGCGAAAACGACAGGAAGACACCGAGCGCGAGGATCATCAAAGCGGCGATCTTCGGTGGTGCCTTCTGGATCGGCTGCGTCAGGATGCCATGGATCAGATACATGGCCGGCACCGAGAGAAAAGGTCCGAATACGTTGGGGTCCTGAAAGGCGCCCTTGGCGCGGCCATAGAGTGTGAAGTTCTCCGCACCCGGAACGGCGCCGAAATAGCCGAGAATGCCGAGCAACGCGGTAATGATGGCCGCTGCCACCCAGGCATTGAAGATCAGCCGGAGGCGCTCGTGGCGGTCTTCGATGATCGCGGCGTAGAACACCGACGATAGCGCAAGAAAACCGGAGACCGCCATGTACATCGGCCCCTTGGTCAGGTCGACCATGACCGTCAAGGACAGGATGCCGCCCACCATGAACAGCGTCAGGAGCGCGAGCAGGGGAGCGACACTGCGGGAAATCTTGAGACCGAAGAGCGCCCACAGGCCAATGAGCGCGACCAGGAACAATTCATAGGGCGCGGGCTCGAAGATGACGAAGCCGGAGAGAAATACGGCGAACGCCACGAGCCCGGAGCCAAGCAGCGAGAGCGCCGCAAGCTGGGGACGAGCGATCGGGAACCGGCCTGTCTCGACGGTGCTCAATAGGCGTTCTCGGTGTTGAGAAGCCGGAAAGGTGTCAGGAACAGGATCTTGAGATCGAAGAGCAGCGACCAGTTTTCGATGTAGTGGAGATCGAACGCCGTGCGCAGGCGGATCTTCTCGTCATTGTCGATCTCGCCGCGCCAGCCATTGATCTGCGCCCAGCCGGTAACGCCTGGCTTGACGCGATGGCGAGCGAAATAGCCTTCGACGACGTCGGAATAGGTCCGGTTCTGGGTCTGCGCCGCGACGGCGTGCGGACGCGGCCCAACGAGCGACAGTTCGCCTTTCAGCACGTTGAAAATCTGCGGCAGTTCATCGATCGACGACTTGCGGATGAAGCGGCCGACCGGCGTGACGCGAGGGTCGCCCTTGGTCACGGCGTTGCGTGCCGAAGGGTCGCTCATATGCGTATACATCGAGCGGAACTTGTAGACCTCGATCGTCTCGTTGTTGAAGCCGTGCCGCTTCTGCTTGAAGATGATCGGGCCGGGAGAGGTGGCTTTGACCGCGATGGCGGCGCCCAACATGATCGGCCATAGGAGCACCACGGCAACCAGGCTGAAGAAGATGTCGAAGCCGCGCTTGGCGACCGAGTCCCAATCGGCGATCGGCTTGTCGAAGATGTCGAGCATGGGCACATCGCCGACATGGGAATAGCTACGAGGACGGAAACGCAGATTGTTGGCGTGGGCCGCGAGCCGGATGTCGACCGGCAGGATCCAGAGCTTCTTGAGGAGCTCGAGAATGCGTTTTTCCGCCGTCAGCGGCAGCGAGATGATCAGCATGTCGATGCGCGCCAGGCGCGCGAACTCCACGAGCTCGTTGACCGTTCCAAGTTTCGGATAGCCGGCGATGACGTTCGGCGAGCGGCGCTCGTCGCGGTCGTCGAAAATGCCGCAGATACGGATGTCGTTATCGGGCTGATCCTCAAGCGTGCGGATCAGGTCCTTCGCCGGCTGGCCGCCGCCGACGACAACAGCGCGGCGTTCCATCGTGCCGTTGCGGGCCCAGTGGCGAATGGAATAGGCGATGAAGGCACGTTCGGCGACGAGAAAGAGCGCGCCACCGACGAACCAGCCGCCGAACCAGACGCGGGAATATTGGTGGCCGGATTTCAGGAAGAAGAGGGCGATGGCAATCCCACCGAAGGCGACCGCCCAGGCCGCGAGAATGCGCGGCATCACGCGCAGACAGGCGCGCAATGCAGGGATCTGGTAGGTATCGGCGATCTGCATCGCGGCAACCGCCAGCGCCGAGCCTCCCATCAGTATCGCCAGATAGAGCGGCAATTGCTCGAAGCCCGGTTGAACGTAGAGCGCGTTGATCGCGTAGCCGATGGCGAAGAGCGCGCTGAACTCGAAGAGCCGCATCAGCCCCATGATCATGGCCGGCGAATAGGTGTCGGCCCGGAACTGTTCGGCGATTTGCCGCGCCAGCGGATTGAGTTCTGCAGACGGCTCGCCGCTCGGCATCTCGCCCGGCGCACGGGAGCGGATTTCCGAAATCTTCTTGCGAAGCGCTTCGGGATCGAATGAATCCGGGCGGTCAAACTTGTTCATGGCTGTCTTCCGGCGCTGAAGTCCCTCAGTCCGGATAGCAGAAAGCCACTAAGAAACGCTTACGTTGTAGACGACACGCTATCCGTGGACGGCTGGTAAAGGCACAATTCCCGGTAGAGCTCTAGCATATCGGACGACATTACCGAAGCGGCGAATCGCGATTTGAATGTGTTCGGCTCAGGCATGACCCGCACCGCCCAGTCCTTCTCGCTGATCGAGCGCGCCATGATGGCGGCCAGTGACTGAACGTCGGCCGGTTCGGCGAGCGCGGCGCTGGCGGCCCCCAGTATTTCCGGGATGCCGCCGACACGGCTGGCAATGACCGGCTTTCTCGCCGCAAGCGCCTCGAGGACGATGTAGGGCATGGACTCGGCCCGCGAGGGAACGACGACGTTGCGCGCCAGCGTAAACGCCTCACGGGTCTTCATCGCCGGTTGCATCCTGATACGGCGGCTCAGACCTTGCTGCAGCATCAGTTCGCTATATTCCTGCTGCTGTGGGCCGTCGCCAATCATCAACGCCGAAAGCGGTCGCCCGACGAGGCGCTCGGTCCGCGCGAACGCCTCCACAAACAAATCGGGACCCTTCAGGTCCCGCATCATGCCAATATAGAGAAAATCGACAGCATCCGGCCGAGGGGCGATCACCTCGAACTCCCCGTCGTCGATCCCATTGTAGATCAGTTCGTGCCGTACACGTGGCGCACCGACCTTGGTGAAATAGGTCTGGCGCTCGAAGTCGCAGACAAAAACGAGCGCATCCGCGAGCCGCTCCTGAACCCGTTCCAGCGGGAAGACAAGCCGCCCGATCAGGGAGCGGCGGCGATAGTGGAGGCTCCCCCCGTGCGGGGAATAGAGGCGGGCTACGCGATACCTGTTGACCCGCAAGGCTGAACCGATGAGGCGGGCAATGGCGCCACCCTTGGCGCCGTGCCCATGCAACACATCCGGTCGCAAACTTCTGATTTCCTTGTAGCCGCGCCATAGCGCGGCAAGATCCGACGGCCCGACTGAGCGGTGAATCGGCATGCGAACGAGGCCGAGCGCCAGATAGGGCCGGATCTCGTCGAACAGTGAATCCTCGTGACTACCCCCGGTGGTGCTGTCGCAGAGAATGCCGACCTCATGGCCGGCGCGGGCGTGCGCCTCGGCAAGATCGCGCACATGGCGGAAAATTCCGCCGACGGGCGATCTGAAACAATGGATGATGCGCAGGGGACGCTGTTGCTGCATCGAGATCAGAACAGGCGTTCGCGGACGTAGATCGTATCGCCGGCGAGAACCGCGTCGGTGATCGGAACGCGGCCGGTGATGATGCGGCCGTTGATCTTGCGGGTAATGTCGGCGTTGGATTGGTTGGCGCGCGGCGAGAAACCGCCGGCGACGGCAATCGCATTCTGCACCGTCATCCCGGGCACGTAGGCATATTGTCCGGCCTGGCCGACTTCACCCATGATGAAGACCGAGCGGTAGCGATCGACCTCGATCGTCACGTCGGGGTCGCGCAGATAGCCCTGGCGCAACTTGGCAGCGATCATGCCTTCGAGCTCCGGCAGGGTCTTGCCGCGCGAGGCGACAGTGCCGATCAGCGGAAACGCGACGTAACCGGCCTGGTCGACCGTATAGGTGCCGCTGAGGCCGGCCTGTTCGAAGACGTTGATGCGCAGGCGATCGCCGCTGTCGAGGCGATAGGGCTGGATGGTGGCTTCGCTAAAAGCCTTCGGCGCCGGCTGGTAGCTTGTGCAACCGCTGAGCAACATCGACAGCACTGCCGCCGTGATCGCGAGACCTGTCTTGATAGCTGCGGTTGACATGCGGTTCATAGGCTCCGGAAACGACCCACCTTTTCAGACGTTATCGATCCGTTAGGGTTAATAGCCGGTAAACTCGCGGTAGAATTTTTGCGCCGTATCGCTGCAACGGGGAGGGGTTTATCACCCGGAGGTTGATCGTATTAACCCTTGCGTTACCATGTTCGTTTACCCTCCGGCAAAATTTGAGGGTTCGGAGCCAATAGCATGTCGGGAAGCGGCAGCGGTCAACAGGATGTGGATATCGACCTCGGCGGCCTGTTTCGCGCTGTCTGGGATCGGCGCGTCAAGGTGTTGCTCGCAACAGCCTGTGTGACAGCACTCGCCTTCGGTGCGGCAAAGATGATTGCGCCGGACTATCAGAGCGAAACCCGCGTGCTGATCGAATCGCGCGAGCCGGAGTTCAGCGGCCCCAATCAGTCTTCGCAGGCCGGCGCCGATCGTGTCTTCGACGAATCCGGGATCTTGAGCCAGGTGCAGGTGCTGCGTTCGGCGGACCTCATCAAGCAGGTCGCGCGCAATATGAAGCTCTATGAGCTGAAGGAGTTCGATCCATCGGCAGCACCCTCGGCGCTTTCGGATCTTCTCGTCATGCTCGGCCTCAAGAAGAACCCCTTGGAGATGCCGCCAGAGGAGAGGGTGCTCAAGGAATTCAACGACAAGCTCCAAGTCTATCAGGTCGAGAAGTCCCGCGTGATCGCGATCGCCTTCACCTCGAAGGACCGCCAGCTCGCGGCCGCCATTCCGAACGAAATGGCGAAGGTCTTCCTTACGTTGCAAAGCGGCGCCAAGCTCGACACCAATTCCGAGGCGACCCGCTGGCTGGAACCGGAGATCGCCAATCTGCGCGAGAAGGTGCGGGATGCGGAAGCGAAGGTTGCCGCCTACCGCTCTTCGTCCGATCTGTTGCCGACCGGCGAGACCGAGAATTTCGCGACGCGGCAATTGACCGATATTTCGACCGAGCTGACCCGGGTGCGCGGCGAGCGCGCCAATGCGGAGGCACGCGCTGCCGGCGTGCGCTCGGCCCTTGCAAGCGGCCGGGCGGCGGACACGATCACCGACGTCGTCGGATCACAGATGATCCAGCGGCTGAAGGAGACCGAAGCGAATCTGCAGGGGCAGGTTGCCGACCTTTCGACGACATTGCTGGATGGCCACCCACGCCTGAAGGCACTGAAATCGCAACTCGAAGGCATACGCGGACAGATTCGCAGCGAGACACGCAAGATCCTGGCGAGCCTGGAAAACGAGGCCAAGGTCGGCGAACTGCGCGAGCAGCAGCTCGTCCAGCAGCTGAACGCGCTGAAGGCTCAGTCCGCACAGGCCGGCGAGGAAGAGGTGGGGTTGCGTGCGCTGGAGCGCGAAGCGACCGCGCAACGGCAGTTGCTCGAAACCTATCTCGCACGTTACCGCGAGGCGACGTCGCGCACGGTGGAAAATGCGACACCCGCCGATGCACGTGTGATTTCAAGCGCGGTGGTTCCGACGAGCGCGAGCTTCCCGAAAGTGCTGCCGATCACGATCGTTGCCGCCCTCGCGACGTTCCTGTTGAGCTGCGTCGTGATCATGCTTGGCGAACTGTTCAGCGGCCGGGCGCTGCGTCCGGTTTCGGCAACGGGCGAGCGGCTTGCACCGGTTCGCCCGCGGCCGGCCTTGGCTGCAAGCGCCACCGATATCCCGATCATGGCAGCTGATAGGCAGCCTGAAGTGGCGCCTGTCACCGAGGATAATGATGCAGTCGAACTGCTGCCGGCGGCGCAAATTCCCGCTGCAGATACGGACACCGTGGAGGCTGCCGCCGAACCGGACTTCTCGATCGAGGCGGTGGCGGAACATCTTCGCGCCACCGGCGTGCGTGTTGCGATTTCGGTATCGCCGGGCGGAGACGAAGGATCGACCGCAACCGTGATGCTGGCGCGCCTGCTGGCTGAGGACGATATCAAGGTGGTGCTGATCGACCTGACCGGTTCGGCCTGCCCGACGCGCCTGATGGCGCGCTCGCCGCAGCTTCCCGGGATTACCAACCTGCTGGCGGGTGAGGTGCCCTTCACCGATACGATCCACGCCGACCGCTTCTCCGATGCACACGTCATTCCTCAGGGCGATGCGGATCCGCGGCAGGCGATGCGGGGCATCGAACGGCTGAAGATGATCATCGACGCCCTGACCAACGCCTACGATCTCGTTCTAGTCGAGTGCGGCCCGGCGGACGAAATGGCTGTCGAGAAGATTGCCGGCCGCGATGGCGCAGAGATCATCCTCTCGGCGCCGTCGGTCAGTGATGAGCGGATCGTCGAGGTTCTGACCGGTTTCGGTGCGGCCGGCTATCGCGACATCGTTCTCATGACCGGGCAGGCAGCCGATCCGGAGTATCCTGACCGGGATGCCGCCTAACCGACGACGGCGTGTCGAAAGCGAGAAGTCAACGCGGGCTGCTGCTGTTCGGCCTTCAGTCCCCGGTGCTTTGTGCACCGATTTTGCCTTGTCTGAACCGCCTCGCTCGCTGCAGGCGGGCGTAAACGGCCTTGTTCGACTTCGCCGCTGCCTTTGCGCGTACGACAAGGTGATGGCGCAGGGCGGCAAGGCGCCCCGGGAGGGTCACCGGTAATGTAATGTCACGCAACGGCGTCTCGATCGTGCACCAGGATCGCTTGTAGGGTTGGTCGCCGACACCGAAATCGAACAGGCGCACGCCTTGCGTCGAGAGGCGTTCGATCATCCGATAGAACAGCAATTCACCCGGACTTGCTTCGCCTGCCAGCGTCTCGTCGATCGAGCCGAATTGGCAGATGACATGGTCGCCCTTGAGCGAAATCCCGGCGACGGCAACGACCCGTCCCTCGTGCTCTCCCTTAAGCCGGATGGCGTTGAGCTGCATGAGCTGTGGGTTGCCGTCCTGATGGGAGGCAAGCGCATGGAAGAAGGCCTGTGTCTCGGCGTCCAGAAAGACGTCGGGAAGGCCGAGTGTTGCAAAGCGTGTCGCCTTCTGCCGGAAGAAGGTATCGAGCAGCGCCTGCGCTTCGCCGGTGGTGCGGGCGATCACATAGTCGTAGCCGCCCATCTCCGTCAGTCGTCGTTCGGAGATGCGCATCTTCTTGCGGCGGCGCTTGGCGTTGATCTGTGCCAGCGTGAGCTGAATGCTGCCGAGGAGGGGCAACTGGAATGACGAATTGGGGTTTGCGATGGCTGGAAGTGCGGCAAGGGGGCTGACGCCACCACGCCACTCGCTCGGTGTCCGGTCGAGCATGACGACATCGGCGAAGCCGCGGAGCGCCGTTCGAATATCCCGGGCCAAGGCGTGGGCCAGTGCCGGAGTCATGACTGCGGAGGCGCCGTCGACAAAAAGCCCCGTGTTGAGGTTGCTGTGTTCCGTTCCGATCAGGCGGGCTGTTCGAAACAGGCGCCCGTGCCTGAGTTCCAGCGGCAGAATGAGGAAAAGCGCGCCATCGAGCGCAACGCGCAGCAGCAAGAGATCGCTTCCGTGCGTCTCTGCCCAGGCACGGCACCAGTCATAGGCGTGATGCAGCGAGTTGCCGGCAAGACCGTCGAGCGAACGCCACTCGGCCTCAAGTGGCTCCATGGCGCGGTGGATCGAAATATCGAAGCGGCGCGTGACGTCGGACGGACCCACACGCATGGACACGCGCGGGCAACGGTCGCCAGAGCCTTCCATGGTCAGATCGGAGTTCGTCATCGAAGGTGCCATCCGGTCCCTGTTGCCGAGCGATTGAACTTCAAGGCAGCTACGATCCGTTTAATGCAGCAACTCTTATGAACGGCAGTGAAGAATAACCGGAGAACGCAGTTAGCAAAGCGTGAAGCGTTGCGGATATCTCACGGCGCGGCTTCAATCGATAAAGCCTGTGGCCAGTGCCCTTGCCCATTCCAGTCGGTTGCGGCTGGCCGCGAGCCGGGACATCGCCATCCAGTCGTAGGGAACACTGCGGAAGGTGACGCTCCACCCTGACGGCGTCTGCTCGACGACGGCGTAGCGTGCATCCGGCGAGCCCGCCTCGACCTTGTGCGGCACGGGCTGGTCGTCGTCATAACCGGGGCAGCCGACGCTGCCGGGGTTGACCACGAGGCGGCCGTCTGAAAGGCGGATGGCGCGCTGGATATGCGTGTGTCCGCAAAGGATGACCGGATAATTGATGCCGGCGGCTTCAGCCTCGATTGCCGAACGCGCCGCCATGTGGACGGTGCCGTCGGTCGTCAGAGCCTCTAGCCAGTAGGTCTCATCGTTCGTCGGCGTCGCATGGCACAAGAAAAACGTTTCCCTGTGGACGTGCGCGACGGGCAGGGTGGCCAGCCATTCGCGGTGCTCCGGCTGCAATTCATCGTAGGCGGAGCGATCCGATAACCCCAGGTCCCGGGGGTCGACTGTCAACAGATAGCGATCGTGATTGCCTCGGATCGAGGGGATCGCGCGCTTCATGAGGATGTCGGCAGTGCGCGCTGCATTGAGCGGGCCGCTCACGTGATCGCCGAGGTTGACGATGTCGGTGATACCGAGCGCATCGATGTCGGCGAGAACGGCCTCGAGCGCGAGATCGTTGCCATGGATATCGGCGATGACCGCAAGTCTCATTTTTGCGTCTCCTCAAATGGCCGCTGCGCTTTGGCTCAGCGATCGCGAGCCGGCTTTTCCATCCATTTGATAATCAGCATGGCTGGCAATATCCAGAGCAGGCCGGTGAAGAAGAAGTAGGCCAGATGCACCCACCAGGGTGCGGCGCCGAGCAGCAGCGAGGCAAAGGTGACGGCAGCCAGTGCGTAAACGACGACGAGGATGATGATCAGGATCGTGCCGATCAGCTTTCTGAGGCGTACGGGCATTTCACTTCTTTCAGATGGCTTGCATGGGCGCGGACCGACCGCGACGGCATGCCGCAAAGGTTTCGGTCTTGTTTTGCATGCCGCTCTGGTGCAAATCAACGGCTTTCCGAAAGGTGCGACCGTTGATCCGTCCGGTCGCGCCGCCGACAACCCTGCGATACCAGAGGCAAAATAATGGCCGGCGTCGAAATGGCGACAGAACAGATGCTTCGAAACGAGATCGGCAAGACCGAGCGCAACCGCCGGCAGATCCGCGGCTGGCTCGCCGTCGTTATTTTCACGCTCTTTGCGCTCGTGCTTGTCGGTGGTGCAACACGCCTCACGGAATCGGGGTTGTCGATCACTGAATGGAAGCCGATCCATGGTGTCATCCCGCCGCTTTCGGCCGCTGAGTGGGAGGAAGAGTTCCAGCTCTATCAGCGCATTCCGCAGTATCAGCAGATGAACAACGGCATGACGGTTGACGAGTTCAAGACGATCTTCTGGTGGGAATGGGCGCATCGCCTGCTGGCCCGCACCATCGGGATCATCTTCGCTCTGCCGCTCGCGTTCTTCTGGCTGACTGGCCGGGTCGAGCGCAAGCTCCGGATGCCGCTTCTCGGCATCCTCGGCCTTGGCGGCTTTCAGGGTTTCATCGGCTGGTGGATGGTTTCCTCCGGCCTCGTCGAGCGCACCGAGGTCAGCCAGTACCGGCTGGCGACGCACCTCGTCATTGCCTGTCTGATCTTCGCCTCTTGTATGTGGATCTTCCGGGGGCTCAGTCCGCATTCGAACGACGCAGCGCCCACGGATCGTTCGCGCAAGATGGCAATGATCATCGCCATCTTCAGCCTGTTCCAGATCTATCTCGGCGCGCTCGTCGCCGGCCTCGACGCCGGCTTCAGCTACAACACCTGGCCGCTGATGGATGGAGCGATCGTTCCGCAGGACCTGTTCCTGCAGCAGCCCTGGTGGATCAATCTGTTCGAGAATCCGAAGACGGTGCAGTTCGTTCACCGGATAGGCGCCTATGTGCTGTTTGCCTTCGCGCTGATGCACATGATTGCCTCTCTGAGGGCTGCTCCTGAGACGACCCATGCGCGGCGCTCTGTGCTTCTGTTTCTGCTCGTCTCAGCCCAGGCGGTCATCGGCATCACCACGCTGGTGCTGCAGGTGCCGATCGGCTGGGGCGTGCTACACCAGGGCGGTGCCCTTGTCGTGCTCGGTTTCGCCATCGCCCACTGGCGTGGTTTCTACGGCGAATATCCGCGGCCGACGGCGATCGAGCTGCGCGACTGACGCTTCAACATATGTGATAAAAAAAGACCCCGACGAGCGGCTCGCCGGGGTCTTTTGTTTTTCCAGGCTGCCGCCGATCAGGCCGACAGCATCAGGTCCATGTTCTGGACGGCCGCGCCCGAAGCGCCCTTGCCGAGATTGTCGAGCAGGGCGACGAGGTTCACGTGATTGCCGCCGGCGGTGCCGAAGACGAAGAGCTTCATCGTGTCCTTGCCGGCAAGCTCGGTCGCGTCGATGCGCGCGAGCTTCTCGCTTTCCGCAAGCGGCACGACCTCGACGATCGACTGCCCGGCATAGTGCTCGACCAGCGCCGAGTGGATCGTCTCCAGCGTTGCGCCGGCGGCAAGATCCTCAAGATAGAGCGGGACTTGGACGATCATGCCCTGCGCGAATTTGCCGACCGAGGGAGCGAAAATCGGCGCACGGTCGAGCAGGCCGTGCATCTTCATTTCGGGCACGTGCTTGTGCTTGAGCGGCAAGCCATAGAGGAAGTGCGGCGCGCTGATGTGGTCCGCATTGGTTTCGTCTTCCATCTGCGCGATCATCTGCTTGCCGCCGCCGGTGTAGCCGGAAACAGCGTTGACCGTGACCGGGTAGCCGTCGGGCACGATGCCGGCCTGGCGTAGCGGCCGGATCACGCCGATGGCGCCGGTCGGATAGCAGCCGGGATTGGCGACGTGGCGTGCATCGCGGATCTTCTCCGGCTGCGCCTTGTCCATTTCGGCAAAGCCATAGGCCCAGTCCGGGGCGATGCGGTGTGCCGTCGACGTGTCGATGATGCGCACCTTGTTGTTGCCGGAAACCATTGAAACCGCTTCGCGCGACGCATCGTCCGGCAGGCACAGAATGGCGATGTCGGCGTCGTTCAGGAGATCTTCGCGCATCGTGGCGTTGCGTCGTTCCGCTTCCGGGATGGAAAGCAGTTCGAGGTCGCTGCGGCCGGCCATGCGCGTGCGGATCTGCAGGCCCGTGGTGCCGTGTTCGCCATCGATGAAGATCTTCGGTTTCATGATTTTCCCGTTCTGTCAGTGATTTACGGATAGTTCCGGAATCATTCTGGCATAGAATTGAATCAATTTCTCAACAGGCCGGCGGACCGCCGCCAGCCCTGTCAGTTCCTATACAAGCAGCCGCCCCTGGTCGCAACGGCGATACGGTTCTTCAGCGCAGCGGTGCGCGTTCCGCAAGTTTCTCCGCATGCAGTCCCAGCATGAACATGGCGACAGTGGCGCCCGCGATTGCGGTGACTTCGGCATGGTCGTAGGCGGGTGCCACTTCGACGACATCGCTGCCGACAATCGTCAGGGCGCCGAGCTTGCGCAGCACCGAGAGGATCTTGGCGCTCGACGGGCCGCCGGCAACCGGCGTGCCGGTGCCGGGCGCGTAGGCCGGGTCGAGGCAATCGATGTCGAAGGTGAGATAGGCCTTGCGTTCGCCGACCTGCCGGATGATCGTTTCGGCAATCTCGCCAGCACTCATTTCCTCGACGTCATAGCCATAGAGAATGCGAATGCCGCAGTCTTCGGGTGCGTGGGTGCGGATGCCGATCTGGATGGAGGCGTCGGTATCGATCAGGCCCTCGCGTGCGGCACGTCCGACGAAGGAGCCATGATCGATCCGCCCCCGTTCGTCCGGCCAGGTATCCTGGTGTGCGTCGAACTGCACGAGGGCGAGGGGGCCGTGGATGGCCGCCTGCGCCTTCAGGATCGGATAGGTAATGAAGTGGTCGCCGCCGAGCGTCTGCAGATAAGCGCCGCTTCTGATGATTTTCACCGCTTCGCGCTCGATCGTCGCCGGCGTCTTCGAATGGTTGCCATAGTCGAGCAGGCAGTCGCCGTAGTCGATCGTCGCCATCGCGGCAAAGAGGTCGCGCTCGAAGGGGTACTGCGGATCGTTGTCGAAGATGGCGGAGGCGCGACGGATCGCCTGTGGCCCGAAGCGGGCGCCAGGACGGTTGGACGTGGCGGCATCGAAGGGAATGCCCCAGACGACGGCGTCGATACCCTTCAACTGCTTCGAATATTTGCGGCGCATGAAGGAGAGAATGCCGGCATGCGTCGGATCGGATGCCGCCGATGTGAGTGAGCGCGCCGTCAGCGCATGATCGATTGTCCTGTTGGCCATGTCCCGTCTCTGCTTCAGGGCGGGATGAAGAGAGCCGTGTGCTCGTATCCCGCTCTAACTTGTGGTGGCGAGACGTTGGACAATCGTCGCCGGCAAGGCAAGGCCCTGCCGGCCGATTCTTCCGCGATTACGAAGCCTTGGCTTCGTAGGTCGGGGCGAAGTCGCCAAGCGCCTTCGCTTCGGTGATGCGCGCGGCGATATCTTCCTCGATGATCGTTTCGAGCTGGGCGAAGCTGTCGATCACGTAATAGATAGGCTGCACGATATCGATGCGATACGGCGTGCGCAGCACGGTCATCAGGTCGAACGGCCGGAACTCGACACCTGGTGTCTCCATGGCGTTGCGCGTCTCGTTTGGCGAGGAGACGATGCCTGCGCCGTAGCAGCGGCGGCCCTTCGGCGTGTTGATCAGGCCGAACTCGACGGTGAACCAGAAGATCCGGAACAGATGCCAGGAGTAACCTTTGCCGAGCGAAACGGCCTTCTCGCCGAAGCGACGGACGAAGTGGGCGTAACTCTGGTTGGTGAGCAGCGGGCAGTGCCCGAAGACTTCGTGAAAGATGTCGGGCTCTTCGATGTAGTCGATATGCTCACGCCGGCGGATGAAGGTCGCCAGCGGAAACTTGCCCTGGGACAGAAGCTCGTAGAAACGGGACGGCGGAATGAGCGCCGGCACGCCTTCGACGCCGAAGCCGGTGGTTTCCGCAAGACGGCGGTTCACGTCCTTCAGCTGCGGCACATGATACGGCCCCAGGTCGAGCGTCTTTGCTCCTTCCAGATATTCGTCGCAGGCCTTGTCAGCGAGAAGCTTCATCTGCCGCTGATAGAGCTCGCCCCAGATCGCATCTTCTTCCGGGGTGTAAAGATATGTGCCGTCAGGCTCCGGTAGCTTGGCGGTGTATGTGCTTTCCTTGGTCATGACGTCTCCTCATGTCGTCAGAACAACTCTTTCTGTTGCAATTGTATCGCTGATGGAGCGAGTATTTGTTTCAGAGTTGTCAGGTCGTCGCCTGTTGGCGAGAGGAAATTTCGCTATGCCGCCCGATGTGAAGGAAAATTTCCAGCCGTTGCGCAAATTGTTGCGGCTGATTCAAGCCGATAGCGGTCAGTCGCTGTCGGAGCTGGCGGAAAAGGCGGGCATGTCGCAGAGCTCGGCTTGGCGGCGGCTGCAGGAACTGGAGACGGACGGGGTCATCCGTAAGCGTGTGGCGCTTCTCGACCCGGCAAAGCTGGATCTGAAACTCTGCATCATCGCTCACGTGACGCTGGAGGATCATCATGACGAGGCGATCGCAGCCTTCTCGGCGTTGGTGCGCGATCGGCCGGAGATTATGGAATGCTACGCTTTATCCGGCACCTTCGATTACATGCTGAAGATCCGGGCCACCGACGTCGAAAGCTACGATGCCTTCATGACGCGTTACCTGATGCGCAATCCGCACGTGCGCACGGTCGTGTCGAGCTTCGTGTTGCGTGAACTCAAGTCGACGACGGAACTGCCGATCTGAAGCGGTTCGGTTATGACGACTGCCAGGCCCTACGAGCGCTCGAACCCGTATTGCCGCTCGATCTTGCCGACGCGCACCTGGTAGTCCTCGTACCAGCGCTCGCGGCCGAGCCGCTGGGCGGTCAGATGCCGGACGTCACTTTTCCACGCCGCGATGCTCTCCTCGTCCGCCCAATAGGAATTGGTGATGCCGAAGCCATCAGCACCGCGCACGCTTTCGAGCCCGAGAAAACCTGGCTGTTCGCGCGCCAGCCTCTCCATCTCCGTGCCCATATTGTCGTAGCCGTGATCGCCGGCCGTCCGTCGCGAGGAGAATGTCACGATGTAGTAGGGCGGCTCTGGGGTCTTGGCGACGGGGGAACTTGCCATGCTGTGCCTCGGAGGATCGATGCTGCGGGATATGGTGGGGGCGATGATAACAAAAAAAGGCGGAGCAAAGCCCCGCCTTTCCAAGTGTCGCAGTTTGGAAGCGATTAACGCTTCGAGAACTGGAACGAACGACGTGCCTTCGCACGGCCGTACTTCTTACGCTCGACCACGCGGCTGTCGCGGGTGAGGAAGCCACCGCGCTTCAGAACGGAGCGCAGGCCCGGTTCGAAGTAGGTGAGGGCCTTGGAGATGCCGTGACGAACGGCACCGGCCTGGCCGGAGAGACCGCCACCGGCGACCGTCGCGTCGATGTCGAACTGGCCGTCACGGGCAGCTGCGACGATCGGCTGCTGCAGGATCATCTGCAGAACCGGACGAGCGAAGTAGTCGAGGTACGGCTTGCCGTTGATGGTGATCTTGCCCGAGCCGGGCTTGACCCATACGCGGGCAACAGCGTTCTTACGCTTGCCGGTCGCGTAGGAGCGACCCTGGGCGTCGACCTTCTTGACGTGAACCGGAGCAGCCGGTTCCGCGGTCGTGGCGATGTCCTTGAGAGCGGAAAGGTCGGCCATTATTAGGCGCTCCTTGTGTTCTTGCTGTTCAGCTTGGCGACGTCGAGGACGGCCGGCTGCTGTGCTTCATGCGGGTGGTTGGCGCCTGCGTAAACGCGCAGGTTCTTCATCTGGCGACGGCCGAGCGGACCACGCGGAACCATGCGCTCGACGGCCTTCTCGATGACGCGCTCCGGGAAGCGGCCCTCGATGATCTGGCGCGCGGTGCGCTCCTTGATGCCGCCGGGGTAACCGGTGTGCCAGTAGTACTTCTTGTCGGTGTACTTCTTGCCCGTCAGAACTGCCTTCTCGGCGTTGATGACGATGACGTTGTCGCCGTCGTCAACATGCGGGGTGAAGGTAGCTTTGTGCTTGCCGCGCAGGCGGTTTGCGATGAGGGAAGCGAGGCGACCAACAACGAGGCCTTCGGCGTCGATGATGATCCACTTCTTCTCCACCTCTGCAGGCTTCTGAACGAAGGTTGCCATATCTAAACTCTTTCTTTGGACCCGGGCGGCGAACCGCCGGGCGTTTCTTGTTGCTTGGTTTTGCCCGGTTTCCCGGACAAAAGAAGAAAGCGGCCCTTGAGGACCGCGATCTGCGGCAGCTTATACGCAAGTGCGAAACAAGCGTCAAGAACGTGAAATCTGCGCGATGGAAATAAATATAAGTAAAAACAATAAGTTACATGTATGGTATTTCGTTACCACATTTTAACGCGGCGGAATCGAATAGGTCGCCGTTGCATGGGCCACGAGATCGTCGTCACCGACCTTGACGATCGATGCGTCGAGAACGGCGAGCCGCTTGCCGAGTTTGAGGATCCGGCAGGTGCATTCGAGCGGTTCCGGTTCCGGCTTGCGCAGGAAGTTGATGTTGAGATTGGTGGTAACCGCAAGCGCGACCGGACCGATATGGGCGATCAGCGCGACATAGGCGGAAACGTCCGCAAGCGCGAAGAGGGTGGGGCCTGAGACGGTGCCGCCCGGACGGATGTGCCTTTCGTTCGGATCGAGCCGCATGGTGGCAAAGCCTGGCCCCACCGCCGTGACGTGAAAGACCTTGCCATCGGTGTGGACCTGCGGAAAATCCGTGTCGAGAAACCGGTTGAGTTCGTCGACGGTCATGTTCGGCTCGATGGTCATTCATAGCATCCTTCAACATATTCGCCTGCCACCTGAAACCGGCCGACGGCCGGACGCAAGGCGGAAAAAGGTCGTAGACGGAACGCGCCGCCTGGTTCTGCGCTCAGCTTGCACCGCGCGCGTGTCCGGCGTACCACCAAGCCCGAGTAGAAGTTTCAGGAGAAAGAGATGGCCGACGTGGTATCGTTCAAGAAGGAAGAGCAGAACGGCCTGCTGCTGCGCGAACGCTCCGGGCCGGTGTTGCGGCTGACCCTGAACAACCCGCCGGCCAATGTATTGTCTATCGCCATGATGGAGGCGCTGCACGCCGAGTTCGATGCGGTCGCCGCCTCCAAGGAAATCAGGGTTGTTGTGCTTTCCGCGTCGGGCAAGCTGTTTTCGGCGGGGCACGACCTCAAGGAAATGACCGCGCATCGCGAAGACGACGACCGGGGCCGGGCCTTCTTTGAACAAACGATCCGCCTTTGCGCAGACTTAATGCTGAAGATCACCCGGTTGCCGCAAGCCGTCATCGCTGAAATCGACGGGCTCGCAACGGCCGCCGGCTGCCAGTTTGTCGCAAGCTGCGACCTCGCGATCTGTACCGACAGCTCCACCTTCTGCACGCCGGGCGTCAACATCGGGCTCTTCTGCTCGACGCCGATGGTCGCGCTTACGCGTGCTGCGCACCGCAAGCAGGCAATGGAGATGTTGCTCACCGGTGAGACCATCGACGCCTCGACCGCCAAGGATTTCGGCCTCGTCAACCGCATCGTGCCGCAGCAGTACCTGCGCCAGGTGGTCGACAAATATGCGGCCGTGATCGCCTCGAAGTCGCCGCAGGCGCTGAAGATCGGCAAGGAAGCCTTTTACCGCCAGGCGGAGATGGACCTGCCGCAGGCCTATGACTACGCCGTCGGCGTCATGGTCGAGAATATGCTGGCCCGTGACGCCGAGGACGGCATTGGCGCGTTCCTCGGCAAGCGCATGCCGGAGTGGAAGGAAGACTGATCTGCGGCGTCGTCAGGCCAGCTTCAGCAGCAGCGCGCCGAGCGCGATGACGCAGGCGGCGGCGATGCGCCAGACACTGACCGGTTCCTTGAGGAACACGACCGAGATCACCACCGCAAACAGGATCGACGTTTCGCGAAGGGCGGCGACGGTTGCGACCGGCGCCTTGGTCATCGCCCAGAGCGCCAGGCCATAGGCGCCGATCGATCCGGCGCCGCCGATGAGGCCCCGCCACCAGTTCTTGTAGACGTGGCGGGCGACCGGCTTGACGCCGCGGCGGGCAAAGGCCCAGGCGAAGAGCAGCACCGGCGGCAACAGCGCCATCCACAGCGTGTAGGAAATCGCATTGCCCGATACGCGGGCGCCGATGCCGTCGACAAAGGTGTAGCTGGCGATGACGCAGGCGTTGAGGAGGGCGAGCACGATCGCGTGTTTGCCGCCCTTTCTGGACTCGAAGGCGAGCGTCAGCACGCCGACAGAGATTGTCAGAATGCCGAGCATCGTACCGAAGGTAAGCTGTTCGCCAATCAGCGCGCCACTGGTGGCCGCGACGATCAAGGGCGCAGTACCGCGCATCAGCGGATAGACGAGGCCGATATCGCCTGCGCGATAGGAGGCGGCGACAAGCTGGAAATAGGCGAACTGGAACAGGGCCGAAACCAGGATGTAGGGCCACGCTTCCGGCTTCGGCAAGGGCAGGAATGGCAGGAAGGGGATGGCCACGGCGGCGGCCCCGAGCGCGATCATTGCTGCGTCGAGCGATTTTTCCGAGCCTGCCTTGACCAGGGCATTCCAGGTCGCGTGCAACAACGCCCCGAACAGGACGAGCGCAATGACTTCAAGCGGCAAGATGGAACCTCGGAAACGATGTGGCGGGCCTTGTGAAGCTTGTCGCGCCGCTCGCACGCAAATGCAACCGTAAAGTCTTGTATTGCGTCAGGGTCTGAGGCGCATTGCTGCACGCAGTTGACTTGGAAGGGAGCGGCCCCATTATACGGCCGTTTAATTAGATGGATCAAAAGCCCCACATGAATCACGACGCCTATCCGGACTACTATCTCGCCGACATCCTGCGCGAGACCAAGACGATCGCTCTCGTCGGTGCCTCGCCGAATGCCGAGCGGCCGAGCCATCGGGTCATGGCGTTCCTGTTGCGCAAGGGCTATCGGGTGATTCCGATCAACCCCGGCCATGTCGGCAAGGCCATTCAGGGCCAGACCGTCGTCGGCCGGCTCGCCGACGTGAAGGAACCGATCGACATGGTCGATGTCTTCCGCGCCGCCCATGCCTTGCCGGCGCTCGTTGACGAGATCCTGGCGCTGGACACGCTGCCGAAGGTGATCTGGGGACAGCTTTCGGTGCGCCACGACGGCGCAGCGGCGAAGGCGGAAGCGGCCGGGATCAAGGTGGTCATGGATCGCTGTCCGGCAATCGAATATCCGCGCCTGATCGGCTGATCTCGGCCCGCAGAACGGCTGCGGCTTGCGCAACCGTCAGTTTCGTAAAATCCTCTTTGACCGCACACGTAGGCTCTGGAATAGTGCCGCCACCTCCGCGCTGGGCCACGGAGGTTCGATAGCGGATCACACGCAGATTCAAGGTGATAGAGCGTCCTCGGCGCGCCGGCTGGCGGCCGCGCTCTGGTCATGGGAGGGACGAAATGACGAAAGACAACCCTGGTTTCAACACGCTCGCAATTCATGCAGGGGCACAGCCCGATCCGACCACGGGCGCGCGGGCGACGCCGATCTACCAGACGACGAGCTTCGTCTTCAACGACACCGACCATGCCGCGGCACTCTTCGGCCTCCAGCAGTTCGGCAACAT
This sequence comes from Ensifer sp. R-19, assembly GCF_049905105.1. Taxonomy (NCBI): domain Bacteria; kingdom Pseudomonadati; phylum Pseudomonadota; class Alphaproteobacteria; order Hyphomicrobiales; family Rhizobiaceae; genus Ensifer; species Ensifer sp. R-19. The sequence goes on from NZ_CP184569.1 coordinate 1,045,572, forward strand.
CTACACCCGCATCATGAACCCGACCCAGGCGGTGCTGGAGGAGCGCATCGCGGCGCTCGAAGGCGGCACGGCTGCGCTGGCCGTTGCCTCCGGCCATGCGGCTCAGCTGCTCGTCTTCCACACGATCATGAACCCGGGCGACAATTTCGTCGCAGCCAACCGGCTCTATGGCGGCTCGGTCAACCAGTTCGGCCACGCCTTCAAGTCCTTCGACTGGCAGGTGCGCTGGGCCGATCCTGCTGACCCCGCCTCGTTCGAGGCGAAGATCGACCGGCGCACCAAGGCGATCTTCATCGAGAGCCTCGCCAATCCCGGCGGCACCTTCGTGGATATCGCCGCCATCGCCGAGGTCGCCCGCAAGCACGACCTGCCGCTGATCGTCGACAACACTATGGCGACACCCTATTTGCTGCGGCCGCTGGAGCACGGTGCCGATATCGTTGTACATTCGCTGACGAAGTTCATCGGCGGCCATGGCAATTCAATGGGCGGCGTCATCGTCGACGGCGGTACCTTCGACTGGTCGAAGTCGGGCAAGTATCCGATGCTTTCGGAGCCGCGTCCGGAATATGCCGGTGTCGTGCTGCACCAAACCTTCGGCAACATCGCTTTCGCCATAGCCGCGCGTGTCCTGGGCCTGCGCGATTTCGGTCCGGCAATCTCGCCCTTCAATGCCTTCATGCTCGTGACCGGCGCCGAGACCCTGCCGCTGCGCATGCAGCGCCATTGCGACAACGCGCTTTCGGTCGCCAAGTGGCTGAAGACGAGCGACAAGATTTCGTGGGTCAACTATGCCGGGCTTGAGGACGATCCCAACCACGCGCTGCAGCAGCGCTATTCGCCGAAGGGTGCCGGCGCCGTCTTCACCTTCGGCCTCAAGGGAGGTTACGAGGCGGGCAAACGCTTCGTCGAGGGGCTGGAAATGTTCTCGCATCTGGCGAACATTGGCGACACACGCTCGCTCGTCATCCACCCGGCCTCGACCACCCATCGGCAACTGACGCCCGAGCAGCAGGTGGCGGCCGGCGCCGGCCCCGATGTCGTGCGTCTGTCGGTCGGCATCGAGGATGTCTCCGACATCATCGCCGACCTCGAGCAGGCGCTGGCAAAGCTCTGATCCGTCGGCCGGTCGCAACTTTCCGTGACCGGCTTCCAATGAACGTCGCGCTATGCAAGCATAGCTGCATGTTCGCTGTCGTCGCGCTCCGGCGCTTTCTCTGTGTGTTGGCGTTGCTCGGGGTCGTGCTTGGTCCCGTGAGCGTCGGCACGGCTGCGAGCGCCATGGCTCTTTCGTCCGACATGCAGATGGATGCGATGACAGGCATGGACGACATGTCCTGCTGTCCTGAGCGGCAACCTGCTCAGAAGAACGATTGCGGAAAGACGTGTCCCCTCGCGCTCGTCTGCTCTTCCATCATTCTGGCGCACGGCAGCAAGGCCAATAGCTGGCGCATCGATCTGTCGGCCCGCGTACTGTCGCATCCGATCCTCCAGGACAACCGTCTGCCGTCTGCCCTCGTCGAACCTCCGGCGCGACCTCCCAAAGTCTGATCTCACTCGTTGAATGAAACCGGGCGGCCGCTTTCCAGAGGGAGAGCGTCCTTCCGACCGTATTTATTTCATGGACACGGCCAGAGGCGCCGGTCCTGGGTGAGAATCAATATGACCACAAGCATTTTTTCTCCGAGGGCGATCCTCGGTTCGGTTGCCATCATTTTGGCTGCAACCACCACGTCTTTCGCCGCCGCAACGGACTACGAGTTCCAGCTCGTCCGGTCTGAAGTCCCACACGGTCCCGAGGCGACCGTCGCGGTGCGCCTGATCGACAAGAGGACCTCAAAACCCGTGTCTGATGCGGTCATCTTCAGCACGAGGATGGACATGGCACCGGAGGGCATGGAGGCGATGACCACTCCGGTCGAAGCCCTGCCGTCAGCGGAAGCCGGCATCTACTCGTTCAAGACCAACCTCAGCATGGAGGGCGGATGGCGCTTCAAGCTGGCGGCCAAGGTCCAGGGCGAGACCGAGACGGTTCAGGGCGAACTGGTTCTGCAGGCACAGCCGTGACCACGTCCAGATTTCTGCTCTTCGTCAGCTCCCTCGCAATCGCCGGCGGGGGAGGGTACGCGGCTGGCACGCGCGGCCTTGCCACCGACATCAACAAGGTCTTCCCCGAGCAGGCGCTCGGGGAAACCATGCCCCCTGCAGTCAAGCCGACTGGCAAGGTCATCTACTATCGTAGTCCAGACGGTTCGCCGGAATACTCGGCCACACCGAGAGAGACCGCAGACGGTCGCGCTTTCGTTGCCGTGCGCGAGAGCGAGGACATCTCCTTCGACACGGTGAAGAAGGCCGCTCCCCAAAAGGCGGAAGCCACGCCGACGGCGGGCGAGCGAAAAGTCCTCTATTACCGCAACCCCATGGGCCTGCCCGACACCTCCAAGGTGCCGAAGAAGGACTCCATGGGCATGGACTATCTTCCCGTATACGAGGGAGAGGAGGCGGACAGCTCCGTCGTGAAGGTCTCGCTCGGCAAGTTACAGCGGACGGGAGTGAAGACGGCGACGGCAGAGAACGCCGTCGTCAACCGTCAGGTGCGCGTGCCTGGAACGGTCACGTTCGACGAGCGCCTGGTGCGGATCGTCTCGATGCGGGCAAACGCCTTCATCGAGGGCGTCGCCGATGTGACGACCGGCGACCGGGTGCTGAAGGGCGACGAGCTTTTCCATTTCTTCTCGAAGGACATCGCCAAGGCCGGGGCCGAATACACCACGGAACTGCGCGGTGGTGGCAAGCCGGACCTCGACGTCGGGGGTGCGCTGCAACTGCGCAATCTCGGCGTGCCGGAAGAGACCGTCAAAGCGATTGCCCGGAGCCGGACGGTGCCCAGGAGCATCGCTTATCTCTCCCCAAGCGATGGCGTCGTCCTCGAACGGAGCGCGACAACGGGCATGATGGCCGAGGCCGGCGACGTCCTCTTCCGGATTGCCGACATGTCGAAGGTGTGGGTGATCGCCGACGTTCCCGAGTTCGATGCCGCGACCCTCCGGCAAGGCGCGCATGCGACGGTCCGGGTGCGGAACCTGCCCGGAAAGACCTTCGAGGGTGCCGTCGATCTGATTTATCCCGAGCTTCAGACGCAGACGCGCACGGCCAAGGTGAGGATAGAGCTCTCCAACGCCGAGGGCCTGCTGCTCGCGAACATGTACGCCGAAGTCGAGATCGCCTCGGGTGACACCGCCCCGGTCGTCGCGGTGCCCAACAGCGCCGTGATCGACACGGGCGACCGACAGGTGGTGTTCGTCGACAAGGGCGAAGGCCGCTTCGAACCGCGTGACGTCGAGCTCGGAGCGCGCGGCGATGACCGAACGGAAATCAGGAAAGGCATTGAAGCCGGAGAGAAGATCGTCGTCTCCGCCAACTTCCTGCTCGACGCCGAGAGCAATCTCAATGCGGCGCTAAGCGCCCTCACTGCGGACGAGGTGAAACCATGATCTCGAACGTCATCGCCTGGTCCGCCCGCAATCTGGTGCTGATCATCGTTGGGGCCGCCCTCTCAATCGCCGCGGGCGTGTACTCCCTGCGCTCGCTTCCGCTCGATGCCATTCCCGACCTCTCGGACGTGCAGGTCATCGTCTTCACCGACTATCCCGGCCAGGCACCGCAGGTGGTCGAGGATCAGGTCACCTATCCGCTGACGACGTCGATGCTGACGGTGCCGCGGTCGAAGGTTGTGCGCGGCTTCTCCTTCTTCGGCATCTCCTTCGTCTACGTCATCTTCGAGGACGGGACCGATCCCTATTGGGCGCGAAGCCGCGTGCTCGAATACCTCAACGCCGCCGCAAGCCGGCTTCCCGAAGGCGTCTCGCCGAGCCTCGGCCCGGACGCGACGGGTGTTGGCTGGGTCTACCAGTACGCCCTTGTCGCCAAGGAACTGTCGCTCGCAGAACTGCGCTCTTTGCAGGACTGGGTCGTGCGCTTCGCCGCCTCGAAGTCCGAGGGCGTGGCCGAAGTCGCGAGCGTCGGTGGTTTCGTCAAGCAATACTCCGTCGTCGTCGATCCGGCGCGCTTGCGCGCCCAGAACGTGACGCTGAAGCAGATTGCCGACGCAGTGCGCGCCAGCAACCGCGACGTCGGCGGCCGGACGGTCGAGATTTCCGAGTTCGAGTTCATGGTTCGCGGCCGCGGGTATCTGCAAGGCATCAAGGACATCGAGAACATCGTGCTGATGACCGAAGGCGGTGCGCCGCTGCGCCTCGGCGACGTGGCGCGGGTAGAGGCGGTTCCCGACGAGCGGCGCGGCATCACCGAGCTGAATGGCGAAGGCGAGGTCGCAAGCGGCATCGTCCTGCAGCGGGTCGGCGAAAATGCCCTCAACGTCATCGACAGCGCCAAGAAGAGCCTGGCGGCGATCAAGGAGAGCCTGCCGGCTGGCACCGAGGTCGTTCCCGTCTACGACCGTTCGGAGCTGATCAAGGCGGCGATCGAGACGCTCAAGGGCACGCTGGTCGAGGAGTCGATCATCGTCGCACTAGTGACGATCGCCTTCCTCCTGCATGTGAGGAGCGCGCTCGTCGCCATCATCATGCTGCCGATCGGTATCCTGATTTCCTTCGTCGCGATGCGGGCGCTCGGCATCGGGGCGAATATCATGAGCCTTGGCGGCATAGCGATTGCCATCGGTGCGATGATCGATGCGGCGATCGTCATGATCGAGAACGCCCACAAGCACCTGGAGCGCGCGCCGCCCGACAAACCCAGAGCCGAAGTCCTGATAGAAGCGGCAAGCGAGGTCGGCCCGGCACTGTTCTTCAGCCTACTGATCATCACCGTGTCCTTCCTGCCGATATTCACGCTGGAATCGCAGGAGGGGCGGTTGTTCGGACCGCTTGCCTTCACGAAGACCTTCGCCATGGCGGCAGCTGCGCTGTTATCGGTGACGCTCGTTCCGGCACTGATGGTCCTGTTCGTGCGCGGCCGGATCGTGCCGGAGCACAAGAACCCGCTCAACCGCTTTCTGATCTGGACCTACCGCCGGATCATTCACGGCGTGCTTCAGGCGAAGACGCTGACGATCCTGCTCGCGGTCGCCGCGCTTGCCGCCACGGTGTGGCCGGCGCGCCAGATCGGCAGCGAGTTCATGCCGACCCTCAACGAAGGCACGCTGATGTACATGCCGACGACCTTGCCCGGCCTGTCGGTGACCAAGGCGGCTGAGCTGATGCAGACCCAGGACCGCATCATCAAGTCCTTCCCGGAGGTGGAGACGGTCTTCGGCAAGGCGGGACGGGCGCTGACTGCCACCGATCCGGCCCCGACGGAGATGTTTGAGACGATCATCACCCTGAAGCCGAAGTCGCAATGGCGGCCAGACGTGACCATCGACAGCCTCAAGCGGGAGATGGACACCGCACTGCAGTTCCCCGGCGTCTCCAACGCCTGGACCATGCCGATCCGCGCCCGCATCGACATGTTGTCGACCGGCATCCGTACGCCCGTCGGCGTCAAGGTCTACGGGGGCGATCTCAAGGAGATGGAGCGGGTGGCGCGCGACATCGAGACGGTGCTGAAGGCGATCCCCGGCACATCGAGCGCCTATGCCGAGCGGGTCATCGGGGGGTACTATCTCGACATCGTGCCCGACCGCACAGCACTCGGTCGCTATGGTCTGAGCATAGGCGACGTCCAGGACGTGATCGGCATTGCGCTCGGGTCCGAGGTCGTCACCTCGACGGTCGAGGGCCGCGAACGCTACGGGGTCGCCGTCCGCTACCCGCGGGCCTTCAGGAGCGATCCGCAGTCGATCGCCCGTGATGTCCAGGTCGCGCTCCCCGGCGGCGGTACGGTGCCCCTTGGCGCAGTCGCGGACGTCAAGCTTGAACGCGGTGCGACAACGATCCGGACCGAAAACGGCCAGCTCGCGGTCTACATCCTCGTAGACATCGCCGACCGCGATCTTGGCAGCTATGTCTCCGAAGCTCAGGAAGCCGTCGCGAAGAGCGTGTCGCTTCCATCAGGCTATTCGGTCGCCTGGAGCGGGCAGTACGAGTATCTGGAACGGGCAAAAGCGCGCCTCGGGATCGTCGTGCCGCTGACCCTCGCGCTGATTTTCCTGCTGCTCTACCTGAACTTCAAAGCGCTGACCGAGACCCTCATCGTCATGCTGTCGCTGCCCTTCGCGTTGGTTGGCGGCATCTGGCTGATGTGGTGGCTAGGCTTCAACGCCTCGGTGGCGGTGGTCGTCGGCTTCATCGCCCTTGCTGGCGTGGCGGCAGAGACGGGTGTGATCATGCTGATCTATCTCGACCAGGCGCTTCGCGAACGCCGTGAGGAATGCGACCGCGAACAGCGCCCCTTCACGCGGGACGACCTGCATCACGCGATCATGGTCGGCGCAGTGGAACGGGTCCGGCCGAAGATGATGACGGTCGTGGCGATCATCGCCGGGCTGGTGCCGATCCTCTGGAGCACTGGGGCCGGATCGGAAATCATGCAGCGCATCGCCGTGCCGATGATCGGCGGCATGATCTCGTCGACGGTGCTGACACTGGCGGTCATCCCGGCAATCTACGGCCTGGTGAAGGGCTGGCGGCTGCCAGCCCTAGCCGACACCCGGTCGCCGACGAGAGCGGCCAGCGCCGGGCTTCTGACGCCGATAGACGTCAGGATCCAGCGGTAGACGAGTGAAGGTTCAAGGTCGGAATGGGGCGGGAGCCGAGTTGCTTCGAAATGCCGGTCCACGTCCGCCTCGATCGAGGAATGGCGGCACCAGCAGAACGGAGGCGGGAATATCCTCGAAAAAACAATGGACGTTGCCCCGGAGGTGTGTGACGAAACCAAATCTGAAACCCATGACGGGGGAGGTTGCAGTGCCTCCAGCAAAGGTGCCCAATGGCGAATATGCAGAAGTTCGATCTGTCTTCCGTCGAGCCGGAAACCGGCACGCCCGCTGCCGACCGGCTGATCTCCGGGGCGCCGCAATTCAGTACCTGGAACCTGGAAGAGGCCGATGGCGGCCTCTATGCCGGAGTCTGGGAATCGACGCCCGGCAAGTGGCGGATCGTCTATGAGGAGTGGGAGTATTTCCACATCATCTCCGGCTATTCGATTGTCACGCAGGATGGTGGCGAGGCGGCGCATTTGCGCGCCGGCGACAGCATGATCCTGCGTCCCGGCTTCGAAGGCACCTGGGAGGTCGTCGAGACAACCCGCAAGGATTACGTCATCCGCCTGTGACACCCATGCACCGAAGACTGGGCGGTCTTCGGTGCAACTACCAGACCAGGTTGAGACGCTCCAGGCCGTGGAAATGAAACGCGTCCTTCACCTCGGGCTCGTTCTTCAGCCGCATGTCCGGCAACCGCCGAAACAGGATCGGCAGCGATAGATTGAGCTCCAGCCGGGCCAGCGGCGCCCCGATGCAGAAATGCAGGCCGGCACCGAAGGAGACGTTCGCGCCTTCATCGCGCGTCGGCCGGAACGCATTCGGGTCCGTGAACTTCTTCGGGTCGACATTCGCCGCCCCGAGCAACAGGCCGATCTTGTCGCCCTTGCGAAGGGTGATGCCGTCTTCGAGTTCGACATCCGACAGCGCGTAACGCTGGAAAATATGCAGCGGTGCCCCAAAACGCAGGCACTCCTCGATTGTCAGCGCGGTTGCCGCCTCTGTGGCAAACAGATCCTCGGCGGAAGGTCCGGATTGCAGGATGGTTCTCACGGCATTGCCGATCTGATGCACAGTCGCTTCGTGACCGGCATTGAGGAGCAGGGCGGTGGTCGAGACCAACTCTGCCTCGGAAAGTCGTTCGCCATCCTTTTCCGAGGTGATCATGTGCGTCAGCAGGTCATCGGCGGGATTGCGGTGTTTCTCGGCGATGATCTCTCGCAGATAGGCGGCAAATTCGGCGGAAGCCTGGTTGGCGTCGAGTTCGGTCTCGTGGCTCGGGTCGAAGACATACATCCGGACCATGCGGTGCGACCAGTCGAGAAGATCGGGCGCCGCCTCGACCGGTATGCCGAGCATGCGGGCGATGATCGTCACGGGGATCGTTTCGGCGTACGTCTTGAGCAACTCGACCTCGCCGTCGCCTTCGAAACCATCGATCAGGGCGTGCGACAGCTGCTCGATATCCGGTCGCAGCTGTTCGATCTGCCGCGAGACGAAGGCCCGATTGACGAGCGTGCGCAGCCGCGTGTGCGCCGGCGGCTCGAGCTCCAGCAGCGAATGTTCCTCCAGCGCGTCGAAATCCCTCAGATGTGGCTTCGGCGCCGACAGGCCGACTTCTTCGCGCGTCGCCACATGCAGGATCTGCCGTCCGAAACGGCGGTCGCGGAGCAGCGCGTTTACCTGGTCATAGCCTGCGAAATACCATTGTTGCCGCTCCTCCCAGAAGAAGGCCGGACATTGTGCGTGGATCTCGGCGTAGGCGGCGAGCGGCTCACGGTAGAAGGCGGGATTACGCGCATCGATGGAAATGCGCCTTTGGGCGCCGTCAATGGTTATGGCAGGCATGCAACGGGCTCTTTACAGAATTTGACCGACGTCTATTTCTACGGGAACCGGCGTTCAGCCGGCAAGTGCAGATATCCCTCCGGCCATCGGCATGGCGTTGACAGTGTCGGAAATGGTCGTCAATCTCCTGGCGCTGCGTAGGGCGCATCGGCAAGAGGCTGAAAGGGCACGCCCGCCTACGGGAGACACACCGTAGTTGCGCCCATGCCAAACCTTGAAAACCTGAAGAAGCAGGCGAAGCAGTACCTCAAATGGCATCGCGAACGGTACCATCCGGTCGCAGCGGAGATCAGGGCGGCCTTGCCCCGTTACTGTGACCTTGATGACGACGCCATTCTAAATGCGGAGTTCAAGCTCGCCGACGCGCAGGAGCTTATCGCGCGCCAATCGGGATTCGACGGTTGGCAGGCGCTCAGATCAGGAGCCCTGACAATGACCCCGCACTCAAAACCCACCATATCGCAGCCGGTGCTGCAGTCGATCGCCGCTCAGCTGTTCGTTGCCGATATCAAGGCCTCGTGCGACTTCTACGCGGAGAAGCTCGGCTTTGCCGTCGATTTCGTCTACGGCGATCCGCCATTCTATGGGCAAGTGATCCGCGACAGCGCCAGGCTTGCTCTACGCCTTGTCTGCGAGCCGGTCTTCGTCGATGACATCCGCCAGCGCGAGGACCTGCTTTCGGCTGCCATCACGCTCGAAACCGTCAATGACATCAAACAATTGTTCCTGACCTATCAGGCTGCTGGCGTACACTTTCACCAGCCGCTGCGGACCGAACCCTGGGGCGCCCGCACCTTCATCGTGCTCGATCCGGACGGAAATCTGATCCTGTTCGCAGGACCGGCCGACTGATCGAGAGCGGCGAAAATGGACGCCGACGCTGCTCGTGCTGTCCCGGCATCCACCCGTTCGCTCCCGTATCGCAGTTGCGAAACAACTTCTGCTCTCCACCCTTTTTCAGTGGCGCCCGGTGACCTATTTGCGCAATGATGCGGGCAGCAGGCAGGGAGCGGCATGGCAAAAAACCAGTCCAGTCTATCGGCGGGGATCGTGGCAGCGATCCGCAAGCGGCGTCCCACGGTCGTTCATCGCGAAGCTGCGGTGAACCGCGGCGACATCGTCATCGCCTCCTACAACATCCATAAATGTGTCGGTACCGACGGCCGTTTCGATCCCGGGCGGACTGCCAATGTGATTGGCGAACTGGGCGCCGATATCGTTGCGCTTCAGGAAGCGGACCAGCGGTTCGGCGAGCGTGCCGGTCTTCTCGATCTCGAACATCTCCGGCGCGAGGCCCATCTCGTTTCGGTGCCGATCTCCGGCTTTTCGGCGAAGGGGCATGGATGGCACGGCAATGTGCTGTTGCTACGCGAGGGCGCCGTTTCCGATGTCAGGCAGCTGAAACTCCCAGGTGTCGAGCCGCGTGGCGCGCTGGTCGTCGATCTCGACCTGAAGGTCGGCCCCTTGCGCATCATCGCCGCCCATCTCGGTCTTCTCAGGCATTCCCGCGCCCAGCAGGCCGAGGCGATCCTTGAAGCGGCAGCCGGCGCGAACGGGCGGCCGACGCTGCTCATCGGCGATCTCAACGAGTGGCGCATGGGCCGGAGATCGTCACTGTCCTTCCTAAGTCCTGTTTTCGATCCGTCGCACGCCACGGTCGCGAGCTTTCCGTCGCGTTTTCCGCTGCTGCCGCTCGATCGTGTGCTTGGCAATCCGCACCACCTGGTAACGTCGGTCGCCGTGCATGACTCACCGCTTGCGCGGATCGCATCGGACCATCTGCCGGTGAAAGCCTCCATCGCCTTGAAGGCTGCCCAGCAGGATCACCGAGACGGAAATCGGGTTGGGGCCGGCCGTACGGGGTCGGTCTGACGGCGAGGCGCGCTTTCGATGTTATCCTCCGTTCTGATCATCGTCGCCGCGATCGTCGGTGTGGTCGTGGCGGCCATCCTCTACATCTATGGCCGGTTCGGACGGCGCCCGCACGGGCTGCCGTCAACGGCACTTCCGGTGGCCGAGGCCGGTACGGAACTCGATCGGCTTATCATGCCCCTTCTTGCCGGCCGCCCGAACGCAAATGGCGTGGCGCTCGTGTCGGACAGTATCGAGGCCCTGGTAGTGCGCGCGCATGCGGCGCGGCGCGCCGGGCGCAGCCTCGATCTGCAGTATTATTACTGGAAGGATGATCTGACCGGTCTTCTGCTGGCCCGAGAGATTTTGGCGGCGGCCGACAGAGGCGTATGTGTCCGGTTACTGCTCGATGACATCAACGCCGGCATTCATGATCGCATGTGCATCGCGCTTGACGCCCACCCCAATATCGAGGTGCGGCTCTTCAACCCCAGCCGGGCGCGGACCGACCGCTTTCGCCGCGGCTTCGAGATGGCGATCCGCGCCTTCAGCGCCACCCGCCGCATGCACAACAAGCTGTGGGTGGCGGATGGCCGGGTCGCGATCGCCGGCGGGCGCAACATCGGCGACGCCTATTTCGACGCCGCCGAGCTTTCCAACTTCCGCGACCTCGACGTCTGGATGGTGGGGCCGGTGCTGGACCAGGCGTCCGCCATGTTCGACCGGTACTGGAACAGCGACTCCGTCCTCCCGATCGCTGCACTGCGCACGCCACGCAAGCAATATTTGCCGGCGCTCCGTGAGGCCGTCGACGGGCTTGCCCGGACACCCGCGGGCCGGTTTTACATCGAGCGCGTCGACAAGGCCGCTCAGGAAACCGACGTCTATCACGGCACGCGGCGGCTTCACTGGAGTTCGCAGATCCGCCTGGCATCCGACCCGCCGGAAAAGGCGCTGATGCAGCGGCGCCAAAACTGGTTGCTGCGCGAACTCTTCCCGTTGATCGAAGCGGCGACGCGGGATTTGAGGATCATCTCTCCCTATTTCATCCCCGGCGTTGCCGGCACGCGAGAGCTTGCGGCCATCGTTTCGCGCGGAGCTCGGGTCGCGGTGCTGACCAACTCTCTCGCTGCGACCGATGTCGCAGCCGTTCACGGCGGTTACATCAAGTATCGCCGGAAACTCATCCAGGCCGGCATCGCTCTCTTCGAATTGAAGGAGCACGGCGACGTTGCCGAAGGGCACCGCATGACGTTGTTCGGGCGCCGCAATGCGAGCCTGCACAGCAAGGCTTTCGTGGTCGATGGCTTGAACGGGTTCGTCGGCTCGATGAACTTCGACCCCCGCTCCGCATCGCTCAATACGGAAATGGGTGTCGTCTTTGCCGATGCGGCTCTTGCCGGCGAGCTGGCCAGCATGTTCGAGGAGGAGACCTCGCCGTCGATCAGCTACCGGCTCGGGATGGACGGTTCACGGCTTGTCTGGCGTGATCGCGCCAACGGCTCCGAGCGGCTGTTGCGGCGCGAGCCGGATGCCAGCCTTGCCAGGCGGATGATTGCCAACCTGATCCGTATTCTGCCGATCGAGTCACAGCTCTAGGAAGGCGGCGCCGCCGATACACGATTTGCCGTTCGTTTACCGACGTCATCGAACCCTGTGTGAAATGCTCGGTCGCGGCGGCTTGCGGCGCGCATGTCGGCGAAAAAAGGTTCTATTGACAACCATGTGTGGAGGAGCGCCGAACTTCGCAGCAAAGGGGGCTTCGATTAAGCTTATCGAAGCTTCGCGACTTGAAGTGAAGGGTGTTGACACTCTATGTAAGGACAGAAGGCAAATCCCGTGATTCCCGGCTCGCAAAGGTTTTGCGAGCCCGATTGATGAAGGTTCGATATGAGAAATCCCGTTGATACCGCCCTGGCACTGGTGCCGATGGTAGTTGAACAGACCAACCGCGGTGAACGTTCCTACGATATCTTTTCGCGCCTTCTGAAGGAGCGCATCATCTTCGTCACCGGTCCGGTCGAAGATCAGATGGCGACGCTCGTCTGCGCCCAGCTCCTTTTCCTCGAGGCGGAAAACCCGAAGAAGGAAATTGCGCTCTACATCAATTCCCCGGGTGGCGTCGTCACCTCCGGTATGGCGATCTACGACACGATGCAGTTCATCAAGCCGGCGGTCTCGACGCTTTGCGTCGGCCAGGCGGCCTCGATGGGTTCGCTGCTCCTGGCGGCCGGCCACAAGGACATGCGCTTCGCCACGCCGAATGCGCGCATCATGGTTCATCAGCCCTCCGGCGGTTTCCAGGGCCAGGCTTCCGATATCGAACGCCATGCCCGCGACATCCTCAAGATGAAGCGCCGCCTCAACGAGGTCTATGTCAAGCATTGCGGCCGTACCTACGAGGAAGTCGAGCAGACGCTCGATCGCGACCATTTCATGAGCGCGGACGAAGCTCTGGAGTGGGGTATCGTCGACAAGGTACTGACCTCGCGCGAAGAGATCGAAGGCACCGAGCAGGCCTGATAACGCGCTTTTGTGTCGCGATAGATGTAATTGTGACACAATTGTAATGGCTCAAGGGCTTTATCGTCAGGGTAAAGCCGGTAATATGGACCGTTAATGCTATGTTGGATTCTGAGGGCATAGTGTTCGGATGAGTTGGGAGAGTCGTTGCAGCCGCATCGGGCATGGTCGCCCAGGTGCGGTAAGTACTCCCGGAAGCCCTGCGTGAGGATAGGCTACAGGGCGAATTGAGTGGTCCGCGATACTTCGCTTGAAGTGTCCGGCGTGCTGGAAGGAAGTGGAAATGAGCAAGGTCAGCGGAAGCAACGGCGGTGACTCGAAGAATACGCTTTATTGTTCGTTCTGCGGCAAAAGCCAGCACGAAGTCCGTAAGCTGATTGCCGGACCGACCGTCTTCATCTGCGATGAATGCGTCGAACTGTGCATGGACATCATTCGCGAAGAGAACAAGACCTCGATGGTCAAGTCCCGCGACGGTGTGCCGACCCCTCAGGAAATCATAAAGGTCCTCGACGAATACGTCATCGGCCAGCAGCAGGCCAAGCGCATCCTCTCGGTGGCCGTGCACAACCACTACAAGCGCCTGGCGCATGCCGCCAAGGGCAGCGACGTCGAACTGGCGAAGTCCAACATCATGCTCGTCGGCCCGACCGGCTGCGGCAAGACCTATCTCGCCCAGACGCTCGCCCGCATCATCGACGTGCCGTTTACCATGGCCGACGCCACGACGCTGACCGAAGCCGGTTACGTCGGTGAAGACGTCGAAAACATCATCCTCAAGCTGCTCCAGGCCGCCGACTACAACGTCGAGCGCGCGCAGCGCGGCATCGTCTACATCGACGAAGTCGACAAGATTTCCCGCAAGTCCGACAACCCGTCGATCACCCGTGACGTTTCGGGCGAGGGCGTGCAGCAGGCGCTGCTCAAGATCATGGAAGGCACTGTTGCGTCGGTGCCGCCACAGGGTGGTCGCAAGCATCCGCAGCAGGAATTCCTGCAGGTGGATACCACCAACATCCTGTTCATCTGCGGCGGTGCGTTTGCCGGCCTCGACAAGATCATCTCCGCCCGTGGCGAGAAGACCTCGATCGGTTTCGGCGCGACGGTCCGCTCGCCGGAAGATCGCCGCGTCGGCGAGGTTCTGCGCGAACTCGAGCCGGAAGATCTGGTCAAGTTCGGTCTCATTCCGGAATTCATTGGCCGTCTGCCGGTTCTGGCGACGCTCGAAGATCTCGATGAAGATGCGCTGATCCAGATCCTGTCCGAGCCGAAGAACGCTCTGATCAAGCAGTATCAGCGCCTGTTCGAGATGGAAGACGTCGAGTTGACCTTCCACGAGGACGCGCTGCGCGAGATTGCCCGCCGGGCGATCGTGCGCAAGACCGGCGCCCGCGGCCTCCGTTCGATCATGGAGAAGATCCTGCTCGACACGATGTTCGAGCTGCCAACGCTCGAAGGCGTGCGCGAAGTGGTCATCTCCGACGAGGTGGTCAAGGGCGCGGCGCGGCCGCTCTACATCTACTCCGAGCGGTCGGACGAAAAGACCAACGTTTCGGCCTGATAACGCCGAATTATCGTTTGAGAAGCCCGCCTTGTGCGGGCTTTTTCATGTTCGCGCACTTAGCTGTTGAGACAAAGCCGCCCGAGCGCAGATTTCACAATTCGATTGTTGCTAAAGTGTCTCAAACAACGCAATGATGTGACGATTCAATGAAGGACCTTTATCGTTGCGCGTCCTTGAGCCTCGTTCTCCGTCGCAAGGCCCGCAACAGAAATGATGCGTAGTCAGAAGGACCCGGCCACGATTGGTGGGTGTCGCGTCCAGCCTTGAAATGGACGCGGTGGCACTCCACTTTGATGTGGAAAATATGACAACCGGGAGTGCCTGCGGGGCTCCCGGGAACGGGCCCGAAATCGGGACGGAAAGGAAATGACATGACGAACAAAACGTCACCGGCGACTGAAAGCGCGACCTACCCGGTTCTGCCGCTCCGCGACATCGTGGTCTTCCCGCACATGATCGTGCCGCTCTTCGTCGGCCGCGAAAAGTCGATCCGTGCGCTTGAGGAAGTCATGGGCACCGACAAGCAAATCATGCTTGCCACCCAGATCAACGCCACCGACGACGATCCGGAACCGTCCGCGATCTATGAAGTCGGCACCATCGCCAATGTCCTGCAATTGCTGAAGCTGCCCGACGGCACCGTCAAGGTGCTGGTCGAAGGCCGCGCGCGCGCCAAGATCGACGGCTACACGCCGCGCGACGAATTCTATGAGGCATCCGCGCATACGCTGAGCGAGCCGGAAGAAGATCCGGTCGAAATCGAAGCGCTGAGCCGCTCGGTCGTTTCCGAGTTCGAGAGCTATGTGAAGCTCAACAAGAAGATCTCCCCCGAGGTCGTCGGTGTCGCCAGCCAGATCGAAGACTATTCGAAGCTGGCCGATACGGTCGCCTCGCACCTGTCGATCAAGATCGTCGAGAAGCAGGAAATGCTGGAGACCACCAGCGTGAAGATGCGTCTGGAAAAGGCGCTCGGCTTCATGGAAGGTGAGATTTCCGTCCTGCAGGTCGAAAAGCGCATCCGCTCGCGCGTCAAGCGCCAGATGGAAAAGACCCAGCGCGAGTACTACCTCAACGAACAGATGAAAGCGATCCAGAAGGAACTCGGCGACGGCGAGGATGGCCGTGACGAGATGGCCGAGATCGAGGAGCGCATCGCCAAGACGAAGCTCTCCAAGGAAGCGCGCGAAAAGGCTGACGCTGAACTGAAGAAGCTGCGCCAGATGAGCCCGATGTCCGCGGAAGCGACCGTGGTTCGCAACTATCTGGATTGGCTGCTCGGTCTGCCCTGGGGCAAGAAGTCGAAGATCAAGACCGACCTGAACCATGCCGAAAACGTGCTCAACACGGATCATTTCGGTCTCGATAAGGTCAAGGAACGCATCGTCGAGTATCTCGCCGTGCAGGCGCGTTCGTCGAAGATCAAGGGTCCGATCCTGTGCCTCGTCGGCCCTCCCGGCGTCGGCAAGACCTCGCTCGCCAAGTCGATCGCCAAGGCGACCGGCCGCGAATATGTGCGCATGGCGCTCGGCGGCGTTCGTGACGAAGCCGAGATCCGCGGTCACCGCCGCACCTATATCGGCTCCATGCCGGGCAAGGTGGTGCAGTCGATGAAGAAGGCGAAGCGGTCCAACCCGCTGTTCCTGCTCGACGAAATCGACAAGATGGGCCAGGACTTCCGCGGCGATCCGTCGTCGGCTCTGCTCGAGGTGCTGGATCCGGAACAGAACTCGACCTTCATGGACCACTACCTTGAAGTCGAATACGACCTGTCCAACGTGATGTTCATCACCACGGCCAACACGCTGAACATTCCGGCGCCGTTGATGGACCGTATGGAAGTGATCCGCATCGCCGGCTACACCGAAGAGGAAAAGCTGGAGATCGCCAAGCGGCATCTGCTGCCGAAGGCGATCCGCGACCACGCGCTGCAGCCGAAGGAGTTCTCCGTGACTGACGGAGCCCTGATGGCGGTCATCCAGACCTACACGCGGGAAGCCGGTGTTCGTAACTTCGAGCGCGAATTGATGAAGCTCGCCCGCAAGGCGGTGACCGAGATCATCAAGGGCAAGACGAAGACGGTCGAAGTCACGGCGGACAACATCAACGACTACCTTGGTGTTCCGCGCTTCCGTCACGGCGAAGCCGAACGCGACGATCAGATCGGCGTGGTCACGGGTCTTGCCTGGACCGAGGTCGGCGGCGAATTGCTGACGATCGAAGGCGTCATGATGCCCGGCAAGGGCCGCATGACGGTCACCGGCAACCTGCGTGACGTGATGAAGGAATCGATTTCGGCGGCGGCGTCCTATGTCCGCTCGCGGGCGATCGATTTCGGCATCGAGCCTCCGATGTTCGACAAGAGCGACATCCACGTGCACGTGCCGGAAGGTGCGACGCCGAAGGATGGTCCGTCGGCCGGTGTCGCCATGGCAACCGCGATCGTGTCGATCATGACCGGCATCCCGATCTCCAAGGACGTCGCGATGACCGGCGAGATCACGCTGCGCGGCCGCGTGCTGCCGATCGGCGGTCTCAAGGAGAAGCTGCTGGCAGCGCTCCGGGGAGGCATCAAGAAGGTGCTGATTCCCGAAGAGAACGCCAAGGATCTCGCCGAGATCCCGGATAACGTGAAGAACGCACTCGAAATCATCCCGGTTTCGCGGATGGGCGAGGTGCTTGTACACGCTCTGGCGCGCATGCCGGAACCGATCGAATGGGACCCGGCAAGGGAGCCGGCAACCGTCGCAGTGGTTGATTCGCAGGACGAAGCAGGCTCCTCGATCGCCCACTAAAAAGTGCCGGTGAATGGGCGCAGCGACCTCACGCGGCGCCCATTTTGCAGAAAAATTGGGAAGACCGGCCTCTGGCCGGTCTTTTTTGTTGTAAAAGCGCCCTGCAAGCCTTGCATTCCAAGGGATTAGGCGCAATTGGGAAAGGCAAGACGCGGGCGATGCGCAAGCCGCCGCGGCTTAAAACACAGTCGTTTCGAACCAATCTGAAAGGGGTGGAAACATGAACAAAAATGAGCTCGTGTCTGCCGTTGCTGAGAAGGCCGGACTTTCCAAGACCGACGCATCTTCTGCAGTTGATGCAGTTTTCGAGACCATCCAGGGCGAGCTGAAGAGCGGCGGCGACATTCGCCTGGTCGGCTTCGGCAACTTCTCGGTTTCGCGCCGCGAAGCCTCGAAGGGCCGCAACCCGTCCACGGGTGCGGAAGTTGACATCCCGGCCCGCAACGTGCCGAAGTTCACGGCCGGCAAGGGCCTGAAGGACGCCGTCAACGGCTGATCAGATTTGCTTGGCGGCCGGACACGAGGCCGGCAGTCCAGGTATTCGAGGGTTCGGCGAAAGCCGGACCCTTTCGCATTCCGGGGGGCTGCCCTTGCGGCCTCCTGCCATTTGCTCTACGGCTTGCCCATTCTCAGGGCGGGGTGAAAATCCCCACCGGCGGTAAGGGCGCTGCAACATCATGCGGTGACCCAAGCCCGCGAGCGCCTTTCTCCTGAAGCGGGGAAGGGGTCAGCAGATCCGGTGCAATTCCGGAGCCGACGGTCATAGTCCGGATGAAAGAGAATGGTCGTCGGCACGAAGAGCAGGGCTGCCCGGCGTCGTGCCGTGCGCTCATGCGTCCTGATTTGTGTTTGTCCATTTCTCAGGATGCGTGACATGAATCAGACTTCCCTCGGTTTGTCCTCCTCGCGCGCCATGGCCGGTGCCGGCTTCATGGTGCTGGCCGGTATTGCCTTCGCCGGGCTCAATGTCGTTACCCAATGGCTGACGATGAAACTCGGCTTTCCCGCTGCCGCCACGGCCTTCTGGCAATATGCCTTCGCCCTTCTCTTTTCTTTGCCGTTCCTGCGGCGCGTCGGACTTTCGGCGATGCGCACCGATTACCCGTGGCGCCACGTCGTGCGCGTGGCCCTCGCGGCCTTCGGCGTCGGGGCCTGGGTCTCCAGCCTTGCGCATGTGCCGATCTGGCAGGCGATTGCCCTGGTGATGACCTCGCCGTTCTTCATCATCCTTGGCGCTCGCCTGTTTCTCGGCGAACGCGTCGGTCCGGCCCGCTGGACCGCGACCGCGGTCGGATTTGCCGGTGCGATGATCATTCTTGAACCCTGGTCGGACAGCTTCACCTGGGCAGCGCTGCTGCCGATCCTCTCCGCCTTGCTCTGGGGCGCCTCGTCGCTCATCACCAAGAGCCTGACGAGCAGCGAGCGTCCCGAAACCATCACCATCTGGCTGCTTGTCCTTTTGACCCCGATCAATGGCGCCATTGCGCTCACGGCCGGTTTCGCGGTGCCGCAGGGCATGGCGCTCGGCCTTCTCGTGCTCGCCGGGGTCATGACAGTGTTCGCGCAATATTTGCTGACGCTCGCCTATACGGTTGCCGACGCCGCCTATGTGCAGCCCTTCGATGATTTGAAGCTGCCGCTCAATGTCTTTGCCGGCTGGCTGGTCTTCGGTTACGCACCGACAGGCTATCTCTGGTTCGGTGCGGTCCTGATCCTTGGCGCGTCACTGTTCATCATGCGCAACGAGAGTCGGCGCGAACGGGAGGCTGTTGCAACCTGAACGGTGTAAAATCCGGCCGGTGTCATTCGGCTGTCATCGCAGTCGCGCAGAACCCCCATGTTTTCAGTATTCTCCATGGGGGATTTCAATGATCATTACTTCGCGCGTGACCGCGTTCGCGGCCGTCCTTCTTGCTTCCGCGGCATTTCCTGCGGCGGCTGAACCTGTATTCAATCGTATTGCGTCCTTTGCCGTTGCCGACAATCTGCCCGATGGTGACGCGCGCAAAGCGCCGACGTCCGCCGAGATCATCACGGCCAGCGAAGACGGCAATACGCTGATCTACTCCGACAGCCCGGGCAAGCGCGTCGGCCTGATCGACATCACCGATGCCAAGGCGCCGAAGGCAGCCGGCACAATCTCTTTCGACGGTGAGCCGACCTCCGTTACTGTTGCCGGCGCCAAGGCGCTCGTTGCGGTCAACACGCGCGAAAGCTTCGTCAAGCCTTCCGGTCTTCTGGCAATCGTCGACCTGGCGTCGAAGAAGGTGGATGCGACCTGCGATCTCGGCGGTCAGCCGGACTCGGTTGCCGTCAACAAGGACCGTACGCTTGCAGCCATCGCCATTGAAAACGAGCGCGACGAGGAAGTGAACGACGGCAAGATCCCGCAGATGCCGGCCGGCGATCTGGTGATCCTGTCCTTGAAGGACGGCGTTGCCGATTGCGGCTCGCTGAAGCGCGTGACGCTGACGGGTCTTGCCGAAATCGCTGGCGAAGATCCGGAGCCGGAATTCGTCTCCTTCAACGGCAAGGACGAGATTGCGCTGACGTTGCAGGAGAACAACCACATCGTCGTCATCGACGGCAAGACTGCGACGGTGAAGACGCACTTCTCTGCTGGCACCGTCGACCTCAAGGATATCGACATCAAGCGCAACGGCGCCATCGCCTTCAAGGACGAGCAGCCGGGCCGCGAGCGCGAGCCCGATGCGGTGAAGTGGCTCAACGATAACCGCATCGTCGTTGCCAACGAAGGTGACTACGAAGGCGGCTCGCGCGGCTTCACGATCTTCGACACCACCGGCAAGGTGCTCTACGAATCGGGCGCGAGCTTCGAGCATGCCGTTGCCGCGATCGGCCACTACCCGGAAAAGCGCTCGTCGGCCAAGGGCGCGGAGCCCGAGGGGCTGGAAGCGGCCAAGTTCGGCGACGACAACCTGTTCTTCCTGCTCGCCGAGCGCGCTTCCGTCGTCGGCGTCTACAAGGATACGGGTGCGGAGCCCGAACTGCTGCAACTGCTGCCGTCGGGCATCTCGCCGGAAGGCGCCGTCGCGATCCCGTCGCGCAATCTGCTTGCGACCGCCAATGAAGTCGACCTCGTCGAGGACGGCGGCGCGCGTTCGCATGTGATGATCTATGAGCGCGGCGAAGGCGAAGCTGCCTATCCGCAGATCCACTCCGCCGAGAAGGACGGGCTGCCGATCGGCTTCGGTGCACTCTCCGGTCTTGCTGCCGTCTCGGACAAGCCGGGCTTCCTGCGCGCCGTCAACGACTCGGTCTTCTCGTCGCAGCCGACGATCTTCACCATCGACGCCACCCAGAAGCCGGCGCTGATCACCGAGACGCTCGCCATCACCCGTGACGGCGCACCGGCTCAGAAGCTCGACATCGAAGGCATCGCCAATGACGGGGAAGGGGGCTTCTGGCTCGCATCGGAAGGCAATTCCGACAAGCTCTACAGCCACGCGCTCTTCCACGTGAACAAGAAGGGCGAGATCAAGAAGGAAATCGCTTTGCCTGAGGCGCTGCGCGCCGGCGAAACCCGCTTCGGCTTCGAAGGCATCACCGTTGTTGGCGAAGGCGACGACCAGACGCTGTGGATGGCTGTTCAGCGCGAATGGAAGGACGACGAGAAGGGCTTCGTCAAGCTCGTCTCCTACAAGCCGAAGAGCGAAGAGTGGGGTGCCGTGCGCTACCCCCTGGAAAAGGCCGGTGACGGCTGGGTCGGCCTGTCGGAAATCTCCGTTCATGGTGACTACGCCTACATCATCGAGCGCGACAACCTGATCGGCCAGGCAGCCAAGCTCAAGAAGATCTACCGCGTCGCGCTGACGGAACTGAAGCCGGCAGCACTTGGTGGCGAACTGCCTGTCGTCAAGAAGGAGGAGGTTCGTGACCTCATTCCCGACCTGAAGGCGCTCAACGGCTATGTCGTCGACAAGGTCGAGGGCTTCACCGTCGATGCAGCCGGCAATGGCTACGTCGTCACCGACAATGACGGTGTCGACGACTCCTCCGGCGAAACCCTGTTCTTCTCCATTGGCGCCATCAACGCGATGTAAGCGTTAACGCCCGGAGAAAACGGAAGAGGCCGGGACATGATGTCCCGGCCTCTTTCTGTTTCGGACTGGCAGGAAATAAATAGCACGATCCCGAATAGCGGGCGCCGACTAGCGGGCGACAGCGACCTGCGCTGCCTCTTCGGCCCCATCCTTGCGCTTGCGGATCTCATCCGTCCTGTCGACCAGCTTGCCGACGATGCCGTAGAGGGCATCGAGCTCCTCGTCGTCGAGCGCCGAGAAAATCTCCTCGAGCAGCTGCTTGCGTGGATGCTCTGCGGCTTCAAGCACGACGCGACCCGTTTCGGTAATCGAGACGATCTTGGCGCGCCGGTCCTCGGGATCGGGCTTGCGCATCACCAGGCGGTCGCGTTCCAGACCGTCGATGGCCTCGGTGACCGTGCGCGGCGCGAAGTTCAGCGCACAGGCGATATCTGTCGAGCGACAGGGACCGAGCTTGCTCAGGAAGAAGAGGAACTTGCTGCGTGCCAGCGACACGCCTTCTTCGGTCATCGATTCGTTCACCAGCCGATGGACCCGGTGGTAGAGCTCGAACAGTCTATCGGAAACTTCAAATGTCTTCTTCATGATCGTCGCTGGAATTTCATGAGGTGCCATGTGAAATGGCAGTAACATTAGTGATAGTTACAATTGCCACCTTTGTCGACAGAAACCTCTGAGACTTCACGGTAAGCACTTGGAGGCAAAGAAACGGCCGCCGTTTCCGGCGGCCGTTTCTGTTGGTTTGTCAAGAATTTCGTGTCTCGAACCCGCCCGCGAAAAACCAAGCACGGGCGTGCGTCGTGGTTATGCCGCCCGGCGTGTCGAGCCGGCCGACGGCGCGTAGCCGTAGGCCTGAGCCTCTTCCAGCGTGAAGCGGGCGATCAGCTCGCGCAGGCGGCCGGCTTCCTGGGCAAGCGTGGCGCTTGCGGCATTGGCTTCCTCGACCATGGCTGCGTTCTGCTGCGTCACCTGATCCATCTGGTTCACGGCGGTGTTGACCTCCGACAGTCCGGCGGACTGCTCCTGCGCCGAGATGGCGATCGCATCCATGTGCTGGTTGATCGTGACGATGAAGCCTTCGATGGTGCGCAGAGCCTCGCCGGTTTCGCGCACGAGCCGGACACCGCTTTCGACTTCGACGGCGGAGTTGCGGATCAGGTCCTTGATCTCCTTGGCCGCATTGGCCGAGCGCTGGGCAAGTTCGCGGACTTCCTGAGCGACGACGGCGAAACCCTTGCCGGCATCACCGGCGCGGGCTGCTTCGACGCCGGCGTTCAGCGCCAGAAGGTTCGTCTGGAAGGCAATTTCATCGATGACGCCGATGATGTTCGAGATCTGGCTCGACGAATGCTCGATGCGGCCCATGGCATCGACGGCGCCCGAGACGATGGCGCCGGATTTGCGGGCGCTTTCGTTTGCCTGGCTGGCGACGGCACGGGCCTCGTTGGTGCGCTTCGACGAATTGCCGACATTGACGGTGATCTGGTCGAGTGCTGCTGCGGTTTCTTCCAGTGAGGCCGCCTGCTGCTCGGTTCGGCGCGACAGGTCGTCGGCACTCTGGCTGACTTCGCGCGCACCGCTGTCGATGCTGCCGGAGCTGGCCGAAACGGCAGCAAGCGTATCGGCCAACTGAGCGACGGCCTGGTTCAGGTCGTGGCGGAGCTGCTCGAAGTCCGGCGCAAAGGGTTCGTCGAGCTGGAAGGCGAGATCGCCGGAGGCAAGCCTGCGCAGGCCACCAGCAAGACCGGCCGTCGCTTCCTGGAGGCGGTGCTGAGCCGCAGTTTCGGCTTCCTCGGTCAGACGCAGGCGATCGGCCTCAGCCTGGGCGCGCTGTGCCTGGGCATCCGCTTCGAGCTGCTGGTTGGTGATTGCCGCCTGACGGAAGACTTCGACGGCACGGGCCATCTCGCCGATTTCGTCCTTGCGGGCGCCGTAGGGGATGCTGCTGTCCGTGTCGCCTTCCGCAAGGCGCGCCATCGAACGGGTGATGATCTGGATCGGGCGGGCGATACCGCGCACGGCATAGAGAATGGCGCCGAGCACGATGATCGCCGCGACGGCGATGACGGCCATTTCGATCATGCGGATCTGGTCGTGCGTTGCCGAGCTTGCTGCAACCGCGGCGTCGGCGCCGGCGACGTTGAGCGCGCGCACTTCCTTGATCGCCTCGTCGACCTTCTGTTCGGTCTCCCGCATCTCGACCTTGAAGACGCTCTGCGCCTTCATGTTCTCAAGGTTGTTCGAGAGCTTGACCATGCCATCGGCGATGGCGAGGTAGGCCTGATAGGCAGCGCGTACCTTTTCCAGCGCGGCCTTGTCGGCGTCCGTTACCATCAGCGCCGCATAGTCGTCGGCGAGCTTGTTGAAGCCTTCGACGGTCTGGCCGATGACTTTTTCCGCGGCCTTCTTCTCGAAGGGCGTTAGCGAGATCAGGTGGCGCGCAAAGGCCATGCGCGTATCGGAAAGCTGGGTTTCGAGCGCGCGGGAAAGCGAGACACGCGGCAGCCAGGTGGTGGCGATCTCGTTGTTGCGCTCGTTCATCATCTTGATGCCGCCGAGCGACGAGACGGCAAGCGCCGCGACGATGACGGCGACCACGAGGAAAAGGGCAATGAGCGTATGTGAAATCTTGAGCCGTGACATAGGTTCCCCCCGGAAGGACGGCCGTCCATAAAAGCTGTACTTGATGAAGTCGTTCCGGCTCTTGATCGTCATGACGGAGCGGATGCCGAAGCAGGAATCATTCCGTTGCCTGGATGCGCTGGGAGCGCAGCCGGCGGAAACCTAGCGAACAAGATGTTACAAAAGCCCTAATCGATTAAAGTGAGTATAATCTGATATTTGCAGGTACTCCGGCGGTGCTGTTGACCATTCGTTTTCGGCAAATCCTGCGGGGATGTTCTGTATTAGTCTTGGCTTTACTTGGCTGGTCTGAAATATGCTCGTCTGCAGCAGGCCAATCTCCCACCGTGGATGAAGGGTCGACGCTGATTGACGGGCGGCGGCCTGCCGGGCCATGGTCGGCCATGCCCTTCCGCTTCGTCCATACCGCAGATCTTCATCTCGATTCGCCCCTCCGCAGCCTCGCCCTTAGAAACGCCGACCTCGCTGAGATCGTGCGCGGCGCGTCCAGGCGCGCCTTCGTCAAGATCGTCGATCTCTGCATTGCCGAAAAGGTCGATGCGCTGCTGATCGCAGGCGACCTCTATGACGGCAGCCAGACGTCGATGAACACGGCGCTGTTTCTCGGGAGGGAGTTGCGCCGGCTGGATGAGGCGGGGATCCGGGCGTTCATCATCCGTGGCAACCACGATGCCCAGTCGCAGGTCACCAACGAGCTCACTTTGCCGCCTTCGGCGCATGTGTTCAAAGGCAGAGCGAAGGCCGTTCTTGCCAAGACCTTGGCAAGCGGGCGCGACGTCTATGTGCACGGGGTGAGTTTCGCCAGCCCGCACGCGCCGGAAAGCCTGCTGCCGGCCTTTCAGCCGCCGATGTCGGGGGCGCTCAACATCGGCATGCTGCACACAAGCCTTGCCGGTGCGGCCGGCCATGATCTCTACGCGCCCTGCAGCGCCGCCGACCTCGTGGCACATGGTTTTGACTACTGGGCTCTCGGCCACATCCATCAACGCCAGATCCATGCAACGGCCCCCTTCGTCGTCATGCCCGGCATACCGCAGGGCCGCGATGTCAACGAAGCCGGTGTGAAGAGCGTGACGCTGGTGGCGATCGATGACGACGGCCGGATCGAGATTAACGAGCTGCCGATCGGCATCGCCAGTTTCGAGCGCCTGTCAGTCGATATTGCCGGCCTCTCCGAGTGGCGCGACGTGCTCGATGCGGTCAGGCAGGCGCTTGTGCGGACATCTGTGGATACGCCGGCGGAAAATGTGATCCTGCGCGTAACGCTGACGGGCGCAACACCGCTGGCCTGGCGCCTTCGCCGCGACACGGATTTGCTGCGCGCCGAGATCGACAACATCGCGGCCGGCATCGTCGGTTGCTGGATCGAGAAGCTGGAACTCGCCTGCGGCAATCCCCTGGTGGAAAAAGCGGGTGCAATGCTGGATCCGGTCGATGAGCTGGTGGCCCTCGTCGAGGCCGATGTTCTGCCGGCTCACGGATTTCGCCAGGAAGTCCGGGCAGCCGTGGAAGATCTGCTGCAACAACTGCCTCCTGAGCTGCGCCAGGCGTTGGCACCCGATGAAGACGCGATCGAGCGCCTCGCTTTCGAGGCCAGCGCGTCGGGAGGCACGGAAGTGCTTGCCCATCTTCATGGCAGCGGTTCCGGCGAGGGCATCCACTGATGCGGCTCCGCGCCCTCGATCTCGTCCGCTATGGCAAATTCACCGATCGCCGCCTCGACTTCGGTGAGAGCGTGGCCGGCGTGCCCGATCTGCATATCGTCTACGGGCCGAACGAGGCGGGCAAGTCAACGATGTTCTCGGGCTTCCTCGATCTGCTCTTCGGGATAGAACACTCGAGCCCCTATGGGTTCCTGCATCCCTATCCGACAATGCGGGTCGGTGGCACCATCGGGGCGGCTGATCGGACGCACCGCGTGTTCCGGGTCAAACGCAAGTCGAACTCGCTGGTCGGCATCGACGACCAGCCTTTGCCCGACAATCTCTTCTCCGGTGTGCTGGGCGCGATCGATCGCGACACCTATCAGACAATGTTTTCGCTCGATGACGAGAGCATCGAGAAGGGCGGCGAGGCGATCCTGAAGAGCGAGGGAGAGCTTGGGTCGCTGTTGTTTTCCGCAAGCTCGGGACTGCCGGACAGTACGGCGATCCTTGCCGCCTTGCGCGGCCAGGCCGACGCCTTCTACCGGCCACAGGCGCGCAAGCATCAGCTTGCAGAGCTGAAGGCGCAGCTTGACGCCCTGAGGACGGAGCGAAATGCCCTCGACATCAACGCACGCGAATATGCGGCGCTGCGCAAGACGCTGGCGCAAGCACGCGACCGGCATGAGGAAGCGATCACACGTCGCGCCGAACTTCGAGTCGCGCAGTCTCGCCTGAAGGCGGAGATCGAGGCCCTGCCGCACTTTGGCCGGCTGCGTGCGCTTCGCATGGAACTGGCGAGCGCGCCGGTGCTGCCGGTCCCGCCGACCGAGTGGGCAGCCGAGCTGCCGGCGCTTCGCCGCCAGGAAGCGGAGATCGAGGTCAGGCTTCGGCAGAACCAAAGCGAGATGCAGCACCGCCGCAATGCGTTGGAAGAGCTTCCGCTCGACAAAAAAGGGCTGTGCCTGGCCGAACGGCTGACGGCGCTGCAGGAGACGGCCCTCGATGCGCGCTATGTCACGGCCGCGCGCGATATGCCGTCGCGATTGGAAGAGTTGGCGAGAACGTCGACGGAGATCGTCGGTTGCCTGCTGCGGCTCGGTGAACCGGCAGACCGCGACCCTGCCGATCTGCTGCTGCCGGCAGGGGTCGGTGCGCGACTGCAGGATCTGGCGCGCCGACATTCTGCACTGGCCGAACGGTGCGCTTCGGCTCACCACGAAGTGCAAGCCGCGGTCGAGGAAAAACGGATCGCTGAATGTGAGCTGGTGCGGATTGATGGAGAAGGGGGGCTGGCGGACACCTCCGGTCTTTCGGGGCGACTGACGCTGCTGCGTCGCAGTGACTGCCTGCTTCGGAAACAGGCCGCGGCGCAATCTCTGGATCGGCTGGAAGCGGAACTTGCCGACAAGCTGCTGCAGCTGAAGCCTTTCGCTGGAAGCGCCGACGATCTGCTGGCGCTCAGCGTTCCAGCGCCCGGAGCGCTTGAGGCGTTGCGTAGGGCCGCAGCCACTTTGGAAGAGCGGCAAGCGCGCGTATCCGATCGCGTTGCCGGCGAGCAGGAGCTGCTTGTGGGCGAGGAGGCGCGGCTGGCCGCGCAGTCCGCCGTTGGCGGCACTCTGGACGATGTTTCGGCCGCGGCACTGCGTCGCCGTCGTGACGAGGCCTGGGAGCGGCACAAGGGCCGGCTTCTTCAGGAAACGGCTGTCGCTTTCGAAGAGGCGATGGGTAGGGATGACGAAGTTACCGCGCTGCGCCTCGCCGAAACGGCGCGGCTTGCCGATATGCGCGGCCTGTCTCTTTCGATCGCCGAGAGACGCGCCCGCCTTGCGGCGCTGCGCGAGCAGCAGCAGCGATGCAGCGAGGAGGTGGCGCTCCAGGCGCAGTCTCTGGAAGTCGTCGTCACGTCCTGCGGCTTGCCGAGCGTCACGGGCTTGCTCCAACTGGAAGCCTGGCTCGCTATCCGGAGTTCGGCGCTCGAACTTCGCGCGCAATTGCGCCCTGTCCGTCTGGAGTTCGACCGGGCGCATGCCGAGGAGGCCGAAGCGATTCGCGGGCTCAGCGACGAACTCGCCGGCATCGGCATGGAAGGAGGGCTGTCGGAGCGACTCGACGATCTCCTGCAGATCGCAGAGCGCGTCGTATCGCAGGCACAGACCTCAGCCGCCGCCCGCAACACAGCCCGCGAGGCGGCAAAGCGCAGCGCGACGGTTCTTGAAGGCCGACGCTCGACCCTTGATCTTGCTGAAACCGAAATGACTACCTGGCAGGAGCAGTGGAATACGCTTCTTGCCAAGAGCTGGCTTGCGGAACGCAGCGACCGGCTCGTGCCGGAGCAGATTGGCGCGATGCTTGCGGTCCTGCAGGACCTGGACAAGCTCGTACAGCGCAAGGCCGATCTCGAGTATCGTGTCGCCGGGATGCGCAAGGATCAGGCGGCATTCGAACGTGCCATCGCCGACCTCGCTGGCGGACCGCTGACAGACGATACGTTCACAACCTTTACGGCGCTCAAGGCGCGTGCTGCCGAGGCCCAGCGGCTTTCCGACCGCCGGGCGACATTCCTGTCGGAGCTGGCCCGCTTGGACGACGAGCGACGCGCAATCTGTGCCGAGCAAGAGCTCCATATAGCGCGCCGGCGCCTCGTCCTCGAGTTTTTCGACTGTGAAACGGTCGACGATGCCATGCAGCAGTTCGAAGCCGCGCGCGAGCAGGGGCGCCTGCGCCAGCGAATCGCCGAACTGGAAGCGGATATCGCTTCCCGATTGGGCGTTTCCATGTGCCAGCAGGCCGAGGCGTTGCTCGCAGAGCTCGATGCGGCCGCGGTCCTGCTGGAATTGGCGCGGCTCGATGCGGCGCTTGAAGACAGCGACCGCGAAGTCAGCGAGTTGCACACGGATATGCGCGGCAAGGAGAAGGCACTCGTCGATGTCGAAGGCGGGGACACGGTTGCCGATCTCGATCAGAAGCGGCGAACGCTGCTGCTCGACATCGAGAACAGGGCGCTTGGCTATTTGCGGCTCCGGGCCGGCGTCATCGCAGCGGAGATGGCGCTCCGGCTTTTCCGCGAGCGGCATCGCAGCGCGATGATGCGCCGCGCCTCCGAAACCTTCAGCCGGATCAGTGGCGGAGAATATTCCGGCCTATCGGCGCAGTCCGACAAGGGGCAGGAGTTCCTGATCGCCAATGCCGCTGGTGGTGGATCGAAACTTGCCAAGGATCTCTCCAAGGGCACCCGATTCCAACTCTATCTGGCGCTCAGGATCGCCGGCTATCACGAAATCGCGGCAGCGCGCGAATCGCTGCCCTTTATCGCCGACGACATCATGGAGACCTTCGATGACGGGCGTGCTGGCCGCGCTTTCGAGCAAATGGCCGAAATGGCGCGCGTGGGCCAGGTGATCTACCTGACGCACCACGAACATCTTTGCGAGATCGCCCGCAGTGCCTGCCCGACTGTGACAATCCACAGGTTATGATAGGCTCGCGGGCGAGGTAGTGCCTGTTGGCGTGACGCGCTTTCGCTGAAAAGAAGCGCCGCAAACGAAAAACCCGGAGGAACGAGAGATGGACATCATACCCGGTGGGTCGAGACCTTCGACGCGCGCGCCGGCTGAGTATTTCACCGGTACGGTGCGGCAGGATCCGGTCATCGAGACCGCAGATCCGGCGCGGATCCGCGCCGTCAGCGTTACCTTCGAGCCGGGCGCCCGCACCGCCTGGCACACCCATCCACTCGGTCAGACATTGATCGTGACCGCCGGCCGCGGCCTCGCGCAAAGCTGGGGCGGCCCGGTGCGCGAGATTCGTGTCGGCGACGTGGTCTGGTTCCTGCCGGGCGAAAAACACTGGCACGGTGCCGCACCCGATACCGCAATGGTTCATCTTGCGATTCAGGAAGCGCTCGACGGCAAGGCTGTGGATTGGCTGGAGCATGTGACCGACGAACAGTATCGCGGGGCGTAGAGCCACGCGACAGAATCAGCTGACCGACAGGAACGGCCGGTCACGTCGATGGTGGGGAGTGCATGGCTGACGGCGGCTGTCAGGCACAGCCGCTTCTGTCCCCGACAGGCGCCGCTCAACATCAGCGCTATCGTGGCACAGATAGGCGTCGCCGGAGCGAACGCATTCTCGGCCTATGAACAGTCACGAACGCAACAAGGTTCTAACGCCGCGAGGTCGCTATCTTATGCGATGAATTGGGAGGAGAAGGAAAATGGTGGGCGATGAGAGACTCGAACTCCCGACATCCTCGGTGTAAACGAGGCGCTCTACCAACTGAGCTAATCGCCCTTCAGCGTTTGGACCGGATCAGTCCGCCGCGTCGGTGGCCGTGATCTAGGCGTAACCGAAAAAAACCGCAAGAGCATTTGTATCGTTTTTATGATTTTTTTTGTCTTGGATCGCGCGATGCCCTGAATTGCCGGGGTTCCTGGTTGTGGACAAGAAAGCGTGTCTTTGGCCGTCACCCGTGGCAGGGGAGGGCGAGAGATAAAGATTTGCCGTTCGGGATCACTGCACGGGATGGAAGAGGCGATCGGAGTGGGCATGTGGCTGCGTCGTGTGCATGATCCGGCCTCCTGAACTTTGTCGTCACTTTGTCCTGTGGATCTATTTTCATTCCGTCACGGATTTGTCTTCAAACACGCTTGACACCCAAATGCGAACCGCTTAGTTAGCCGCTCATCGAACGGGCAAGCCCGCTCGGTGCCGGGGCGGAAACGCTCCAACCAAGTCAAGATGATGCGGGTGTAGCTCAGTCGGTTAGAGTGCCGGCCTGTCACGCCGGAGGTCGCGGGTTCGAGCCCCGTCACTCGCGCCACTCTTGATCTGGAATTGCCTAGGCATTCTCAGGAAGCGCCGATGGTGGTAATAATGATCGTTCGCGGTCATCATGCGCGGGTGTAGCTCAGTCGGTTAGAGTGCCGGCCTGTCACGCCGGAGGTCGCGGGTTCGAGCCCCGTCACTCGCGCCATTTCTTCTTCTTACACTCCTCCTGTTTTTGCGTGCGCTAGCCCTGATTTGTGCACTGCGGCAATCTGTCTCTCCTTGCCGCTGTTTACGGTAAAGTCGGTCACGGCTTGCGATTCCGAGCTTTGTCGTCTCCACCCATTCGATCCTGTGTCGCGAACCGGTTTAATTGACCCTTGAAGGCTTGCGCACGGGCGCGGGCTGCGCTAACCACTCTGGCGTTGCAACATATTTTTCGGCCTGCGAGATCTGTTGTTCTGGCGCTCTCCCATGCGCCCTCCCGCAGGCAGGGACGGATAACAATGACTGAACTTCTCGGTTCCTACGTTCCGATCGCGATTTTCATTGGAATCGCATTGGTGATCGGTGTGGCGCTTCTGATTGCTCCCTTCGCCGTCGCCTTCAAGGCTCCTGATTCGGAAAAACTGTCGGCCTACGAGTGCGGCTTCAATGCGTTCGATGACGCCCGCATGAAGTTCGACATCCGCTTCTATCTCGTGTCGATCCTCTTCATCATCTTCGACCTCGAAGTGGCCTTCCTCTTCCCCTGGGCGGTCTCGTTCCATGAGCTGGGCTGGTTCGGCTTCTGGTCGATGATGGTCTTCCTCGGCGTGCTGACGATCGGCTTTATCTATGAATGGAAGAAGGGAGCGCTGGAATGGAACTAGCAGCATCCGGCACTACGCTCGTTGCGCCCAAGCCGAAGGGGATCATCGATCCCTCCACCGGCAAGCCGATCGGCAGCAATGATGCATTCTTCGGCGAGATCAACAATGAACTCGCCGACAAGGGTTTTCTCGTCACCTCGACGGATGAGCTCATCAACTGGGCCCGTACCGGCTCGCTGATGTGGATGACCTTCGGTCTCGCCTGCTGCGCGGTCGAGATGATGCAGATGTCGATGCCGCGTTATGATGCCGAGCGTTTCGGTTTCGCGCCGCGCGCCTCACCGCGTCAGTCCGACGTCATGATCGTCGCCGGCACGCTGACCAACAAGATGGCGCCTGCGCTCCGCAAGGTCTACGACCAGATGCCGGAGCCGCGTTACGTCATCTCGATGGGTTCTTGCGCCAACGGTGGCGGCTACTACCATTATTCCTATTCGGTTGTTCGCGGCTGCGACCGCGTCGTTCCCGTCGACATCTATGTGCCAGGCTGTCCTCCCACAGCAGAAGCGCTGCTTTACGGCGTGCTTCTGCTGCAGAAGAAGATTCGCCGGACCGGCACGATCGAGCGCTAAGGCAGGGGGTCTTTGATATGAGTGAAGCCCTGAACGAGCTTGCGTCCTACCTGCGCGAAACACGCGGTGCGCTGATCTCCGACGCGTCGCTGAACTATGGCGAACTGACGCTGACGACTACGTCTGCGAACCTCATCGCGCTGCTCACCTTCCTGCGCGATGACGTGCACTGCGCTTTCATCAACTTCGTCGATGTCTGCGGCGTCGACTGGCCGCAGCGTCCCGACCGTTTCGATGTCGTCTATCACCTGCTGTCGCCGCGCCAGAACCTGCGCGTGCGCATTAAGGTCCAGACCGGCGAGAACGAGCCTGTGCCGTCGGCGACGCCGGTCTATCCCGGCGCCGACTGGTTCGAGCGTGAAGCCTACGACATGTACGGCATCCTGTTCACCGGCCATCCGGACCTGCGCCGCATCCTGACGGACTACGGTTTCGAAGGACATCCGCTGCGCAAGGACTTTCCGGTCACCGGTTTTGTCGAGGTCCGTTACGACGACGAGGCCAAGCGCGTCGTCTACGAACCCGTCGAGCTGAAGCAGGAATTCCGCAACTTCGACTTCCTCTCTCCCTGGGAAGGCACGGATTACGTCCTGCCCGGCGACGAGAAGGCGAAGGCACGGTGAGACTAAATGGCCCGCGGTAGCCGTCGAACGGCTGCCGTCCGGCCTGGAGCAATCGGTATGACCGAACATAACGTCCGCAATTTCAACATCAACTTTGGCCCGCAGCATCCGGCGGCGCACGGCGTTCTTCGTCTGGTGCTCGAGCTTGATGGCGAGATCGTCGAGCGCGTCGATCCGCATATCGGCCTGCTGCATCGCGGCACCGAGAAGCTGATCGAGACCAAGACCTATCTGCAGGCCGTGCCCTATTTCGACCGCCTCGACTACGTGGCGCCGATGAACCAGGAGCATGCCTTTGCGCTGGCGATCGAGAAGCTGACGGCCACGGAAGTGCCGATCCGCGGCCAGCTCATCCGCGTCCTCTACTCGGAAATCGGCCGCATCCTCTCGCACCTGCTGAACGTGACCACGCAGGCCATGGACGTCGGTGCGTTGACGCCGCCGCTCTGGGGTTTCGAAGAGCGCGAAAAGCTGATGGTGTTCTATGAGCGTGCCTGCGGCGCGCGCATGCACTCGGCCTATTTCCGTCCGGGCGGTGTCCATCAGGACCTGCCGCACGAGCTGGTCGAAGACATCGGCAAGTGGATCGATCCGTTCCTGAAGACCGTCGACGACATCGACGAGCTCCTGACGGGCAACCGCATCTTCAAGCAGCGCAACGTCGATATCGGCGTCGTCAAGCTCGATGACGCCTGGGCCTGGGGATTCTCGGGCGTGATGGTGCGTGGCTCGGGTGCTGCCTGGGACCTGCGCCGCTCGCAGCCCTACGAATGCTATTCCGACATGGAATTCGACATTCCGATCGGCAAGAACGGCGACTGCTTCGACCGCTACCTGATCCGCATGATCGAAATGCGCCAGTCGGCGCGCATCATGCGCCAGTGCGTCGATCGCCTGCTCGGCGATGCCAAAGTCGGTCCGGTTTCGTCGCTCGACGGCAAGATCGTTCCGCCGAAGCGCGGCGAGATGAAGCGCTCGATGGAAGCGCTGATCCACCACTTCAAGCTCTACACCGAAGGCTATCACGTGCCGGCCGGCGAAGTTTACGCCGCCGTCGAAGCGCCGAAGGGCGAGTTCGGCGTCTACCTCGTCTCCGACGGCACCAACAAGCCCTATCGCTGCAAGATCCGTGCGCCGGGTTACGCGCATCTCCAGGCGATGGATTTCCTCTGTCGGGGACACCAGCTTGCCGACGTTTCGGCCGTGCTGGGCTCCCTCGATATCGTGTTCGGTGAGGTGGACCGCTGATGCGTCTCGTGCCCCTGGCCACGCTTGCTCTTCTCGCGTTTGCATCGACCGCTTCCGCACAGGAATCGGTCGATAGCGGCGCGACGTCGGGCGGCATGCGCGGGGGCTCGATGGCCGACCTTGTGGCCAAGGGCTACGAGATCAAGGCCGCGGTCGCCAATGGCACGCGCTACATCGTATTTTTGCAGAAAGACCAGTCAGCCTATGCCTGCGAATTCGTCTCTGTGACGAAATCGCGGTGCGGTTCGATTAACTGATAAGGTGTCCACTAGAATGTCCGTTCGTCGACTAGCCGAAGACACCGTCCAGCCAGCGAGCTTTGCCTTCAGCAAGGAGAACGCCGCCTGGGCGAAGGAAACGATCAAGAAATACCCCAAGGGCCGTGAGCAGTCCGCCGTCATTCCGCTTTTGATGCGCGCTCAGGACCAGGACGGCTGGGTCACGAAGGCCGCCATTGAGTCGATCGCCGACATGCTCGGCATGGCCTATATCCGCGCGCTCGAAGTCGCGACCTTCTACACCCAGTTCCAGCTGAAGCCTGTCGGTACGCGTGCGCACGTTCAGGTTTGCGGCACGACGCCGTGCATGCTGCGTGGCGCCGAAGACCTGATCAAGGTCTGCAAGAGCAAGATCGCCCAGGATCCCTTCACGCTCAACGAGAGCGGCACGCTCTCCTGGGAAGAAGTCGAATGTCAGGGCGCCTGCGTCAACGCGCCGATGGTCATGATCTTCAAGGATACCTTCGAAGACCTGACGCCCGAGCAACTCGAGCAGATCATCGACCGTTTCGAAGCAGGCAAGGGTGCCGAAGTCACCCCCGGTCCGCAGATCGACCGTATCTATTCCGCACCGGAAGGCGGTCTGACGTCGCTGATGTTGGCTGATCTGGCTCCGGCCAAGGCGGCGACCAGCGCCAAGAAGGTCAGCGACGCGCCGGCCGTCTCCGTGCCGCCGTCCAACGCCGGCCGTGTCAAGACGGCTGCCAGCGAGACCAATGCTTCCCTGAAGACGCCGGCTACGGCAAAGGCCGAGGCTGCCGCCAACGCCAAGGTCGAAGGCGACACCGTCGACAAGTCGAAGCCCGCCAAGGCGGCAACCGTTTCCGGCAAGCCGCCGCTTGAGGACAAGAACCGCCCGGCCGGCATCGAAAAGCCGGCGGCCGTCGACGACCTCAAGCTGATCTCGGGCGTCGGTCCGAAGATCGAGGGTACGCTGAACGAACTGGGCATCTACACCTACGCGCAACTTGCTTCGTGGAAGAAGGCGGAGCGCGAGTGGGTCGACGGATACCTGAATTTCAAGGGCCGCATCGAACGCGACGACTGGGTCAAGCAGGCCAAGGCGCTCGCCAAGGGCGGCGAAGCCGAATACATCAAGGTCTTCGGCAAGAAGCCGCGGTAAAGAGGTGAATTATGCTCAGAGATGAAGACCGCATCTTTACCAACATCTACGGCCTCAAGGACAAGTCCCTGAAGGGCGCCATGGCGCGCGGCCACTGGGACGGCACCAAGCAGCTGCTCGAAAAGGGTCGCGACTGGATCGTCAACGAAGTGAAGGCTTCCGGCCTTCGCGGTCGTGGCGGCGCCGGCTTCCCCACCGGCCTCAAGTGGTCCTTCATGCCGAAGGAAAGCGACGGCCGTCCGCACTATCTCGTCGTCAACGCCGACGAGTCGGAGCCCGGCACCTGCAAGGACCGTGACATCATGCGTCACGATCCGCACACGCTCATCGAAGGCTGCGTCATCGCCAGCTTCGCCATGGGTGCGCATGTCGCCTATATCTATGTGCGCGGTGAGTTCGTCCGCGAGCGCGAGGCGCTGCAGGCGGCAATCGACGAGTGCTACGCCTTCGGCCTGCTCGGCAAGAACAACAAGCTCGGCTACGACATCGACATCTATGTGCACCACGGCGCCGGCGCCTATATCTGTGGCGAAGAGACGGCCCTGCTCGAAAGCCTCGAAGGCAAGAAGGGCCAGCCGCGCCTGAAGCCGCCGTTCCCGGCCAACATGGGCCTCTACGGCTGCCCGACCACCGTCAATAACGTCGAGTCGATCGCCGTCACGCCGACCATCCTGCGCCGCGGCGCCGGCTGGTATACGAGCTTCGGCCGTCCGAACAACCACGGTACCAAACTCTATTCGGTTTCCGGCCACGTCAATCGTCCGTGCACGGTCGAAGACGCGATGTCGATCCCGTTCCATGAGCTGATCGAAAAGCATTGTGGTGGCATTCGCGGCGGCTGGGACAACCTGCTCGCGGTCATCCCCGGCGGTTCGTCCGTTCCCTGCGTGCCCGGCGCGCAGATGAAGGACGCGATCATGGATTTCGACGGGCTGCGCGAAGTCGGTTCCAGTCTTGGAACCGCCGCCGTCATCGTCATGGACAGGTCGACAGACATCATCAAGGCGATCTGGCGCCTCTCGGCCTTCTACAAGCACGAGAGCTGCGGTCAGTGCACGCCGTGCCGCGAAGGTACCGGCTGGATGATGCGTGTCATGGAACGCATGGTTCAGGGTCGCGCCCAGAAGCGCGAGATCGACATGCTGTTCGACGTCACCAAGCAGGTGGAAGGCCACACGATCTGCGCGCTTGGCGACGCAGCCGCCTGGCCGATCCAGGGTCTGATCAAGCACTTCCGTCCGGAAATGGAAAAGCGCATCGACGAATACACGCGCAATGCCTCGTCGCACGGCGCGGTTCTGGAAGCGGCGGAGTAACAGGCGATGGCCGGTGCACGCGAGGAGGGACAGATGAAAGGGCAGGCCGAAACAGGCATTCCATTCGCGCGTCCGCTCGGCGGTGATCCGGCCGATCCGTTCGGCATGGCCGAATGGATGAAGGGCCTGCCGCAGGTGTCGCTGCACCCGCTGATGGTTCACCCGGCTGCCGCTATGGCGGCGGTGACAGCGATCGGTTTCGGTCTGACCAGCCACTTTGCTGGCGCGATGTTCGGCGCGATGCAGGGTGCGGTCGAGGCGGCTCAGAAGCGGGTGGAGCCGGCAGAGCAGGACGTAACCACCGTTGTCGCCGAGACGGCGCTCCCGGCAGAAGCAGAAGCGAAAACGGTCGTGAAGCCCGCCGCTTCGCCAAATCGTATTGCGGCAAAACCGGCCGTTGAGAAGGTCGCGGTCGAGAAGCCGGTCAAGGTTCGCGCGGCGCGCGCCAAGGCGCAAGCTGCTGACGACCTCAAGCGGATTTCCGGTATTGGCCCGAAGCTGGAGCAGGTGCTCAACGCGAAGGGCATTCGCGGTTTTGCCGATATCGCCGGCTGGAGCGAGGCGGACGTTGCCCGCTTTGACGACGAGCTCGGTTTCGGCGGCCGCATCAAGCGGGACGATTGGGTTGGACAGGCCAAGGCGCTGAAGGGCGCGTGAGACAATAGGGGCGGGGACCTGAGACGGTCATCGCCCGCAAGCAGCAAGGCTGTGTTGGAATTGTCCGTCGCCGGAAGGCCGATGGACGGAAGACAGGATTGAGTACGAAGATGGCAAAGCTGAAAGTCGACGGAAAAGAGATCGAGGTACCGGATCATTTCACGCTGCTTCAGGCGTGCGAAGAGGCCGGAGCCGAGGTTCCGCGCTTCTGTTTCCATGAGCGGCTGTCGGTCGCCGGCAACTGCCGCATGTGTCTTATCGAAGTGAAGGGAGGGCCGCCAAAGCCCGCCGCTTCCTGCGCCATGGGCGTGCGCGACCTCCGTCCGGGCCCGAACGGCGAGACGCCGGAAGTCTTCACGACCACGCCGATGGTCAAGAAGGCCCGCGAAGGCGTGATGGAATTCCTGCTGATCAACCACCCGCTCGACTGCCCGATCTGCGACCAGGGCGGCGAATGCGACCTGCAGGACCAGGCGATGGCCTTCGGTATCGACAGCTCGCGTTATCAGGAAAACAAGCGCGCCGTCGAAGACAAGTATATCGGCCCGCTGGTCAAGACCGTGATGAACCGCTGCATTCACTGCACGCGTTGCGTCCGTTTCACGACCGAAGTCGCCGGTATTGCCGAGCTTGGCCTGATTGGCCGCGGCGAAGACGCCGAGATCACCACCTATCTCGAGCAGGCGATGACGTCCGAACTGCAGGGCAACGTCGTTGACCTCTGCCCGGTCGGCGCGCTGACCTCGAAGCCATTTGCCTTCACTGCTCGTCCGTGGGAGCTGAACAAGACCGAATCCATCGACGTGATGGATGCACTCGGTTCTGCGATCCGCGTCGACACCCGCGGTCGCGAAGTCATGCGCATCATGCCGCGCGTCAATGAGGACATCAACGAAGAGTGGATCTCCGACAAGAGCCGCTTCATCTGGGACGGCCTGAAGACGCAGCGTCTCGATCGTCCCTATGTCAAGAAGGACGGCCGACTGCAGCCGGCGACCTGGGGCGAAGCCTTCCAGGCGGTCAAGGCTGCCGTTGCCAAGACCTCCGGCGACAAGATCGGCGCCATCGCCGGCGACCTCGCTTCGGTCGAAGAAATGTACGCGCTGAAGCAGTTGATCGCAGCACTCGGCTCCGAGAGCGTCGATTGCCGCCAGGACGGCGCCGCACTCGACCCGTCGCTTGGCCGCGCCAGCTACCTTTTCAACCCGACCATCGCCGGCATCGAAAGCGCTGATGCGCTGCTGATCATCGGCTCCAACCCGCGCTTCGAGGCTTCGGTCCTCAACGCCCGTATCCGCAAGCGCTACCGCATGGGCAACTTCCCGATCGCCGTGATCGGGGAGCCCGGCGAGCTGCGCTACGAATACGAATATCTCGGCGCCGGCACCGAAACGCTCGCCGAACTCGTCTCCGGCAAGGGCAAGTTTGCCGCGACGCTCAAGAAGGCGCAGCGCCCGATGATTCTCATCGGCCAGGGCGCGATTGCAGGGGAGGGCGGCGCTGCCGTTCTTGCTGCCGCCGCCAAGCTCGCGGGCGCCGTCGGTGCGGTCACTGCCGAGTGGAACGGCTTTGCCGTTCTGCACACGGCTGCTTCCCGCGTCGGTGGTCTCGACCTCGGCTTCGTACCGGGTGCGAACGGCAAGACGGCGGCCGAAATGGTTACCGCTTCCGACGTTCTCTTCCTGCTCGGCGCCGATGAGATCGACCTTGCCGGTCGCAAGTCCGGCTTCACCGTCTATGTCGGTTCGCACGGCGACAACGGCGCGCATGCCGCCGACGTCATCCTGCCGGGTGCGACCTACACCGAAAAGTCCGGCACCTGGGTCAACACGGAAGGTCGCGTTCAGGTCGGCAACCGTGCCGGCTTCGCACCGGGTGATGCGCGTGAGGACTGGGCGATCATTCGCGCACTCTCCGACGTTCTCGGCAAGAAGCTGCCCTTTGATTCGCTTGGCGAATTGCGCTCGAAGCTCTATGCGGCTCACCCGCATTTCGCGGATGTCGACGCGATCGCGACCGGCAACGGCGACGAAATTGCCGCACTCGGCCAAAAAGCCGGTGAGATGGGCAAATCCGTGTTTGCGTCTCCGGTCAAAGACTTCTATTTGACGAACCCGATAGCGCGCGCATCCGCCGTCATGGCCGAATGCTCGGCTTTGGCACGCAACAACTTCAAAGCTGCGGCGGAATGAGCGCGAGGGAATAGAGTATCATGGACGCTTTCGTTTCGACCTATGTCTGGCCCACGATCATCATGGTCGCCCAGTCGCTGCTGCTCCTGGTCGCGCTGCTGCTTTTCATCGCCTACATTCTGCTTGCCGACCGTAAGATCTGGGCTGCAGTTCAGCTCCGCCGTGGTCCGAATGTGGTAGGCCCGTGGGGACTTTTCCAGTCCTTCGCCGACCTTTTGAAGTTCGTCTTCAAGGAGCCGGTGATTCCGGCTGGCGCCAACAAGGCGATCTTCCTGCTCGCACCGCTCGTCTCCGTGACGCTGGCGCTTGCCGCCTGGGCGGTGATCCCACTCAACGCCGGCTGGGTCATCGCGAACGTCAACGTCGGCATCCTCTTCGTCTTCGCCATATCTTCTCTTGAAGTTTATGGCATCATCATGGGCGGCTGGGCGTCGAATTCCAAATATCCCTTCCTCGGCGCGCTCCGCTCCGCGGCACAGATGGTCTCCTATGAAGTCTCTATCGGCTTCGTCATCGTTACCGTCCTGCTCTGCGTCGGCTCGCTGAACCTGACGGACATCGTCAACGCTCAGTCCACG
Source organism: Ensifer sp. R-19 (assembly GCF_049905105.1). Classification (NCBI taxonomy): domain Bacteria; kingdom Pseudomonadati; phylum Pseudomonadota; class Alphaproteobacteria; order Hyphomicrobiales; family Rhizobiaceae; genus Ensifer; species Ensifer sp. R-19. The sequence continues at coordinate 1,085,393 of NZ_CP184569.1, forward strand.
GGCATCGGCACGAATCTCGGCCTGCCGGCGTCGTTCCTCGACTGGCATTGGCTGGCGCTGTTCCCGATGTTCATCGTGTTCTTCATTTCCGCACTTGCCGAAACGAACCGCCCGCCCTTCGACCTGCCGGAAGCCGAATCCGAACTCGTCGCCGGCTTCATGGTCGAGTACGGCTCGACCCCGTACATGATGTTCATGCTCGGCGAATATGCCGCCATCTGCCTGATGTGCGCGCTGACGACGATCCTGTTCCTCGGCGGCTGGCTGCCCCCGGTTGACGTCTGGTTCTTGAACTGGGTTCCCGGCATCATCTGGTTCGTTCTGAAGGCATCCTTCGTGTTCTTCATGTTCGCAATGGTGAAGGCTTTCGTTCCGCGTTACCGCTACGACCAACTGATGCGTCTCGGCTGGAAGGTCTTCCTGCCGATCTCTCTTGCAATGGTCGTGATCACTGCATTCGTTCTCAAGCTGACGGGAGCCGCATGACGATGGCTCACGTTTGGCAGCATACCGCCGGTCGCTCCCAGGCCGGCAACTCTGGAGGTAAATGATGGCCGGTCTTTCGCAAGCCGTCAGCTCGCTGTTCCTGAAGGAATTCGTCGGCGCGTTCTTTCTGTCGATGCGCTATTTCTTCAAGCCGAAGGCGACGTTGAACTACCCCTTTGAAAAGGGGCCGGTCAGCCCGCGCTTCCGTGGCGAGCATGCGCTGCGCCGCTACCCGAATGGTGAAGAGCGTTGCATCGCCTGCAAGCTCTGCGAGGCGATCTGTCCTGCACAGGCCATCACCATCGAAGCTGGACCGCGCCGCAACGACGGCACCCGCCGTACGGTGCGCTACGACATCGACATGGTGAAGTGCATCTATTGCGGCTTCTGCCAGGAAGCCTGTCCGGTTGATGCCATCGTCGAGGGCCCGAACTTCGAGTTCGCCACCGAGACGCGCGAAGAGCTTTACTACGACAAGGACAAGCTCCTCGCCAACGGCGACCGTTGGGAGCGCGAAATCGCCCGCAACATCGCAATGGACTCGCCCTATCGCTGAGGCCAGAGCGTCGCGCCGCCCCGGGGAGGGCGGTGCATGTGACATAGGTTTGGGCAACGGCCGGACGCGTGTCCGGCTTTGCCTGTGGAGTGGGGCCTGAAGCGCCTCACGCCGTGCAAGACGAAGAAGGCACCGATCATGGGTCTGCAGGTTCTTTTTTTCTATCTCTTTGCCTTCATCGCGGTGGCGTCGGCATTTATGGTCATTGCGGCCAGGAACCCGGTTTATTCGGTTCTGTTCCTGATCCTGACCTTCTTTAACTCGGCAGGCCTGTTCCTGCTGACCGGCGCCGAATTCCTCGCGATGATCCTGCTGGTCGTCTATGTCGGTGCGGTCGCGGTGCTGTTCCTGTTCGTCGTCATGATGCTCGACATCGACTTCGCGGAATTGCGGGCGGGCGTGCTCGAATACGCGCCGATCGGCGCGCTGATCGGCCTGATCCTGGCTGCCGAGCTTATCATCGTGGTCGGCGGCGCAACATTCTCGCCTGAGATCGCCAAGGCGATTTCGATGCCGATCCCGGCCGTCACGGAGCGCACGAACACGGCTGCCCTCGGCGACGTGCTCTATACGCACTACGTCTACTTCTTCCAGATCGCTGGCCTTGTGCTGCTCGTCGCCATGATCGGCGCCATCGTGCTGACCCTGCGCCACCGCGAAAACATCAAGCGCCAGAATATCCCGCAGCAGGTTGCCCGTACGCCCGAGACCGCCGTCGAAGTGGTCACGGTCAAGCCGGGCCAGGGCATCTAAGTCGGACGCGAGATCGAGGAACATAAAATGGAAATCGGAATTTCCCACTATCTCACCGTCAGCGCCATCCTGTTCACGCTGGGCGTCTTTGGCATCTTCCTGAACCGGAAGAACGTCATCGTTATCCTGATGTCGGTCGAACTCATTCTTCTCGCGGTCAACATCAACATGGTCGCTTTCTCGGCGTTCCTGAACGACATCACTGGCCAGGTCTTCGCCCTGTTCATCCTGACCGTCGCGGCTGCGGAAGCGGCTATCGGACTTGCAATTCTCGTCGTCTTCTACCGCAACCGCGGCTCGATCGCTGTTGAAGACGTCAACATGATGAAGGGCTGATTGGGCTATGGATACCATCATCAAGGCTATCGTCTTCCTGCCTTTGATCGGCTTTCTGATCGCCGGCCTCTTCGGTACTTCGATCGGCGCCAAGGCATCGGAATATGTGACAAGCGGTCTGATGATCATCGCCGCTGCGCTGTCCTGGTACGTCTTCTTCGACGTCGCCTTGGGCCACCAGGAGATGATCAAGGTTTCGGTGCTGCGCTGGATCCAATCCGGCAGCTTCGATGTCGAATGGGCGTTCCGCGTCGATACGCTGACATCGGTCATGTTCGTCGTCGTCAACACGGTGTCGACGCTCGTGCATGTCTATTCGATCGGATACATGCACCACGATCCGCATCGTCCGCGCTTCTTTGCCTATCTGTCGCTCTTCACCTTCGCGATGCTGATGCTCATCACGTCGGACAATCTGGTGCAGATGTTCTTCGGCTGGGAAGGTGTGGGTCTCGCGTCCTACCTGCTCATCGGCTTCTGGTACAAGAAGCCGTCGGCGAATGCTGCCGCGATGAAGGCCTTCATCGTCAACCGCGTCGGCGACTTCGGCTTCTCGCTCGGCATCTTCCTCGTCTTCGTGCTGTTCGGCTCGGTCAACTTCGAGACGATCTTCGCCGCCGCCCAGACCTACCTGCCGGCCGAAGGCGCTGCAGCAGGGGAGGCGGTTGTCACCCTGTTCGGCATGCACCTTGACAAGGCTGACGCGATCACTGCGGCCTGCCTTCTGCTCTTCATGGGCGCGATGGGTAAGTCGGCGCAGTTCCTGCTGCACACCTGGCTTCCGGATGCCATGGAAGGCCCGACTCCGGTTTCGGCACTTATCCATGCCGCAACCATGGTTACCGCCGGCGTCTTCCTCGTCGCCCGCATGTCGCCGCTCTTCGAACTGTCGCCGGACGCACTGACCGTCGTGACGATCATCGGTGCCATCACCGCCTTCTTCGCCGCGACCGTCGGTCTCGTTCAGAACGACATCAAGCGCGTCATCGCCTACTCGACCTGCTCGCAGCTCGGCTACATGTTTGTGGCGCTCGGCGTCGGCGCCTATGGCGCAGCGATCTTCCACCTGTTCACGCACGCCTTCTTCAAGGCTCTCCTGTTCTTGGGTGCCGGTTCGGTCATTCACGCCGTCGATGGCGAGCAGGACATGCGCTACATGGGTGGCCTCAGGAAGCACATCCCGGTCACCTACTGGATGATGTTCATCGGTACGATCGCGCTGACCGGTGTCGGTATTCCCGGTACGCTCTTCGGTACGGCTGGCTTCTTCTCGAAGGACGCGATCATCGAGTCGACGTTTGCCGCGCACAGCTCGGTATCCGGTTTCGCCTTCGCCCTGCTGGTGGTCGCCGCGCTCTTCACCAGCTTCTATTCGTGGCGCCTGGCCTTCATGACGTTCCACGGCAAGCCCCGTGCGTCGTCGGATGTCATGCATCACGTGCACGAGTCGCCGCAGGTCATGCTGGTGCCGCTCTACATTCTCGCCGCCGGCGCACTGATCGCAGGTTTCCTCTTCCACGACCACTTCTTCGGCGAAGGCTATGCCGAGTTCTGGAAGGGTGCGCTGTTCACATCGGCTGAAAACGAAGTCCTGCATGAGTACCACCACGTACCGCTGTGGGTTAAGTGGAGCCCGTTCTGCGCCATGGCGCTCGGCCTCTTCACCGCCTGGTACATGTATATCCGCCGGCCGGAACTGCCGAAGTATCTGGCAGACCAGCACCGTGGCCTCTACCAGTTCCTGCTCAACAAGTGGTACTTCGACGAGCTCTACGACCTGCTGTTCGTGCGCTCGGCCAAGTGGCTCGGCACCTTCCTCTGGAAGGAAGGCGACGGTCGCGTGATCGATGGCTACGGCCCGAACGGCATTGCCGCACGTGTGCTCAACGTTACTGACCGCGTTGTCCGCCTGCAGACTGGTTACCTCTATCACTACGCGTTCGCGATGCTGATCGGCATTGCCGCGCTTGTTACTTGGATGATGTTCAGGAGTTCCTTCTGATGACCGATTGGCCCGTACTTTCCGCGGTCACCTTCATGCCGCTCGTCGGCGTACTGCTTCTCTTGCTTGTCAGGGAAGACAGCGCCTACGGCCGCCGGAACATCCTGAACGTTTCGCTGCTGACGACGATCTTCACCTTCGCGGTGTCGGTCTACATCTGGTACCAGTTCGACGCGTCGAACCCCGGCTTCCAGATGCTCGAAAAGCACGAGTGGCTCGGCACCGGCATTTCCTACCATCTCGGAGTCGATGGCATCTCGGTGCTCTTCGTCGTGCTCTCGGCCTTCCTCATGCCGTTCTGCGTGCTCGCAAGCTGGCTGTCGATCGAGAAGCGTCTCAAGGCATACATGATCGCGTTTCTGGTCTTGGAAACGTTCATGATCGGCGTCTTCGTGTCGCTCGATATCGTGCTGTTCTACGTGTTCTTCGAAGCTGGCCTGATCCCGATGTTCCTCATCATCGGCGTCTGGGGTGGCAAGGACCGCGTTTACGCCAGCTACAAGTTCTTCCTCTACACGCTGCTCGGCTCGGTGCTGATGCTGCTCGCGATCATGGCGATGTACTGGCAGGCCGGTACCACCGACATCACGCAGCTGCTCGCCTACAACTTCCCGCGCCAGATGCAGACCTGGTTGTGGCTGGCCTTCTTCGCCTCCTTCGCGGTGAAGATGCCGATGTGGCCGGTTCACACCTGGCTTCCGGACGCGCACGTTCAGGCGCCGACGGCGGGATCCGTTATCCTGGCGGGCATTCTCCTGAAGCTCGGCGGCTACGGCTTCCTGCGCTTCTCGCTGCCGATGTTCCCGCTGGCATCCGACTATTTCGCTCCGTTCGTCTTCACGCTCTCGGTCGTTGCCATCATCTACACTTCGCTGGTCGCGATGATGCAGACCGACATCAAGAAGCTGATCGCCTATTCGTCGGTGGCGCACATGGGCTATGTGACGATGGGCATCTTCGCCGCCAATGTTCAGGGCGTTCAGGGCGCGATCTTCCAGATGCTGTCGCACGGCATCGTCTCCGGCGCACTCTTCCTTTGCGTCGGCGTCGTCTATGACCGTTTGCACACCCGCGAGATCGCGGCCTATGGCGGTCTCGTCAACAATATGCCGAAATACGCCGTCGCCTTCATGGTGTTCACCATGGCCAATGTTGGCTTGCCGGGCACGTCTAGCTTCGTCGGTGAAGTGCTGACCTTGGTCGGCGCCTTCCGCGCCAACACCTGGGTGGCGCTCTTCGCCACGTCCGGTGTGATCCTTTCGGCCGCCTATGCGCTCTGGCTCTACCGACGAGTGATCTTCGGTGCGCTGGAGAAGGAAAGCCTGAAGTCTCTGCTCGATCTTTCCGGTCGTGAAAAGGCGATCCTCTATCCGCTGGTGATCCTGACGATCTTTTTCGGCGTCTATCCGGCACCGATCTTCGATGCAACCGCGGCTTCCGTGGATCTGCTCGTCAACAACTACTCCGCAGCCCTGCAGGCAGCGCAAAACGTTGCGCTTTCGGTGCAATGACCACAGGACGTGATTGGACATGACTGCTGAAACCCTCCTTGCAAGCCTGCAACTCTCGATCCCCGAGTTGATCCTCGCGGTCGGCGCGATGGCATTGCTGATGATCGGCGTGTTTGCCGGCGAAAAATCGGCGTCGACGGTCACCGGCCTTGCGGTTGCCGTTCTGATCATCGCCGGTCTCTGGCTCGTGCTAAAGACCGGCGAAGGCTCGGCCTATGGCGGCGCCTTCCTGTCGGATCCCTTCGCCAAGTTCATGAAGGTGCTGGCGTTGATCGGTTCGATCACGGCACTGGTGATGACAGTCGGTCACGCGCGTTCCGCCCAGATTGATCGCTTCGAGTTCCCGGTGCTTCTGGTGCTGGCAACGCTCGGCATGCTGTTGATGATCTCGGCCAACGACCTGATGTCGCTGTACCTCTCGCTGGAACTGCAGTCGCTGGCGCTCTACGTCGTCGCTGCGATCAACCGCGACAGCATTCGCTCGACCGAGGCCGGCCTCAAGTACTTCGTGCTCGGTGCGCTTTCCTCGGGCATGCTGCTCTATGGCATGTCGCTGATCTACGGCTTCACTGGCCACACCGGCTTTACCCAGATCGCCGCTGCACTGACGGCGGAGGGACGTTCGCTCGGCCTGATCTTCGGTCTCGTCTTCGTGCTCGCCGGTCTCGCCTTCAAGATCTCGGCCGTGCCGTTCCACATGTGGACGCCTGATGTTTACGAAGGTGCGCCGACGCCGGTCACCGCCTTCTTCGCGGCAGCGCCGAAGGTTGCGGCCATGGCGATCCTTGTGCGTATCGTCATCAATGCCTTTGAACCCGTCGTTGCCGACTGGCAGCAGATCATCGTCTTCATCTCGATCGCTTCGATGCTGCTCGGTTCCTTCGCGGCGATCGGCCAGAAGAACATCAAGCGTCTGATGGCTTATTCCTCGATCGGCCACATGGGCTACGCGCTGGTCGGCCTTGCTGCCGGCTCGATGGCGGGCGTTCGCGGCGTGCTGCTCTACATGCTCATTTACATGGTCATGACGCTCGGCACCTTCGCCTGCATCCTGGCGATGCGGCGCAAGGAAGGCGAAAACGTTGAAAACGTCGACGACCTCGCTGGTCTCTCGCAGACGAACCCCTTCATGGCGACCGTACTGACCGTCCTGATGTTCTCGCTCGCCGGCATTCCGCCGATGGCAGGCTTCTTCGGGAAGTACTTCGTGTTCATGGCCGCAATCGAAGCGCAGCTCTATGCACTCGCCATCATCGGCGTCCTCGCATCCGTTGTCGGCGCCTATTACTACCTGCGCGTCATCAAGGTGATGTGGTTCGATGATGCCAAGGGCGAGTTCGCCCGTACGGCTGGCGAACTGAAACTGGTGTTCGGTCTCTCGGGTCTGTTCGTCCTTGGATACGTCCTGATCGGCGGTCCGCTTGGAAGCGCTGCCGAGGCCGCGGCGCGGACCTTCTTTTGATCGCCCTTGAAAGCGGCGGCCGGATATCGCCCGACGATTTCCGGCACGTCGCTCTCGATGCGGTCGGATCGACAAACAGCGAATGCCTGGCGCGTGCGCGCCAGGGCGACCCGGGCAATCTCTGGGTCACGGCTGTCAGGCAGACCGGTGGCCGGGGACGCCGCGGCCGCGCCTGGTTTTCAGAACCCGGCAATCTCTACGCATCGCTTCTCCTGATTGATCCGGCGCCGATCGAGCATTTGCATTCCCTGCCGCTCGCGGTTGCTGTTGCCGTGCACCGGGCAATCCGCCAGGTGATGCCGCCGGGCGCTGCACCGGTCGAGATCAAATGGCCGAACGATATTCTCATCGACGGCAAAAAGACCTGCGGCATCCTGCTCGAGGGTGAGGCGCTTGCAGATGGGCGCCAGGCACTGGTCATTGGCTGTGGCATCAACATTGCCGTCCAGCCGGACGAGGCCCTCTATCCCGTGACCTCGTTGAGGAGTGAAGGTGCGTCGGTTTCTCCGGACGAACTTTTCGCGCGGCTGTTCATGACGATGGCGGAGACGTTGTCGGTGTGGGAGCGCGGCGCGGGTATTGCAAAGACCATCGAGCAGTGGCGGTCGGCCGCCCGCGGCATCGGTGAGACGATAACTGTGAACCTGCCGGACCGGTCGCTTTCGGGCCGCTTTGCCGGTATTGATGAGACCGGGCGGTTGATGCTCGATACCGGGTCAGGCACGATGCACGCGATTGCCGCCGGCGACGTATTTTTCGGATAATTCCTAGAACAAGGGCGCGTTACAATATGGCGCAAGACGAAGAACTGGTGTTCTTGCCGCTTGGCGGCGTCGGCGAAATCGGCATGAATCTTGGCCTATACGGCTACGGGCGGCCCGGAAGCCGCCAGTGGATCATGGTCGATTGCGGCGTCACCTTTCCGGGGCCGGACCTTCCGGGCGTGGATCTGGTTCTCGCAGATATCAGCTTCCTGGCGGAAGAGCGCCGCAATCTCAAGGGCATCATCATTACCCACGCCCACGAGGACCATTATGGCGGCCTGAACGATCTCTGGCCGGGCCTCAACGTTCCGGTCTATGCCTCGCCGTTCACGGCAGGCATGCTGGAAGCCAAGCGCGATTTCGAGAGAAGCCGCAGTGAGATCCCGGTGACGATCTTCAAACAGGGCGACCGCATCAATGTTGGCCCGTTCGAGATCGAGGCGGTCGGTGTCAACCATTCGATCCCCGAGCCGATGTCGCTGATCATCCGCACGCCGGTCGGCACTGTCGTTCACACCGGCGACTGGAAGATCGACCTGCATCCGTCGCTTGGGCCCCTGACCGACGAGACGCGCTTCCGCCAGATTGGTGACGAAGGCGTCTTGGCGCTTATCTGCGATTCCACCAATGCTATGCGTGATGGTGTTTCGCCGTCGGAACAGGAAGTCTCCGAGAGCCTGACGAAGATCATCGCCAACGCCGAGGGCCGGGTCGCGATAACGACTTTCTCCTCGAATGTCGGGCGCATTCGCTCGATCGCCGAGGCGGCGGAAGAGGCGGGCAGGGATGTGCTGCTGCTCGGCAGTTCGATGAAGCGGGTCGTCGCCGTGGCCGCGGATCTCGGCCTGATGGAAGGGATCAAGCCTTTCCTTGCCGAAGACGAGTTCGGCTACGTGCCGCGCGACAAGGTCGTGGTCATCCTGACCGGTAGCCAGGGTGAGCCTCGGGCAGCACTCGCCAAGATTGCCCGCGACGAGATGCGCAACGTGGCTTTTTCCGCCGGCGATACGGTCGTTTTCTCCTCGCGCACCATCCCCGGCAACGAGAAGGCGATCAACGACATCAAGAATGGCCTGGTCGAGCAAGGCATACACATCATCACCGACAGTGAGGCGCTGGTGCATGTGTCCGGTCACCCGCGCCGCACCGAGCTGCAGCAGATGTATCAATGGCTGCGCCCGCAGATTCTCGTTCCGGTTCATGGCGAAGCCGCGCATCTGACGGCCCATGCCGAACTTGGTCAGCAGTCGGGCATCGCCAGCGTTCCGCGCCTTCGGAACGGTCAAATGCTGCGTCTTGCACCAGGCCCGGCCGAGGTCATCGACGAAGCGCCGCATGGCCGCATCTACAAGGACGGCAACCTCATCGGCGATTTCGAAGAGATGGGCATCGGCGAACGCCGCAAGCTCTCCTTCGCAGGGCACGTCGCCGTCAACGTCGTTCTTGATGGCCGCTACGATTTCCTTGGCGACCCGGACATCGTTGCGATCGGTCTGCCGGAATTCGATGACGAGGGCGAAGACATGGAGGATACGCTCTATGACGCGATCCTCGGTGCGGTCGAGAGCATTCCGCGGGCAAAGCGCAAGGATCTGGCCATGCTGCAGGAGGCGGTGCGCCGCGCCGTTCGCAGCACAGCCAACCAGACGTGGGGCAAGAAGCCGATTGTGACGGTGTTCGTCACCAAAGTCTGATTGGCGGTCGCCTCGCGGCAGTGTAAGCGGGGCCGGTACAGGACGCGGGAGGATCGCAATGCTGGGAAGAGTGAACCATATCGCCATCGCCGTGCCGGATCTTGCCTCCGCCGCCGAAAGCTACCGCTCGACGCTTGGTGCATCCGTCACCGAGCCGCAGACGTTGCCGGAACACGGCGTAACCGTGGTGTTCGTCACGCTGGCCAACACCAAGGTCGAGCTGTTGGAGCCGATCGGCGAGACCTCGCCGATCGCCGCTTTCCTGGCGAAGAACCCTTCGGGCGGGATGCATCACATCTGCTACGAGGTGGACAATATCCTCGCCGCGCGCGACGCGCTGCGTGCGGCCGGCGCTCGCGTTCTGGGGGACGGCGAGCCGAAAATCGGTGCGCATGGCAAGCCGGTGCTTTTCCTGCACCCCAAGGATTTCCAGGGTACGCTGATCGAACTCGAAGAGGTGTGACAGTTGACCGCGCGATGCGCATTTGTCTGATCGGGCAGGCGGCGCTATAAGGCGGACAGAATGTCGCGGAAGTCGCGGCGAAACGGCCTGCGGTCGTTGCGTCGATCGCCTTCACCGGGAGCCGGAAATGCCACTGTTTTCAACTTTTGCTATTTACTTCATCATTTGGTGGATCACGCTGTTTGCCGTTCTTCCCTTGGGAGTGCGCACGCAAGCGGAAGAAAACAGCGTCGTCCCGGGAAGCGTCGAAAGCGCGCCGGCCAAGTTCAATGCGAAACGGGTCGTGCTTTTGACCACGGCCATCGCGGCTGTCATCCAACTCGCCTGGTATATCGTCTCCGTCAAACTTGGCTACGGGATCGATTCTATTCCGCGGTTTTACCCGAAATTCTATTGAGAATTTCGGCAAGGCGGATGGGCTGAGCCGAACCGCAAGGCAATCGGAGAGTTTTCAGGATGCCGAGTGCTGGATTTCTGCGTCATGATGACGCCGCGCGCGATGCTGTGGGTGGAACCAGCGCAATTGCAGGATTGACCGCCGCCGAATTGACATAGTTCAATTTCTACACCTGCTTCGTGCTCGCGACGGAGTCGAGAAAAGCAAAAAAAAACAAGGCTAAAAGCCTTGTTTTTCAAGTTTCGCGTGATCCTAATCCGTTTCCGGCGGCAGCGACGAGGCGCGCCTAAGATCTTATCCTCCCAAGACTTGACCGCGAAAGTCGGCAAGAATTTAGTCTTCATGCCTGTTTTGTGAGCCGAAATTAGCCCAAACATTAAGCTGTGTCATCCTGTTTTTTTGCATTTTTGCTACAGTTGGGTAAAATATTCCCGTTGACAACTCCTGTCGTAATCTTGTTACTAGCGTGCTCTTTGACGCAGGCTTTTCCGGTCTTTTCCCCTCAAAATCAGTGGCTCCGATCTTTCCGGCGATGGCCTGAGAGTAGGGTTTTCTTCCGCCTGCGAAGCAGCTATGAACGCAAGGCTCATAAAGGTTCACGTTGGCTTTGCCGGCGATGGATAATGGAGAGCTCGACCCCGAGAAGCAACGGTCGCCCTTGCCAGTCTACCGGCGAAGAAGGCACCCGAGCTCAACGTCATTTCGCCCGAATCCGCCGATAGTGCGACGTTCATCAAGTTCTGGAACCCGTCATGCGCCTGTCCCGCTTTTTCATGCCCATCCTGAAGGAAAATCCTAAGGAAGCGGAAATCGTTTCCCACCGCCTCATGCTCCGTACCGGCATGATCCGGCAGCAGTCCTCGGGCATCTATACCTGGCTGCCACTGGGCAAGCGGGTTCTCGACAAGGTCAATGCGATCATCCGCGAAGAGCAGAACCGCTCAGGCGCAATCGAACTCTTGATGCCGACGCTGCAGTCCGCAGAGCTCTGGCAGGAAAGCGGCCGCTACGACGCCTATGGCAAGGAGATGCTGCGCATCAAGGATCGCCAGGACCGGCCGATGCTTTACGGCCCGACGAACGAGGAAATGATCACGGACGTCTTCCGGTCCTACGTGAAGTCCTATCGTGACCTGCCGCTCAACCTCTACCATATCCAGCTGAAGTTCCGCGACGAGATCCGTCCGCGCTTCGGCACCATGCGTTCGCGCGAGTTCCTGATGAAGGACGCCTATTCCTTCGATCTCGATCGCGAGGGGGCAGAACACGCCTATAACCGCATGTTCGCGGCCTACTTGCGCACGTTTGCGCGCATGGGTCTTCGCGCCATTCCGATGCGTGCCGACACCGGCCCGATCGGCGGTAACCTCAGCCACGAATTCATCATCCTCGCCGACACCGGCGAATCTGAAGTCTACTGCCACAAGGATTTCCTCGGCTTCGATATTCCGGGCGAAGAAACCAACTTCGAGGACGTCGCCGGCCTGAAGGCGATCTTCGACAAGTGGACCTCGCGTTACGCCGCAACATCGGAAATGCACGACGAGGCCGCCTTCAATGCGGTTGCCGAAGGCGACCGCCTGTCGGCCCGCGGCATTGAGGTCGGCCACATCTTCTACTTTGGCACCAAGTATTCCGAAGCCATGGGCGCCAAGGTTCTCGGCCCCGACGGCAAGGAGCATGCCGTGCACATGGGCTCCTACGGCATCGGCCCGACCCGCCTCGTGCCGGCGATCATCGAAGCGTCGCATGACGACAACGGCGTCATCTGGCCGAAGTCGATCTCGCCGTTCGATGGCGTCATCATCAACATGAAAGCGGGCGATGCCGCTTGCGACGGCGCCTGCGAGACGCTCTACTCCGAACTCGGCAAGGCGGGATTCGACACACTGCTCGACGACACGGACGACCGCGCCGGTGCAAAGTTCGCGACTGCGGACCTGATCGGTGTCCCGGTCCAGATCATCGTCGGCCCGCGTTCGATCGCCAACGGCGAAGTCGAGGTCAAGGATCGCAAGACCGGCGAGCGCGAGACCATGACCGTCGAAGCTGCGATCAACAAGCTGATAGCAACGAAGTGAAGAGGCGAGGGAAGGCAGGATGACCGCCGTGACTGAAGATCAGGTGCAGGCCGCAACGCAGCCTGAAAAGTCCTCCAGCCGTCCCTTTTCCGCCTTTGAGCGCATGGTGGCGTGGCGCTACCTGCGTTCCAGGCGCAAGGAAGCCTTCATTTCGGTTATCGCCGGCTTCTCCTTCATCGGCATCATGCTCGGCGTTGCGACGCTAATCATCGTCATGGCCGTGATGAACGGGTTCCGCACCGAGCTCATTTCCCGCATTCTCGGCATCAACGGTCACATGATCGTGCAGCCGATCGACGGGCCACTCAACAACTATGCGGAGCTGGCGACCAAGTTCTCGGGCGTCAAGGGCGTCACCATGGCAATCCCGTTGGTCGAGGGCCAGGTTCTGGCGCAAGGCATCGGCGACAGTTCTACTGGTGCTCTGGTGCGCGGCATCCGCGCCGACGATCTCGGCAAGATGAAGTCGGTCTCCGACCATATCCAGTCCGGCGACATGGTCGGCTTTGCCTCCGGCTCCGGTGTCGCGATCGGCTCCCGCATGGCCGAGCAACTCGGCATTCGCGTCGGCGGAACAATCACGCTGACCTCGCCCAATGGCGACGTGACGCCGCTTGGCATGAATCCGCGCGTCAAGGCTTACACCGTCTCGGCGATCTACGAGATCGGCATGTCGGAATACGACTCGACGATCATCTTCATGCCGCTTGAAGAGGCGCAGCTTTTCTTCAACGCGGAGGGGCTTGCGCAGTCGATCGAGATCTTCGTCGAGCATCCTGATGTCGTCGACGAACTGCGCCAGCCGATCGAGGATGCCGCGGGACGACAGATCTTCATTACCGACTGGCGCGACCGCAACAAGACCTTCTTCTCGGCGCTCGAAGTCGAGCGCAACGTCATGTTCATGATCCTGACGCTGATCGTGCTGGTCGCCGCGCTGAACATCATTTCCGGCCTGATCATGCTGGTGAAGGACAAGGGCAGCGACATCGCGATTCTCAGAACGATGGGCGCGACCTCCGGCTCGGTGATGCGCATCTTCTTCATGACGGGTGCCGCGATCGGCGCGGCGGGAACGGTCGCGGGCGTGGCGCTCGGCGTCGTCGTCTGCCTCAACATCGAATCCATTCGGCAGTTCTTCTCCTGGATCTCTGGAACCACACTTTTCAGCCCAGAGCTCTATTTCCTGAGCCAGCTTCCGGCCGACATGAATGCCGATGAGACCGCGCTCGTCATCGTCATGGCACTTACCCTTTCCTTCCTCGCCACAATCTTCCCGGCCTGGCGTGCTTCGCGCCTCGATCCGGTGCAGGCCCTGCGTTACGAATGACAAGGACATCAACTGAATGAATGCGCGCGTGGCACTGCAGCTTTCCGGCGTCGAGCGACACTACGGGGAAGGCGAAACGTTCCTGTCCATCCTCAAGGGTGCGGATTTTACCCTGAGAAGTGGCGAGACGGTTGCGCTGGTCGCGCCTTCGGGAACCGGCAAGTCGACGCTCCTGCATGTCGCCGGCCTGCTGGAGCGCCCGGATGGCGGCGAAGTGCTGGTCAACGGCGTCTCCTGTGGTGGCCTCAACGACGATCGGCGCACGGCGATCCGCCGCAACGAGATCGGCTTCGTCTACCAGTTTCACCATCTGCTTCCCGAGTTCTCGGCACTTGAGAACATCATGATGCCACAGCTGATCGCCGGCTTGCCCAAGGCTGAGGCCGCCGATAGGGCAAGGGCGCTGCTCGACTACATGCGCATCGGTCACCGTGCCGATCATCGCCCGACGGAGCTCTCCGGCGGCGAGCAGCAGCGCGTCGCGATCGCGCGCGCCGTCGCCAACGCGCCGCTCGTGCTTCTTGCGGACGAGCCGACAGGCAATCTCGATCCGGAAACCGCCGGCTATGTCTTTGAAGCGCTTGAGGCGCTCGCGCGCCAGTCGGGTCTCGCGGCCCTGATCGCCACGCACAATCATGAACTCGCCGGGCTGATGGATCGGCGCGTGACGATCGAGGACGGCAAAGTCGTCGAGATGAACTGATGGCACCGGCCGAGCGGGCGCATTGATCGCCCAGCGCCGTTGCCGCTCACTGTCTTTGGCCAGCGCGGAAGAAACGTCTCACAGTTCACGTCCCACGCCGCCCTGGGCGCGGCGTACGCGTCTTCTGGCGCCGCTTTTAACGCCGGATCAGCCCGCCACGATAGTCGAGTTCGTAAGCTTCCTCGCCATCGACGAAGATGACCTCGCGGCCGGAAAAATGTTCGGTGTCGCCGCGGCTGCTATCGATGTAGTAGCCATGTGCATGCCGAAACTCCATACCGCCGAGGAAGTGCCGCTTCTCACGATACATCGCCTGTAGCGCAGCCTTGATGACCAGACCTGCCTTCTCTCCAGTTATGAGCTCGGGGCGCATAATCCGGCCGAAGTAGTTCATCGCCCAGCGCGGTTCGCCATCCTGCCAGACCGTTTCCTGTCCTGCAAAATCGGTTCCGCCGTAATAGCTGTCGAGATAGCGCCAACTGCCCGTTTCGTAGCCGATGTCATGGGAGCCTTGGCGAGAGGAAGGCCGCGGCACGCCGCCGCCGACATAGGTTTTCGATTTGGCTTCGACGATAAAGTCCTTCAGTTGTTCGAGCGCGGCCATGTGGGTTCCTCATATGTTCTGGCCGAGGATGCCGTGGTCCGTGTTGGTTGTAAAGAACAAATAGAGAACAATCACCTGATTACTGAACGCCGCAAGCCTTCTGGCCGCGATCGTCGTTCCAGTCCTTGAGCAGGACGAGTTCGCCCTTGGTGGCTATGGCCTTGTCGTTGGATTTGCCCTTGCCTGTCAGAACGTTGAGGTCGCACTTCAACGTGTTGTCTAGATCGAGTGTATCGTAGGATGAGTAGGTATAGCCGGCGACCACGAACTCGAAATTGCGGTAGGCGACCGTCAGTTTCTGTTCCCAGCGGTCACGTCCGATGGAATCGTTGTGGCTGGAGATGAGCAAAGAACCGCTCGGCAGCGCCTCGACCCACGGCGCCTGTCCGGCAAAGTCAAAGTCGCCCCAAATCTTGTTCGGGATCGCCGCCTTCAGCTCAAGAGCGCCATTCTCACCGGTCAGATAGAGATAGACACCGTTGTCATCGTCGCTTCCATCTGCGGGGCGCACGATCAGGGCGAGGTCCGCGTCACCGTCCTTGTTCCAGTCGCCGGTCGCCGCGGAGACGATGCGGGCAGGGTCGATCGTTTCGGCCGCGGAGGCGACGGCCGGAACCAGAAACAGCAATGGCAGAATCAGGCGTGCATGCATGTCGGAACGCTCCGCTTGGTTGTTCCTCTTGATATGCGGGCGCGGCGCTTTCCTCAAGCGGCTTCCTGGCAGTTAACCTGCATTCGACTGCCGTGTTAACCATCGTCAACAGAACGTCTGTGCTCGGCTTGACGCGTGAACAAAAATAGAACAAAGTAAAAACATAACGGAAAAGGAGCCATGTTATGACTGATTTTGTTCGTGACCTCGCCGCCTTCGCTTCGATGAGCCTGTTCATCGCAAGCATCTCTTTCATCGCGCTCGGCCTCTGAGGAGCGTCGATATTTCCTCTCAAGCACCTCCCGAAATGCGCCCCCTGGATTGAATAAGGGGGGCGACGTGTCAGGTGAAACTGGACATGTCGGGTGATAAACGGGATATCCTGCCGACCAGACAGGAATCAGGGTGCGAATAATGGCAGACGACGGCAAAGCAGCATCGAGCGAGGCGCTTGGTTCGGACCCGCAGTTTGTGCATCTGCGCGTCCACTCGGCCTTCTCCCTGCTCGAAGGTGCGCTGCCGCTGAAGAAGGTCATCGGCAAGGCGGTTGCCGATAATCAGCCGGCGATCGGGATCGCCGACACCAACAATCTCTTTGCCGCGCTCGAGTTTTCGCAGAAAGCAGCCGACGACGGACTGCAACCGATTACCGGCTGCCAGCTTTCCATCGACATGGAAGACGAGGCGGATGGCGAACGGCGCGGCCACGCGCAACATCTCGCGAAGCTGCCCGCGATCGTCCTGATCGCCGCGACCGATGATGGTTACACCCGGCTCGTGGATCTGGTGAGCCGTGCCTATCTCAGCGGCGAGGGCAGCCAGGCGACTCGGATCACGCGCTCCTGGCTTGCCGAAAACGGTACGGACGGATTGATCGCGCTGACCGGTGCGTCGGGCGGTCCGGTGGACCTGGCCCTGAAGGCGGGCTCGACGGCACTGGCCGAAGCGCGTCTCGAGGCGCTGCATGATCTCTTCGGCGACCGGCTCTATATCGAGCTGCAGCGGCACGGCGGATTTGACCGCCGCCATGAGAGCCGGATTATCGACCTTGCATACAAGTTCGACATTCCGCTGGTTGCCACCAACGAAGCCTTCTTTCCGTCACCGTCCGACTATGACGCCCATGACGCCCTGATGGCGGTCGCGCACAACGCGATGGTTTCGGACGACAGCCGCTTCCGCCTGACGCCGGACCACTACCTCAAGAGCCGCAAGGAGATGGCTGCGCTTTTTGCCGATCTGCCGGAGGCGCTGGAAAACACTGTCGAGATCGCACGGCGCTGCTCTTTCATGCTGAAGACCCGCGGACCGATCCTGCCGCGCTTTACCGGCGCCACCGCAGATCCGGAAGAGGCGGAGCGCGCCGAGGCGGACGAACTGCGCCGCCAGGCGGAGGAGGGGCTCGAAGAGCGTCTCGCCAGGCTCGGCATGGCGCCCGGCTATAGCGAAGAGGAGTATCGCGAGCGCCTGGCCTTCGAACTCGGCGTTATCGAGCGCATGAAGTTCCCCGGCTACTTCCTGATCGTTGCCGACTTCATCAAATGGGCGAAGCAGCACGATATTCCCGTTGGGCCGGGCCGTGGTTCGGGTGCAGGGTCGCTCGTTGCCTATGCGCTGACGATTACCGACGTCGATCCGATGCGCTTCTCGCTGCTGTTCGAGCGCTTCCTCAATCCCGAGCGCGTCTCGATGCCCGACTTCGACATCGACTTCTGCCAGGACCGGCGCGAAGAGGTGATCCGCTACGTGCAGCGCAAGTATGGTCGCGAGCAGGTGGCGCAGATCATCACCTTCGGTTCGCTGCAGGCGCGTGCCGCACTGCGCGACGTCGGCCGCGTGCTCGAAATGCCCTATGGCCAGGTCGACAAGATCTGCAAGCTGGTGCCGAACAACCCGGCCAATCCGACGCCGCTCTCCAAGGCGATCGAGGAAGAGCCACGCCTGCAGGAGGAAGCCGAGAAGGAGCCAGTCGTCGCGCGGCTTCTCGACATCGCCCAGAAGATCGAAGGCCTCTATCGCCACGCCTCGACCCACGCCGCCGGTATCGTGATCGGCGACCGTCCGCTGTCTCAGCTCGTGCCGATGTATCGCGATCCGCGCTCCGACATGCCGGTCACCCAGTTCAACATGAAATGGGTGGAGCAGGCGGGCCTCGTCAAGTTCGACTTCCTCGGCCTGAAGACCCTGACCGTATTGAAGGTCGCGGTCGATTTCGTGAAGCAGCGCGGCATCGAGGTTGATCTGGCGAGCATCCCGCTCGACGACCCGAAGACCTATGAGATGCTGTCGCGCGGCGAAACGGTTGGCGTGTTCCAGGTGGAAAGCGCCGGCATGCGCAAGGCGCTGATCGGCATGCGGCCCGACTGCATCGAGGATATCATCGCGCTGGTGGCGCTCTATCGCCCGGGCCCGATGGAGAACATTCCGGTCTACAATGCCCGCAAGCATGGCGAGGAAGAAGTCGAGTCGATCCATCCGAAGATCGATCATCTGCTCAAGGAAACGCAGGGCGTTATCGTCTACCAGGAGCAGGTGATGCAGATCGCCCAGGTGCTCTCGGGCTACTCGCTCGGCGAGGCCGATCTTCTGCGCCGCGCCATGGGTAAGAAGATCAAGGAGGAGATGGACAAGCAGCGCGCCCGCTTCGTCGACGGCGCGGTGAAGAACGAGGTGTCGAAGCCGCAGGCGGACCTGATCTTCGACCTGCTCGCCAAGTTCGCCAACTACGGCTTCAACAAGTCGCACGCAGCGGCCTACGCCATCGTCTCCTACCAGACCGCCTATATGAAGGCGCACTATCCGGTGGAGTTCCTGGCGGCGTCGATGACGCTCGACATGTCCAACACGGAAAAGGTCAACGACTTCCGTCAGGACGCAAAGCGCCTGGGCATCGAGGTGATTGCACCGTCGGTGCAGTCTTCATTCCGACATTTCCAGACGGGCGAAAACCGCATCTATTATTCGCTTGCCGCAATCAAGGGCGTGGGCGAATCCGCGGTTGAGCATATCGTCGAAGTGCGCGGCGACCGGACCTTCGTGAGCCTTGAGGATTTCTGCCTCAGGATCGACCCCAAGCTTCTCAACCGTCGCGTCTTCGAAAGCCTGATCGCTGCCGGTGCGTTCGAATGCTTCGGCTATGACCGTGCGGAACTGGTCGGCGGGCTCGACCGCATCCTCGGCTTCGCCCAGCGTGCGCAGGAGAACAAGACGAGCGGCCAGAGCGACATGTTCGGGGCAGGGGCGGCAACCGGGCCGGAGCGTATCGCGCTCCCGACCTACACGCCCTGGCTCGCTTCGGAGAAGCTGCATCGCGAATTCCAGGTGCTGGGTTTCTACCTCTCCGCCCACCCGCTCGACACCTACAATGCGCTGCTCGCCAAGATGCGCGTGCAGACCTTCGGCGATTTCGCCGGCGCGGTGAAGAAGGGGGCAACCGCCGGCCGGCTTGCCGGCACAGTGACCTCGAAGCAGGAGCGCAAGACGCGCACCGGCAACAAGATGGGAATCGTCGCCTTCTCGGATTCTTCGGGCCAATTCGAGGCCGTGCTGTTCTCCGAAATGCTGCACCAGTATCGCGACCTCTTGGAGCCGGGCAAATCGCTGGTCATGACCGTTGCCGCCGAGGAGCGGCCGGAAGGCATCGGGCTGCGCATCCAGACCCTGCGCTCGCTCGAGGAAGAATCGCTGCAACTGCAGAAGGCGCTGCGCGTCTATGTGCGCGATTCCGGCCCACTGAAATCGATCGCCTCGCACCTCAACACCAGGGGCGACGGTCTCGTCTCCTTCGTCGTCATCAAGGACAACGGTCAGCGCGAGATCGAGGTGGAACTGAGCGAGAAGTTCCGGATCTCGCCCGAGATCGCTGCGGCGCTGCGCTCGGCGCCGGGCGTGGTCGACGTCGAGTTGGTTTGATCGGCAGGTTTCTCCGTTTCGTTCGAAGCGAAGAAATCACACCGATCACCTTGAGGGTGGGCAGCTGGGACAGAAAGCGCACATTGTGCTTTCCTGCGGTTCCCCGGGATCAGTCACCCGGACGCGATCGGGTGACGGTGATGAAATCGGTTCCCTGGCCGGTCTCCAGCCCGCTTTCCGTGTCGGCGATCGAGAGCGAAGAGCCCTCGGCCAGCAGTCCTTCAACCCGCTTGCGAACGTCGTCGGATATCGTCATTCGCGCCAGCGTGCGCTGTATGCCGTTATAAGCGAAGGGGTCCGCCTCAATGGAAATGCCGAGCCGCTTCTTCATCGAGGCGGGCAGGTGGTTTTCAAGCGAAACGCCGAACCATTTGCCTTCGGCGCCTTCTTCTTCATTGTGCCGGAACTGGAGGAAATGCGTCCCAAGGGCCTCTTCCGGTTTGTCGATGGTGAGGCCGGCTTCGAAAAGCGGCTTGAAACCTTGCCGCACGAGGATCTTGCCGTTCTGCGGCGGCGTTCGGCCGGCCTTACGCAGGAGCTTGTCGGTCAGTTCCGGCGTCAGCTTGCCATCGCTCTCGAGACCTTCGCCCGTCTGGAAGGCGCGGAGCGCCGCAGTGGTTGCCGTGCCCGCATGGCCGTCGATCGAGCCGGGCGCGTATCCGAGGAATTCCAACGAGGTTTGAACCTCGCGCATGGTGTCGCGCGCGTCGCTGCGCGTGATCAGGATGCGGATCGGTTCTTCCATGGATCTGGAGGTGCCGGCACCGCCGGTCGGCTCTCTCATCGCCACTTCCACCGGCGTATCTCCGGCCTGGCTGATCGCCGGTCTGAGCGGAACATCGGAAAGCGGCGGCTGGATATTTACCGGAACCGGACGGAAGAGGAGGGCGCTTTTAACCTCTGCGGGCGATATCTGCCGGTCCGAGATCAGCACATGCACGCCGCGCTCGGTCATCTTGTAGAGCGACGCGGCGAAAGCGCTTGGCAGGCGCACACATCCGTGTGAGGCGGGGTAGTCGGGCACGTGGTTGGAGCCGTGCAGCGCAATGCCCGACCAGGTGAGCCGCTGCATGAACGGCATCGGCGCATTCGAATAGATGTTCGACTTATGATGGCGCCGCTTTTCGAGGATAGAGAAGATTCCGGTCGGCGTCGCATGGCCGGCCTTGCCGGTCGACACCGGTGACGTCGCAATCACGGCATCGCCGTCATAGACCACGAGCGATTGCTGGTCTTTCGAGACAATGATTTGCAGCGGCCCGCGACTGCCTGCAAAGCCGGTGGCCGGCGACAAAAGCAGAGCGACGAAGCTGGCGGTGAGAGCGAAACGCGATACCATACACTCAACCCAACACGTGACTTGGCGAACGAGCCTAGCCGGCAATCTTTAAGGAATTCATCCAGTCCGTGTGTCGGCCACATCAAGGTTGCGTGATCGCCGCACGTTTACGTTCAGTGATCGCGTTTCCGGGTACCGAAGGTATAGCCGGTCTCGACGCTCTCCTTGCCGAACTTGTCGCGCAGCTTGTTCATGGCGTCTTCGGCCGCTGCCCGGCGGGTTGCCGCCGGATCGACAAGGTCCGGAGGGTCGGCCAGATCTGGGGCGGATAGATCGCTGACGCCAATCCCGATCAGGCGATACTTCGTGCCATCCGCCTCTTTCTCCAAAAGCTGAAGCCCGGTGCGGAAAATGCGGTCGGCAAGCCGGGTGGGGCTGTCGAGCCGCCGGTTGCGGGTGCGAAGCTTGAAGTCGGTGGTTTTGAGCTTCAGAACGACGGTCTGACCCGCGAGTTCGGACTTTCGCAGCCGGTGGGCCACCTGCTCGCTCAGGCGCCTAAGGTGCGTGACCAGGTCGTCGTAGCGTGCGATGTCGTCATTGAACGTCGTCTCCGCGGAAACGCTCTTCGCCTCGCCGTCGATTTCGACCGCCCTCTCGTCGAGCCCGCGCGACAGCCGATAGAGCCGCTGCCCCATGGTGCCATAACGGCGCATGAGGTCGGCTTCCTCCATGGTCTGCAATTGCCCGATCGTGCGCACGCCATCGCGTTCCAGGATGGCGGCGAAGGCCTTGCCGACGCCCCAGATCAGAGTGACCGGCTTTTCCCTCAGGAACTCCAGCGCCTCGGCCTGACCGATGACGGAAAAGCCGCGCGGCTTTTGCAGATCGGAAGCCACCTTGGCGAGGAACTTGCAGTAGGAGAGGCCAACCGAAACGGTGATGCCGATCTCCTGCTCGACACGGCGGGCGAAGCGCGCGAGGGTGCGGGCCGGCGGATCGTGATGCAGTCGCTCGGTGCCTCTGAGCTCAAGAAATGCTTCGTCGATCGACAGTGGCTGCACCAGCGGCGTCAACTCCTGCATCAGCGTCCGCACCTCGCGGCCGACGCGCGCATATTTCTCCATGTTGGGTTTGATGACCACGGCCTGCGGGCAGGCCTCCAGCGCCTTGAACATCGGCATTGCCGAGCGCACGCCGTGAATGCGGGCGATGTAGCAAGCCGTGGACACCACGCCGCGCTTGCCGCCGCCAATGATCACCGGCTTGTCGGCAAGCTCCGGATCGTCGCGTTTCTCGATCGACGCGTAGAACGCGTCGCAATCGATATGCGCCAAGGTGAGATCGTAGAGCTCGCTATGGCGCAGCAGGCGCGGACTGCCGCAGGCCGTGCAGCGCCGCGCGCTAGCGGCCTGTTCCTTGAGGCAGTCGCGGCAGAAGCCTGGAGATTGAGCAGCGCTGTCGGGCATATCAGGAACAAATATTGAACATCGCGACCTTACGCTCTACGCTAGTGAGTCTCAAGGGAGGCTCTGTTGGAAATCACACTCCAGTTCTCACCTGTCACGGCGGATAGTTGGGCGGATTTCGAGCAGCTTTTTGGGCCGAACGGTGCCTATGGCGGTTGCTGGTGCACCGCGTTGCGCCTGCCGCATTCCGTTCGAACGGCGATGCCGGCAAGGGAGCGCAGGGCCTTTATCAAGGCTCGTATCGATACCGCGCCGTCGCCCGGTATCCTCGGCTATTTCGAGGGAACGCCGGTGGCCTGGGTTCAGATTGGTCCGCGCCAGGATGTTCCGCAGTTCAATTCGCCGCGCACGGTCGCGCGACCGCTGGAGGACCGCGAGGCGACCGATCCGACGATCTGGGCGCTGAGCTGTCTGTTAATGCAGTCGAAGCTACGCGGCAGGGGCTTGAGCCATCAACTCGTGCGCGCCGCGATCGACCACGCCAGGGCGGGCGGCGCACGTTATCTCGATGCTTGTCCGATCGATCGTGCCAAACAGTCCAAGTCAGTCGCCCTTTGGGTCGGCGCGACGACGGTCTTCGAGGCTGCGGGATTCGATGTCGTGGCGCGCCGCAAGGATGGTAGACCGCTGATGCGCTTGGATTTGCACTGATGGGAACCGGCGCTGAACTAACCCTCGAAATGCGCGCGGATGGTGGCCGCCGCTTCCGGCCAGTCGGCCACAGCGCGGATGCCGGCGTCCGGCTTTGGGGCAAGGGCGCGAAACTCCGCGTTAACCATCAGGTTGATCAGCAGGCAGGACGGCGTGTGATGCTGGACCGACTGCAGGTTGCGAAGAATATCATCCACGAAGACCAGCGGAACCGGGCGTCCGCCGTGCAAATTTTGGACGATCGGTCCCTTCGGTTCCTCGGAGGCAAGCAGCGGATAGGGAAGGCCAAGCCGGTCGAGCAAGGCACGGCGGACCGCCGCGTGATGCGGCGGCATCGCCGTCAGGAAAACGATGTCCGCTTCTTTCGACAGAGCAGCCAAAGTCTCGACGACCTGTGCAGCCGGCGTCTGCCAGCGATCCTGCGTCCCGTAGAAGGAATTAAGCAGGGCTTTGACCTCCGCCTCCGCCAGCGGTTGTTCGTTCGCGCGATCGATGATGTTGCCGGTCAGGCGGAACGATCGGGGCAGCAGCACGTGGCCGCAGCTATCGAGAAAGGCTTTGAAGGGATTGATGAATTCGAGCACGACTTCATCGACGTCACTGACGATCAGCGGGCGCTCTCGAAGCTGAATGCGGTCGCTCGTGGACGTGCCTGGCACGCTCAATCCTCAAAACCCGAATGGTCAGAAAGCGCCGCATGGGCGCGCACGACATCTTCCGGTGCCGTGCCGGTTGCCTGGCAGAATGCCATCAGCGTCGGCTCGTGGTCCATGAGAAAGGCGATGAGACCGCCCATGAAGCCGGGTTCGGCAATGGCATTGCGCAACGCCGTTGGATCGGTGCCCGTCAGTGCCAGGAAACGGGACAGAAGCTCAGGCTCGCCCGCGAGCCAGGCAAGGATGTCGATGGCGATTTCGTCAGCGCTCTTCAATGCTTCGTCCCCGTATGGTTTTTACGTGCGGAGTTACCTATTTTTCAACCAAATAGGCCTATCTCTGAAGTTGAGGAAATGGGTCGAGTCGTCGGCTCTGCAAGTTAAATGTCCTGAGGAGACTTGCAAGACGATGATGGACAGCAAGGGATCGACATGCCCAAACAGGTAATGATTGTTGAAGACAACGAGCTGAACATGAAACTGTTCCGCGACCTGATTGAGGCTTCCGGCTACGCGACGATCCAGACGCGCAACGGCATGGAGGCGCTCGAGCTCGCGCGCAAGCACCGGCCCGATCTCATTCTCATGGACATCCAGTTGCCGGAAGTATCCGGTCTGGAAGTGACGAAATGGCTGAAGGAAGATGACGAGCTTCACGTCATTCCGGTCATTGCGGTCACCGCATTTGCGATGAAGGGCGACGAGGAACGGATCCGCCAGGGTGGATGCGAAGCCTATGTTTCCAAGCCGATTTCCGTACCGAAGTTCATAGAAACGATCAAAACCTACCTGGGCGATGCCTGAGCGGCGGGAAAATTGATATGACTGCGCGTATTCTTGTCGTTGATGATGTTCCGGCCAATGTGAAGTTGCTCGAAGCCCGGCTGCTCGCCGAGTATTTCGATGTACTGACGGCCAATGACGGCTATTCGGCGCTGGCGCTTTGCGAGAAGACGCCCATCGATCTCGTGCTTCTCGACGTTATGATGCCCGGCCTCGATGGCTTCGAGGTCTGCGAACGTCTGAAGGCCAATCCGCGCACGGCGCATATTCCCGTCGTCATGGTGACGGCGCTCGACCAGCCGTCGGATCGCGTGCGCGGCCTGAAGGCCGGCGCCGACGACTTCCTGACCAAGCCCGTCAACGATCTCCAGCTAATGTCGCGCGTGAAGAGCCTGGTGCGGTTGAAGAATGTCAGCGATGAATTGCGCCTGCGCGCCCAGACGGCGCAGACCATCGGCCTCGAAGACGTCGGCGGTGCGGATCGTCCGGACGAGCCGGGCAATGTTCTGCTCGTCGATGGCCGTGGCTCGTCACAGGAGCGGCTGCAACGCGCCCTCAAGCCGATCGCCGATGTTTCGGTGATTTCCGATCCGCAGGCGGCGCTCTTCGAAGCGGCCGAGAACAACTTCGACCTGGTCATCGTCAATGCGAATTTCGACGACTACGATCCCCTGCGGCTGTGTTCGCAGTTGCGCTCGCTGGAGCGGACGCGCTTCATCCCGATCCTCTTGATCGCGGAGCAGGGCAGCGACGAGATGGTGGTGCGTGCGCTCGATCTCGGCGTGACCGATTATCTGATGCGGCCGGTTGATCCCAATGAACTGATTGCCCGCTCCATGACCCAGATCCGGCGCAAGCATTGCAATGACAGGCTGCGCTCGAGCGTGCAGCAGACCATCGAACTTGCCGTCACCGATGGCCTGACAGGCTTGCACAACCGCCGCTATTTCGACACCCACCTGAAACTGTTGATGGACCGGGCTGCGGCGCGCGGCCGGCCGCTCTCCATCTGCATGACCGACATTGACCGTTTCAAACAGGTCAATGATACCTACGGCCATGATGCCGGCGACGAAGTGCTTCGGGAGTTCGCCAACCGCATTCGCACCACCGTGCGCGGTGCCGATCTTGCCTGCCGTTTCGGCGGAGAGGAATTCGTCGTCGTGATGCCGGATACGTCGGCTGAAATGGCGGCGGGCGTCGCCGAGCGCTTGCGCACGATTATCGAAAGCCTGCCGTTCCCGGTTCCGCAGGCGGATGGCGTTTTGAAGGTAACGGCGTCGATGGGAATAGCGACGCTCAGGCCGGGTGCTGACACGGCCGAGGCTCTGTTGAAGCGCGCGGATACGGCGCTCTACCAAGCCAAGCACGAGGGCCGCAACCGAGTGGTGGCGGCGGCCGCCTGAGCGTTTGGCCGTCCAATCCGGGCGCTCCGCGACCCAGTGATTTTCTTGGGTCACCTCTTGCGGGTTGCATTTAAAGTTGTATTCTCGCCACAGCCGATGCTACCGGGGAGATTGGGTAGCCGCGGCGCCCATGCGTGTGCCTGTCTCAGTCTGATACAAAATTAACCATGCGCTTAGCGGCACCGCTTCGCGCATTAAGAATTCGTTGATTTTTTTCCATTTTCAGGTGATGCTGATGAACAAGTAGGCATCGCCTACCAACATTTTACTTACCCCATGATGCTCAGGTCCGCCGCATCTCCTGGGTCGTGGGGTCGGTCGGTTGGCTTTTGACTTCTGCGGAATCCTCGTGCCGCAGTCAGACGCCAGCCGACCCCCTTTTCCGAAGCGCCGTCCCATCTTGGGGCGGCGTTTTTGCTTTCTCGGCACCGGGCGAGGGGGCGCCGTGTCGGCATGTCTTTCAAGCATCCTTTGACCTGTCACCGAAGCCAGCGGTGCCTTGCGCGCCGTTTCCCGGACGTCCAAAAGGAAAGGGCGCCTGACCTTGCGGTCGGCGCCCTAAATTCCCGAGAAACGGTCGATCTTACTTGATCTTGGTTTCCTTGAACTCAACGTGCTTCTTGACGACCGGGTCGTACTTGGTCTTGGTCATCTTTTCCGTCATCGTACGGCTGTTCTTGGTCGTGACGTAGAAGAAACCCGTGTCGGCTGTCGAAAGCAGCTTGATCTTGATGGTGGTGGCTTTTGCCATGGTCGTCCTGCCTTTGTAACAATGAAAGCCGTGGACAACCGGTTGCGGGCCACGGGCAAGGTTGGCGCGAAACTACAAATCGCGGCCGAAAAGTCAAGGCCGTTTTGGCTTCAAAACGATCCTGACCACCGAAAGCGCGACATAGAGGCCGAAAAAGCCGGCGATCGCCCAGGCAAAGCCATTGTTGCCGGTGGCATCCATTGAAGCACCGATGGCCTGCGGCCCCGCAACCGTGCCGACGGCATAGGAGAACACGAAAGCGGCGTTGGCGGCGGCAAGATCGGCGCCCTGCAGCCGCGAGCCAAGGTGGCTGAGACCGACCGTGTAGAGCCCGGAGACGCAGCCGCCCCAGAACAGCAATACGATCGCCATCAGGAACCAGCTTTCGACCAGAAGCGGCAGGAACAGCGCGCCAACAAGGCCGATAACAGTCATGGCCGAGAGCAGGGTTCGCCGGTCTTTGACGCGGTCGGACAACATGCCGACCGGGATCTGGAAGATGAAATTTCCGACCCCCATGACAGTCAGCAGGAGGGCCGCCTGCGATTCGCTGAAACCGGCTCTCGTGCCGAAGATGAGGAACAGCGAAAGACCGCCTGATTCGACCGCGCCGAAGATGAACACGGCGGCGGTTGCGGTGGGCACGAGGAAGACGTAGCGCAGGAAATGCCGCTCCGGCTTCTCGTCTATGACGGGGCTTTCGTCGCGTGCGAGGAAGATCGGCACCGAGGCAAGCAGGATGACGCCGGCGCCAACCATGAAAGGCAGGATGCCTTCACTGCCGAGGATTGAAAACAACAGCGGCCCGGTCAGGAAGCCCAGCGACAGGAACGTGCCATAGATGCCGAGCACGAAGCCGCGCTTTGCCGGCGGCGCCGTGGCGTTGATCCAGAACTCGGAGAGAATGAAGAGGACGGTGATCGCCCCATGGAAAACGATCCGCAGCGGGAACCAGAGCCAGAAGTTGGTAATGTAGTAAAAGCCGAACGAACTCGTTGCTGCGATCAGGACGGCCCACAGCATTGTCGGCGCGACGCCGTGTCTATGAGCGAACTTGGTCGTGAACGGGGCGGCAACCATCGATGCCACGCCAGCCATGGCGGAGTTCAAGCCGATCAGCGTCGAGGAGATTCCGCGCTTCTCCATGATGATCGACAGGAGCGGCAGACCGAGACCAATTGCAATGCCGACCGCACTGATCGCTGCAACGGCGGCGATCAGCGACCGCCAGTGAATTTCCTCAACCGGTGCAACTGTACCGGGCGACGGCTGTGACATGCGACGAGGGTCCTTAGAGCAACGTGCGGACGAGGCGCCCACGGCGCGCGGCATAAAGTGGCACCTCTCGTTCGCAGGGGAGCGACGGATCGGTGTCGAGACTGCTTCTGAGGTCAGCAAGTATGATGGCGGTGATGTCGGGTATCCGTAGAGACGGAGAATCGTTCACATCGATCCACTGCAAATCCTGAAGCTCCCGGCTGTCCAGGAAGCGTGTCGGATCGATTTTGGCCTCGTCCGCAAACAATGCGAAGAAGCGCGTATCGAACCGCCGCGCGTGGCCCGGAGGGGTAATGGCCCGAGCCATATAGCGCAACTTTGCAAGATCGGGAAGAAATGGAACCGGCGCTGTGGCAGAGGGAGCCGGTTGCCCGACGGCGATGCCGGCCTCTTCGTAAAGTTCGCGCAGTGCGGCAAGGGCGAGCGCGCGTGCGCGTGCATCCGTCAGCTCGCGCGTGCCGGCCGCCTTCAGCGCATGCAGGACGGAAGGGTGCAGGTCGGAGCCGAAGCCGATGCGGTGATCGCCGGCATCGCGCCGCCCACCGGGGAAGACATAGAGATCCGGCATGAAGACATGGGCGCTGTGCCGTTTGCCCATCAGGACGCGCACGCGTCCCCCTTGGCGGTCAAGCAGCATGACGGAGGCCGCATCGCGTGGCCTGACGGCTGCGGAACGTTGGCGTTCGACCTCGCCGCCCAGGCCCCGCGCAGACGTCATGCCCTGTCGTCTCGCGGCGGCAGGACATCTTCCGGTGCGTCTTCGTGGCCGCCGAAACCGTGCATCCTGAGCGCCCATTGCAAGCCGATGACGGCACCCTTGATCGGCTGCAGCAGCGCCAACGAACTGATCACGGTGATCGGTGCCCAGATTGCCAGATGCTGCCACGTTGTCAGCGGCAGGATGAGATCGGTCATCATGTAGCCCGCAAGCACGACGTGGCCGACGATCGTCACGACGATATAGGGCGGGAAGTCATCGGCGCGGTGATGGTCCATGCGTTCGCCGCAGGCGGCGCAGGCATCGACGGACTTGACGTAGCTGCGAAACAGCTTGCCGCTGCCACAGGCCGGGCAACGGCCGAGAAAGCCGCGCTTCATCGAAAGGCCAACGGAGCGCTTGTCGCTTTCGCTACCGCCCAGTTGAAGTGTTTCGCCTGCCGCTGCTTTCATGCCTAATCCTCTGCCTTACGGGAGTTCTAACGCCTGCCTCGCGGCGGCCGCGTTCCCGGCGTCTTACGTGCTCCGGTGCGATCGCGCCGGCCGGACTTGTGGAAGGAGCGCGTTGCCGTCGGCATCTTGCGCCCCTCGCTTTGCATCTCGAACCTGAGCGCACCCGCAAGCGGCACAGCTTCAACGAGCTTAACGCGCACCGGATCGCCGAGGCGATAGCCGAGCCCGGTCTTTTCGCCGGAAAGCGCCTGATGCGCCTCATCATAGATGAAGTAGTCGCGCCCGAGCGTAGATATCGGAACGAAGCCATCGGCGCCATAGGCGGGCAGGGTGACAAAGAGTCCCGCCTTGGTGACGCCGGAGACGCGGCCTTCGAATTCCTCGCCGACACGGCCATTCAGATGGTGTGCGATCAGCCGGTCGACGGTGTCGCGCTCCGCCGCCATGGCGCGACGCTCGAAGGTCGAGATCTCGGCGGCGATGTCGTCGAGCACGCCCTCTTCCTGCGGCGTCAGCCCGCCTTCGCCAAGGCCGAGCGAGGCAACCAGCGCCCGGTGCACGATCAGGTCGGCATAGCGCCGGATAGGCGAGGTGAAATGTGCGTACTTCAAAAGGTTCAGGCCGAAGTGCCCGATGTTCTCGGGGCTGTAGATCGCCTGGCTCTGCGACCGCAGCACCATCTCGTTGACCATCGTCTCGAAGGGTTTTCCCTCGGCCTTGGCGAGAATGCCGTTGAAATGGTTCGAGCGCATGTTGCCGCCCTTGACGAGCGAGATGTCGAGCGTCGCCAGGAACTCGCGCAGGCTTTCCTGCTTGGCGAGCGACGGCTGGTCGTGCACGCGATAGATCAGCACCTGGCGCTTCTGCTCCAGCGTCTCGGCGGCCGCGACGTTTGCCTGGATCATCATCTCTTCGATCAGCTTGTGGGCGTCGAGGCGTTCCGGGACGAAAACGCGATCGACCGTGCCGTCGGGCTTCAGGATGATCTTGCGCTCGGGCATGTTGAGTTCGAGCGGCTGGCGCCGGTCGCGCCCGCGCGTGAGGATCCGATAGGCTTCCCAGAGCGGCTTCAGGATCGCGTCGAGGATCGGCCCGGTCTTGTCGTCCGGGTTGCCGTCGATCGCCGCCTGTGCCTGCTGATAGGAGAGCTTGGCAGCACTCTTCATCATGATGCGGTGGAAGGTGTGGCCGGCCTTGCGGCCTTCCTTGGAGAAGCGCATGCGCACGGCAAGCGCCGGACGATCGACGCCTTCCTTCAGCGAGCAGAGGTCGTTCGAAATCCGTTCGGGCAGCATCGGTACCACCCGGTCGGGGAAATAGACCGAGTTGCCGCGCTTCAGCGCTTCCAGGTCCAGCGCCGATTTCGGACGGACGTAATAGGAGACGTCGGCGATTGCGACCGTGACGATGACGCCGCCGGGATTGTCCTCGGACGGGTCGGGTTCGGCATAAACCGCATCGTCGTGATCTTTGGCATCGGCCGGGTCGATGGTGATCAGCGGCAGCGTGCGCCAATCCTCGCGATGGGCCATGGTGGCGGGACCGGCGGCGTTCGCCTCTTCGATCACACGCTCGGGGAAGATGTGGGGGATGCCATGCGCGTGGATGGCAATCATCGAGATTGCCTTCTCCGAGGCCACGGAGCCGATGACGTTTTGGACCTGGGCCCGTGGCAGACCGTAGCGACCGAGGCGCGAGAGCTGCACTTCGACCAGATCGCCATCCTGCGCGTTGCCGGTGAACTCCGGATCGACGAGCACTTCTTCGCCGCGCTTCTCGATCGGCATCAGCCGGCCGCCGCCGCCTGGAGTGGCGCGGAAGACGCCGAGCACGGCGTCCTTGCGCTTGTCGAGAACCTTGATGATGCGCGCCGTATAGGCAGGACCGCCACGCTCCTTGGCGGGGAAGATCTTGGCGAGCACCCGGTCGCCGAGACCGCCGACCGGTACCTTGCCCTTGGCCTTGCCGACAACCGACTGCTTGATCAGCACCGCCGGCGCGACGCCGTCATCGTCCAGCCACTCGGCGGGACGGCCGATCAGTTCGCCGTCGACGTCGCGGATGGTGATGTCGAGCACGGTCACCGGGGGCAGGGCGCCGGGACGCACCAGCGACTTGCGCTTCTTTTCGACGAGGCCGTCCACTTCCAGCGACTTCAGCAGCGCCTTGAGCTCGACACGGGTATCGCCCTTGAGCCCGAAGGCCTTGGCGATCTCGCGCTTGGAGGCGCGGTCCGGGTTTTCGGCAATGAAACGCATCAGCACGTCACGCGGCGGAACCGCGCCGTGGATGATGGGCTCGCTTGCCGGAGCCGGTCCTCCCTTGGCCGCGCGAGCAGGCTTCTTGCCCATGGCTCTTCTGCCGGACTGTTCGGTCGGATCGCGCGGTATTCTGGTCAAGATCAGCCCTTCTTGGCCTTGGCGGCCGTCTTCGTTTTGCTCTTGGCAGGTGCCTTGGCCTTGGTCGACTTGGTTGCGCCGTCCTCGGACTTTGCCGCCGCCTTGGTCGTCTTGGCCTTCACGGGCTTGCCCTTGGTAGTTCCACCCTTGGCGGCACGCTCCGAAATCAGCACGAGTGCCTCCTCGACCGTCACCGACTGCGGATCCTTGCCCTTCGGCAGCGTCGCGTTGACCTTGCCCCAGTTTACATAGGGGCCATAGCGACCGTCACGAACGGTGATGGAGCCGCCGTCCGGGTGGTCGCCAAGTTCCTTGAGCGAGGCGGCGGCGGTGCGGCCACGCCCGGCACCGGCCTTCGACTGCTTGTCGGCGAGAACCGACACGGCGCGATTGAGGCCGATCGAGAAGACGTCTTCGATCGATTCGAGATTGGCATAGGTGCCGTCGTGCAGCACGAACGGTCCGTAGCGGCCAAGGCCGGTCGAGATCATCTTGCCGCTTTCGGGGTGCGCGCCGATATCGCGCGGCAGCGACAGCAGCGCGACCGCCTTCTCATGGTCGATCGTCGATGGCGTCCAGCCCTTCGGCAGGCTCGAGCGCTTCGCTTCCTTGCCGTCGCCGCGCTGGACATAGGGGCCGAAACGGCCGCTGCGCAGGGTGATTTCCTCGCCGGTATGCGGATCCTTGCCGAGCGCCTGCGGTTCATTGGAGACCGCCGCTTCCTGGTCGCCGTTGCTTTCGGAGGAAAGCTGGCGGGTGAAGTTGCACTCCGGATAGTTCGAGCAGCCGACGAAGGCGCCATATTTGCCAAGCTTCAGCGACAGCTTGCCGGTGCCGCAGACCTGGCAGATGCGTGGATCACCGCCGTCTTCGCGCTTCGGGAAGACCAGCGGCGCCAGTTCCTCGTTCAGCGCATCGAGCACGTTGGTGACGCGCAGCTCCTTTGTTTCCTCGATCTGTGCGAAGAAATCCTTCCAGAAGTCGCGAAGTACATCCTTCCAGTTGACCTCACCGGCCGAGACCTGGTCGAGCTTTTCTTCGAGCGACGCCGTGAAGTCGTAGCCGACATAGCGCGTGAAGAAGCTTTCCAGAAACGCCGTCACCAACCGCCCCTTGGCCTGGGGTATGAGCTTGCGCTTGTCGTTGGTGATGTAGTCGCGGTCGAGCAGGGTCGTGACCGTCGCGGCATAGGTCGACGGCCGGCCGATGCCGAGCTCTTCCATCTTCTTGATCAGGCTCGCTTCCGAGTAGCGCGGGGGCGGCTCGGTGAAGTGCTGCGAGGCGTTGATCTTCTGCTTGGCGAGGTTTTCGCGCGCGTTGATTTCCGGCAGGCGGCCATCCTCCTCGCCATCATCCGTCTGCTCGCCGTCTTCCTTGGCATCCGTATAGGCGGCGATGAAGCCGTCGAAGCGGATGACCGAGCCGGTGGCGCGCAGGCCCGCCTTCTGGCCGCCGTTGTCGGCAGTGATTTCTGCCGTGGTGCGCTCGATCTCGGCCGATGCCATCTGGCTCGCGATGCCACGCTTCCAGACCAGATCGTAGAGGCGCAGCATGTCACCGTCGAGGAAGCGGCGGACCTGGTCCGGCGTCCGATTGAAGTCGGTCGGGCGGATGGCTTCGTGCGCTTCCTGGGCGTTCTTCGCCTTGGTCGAATAGAAACGCGGCTTTTCCGGCAGGTAGCGGTCGCCGAACTGGCTGGCAATCGCCTTGCGCGAGGCCTCGACCGCTTCCGGCGCCATCTGCACGCCGTCGGTACGCATATAGGTGATCAGACCGACCGTCTCGCCGCCGATGTCGACGCCTTCATAGAGCTTCTGCGCGACCTGCATGGTGCGCGATGCGGAGAAGCCGAGTTTGGAGGAGGCGGCCTGCTGCAGTGTTGAGGTGGTGAAAGGCGGCGACGGGTTACGCTTGACCGGCTTTGCCTCGATGCTGTCGACGACATAGGCGGCGCCATCGAGCAGGGTCTTCAGCCGGTTGGCCTCTTCGCCGTTGCCGACAGCCCTTGGCGCGAGGCGCTTGCCATCGGCCGAGACGAGGCGGGCCTCGAACTCGTCGCCGCGCGGGGTCTTCAGCAGCGCGGAGATGTTCCAGTATTCCTCGGAGATGAAGCGCTCGATCTCGGACTCGCGATCGCAGACAAGGCGCAGCGTGACGGACTGCACACGGCCGGCCGAGCGGGCGCCCGGAAGCTTGCGCCAGAGGACCGGCGACAGGTTGAAGCCGACGAGATAGTCGAGCGCGCGGCGCGCCAGATAGGCGTCGACCAGCGAGATGTCGATGTCGCGCGGATGGGCGATCGCCTCGAGCACGGCCTTCTTGGTGATGGCGTTGAAGGCGACGCGCTTCACCGGCTTGTCGCCGAGCACCTTCTTTTTCTTCAAGAGGTCGAGCACGTGCCAGGAAATGGCTTCGCCTTCGCGATCCGGGTCGGTTGCGAGAATGAGGCCGTCAGCGGACTTTACCGCGTCGGCAATGTCCTTCATGCGCTTGGCCGAGGCGCCATCGACCTCCCAGGACATTTCGAAGTCTTCATCCGGACGGACCGAACCGTCCTTCGCCGGCAGATCGCGCACATGGCCAAACGAAGCCAGCACCTTGTAGTTAGGCCCGAGGTACTTGTTGATCGTCTTTGCCTTGGAAGGCGACTCCACCACTACAACATTCATCGTCATTTTCTGAGACAACCGGTTCTGGTTCGGGCGTCAGCGCTGTCAGCGCCGTGTGTCGCCTGGTATCGATGCCCCGAAATGGACAGGGATTCGTGCGGGGTCAAGAGGGTTCACCCAAAATAACGACGAGAGGAGGTGATGCAACTCATGCAAGATTGCATCGCATCTGCAATCTGGAATGGGTGCCTGCTCGCTTCCTCACGGCCGCGGGGTCGCCATCGCCGGTGCTCATTCGCTTGCCGTGAGAGACACGAGTCCTCCGGCGTGGCGATCGAGCCGCCCAGCGAGATCGAGCTCTAGGAGAAGAAGGTAGACCTGTGCCGGCGAAAGCCCGGTGTGCCTGACGATGTCGTCGGTTTCGACCGGCGTCGGACCAAGCGCATTGATGATGGCCGCACGGTCGCTGTCATTGGTCGCGGCAGGGGTGCTCGGTTGCGCATGCCCCTCCGGTTCCCTGACACTTGGCAAGCGTAGCTCGAACTGGCTGAGCGGCGCCAATGCTTCAAGGACATCGTCCGATGACGTCGTGACGATCGCGCCCTGCTTCAAAAGGTCGTTCGTGCCATGGCACCGGGGATCGAGTGGGGATCCCGGAACGGCAAAGACCAGCCGGCCGAAATCGGCGGCATAACGCGCGGTGATCAACGAGCCGGAGCGATTGGCCGCCTCGACGACGGTCACGCCGAGGCTGACGCCGGCAATCAGCCGGTTGCGCCGCGGGAAATCGCGTGCACGTGGCTCCCAGCCAAAGGGCATTTCGCTGATCGCCAGACCCCGGCCAGCGGTGATCTCATCCAGCAAGCCGATGTTTTCGGGCGGGTAGGGCCGATCCAAGCCGCCGGCAAGCGCGGCGATCGTGCCGGTTTCGAGGCTTGCGCGATGGGCGGCGGTATCGATGCCGCGCGCGAGACCCGAGGTGACGACATAGCCGGCGCGACCGGCATCGCGGGCAATCATCGCCGCGAACTTGGCGCCGCTGGCCGACGCGTTGCGCGAGCCGACAATGCCGAGCGACGGGCGGGTTGCTGCTTTGAGATCGCCCTTCATCGCGAGGAGAGGGGGAGCGCCGTCGATCTGCCGAAGCGCTGAAGGATAACCTGGCTCGCCGATGCCGACAAAGACCGCGCCGCAGCGTCGCGCCGCTTCCAGTTCCCGTTCGGCCTCGCTTACCGTTGCCACGCGATAGGCCTGTTTGGTCCCTCCGCGCCGGGATAGTTCTGGAAGCGCGTCGAGCGCGTTTTCCGCGGTGCCGAAGTGGTTGATCAGGTCCCTGAAGGCGATGGGGCCGACATTGTCGCTGCGGATCAGCCGCAGCCAGGATATTTTCTGTCGTTCAGTCAGCGCCACTCCGGTTCGTCCTGCGCTGTCCTCAGACATTATCCCTTGTCCCCGATCTTGCTTTCCGTGCCGGCGATCAGCCGTTGAATATTGGCGCGATGCTTCACCCAGCTAATGATGGTCATTGCCGCGAAGAGCAGGGCGACCTTTTCGTTCCCTACCGCGTAAAGTAGTACCGGAATGATAGCCGTTGCAACCAGGGCGGACAATGAGGAGTAACGGCTGATTTTCGCCATGGCGAGCCAGATCACCGCAAAGGCAAGCACCATGGCGGGAACGAGGCCGAGCAGGACGCCGATATAGGTGGCAACACCCTTGCCGCCCTTGAAGCCGAGCCAGACCGGATAGAGGTGGCCGATGAAGGCGGCGAAGCCGGCGGCGATCCCCGCTTCCACGCCCCAGTAGGAGGCGATGAAGGCCGCGGCGGTGCCCTTCAGGGCGTCCAGAAGCAATGTTGCTGCCGCAAGTTTCCTGTTGCCGGTTCTCAGCACATTGGTCGCGCCGATGTTGCCCGAGCCGATCTTTCTGACGTCGCCCAGCCCGGCCATGCGGGTCAGGATCAGTCCGAATGGGATCGAGCCGAGCAGATAACCGAAGCCCAGGCTCAACAACGTCAAGGGCAGCCCAAGCTGCCAGGAAAATAGATCCACCGGTTCCCCTCCCGCGCGACCGCTTTGGGCTTATGCGGAATGCACAAGCTTGCCGGCAACATAGGTTTGCACAACCCGGCCGGTAAAGCGTGCATTTTCAAACGGCGTGTTCTTGGAGCGCGAGACGATGGCTTCCTTGTAGAGCACCCACGGCTCGTCGAGGTCGAGGACCGCGATATCGGCCTTGGCGCCCGGCCTCAGCGTGCCGGCGTTAAGACCGAAGATCGCCGCCGGGCGGGTCGACATGGCATCGATCAGGCGCATCAATGGAACTTGGCCGCTGTGGTACAGCCGAAGAGCGGCCGCTGCCAGCGTTTCAAGGCCGATCGCACCGTCGGCAGCGTCGGCAAACGGCAGGCGTTTGGTGTCGACGTCCTGCGGGTCATGCGAGGAGACGATGATGTCGATCGTGCCGTCGGCCAGCGCCTCGGCCATGGCCACCCGGTCGTCTTCGCTGCGAAGGGGCGGCGAAAGCTTGAAGAAGGTGCGGTACTCGCCGATGTCGTTTTCGTTGAGCGCCAGATTGTTGATCGAGATGCCGCAGGTGACGTTGGCGCCGCGCTGGCGTGCTGCACGAATGGCCTCAGCCGATTCGGGAACCGAGATTTGGGCGGCGTGGTAGGCGGCCTTCGTCAGGCCGGCGATGCGCAGGTCGCGCTCGAGCGGGATGATCTCCGATTCGCGCGGGATCCCGGCAAGGCCGAGCCAGCTTGCGAGCAGGCCTTCGTGCATGACGCCGTTGGCGCCGAGATACTTGTCGCGGGTCTCAAGAGAGATGACGGCGCCGAATTCGCGCGCATAGGTCATGGCGCGGCGCAGAACCAGCGTGTCGTGGATCGACCGTCGGCCATTGGTGAAGCAGACGGCGCCGGCTTCGCGCAGCAGGCCGAATTCGGTCATCTCTTCCCCGGCCAGTCCCTTGGTCAGGGCCGCGGCAGGATGGACATTGACGAGGGCCTTGTCGCGCGCCGTCTTCTTTACGTACTCGACCAGCGCGATATCGTCGATCACAGGATCCGTGTCGGGCATCGCAATGAAGGTGGTGACGCCACCGACCGCTGCTGCGCGCGACGCGGATTCGAAGGTTTCGCGATGTTCGCTGCCCGGTTCGCCGACGAACACGCGGGCATCGACGAGGCCGGGAACGGCGGTCAGGCCATCGCAGTCCTTGACGAAGGCGCCATCGGGCGCGCCCTGGTTCTGTGCATCCGCGCCGGCGGCCAGGATGCGGCCGTCGTTTCCGACGATGACAGTGCCGACCTCGTCAAGGCTGCGCGAGGGATCGACGATGCGGAGGTTCTTCAGAACGAGTGGTCTGGTCATAGGCGCGGCCCCTGGTTCTGCGAGAGAAGCAGCGTTTCCATCACCGCCATGCGTACGGCAACGCCCATCTCGACCTGCTGTTCGATCACGCTCTGCGGGCCGTCGGCGATTTCCGAGGCGATCTCGACGCCGCGGTTCATCGGCCCGGGGTGCATGACGAGCGCATCGTCCTTGGCCGCCTTCAGCTTCTGCGCATCGAGTCCGTAGTAGTGGAAGTATTCGCGCACCGAAGGCACGAAAGAGCCGGCCATGCGCTCGCGCTGGAGGCGCAGCATCATGACGACATCCGCATCCTTCAGGCCCTCGGCCATCGAGTGATAGACCTCGACGCCCATTTCGGCGATCCCCGAGGGAAGCAACGTCGCCGGAGCGACGACGCGCACGCGGGCGCCCATCTGGTTCAGGAGCAGGATGTTGGAGCGCGCCACGCGCGAGTGCAGCACGTCGCCGCAGATCGCCACGATGATGCGCGAGAGCTTACCCTTGGCGCGGCGGATCGTCAGCGCGTCGAGCAGGGCCTGGGTTGGGTGCTCGTGCTGACCGTCGCCGGCATTGACGACGGAGCAGGAGACCTTCTGCGCCAGGAGTGCGGCAGCACCCGCCGAGGAATGGCGCACCACCAGCACGTCCGGGTGCATGGCGTTCAGCGTCATCGCCGTATCGATCAGCGTTTCGCCCTTTTTCACCGAGGAGTTGCCGACCGACATGTTCATGACGTCGGCGCCAAGCCGCTTTCCGGCGAGCTCGAAGGACGATTGCGTGCGGGTCGAAGCCTCGAAGAAGAGGTTGATCTGCGTCAGCCCCCGCAGCGTGGAGGTCTTTTTCTCTCTTTGACGGGAGATTTGGACGGCTTCATCGGCGCGATCGAGCAGATAGGTTATATCCTGCTCCGTGAGCCCCTTGATGCCGAGCAGGTGGCGATGCGGGAAAGTGATCATGGGCCGCCCTTGCGCTCTGGAAATGTGGTCGCTCTATAAGACTTGGCCCCCGGTACGGCAAGGCTTGGGCGTCATCGTCCGCAGAAAACTTGCAACGGCCATCCTATCTTTTTCGCGCCCCGTTCCGTGGTCGAGAAACTTGCGCTAGAACCGGCCCATGAATCAGATGAACCGGACTGAACAGAAACTCGCCGAGCTGAACCAGCCCAAGCCCTGGTCCGGTGTCAACGCCTATCGCTCCGATCCGCTCGTGGTGGACATCACCTCGTCGATGAGCAAGACGCTGCGCGACGAATTCGATGTGCTCGGCCGTTACGTCACCTCGCCCGAAGCGCAGGAACTGGCGCGTATGGCGAATGAAGGTCCGCCGAAGCTGAAGACGCATGGCCCGCGCGGCGAGCGTCTCGATGTCGTCGAGTTCCACCCGGCCTGGCATGCGCTGATGCGCCGCTCAATGTCGTCGGGCCTGCATGCGTCGGCCTGGGAAAACCTGGCCGACGAGCGCAACCAGTCGCACAAGACACGCGCCATCCGCTTCTATCTGACGGCGCAGCTGGAATGCGGCCATCTCTGCCCGCTGACGATGACGAGCGCGTCGCTTGCCG
The DNA here is from genome assembly GCF_049905105.1 of Ensifer sp. R-19. Lineage (NCBI taxonomy): Bacteria > Pseudomonadati > Pseudomonadota > Alphaproteobacteria > Hyphomicrobiales > Rhizobiaceae > Ensifer > Ensifer sp. R-19. The sequence goes on from NZ_CP184569.1 coordinate 1,124,463, forward strand.
CGATCACCGCGTCTCCGGCGGTGCAGAAGGAATGGGCGCCGAAGATCCTGTCACGCAAATACGACTCGACGAACCGTCCCTGGATGCAGAAGTCGGCCGTCACCGTCGGTATGGGCATGACCGAGAAGCAGGGCGGTACCGATGTCCGCGCCAATACCTCGACGGCCGAGCGTGTAGGCGAGGGCATCTATCGGTTGAATGGCCACAAGTGGTTCATGTCGGCACCGATGAGCGACGCCTTCGTCATGCTGGCGCAGACCCGCGAGGGCCTTGCCTGTTTCCTCGTGCCGCGTCTTCTGGAAGACGGCAGCGCCAACGGCCTGCGCTTCCAGCGGTTGAAGGACAAGCTCGGCAACCGCTCCAACGCTTCGTCGGAGGTCGAGTTCTCCGACACGTTCGGTTTCATCCTCGGCGCTCCGGACGCCGGCATCCGGACGATCCTCGACATGGTCACGCTGACGCGCCTCGACTGCGCGTTGGCATCCGCAGGCATGATGCGTGCCTCGCTTGCCGAAGCCGTGCACCACACCCGCGGCCGCAAGGTCTTCGGCAAGCCGCTCGTGAGCCAGCCGATGATGACGCGCGTGCTTGCCGACATGGCGCTCGATGTGGCGGCGGCAAGCGCCCTTTCGTTCCGTCTGGCTGAAGCGTTCGACAAGGCCCGCAACAGCCCTGAAGACGCGGCCTATGCGCGGATCATGACGCCTGTTGCCAAGTACTGGGCCTGCAAGATCGCCCCGGCACTGATTTACGAGGCGATGGAGTGCCTTGGCGGCAACGGCTATGTGGAAGAGCGCGCGCTGGCGCGCCATTACCGCGAAGCACCTGTCAACGCTATCTGGGAAGGGTCCGGCAACGTCATGGCGCTGGACGTGCTGCGCGTACTCGCCAAGGGCAAGGACCTCTTCGAGCAGCTCTTCGTCGTTTTGGCGCGCGATCTCGGACCAGCCGGCCGCAAGACGATCGACGTGTTGCGCGCCGCCATGTCGCTCTGCGAACGGGACGAGGGTGCTGCGCGCATGCTGGTCGAGCAATTGGCGCTCGCCGCCGCCGCCGCCGAACTCTATCGTCTCGGTGCCGGCCGCATCGCCGACGCTTTCCTCGAATCGCGACTGGCTGCCGGATGGCGCTCGACCTACGGCATGCTCGATTCGCGCTTCGATTCCGCCTACATCCTCGATCTTCTCTATCCCCCTGCGGCGTAGGCCGTCGGCCCCCTGCGACGTACGTCGTCAGGTCCCGGCGGCGTATGCCGTCAGCCGCTGCGACGTACGTCGTCAGTCCGCTGCCATGTACGTCGTCAGATCCCTGCGACGTAGGTCGTCAGGTAAAGGACGAGTGGTATCGTGAAGAACGAGACGACCGTTTGCACGGTTGCGACCGCCGCATAGAGTTCGGCGTCGCCATCCATCTGCTTGGCCAGCAGATAGCCGTTCATCGCCGTCGGCACGGCCGCGCCAAGCGCGATGACCAGCAGGGCGTCCCCCCGAATGCCGAGCAGATAGCTCGCGCTCACCATGAAGACCGGCATGACGATCAACTTGAGGAAGACCGCGAGCAGCGCCGTCGCGCTCGGCTTCAGCGCATCGGAAGCGCGCAAACCTGCCCCGACCATCACCAGCCCGAGGCTGAGCGAGGCGCTTGCCAGCATCTCGATCGTGGTCATCACGGGGCCGTAGATCTTAAGTCCGACCAGGTTGACGAGAATGCCGAGCACCGAGGCGACGATCAGCGGATTGGTGGCGATCTTTGCGAAGAAGCGCCTGAAGTCACGATTGCCCCCGCCGAACCAGACCAGCACGCCGATATTGTAGAGATTGATGGGGATGATCACGAGCGTCATCACCAGCGCGGTCAGCGTCAGGCCGATCGGTCCATAGAGTTTTTGCGCGATCGCCAGCGCCATGAAGCCGTTCCAGCGTGTTGCGGTCTGGAAGACTGAGGTGAACGAGGCGCCGGACACGTGCCGGTCTCGCAGCACTGGCCAGAGGAGCAGCACGAAGGCCGACATCAGGCTGACGCTGCCGATCGTCGCGATGGCCGTCGCGTCGGCTTTCAACCCGGCAAAGTCTGCCTGGGCAAGCGTCGAGAACAGCAGGGCAGGGAACAGGATGAAGTAGCCGAACTGCTCGAGCCCGAGCCAAAGGCTCTGGTCGACGAATGTCGAGCGTTTGAGCCAGACGCCGAGCAGAACCAGCAGGAAGATCGGAAGGATGCTTTCAAAGACGACGGTCATGGAGGAGGACCTGCGAGGGGGAGGGATACCGCTACCCGAATTTTGCAGAGACCGGAATGGGCTTGCAGCTTTGTGGTGAATGATCGGGCGCAACCGCAAGCGTGAGCGCAAGAAAACCTAGCTTGTGAAAATTAACCTTAACAAATGGTTTACGTTGCACGCCTTGCCTGTAGGCGCGAAATTGACCAGGAATTTCAACAGATCCGGAGTGGAGCGGTTCGGTGAGAACTGGTCTTTTGATCATCATGATGATGTTTTTCGCCGGACTGGCGCTGGATATTGCGGTCCCAACGATGGTCCTGCTTGCCTTGTTGCTGGCAGACCGCGCCATATATCCGCTAGTCTACCGCCGCATCTCGGAAAGGGGAGCCGCATGAAGTGGTTTCTGATCCTTTGGGCCTGCCCGGTCATGTTCCTCACGTCGTGGTATGGTCTCTCCTACTACGACATGAGCTTCGGCTTCTTCATGCTGACGCGGCAGACCCATGATCTCGTGTTCCAGGTCTACGGCCATGTCCTCGGCATTCCGCCAGAGACGATCCCGCCCCTCGTCGCGCGTGCGATCGTCTTCGATAGTTTTGTGGTTTTTGCCATTATCGGCTTTCGCAAGCGCCGTGAGATCGCAGCCTGGTATCGCCGTCGTTTCGGTGCCGGCGTAGCTCAGTCCGAAAGGCCGTCCCTCGCGAGCGAAGCCAGCCTGTCGAGCGCGCCCTGAAGAATGAAGGAGGCGGCGGCCGAATCGATGCGTTCGGCCCGCTTCCGTCGCGACACATCCATTTCGATCAGCACACGCTCGGCCGCAACGGTCGAAAGCCTTTCATCCCAGAAGATGAAAGGCAGCGGCGTCTTTTGCTCCATGTTGCGCACGAAGGCGCGGGTCGCCTGACAACGCGGTCCCTCGCTGCCGTCCATGTTGACGGGCAGGCCGATGACGAAGGCTGCGATCTTTTCTTTTCCTGCCACTGACAGCAGCGCTTCCGCGTCCACCCCGAACTTGATCCGGCGGATCACCTCTCGGGGTGTTGCGAACCTGCGGCCGAGATCGGAGACCGAAAGGCCGATCGTCTTGGTGCCGAGGTCGAGCCCGGCGATCGCCTGGTTCTGTTGAAGCTGGGATGCCAGCTCTTCGATGGTGAGAATTGCCATGTCGGTGTCGATTCGATCTTTGCGCGGAGGGCTGTCTGTTCCATATGCTGTTCCGACACGCAAATCATCAGGGAGATCGTCATGAAGATCAAATGGCTCGGTCATGCCGCCTTTCACATCGAAACGGCAAAGTCCAAAATCCTCATCGACCCCTTCTTCACCGGCAATCCCGCCTTCCGGGACGAGGATCGCAGGGACGCGACCGCCGGGCTCACCCACATCCTCCTGACCCATGGTCATGGCGACCATGTCGGCGATACGATTGCGATCGCCAAGGAGACCGGTGCGACCGTGGTCGCCAATGCCGATCTCGCCGCCTGGCTCGGGCGGCATGGCGTCAAGGCGCTCGAAATGGGAAATACCGGCGGCACCATCAACCTCGGCGCGTTTTCAACGACCTTCGTCAACGCGCTCCATTCCTCGGCGCAGCTCACCGAGGACGGCGTTTCCCATTCGCTCGGCAATGCCAATGGCCTGGTGCTGCATTTCGAGGACGAGCCGACGCTCTACCACATGGGTGACACGGACATCTTTTCCGACATGGCGCTGATCAACGAATTGCACCAGCCGGAAATCGGCATCGTGCCGATCGGCGACCGTTTCACCATGGGCGGCGCGGTGGCGGCACTCGCCTGCCAGCGCTTTTTCAAGTTCTCGACGGCGATCCCCTGCCATTACGGCTCGTTCCCGATCATCGACCAGACCCCCGCGACCTTCGTTGCCGGCATGGAAAGTGCATCCACCAAGGTGGAGACACCTTACGTCGGCGTCGTCGTCGAGGTCTGATGTTGCGCCGGGCCTTTTGACGAGAGGTCCGGTACTCCGGCAATTCCCCCGTTGCGTGGCTCGCCGTGCGCCATTATAGCGGGGGAAGTTCCAGTTACCGGAGACGATCATGTCCGTAGACCTTGCCACCGTGAAGCGCGTTGCGCGCCTTGCCCGTATCGCCGTCAGCGAAGAGGAAGCCGAGCGGATGATGGGCGAGCTCAATGGCATCCTCGGTTTTGTCGAACAGCTCTCCGAAGTTAATGTCGATGGCGTCGAGCCGATGACCTCGGTCACGCCGATGGAGATGAAGAAGCGGACGGACATCGTGTCGGACGGCAACAAGGCCGACGATATCGTTGCCAATGCACCGAATTCCGATCGCAATTTCTTCCTCGTTCCGAAGGTGGTCGAATAACCAGACCCCCTGCCGCCCCGACGTTCCCGATTGCGAAAGCCCGATTTCATCATGACCGACCTTATCAGCCTCACGATTGCCGAAGCCCGCGCGAAACTCGCCGCCAAGGAAATCACCGCCGTCGAACTGACGGATGCCTACATCGGCGCGATCGATGCCGCCAATGAGGCGATCAATGCCTACATCGCCGTAACGCCGGACAAGGCGCGCGAGATGGCGAAAGCCTCGGACGCGCGTATCGCCGCCGGCAAGGCCGGTGCGCTTGAAGGCATCCCGCTCGGCATCAAGGATCTCTTCGGCACCGAAGGCGTGCACACACAGGCCTGCAGCCATATCCTCGACGGTTTCGCGCCGCGCTACGAATCGACCGTGACCCAGAACCTCTGGAACGACGGCGCCGTCATGCTCGGCAAGCTGAACATGGACGAATTCGCCATGGGCTCGTCGAACGAGACCTCCTACTACGGTGCCGTGAAGAACCCGTGGCGCGCCAAGGGCTCCAATCTCGACCTCGTTCCGGGCGGCTCGTCCGGCGGTTCGGCTGCAGCCGTCGCTGCGCATCTCTGCGCCGGTGCCACGGCGACCGATACCGGCGGTTCCATCCGCCAGCCGGCCGCCTTTACCGGCACCGTCGGCATCAAGCCGACCTATGGCCGCTGCTCGCGCTGGGGCGTCGTCGCCTTCGCCTCGTCGCTCGATCAGGCCGGCCCGATCGCCCGTGACGTGCGCGATGCTGCGATCCTCTTGAAGTCGATGGCAAGCGTCGACACCAAGGATACGACCTCGGTCGATCTGCCGGTGCCGGATTACGAAGCTTCCATCGGCAAGTCGGTCAAGGGCATGAAGATCGGCATTCCCCGGGAATACCGCGTCGACGGCATGCCGGAAGAGATCGAGGCGCTCTGGCAGCAGGGCATCGCCTGGCTGAAGGACGCCGGCGCCGAGATCGTCGACATCACCCTGCCGCACACGAAGTATGCGCTGCCGGCCTATTACATCGTCGCTCCGGCCGAGGCTTCCTCGAACCTCGCCCGCTATGACGGCGTGCGCTACGGCCTGCGCGTCGACGGCAAGGACATCGTCGACATGTACGAGAAGACCCGCGCCGCCGGTTTCGGCCAGGAGGTCAAGCGCCGCATCATGATCGGCACCTACGTGCTTTCGGCCGGTTATTACGACGCCTATTATCTGCAGGCGCAGAAGGTCCGTACGCTGATCAAGCGCGACTTCGAACTGGCCTTCCACGCCGGCGTCGATGCCATCCTGACGCCCGCTACACCGTCCTCCGCCTTCGGTATCGCCGACGAGGACCTGGCGTCCGATCCGGTCAAGATGTACCTGAACGACATCTTCACGGTAACGGTCAACATGGCTGGTCTTCCCGGCATTGCCGTTCCCGGCGGCCTCGACCACAAGGGTCTGCCGCTTGGCCTCCAACTGATCGGCAAGCCGTTTGAGGAAGAGACGCTGTTCAAGACGGCGCATATCATCGAACAGGCCGCCGGTCGCTTCACGCCCACCAAGTGGTGGTAAGGCTTTGATGGCGGTGCCGGACAGGCGCCGCCACTGTTTCTGAAGGCGATCAGTCACTCTTGTCGCGGAAGGAGCCCGCGTCATGCCCGCCATCCGTCATGCCCGCGCCGGCGATGTCGACCGGCTGACGGCGATCGGTCTCGCCGCTTGGCAATCCGCCATTGCCGGTCTTGCCGATGGTGAGATAATGCGGCGTGTGGCAGAAGCCTCGTTTTTCCGTTTTCTTTCCGATCACTGGTTGTCTGTTTTGCTGATCGAAGCCGAAGGCGGCATTCGCGGTTGGGCGGCGCGAGAGGACTTCGACAACGCGATATCCGACCTGTGGATCGAGCCGGCAGTCCAGGGCAGGGGGCTCGGTGCTTTGCTCCTCGGCGAGATCGAGCGTTGCATCGTTGCGGACGGGTTCGATGTCGCCACCACCAAGACCCATGCGCGCAACGACCGAGCCGTGACCTTTTCCGCAACCGCGGCTACGGCGTGAGTTGGCTTTCCACCGCCTACGCCCCGCAACTCGACAGTGATGTCGAGTTTATCGGTCTGAGCAAAGTCCTCACCGAGCAAGACTAGAACCGCCGACCCTGCGCATATCCGTGCACGGCTGCCACCCGGAAATGCGCAGCTTCCGGTATTGATGCAAGGTGAGGCTTCTCGTCGCTTCACCTTGCGTGAAGCGCCGGCGATACCGGACATCGTTCGATGTCCGTTATCGCCGTTTCAGCCGCTCAGCGGTTGTTGAATTCGGAGCGCACGAGCTGCAAACCGCGTTCCGTGATGCGATAGGGATTTCCGCCGGAAGACGATATCGCCTTCTTGCGCTTCAGTTTGCGGAAGAGCTCCAGGTCGAAGCCGGGGTAGACCCAGCCGTCACGGGTGAAGCAGCGGATCTCGGTGATCGCCTTGCTTTCGCGGATGATTTCGATGCGGCCGCCCTGGGCCAAATGATGAAGAATGCGCTGTTCTGCGCGCGAGATGTCCATTGTCTGAATGTTCCGGAAAAGCGTTCGGAAGAACGCAGGAAAACGTTCCGCAAATCACTGGGAAAGCGGGGTGACGTTTCCGGCCCGTGCGCGCAATCAAAGGAAGATTGCGGGGACGGGCCCTTACCGGGACTCAGGCGAATACGAGAACATCAAAACTCCAGAAAGACGGTGCTTTCCTAAAAGACGTTCGCGAGCGCGTCAAGATGCCCCTGCAACGCCAGGGTGCCGAACGCCGCGGCTGCCACCTGAAAGACGATGATGAGCGCCAGCCGGGTTCTGAATGGTTCCTTGCGTGTCTTGTGGCGAAATATGTGCCGGGCAGCCATCGCCCCCGGACTTCCGCCGAGAAAAGCAATCGTCAACAGCGTCTGTTCGCTGATGCGCCAACGGCCCGCGCGCGCCGCCCGTTTGTCAAACCAGAACAGCCCGAAGCTTAAGATGTTGATGTAGGCTGCGTACAAGGCGAGTGCGGTGGCGGTGGACATCGGCAAATCTTGGCGCAAGGGTGCTAAACGATGGTTAAGCGGCGCTCCCAACGCGCGGCTGTCCGGAGATGCGGCCGCATGCTGCCGAACAACTTGCACCGGCGGACCAATTGTTCTACCGAGAAACCAAGAATTCAGGCTTCAAAGAAGAGCATGATATGAGCATTGTCGACGTCCGCACCCCCGATCCGAAACGCTTCATCCCCGGCGCCACCGGCGACTGGGAAGTCATCATCGGCATGGAAGTCCATGCCCAGGTGCTTTCCAATTCGAAGCTGTTCTCGGGTGCCTCGACGGAGTTCGGCAATGCGCCGAATGCCAACGTTTCGCTGGTCGACGCCGCCATGCCCGGCATGCTGCCCGTCATCAACGAGGAATGCGTGAAGCAGGCGGTGCGCACCGGTCTCGGCCTCAAGGCCGCAATCAACAAGCGCTCGATCTTCGACCGCAAGAACTATTTCTATCCGGACCTGCCGCAGGGCTATCAGATCTCCCAGTTCAAGGATCCGATCGTCGGCGAGGGCAAGATCATGATTTCGATCGGCCCTGATCGCCAGGGCCAGTTCGAGGACGTCGAGGTCGGCATCGAGCGGCTGCATCTCGAGCAGGATGCCGGCAAGTCGATGCACGACCAGCATCCGTCCATGTCCTATGTCGACCTCAACCGTTCGGGCGTGGCGCTGATGGAGATCGTCTCCAAGCCGGACATGCGTTCGTCGGATGAGGCCAAAGCCTATATGACGAAGCTGCGCTCGATCGTGCGCTACCTCGGCACCTGCGACGGCAACATGGACGAAGGTTCCATGCGCGCCGACGTCAACGTTTCCGTGCGCCGTCCGGGCGAGGGCTTCGGCACCCGTTGCGAGATCAAGAACGTCAACTCAATCCGCTTCATCGGCCAGGCAATCGAGTACGAGGCGCGCCGCCAGATCGGCATCCTCGAAGATGGTGGCTCTATCGATCAGGAAACCCGCCTGTTCGATCCGAACAAGGGCGAGACCCGTTCGATGCGCTCCAAGGAAGACGCGCACGACTACCGTTACTTCCCGGACCCGGACCTGTTGCCGCTGGAGTTCGACGATGCTTTCGTTGAAGCGTTGAAGGCCGATCTGCCGGAATTGCCCGACGACAAGAAGGACCGGTTCGTTCGAGACCTCGGCCTTTCGGTCTACGATGCCTCGGTGCTCGTTTCCGAAAAGTCGATCGCGGACTACTTCGAGGCTGTAGCCGAAGGACGCGATGGCAAGATCGCCGCGAACTGGGTCATCAACGACCTGCTCGGCGCCTTGAACAAAGCCGGCAAAGCCATTGAAGAGACTCCCGTTTCCCCGGCTCAGCTCGGCGGCATCATCGATCTCATCAAGGCCGAGACCATCTCGGGCAAGATCGCGAAGGACCTCTTCGAGATCATCTGGAACGAAGGTGGCGACCCGGCCGAGATCGTCGAAGCCCGCGGCATGAAGCAGGTGACGGACACCGGCGCCATCGAAAAGGCAGTGGACGAGATCATCGCCGCCAACCCGGACCAGGTCGCCAAGGTCCAGGCCAAGCCCTCGCTTGCCGGCTGGTTCGTCGGTCAGGTGATGAAGGCGACGGGCGGCAAGGCCAACCCGCAGGCCGTGCAGGCCCTCGTGAAGGCCAAGCTCGGCATCGAGGAATAAGCGATGTTCTTCGTGCGGACGGCCAGCGAGCGTGATCTCGAAAAGGTTCGCGCCCTGCTGGTCGAGACGTGGCATGCGACCTACGACACCTTCTACGGCGTCGAGAAGGTCAACGAACTGACGGAGCGCTGGCATTCGCTGCCGGCGCTGAAAGCGCGGGTCGCGCGCAAGAACGCCGAGTTCCTGGTCGCAGATGACGGTCGCCAGATCGGCGGCATGGGTTTTGCGGCCATGTCCGACACGCAAGCCAAGACTGCCGTGCTGCATCAGCTCTATGTGCTGCCGAAGTTCCAGCGGCAGGGCATCGGCCGCGACATCTTCGCCGAGCTCGAAACCTGCTTCCCGGATGCCGAGCGCATGCGCGTCGAAGTCGAGCCGCAGAACCTGCACGCGCTTGCCTTCTATCGAACGCATGGCTTCGCCGAGGTCGGTGAGACGGCCAACCATGGTGACGAGCAATCCGGTCTGCCGGCGATCATCCTGGAAAAGCGGCTTCTCGGCTAAGTGCAAGTCCTGGCAGCTCCCTGTGGATAACTTCATCGGGGGCGGCTCTGTCATGAAACCTTTGCACTGCAGTGCTTGGTCCGCCGTCGATGAACGAAGCGAGCCGAGGGAACCATGGACGCGATAGCCGAACTCTTGATCCGCAAGGCCGAGCGCGAAGATCTGTCCGCCATCGTGGCACTCTTTGCCGATGATCAGCTCGGTGGTCATGGCGATACGACCGCTCCGGAAGCCTTCGGAGACTACGTCGCCGCCTTCGAACAAATCGAAGCCTCGTCGCTGCAGACACTCTTTGTCGCGGTTCTTGCCCGGGAGATCGTCGGTACCTTTCAGACGGCGCTGCATACGTCGCTTTCCGGTCGCGGCAGCTCGAGCCTGATCGTCGAAGCGGTTCAGACGCGCGAGGATATGCGTGGCCGTGGGATCGGCGAACGCATGATGCGCCACGCGATCGCCGAGGCTCGCGACCGAGGAGCGAAGAAGGTCCGGCTGACGTCCAATGCTGTGCGCACCGACGCGCACCGTTTCTACGAGCGGCTCGGCTTCACGCGCAGTCACTTCGGCTTCCTCATGCCGTTGAAATGACGGCCTTTGCCTCGGAATCACTGGACAAGCCATGAGCGGCGGGGCATAAGCGGGAACATAGTTTTGGTATCTGGCCGCCTTCCCAACGGCCGGTCAAGGACGGCATCCATGAAGCTCCTGCTGCAGATTTTCACCTGGTGGAACGAACAGACGATCGGAACGCGCTTTCACACCTGGCGCCATGGTCAACGGGTCGGTCAAGACGAACTCGGCAATGTCTACTATCAGGGCGGCAAGGACTCAGAAGGCCGCACCCGCCGCTGGGTGATCTACAATGGCTATGCCGAAGCCTCCGCCATTCCGGCCGGCTGGCACGGCTGGATGCATCACCGAACCGACGTCTCGCCGGCCGATGAGAAATACACGCCGCGCGAATGGCAGAAGCCGCATCGCGCGAACCCGACCGGTACGGCCAGCGCCTACCGCCCGCAGGGCTCGATTGCAGCCACCGGCAAGCGTCCGCGCGTGACCGGCGACTACGACGCCTGGACGCCTGGCTCCTGAATAATCTGTTCTCAGAGACGACGACGGGCCGCGGAATAGGTTCCTCGATCACGGCGCGGCCACAATTGATGGTTAGCGCCTGAAATCCATCGACGATGAACAGGGCACGCGGGAGACAGGCGACAATGGCAGGTTCTGATCTGCGCAAAGCAATCGGCCAAGGAGCACGGCGGTTGGGCTTGTCCCTGCTTGCCGGTTTGCCGCTGATCGCCTCGGCGGGAGCCGTTGACGCGGCGCGCCTCTCCAATGCCGTCGCTGTCTTCTCCGGCATCGACAAGATCACCGGCCGCATCACCACCTTCGACGTCTATATTGGCGAGACGGTCCAGTTCGGCGCCCTCCAGGTGACGCCGCGCGTCTGCTACAGCCGCGATGATACCGAAGCGCAAAAGATCACGACCTTTGTCGAGGTCGAGGAGATCACGCTCGACCGCAAGATCCGCCGCATCTTTACAGGCTGGATGTTTGCCGATAGCCCGGGCCTGAACGCTGTGGAGCATCCGGTCTATGACGTCTGGCTGCAGTCCTGCAAGGCGACGTCCGATCTGCCGCCACCGGATACCGCGGCGAAGCAGTAATTCGCTGAGGCTGCCGGACATAAGAGCGGCAGCCTAACCCGTAATCGATCTACCTCATCACCTTGGCGCTATGCGCTTGGCGGTTCCTTGCGGCCCAACAGGCCCTTGAAGAAACGCATAGCCGCAGCACCTGCAATCACGACCAGCACGCCGCCCTTTTTCAGAAAGGCCAGCGCGACGGCAAGCAAGCCGGCCTTGGCGGCGACCTTGGCGCCGGCGCCGGCTGCAATAAGGCCCGCCATTCCATAGGCCGCGACAGCATCGCCCTCCTTGAAGTCCGCGTAGGCCTGCCCGGCGTCGAACTGCACCATGCCCGTAACACCCGGCAGTCCCGACTTGATTTCGTCGAGCTGCTCCAGCCCCGAAACGAAGTTCATCTGCAGCACGCCTTCGCGGCTGAGGATGCGAACAGAATAGTTCAGGGTATGGGGCGCGTTTGGATCCTTGCCGAAGATCAGGTCGCGTGCCCAATGCATCGTGTGCGTTGCCAGATCGTAATGGGGAGGGGAGGCCCAGCCGACCAGCGTGATCGGATCGTAGCCCTGCTTCTCGCGCTCGATGTTGTTTTCGGCAGACGCTTCCTTCAGCTGTGCCAGCAGTTCGGTAAAATCGGTGGTCAGCGCATCCGCATCCGAGACGTAACCGTCCTTCAGGTAATCGATGACCGATCCCCAGGCTTTGTCGGCGTCAGGCGCATACTTGGCGGGAAACACCATGCCGAGATGACCCTCGGCAGAGCCCGGAGGATTGCCCCACAGGTCGACAAGGACCTTCTTTGTGTCGGCAGGATTCAGGAAATAGAACTCCGCTGGAATATCGAGCTGCGCCTGGGCTGCGGGCAGCGAGACCTTGCCCTGCTTGAAATCAAGCGACCCGACGATGGCCGAGTACTCAGGCGACAGGTTCGGTTCGCTGCCGAACATCTCGCGATATGTCTTTGCTTCCGCAATCGCGCTGGAAGCCATGAAAACCGACAATGCCAATATAAACTTGTTCATCCATGTGCCCTCGAAAACGGTTGAACTGTGGATGAACATGTGAGCGAAGTACATCTCCAGGTGGAGATATCCAACGAAGAGTATCCCGCTCTCAAGTGGAATCACTGGAAGCGGGAAGACGCTCTAGAAGGAAAGGTCTGGCGAGTTCATCGCGTTGCCGAGCATGATCTCGTACTCGGCCTTCGGCACATCGACCGCACCGAAAGATTTCAGATGCTCGGTCGTGAATTGGGTGTCCAGCAGCTCAAAGCCTCGGGCACGCAGGCGCTGCACCAGATGTACAAGGCAGATCTTTGAGGCGTCGGTGCGCCTTGAAAACATGCTTTCGCCGAAAAATGCCGAGCCGAGCGAGACACCGTAGAGGCCGCCGACCAACAGGTCGTCCTCCCAGGCCTCGACGCTGTGGGCGTAACCCATCGTGTGCAGCGTTGCGTAGAGGGTGCGGATCTTGTTGTTGATCCAGGTCGTCGGGCGGTCAGGGGCCGGGGCGGCGCAGCCTTCCATCACTGCTTCGAAGGCGGTGTTGAAGCGGATGTCGAAGGGTTTTCGGCGGATCGTCTTGGCGAGGCTGCGGGAGACGTGAAAGTCCGTGAGCGGGATAACGCCGCGAATTTCGGGCTCGACCCAGAAAAGCTCGGGGTCATCGGCCGAATCGGCCATAGGGAACAGGCCGATCGAATAGGCGCGCAGCAGCATGTCCGGTGTAATGTCGGGCTGCTTGCTGCGCGTCCCTTTCAATGTACGGTCCTTACTCGGACGTGGCGGCCAGATGCTTTTCCAGCCAATGGATATCGTAGTCGCCGTTGGCAATATCCTGATTATTGATCAGGTCCTGGAACAACGGAAGCGTGGTCTTGATGCCATCGATGACAAATTCATCAAGCACACGGCGCAGACGCATCATACATTCGACGCGGGTACGCCCGTGCACGATCAGCTTGCCGATCAGGCTGTCGTAGTACGGCGGGATGCGGTAGCCCTGATAGGCGCCCGAATCGACACGTACGCCAAGACCGCCCGGAGCATGGAAATGCGTGATCGTGCCCGGGGAGGGGACGAAGGTGCGCGGGTCCTCGGCGTTGATGCGGCACTCGATGGCGTGTCCGGAGAACACGATGTCTTCCTGCTTGACCGAGAGGCCGCCGCCGGAGGCGACGCGGATCTGCTCGTGCACGAGGTCGATGCCGGTGATCGCTTCGGTGATCGGATGCTCGACCTGAAGACGGGTGTTCATTTCGATGAAATAGAACTCGCCGTTTTCGTAGAGGAATTCGATCGTGCCGGCGCCGCGGTACTTCAGCTTCTTCATCGCGTCGGCGCAGACCTGGCCGATCTTCATGCGCTGGTCGACGTTGAGGGCTGGGGAGTTTGCTTCTTCCCAAACCTTCTGGTGACGACGCTGCAGCGAGCAATCGCGTTCGCCGAGGTGCACCGCGTTGCCGGCACCATCGCCAACGATCTGGATCTCGATGTGGCGCGGCTTGCCGAGGTACTTTTCCATGTAGACGGCGTCGTTGCCGAAGGCAGCAAGCGCCTCGGCGCGGGCAGTCGAGACGGCTTCTTCGAGGTCAGCCTCGGAGCGAGCGACCTTCATGCCGCGGCCACCGCCGCCGGCTGTTGCCTTGATCAGCACCGGGAAGCCGATCTTGCGGGCGACTTCAAGCGCGTTTTCCGGCTTCACTTCGCCATCGGAACCCGGAACGACCGGGATGCCAAGCTCCTGCGCCGTCTTCTTGGCGGTGATCTTGTCGCCCATGATGCGGATGTGCTCCGCCGTCGGGCCGATGAAGGTGATGTCGTGCGCTTCCAGGATTTCGGCGAACTTGGCGTTTTCCGACAGGAAGCCGTAGCCCGGGTGCACGGCATCGGCGCCGGTGATTTCGCAGGCAGCGACGATCTGGTGAATGTTCAGATAGCTATCGCGCGAAGGCGGCGGGCCGATGCAGACGCTCTCGTCGGCGAGGCGCACATGCATGGCGTCAGCGTCGGCCGTGGAATGAACGGCAACCGTAGCAATGCCGAGCTCCTTGCAGGCTCTGAGCACGCGAAGGGCGATTTCGCCGCGATTGGCAATGAGAATTTTCGAGATCATCGCCACGCCGCCTTATTCGATTACGATCAGCGGTTCGCCATATTCGACGGGGGCTGCGTCCTGGACGAAGATCTCGGTGACCTTGCCCGAGCGCGGAGCCGGGATCTGGTTCATCGTCTTCATGGCTTCGATGATCAGGATCGTCTGGCCTTCCTTGACGGTGGCGCCGACTTCAACGAAGGGGCGGGCGCCCGGTGCCGGAGACAGATAGGCGGTGCCGACCATCGGTGCGGTCACGGCGTTCTTCGATGCGCGGGCGCTCTCGGCGGCGGGAGCGGCGACAGCGTTTGCAGGGGCAACCGCTGCGGCTGCGGCAGGGAACTGGTAGGCCGGCATCTGCGGCATGGCCATCGGCATTGCAACCGGCGTGCCGTTGCGCGAGACGCGAATGCGCAAGTCGTCCTGCTCGACTTCGATCTCGGTCAGATCGGTGTCCTTGAGAATGTTGGCGAGATCGCGGATCAGCGCCTGGTCGATACCTGGTTTCTTGTCAGCCATGGAATATGAGCCTCTTGTGTTCTTTTTATTTCGACGGATGTGTCAGGTTCTTTAGCGCATGCAGCGCAAGAATGTAACTCTGGGCACCGAAGCCGCAGATGACGCCTTTGACAGCCGGCGCGATCATCGACTTGTGACGGAATTCCTCGCGCGCATGGATGTTCGAGAGGTGGAGTTCGACGACTGGAATGCCGATGGCGCGGATGGCGTCGTGAAGTGCGATCGACGTATGGCCGTATGCCGCCGGATTGATCGCCACGCCGGCGGCGACGTTGCCGGCTTCATGCAGCCAGTCGACCAGCGTGCCCTCATGGTTCGATTGGCGGAAATCGACCTCGAAACCGAGCGTCTTGCCCTCCGCCTTGCACATGGCCTCGATATCGGCGAGCGTCTGGCCGCCATAAATACCCGGTTCGCGCTTGCCCAGCGCATTCAGGTTGGGGCCGTTCAGCACGAAAATGGTCGATGGCATAAGGGATTCCGGTCCGGTGATGGAGGGTTACCTATAGACTGATGGTCCCGCGAGGAAAAGCCCTTTGGGCCCCCGCGGGATTTGTCCACAGTCATGGGAAGGTTTGTCAGCAGGCCGTCTTGCCGCATTCGCGCATATTGGAGACCTTGCCCTCGATCTCTTCGGCGCCGACGGCACCAAAGACCGCTTCGTTACCGATGACATAGGACGGTGTGCCGGTGATGCCGAGGTCGTTGGCAAGCCCATAGGCCTCGCGCACGGCCGCATCATGCGGCTCCTTTTCCATCTTGGCGCGCAGGTCCTTCTCCGAGACGCCAAGCTTTGCGGCAACCGCAATTGCGGTCTCTTCCGTGGCACGATCTTCGCCGCCGAGCAGCGCACGATGGAAGTCGCCGTACTTTTCCGGAGCGACCAGGCGGAACGCGGCGCTCACCTTATGGGCGGCAAGCGAATCCGGACCGAGGATCGGCAGTTCCTTCAGCACGAAACGGACGTTCTTATCCTTGGCGAGGATGTCATCCATGTCGGAGAGGGCGCGTTTGCAATAGCCGCAATTGTAGTCATAGAACTCGACGATGGTGACGTCGCCCTTGGGATTGCCAAGGACCATGTCATAGTCGGAGTTGAAGATCGCCTTCTTGTTCTCGGTGATCGCGCTCTCAGCCGCTTCCTGCTGTTTGGCGCGCTGTTTCGTCGTCAGCGCCTC
The DNA here is from genome assembly GCF_049905105.1 of Ensifer sp. R-19. NCBI lineage: Bacteria > Pseudomonadati > Pseudomonadota > Alphaproteobacteria > Hyphomicrobiales > Rhizobiaceae > Ensifer > Ensifer sp. R-19. The sequence continues at coordinate 1,140,624 of NZ_CP184569.1, forward strand.
CTGGACTTCAAGCATGATCTCCGGATTGGCGATCAGGTACTCCTTGATGAACGCGCCGATCTCTTCCTTCTGCTTCGCGTCGAGCGCAAACGCGCTTTGCGGCAGGCTGACCCCGGCCACGAGCGCTGCGAGCGTCCCGGCGGCAATCATCTTGGTGCTGAAATTCATTTCTACCTCGTTGTCCTTGCGTGTCCTGTGTGTCGTTCATCCCCCGTCGTCACGTCAACCGGCAGTTCTGAAAGACAACAGGAATCCTCGTATCCGCAATATGCTGGCAGCATAGGGTGGGTGCCGCGGAAACGAAACGGCAAAATCGGCAGAAATACGGCACTCGCGGACTTGTGAAGGTCAATTTCATCGGGCAAAGGGGCTGGATAACAGCCGCTTATCGAGGATTTTCCGTTGGTAGACTTGTCAAAACGCAGCGCCGTCGAACCTTTTCACGCGATGGATGTGCTGGCGGAGGCGACCCGCCGCCGTGATGCCGGCCACCCGGTGATCTCGATGGCAGTCGGGCAGCCTGCCCACCCGGCGCCGCAGGCCGCTCTCGAAGCTGCGCGCAACGCACTCCAACATGGGCGCCTTGGCTATACCGACGCACTCGGCACGCTATCGCTGCGAACCGCGATCGCCCGCCACTACGAGAAGCGCCACGGTATCGCGCTCGATCCGCAGCGGGTGGCCGTCACCACGGGATCGTCCGCCGGCTTCAATCTCGCCTTCCTTGCGCTGTTTGATCCTGGCGACTGCGTCGCCATCGCGCGGCCCGGCTATCCGGCCTACCGCAACATCCTCGCCGCTCTCGGGCTGACGGTGGTCGAGGTCGAGGCGAATGCCGAGACCGGCTTCACACTGACGCCGGAAAGCCTGAAGCGGGCCGCTGCAAAGGTCGGCCGACCGCTGAAGGGTGTGTTGCTGGCAAGCCCGGCGAACCCGACCGGCACCGTGACGGGGAGGGCCGGCCTCAAGGCGCTGGCCGACTATTGCCGCGCGGAAAAGATCGCGTTCATCTCCGACGAGATCTATCACGGGCTGACTTTTGCCGGCGAAGAGGCGAGCGCGCTGGAGGTTACCGACGAAGTGATCGTCATCAACTCCTTCTCGAAATATTACTGCATGACCGGCTGGCGCATCGGTTGGATGGTGTTGCCCGCCGATAAGGTGCGGGGCTTCGAGCGCATCGCCCAGAGCCTTTACATTTCGCCGCCGGAACTGTCGCAGATCGCCGCTGAAGCGGCGCTTGACGCGCATGAGGAACTCGACCGCTACAAGGCCGCCTATGCCGTCAATCGGGACATGCTGCTGAAGCGCCTGCCGGAGATCGGCTTCTCGATCGCCTCGCCGATGGACGGTGCCTTCTATGCCTATGCGGATGTCAGCCGCTTTACCAATGACAGCATGGCCTTTGCCCGGCGGATGCTCGCCGAGATCAATGTCGCGGCAACGCCGGGTTTCGACTTCGATCCGTTGGAAGGGCATCGCACGATGCGCTTTTCCTATGCCGGCGCGGAGGCTGACATGGTCGAGGCAATGGACCGGATCGCGCGCTGGCTTGCCTGATTGCCCGACTGGACGGGCAGGGGAGCGAAGACGCCCCGTCTGCTGTGGCCATCACCCGTAAAAGAAAAGGCCCGGAGCGATCCGGGCCTTTTTATTTGTGCTCTTTCGCGTCCAACGCTTCGGCGTCAGGATCCCGGTTCGGCTTCGAGCCGGGACCAGAGGCGACTTCTTAGAAGAAGCCGCGGCGCTGCCACCAGCCGCCCTTCTTGGGCTTGGTCGGGTCTTCTTCTTCGCCTTCGGCCTTCGGAGAGCTCGAGGTCACGACAGGCTCCGAGGCGATCTTCGAAAGGTCGCGGTTCGCGCGCGCCGGCTTGGTTTCCGCGAGGTCGGCCGCAGCCTCTTCCACCGCCTCGGCGGCGACATCGACGCCTGCCGGCTGGTCTTCGATAACCGCCTGAGCGACTTCATCGACGGTTGCGACCGGTTCTTCGGCTTTTACAGCCTTCTTGCGGGTCCGCTTCGGCTTGGCCGGCTTGGCCTCGACGGCCTCGGCTTCCGCGACGACTGCCGCGGTTTCCTCGACGGCGACGGCTACTTCGATCTCTGCGGCGACGGCCGGCGTGTCAACGGCTTCCGGCTCGTCGGCGTCATCACCTTCGGCATCGGCCTCGATCTGGCCTTCGCCTTCACCTTCGCCCTCCGGACGATTGCGGCGGCCACCGCGCTTGCCGCGGCGGCGGCGCTTGCGCTTCTGCTCGCCGTCAGCGGTTGTGGCCTCGGCATCGACGCCCTCGTCGTCCGCATCACCTTCGTCGGCGTCGTCATCGACATCGCCTGCCGCTTCGGACGCCTGGCCGACGGCACCTTCGGCCTGCTGGCCACCCTTGCCGCGACGGCGGCGACGGCGCTTGCGCTTGCGTCCACTCTGGTCGTCGGAGGACTGGGCAGCCTTCGGCTGCTCCTGGCGCGGCTCGCTGACGACTTCTTCGGCTTCTTCTTCGTCGAGATCCTCTTCGATCACGACGTCATCTTCTTCCGGCTCCGGCTGGAAGTGCAGGAGCTGCTCGATCTTGACCGGGTTTTCGACCGGTTCGCCGCGATCGATTGCGAAGTGCTGTGCGCCGACATGAGCGTCCGCCTCGATGATGATCGAAACGCCGAAGCGGGCCTCGTAATCCATGATCGTGCCGCGCTTCTGGTTCAGCAGATAGAGCGCGATATCCGGGATGGTGCGCACGGTGATGTCGTGCGTGGTGTTCTTGAGCAGATGTTCTTCGACGCCGCGCAGCACGTGCAGGGCGACGGAGGACTGCGAGCGAACGTGGCCCGTGCCGTTGCAGTGCGGGCAGGTCTGCATCGTCGATTCGAGCACCGAGGCGCGAATGCGCTGACGCGACATTTCGAGCAGGCCGAAATGCGAGATGCGGCCGACCTGGATGCGGGCGCGATCGTTCTTCAGGCAGTCCTTCAGCTTCTTCTCGACGGCGCGGTTGTTGCGCTTTTCTTCCATGTCGATGAAGTCGATGACGACGAGGCCGGCAAGGTCGCGCAGGCGCAGCTGGCGCGCCACTTCTTCGGCAGCCTCCAGGTTCGTCTGCAGCGCCGTGTCTTCGATCGAGTGCTCGCGCGTCGAACGACCGGAGTTGACGTCGATCGAAACCAGCGCTTCGGTCTGATTGATGATGATGTAGCCACCGGACTTCAATGTCACCTGCGGCTGCAGCATGCGGTCGAGCTGCGCTTCGATACCGGAGCGCGAGAAGATCGGATGTACGTCGCGATAGGGCTGAACCACCTTGGCGTGGCTCGGCATCAGCATCTTCATGAAGCCCTTGGCTTCCTTGTAACCTTCCTCGCCGGAAACGATGATCTCGCCGATATCCTTGTTGTAGAGATCGCGGATCGAGCGCTTGATCAGGCTGCCTTCCTCATAGACGAGGCAGGGGGCCGTGGAGTTCAGCGTCAGCGTGCGGACGTTTTCCCACAGGCGCATCAGGTATTCGAAGTCGCGCTTGATCTCGACCTTGGTTCGGTTCGCACCCGCGGTGCGCAGGATGACGCCCATGCCCTGCGGCACTTCGAGGCCGCGCGCGATTTCCTTCAGGCGCTTGCGGTCCTGCAGGTTGGTGATCTTGCGGGAGATGCCGCCGCCGCGTGCCGTGTTCGGCATCAGGACAGAGTAGCGGCCGGCCAGCGACAGGTAGGTCGTCAGCGCCGCGCCCTTATTGCCGCGCTCTTCCTTGGCAACCTGGACGAGCAGGATCTGGCGCCGCTTGATGACTTCCTGGATGCGGTACTGCTTGCGCGGCTTGCGGACCTGGCGATCCGGAACCTCTTCCATGGCATCTTCGGCGCCGACGGATTCGATGATTTCCTTTTCGCCATCGTGGCTGTCGTCATCATCATCGTCGTCGTCATGGCGACGACGGCTGTCGACGTCTTCGGAGATCGCGTCGGTATCGACCATCGCGGCCATTTCGCCGCCGTTGCTTTCGTCGCCATCGACGGAAGCGGCAGCCGCTTCTTCCGCAGCCTTGGCCTTGGTTTTGCGGGTGCGCTTCGGCTTTGCCTTGGGCTTTTCGACCGGCACTTCCTCTTCGACCACCGGTTCGGCGGTGACGGCTTCTGCCGGCTGCGCCTCGACTTCGGTCTCCGCTACGACCTCGAGGTCGACGGGAACGGAAAGTTCGCTCACCGGCGCCGGGGCGGTTTCGACATGTTCGATGTCGTCGTCGCGTCGCGCTTCTTCGGCTTCGGCCTTCAGCAGTGCCTGACGGTCGGCAAGCGGAATCTGGTAGTAGTCGGGGTGAATTTCGGCAAAGGCCAGAAATCCGTGGCGGTTACCGCCGTAGTCGACGAAGGCGGCCTGCAGCGAAGGCTCCACTCTGGTGACCTTCGCCAGATAGATATTGCCGCGGATTTGCTTCTTATGTTCCGACTCGAAGTCGAACTCTTCTATGCGGTTTCCGCGTACGACAACGACGCGCGTCTCCTCGGAGTGAGACGCATCGATAAGCATTTTCTCTGCCATCTAAGCTGTGCTCCTCGGCGCACCAGCGGAACGGGAGACAGACCTGCTTCCTTGGGAAGACTGCCAAACACGTCGGAAGGTGCGCCGGATATGAAAGTTCCTGTTTGGTGCAGGCGATGGTGCAGCAGCCAGACGACAGCCGGAACACCTGTGTCCCGGGGCCGCTCTACTTCTGACCGATACTGCTGAGTCAACATCAATGACCAAACAAGAATGCCAATGTCCAAGGTCTCATGAAGACCCAATGAATTCGCCCGCTTGCGGGCGTTGGTGAAAAATCACCATCAAGAACTCCGGCCACCGCCGGAAATTTGCGATCCAGTGTACGAGGAGGAAATGCAGCGACGGCGGATGAACACCTTGCGACCGCGGAAGTGCGATGCGTTTAACCGGTTGATCCGGTTCGACCACTCCCTGGCGCCAAGCTTTGGAGAAGCTCCGGCTGCCCGGTCGACTGTTCTATCCCGTCAACACTTTCTCCTTGTGACGCTTTTATGTTTTCTATGTCACATTGGCAAGGGAAAAGCCCGTGCCGCCACAATAATGATCGATTCGCTTGTCCACGTGGAGTAGGCCGGCAAATGATGAATCGATGGCGCCGGTGCGAGGTGGAAGATGGCCTTTGTCAAGCTTTGATTAACCATAAGGGTTCATTGATCAAGGTATGCGTTTGGTGGCCGCATCGGCCGCCGTCTGGTTTTGAGAAAGTGGCGGGGAGCCCAAGGTGAAGCCTTTGGCGGTTTGTATGCGCGGTTCGCTGTTGTCGTTGATGTCGCGGATGGGTTGGCGTTTGTTCGGTGCTTCGGTGCTCGTCGGCGGTCTCCTCCTGAGCGTGCCGGCCGCTCGTGCTGCCGAGCCGGGCCCGTTGCTCGCCTTTGGCGCGCGGATCGCCGGCGACGACGCGCGCACCCGGGTCGTCGTCGAGTTCGACCGCAAGCCGGATTTTTCCGTTCATTACGTGGCCGACCCCGTTCGCGTTGTCGTCGACCTGCCGGAAACAGCCTTCGGCCTGAAGGCGGACAGCCTCCAACCGCGCGGCCTGTTCGACGCGATCCGCTACGGCGGCATGGGCGCGGGCAATTCCCGTATCGTTCTTTCCGCGAAGGGGCCTGTTGCGGTAACCCATGCGGAGGTGATCGCGGAGGAGGGGGGCAAGGGCTACCGCCTGGTTATCGACGCCGAACGGGTCGACCAGACGCGCTTCGATGCGCTTCTCGGCGAACAGCAATGGACCGGTTCCGTCGCTGCGACGAAAACCGACAGACCTGTGGCCGTTGCGCCCACCAAGGACGGCGGTCCCTTCATCATCGCGATCGATGCCGGCCACGGCGGCATCGACACCGGTGCGCTTGCCGCCGAGACGAAGACGGAAGAGAAACACGTCACGCTGGCCTTTGCCAAGGATCTCGTCGAGGCCCTGAACAAGGGTGCCGGGATCGAGGCTTTTCTCACCCGCGACAAGGATGTTTTTCTCTCGCTGCCGCAGCGCGTGCAGATTGCCCGGAACAAGGGCGCCAATCTTTTCATCTCGCTCCATGCCGATGCGCTCCGCCAGAAGGACATCCGCGGCGCTACGGTCTATACTATCTCTGACAAGGCGTCGGACCATCTGGCCGCAAGCCTTGCCGCTCGCGAAAACCTTTCGGACGAAATCGCCGGCGTACCGCTTCAGAGCGAGCCCGCGGAGGTCGCCGATATCCTGATCGATTTGACCCGCCGCGAGACGCAGGCCTTTTCCGTCAACATGGCGCGCGCGGTGGTTTCTTCCTTCGAGGGCCAGATCAATCTCATCAACAACCCGCACCGCTTCGCCGGGTTCCGCGTGTTGCAGGCACCCGACGTGCCGTCGATCCTGCTGGAACTGGGCTTCCTGTCGAACAAGGAGGATGAGAAATTGCTGCTGGATCCGGAATGGCGCAAGAAGGTTTCGGAGCGTCTTGCCGTCGCGGTTCGGCGTTATCGCGAGCAGGCGGTTGCCAGCGGCGGCTGACGTTTGAAGGCATGCCCAGGAACGAAGTGATTTGTGTCGCCTTGGTAACAGCGTTATGCTTTTCAACTGGATGCGCACGCGATAATCGGAAACAGCCCTATTTTACGCACATTCCGGGAACCTAACCGGAATTGCGCCCGGATTTGTTGAGAAACGAGTTGAAGCCCGGGGTTCCTCGCCATATGAGGAGCCGGGCTTAGCGGGTTGCTGCGAAGCCAGACGATTTCTGACGGAAGAGTTTGGTCGGACTGACGCAATTAAGCCGGCGGGACAGAGCATGGACTGTCGCTCGGCGGTCCGGCAATTGAACGATAATTAAGGTACCGGTATCTGACTGATGATCAGGCTGATTGGATATTTCTTCGGGATTGGTGCGTTTCTGCTGCTTGGCGTGGCTGGAGCCGTGGCGCTTTATCTGGGCGTCGTCACCAAGGATCTACCGGACTACGAGGTGCTGGCGAAATACTCGCCGCCTGTAACGACGCGCTTTCATGCCGGCAATGGCGCGCTGATGGCGGAATATGCCCGTGAGCGGCGTCTCTATCTGCCGATCCAGGCGATTCCTGATCGCGTCAAGGCAGCCTTCATCTCCGCCGAAGACAAAAACTTCTACCAGCATCCGGGTGTCGATATCACAGGTCTCGCCCGCGCTATCGCGGTGAACCTGCAGAACTTCGGTTCCGGCCGTCGCCCGGTTGGCGCATCGACGATCACGCAGCAGGTGGCAAAGAACTTCCTGCTGAGCTCGGACCAGACGATCGACCGCAAGGTCAAGGAAGCGATCCTTTCGTTCCGCATCGAGCAGGCCTACAGCAAGGACCGGATCCTTGAACTCTATCTCAACGAGATCTTCTTCGGCGCGGCGTTCCTATGGCGTTGCACAGTGCGGCGCTCACCTATTTCGACAAGCCGGTGACCGAGCTTACCGTTTCTGAGGCCGCCTATCTCGCAGCGCTCCCGAAGGGACCGGCCAACTACCATCCGTTCCGCAAGACCGAAGCCGCCATCGAACGCCGCAACTGGGTGATCGACCGCATGGTCGAGAACGGCTACGTCACCAAGGCCGACGGCGAAGAAGCCAAGAAGCAGCCGCTCGGTGTCAACCCGCGCCGCGGCGGCGCGCATCTCTTCGCCTCCGATTTCTTCGCCGAGGAAGTCCGCCGGCAGATCATTCAGAAATACGGCGACAACGCGCTCTATGAGGGCGGCCTGTCGGTTCGCACCTCGCTCGATCCGCGTCTGCAGATCGCGGCCCGTAAGGCGCTGCAGGCGGGTCTGCTGACCTACGACGAGCGCCGCGGCTTCCATGGTCCGGTGAAGTCGATCGAGATCGGTGGCGATTGGGGTGAGCCGCTTGGTGCCGTCGTCGCCTTCAGCGACGTGCCGGAGTGGAAGCTCGCCGTTGTTCTCTCTGTCGACGCACAGGGCGCCGAGATCGGCATCCAGCCGGAGAAGGAAGCATCGGGCAAAATCGTGGCCGAGCGCGTCACCGGACACATCTCCGCCAAGAACATGCAGTGGGCCTACCGTTCGGCGACTGGCGACCGCAAGTCGGCGAAATCCCCCGAAGGCGTCTTCGGCGCCGGCGACGTTGTCTACGTTGAGCCGCTCGCCGAAAAGGGCGAATATCGCCTGCGCCAGCCGCCGAAGGTGCAGGGTGGTCTCGTCGCGATGGATCCGAAGACCGGCCGCGTCCTCGCAGTCGCCGGTGGCTTCTCCTATGGCCAGTCGGAATTCAACCGCGCGACGCAGGCGATGCGTCAGCCGGGTTCGTCCTTCAAGCCCTTCGTCTACGCCGCAGCACTCGACAACGGCTATGCGCCGACGACGCTGGTGATGGATGCGCCGATCGCCCTTGCCGACGGTGCCGTCAGGACATGGAAGCCGAAGAACTACGACGGGCGCTTCACCGGTCCTTCCACCTTGCGCCTCGGCCTGGAAAACAGTCGCAACCTGATGACCGTGCGTCTCGCCCGGCATCTCGGCATGGATCTCGTGGCAGAATATGCCAAGCGCTTCGGCATCTATGACGAGCTGCAACCGTATCTGCTCGCGATGTCGCTCGGCGCCGGCGAAACGACGCTGTTGCGGCTGGTCTCCGCTTATGCGGTCATCGCCAATGGCGGCAAGGCGGTCACGCCCTCGATGGTCGACCGCATCCAGGATCGCTACGGCCGCACGATCTTTCGCCACGACCAGCGCCGCTGCGACGATTGCAACGGCGCCGACTGGACCGGCCAGGAAGAGCCTGTGCCGGTCGACGATCGCGACTATGTGCTCGACCCGATGACCGCCTATCAGGTGACCTCGATGCTGCGCGGTGTCGTGCTGCGCGGCACGGCCGCCGGCAAGATCAAGCTCGATCGTCCGGTTGCCGGCAAGACCGGCACGACAAATGACGAAAAGGACGCCTGGTTCGTCGGCTTCACCCCGAACATCGTCACCGGCGTTTTCCTTGGCTACGACACGCCGAAGCCGATGGGCTATGGTGAAACCGGCGGCAGCCTCGCGGTGCCGATCTTCAACGACTTCATGCAGGAAGCCGTCAAGGACACCCGCCCGAGCAAGTTCGTTGTGCCCGAGGGCATGAGCATGGTCGCCGTCAACCGCAAGACCGGCATGGCCGCCCAAGAGGGTGAGCCGGACACGATCATCGAGGCCTTCAAGCCCGGCACCGGCCCGGCCGACACCTTCTCGGTCATCGGCGGGCTCGATCAATACGTGCCGCCGGAGGAAATCCTGAAGAACTCGCCGCAGGCGAACCAGGCGGTGACCTCGGGCTCCAACGGTCTGTTCTAAGCCTTTCCCCTCTCGCGATGCCCGCCGCCTTTACATCAGCGGCGGGCATCGCTATTTGACGCTCAATTTCATATCGGGTTCACAAGAAGCAGGATTATGCGCAGCGAAATCGAGAACATTGTCGACGAAATCAAGCAGGCCATAAGCCTGCTGAGGAGGCATCTTTGACTGGGATCAGGCGGTAAGACGACTGGACTGGTTGAACAACAAGGCGGAAGATCCGACCTTGTGGAACGATGCTTCGGAAGCACAGAAGCTGATGCGCGAGCGCCAGCAACTCGACGACGGCATCAATGGCCTGCGTCGTTTCGAGCAGCAGCTCAACGACAACATCGAACTCATCGAGCTCGGCGAGGAAGAGGGCGACGCGGCGATCATCGCGGATGCCGAACAGGCGCTGCGTGAACTGCGCAACGAAGCGGCCAAGAAGCAGGTCGAGGCCATGCTTTCCGGCGAGGCCGATCAGAACGACACCTATCTCGAAGTGCATTCCGGCGCCGGCGGTACCGAAAGCCAGGACTGGGCCAACATGCTTCTGCGCATGTACACCCGTTGGTCCGAGCGCCAGGGATATAAGGTCGAGCTTCTTGAAATCCAGGACGGTGAAGAAGCCGGCATCAAGTCTGCGACGCTGCTCGTCAAGGGCCACAATGCCTATGGTTGGCTGAAGACCGAATCGGGCGTGCATCGCCTCGTTCGCATTTCGCCCTATGACAGCAATGCGCGCCGCCACACCTCGTTCTCGTCGATCTGGGTCTACCCGGTGGTCGACGATTCGATCCAGATCGACATCAACGAGAGTGACTGCCGCATCGACACCTACCGCTCGTCTGGTGCCGGTGGCCAGCACGTCAACACGACCGACTCGGCCGTGCGTATTACGCATATGCCGTCCGGTATCGTCGTGCAGTGCCAGCAGGAGCGCTCACAGCACAAGAACCGGGCCAAGGCCTGGGACATGCTGCGTGCGCGTCTCTACGAGTCGGAGTTGAAGAAGCGCGAAGAGGCGGCAAACGCCGAGGCTGCGTCAAAGACGGATATCGGCTGGGGCCACCAGATCCGCTCCTACGTTCTGCAGCCTTACCAGCTGGTCAAGGACATGCGCACCGGGGTCGAGAGCACCGCACCGGGCGATGTGCTCGACGGCGAGCTCAACGAGTTCATGGAGGCGGCGCTTGCGCACCGTGTCAGCGGTGGCGCGGATGCAGTCGTCGACGATTTGAACTAAGCGTCGTTGCGAGAGTTCTTGAATTGAAGAAGGCCGGGTGTTCGCATCCGGCCTTTTCTTTTGCTCAGTTCGAGGCGCGCTCGACCTTGATGTCGCCGAGATCATCGATGAGCACGGTCCAGGTCTCCGGTTCGCGGGCGGTCGGATCTGTCTTCAGATAGACGGTCGCGAACATGCCCGGCTGCGCGGTGACGCCGGTTGAGGTCTCCGGGCGAATGTCGGTGACATAGGCTTTGAGCGCCGAGAACTCTTCGAGCTCCGCCGAGGAAACCACCACCGGTCCGGCTGGCGTCGCTTCGATCTGCTGCAGATGGACCTGTGCCGTGCCATCCGTCTGGCGAAGCGCGATCAGCTTGTAGTAGCCGCGGCGGGCGTCGGTTTGCTTCTCGGCGGCCGCATTGGGATCGAGTGATGAAAGCGGCGCTCCGCTTTCCTCCCAGTAGCCGGTGCTCGTGACAAAGGTAGCCTGCGGCGGCACGACGTTGGCGTCCTCGGCCCTGGCGCCGGCGGTGCTCACGAACAGGAGAAGCGCGAGGAGGGCGGATCTTTGCATTGGGGATTGTCGTCCTTTCAAACCGCAGCTCCGCTGCCGCTTCGCTCCTACAGCGCCGCGCGTCTTATCAGACGCGCAAAGGTCGCTGTAGCACTTTGAATTGCTGCATGTTTTTGTCCTTTAATCGGCTACGATTAAAGGAAAACATGCAGTAGCCGTCGGAAAACGAGCCGTGGAGGATCATAACATATCGCGCGGAGAACGTGCGTTCAGTTCGAAAATTGCTCGGCCAGGATGCGGTCCGACCAGGAATGATCGGGATCCGAGAGGATGCGCGCCGTCATGTTCTCCGATTCGGCGATCCGCACCTTGACCACCGACTTTACTTCCTGATGGTCCGCCACGGCGTTCACCGGCCGCTTGTCGGCTTCCAGGATTTCGATCTCGACCGTGACATGGTTCGGCAAGAGCGCGCCGCGCCAGCGGCGTGGACGGAAGGCGCTGACCGGCGTCATGGCCAGAAGCGGTGCTTCGAGCGGCAGGATCGGCCCATGGGCGGAGAGGTTGTAGGCGGTGGAACCGGCTGGTGTCGCCACCAGCAGGCCGTCGCAGGTCAGCTCCTGGAGCCTTGTCTTTCCGTCGATGAGGACGCGAAGCTTTGCAGCCTGATAGGACTGGCGGAAGAGGTAGACTTCGTTGATCGCAAGCGCCGTGAAGCTCTCGCCGTAGACGTCGGTCGTCTGCATCTCCAGCGGATGGAACGCGTTCTCGACTGCCTGGCAGATGCGGTCCGTCAGGTTCTCGGTGCTGTACCGGTTCATCAGGAAGCCGACGGAGCCGCGGTTCATGCCGTAGACCAGTTTGCCGCTGTTCATGGTCTGGTGCAGCGTCTGCAGCATGAAGCCGTCGCCGCCGAGCGCTACGATCACATCGGCCTTCGCCGGATCGTTGTCACCATAGATCGCCTTGAGATCAGCCGCAGCCTTTTGCGCCTCCTCCGCAGAAGAGGCGAGGAAGGCGAAGGAGTTGAACGTTCTGGCCATGAAACAGTGGTCCGTTCGATGCGTTGCATGCCGCTAGCGGCGATCTCTGTCCATCGTTTCTGGCATGGCCCGAAGCCGAACGCATCTGAAAAATTGGGAGAATTCGCAATTTTGCTTTACACCGGATGAGATTATGGTAACTCCCACCGCAGCAAGTGCCCTTATAGCTCAGTTGGTAGAGCGGCTGATTTGTAATCAGTAGGTCGGGAGTTCGAGTCTCTCTGGGGGCACCACATCTGCCTTTTTCTGCTGAAATCGCGCATGTTTTGAAGCTTTAACCGCATTCGGATTTGAGACGCGGGGCCAAGCTGCGAATTGAGCAGTCAATCACGTTCAGCAAGGATCGCCATAAGAAAGGCGTGCCGATCCAGGTCGACGAACCGGAAACCGTGCACGGCCACCTCGCGGTCTTTCCAAAGGGTAACGGCGCACGATTGATTCTCGATGCGAGAATATTCGCTCTCGGGAGGCCGCAGGATGCGCCGCTCTTTCATTTCGATACCGAAGACGTGGCTGCGGCACATCATCACGCGGTCGCCCTCGGTGTCGAGATCGTCACGCCGGTGCAATTCGAGCAATGGTTCACGATCCGCGACCCCGACGGCAATGTCTTGATGATTTGCCGGTGCTGAGCGGGACTGCCTCGCGATGTCAGATGTCGAACGAGGGGGCCATGCGCATCGGAACCTCCCGGCATTTCTGCAGGGCGTTGAGAAGGTTTTCGGCGAGATAGTCGATCAGCGCCCGGGTCGCCGGCAGCATGCCCTGGCGAGACGGGAAGACGAGGTGCACCACGACGTCGTTCGAGGTCCATTCCGGCAGCACCGGCACGAGCACGCCGGCGCGGAAGGCGCGCTCGCAGATATGGTCCGGCAACAGCGCCACGCCCATGCCTTCGATCGCGGCGCGTTCGAGGATCAGGAAGTCGCTGCAGCCGATGATCGGACGATGGGAGATTTCCGTCGTGTTTCCGTCGGATGAGACGAGCCGCCAGACGTCGGTCGGGTGTTGTTCGTTCATCGACAGCGTCGCCTGCTGGCTGAGGTTGTCGATGGTGATGTCGCCCGAGCGGGCAAGGAACGTCGGGCTAGCGGCGAGCCGCTCGCGAACCTCGCCGAATTTGCGGATGATCAGCTGATTGTCGGTATCGAGCTGGCCGCGGGCGCGGAGCGCCACATCGATCCGTTCTTCGATCAGGTCGATGCGCCGGTTGGTGGCGGTGATCAGGAGCCGCACGCCGGGATAACGCCGGTGAAACGCCGGCAGGATATCCGCGAGCATCGGGGTGAAGCCGAGTGGGCAGGCGAGCCTGACGGTGCCCGAAGGTTCAGCCCGCACCGCCGCAATTTCGGCTTCGGCGGCCGCGACGCCGTCGAGCAGCCCCTGGCAATGTTCATAGAAAACCCGGCCGATGTCGGTGACACGCAGCTTGCGGGTCGAACGTTCAAGCAACCGCACGCCGAGCTGTTCCTCGAGGCGGGCCACATGTTTGCTGAGTTTGGATTTGGGTATATTGAGATCGCGTGCGGCAGCGCTGAAGCCGTTGTTGCGCACGACGGCGGCAAAGAGCCCGAGATCGTTCAGATCCTGCATTGTCCTGTCTCCGAGGTCCGGATGCTTTGCCCGATTGTTTCCGTCTGGAAACAGTATGTCAAATATCCGCTGGCTTATCGGTCGATTGTTTTCCGCTCATATGTGGAGCACCGCAACGCAAACACAAAGGTGTTCCCATGAACGTTCTTCATATCGACTCTGGTATCCTCGGCGATCACTCGGTTTCCCGTCGCCTGACGGCCGCACTCGCCGCTCAGATCAAGGCTGACCGCCCGGATGCCACCGTGACCTATCGTGATCTCGCCGCCAGCTCGCTCCCGCATTTGACCGGCGCCCAGATCATGGCTCCCGCCGATCTCGCAGGCGTGGATGCCGACCTTGCCGCCGACGTCAAGCTTGGCCGCGACATGCTCGAAGAATTCCTGGCGGCCGACACGGTCGTCATCGGCGCCCCGATGTACAACTTTGGCATCCCGAGCCAGCTGAAAGCCTGGATCGACCGCATCGCCGTCTCCGGCAAGACGTTCCGCTACACCGAAAATGGTCCGGAAGGCCTCGCCAAGGGCAAGAAGATCATCGTCGCCTCGACCCGCGGCGGTCACTACTCCGCCGGCCCGGCCGCCGTCATGGACCACCAGGAATCCTACCTGAAGACGGTCTTCGGCTTCCTGGGCGTCACAGATGTGGAATTTGTCCGTGCCGAAGGTCTCAACCTCAGCGCCGATTCCAAGCAGTTTGCGATCGCTGAGGCTGAAAAGGCCATCGCGGAAGGCAACGTCCTTCGCCTGGCGAGCTAACATATAGGTTCAGCGGGTCACTGACGTGATCCGGTGGAGGGGCCCAGGCCCTGCGTGCGGACGGTGCCGGTTGCAAACGCAGCCGGCATTGTCCGTTTTGGGATTTCACAATCTGCTTTATAATGCATCGATGGTGGACCGGCGGACAATTCTGTTGGGCATGACCGCTGCGGTGGCTGCACTGCTCGCCGCCGACGCGGCGCGCGCACACAATTGCACGTGCCGCAACCGCGACGGTTCGAAATATGAGCTCGGACAGATCGCCTGCCTAAGGGTCGACGGCAACGTCTATATGGCGCGCTGCGAAATGAACCTCAACGTCTCCACCTGGAAGAAGCTGCGTGACGGCTGCCCGACGGCGGCCGGCATGAGCACGCCGCTGAGCCCTACGGAGCAATTGGTCAGTTTCTGACGAGGAGCAGCGGCTTGCCGCCCTCATTACGGTCTTTTTCGAAGCCGGAAGGTGTGGCGGTGAACGCGAGCGAGCTGCCGTCTTCGCCGAGCAGGGTTATGCCAAGTCCGTTCGCCGTCCAGCTCTTCAGTTTCAATTTTCTGACGGCGCTATCGCATGGCTCTTCGACGGACAGTGCAAAATTGCCGTCACTGTCGGCAGCCTCCTTAAAGCGCACATGGCAGATGGCGGTTCCGCCCGGCCGTTTCATCTGCCACGCGCCTTTCATGTTTGCCGGCGCCGGCAGATGCGAGATGCCGTCCACCGCGGTTACGAGGGCCAGTCGAGGCCCGTCCTCGCCGTTCGTCAGGAGCGGGGATCCCTCGCTCTCTTCAAAGCGGGCATGGACTTTTCGCAGGACGTCGATCAGCAGCAGGCCGCCGTTCCCGTCGAAATTCCAGGCGGCGACGTCGGCAAGGGTTGGCACACTCTTGGCGCAACCCTCGGCTCCGGTAACTGCGTAGCCGCCGATCGCCTCATCGGCGGTGAGGGTGAGCTTGCATCCTTCGGCGCCATCGAGCGGCGCGACCAGATAGTCGCCCGCCTGCGCCGCGATGATCCCGGGATCGATGTCGCCGGCGGCGAAGGCGGTGTGTGAACCGAGGCAGACTGCACCCAGAACGAGCAGCCGAAACATAGGAACGCGTGACGCAACTGCGACAACCATGGAGCTCTCCGATCCCAACGCGCGGAGATTTCCACAGTCACATTTTCGCGTCAATGCGCCAGCCCTTGCAGCAGTGTGGGATGACGCCGTCGCCCGCTTGGTCGTCGCCATGGGCGGCCGGCTGCGCGTGGATGTCAGCGGTTCAGGAACTGGCGCGCGGCATACATGGCGATTGCTGCCGCGTTCGACACGTTCAGCGACTTGATCGCGCCCGGCATGTCGAGGCGGGCAAGGTCGGTCACGATCGAACGGGTCTTCTGCCGCAGTCCCTTGCCCTCGGAGCCGAGAACGAGCGCGATCTTCTCACCGCTGAATGTTCCTTCAAGCGGCTGCGGTCCTTCCGAATCGAGGCCGATCGTCTGGAAGCCCAGCCGATGGAGTTCTTCGATGGCATCCGCAAGATTGGTGATCTGGATATAGGGAATCATTTCCAGCGCGCCCGAGGCGGATTTGGCGAGAACGCCCGATTCGGTCGGGCTGTGGCGCATGGTGGTGATCAACGCACCGGCATCGAAGGCGACGGCGGAACGCATGATGGCGCCGACATTGTGCGGATCCGTCACTTGGTCGAGCACCAGAATCAGCGGGCAGTCGCGAAGCGCTTCGAGCTTGCGATGCGGCAAGGGGCGCGTCTCGAGCATCACGCCCTGGTGGATCGCATCGGGGCCGAGGATCTTGTCGAGATCCTGCGGCGTCACGGTTTCGACCGGGAAGGGCAGGGCCGAAAGCTCGTCGAGCTCCAATCTTGCAGCGGCGTTCGGCGTCACGCTGAGGCGAACGAACTGGCGCGCCGGATTGTCGAGGGCGGCGCGAACCGTATGCAGGCCGTAGAGCAGAACCTGCTCGGGCGCGAGCTGCGGTGGCTTCCAGTCGGCCGGCGCCTTGCGGCGCTTCTCCTGTTTTAGCGTTGGGATTTCGCCGCGTTCCCGCTTGGCGTCGCGGTGGGCGCGCCTGAGGTTGGCGTAATGGGTGTCCTTGGCGCTCTTGTCGCCGGTGTGATCTTTGCTCATGGGCGTCTTATAGAGGGGTTGCAGGCGTGGCGAAATGGTTTTCGATGAGCGGTCCGGAATTGTCGCTGTGGAGAAATTCGGAAATTTTCCACTGACCCGTGTTGACAGGAGGAAAGAGGGCGGTCATATACCCGGCCACAGATCGAGAGGCGGCAACGACGCGTCGCTGGTTGTCTCACGATCTCAAATGCTTGGTCGAAAGATCCCGACAGAATAATGGAGGGATGCCCGAGTGGTTAAAGGGGACGGACTGTAAATCCGTTGGCTCAGCCTACGTTGGTTCAAATCCAACTCCCTCCACCATTCTGCTTCTGGATCGAAGGCCCGCGGGTATAGCTCAATGGTAGAGCAGCAGCCTTCCAAGCTGAATACGCGGGTTCGATTCCCGCTACCCGCTCCAGCAGCGAACAGCCTCCTTATCCGAATTAATCCGATGCTCCAACGCTTCGCGGTAAGTCATTGTTTGTCTTGCTTGCGGAGCGATCCGTGATTCGCGCATGCCTGCCCTTGTGTCGGCGCTTCAGCGTTCTTACATATCGGCAGGAAAAGGCCGTCGGCGACCGGTCCGGGCGTACGCAATTAAGTCTTGCGCAAATCCCCTGAAACCCTTAAACGGCTCCACAAACCGGCCCTGCCGGCTGATCATTCATACTTGACCACAGGAAACGTACCCATGGCAAAGAGCAAATTTGAGCGCAACAAGCCGCACGTTAACATTGGCACGATTGGCCACGTTGACCATGGCAAGACGTCGCTGACCGCAGCGATCACGAAGTACTTCGGCGAGTTCAAGGCGTATGACCAGATCGACGCTGCGCCGGAAGAAAAGGCCCGTGGTATCACCATTTCGACGGCCCACGTTGAGTACGAGACGCCGAACCGTCACTACGCTCACGTTGACTGCCCCGGCCACGCCGACTACGTCAAGAACATGATCACCGGTGCGGCTCAGATGGACGGCGCGATCCTGGTTTGCTCGGCTGCTGACGGCCCGATGCCGCAGACCCGCGAGCACATCCTGCTCGCCCGCCAGGTTGGCGTTCCGGCAATCGTCGTGTTCCTCAACAAGGTCGACCAGGTTGACGACGCCGAGCTTCTCGAGCTCGTCGAACTCGAAGTTCGCGAACTTCTGTCGTCCTACGAATTCCCGGGCGACGACATTCCGATCATCAAGGGCTCGGCTCTTGCAGCTCTAGAAGATTCGGACAAGAAGATCGGCGAAGACGCGATCCGCGAGCTGATGGCCGCTGTTGACGCCTACATCCCGACGCCGGAGCGTCCGATCGACCAGCCGTTCCTGATGCCGATCGAAGACGTGTTCTCGATCTCGGGCCGTGGTACGGTTGTGACCGGTCGCGTTGAGCGCGGTATCGTCAAGGTCGGCGAAGAAGTTGAAATCGTCGGCATCCGCGACACGTCGAAGACGACGGTTACGGGCGTTGAAATGTTCCGCAAGCTGCTCGACCAGGGCCAGGCCGGCGACAACATCGGCGCGCTGATCCGTGGTGTTAACCGTGACGGCGTTGAGCGTGGCCAGATCCTGTGCAAGCCGGGTTCGGTCAAGCCGCACAAGAAGTTCATGGCCGAAGCCTACATCCTGACGAAGGAAGAAGGCGGCCGTCATACGCCGTTCTTCACGAACTACCGTCCGCAGTTCTACTTCCGCACGACGGACGTGACGGGCATCGTGACGCTGCCGGAAGGCACGGAAATGGTCATGCCGGGCGACAACGTCACCGTTGCCGTCGAGCTGATCGTTCCGATCGCGATGGAAGAAAAGCTGCGCTTCGCGATCCGCGAAGGCGGCCGTACCGTCGGCGCAGGCATCGTAGCCTCGATCGTCGAGTAATCTGCTGGTTTCAGATCAGTAGAGAGGCCCCGCTGGCAACGGCGGGGCCTTTTTCGTTGCAGGAGCTGCCAGGACTTCATCGATAAAGTCGCGCTTGCCGTGGGTGTAGATATCCCAATCGCCATTGGCGTCTGTGGCAAGCCGCTTTTTCAGCGTCTCGTATCGCTCGGCATAGTCCGGCCGTTCACGCAACTGGTCGCGGAAGAGGAGGCGTGCCGCATGAGCGGCGTTGTCGCCAGAGCAAAGATAGAGGCGCGTGCCGTAGGGGCGCGTATCGGTGGTGAAGGTCCAGAGGCCGCTTGCGTGCGGATCGCGGTGAAAGGTGTAGCCGATGCTGCGAAGGCGCGCAGTCAGCTCCGGCAGCCTTCTCAGATCCGCGATGACCGCATCGATATCGATCTTCGGCTTCGCCGGCAATCCGGGCACTGCGGTGCTGCCGATGTGATGGACCTCGCGGACGAAGGGTGAAGCAGCGTCGCGATCTCTGAGGCTCGCTCTTCAAACAACAAAGCCAGCAGGGACCGTATTCGGCCAGCGTGATGCGCGACGTATGATTCGGCTCCCGGCAATTGCCGGCAGGATAGCGGATTCCCGACTTCGCGCGCCGCGGGAATTACGGCAGGCTCGACAATGACTTGCGCCCGTTCGTGACGCCGGAGGCGGCAGGGCAGGGGGTTGTTGCAATTCGATGAGGATTTTTTCGCTTCTTCGGTGAAAGGTGCTTGTCATCCTCCGGCAAACTGAATATTAAGCCGCTGACTTGAGGCGGCGACGCGTCGTTAGACGAAGGCGCAGCTGAATAGGGGTATAGCTCAGTTGGTAGAGCGGCGGTCTCCAAAACCGCAGGTCGGGGGTTCGAGCCCCTCTGCCCCTGCCATTTCTCTCGCGCTTGCATAAAGGCTGAGGGGACGGCAAACTAAAGCTTAAGGACCGGTGACCCGGTCGACGAAATTCACAAAAAAGACTGATTGGCTCTTGTGGTTTTCAGAATCGGTCTTTATGTAGGGTCCAAACAGACACGCGGTGCGTGGGGCTGAATCATCGGCTTTACGCGCCGTAATGGCGTGAGCATTACATGGCATCCAAAACGAATCCGGTAACGTTTCTGCAGCAGGTTCGCTCGGAGACGTCGAAAGTGACTTGGCCTTCTCGGCGCGAGACGATGATCTCGACGCTGATGGTCTTTGTCATGGTCTTTTTTGCCGCTGCCTTCTTCTTTGCTGCGGACCAGTTGATGGGTTGGGCGATCGGCCTCATCCTCAACGTTGGCGCTTGATTGGGTGGAGGGTAGTATGGCTGCGCGCTGGTATATTGTTCACGCCTATTCGAACTTCGAAAAGAAGGTCGCTGAATCGATCGAAGAAAAGGCCAAGCAGAAGGGTCTCGAGCATTTGTTCGAGAAGATTCTCGTGCCGACCGAGAAGGTTGTCGAAGTGCGTCGTGGCCGCAAGGTCGACGCCGAGCGCAAGTTCTTCCCGGGCTACGTTCTGGTTCGCGCCAATCTGACGGATGAGGCTTTCCATCTCATCAAGAATACGCCGAAGGTAACGGGTTTCCTCGGTACCGACAGCAAGCCGGTTCCGATTCCGGACCATGAGGCTGAGCGCATCCTTGGTCAGGTCCAGGATGGCGTCGAGCGTCCGAAGCCGTCGGTCTCGTTCGAGATCGGCGAGCAGGTCCGCGTTTCGGATGGTCCGTTCGCCTCGTTCAATGGCGTCGTTCAGGACGTCGACGAAGAGCGTTCGCGCCTCAAGGTCGAGGTTTCGATCTTCGGTCGCGCGACGCCGGTCGAGCTGGAATACGGTCAGGTCGAGAAGGTCTGAGAAGATCTCAAGAGATAGGGCGGGTTGCGACCCGTTCTGGCGGAGAAATCCGCATGCGCGTGGAAGGGGAGCGACCTTAGCCGGGTCGGATCGTCCGTACCACGCAACCGCAGCCGCCGATCCCCGTGATCGGCAACAAGCCGGGCAACCGGCGTAACAGATCCCGGTGCGATCCGTCGCAAGGGGATTTCAGAAAGGCAGAGAGAAATGGCTAAGAAAGTTGCAGGCCAGCTCAAGCTGCAGGTGAAGGCTGGGTCGGCCAATCCGTCCCCGCCGATCGGTCCTGCGCTCGGTCAGCGTGGCATTAACATCATGGAATTCTGCAAGGCGTTCAATGCCGCCACGCAGGAAATGGAAAAGGGTATGCCGATCCCGGTCGTCATCACCTATTACCAGGACAAGTCCTTCACTTTCGTCATGAAGCAGCCGCCGGTCAGCTACTTCCTGAAGAAGGAAGCAAAGATCCAGTCCGGTTCGAAGACCCCCGGCAAGGGTGGCTCGGCTGGCAAGCTCACCAAGGCTCAGATCAAGTCGATCGCCGAAGCCAAGATGAAGGATCTCAATGCTGCCGATATCGAAGGCGCAATGGCCATGATCGAGGGCTCTGCCCGCGCTATGGGCCTGGAAGTGGTAGGCTAAGACCATGGCGAAGATTGCAAAGCGTGTACAGAAGTCCCGCGAGGGCGTCGATCCGACGAAGATCTACGGTCTCACCGAGGCCGTTTCGATGGTCAAGGAACGTGCAACTGCCAAGTTCGACGAGACCATCGAAGTTGCGATGAACCTCGGCGTTGACCCGCGCCACGCCGACCAGATGGTCCGCGGCGTCGTCAACCTGCCGAACGGCACCGGCCGCTCGGTTCGCGTCGCCGTTTTCGCACGTGGCGCCAAGGCTGACGAAGCCAAGGCTGCCGGTGCTGACGTCGTTGGCGCGGAAGAGCTCGTTGAAATCGTTCAGGGCGGCAAGATCGATTTCGATCGCTGCATCGCAACCCCGGACATGATGCCGCTCGTCGGTCGCCTCGGTAAGGTTCTCGGCCCGCGTGGCATGATGCCGAACCCGAAGGTCGGCACCGTCACGATGGACGTCGCTGGTGCCGTCAAGGCATCCAAGGGCGGCGCCGTCGAGTTCCGCGTCGAAAAGGCCGGTATCGTTCACGCCGGCATCGGCAAGGCATCCTTCGATGCCAAGGCACTGGAAGAAAACATCCGTGCCTTCGCAGACGCAGTGATCAAGGCAAAGCCGACCGGCGCCAAGGGCAACTACGTCAAGCGCGTCGCTATTTCGTCGACCATGGGCCCAGGCCTCAAGATCGACCCGGCCACGCTCAGCGTCGCTTAATCGTTTTCGGGCTTCGGCCCGGTACCAAATTCCCGGCCTTTCGGGGCCGGGAATTCCGGACGTCAAGTCCGGAACTCCTGTCCGAGATTGCGGGTGGTTTTACCTTAATCACTTCGGCCTGCATGAGACGGGTAAGATCTGAATTTCGCTATGGCGCCGGAGGCGTCGAAATTCGGTTCGAACCTCGCTTGCCTTGTGTCAGACCCGGCTCTTCCGGGAACGCCAAGGGACAGGATCCTTAAGCGTTACGTGGGATCGAGCTCGATCTCGGGTGACAAAGGCAAACCCGGCGGGGCTGCAGTATTGCAACCCTGCCTACTGGAGACAGACAGTGGAAAGAGCGGAAAAACGCGAATTCGTCACGGAGCTGAACGAAGTCTTCAAGGCTTCCGGTTCGGTTGTCGTGGCCCACTATGCTGGTGTCACAGTTGCGCAGATGAACGACTTCCGTTCGAAGATGCGCGCTGCTGGCGGCACCGTCAAAGTCGCGAAAAACCGCCTGGCCAAGATCGCTCTTCAGGGCACCGAGTCGGAAGGGATGAGCAATCTCTTCAAGGGTCAGACGCTGATCGCATACAGCGAAGACCCGATCACGGCTCCTAAGGTCGTCATGGATTTCGCCAAGACCAACGACAAGCTCGTTGTTCTCGGTGGCGCCATGGGCACAACCACGCTCAACGCCGAAGCAGTCAAGTCGCTCGCGACCCTGCCTTCGCTCGACGAGCTGCGCGCAAAGCTGCTGGGCCTTCTCAATGCCCCGGCAACCCGCGTCGCAACGGTTGTTGCAGCACCGGCAAGCCAGCTTGCTCGCGTGTTCTCGGCCTATGCCAAGAAGGACGAAGCCGCCTAAGGCGGATTTTCGCTGTTGTATTTAAAACCAGTTCGAACCGAACAAAAGGAAAAGTAAAATGGCTGATCTCGCAAAGATCGTTGAAGACCTCTCCTCGCTGACCGTTCTGGAAGCTGCTGAGCTTTCCAAGCTGCTCGAAGAGAAGTGGGGCGTTTCGGCTGCTGCTCCGGTAGCTGTTGCTGTTGCTGGCGGCGCTGCCGGCGGTGCTGCTGCTGCTGCTGAAGAAGAAAAGACCGAATTTGACGTTATCCTCGTTGACGCTGGCGCCAACAAGATCAACGTCATCAAGGAAGTCCGCGCCATCACCGGTCTCGGCCTCAAGGAAGCCAAGGACCTCGTCGAAGGCGCTCCTAAGCCGGTTAAGGAAGCAGTTTCCAAGGCTGAAGCTGCTGACCTCAAGAAGAAGCTCGAAGACGCTGGCGCCAAGGTTGACGTCAAGTAATTCGGCATTTTGCAAGGGGAGGTGGCCATTTCGGCCGCCTCTCTTTGACCGTTTTTGGAACATATTACCCAAAAGCCTGTCGAAAAACGGCTTTTGGGTAATGGGTTCTTCAAGAGGATGGTCTCGAACGGAAGGCAGCACAGCAATCCGCGCTGAGCGTTTTCCGTTAGCTGGACGAGATTGGACTACTCATTGATTGACGGGGTCGACTGGCCATCGGTTCCCGTCCGTTGCAGGCCCGGATGCAAGATTGACAAGGAGCGACGATGGCTCAGACCCTTTCGTTTAACGGTCGCAGGCGCGTACGCAAGTTTTTTGGTAAAATTCCAGAAGTCGCAGAAATGCCGAACCTCATCGAGGTTCAGAAGGCATCCTACGACCAGTTTCTGATGGTTGAAGAGCCCAAGGGCGGTCGCCCTGATGAGGGGCTCCAAGCTGTTTTCAAGTCCGTTTTCCCGATCAAGGATTTCTCGGGCGCATCGATGCTTGAGTTCGTGTCCTACGAATTCGAGCCGCCGAAGTTCGACGTCGAGGAATGCCGTCAGCGCGATCTGACCTACGCAGCGCCGCTCAAGGTGACGCTGCGCCTCATCGTATTCGATATCGACGAGGATACCGGCGCGAAGTCGATCAAGGACATCAAGGAACAGAACGTCTACATGGGCGACATGCCGCTCATGACCGACAACGGTACCTTCATCGTCAATGGTACCGAGCGCGTTATCGTTTCGCAGATGCACCGGTCGCCGGGCGTGTTCTTCGACCACGACAAGGGCAAGAGCCATTCGTCGGGCAAGCTGCTCTTCGCAGCACGCGTCATTCCTTACCGCGGTTCCTGGCTCGACATCGAGTTCGACGCCAAGGACATCGTGCATGCCCGTATCGACCGCCGCCGCAAGATTCCGGTGTCGTCGCTGCTGATGGCGCTCGGCATGGACGGCGAGGAAATCCTCGACACCTTCTACACGAAGTCGCTTTACCAGCGCGACGGCGAAGGCTGGCGCGTGCCGTTCCAGCCGGATGCCCTGAAGGGTCAGAAGGCCATCACCGAGATGGTCGACGCCGACACCGGTGAAGTCGTCGTTGAAGCTGGCAAGAAGCTGACCCCGCGTCTGCTTCGTCAGTTGCAGGACAAGGGTCTGAAGGCGCTCAAGGCGACCAATGATGACCTCTACGGCAACTATCTTGCCGAAGACGTCGTCAACTTCGCAACCGGTGAAATCTACCTCGAAGCAGGCGACGAGATCGACGAGAAGACGCTTCCCGTCATTCTGTCGGCCGGCTTCGACGAAATCCCGGTTCTCGACATCGACCATATCAATGTCGGCGCGTACATCCGCAACACGCTGACCGTAGACAAGAACGAGAACCGTCAGGACGCTCTGTTCGATATCTACCGCGTGATGCGTCCGGGCGAGCCGCCGACCATGGATTCCGCGGAAGCCATGTTCAACACGCTGTTCTTCGACGCCGAGCGCTACGACCTCTCGGCCGTCGGCCGCGTCAAGATGAACATGCGCCTCGACCTTGAAGTTGCGGATACCGTCCGTATCCTGCGCAAGGAAGACATCCTTGCTGTCGTCAAGATGCTCGTCGAACTGCGCGACGGTAAGGGCGAAATCGACGACATCGACAACCTCGGCAACCGCCGTGTTCGTTCGGTCGGCGAGTTGATGGAAAACCAGTACCGCCTGGGTCTGTTGCGCATGGAGCGCGCGATCAAGGAACGCATGTCGTCGATCGAGATCGACACGGTCATGCCGCAGGACCTGATCAACGCCAAGCCGGCTGCCGCAGCCGTCCGCGAATTCTTCGGCTCCTCGCAGCTGTCGCAGTTCATGGACCAGGTGAACCCGCTTTCGGAAATCACCCACAAGCGCCGTCTTTCGGCACTTGGCCCGGGTGGTCTGACCCGCGAGCGCGCCGGCTTCGAAGTCCGCGACGTTCACCCGACGCACTACGGCCGTATTTGCCCGATCGAAACGCCGGAAGGCCCGAACATCGGTCTGATCAACTCGCTTGCGACCTTCGCCCGCGTCAACAAGTACGGCTTCATCGAAAGCCCGTACCGCAAGATCGTTGACGGCAAGGTGACGAACGACGTCGTCTATCTCTCGGCGATGGAAGAAGCGAAGTACCACGTCGCGCAGGCAAACTCGGTTCTTGAGAGCGACGGTTCGTTCTCGGAAGAATTCGTCGTTTGCCGTCACGCCGGCGAAGTTATGCTGGCTCCGCGCGACAACATCAACCTGATGGACGTTTCGCCGAAGCAGCTCGTTTCGGTCGCGGCCGCGCTCATCCCGTTCCTTGAGAACGACGACGCCAACCGTGCACTGATGGGCTCGAACATGCAGCGTCAGGCCGTGCCTCTGCTGCGCGCCGAAGCGCCGTTTGTCGGCACCGGCATGGAGCCGGTCGTTGCCCGTGACTCCGGCGCAGCAATCGCTGCCCGTCGTGGCGGCGTCGTCGACCAGGTTGACGCGACCCGTATCGTTATCCGCGCCACCGAAGACCTCGATCCGTCGAAGTCGGGCGTCGATATCTATCGTCTGCAGAAGTTCCAGCGTTCGAACCAGAACACCTGCGTCAACCAGCGCCCGCTGGTTACCGTCGGTGACGTTCTGAACAAGGGCGACATCATCGCCGACGGTCCTTCGACCGACCTCGGTGACCTGGCGCTCGGCCGCAACGCGCTCGTCGCGTTCATGCCGTGGAACGGCTACAACTACGAAGACTCGATCCTGCTCTCCGAGCGGATCGTGCGCGACGACGTGTTCACCTCCATCCACATCGAAGAATTCGAAGTGATGGCGCGTGACACGAAGCTGGGTCCGGAAGAAATCACCCGCGACATTCCGAACGTTTCGGAAGAAGCGCTGCGTAACCTCGACGAAGCCGGTATCGTTTATATCGGTGCTGAGGTTCAGCCGGGTGACATCCTCGTCGGCAAGATCACGCCGAAGGGCGAAAGCCCGATGACGCCGGAAGAAAAGCTTCTGCGCGCCATCTTCGGTGAAAAGGCTTCCGACGTTCGCGACACCTCGATGCGCATGCCCCCGGGCACCTTCGGTACCGTCGTCGAAGTTCGCGTCTTCAACCGCCACGGCGTTGAGAAGGACGAACGCGCGATGGCGATCGAGCGCGAGGAAATCGAACGCCTCGCCAAGGACCGCGACGACGAACAGGCGATCCTCGATCGCAACGTCTACGCACGTCTCGTCGACATGCTGCGTGGCCACACGGCCGTTGCCGGCCCGAAGGGCTTCAAGAAGGGCACCGAGCTTTCGAACCTCGTCGTCAGCGAATACCCCCGCTCGCAGTGGTGGATGTTCGCCGTCGAAGACGAAAAGGCTCAGGGCGAGATCGAAGCTCTGCGCGCCCAGTACGACGAATCCAAGTCGCGCCTTGAACAGCGCTTCATGGACAAGGTCGAGAAGGTCCAGCGCGGCGACGAAATGCCTCCGGGCGTCATGAAGATGGTCAAGGTCTTCGTCGCTGTGAAGCGCAAGATCCAGCCGGGCGACAAGATGGCCGGCCGTCACGGCAACAAGGGTGTCGTGTCGCGTATCGTGCCGATCGAAGACATGCCGTTCCTGGAAGACGGCACGCATGTCGACGTCGTTCTGAACCCGCTCGGCGTGCCTTCGCGCATGAACGTCGGCCAGATCCTCGAAACCCATCTCGGCTGGGCTTGCGCCGGCATGGGCAAGAAGATCGGCGCGATGCTCGATGCCTATAAGGCAGGCGCCGACATCCAGCCGCTGCGCGACACCATCGACAGCGTCATCGGGTCGGGCCCGAAGGGCGAGCCGATCAAGCAGTACGACGACGAGTCGATCGTGCGCTTGGCCGAGCAGACCCGTCGCGGCGTTTCGATCGCGACGCCGGTCTTCGACGGTGCTGTCGAAGCCGACGTCAACGAGATGCTGGAGCAGGCGGGCCTGAAGGTAACCGGTCAGTCGACGCTTTACGATGGCCGTACCGGCGATCAGTTCGACCGTCAGGTGACCGTGGGCTACATCTACATGCTGAAGCTCAACCACTTGGTCGACGACAAGATCCACGCCCGTTCGATCGGTCCGTACTCGCTCGTCACCCAGCAGCCGCTGGGCGGTAAGGCGCAGTTCGGCGGTCAGCGCTTCGGGGAAATGGAGGTCTGGGCGCTGGAAGCTTACGGCGCGGCCTACACCCTGCAGGAAATGCTGACGGTCAAGTCGGACGACGTTGCCGGTCGTACCAAGGTCTACGAAGCGATCGTCCGTGGCGACGATACCTTCGAAGCGGGCATTCCGGAGAGCTTCAACGTTCTCGTCAAGGAAATGCGCTCGCTGGGCCTTTCGGTCGAGCTCGAAAACTCGAAGGTCGACGAGGCTGGGGCGGCACAGTTGCCGGACGCAGCCGAGTAAAGAGACCCAAGGTGCGTGCCGCGATGCGGCGCGCACCGTTTCCGCCTGAAGACGCTGACGTCTTCGGCAGGAACAGAGCCGCAGCCAATGCGGTTTTAGCTGTTTAAGGGGCAGGGGCCGGCGCCCGGGATTTGTCGGCACCCTCGCCAAGCTCAGGGCGTAAAGCCCGTAAAGGAGACAGGCATGAACCAAGAGGTCATGAATCTTTTCAATCCGCAGGTGCCTGCACAGACCTTCGATTCCATCCGGATTTCGATCGCCTCGCCGGAGAAGATTCTTTCCTGGTCTTACGGTGAGATCAAGAAGCCGGAGACGATCAACTACCGTACGTTCAAGCCGGAACGCGACGGTCTGTTCTGCGCGCGCATCTTTGGCCCGATCAAGGACTACGAGTGCCTGTGCGGCAAGTACAAGCGCATGAAGTACAAGGGCATCATCTGCGAAAAGTGCGGCGTCGAAGTCACGCTGTCGCGCGTTCGCCGTGAGCGCATGGGCCACATCGAGCTCGCCGCTCCCGTCGCCCACATCTGGTTCCTGAAGTCGTTGCCTTCACGCATTTCGACGCTGCTCGACATGACGCTGAAGGATGTCGAACGCGTTCTGTACTTCGAAAACTACATCGTGACCGAGCCGGGTCTGACGTCGCTGAAGGAAAACCAGCTCCTCAGCGAAGAAGACTACATGCTCGCCGTCGATGAGTTCGGCGAAGATCAGTTCACCGCCATGATCGGCGCTGAAGCGATCTATGAAATGCTCGCTTCGATGAATTTGGAGAAGATCGCTGGTGACCTGCGCGCCGAGCTCGCTGAGACGACCTCGGATCTGAAGCAGAAGAAGCTGATGAAGCGCCTGAAGATCGTCGAGAACTTCATGGATTCCGGCAATCGTCCGGAATGGATGATCATGAAGGTCGTTCCGGTGATCCCGCCGGATCTGCGCCCGCTCGTGCCGCTCGACGGTGGCCGTTTCGCGACGTCGGATCTGAACGATCTCTACCGCCGCGTGATCAACCGTAACAACCGTCTGAAGCGCCTGATCGAACTGCGTGCTCCGGGCATCATCATCCGCAACGAAAAGCGCATGCTGCAGGAATCTGTCGATGCGCTGTTCGACAACGGCCGTCGCGGCCGCGTCATCACCGGCGCCAACAAGCGTCCGCTGAAGTCGCTGTCCGACATGCTCAAGGGCAAGCAGGGCCGCTTCCGTCAGAACCTGCTCGGCAAGCGCGTCGACTATTCCGGCCGTTCGGTCATCGTAACCGGTCCGGAACTGAAGCTGCACCAGTGCGGTCTTCCGAAGAAGATGGCGCTCGAGCTGTTCAAGCCGTTCATCTATGCGCGTCTTGACGCCAAGGGCTTCTCCTCGACCGTCAAGCAGGCCAAGAAGCTCGTTGAAAAGGAAAAGCCGGAAGTCTGGGATATCCTCGACGAGGTCATCCGCGAGCATCCGGTTCTCCTGAACCGCGCGCCGACGCTGCACCGCCTGGGCATCCAGGCCTTCGAACCGACCCTGGTCGAAGGCAAGGCGATCCAGCTGCATCCGCTCGTCTGCACGGCCTTCAACGCCGACTTCGACGGTGACCAGATGGCCGTTCACGTGCCGCTGTCTCTCGAAGCCCAGCTCGAAGCACGCGTGCTGATGATGTCGACGAACAACATTCTGCACCCGGCAAACGGCGCGCCGATCATCGTTCCGTCGCAGGATATGGTTCTCGGTCTCTACTACTTGTCGATCCTGAACCAGAACGAGCCGGGCGAAGGCATGGCGTTCTCGGACATGGGCGAGCTGCATCACGCGCTCGAAACCAAGGCCGTGACCCTGCATGCCAAGATCCGTGGCCGCTTCAAGACCGTCGATGCCGAGGGCAACCCGGTTTCGAAGATCTACGAAACGACGCCTGGCCGCATGATCATCGGCGAACTGTTGCCGCGCAACGTCAACGTGCCGTTCGAGACCTGCAACCAGGAAATGACCAAGAAGAACATCTCCAAGATGATCGACACGGTTTACCGTCACTGCGGTCAGAAAGACACGGTCATCTTCTGCGACCGCATCATGCAGCTCGGCTTTGCCCATGCTTGCCGCGCCGGCATTTCGTTCGGCAAGGACGACATGGTCATCCCGGACACCAAGGTGAAGATCGTCGGCGATACTGAAGCGCTCGTGAAGGAATACGAGCAGCAGTACAACGACGGCCTCATCACCCAGGGCGAAAAGTACAACAAGGTTGTCGACGCCTGGGGCAAGGCGACCGAAAAGGTCGCCGACGAAATGATGGCCCGCATTAAGGCGGTGGAGTTCGACGAAAACGGTCGTCAGAAGCCGATGAACTCGATCTACATGATGTCGCACTCCGGCGCCCGTGGTTCTCCGAACCAGATGCGCCAGCTGGGCGGCATGCGCGGCCTGATGGCCAAGCCGTCGGGCGAAATCATCGAGACGCCGATCATCTCGAACTTCAAGGAAGGCCTCACCGTTAACGAGTACTTCAACTCGACCCACGGTGCCCGTAAGGGTCTGGCCGACACCGCCTTGAAGACTGCGAACTCCGGTTACCTGACCCGTCGTCTCGTCGACGTCGCGCAGGATTGCATCGTCAACTCCGTCGATTGCGGCACCGAAAACGGTCTCACAATGACGGCGATCGTCGACGCCGGTCAGGTTGTGGCCTCGCTTGGCGCTCGTATTCTTGGCCGTACGGCTCTGGACGACATCGATCACCCGGTCACGGGCGCTCGCATCGTCGATGCCGGCCGGATGATCCTGGAACCCGACGTCATCGAGATCGAGAAGGCTGGTATCCAGTCGATCCGCATCCGCTCGGCGCTGACCTGCGAAATCCAGACGGGCGTTTGCGGCGTCTGCTACGGCCGCGACCTGGCTCGTGGTACGCCGGTCAACATGGGCGAAGCGGTTGGCGTTATCGCTGCACAGTCGATCGGTGAGCCGGGCACCCAGCTCACCATGCGTACCTTCCACCTGGGTGGTACGGCGACCGTGGTCGACCAGTCGTTCCTGGAAGCGTCCTACGAAGGTACGGTCCAGATCAAGAACCGCAACATGCTGCGCAACTCGGACGGCGTACTCGTCGCGATGGGCCGTAACATGGCGGTCCAGATCCTGGACGAGCGTGGCGTCGAGCGTTCGTCGCAGCGTGTTGCCTATGGTTCGAAGATCCTCGTCGACGATGGCGACAAGGTGAAGCGCGGCCAGCGTCTCGCCGAGTGGGACCCCTACACCCGTCCGATGATGACGGAAGTAGAAGGTACCGTTCACTTCGAAGACGTCGTCGACGGCATCTCGGTGCTCGAAGCGACCGACGAGTCGACCGGTATCACCAAGCGCCAGGTTATCGACTGGCGTTCGACCCCGCGTGGTACGGACCTCAAGCCGGCGATCGTCATCAAGGACAAGAACGGCGCAGTTGCCAAGCTGTCGCGCGGCGGCGAAGCCCGCTTCTTGCTCTCGGTCGACGCGATCCTCTCGGTCGAACCCGGCCAGAAGGTCAGCCAGGGTGACGTTCTCGCTCGTTCGCCGCTCGAAAGCGCCAAGACCAAGGACATCACCGGTGGTCTGCCGCGTGTTGCCGAACTGTTCGAAGCCCGTCGTCCGAAGGATCACGCCATCATCGCTGAGATCGATGGCACCGTTCGCTTCGGCCGCGACTACAAGAACAAGCGTCGCGTTCTGATCGAGCCGGCGGAAGACGGTGTCGAGCCGGTCGAGTACCTGATCCCGAAGGGCAAGCCCTTCCATCTTCAGGATGGCGACTACATCGAAAAGGGCGACTACATCCTCGACGGCAACCCGGCGCCGCACGACATCCTGGCGATCAAGGGCGTGGAAGCACTTGCTTCCTACCTGGTCAACGAAATCCAGGAAGTCTACCGACTGCAGGGCGTTGTCATCAACGACAAGCACATCGAAGTCATCGTTCGCCAGATGCTGCAGAAGGTGGAAATCACCGATGCCGGCGACTCGACCTACATCGTCGGTGACAATGTCGACCGGATCGAGCTCGAAGACGTCAACGACGGCCTGATCGAACAGGGCAAGAAGCCGGCATACGGCGATCCGGTCCTGCTCGGCATCACCAAGGCGTCGCTGCAGACACCGTCCTTCATCTCGGCGGCTTCGTTCCAGGAAACCACCAAGGTCCTGACCGAAGC
Source organism: Ensifer sp. R-19 (assembly GCF_049905105.1). Classification (NCBI taxonomy): domain Bacteria; kingdom Pseudomonadati; phylum Pseudomonadota; class Alphaproteobacteria; order Hyphomicrobiales; family Rhizobiaceae; genus Ensifer; species Ensifer sp. R-19. The sequence continues at coordinate 1,172,068 of NZ_CP184569.1, forward strand.
GGCGATCGCTGGTAAGACGGACGGCCTGCAGGGCCTGAAGGAAAACGTCATCGTCGGCCGTCTGATCCCGGCCGGTACCGGTGGCACGATGACCCAGATCCGCCGCATCGCAACCGCGCGCGACGAAATGATCCTGGAAGAACGTCGTCGTGGCACGGGCGCCGAGGCAGCAACGCCAATGCTTGCCGATCTCGCCAACGAGAACGCTGCAGCCGAATAAGCGGGGAGGGCGGGTTATTCCGCCCTCTGACCCACACAAAGAAGAAGCCGCCGAGAGCGATCTCGGCGGCTTCTTCTTTTGGGCGGTCGCCCCGCGCGGCAACGGCGAGGGCGAAGGTCACTTGACTGCAAAGATTAGCTAAAGCGGATGATCGCCACTTCGCCTTCGAGTGCGCCCTGGTAGGCGGAGGCGTGGGGTTCGTCGCTCGGGATCTCGGTCAGTGTGCCGATCTGGTCCAGATCAGCCTCGAGAAAACCCTCTTCGGCAAGGGCGTTCAGTGCTTCGCGAACAGCGGTATCGTCGTCGGGCGCCTTGAGCATCACGTGAATGTCCACGCCGTCTTCGTCGCCGTCGGTCTCATAGGCCTTGCCGGTGATGATGAACACCATCGGTTCGTCCGGGGCATTGTCGTTGTCTGGGGTGACGGCCATATTGTTTCCTTTCGATTGGCTGGCGCGACCTTAGCGCCCTTTTTTGTCCGGCGCGATGGAAATGCATCGCGCCTCGAATGCTTCTGCAGCGACCGACTCGAAGATGGTGGAAAACCCCCACAAAGTGGTTGCCGATTCCTTAACCCTATCCGACACTCCGCCTGTCGAAGGGCCAAAGAGGCGGGCACCAGGTTCGAAACCATGTGCAAAAGCCTTGTTTTGCAGGCATGTCAGGCCTGCGCGCGATAGAATATTTCTTAATTGCCCTTGACTGTTGGCCTTGAAATCAGTACACCCCGCCGCATCGGAGCCCATGTGAGGCTGGCTGGTTCGGAACGTCGCGTTCTGGAGTTCGCCTCAAACAAGGTTCGAAACGCACGCCGACGACTACAATGCTGCACGCAAGACGCGCACGATAGTGCGTCCTCTGCTTTATTTGGGGCCATCTGCGGAAAAGCGGATCGGCCCCTGTTTTGCGCATTTCATGAGGCGTTCGAAACTGCCGGCGACGGCAACGATCCGCCCGCAAGGGTAACGTGATAAGATTTTGCAAGGGATGGGTATATGCCTACCGTAAACCAGCTGATCCGCAAGCCTCGTCAGGCACAGGTAAAGCGCAATAAGGTTCCTGCTCTGCAGGAAAACCCGCAGAAGCGTGGCGTTTGCACCCGCGTTTACACCACGACCCCGAAGAAGCCGAACTCGGCTCTCCGTAAGGTTGCCAAGATTCGTCTGACGAACGGCTTCGAAGTCATCGGCTACATTCCGGGTGAAGGTCACAACCTTCAGGAACACTCGGTTGTCATGATCCGCGGCGGCCGCGTTAAGGACCTTCCGGGCGTTCGTTACCACATCATCCGTGGTGTTCTCGATACGCAGGGCGTCAAGAACCGCAAGCAGCGTCGTTCGAAGTACGGTGCGAAGCGTCCGAAGTAATTCGGTTTTGAAAATCCCGGCGCTGCGCGAGGTCCTCCGCGTGGTAAAGCGCTGAAACAGTTTGAAGAGACGAGAAGTATGTCCCGACGTCATAAAGCAGAAAAGCGCGAGATCAATCCGGATCCGAAGTTCGGTGATCTGGTTGTCACGAAGTTCATGAACGCCATCATGCTGCACGGCAAGAAGTCTGTTGCCGAAAGCATTGTCTACGGCGCGTTCGATGCGGTTCAGGTCAAGCTGAAGCAAGAGCCGATCACCGTATTCCACTCTGCGCTCGACAACATCGCGCCGCACGTTGAAGTGCGTTCGCGCCGCGTCGGTGGTGCAACTTACCAGGTTCCGGTCGATGTTCGTCCGGAGCGTCGCCAGGCCCTCGCCATCCGTTGGCTGATTGCGGCCGCACGCAAGCGTAACGAAACGACCATGGTTGATCGCCTGTGCGGCGAACTCATGGACGCAGCGAACAACCGTGGTAGCGCCGTGAAGAAGCGCGAAGACACGCACAAGATGGCTGATGCCAACCGTGCGTTCTCGCATTATCGCTGGTAATTCTGGCGCGAACGTCTCAAGAGGCAGTCCACTATGGCACGCGAATACAAAATCGAAGACTACCGTAATTTCGGTATTATGGCGCACATCGACGCTGGCAAGACCACGACGACTGAGCGCATCCTGTACTACACCGGCAAGTCCCACAAGATCGGCGAAGTCCACGACGGCGCTGCGACCATGGACTGGATGGAGCAGGAGCAGGAACGCGGCATCACCATCACCTCTGCTGCCACGACCACCTTCTGGAAGGGTCGTGACGGCAAGACCCGCCGCTTCAACATCATCGACACCCCCGGCCACGTTGACTTCACCATCGAAGTCGAGCGTTCGCTGCGCGTTCTCGACGGTGCTATTGCGCTTCTCGACGCCAACGCCGGTGTTGAGCCGCAGACGGAAACCGTCTGGCGTCAGGCTGAGAAGTACAATGTTCCGCGCATGATCTTCTGCAACAAGATGGACAAGACCGGCGCCGACTTCTACCGCTCGGTCGAGATGATCAAGACCCGTCTCGGTGCAACGGCTGTCGTCATGCAGCTGCCGATCGGCGCTGAAACCGAATTCAAGGGCGTTATCGATCTGATCGAGATGAACGCCCTCGTCTGGCGCGACGAGTCCCTCGGCGCTCAGTGGGACGTTGTCGAAATCCCGGACGACCTGAAGGACAAGGCCGAAGAATATCGCGAAAAGCTGATCGAGACCGTTGTCGAGATCGACGAAGCTGCGATGGAAGCCTATCTCGAAGGCAACATGCCCTCGAATGACAAGATCCGCGAACTCGTTCGCCGCGGTACCATCGACGTGAAGTTCCACCCGATGTTCTGCGGTACCGCGTTCAAGAACAAGGGCGTTCAGCCGCTTCTCGACGCTGTTGTTGACTACCTGCCGTCGCCGCTCGACATTCCGGCGATCAAGGGTATCGACGCCAAGACCGAAGCAGAGATCGAGCGTCACGCTGATGATGCCGAGCCGCTCTCGATGCTCGCGTTCAAGATCATGAACGACCCCTTCGTCGGTTCGCTGACCTTTGCGCGCATCTACTCGGGCAAGCTCGAAAAGGGCTCGTCGGTCATGAACACGGTCAAGGACAAGCGCGAGCGCGTGGGCCGCATGCTGCAGATGCACTCCAACAGCCGTGAAGACATCGAAGAAGCCTTCGCAGGCGACATCGTTGCTCTGGCTGGTCTCAAGGAAACCACGACGGGTGACACGCTCTGCGACCCGCTGAAGCCGGTTATCCTCGAGCGCATGGAGTTCCCCGAGCCGGTCATCCAGATCGCGATCGAGCCGAAGTCCAAGGGCGACCAGGAAAAGATGGGCCTCGCGCTCAACCGTCTGGCTGCCGAAGACCCATCCTTCCGCGTCAAGACTGACCAGGAATCCGGTCAGACGATCATCGCCGGCATGGGCGAACTTCACCTCGACATCATCGTCGACCGCATGCGTCGCGAGTTCAAGGTTGAAGCAAACGTCGGCGCGCCGCAGGTTGCTTACCGCGAAACCATCACGCGCCAGCACGAAGAAGACTACACGCACAAGAAGCAGTCCGGTGGTACCGGTCAGTTCGCGCGCGTCAAGATCGTCTTCGAACCGAACCCGGAAGGCGAAGACTTCAAGTTCGAATCCAAGATCGTCGGCGGTGCTGTTCCGAAGGAATACATCCCGGGCGTTCAGAAGGGTATCGAAAGCGTTCTGTCTTCGGGTCCGCTCGCTGGCTTCCCGATGCTGGGCGTCAAGGCGACGCTCATCGACGGCGCATTCCACGACGTCGACTCGTCGGTTCTGGCCTTCGAAATCGCATCGCGTGCTTGCTTCCGTGAAGCGGCCAAGAAGGCTGGCGCACAGCTTCTCGAGCCGATGATGAAGGTCGAAGTCGTAACGCCGGAAGACTATGTCGGTGACGTTATCGGCGACCTGAATTCTCGTCGTGGCCAGATCCAGGGCCAGGAATCGCGTGGCGTTGCTGTCGTCATCGCCGCAAACGTGCCGCTCGCGAACATGTTCAAGTACGTCGACAACCTGCGTTCGATGTCTCAGGGTCGCGCACAGTACACGATGACCTTCGATCACTACGCGCCGGTTCCGTCGAACGTCGCACAGGAAATCCAGGCGAAGTATTCCGGTCAGAAGTGACCGGAATACCCTTTCGCTGACAGAAGTTAAGAGTTTTCCCCGGTAGGGGATAGAAAACGGAGAGCCGGAAATGGCAAAGAGCAAATTTGAGCGCAACAAGCCGCACGTTAACATTGGCACGATTGGCCACGTTGACCATGGCAAGACGTCGCTGACCGCAGCGATCACGAAGTACTTCGGCGAGTTCAAGGCGTATGACCAGATCGACGCTGCGCCGGAAGAAAAGGCCCGTGGTATCACCATTTCGACGGCCCACGTTGAGTACGAGACGCCGAACCGTCACTACGCTCACGTTGACTGCCCCGGCCACGCCGACTACGTCAAGAACATGATCACCGGTGCGGCTCAGATGGACGGCGCGATCCTGGTTTGCTCGGCTGCTGACGGCCCGATGCCGCAGACCCGCGAGCACATCCTGCTCGCCCGCCAGGTTGGCGTTCCGGCAATCGTCGTGTTCCTCAACAAGGTCGACCAGGTTGACGACGCCGAGCTTCTCGAGCTCGTCGAACTCGAAGTTCGCGAACTTCTGTCGTCCTACGAATTCCCGGGCGACGACATTCCGATCATCAAGGGCTCGGCTCTTGCAGCTCTAGAAGATTCGGACAAGAAGATCGGCGAAGACGCGATCCGCGAGCTGATGGCCGCTGTTGACGCCTACATCCCGACGCCGGAGCGTCCGATCGACCAGCCGTTCCTGATGCCGATCGAAGACGTGTTCTCGATCTCGGGCCGTGGTACGGTTGTGACCGGTCGCGTTGAGCGCGGTATCGTCAAGGTCGGCGAAGAAGTTGAAATCGTCGGCATCCGCGACACGTCGAAGACGACGGTTACGGGCGTTGAAATGTTCCGCAAGCTGCTCGACCAGGGCCAGGCCGGCGACAACATCGGCGCGCTGATCCGTGGTGTTAACCGTGACGGCGTTGAGCGTGGCCAGATCCTGTGCAAGCCGGGTTCGGTCAAGCCGCACAAGAAGTTCATGGCCGAAGCCTACATCCTGACGAAGGAAGAAGGCGGCCGTCATACGCCGTTCTTCACGAACTACCGTCCGCAGTTCTACTTCCGCACGACGGACGTGACGGGCATCGTGACGCTGCCGGAAGGCACGGAAATGGTCATGCCGGGCGACAACGTCACCGTTGCCGTCGAGCTGATCGTTCCGATCGCGATGGAAGAAAAGCTGCGCTTCGCGATCCGCGAAGGCGGCCGTACCGTCGGCGCAGGCATCGTTGCCTCGATCGTCGAGTAATCGACGAGACTGAGGGCGGAGAAATTCGAGGCGCATGTGCTATGCGCCTCGAACATACCCGCCCCGAAAGAATTAGTTGGTCGCACGGCTTGCCGAAGACGACGAAATAGTGCAAATGGCGCCCACGCGTGATTTGCACGGTGCTTCGACGTTGTGCGCTCACAAAAAGACAGGCCGGCCACGGCCGCTCAAATAGGAAGGGGCAGGGGAAACTCTGTCCCTCCGATCTTTGAAAATTAGCGGACTGGCCGAACATTAAACGAAGTTCAATGCGTGTTTTTCCACGGAAACCGCAGACAACATGAACAAGGATAAGTCGTATGAACGGCCAGAACATCCGCATCCGCCTCAAGGCGTTTGATCACCGGATCCTCGACGCCTCGACGCGCGAAATCGTGTCGACGGCAAAGCGTACCGGTGCAAGCGTGCGCGGTCCCGTACCGCTGCCGACGCGCATTGAAAAGTTTACGGTCAACCGCTCGCCGCACGTCGACAAGAAGAGCCGTGAACAGTTCGAAATGCGCACCCATAAGCGCCTTCTCGATATCGTAGACCCGACCCCGCAGACCGTTGACGCGCTGATGAAGCTCGACCTGGCTGCCGGCGTCGACGTGGAAATCAAGCTTTAATAACAAGGAAGGTACGTGGACCCCGGTCCAACGGCTTCCGAAAACGGGCGACCTCAAGATCGGATGATCTCAAGGAAACCTTAAACCAGAGATGTGAGGGGGCTCGCCCCATCACTAACTCTCAAGAGGAATGAACCGATGCGTTCAGGTGTGATTGCACAGAAAGTGGGAATGACCCGCGTCTATAACGACGCCGGTGAGCATATCCCGGTTACAGTATTGAAGCTGGAGAACTGCCAGGTGGTAGCCCAGCGTACGGAAGAGAAGAACGGCTACGTGGCTGTCCAGCTGGGCGCCGGCCGTTCGAAGGTCAAGAACACGCCGAAGGCAATGCGCGGCCATTTTGCTGCTGCCAACGTCGAGCCGAAGGCGAAGCTCGTCGAGTTCCGCGTTTCCGCGGACAACCTGATCGACATCGGTGCAGAACTGACGGCCAACCATTTCGTTGCCGGCCAGCTCGTTGACGTCACCGGTACCACGATCGGTAAGGGTTTTGCTGGTGCGATCAAGCGCCACAACTTCGGTGGTCTGCGTGCAACGCACGGCGTTTCCGTATCGCACCGTTCGCATGGTTCGACCGGTTCCAACCAGGATCCGGGCCGCGTTTGGAAGGGCAAGCGCATGGCTGGTCACATGGGTCAGACCCGCGTCACCACCCAGAACCTCGAAGTCGTATCGACCGATGAAGACCGCGGTCTGATCCTGGTCAAGGGCGCAGTCCCCGGCTCCAAGGGTGCCTGGATCGTCGTTCGTGACGCCATCAAGTCGGGCACCCCGGAAGGCGCTCCGCGCCCGGCCGCTGTGCGCGCCGAAGCATCGAAGTAAGGGAGCCGAGTAATGGATCTCAACGTCAAAACCCTCGAGGGCAAGGACGCGGGAAAGGTTTCCCTTTCTGACGCCATTTTCGGCCTCGAACCCCGTGAAGACATCATTGCCCGCGTCGTTCGCTGGCAGCTCGCCAAGAAGCAGCAGGGCACGCACAAGGCCAAGGGCCGCGCAGAAGTTTCGCGCACCGGCGCCAAGATGTACAAGCAGAAGGGTACGGGCCGCGCCCGCCACCACTCCGCTCGCGCTCCGCAGTTCCGCGGCGGTGGCAAGGCCCATGGCCCGGTCGTCCGCAGCCACGAGCATGATCTGCCGAAGAAGGTTCGCGCCCTCGGCCTGCGTCATGCGCTGTCGGCCAAGCTGAAGGCTGAAGAGATCATCGTCATCGACGATCTCGTTGCCAAGGAAGCCAAGACCAAGGCTCTCGCCGGCGTATTCGCATCGCTCGGCCTCACCAACGCTCTCATCATCGGCGGCGCCGAGATCGAGAACAATTTCAAGCTCGCAGCCCAGAACATCCCGAACGTGGACGTTCTGCCGGTTCAGGGCATCAACGTTTACGACATTCTGCGCCGTGGCAAGCTCGTGCTTTCCAAGGCTGCCGTGGAAGCTCTGGAGGAGCGGTTCAAATGACGGATCTTCGCCACTACGACGTGATCGTGTCTCCCTCGATCACTGAAAAGTCGACGCTGGTTTCCGAGCAGAACCAGGTCGTCTTCAACGTCGCCAAGGACGCTTCGAAGCCTGAAATCAAGGCTGCTGTCGAAGCTCTGTTCGGCGTCAAGGTTACGGCCGTGAACACGCTCGTCCGCAAAGGCAAGACGAAGCGTTTCCGCGGCTTTGCCGGAAAGCAGAAGGACGTGAAGAAGGCGATCATTACGCTCGCCGACGGTCAGTCCATCGACGTCTCCACCGGTCTCTAACGGATAGGCCCATTAGGGTAAAAACCCAAAAGGGAACAAGAAAATGGCATTGAAAAGTTTCAATCCGACGACCCCGAGCCAGCGCCAGCTGGTCATCGTTGACCGGGCTGGCCTCTACAAGGGCAAGCCGGTCAAGGCGCTGACCGAGGGCCTGTCCTCCAAGGGCGGTCGCAACAACCTCGGTCGCATCACCGTTCGCTTCCAGGGCGGCGGTCACAAGCGTACCTACCGCCTGGTCGACTTCAAGCGTCGCAAGTTCGACGTTGAAGGCACGGTCGAGCGTCTGGAATACGACCCGAACCGCACCGCGTTCATCGCGCTCGTCAACTATGCCGATGGCGAAAAGGCCTACATCCTCGCTCCGCAGCGCCTCGCTGCCGGCGACAAGGTCATCGCTTCGGAGAAGGCCGTTGACGTCAAGCCCGGCAACACGATGCCGCTGCAGTACATCCCGGTCGGCTCCATCATCCACAACGTGGAAATGAAGCCGGGCAAGGGCGGCCAGATGGCCCGCTCGGCCGGTACCTACGCGCAGCTCGTCGGTCGCGACCAGGGCATGGCGATCCTTCGTCTGAACTCGGGCGAACAGCGTCTCGTGCACGGTTCCTGCCTCGCATCGATCGGCGCCGTATCGAACCCCGATCACGGCAACATCAATGACGGTAAGGCTGGTCGTTCGCGTTGGCGCGGCAAGCGTCCGCACGTTCGCGGCGTCGTCATGAACCCGGTTGACCACCCGCACGGCGGTGGTGAAGGCCGTACCTCGGGTGGTCGTCACCCGGTTACCCCGTGGGGCAAGCCCACGAAGGGCAAGCGTACGCGCTCGAACAAGTCGACCGACAAGTTCATCATGCGCTCGCGGCACCAGAAGAAGAAGTAAGAGAGGAAGTCTCGAATGACTCGTTCAGTATGGAAAGGTCCGTTCGTTGACGGTTATCTTCTCAAGAAGGCTGAGAAGGTCCGCGAAGGCGGTCGTAACGAAGTGATCAAGATTTGGAGCCGCCGCTCCACGATCCTTCCGCAGTTTGTCGGCCTCACCTTCGGCGTCTACAACGGCAGCAAGCACGTTCCGGTCAGCGTCAATGAAGACATGGTCGGTCACAAGTTTGGCGAATTCTCTCCGACCCGGACCTACTACGGTCATGGCGCGGACAAGAAGGCAAAGAGGAAGTAACAATGGGCAAGGCAAAAGCCGAACGCCGGCTGAAGGATAATGAGGCGCAGGCAATTGCGCGCACGATCCGCGTCAGCCCCCAGAAGCTCAACCTGGTTGCCGCGATGATCCGCGGCAAGAAGGTCGACCGCGCTCTGGCCGAACTGGAGTTCTCCCGCAAGCGCATTGCAGAAACGGTCAAGAAGACCCTTGAATCTGCCATCGCAAACGCAGAGAACAACCACGATCTCGACGTCGATTCGCTCGTCGTTGCAGAAGCTTACGTTGGCAAGTCGATCGTCATGAAGCGCTTCCACGCCCGTGGTCGCGGCCGTGCATCGCGCGTCGAAAAGCCGTTCTCGCACTTGACGATCGTCGTTCGCGAAGTGGAAGCCAAAGGGGAGGCCGCATAATGGGTCAGAAGATTAATCCGATCGGTTTCCGTCTCGGTATCAACCGGACCTGGGATAGCCGTTGGTTTGCAGACAACGCCGAATACGGCCAGCTGCTTCATGAAGACCTGAAGATCCGCGCTTACCTGATGGAAGAGCTGAAGGCTGCCGGCATCGCCAAGGTGGTCATCGAGCGTCCGCACAAGAAGTGCCGCGTCACGATCCACTCGGCTCGCCCGGGTCTCATCATCGGCAAGAAGGGCGCTGACATCGAAAAGCTCCGCAAGAAGCTTTCCGAGATGACCAACTCCGAAACGCACCTCAACATCGTTGAAGTGCGCAAGCCGGAAGTTGACGCAACGCTCGTTGCCCAGTCGATCGCCCAGCAGCTCGAGCGCCGCGTGGCTTTCCGCCGTGCGATGAAGCGCGCTGTTCAGTCGGCCATGCGTCTTGGCGCCGAAGGCATCAAGATCACCTGCGCCGGTCGTCTCGGTGGCGCCGAAATCGCTCGTACCGAATGGTACCGCGAAGGTCGCGTTCCGCTGCACACGCTGCGTGCGGACATCGACTACGGCACGGCCGAAGCGGAAACCGCTTTCGGTATCTGCGGCATCAAGGTCTGGATCTTCAAGGGCGAAATCCTTGAGCACGATCCGATGGCTTCCGAGCGCCGTGCGATCGAAAGTGACAACCAGGGCCCTGGCAGCCGTGATCGCGACCGTGGCGATCGTGACCGCCGTCGTGAAAACGCGTAACACTCGCGTTTGGCAGCCAATATCGGAGAAGTAAAAAAATGTTGCAGCCAAAGCGTACGAAGTATCGCAAGCAGTTCAAGGGCCGCATCAAGGGCGTAGCCAAGGGCGGTTCTGATCTTGCCTTCGGCGAATTCGGCCTGAAGGCTCAAGAGCCGAACCGCGTCAATGCGCGCGAGATCGAAGCGGCCCGCCGCGCGATCACGCGTCACATGAAGCGCGCCGGCCGCGTGTGGATCCGTGTGTTCCCCGACGTTCCCGTAACCGCCAAGCCGACGGAAGTCCGCATGGGTAAGGGTAAGGGTTCGGTCGAATACTGGGCATGCAAGGTCAAGCCCGGCCGTATGATGTTTGAGATCGATGGTGTCAGCGAAGAACTTGCCCGTGAGGCACTTCGTCTTGGCGCTGCCAAGCTCTCTGTCAAGACGCGCTTCGTGCAGCGTATCGCAGAGTAAGGAGTGAACTCATGAAAGCCGTAGAAGTTCGCGCTCTGAGCGCCGATCAACTCAACGAAGAGCTTGCCAAGCTGAAGAAGGAGCAGTTCAACCTGCGCTTCCAGAAGGCAACCGGCCAGCTCGAGAAGTCTTCGCGTATCAACGAAGTCCGCAAGGACATCGCACGCGTCAAAACCATTGCCCGCCAGAAGGCGGCAGAAGCCAAGGCCTAAGGACCAGAAAATATGCCGAAACGCATTCTGCAGGGCACTGTTGTCAGCGACAAGAACGACAAGACCGTCGTCGTCCGGGTCGAGCGCCGTTTTGCGCACCCGATCCTCCAGAAGACTGTCCGTCGCTCGAAGAAGTACAAGGCGCACGACGAAAACAACCAGTTCAAGGTTGGTGACGTCGTTTCCATTGAGGAATGTGCGCCGATCTCGAAGGATAAGCGCTGGACGGTTGTAGCCGTCCACGCTTGATTTCTGCAGGTTTTGACCTGAAGACCCTTGCGTCTTGGGCAAATACCTGTATGAAGCACGCAATTGAAGCAGGGGAACGCTCGAGTCCGGGCGTTCTTTTGCTTTGAGATGAGCACTATAAGCCAGGCGAGGGGGTTTCGACCCAACCGGCCGGGTAACAACAAGAAGGCGACCTGACATGATTCAGATGCAAACAAACCTCGACGTGGCGGATAATTCCGGCGCACGTCGTGTCATGTGCATCAAGGTGCTGGGCGGCTCCAAGCGCAAGTATGCGTCGGTCGGCGACATCATTGTCGTTTCGATCAAGGAAGCCATTCCGCGCGGCCGCGTAAAGAAGGGTGATGTCATGAAGGCTGTTGTCGTTCGCACTGCGAAGGACATCCGCCGTCCGGATGGCTCTGTCATCCGCTTTGACACCAACGCAGCCGTTCTTATCGATAACAAGAAAGAGCCGATCGGCACCCGTATCTTCGGACCGGTTCCGCGCGAACTTCGCGCCAAGAACCACATGAAGATCATCTCGCTGGCTCCAGAAGTACTCTAAAGGAGCGTAGAGAGATGCAAAAGATTCGCAAAGGCGACAAGGTTGTCGTTCTCACCGGTAAGGACAAGGGCCGTACCGGCGAAGTCGTCCAGGTTATGCCGAAGGAAGACCGGGCTGTTGTGCGTGGCGTCAACATGGTGAAGCGTCACCAGCGCCAGACCCAGAGCCAGGAAGCCGGCATCATCAACAAGGAAGCCTCGATCCATCTTTCGAACATCGCGATTGCCGATCCGAAGGACGGCAAGCCGACTCGCGTCGGTTTCAAGATCGACGGTGACAAGAAGGTCCGCGTGGCCAAGCGTTCGGGAGTAGTGATCGATGGCTAAGTCCGCTTACGAGCCGCGGCTCAAGAAGGAATACGTAGAGCGCATCCGCAAGGCGATGCAGGAGAAGTTCTCCTACGCCAACGAAATGCAGATCCCGCGCCTCGACAAGATCGTCATCAACATGGGTGTTGGCGAATCGACGGGCGACTCGAAGAAGCCGACCGTTGCTGCTGCCGACCTCGCTGCGATTGCTGGTCAGAAGCCGGTAATCACCCGCGCTCGCAACTCCATCGCAGGCTTCAAGCTTCGCGAAGGCATGCCGATTGGTGCCAAGGTTACCCTGCGCGGCGTTCGGATGTATGAGTTCCTGGATCGTCTCGTGAACATCGCTCTTCCGCGCGTTCGCGACTTCCGTGGCCTCAATCCGAAGTCCTTCGATGGCCGTGGCAACTTCGCCATGGGCGTCAAGGAGCACATTGTGTTCCCTGAGATCAACTACGACAAGGTTGATCAGATGTGGGGCATGGACATCATCGTTTGCACGACGGCTACTAACGACGACGAAGCACGCGCTCTGCTCACAGAGTTCAACTTCCCGTTCCGTCAGTAATCCGTAACGACAAGCGTAAAGAAGGATAACTGTTATGGCGAAAACGAGCGCAGTTGAAAAGAACAAGCGCCGCCGCAAACTGGTTGCCGGGCAAGCTTCAAAGCGTGCCGCGCTGAAGGCAATCATCATGAACCAGTCTCTGCCGATCGAAGAGCGGTTCAAGGCAACCATCAAGCTGGCAGGTCTGCCGCGCGATGGATCCAAGACCCGCATTCGCAACCGCTGCGAAGTCACCGGCCGTCCGCGCGCCTACTATCGTAAACTTCGTATGTCGCGTATTGCGCTTCGCGAACTGGGCAATCTCGGCAAGGTGCCGGGCATCGTCAAGTCGAGCTGGTAAGGAGACGGGCACATGGCAATGACTGATCCGCTGGGCGATATGCTCACCCGTATCCGTAACGGCGCGGCTCGCCGCAAGTCGAGCGTTTCCACGCCGGCTTCGAAGCTCCGCGCACGCGTTCTGGATGTCCTTCAGGCTGAAGGCTACATCCGTGGATACTCTGAAGTCGTGTTTGGCAACGGCAAGGCCGAGCTGAACATCGAACTGAAGTACTACGAAGGCGCTTCCGTAATCCGTGAGATCGGACGCGTTTCCAAGCCGGGCCGCCGAGTTTATGTCTCGGTTAAGTCCATTCCGCAGGTCGCGAACGGCCTCGGCATCACCATCCTTTCGACCCCGAAGGGTGTGATGGCCGATCACCAGGCACGCGAACAGAATGTTGGTGGCGAGATTCTTTGCTCCGTCTTCTAAGGCGTAGCAAGTTCTCCATAGCGAACAGACAGGTATAAAAATGTCTCGTATCGGTAAGAAGCCCGTTCAGGTTCCGGCAGGCGTCACGGCAAGCGTTGATGGCCAGAAGGTAACGGCGAAGGGCCCGAAGGGCGAACTGTTCTTTGTTGCAAACGACGAAGTTTCGGTAAAGCTCGAAGATAATGCGGTTGTCGTACAGCCGCTCAGCCAGAGCAAGGATGCTCGTTCGAAGTGGGGCATGTCCCGCACGATGATCGAGAACATCTTGAAGGGCGTCAAGGACGGTTACGAGCGCAAGCTCGAAATCAACGGCGTTGGTTATCGTGCGTCGCTGCAGGGCAAGAACCTGCAACTGGCGCTCGGTTTCAGCCACGACGTCGTCTACCAGACGCCGGAAGGCATCACGATTGCTGTTCCGAAGCCGACCGAAATCATCGTGTCCGGCATCAACAAGCAGCAGGTCGGCCAGGTTGCCGCGGAAATCCGCGAATACCGTGGCCCCGAGCCCTACAAGGGCAAGGGCGTCAAGTATGCCGAAGAGCGGATTGTCCGCAAAGAAGGCAAGAAGAAGTAAGGATCACGCGAAATGGCTAGCAGGAAAGATACTCTTGTGCGTCGCGCCAACCGCGTGCGCCGTCAAATCAAGGCGGTCGCCAATGGCCGTCCGCGCCTGTCGGTTCATCGCTCGTCGAAGAACATCTACGTACAGGTTATCGATGACGTTGCCGGCAAGACGCTTGCGTCTGCCTCCACGCTCGATACCGATCTGCGTTCGTCTTTGAAGACGGGCGCTGACGCGGCAGCTGCTGCTGCCGTCGGCAAGCTCATCGCTGAGCGCGCCGTAAAGGCTGGCGTCAAGGACGTTGTCTTTGATCGTGGCGCCTTCATCTATCACGGCCGCATCAAGGCTTTGGCCGAAGCTGCACGTGAAGGTGGTCTGAACTTCTGATCGATCACAGGGCGGGCCTCGAGTCCGCCCTGGACGATCAGTGGTTTCCGGTCGCTTCCAGTCGGAAAGACGGAGGCGACTTTTGTCAATCTGCCGATTGCACCCGGAAAAGAAAAAGGAAAAGGACAATGGCACAAGAAAGAAAGGGTTCTCGCGAAGATCGCCAGAACCGCGAAGAGCGCGACAGCGAATTTGTCGACAAGCTCGTAGCAATCAACCGCGTCGCCAAGGTGGTGAAGGGCGGTCGTCGTTTCGGTTTCGCCGCTCTCGTCGTCGTTGGCGACCAGAAGGGCCGCGTCGGCTTCGGCCATGGCAAGGCACGCGAAGTGCCGGAAGCCATCCGCAAGGCGACGGAAGCTGCCAAGCGCGACCTGATTTTCGTCCCGCTGCGTGGTGGTCGTACCCTGCATCACGACGTTCATGGCCGTCACGGCGCCGGCAAGGTGCTGCTGCGTTCGGCCAAGGCCGGTACCGGTATCATCGCTGGTGGCCCGATGCGCGCCGTCTTCGAAACGCTCGGCGTTCATGACGTCGTCGCCAAGTCGACCGGTTCGTCGAACCCCTACAACATGGTTCGCGCAACCTTCGACGCCCTCAAGAACCAGATGCACCCGAAGGACATCGCAGCTCAGCGCGGCATCAAGTACGCCACGCTCCAGGCTCGTCGTGTTTCCTCCGGCGCTGCTTCCGAAGAATAAGGGAGCTGACAGATGGCTAAGAAAGAACTTGCCAAGAAGACGGTTACCGTCGAGCAGATCGGTAGCCCCATTCGCCGTCCGGCCGTGCAGCGTCAGACGCTCATCGGTCTGGGCCTCAACAAGATGCACCGGGTTCGCACGCTCGAAGACACTCCGTCTGTTCGCGGCATGATCCGGACCGTCCAGCACCTCGTTCGCGTCGTCGACGAGAAGTGAGGGGGATAAGCTCATGAAACTGAATGAAATCAAGGACAACGAAGGCTCTACCCACAGCCGTAAGCGTCTCGGCCGTGGTATCGGTTCGGGTTCCGGCAAGACGGCCGGCCGCGGTGTCAAGGGTCAGAAGGCTCGTTCGGGCGTTGCTATCAACGGCTTCGAAGGCGGCCAGATGCCGATCTACCGTCGTCTGCCGAAGCGCGGCTTCAACAACATCTTCGCTTCGGAGTTTGTTGTCGTGTCGCTCGGCCGTATCCAGACGGCAATCGACGCCAAGAAGCTCGACGCTTCGAAGACCGTCGATGCGGCTGCCCTCAAGGCTGCCGGCGTCATCCGTCGCGAAAAGGACGGCGTCCGCGTTCTCGCTGACGGCGAACTGAAGGCGAAGGTTTCGATCGAAGTCGCTGGCGCTTCCAAGTCGGCGATCGAAAAGATCGAAAAGGCCGGCGGTTCGGTCAAGCTGCTCGCAGCCGCTGCTGAATAATATTATTGATGAACCGCCCGGGGTGCTTCACTCCGGGCGGTTTTGCTCCCATATGTGAGCCTCACGTCCGCAGCCGGCGAATCGCTTGCCGCAAGCGGACATAGCGGAAACCACGGTGAGGCATCCGATTGCAGACACAATCGCCTCGCGTCCGGTTTTCAATACGAAAAGTTACTCCTTCCGGAACGGACCGGGTGTTCCCGCTGATTCCGAGATTTGGTACGCGGAGAATTGCATGGCTTCTGCAGCGGAACAGCTCGCCTCGAACCTGAATTTCTCGACTTTCGCCAAGGCGGAAGATCTGAAGAAACGGCTTTGGTTCACGCTTGGTGCGCTTCTGGTTTACCGTCTTGGCACCTATATTCCGCTGCCCGGTCTTAACCCGGAAGCGTTTGCCCAGGCATTCCGCGGCCAGAGCGGCGGCATTCTCGGCCTCTTCAACATGTTTTCGGGCGGTGCAGTTGAGCGCATGGCGATCTTCGCGCTCGGCATCATGCCCTATATCTCTGCCTCGATCATTGTTCAGCTGATGACCTCGGTCGTTCCGGCTCTGGAACAGCTGAAGAAGGAAGGTGAGCAGGGACGCAAGATCATCAACCAGTACACCCGCTACGGCACGGTGCTTCTCGGCACGGCGCAGGCTTACGCCATCGCCGTCGGCCTCGAGAGCGGCAATGGCCTTGTGAACGATCCGGGCTGGTTCTTCCGCATTTCGACTGTCATTTCCCTGCTCGGCGGCACCATGTTCCTGATGTGGCTCGGTGAGCAGATCACCTCGCGCGGTATCGGCAACGGTATTTCGCTGATCATCTTCGCTGGTATTGTCGCGCACCTGCCGACGGCTCTCGCCGGTACGCTCGAACTCGGCCGCACCGGCGCGCTTTCGACGCCGCTGATCCTGGCGATCATCATCATGGTCGTTGCCGTCATCGCCCTTATCGTCTTTGTCGAACGGGCGCAGCGCCGACTTCTGATCCAGTATCCGAAGCGCCAGGTCGGCAACCGCATGTTCCAGGGCGACACCTCGCACCTACCGTTGAAGCTCAACACTTCGGGCGTCATCCCGGCAATCTTCGCATCCTCACTGCTGCTCTTGCCGGCAACGCTCGCGGGCTTTGCCAACACGGCGGCGCTGCCGGGCTGGGCCACCACCATCGTTGGCGCACTTGCTCACGGCAAGCCGCTCTACATGGTCCTCTACGGTGCGATGATTGCCTTCTTCGCCTTCTTCTACACGGCAATCGTCTTCAATCCGAAGGACACGGCCGACAATCTCAAGAAGCACGGCGGCTTCATTCCGGGCATTCGTCCGGGTGAGCGCACCGCGGAATACATCGATTACGTCCTGACGCGCATCACCGTCATCGGTGCGGTCTACCTGATCTTCGTCTGCATTCTGCCGGAAGTTCTGATTTCGCAGACCGGCGTGCCGTTCTACCTTGGTGGTACGTCGCTTTTGATTGTTGTCAGCGTGACCCTTGATACGGTAGCACAGATCCAGGGCCACCTCATCGCACAGCAATATGAGGGGCTGATCAAGAAGTCGAAGCTGCGCGGAGGAAAGAGGGGACGATGAGACTGATTTTTTTGGGACCGCCGGGCGCTGGCAAGGGGACGCAAGCCAAGCTTCTGACGGAGAGATACGGCATTCCGCAGCTTTCCACAGGCGATATGCTGCGGGCGGCCGTTGCCCAGGCGACTGAGGTCGGCAAGCGTGCCAAGGCCGTCATGGATGCCGGTCAGCTGGTATCCGATGAGATCGTCAACGAAATCGTGTCGGATCGCATCGACCAGCCGGATTGTGCAAAGGGTTTCATCCTTGATGGTTACCCGCGTACCGTTCCGCAGGCGATTGCGCTCGGCAAGATGCTCGAGGGCAAAGGTCTGAAGCTCGACGCAGTCATCGAGCTGAAGGTCGACGAGGCAGCCCTTGTAAAGCGGATGGAGAATCGCGTAGCGGAAACCATCGCTGCGGGAGGCACGGTCCGTTCGGACGACAATCCGGAGGCGTTCAAGCGCCGGCTGACCGAGTATCGTGAAAAGACCGCACCGTTGTCGGAGCATTATGCCGGTACGGGGCAGCTGAGAACGGTGGATGGCATGGCGGATGTGAACACCGTTACTGCCGAGATCGAGAAGATTCTGGCTTAGACACTGGTCTTTGCCGAAAAGGAACCGCCGGGGAGTTGACTTTTCCGGCCGATTCCGCCAAAGACAGCGCCAACTCGCGACATGAGAGCGATCGGCGCGGTCTTCAAAGAAAATGAAGTCCGAGTACGGTCGTTTTTGACGTGTCTCGAACCTCAATCAACGTGCGGCTCTTCGAGGTCGCGTAACGAAGCACCTATTGCCGGATGGCAACTGGAACGCAAGGAGAATAGACGTGGCACGTATCGCTGGCGTCAACATCCCGACGGCGAAGCGCGTAGTTATCGCGCTGACCTACATTCACGGGATCGGCCCGAAATTCGCACAGGAAATCATCGAGAAGGTCGGTATCCCGGCTGATCGTCGCGTGCATCAGCTGACGGACGCTGAAGTCCTGCAGATCCGCGAAGCGATCGACCGTGACTACCAGGTCGAAGGTGACCTGCGTCGCGAGACCTCGATGAACATCAAGCGCCTGATGGACCTCGGCTGCTACCGCGGCCTGCGTCACCGTCGTGGCCTGCCGGTTCGCGGTCAGCGCACCCACACCAACGCTCGCACCCGCAAGGGTCCGGCGAAGGCGATTGCCGGTAAGAAGAAGTAATTTCCCGAAAAGGGAGATTGGGAGGCTGGCGTCAAGCGCCGGCCTCCTTTTGCAGTTTGGAAAGGCGCTTGCCTGACCGCCGTCCGGTCCAATGACCGGGTGTGAAGTCCGCGGAGTGGATATCCTCTCGGCGGGAGAATGAAGATGCAGGGCAGGGGACGACAAATCCTTTTCCCGGTGGAGCCGCTGGAATTACGGCGGTGCAGAGATCTAAGAAAGGGATCCTATGGCCAAGGAAGCCACCCGCGTTCGCCGTCGCGAACGCAAGAACATCACGTCTGGCGTTGCTCACGTCAATTCGTCGTTCAACAACACCATGATCACCATCACCGACGCACAGGGCAACGCGATTGCCTGGTCGTCTGCCGGTGCCAAGGGTTTCAAGGGTTCGCGTAAGTCGACCCCGTTTGCCGCTCAGATCGCCGCTGAAGACTGCGCCAAGAAGGCTCAGGAACACGGCATGAAGTCGCTGGAAGTCGAAGTTTGCGGCCCGGGTTCCGGCCGTGAATCCGCTCTTCGCGCGCTGCAGGCTGCGGGCTTCATGATCACCTCGATCCGCGATGTGACCCCGATCCCGCACAACGGTTGCCGCCCGCGCAAGAAGCGCCGCGTCTGATCATTTGCGTTCAACATGCCGGTGAGGGGGCATCCGCTCTCTCCCGGTCTTCGGGGCTCGGTTGTCACGATTGGATGGTGGCAACGAACGGAAGGCAGAAAACATGATCCAGAAGAATTGGCAGGAACTGATCAAGCCGAACAAGGTGGAGTTCGTCTCCTCCGGCCGCACCAAGGCAACGCTGGTTGCGGAACCGCTTGAGCGCGGCTTCGGTCTGACCCTCGGCAACGCGCTTCGCCGCGTGCTTCTGTCGTCGCTGCGCGGTGCTGCTGTCACCGCAGTGCAGATCGACGGCGTCCTGCACGAGTTCTCCTCTATCCCGGGCGTCCGGGAAGATGTGACGGACATCGTGCTCAACATCAAGGAAATCGCCATCAAGATGGATGGCGACGACGCAAAGCGCATGGTTGTGCGCAAGCAGGGTCCGGGCGTTGTAACCGCCGGTGACATCCAGACGGTTGGCGATATCGAAATCCTCAACCCGAACCATGTGATCTGCACCCTCGACGAGGGCGCCGAGATCCGCATGGAGTTCACCGTCAACAACGGCAAGGGCTACGTGCCGGCTGATCGCAACCGTTCGGAAGATGCTCCGATCGGCCTGATCCCGGTCGACAGCCTGTACTCGCCGGTCAAGAAGGTGTCCTACAAGGTGGAAAACACCCGTGAAGGCCAGGTTCTTGACTACGACAAGCTGACGATGTCCATCGAGACGGACGGTTCCGTCACCGGTGAAGATGCGATCGCATTTGCGGCCCGCATCCTTCAGGACCAGCTGTCGGTTTTCGTCAACTTCGACGAGCCGCAGAAGGAAGCAGAGGAAGAGGCAGTCACCGAACTCGCCTTCAACCCGGCGCTTCTCAAGAAGGTCGACGAACTGGAACTTTCGGTCCGTTCGGCCAACTGCCTGAAGAACGACAACATCGTCTACATCGGCGACCTCATTCAGAAGACCGAAGCAGAAATGCTCCGCACGCCGAATTTTGGTCGCAAGTCGCTGAACGAAATCAAGGAAGTTCTCGCTTCCATGGGTCTGCACCTCGGCATGGAAGTGCCGTCCTGGCCGCCTGAGAACATCGAAGATCTCGCCAAGCGTTACGAAGACCAATACTAACCATTAGACTGCGGGCGGATGCCTGCAAGTGAAGGAGAATAGCCATGCGCCACGGTAAAGCCGGCCGCAAGCTGAATAGAACCGCCAGCCACCGCAAGGCGATGTTTGCCAACATGGCAGCTTCGCTGATCGAACACGAGCAGATCGTTACGACCCTGCCGAAGGCCAAGGAAATCCGCCCGATCGTCGAGAAGCTCGTCACGCTCGGCAAGCGCGGTGACCTGCACGCTCGCCGCCAGGCGATCTCGCAGATCCGCGACGCCGCTGTCGTTTCGAAGCTGTTCGACACGATTGCATCGCGCTACGCCACCCGCAACGGCGGCTACCTGCGCATCATGAAGGCCGGCTTCCGTCACGGCGACAACGCCGCGCTCGCCGTCATCGAATTCGTTGACCGCGACGTCTCGGCAAAGGGTGCGAAGGATCTCGCCCGCGTTGCCGCTGAAGCTGAAGCTGCTGAAGCAGCCTAAGCCGATCGAAGGCAGTGAAATCGAAATGGCCGGGTGTTCATCACCCGGCCATTTTTCTATGGGCGGTGGTTTGCACCATTTCAATGCTTGGTCGAGCGCTTGAGCGACCGAGTATCCGGCTGCTCCGAGCGAATGGGAAAATTACACTTTTCCTGGGATCGCCCTGGCCGGCGCGCTCGCCGTCTGACGTTTGCGGCGGAGATAGGGTTTGCGCGCCAACCGCCAGAGAAGCAACGCGGCGACCAAGCCGAGATAGAGCATCTGCTCGGGGCCAACGACCTTCACCGACATGGCAAAATGCAGGGCGCCGGCGGCAGCAATCACGTAGGCGAGCCTGTGTAACGTGTTCCAGCGGGTGCCAAGTCTGCGGATCGACCAGGTGTTGGACGTCAACGCCAGCGGGATCAGCATGACGAGGGCGGCCATGCCGATCGTGATGAACGGACGGCGCGCGATGTCGGCGAGGATCGCCGGGACGTTCAGCACCTGATCGAGCAGCATGTAGGCCAGGAAGTGCATCAGCACGTAGTAGAATGCCAGCAGCCCGAGCGCCCGGCGGTAGCGTAGCCAGTTGATGCCGAAGAGATCGCGAATCGGGGTGATTGCCAACGTGGCCACGAGAAAGCGCAGCGCCCAGATCCCGAGCAGATGCTCGAATCCCTTGACCGGATTGCCGGGCAGTTGCCCGGTAGCGCCGAGATAGAAGGCAAACGCCGCCGGCACCAGGCCAAAACCATAGAGCGCCCAGACCGAGGCCGAATGAAAGCGTTTCGGGAGTGTGGGCAGGCCGGCCATCGTCAGTAGTTCGCTCTCAGATCCATGCTGGCATAGAGGCTGGCAACCTCGTCGGCATAGCCGTTGAAGGGCAGAGTGTCGCGACGGTTGGAGCCGAAGAAGCCTCCGCCCCCGATGCGGTTCTCCGTCGCCTGGCTCCAGCGCGGGTGATCGACGGCCGGGTTGACGTTGGCATAGAAGCCGTACTCGTTGGGGGCCGAGAGGTTCCAGGTGGAGGGCGGCTGCGCCTCGGTGAGCGAGATCCGCACGATCGACTTGATCCCCTTGAAGCCGTACTTCCAGGGGGTGACGAGCCGAATCGGTGCGCCATTCTGGTTGGGAAGCGTCTTGCCGTAGACGCCGATGGACAGCAGTGTGAGCGGGTGACGGGCTTCATCGAGCCTCAGTCCTTCGCGATAGGGCCAGGGCAACGGCTGAAAGAAGCCGGATTGGCCCGACATCTCCGCCGGGCGAACGACCGTTTCGAACGAGACATATTTGGCGCTGCCCAGCGGCTCCACCTTGTCGAGCAGGGTCGAAAGCTGGAAGCCGGTCCAGGGGATCACCATCGACCACGCCTCGACGCAGCGCATGCGATAGACGCGTTCCTCGATGGGGAACTTCAGCAGTTCCTCCAGCCCAAACTCCTTCGGCTTGCCGACGAGGCCATCGACCTTCACTGTCCAGGGGGTCGGCTTGAAGCTGCTCGAATTGGCGGCCGGGTCACCTTTGCCGGTCCCGAACTCATAGAAGTTGTTGTAGCCCGTGACGTCGGCTTCGGGGGTCAGGTCTTCTTCGACGGTGTACTTGCCTTTTGGTGCGCTAAGCGCCGCCGCCATACCTGTGCCACTTCCGGCAAGAAGGACGCCGCCGACCGCGGCGCCCAGGAATGCGCGGCGATTGATGAAGATGTTCTCCGGCGTGATTTCGGAGGAAACGATTCGTGGTGGACGGTAGGATGGCATGGTCTTATCCGAGAGTGGTTTATGAGCCTTGTCTTGTACGAACTCAGCAGACTTTCGATCACCGTGAAAGGGGTGCGGAACCACGTTTTCGTGCGTAGCGCGTGAAGCCGGCAACTTTGCGTATCCTGCGCCAACATTTGCCTTTTTTCGCGCGAAATCCTATCTGAACGTAGCCGTGACGAATAGGAGAATGCTTCACATGATCGTTGGTCAAAGAGCGCTTGTTGCGCTCGTCATTGCTGTGTCTCTTGCCTGTCCGGCATGGGCTGAGGAGGCCAAGACGGTTCCGCAGTCGCGCACCGAAATGCAGCTTTCCTTCGCGCCGCTCGTCAAGCAGACGGCAAATGCGGTCGTCAACGTCTACGCCGAACGCGTGGTCGAGCGCCGCTCGATCTTTTCCGGCGATCCCTTCTTCGAGGAGTTCTTTGGCCAGCGCATGCCGAACCGCTCGGAAAAGCAATCCTCGCTCGGCTCCGGCGTGATCGTCGGTAAGAACGGCATCGTCGTGACCAACAATCACGTCATCGAGGGCGCCGACGACATCAAGGTCGCGCTGGCGGACGGGCGCGAGTTTCCCTGCAAGATCGTGCTCAAGGATGACCGACTCGACCTGGCGGTGCTGAAGATCCAGTCGGAAGGCCCGTTCGAGATCGTCCCACTCGGCGACTCGGATGCGGTTGAAGTCGGCGACCTCGTGCTGGCGATCGGCAATCCCTTCGGCGTCGGCCAGACGGTCACGAGCGGCATCGTCTCGGCTCTCGCGCGCAACCAGGTTTCCTCAGGGGATTTCGGCTTCTTCATCCAGACGGATGCGGCGATCAATCCGGGCAATTCCGGCGGCGGCCTCATCGACATGAACGGGCAGCTGATCGGCATCAACACCGCGATCTTCTCCAAGGGGGGCGGCTCGAACGGCGTCGGCTTTGCCATCCCCGCCAATCTGGTAAAGGTCTTCGTCGCGTCCGCTGACGGCGGCAATGGCGCCTTCGTCCGTCCCTTCATCGGCGCAAGCTTCGAACCGGTGACGTCGGAAGTGGCCGAAGCCCTTGGCCTCAACCGCGCCCGCGGTGCGCTGGTGACGGCTGTCGTGGCGGGTGGCCCGGCCGAACTGGCAGGCATCAAGCCGGGGCAGGTGATCACCGCCGTCAACGGCATTGAAGTCGAACATCCGGATGCGCTCGGCTACCGCTTGACGACGGTCGGCATCGGCCACGAGGCGCGCGTTACCGTGTCGGAAAACGGCAAACCGCGTGAGGTGACGCTCAAGCTCGATCGGGCACCGGAGACCTCGCCGCGTGACGAACGGCTGATTGAAGGGCGCAATCCCTTTGCCGGTGCGGTCGTCGCCAATCTGTCGCCGCGTCTGGCCGACGAACTGCGCATGTCGACTTCGCTCCAGGGCGTCGTCGTCATGCAGATCAACCGCGGTTCGCCGGCAGCACGCATCGGCCTTGAGCCGAAGGACATCGTGCGCTCTGTCAACGGCACGGCGATCGACACGTCCAAGACGCTGGAGCATGTGATGGCCGACGACGCCTCCTTCTGGCGCGTCGAAATCGAGCGGGACGGCCAACTTATCCGTCAGTTCTTCCGATGAGCGATCTGTTTACAGCACACGAGCCTCCTGAGATGGCGTCCGCAAGACCGCTTGCCGACCGGCTTCGCCCGCGTACGCTCGCCGAAGTCACGGGCCAGGAGCACCTGACCGGGGATGATGGGGTGCTGTCGCGTATGATCGCGTCGGGTTCTCTCGGATCGATGATCTTCTGGGGACCGCCAGGCACCGGCAAGACGACCGTCGCGCGTCTGCTTTCGGGGGAGGCGGGACTCGCCTTCGAGCAGATCTCCGCCATCTTCTCCGGTGTTGCCGATCTCAAGAAGGTGTTCGAATCGGCGCGTGCACGGCGCATGTCCGGCCGGCAGACCCTGCTGTTCGTCGACGAGATCCACCGTTTCAATCGTGCCCAGCAGGATAGTTTCCTGCCCGTGATGGAGGATGGCACCGTCATCCTCGTCGGCGCCACGACCGAAAATCCGTCCTTCGAGCTCAACGCCGCTCTGTTGTCCCGCGCTCGCGTGCTGACGTTCAAGCCACACGGTGAGGACAGCATCCAGGAGCTTCTGTCCCGTGCCGAGCAGGCAGAAGGCAAGGCGTTGCCGCTTGATGCGGACGCACGCGCGAGCCTGATCCGCATGGCCGATGGCGATGG
The DNA here is from genome assembly GCF_049905105.1 of Ensifer sp. R-19. Taxonomy (NCBI): domain Bacteria; kingdom Pseudomonadati; phylum Pseudomonadota; class Alphaproteobacteria; order Hyphomicrobiales; family Rhizobiaceae; genus Ensifer; species Ensifer sp. R-19. The sequence goes on from NZ_CP184569.1 coordinate 1,196,595, forward strand.
CCGGGCGGCGCTGACGCTGGCGGAAGAAGTCTGGCGCGCCGCGCGGCGCGACGAAATCTTCGACGCGGCAGCACTTCAGAACATCGTCCAGCGCCGGGCGCCGGTCTACGACAAGGGCCAGGACGGCCACTACAATCTGATCTCGGCGCTGCACAAGTCGGTACGTGGTTCCGATCCGGATGCCGCGCTCTATTATCTCTGCCGCATGTTCGATGCCGGCGAGGATCCTCTTTATCTCGGGCGACGCCTGGTACGCATGGCGGTTGAAGATATCGGCCTTGCCGACCCTCAAGCCCTGGTGATCTGCAACGCCGCCAAGGACGCCTATGATTACCTGGGCTCGCCGGAGGGGGAACTGGCGCTCGCCGAAGCCTGTGTCTATCTGGCGACCGCGCCGAAGTCGAACGGCGTCTACACCGCCTACAAGGCGGCGATGCGCGCTGCCAAGGAGAACGGCTCGCTGCTGCCGCCGAAGCACATTCTCAACGCCCCGACCAAGCTGATGAAGGGCGAAGGCTATGGTGACGGCTATCGCTACGATCACGACGAACCGGATGCCTTTTCCGGCCAGGACTATTTTCCGGAAAAGATGGGGCGCCAGACTTACTATGATCCGCCGGAGCGTGGTTTCGAGCGAGAAATCCGCAAGCGCCTGGAATGGTGGGCGAAACTCCGCCGGGAGCGCAATGCTCCCTAGAATGTCCAGGAAACTGTAAGACGGCCTTTCCTTGTGCTTGGCCCGGACGAAAACCCCGTCGTTTTCAAGGCTTCAAGGAATGCGGCACGTGGCTTAGCCTTACCACCGGTGCAAGGCTGATTTGCCCGTGGCTGCCTTGCCGTCGGAACCGGAGTGTGAGATAGAACCGGCATTGCAGACGGCTGCACGGTTCGCGAATTCGAAACCGAACATCCGCGGGGACGGCCTCGCTCCAGTATTAGGAGTTTGACATGGCCTGGTTCCTTCTTCTGCTTGCCGGTATCCTCGAAATCGGCTGGGCAATCGGTCTCAAATACACGGATGGCTTCACACGCGTTACGCCGACGATCCTGACCGTCGGGTCGATGATCCTCAGCATCGCGCTGCTCGGCCTTGCCGTGCGCACCCTGCCGCTCGGCACGGCCTATGCGGTCTGGACGGGCATCGGTACCGTTGGCACGGTGATCCTCGGGATCTTCCTGTTCGCAGAGCCGGCGACCTTGGTTCGCCTCGGCTGCATCGCCTTGATCGTCAGCGGCATCGCCGGGCTGAAGTTAGCTGCCTAACGGGACGTGATCGCGCTGACGTAGCGTAAAGTACACCAGCGACCTTGCTTTGAAGCTGCTGCCACCGTCGAAAAAACGAAGCGGGCTGCGCGTTATGAAGGACGCGCAGCCCGCAATCGTATTCAGAGATGTTTCGCTGTCTCCGATTACCGCAAGGCGTCGAGAACCGCAGCAGCCGCCAGCATTTCCTGCCAGCGGTTTTCACGGCGGCGGAAGGCTTCCGCGTCGGTTCCCCAATGCTCGATCTGCCAGTCTTCGTCGACATGTGCGGCCGTCCAGGCCTCTTCGGCCGTGAGCCTGCCGGAGGCGAAGGCGAGCGCCAGCAGGGCCGAACCCGTCAGGCTCGTCACCGTATGAACGCAGGTGAGCCCGAGCGGAGTGGCGAAAGCGCGCAGACCCTCGGCATAGGCCGAAAGGGCTTCCTCCGGCTGCTCCTGATGGATCACGCCTTCGGCGAGGATGAAGCGGGCGCCGAGCGTTTGCCGCGCCCAGTCGAGCACCGGGTTCCAGATCTCGTTCTGGCGTGCGACCAGGCCTTCCGGGCTGTCGGCGCGATAGCAGATCATGTCGGTTCCGGCGAAGCGCAGGATGTCGTCGAACACCGAGCGCTGGTCTTTCGCAACACCATCGAGCGCCGTGTTGACGATGCGGGTGACCGGCATTCGGGCGGGATCGATGACCTCGGCCTGTGCCTCCCACTCGGCGGCTAGCATATCGGCAAGCTTGCGCGTCGGCACGGCAAGCGGTTGCTTTGCTGGTGTGCGCACCGTGCGGCCGTCGAGCAGCACGGCGTGGGTGTCGCCTTCCGCCGCAGCGACGCTGACCGCCTTGTAGAAGCGCTTCGGCAGCGGCTTCAGCATCTGAATTTGTGCGCGGCGGACCGGATCTTCGTGGCTCATCGCACCGCTGAGTTCGTCGCGAATATCAGGCATGATTGTGTTCCATCCATTCAATGATGTCTGCCGGCGTCTGGGCAACGAAATCCGCACCCGCCTCGATGAGATCGGGAACGGACGCATAGCCCCAGGCAACGCCGATGGCGGCGGCTCCCGCGGCCTTGGCCATTTGCATGTCGTAGATCGCGTCGCCGATGACGACAGTATCCTTCGCGTCGATGCCGGCTTCCGAGCAGCATTCCGTCACCATTGCCGGGTGTGGCTTGGAGGGGCAGTCGTCGGCGGTGCGCGAAACGAAGAAAATCCTGTCGAAACCGTGGGTTTCGGAGATGTGGGTGAGGCCGCGCCGAGACTTGCCGGTGACGGCGCCGATCAGCAGCGCGTCCCGCGACGAGAGCGTCTGCATCATGTCGGCGATGCCCGGAAACAAAAGCTCCTGGAAGCCGGCTTCGCTGCGCACGCCCGCGAAGATCGACTTGTAGTGCGCAGTCATCCCCAGCGCCAGGTCGTCGACGTGCTCGCGGCCAAGCAGGCGGGCAATGGCGATGTCGAGTGTCAGGCCGATGATGCCCTTGGTCGCTGAAAGCGGCGGGCGCTCGCGATCGAACGCCTCGAAGGTGCGCGCCATCACCTCATGGATCAGCCCGCCGCTATCGACCAGCGTCCCGTCGCAATCGAAAAGCGCCAGTTTCATCAGTCGTCCTCGCCCGGCTCGTTCTCTTCAAAGCCCAGTAGGTTCCAGCTTTGGACCATGTGCGGCGGCAGCGGCGCGGTCACGCGCAGGCGACCGCCGTCCGGATGCGGGATATCGATATGGCGCGCGTGCAGATGCAGACGGTTCTGCATGCCGCCGGGCAGGCTCCAGTTGATATCGGCGTCGAAATACTTCGGGTCGCCGAGGATCGGGTGACCGATATGCAAGGCATGCACGCGCAACTGATGGGTACGGCCGGTATAGGGCTCCATCTCGAGCCAGGCGAGGTTCTGTGCCGCTTGCTCACGAATTCGGTAGTAGGAAATCGCGTGGTCGGCACCGTCCTCGCCATGCTTGGCGATGCGCATGCGGTCGCCGTCCGGCGTCTGTTCTTTGACCAGCCAGGTCGAGATCCGGTCTTCGCGCTTGCGCGGCACGCCTTTCACCAGCGCCCAATAGGTCTTCTTGGTGTCGCGCTCTCGGAAGGCGGCCGTCAGCTTCTGGGCGGCGCCACGCGTACGGGCAATGACCAGAACACCTGAGGTGTCACGGTCGAGGCGGTGCACCAGACGGGGCTTTTCGCCACGCTGATTGGTCCAGGCCTCGAGCATCTTGTCGATGTGACGGTTGACGCCGGAGCCGCCTTGCACGGCAAGCCCGGCCGGCTTGTTCAGCACGATCACCTTCGCGTCCTCATGCAGCACCATCCGCGACAGCAATTCTCCGTCGGGCGAGTGGCGAAGGTCGCGGCCGGCGATCGGGCCTGTCTTCGTCTCCTTCGCATCGACGCCAAGGGGAGGGATGCGCACCGTCTGGCCCGGTTGTAGGCGCGTGTCGGACTTGACGCGGCCGCCGTCGACACGGATCTGGCCCGAACGCAAAAGCTTCTGCAGCGGACCGAAACCCAGCCCCGGAAAATGCACTTTGAACCAGCGGTCAAGGCGCATGCCTGCCTCGTCACCGTCCACTTGCCTGTGTTCTATGCCTGCCATTTGAGCGAACCTGCTTTCTGTTCCTGCAGCGTCGCGCGTCAATCTGAAGCTCTTACGTTGGGATGGACGCAAGAAAACGCTTCAGGTGCGCAAGGGCTGCCGCAATCCTTTAACGGCTGCATGACAATGCCCCTGAAGCGATGACGGTTGAAGAGCAATGCAGCAACGCACCGCGTTTCCCTCAGGCTACGCAGCGCTCGTAGAAGCAGCCTTTAGACTATTGCGCGCATCAGAGCCAGCCCGCTGAAGACCGCAAGGAGCGAAAGCGCGACGCTGGCAACGACATAGATGACGGAAAGCATGACATCACCACGCTCGAAGAGCGTGATCGCATCCAGCGAAAAGGCGGAAAAGGTGGTGTAGCCGCCGAGAACCCCGGTAATGAGGAACACGCGCATTTCCGGCGATGCGCCGAACTTGCGCATGATCACCTCTGCCAGCACGCCGATCAGGAACGAGCCGGTGATATTGACGCCGAGTGTGCCCCACGGGAAGCCCGCCCCGAAGCGATGGACGGTCCAGAGGCCGACAAGGTAGCGCAAGATCGAGCCGATCGCGCCGCCGGCTCCAACGAGAAGGAGGTGGGTCATCAGTCGCTCCGGGACAAAATCGGCCTAGGCCAGCCGTTCGGCATGCCACTTCAGGTGATCGTCCATGAAGGTGGAGATGAAGTAGTAGGAGTGGTCGTAGCGCTCATGCATGCGGAGCGTCAGATCGATGCCGGTTCCCTTGACCGCATCCTCGAACAGCCACGGGCGCAGGCCGTTTTCGAGAAAGCTGTCCGCCTTGCCCTGGTCGATCAGAAATTCCGGGAAGCGCGCACCGTCCTTGACGAGGGCGCAGGCATCATATTGGCGCCAGGCGGCGCGGTCTGTGCCGAGATACTTTTCGAAGGCGCCGACCGACCAGTCGGCGGTCGAGGGCTCGACGATCGGCGCGAAAGCCGAGCAGCTCTTGAAGCGATCCGGGTGTTTGAGCGCAATGGTCATGGCGCCGTGGCCGCCCATGGAATGGCCGAAAATGCCCTGGCGGCTCATGTCCATGCGGAAGTGCTGGCTGACGAAAGCGGGCAGTTCTTCGGTGATGTAGCTGTACATCTGGTAGTGCTCGGCCCAGGGCTTCTCGGTGGCGTCGACATAGAAACCCGCGCCTTTGCCCATCTGCCAGTTTGTCAGTTCGTCCGGCACGTCGGCGCCGCGCGGGCTCGTGTCGGGGCAAACGATGATAAGCCCGAGCTCGGCGGCCATGCGCCGGTATTCGCCTTTCTCCATGACGTTCGCGTGCGTGCAGGTGAGGCCGGACAAGTACCAGAGCACTGGTTTCGGTTCCTTGATCGCCTGCGGCGGCACGAAGACGGCAAAGGTCATCTCGCCCTTGCAAGCCTCGGACTCGTGCGAAAAGACGCCCTGCATGCCGCCGAAAGCGGTGTTCTGCGAAAGGACTTTCATGGACTGCTCCTTGGATAATGCTTCTCAACCGGCAAGCTGCACGGCCGCGTTGACGGCGGCGGCGACGAGCACGGTGTTGAAGAAGAAAGAAACGATGGCGTGCATCAGATTGATGCGCCGCATGGCTTTTGTGGTGATGGCGACATCCGAGGTCTGCGCGGTCATGCCGATGACGAAGGAAAAGTAGAGGAAATCAAAACCGCCGGGCTCGGGTGTCTCGGGAAAGTCGAGGCCGCGTGCCGGCTCCGGCGTTTGCGCATCCGCGGAAGGCACCCAGTATATGTGCGCATAATGCATCGCGGCCATCATATGGATCGTCGCCCAGCCGAGCACGACCGAGGCAAAGGCGAGGCCGAGAGCCAGCGCTGATCCCGCCTTCTCGCCGTTGAGCGCAAAGAACAGCGAGATGAGCGAGCTCGCAGCCGCACCGAATGTCACGAGGAGGATAACGAACTCGGGCTCGTCGGTGTTTCTGGCATGGGTCTTCAGGTGCCGCCCGGTCATCATCCGCAATCGCCGCCAGCACATGACGAGATAGACGCAGAAGAAGGTAATCGCAGCGCCTTCAAGTGCGAAGCGTCGCGCAACGAACCAGAGGACGGGCACGCTTGCTAGCGCGCATAGAATGGCAGTGTAGAAGGGCCAGTGCCTGAGCCTCGTCGTCGTCGCTGTCATCCAGATACCCCTGCGATCTGCAGCGGAAGCGGCTGCCGCACCGTCACTTTTTCGCCTGCCGTGCGAGTCGGTCAAGCGTTTCGAGGAAGGCGGATCGATCGCGCGGCGTGAAGGCGGCGTTGTAGCCCTTGCTCTCGCCGGTTTCACGCAAATGCTGCCCAAGATCGCGCATCGCCGAAGCCATGCCGATATTGCCCTTGTCGAAGATGCGTCCGGAAGGGCCGGTAACCAACGCCCCGGCGGCAACGCAACGCACGGCCAGCGGTACGTCGGCGGTGACGACGATATCGCCCTCATGCGCCCGTTCCGCAATCCAGTTGTCGGCCGCATCGAAACCCGCCGAGACGATGACGTTGTGCACCATCGGATCGCGCGAGGGGCGCAGGCCGGAATTGGCGACGAAAGTCACCTCTATTCCATGGCGTTCGGCCACCTTCAGGATTTCCGACTTCACCGGGCAGGCATCGGCATCGACATAGATCATCTTGTATCAGTTTCTCAACGGGACTGAAAAGGCGCCGGAAATCAATCGACTCCGACGCCGTTCTGAATCGGATTGTGAAGCAATTCCAGGAAAAGTGCGAAGCGATTTTCCCGGAATTGCGCCATTTGCACCTTAGTAAAGAACGACCGAACGGATGCTTTCGCCGGAATGCATCAGCTCGAAGCCCTTGTTGATGTCTTCGAGGGCCAAGGTGTGGGTGATCATCGGATCGATCTCGATCTTGCCCTCCATGTACCAGTCGACAATCTTCGGCACGTCGGTGCGGCCGCGCGCGCCGCCGAAGGCGGTGCCCATCCAACTGCGGCCGGTGACGAGCTGGAACGGCCGGGTGGAAATCTCCTGGCCCGCGCCGGCGACGCCGATGACGACCGACTTGCCCCAGCCGCGATGTGAGGCCTCGAGCGCCTGGCGCATCACCTTGGTGTTGCCGGTGCAGTCGAAGGTGTAGTCGGCGCCGCCGATCTGGTCGGCCCCACGCTTGGTCATGTTGACGAGGTAGGGCACGATGTCGTCGCCGACCTCCTTCGGATTGACGAAGTGGGTCATGCCGAAGCGCTCGCCCCAGGCCTTCTTGTCGTTGTTGAGGTCGACGCCGATGATCATGTCGGCGCCGGCAAGACGCAGGCCCTGGATGACGTTGAGGCCGATACCGCCGAGACCGAAGACGATCGCGGTCGCGCCCATCTCGACCTTGGCTGTGTTGATGACCGCACCGATGCCGGTGGTGACGCCACAGCCGATGTAGCAGATCTTGTCGAAGGGTGCGTCCGGATTGACCTTGGCAACGGCGATCTCGGGCAGCACCGTGTAGTTGGCGAAGGTCGAGCAGCCCATGTAGTGGTGGATCTTGTCCTTGCCGATCGAGAAGCGCGAGGTGCCGTCCGGCATCAGGCCTTGCCCTTGCGTCGAGCGGATCGCGGTGCACAGGTTGGTCTTGCGCGACAGGCACGACGGGCAGGAGCGGCACTCGGGCGTGTAGAGCGGAATGACGTGATCGCCCTTCTTCACCGAGGTGACCCCCGGGCCGACGTCGACGACGATGCCGGCACCCTCATGGCCGAGGATGGCCGGGAACAGGCCTTCCGGATCGGCGCCGGACAGCGTGAAGTCGTCCGTGTGGCAGATGCCGGTGGCCTTGACCTCGATCAGCACTTCGCCGGCCTTTGGGCCTTCGAGTTGAACCGTCATGACCTCGAGCGGCTTGCCTGCCTGAACGGCAATGGCGGCACGTACATCCATCTATTTTCTCCCTAGGACAAAAATGGTTTCGGGCCGCCAGGGCGGCGGCCCGTTGGAATCGACAATAAGCTAACGAATGTTCTGTTGAACGCGATTGAGTTCCATCTCAAGTGCGGCGATGGCCTTGCCGGTCTGTTCGTGCAGCTTCTTGACCAGGGCAAGCTGCTCGCGAAGGCCGTCGCGCTCGTCATCGACCGCGTCCGAATCCGGCGCCTTGCCGAGGCCGGCGATCAGCCAGGCCGGGGTAACGCCCAGCACGCCGGCAAGCATGAAGAGCCGGTTCGTCCGGGGTTCGGCGCGGTCGCGCTCCCAGGCGGCGACCGTTTCAGCGCGGACTCCGAGTTGGTCTGCCAGGTCCTTGGTGCTGATGTTGGCGGCGTCGCGCGCCCTCCAGATGCGTCCTCCCAGCGTATCACCGTCGCTGGTGTCGCGCAGGCGGGCAATCATCGTTTCGGTGGACAAGCGCATGGATATCTCCTTTGCCACGGTTACGTTCAAAGGTCCCGGAGAGACGGCAGGAAGCCGCTTTTGACTTCCGGGGCGGAAGATGGTCCTGAGCTTATAGGCATTCGGCCAGCGAGGGACCACCCCGAAGCGCCAAAAACACCGTCAATTGCGGCTAAGGCGCGGATAGTTCGGCCTCCGGAGTATCCTCGGCCGTTGAAAACCGTAGCCTAGGCTCTAATGTGCGGCGGCCAACCGGAGCTTGCCCCATGACCGACGCCCGAACTGCGGCTGCCGAGCCTGCCGATACCGTGATGCAAGGTGTCGCCATCATGCTCTTTGCGATGGTCATCCTGCCCGGCATGGACGTGATCGCGAAGTATATGGCTGTTTACGAAGGCATGTCGCCCGGCCAGGTGACCTTCTACCGGTTCTTCTTCCAGCTGGTGGCGACGCTGCCGATGCTGCTTGGCGCCGGCGGCCTGCGGGCGCTGAAGCCGAAGCGACCCTGGGCCAATCTGCTGCGCGGCGTGCTGCTGGCGACCGCGGCCCTGTTCTTCTTCATTTCCGTGAAGTACATGCCGCTGGCCGATACCTTTGCCATCTATTTCGTCGAGCCCTTCATCCTGACCTGCCTTTCGGCGGTGTTCCTGAAGGAAAGAGTCGGCTGGCGACGCTGGCTTGCCATCATCGTCGGCTTCGGTGGGGCGATGATCGTCATCCAGCCGAGTTTCGCGGCTTTCGGCGTGACGGCTTTGCTGCCGGTGGCCTGCGCCTTCGTGTTTGCCTGCTATCTGCTTCTCAATCGCGCGGTCGGTACGGGTGACTCGCCGCTGACGATGCAGACCATCGCTGGCATCGGCGGCACATTGATGATGGCGCTGGTGATCCTGGTCGGCAACGGCATGGGCAGCCCCGACTTCGTGCCGTCCTTGCCCAAATCGGCGCTTGGCTGGACGCTGGTGGTTATCCTCGGCGCGCTCTCCGGTTACGGCCATCTGCTGGTCGTCAAAGCCTTCCGGGCGGCACCTGTCTCCTTGTTGGCGCCATTCCACTATTTCGAGATCGTCACGGCGACGGCGCTCGGCTATCTCATCTTCGGAGACTTCCCGTCGCTCTCCAAATGGCTTGGCATCCCATCATCGTCGGCTCGGGCCTCTTTATTATCTGGCGCGAGCGGCAGGCGGGACGTCGAACGGCAAGCTGAATGGGTTCAGGCGCCGTCGGTCTTTGTCGGGCCGAACACCGTCTCGAAGGCCTCGCGCAGCCGGATATCGACATCCGGCATCATCACCGGCAGGCCGAGGTCGACGAGGCTTGTTACGCCGTAGCCGCGAATACCGCAGGGCACGATGCCGCCGAAATGGTCGAGATCCGGATCGACGTTCAGTGCGAAGCCGTGGAAGCTTACCCATTTGCGCAGGCGAATGCCGATCGCGGCAATCTTGTCTTCCGCCACCGAACCATCGGGCAGGGCGGGCTTTTCCGGGCGGCGAACCCAGACGCCGACCCGATCTTCGCGGCGCTCACCTCTCACATTCATCGAATCGAGCGTGGAGATCACGACGCTTTCCAGCGCAGCGACGAAGGCGCGCACGTCCTGCTTTCGGCGCTTGAGGTCGAGCATAACGTAAACGACGCGCTGGCCCGGCCCGTGATAGGTGTATTCACCGCCGCGACCCGTCGAGAACACCGGAAAGCGATCCGGCATCACCAGATCAGCAACATCGGCGCTGGTACCGGCTGTGTATAGCGGCGGATGTTCGACCAGCCAGACGAGTTCGTCCGCGGTGCCGGCGGCGATCGCGGCAGCTTCCTGTTCCATCAGTTCGACTGCCTGTGGATAATCCACCAGATCAGAGGCAACCCGCCAGCGAACCGGGGGTGATTCCGGGGGGGCGAACATGGTCTGGCTCAGATTCTCACGCTGCATTCGGTCTGCATTCCTGTTTTCAGAGCTTGTAAATGGGATGGCGCGTGACAAGAGTCCAGCGTTTCCAACGCTTCCCCAGCGGGCTGTTGAAATAGTTTCATTTCCCGTCAAATTTCTGTCGTCATCCCCTTGTGCCCCCCAGGGGCTTTTGCTACATGCAGCCCCGTCGACGCAGGTCGACACCTACCACGATGCGGTCGTGGCGGAATTGGTAGACGCGCAGCGTTGAGGTCGCTGTGGGGCAACCCGTGGAAGTTCGAGTCTTCTCGACCGCACCAAAAAAACCCGGCTTTGGCCGGGTTTTTTGTTTTTATCCTGCCTAGCGAACACGGCGAGCTGCGCGGAATCGCGTCGCTGACACATCCCTTTTCTGGACGTTTCCAATCAAGCGTAGGCGTTTGGCACGGTGGGAAGGAGCGCGCTCTCTTTGCTGGCGAATGGCCGAAGACGAACGGGATCCCGCGCCCAACAATCGGTCTCGGCGCGGTGGCCGACAAGGTGCGCGCGCTTGATGCGCGGAAAGGCGACCTGGCCGGTTCGCTCGCAATGCGACGGGCCGCTGAGTTCTGTCATGATCGCCCGAATTGTGCACAGCCATCTCTTGTGCACTGCGGGGGCTTTTGCTACATGCACCCCCGCCGGCGCAGGTCGGCATCTACCACGATGCGGTCGTGGCGGAATTGGTAGACGCGCAGCGTTGAGGTCGCTGTGGGGCAACCCGTGGAAGTTCGAGTCTTCTCGACCGCACCAAAACCGGCTTCGGCCGGTTTTTTCGTTTTTATCTCCAACGCTTAGGTCTAGAGCCCACCGCGCGGCTCAGCCTCGGGCCGAAGCTGCAAGCCCGCAAACCTCAATACATCTTCCGACCGCACTTCGGCGTGCATAGCGCTTTCCGCCGCGGAAAAAGAGTGAACGAGCACCGCCACGTTGCAGGCGAAATGGCTTGGAATGTTATTTGGTGCTAACCTTGGCGCGGTATTCCAGAACGAGGGCCGGGCTGGAGCAGTTTTCTGGGCGCGGCGGTGGCTGGGCGACCTGCACCAATGACGAAGCCTGTTTGCTTGGGAGGTTCCTTTGGGCGGCGATCTCAGGGCTGTTGCCGATGCAATCCTCAATACCGTCGTCAGCGCCGCGGATGGCGTGCCCGGCGTCGTCGCGATTGCCACAGATAGACGGGGCGATATCTACACCGGTGCAGCCGGAAAGCGAGCATTGGGTGGCGATGCGGACATGACCGCCGACAGCGTCTTCGGGCTCTTCTCGATGACGAAAGCGATCACCGGCACTGCCTGCCTGCAACTGGTCGAAGAGGGCAGGCTCGATCTCGATGCTCCAGCCAGGCGATACGCTCCCGAGATCGGCAAGCTGCAGGTGATCGATGGCTTTGATTCCTCCGGGAACCCGAAGCTCCGCCCGCCCAAGCGGGATATCACGACGCGCATGCTGCTTTTGCATACGGCTGGCTTTGGATACGACTTCTTCAATGAGACCTACGCCAGGTTGGCCCGGCAGCATGGGCAGCCGAGCGTGATCACGAGCTCCTATGCGTCCATCCGCACCCCATTGCTGTTCGACCCAGGCGACGACTGGGAATATGGAAGCAACCTGGACTGGGCCGGACAGGTGGTGGAGGGCATAGCCGGTAAGCGATTGGGCGAGGTGATGACCGAGCGAATCCTTCAGCCGCTCGGCATGGACGATACCGGTTTTGCATTGACCCCAGCGATGGCCTCACGCGTGGTCACGCTGCATCAGCGGGACGATGCAGGGCGATTGCAGCCGGTGCCCGATTTCCGGTTCCCCCAGGAACCCGAGGTCCAAATGGGTGGGCATGGCCTCTACTCGACAGCTACCGATTACTCAAAATTTATTCGCATGTGGCTCAACGACGGGGTGGCACCCGGCGGCCGCGTGCTGAAACCCGAAACCGTCGAAATGGCGGAAAAGAATGGCCTCGGAGAAAAGAAGATCAAAAAGCTTCCCGGGGTGATACCGAGCCTTTCGCACGACGTCGAATTTTTCCCCGGAATGCCGAAATCCTGGGGGCTTAGCTTCATGATCAATGATGAAGCCGCGCCGACAGGCCGACCGGCCGGCGCGCTGGCCTGGGCTGGGCTTGCAAACCTCTATTACTGGATAGACCGCCAAAATGGTCTCGGCGGCCTCTGGGCGACGCAGATATTGCCCTTCGTCGACCCGGCCTCGATCGGGGGCTACCTTGACTTCGAAACGGCGGTCTACTCCGCCTTTCCAAGGTAGTCGGCCGAAACATTTGATTGCACACGCCAAGCCTGGGTCGCTTGCACCGCGCGCCGCGCGCTTGCCCCGCCCTGCGTCCACGTCGTCAGCTGTTGCCTTGCGGTCCGCTCTGGTCCATGCGGCGGCGGATAAGCTTGAAGCTGTGATCGGGCTGAACCTCATAGGTTTCGTAGACCATCTGCCCTTCATACATGAAACGGTGCTGAACCATGGTGCCGGGAGCGGCCTGCGTCTTTCTTTTGCTGGCGTTTTCGCCGTAGGTCAGGCTCTCGGGCAGGGGCTCAAGACTCTGTTGGGCACTGTTGCAACCGGCGAGGGCCAGGAGGCCGATGACTGCAAGATATGTTGGCTTCATTGTTCGATCCTTGGTGAACTGGGAGGCATTTGATGCTGTCGGCGGGAAGTCCTAGACGCGCGTTTGTTCCCTTGTCAGCTTTTCGAATTTCTTGATCGCCCGATCGCGTTTCAGGCGCGAGAGGCGTTGGGTCCAGAAAATACCGTCGAGCTGGTCGATCTCGTGTTGCAGGCAAATGGCCATCAGTCCTTCGGCTTCCTCTTCGACCTCTTCGCCTGAAAGGGTTTGATAGCGAACACGGACGGTCTGCGGTCGCTCGATGTCCTCCGAAACCCCAGGCATCGATACACTGCCTTCAGAATGTTTCATGACTTCGGCGGAGTTCCAGACAATCTCTGGATTGATGTAAATCCTGACGCCGCTCTCCCGGTCGAGCTCGATCACCGTCACCCTTTGCAGGACACCGACATGCGGAGCGGTGATGCCGATACCCGGTGCCGCTCGCATCGTGTCGAGCAGGTCGTCCGCAAGGGCTTCGAGCGCCGCATCAAAGTGGGTAACGGTGTCCGCCTTCTGGCTCAGTAAGGGACTGGGAAAACGGACAATGGGACGGATCGCCATCAGATGTTCCTCGGCTGCAGCGTTTGCGGCGCCGTGCGTCCCGTTGAGGAGCGCAAGGGGCGCCGTAAACCTTGGGCTGCTGTTTCGTTCTCTGATATCGATTCCGGTTCCAGGGAACGAAGAGAAGTGCTAGCCGATCGCGCGATCGATGTCGACAGTATCGAGATGCAGCCGGTTTCTCATGTATTTGCAACAGCTTGAATAAATCTGTTATCGCCGCGCACAGGGTGCTATCTGTGCTGTGGACCTCGGCGGGGCTTTGCGCTAGCAGGGCTGTAGGACCCAACTTCCGGAGCACGGCAGCGGAAGAGGCACCAACCGTCAGTGACGCATTCTTTCCGGTCCGTATGATGGAGCACCGGAAAGCAGCAATCGTTTCGAGGGCGCCCATGAGCAATATCGGCGACGACGACAGCGGTATCGAAGACGTCAAGACCTTTGACGGCTCGGACATCTATGCCGACGACGGTTCGGTCCGTTCCGATTTCCTCATGCATGTCGGGGCCGCGATCGCCGATCGCGATACGATCTATCTGCGCCAGCACGTCGCCGGCCTGCATTCGTCGGAACTCGGCGACCTGCTTGAAGCGATCCAGCCTGACCAGCGCCTGGCGCTGGTCTCACTGCTCGGCAAGGAATTCGACCTTTCGGCGCTGACGGAGGTCGACGAGGCCATCCGTCTCGATATCGTCGAGCATCTGCCGAACGAGCAGATCGCCGAGGCTATCGGCGAAATGGACTCCGACGACGCCGTCTACATTCTCGAGGACCTCGACCAGGAAGATCAGGACGAGATCCTGGCGAAGCTTCCCTTTACGGAACGGGTTCGCCTTCGCCGCTCGCTCGATTATCCGGAGAGCACCGCCGGCCGGCGCATGCAGACCGAGTTCGTGGCGGTGCCGCCATTCTGGACCGTTGGCCAGACGATCGACTACATGCGCGAAGACGAGGACCTGCCCGAGAGCTTCACGCAGATCTTTGTCATCGACCCGACCTTCAAGCTGCTCGGTGCCATGGACCTCGACCGCATCCTCAGGACCAAGCGCTCGGTCAAGGTCGACGCGATCATGCATGACACGAGCCATGCGATTCCGGCCGAGATGGACCAGGAAGAGGCAGCGCAACTGTTTGAGCAATATGACCTTCTCTCCGCGGCGGTCGTCGATGACAATGGAAGGCTCGTCGGCGTGCTCACCATCGATGACGTCGTTGACGTCATTCAGGAAGAAGCGGAAGAAGACCTCTTGCGCTTGAGCGGTGTCGGCGATGAAGAGCTCTCGGACTCGGTTGCCGAGGCATCGCGCTCGCGCGTGCCGTGGCTGTTCATCAATTCGATGACGGCGTGCATGTCCGCCTCGGTCATCGGTCTGTTCGATGCGACCATTCAGCAGATCGTGGCGCTCGCCATTCTGATGCCGATTGTCGCCGGAATGGGCGGCAATGCCGGCTCGCAGACCATGACCGTTACCGTCCGCGCGCTTGCGACCCGCGGCCTCGACATTCACAACGCGCCGCGCATTATCCGGCGCGAAGCGGGCGTGGGGCTGTTGAACGGCATGATCTTCGGCACGCTAATCGGCCTGCTCGCCGGTCTCTGGTTTCAGGACCCGAACATCGGCGGTATCATCGCCACGGCCATGCTGATCAATATGATGGCCGCAGCACTTGGCGGCATCCTCGTCCCGCTCTGCCTGGACCGCTTCGGTGCCGATCCGGCCGTGTCTTCTGCCGTTTTCGTGACGGCCATCACCGACATAACCGGTTTCTTCAGTTTTCTCGGCATCGCCACGTGGTGGTTTCACGTTACGTGAGGTGAACGCCGTTGTTTGACTTTTACGTCAAGGTCAACGATAGTGTATACGCATTACAGCGCGCGCGTCTTCCATGACACGCTGAGATCGCTGTAACACTTTGACCTGCTGCATAATTTTGACCTTAAATCGATACCGATTTTAGGAACGATGCAGTAAATCATGGAATGGCAGCGTGAATAAATATTATAGCATCACCGAATTGACGCGGGAATTCGGCATTTCCACCCGAACGCTGCGGTTCTATGAGGACGAGGGCCTCATTCATCCTGAACGCCGTGGACGCACGCGCCTGTTCCGGCCTGCGGATCGGCGGCTGATCCAGGAAATTCTGCGTGGCCGGCGCATCGGCTTCACGATTGCCGAAATCCGCGAAATCATCCAGGTCTACAAGGATCCACCCGGCGAGATGGGCCAGCTTCGGCTCTTGATGAACCGTGTCGAGGAAAAGCGCGAGGAGCTTCGGCAGAAGCGCAAGGATATCGAAGACACGCTGGCAGAGCTCGACAATGTCGAGGAGGCTTGCCTGACGCGTCTCGCGGAGATCGGCGTCGGTACCTGAGCAGGCGGGCGTATTCTTAAAAGCGAAAGTTTCGAAGGGTGGCGTCCGCGCTGCCCTTTTTGGTTTTGGGCTGTGCGGTCTTTTGGTCAGATCCAGCGGCTGGTGTGCCGGCAATAACGCTCGAACTCGAAGCCGAAGCGCGACAGCAGATGCCGCTCTTCGTTGCGAATGGCAAAGACGGTCGTCAGCATCACCGCTGCGATCGCCGTGATGAAGAACCAAGGATTGAGCGTCGCCAGACCGAAGCCGACCATCATCAGGGTGTAGCCGAGATAGATCGGGTTGCGTGTGAAGCGGAAGGGGCCGTAGGTGACGAGGCAGGTCGCCGACCGGTAGGGCATGACGGCCGTGTGCCGGTCGAGCAAGGTCTTGACTGCCCAGAGATCCAGCCAGATGGCGACGATGATCAGTGTGCCGCCGCTGATCCAGGGAAACCAGCTGTGTCCGTGTGCGACGGGGATGGGGGAATATCGCGCCAGAACAAGGGCCGCGAGCGTGGCGACGCCGTAGAGCAGGGCGGGCCACGGGAAATTCAGCGGCTTGGCACGATAGGCATTCATGTCCTAGTCCCCTGATTGCACGTCCATTGTGCACTGTCGCGCGATTCGCGCAATGCGTTCATCGGTGCTGACGTTGATCTCTCCCCTGTTCAGGCTATCGAACAGGTTCTGTTGTACCAGAAGGTCGAGCGTACAGCCGCAGAAGGCCTCGCACGGCACGGCCGGGTTCCCCTGGTTGCAGGCCGCGACGCAATTGCTGCGGTAGGCTTGCTTGGGATCCGGCAATGTCGGCGGTGAAATCAGCGAGAAGAGATAGACCAGTCCGATGAGCACGGGCTGGTGAATGAGGTATATGGCCAGACTGTGACGGCCGCCGAAGACGAGCGGGCTCATCCACAGCTTGCCCTTGCCACCTGTGGACGGACGGTTTGCGAGGACCGCGACGAGCCGCGCATGGAAGAGCTTGGCTGCGGCAAGGCCGAAGAGGAAAGGCCCGAGCCACGGCAGCAGCGGCACATAGTCGTTGGAGCGCGCGAAGGTTTCCGACAGTCCGACCCACCAGAGCCAGGGTGCATCGAAGGCCGGCGAGCGCAAATAGAAGGGTGCCGCGATGGCTGCTGCCGCCGCAACAAGGGAAACGACGGCGGGAAGCCGCAGGAAGACAAGGCCGATCACGCTTGCCGCGGCGATCGCATGCAGGATGCCGAAGAAGATGAAGGTGTCCGGGAACGCGAAATAGGTCGCGGTCGTGATCAGCGCTGCCGCACCGGCGATTTTGGCAAAGCGCCGCATGAACGCGTCGAGGCGAAGCTTCGGCCATTGTCCGAGCACAAGGCTGTACCCGGCGAGAAACAGGAAGCTGCTGGCGATGAGCCGGGCAAAGATCTTCCAGCCGCCGGTGCCGGCGGTTCCCGCGGCGACGTAGCCGAAGAACTCGAGATCCCAGACGAAATGATAGGTAGCCATGGCGAGCAGTGCCACGCCGCGCGCGACGTCGATGAAGGCGAGCCGCCCCCGTGCGGCAGATTGAGCCGGTATCGGTGTCGTCGGTGAAGTCACATTGCTGTCGGACATGGGCATTCGCCATCCTGTGGGCGTGAAGAAGAGTGCCATGTTTGGCTTGTGCCAAACACGCGTCGTTGGCTGATGGTGGAAGTGGTCAGGCCTGGTCTGTTTCCGTTCAGCGCGATGGGCGCGCATGCTGTCAGGGCGTTGCGTCCGGCAGCAGCGCCGCGCGTGCCTCCGAGAAGAACTGCCTGCGGGTCAGCACAAAGATGACGAAGACGGTGAGCCCGACGAAGACATAGGGGCTGATGAACCAGCCGAGATATCCGATCGACAGGAAAATCGCCCGAAGCCCGGCGTTGAAGTGCTTGGCGGCCAGCACGTTCATGCGGATCGCCCGTTCGGCTGCCTTCTCCGCCGCCTGCAGGTCGCGTTGCATGTCGGCGGTCATTGGAATGCCGCCCATCAGGATCGAGCAATAGTTGAACAGCCGGTAGGACCAGCCGAACTTGAAGAAGGAATAGCCGAAGAGACAGGTGAGGCCACCGACCTTCAGCTCGAACGCGGTCCGACCGCCATGGAAGACATAGGGCATGTCCGCGAAGATCACTTGCACCTGTTCGGTTGCGCCGAGCAGAGCGAAGCAGCCACCGAGGGCGAAGATCGTCGTCGAGGCAAAGAAGGCGGTGCCGGCCTGCAGCCCCGCGATGATCTGCGTATCGATCATCTTCAGATCGCGGTTGAGCGAATTGCGGATCCAGCGGCCACGATGCTCGTTCATGAGGCGGGTGAGACTCACCCGCTTGAAGCCGCGCGTGCCGTCGGTCGCCCAGCTGAAACCCGCCCAAAGCAGGATAAACACGACAAGCGCTATGTAATCTTCGAAGGTCATACACGTGTTTTTGGCATGGCTTTTGGAAAATGCAAGGTGGGCGCGGCGGCGCGGGAATCGACGGCGCGTCAACTACTGTGATGAAATTGCGGCGGAATTTTTCTCCGCTCCCGCCGGCCAATTGCGCGGTTTTCACCAGCTTAGTGTACTGAGCGGCGAGGGCCTGACACCTTTCCGCCATATTTCCCCATTGCGCAGTAACACTTTCTTCAATATGCAAGGCCCCAGACGCGGGCACCCAATGTGCTGCTCGCGGCCGTTGAGAGTGTTTTCGGAGACATCATGGACAATACAATTCAGAAATCTTGCTGGGGCGTAACTGCACGCGCCGTGGCTGGTTTCGCTGGCGTTCTTGTTCTTGCTTATCTTTTCGGCGGCCTTTGATATCTGGTATCTAGAAAAGACCACTGATTGACGGCGCGGCTTCCCAAAAGCCGCGCCGTTTTTGATTCCAGGCAGCCAATCTCGACACCCCGGAGCCTTTGCGGGATGACAATGTCGCACGGATGGGATCGAATGTCGGTTGACCGCCTGACCGTCTGCTATGGGATCGCTTAGGCTTCGTTCCTATATTTGTTGCGGATTTCCTTAAATCGGTGCCGATCTGAGGATAAAATCGCGCAGTAAATATGAGGATAGCGCGCCGGTTCGCACAGACCGTGAAGCGTGATATCGAGGCAATCGTGAATGCGGTGCTCGGGCAATCATGCCGGTGCGCCGCGAGTCAGTCTCCGGGGCAGGCAAACTTATGTTTCTTTCCGTCTTCGACGTGTTCAAGATCGGTATCGGGCCTTCGAGCTCGCATACGATGGGGCCGATGTCGGCCGCCAACCGCTTTCTCGAACTCATTCTTTCCGACGACTGGCCGCGCCCGTCCCATGCTGCCGTTGCGGCGATCAAGGTCAGCCTGCACGGTTCGCTGGCCCATACCGGTATCGGCCACGGCACGGGCAGGGCGGTTGTCCTTGGTCTCGTCGGCGAACGCCCCGACCTGGTCGATCCTGATCGCATGGACGGCTTGATCGACGAGGTCGAGCGCAGCGGCCGCATTTCGCCGCCGGGACATCCGTCCTATGAATTCCAGCCGAAGACGGACCTGGTCTTCGACAAGAAGGTGCCGCTGCCCGGCCATGCCAACGGCATGTCCTTCTCCGCGTTCGACCGCGACGGCCGGCTGCTGCTGAAGCGGATCTATTATTCGATCGGCGGCGGCTTCGTCGTGACCGATACGGAACTCGAGGCGATGCGTGCCTCGAAGAACAAGGCGGCCGGCGTCAAGGTGCCATTCCCGTTCTCGTCGGCCCAGGAGATGCTGGACATGGCGGCCCGCTCCGGGATGACGATCGCCCAGATGAAACGGGCGAACGAAGAAGCGACCATGTCGCCGGATGAGCTGAATGCCGGGCTCGACCGCATCTGGGGCGCGATGAGCAACTGTATCGACCGTGGGCTGAGCCAGGAGGGCATCATGCCCGGTGGCTTGAAGGTCCGCCGCCGCGCACGCTCGATCCACGACAAGCTGCAGGAAGAATGGCGCTCCAACAAGACCAACCCGCTGCTCGCCAACGACTGGCTGAGCGTCTACGCGATGGCGGTCAATGAAGAGAATGCCGCCGGCGGCCGCGTCGTCACGTCGCCGACCAACGGTGCAGCAGGCGTCGTCCCCGCCACTATCCGCTACTACATGCATTTCCATGACGACGCGGATCAGGAGGGCATCCGCGACTATCTGCTGACGGCTGCCGCAATCGGTGGCATCATCAAGCACAACGCCTCGATCTCCGGTGCCGAGGTCGGCTGTCAGGGTGAGGTCGGCTCAGCGTCCGCCATGGCCGCTGCCGGCCTTGCTGCCGTCATGGGCGGTACGCCCGAGCAGATCGAAAATGCCGCCGAGATCGCACTCGAGCACCACCTCGGCATGACCTGTGATCCGGTCGCCGGCCTGGTTCAGGTTCCGTGCATCGAGCGCAACGCGCTCGGTGCGGTCAAGGCGGTGACGGCAGCCTCGCTGGCGCTCAAGGGCGACGGTAAGCATTTTGTGCCGCTCGATGCCTGCATCGAGACGATGCGCCAAACCGGCGTCGACATGAACGAGAAGTACAAGGAAACATCGACCGGCGGTCTCGCGGTCAACGTCGTCGAATGTTGAGCCGCCACGGTGATTGTGGATGAACAGCGTCTGGCCGCTTGACCGCAACGGCCGGACGGGTGTTCAAAACAGCTATGTCTCTGCATCTCATAAAGCTCTGCGTCGGAGCGGAATCGATCGAGGACCTGCGCGAATGGGTTTCGCGCAAGGCTATGGCCGCCATGGCCGCTGGCCTCGAGCCCCATTCCTTCCACACGACCCGCATGGTGCCGAAACGGGTGGAGGAACTGCTGAGCGGCGGTTCGCTCTACTGGGTGATCAAGGGGACCGTGCAGGCGCGACAGTCCTTGATCGGTATCGAAACCTTCACGGATGGCGAGGGTATCGGCCGCTGCAATCTGCTGCTTGGCCCTGAAGTGGTCGAGACGGAGTTGCAGCCGCGGCGTGCCTTCCAGGGCTGGCGCTATCTCACCGACAAGGATGCGCCGCGCGACCTTGCGTCGCTTTCCGGTGGCGGTGCCGAGATGCCGCTCGAGCTGCGCCGCGAATTGGCGGAACTCGGACTTCTCTAATCTTCAATATGGATGACCTGACGACCCATCACAGGGCAGGTTGCGATGCTGGCACGCGCATGGTTGCGGCGGTGTCGCAACAAGAAAAAAGGCGGCACAGGCCGCCTTTCGGAATTTCATGAACGTTCAGGTGATCCGCATTTTCAGGGGATGGCGCCGGTTCGGCCCCGTCACGTGAAGATGAATGCCGGCACGCGGCTGCGTCGACCGCCAGGCGCGGGCGCCGTGCGTCAGGAGCATCCCGACCAGATCGCGCGTCTTCGCCTTCGATCGGTTCAGCCCGAGATCGGCAATGCGCATGGCCGCCTCGTGCAGGGGATGCAGGTTGATGCGCGACGGCTTGGCGCGCCGTCCCGGCAGCGGGGTGACACCCGGAACGTTTTCGTTCATCGCCATGATTAACCTCGTTACGCTGTACAAATCCGAGGAAGGAGGCCGGAAAACAAACACATCCGGCCGCCAAATCTTTTGACCTTACTGCTGGCTCGCCCAGCAGGAGATGCCTTTCTTCTTCAGGGCCTTGCAGGCATTGACCGCTGCATTCTGGTCGTCGAAGCCGCCGAAACGGGCGCGATAGACCTGGCCGAAAGCGACAGTGAAGGGTTTTGCATCGCGAAGTGCCTTGCCGCCCTTGTCCTTGGCGTTGCCGAGAAGGGTCATGGCCTGATCCTTGTCCGGCGTTGCGCCGATCTGGATGACCCAGCCCTGCGGCTGCGCCGGCATCGGTTCGGCTTTTGCGGCTTCGGCCGGTTCGGCCTTCGCAACCGCGTCGGCCTTCTTCGGAACGGAATTGGTGATCTGGGTGTCAACCATGCCGGCGGCGACAGGCTGACGGAGTTTCAGGCTCTGTGCGTCGAGCGTGTTGGGAACGATCTTCGGGGAAAGAACGGGGTTGTCCGACGCGCGCTTGTTGCCGGCATAGGCCATCTGTACGCTGCTCGCGCTTTCGCCGTTATAGCGGATGCCAGGAACCGGTCCGGTGTTGGGCAGGTCGTGACCGCTGGCCGCGGCCGCGACGACAGGCGTATCCGCAACGGGAGCCGCCTCTGCAACCTGGGTCTCTTCAGCCGGAACGGGAGTAGGCTTGGTCTCGGCAATCAGATTGCCGTCGCCACGCCGCGATGCCGACGGCATGTACTTGGCGACGAGCCGGCGCATCTGCGCATCACGGCTGGCGCCGGAGCTGCCGCCCATGACGACGGCGACGATGCTGCGACCCTCGAGCTGAGCCGAGGTCACGAGATTGAAGCCCGACGCGCGGGTGTAACCGGTCTTGATGCCATCCACGCCGCGGACATTGCCGAGCAGGCGGTTGTGATTGCCGATCGTCTGCTTGCCGAAACGGAAGCTGCGGGTGGAGAAGTAATCGTAATACTGCGGAAAATGCTGGCGAAGCGCGAGGCCGAGACGAGCCTGGTCGCGCGCGGTCGTGCGCTGTTCCGGGTCGGGCAGGCCGTTGGCATTGCGATAGGTCGTGCGCGTCATGCCGAGCGCCCGGGCCTTGTTCGTCATCATGCGGGCAAAACGCTGCTCCGAACCGCCGAGATATTCACCGAGCGCCGTCGACGCATCGTTGGCCGAGCGGGTGACGAGCGAAAGGATCGCCTGTTCGACGGTGATCGACTGTCCGGCACGCACACCAAGCTTCGATGGCGGCTCGGCGGAAGCGTTTTTCGAAAAGGGGATGGAGGTGGACTTCGTGATCCGACCGGCTTCGAGCGCTTCGAAGGTCAGATAGAGCGTCATCATCTTGGTGAGAGACGCGGGATAGCGCAGTTCGTCGGCATCCTCGCCGTAAAGAATCTTGCCGGTCTTGGCATCGACGACGATGCCCGAATATTTCGGATTGGCATAGTTCGAGGCGGCGAAGGCCGGTGCGGCAAAGGCGGCCGATGCAATGGCGCCCGCAAGGACGACCCGTCCTACCATCTTTGAAAGAGCACCGAACGGGCGCTTCGCGAGATCAAAAAAACCGGATTGGGACACTACGCTACTCTTTATTCTCATGTCATGGGGTTGTCCGGACGCCGCCTCCGGGAACGACCGTTCTCGAGACAGTATCGGCATAGCGTTACCAATCGGTTTATGATGAATGATTGGTTTCCGGAATCGAACGCATTTGTACAAGGGCGATGCCGGTGTAGCGCAATGGTGCGGCAGGCTGCCTGCACCACACCAGTTAGACGAAATCAGGGCACGAGACGGTTTTTGACGAAGGCGGTGATCGCTTGGTCGATTTCGCGCCACTGCGGCAGCAGTTTGTTGGAGAATCTGTAGAGCACGGCGAGGTCCTTTCCGGCGTGAATGTCGCGCTGGCAATCGGCGCTGGTCGAGATGGATTGTGGGCCGAGGCAGCGCACCACGTAGGGCGCATGGGTGCTCGTCTCAGCGGTAAAGAACACTTCGCCCGCATAGCTGGATGTCGGCTTGACTGCGTGCTCCGTCAGCCCGGCCGGGCCAGCCGTGGGCGCGCCGTCGAAGACCTGCGAATAGATCGGCTCCAGCCGCCCGGACATGTCGCGCGACATCGTGCTTTGGGAAATCTGCAGGAAAAGGAGGCTTTCGGGTGCGTCAACATTGTTGAAGAGTGCCCGGCTCCGGGCGCTGTAACCTTCGAGCCCCGGCCAGGTCAGGTAGAGATCGACGCGCTCGACGATCGAGGTGGCTCGTTGTGCCTCGAAGCGGATCATGTTGGCCGGCAGGCGCAAGTGATCCTGGCCGATGAAGATGTCGAAAAGCTCGTTGCTCGCGGTGTGGCCGGCAAGGGCGAGGTTTTCGCCGAACCAGCGCCCTGCAAATGAGATGGCAGCGGTCAGCGCCGCAAGCACCGCGACCGCTGCCATCACCCGGTAGACGAAGCCGGGCGACAGCAGCGGTCGGAGCTCCGGTTCGTGAATGTCGTTTGAAGAGCTGCTCATCGTTGGGCTGTCCCGTCGCGATGGCCGAACCCCGGCGGTCCGTTGTTCGGCTCACGCATTCCCGCGCATCGTAGGATGGACGACGTCGCTTGCCCGACGCTGGTCGAGGATGGTTAATTTTCTGTGAATTCCCCCTCGAGCTGCGAAACATCAAAAACTTAAAGAAAGATCGCGACACGGTTTAGCGCCGGGAATGCCGGTCATAAAAACGGCCGGTTCCGAGGGACGCGGAACCGGCCGAGGCTCGGTCTGGACGGGGATGTTTATGACCGGTGCCCTGGAATGGTGGAGGCTGCTGCGAAAGGCGCGCCGCCTCCGATGTCTTCTGTGCTTACTGCGTCCGTACGCTGCCGACGGCGACGGTGCGGCCGTCCTGGAGCTTGACCCAGCGACCGGAGTGTTCGGTCGATTGGCGCTTGAGGTAGGTGTATTCGGTGTCCGACCACAGCAGCACCTTGTTGCGCATGTTGTCGAGAATGAAGTCGCCACGGTCAGTGCGCACGGTGAGAACGGCATGGCCATCACCGTTCGGTTGCAGAACGACGGTGATCAGGAGGTCCGACGGAGAGAAACCGTTCTCGATCAGTTTGCGGCGCTTCAAGAGGACATAGTCTTCACAGTCGCCAACCGTGTCCGGATAGGACCACTTCTCCTCGACGCCATGAATTTCCATGTCGGTCATCGGGGTGACCGCCTGATTGACGTCGTAGTTGACCTCGAGAATCTTCTGCCAGCCTTCGCGCGTCAGCATCATCGGGCCGCGGTCCTTACCGTTGGAGGTGCACTCCGACGGATAGATCTTGCAGAACTCGTAGTGACCGATCGGCGGGTTGGTTGCACCGGTGACGACCATGTTGGCCGGAAGCGCCAGCGCCGTTTCGATCAGACCGCCGGTGAAAAGGACCGCAACCGCGATCATCTTGGTGATTGTCTTGAGCATGATTGTCTCCCCGTTGTGGTTCGACAATGGCACAGACGTTTTTATCGCTCGCGAACTTGCGAACTAAAAACAAGTACAAATGAAAGTCGTATAAGAATAAAACAAGAATAGAATTTGATTTTTATTTAAATCGAATTTGAGTCAAATTTTATCGATTTCTCGACGGAGCGATCTTCCATTCATGTTTCCTTGACGATGTAAGCGATTGTAATCAATAGACCTATGCCGATCCGCAGAGCGACAGGAGCAGTGGCTGCCGGAAAATCGCGGTCGCGATGCGTCGCGCCAGGGGCGGATGACGTCGATCTTGTCGTCGCTTTTCGACTTCAAATAAGCGTCGCGCCTTGAATTTGTTCGAAAAAATATTTGCGGTCAGAAGTCGCGGTCGGATCGAGATGTTCCGAAATGAAGCAGTCGTCGTCAGCGAGGCGATGCCGGTCGCCCAGTCCGCGCGGACAGCGTCGTCGCGGCCCGTGGGGCAGGTCTACTGTGAAAGCCAAGGTTGGTTTCGTGCCGCAGGATCGGGCCAGCGATTGGCTGGTCTGTCGTTGCGCATATCGGGGCGGCCCGCAATCACGCGTAAGAAGTGGCGCGGAGCCTCAGGGGGCTGGTGCGCGATCGGGGTGACAAGGCAACGATCTTGATCGGGGTAGGCCAGTGAGGGTCGCGCGGACACGCCCTTAGAGGAATTCCGTCAATGCTTCGCGCGACTGTACGCCCGAGAACTCGATGGCGCAGCCTTCCTGGAAATGGCGAACGATCTTGCCCTTCATGTTGCCGAGCAGGACCGGGGTGCCGATCGGCGGGCGGTTCTCGATATCGACGGCCGCGCCGGAGAGCGAGAGGTCGATGATGCGGCAAGGGAATTTTTCGCCGGTGTCCAGCGTCAGCTCGGTTGACGTCTTGCGCGGCGCAAGGCGGTCGTGGCGCCGATCCTCGGGCAGACCGAGTTCGTGTTTGTTGGCGATCCAGGTGAGCTGCGCAGCCAACTTCTCGCGCTTGCGTTCGGTGGCGTTGAGCTGAATCACGAAGGCATCGTCGGCGATGCGCGACACGGTGCCTTCAAGGCGGCCGACATGGTCGATATAGGCGATGATGCGCTCACCCGCCCGCGGCCGTGCCGGGGAGGAAAGCAGCACGTCACCCGGCGACATGTCGACGGCGGTGCAATCATATTCGTCGCGATTGGCCAGCATCAGCCGTCCAGCAAGGTTCACGGAAACGCGCTGGAACGCACCTTCGTGATGCGGCTTCGGAGCGGTATTCTGAGCGTGCTGGAATGAGAACATGGTGACTCTGCATGACGTATTTTGGCAGGCAGAGTTTAGAACGTTCGGGTTAATAGAATGTTCGTCCTGCGGTTGGTCCGCGTGGCCAACCCGGGACAGCAGCAGCGATCATTCGCGTCGTCCGCCCTCCAGAATGCGAAGATGTCCGACGCGACGGGACTCTCCCAAAAACCCTTCGCCAGCGCGGGATTCTGCACGCGGGGAGACGTGTTCCACCGCCGGCTCTTCGCGAAACACGGCTGTGCGGTCGGGGTCGAGGATTTTCATGCCGGTGACGTCGAGGCCTTCCACCGATGTCGCATGCAACCAGTACGGGCGGGAAAGTGGCGAGAGCGCGCCAAGGATTCGGTCGCTTGCACCCTCGGTTGAGGCGAGCGGCAACAGCAGCATTTCGACCTCGACCTCGCGCGCATCGGCTGTGCGCCCCTTGGCGGACAGCATCACAGGCACCCGGTGCGTCATCACCTGGCCGGCGATGCGCTGCGTCTTGGCAGCCTGCGAGTTCAGCCACAGCATGCCGAATTGTCGCCCGCGCAGTTCAAGGCCGAAGAGTGCGCAGACATGGGTTCCCCCAAGACGAAACGAGATGCCGTTGCGATCACGCTCGAGAATGAACAGGTTGGGCAACAGTGCGCGGATGTCCCCCGGCTCGAGTTCGTCCCGACAGGGAAGGTCGCGCTTGCCGCGAATGGTGTTCCAGTATCGGAAAAGCTCCATGGTCGTCTTGCTGCGCATCTTGCGTTCATTCCATTTCTGCGGCCCGCTTGTGCCGGTCTGGCACATGTTTGGCCGATCATTGCGGTCTTGAGATCAATGGAGCGAAAAGCATGCCAGCTCGAAATTAAGGTTAACGAATGGTTTCGATTGCGCTGGAGCACTGCGACTGGCACTGAAAGACATGACTTCACGAAGCGTTGGCTTCGGCACTTGAACTGGAGCT
Organism: Ensifer sp. R-19; assembly: GCF_049905105.1. Taxonomy (NCBI): domain Bacteria; kingdom Pseudomonadati; phylum Pseudomonadota; class Alphaproteobacteria; order Hyphomicrobiales; family Rhizobiaceae; genus Ensifer; species Ensifer sp. R-19. The sequence goes on from NZ_CP184569.1 coordinate 1,223,377, forward strand.
CGGATCTGAGCTTGGCGACCGTTCAGTTTTTACTGGACGGTCTTTTTTTGTTTGCTTATGGCTGGTCGCCCCAGTCCGGTCCGAATCCCGCGATGTCATGCCATCGCCTCGATCGAATGCGATCGAACGGGCCAATCGATGGAGAAAGCAGCAACCATGGAACGAGATCAGACGGCAACGCCACCGGAGACGGACCGGGACAGCGCCGCCAGTCCGTCACGTGAGCCTGCCTTCAATCTGCCGGCCGGACTTACCGGCATTCTGCTGTTTCTGATCGCCATTCATGCCTTGCGCACCTATGTTCTGCCGCCTGCGATCGATCAGGAGATCATCTTCAACTTCGCCTTTCTGCCGGCGCGCTACGATCATCCCCTGGCCGAGCAGGGGCTCGCCTGGCTCTGGAGCCCCATTACCTATTCGTTCCTGCATGGCAGCTGGGAGCACCTGATCTTCAATATCTTCTGGATGGTCGCTTTCGGTGCGCCGGTCGTGCGCCGCATCGGCATGGGACGGCTTGCGGTATTCTGGTGCCTTTCGGCTGCGGCCGCAGTTGCGCTGCACACGGCATTTCACTGGGGCGAGATGATCGTGGTCGTCGGTGCCTCGGGCGTCGTTTCCGGTTTCATGGGCGCGGCGGCGCGCTTCGTCTTTTCGCCAAGCGGGCGGATCAGCCGGCAATTTGCCCATCTCAACCGGCGGCTGCCCGTCAGTGAGGCGCTGGCAAATCGCTCTGTCGTGATGTTCGCCGGGATCTGGTTCCTCACCAACTTTCTGATCGGGCTCGGCATGTTCACGCCTGAGGGGGCGGGTAGCATCGCCTGGGAAGCGCATATCGGCGGCTTCCTCTTCGGCTTCCTTCTCTTCGGCCTTTTCGACCCCCGCGACTGACGACGTCGAAAGATCGGCGGACGGCGCTTGTGAGCGCTTGATTTCCCCGGAGCGCTGGCGCACCATTTGTTACGGTCGCCGATTGTCGAAAGGCTAGGCGGCCCGTGAAGGCCGGGTATAGAAAGCCCGTCCGCGTCTGAGGAGCACGCGGGCAGGCGATCATAAGCGGCCAGGGTACAGGTTCCATCGCCCGACCGTACCGCACGAGAGACGGCTGGACCTTGCCCTGCCGACCCGGAGTTGTCGCAACGGGAGATGTGCGCATGTCAGTAAAAGCAATACTCGATGAAAAGGGTCGCAACGTCGTAACGGTCGGCCCGCAGATGACAGTCCAACAGGCTGCCATTCTCTTGCGTGACAATCATATCGGTGCGGTCATCATCGTCGATGCGGATGATCAGATCGCAGGCATCCTCACCGAGCGCGACATCGTCGCAGCGATCGCCAAGCAGGGAGCGACCTGTCTCGAAAGGTCGGTCGCGGCCGTCATGTGGCAAAATGTCTACTGCTGCACCGAGGAAATGTCCGTTCAGGCCCTGATGGAAATGATGAGCAAGCTCAGGGCCCGCCACCTGCCGGTCGAAAAAAATGGCCAGCTCGCCGGCATTGTTTCGATCGGCGACGTGATCAAACACCACATCCGTGCGATCGAGCACGAGACCGAGCAGATCAAGGCCTATATCGCCGGCTAAATGGGAAGGCAGCCTGCGCCGCCCCCTTATCCACCTCAGGTACTTTGCCCTGTTCGTGCCTACTGCATGTCTCCTTAAATCGACCTCGATTTAAGGACAAAGACATGCAGAAAATCAAAGTGCTGCAGCGACCTTTGCGTGTCTGATAAGGCGCGCGGCGCTGTAGCGATCGGGCGGCAAGGTCTTATGGCGCGATGCGGCCTGCTTGCGGTTCGCGACGCATTCCCCGTAATGGGACAACGACCCCGCGCACAATCGCTGCGCGGATAGCCCGCAACAGATCGACGGAAGATCGCTCGTCAGCGCACGAGGGCGTCCTGCATCCGGCGGATCTCCACGAGCTTGGCCTTCGCTTCGTGGTAGCCTCGGTCGATCGCCTCACCTGCACGGTGAAACTCCGATAGGCCGATATCGTTGAGCTTGGGGTGCAAAGCCAGGTCCGGAGGGTCGCCGGCAAGACGAGCACGGGAAATACGATCCTGGATGATGTTGAAGGCCTGAACCATCACGCCGGTCATGCCGAGGCGGGAGTGAAGGGTCGCTTCCTTTTCCTGCGCCGGGGCATCCGGCGTCCCCATGCCGGCGCTGTGTTTGACGACGGCTGAGCGGCCATAGAGCTCGTAGTTGAGGTTCACGGCGACGACGAGCTGCTGCTCGTGAGCGCGGCAGACAGAGACCGGGACGGGGTTGACGAGCGCGCCGTCGATGAGCGTGCGTCCGTTCGCCTTGATCGGCTCGAAGATGCCGGGCAAGGCGTAGGAAGCGCGGATCGCGGTGATGAGCGATCCTTTTTCGAGCCAAACCTCATGCCCACTATGCACTTCGGTCGCAACGGCAATGAATGGCCTGTCGAGGCTTTCGATGCTAAGTCCCTGCAGATGCTCCTGCATGCGCTTGGTCAGCCTCAGTCCGCCAAAGAGACCGCCGCCGCCAATAGCGAAATCGAGCAGTCCCGCAATCCGCCGGACGGTGAGGGAGCGTGCGAAGGTCTCGAGTTCGTCGAGCTTGCCGGCAAGATAGCAACCGCCGACGAGCGCGCCGATCGAGGTGCCCGCAATCATGCCAACTTCGATGCCTTCTTCGTCGAGCGCTCGCAGCACGCCGATATGGGCCCAGCCGCGCGCGGCGCCGCCCCCAAGGGCAATTGCGATCTTCGGTCTCTGCGGAGGTGTCGCAGGTTCTGGTGGTGTTGTTGAAATCGATGTGCCGTCCGGGCCGGACAGATCTGCAATCTGGTTGCTACGCGTAAAAGTCCAATTCAACATCCGGCACCTCCAACACCGCCGAATACTCCGCAGCGCGACACGTCGATGAAGATGCGCGAAGGTCGCTGTGGTAATTCACGACTGACTTAACTTTCAGGGATCGGATTCGATCCTGAAGGAACGCAATTTCTTGCACGCGTCCTGGGGAGGCTCCGCCAAGCCGGCGCAGGTGCCGGCCTCGTCCTGTCCATTGCTGAAAGACTGGCACCGTTCTTAGGTATATCACCGATCCCGTCGCCGATTGCGGCAGGATCGATAAACATTGGATACAGTTTGCAATACAGCCGGGAACGTTGCCGTTCCCTCGTAGCGCCGCATCCTTGCCAAAGGATTAGGCGCTCGCTTGGTTTCCAAAAGATAAATATAGCATGTGCCCGCACCAAAAAGATGCGCGATGCTTAATTTTTATCATAGATTTCTGCGGGGTCGAAGTGCCTATGGTCGTCGGTGATTTCGACCATGGCCTTGCCGTTTTCGGCGCCGACCATGCGGTAGAAGCAGGACCGGCGGCCGGTATGGCAGGTGGCGTCGTGACCGGCGACGGACACTTTCAACCAGATCGCATCCTGGTCGCAATCGGTGCGGATCTCCTTGACCGTCTGCAGGTTGCCGGAGCTTTCGCCCTTCTTCCAGAGGCTCTTGCGCGAACGGCTGTAATAGTGCGCGACACCCGTCTCGATCGTCAAAGCCAGGGCCTCGGCGTTCATGTGGGCGACCATCAAAAGCTCACCGTCCCGCGCATCCGTGACGACAGCCGTGATCAGCCCCTTTTCATCGAAGCGCGGGGTGAAGGCCGGACCGGTTTCCAGTTCAGCCTTGTTGGAGGAGGGAGCGTCGAAGGTGAGCGTCATGGAAAGGCTCCGTCTGTCGGAGCCTTACTTGAAGCCCCTGAGCATCGTCATGAACCGGGCCTGTTCAGCCGGTTCCGTCTGGAACGTACCCGTAAATGTGGTGGTTAGCGTTGTCGAGCCTTGCTTCTGCACGCCACGCATCGCCATGCACATATGTTCGGCTTCGATCATCACCGCGACGCCGCGCGGGGCAAGCGTTTCGTCGATCGCCTTGGCGATCTGCGCCGTCATCGATTCCTGCGTCTGCAGCCGGCGGCCATAGATATCGACCACCCGGGCGATCTTGGAAAGGCCGAGCACGCGGCCATTCGGCAGATAGGCGACATGCGCCTTGCCGATGATCGGCACCATGTGATGCTCGCAATGCGAATAGAACGGGATGTCCTTGACGAGTACCATGTCGTCGTAGCCGGCGACTTCCTCGAAGGTCCGTCCGAGTACGTCTTCGGCAGCGAGATCATAGCCGCTGAAAAGCTCGCGGTAGGACTTGGCGACGCGCGCCGGCGTGTCCAGCAGCCCTTCGCGTTCCGGGTCTTCACCGGCCCAGCGCAGGAGAACGCGCACGGCTTCCTCGGCCTCCTTCTGGGTCGGGCGGCCGCTCGCATCGTCGAGCACGGGAAAATTCTTCACTATGGCGTCCATAATGGCCTCTTTTAGCAATACGGGATTGCTTGACGTTTTATCTTTCGGACAACTCGCCACTGGCCATTCGCCTAACCCTGCAGGCTTGGGTTCCGTCGGCGGGCTCCGGGGCTTTCCGGTCCTGGCTTAGCAGTGCACTGGACCTTCCGGCACGGTTTCCCAAACAACAGGCGACATTGTTCCTCTTGCGGAACTGTCGCCCCAACACGACATAGCATATAGTATGGTGCCACAGAGATGAAAGAGGCGGAGCGTGTCGCGTCGTGCTTTTTTCCTGCCTACCGGAGAAAATCATGCGTCGATCACTCAAAACCGCGAAAAATCAGCCGGATCGCGTCAAATGATGGATGACATCTACAACAGCCGAATTCTCGAATTTGCCGGCAATATTCCGCGCATCGGAACGATTGCCGACGCCGACGCGGACGCGACCGCGCACTCGAAGCTCTGTGGTTCGAAAGTGCATATCTGGCTGAAGATGGACGGCGACGTGGTCACCGATTTTGCCCATGACGTGAAGGCCTGCGCCCTCGGCCAAGCCTCGTCCTCGATCATGGCGCGCCATGTCGTCGGCGCCGGCGCGGAAGAAATCCGACAGGCGCGCGCGGACATGCTTGCCATGTTGAAGGCGGACGGCGAGGGCCCATCCGGGCGCTTCGAGGATATGCGCTTCCTGCGTCCGGTGAAGGATTACAAGGCGCGTCACGCGTCGACGATGCTGACCTTTGATGCCGTCGTCGATGCCATCGAGCAGATCGAGGCCAAGCGACTGCTCGCGGCCGTCTGACATGTGCGGCGAACCGAATTGTCGGCATACGCCGGACAACGGTGCGAAGCCTGCAGTGCGTGGCCGAAACTGGGATGGTCCGTTTCGCAAGACGCCAGGGCGGCTGATCGGGATGACGCTGATCCGCGTCTATCAGCTCACGCTTTCGAGCTTCATCGGCAATTCGTGCCGGCACCTGCCGACCTGTTCGGAATACGGCTATGAGGCAATCGCCCGCCATGGCTTCTGGGCCGGAGGGTGGATGACGCTGTTTCGCGTGGCGCGCTGCGGCCCGGGCGGGACGCACGGCTTCGATCCGGTGCCGGAGCGGCTTGAAGCTCGCCTGACCTGGTACGCGCCGTGGCGCTACTGGCGGCCGCGGCCGAAGGCTGGATGACCCCCATGACCATGCCGATGGAATACCGTCAGGCCTCCGCGGATTTCGAGCGTTTCATCGTCGACGCGCGCGACCTTGCCGGGCTGCAGACGACGAACCAGGCCTACACGATGGTGCAGGCCGTGCTGCAGACGTTTCGCCGGCGGCTGGAGCTGGAGGATGCCATCCTGTTCGCGGATGTCTTGCCGCCGGTGCTACGCGCGATCTTCGTGGCTGAATGGGACCTCGAAGAACCGAGGGTCCCGTTTTCGGGCCGCATCGCCATGACCCGCGAGGTGCAGTCGCTGCGGCCGGATCACAATATTTCCCCCGACAGCGCCATTGCCGACGTGGCTGGCGCCTTGCGTCGCAACCTCGATGAGGTGAAGCTCGACCGGGTTCTTGCCCGGCTTCCGGCAGGCGCTGCCGATTTCTGGCGAGCCTGAAGGGAGGGTGGATGAACAGCTACGTTGCCTTGCTTTACAGCATTGTTCTTGGTGCCGGGCGACGTGTCGTGATGGTCGATCTCAGAGAGATGGCCGAAGGCCTCGGCTATCGCTCGCCGCGAACCCTGGTTGCGACAGGCAATCTCGTGTTCGAGACCGGACAAACGTCCATCGGCGACTTAGAATCGCCGCTTGAGAAGGCCTTCTCCGAGACATTCGGTCGGCATGTCGACATCATTGTTCGTTCCGGTGCCGGTTGGCTGAAGCTCGCGGCATCCAATCCATTTCACGACGAAGGCGAAGAGGATGCCACGCGCGTGCATGTCCGCGTGATGCGCGACCCGCTCACCGAACCCGCGCTCGAAGGACTTCAGCGTTACTGCGTCGCTGGGGAACGTCTGGCAATCGTTGACGGCGATCTCTGGGTGCATTTTCCCGGCAAGGCCAGCAAATCGAAACTGCTGGGTGCAATGACGACCAAGCGTTTGGGCATCGGGACGTTTCGCAACTGGAACACCGTCAAGGGGCTCGCCGAGATGCTGCGCGGCTAGGCTCTGTCGCAGCCTTCGCCTTTACTCACTTTCGAAAACCCTTTATCAGGCTACGGCGTGTTTTCCTGGGTCGTCTCGGCCTAGGGCAAAACATGCGGCAATCCAAAGCACTACAGCGACCTTTGCGCGTCTGACGGATGCGACGCTGTATCGTCAATTCACCGGTCGTTTCCGGTCAACCATACCACCCGCATTCGTTGGCGGGACTGGATAGGAGATCATCATGTCGAATCCTGTTTCCCTTACATTTCCAGATGGCTCGGTGCGCGAATATCCTTTCGGCACGACCGGCCGCGACGTGGCAGAATCGATTTCGAAATCGCTCGCCAAGAAGGCGGTCGCGATTGCGCTCGACGACGAGCTGCGCGACCTGTCCGATCCGGTGACCAATGGCCGGCTCGAGATCGTCGTGCGCGACGACAAGCGTTCGCTTGAGCTTATCCGTCACGATGCCGCACACGTGATGGCCGAGGCCGTGCAGGAACTGTGGCCGGGAACGCAGGTGACTATCGGTCCGGTCATCGACAATGGCTTCTACTACGACTTCGCCCGCAACGAGCCCTTCACGCCGGATGATCTGCCGCTCATCGAAAAGCGGATGAAGGAGATCATCGCCCGCAACAAGCCTTTCACCAAGGAAGTCTGGTCGCGCGAAAAGGCACGGCAGGTCTTTGCCGACAAGGGCGAGGCCTACAAGGTCGAGCTCGTCGATGCGATCCCCGAGGGACAGGATCTCAAGATCTATTACCAGGGCGACTGGTTCGATCTTTGCCGCGGTCCGCACATGGCCTCGACCGGTCAAATCGGCACCGCCTTCAAGCTGATGAAGGTGGCCGGCGCCTATTGGCGCGGCGACAGCAACAACGCGATGCTGACCCGCATCTACGGCACCGCCTGGCACACCCAGGAAGAGCTGGACCAGTATCTCCACGTGCTCGCCGAGGCCGAGAAGCGCGATCACCGCCGCCTTGGCCGCGAAATGGACCTGTTCCATTTCCAGGAAGAGGGTCCGGGCGTCGTCTTCTGGCACGGCAAGGGCTGGCGCATGTTCCAGACGCTGACGGCCTATATGCGCCGTCGGCTTGCGAACACCTACCAGGAAGTCAATGCGCCGCAGGTGCTCGACAAGTCGCTGTGGGAAACCTCGGGTCACTGGGGTTGGTACCGCGACAACATGTTCAAGGTGACGGTTGCCGGCGATGAAACCGACGACGATCGCGTCTTCGCGCTGAAGCCGATGAACTGCCCGGGCCATATCCAGATCTTCAAGCATGGCCTGAAGTCCTACCGCGAGCTTCCGGTTCGCCTGGCCGAATTCGGCAACGTTCACCGCTACGAGCCCTCCGGTGCTCTACACGGCCTGATGCGCGTGCGCGGCTTTACCCAGGACGATGCCCACGTCTTCTGCACCGACGAGCAGATGGCGGCTGAATGCCTGCGCATCAACGACCTCATCCTCTCGGTCTACGAGGACTTCGGCTTCAAGGAAGTGGTGGTCAAACTCTCCACCCGTCCGGACAAGCGCGTCGGCTCCGACGAGCTGTGGGATCGCGCCGAAAGCGTGATGATGGACGTGTTGAAGACGATCGAGGCGCAGTCGGAAGGCCGCATCAAGACTGGCATCCTGCCGGGCGAGGGCGCTTTCTACGGTCCGAAGTTCGAATACACGCTGAAGGACGCGATCGGCCGCGAATGGCAGTGCGGCACGACCCAGGTCGACTTCAACCTGCCAGAGCGGTTCGGTGCCTTCTATATCGACAAGGAATCGGAAAAGCGCCAGCCGGTGATGATCCACCGCGCCATCTGCGGTTCGATGGAGCGCTTCCTCGGGATCTTGATCGAGAACTTCGCCGGCCACATGCCGCTTTGGGTTTCGCCGCTGCAAGTGGTGGTCGCAACGATCACCTCGGAAGCCGACGACTATGGTCGCGAGGTTGCCGAGCTCCTGCGTGACGCCGGCCTCACCGTCGAGACCGACTTCCGCAACGAGAAGATCAACTACAAGGTCCGCGAACATTCGGTGACCAAGGTTCCGGTCATCGTTGTTTGCGGCAAGCGCGAAGCCGAAGAGCGTTCGGTCAACATCCGCCGTCTCGGCTCCCAGGCCCAGACCGCGATGTCGCTCGACGAGGCAATTTCCTCGCTCGCCTTCGAGGCGATGGCGCCGGATCTCAAGCGCAAGGCGGAAAAGAAAGCCCGGGGTTGAACCCCCGGGCACTTCCTTTGTCAGCAAACTGTCATATTAGCGGAATATCCGGATAAGATTATATCCATCGGAGATGTCCGTGCAGTTCAAAGAGCTGTCCTACGCCAATGAAAACGACCGGCGCCTGAAGCGCTGGTTCATTCGCTCCATCGAAGGTCTGTCGGGTCGCAATCGCTACGCAAAGCTTTACACGCGCTGGCGGTCCGACATCGTCGGCAAGAGCGATCGGGTCTTCGGCGAGATGCTGCAGCTCATCGATGTGAAGCTGCGAACCCAGGGTGAGTGGCCGCCGCGGCACTTGCCCGACACGCCGATCGTCATCATCGCCAATCATCCCTTCGGCATCGGCGACGGCATCGCTGTGCTGGCGCTTGCCGAACAGCTCGGCCGCCCGTTCCGTGTGCTCATCAACAACGAACTGCTGAAGGTGCCAGAAATGGCGCCCTATTCCTTGCCGGTGTCGTTCGAGGAGACGAAGGAGGCGCTCGCGGTCAACATGGCGACACGCCATGAGGCGCTGCGCCTGCTGAAGGAAGGTGTGACGATCGTGATCTTTCCCGCCGGCGGTGTGGCGACCGCGCCGAAGGGTTTCGGCCGCGCCGAGGACCTGCCCTGGAAGATCTTTCCGGCGAAGCTGATCCAGGCTGCGCGGGCGAGCGTCATCCCGATCTACTTCGAGGGACAGAACGGTCCCTTTTTCCACCTGGCGAGCAAGATTTCACTGACGTTGAGGCTGTCGCTGCTGATCCGCGAGTTCCGCCGTCTGTCCGGCACGACGATCGCAGCGCGCATCGGCCGTGTGCTGACGCCGGAGGACCTCGGTGCCTGTGGCGATCGCAAGGATTTGCTGGCCCGCATCTATGAAGCGGTCTTCTCCATGGCGCCGCCGCGCCGGCGGTTCATGAGACGGGTAGGCTGACGTAGCGTCAGTTGGTTGATGCTGGAAGAAGATCCTAGTCGGCCGCGTCGGAGATTGCGCCCGGATTGGTACTCGCGTCGTTGCCGCCGCTGCTGAGCAGCACTTCCACATCCGTGTTGACGCCGGCCTTCACGGTGAAGTCGCGTTCGTAGATCTTGTCCTTGTAGCGTGCGACGGCGGAGTAGCTGCCTTCGAGCAGAACCAGCGTCGGGAAGGCGCCGTTTTCTTCGTCCACCGTGTCGCCCGCGGACGTCAGGATCGTCCATGCGGTGTTGGCAATCGCTTCGCCGCCGGGCTCAGAGACGAGCTTGAGCGTCAGCTTGGCGGCGCGATGCTGGATGGTCGCTTCCGTCAGCTTGCCGGCTTCAACCTGGATGTCGGCGGCCGTCGAGGCGTTGGTGGCACCGTAACTCGAGGTCACATGATAGGTTCCGGCACCGAGTCGGATCACCGTATTCGGCTTCACATCCGACATGATGAGCGCCCGTTCGCCGTCGCTCTTGGTATCGGCAGAATAGACGGAGAAGCTGAGTTCGGCCGGTGGTATGCGCACATCGCTGCCGGAGACGGCGTTCAGCTTGATGCCGCCCGCATCCAGGACCAGAACCTGCTTTTCGAGCGTGCCTTCCTGGGGAACGCGGATCTTGCGTGTCGCGGACGCACGTCCGAAGGAAACGTTGACGAAATAATCGCCCGGCACGACGTTGAACGCCGTCGATCCACCTTCCGACGTTGCAAGAAGCGGCAGCTTGCCGTCGCTTCCGGGGATCGGGCTGAACACGCGCCAGGTCAGGCCGGCCTCGACGGGGGCGCCTTTCTCAGTGAGCAGCGCTTCGAGCTTGACATCCCTCAAGGTACCGTCGGCGATCGGATCCGTCGTCATTGGGCTGAAGCCCGTAAGCTTCGGCATCTTGCGCGGGCCGGCGATCGAAGGAAAGCTCTCGAAGGCCTGCGTTGCATCCTCAGCAAGCACGCTTCCTGCAGCAGCGCCGGCGACAAGGATCGCGAGTCCGGTTCTGAGGAAAATACGAGAGCATGCACGCATGAGAGCAGTTGACTTCCTGACTGAGTGACTCCACTTGGGACGCCGATATGGCATTTTCGTGGCTGCCGATGCTGCGGCAAATTAGTGGAATTCATCCGACATGAAAACCGAAATTAAGCTTGTTGATTATCTCGCGTCCCGTCGCTCGATCCCCGCATTCCAGATGGGCGAACCCGGCCCCAGCAAGGCCGAGGTCGAGGAGATGTTGAAGCTCGCCTCCCGCGTCCCGGACCACGGCAAGCTCGCACCCTGGCGCTTTATCGTCTACCGCGGTGAGGAGCGGGCGCGCATCAGCGCCGAGCTGAAGGCGATGGCGCTCGCAGTGAAGCCCGATCTCTCGGAAGAAATGATCAAGGTCGAGGAAACGCGGCTGACGCGGGCGCCGGTCGTGGTCGCCGTGGTCAGCACGGCTGCGCCGCACTTCAAGATTCCGGAATGGGAGCAACAGATGTCTGCCGGTGCCGTGTGCCTCAACCTGCTGATGGCCGCAAACGCACTTGGCTACGCCTCCAACTGGCTGACCGAATGGTTTGCCTTCGACGAGCGCGCCTATCCCTTGCTGGGCGTCAAGCCGGGTGAGAAGCCAGCCGGCTTCATTCATATCGGCACTGCGATGGTGCCGCCGACGGAGCGGCCGAGGCCCGAGCTTGAAGAGATCGTCACCTGGGTTGGCGAGGGCGCCTGATGTTCTACGATACGGCCTCGAATCGTCACGGCTTGCCGCATGACCCCTTCAAGGCCATCGTCTCGCCGCGGCCGATCGGTTGGATCGGCACGCGTGGGCGCGACGGTTCGCATAACCTCGCGCCCTATTCTTTCTTCAATGCCATCAGTGATCGGCCGAAGCTCGTGATGTTCTCATCGAGCGGCTACAAGGATTCGGTCCGCAACATCGAAGCAACCGGTGAGTTCACGGCGAGCTTCGCCAGCCGCAGTCTTGCCGAGGCTGTGAACAAGACGTCAATTCCCGCGCCGCACGGTGAGAGTGAATTCGAGATCGCCGGGCTCACGCCAGTCGACGGCACTCTGGTGAAGGCGCCGTTCGTCGGTGAGGCCTTTGCTGCGCTCGAGTGCCGGATGACGGAGATGTTTCAACCGAAGGGCCTGGATGGCGAAGTGTCCGACAACTATGTCGTCATCGGCCAGGTCGTCGGCATTCATATCCGCGAGGAAGCAATCCGCGATGGCCGCTTCGACATGGCGACGGTCAGGCCGCTCGCCCGTCTCGGCTACATGGACTATTGCGACGGCGGCGACGTCTTCCAGATGACACGCCCGACCCTCTGAGATCAGCGACTTTGCGCGCCTGATAGGTCACGTGTTGCTTACGATCGTTGCCTGTTCGATCGAGTTGCAAACGACCGAGGCAAAGCCGTTGTCCCGGCTCAGTGAATGCGCCCACCGTGTCGCGGCTTCGTCGGGGGTGGCAGCAGGTAGCACCTCATAGGCGGGCACACCAGCTTCGCACGCCCTCAGGACCACATATGCTCGTCCGGCAAGGATCGGCGCTGCGACGCGTTGATGGGGAGCGCTGGTCGGCTCCAGACAGCCAAGGGACTTGGCCAACGCTGCACCGTTGAAGATCAGCGCTTCCAGGCGGGACGACGAACCTGTCAGCGGATTGGGCGATAATAGGCCTCCCGGCGAGCCGCCGTATTCCGCATAGATCCGAATACGGTTGGGCGCGGTACCGTTGGCGGCTTCCGCAACCCGCAACATCACGTCGAGCCGTTGTATGTCGGCGCGCCCGCGGCATCCGGAAAGCACGATACCGTCGACACCGCTGTCGAGCAGCCGGTTCAATGCCTCTTCGTCCAGCCGCTCCAGCGGTTCGACGCGCGCAAGAAGGGCGAAGCTGCGGCCTGCCAAACGCGCCATGCTGCGCACTATTTCTGTGTCGCAACCGATATCCATGATGACACCGGCGAGCGCATTGAGCACAGCGACTTCCATCGCCGGAGCCGTACCCTTAACGATCAGCAACGGCTTCATGGTTTGGGAGCGGTTAACAGACATGGTGAACCAATCTTAAACCTTTGCCGGCTAGGGTTTGAACATCGGTGGCATTGGCGTGGTCTAGTGGGGCGTAGGTGATCATACAAGCATTTCTTCGCTGGGTGGAAACGGCGAGAACGGGTGAACGCACCCGCGCCGCCAGTGCGCTCGGTCGCGCCTATGTCGACGCGCAGATGAATGGCCTCGATCGCCGCGCCGCTGAGATGGCGATGACCTTCCTGCTCGACGATCCGTCGCCGAAGGTTCGGCGTGCACTCGCTGATGCGCTTTGTGGCTGCTCGTCCGTTCCGCGCGGCATCATTCTCGGCCTTGCCGAAGACCAGCCGGAAATTGCCTATGTCGTCATATCCCGCTCGCCTGTCCTGACCGATGAGGATCTGGTCGACCTTGCTGCCAGGGGAACGCTCGAAACGCGCGCTCTGATCGCGGCGCGCAGTTTCGTCTCCCGTGCCGTATCGGCCGCAATCGCTGAAATCGGCGGTGAGGAAGAAATTCTGATCCTCCTGGAAAACGCCGGCGCCAACCTGTCGCGCCGATCGTTGAAACGCATTGCCGAGCGTCTTGGCTGCTTCGCGGCCGTGCGCGACCTGTTGCTTGCCCGGCCGGACCTGCCAAGCGATGCCCGCCACGCGCTGGTGGAAGAGGTGGGAGCGGCGCTGGCAGCCTTCGGCCTGGTGCAGATGGCGATCGGCGAAGCCCGGGTCCAGCGGATCATGCGGGAAGCTTGCGATATTGCTGCCGTCGGCATGGCCGGGACGCTGGCTGTGGACGAGTTGCCTGGCCTCGTGGTGCATCTGCGTGAGACCGGCCGCCTGACCCCAGCCTTCCTGCTGCACGCGCTGGTGACCGGCCGTGCGGAGTTTTTCTCGGCCGCGATCGTCGATCTCTCCGGCGTTTGCGAGAAGCGCGTGCGCTCCATCCTGTCCGGCGGCCGCGTTCATTCGATCCGTGCTCTGTTCGAGAGCGCCGGCCTCGGCCACGATGTCAGCGAAACCTTTGCTGCGGCTGTGCTTTTCTGGCGCCAGGACACTTCAGCTGGAAACGACAGCACGGCTTCCGTCTCCACGGCGCTGCTCGCGCGGCTGCGGAATGAGAGCCCGTCCTCGGTCAATACTGCGATGATCGATCTGCTCGAACGCCTGGCATTTGCCGAGGAACGGCAGTCGGCTCGCAATTATGCGGAACTTGCGGCGCGGCAGGCCGCCTGACTTCTATTGCGGCGGATTGTATCCGCGACGTAATACTGCTGGCGGCCCGATGATTGCGGGTTCGCGGTCAATGAGGAACTGACGCATGAACGCGAGGGCCGACGCAACCGTTGCTGTAACCGGCATAGGCGGCTTTGTCGGGCGTCACGTCGCGCTCCTCTTGTTGCGGCGGGGCTATGACGTACGCGGCACCGTTCGGGACCTAGCGCGCGCAGAGGAGATCGAACGATCAATCCGCGCCGCCGGCGGCACGGAGGCGGCCAAACTGAGTTTTGCTGAAGCGGACCTGCTGGGCGAAAAAGGCTGGGCCGATGCCTTCGCTGGCGTTTCCTATGTCATGCACACGGCATCGCCGTTTCCGGCGCGTCTGCCTGCCGACGAGGCCGATCTGATCGGACCAGCGCTGGACGGCACGCTGCGCGTTCTGAAAGCCGCCCGGTCGGCCGGCGTTCGCCGTGTCGTTCTAACCTCTTCGATTGCCGCGGTCATCTACGGGGCCGGTCGTGCGCCATACACCGAGGACGACTGGACCGATCCGCAATCGCCGCTGGCGACGCCCTACTACCGCTCGAAGACCTTTGCGGAACACGCGGCATGGGACTATGCGGCTGGAAAAGGGCTTGAGTTGGTGGTCATCAATCCAGGCATGGTCCTCGGGCCGCTGCTCGGGCGCGAGATCGGCACCTCTGTTGCCGTGGTTCGAAACCTCCTGAAAGGCGGGTATCCCGCTCTGCCGAAGTTCGGCGTACCCGTCGTCGATGTTCGTGACGTCGCCGATGCCCATCTAAGGGCAATGACCGTTGCCGATGCGGCGGGCGAGCGGTTTCTGATCGCTGGAGAGACGTTGTCTATTGCCGACATCGCGTCCGTTCTGCGCCGTGCGTTTCCCGCGCATGCCGCCAAGCTGCCGAAGTTCATTCTGCCGAACTGGCTGGCAGGCTTGGCTGCTCCCTTCGATGCCGGTTTGCGCCTGATCGTCCGGGAGTTGGGACGCGACTCCCGCATTTCCAACGAGAAGGCGCGTCGCGTTCTGGGCTGGCAGCCGACGAACCAAAGAAGAGGCGGTCATGGCCAGCGCCGAAAGCCTGATCGGCACTGTCTGGTGTGAGCGTGCCCGCTAGTTGGTGAAGCGGCGAGCGACCCAGGAATAGCCGTCTTCGATGTAGTGCACCGGCTTTGTGACGATGGTCTTGAGCTTCTCCCGGTCCGGCATGGCGCCGGACAGGAAAGCCAGCGTCCGTTTCGGCAGGTTTTGTTCCGGCTCCGGTTCCGTCACCTGCGAGGGCGGCATCTGGCTCTGTTGCGAGCCGACCGGTGGTGGGGTGAGGTCGGCAAGGGCTGGGCCGGAGGTTTCGCAAACCGCGACGACGACCGGATAGTTGGCGTTCGAGAACTTCGGTAGTTGCGCCTGCGAGTCCGTGTCGCATTGGGCGATCGACGGCCATGTGCCGTTGACCGTCGAAATGTACTGGCATTGGCTGACATCGTGGTCGCAGCCGAGAATGGTCATGACAATCAGCGCCGCTTGCATGGTGATCCTGTCGGTCCCTGGAGGTTGTGATGCGATCAACCTATGCCTGTGCGATTCTCCCCGAAATAGGGCGGCGTTGCAGGTGATAGGGAACAAATTGTTTCAGCCCGTTAGCCGGATTGATAGGGTAGCACCGGGCGCGCCTGCGTCATTTGACGTATTGGCTGGCGGTACGGGTGGCACTAACGTCCGGCCGCAAACAGTTAAAATCGACAAGGACGAAACAATTGCCTGCCGTAACCATAGCCCTGGAGCAGCCACGCCAAGCGCAGGTCGTGCGTCTGCTGGAACTCTCCGACGCCTATGCCGCTTCGCTCTATCCCGCCGAAAGCAACCACATGGTCGACCTTTCGAGCCTGGAGCAGCCGGGGGTTTCCTTCTTTGTGGCGCGGCGTGACGACAACATCGTCGGTTGCTGCGCCCTGGTAGAGGCCGGCGACGGTACGGCTGAGATCAAGCGTATGTTCGTGGATCCGGAGGCGAGGGGGCTGAGGCTCGGCAAGCTGCTGTTGCAGGCACTGGAAGCGCGCGCAGGTGAGCTCGGCTACACGGCAATTCGCCTCGAAACCGGCATCTATCAGCCCGAAGCGATCGGACTTTACAAGGCGGCCGGCTATATCGAGCGTCCGCCCTTTGGTTACTATCAGCCGGATCCGCTCAGCCTGTTCATGGAAAAGCCTGTTCGCCAGGCGGCATGATCTCGCCACGCCGAGTGGTCCCGTGAGCTGAAAATCAAAACGGCGGCGCGAGGGCCGCCGTTCTCAAAATTGATTGCTCAGGGAGTGCGGCGCGCAAGAACGTCATGCGCCTTCGCATCCATCGCCCAATCAGATATCCAGGTTTTCGGCGAACACGGCGCGCTCCTGGATGAAGCGGAAGCGGGCGTCGGCCTTCGTCCCCATCAGATTGTCCACCGCCTCGCGCGTGCCCTCGAAATCAATCTCGTCGATCTCCACCTTGAGCAACGTGCGGAACTTCGGGTCCATCGTCGTTTCCTTGAGCTGCGCGGGCAGCATCTCGCCAAGACCTTTGAACCGGCCGATCTCGACCTTGCCGCGACCGGCGAATTCGGTTCGCATCAGTTCTTCGCGGTGCGCATCGTCGCGGGCATAGAGCGTCTTCGAGCCCTGGCTGATGCGGTAGAGCGGCGGTACGGCGAGATAGAGGTGACCGCCGCGAATGAGCTCTGGCATCTCCTGATAGAAGAAGGTGATGAGCAGCGAGGCGATATGCGCGCCGTCGACGTCGGCGTCGGTCATGACGACGATGCGTTCGTAGCGCAAATCCTCTTCGCGGTACTTGCTACGCGTGCCGCAGCCGAGTGCCTGAATGAGGTCGGTGATCTGCTGGTTGGCGCTGAGCTTTTCGCGGCCTGCGCTCGCGACGTTGAGGATCTTGCCGCGAAGCGGCAGGATCGCCTGGTTGGCGCGGTTGCGCGCCTGCTTTGCCGATCCGCCAGCCGAGTCCCCTTCGACGATGAAGAGTTCAGCGCCTTCGGCCGTGTTCTGCGAGCAGTCCGCAAGCTTGCCCGGCAAGCGCAGCTTGCGCACTGCCGTCTTGCGGTTGACTTCCTTTTCCTTGCGCCGGCGGACGCGCTCTTCGGCGCGCTCGACCACCCAGTCGAGCAGCTTGGCGGCTTCTCCGGGATTGTCGGCAAGGTAGTGATCGAAGGGGTCGCGGAGCGCGTTTTCGACGATGCGCTGTGCCTCGACCGTCGCGAGCTTGTCCTTCGTCTGGCCGACGAATTCCGGTTCGCGGATGAAGACCGACAGCATGCCCGCCGCCGAGATCATCACGTCGTCGGTGGTGACGATCGACGCGCGCTTGTTCTGCGTCAGTTCGGCATAGTTTTTCAGGCCTTTGGTCAGCGCGATGCGGAAGCCCGCTTCGTGCGTGCCGCCCTCGGGCGTCGGGATGGTGTTGCAGTAGGAATGGACCTGCTGGTCGCCGCCGTACCAGGTGACGGCCCATTCGAGCGAGCCGTGGCCGTTGGCCTTCTCCGACTTGCCGGCGAAGATCTCGCGGGTGACGGTGAATTCCTTGCCGAGTGTGGCGGCAAGATAATCCTTCAGGCCGCCCGGGAAGTGGAAGACGGCCTTGTCCGGGATCTCCGAGCCTTCCTGCAGCAGCGACGGATCGCAGGACCAGCGGATTTCGACGCCGCCGAAGAGATAGGCCTTCGAGCGCGCCATGCGGAAAAGCCGTCCGGGCTCGAAATGCGCGTGCGGACCGAAAATATCCGGGTCCGGATGGAAACGAACGCGCGTGCCGCGGCGGTTGTGCACGTCGCCGAGTTCCTCGAGCCCACCCTGCGGAATACCGCGGGAGAAGCGCTGCCGGTAGAGCTTGCGGTTGCGTGCGACCTCGACCTCGAGCGCATCGGAAAGCGCATTGACGACGGAAACGCCCACACCGTGAAGACCGCCCGACGTCTCATAGGCCTTGCCGTCGAACTTGCCGCCGGCATGGAGGATGGTCATGACGACTTCGAGCGTCGACTTGCCCGGGAATTTCGGATGGTTCTCGACCGGGATACCACGGCCGTTGTCCGTGACCGTCAGGAAGCCGTCGGCATCGAGGTGGACTTCGATGAAATTTGCATGACCGGCGACCGCTTCGTCCATCGAGTTGTCGATGACTTCGGCGAAGAGGTGGTGCAGCGCCTTCTCGTCGGTGCCGCCGATATACATGCCCGGACGACGACGAACTGGCTCCAGCCCTTCGAGCACCTCGATCGCCGAAGCATCGTAGTCGCTGCCGTCGCTACCCTTCGGGGCAGGGCGCGGCTCTTCGCGCGCGACTGGTGCCACTGGCACAGCCGGTTTGGCGCTCGGCTGTACGGGCTTCGGTTGCTCGGGCATTGAGAAGAGGTCGCTGTTGTCGTCCATGGGGCCGTTCGGATCGTTCCTGTCACTTGGGGAGAGGCCATAGCAAGACCTCGACTTTGCCGCCATCCCCCGGCGGTCGAATCACCTGAATTCTGCCAGACTCCCGCCGAAAGAGCGAACAAAAGGAGAATGCTGGCATCGCTTGCAGGTGAAATGCCGCCTTTGCGGCCCTGTTACGGAGCAAGTGTTGCTTTGGCGTCCGTGCGATGGCAAGGCTTCCGGCCAAAGAGGGAGCCCGTCATTGGCCGTGTCCACAACTGTTTTTCCGTTTCGCCGGCTTTTTCTGGCTGCGGCCTTCGCCGCAGGCGCTTCCGCGGCTCAAGCGCAGACATTGAAACCCTTCAAGGACGAGCTTTTCTCCTATGCCAAGGTGCTGCAACAAAATGATGGCGGCGACGACCTGACGGTGGAATATCAGGAACTGCGCGACATCAACGAACGGGACGAAATTCCGGAACGCCGGGTGAAGCGCGCCTATGTTTCGCTGGGCGTGAAAAGCGAGCAAGTCAATGAGAAGCTCGACATTGGCGGTCGCTTGCTTGACGTGACCCGTGTCGGTCCGGATCGCGGCGCTGCCTTCACGGTGATCTTCATCCACGGCCGCGGCGGTGATCGCCGGCTCGGCACCAACGATTTTTCCTTCGGCGGTAACTTCAATCGGCTGAAGAACCTCGCCGTCGCCAATGGCGGAGTCTACTACGCGCCGAGCGTCCGCTCCTTCGACACGGCAGGCGCTGCGGATATTGCCGGCCTGGTCAAACAGGTTTCCGAGCACTCAGGCGGTCGCCCCGTGGTGCTGGCCTGCGCCTCGATGGGAAGCTTCATCTGCTGGGGCGTTTCGCGCGATGCCTCCGCGGTCGCGGCTCTCAGCGGCATGATGGTCATGGGTGGCGTAAGCGACCCCGATTTCACCAAGAGCGCTGCTTACAAGGCGAAGCTGCCCATGTTCTTCAGCCATGGCAGCCGCGACAGCGTCTATCCGGCCGAGAGCCAGAAAGCGCTCTATCGCACGCTGAAGGGCCAAGGCTACCCGACACGCTTCGTCCTCTTCGAAACCGGCTCGCACGGCACCCCGGTGCGCATGACCGACTGGCGCGATGCATTGAACTGGATCGGTCGCCGCTGACCTTTGTCCGCGCCGCTGACATTTGTTAACCAGCCCGACAGTTTCCGGGCGAGATTGTGGCCCGCGTTTCCACTCTGGAAAGTTGAAGACGTCATCATGCCCGGCAATTATGGCTGGGATGGAATTCATGGACGCGCGCACCGAGACACGGCACATTCCGCTGTGTGTGGATCTGGACGGTACTTTGTTGGCCGCCGATACGCTGTGGGAAGGTGCGGCGATCATTCTCTTGCGCAATCCGCTGATGCTCTTTCCCATGCTGTTCTGGTTGGCGAAGGGCAAGGCGCGGCTGAAGCATGAGGTGGCCTTGCGTTCCGGCCGCAAGGCTCAGGACTGGCCCTACCGGCAGGCCGTCATCGATCGGCTCGCCGAGGAGAGAAAGGCGGGCCGCGAACTGGTGCTCGTCACCGGCGCTGCACCGTCGGTCGCCAGAGACGTTGCCGATCATGTCGGACTTTTTTCCTCGGTCATGCATTCGACCGATGCGCTCAATCTGACGAGCAGCCGCAAGCGCCAGGCGTTGGTCGATCGTTTCGGCGACGGTGCCTTCGACTATATGGGCAACAGCCGTGACGATATCGCCGTTTTCGAGGTAGCGCGGCGTGCGATCGTGGTCGCCCCGGATGCTGCGGCGGAGAAGTGGCGCCGCAATCATGACGCGGAACGGCTGGAGACCGGCAAGGTGAGCGCGCTTGCGCCGTTGAAGTCCATCCGCGTGCATCAATGGGCGAAAAACGTACTCATCGGCGTGCCGATGATCCTCAATCATGAGGTGCTGCATTTCGACGCGATCATGAGCGTCATCGTCGCCTTCTTCGCCTTCAGCTTCCTCGCCTCGGCGGTCTATGTCATCAACGATCTTTCGGACCTCGCCAATGATCGCCGCCATGCAAAGAAGCGTCACAGGCCGCTCGCCAGCGGCCAGATGTCGGTGCCAACAGCGCTCATTCTTGCCGGCTGCCTCGTCCTGGCATCGCTGTCGCTGACGCTGTTGCTGCCATGGAAATTTGCCGGTGTGCTGGCGTTCTATGCCTGCGCGACGACTGCCTATACCTTCGTGCTGAAGCGCAAGCTGTTGGTCGACGTCTTCACGCTCGCCGGCCTCTACACCACGCGCATTGTTGCCGGTGCCGCGGCCACGGGCACGGAACTCTCCTTCTGGCTGGTCTCCTTCGCCATCTTCTTCTTCCTCAGCCTGGCGCTGGTGAAGCGCTATGTCGAGTTGCACGAATTCGACGACAAGGATGGCGGCAACGTTCCGGGGCGCGGCTATCTCGCTGTCGATTTCGAGATGGTGGGGCAGGCTGGCGTTGCTTCCGCTTTCACCTCGGCTCTGGTCCTTGCGCTCTACGTGCACAGCAAGGAACTCCAGGAAATGTACACCACGCCGTGGGCGCTGTGGCCGCTTTGCCCGCTGGTGCTCTATATGTTGTTGCGCATCTGGATGCTCGCGCGTCGCGGCATGCTGCATGAGGACCCTGTTGTCTTCATCATGCGTGACTGGCGCAGCCAATTGACCATGCTGATCGGCGCGCTGTTGATACTGTTTGGAGCCATCGGGCCGCAATGAGTTTGCAAGACCATAAAAGCTGGGGCCGCCTCGACAATCGCGCGCGGCCGGCCATTTCGCCTGACGACTATGAGGATCGCCTCGGCAGCCTGGAGGCGGAAGGCTACTTGCCCTTCGGCAATGGCCGCAGCTACGGCGACAGTTGCCACAATGACCGAGGCACGCTGATCGAAAGCCGCCGGCATGGCCGGATCATCGCCTTCGATCCCGGCACCGGCATGATGACCTGCGAGGCCGGCGTGACGTTGCGCGAGGTGCTCGAACGCGCGATCGAACATCGCTTCTTCCTGCCGGTCACCCCCGGCACGGCTTTCGTGACCGTCGGCGGCGCACTTGCCAACGACGTGCACGGCAAGAACCACCATGCGCGCGGCACCTTCGGCAATCACGTGACAGGTTTCACGCTTCTGCGCTCGAACGGGGATCGATTGACCTGTTCGCCCGGAGAGAACGCTGAACTCTACGCTGCGACCATCGGCGGCATGGGCCTGACGGGGTTGATCCTGACCGTGGATCTGCGGCTGATGAAGGTGCCGTCGCCGCACGTGCAACAGCATGCGATCCGCTTCGATAATCTCGACCAATACTTCGCCCTCGTCGATCGGGTCGACGACGAGCACGAATATTCCGTTGCCTGGATCGACCAACTCGCTGTAGGAGCCCGCGCGGGCAGGGGCGTACTGCTGGCCGGCGACCATGCCGACGGCTCCTGTGAACTGCCCGATATCCCGAAGGGATTGAAGCTTTCGGTGCCCTTCGCGCCGCCCTTCAATCTTCTGAACCGGACAACGCTCAAGGCCTTCAACGAATATTACTTCCGCAAGGAAAAGCCTGGCGAAACCGTGACGACGGTTCCCTGGACCTCCTATTTCTATCCGCTGGATGCCATCGGCGCCTGGAACAGGCTTTACGGCCCACGCGGTCTCTATCAGCACCAGAGCGTCTACCCGGCAGAGCGGGCACCGGCGATCACCGCGCAACTCATGGAAACGGCTCGCAAGGCCGGCCATGCGTCGTTCCTGACGGTTCTCAAGCGTTTTGGCGATATCGGCTCGCGCGGCGTTCTGTCCTTCCCGCGACCCGGTTTTACTTTGACATTGGACTTCGCCAATCAAGGTGAACGGACAGTAAAGCTGCTGGATGCGCTCGATAGCATCGTGGTGGAGGCAGGCGGTGCGGTCAATCCGTACAAGGATGCTCGCATGAGCCCGCAAGTCTTTGAAATGTCTTTCCCTTCCTGGAGGAGGCTCGAGGCGTTGCGCGATCCAGCGCTCGTTTCCAACTTCTGGAAGCGCACGGCTCTGGCTTTGCCAGAATGAGAATGCAGATAATTTTATTCAAATAAACTTTCAAACTTCACGGAAAATCCGTCTCTTGCCCGTAAGTACATTTTCGGGACTGGGAGTAAAACAATGAAATATATTCCATTCATTCTCTTTACGGTGCTTACCAACGCTGCCGCTCAGCTCATGCTGAAACAGGGCATGCTGACGCTCGGGCCGATTTCTATGACCGCTGAAACGGCGATCGTCCGGCTGTTCCAGATCGTATTCAACCCCTGGGTCTTTGCCGGCCTCGCGACCTTCGTCATTTCGATGGCGTCGCATCTCTATGTGCTGTCGAAGGTCGAGCTTTCCTTTGCTTATCCGTTCCTGAGCCTCGCCTACGTCGCAGTCGCGGTCTTCGCCTATTTCGTTTTCCGCGAGGACCTCAATGCCTGGCGCATCGCCGGCATCGCGCTGATCTGCGCAGGAACCCTTCTTATCGCCCAGTCGGGCATCTCATCCCACGCCGATGACAAGTCGGCGGATGCAGCCGGGGTGAGCACTGCAGAATTCGGGAGCAAGTCATGAAACACATCATCTTTGGTGGCGACGGCTTTGTTGGCCGTCACCTGGCGGAACGTCTAGTCAAGGACGGCGAGGACGTGGTGATCGCCGATATCGTCAAGTCCGACCTGCCGCATTACGGCCGCGCCCGCTTCGTCCATTGCGACGTCACTGACCTGAAGGCTGTACAGAAGGTCGGCATCGGTCCCGATGACATGGTCTTCAATATGGCGGCCAAGATGCTGTCGCCGCTGCAGATCCGCTCGAAGCGCTGGGAATTCTTCTGGCCCGTCAACTATTACGGCGCCGAAAACATCATGAAGGCCATGGACGCCGCCGGCGCATCGCGCCTGGTGCAGTTCACCACCGACATGATCTACGGCCACACGGTGCAATCGCCGCAGACCGAAACCCATCCGGCAAAGCCGCTCGGCGAATACGGCAAGTCGAAATGGGCGACCGAGCAGCTTGCGGTGCAATGGCGCAAGCAGGGCATGAACATTTCGATCTTCCGCCCGCGCCTGATCATCGGCCCCGGTCGTCTCGGCATTCTCGAGAAGCTGTTCAAGCTGATCGACATGAACCTGCCGGTGCCGATGATCGGCTCGGGCAAGGTGCCCTATCAGTTCATCTCGGTCTTCGATTGCGCCGAAGCTGCACGCCTTGCCTGGAAGGGTGGCGTGCCGAATGAAGCTTACAATCTCGGCTCCGACAATCCGCCCTCGGTGCGCGACCTGCTCGGCAATCTCATCGAGCACGCCGGTTCCAAATCGTTCCTGCTGCCGACCCCCGCCTTCGCGGTCAAGCAGACGCTGGCCTTCTTCGATCTGATCAACAAGCCGATCATGGATCCGGAGCAGTATCTGATCGCAGACGAGATGTGCGTGCGTGAGACCGGCAAGCTGAAGCGCGAGCTCGGATGGCGTGCGGAATACAATGATGGCGACATGCTGGTCGCCGCCTATGACGAATATCGGGCAAAGAAAATGGGTGCCGCGGCCACCGCCGCCGTCGCCGTGCCGGCCGAATGAGGGGAGACACCATGTTGGACATACCGAACCGTATCGCCGTTGCCGCCCCTTCGCTCGATGGTGGTGTGACAAAGCCCGAACTGATCACCGTGGAACAGGCAAAGGCCATGTCGATCGGCGACATCACCACGGCTTTCAAGGAGCATCTGAATCCCGGACAGCTTCACTTTATGAAGCTTCTTGGCTTCCACAAGGTGAAGATCGAAAGCGCCGAGGGCATGTTCTACACCGACCAGAACGGCCGCAAGATCCTCGATTTCTTCGGTGGCTTCGGCTCGCTGGCCTTCGGCCATAACCATCCGCGCATCCTTGAAGCGCGGCAGAAGTTCCAGGACGAGAAGCGTCACGAGATCGCCATCGCCTTCATGTCGCAATATGCGGCGGCGCTGGCCAAGAACATCGCCGCCTGCTCGCCGGGTGACCTCGACATGGTCTTCCTCGGCTCGTCCGGCTCGGAAGCGATGGAGGCTGCCGTCAAGCTTGCCGAGCGTGCGGCCGGTCCGAAGCGGCCTAAGGTCGTCTATGCCGAGAATTCCTTCCACGGCAAGACCAAGGGTGTGCTCGCCATCACCGACGGCCAACTCTATCGCGCCGACTTCAAGCTCACCGACAATACGGTGCGCGTTCCCTTCGCCGATATCGACGCGGTGGAAAACGCCTTCAAGTCCGATCCGGAAATCGGTGTCATCGTGCTCGAAACCATCCAGGGAGGCGGCGGCATCATCCAGGCGCCGGCCGAGTATTGGCAGAAGCTTCGTGCGCTCTGCGACAAGTACGGCGTGCTCTGGGTCGCCGACGAGGTACAGTGCGGTTATGGTCGCTCCGGCCGCTTCTATGCGTTCGAGCACTATGGTGTCGTGCCTGACGTGACAGCGCTCGCCAAGTCGCTCGGCGCCGGCAAGGCAGCCGTCGGCGCGATGATCGCCCGTCGCGAAGTCTACATGAAGGCCTACGGCACGTCGAAGACCGCAATGATCCATGCCATGGCGACCTTTGGCGGCATGGGCGAGGCCTGCGTCACGGCGATCGAAGGCATCAACGTGCTCTATGACGAGCACCTGATCGACCGGGCCGCCGACAGCGGCAACTATCTGCTCGATCGCCTGCAGGCGCTGAAGGAGAAATACCCGAAGATCATCAAGGACGTTCGCGGCCAGGGGCTGATGGTCGGCCTGGAGTTCCAGGACTTCAGCCAGACGCTGCCGATGGTGCTGCGCCCAGTCGTCTCCATGCTTGACGACAAACTCAAGGGTTCGTTGTCCGGCTTCATCGGCGCGCTGCTCCTACGCGACTACGATGTGCTGGTGGCCTTTACCGAATACAATCGCAACGTCATCCGGCTCGAGCCGCCGCTGATCTGCGAGCGCGCTCATGTCGACCAGTTCATCGCGGCGCTCGACGACCTGCTCGGCCGCGGTATCGTGCGCATCGTCAAGGATTTCGTCGGCAGCCAGATCGGCTGAGCCGAGGACTTGCGTTCATAAAGGGGCAGGGGCGTTCACCGCCTCTGCCCTTTGATGTTCATGTCGAACTCGACGACGTTGGAATAGATCGGCGTGCCGACATCCATGCCATAGGGCGAACGGTGGATGTTGCCGCGGATGTTGAAGGCGATCGAGCCGCGGTTCCAGTCAAGCAGCGTCACCGAGAAGCGTTCCTTTCGCGAGGTGCCGCGGGCGGTCAACGTTCCTTCGACCGCCGCCGTAGCGGGGCCGGTCTGCTTCACATTCGTCGAACGGAAGGTGACGGTGCTGTAGTTCGCGGTGTCGAAAACGGCGCTGGACTTCAGGAAATCCTCGGTCCGCTTCTCTCCCGTTTTCACACTTTCCGGGTAGAGCGTGAACTCGACGGTCGAGTGGTCGACATCATTTCGGTCGATGCGGAAGCTGCCGGAAAATTTGCCGAAGTCGCCGACGATTCCTCCGCCGCCTGCTTGTGCTACCGTGAAATGGATACGGGAAGCGGGCGTGATGCCGTAGTTTCCGGCCGCATCGGCAAGGTCTGGCGCGGCGCCGACAGCGAGCGAGGGACTAACGGACATGGCCGCCAGCAAGGCGAGTGCAATTGCCTTGGGTGATGGTTGCAAGCGCAGTGTCATGGTTTCTTCCTTCCAGCGATGACCGGATCCGCGCCCGCCGTTTGGGAGCGTTTATGGCGTCGCGATCCGGTTGGCAGCATGCGGACGAGGACGTCGTCCCGCCGCGCAAAGTGGTGGTAGAGGGCGGCCAATACGTGAAGCGTCACAAAGACGAGGAGCAGATAGGCGAGCGTCATATGGACGAGCGTCCAGAGGTTCTCAGCCGGTGCCGATTTCGCCATCGGCAGATGCGGTATGACGACCCAGTTGAAGTAAAAGCTTGGGATGTTCAGCGTCGAGGTGGATGCGACGGCCCAACCGGCAAGCGGGACAGCGAGCGCAAGCCCCATGAGCACGATATGAGTGACGCTGCCTGCGCGCTGCTCAAGGGGGCTGAGGCCTTCCGGCGGCTTCGGATGAAGCTCGACCACGTGCCAGAGGGCGCGCACCACCGCCAGGCCAAGCGCGGTGAAACCCAGCGACTTGTGCCACTGGTACAGCGAAAACTGCAGCACTGGGTCGATCGGAACCCGGCGCATGATGAAGCCGAGGGCGAGCAAGGCAAGGATGATCGCCGCAATCGTCCAGTGAAGGATGATGGTGACCCAGCCGAACCCGGCCTTGTCGTTGCGCAACATGTTCGTCTCCGTGGTCGCCAGCCCGGCCGCTACAACTCGGTTACGGCGGTGAGACCCATGAGCTCATGCTTTTATTCGCCGATAATACCGTAAAATTGCACTGCGATCTTGTTGACGTCAGCAAGCTGTGGTCCACTTGCGGTGGAAGGGGACACGGAGGGGTTGTTCCTGGAAGCAGTTGGGCTGGCGTAGATGACGAAGAAAAAAACGACACCGAAGAAAAAAACGACACCAATGAGTCCGCATGAGCGGGAGGCTTATGATCTGGCTCGCACGGGCATCCGCCTTGGAACCGAAGGCAAATATGGCGAGGCGATCGATGCCTGGCGTCTGGCATCCGACATAGCCGATGCCCACCTCGCTTTCACGGACATGTATTACTGGATCAAGAGTGGTTACGGCGCGGCACTTTGCGATGCCGGGCGGTACCGCGAGAGCATCGCCGTCTCGCTGCTGTCCCGCGAGTGGACCTTGGAGCGGCGCCAGCCGCTTTCGTCGCTTTCGATCGCACGCTCCTACCTCGCTCTTGGCGAAGGCGAGGCGGCTGCCCCTTACCTGCGCGAGGTTCACGGCTTGATCGGCGATGCGATCTTCGAGCAGTTCGACGAAGACGTGGAGGCGGACGTTCACGCGGCGATTGCCGGCCTGGAGAACGGCGGTACACATCCGTCAGCAGGCCGACCAAAGTGACTTTGGGTTTCTAGGGTAGGGCCAGGACCATCTGCGAACCGGAGTCTAGCGCCGTTCGCTATCGCGAACGGTCAGGCGTTTTCTCGCCATGATTTCATCATACGTGCCGTTTGCCCCTTTAGCGGGTGATCCGAAGTCGACCGTTCT
Source organism: Ensifer sp. R-19 (assembly GCF_049905105.1). NCBI lineage: Bacteria > Pseudomonadati > Pseudomonadota > Alphaproteobacteria > Hyphomicrobiales > Rhizobiaceae > Ensifer > Ensifer sp. R-19. The sequence continues at coordinate 1,250,775 of NZ_CP184569.1, forward strand.
GGTTCCGGCTCTTTTTTAACATTTTGATTTTTCTTAGGAGTTTCCAATGGTGGGACCGTATTGCCGTCTGATGCCGAAATTACCCTCCGGCGCATTTCAGCCCTGACCGTCTGCGACGTCTGCGAGCTCAGCGAAACGCTAAGCGACGAACAGCGCAGCATGGTGGCGGACAACGGCACCTCGATTGCCGAGGCGCATTTTTCCGAGAATGCCTGGTTCCGCGCTGTTTATGCCGAAGAGACGCTGGTCGGCTTCATCATGCTGCATGAAGGATCCGACTGGGACGACGGTATCGATTGCCCCGGCGTCTATCTCTGGCGCTTCATGATTGCCCGCCCGTTCCAGGGCAGGGGCTTTGGCAAGCAGGCGATTGCCCTTGTCGTTCGTGATCTGAAGGCGCGCGGTCTTCGCGAACTCTACACGAGTTACGGACAGGGTCCCGGCAGTCCCGAAGGATTTTATCGAGAGCTCGGCTTTGAGCCGACGGGCGAGCACTATGACGACGAGCTCGAGGCCGTGCTGAAATTCTAAAAACAGCGCAGCATGGGGCCCTGGCTCCGTGTCTGCCGCACGATTTTCATGAGTAGACTATGAGTAACGATCTACACGAGGCCAATCGCCTCTCCTGGAATGCGGCGACAGTCGCGCACAACAGCCATAAGGGCGACCAGGCGGCCTTTTTCCGTGCCGGGGGCTCCACGCTCTATCCGGAGGAAATCGAACTGCTCGGTGATATCGCCGGGCTGGACCTCCTCCATCTCCAATGCAACTCCGGCCAGGACAGCCTGAGCCTTGCGCGCCTCGGCGCGAATGTGACCGGCGTCGACATCTCGGATGAGGCGATCGCCTTCGCCACGCGGCTTTCCGAAGAATGCAGGATCGCGGCCAGATTCGAACGGTCCGACCTGTTCGAATGGTTCGAGCGTGCCCGCGCAGACGAACGGCGGTTCGATCGCGTCTTTGCGTCCTACGGCACCATCTGCTGGCTGTCGGACCTCGGGGCCTGGGCGCGCGGTATCGCCGATGTACTCAAGCCCGGCGGGCGCTTCGCCTTCATCGAGTTCCATCCCTTCGCGATGGTCTTCGACCCAAGCTGGGAGCCGCACTATGACTACGCGCCGAAGGAACCGGTCGCCGAAGCGGGCGTCGGCGACTATGTTGCGGATTCCGGTGCCGGTCTTGCGGCCGGAGGCTACCAGGAGGGTGTGGTGGGCTTTAGCAATCCCCACCCATCTTTCGAGTTCAACTGGGGCATCGCGGATGTGATCCAGGCGCTCATCGATGCCGGGCTCCGGATCGAGCGTCTGACGGAATATCCCTATTCCAACGGCTGGATCGGTTTCGAAGGCATGCGCGACCTTGGTGGCCGGCGTATGGCGCCGCCTGCAACCATGCCAAGCCTGCCGCTTATGTATGCGATTGCGGCATTGCAGCCGCAAGGGAAGCAGGGAGCGGGGGGCAGGGGCCGGGCGGTCGCTGGCGCCAAGCCCATCACCATCCGGCCCTGGCGCCCCGAGGAGGGCGAGCGGCTGTTGGCAATCTGGCTCGCGGCGTCGCGCTTCGGTCATCCGTTTCTCGGCGAGACGCGCCTTGTCGAGCAGCAGCAGGTGGTGCGCGACACCTACCTGCCGATGGCCGACAACTGGGTCGCCGAAATCGAAGGGAAGGTCGTGGGCTTCATCGGGCTGATCGGGAATTTCATCGGCGGGCTGTTCGTGGATCCGGACATTCGCGGTGCCGGTATCGGTCGCGCGCTTGTCGAGGATGCTACCGCCCGGCTCGGGCGACTGGATGTAAGCGTGTATGCCGACAACCAGGCGGCGGTCGCGTTCTATCTCCGCCTCGGTTTCGTCGAAACCGCACGCAAGGCGACCGACGACGAAGGGCTGCCGTTTGCCGTGGTCGAGATGACGCGCGCCGCATGAGGTGTCTTTGCGGCGGGGCAGGCAACCAGCCCCGCCGTCGGGAATAATCGCCGTCAGCGCTTTTATTTGCCGGCCGCATTTGCTAGGCCGCTTCGGGAGAAAAGCATCCGGAGGAAACTGCATGACGCCCGATATCCGCCCGCTCGTCGCCGGCAACTGGAAGATGAACGGAACCCGCGCCTCGCTCGATCAGATCAAGGCGATGGCCGAAGGGGTCAAGGGCGAACTCTCCGCCAAGGTCGAAACGCTGATCTGCCCGCCTGCGACCCTGCTCTACGTGGCGACGGCGCTTTGCGACGATAGCCCGTTGCTGATCGGCGCGCAGGATTGCCATCAGAAGCAGTCGGGCGCCCACACCGGCGACGTTTCCGCCGAAATGATCGCCGATTGTTTCGGCACCCACGTCATTGTCGGTCATTCCGAGCGCCGCACCGATCATGCCGAAAGCGATGCGCTGGTGCGTGCGAAGACGGAAGCCGCACACGCCGCCGAACTCGTGGCGATCGTCTGCATCGGCGAAACCGGTGACGAGCGCAAGTCCGGCAAGACCCTTGATGTCCTGAGGCGCCAGCTCGCCGAGAGCTTGCCGGATGCGGCGACCGCCGAAGACACCGTCATCGCCTACGAACCCGTCTGGGCGATCGGCACGGGCCTGACCCCGACCGCAGCCGATGTCGAGGAAGCGCACGCCTTCATGCGCAAGGAACTCGTTTCGCGCTTTGCCGACGCGGGAGCCAAGATGCGTATCCTCTATGGTGGCTCGGTCAAGCCTTCCAATGCGAAGGAGTTGATGGGCGTCGCCAATGTCGACGGCGCACTGATCGGCGGCGCGAGCTTGAAAGCCGAAGACTTCCTCGCCATCTACCGGGCTTATGAAGAATTGACGGCCTGATCGCCCGGGTTGCCGGGCAGGGGCTTGGAATGGCGTACGGCTTGGTATAAAGAGGCGAAAAATTGCGCCCGGCCAGGCCGAGTTTGCGCATGGTTTGATTCGTGTGCCCCAAGGGCAGGACTGGAAGCTGATGCAGACCGTACTACTCGTCATCTATCTCATGGTGGTCGTCGCCCTGATCGGCGTCGTTCTCATTCAGCGTTCCGAAGGCGGTGGTCTCGGCATCGGCGGCGGCTCGGGCTTCATGTCCGCCCGCGGCACGGCCAACGCGCTGACCCGCACGACGGCGATCCTCGCCGCGCTCTTCTTCGTTCTGGCGCTCGCGATGGGCATCCTCGCTCGCTATCAGCCGCAGGCGACCGACATCCTCGACCGTATCCCGGGCACCAGCTCGAACGGCGGCGGCGTTCTCGATTCGCTCGGTGGCGGCAACACCCAGGCTCCGGCCGGTGGCGCCACGCAGCAGCAGCCGGGAACGGCCCCGGCAACCGGTAACGGCGCTGCGACTGGCAACGGTGTCCCTTCGACGGCGCCGGCAACATCGGGCGAAGCTCCGGCAGGCGGCACAACGACTGAGACGCCCGCCAACAACAATTCGGGATCGCAAGTTCCCAGCGGCCAATAAGGCCGCAATTCAGAAGAACCCGCCGGCGGATGTTTCATCCGCCGGTTTTGTTTTGTGTGAAGTCTGCCTCCATCCCAAGACGAAAAGTTCTGGAACATGAATTTTTCGGTGGCGGAATCATTTGTTAAAAGGTATCCGGTGACTCCCATGGCGCGATATGTATTCATCACAGGCGGCGTGGTTTCCTCCCTCGGAAAAGGCATCGCTGCAGCGGCTCTCGGAGCACTGCTGCAGGCGCGTGGCTACCGGGTGAGACTGCGCAAGCTCGACCCCTACCTCAACGTTGATCCGGGCACCATGAGCCCGACCCAGCACGGTGAGGTTTTCGTAACCGATGATGGTGCGGAGACCGATCTCGATCTCGGCCACTATGAACGCTTCACAGGGCGTTCGGCGACGAAGACCGACAACATCACCACCGGCCGGATCTACAAGAACATCATCGACAAGGAACGGCGCGGCGACTATCTCGGCGCAACCGTTCAGGTGATCCCGCACGTTACCAACGAGATCAAGAGCTTCGTTACCGAAGGCAACGACGACTATGATTTCGTGCTCTGCGAAATCGGCGGCACGGTCGGCGACATCGAAGCGATGCCGTTCATGGAGGCGATCCGCCAGCTCGGCAACGATCTGCCGCGTGGCACCGCCGTCTACGTCCATCTGACGCTGATGCCGTATATTCCGGCGGCCGGCGAGCTGAAGACCAAGCCGACGCAGCATTCGGTCAAGGAACTGCAGGCGCTCGGCATTCATCCCGATATCCTGCTCGTTCGTGCCGACCGTGAAATTCCGGAAGCCGAGCGTCGCAAGCTCTCGCTGTTCTGCAACGTCCGCCAGTCGGCCGTTATCCAGGCGCTCGACGTTGCCTCGATCTACGACGTTCCGATCGCCTACCACAAGGAAGGCCTCGACAACGAAGTGCTGGCCGCCTTCGGCATCGAGCCGGCGCCGAAGCCGCGCATGGAAGCCTGGGAGCGCGTTGCCGATCGTATCCGCACGCCGGAAGGCGAAGTCACGATCGCGATCGTCGGCAAGTACACCGGCCTCAAGGACGCCTACAAGTCGCTGATCGAAGCGCTGTATCACGGTGGTATCGCCAACCGGGTGAAGGTCAAGCTTGAGTGGATCGAATCGGAAGTCTTCGAGAAGGAAGACCCGGCACCCTATCTCGAGAAGGTACACGGCATCCTCGTTCCCGGCGGCTTCGGTGAACGCGGCTCCGAGGGCAAGATCAATGCGGCGCGTTTTGCCCGCGAGCGCAAGGTGCCCTATTTCGGCATCTGCTTCGGCATGCAGATGGCGGTCGTGGAAGCGGCACGCAATCTCGCAGGCATCGAGAAGGCCTCCTCGACCGAATTCGGTCCGACGAAGGAGCCGGTTGTCGGCCTGATGACCGAGTGGGTGAAGGGCAACGAACTCGAGAAGCGTTCGGCCTCCGGCAATCTCGGCGGCACCATGCGCCTCGGCGCCTATCGCGCGTCGCTCAAGGGCAGCACTAAGATCGCCGAGATCTATGGTTCGACCGATATTTCCGAGCGCCACCGCCACCGCTACGAAGTCAATGTCGACTACAAGGACCGCCTTGAGGCTTGCGGACTAGTCTTCTCCGGCATGTCGCCGGACGGCGTGCTGCCGGAAACGGTCGAATATCCGGATCATCCGTGGTTCATCGGCGTTCAGTACCATCCGGAACTGAAGTCGCGCCCGCTCGATCCGCATCCGCTGTTTGCGAGCTTCGTCGAAGCGGCGCTGGAACAGTCCCGTCTCGTCTAAGCCGGGCTTGCATCGATCAGGAAAGGCCGGTCTCGCGACCGGCCTTTTTCATGCGCGCTGGTGTGCGGAACTGCTCCCGCGGTCAGTCGGAGGTGTTGTCAGCGCGCCCCGACCGGTTTGCGCCATTGCGGCGCCCGCCAGATGGTGATGAAGCGCAAGACCCATTCGAGCGGGCCGTAGGCGAAACGGGCCATCCACCAGCGGCTGATGAAAAGCTGCGCCGTGTAGATACCAAGGGCGATCAGCACGGTTGTCAGTGGTGTGGCCTGGCCGATGAGGCCAAGGCCGTAGCCATGGAAGATCAGAGCGGCGATCAATGATTGCGCGAGGTAGTTGGAGAGCGCCATGCGGCCGGCAGGCGCCAGTAAGTTGCGCAACCGCTGCCCGGCCTTCGTTCCGAGGAACAGCATCACGCCGCCGACATAGGCACCCGTCAGGAACGGCCCGGTAATCAGCCCGATCGAGAGCCCGATGATGGCGACGGGCGAATCGATCATCTCGACGCTGGCATAGGCATAGACGATGGCGCCGGGCAGGCCGATCCACAGGCCGGCGCGCAGCAGGCGTTGGAACAACGCCTTGTTTTCTTCCGGCCGCGCCAGCGTCTTGTGACGGCCGGCGATGAGCCCGAGTACGAACATCGCGAGTGCCGAGGGCGCCTGCAGCAAACCCAGGATCACCCAGACGGACGAAAGCTCCGTCAAGTGTTGGCTGATGATTGCCTGCCAGTCGCCTCGGAAGGCAAGTTCGGTTGCCTTGGCGGCGGCAAGGATGCCAGGCCGATCAAGCGGCGTTGGTTCCAGGGTGGCAACAATCCCGAGTGCGCCCCATGCGACGGCGACGAGAATCACCAGCCATTTCGCCAGGCGGAAGAGGGCACCGTCGCTGCGGTTTCGCAGCATCAGGAGGACAATGCCGAGCACGGCATAGGTGGTGAGAATATCGCCATGGAAGAGCAGAACCGCATGGGCGACACCGATCAGCCAGAGGCCGGCCTGCCGACGCAAGAGCCGCGGCACGAAGGCCTCGCCGGATTTTTCCGCCGAGCGCATCTGCAGGGTGAAGCTGTAGCCGAATAGAAATGAGAACAGCAGGTAGAACTTCATCTCGAAGAACAGCGCGATCACAAGATGCACGGTGCGATCGGCAATGCCGGTGAAGGCGGGGTCCGCGAGTTCCAGTCCGTAGAAGGCGGAGGCGAAGGCCATGGTGTTGACGAGAAGGATTCCGAGCAGTGCAAAGCCGCGAAGTGCGTCGACATCGTCGATGCGGTCGGGGTTGGTCATTCGTGTTCTCCGTAGCGGAAGGCGTGGAGGATCGCGCCGTAGCCGATTGAAACAGAAGTCTTTTGCGACAAATGAACCTCTCGATCGCCAGTGGGTGCAGGCAACGCCGCTCCGCCCCGTCGAGTGTTCAAGTTTAATAAATCGACTAATCAATCTAATAATTAATGCAACGAAACGTCAAGGGGCGCCTGCGGGTTATCGCGCGGGCGTCGTTCAGTTGTAGCGGTAAGGAACGATCAGCCTTTCGGGGTGGCGTTGTGCCGGAGCCAGGCGATCTGGCGGCGGGCACGCACGAGGGCGGTTAAGGCCGCGCCGATCGAGATCAACAGCAGCGCCGCCCAGAGGATTTCACCGTCGCCGAGCCAAAGACCTTCAAAGGCCGAGAGGACCGCAGCCAGCGTGATTGTCGCCATGCGGTGCTGTTTGGCCATGGGGCCGGAGAAGTCGCTCGGGGCGCCATTGGCGCGGCCGAGTTCGCGTACATAGGCGGTCAGCACGGCGAAGGCGGCTGCGGCAAAACCGAGGGCGGGGGCGCCAATCCCGTATCCGGCGCCGACGAAGATGAAGACATCCGCGACCCGATCCGGAAACTCATTCCAGAACGGACCGTCGGCTTCGCCCTTGCCGCCCTCGACGGCGACCATGCCGTCGAAGAGATTGCAGAGCAGGCGCAACTGGCAGAAGAGGGCGGCAGCGATGAACAGCGTAACCCTCACGCCATCCTGGGTTTCGCCCGTCAGCCAGAAGGCCAGCCCGGCAAAGGCGGCGGCCAGCATGCTTGCCTGCGAGATCCGGTTGGGTGTGACATTCATCGATGCCAGGCGGCGGGCGATCGCCTGGGCCCAGCGGGTGTTGCGGCTTGCGAGCGGCCTGCGGTCACCGGTCATGCCCGGGCTCTCCTCGGTTGATGGAATAGTTGTAGATGGCGGCGTAGGTGGTCGACACCGCGAGCGGCAACGCGATCGTCCTCAGGACCTCCGGCGTGCCGCTCATCGTGTGGATTGCCACGAGCGCCGCCGACGAGCCGAGACAGGCGAGGAGCGGCGGCAGGAACAATCGCTTGGTTCCACGGAACCGCCGGGAAAGCGCGTCGACCGCTGTCTTGAGGTAAAGGGTCAGAAGCGCCGAGAGCGTACCCTGGATGACGGCGGCAAGAAGCGGCTTGGGCATCGGGTGATGGCGGTTGGCGAAAAGCGCCCAGCCGCCCATGGCGAAAAAAGCGAATGCCACGTGCACGACGCCGCTGCCCGCCAGTCCCTTCAGCTTCGCGGTCATGTCAGCGACCACCAATAGCGCGTCAGATGGAAGAAGATCGGCGCCGAGAAGACGACGGAATCCAGCCGGTCGATCAACCCGCCATGGCCCTCGATCAGATGGCCCCAGTCCTTGACGCCGCGGTCCCGCTTGATCGCCGACATGACGAGCCCTCCGAAGAAGCCCATCAGGGTGATGATTAAGGACATCAACGCCGCCTGGGCGGGCGTGAACGGTGTGATCCACCAGAGCGAGGCGCCGATCAGGGTGGCGCTTGCGACCCCGCCGACAAAACCCTCGACCGTCTTCGAGGGCGAAAGCGTTGGGGCGATCTTGGTCCTGCCGAATAGCTTGCCCCAGACATATTGCAGCACGTCGCTCGATTGGACGACGATGACCAGGAAGGCGATCAAGAGAACGTTGCGTCCCTCATAGCCCGGGATCTGCAGGGTCAGCAGCGCCGGCACATGCGAGGCGCAGAAGACACAGATCATCAGCGCCCATTGCACCTCCGAGATCCTGAGCAGGAAGTCGCGCGTGTCGCCGTGCAGAACCGCGATGATCGGCATCAGCAGAAAGGCATAGACCGGCACGAAGATCGAATAGATGCCGTACTGCTCGGCCCAAAGCAGGAAATAATTGATCGGCAGCACGACGAAGAAGGCCGCGGCGATCGCCCAGTGGTCACCGCGGCGGGTGTTGATGAGCGTGATGAATTCACGCAGCGCCGCGAAAGAACAAAAGGCAAAGAGCAGCAGCACGCCGACCCGACCAGCAACGAAGGCGATGGCAATCAACACCACCATCGCCCACCACGCCTTGATGCGGGCGTTGAGGTTCTCGATCGCGCCGTTCGATCCGTCCGGTGAAAGCTTCTGCTTGAGCACGTAGCCGATGCTCGACGCCAGGACGAGAATGCCGCCGACGCCGAGAAGCAGTTTGAGCATATCCAGGCTCGCCGCGCTCATGCATTGTCTTCCGTCGAAGAGGGGGCGAGCGAGAGCAGGGCGGCCTCGGCACGGGCGATGAACTCGTCCTTGGTCTCCTGCGCTTTGAGGCGCATCGGTTCGCCGAAACTTACGGTACAAATCAGCGGGATCGGCACGAACTCCCCCTTCGGCATCACGCGGTTGAGATTGTTGATCCAGACGGGCACGAGCGCCACGTCCGGCCGCTTGCAGGCGAGGTGGTAGAGCCCGCTCTTGAAAGGCAGGAGCCGCGCCTCGGTCTGGTTGCGTGTTCCCTCGGGAAAGAGAATCAGCGACGAGCCGTCATTGAGGATGGCTGTCATCTGCTCGACCGGATCCTGGGTGCGGGCCGTCGCGTCGCGCTCGATCAATACGGCGTCGAACACGTCGCGACCGATGAAGGCCGAGAGCTTCGATTTCAGCCAGTATTCCGCTCCGGCAACCGGCCGCGCATGTTCCCGAAGCCAGGGTGGCAACACCGCCCAGACCAGCACGAAGTCGCCATGGCTGGAGTGATTGGCGAAATAGATACTCTGCTTTGGTGGGAGGCCGGTCTCATGCCAGATGGCGCGCGCCGCAGTCAGCGCGCGCGCAAACATCATGATGGCGATGGAAGCCAGCTTGGCCGTCAGATCGCGGATCATGTGGGCTCATGTCCAGATAAACAGGCCGTCGTACCAGCGCGCTTTGCAGAGCGTGCCGGTCGGGCCCAGATGTGTTCCATGCCTTGCAACAATAAGATCAAGCGCTGCCCCCTCAGCCTGCGCCCGGCGTAACCCCAGGCTGCAATCGACCAACCTTACGCGATTGCGCCCGCTTCTCAAGCGGTTGAAATCACACGCAACGTGATAACGGACCAGGAGCCCTGGATATTCGCTCCCGCTGAGAGGCGACCGAACGCAAACCGATGCGACGCCACGCCACGGCCATCGACTGCGAAGTCGTCGTCGCCGACATTGACCGCCTGCAACCCAGCCGCTAGCTTGCGGGTGCAACAGGAGCAGCGTCGTCCAATGCGCCAGTAATGCCCGGTGAAAACCGAATTCGCCTCAACTTCGCTTGCGAAGGGGATGGACGATGGCATTGCTCGACCCGCGTTGACGGACAGACGCCGAGGCATTCCTCGCCTGCGATCTCTTCTCCATCGTGAGCGGTCACATTTGGACAAGTTTCCAGGGACCGAACGTGCAAGATAAATCCAGTCTCGATATCATCGATCACAACCGCCAGGCCTGGGACAGGCAGGCAAGTCAGCACTGCGAGTGGTCGCGGTCGGTAACGCCGGAAATGATCGCCGCGGCCCGTGAGGGGCATTGGCAGGCGCGGCTGACACCCGGCGATCTGCCGAAGGGGTGGCTGCCGGACGTTCGCGGCAAGAAGATCCTGTGCCTGGCTTCGGCCGGCGGCCAGCAGGCGCCCATTCTGGCGGCCGCCGGTGCCGAGGTCACCGTCTTCGATATCTCCGAGGGGCAACTCGCGCTGGACCGGCTCGTTGCCGCACGCGAGGGTCTGTCGCTGACGGCCGTGCAGGGAGACATGCGCGATCTCTCGGCTTTTCGGAATGACACCTTCGATATCGTTTTTCACCCGATATCGAATCTCTACGTTCCGGATATCCAGCCGGTTTGGCAGGAATGCCATCGCGTGCTCAAGGCCGGCGGACGACTGCTCGCCAGCTTCTTCAATCCGGTGGTTTTCGTTGGCGACCGGAATCCGAGCTATGCGGAAGACGGCCTCATTCGCCCGGCCTACGCGCTGCCCTTTGCCGAGGCTGAGCATCTCGCTGCGGTGTGGTAAAATCCAAGATCGAACGCGGCGAGGCGCTGGTGTTCGGGCATAACCTAGCCGAACAGATCGATGGTCAATTACGGGCCGGATTCGTGCTGGCGGGCTTCCACGAAGACTGGCAACCTGTACCACGCTTCCTGATCGACAGGTTCGTGCCGACCTTTGTTGCCACGTGCGCCATTAAGAGCGATCTGCATCTTTGATGGGATTGGCCCGAACGTGCTGTTCAGGCCAAAAGCATAGGCGGAACGAGAACAACCGCGGCGGTCGACACGACGCTGCGGTTGCGGATACCGGCCCCCTTTGCCGCCTTGTTACGTCGCGTTACTGTTACGTACTCGCCAAATCACCGGTTTCATTCTTTTCTGTTCGTCAGCGAAACTGGAAAGGGTCAATAGATATGCGCTTCATCGCTTCGTTGTTCGTACCGTTGGCGGTCGTGCTGGGGCTTGCGGGCTGTGCCACCACGTCCTCGACCAATACGACCTACGCGCAGCCCCAAATCTTCGCCCCCGGTCTCGGGGCGGGAAATACGGCCAACGCCACGGCGGCTCCGGGCTACTACTGAGACCCTGGCAGCCCGGCACCATCTGGCAAGCATGACTCTGCGGCGGGCGCGGCCCGGCGCGGAGGGTTCCTGTTTGCGGCCTTTGTTTGGGCTCAAGCGGCCAATCGGCTCTGTGGCCGCCAGCCCGCTTGCATTCGCCGGCCAAAAGTTGCAAACAGCGGCGAACCATCAGGGAAAACGCCATGAGCCTCTCCAAGCGAACCACCCGCCCGCTCGATCACCTCGTGCTGCCGGTGGATACGCTTACGCAGGCACGGCGCCGCCTATCTAATCTCGGCTTCACCGTCGCTGAGGATGCCCGCCATCCCTTCGGTACCGAAAACGCCTGCGTGTTCTTTTCCGATGGCACCTATCTTGAGCCGCTCGCCGTTGCTTCCCGCGAGGAATGCGAAGCCGCTGCACTCGAAGGTAATGCCTTTGTCGCGCGCGACCAGGCCTTCCGCTTCCGCCAGGGTCCTGAAGGTCTCTCGGCGCTGGTCCTCGGCACCGAAGATGCGGCGAGCGATCACATCCGCTTTCGGGCGCGCGGCATTTCCGGTGGCGACATGCTGGAGTTCTCGCGGCCGATGAAGCTGCCGGATGGCCGTGAGGGATTGGGTTCCTTCCGCCTTGCCTTCGCGGCAGACCTGCGCTCGCCGGATCTCTTTCTCTTCAACTGTCAGCGTGTCCGGGCGCTGCCCACCGATCGGGCTGCGCTGGAGCAGCATGAAAACGGCGTGATCGGCATCGCCGAGGTGGTTCTGTCGGAAACCAACCCCACCGATTTCCAGTACCTGCTGCAGGAAGCGATCGATGAGCGCGAGGTCGCGGCCCACTCCTTCGGCATGGATGTGTCGGCCACCAACGCCAAGATCTCGGTGCTGAACGCCGCCGGCATGGAAGCCTTCTTCGGCCGTTCCGTGCGCGGTGCCGAGCGCGGCCTGCGTGGTCGCGCCATCGTCTTCCGTGTCGCCGACCTCGAGGCGACGCGTGCACTGTTTGCTGAGAACGACATCGAATTTGCAGAAATGGGCGGGCGCCTCATTGTTCCCGAAATGCCGGGGCAAGGGGTGATCTTTGCTTTTGGAGCTTGATGATGAAAACCAATGCCAGAGTAGTAGTCGGCAACGGCGGCCATGAGGTCGCCTTCGCGCAAACCGAGAAGCTGTCGCTGATCGCCGGCCCCTGCCAGATGGAGAGCCGCGAGCACGCCTTCATGATGGCGGGCGCGCTCTCGGAACTCTGCAAGAAGCTCGATCTCGGCCTCGTCTACAAGTCCTCCTTCGACAAGGCGAACCGCACATCGCTCTCCGGCAAGCGCGGCATCGGCCTGGATAAGGCGATGGAAATCTTTGCCGACCTCAAGAAGGAGTTCGGCTTTCCGGTCCTGACCGACGTGCACACCGAAGAGCAGTGCGCTCTCGTCGCCGAGACGGTCGACATCCTGCAGATCCCCGCATTCCTGTCGCGCCAGACGGACCTCTTGGTCGCGGCGGCCAAGACCGGCCGGGCAATCAACGTCAAGAAGGGCCAGTTCCTCGCCCCCTGGGACATGAAGAACGTACTGGCGAAATTCACCGAGAGCGGCAACCCGAATGTCATGCTCTGCGAGCGCGGCGCCTCCTTCGGCTACAACACGCTCGTGTCCGACATGCGCTCGCTGCCGATCATGGCTTCCCTCGGCGCACCCATCGTTTTCGATGCAACCCATTCCGTGCAGCAGCCGGGCGGGCAGGGCGGCTCTTCGGGCGGCCAGCGTGAATTCGTCGAGACCTTGGCGCGCGCCGCCGTCGCGGTCGGTGTCGCCGGTGTGTTCGTCGAGACGCACGAAGATCCGGACAACGCGCCGTCGGACGGTCCGAACATGGTGCACCTGAAAGACATGCCGCGGCTGCTCGAAAAGCTGCTCGCCTTCGACGCGATCGCCAAGGGCTGAGCCATCAGCGGCGCTTCGTGAAATTTTCATGAACCGCAATGGCGCGAACGGTTTTGCATCTTGCGCGCCATTGAAATTTCGAGGCCTTGGCGTATGACAGGCCCCGACCATTCCACCGTCCTCAAGCAGGGAAGAGATCATGACTGCAATCATCGACATCATCGGCCGAGAAATTCTGGACAGCCGCGGCAACCCGACCGTCGAGGTCGACGTGTACCTGGAAGACGGAAGCTTCGGCCGTGCGGCGGTCCCGTCGGGCGCCTCGACCGGTGCGCATGAGGCTGTCGAGCTGCGCGATGGTGGTACGCGCTACCTCGGCAAGGGCGTCGAGCGCGCCGTAGAAGCCGTCAATGGCGAGATCTTCGAAGCGATCGGCGGTCTCGATGCCGAGAACCAGATCCAGATCGACAAGACCATGATCGAACTCGACGGCACGTCGAACAAGTCGCGCCTCGGCGCCAACGCCATCCTCGGCGTGTCGCTTGCGGTCGCCAAGGCTGCGGCCGAAGCGGCCGGCCTGCCGCTCTACCGTTACGTCGGCGGCCCGAACGCTCACGTGCTTCCGGTTCCGATGATGAACATCATCAACGGCGGCGCCCATGCCGACAATCCGATCGACTTCCAGGAATTCATGATCGTTCCGGTTGGTGCCGATACGATGCGCGATGCGGTCCGCATGGGCTCGGAAGTGTTCCACACGCTGAAGAAGCAGCTTGCAGCCGACGGCCACAACACCAATGTCGGTGACGAAGGCGGCTTCGCTCCGGGCCTCGCTTCCGCTCCGGCAGCGCTCGACTTCATCATGAAGTCAATCGAGAAGGCCGGCTACAAGCCGGGCGAAGACATGTTCGTCGCGCTTGATTGCGCTGCGACCGAATTCTTCAAAGACGGCAAGTACGTGCTCGAAGGCGAAGGCCGCACGCTGGAGCCGGGCGCAATGGCTGAATACCTGGCGGAACTCGCTGCCAAGTACCCGATCTTCTCGATCGAAGACGGCATGGCGGAAGACGACTGGGACGGCTGGAAGGCCGTGACCGACCTCATCGGCAACAAGTGCCAGCTCGTCGGCGACGACCTGTTTGTCACCAACTCGGCGCGCCTGCGCGACGGCATCAAGATGGGCGTCGCCAACTCGATCCTCGTCAAGGTCAACCAGATCGGCTCGCTTTCGGAGACACTCGACGCCGTCGAGACCGCGCACAAGGCGCGCTACACCGCCGTCATGTCGCACCGCTCGGGCGAAACCGAAGACGCCACGATCGCCGATCTCGCGGTTGCCACCAACTGCGGCCAGATCAAGACCGGTTCGCTCGCCCGTTCGGACCGGCTCGCCAAGTACAACCAGCTGATCCGCATCGAAGAGCAGCTCGGCCTGCAGGCCACGTACGCCGGCCGTTCGATCCTGCGCGGCTGATCCTGTAGCGCCGCGCGTCTTTTCAGACGCGCAAAGGTCGCTGTAGCTGACAAACGAAACCCGCCCACGTTCCCACGTGGGCGGGTTTCTGTTTTCCTGCCATTCATGGTCAACGGTCGGTTAATCAATCGACGCTAGTCTCATTTCCGTAATGCGTATCAGGGCGTGAATGGATGTGGACACGGCATCATAAGAAACGGAAACTGGGCCGGCTGGTTATGCCGTTGATCGCGGTCGCCTTTCTCTCTTACTTCGGCTATCATTCCATCCACGGCGGCTATGGCTTGAAGGCGACGGAGCAATTCGATCGCCAGATTGTCGAGCGGCAGGCGCGGCTGGATAAGCTCACGAAGCAGCGGATGATCCTTGAAAAAGAGGTCCAACTGATGAGTGATGGGTCGCTGGAACGGGACATGCTGGATGAAAAAGCTCGCCTCGCGCTGAACATGTCGCGAAGTGACGAGATCGTTATTTTTCACCGCCCCGAAAATTAACCTGAATTCAGTTAATTGAAATTTGTGAAGCAAATTCAATTGTTTGCGTGGAATGCGAGCCATGCAAATATGGCATTGCTGTGGCGCTTTTCTTTCCCTATGGTAACCGCCAAAGGCTAACCATTGGGAGGAATGAATGGCTCCGCGAAAAACCGCGTCCGTCTCCAGCCGTAAGGCCGCCGCAAAGCCGGCCAAGAAGGACTTCAACGGCGGCACCATCGCCGATTTCACCAAAGAAGATGACCTGAAGGCTTACCGCGAAATGCTGCTCATCCGGCGTTTCGAGGAAAAGGCCGGCCAGCTCTATGGCATGGGTTTCATCGGCGGCTTCTGTCACCTTTACATCGGCCAGGAGGCTGTTGTCGTCGGCATGCAGATGGCACTGAAAGACGGTGATCAGGTTATCACCGCCTATCGTGACCATGGCCACATGCTGGCCTGCGGCATGAGCGCTCGTGGCGTCATGGCCGAACTTACCGGTCGTCGCAGCGGTCTTTCCAAGGGGAAGGGCGGCTCGATGCACATGTTCTCCAAGGAAAAGCACTTCTACGGCGGTCACGGCATCGTCGGCGCCCAGGTGTCGCTCGGTACCGGCCTTGCATTCGCAAACCGCTATCGCGGCAACGACAATGTCAGCGTCGCCTATTTCGGTGACGGCGCTGCCAACCAGGGTCAGGTCTACGAAAGCTTCAACATGGCGCAGCTGTGGAAGCTGCCGGTGATCTACGTGATCGAGAACAACCGCTACGCCATGGGTACGGCAGTATCGCGTGCCTCGGCCCAGACCGACTTTTCGCAGCGCGGCGTTTCCTTCAACATTCCGGGCTTCCAGGTCGACGGCATGGACGTTCGCGCCGTCAAGGCGGCCGCCGACGAGGCCGTCGAGTATTGCCGTTCCGGCAAGGGCCCGATCATCCTCGAAATGCAGACCTACCGTTATCGTGGCCACTCCATGTCCGACCCGGCGAAATACCGCTCGAAGGACGAAGTGCAGAAGATGCGGTCGGAACACGACCCGATCGAGCAGGTGAAAGCCCGTCTGACCGAAAAGGGCTGGGCGAGCGAGGACGAGCTGAAGCAGGTCGACAAGGACGTCCGCGACATCGTCGCCGACAGCGCCGATTTCGCCCAGGCTGATCCGGAGCCGGATGCATCCGAGCTCTACACCGACATCCTGCTTTGATCCGGGGAGGGACAAACATGCCAGTAGAAATTCTTATGCCCGCCCTTTCCCCGACGATGGAGGAAGGCACGCTCTCGAAATGGCTGAAGAACGAGGGAGACAAGGTGTCTTCCGGCGACGTCATCGCTGAAATCGAGACGGACAAGGCGACGATGGAAGTCGAAGCCGTCGACGAAGGCACGATCGGCAAGCTCTTGATTGCCGCCGGCACCGAGGGCGTCAAGGTCAACACGCCGATCGCCGTGTTGCTGCAGGACGGCGAAGCGGCAGGCGATATCGCCGCTCCAAAGGCCGAAGCGCCGAAGGCGGCAGCCACTGAGGCTCCGGCTGCGTCCGCGCCGGCTCCGGTTGCAGCCCAGCCGAAGGTTGAAGTTGCCGCCGATCCGGCAATCCCGGCCGGCACCGAAATGGTGACGATGACCGTTCGCGAAGCGCTTCGCGACGCCATGGCCGAAGAAATGCGCTTGAGCGACGACGTTTTCGTCATGGGCGAAGAAGTCGCCGAGTACCAGGGCGCCTACAAGATCACCCAAGGCCTGTTGCAGGAATTCGGTTCGCGTCGCGTCATTGACACCCCGATCACCGAGCATGGCTTTGCCGGTGTCGGCGTCGGCGCTGCCATGACCGGTCTTCGCCCGATCGTCGAGTTCATGACCTTCAACTTCGCCATGCAGGCGATCGACCAGATCATCAACTCCGCTGCCAAGACGCTCTACATGTCCGGTGGCCAGATGGGCGCGCCGATCGTCTTCCGCGGCCCGAGCGGTGCCGCTGCCCGCGTGGCTGCCCAGCACTCGCAGTGCTATGCCGCCTGGTACAGCCATATCCCCGGCCTCAAGGTCGTCATGCCCTATACGGCAGCCGACGCCAAGGGTCTGCTGAAGGCCGCGATCCGCGACCCGAACCCGGTCATCTTCCTCGAAAACGAAATCCTCTACGGTCACTCCTTTGAAGTGCCGAAGCTTGACGATTTCGTGCTGCCGATCGGCAAGGCCCGCATCCACAAGGTCGGCAAGGACGCAACTATCGTCTCCTTCGGCATCGGTATGACCTATGCGGTCAAGGCGGTTGCTGAACTCGAAGCCCAGGGCATCGACGTCGAGCTTATCGACCTGCGTACCATCCGTCCGATGGACCTGCCGACGGTCATCGAATCGGTCAAGAAGACCGGTCGCCTCGTCACCGTCGAAGAAGGCTACCCGCAGTCGTCCGTCGGTACCGAGATCGCGACCCGCGTCATGCAGCAGGCATTCGATTACCTTGACGCTCCGATCCTGACGATCGCCGGCAAGGATGTGCCGATGCCTTACGCCGCGAACCTCGAGAAGCTCGCGCTTCCGAACGTTGCTGAAGTCGTCGATGCGGTGAAAGCCGTTTGCTACAAATAAGGGGAGGGTTCTTCGATGCCTATCAACATCACAATGCCGGCCCTCTCTCCGACGATGGAAGAAGGCAATCTGGCCAAGTGGCTGGTCAAGGAAGGCGACAAGGTCAAGTCCGGTGACGTGATTGCCGAGATCGAGACCGACAAGGCGACGATGGAAGTCGAAGCCGTCGACGAAGGCACCGTCGCCAAGATCGTCGTTCCCGCCGGCACCGATGGCGTCAAGGTCAATGCGCTGATCGCCGTTCTCGCCGCAGATGGCGAGGATGTTGCTGCCGCTGCAAAGGGTGGCAACGGCGCAGCCGCACCGGCTCCCGCGGCCAAGGCGGAAGCGCCGGCACCGGTAGCGCCGAGCGCTCCGGCTGCGGCTCCTGCCGCTGCTCCGGCTCCGGTTGCAGCCCAGCCGGCGAAGTCCGAAGGCGCTCGCGTCTTCTCCTCGCCGCTCGCCCGTCGTCTGGCCAAGGACGCCGGCATCGACCTGTCGGCAATCGCCGGCACAGGCCCGCATGGTCGCGTCGTCAAGAAGGACGTTGAGACTGCCGTTGCCGGTGGCACCGCGAAGCCTGCAACCGCACCGGTTGCCGGCACTGCCGCTCCCGCGGCCGCACCGCTTGCCAAGGGCCCGTCGGACGATGCCGTTCTCAAGCTCTTCGAGCCGGGCTCTTACGAGCTCATACCGCATGACGGCATGCGCAAGACGATCGCCAAGCGCCTGGTCGAATCCAAGCAGACGATCCCGCACTTCTACGTGTCGCTCGACTGCGAGCTCGACGCGCTTCTTGCACTGCGCGCCCAGCTCAATGCCGCTGCTCCGGAGCAGGGCGGCAAGCCGGTCTACAAGCTCTCCGTAAACGACATGGTCATCAAGGCCCTGGCGCTTGCGCTGCGCGACGTTCCGAATGCGAACGTCTCCTGGACCGAGAGCAACATGGTCAAGCACAAGCACGCTGACGTCGGCGTTGCCGTGTCGATCCCGGGCGGCCTGATCACCCCGATCGTGCGCCAGGCGGAGCTGAAGAGCCTGTCTGCCATCTCCAACGAGATGAAGGACCTCGGCCAGCGCGCCAAGGACCGCAAGCTGAAGCCCGAGGAGTACCAGGGCGGCACCACGGCGGTCTCCAACATGGGCATGATGGGCGTCAAGAACTTCGCCGCCGTCGTCAACCCGCCGCATGCCACGATCCTCGCGGTCGGTGCGGGCGAGGAGCGCGTCGTCGTCAAAAACAAACAGATGGTCATCGCCAATGTCATGACCGTTACGCTCTCGACCGACCATCGCTGCGTCGATGGCGCGCTCGGCGCCGAACTGCTCGGAGCCTTCAAGCGCTACATCGAAAACCCGATGGGCATGCTGGTCTGAGTTGGATAGGGACCGGCCTTCGGGCCGGTCCGTTCCTTTTCGCGCAGTCGAAGGCGGCCCGGACGATGAAAACAGTTCTCTGCTATGGCGACAGTCTGACCTGGGGCTACGATGCCGCGGATGGTGGTCGTCACGCGTTTGCCGATCGCTGGCCGAGCGTCTTGCAGAAGGCGCTGGGTTCGGACGTTCAGGTCATCGCCGAGGGACTGAACGGTCGTACGACCGCCTATGACGACCATCTCGCCGATTGCGACCGCAACGGCGCAAAAGTGCTGCCGACGGTGCTGCACAGCCATGCGCCGCTCGATCTGATCATTCTTCTTCTCGGCGCCAACGATATGAAGCCGGTGATCCACGGAACCGCTTTCGGCGCCGTGAAGGGCATCCAGCGTCTCGTCACGCTCGTGCGCCGGCATGACTGGCCGGTCGAAGACGAGGGTGGGCCGGAAATCCTGATCGTCTCGCCGCCGATGCTCTGCGAAACGGCCAATGCCGCCTTCGGCGCGATGTACGCCGGCGGCGTCGAGCAGTCGGCGATGCTGGCACCGCTTTATCGCGATCTCGCCGACGAACTCGATTGCGGCTTTTTCGACGCCGGATCGGTCGCTCAGACCACGCCGCTCGATGGTGTGCATCTCGATGCGGAGAATACGCGTGCGATCGGCCGGGGTCTCGAACCGGTCGTGCGGATGATGCTTGGGGTCTAGAGATGGTGGGGGGCGTCACCATTCGTCCGGCGGAAAAGCGCGAGGCGGCCGAGCTCGCCATCCTCGTCGATGTCGCCGCGCATGGCTTTGCCTCCTGGCTCTGGTACGGCGCCGTTCTTCATGGGGTGACGGATACGGCCTTCGAGCGTGGCCGCAACAAGCTGCGCGAAGAGCCCGGGCCTGGAAACTGGCGCGACGCTCTCGTTGCTGAAGTTGATGATGAAGTTGTCGGTCTGGCGGTCGGCTATTCGATCGGTCCGGAAGTGCTGGAGATCGTTCCCAAGCACCCGGTTCTGGAACCCTTGCTGGCACTGCAGAGGCAGATCGTCGGTCACTGGTTCATCGAGAGCCTCGGCGTCTATCGCCATCAGCGCCGCCGCGGAATCGGCAGCGCGCTCCTGGCAAAGGAATTCGAACGCGCCGGATCGGCGCCGGTGAGCCTGATCACCGAAAGCCACAACGACAGGGCCCAGGCACTATACAGAGCAAACGGTTTCGGCGAGGCAGCGCGCGCCGGGGCGGTTCCGCTCTTTGAGGAAAGCAAGAAACACGACTGGGTGCTGTTCACCCGCAAGGTCGCTTGAGACAAAGGCAGGAAACATATGGCTGAGAATTACGACGTCATCGTCATCGGTTCGGGTCCAGGGGGCTATATCGCCGCCATTCGTGCGGCGCAGTTGGGTCTCAAGACCGCGATCGTCGAGCGCGAGCATCTGGCCGGCATCTGCTCCAACTGGGGCTGCATTCCGACCAAGGCGCTGCTGCGCTCCGCCGAAGTTCTGCACTACGCCCAGCATCCGGGCGCCTATGGCGTCAAGATCGAAGGCACGGTGACGCCGGACCTGAAGGCGATCGTCGCACGCTCACGCGGCATTGCCGAACGCATGAACGGCGGCGTCGGCTTCCTGATGAAGAAAAACAAGGTCGACGTGATCTGGGGCGAGGCGAAGCTGACGAGGCCCGGCGAGATCGTCGTCGGTAAATCGACGAAGCCGGTTGTCCAGCCGCAGGCGCCGCTGCCGAAGAACACCAAGGGCGAGGGCACCTACACCGCCAAGCACATCATCATCGCGACCGGCGCCCGGCCGCGCGCGCTTCCGGGCATCGAGCCCGATGGCAAGCTGATCTGGACCTATTTCGAGGCGATGAAGCCTGAGGAAATGCCGAAGTCGCTGCTGGTCATGGGCTCGGGCGCGATCGGCATCGAGTTCGCCTCGTTCTACCGCACCATGGGCGTTGACGTAACGGTTGTCGAAGTCATGTCGACCGTGATGCCGGTCGAGGACGCCGAAATATCCGGCGTTGCCAAGAAGCAGTTCGAAAAGCAGGGCATGAAGATCCATCTCGAAGCCAAGGTGACGAAGGTCGAGAAGGGCGCGAACTCGATCACAGCCCATGTGGAGATGAAGGACGGCAAGGTCGAAAAGATCACCGCGGACCGGATGATCTCCGCCGTCGGCGTGCAGGCCAATGTCGAAAATATCGGTCTTGAGGCCCTCGGCGTGAAGACCGATCGCGGCTTCATCGCCATCGATGGTTACGGCAAGACCAACGTGCCGGGCATCTACGCCATCGGTGACGTCGCCGGCCCGCCGATGCTCGCCCACAAGGCCGAGCACGAGGCCGTGATCTGCGTCGAAAAGATCGCCGGCCTGCCGAATGTGCACCCGATGGACAAGCTGAAGATCCCGGGCTGCACCTATTGCCATCCGCAGGTCGCCTCCGTCGGCCTCACCGAAGCCAAGGCCAAGGAATTGGGCCGCGAGATCCGCGTCGGCCGCTTCCCCTTCGTTGCCAACGGCAAGGCAATCGCGCTCGGCGAGGACCAGGGTCTCGTCAAGACCATCTTCGATAAGAAGACCGGTGAGCTGCTCGGCGCCCATATGGTCGGGGCCGAAGTCACCGAGCTCATCCAGGGCTTCGTCGTCGCGATGAACCTCGAGACGACAGAAGAAGACCTGATGCACACGATCTTCCCGCATCCGACGATTTCGGAGACGATCAAGGAAAGCGTGCTCGACGCCTACGGCCGCGCGCTCAACGCCTAGAG
Organism: Ensifer sp. R-19; assembly: GCF_049905105.1. NCBI lineage: Bacteria > Pseudomonadati > Pseudomonadota > Alphaproteobacteria > Hyphomicrobiales > Rhizobiaceae > Ensifer > Ensifer sp. R-19. The sequence goes on from NZ_CP184569.1 coordinate 1,272,364, forward strand.
CCCCGTATAATTCCTTAGATCGACATCGATTTAAGGACAAAATTATACGGCATTCAAAGGGTTACAGCGACCTTTGCGCGTCCTTCGAGACGCGCGGCGCTGTATCCTCGCCGGAACTTTTGATAGGCTTCGGCATTGAGAATGGCCTCGTTTTCAATGCACGGAGATCAAAATGAGCGTGAACGGCGTCGGCATTCTGGCTGCGATCATCATCGGCGGTTTGGCCGGGTGGCTCGCGGAGAGGTTCATGAGCAGCGAGATGGGTCTGTTCATGAACATACTGCTCGGCATCATCGGCGCGGTGGTGCTGAATTTCATCCTGGAGGCCTTCGGCATGGCTTTTGCCGGCTGGGTCGCCTATCTGGTCATCGGCTTTATCGGCGCCTGCCTGCTGATTGCCGTTGGTCGCGCCGTCAAACGATAGCCTGCCGGGCCATTTGCGCTTCCGTCGGGCGAGACGGCCTGACATTTCCCGTCGGGCCGTCTATATAGAGCGAAAATGGGTCATCCGGCCTGATGCCGGCCCGCCGCGACGAGGAAGACAGTATGGTAACGGTATTCGATGTCGTCTCTGACCGGGCGCAACGCGTCCGCCACCCGGAAAAGGCCCACAAGCCCGACACCGAAGTCATGCGCAAGCCGGAGTGGATCCGCGTCAAGGCGCCGATGTCCAAGGGATATCAGGAGACGCGTTCGATCGTGAAGAGCCACAAGCTCGTCACTGTTTGCGAAGAAGCGGGCTGCCCGAACATCGGCGAATGCTGGGACAAGAAGCACGCCACCTTCATGATCATGGGCGAGATCTGTACCCGCGCCTGCGCCTTCTGCAACGTCGCGACCGGCAAGCCGAATGCGCTCGATCTCGAAGAGCCGGCGAACATTGCCAAGGCCGTCAAGCAGATGGGCCTCAGACACGTCGTCATCACCTCCGTCGACCGTGACGACCTGGAAGATGGCGGCGCCGAGCACTTCGAGAAGGTGATCTGGGCGATCCGCGAAGCGTCGCCGGCGACGACCATCGAGATCCTGACGCCGGACTTCCTGAAGAAGCCGGGTGCACTGGAGCGCGTCGTCGCCGCCAAGCCCGACGTCTTCAACCACAATATGGAAACCGTGCCCGGCAACTATCTGACGGTCCGTCCGGGTGCGCGCTACTTCCACTCCGTCCGCCTGTTGCAGCGCGTGAAGGAGCTGGATCCGACGATGTTCACCAAGTCCGGCATCATGGTCGGCCTCGGCGAAGAGCGCAACGAAGTGCTGCAGCTGATGGACGACCTGCGCACCGCGGATGTCGACTTCCTGACGATCGGCCAGTACCTGCAGCCGACGCGCAAGCACCACAAGGTCGAGAAGTTCGTGACCCCCGAGGAGTTCAAGTCCTACGAGACCGTCGCCTACACCAAGGGCTTCCTCATGGTCTCCTCGAGCCCGCTGACGCGCTCGTCGCACCATGCCGGCGACGACTTCGCCCGCCTCAGGGCAGCGCGTGAGAAGAAGCTGCAGGCTGCCGAGTAAGACGGAAACAGGTTCTCAAAAAACGATCGGCTCCGGCGCTTGCGCCGGAGTTTTTGTTTTGGGGAGGGCGTCGGAGCGACATCGGGCTGCTCGCGCAAAGCTTGCATCCTCCCGTTCAATCACCTAACGGCTGTCTCTGGAGGACGCGAGCCGATGCCGCGATACGTGAGCAACTGGGACGAGGCGGTGTCGCATCTCGAAAGCGCGCAACGCATTCTGGTAATAGGCTGTTCCGGCAGCGGCAAGAGCACGCTTTCCCGGCAACTGTCCGAGCAGTTCGGTTTGCCGCATCTGGCGATGGATCGGGAATTCTTCTGGTTGCCGGGGTGGAAGCTGCGGCCGAGGCAGGAAATGCTTGCCCTGATCTCGAAGGCTGCGGCTGGCGAACGCTGGATCATGGATGGTACCAGTCCGAAGACGCTGCCGCTCCGCTTGCCACGCACACACGTGGTGATCTGGATGCGGCCGCCGCGCTGGGTTTCGCTGCGCGGTGTGCTCTGGCGCTGGTTCGCCCATTGGAAAAAGACCCGCCCGGATATGGCCGATGATTGTCCGGAGAAGGTCGATCTCGATTTCCTTCGCTACATCTGGAACTTCGAGCGCAGGGATGCGGTTGAGATCGAGGCGCAGCTGGCCGGCCATGCCAACCTGCCGGTTCTCGTGTTGAAATCGCACGCGGAAACGGCGTTACTACTTGCGAAGATAAGGCGGGGCGACTAGCTCTCGATCATGCCGCATTTTGAAACCAACCATGTCGTCAAGCATACCGCGGACCAGATGTTCGATCTGGTTGCCGATGTCGAGCACTATCCCGCATTCCTGCCGCTCTGCGAGGCACTGACGGTGCGCACGCGCAAGGAGCGCGACGGCAAGGTGTTGCTGCTGGCCGACATGACCGTCGGCTACAAGGCGATCCGCGAGACTTTCACGACGCAGGTGCTGTTGAACAAGGCCGAGCGCGCGATCGAAGTCAAATACATCGACGGGCCGTTCAAATATCTCGACAACCGCTGGCGCTTCGAACCCGCGGGCGAGGGGCAGTCGATCGTGCATTTCTACATCGACTACGAGTTCAAGAGCCGCATTCTCGGCGCGTTGATGGGATCGATGTTCGACCGCGCCTTCCGCATGTTCTCCGACGCCTTCGAAAAGCGCGCCGACAGCATCTATACGGCCTGAGCGATTTCCATGAGCATGTCGAGCGCGGTGCGGACGGTCGCAAGCCGGATGCCGCTGCGGCCGATATCACCATAGCGCATCTCCCGGTGCAGCATCGCGCCGTTTCGCCCGGATGCCGCAAGGTGCACGAGCCCGACCGGCTTTTCAGCCGAACCGCCGCTGGGACCGGCAATGCCGGTGACGGCAACGGCGAAATCCGCTGCCGAATGCGAGAGGGCGCCACGCGCCATCTCAATTGCTGTCTCCCGCGAAACGGCGCCATGGGCCGCAAGTGTTGCGGTCTCGACGCCAAGCATCGCTACCTTCGCTTCGTTGGAGTAGGTGACGAAACCGCGATCGACGACCGCGGACGAACCGGAAATCTCGGTCAGCGCCCCGGCGATCAGGCCGCCGGTGCAGGATTCGGCGGTGGCGACTTTGAGGTCCCGCGCCGTGAACTTGGCGATGATCTCACCGGCTTTGACTTCGATATCGGCGGGCCACATTACGAAAGGCTCCCATAGACGACGGTCGCCGTGGCGATGGCGGCAATGCCTTCATCGCGGCCCACGAAGCCGAGGCGTTCGTTCGTCGTTGCCTTGACCGAGCAGCGGTCGAGCGAGATGCCGAGCATGTCTGCAAGGTTCTCGCGCATCGTCAGCCGATGCGGGCCGACCTTCGGTGCCTCCGCGATCAGGGAAACGTCCGCATTGGTGATGATGCCGCCGCGCTCGCGCACGATGCGAGCCGCATGCTCCAGGAAGATGCGCGACGGCGCGCCCTTCCATTGCGGGTCGGACGGCGGGAAATGGTCGCCGATGTCGCCGGCGCCACAGGTGGCAAGCAGCGCGTCGGTGAGCGCGTGCAGCGCCACATCGGCATCGGAATGGCCGGAGAGCCTCTTCGTGTGCGGAATGAAGACGCCGCAGAGCGTCACGCCGTCGCCCTCGATCAACTGGTGCACGTCGTAACCGTTGCCCGTGCGTACGTCGGGCAGGGCGGTCCGGTTGAGCTTCTCGTCGGCCATGGCGATGTCTCTTTTCAATGTCAGCTTGACGTTGTCTACCGTGCCCTCGACGAGGACGACCTTGAGGCCGGCCCATTCGGCGATCGAGGCATCGTCAGTAAAATCAGCGCGGCCGCTCTTGGCTGCATCCCGGTGGGCAGCAAGAATGGCCGGAAGATCGAAGGTCTGCGGTGTTTGCGCGCCATAGAGACCGTCGCGCGGCACAGTCTCCAGTACGACGCCATCCTTGCACGCGCGCTTCAGCGTGTCCGCGACGGCGACCGCCGGCAACACGGCTTTGACCTCGCCACCAAGCGCCGCTGCGCAGCGCGAGAGTAGTGCGTGATCGGCAAAGGGACGGACCGCATCGTGGATCATCACATGACCGGCGCCGGTTTCAGCCAGGGCTTCGAGGCCGGCGAGCACGGAGATCTGCCGGGTCGCGCCACCATGGACGATGATCACATCGCCGACGACTGAGCGTTTGCGTGCGGCATCGAACAGGGCCTCGTCGTCCGGATGGATGACGACGACGATCGGGCCGGCGCCCGGCCATGTCGCGAAAGTGTCAAGCGTATGGGCGATAACGGGGCGATCGCCGATGGTTCGATACTGCTTCGGGCCCTCGGCGGATTGCCCGGCACGTTCGCCGCGTCCGGCTGCAACGATTACCACGCCGCACTTTAGCTGTTCTTGAGGCTGCATCTTCTGTATGAGGTCCCGCATTCGCCGATCTTCGCCGTGATGTACCGCGAAGGGTCGTGCTTTGCCAGCACTGCATAATTGCTTAGATCGGAATCGATCTACGGGCAAAATTATGCGGCAGGTCTAAAATCTTACAGCGACCTTAGCGCGTCTTGAGAGACGCGCGGCGCTGTAAGCCGGGAATTTTGCGCAAGGCGCCGAAATCGCTTGGCAAGCCTGAGAACAATGTCTAAAAATAGTGCAGGAACAACATGTGCCTGAAAGATATGCATTTGCCAATTCCGGCTCTTTCGTCTCCGCTCCGGATCGGGACTATCGAACTCCGCAATCGCGTTGCGCTCGCCCCCATGTCCGGCGTTACCGATCTGCCGTTCCGGCGGCTTGCATGGCGCTATGGCGCCGGCTTTGTCGTGACCGAGATGGTTGCGAGCCGCGAGTTGGTCGGCAACGCGTCTGAATCTTGGGCGCGGCTCAAGAACTCCGGCATCAAACCGCATATCGTTCAGCTTGCCGGCCGTGAGGCCCATTGGATGGCGGAAGCCGCCAAGATAGCTGCAGACAATGGTGCCGATATCATCGACATCAACATGGGATGCCCGGCCAAGAAGGTGACGGGTGGCTACTCCGGCTCGGCACTCATGCGCGATCCCGATCACGCGCTGTCGCTGGTTGAGGCGACAGTCGATGCCGTCGAAGTGCCGGTGACGTTGAAGATGCGGCTCGGCTGGGACGAAAACTCGATCAACGCGCCGCTGATTGCCAAGCGCGCCGAAGACGCCGGGGTGAAGGCGATTACCGTGCACGGCCGTACACGCATGCAGTTCTACAACGGCAAGGCGGATTGGGATGCCATTCGCCCGGTTCGCGAGGTCATTACCGTCCCCCTGGTCGCCAATGGCGACGTGGAGACGATCGCCGACGCGGAAGAGATTCTCCGCCGGTCGGGCGCTGATGCCGTCATGGCCGGGCGTTCGTCGCAGGGGCGCCCGTGGCACGTCGGCTTTCTTGCCGGTGCCGTTGAGCACCCGTCGCAGGCGGCGATCGCCGATATCTTTGCGGAGCACTACGAAATGATGCTCGAATTCTATGGTGTCGACGTCGCCGTGCGGCACGCGCGCAAACATGTCGCCTGGTACCTTGACCGCTTTGCCCCTGATATCGCAGGCACGGAAAAGGCAGCGATCCTGACATCGACTGATACCCGTTTCGTCTGCGACAGGGCACGCGCCGCGATACTCGATGCGGCTCCGGCCAAGCTGGAAGGCGAGGCGGTCGCGGAAGGAATGGCCGCATGACCGAGAAGCCGAGCATTCCCGATGCGGCCGCCAACGGTCTGTCGATGGCGGTTCTGAACGCCATTCAGAACCCGGTGATTCTGGTCGATGCCAATGGTTTGGTCGCGTTTGCCAACTGGGAAGCCGAATCGTTTTTCGGCGCGAGCGCCAATCATCTGGCGCGCCACAACATCAGCGCCTTCATCCCCTTCGGCAGCCCGCTCTTGACCCTGATCGAACAGGTGCGCGAGCGCAAGGCGCCGGTCAACGAGTACCGCGTCGACCTGAGTTCGCCGCGTCTCGGCGCCGACAAGCTCGTCGATCTCTATGTCGCCCCGGTCCTTTCCGAGCCAGGCTCGGTCGTCGTCGTCTTCCAGGAGCGCTCGATGGCCGACAAGATCGACCGGCAGCTTACCCATCGTGGTGCTGCCCGTTCGGTGACGGGGCTTGCCTCGATGCTGGCGCACGAAATCAAGAACCCGCTTTCGGGCATCCGCGGTGCCGCCCAACTGCTGGAAACCTCCGCCAATGACGAAGACAGGGCGCTGACACGTCTGATCTGCGATGAGACCGACCGCATCGTCTCGCTGGTCGATCGCATGGAGGTGTTTTCCGACGAGCGCCCGGTGGATCGCGTGCCGCTGAACATCCATTCGGTGCTCGACCATGTGAAGGCGATCGCCAAGGCCGGTTTTGCCCGACACATCAAGTTTGCGGAGAACTACGATCCGTCTCTGCCGCCCGTTTATGCGAACCGCGACCAACTGGTTCAGGTGTTCCTGAACCTGATCAAGAATGCGGCCGAAGCGATCGGCGACCGCAGCGATGGCGAGATCGTGCTGACGACGGCCTACAGGCCGGGTATACGCCTGTCGGTAGCCGGGACGCGCGAGAAGATCTCGCTGCCGCTGGAATTCTGCGTGCACGACAATGGACCGGGCGTGCCGTCCGACCTGCTGCCGCTGCTCTTCGATCCTTTCATTACCACCAAGACCAACGGTTCCGGCCTGGGGCTGGCGCTGGTCGCCAAGATCATCGGTGCCCATGGCGGCATCGTCGAATGCGACAGCCAGCAGAACCGCACCACTTTCCGTGTCCTGATGCCGGCCTCCAAAGGCCAGGCAGCGGATGAAGACGACATGCCGATGACAAAAGGAAGCCTTGCATGACGGGTGCCACGATCCTCGTTGCGGATGATGATGCCGCCATTCGCACCGTGCTGAACCAGGCGCTGAGCCGCGCCGGCTACGATGTCCGCATCACCTCCAATGCGGCGACGCTCTGGCGCTGGATCGCAGCGGGCGACGGCGATCTCGTCGTGACCGACGTTGTCATGCCCGACGAGAATGCCTTCGATCTCCTGCCGCGCATCAAGAAGGCGCGCCCCGATCTGCCGGTGCTGGTCATGAGTGCCCAGAACACCTTCATGACGGCGATCAAGGCTTCGGAGAAGGGTGCCTACGACTATCTGCCCAAGCCCTTCGACCTGACCGAATTGATCGGCATCATCGGCCGGGCGCTGTCGGAGCCCAAGCGCCGGCCGGCCAAGCTCGACGACGACACCCAGGACGGTATGCCGCTGGTTGGTCGTTCGGCGGCGATGCAGGAAATCTACCGGGTGCTGGCGCGCCTGATGCAGACGGACCTCACCCTGATGATCACCGGCGAGTCCGGCACCGGCAAGGAACTCGTCGCCCGCGCGCTGCACGATTATGGCAAGCGACGCAACGGTCCGTTCGTTGCGATCAACATGGCGGCGATCCCGCGCGATCTTATCGAATCGGAGCTTTTCGGCCACGAGAAGGGCGCCTTCACCGGTGCCCAGGTGCGCTCGACTGGTCGTTTCGAACAGGCCGAGGGCGGCACGCTTTTCCTCGATGAAATCGGCGACATGCCGATGGACGCACAGACCCGCCTGCTGCGCGTGCTGCAGCAGGGCGAATACACGACCGTTGGCGGCCGCACGCCGATCCGTTCGGACGTGCGCATCGTGGCGGCGACCAACAAGGACCTGAAGCAATCGATCAATCAGGGCCTGTTCCGCGAAGACCTCTATTATCGCCTCAACGTCGTGCCGCTGCGTCTGCCCCCGCTGCGTGACCGCGCGGAGGATATTCCGGATCTCGTTCGTCACTTCGTCCAGCAGGCCGAAAAGGAAGGGCTCGACGTCAAGCGCTTCGATCATGAAGCGCTGGAACTGATGAAGGCGCATGCATGGCCGGGCAACGTGCGCGAGTTGGAAAACCTGGTGCGGCGCCTGACGGCACTTTATCCACAGGACGTGATCACCCGCGAGATCATCGAAAACGAGTTGCGTTCCGAGATACCGGACAGCCCGATCGAAAAGACCGCGGCGCGGCCCGGATCGCTCACCATTTCGCAGGCCGTCGAAGAAAACATGCGCCAGTATTTCGCAAGCTTCGGCGAAGCTTTGCCTCCGGCCGGCCTTTACGATCGCGTGCTTGCCGAAATGGAGTATCCGCTGATCCTTGCGGCGCTCACCGCAACCCGTGGTAACCAGATCAAGGCGGCCGATTTGCTCGGCCTCAACCGTAACACGCTGCGCAAGAAAATCCGCGAACTCGGTGTTTCGGTCTATCGCAGCTCACGCAGCGCTTGACTTGGACACGGCCACCGTTGCATTTTCGCCACAATGCGTTGCTTGAACGTGTGACGATCGCCGAATCGCGTGTCGTTGCCGTCTCGTTCAATCGATTTGACCCAATTGATTGACTGGGGGTGCAACGCGGCAGCCCTTTGGGCGGCGAGGTCAACCTTTGACCAGAGAATGCTAGCAAGTGATGCCGTCGCCGGCTGGCGCCGGTTGGGGGAACGCTTTTCATGGTGGACGCAATGGCCTTGCCGCTGGGCACAGATGAGGGACTCGCGGCGCAGGACCGGCGCGCGTCCTTTGCCCTGCCGGGGCTGATGCTGGCGACCGGCGCCTTGATCTGCGCCACTGTCTCGCTGCTCGTTCTTCTCGGATTGACGCCGATACGGCTCGAGCGAAATGTCGTCATCGCCTGCGCTGCCATCAACAGCCTGTTCGTCGTTGGCCTGATCTATCTGATCGCCCGCGAAATCCTGCGGCTGCTACGCGCCCGACGCAAAGGCCGCGCCGCCGCGCGCCTTCACGTGCGCATCGTTGCGCTGTTTTCGATCGTGGCGATCACGCCTGCGGTTCTTGTCGCGATTTTTGCCAGCATCACGCTCGACGTCGGCCTCGATCGCTGGTTTTCGCTGCGGACGCAGGCGATCGTCCGCTCGTCGATCAACGTCGCCCAGGCCTATGTGCTCGAGAATGCCAGCTATCTGCAGGGTCAGACGGTGTCGATGGCCAACGACCTCGAACGCAACCGGCAGCTCTATAGCCTCGACCGCACCGGTTTCACGGAACTCATGACCCGCCAGGCGCGCGGCCGCGGCATGCTTGGGGCATTCCTGGTTCGTGCTGATGGCAGCGCTATAATTCAGGCCAACATCTCCACGGACCGTCCGCTGCCCTCCATTCCGCCGGACGCACTGAAAAGCTCGGTATCCGGTCAACCGACACTGATTCCGCCAGGGGTCACCAACCTTGTCGGGGCCGTTATTCCGCTCGACGACATTCCGGGCACCTATCTCTACACGGTTCGCAATGTCGATCCGGAAGTGATGCGCTCGCTGCGGCTGATGGAAGAGAACACGGCCGAGTACAAGATGCTTGAGGCCGGTCGAACCTTCACGCAGATCGCCTTCGGTGTTCTCTATATCGGGTTTGCGCTCATCGTTCTCCTGGCTGCGATCTGGACCGCGATCGCGGTTGCCGACCGCATCGTCCGGCCCATTCGCCAGTTGATCGGCGCTGCCGACAGTGTCGCCTCCGGCAATCTCGATGTTGTCGTGCCGGTCCGTGCCGTCGACGGCGACGTTGGTAACCTGTCGCGCACCTTCAACAAGATGGTCTCGGAAATCCGCAGCCAGCAGGAACAGATCCTGGAGGCCAAGGACGAAGTCGATCATCGCCGTCGTTTCATCGAGGCTGTTCTTTCAGGCGTGACTGCGGCGGTGATCGGTGTCGGGCGCGATCGACAGATCACCATCGTCAACTCGTTTTCCGAAGAGTTCCTGAAGAAGGCGGCGCCTGAACTCCTCGGCGCGGACCTGCGCACGGTAGCGCCGGAGGTCGAAGAGGTTCTGGTGGAGGCCGAAAGCCGCCATCGCAACGACTACCGCAAGCAGATCAATATCATGCGCAGCGGAACCGAGCGGACGCTGAACGTTCAGGTGACGCGCGAAGAGGGTGGCGAAGCGAACGAATCCTACGTCATCACCATCGATGACATCACCGACCTCGTCATCGCTCAGCGCTCGACCGCGTGGGCCGATGTAGCGCGCCGCATCGCGCACGAGATCAAGAACCCGCTGACGCCGATCCAGCTCTCCGCCGAACGTCTGAAGCGCCGTTATGGCAAGCAGATCAACCAGGAAGACAAGGCTATCTTCGACCAGTGCACCGATACGATCGTGCGCCAGGTAGAAGACATCGGTCGCATGGTCGACGAGTTCTCGGCTTTCGCGCGCATGCCGAAGCCGACCAAGGAAAAGGCGGATCTCCGCACGATCCTGAAGGATGCGATGTTCCTGCGCGAGATGGGCAACAATCACATCGATTTTGTGCGGGACCTCGGCGAAGAGCCGCTCGAGGGCCTGTTCGACGGGCGCATGCTCGGTCAGGCCTTCGGCAACATCGTCAAGAACGCGGTCGAATCGATCGAAGCGGTGCCGGCCGATGCGGTGCGCGGCCATCCGAGGATTGTCGCACGAGCACGAACCGACGTGGCAACGGGTCGCTTTGTCGTCGATATCATCGACAACGGCAAGGGGCTGCCGACGGAGAACCGACACAGGATTCTGGAGCCATACATGACGATGCGCGAGAAGGGCACGGGCCTGGGACTCGCCATCGTCAAGAAGATCATTGAGGACCATGGCGGACAATTGGAGTTGCACGACGCGCCAGCCGATTTTGACGGCGGTGTCGGGGCGATGATCCGCGTGGTCCTGCCGCCTGCCGGAGAAACCGGGGGCGAAGACAGTTTGAAGGATAAGGGTGCGAGCGATGGCCGCTGATATTCTGGTTGTGGACGATGAGGAAGATATCCGCGAGATCGTGTCGGGTATTCTCTCTGACGAAGGGCACGAAACCCGCACCGCCTTCGACAGCGACAGCGCGCTGGCGGCGATCAGCGATCGCGTGCCGCGCCTAGTCTTCCTCGATATCTGGATGCAGGGAAGCCGGCTCGACGGCCTGGCGCTGCTCGACGAGATCAAGGGGCGCTATCCGGACCTCCCCGTCGTCATGATTTCCGGTCACGGCAATATCGAGACCGCCGTCAACGCCATCAAGCGTGGCGCCTACGATTTCATCGAGAAGCCCTTCAAGGCCGACCGGCTGATCCTGATTGCCGAGCGGGCGCTGGAAAACTCGAAGCTCAAGCGTGAAGTCTCGGAGCTGAAGAAGAAGTCCGGCGATCCCGTCGAACTGATCGGGACGTCGGTTGCCGTGTCGCAGCTTCGTCAGACGATCGAGAAGGTCGCGCCGACCAACAGCCGCATCATGATCCAGGGGCCGTCAGGATCGGGCAAGGAACTGGTCGCGCGGATGATCCACCGCAAGTCGACACGGTCGACCGGTCCTTTCGTGGCGCTGAACGCGGCGGCGATCACGCCTGACCGCATGGAAATCGCGCTGTTCGGAACCGAGGGAACGCCGGGACAGCCACGCCGCACCGGTGCGCTCGAGGAAGCCCATGGCGGCATCCTCTATCTCGACGAAATCGGCGAGATGCCGCGCGAGACGCAGAACAAGATTCTGCGGGTGCTCGTCGACCAGCAGTTCGAGCGTGTCGGCGGTACCAAGCGCGTCAAGGTCGATGTCCGGATCATCTCCTCGACCGCCTACAATCTCGAAAACATGATCTCCGAGGGCCTGTTCCGCGAAGACCTGTTCCACCGGCTTGCCGTCATTCCGGTGCGTGTGCCGGCGCTCGCCGAACGGCGCGAGGATATTCCGTTCCTCGTCGACATGTTCATGCGCCAGGTCAGCGAACAGGCCGGCATTCGTCCGCGCAAGATCGGCGACGATGCCCTGGCCGTGCTCCAGGCCCACGACTGGCCGGGCAACATCCGCCAGCTTCGCAACAACATCGAGCGCCTGATGATTCTTGCCCGCAGCGACGGTCCGGACACGCCGATTTCCGCGGACATGCTGCCGACGGAGGTGGGCGATACGCTGCCGAAGATCTCCGCGCAGGGCGACCAGCACATCATGACGTTGCCGTTGCGCGAGGCTCGCGAAATGTTCGAGCGTGATTATCTGATCGCGCAGATCAACCGATTCGGGGGCAATATTTCCCGTACGGCGGAATTTGTCGGAATGGAGCGGTCGGCGCTGCATCGCAAGCTGAAGTCGCTGGGCGTCTGAGGCATTTTCCGGCCATCGCGGCAGCGCTCCCAGGTGAAAGTACGACATGAAGGTAGTCATTTGTGGTGCGGGCCAGGTGGGGTACGGCATTGCCGAGCGGCTGGCGCAGGAAGATAACGACGTATCGGTGATCGATACCTCGGCGACGCTGATTGCCAACATCACCGAGAGCCTCGACGTGCGCGGCTATGTCGGCCACGGCGCGCATCCGGATGTGCTGGCCAAGGCCGGCGCCGACCAGGCCGACATGCTGATTGCCGTCACGCTCTCCGACGAGGTCAACATCGTCGCCTGTGAAGTCGCCCATGCGATCTTCAACGTGCCGACGAAGGTCGCGCGCATCCGGGCGCAAAGCTATCTCGCGCCCGAGTATTCGAACCTGTTCTCGCGTGAGAACGTGCCGATCGACGTCACCATCTCGCCCGAAGTCGAGGTTGGGCGGCTGGTGCTGCGGCGCATATCCTTTCCGGGGGCGATCGATGTCGTGCGTTTCGCCGAAGATCGCATCGCCATGGTCGCCTTCGAGTGCCTGGAAGATTGCCCGGTCGTCGGCACGCCACTGCAGCAGCTGAGCGAACTGTTCCCCGATCTGCTTGCAACAGTCACCGGCATCTTCCGCAACGGCAAGGTCATGGTGCCGCATTCGGATGACCAGCTGCAGGCCGGCGATATCGCCTATGTCGTTTGCGACCGGGACCACGCCCGCCGGACCTTGGCGCTCTTCGGCCATGAGGAGCAGGAAGCGCGGCGCATCATCATCTTCGGTGGCGGCAATGTCGGCTACTTCGTTGCCAAGGCCATCGAGGAGCATCAGCCGCGGACCCGGGTGAAACTGATCGAAAGCGATCGCGACCGGGCAGTGGTGATGGCGGATAAGCTGAGCAACACCGTTGTGCTCAACGGTTCGGCGATGGATCAGCGGATTTTGGCACAAGCTGACGTTCAGGATGCCGATCTCGTGGTGGCGCTGACCAACAACGACCAGATCAACATCCTCGGCAGCATGATGGCGAAGCGGCTGGGCGCCAAGTCGACGCTCGTGCTGATCAACGAGCCGTCCTATCAGGATTTTGCCGGCACGGCTGGCGTCGACGCCTATGTGAACCCACGTGCCGTGACCATCTCGCGCGTGCTGCAGCACGTCCGCAAGGGGCGCATTCGCTCCGTGTATGCGGTGCAGAAGGGCATGGCCGAGGTGATCGAGGCCGAAGCGTTGGAAACCTCGCCGCTCGTTGGCAGAGCCCTGCGTGACCTCGATCTTCCCGAAGGCATCCGCATCGGTGCACTCTATCGCGACAAGACGTTTATTCGCCCGGACGGCAATACAAAGATCAAGGCGAAGGACCGTGTTGTGCTCTTTGCCACCGCCGATGCCGTACGGCACGTCGAACAGCTTTTCCGCGTCAGCATCCAGTACTTCTAGGGCCGAGATCCATGCCGAGAATTGCCTATGTCAACGGTGCCTACGTGCCGCATGCCGACGCCGGCATCCATATCGAGGATCGCGGTTATCAATTTGCGGACGGCGTCTACGAAGTTTGTGAGATACGCCATGGTTACATCGTCGATCTCAGCCGGCATCTCGATCGCCTCGACCGTTCGCTTCGTGAACTGCGCATCGACCGGCCGATGAGCCGGGCGGCGCTCGTGCATGTGATCCGAGAGGTGGTTCGGCGCAACCGGGTCCGGAATGGTCTGTTCTATATCCAGGTCACGCGCGGCGTGGCGCGCCGTGACCATGTGTTTCCGGCCAAGGAGACGATGCCGACGATCGTGGTGACGGCGAAGCGCACCGATGCCGAGGCCATCGCCGAAAAGGCGACGCAAGGGATCGCGGCGATCACCGTACCGGAAAACCGCTGGGACCGGGTGGACATCAAGTCCGTCGGGCTCCTTCCCAACGTGCTCGCCCGCCAGAAGGCGAAGGAGGAGGGTGCTCAGGAGGCAATTTTCGTCGACGCCGATGGCACGGTGAAGGAGGGCGCCGCGACCAATGTCTGGATCGTCGATGGCGACGGAACCCTGCGCACCCGTCCGGCCGAGCACGGAATCTTGAAGGGAATCACCCGCACCACCTTGATGGATGTGGCGGGGCCACTTGGGCTCAAGGTCGAGGAGAGAGCGTTCTCAGTCGAGGAAATGCTCGCGGCGCGCGAGGTCTTCATTACCGCTGCCACCAGCATCTGCTTTCCGGTCATTTCGGTGGACGGCAGACCGATCGGCAATGGGCATCCGGGAAGCATAGCACAGAATATTCGTGAAGCCTTTTTCGGCGTTGCGGAAAAGACATTGATTTGATACCAAACTTAAAGAGGTGTCGGGGAAGGTACTTGTGGCGCCTCTGATTGCAGATATCGACAAAAATGCACCGGCGCGAAACGCCGGCAAATAAGAAAGAAGCGGCGCGATGGCGGAACGTTCTCAAAACTTGCAGGATCTCTTTCTCAACACGGTCCGCAAGCAAAAGATTTCATTGACAATTTTTCTTATCAACGGTGTCAAGCTCACCGGCGTCGTGACGTCTTTTGATAATTTCTGCGTCCTGTTGCGTCGCGATGGCCATTCGCAATTGGTCTACAAGCACGCAATTTCGACCATCATGCCCGGCCAGCCGCTGCAGATGTTCGAGAACGAAGAAGCTGCATCCTGACGGGACGTTAGGCACATTACCAAGCGAGATTCAAAGTCGTCGTCGATCATTCCGGAGCTCGAGAAGCTCCGCGACGACATGCGCGCGGTCGTCATCGTTCCGGTCTTGAAAAAGACCGGAAGGCAGTCCGCAGAGATCCTCTCGACGACAACGACGCGTACTGACGAAAGTCGCCTTGAAGAGGCGACCGGTCTGGCGATGGCGATCGATCTGGAAGTCGTGCATGGCGTCATCGTTCCGGTGTCGCAGCCCAAGCCAGGCACGCTGCTCGGCAGCGGCAAGATCGAGGAAATCGGCCATATTCTCGTTGATCTCGATGCTGGCCTCGTCATCGTCGACCATCCCTTGACGCCGGTGCAGCAACGCAACCTCGAAAAAGAATGGAACGCCAAGGTCATCGACCGGACCGGCCTCATTCTGGAGATTTTCGGTCGCCGCGCTTCCACCAAGGAAGGCACGCTGCAGGTCGATCTCGCCCATCTCAATTACCAGAAAGGCCGCCTGGTCCGAAGCTGGACGCACCTTGAGCGTCAGCGCGGTGGTGGCGGCTTCATGGGCGGTCCGGGTGAAACCCAGATCGAAGCGGACCGCCGCCTGCTGCAGGACCGCATCGTCAAGCTCGAGCGCGAATTGGAGCAGGTCCGCCGGACCCGGCAGTTGCACCGTTCAAAGCGCAAGAAGGTGCCGCATCCGATCGTCGCTCTCGTCGGCTACACCAACGCTGGCAAGTCCACGCTTTTCAATCGCATGACTGGGGCGGGCGTTCTGGCCGAGGACATGCTGTTTGCGACGCTGGATCCGACCCTTCGGCGCTTGAAGCTGCCCCATGGCCGCATGGTCATCCTCTCCGACACGGTCGGGTTCATTTCCGATCTGCCGACGCACTTGGTCGCCGCATTCCGCGCGACGCTTGAAGAGGTGCTGGAAGCGGACCTGATCCTGCATGTGCGCGATCTCTCCGACCCGGACAACCAGGCGCAGGCAAGCGATGTGCTTCGCATTCTCGCCGATCTCGGCATCGACGAGAAGGAAGCCTCCGAACGGCTCATCGAGGTCTGGAACAAGATCGACCGGCTCGACGCCGAATCGCGTGAGGCGCTGCAGAGCAAGGCGGCAACCTCGGGCAACACGGTCGCCGTTTCCGCCATCACCGGCGAGGGCGTCGATGAGCTGCTCGGCGAAATTGGTCGCCGCCTGTCAGGCGTGCTGACCGAATGCACCGTCGTGCTCGGCATCGATCAGCTGCAGCTTCTGCCCTGGGTCTATCAGCACGCCATCGTCGACGGCCGTGAGGACCTGGAGGACGGGCGTGTGAGCCTTGAACTCAGGCTGACCGAAAACGAGGCCGCCGATCTGGAACGCCGCCTCGGAAACGGGCCAAAGCCCGTTGAGGAAGACTGGTAAGCCTGCGCCTTCCTCCGATTCGCTCACTGTTGACCTCAGCTTTCGCGCGAGGGAACGCATAGGATATATGCGTTCCCGATTGCCTTAGCCGAGTTGCCGCTCGATCGCCTTCGCCGCTTGCCAAAGCTCTTCCATCCGCTCGAGCGTCGCGCCATCCAGCGTCTCGCCGGCGTCGCCGAGTTCGCGCTCGATATGGGCGAAGCGGCGGCGGAACTTGGTGTTGGTGCCGCGAAGGGCCATTTCCGGATCGGTCCCGACATGACGGCCAATATTGACCACCGCAAAAATCACGTCGCCCAGTTCATCGCTGACCTTGGCGCGGTCCTTTTCGCGCAGCGCCTGACGCAATTCGCCGATCTCTTCCTCAATCTTATCGAGAATAGGCTCGGGCTCCGACCAGTCGAAGCCGACCTTGGCGGCCCGTTCCTGCAGCTTTAGGGCCTCGACCAGTGCCGGAAACGAGCGCTGGACCGAGCCGAGATGGCTTGCGGCGGAGTCCGGAAGAAGGCCGCGCTTGGCGCGCTTTTCCTGCCGCTCAGCCTTTTCGGCCTGCTTGATCTCGTCCCACTGCAACTTGACCGCTTCAGGCGTATCGGCCTCGGAGCGGGCAAAGACATGCGGATGGCGGCGGATCATCTTGCGCGTCACCGCTTCGACGACGTCGCCAAAGGCAAAGTCGCCGGCTTCCTCCGCCATCCGGGCATGGAACACCACCTGCAGCAGCAGATCGCCGAGTTCGTCGCAGAGGTCGTGCATGTCGCCGCGCTCGATGGCATCGGCAACCTCATAGGCTTCCTCGATCGTGTAGGGTTTGATCGTCTCGAAGGTCTGGACGATGTCCCAGGGGCAACCGGTTTCCGGCTGCCGGAGCGCGGCCATGATATCGAGCAGGCGTTTTATATCGCGTGAAGGTTCCATGGATCTCAGTTCAGCGGAATGGCGTTGTGATCCTTGCCCGACTGGTAGTTGTCGGAAAGGCTCTGGTAGCGGGCGCGAATGCGCGAATCTTGTTCGGCGAGCCGCGCCTTGGTCACAGGGTCGGCATCCCTGACGAGCGCGGCGATCGAGGCCGAATGCCAGAAGGCATTGTCCTGCGCATAGCCGCCCGGCTCCAGCCGGAAGACTTCCTTCAGGATCTTGAGGTCATGCGGGATCGCGAAGCTGTCGCGCGAATCTTCGTGGCTGAAGAAGTAATAGAAATTGTCGAAGCCGGCCCAGGTGATGGCCGAAAGGCACATGGAGCAGGGCTCGTGCGTCGACAGAAAGATGAGGTCGCGGGTATCGGGCTTATCCGCCATCTCGTAGAAGCGCTTCAGCGTGTGGACCTCGCCATGCCAGAGCGGATTTTCCGTCTCGTTGTTGGTTTCGGCCAGCACCAGCGACAGATCGGATTTGCGCAGAATCGCGGCGCCGAACACCTTGTTTCCGGCGGCGACACCCTTTTCGGTGAGCGGCAGGATATCTTGCTCGATTACGGTCAAAAGCCGTTCGGCGAGGTCCGAATGGGTCATGTCTTGCATCTCCGGCGGGTCAGTGACCGCATTTAACGGAGGTTGCCCCCGCGGCGCAATGGCTGCGGAAGGGCAGGCGTTTTGGTGACCTCGGAGATATTTGCTCAAAATGATGCACCGCCGAGCAAAACAATACGTGCCCGGAAAGGCAATGAAATTTCTGTTCCTTCAAATGTCGTGCCCCATGCGGGATATTCGGCGCAGCCTGTAGAAGGAACCGTTTGCCAGACCATGACGCAGCAGCTCGCCGTTTTCCCAGCATTCTTTCGCGTTGCGCAGAAGCGCGTGGCGGTGTTCGGCAATGGCGACGAGGCCCTTGCCAAAGTGCGGCTGCTCTTGAACACGGAAGCGTCTCTCGTCGTCTTTGCCGATGAGCCTGAAGCGGATTTTGCACAGTATCTGCGCGACCGCGGCGTTGAACATGTTCGGGCTGCCTTCGCAGCCGAGCAGCTTGACGGCGCCATCCTCGTTTTCGCTGCAACCGGCGACGGCGCGGAGGATCGCCGTATTGTCACTTCCGCGCGCGAGCGCAAGATCCCGGCCAACGCCGTCGACCAGCCCGACTATTGCGATTTCTTCACCCCCGCTCTCGTCAACCGCGCGCCGGTCGCCGTTGCCATCGGTACGGAAGGTGCGGGCCCTGTGCTCGCGCAGATGATCCGCGCCCAGATTGACCAGCTTCTTTCGCCGTCGCTCGGAGTCGTCGCCTCGCTCGCGGCAAGCTACCGCGAGGCGGTTGATCGCCTGGTGCCGCGTGGCGTGGCGCGTCGGCTCTTCTGGCGCCGGTTCTTTCAGGGCCCGGTCGCCGATAAGGTCGCCGGTGGCGATCTGGCGGCTGCCCGCCGTGAGGCGTCACGTCTGCTCGATGCGCCCGAGAAGGCTCCGGGCCACGTCTGGCTCGTTGGCGCCGGTCCGGGTGCCGAAGACCTGCTGACGCTGCGCGCTCAGCGCGTGATGATGGAAGCCGACGCGATCGTCTATGATGCGCTGGTGCCGCAGGCGATCGTCGACATGGGCCGCCGCGATGCCGAGCGTCTCTCGGTCGGCAAGCGCAAGGGCTGCCACATGAAGTCTCAAGGTGAGATCAATCAATTGCTCGTGACGCTCGCCGCCGAAGGCAAGCGCGTGGTTCGGCTGAAATCCGGGGATCCCCTGGTCTATGGCCGCGCCGGTGAGGAGATGGCGGCCCTGCGCGAAGCCGGTATCAGCTATGATATTGTTCCGGGCATCACGTCCGCCTTTGCCGCTGCCGCTGATTTCGAACTGCCGCTGACGCTTCGGGGTGTCGCATCGTCGCTGGTCTTCACGACAGGTCACGATCTGACTGGCGAGGTCCTACCCGATTGGGCGCGGCTTGCCGTTTCTGGCGCGACGATCGCTGTCTATATGGGCCGCACGGTCGCTGCCTCCGTCGCCGGGCGTCTGATGCAGGCGGGTCTGCCTGCGGAAACCACGGTCGCAGTCATCGAGAATGCCAGCCGCGCGGATCGCCGCCTGCTGCATGGCACGCTCAAGGACCTTCCGGACCTGGAAAACCGGACTGAGCTTTCGGGTCCCGTGATGGTCATCATCGGCGATGCCGTCGCCGGCGCCAACTTCGAGCGGTCCGAGCCGCTGGTCGTCGGCAAGGCACGCGATGCCAAGAGAATCGTTGAAGTCGCCCTGGGGCGTAACGAACAGATTTTGAACTGAGGAAGAGGTCATGGTGAGCAAGGTTTTGACGGCAAATCGACTTTCGGACGGCATTTCCGTCTGGCTGGATGCCGCAGGCAACTGGGTCGAATCGCTGCAGGATGCCTTCATCGCCCGCCATGCCGAGGCCGTGACGGCGCTCGAAGCCACGGGCAAACAGGCTTTTGAGGATAACAAGGTCGTCGACGCCAACGTCGTCGATGTCGAAGAGGTCAACGGCACGCTTCGGCCCCTGCGCATGCGCGAGCGTATCCGCGCCGAAGGCCCGTCGATCCCCTATGCTGCCGGCTACAACGGCCTGGCCGGCCCGAAACACGCTGCCTGAGGAACCGATAACCGATGTACCGTTACGATGAATTCGATCATTCCTTCGTTTCCTCCCGCGTCGAGCAGTTTCGCGACCAGGTTGAGCGCCGCTTGAGCGGCGAGCTCGCCGAAGATGCCTTCAAGCCGTTGCGCCTGATGAACGGTGTCTACCTGCAGCTTCATGCCTATATGCTGCGCGTCGCCATTCCCTATGGCACGCTGTCGAGCCGCCAGATGCGCATGCTTGCCCATATCGCGCGCAAGTATGACCGCGGCTACGGCCACTTCACCACGCGCCAGAACATCCAGTACAACTGGCCGCGCCTGTCGGACACGCCGGATATCCTGCAGGAACTGGCAAGCGTCGAGATGCACGCGCTTCAGACCTCCGGCAATTGCATCCGCAATGTTACCGCCGATCACTTCGCGGGTGCGGCTGCCGATGAAGTTGCCGATCCAAGGCCTTACGCCGAGATCCTCAGACAATGGTCGAGCGTGCATCCGGAGTTTTCGTTCCTGCCGCGCAAGTTCAAGATTGCCGTGACCGGTGCCGAGCGCGACCGCGCCGCGATCCAGGTCCACGATATCGGCCTCCACCTGAAGAAGGACGAGAACGGCCGCATCGGCTTTGCCGTCTATGTCGGCGGTGGCCAGGGCCGCACGCCGATGATCGCCAAGAAGATCCGCGACTTCCTGCCGGAAGAGGACCTGCTGTCCTATACGACGGCGATCATGCGCGTGTACAACCTGCATGGCCGTCGCGATAACAAGTACAAGGCGCGCATCAAGATCCTCGTGCACGAAACCGGTGCCGAGGAACTGTCGCGCCAGGTCGAAGTCGAGTTCGCGGCGTTGAAGGACACCGAGCTCAAGTTGCCGGAAACCGACATTCAGGCGATCTCCACCTATTTCGCGCCGCCCACCCTCGAAAACCGCGCCGAGGGCTGGGAAAGCCTTGCACGCTGGAAGAAAACCGATACGGACTTTGCCCGCTGGGTGCAGCAGAACGTGCAGCCGCACAAGCACCCGGACTACGGCATGGTGACGATCTCGCTGAAGCCGATCGGCGGCATTCCGGGTGACGCCAGCGACGCGCAGATGGATGCCGTTGCCGATATCGCAGAGGAGTATGCCTTCGACGAAATCCGCGTCAGCCATGAGCAGAACCTCATCCTGCCGCATGTGGCGCTGGCCGATCTTGAGCCGGTCTACCGTGCGCTGGTCGCCGCAGGGCTCGCCACCGCCAATGCCGGCCTGATCACGGACATCATTGCCTGTCCCGGGCTGGACTATTGCGCCCTCGCCAATGCGCGCTCCATTCCGGTGGCCCAGGAGATTTCGACCCGCTTCGGTTCGCCCGAGCGCCAGGCCGAGATCGGCGAGCTGAAGATCAAGATCTCCGGCTGCATCAACGCCTGCGGTCATCACCATGTCGGCCATATCGGCCTGCTCGGCGTCGAGAAAAAGGGTGCGGAACTTTATCAGATCACGCTCGGCGGCTCCGGCGACGAGAACACGTCCATCGGCGAGATCATCGGCCGCGGCTTTGAGCCGGAGAAGGTGACCGACGCGGTGGAGACGATCGTCGACACCTATCTGGGACTGCGCCGCGACAGGCAAGAGACCTTCCTCGAAGCCTATCGCCGCGTCGGCCCGCAACCCTTCAAGGACGCGCTCTACGGCAGTGCGCAGGAAGCTGCCTGAAGCGCAAGGAACGAACATGACGAAAATCTGGAAGGAAACCGGCTTCGTGGGCGATGATCCCTGGATCATCGAGACCGAGGAAACAAAGGCAGGCTCGAACGAGAAGGCGATCGTCGGCCTCGACGCATTCCTCGCCAAGGTGGAGACGAGCGACGAAACCGGCCTCGGCGTGGTGATAGCACCGGCGGACGACGTGACGAAGCTCGCGCCGCATCTCGATCGCATCGCCCTGGTGGCGGTGGCGTTCCCGGCCTTCAACGACGGCCGCGCCTTCAGCCATGCGTCGCTGCTGCGTTCGCGGCTCGGCTTCGGCGGTGAGGTGAGAGCGGTTGGCGACGTGTTGATCGACCAGATTCCGCTGATGCTGCGCTGTGGTGTCGACAGCTTTGCGGTCAGCAATGCGACGGCTCTTAAGCGCCTAGCAGAGGGACGCCTGCCGGGCATCGCCGTGCACTACCAGCCGACGGCAAAGCCTTCCGCCGACGCGAAATCCTATAGCTGGCGGCGGGTTTCTTAAGTCTCGATCAGCCGCGACAGTGTGAAGCACGCGGAAATCCCCGAAAGCGACTATATTTGGAAGGGATTTCCTTCCCATTGCGCGTGGCTTGGAATATCCGATCATTGTTGATAAACAGGGTCATCATTACAGGACTTTAGCCAGATGAATGCTCCGGCAAAAACGGAAGATTTCGCGATCCAGGCACCGGCAGGCGTTTACGTCGAGACGGTGACGAGCGTTGAGCACTATACGGATCGGCTCTTCCGCTTCCGCATGACCCGCCCTGCCGAATTCCGCTTCCGCTCGGGCGAATTCGCGATGATCGGCCTGATGGTGGGCGACAAGCCGGTCTATCGCGCCTATTCGATCGCCAGCCCTGCCTGGGACGAAGAGCTGGAGTTCTTCTCGATCAAGGTGCCGGATGGCCCGCTGACCTCGCATCTGCAGGGGATCAAGCCCGGCGATAAGGTGCTGATGCGCAAGAAGCCGACCGGCACGCTGGTGCTCGATGCGCTGGTTCCCGGCCGAAGGCTCTACATGTTCTCGACCGGCACCGGCATTGCGCCTTTCGCAAGCCTGATCCGTGATCCGGAAACCTATGAGAAATTCGAGGAAGTGATCCTCACCCATACCTGCCGCGACGTAGCCGAGCTGAAATACGGCTTCGACCTCGTCGAGGAGATCCGCAACCACGAGTTCCTGAACGAGATCGTCGGCGACAAGCTGCGCCACTATGCGACAGTCACGCGCGAGGACTATCCGTTCAAGGGCCGCGTCACTGACCTGATGGTCAACGGCAAGTTCTTCTCCGATCTCGGCCTGCCGCCGCTTGATCCGGCGATCGATCGCGGCATGATTTGCGGCTCGACGGCGATGCTGAAGGACACCAAGGAAATCCTCGAAGCTGCGGGCTTGACCGAAGGCGCCAACAACAAGCCGGCCGAATTCGTGATCGAGCGGGCCTTCGTCGGCTGATCCTTTTTTGTGCAGTCTTATCGTTTGAAGGGCGCGCCTTGGGTGCGCCCTTCGTCGTTTGTGGCGATGCGTGGTGGAGCTATGCATTTGCGGTAGCTCGGCCCTGTCCATTCTGCGTGTCGCGCAGCTTCGCCAAGGGCTATCGTGCCTCCGTAAAACTTCATAACGTGTGCGTGCAGCCATGCAGATTTAGCGCACCAGAACCAAGCCCGCGCCGTCCTGATGTGAGCCCCGCGGGCTCTGCAGGGAGTGCCCGATGAGCGGCGATATTCGAACAAGCCTTGAGACCAGGATTCGCTGCAGGCCACTGCGTGATCGCATCGCCACGGCGGAAGAGGGGGCCGCGCTCATCAAAGATGGCATGACGATCGGCATGAGCGGCTTCACCAAGGCGGGCGATGCCAAGGCGGTTCCGCTCGCGATGGCCGAACGTGCGGCGCGCGAGAAGTTTCGCATCACGCTGCTGACCGGCGCTTCGCTCGGTCACGACATCGACAGGACGCTGACGGAAGCCGGTGTCCTTGCCCGGCGCCTGCCGTTTCAGTCCGATCCCGTTTTGAGGGCCGCGATCAACCGTGGCGAGGTGATGTTCATCGACCAGCATCTCTCGGAAACCGTCGAGCAGTTGCGCTCCGGACAGATCAGCCCGATCGACTATGCGGTGGTCGAGGCGGTGGCGATTACCGAGGATGGCGGCATCGTGCCGTCGACATCGGTCGGCAACTCCGCAAGCTTCGCGATCCTGGCGAAGAAGGTGATCGTCGAGCTCAATCTCAGCCATAGCCCCGAGCTCGAAGGCCTGCACGACATCTACATTCCAGCGAAGCGCCCGAGCCGCACGCCGATCCCGGTCGTTGCTTGCGACAGCCGCGCAGGTTCGCGCTATATCCCGGTCGATCCCGAAAAGATCGTCGCCATCGTTATCACCGAGAAAGAGGACAGCGCTGCGCGCATATCGCCGCCGGATGCCGAGACCATGGCGATTGCCGGCCACCTGATCGGCTTCCTGCAGGAAGAGGTGCGCAAAGGCCGCCTCGACATGACGCTCAATCCGCTGCAGGCCGGCATCGGCGTCATTGCCAATTCAGTGCTGAGCGGTCTCGTCGACAGTCCGTTCCATGATCTGCGCATGTACAGCGAGGTGCTTCAGGACAGCACGTTCGAGCTCTTCGAGGCAGGTAAGCTGAGTTTCGCCTCGGCATCGTCGATGACGCTGAGCAGCGCTTGGGCCGATCGGGTGTTCCGCAACATCGGCGCGTACAAGGACAAGCTGGTCCTCAGGCCGCAGGAGGTGAGCAACCATCCGGAGATCATTCGCCGCCTGGGTGTCATCGGCATCAACACGGCGCTCGAATTCGATGTCTACGGCAACGTCAATTCGACCCATGTCGGCGGCACCGACATGATGAACGGCATTGGCGGCTCTGGCGATTTCGCCCGCAACGCCTTCCTGTCCATCTTCGTCGCCAAGTCGGTTGCCAAGGGCGGCGCCATCTCGTCCGTCGTGCCGATGGTGTCCCATGTCGACCACACGGAGCATGACGTCGATATTCTTGTGACCGAGCACGGACTTGCCGATCTGCGCGGGCTGGCGCCACGGGAGCGTGCGCCCGTCGTTATCAGCAACTGTTGCCACCCGGCCTACCGCGAATTGCTCCTAGACTACTTCGAACGTGCGGTCGCGACCCGCGGTGGCCAGACGCCTCACATCCTTGAGGAGGCTTTCGCTTGGCATGTACGACGCCTGAAGACCGGAAGCATGATGCCAACTGCGTGGTTTGAAGGATTTGAAGCGAAGAAATCACTGTGAAAGCAAGTATTTGCGATGATTTCTTCGAGTTCATTCAAGCATCTTCAGGCGTCTGAGAGATAGTTCATCAACTCCGTCATGGCTGCAGACGCACCTGGAGCGTCAGCCCTCTCGATCGCATCGATCACGATGACATGGCGGCGGACGGATCCCACCATCTTCTCCGGTGAGGACGATGCAAACCAGATCCGGCGCGCATGCGTCTGCAAAGGCGCCAGCGCCGCAGTCAGGAAGCGGTTGGGACAGGCCTCCTCCATCAGTTCGTCGAAGGTCTTATCGGCCACGAGGAACCCCTCCATGTCGCCTGAGTCGAGGCAGGCGGCCATCTCCGCGCCGCAGGCTTTCATCGCACTTCTGTCATCGGCGCTCGCGTGTGTCGCTACCAGAGCGGCCGCAAGCGGCTCCAGCTTCTGCCGGGCCTGCATGACATGGACCTGATCGTCGGGACGGATCGTGGTGATCTGCAGGCCGACGCGTGGTCGCACATCCATCAGGCCCTGCCAGGCAAGCTTCTGGATCGCCTCGCGAACCGGCGTTCGGCCAAGCCCCGCGAGCTCGATCAATTGCCTCTCGGTGACCAGCGCGCCGGGCTCGAGCTTCAGTGTAACAATGAGGCGTTCGAGCGCGAGGTAGGCGAGGTGAGCATGGGATTGCAGTGACATGCCGTTCCTTTGCTTCTGATATATCAGGAGCTTGCACAATTTTTCAGAAGGAGGCAAGCAAGGCGATCGTCGCATCTCTGTATCGCCCCTCAAGCTGATGCGAGCCTTGAGAAATATAATTAAGCGGTCGCTCAAATATCACAAATTTCAAAGGCATGAATAAAGGAAGCTCATAGGCCGTTTCCAAGGGGATTGATGTTGACGAATGGTAAGGGGCTTGTCAGTCTTCCCCTTGGCAACAACCGTCTGACGTCGGCGTTGAGGGGCGCAAGATGCAAGTGGGCGCGTTTCTGGTCTGGTCGCTGATGGTGCTCGCAGGGCTGCTGGCCGTACCGGCGGTCAGCCACACCAATGCATTGACGACATTCTCGCTGATGGCGTCGTCCGCTGCCTTCGTCGGCATGGCGATCGCCCAGTTCATGGCGACCCGCCCGCCTTTCGTCGAAGCCTTGTTCGGTGGGCTCGATCGCGTCTACCACTTCCACCGGAGGATCGGCATCTCGGTGCTGTGCCTTATCCTCATCCATTATTTCCTGAAACCGGACTTCAAGGGCCTGGCACTGACGAGCGGTTTGAACCAGCTGGCTGCTTCTGCGGGAAAATACGCGTTCTATGGTTTTGTCATCCTACTTGTTCTTAGCATTGTCAAAATCATCCCGAGGACGAAGATCGAGATTCCCTACCATCTCTGGCGCTACACGCACCGTCTGATCGGCCTGCTCTTCGTTCTCGTCGCCTTCCATCAGATGTTCATCAAACGTCCCTATGACGGCACGGCACTTCTGGCGGTTTATCTCAATGCCTTCGCCGCGCTCGGCATCCTGAGCTATGCCTACACCCAGCTTCTGCCGTGGCTCAGAACCCGCGGCTACGAAGTTTTCGAGGTGGCGAAGCATGACGGAGCGACGATGATCACGGCGCGACCGGTCGGACGGCCCATGCGAGCGAAGCCGGGCCAGTTCGGATTCCTGCGTGTCATGAAGCCGGGCCTGCGCGAGCCGCATCCGTTTACGATCGCCGGCATCGAGGCTGACGGTATCGTCCGCTTCGCGATCAAGCCGCTCGGCGACTACACGCAGGCGCTGCGCGATGGTGTCGCGGTCGGTGATCGGCTGAAGCTCGAAGGCGGCTATGGTCGCTTCAACCATCGCCGCGGCGGCAAGAAGCAGATCTGGCTCGCCGGCGGCATCGGCGTCACGCCGTTTCTGGCAATGGCCCGGCACTTGAAGGGCGATGAAGGGCAGGAGATTCACATGGTCTACTGCGTGCGCGACAGGCGAGAAGCGATCGGCCTGGAGACCTTCGAGGGGCAGGCGCAGAAGCTCGGAAACTTCAGTTTTGTCCTGCACGATTCTTCCGTGGACGGGCGCTTGGACGCTGCCAAGCTGGCGACCGGAAGCGCGATCGATCCGGCGGAGGCCGACCTTTGGTTCTGCGGTCCGCCGCCACTGAGGGAAGCAATCGTCAAGGGCTTGAAAGATCTTGGCAAGAGGCCGCGTCGGGTCGAATTCGAGCAATTTCAGTTTCGATAGACAGCAGATTTCAGTAGCGATTCTATTGTTTTAGGGAGAGGCTTTCATGCGCGGTCTGCAGGCAAAAGGAGAGAGTGCTTCGCCAAGAGCCGGCCTCGGCCGGGGACCACTGGCATTCTCGTTGGCGGCGTTGGCCGCCGCCGTCTTGCTCTGTCCCGCCCTTGCCGAAGCGCGCGACGCCTTCGCCGACGACGCGTTTTCGACCTACAAGGCCAATGTCGACAATGGCAAATACGTGTTCAATGCCGCGGGCTGCGGCGCCTGCCACGGATCCGGCGACAATACCGAATTGCTTTCCGGCGGCATGGAGATGAACACGGCGATCGGCACATTCTATGCGCCGAACATTTCGCCCCACGCCAACGGCATCGGCGGCTGGACCAACGCCCAGTTTCTGAACGCGGTGCTGGTCGGTCTCGACCGGGAGGGCAACAATCTCTATCCGGTCATGCCCTATACATCCTATGGCGGGATGAAGCCGGAGGATGCGCTCGATATCAAGGCCTATATCGAGACACTGCCGCGGTCTGACGCCGCCTCGAAGGAACACGAGATCGCCTTCCCCTTCAGTCGTCAGACGACGATCACGCTGTGGAAGCGCAGTCACTTCACGGTGCCGGGCTATCAGCCGCGGGAGGAGACGCAAGCCGAGCGCGGCCGCTACCTTGTCGAGAACGTCGGCGGCTGCGGTGATTGTCACACCCCGCGCACCACCACCTACGGGCTCGATCTGGAGCGCGCCTACCAGGGTGAAAAGGATCTGACGGGTGCGGTCGCCCCGGATATCAGCAAGGCGAAGATGGCGGGGCTTGCTTCGCCCGATGTGTTCACCAGGGGCCTGATCGACGAAGGCAAGAAACTCTCGGGCGCGCCGGTCAGCGATCCCGTGATGCGGCGCATCGCCAAGGGCCTGAGCGTTCTGACGGAGGAAGACCGCCGGGCGATCTACGCCTTCCTCTCCGACCGCGAGGTGAAGGCGCCGGCGCCGGTGGCGCAATCTGTGACCGCCGTCTGCAAAGAAAACACGGCAGCGGAAGCGCTCGGTGGCGACAATGCGGCTCTGGCACAGCAGGCGGATGCCTTCATCGGCAAATACTGCCGCAACTGCCACGGGCCGGGCGAAAGTTCGCAGGGGAGCTACCCCGCCGGCGACCTCGCTTCGATCGGCGCGGATGCCAATTTCGTGGCGCCGGGCGACGCGGCGAAGTCACGCCTCTATACGACCGTCGTTAGCGGCCGCATGCCCCTCGGCAAGCGGCCCTCGGCCGAAGAGATCAAGGTGCTGGAGGACTGGATCAATTCTCTCAGTGAGAAGAGCCTGCCGCAAACGGCGGCGGCCAAGCCCGACCGTTCCCGCCCGATGCAGAGCTATGGCCAGTTCGTCGAGGCGGCGCTGAAGGACATCGACAAGGTCAACGAACTCGACCGTCCGTTCATGCGCTATTTCTCCTACCGCGACCAATATAACGGCATGATGGGCTGCGAGGACGACGAGACCTTCATGAAGCGCATGGACGTGCTCGCCGGCGGCTTCAAGAAACTGCTGAATTCACTCTCCTACGGTCCGAAACTGGTCCTGCCGACCGAAGTCGATGGCACCAACGGGTTGCTCGTGCGTGTCGATTTGCGCGAGCTGCAATGGGAAACCGCGGACTACGACTTCCTGATCAAGCGCTATTTCTACGGTGTCGACCCTGAGAGCGATGCGTCGCTGGCCGCACTTTCCAAGGAGACGGCGACGCAATTGCCGATCATGAGGATCGACTGGTTCATGAGCAATGGCGCCCGGCCGGAGATCTACAACCGGCTGATGCGGCTACCGACCGAGATCAGCGAACTCGAAAAGCGCTTCAAGATCGACGTGGCCGACAACATTCGCCAGTGCAACGTCCTGCGCGCCGGTTTCGCCGACGGCTCATCCGGAGTGTCCGACCACAATCGCATGCTGGAACGGCACGACATGCCCTTTGGTGGTTACTACTGGAAATCCTATGACTTCGGTGGCGACCTGGGCAAGCAGGTGCTGAAGCGCTTCCCGCACGGGCCGAAGGAACTCGCTCCCCTCGACGCGGGGCTGCTGCCTTTTGAGCACGACGGTGGTGAGATGATCTTCTCGCTTCCGAACGGACTGCAGGGCTATTACCTTTCGAATGCGGCGGGCAAGCAACTCGATGTCGGACCGACGACGATCGTATCGTTCCGCAAGCGGCCGATCGGCAAGGGCGTCGAGATCATCAATGCACGATCCTGCGTCGATTGCCACGCCGACGGCATTCTGTCGAAGCGCGATCAGTTGCGTGAACATATCGAGACGTCGACGCTGTTCAGCAAGGACCAGCAGGACGTGCTGCTCGCCATGTATGTGAAGCAGGAGGAATTGGACGAGGCCTATCGGAACGACCGCGAGCGTTTCGTCAATGCGCTGAAGGCGCTGGGTGTCACCGAGCCGACGCCGGATGGCGGTCTCCAGAGCAAGCACGCGCCAGGCGATGCAGAGATCATCACCTACTTCGCGGACAAATACGAAGACGAGCTCGATTTTGACGGTTTGGCGGCCGAGTTCGACATGACGCCGAAGCAATTCTCCGATGCGATCAAGCGCGTGACGAATACGGATGTTTTGCGCCTGGGGCTCGATTGGGTGACGACGCTTGAAGCAGGCGGAACGATCCCGCGCAACGAGGTCGAGCAGCAATATGCCTTGCTGCTGGAGCCGTTGCTGCAGCGTCGTCCGCTGGATACCGCAGCGATCGTCGTTGCCGGTTCCGAGCAACCGGTGGACGCCAAGCCGCAATCGATCGTGGCTGCCGTGCCTGCCTATCGCAAGGAGGATGCGGCGGCTGGCAACAAGCTCGCGCTCGCGCTCAACGTGAAGTCGACGACGGCGAAAGTCGGCGATCAGCTTTCTTTCGAGCTTAGCGCCAACCAAGCCTGCGAGCTGCAGATCCTCTATGTCGAGGAGAATGGCAATGTCGAGGTCGTCCCGGATGTGATGATCGGCAACATCACCCTGCAGCCGGGCGAACGGCGCCTTATCCCGCAGCCGGGGACGGGCACGCTGACGTTCGACACCCCCGCGCCATCCGAGTCGATGTTGGCCTTCTGCCGTGTCGGCGGGCTTGGCGATCAGAGGCTCACCGTGGAGAAGGCGCGGGACTACGTCGCGAGGTCGAGGTTGCCACCGACAAGGGGGCTGGCAATCAACCTGGCCAAACAGGCCCAGGGCGATGCTGGGGCCAGCAGTGTTCAGATGGTGACCTTCGAGATCAGGAACTGACGAGCGAACAATGGCAAAGGTGATCCGGTCTCTTATTCTCGCGTCGGCAATGGTGCTGCCAGTCGCCGCGCCCGCGATGGCCTGCGATGGTCTTCGCCAGGCGTCCGAAGCGCTGAACAGCGGCGCTGAGGCCGCCGCACGCGCTGCCGCTGCTCCGGAGAGAGCGGCGGGATGCTCGCCAACCGAGATCGCGCTGACGCGTCGCGTCGTGGCGCTGGTAACCTTCAACCGTGTCGCGGCTGCCGTGGGGCAGGGCGCCAAGCTCGAAAGCTTCGAAGGCGATCTGACGACAGCGAGCAGAGACGCCGGCGGCCCGTGGCAGATCCTCGATGCGCTCGGCGACATCAGCCGGGAGCGCCGGGACTATGAGGCGGCGGCGACCTATTATCAACAGGCGATCGAGGATACCGCGAACGAAGAACTGACGCCCGATTGGATGGCCCCGGACAAGGACTACATCCTGCGGCTGGACAGGCTGGCCTCGGAGATGCGGCTTGCGGCAACCAAGCCCGTCAAGCTCGCCGCGCGCGGCGCCTGCAAGTTCTCCTATCGCGGCGTCTCGATCAAGAAGAAGGCCACCCCGGTGCGCTACGTCTTCGGAACTGCCGAGTTCACGCCCGAGGGATTGCAGTCGGCAAAGGATCTTTTCGAATGCCTGAAGTCGGCGAAACCGCCGGCAATCACGCTGATTGGTCATACCGATCCGGTTGGCACGACCGAGGCGAACAAGGCATTGTCGATCGCCCGCGCCGAGGCCTTGGCGCATTACCTTGTGGATGCCGGATATCCGGGTACCTGGACAGCCGTCGGCAAGGGCGAGGAAGAGCCGTTCAAGCCGGATGACCCGAGCGCCTACGACGAGGCGATGCTGCACCAGCTCGACCGGCGGGTGGAAGTGGACGTGGGGAACTAGTTGTGTTGCACAGAATCCTGCTTTCGACGGTGCTGTTCGTCCTGCCCGTGCCCCCCGTCCTCGCGGCGACGTCGGCGCTGGTCGTCGGGGTGGATGCCTATCCGCATGAAGTGAGCCTCGACGGCGCAGTGAAGGATGCACGCGATGTCGCGCAGGCGCTAAAGGCGGCCAAGGTCGACACGATACGGCAGTTCATCAATGAGCAGGCGACGAAGGACGCCATCCGCTCCGCCTGGACCGAACTGGTCGCCGGTGCAGCCCGCGGCGATACGATCGTCTTCACCTATGCCGGGCACGGCGCGCAGATGCCGGAGTTGATTGCGGGCAGCGAAGAAGACGGTCTGGACGAGTTCCTGGAACTGCCCGGCTTCGACAGGAGCCGCGAGGAAGAAACCAGCAAGGAGATCATTGTCGACAACGAGCTGAACGCCTGGTTCGCGGAAGCGGAGGCCAAAGGTATTCAGGTTCTGTTCCTTTCCGACAGTTGCTTTTCCGGCGGCATGAACCGTTCCATTTCCGGTAAAACGCGGCTTGCGCCGATCGTGCGTGCGAAGGTGCCGCCGCCGTCCGAAGAGGCGCTCAAGGGTGCGAAGGTGAAGGAAGCGGAACTGTCTCGCGTGACGATCCTGGCCGCGTCGCTCGAAAGCCAGCCGACGCCGGAAGTGGTGATCGGTGGAGAGCCGCGCGGGGCCCTGAGCTGGAGCTTTGCCCGCGCCATAGAGGGGGCTGCGGATCGCGACGGCGATGGCCGGATCTCGCGCATCGAGCTCGAGGACTATGTCTTCTCCAACGTCAAACTTCAGTCGGAAGCGCTGCAGATGCCGAACTTCACGCCGCAAGTGCCGCGCTCCGACAAGGAGATTGTCCTGTCCCTGCCGCGAAGCGCGACCATCGGCGCGGGCGCGACAGGCGACGCCGGAGCGAAATTGAAGTCGCCGCGTGAAATGGGCTGGACGGGGAAACTGGCGCTCAGCGTCACCGGTACGGCGCCGCCGCTCAACAATCTCGGCGGCAATGGTGTGCCCTACCGCTGGGATGCTGCCACCGGGGTGTTCTACACGCCGAACGGCGATGTCGCCGGAGAACATATCGCGTCGGACCTGCTCCAGGGCGCCGTCGACAAGTTTATCCTGCTCGATTTCCTGAAGGTCCTGGCGACGCAGAGCCCCGGCAGCGTTTCGCTCACGCCGTTGAAAGACATCTACGCGGCAGGCGACAGGCTGAATTTCAAGGCGGCGCAGGGCGACTACGCCAACATGCTGGTTTTCAATCTGGCGAATACCGGCGAAGCACAGCTTCTCGATGCGCAGATTGCCGGTACCGGCAGCCACGCGTTTCAGCTTCAGGGCCTGGAGGTGGTGAAACCCTTCGGCGCCGATCACCTGGTCGCCATCTCGACGAATGCGCCGATCGACGCCATTGCGGCGGCCTTCTCCAACTCGAAGCTCGATGCCGCAGCGCTTCTGCGCCTCCTTGAAACACGGTTGGAAGGCAGCGAAAGCACCATCGCCATCCAACCGCTTTACACGAGGGACCGGGGCCAATGAGCGCGCGTGGCAAGTCGTGGTGTACCGCGGCGCTTTCTGTGGTGGCATGGCTCGCCTTGCTTGCGGCTCCGGCCGTGGCCGGCGACCGGGCCTTGCTCATCGGTGTCGGCAGCTACCCGAGCCTGTCGCCAAAATTCGCACTCAAAGGTCCGAAGAACGATCTCGTGGCAATGCAGGGCCTGCTGACGGGAAAACTTGGTTTCGACCCGTCCTCGATCCGCATTTTGAAGGAGGAGCAGGCGACGCGATCAGGGATACTCTCGGCCATGAACACGTGGCTGGTCGAAGCAACCGGACCCGGCGATCGCGTCTACATCTACTTTTCCGGTCACGGCCTTCAGGTGACGGATGCAGATGGCGACGAGCAGGATGGACTGGACGAGGCGCTGGCGCCCGTCGATATCGTCTCCGGTGAAACGGACTGGCAAGGCGCGATCCTCGACGATGAGATCGACCGGATCCTGGAACGGCTGCAGGGGCGGGCGGTGACGATGGTGATTGATGCCTGCCATTCAGGCACGATCTCTCGTTCGCTTTCCGCCGACGTCTCGTCGGGCATCGAGGGCGCTCGTTTCCTGCCGCGCCCGCATGCCAAGCCGGTTGAGCAGGCATTGACCCGCGGCCTCAGGATCGATCTTGCCGTCGTCGATAAGCCGAAGCTGGTGGAATCGGGCGTGACCGCCTGGAGCGCGGCCGCTCCATACCAGGTGGCCTGGGACGATGTGCGGCTTCCCGTCGAAGATCGGCACGGCGTGTTCACCGCGGCTTTCGTCGCTGGCCAGACCGGCAATGCGGCGGACGCCAACGGCAACGGCTTGACGAGCAATGCCGAACTGCTCGAATTCGTAAAGGTGCAGTCGACCGCTTACTGCTCCTCGCAGGAAAAATGCGGCAATCTCGACCCGCAATTGGAAAGCAAGGCGCAGACGCTTGGCGAGAGTGCAAGCGCACCCGAAAAGCTCGGTGCGGGTGGCAACGGGCAGGGGACTTACCAGCAATCCAGCGCTCCAAGTGGGACGCCGACGACCTATCAGGACTCCGATGCGGTCAACGCGGTCGGTGACATCCTCGGCAAGACCGAGACCGGCGAAGTGAAACTCGTCATAGACCGACCCACGACCATGAAGGCCGGCGACGTTTTTAAGCTGACAGTCACCAGCCGGACCGGCGGCGACCTGCTGCTCTTCGACGTGAACAGCCAGGGCAAGGCGACGCAGCTCTTCCCGAACGAGTTCGCGCAGAAGATCACGGCGCTTGCGCCAGACGTGCCTCTGACATTACCTGACGACTATTATGGCTTCGATTTCGAAGCGTCAGGCGAGGGCGAGAGTGCCTTCGTTGCACTCGTGGTCAGCGATGCCATCGATCTGGCTGACGTCGCTCCGAAAGCGCGCGGGTTGAAGATCGAGCTGGACGCGCGGGAAACCTTAAGCGAAGTCGTTGCACGATTGCAGAAGACCTGGACTGGCGACCTCGACCGCCGCGGTATTCACTGGTCCGTCGGCACTTTGCGCTATCGCGTTGAATAGGACCGAGCAATCCGAATAGAAAAAGCCCGCCTCGATGAGACGGGCTTCCTTGTGAAGGCGTCTGCCGATCCTAGTGCAGGATCTGGCTGAGGAAGAGCTTGGTGCGCTCGTGCTGCGGATTGTCGAAGAACTCGGCCGGCGAGTTCTGCTCGACGATCTGGCCCTGGTCCATGAAAATCACGCGGTTGGCGACCTGGCGGGCAAAGCCCATTTCGTGGGTCACGCAGAGCATGGTCATGCCTTCCTCGGCGAGGCCGACCATCGTGTCGAGCACTTCCTTGATCATTTCCGGGTCGAGCGCCGAAGTCGGCTCGTCGAACAGCATTATCTTCGGATTCATGCACAGCGAGCGGGCGATCGCCACGCGCTGCTGCTGACCGCCAGAGAGCTGGCCCGGATATTTGTTCGCCTGTTCGGGAATCTTGACGCGCTTCAGGAAGTGCATCGCGATTTCTTCCGCCTGCTTCTTCGGCATCTTGCGCACCCAGATCGGCGCAAGCGTGCAGTTTTCGAGGATCGTCAGGTGCGGGAAGAGGTTGAAGTGCTGGAACACCATGCCGACTTCGCGGCGCACTTCGTCGATCTTCTTGAGGTCGTTGGTCAGCTCGATGCCGTCAACGACGATCTTGCCCTTCTGGTGCTCTTCGAGGCGATTGATGCAGCGGATCATCGTCGACTTGCCGGAGCCCGACGGGCCGGCAATGACGATGCGCTCGCCTTTCATAACCTTCAGGTTGATGTCACGAAGGACGTGGAAGTCCCCGTACCACTTGTTCATTCCAGTGATTTCAACCGCGACATCCGTTGCGGAAACAGTCATTTTGGAAGCAGTGGCTGCGTTTGCCATGCGATCCTCCCCTCATTTTATCGTTTATGGGCCGTGTCGAGAACGCGTTCCATGAAGCCTGAATAGCGCGACATACTGAAGCAGAAAAGCCAGAATATGAAGCCAGCGAAAATAAGGCCCGAGATCGGCGTGACCGAAGAGGCCCAGTTGGCGTCGGTGAAGTTGAAGCGAACGATGCCGAGCAGGTCGAACATGCCGATAATCGACACCAGCGACGTATCCTTGAAGAGACCGATGAAGGTGTTGACGATGCCGGGAATCACAAGCTTCAGCGCCTGCGGCAGCACGATGAGGTTCATCTTCTGCCAGAAGCTGAGGCCGAGCGAATCTGCGCCTTCATACTGCCCCTTCGGAATGGCCTGCAGACCGCCGCGCACCACTTCGGCCATGTAGGCCGAGGCAAAGAACGACACGCCGATCAGTGCGCGCAGGAATTTGTCGAAGGTGACGCCCTGCGGCAGGAACAGGGGCAGCATGACGCTCGCCATGAACAGCACGGTGATCAGCGGAATGCCGCGCACCAGCTCGATGAAAGCGGTGCAGAGCATCTTGATCACGGGCATGTGTGATCGCCGGCCAAGTGCTAGCAGGATGCCGAGCGGCAATGACACGGCGATGCCGACGAAAGAGAGAATGAGCGTCACCATCAGGCCGCCCCAAAGCGGCGTCTCGACGAAAGTCAGCCCAAACCAACCGCCCGGAAGCAGGATCAAGGAGATGAGCGGCAGAACGGCGAAAAGCAGGATGGCGTTGATGCCCTTGTAAGGGACCTTCGGTATCGCCATCGGCACGAGGAAAAGAATGAAGAGGATGCCGACCAGCGTCGGTCTCCAGCGTTCATCGAGCGGATAGCGGCCGTAGACGAACTGGTCGAGCTTCGCGTTGACGAAGGCCCAGCACGCGCCGCTCCAGCCTTCCGGCTGGCTACCGCCCTGTGCAACCGTGGCGCAGACGCCACGGCCTCCACCGGTCCAGGCGGCGTCAAGGAACAGCCATTGGATTGCCGGCGGCAGGAACCACGCGAGCGCAAGTGCGCCGATGATGGTAAGCACCGTATCCTTCGGCGTGGCGAAAAGGTTCTCGCGCAGCCAGTGGACGACGCCGCCTTCTGCGATCGGCGGTGCGGAAGCCTCGATCATCGAGGCGCGGACGAAAGTTGCCTGGGGTGTGGTCATGGTCTTATCTCTCCACCAGGGCCATTCGGGCATTGAACCAGTTCATGAACAGCGACGTCGCGAGGCTCAGCGACAGGTATACGACGATCCAGATCGTAACGATCTCGATCGACTGCCCCGTCTGGTTGAGGATCGTGCCGCCGACGGCCACGAGATCGGCGTAGCCGATGGCGACGGCGAGCGAGGAGTTCTTGGTCAGGTTCAGATACTGGCTGGTGAGCGGCGGAATGATGATCCTCAGCGCCTGCGGAACAACCACGAGGCGCGTCGTCAGACCCGGGCGAATGCCGAGCGCGTGCGCGGCCTCCGTCTGCCCCTTGGAAACACCGCGAATACCGGCGCGCACGATCTCGGCGATGAAGGCCGCGGTATAGAACGAGAGCGCCAGGAACAGCGACAAGAATTCCGGCCCGATGACCGAGCCGCCGGTGAGGTTGAACTTGCCGGCAACGGGAACGTCGAAGGTGATCGGCGATCCCGTGGCGAGGAACGTCAAGAGTGGCAAGCCGATGATCAGGCCGAGAGCCGTCCAAAGAACCGGGAAGCGCTGTCCGGTGGCTTCCTGCTTCTTGCGCGCATACCGCGCCACGAAGAAGCTGGCGACGATCGCGATGAAGAAGGCAAGAACCGTGTACATCGAGCCGTCTTCAAAGATCGGTTTGGGAAAGGCGAGACCGCGGTTGTTGAGGAACATGTTGAGCGGCAGTGCCGCAGATTCACGTGGCTGCGGCAGGATCGCCAGAACGCCGCTGTACCAGAAGAAGATGACGAGCAGCGGCGGGATGTTGCGGAAGATCTCGACATAGGCGAGCGACAGCTTGGCAATTAGCCAGTTGTGCGACAGCCGTCCGATGCCGACCGCAAAGCCGATGATGGTGGCGGTGAAAATACCGCAGACAGCGACCAGCAGCGTGTTGAGCAGACCAACGACAAGCGCGCGCTGATAGGTCGAATCGCTGGTAAAGGCGATCAGCGACTGTCCAACGTCGAAACCGGCGCGCCCATTCAGGAAGCCGTAACCGGAAGCAATATTCGCTCGTTTGAGGTTCTCGATCGTATTGTCGGCGATCCAATAGACGAAGGCCGCGAGAACGACGAGGGTGAGTACCTGATAGAAGATCCCGCGCACTTGCGGGTCGTAGATGATCGACCCCGACGGTTTGCTTTTTTCAGGCGTAGTTGTGACGCCAATCGCCATGCAATGCCTCTTTCCCCTTTGTCACCCTTTGGGTGTTTTTATCGTTGGATGGGGAAGCGGTGACCCGCTTCCCCAGTCTTGGCTAATCGCTTAGCGGACCGGCGGGGCGTACTGGATGCCGCCCTTGTTCCACAGGGCGTTGAGGCCGCGCTCGATCTTGAGCGGGCTGCCAGCGCCGATGTTACGGTCAAAGACTTCGCCGTAGTTGCCGACGGCCTTGATGATGTTCACGGCCCATTCGTTGGTCAGGCCAAGGTCGGTGCCGATCTTGCTGTCAGCTTCGACGCCGAGGAAGCGCTGAACGTCCGGGTTGGCGGACTTCTTCATTTCTTCGACGTTGGCCTGGGTGATGCCGAAATCTTCGGCCTGGATCAGCGCATAATGAACCCAGCTGACGATATCGAACCACTGGTCGTCACCCTGGCGCACGGCCGGGCCGAGGGGTTCCTTCGAGATGATTTCCGGCAGGATCATGTGATCGTCGGGCTTCGACAGCGTCAGACGCAGCGAATAGAGGCCCGACTGGTCGGTGGTGTAGACGTCGCAACGACCGGCGTCATAGGCGGCGTTCACTTCTTCGAGCTTTTCGAAGACGACCGGATTGTACTGCAGGTTGTTGGACTTGAAGTAGTCGGCAAGGTTGAGTTCGGTGGTGGTACCGGTCTGCACGCAGACGGCTGCGCCCGAAAGCTCGAGAGCCGACTTGACGTTCAGGCTCTTGCGAACCATGAAGCCCTGGCCGTCATAGTAGTTGACCGGGCGGAAGTTGAAGCCGAGCGCGGTGTCGCGGTTGATCGTCCAGGTGGTGTTACGCGCGAGGACATCGACCTCGCCGGACTGCAGCGCCGGGAAGCGTTCCTTGGCCGAAGTGGGCGTGAACTTCACCTTGCTGGCATCCGCGAAGATCGCGGCGGCGATTGCCTTGCAGTAGTCGACGTCGAAACCGCTCCAGTTGCCCGAGGCATCCGGTGCCGCGAAGCCGGCGAGACCGGTGTTCACGCCGCACTGGACAAAGCCCTTGGCCTTCACGTCATCAAGGGTAGCGCCCGAAGCCGCCTGTGTGCCAATCCCCATGACAGCGGCGCCAACGAGAGCTGTCAGAATTCTTTTTGCCATTTTTAGAACCTTTTTCTGTTGTCGTTAGTTCCCGTCTGCACCAGCGCCTCTCCTGGCGCGTGCAGCCTCCGCCACCCTCCTGGCGCGAGTACAGGCTATCTCATGCTCAAATTCCATGAGGGTCAAGAGAGGCCGCCGATTTTCTGGTTTTGCATGTGAAAAACCCGAAACAAGCCAGAAAGTTAGGCAGTTTTTGGGGGCAATGGGCGGGCCCTGGGCGAAAAATCGCCAAATACCGGCCGATGACGGCCAAAACGACGCTCCATGATTTTTGCCACTTGACCGCGGTTGTGGCTCATTCGAAGAGTTTCTCTTTCGAAATCAGATGCGGAACATGCAATGGCAGACAGCGGCAATGTGAATGGCAAGGCGGGCATCAACACCCGTCTCGCTCATAGCGGCAACAATCCCTCCGACTATTTCGGCTTCGTCAACCCGCCCGTGGTACATGCGTCCACCGTGTTGTTTCCGAATGCGAAGGCGATGGAAACGCGCGCGCAGAAGTACACCTACGGGACGCGCGGAACGCCGACCACGGATGCGCTTTGCGACGCGATCAACGAACTTGAAGGTTCCGCCGGGACGATTCTTGTACCCTCGGGCCTGGCTGCCGTAACGGTGCCGTTCCTTACCTATCTCTCGGCGGGCGATCACGCGCTGATCGTCGATTCGGTTTATTTCCCGACGCGCCACTTCTGCGACACCATGCTGAAGCGTCTTGGCGTCACCGTCGAATACTACGATCCGATGATCGGTGCCGGAATCGAAAACCTGATCCGACCGAACACGCGCCTGGTGCATACCGAAGCGCCGGGTTCGAATACGTTCGAAATGCAGGACATTCGCGCCATCGCCGACGTTGCCCGTCGCCACGGCTGCGTCGTCACCATGGACAACACCTGGGCGACGCCGGTTTACTTCAGGCCGCTCGATCACGGCGTCGATGTGTCGATCCATGCGTCCACCAAGTATCCGTCCGGTCATTCGGATGTTCTCCTGGGTACGGTGTCGGCGAACGCCGCCCACTGGCCGGCCTTGACCGAGGCGATGGTGACCCTCGGTGTCTGCGTTTCGCCCGACGACAGCTACCAGATCCTGCGTGGCCTGAGGACGATGGGCATTCGCCTCGAGCGGCACCAGGAGAGCGCACTTGCCCTGGCCCAGTGGCTGGAAGGGCGGGATGAGGTCGCCCGTGTCCTGCATCCGGCACTGCCGAGCTTCCCGGGACACGAACTCTGGAAACGCGATTTCGCCGGCGCAAGCGGCATCTTCTCCTTCGTCCTAAAAGCGGAAAGCGCCGATCGGTTCAAGGCCAAGGCGCACGCCTTCCTCGACGCGCTGAAACTGTTCGGGCTCGGCTATTCCTGGGGCGGCTTCGAGAGCTTGGCACTCCATGTCAGCCTGTCGGACCGCAAGGTGGCGCTGGCGCCGACAGAAGGTCCGGTCATCCGCCTGCAGATCGGGCTTGAGGATGTGCCGGATATCCGCCGCGACATCGAAGCGGGATTGGCCGCGGCCAACGCCGTTTGACGGCTTGAGGCGCCGCATTCATTCGCGGCGCCTCGTCACCACCGACTATGGAATCTGCGTGTTGCCCACTCGCCTGTCCGCAGTCAGCGCTGGGCGCCGTAGCCGTAGAGCCAATCAAGGTCGGCAGCGAGCGCATCCGGTCCCTTGAGTTTCAGGACGATGTCGCGGCCGAGGCGCAGCGGCCCACGGGCGTGGTAGGCAAAATGATTGAACGCCGCGCGGCGCCGGACCCGCGCGATGCGTGGTCGACGCCTCGCTTCGAATGCAGCCAGCGCCTTCGGGATATCGATGCCGGTGGCCAGGCAGTCGGAAAGCTCGAAGGCGTCCTCAATCGCCATGGCCGCGCCCTGCGCGGCGAAGGGCGTCATCGCATGGGCCGCATCGCCGATCAGTACGGTCTTTCGCCCGTCTTGCCAGGCCCCGTCGTCGACTGTGCACAATGGCCAGTAGGTGGGGGCGGCAGCCTTCTCGAGCAGCGAGCGGATGCCCGCGTTCCAGCCGGAGAAAGCATTCAGGCAGTCCTGGCGGCGCTTGTCCGAATCCTTGCCGACCCAGACGGCGTCGGTCTCCTTTCCCTCGATGATCGCGACGAGATTGAAACCGTCGACTTCCCGCAACGGGTAGGCGACGAGATGGGCGCGAGGGCCGAGGAACGCCGTGACCTGGTTCGGCTTGAGAAGGCCGGCGGCCGTGTCGCGGGCGAGCGTCATGCGCCAGGCGACGTTGCCTGAAAACCGTACACGACCGGCCCCGGGGACGCCGTTGCGCAACCGCGACCAGATGCCGTCGGCGCCGACGATGATGTCCGGGCGGCGCCCCGTCAGTGTTATGATGGTCTGCTCATCAGGGTTGTCGATATGGCAGCCGAGTTGCAGGCGGCAGCGCGGTTCTGCCTCCACGGCGGCAAGCAGGACTTTCTGCAGGCTCGCGCGGTGCATGACGGCATACGGCGCGTGCCAGCGGCGACGCGCGAAAGCGCCGGCCGATACGCTGGCAAGAGGGTTTAAGGATACGCCGTCAACCAGGCCGATGCGCTCGGGCTCGGTCCAGTAGGCTTCGAGTTCCGCAAGCAGGCCGAGCTCTATGAGGATGCGTGAGGCGTTCGGCGACAATTGCAGGCCGGCGCCGACCTCGGTCAGCGCCGTTGCCCGTTCGATGATGTCGACTTCGAAGCCTCGGCGGGCGAGGCACAAGGCGGCCGTGAGTCCGCCGATACCGGCGCCGATGATCGCGACAGGGCGCGACATCGTGGCTTATCAGGCGGCTTTGTGGGCGAAGAGGCAGCCGGGCGGGTTGGTTTCCGTCGCCTTCAGCTTCGGATTGTAGCGATAGAGCGTGGAGCAGTAGGAGCAGACCTTCTCGTTGTCGTCGCCCATATCGATGAAGATGTGCGGGTGATCGTACGGAATGGACGCGCCGGTGCACATGAATTCCTTGACGCCGATTTCGATTGCCTGATGTCCGCCGTCGTTCTGGAAGTGCGGGATGCTGTGGCCGGCCATGTCATGCTCCGATGAATGCAAGTCTCTAAAGTTGGCGGCACCATAGTGAGCTTTGCTGCAAAAGTGTAGCGGCAAACACGCCGCAGCTGTGGTTTTTGCCGGGGCGGGGTTTCACTCGCCAGAGCGACGAACTAGGTTGCGCCGGATCGATACCTCCCAGGATGATAAAGATGGATCTCAATCCGCCGCCGTTTTCCCGCTTTACCCATGAAGGCCTGGAGATCGCCTTCTTTGACGAAGGTGATCCAGCCGGCGCGCCCATTCTCCTCATTCATGGGTTTGCCTCGAGCGCCAACGTCAACTGGGTTTTCCCGGGGTGGCTGAAGACGCTGGGCGATGCCGGCTACCGTGTGATCGCGCTCGACAACCGCGGGCATGGCAAGAGCAGTAAACCCTACGATCCAGCGCTTTATCATCCGCAGCAGATGGCGGGCGACGCCGTAGCGCTTTTGGGTCATCTCGGCATCGCCGAAGCACATGTGATGGGCTACTCGATGGGCGCACGCATCTCGGCCTTCATGGCACTCGCCCATCCCCACCGCGTCCGTTCGCTGGTCTTTGGCGGGCTCGGCATCGGCATGGTGACGGGGGTAGGGGATTGGGACCCGATTGCCGATGCCTTGTCGGCGCCGTCTCTGGATGTCGTGACCCATGCACGCGGCCGCATGTTCCGCGCCTTTGCCGACCAGACCAAAAGCGACAGGCAGGCGCTTGCGGCCTGCATCTCGACGTCTCGCGATCTGCTGACGGCTGAGGACATGGGGCGCATCGACGTGCCGACCCTGATCGGTGTCGGGACCAAGGACGACATTGCCGGCTCACCGCAGGAGCTGGCGGAGTTGATGCCCAACGCGCGTGCGCTTGATATTCCGGGCAGGGATCATATGCTCGCCGTGGGTGACCGGGTTTTCAAGAAGGCCGTGCTCGAATTCCTCGAGGAAGTGGCGCGCGCCTAGACTGCCGAACAAGACGGAACGCGGGAAGCACCGCAAGCTTGCCCGCTTCTGAGCTGCTCGACCGAGGGTGGAACTGAGGCCGAGCCATTTAAGTCATACCGGATTTCCCCTATAGTGACTGTAGGACGGACAGGAAGGAGAGCGACGATGGTCGCCAAGACCGAACTTCGCCAGACGGAAGCTTTGAAGGTGATGGACCCGATCTGGAACAGCCTGCGTGAGGAAGCCCGCGTGGCAGCCGAGCAGGACCCGATGCTTGCGGCCTTCCTCTATTCGACGGTGGTCAATCAGCACTCGCTCGAAGAAAGCGTGATCTATCGCATCTGCGAAAGGCTCGATCATCCCGATCTTCAGGCAAACCTCTTGCGACAGACCTTCTCGGAGATGCTGGAGGATTGGCCGGAATGGGGCACCATTCTGCGTGTCGACATCCAGGCCGTTTATGACCGCGATCCCGCCTGCACCCGTTTCATCGAGCCGGTACTCTACTTCAAGGGCTTCCATGCCATCCAGACGCACCGCCTGGCCCATTGGCTGCTGAAGCGCGGCCGCAAGGATTTCGCGTTCTATCTGCAGAGCCGAGCGTCGAGCGTCTTCCAGACGGACATCAATCCGGCCGCCCGCATCGGGCGCGGCATCTTCCTTGATCACGCCACCGGCCTTGTCGTCGGCGAGACGGCGGTGATCGGAGACAACGTCTCTATCCTGCACGGCGTGACGCTCGGTGGCACGGGCAAGGAGGGCAGCGACCGTCATCCGAAGATCGCTGATGGCGTCCTGATCGGCGCCGGCGCCAAGATCCTTGGCAATATCCATATCGGCCATTGCTCGCGCATCGCCGCCGGCTCGGTCGTGTTGAAGCCGGTGCCGCCGAAAACGACGGTCGCAGGCGTGCCGGCGAAGGTGGTGGGCGAGGCCGGTTGCTCCGAGCCATCGCGTCAGATGGACCAGATCCTGAGCAGCTTCGATATCTGAACATACGGGAACCGGTGCGTAAGCCTCTTTCGAGGGGTTTACACCCGGCGATGCAGCGTGCGAGAAGCGCCGCACAGATAAACGGCTACGGAGACGTGTTTTGAAGCCCGAAGAAATCCGCAAGCTTGAAGCCTATTTCAAGCGCACCTTCAATCAGCAGATGGTCGTCAAGGCGCGCCCGAAGAAGGACGAGTCCGCTGAAGTCTATCTCGGTGACGAGTTCCTCGGTGTCGTTTTCCGCGATGAGGAAGATGGCGAGCTTTCCTACAATTTCTCCATGGCAATCCTCGACATCGACCTCTAAGTCTGACGAGGACGTCCGAAAACAATAAACCCCGAAAATCCCCTGAGATTTTCGGGGTTTATTGTTTTAATGGGGATTTATG
Source organism: Ensifer sp. R-19 (assembly GCF_049905105.1). Classification (NCBI taxonomy): domain Bacteria; kingdom Pseudomonadati; phylum Pseudomonadota; class Alphaproteobacteria; order Hyphomicrobiales; family Rhizobiaceae; genus Ensifer; species Ensifer sp. R-19. Next base: position 1,316,184 of record NZ_CP184569.1, read on the forward strand.
CATCGCGCTGAGCAATTGCTCGCGTCGCTCATCTTGGTTCTTCACCGCGATCGTAAGAATTTTTTTTCGCGGGAGCGCATTTCTTCATCAAGTTGTTGCATCCGTTGTATTTTATTGCGTCGCACACTCGTCTTGACTTTTTGTGCAGTGCACATAAACTGAAGCCTCCAGATCAGGCCGTCACTAAGGAGACACCCGATGTTCAACTTCGACGATGCAAACAAGAAGAGCAAAGAAGCCATTGACGTGGCTGTAAAGAGCTATTCCGCTTGGACCAAGGGTCTCCAGGCTATCGCGACTGAAGCTGCGGACTACTCCAAGAAGTCCTTTGAAGATGGCGTTGCGCACGTCGAGAAGCTGTCGAGCACCAAGAGTGTCGAAGCTGTTTTCGAACTGCAGACCAATTTCATCAAGGCGAGCTACGAAGGCTTCGTCGCCGAGGCAACGAAGATCGGCGAAATGTACGCTGATCTCGCCAAGGACGCTTACAAGCCCTACGAAGCGCCGGTTGCCAAGGCAACGGCAGCAGTCAAGGCCGCCGCTGCCGCCGCCTGATCGTCAGGCAAAGAACCACTTTCCAAAAAAGGCCGGTCGCAGCGCTTGCGACCGGCCTTTTTGTTTCTCGCATTAGCTGTGCGCAGCCCGAAGAAAGTTGATCAATCTTACGCGCGGTCGTGCGATTATGATTGCAGTGCGTTGGTTCGGTCTTAAAATCTGAAAACGAACCATTAGATAAAGGGCAAGCACGCTGCGGCCAAGTTCAGTGGGGTCGCTGCTGTACAAGGAACTGACAAGAATGATCGCCATGCCGGTCCGGATGCAGCAAGGTAGCGATGACGAGGGAAACGGCAACAACCGCAGCACGTCCGTCATCACGCGTACCAAGCCGAAGACCAAAAAGCCGAGTTTGTATCGTGTTCTGCTTTTGAATGACGATTACACGCCGATGGAATTTGTCATCCATATCCTGGAGCGCTTCTTTCAGAAGAACCCGGAAGAGGCGACCCGCATCATGCTTCATGTCCACAATCATGGCGTGGGAGAGTGCGGCGTCTTCACCTATGAGGTCGCCGAAACCAAGGTGACGCAGGTGATGGATTTTGCCCGGCAGCATCAGCATCCGTTGCAATGCGTCATGGAAAAGAAATGAGGAACTAACGTGCCAACATTTTCGCCCAGTCTCGAAAAGGCGCTACACCAGGCACTGACTTTTGCCAACGAGCGCCACCATGAATACGCCACGCTCGAGCATCTGCTTCTGGCATTGATCGATGATGCCGACGCGGCGGCCGTGATGGGCGCCTGCAACGTCAATCTCGAGACGCTGCGCAAGACCGTGACGGATTATGTCGACAACGAGCTTTCCAATCTCGTGACCGGCTACGACGAAGATTCCAAGCCGACGGCGGGTTTCCAGCGTGTCATCCAGCGCGCGGTCATCCATGTCCAATCGTCCGGCCGTGAAGAAGTCACCGGCGCCAACGTGCTGGTTGCCATCTTCGCCGAGCGCGAAAGCCATGCCGCCTATTTCCTGCAGGAGCAGGAGATGACGCGTTACGACGCCGTCAACTTCATTTCACACGGCATCGGCAAGCGGCCCGGCACCTCCGAATCCCGGCCGGTGCGCGGCGCCGACGATCACGAATCCGAGCAGAAGCCTTCGCGCGACACCGAGGAAACTGGCGCCAAGAAGCAGCAGGACGCGCTTACGGCCTATTGCGTCAACCTCAATGAAAAGGCGAAGTCCGGCAAGATCGACCCGTTGATCGGGCGTCACGCCGAGGTGAACCGCACCATCCAGGTGCTGTGCCGCCGCTCGAAGAACAATCCGCTCTATGTCGGCGACCCCGGCGTCGGCAAGACGGCGATCGCCGAAGGCCTTGCCAAGCGCATCATTGAAAAGAAGGTACCGGAAGCGCTACAGGATGCGACGATCTTCTCGCTGGATATGGGCACCTTGCTCGCCGGCACGCGCTATCGCGGCGATTTCGAAGAGCGCCTGAAGCAGGTCGTCAAGGAGCTTGAGGACTATCCGGGTGCCGTGCTCTTCATTGACGAGATCCACACCGTCATCGGCGCTGGGGCCACCTCCGGTGGCGCCATGGATGCGTCCAATCTCCTGAAGCCGGCGCTCTCCTCCGGCGCGATCCGCTGCATCGGTTCGACCACCTACAAGGAATACCGCCAGTTCTTCGAGAAGGACCGGGCGCTGGTTCGCCGCTTCCAGAAGATCGACGTGAACGAGCCGACGATCGCCGACGCGATCGAGATCATGAAGGGTCTGAAGCCTTACTTCGAGGAATATCACCACCTGAAATACTCGAACGAGGCGATCAAGGCCGCGGTTGAACTTTCCGCCCGTTACATCAACGACCGCAAGCTGCCTGACAAGGCGATCGACGTGATCGACGAATCCGGTGCTGCGCAGATGCTGCTGCCGGCAAGCAAGCGCCGCAAGCTGATCACCGAAAAGGAGATCGAGGCGACGATCGCGACGATGGCGCGCATCCCGCCCAAGACCGTTTCGAAGGATGATGAGGCCGTTCTCGCCAACCTCGAAAAGGAACTGCGCTCGGTCGTCTATGGCCAGGACCTGGCGATCGAAGCGCTCGCGTCTTCGATCAAGCTGGCGCGTGCCGGCCTGCGGGAACCGAACAAGCCGATCGGCTGCTATGTCTTCTCCGGCCCGACCGGCGTCGGCAAGACGGAAGTCGCCAAGCAGCTTGCGACGTCGCTCGGCGTCGAGCTTCTGCGCTTCGACATGTCGGAATACATGGAGCGGCACACGGTTTCGCGTCTGCTCGGTGCACCTCCCGGCTATGTCGGCTTCGACCAGGGCGGCCTGTTGACCGATGGCGTCGACCAGCATCCGCATTGCGTGCTGCTGCTCGACGAGATCGAGAAGGCGCATCCGGACCTGTTCAACATCCTGTTGCAGGTCATGGATCATGGCTCGCTGACGGATCACAACGGCAAGAAGATCGACTTCCGCAACGTCATCCTGATCATGACCACCAATGCCGGCGCATCGGAAATGGCCCGGGCCGCCATCGGCTTCGGTTCTTCCAAGCGTACGGGTGAAGACGAAGAGGCGCTGAACCGCCTGTTCACGCCGGAATTCCGCAACCGTCTGGACGCGGTCATTCCCTTCGCTTCGCTGCCGACCCCGGTCATCCACCAGGTCGTACAGAAGTTCGTCATGCAGCTGGAAACGCAGCTCGCCGAGCGCAACGTCACCTTCGACCTCGCGCCGGAGGCAATCGCCTGGCTCGCCGAGAAGGGCTATGACGAGAAGATGGGTGCCCGGCCGCTCGCCCGCGTCATCCAGGAAAACATCAAGAAGCCGCTCGCCGATGAGATCCTCTTCGGCAAGCTGAAGAAGGGCGGCGTCGTCAAGGTGACGATCGGTACCAAGGCCGATGGCACCAAGGGCTTGCTGCTCGATGCGGTTCCGGAAACGACGCCGATCAAGCCGAAGGCCGAGGTTTCCCGCCCGGCGATGAAGGCGGCAAAGCAGAAGAAGGCCGAGGACAAGGAAGAAGTGGGTGCCGAGCCCGCACCGAAGTCCAAGCCGAAGAAGGCAGCCGCCAAGGCATCGTCCGATGGCGAAGCCGGGGCCGGCGACGCGGCTCCGAGAAAGGGCCGCACGGTGCCGAAGGTGCCACGCAAGAAATAGGCCCTCGCAAGAAATGTTCGACGGTGCCGGATGCAAACCATCCGGCACCGTTTTCTTGAGAGCGGGATGAGGAAAAGTGTGCGCGGTTTTTCGCCCGCATCCCGCTCCAATAACTTATATTCGATCACAATGATCTTGGGTCGATTCGACCCAAGATCATTGTGATCGAAAATCAAAGACAATCCGGAATTGCCAATGGATAGGGAAGAAGACGAGCAATCATCGCTCGCCTGGTTCGGGAGAGGTATGCGCGGCATCTTCAGCCTGCCGGCCTTCATCCTGATGCTGTCCTTCGTCGGCTTCTGTTCGCTGACGGCGCAAGCTGGAATCCCAGTGCAGCAGGTCGTCTTCATGGTCGGCATGGTCTGGGCGCTCCCGGCCAAGGTCATTCTTGTCAGTTCGATGATGAGCGGCGCGAACTTGGCGGCCGCTTTCCTCGCGGTTTCGCTGTCTTCCGTCCGGCTGATGCCGATGGTTGCGGCGCTCGTCCCGGAACTGCGCACATCGCGAACGCCGACCTGGCTGCTGCTCTTCCTTTCGCACTTCGTCGCGATCACCGCCTGGGTGTTCGCAATGGAGAAGGTGCCGCAGGTGCCGCGTGAACGGCGGGTCGCCTTCTTTGCCGGCTTCGGCATCACGCTCGTTGCGGCGAACATGCTGCTGGTTGCCGTCGTCTACCATTTCGTCGCGGACTTCCCGCCGATCGTTGCGGGCTGCCTGTTCTTCCTGACACCTGTCTATTTCCTCGCGTCGATCTGGCATTCGGCACGCCACCCCGTCGTCTACGTGGCGCTGCTCTTCGGACTTGTCGGCGGGCCGCTGTTCTATTGGCTGTTTCCGGAATTCGACATCCTGCTCGCCGGTCTAGTCGGCGGCACGCTCGCCTGGCTGGTCGAGCGCCTCTGGCGCCAGCGCAAGGAGGTGGGCGTATGACGTGGCAGGATGGTTGGTGGGCCTATGCCTTCATCGCGATTGCCGGCTGGCTCGCGACCGACATCTGGCGCTGGCTCGGCGTCGTTGCCGGCAACAAGCTGCGGGACGATTCCGAGGCACTGAACTGGGTGAGGGCGGTCGCGACCGCTCTGGTCGCCGCGGTCATCGCGAAGCTCATCCTTTATCCGACAGGCGTGCTCGAACAATCCCCGCTCTGGCTGCGCGTGGGGGCCGTCGGACTTGGGGCGGTCGCTTTCTTTCTGTTCGGACGAAAGCCGGCGATCGGAATAGCGACAGCCATCGCGGCGCTCGCATTGGGGCTCTGGTGGCTGGGTTTTTAGGCGAAGCCTGAGCCGAGAGCCGACGGGGCGCCGGCTCAATCCGTTCATGGAGTGTCGGTTATCGAGTGCAGGCGAGACTACAGCGCTTGCCGAACCTTTTCGGCATTGGCCGCGAGCACGGCGCCGTCTTCGATCGTACCGGAATGCGGCTTCAGCGGCACGCCGGCCCGTCGCGGAATGACATGGAAGTGCAGGTGGAAGACCGATTGGCCGGCCGGTGTCTCGTTGAACTGCATGACCGTCACGCCATCGGCCTCGAAGGCCTCTTTCGCCGCGACCGCCAGTTTCTGCACGGTAGCGATGAGCGCCGGCAGCGTCGCTGCATCGGCATCGAGCAAGTTGCGCGAGGGTGCCTTCGGTACGACGAGCAAGTGGCCTTCGGCCTGCGGCATCACATCCATGAACGCGATCGTCGCGTCATCCTCGTAGACGCGGTGCGAGGGAATTTCGCCGCGCAGGATCTTGGCGAAGATGTTGTTGTCGTCGTAGCTCATTGTTCTTCCTCGTGAATTGTCGCGGGCCGACCTTGGCCGAAAGCCGTTCAGTCGTCTTGCCGCTCACCTTTGCGGAAAGGCCCGTGTTCTGCAAGAATTTCGCCCGTTTCCTCCACGTCTCTACGCTCGCGCTGGAGATAATCAGCGACAGCGCGGGCGAGCCCTGAATGCATGAAGAAATGCGCGGAGTGGGTGGTGACGGGCATGTAGCCGCGCGCGAGCTTGTGTTCACCCTGGGCACCGGCCTCGACCCTCTTCAGTCCCTTGGCGATCGCGAAATCGATCGCCTGGTGATAGCAGACCTCGAAATGCAGGAACGGATGGTCCTCGATGCAGCCCCAGTGACGGCCGTAGAGCGCGTCGCCGCCGATGAAGTTGATCGCGCCGGCGATGTAGCGGCCGTTGCGGCGCGCCATCACCAGCAGGATATCGTCGGCCATGCGCTCGCCGATCAGCGAATAGAAGGCGCGCGTCAGATAGGGACGACCCCACTTGCGACCGCCGGTGTCCATGTAGAAGGCAAAGAACTGGTCCCAGATCGCTTCCGTCAGGTCGCTGCCGGTCAGCCAGTCGATCGAGATGCCGTTTTCGACCGCGGCCCTGCGTTCCTTCTTGAGCGCCTTACGCTTGCGCGAGGCCAAGGTCTCCAGGAAATCGGCGTGCGATCCGTAGCCTTCGTTGGTGAAATGGAACTGCTGGTCGGTGCGGTGCAGGAACCCGGCGCGCTCGAGCGCCGGCATTTCGGCTTCCGGCACGAAGGTGACATGCGCCGACGAGACATCGTGTCTGCGTGCGAGCTCCTTCATGCCTGCGGCAAGCGCATCCTGAACTGCGCCCTGGTTTTCACCCGGCGCCGTAAGCAGTCTCGGTCCGGTGGCCGGCGTGAAGGGAATGGAGCTTTGCAGTTTCGGATAATAGCGCCCGCCGGCCCGCTCGAAAGCGTCGGCCCAGCCATGGTCGAAGACATATTCGCCCTGGCTGTGGTTCTTCAAGTAGCAGACTAGACCGCCGCGCAGATGGCCGTCCGATCCTTCGAGAAGCAGGTGTTGGCCGAGCCAGCCTGTTTTCGCAGTTGCGGATCCGGATTCCTCAAGAGCCGAAAGATAGGCATGCGAGAGGAAGGGATTGTAGACGCCGCCGGGATGCACCTTCGATGCACCGGAAAGCACATTCCAGCGTGCTGCCGGCACATCGGCGAAGGATTGGGCTATGCGGATGGTGACGGCGTCTGACATCAGATCAGGAAACCAGGGCCTCCCGCGGGTCGAAGCCCTCGAAGGTCATCTGATCCGCGTGAGCGAAGGTGTAGGTCTCTGCCTGGCGGTCGCGCACGGTCCAGGTGATGATCGTCTTGCCGAGCGTCCGCTCCTTGGTGATGAACGAGTTCGGCAGGTGGCCGTAATGGTAGGAGATGAAGTCGAGGCCGAGCTGCATGGCTTCCTCGTGCACGAAGAACGTCTCGGGATTGGCGCCTTCCGCAGTGAGGCCGAGCGGGTAGGGCGCATCGAGCGCCTTCAGGTCCTTGAGCAGCCAGTGATCGAAGCTCATCAGGGCGACGTGTCCCTTGTAGCCTTCGAGCGTCTCCAGCACAGCGGCGGCAAAGCCCTCGTCGTCGCCCTTGCGGCCCTTGAGTTCGATGACCAGCGGTACTTTGCCTGCGACCAGGCGCAGCATCTGCGTCAGCGTCGGCACCTTGTCCTTCGTTCCGCCGATCGCCATCAGGCCGAGCTCGCCGGCGGTTCGCGCGCGCACGTCGCCCTTGATGCCGCAGAGACGCTGGGTGTCGTCATCATGGAAGACGACCGGGATGCTGTCGGCGGTGTATTGCAGGTCGCACTCGATGGCGAAACCGGCATCGACGGCACGGGAGAAAGCCGAGAGCGTGTTCTCCCACACGTCTCTGTTCATGTCGTGATAGCCGCGATGGGCGATCGGTTGAGCCTTCAGCCAGGAAATATCAGCCATGGTGGGCACCCTAATCAGGCGATCTCGATGACGGCGTCGATCTCGACGGCGGCATTGAAGGGCAGGGAAGCCATGCCGACGGCGGCGCGGGCGTGTTTGCCCGCTTCACCGAGCACGGTGGCGAGCAGATTGGAGGCGCCGTTGATGACGAGGTGCTGCTCGACAAATTCCGGCGTCGAGGCGACGAAGCCGTTGATCTTCACCAGACGACGGATGCGTCCGAGGTCGCCGCCGAGCGCGGATTTTGCCTGTGCGAGGATGTTGATCGAGCAGAGTTCGGCGGCGCGTTGCGCGCGGGCGACGTCGACATCCTTGCCGACAATGCCTGTCACGGCGACCTTGCCGTCTTCCATCGGAAGCTGTCCGGAGATGTAGAGCATCGAGCCGCTGATCACGTACGGCACATAGTTCGCGACCGGGGTCGCAGCCTGGGGAAGGGTGACGCCGAGGTCCTTGAGGCGCGTTTCGATCTCTGCGGACATGGAAAGCTCCATTGTTGTCTTTTGTGTTAAAATCCTGCATTCAGGCCGGATCGCGGCGGGCGCCGGCATTTTCCTGCAAACACCGCCTCGCTTCTGCCGAACGCTTGTTTATAGCATTGCCGGCGAGTCCAATAGGAGGAAACGGATGTTTCATAAAGGCTTCGGTCTCGTCACTCTGGGCAGCGTTTGTTTCGCCGTCGTGACGGCGTCAGGTGCTACGGCGGCGAGTGCGAATGTCCTCGTGCCGCATCGCGCCGTCTATGATCTTGAGCTCAAGGATGCGTCGGATCGTTCGGGCATTGCCGGAATGTATGGTCGCATGGTCTATGAATTCAATGGTTCGTCCTGCGAGGGCTATACGGTCAGCTTCCGCTTCGTCACCCAGGTCGACACCGGCGAGGAAGTTCGCCTCACGGATCAGCAGACGACCACCTATGAGGATCTGAAGACGGGTAATTTCCGCTTCTTGACGCGCTCTTTCACCGACGAGAAGCTGGACAAGGAAGTGCGCGGAACGGCGCATGAGGAAAAGAGCGGTGTCAAGGTGGAGCTGACCGCGCCCGACAAGCGCGAAGTGGAACTTGCGGCCAGCCGTTTCCCGACCGCCCATATGATGGAAGTGATCTCGCGGGCGAAGAAGGGGGAAGGCTTGTTCGAGGCGCGCATCTTCGACGGCTCCGATTCGGGCGACAAGACGCTGATCACCTCGACCTTTGTCGGTAAATCGCGCAAGCCCACCGCTGATGAGCCGGATGCCGGCAAGGCTGGCAAGTTCGGCAGCGAAGCCTATTGGCCGGTGACGATCTCCTATTTCAACGACGACAAGAGCGGCGATGCGCTGCCAATCTACCGCATGTCGTTCAAGCTCTACGAAAACGGAATCACCCGGGACCTGACGATGGACTACGGCGATTTTGTCCTCAGCGGTAAGCTTGCCGATCTCGAAGTCTTCAAATCCGAGGACTGCAAATAGCCGATCGCGACGAAAATCGGCACTCGCGTCTTGATTTCTCGGGCAGTTGCGGTTAAGGGGCTGCCATTCCACACGTGAAGCAAGGGATGTTCCGGGAGAAATCCGGATCGTTCCGCCGGTGGGCTGTTCGAAAGACCATGCTCGACGCTTCGCGGAGGTTCAACCGGAAAAGGAGAAAAAGGCATGGCATTGCCTGATTTTAGCATGCGTCAGCTTCTGGAAGCTGGCGTTCACTTCGGTCACCAGACGCACCGCTGGAACCCGAAGATGAAGCCGTACATTTTCGGCGATCGTAACAACGTCCACATCATCGACCTCGCTCAGACCGTACCGATGCTGTCGCGCGCCCTGCAGATCGTCAGCGACACCGTTGCCAACGGCGGCCGCGTTCTGTTCGTCGGCACCAAGCGCCAGGCTTCGGAAATCATCGCTGACGCAGCCAAGCGTTCGGCCCAGTACTACGTCAACGCTCGCTGGCTCGGCGGCATGATGACGAACTGGAAGACGATTTCGAACTCCATCCAGCGCCTGCGCAAGCTCGACGAAATCCTTTCTTCGGAAGCTTCTGGCTTCACCAAGAAGGAACGCCTGAACCTCGAGCGCGAACGCGAAAAGCTGAACCGTGCACTCGGCGGTATCCGCGATATGGGCGGCACCCCGGACCTGATGTTCATCATCGACACCAACAAGGAATCGATCGCGATCGACGAAGCCAAGCGCCTCGGCATCCCGGTTGTTGCCGTGATCGACTCGAACTGCGATCCGGACCAGATCGACTATCCGATCCCGGGCAACGACGACGCTTCGCGCGCCATCGCTCTCTACTGCGACCTGATCGCCCGCGCAGCCATCGACGGCATTGCGCGCCAGCAGGGCGCATCTGGCCGTGACCTCGGCGCCTCTGCCGAAGTTCCGGTCGAGCCGGCGCTCGACGAGGCCTCCGACGCCTGATCGGCCCCAGGCGGCAGCCAACCCTGCCGCCCCCAATGAAATGTCGGGACAAGGCCGTTTGTGATGAAAGTCTGAACGGCCTTGTTCTTTTCAGCCGGGGATGGCGCGATCCGTTCGGGTCGTTGGATCCGGGCAGCGGCCACGATGACGCGTTCATCATGGTGTCACATTGAAAAGCCATTCCCTGCCAAACCTCCTGGCATCGCGCCACGCGCGGGCAACCCCCGCCAAACAGACAAAGAGGCAAAAAAGATGACTGTGACTGCAGCAATGGTGAAGGAACTGCGCGAAAAGAGCGGCGCAGGCATGATGGATTGCAAGAAGGCACTTGCTGAAACCAACGGCGACATGGAAGCAGCGATCGACTGGCTGCGCGCCAAGGGTATCGCGAAGGCCGACAAGAAGTCGGGTCGTACGGCTGCTGAAGGCCTCGTCGGCATCGTCAGCGGCGGCGTCAAGGCCGTCGTCGTCGAAATCAACTCCGAAACCGACTTCGTTGCCCGCAACGAAGCCTTCCAGGAACTCGTCCGCGGCGTTGCCAACGTAGCGCTCACCACCGACGGCTCCGTCGATGCGATCGCGGCTGCAACCTACCCGGCGACCGGCAAGTCGGTCGACGAGACGATCAAGGACGCGATTGCCACGATCGGCGAAAACATGACGCTGCGTCGCGCAGCTCTGCTGCAGGTCGAAGATGGCGTTGTCGCCACCTACATCCACAACGCTGCTGGCGACGGCATCGGCAAGCTCGGCGTTCTCGTCGCGCTGAAGTCGATCGGCGACAAGGAAGTGCTGTTCTCGGTCGGCCGTCAGGTTGCCATGCACATCGCTGCGACCAACCCGCTGGCGATCCGCGCTGAAGAAGTCGACGCCGCTGTTGCTGAGCGCGAACGCAACGTCTTCATCGAACAGTCGCGCGCTTCGGGCAAGCCGGACAACATCATCGAGAAGATGGTTGAAGGCCGTATGCGCAAGTTCTTCGAAGAAGTCGCACTGCTGTCGCAGGCCTTCGTCATGAACCCGGAAATCACCGTCGGCCAGGCCGTCAAGGACGCTGAAAAGCTCGCTGGCGCACCGATCGAAGTCACCGGCATGGCTCGCCTGCTGCTCGGCGAAGGCGTCGAGAAGGAAGAGTCCGACTTCGCCGCAGAAGTTGCAGCCGTCGCCAAGGGCTGATTTCTTCACCCATATTGGGAAAACCTCGGGGCATCGCGTGACAACGCGGTGCCCTTCGTGTATCGGGCTTCGTCAATGCGCCGGACCCGCCGGAAATCACTCCGCAGCGGTTGAAACCGGGTAGCGCAATATGTCCTTATGCGCTGTGCGCCGTCGTCGTGCGCACGCGCACCGATCTGATCAGGAGCGATGATGCCCGCCGAACCAATCTACAAGCGTGTTCTCCTTAAAGCCTCCGGTGAAGCCCTGATGGGTAGCCAGGGCTTCGGTATCGACGTGGCGGTCGCCGACCGCATTGCCGCCGACATCGCCGAAGCACGCGCGATGGGCGTCGAAGTCGGTGTCGTCGTCGGCGGCGGCAACATCTTCCGCGGTGTCGCGGTGGCCTCCAAGGGCGGAGACCGGGTGACCGGCGACCACATGGGCATGCTGGCAACGGTCATCAACGCGCTGGCGCTCGCAACCTCGCTGCGCAAGCTCGACATCGACACGGTCGTGCTTTCGGCAATTGCGATGCCGGAAATCTGCGAAAGCTTCTCGCAGCGCGCAACGCTTCATCATCTCTCGCTTGGCCGCGTCGTGATCTTCGCCGGTGGCACCGGCAACCCCTTCTTTACGACGGACTCGGCCGCAGCGCTCCGCGCGGCGGAAATGGGTGCGCAGGCCATTTTCAAGGGCACGCAGGTCGATGGTATCTATTCTGCCGATCCGAAGAAGGATCCGACCGCGACCCGTTTCGACCGCCTGACCCACAGCGAGGTGCTTGAAAGGGGCCTGGCCGTCATGGATGTTGCCGCCGTTGCGCTTGCACGCGAAAATACCATTCCGATCGTTGTCTTTTCGATCCACGAAAAGGGTGGCTTCGCGGAAATCTTGACCGGCGGCGGTCGCGCGACCATCGTCACAGACAACTAAAGAGCTGCAAAGCGGCCCCCTGCGGCCGGCGAATGTTAGAACGGGAGTTTTGACCATGAGTGAAGGTGTTGAACTGAAGGAACTGAAGCGTCGCATGGATGGCGCCATTTCCGCATTCAAGAGCGATATCGCATCGCTTCGTACCGGCCGGGCGTCGGCGAACGTTCTCGATCCGGTGACCGTTGAAGCCTACGGCTCGCGCGTGCCCCTCAACCAGGTCGCCAACATCACCGTTCCGGAGCCGCGCATGCTGTCCGTTTCGGTCTGGGACAAGCAGATGGTTGGCGCCGTCGATCGTGGCATTCGCGAATCGAACCTCGGCCTGAACCCGATCATCGACGGCCAGAACCTGCGCATTCCGCTGCCCGAGCTCAACGAAGAGCGCCGCAAGTCGTTGGTCAAGGTGGCCCACGATTACGCTGAAAAAGCCAAGGTTGCCGTGCGCCACGTGCGCCGCGACGGCATGGATGACCTGAAAAAAGCCGAAAAGGATGGCGACATCGGTCAGGATATCAGCCGTTCTCAGTCCGAGCGCGTGCAAAAGATGACCGATGAAACGATTTCCGAGATCGACCGCTTGCTCGCCGAGAAGGAAAAGGAAATCATGCAGGTCTGATCTGCTCGTGATCTGAGTCTCCTTTCGCGGACGCCTTATGCAAAACCTCATCTCCACGACCGTTCCGGAACATGTTGCCATCATCATGGATGGCAACGGGCGTTGGGCGAATGCACGTGGGCTACCGCGTACCATGGGGCATCGCAAAGGCGTCGAGACCGTTCGCGATGCCGTCAAGACGGCGGCCCAGGTGGGTATCCGCTATCTCACGCTTTTTGCATTTTCTTCGGAAAATTGGAGCCGGCCGGAGTCGGAGGTGAGCGACCTCATGGGGTTGCTCAAGACCTTCATCCGCCGGGATCTCGCCGATCTGCACCGCGAGAATGTCCGCATCCGTGTCATTGGCGACCGCTCGAACCTGCGTGGCGACATCCTGCCGCTATTGATAGAGGCCGAGGAAACGACGCGGGCGAACACGGGAGTTACCCTGGTCATCGCCTTCAACTACGGGGCGCGTGACGAGTTGACCCGGGCGATGCGTCGCCTCGCAGTGGACGTCGCCGAAGGGCGTTTGCGCCCCGAGGACATCAATCAGGAACGCATTGCAGCCTCGCTGGACACCGCCGACATACCCGATCCGGACCTGATCATCCGCACGAGCGGCGAAGAGCGACTGTCGAATTTCCTGCTCTGGCAGGGCGCCTATTCCGAACTGATCTTCGTTCCCGAACTGTGGCCGGATTTCACGCGTGAGATTTTCCTGTCGGCGCTGGAGAAGTATGCATGCCGGGAGCGCCGTTTCGGCGGACTGGTCGAGCCGACGCGGGCGGTTGGTTCCTGATGCAAACTGAACTCAAGCTTCGCATCGCTTCGGGAGTGGTGCTCGCAGCGGTCGCTCTCGCTGCGACTTGGTTTGGCGGACTCGCTTTCCAGCTACTTTCGGTCCTGATCGCGCTTCTCGTCTACTACGAATGGTCGACGATCACCGGCCTTGTCGAGCGTGATTTCCAGGGCAACGCCTTCGGTTGGCTCTCCATAGTCGTGATCGCAGGCCTCGTTGTCACCGGTTACATTGGCTACAGCCTTCCTTTCCTGGCGTTCGGCCTCGGAGCGGCATTGCTTTGGGTCCTTACTCAAAAGACAAGCTGGTGGCTGCCGGGCGGCATCGCCTATGCGGGCCTCACCGGCATATCGCTCGCAGCACTTCGTGGCGCCGACGATCTCGGCCTGATCGCAACGCTGTTCGTCTTCGCGGTGGTCTGGGCAACCGACATTTTCGCCTATTTCACCGGCCGTGCGATCGGGGGCCCCAAGCTTGCGCCGCGCATATCGCCCGGCAAGACCTGGTCCGGCGCCATCGGTGGCACGATTTGTGGCATTCTTGCTGGCGTCGCCGTCTTTATGGCTTATTTTTCGCTGCAAGATCTTCGGATCCCGATCATCGCCCTGGTGCTCTCGGTTGCCAGCCAGGTTGGGGATTTGTTCGAGTCCTTCATCAAGCGGCGCTTTGGCGTGAAGGATTCGAGCCGTCTCATTCCAGGGCACGGCGGAGTCATGGATCGGGTCGACGGTTTGATATTCGCCTGCGTGGCGGCGTTGATTCTGGTCATGGTTCAGTATTTCGTCAGCGATGGGCGCCAGATCGCCTTCGGTTCGGTCCTGCTTGGCCCTTGATGCCGACCGCAGGGACTTGAGGAACGTTCATGACATATCTGCTTGATGCCTTTCAGCTTCTGACCGGCTACATCATTCCCTTCCTTCTCGTGCTGACCCTTTTGGTCTTCGTGCACGAGATGGGGCACTATCTCGTAGGCCGCTGGTCGGGAATCCGTATCCTCGCCTTCTCGATCGGTTTCGGTCCCGAACTTTTCGGTTGGACCGATCGGCACGGAACACGTTGGAAACTGTCGGTGATCCCGCTTGGTGGCTATGTCAAGTTCTACGGTGACGAGGACGCGGCGAGCGTGCCGGACTACAAGCGTCTGGAGGCAATCGCGCCGGAAGAGCGCGGCAAGACCTTCCTCGGCGCCAGGCTCTGGAAGCGGGCAGCGACGGTTGCCGCAGGGCCGATCGCCAACTTCATCCTCGCGATTGCCATCTTCGCCGTTCTGTTCTCCGTCTACGGACGCCAGGTCGCAGATCCCGTGGTTGCACGTGTGAACGAAAATAGCGCAGCCGCACAGGCAGGCGTTGTTCCGGGCGACCGCCTGATCTCGATCGACGGCTCGCCGGTGACGACCTTCGACGACGTTCGTCGCTACGTCAGCGTGCGCCCCGAGCTGAAGATCACCATCCGAATCGAACGCAACGGCGCGACACTCGATTTGCCGATGGTGCCCCAGCGGACGGAGCTCACCGACCAGTTCGGCAACAAGATGGAGATCGGCGTCATCGGTATCCTGACCGATCAGGAAGCCGGCAACTTCCGCACCGTCACCTATGGCCCGATCGAGGCCGTAGGGCAGGGCGTCCTGCAAAGCTGGCACGTCATTACGGGCACCTTCGACTACCTCGGCAATGTGCTGACCGGGCGGATGAAGGCGGACCAGATCGGTGGCCCGATCCGCGTCGCCAAGGTTTCCGGGCAGATGGCGACGCTCGGCATTCCATTCTTGCTGAATATCGCCGCGATCCTGTCAGTTTCCATAGGATTGCTTAACCTCATGCCCGTACCGGTGCTTGATGGCGGCCATCTGATGTTCTATGCGGTTGAGGCGTTGCGCGGGAAGCCTGTCGGTCCCGCCGCGCAGGATGTCGCCTATCGGATCGGCTTTGCCATGGTGCTGATGCTCATGGTCTTTGCCACCTGGAACGACATATCGATGTTCTTCGGCTAGCGTTCGGTCGGGGAAACGGCGAGGGGAATTCGGCGGATACTGTGAACGATTGGTTTTCAACGGCTTGCGAAGAAAGGTTTTGTTTACGATAACTCGAGGCTGTAGTGGCCGTTAAGCCACGGTTCGAATTGAAGTAAACAGAAATTAACGAGCTGGCTTGCTTGTATGGGAAAAGCGGTTAAAACGGCAACCGTGACCGGAGTCGGCACGAAACTGCCGCGCGACGTTTGGAAAAGGTAAGATTTGAACATGAAAGCTGGTTCAAGGTTTTTGAACGCGGTGTCGGCGGCTGCGCTGTCAACAAGCATTGTTGTTTCTGGCGCTGGTGTTGGGTTGCTCGCAGGCACGTCCGTCGCAGAAGCTGCGGTCATCAATCGTGTCGAAGTACGCGGGGCAACGCGCGTCAGCGCTGAGACGGTCCGTGCGAACATCACGATCGTTCCCGGCAAGGCCTTCAGCAACGCGGATATCGACGCTTCCGTGAAGCGCCTGTACTCCACGGGCTACTTCTCCGACGTCAGCATCAATGTCGCCGGCGGTACGCTGGTCGTCAGCGTGAGCGAGAATCAGCTGGTCAATCAGGTCGTCTTCAACGGCAACCGCAAGATCAAGGACGACAAGCTGCAGGGCGTCGTGCGCACGCAGCCGCTCGGCCCGTACAGCGAAGCGACGGTCGAAACGGATATCCAGTCCATCAAGGACGCCTACGCTGCCATCGGTCGCAGCGACATCACGGTGACGACGCAGGTTGTTCCGGTTGCCGAGGGACGCGTCAACCTTGCCTTCGTGATCAATGAAGGTGAGCGCACCAAGATCTCCCAGATCAATTTCGTCGGCAACGAAGCCTATAGCGACGGTCGTCTTCAATCGATCATCGCGACGAAGGAATCGGGCATCTTCTCGTTCATCACACGCAAGGATGTCTACAATCCGGACAAGCTTCGCGCCGACGAAGAGCTGCTGCGCCAGTTTTATTTCAACCGCGGCTACGCGGACTTCCAGGTCGTTTCCTCGGACGCGGCGCTCAATGAAGCGACGAACGAGTACACGGTGACGATCACCGTCGAAGAAGGTCCGCGTTATGATTTCGGCGCCGTCAATGTCGAATCGACCGTCGAGGGCGTCAATGCCGAAGAGCTGAAGGGGCTTATCCTCAGCCGCGAGGGCTCGGTCTACAAGGCCAAGGACGTTCAGGCGACGATGAGCGAGATTTCGCAGCGTGTCGCTTCGGCCGGATATCCTTTTGCGCGCGTCACGCCGCGCGGCAACCGCGACCTCGCCAATCACACGATCGCCGTCGACTACCTCGTCGATCAGGGCGAGCGTGCTTACGTCGAGCGCATCGAGATCCGCGGCAACACCCGTACACGTGACTACGTTATCCGTCGCGAATTCGACATGGGTGAAGGCGACGCCTTCAACCAGGAAATGGTTGCCCGCGCCAAGCGTCGGCTGGAGGCACTCGGCTACTTCTCGACCGTCAACATCTCGACCGCGCCGGGCAGCGCTGCCGACCGCGTCGTCGTGATTGTCGACGTGCAGGATCAGTCGACCGGTTCGTTCGGTATCGGTGCTGGTTACTCTGCGGGTAGCGGCGGCGGCTTCCTCGTCGAAGCGTCGATCGAAGAAAAGAACTTCCTTGGTCGTGGTCAGTACATCCGCGTCGCCGCCGGTCGCGGTGACGAGAGCCGGACCTACAACGTTTCGTTCACCGAGCCGTACTTCCTTGGCTATCGTCTGGCTGCCGGCTTTGACGTCTTCAAGAACGAGAACGACTTCGACGACGAGGACTACAGCTACGAAGATCAGGGCTTCAGCCTGCGCGTAACGGCGCCGATCACCGAAAATCTGTCGACCACGCTGCGCTACAACTTCACGCAGTTCGACTATAGCGGTAACGTCGCGAAGCTGTCGTCGCCCTACGTTCGTGCAGTTGAGGGTGGAAACTGGGTCCGTTCGTCGGTATCGCAGTCGATCACCTACAACACACTCGACGATCCCCAGCTGCCGCATGACGGCATCCTGGCGACCTTCACGCACGAGTTTGCAGGTCTTGGTGGCGACTCCGACTTCTACAAGATGACTGGTAAGGCCAAGTGGTACTACACGGTCAACGACGAGGCGGATATCATCGCGTCGCTTGCTGGTAGCGCCGGTCATGTCTTCGAAACCGGCAGCGATCTGCAGGTCTTCGACCAATTCCAGCTCGGCTCCAACGATATTCGTGGCTTCGAGCGCAACGGTATCGGTCCGCGCGATCAGGCGACGGGCGATGCGCTCGGCGGCACGACCTACTTTACGGCTTCGGCCGAAGCGTCGTTCCCGCTTCCGGGCATCCCGCGTGACAGCGGCTTCCGCGGTGCGGTCTTCGCCGATGCCGGTACGCTCTACAGCAACAAGGTCGCGACCCTTCCCTCTGAAACGGTGCAGGGCAACGACGCGTCGCTGCGTGCATCGGTCGGTATCGGCCTGATCTGGGCTTCGCCGTTCGGTCCGCTGCGTGTTGACTATGCTTGGCCGGTTGCCAAGGAAGACTTCGACCGGGTACAGAACCTGAAGTTCGGTATTTCCTCGTCGTTCTGATAAAAAGCAGTCCAGAACTGCCGGAAAAAGATCGTTCTGGAGTGTCCATGGAACAGAACTGGTTTTTTCCGCCCCATAAAGGGATTCGTCTGGGTGACCTGGCGAATCAAATTGGGGCGGAGTTGAGCAATGGTGCGGTCGCCGACTGCACCATTCATTCTGTAGCGCCAGTCTATCGGGCCAAGCCCGGCGACGTCTGCTACATGTTGTCTCGCAAGAGCCGAGCCGAGCTTGATACCTGTCAGGCATCCGCGATCATCTGCGACAAGACGATCTTCAGCCTTGTGCCTGCCCATATCCCAGTCCTGCTGGCGGCTCGCCCGCATACGGCCTTCGCCCTTGCCGGCACCTTGCTGCACGAGGCGGCGATGCGTCCTGCGCGCAACACCAGCCTCAAGGGCGTGGCACCGGGTGCTTTCGTGGATCCGACCGCGCGTCTGGAAGACGATGTCGAGGTCGAGCCGACGGCGGTCGTCGGGGCTGGCGCCGAAATCGGCCGCGGCACCCGCATCGCTGCCGGCGCCGTCATCGGGCCGGGCGTGCGCATCGGCCGTGACTGTACGATTGCCTCTGGCGCAAGCGTGCTCTGTGCTCTCGTCGGCAACAGCGTGATCATCCATCCCGGCGCCCGTATCGGGCAGGATGGTTTTGGTTATGCGCCCGGGCCGAAAGGCGGAATGATCAAGATCGTTCAGGTCGGGCGCGTGATCATTCAGGATCATGTCGAGATCGGCGCCAACACGACGATCGACCGCGGCACGATGGATGACACGGTGATCGGCGAGGGGACGAAGATCGACAATCTCGTCCAGGTCGGCCACAACGTGCGCATTGGCCGTTATTGTGGCATCGTCGCCCAAGTGGGCATTGCAGGCAGCACAAAGATCGGCGACGGCGTGATGATCGGCGGTGGCAGTGGCGTCAACGGCCACATCACGGTCGGTGATGGCGTACAGATCGCCGCGATGAGCGGCGTGGCGAGCGATGTTCCCGCCGGCGAACGTTATGGCGGTATTCCGGCGCGCCCGATGCGCGATTTCCTGCGCGATGTCGCGGAGATGGCGATGCGGGCAAGCGACAGACAGAAAAAGAAGAAGGGCGGCGCGAATGAGTGAGGCAGCAACGGTTCTCGGTACGGCGGACATTCAGGAAATTCTGAAACTGCTCCCGCATCGCTACCCATTTCTGCTCGTCGATCGGATCATCGAGATCGACGGCGACAATTCGGCGATCGGCATCAAGAACGTCTCGGCGAACGAACCGCATTTCACCGGTCACTTCCCCGAACAGCCGATCATGCCTGGCGTTTTGCTTGTCGAGGGCATGGCCCAGACGGCCGGTGCGATCTGTGCCCGCAAGGTGGGTAGCGGAACGAACCTCGTCTATTTCATGACCATCGACAATGCGCGCTTCCGCAAGCCGGTCGTTCCCGGCGATCGCGTCGAATTCCATGTCGTGAAGCAGAAGCAACGCGGCAATATCTGGAAATTTCACTGTGACGCAAAAGTTGACGGGCAACTGGTCGCAGAAGCTGATATCGGCGCGATGATCGTCAGCAAGGAAGACGCCTGAACATGATTGCAGCAACAGCGAAGATCCACCCGTCCTCGATTATCGAAGACGGCGCTGCGATCGGCGAGAACGTCAAGATCGGCCCTTTTTGCCACGTGGGGCCGAAAGTCGTTCTTGGCGACGATGTCGAGCTTCACAGTCATGTCGTGGTCACCGGCCGTACGACGATCGGCACGGGAACCAAAATTTTCCCGCAGGCGGTGATCGGCGCCGATTCGCAGAGCGTTCATCATAGCGCCGTCGATACGGAACTGTTGATCGGTGCGAATTGCACGATCCGCGAAGGCGTGACGATGAATACGGGCACCGTCGAACATGGCGGACAGACGGTCATTGGCGACAACAATCTCTTCCTGGCCTATTCGCACGTGGCGCATGATTGCCGGCTCGGCAACCATATCATCCTGTCGAACAACGTGATGTTGGCGGGCCATGTCACGGTCGAAGACCGCGCCATTCTTGGCGGCGGCTGCGCCGTGCATCAGTTTACCCGTGTCGGCCGTCAGGCGTTTGTCGGGGGCCTCTCCGCCGTCAGCTACGACGTCATTCCCTACGGTATGCTCAACGGCAATCCGGGCATACTGAGCGGGCTGAACGTCGTAGGTATGACGAGGGCCGGGATCGACCGCGCGACGATCCACGTCGTTCGCCGCGCCTACAAGCAGATCTTTGAAGGCCCGGAGTCGATCCGCGCCAATGCTGCGGCCATTCGCGAAGAATATGCCGACTGCGCACCGGTCGTCGAAATCCTCGATTTCATCGCGGCCGAGAGCGACCGGGCACTATCGTCGCCGTCTCGCGGCAAGGCGTGAGCGTGATGTCGGCTGCTGCGAGCCACGCAGCGACCGGCGGTCGGCTCGCAATCATCGCCGGCGGTGGCGCGCTACCGCACCACGTAGCCGAAGCTGTGCGCGCGCGCGGCGAAGATCCATTCATCATCGCATTGTCGCGAGAGGCGGAAGAAGCCGATTGGGTCGGCTTCGATCATTCCGTGCTGGGGATCGGCGACTTCGCCAATATCAGCCGAACCTTCAAGGAAGAGGGGATCGATCGGGTCGTCCTGTCGGGTTGGGTTCGCCGCCGGCCGGAATGGCGTGACATTCGCCCGACGCTGAGAACGCTGGCAAAGATCCCGGCCGTCTTGAAGACGCTGGTGTCCGGTGGAGACGACGCCGTCCTGCGCATGGCGATGGCACTGATCGAAGCAAGCGGCGCCCATGTCATCGGCGTTCATGAAGTGGTGCCCAATCTCCTGGCAGAACCGGGGCCGATCGGGGCGGTTACACCTGATGCCGACGATCGCCGCGACATCGAGGCGGGCATCGCTGCCGCCAACGCGCTCGGCGCGCTCGATGTGGGGCAGGGTGCTGTGGCCGTCGGTGGGCGCGTCGTGGCGCTGGAGGGCGCTGAGGGTACCGATTCTATGCTGGAGCGTGTCGTCGCCTTGAAGGCCGAGGGCCGTGTCTCTTCGCGCCGGCGAGGGGTCCTCGTCAAGCTTTGCAAGCCCGGGCAAGATTTGCGCGCCGACCTCCCGTCGATCGGACCGTCGACCGTTGCACTTGCAGAAAAGGCCGGTCTCGCCGGCATTGCGGTCGAAGCAGGCAGGGCTCTGGTCCTGGAGCGCGGCAACGTGATTGATGTCGCCAATCGCGCTGGTCTGTTTGTCGCCGGTGTCGAACGATCGGCCAAGGGAGCCGAGCGATGAGCGCATCCAGCTACAAGCTTGCAGTCATTGCAGGCGAGGTTTCCGGCGATCTCCTGGGCGCCGATCTCGTCCGGGCGCTTCGAACGCAAAGCACCAGCACGATAGAGCTCGTCGGTGTCGGCGGCGAGGCGCTGGAGGCGGAGGGCCTTCGATCGCTCTTCGACTATTCCGAACTATCGATCATGGGCTTCACCCAGGTCCTGGCACGATTGCCGAAGCTCATTATGCGCATTCGCCAGACGGCAAAGGCGATCATCGCCGCGCGTCCCGACGCGTTGCTGATCATCGACAGCCCGGACTTTACCCACCGCGTGGCACGGAAGGTCCGAGCGGCGCTGCCGGATGTGCCTGTCATCAACTATGTCTGCCCGAGCGTCTGGGCCTGGAAGCCGGAACGCGCGCCGCGCATGCGTGGCTATGTTGATCACGTCTTGGCCGTGTTGCCGTTCGAACCGCAGGCGATGGAGAAGCTGCAGGGCCCGCCGACGACCTATGTCGGCCACCGCCTCGCAAGCGATGCGAATGTGCTCGCGGTTCGGGCAAACCGCCAGCAGCGCCTTGTCGGCGCCATCGATGGGCGGGTCGCGACGTGCCTCCTTCTGCCGGGCTCCCGTTCGAGTGAGGTCGGCCGTCTGTTGCCGACCTTCGGCCGGGTGGTTGAGGAGCTTGCCGGCCGACATCCCGGCATTCGCTTCCTGTTGCCGACCGTTTCGCGGCAGGAAAAGCTGGTGCGCGAAATCACGGCATCCTGGCCCATCCAGCCGGAGATCACCGTAGGGACGGCGGAAAAGTGGGCCGCTTTCGATCGGGCCGATGCGGCGATCGCTGCCTCGGGAACGGTTCTCCTGGAACTGGCGCTTGCCGGCGTTCCCGTCGTTTCAACCTACGATCCCGATTTCCTGGTGAAGCTCTTGCACAAGCGCATCCGCATCTGGAGCGGCGCGCTGCCGAATTTGATCGCAGACTTCCCCATCGTGCCGGAATACTTCAGCGAGTCCATCCGCCCTGGTGCCTTGACGCGTTGGATGGAGCGGCTTTCCGGTGCAACGGCGCAACGCGCCTCGATGCTGGATGGCTATGCACTGGTGCAACAGCGCATGGCGACAACTCATCCGCCTGGTGAGAAGGCAGCCGAGATTGTTCTTGGCTATCTCAAGAGGAATAACAGGTGAGCTTCAAGTTCATTGAGCGAGCGCGATGCTCTCTCGATGCGTCGACGTCGTCGAAAATGTGCGCAAGGATCCCGCCGGCGGAGCCGGTTTGGGACCGGCATTGCTTGCGGCCAGCCCGATGGTGGACGGGGTTCGAACCGATGTTCCCGGACCTACAAAATAAAAGCCCGGTCAGCGATGACCGGGCTTCGTTTTTCTTGGCTGATACCGATCAGCGCTTGGAGACCGGCACGTAGTCGCGCTGCGGGGCGCCGACATAGAGCTGGCGCGGACGACCGATGCGCTGTTCCGGATCTTCGATCATCTCGTTCCACTGCGCGATCCAGCCGACGGTGCGGGCGAGCGCGAAGAGCACGGTGAACATGGTGGTGGGGAAGCCCAGCGCCTTCAGCGTGATGCCGGAGTAGAAGTCGATGTTCGGGTAGAGCTTCTTCTCGATGAAGTACTCGTCGGTCAGCGCGATGCGCTCGAGTTCCATCGCGACTTCGAGCAGCGGATCGTCCTTGTGGCCGAGTTCCGCCAGCACTTCATGCGTGGTCTTCTGCATGATCTTGGCGCGCGGATCGTAGTTCTTGTAGACGCGGTGGCCGAAGCCCATGAGGCGGAACGGATCGTTCTTGTCCTTGGCGCGCGCAATGAACTCCGGAATGCGGTCGGCCGTGCCGATTTCAGCGAGCATGTTGAGCGCCGCTTCGTTGGCGCCCCCGTGGGCCGGGCCCCAGAGGCAGGCGATACCGGCAGCAATGCAGGCGAACGGGTTTGCGCCCGACGAGCCGGCCAGACGGACCGTCGAGGTCGACGCGTTCTGCTCGTGGTCGGCGTGCAGGATGAAGATACGGTCCATGGCGCGCGACAGAACCGGGTTGACGACATATTCCTCGCACGGAACGGCGAAGCACATGCGCAGGAAGTTCGAGGCGTAGTCCAGGTCGTTCTTCGGGTAAACGAAGGGCTGGCCGATGTGGTACTTGTAGGCCATTGCCGCGATCGTCGGCATCTTGGCGATCATGCGCAGCGAGGCAACCATGCGCTGATGCGGATCGGTGATGTCGGTCGAGTCGTGGTAGAAGGCCGAAAGTGCGCCGACGCAGCCGCACATGACGGCCATCGGATGCGCGTCGCGGCGGAAGCCGGTAAAGAAGCGCGACATCTGCTCATGCACCATGGTGTGGTGCGTGACCCGATAATCGAAGTCGGCCTTCTGTGCCTTCGTCGGCAGTTCGCCGTAGAGCAGCAGGTAGCAGACCTCGAGGAAGTCGCCATGTTCTGCAAGCTGCTCGATCGGGTAGCCGCGGTGCAGGAGCACGCCTTCGTCGCCGTCGATATAGGTGATCTTGGATTCGCACGACGCCGTTGACGTGAAGCCCGGGTCGTAGGTGAACATTTTCGTCTGCTTGTAGAGCGAGCCGATGTCCACGACGTCAGGGCCGATGGACCCCGATCGCACCGGAAGATCCGCAGACTTTCCATCGAGTGTTACAACCGCGGTTTTTTCAGTCATCGGACCCTCCGTCTTATGGCAACGTGACATAGAGACATGCCACGACAATGAACGTTGCGAATTTGCTATATGATTTATTTTCGACTGCCAAGCTGTACGAAAGGCAAATTGTGCGATGCGAAAATGTGCATATGGCGACGCAACAATGGCATGTTACGGCAATAAGTCCAAGGAGATCAATAATCTCGTCGGATGATGGTGCGGTACCATTCTATATAGGTTTGCCGCTTTTTTCAGCAGATAGCGCGTCGGTTGCGGTTATGTGCCTTTGGTTGCATGATCGGCCGGGTATTCCGGGGAAAGAGCGCTGGCGCAATGAGCGATACTGAAAGGCGGCAGGCGTCGCAGGACGCTGAGCGCGGCAGCTTCATGTTGTCCGGTTCCGATGCCGCCACTGCCGTTACAGTCTTTGCTCCCAATCGCCGCGCGGCTTGCTTTCGACACAGGTGCGCCGCGGCATGTCGACGCTCTCGGCGCGTCTCGGTCCGCGCGCGGTCAAGGCGTCGGTCGCCTCCGCAATCGAGGAAGAACGCGCATTCGGTCACGGTTTTGTGTTGATACCGGTGCTGCTGGTCTCAGGCGTCCTCACCTGGCTGTCGCTCCCTTTTGACGTCGGAATTGTCAAACTTGCACTGCTGCTTTGCGTTTTCGGCATGGCGGCGGTGGCATGCGTCGGAAAATTTGCACGGCTGCGGGTGCCGCTGATTGGGGCGACACTGTTTGTGGCGGGAATGGTGCTGGTCGCGGCCGAGACGGCGCGGATCGATACGATCGTCCTCGACGCACCGGTGACGACGAACGTGCGGGGTGTGGTGTTTTCGCGTGAGCAGGACGACCGGGGCCAGTGGCGCTACGGGGTCGAGATCCACGAGACGACCAGGCCGCGCCTGCGCCGTCAACCGACGAAAGTCACGCTGGTGGCGCGGGGCCGGGAAGATCCGCTGCCGATAGGTGCGACCATCGAGGGCAGGGCGCGGCTGTCTCCGCCCTCCGGTCCGGCATTGCGGGGTTTGAACGACTTCGCGTTTGACAGCTACTTCCGGGGTATCGGTGCAGTCGGGTTTTTCTACGGTTCGCCCACGGGCGGAAAAGCGCCTGCGACCGGAGAATCGGAAGCGGCCTCTTCCTTTGGTTCATCCCTGGCGACCAGCATCGCCGCGATGCGGGAGGCCGTCGGAGAGCGCATCCGTGCATCGATCGGCGGCGACACGGGAGCGCTTGCGGCAGCGCTGGTGACCGCGGAAGAGCGGGCAATCAGCCGTGAGACGGTCGAGGTGTTGCGGCAAGCCGGGCTTGCGCATGTGCTGGCGATCTCCGGCCTCAACATGGCGCTTGCCGCCGGGACCTTTCTGATTGGCGCCCGCACCGTTCTCAGCATGATCCCTGGCCTAGCGCATCGTGTGCCGATCAAGAAGGTTGCGGCTACCGGCGCACTGCTGATGGTTTGCCTCTACATTCTCATCTCCGGGGGAGCGGTGTCGGCATTGCGCGCCTGGATCATGATTTCCATCATGCTCGTGGCGGTGTTTTTCGATCGTATGTCGATCAGCCTGCGCAACGTTGCCCTCGCGGCGATCGTCATCGTCGCCACAACGCCGTCTGCGGTTGCTGGGCCGGGTTTCCAGATGTCGTTCGCTGCGACCCTTGCGCTCGTTGCCGGCTATGCGCGCTGGCGCGAGCGACGGGAGACGGAGGTACCGACGGCGGCGAGGCAGGGCAAGGGAAGGGGCCCGGTCACCGGCGTGATCGCCGGTGTTGTCATCACCTCTCTCATCGGCGGTTTGGCGACATCGGTCTATTCGATCGCCTATTTTCACCGGTTGCCGGCCTATGGCCTGCTTGCCAATGTTCTCACGATGCCGGTGATCAGCATTGTGATCATGCCGTTCGGCCTGTTCGCCATGCTTCTGATGCCACTGGGACTTGAACACTATCCATTGATGGCGATGGCATGGGGCCTCGACCGGATGCTCGACATCGCCCGCTTCGTAACCTCTCTCGACGGTGAGATCGTCACGGGTCGCATCGGGCATTTCGGCTTTGCGCTGATTGCCGCAGGCGGTGTTCTCGTCTGTGTGTTGCGGAGCTGGCTGGCCCTGTCGGGAGCGGTATTGATCAGCGTCGGTCTCGTCAGCCTCGCAGTCGAGCACGATCGTCTGCCCGATGTCGTGATTGCCGAGGATGGTCGCCTCGTCGGCCTCGTTGCGAACGGCGCGATAGCAACCAACAGGATGCGCCCGTCGGATTTCGTGTTTTCGCAATGGCAACGGGCCCTCGCGGTGGAAAACCACCTCAAGCCAGCGATGCTTCCGCCGCCGGCAGCTGCCGATCCTTACCCGGCTACGGAGCCGGCCGGGAAGGGCGCTCCGCCGCTCGACCAGGAAAAACAGGCCGCGATCCGCGCGGATCTGTCGTCGGCGATCGAGGCGAATGCTGCGGGTGTCTTCATCTGCCGGGAAAAGCAATGGTGTGCGGCGCGCAACGGCTACGGCTGGACGATCCTTGCCATCGAGAACCCGCGGCTCTTTCCGGCCTTGTGCGACCAGGCGGATCTTGTAGTGACTGCGGCGCGGGTCGATGGCGCGGCGTGCCCGACCAACCGCGCCCGTATTGTGAATGCGCAGACGCTGCGTCGCACGGGCGCAATCGAAATTCGAGCGCAGTCGGATACGGAGCACGCGCCGCCCGCAATGCAGTTTCGAACGGCATTCACGGCCCTTGCCCGCCCATGGGAACGGCACCGCGCGTATGACTGGCGGACCGGTTCTTTCATGGACGTTTCGCCAGATTTCTGACCGCAGTCACCGGTCGCGCCCTGAGCGGGCGGGTTGCGAAATTATTCTTGATTGATAAACTCCACAAATCCTTGTCATTCCGCTCCCCTTTGCGTAAAGAGCCCGAAAGCACGCAAGGGATGTGACGGGTGGCGGCAATCCCTTCGCTCTGAAATGACGAAACGGACCAGTACGTGAGGAACAAGATGCCGAACCGAGCCCGATCGACGATCAATCTGCTGGCAGCCGCAATGCTGGGTCTGTCATCGGCTGCTATGCCCGTGGTTGCGTTCGCTCAGTCAGCGAGTGAAGGGGCATCGTCAGCCCCGGCTACGAACGGCACTCAGGGCACTGTCGCACAATCTCCCACGCCGACGCCGGTCGTAGAGGGCCAGACGGCAACCGGCAGCGCACCGGTAAACCAGGCGACGCCGATCACTCAGGTGCAGCCCGCACCACAAGCCGCGTCGCCGGAGACTGCCCCCCTTGCTGTCGAGGGCACTGCCGTTGCGACCGAAGGTGCGGCGAACCCGGTGCTGCCGCACGATCTGTCGCCGATCGGTATGTTCATGGCGGCGGACCTTGTCGTCAAAAGCGTTATGGTCGGCCTGGCAGTGGCGTCCATTGCCACCTGGGCGATCTTCCTGGTCAAGGCACTCGAGCTTTTCAGCGCCAAGGCGCGCCTCAAGCGGGCGGTGCGTCTCCTGTCAGCCGCTAACGGTCTGGCTGATGTCAATACTGCATTCGACGGGAAGTCGGGCCCAGCACCTGAGATGGTGGCTGCGGCGATCGACGAGATGGTGCGTTCGGAAGCGGTTGTCGACCATGCGCCTGCGAGCGGTATCAAGGAACGCGTCTCTTCGCTGCTGACCCGCATCGAGGTTCGCGCCGGCAAGCGCATGACGAGCGGCACCGGTATTCTGGCCTCGATCGGCTCGGTCGGACCGTTCGTCGGCCTCTTCGGCACGGTTTGGGGGATCA
Organism: Ensifer sp. R-19; assembly: GCF_049905105.1. Taxonomy (NCBI): domain Bacteria; kingdom Pseudomonadati; phylum Pseudomonadota; class Alphaproteobacteria; order Hyphomicrobiales; family Rhizobiaceae; genus Ensifer; species Ensifer sp. R-19. Next base: position 1,343,771 of record NZ_CP184569.1, read on the forward strand.
TGAATTCCTTCATCGGCATCAGCAAGGCGCAGACGACCAATCTCGCGATCGTCGCACCCGGCATTGCCGAAGCGCTGCTCGCCACTGCTATCGGCCTTGTTGCGGCAATTCCAGCGGTGGTGATCTACAACTATTTCGCACGTGCAGTGGGTGGCTACAAGGTGATCCTTGCCGATGCTGCGGCCGCCGTTGAACGGCTCGTCAGCCGCGACCTCGACCACCGCATGGTCCGCAAGGCGCAGCCCCGCCGGCAGGAAGGCTTCGTCCATGCCGAAACGACCATCGCACGGATCGGGTGACCCATGGCCGGAAAAGTAAGCCAGGACGGCGGCGATCTGGACGAGAACAGCGAAATCAACGTCACGCCCTTCATCGACGTCATGCTCGTGCTGCTGATCATCTTCATGGTGGCGGCGCCGCTTGCCACGGTGGATATGAAGGTGGATCTGCCTCAATCGGCGGCAAAGCCAGCGCCGCGCGACGACAAGCCGGTCTTCGTGACCTTGAAGGCCGATCTGGCGCTGGCCATCGGCAACGAGGAAACGGCGCGTGAGACCTTCGCCGACGAGCTGAAGCGCCTGACGGAGGGCAACACCGAGACGCGTGTCCTGCTCCGGGCCGACAAGGCCGTGGACTACGGCGAGCTGATGACGGTCATGAACCTCATCCAGAACGCCGGCTACACCAAGATCGCCCTCGTGGGCCTGGAAGGCGCACCCGGGCGCTGAGTTTGCCCGCGGTCCACGTGCCAGCAATGCGTCGCGCCCATGTCCGCGCGTCGCCGCCATGATCGATCAGGGCTCTTCTTCCCCGTTTTTCCGGCGCAATTTGCCGCTGTCGCTTGAATCCCGCGGGGCGGCGATTTAAGAGCTTACGTCAAAGGCTTTCCGTTGAGAGCCACAAGACGATCGCGCGGGCTTCTCCGAAAAGCGGCGCCGCGCCTATCCGGATACGAGGGCACCAGCATGAATTTCGAAGCAGCGCGCACCAAGATGGTGGACAACCAGATCCGGACCACGGATGTGACGTCTCACTCGGTCTTGTCCGCCTTCCTCACCGTGCCGCGCGAGGAGTTCGTGCCCGCGAAGATGAAGGAGCTCGCGTATATCGACACCGACATCGCGCTTGACGCCGCCAACGGCGGAGGGCCGCGCTTCCTGATGGAGCCGTCGCCGCTTGCCAAGCTTCTGCAGCTCGCCGAGATCGCCAAGTCCGACGTCGTGCTCGAGATCGGTTGCGGTACCGGCTATGCCTCGGCACTGCTTTCCCTGATTGCTGGTTCCGTCGTCGCGCTCGAAAGCGATCAGGGTCTTGCCGCCACCGCGACCGAAACGCTGGCACGTCTCGGCTATGACAATATCGCCGTCGTCACCGGCGAACTCGAGAAGGGCTACGCTGCCGAAGCGCCTTACGATGTCATCTTCGTTCACGGTGCGGTGGAAGTGTTGCCTGCGGCTCTGTTCGAGCAGTTGCGTGATGGCGGCCGACTCGTGGTGGTCGAAGGATTTGGCAACGCTTCGCGCGCTAAACTCTATGTGCACGAGCACGGAAAAACCTCCGAGCGTGCCGACTTCAACACTGCGGTGAAGCCGCTTCCCGGCTTCCGCCGCGAGCAGGAATTTGTTTTTTGAGGTCCCGCTTATTGAGGGATATCAACATTTGAATGTACTGCTAAAATAACAATGTTGCCAATTCGCAACGCGGTACTTGTTTCTTTTTGAAATGCCTGCGCAGAGTAGGGCTGCGCAGTTGTCGGAATTTGGAATCCGGGTTTCAAAGAGTGCAGTGGTAGTGATTTGCTCACCAGTGGGCGGTGTGAGCGCTCATCGCCGTGTCTAGGCAGCGCCGTTTTGTAACGAGGACAGCGCTGCGGGAAATGAGGGCAGGCTTTGCCGCCCCCGATCGGAGAGAGAAGTAATGGTGTCGATTGTCCGCAAAGCGGCCCTGTGGGCCGCCGTCTCGACGAGTGTGCTGCTTGCCCCGCACGCAGTACTGGCCGAGACGATCTTCGGCGCAATGGCCAAAGCCTACGCAAACAATCCGGATCTGAACGCTGCGCGGGCGGGGCTGCGCGCCACCGACGAGAGCGTACCGATCGCCAAGTCCGGCTTTCGCCCCCAGGTGGCTGGTTTCGCCAGCGGGACGCTTTCGACCATCGACAGGGAGAGTTCCGGAACTCAGGACGTTCACCAGGGGCAGGTCGGCATCTCCATAACGCAGATGGTCTTTGATGGCTTTCAGACGCTGAACAATGTTCGCGCGGCCGAATCGAATGTGTTTGCCACCCGCGAATCGCTGCTCGCCAACGAGATGCAGATCCTGCTTTCGGCGGCGACCATCTATTCCAATATCGCCCGCGATCAGCAGCTCGTGTCGATCCGCAAGCAGAACATCGCGTTCCTTCAGGAACAGGTGAACGCCGCGAAGGCGCGGCTTGATGTGGGTGAGGGCACCCGTACGGACGTGAGCCTGGCAGAGGCCTCGCTCGCCAACGCGCAGTCGCAGCTTATCGTCGCTGTTGCGCAGCTGAAGCAGAGCGAAGCGACCTATGTGCGGATCGTCGGCGACTTGCCGAAGAACATCAAGCAGGCGTCTCCCGCATCGAAGAGCCTGCCGCGCTCGCTCGACCAGGCGGTCGCAAGCGGCCTGCGCGACCACCCGACCATTCTGGCAGCGCAGTACTCGGTTGATTCGGCCGGTTACCAGGTGAAGTCGGCTGAGGGCACGATGCTGCCCGGCGTGACGCTTCAGGGACAGGTCGGCCGCACCACTGGCAATGTCGGTGATGGCATCGACAGCAACACATCGAGCATCACTGCTCGCCTCGAAGTCCCGATCTATCAGGGCGGCCTCGAATACGGCCAGATCCGGCAGGCGAAGGAACGCCTGGGGCAGCAGCGCATTCTGGTTGATTCGGCGCGAGCATCGATTCAGGAAACGATTGTTTCGGCCTACGCACAGCTCGAAGCAGCGATCGCGCGTATTTCCGCCAACAAGGCGCAGATCTCTGCCGCCAAGCTGGCACTGGATGGCGTCATTGAAGAGCGCAAAGTCGGCCAGCGCACGACCCTCGACGTTCTCGATTCGCAGCAGGACGTGCTGCAGGCGCAGGAACTCCTGGCGCTTGCGCAGCGCGATGCGGTCGTCGCGAGCTATACCTTGCTTGCAGCCTCCGCGAGGCTGACCGTGAAGAGCCAGGGTCTGCAGGTGGCCGAATATCGCGCCGAAGAACATTACGAGGCGGTCAAGGATAAATGGTTCGGTCTTCGAACCGTCGACGGTCGCTAAAGAAAACGCCCCGGTCTCCCCGGGGCGTTTCTCTTTTTCCCCCTGAAAACAAATCTGTGCAAGGATCTGAGTGGCTGATTCGTGGCGTATGTTTCGTCCGCGAACTCACATAAGGTTTGTCGGAAATCGGCGCATGTCCTGTTTTGAAACACATGCCGGCCGCGTCAAACGGGGATAGAAATGGCACAGCTCAATGTCGCGCGTGAACCTTCGATGGATGAGATCCTGGCATCCATTCGCAAGATCATCGAGAGCAATGAGCCTGGGCAGGCCGGGCTTTCGCCGCAGGAGCATTTCGAGGACGAGGCGGGTGACGAGATCGAGCTGACGATCGACAGCGAGATCGAGACCGTAGCCTTCGGGCGGCGCGAGGAATCTGCCGAAACATCGAGGCCCGCCCCCGCGGCTCCTGCCGTAGAGCTTTCCATCGTCTCGTCCGAGGCCAGCGCGTCGGTTGCACAGCCGCCGCTTTCGCTGGCTGATGTCGCAGCACGCGTTCGTGCGGCTTCGGAGCGTCACGCAACGGGGTTTGCCCCGCGCGAAACGCAGCCAGTCGCGCCAGCGCCGGCGATCCAGGACAGCCCCGTCGTAACGTCGCGCATGGCCGCGGTATCAGCGCCCAAGGCTCCGGCCGTTCAGTCGATCGTGGCCCCAGAAACACACGAGGATGCGGAAGCCGTCGCTGCCCCAGAGCCATCGGAGCGTCGCGACAGCGTCGAATCGCCAGCGCCGGCGCCGGCGCCCGTGATCGACACGGTGGCCCCCGAGAAGGCGATCGCAGCCATCGTCTCTCCGGAAGTCGGCCGGAAGGTCGCGCAATCCTTCGACAACCTCGCTCTCGCGGTCGATCAGGGCGCAAGGCGCTCGTTCGACGAAATTGCCCAGGAAATGCTGCGGCCGATGCTACAGGAATGGCTGGACGACAATCTGCCGACACTCGTCGAACGGCTGGTTCGCGAGGAAATCGAGCGTGTTGCCCGCGGGCCGCGTCGCTGAAATTCAGATCTTTTGATGCGTGGGGCCGCGGCGACCGTCGCGGCTTTTTGCGTTCGTGTTGACTTGCACCGGCCGTTCCGGTTTACAAGACACAGACATCACTCTCCAAAATTGGCTCCAAAATGCTTGATAAGACCTACGATTCCGCATCCGTCGACCCACGTATCGCCAAGAAGTGGGACGAAGAAAACGCGTTTCGTGCAGGCGCGGGTGCCAAGCCCGGCGCCGATAGCTTCTGCATCGTGATCCCGCCGCCGAACGTAACCGGTTCGCTGCACATGGGCCACGCGCTCAACAACACGCTTCAGGACGTCATGGTTCGCTTCGAGCGCATGCGCGGCAAGGACGTGCTGTGGCAGCCGGGCATGGACCATGCCGGTATTGCGACCCAGATGGTCGTCGAGCGCAAGCTGATGGAAACCCAGCAGCACCGTCGGCAGATGGGGCGCGAGGCCTTCATTGAGAAGGTCTGGGAGTGGAAGGCCGAATCCGGCGGCTTGATCTTCAATCAGTTGAAGCGGCTCGGCGCATCCTGCGACTGGTCGCGTGAACGCTTCACCATGGACGACGGCCTCTCGGAAGCCGTTCTGGAGGTCTTCGTCTCGCTCTACAAGGAAGGGCTGATCTACAAGGACAAGCGCCTGGTCAACTGGGACCCGAAGCTTCTGACGGCGATTTCCGATCTGGAGGTCGAGCAGCACGAGATCAACGGCAATCTCTGGTATCTGCGCTATCCGCTCGAACCGGGTGTCACTTATGAACATCCGGTTGCCTTCAATGAGGAAGGCAAGGCGACCGAATGGGAGAAGCGCGACTATCTGGTCGTCGCGACCACCCGCCCGGAAACGATGCTCGGGGACAGCGGCATTGCCGTCAACCCTGACGACGAGCGCTATAAACCGCTGATCGGCAAGCATGTCATCCTGCCGATCGTCGGCCGGCGCATCCCCGTCGTCGGCGACAGCTATGCGGATCCGACGGCCGGCACCGGCGCGGTGAAGATCACGCCTGCGCACGACTTCAACGACTTCGACGTCGGCAAGCGCGCGGGCCTCAGCGCGATCAACATCATGACGATCGAAGGTCGCATCACCATCAAGGACAATGAGGAGTTCCTCGAAGGGCTTTCCGATCCGGCAGCCCTGCATGGTGCGTGGGACGAACTCGAAGGCAAGGATCGCTTCGAGGCTCGCAAGATCATCGTCCGCATCTTCGAAGAGGCTGGCCTGCTCGACAAGATCGAGCCGCACAAACACATGGTCCCCCATGGCGATCGTGGCGGCGTGCCGATCGAGCCGCGCCTGACGGAACAATGGTACGTCGACGCCAAGACGCTCGCGAAGCCTGCGATTGCCGCCGTCAAGGAAGGCCGCACGAACTTCGTTCCGAAGAACTGGGAAAAGACCTACTTCGAGTGGATGGAGAACATCCAGCCCTGGTGCGTCTCGCGCCAGCTCTGGTGGGGGCATCAGATCCCGGCCTGGTACGGACCGGATGGCCAGGTCTTCGTCGAGAAGACCGAGGAAGAGGCGCTGCACGCCGCGATCCAGCACTATCTCGCGCATGAAGGCCCGATGAAGGCCTATGTCGAGGACCTGCTTGAAAACTTCAAGCCGGGCGAAATCCTGACCCGCGACGAAGACGTGCTCGACACCTGGTTCTCTTCGGCGCTCTGGCCGTTCTCCACGCTCGGCTGGCCGAACGAGACGCCGGAACTGGAGAAGTACTATCAGACCGACGTTCTGGTGACAGGCTTCGACATCATCTTCTTCTGGGTCGCCCGCATGATGATGATGGGCCTGCACTTCATGAAGGATGCCGACGGCACCCCAGTCGAGCCGTTCCATACGGTCTACGTCCATGCGCTCGTTCGCGACAAGAACGGCCAGAAGATGTCGAAGTCGAAGGGCAACGTCATCGACCCGCTCGAACTTATCGACGAATATGGGGCTGACGCACTGCGCTTCACGCTGGCGATCATGGCTGCCCAGGGCCGCGACGTGAAGCTCGATCCCGCCCGCATCGCCGGTTATCGCAACTTCGGCACGAAGCTCTGGAACGCGACGCGTTTTGCCCAGATGAACGGCGTGGTCGACAGCGACGGTTTCATCCCCGAAGCCGCGTCGCTCACCATCAACCGCTGGATCCTGACGGAGCTTTCGCGCACCATCCGCGACGTCACCGAGGCGATCGAGGCCTATCGTTTCAACGAAGCCGCCGGCAGTCTCTATCGTTTCGTCTGGAACCAGTTCTGCGATTGGTATCTCGAGCTGCTGAAGCCGGTCTTCAACGGCGAGGACGAGGCGGCCAAGCGCGAGTCACAGGCCTGCGTCGCCTATGTTCTCGACGAGATCTACAAGCTGCTGCACCCGTTCATGCCGTTCATGACCGAGGAGCTCTGGGGGCAGACGGCAGGCGAGGGCCGCGAACGCGAGACGCTGCTCTGCCACGCCGAATGGCCGGCGGCTTCCTATGCCGATGATGCGGCCGCCGATGAGATCAACTGGCTGATCGACCTAGTCTCAGGCATCCGCTCCGTCCGTTCGGAGATGAATGTTCCGCCGGCAGCAACCGCGCCGCTGATCGTCGTCGGCGCGAACAATCTGACGCGCGAGCGCCTGCAGCAGCATGCTCCGGCAATTGCGCGCCTGGCGCGTGTCGAACACATCGACTATGCGACTGTCGCCCCGCGCGGCAGTGCCCAGATCGTTGTGGGTGAGGCGACCGCGTGCCTGCCGCTTGGCAACCTGATCGATCTCTCCGCCGAGAAGTCGCGCCTGGAGAAGGCGATCGCCAAGGTGGATGCGGAGCGCGAGCGTATTCTTGGCAAATTGGCCAATGAAAAGTTCGTCGCGAACGCAAAACCGGAACTGGTGGAAGCGGAGCGTGAGCGCCTGGTGGAGCTCGATCTTCAGAAAGATTCGCTTGGCGTCGCGCTCACGCGCGTGGCGGAAGCCGGTTAGGAAGCACGCTAAGGGTGCAACCGCCCACAGGGTTGACCGGCCAAGGAAGTCAAAATCCGCGACAGGTCCGTCGCGGATTTTCTATTTTAGTATGATTTTATATACTTACCGGGGCGCGCTTCGCGATCGAATCGCTGAGCTGAATACTGTCGGCCGTTCACGAAATCGCTTGGCATGGGCAGGCGGAGTTTCAACGGCCATTTTTGTTGATCTCCAGCAAAAACCAATATTGTTGTCTCCACGACACAGCTTTCGCGAGTGTTGGAAGTTTTTCCTATTTTATTGGGTTATTTACCTATTTTCCGGAATATCATTTCGGAAATGCGCGAATGTGTCTAAATCGTGAGAATCTTACGTAAATTATGTGACGCATAGTGCCGCACCGCCTCTGCATCTGGCATTTGCGATTTCACATGTTCGTGAGAATACTTCCGCCATACGCGGCATGAGGTGGAATGTCGCAGATTGCAGTGCAGGGGAGGAGCTTGATGGCTCACATGAATTTTAAGCGTGGCGTCCTGACGGTGGCGGCTGGTTTGCTGGTTGCGTCGGCGGCCCACGCCGGCGGTCTTGAGCGCGGTGGTTACAACATCGATCTGCTGTTCGACCCGTCGGACTACGCCGGCGAAGCTTCGGCGACCTACGTCAATCCGCAGCGCGAACTGAAGAATGTCAGAGACACGGATACGACGTCTGCGGTTTTCCCGTTTAATGGAACGGGGCCGGGTGCTGGCGGTGGTAACTTGAATTCCCGACCGAATACCGCCGACGATACCGAGAGCTATTGGGTTCCGCGCGTTGGGGTCAAGGCGCGCTTTGCTGACGATATCGACTGTATGGCCGACTATTCGCAGCCCTGGGGTGCGCATACCAACCCGGGCCTCAACTGGGCCGGTGCAAACAACAACGTCGAGACGAAGGTCGAAAGCGACAACTACGCCGCAACCTGCTCCTATAAATGGGACGTCGGCCAAGGTCAGTTCCGCATCATCGGCGGCGTCTTCTACCAAGAGGTCAGCGGCTTCAAGGAGCGGTTGGTTCAGGATTTCACGGGCGTGCCACCGGTATTGGCCGCCGGGCGTACCGGCATCGGTCGGCTGGATCTCGAGGGGGATGGTTGGGGCTGGCGCGCTGGCGTCGGCTACGAAATTCCTGAATACGCAGTGCGGGCGAGCCTCGTCTACAACAGTGCCGTGGACCTCGACAACCTTGCGGGAACGATCGACCTGCGTGACGTTCGCGGGCCGGCTCCGGTTAACTTCTATGGGGTCTCCGGCTTTGCATCGATGCCGGATTCACTCGAATTGAAGATTCAGTCCGGTATTGCGCCCGACTGGGTCGCCTTCGGCTCGGTCAAATGGACGGATTGGAGCCAACTCCAGGTTCTCAAGTTTTGCCCTTCGTCGGGCGGAACCCTGGCTCAGCCCTGCACCTCGCTTGACCTGCTTTATCGAGACGGCTGGACGATTTCAGGCGGCTTTGGTCACAAGTTCAACGATCAGTGGAACGGCGCTGTTAGCCTGACCTGGGACCGCGGTACCAGCCACGGCTATGGCACTCAGTCCGATACTTGGTCGCTTGGCTCGGGTGTATCCTATTCGCCAAACAAGAATATCGAGCTTCGACTGGCTGGTGCAGTGGGCATCCTGACGAGCGGCAGTTCGGGCCCCGTTAACTTCGACGGGCAGGTTATCGGCGGCGATGTGTCCTACGACTACGGTAACGATTTCTTCGGCGCCATATCGACGTCCCTTAAGGTCAAGTTCTGATCCTTCGCCAATCTGAGTGTTTGGGCCCGGTTTCGACCGGGCCTTTCTTTTTGATGTGGAACTGTTCGCTGTTGCCTTTGCACCGTTCGCTAATGTGACGATTCAGCAACACATTTAATGCTAGAGTTTGCTAGCATCGGACTCGTCCCGGCTATGTCCATTTCCCGCCACAAACAGGGAGCAGCGATAGTAGGGACAAACCTGCAACCGTGAAAACGAAACCTGCGGCGTTTGGTGTGAAGTGAAACTTGGACCGTCGATGTTCATGTCAGATGTGGCCTTCGGCACTTTTGTGCAAGTGGTCGACTGAAATGGTCTTTTCGGTGCATCTGTCGAAGTTTCGTTCTGGAATGGTGCGTCGATGTTCTCGGCGGAATTGGTGAAGTTTTGGGCGGCGACGGGTCGTCCGGGCGTTTGTGTTTGCAGCGGTGATGAGTTCGGCGTGGCCGGCTGGAACGGAAGAATTAGACTGTGATGCTTGCGGGTGAACTGAAGTCACTGAAGGTTGCGATACTCGGCGTGTCGCTGGCGGTCTGCGGGACCAGCACCATGCCGGCCCTTGCCTTTGATCCGGGGGCAGGCGTCACGAAGGAATCCGGTCCCTTCGCGCTCTTCAAGTTCGGTTTCTCCGCTTACAAGAACGGCCGCAAGGACGAGGCCGTCGAGGCCTACAAATACGCTGCGGAGAAGGGGCATACCGGCTCCCGCTGGGCTCTGGCCAACATGTATGCCTATGGCGACGGTGTCGCCGAAAACGACCTCGAGGCCTTCAAGATCTACAGCGAGATCGCCCAGCAGGGTGTGGAGCCGGGTTCTGAGGATACCGGCTATTTCGTCAACGCGTTGATCTCTCTTGCCGGCTACTACCGACGCGGCATTCCCGACAGCCCGATCCAGTCGGATATGGCCCAGGCGCGGCAGCTCTATTTCCAGGCGGCGTCGACCTTTGGTGTCGCTGAGGCGCAGTTCCAGCTTGCGCGCATGCTGCTGTCGGGCGAGGGCGGTAGCGTCAACGTTCAGCAAGCCAAGAAGTGGCTCAACCGTGCCCGCAAGAGCGGCCATGCCGGTGCCATGGGTGTCTTCGGCAACGTAATCTTCCAGGAAGGCCAGACCATTCGCGGTCTCGCCTATATGACCGCCGCGCTCGACCAGTGTTCGCCGAAGGATCGGCCCTGGCTCCAGTCGATGCAGGAGCAGGCATTCTCGCTTGCCACCGAAGATGATCGCCGTACGGCAATCTCGCTTTCGCAGAATCTACATATGCAGGGCGACGACGACTGAGTTCGCCGCGCGGCTACCCCTCAGCCAGCACCGAATAGCCGAACGGCAGATCCGCACCTCAGGCGGCCGCGAAAGCAAACTCGCCGATAACAGGAACGTGGTCCGAGGGCTTTTCCCAGGCGCGAACATGTTTGTCGATCGACGTCGAAACCAGTCGATCGGCTGCCTCCGGCGACAGCATCAGATGGTCGATGCGAATGCCGAAATTCTTCGGCCAGCAGCCGGCCTGATAATCCCAGAACGTATAGAGCGGCACCGCGTCTGAGGTGGCCCGCACCGCGTCGGTGAAACCGAGATTGCGCAGGCGCCGATAGGCCGCGCGCGTCTCCGGCAGGAAAAGTGCGTCGTTCTGCCAGACTTTGATGTCCCAGCAGTCGTGCTCCTCCGGGATGACGTTGTAGTCGCCTGCCAGGATGAAGGGCTCTTCGAGCAGAAGGCGCTGCTCGGCATAGGCGGTCAGCCGGCGCATCCAGGCGAGCTTATAGGGGTACTTCTCACTATCGACCGGATTGCCGTTCGGCAGGTAGAGCGAGCAGACACGGATCACGCCGCCGGCAACCGAGAACACGCCTTCGATGAAACGCGACTGCTCATCGGAGTCGTCGCCCGGCAGGCCGCGGTTGACTTCGTCCGGACGCAGCTTGGAGAGCAGGGCGACGCCGTTGAAGCCCTTCTGGCCGTGGGTCTCGACATGATAGCCGAGGGCTTCGATCTCCAGACGAGGAAAGCCGTCGTCGACAGACTTGATCTCCTGCAGGCAGACGATGTCCGGATTGGCTTCCTTCACCCATGCCAACAGGCTGTCGATTCGCGCCTTGACGCCATTGATGTTCCAGGTGGCAATCTTCATGGCTCGAAACGCCCTTCCATACAGGTGAGTCCTTGCGGCGGGACTCTTCTAGCCGCTCCGGATTCTTTTGACAAATCCGATACCTGCGGACTTTCAGCGCTGGGCAGAGCTGCAACGACGACGGGCGACGCCGCGCGCAGTTTATATACGGTATAGGTTGCGGCTGCTTGAATTGATTCCGATCCATGGCCGGCTATAGTCCGGCGCATGATCGATCTCGTGCAGAACTACTGGCCGCATATCCTGGCGCTGCTGTCCTTCGCGCTTGGCATCCCGGCTGCCATTCACGCCGCCATGACCAAGGACGACGTTCGCGCCGCCGCAGGTTGGGTCGGTGTCGTTCTGCTCTCGCCGATCGTCGGGGCATTGCTCTATGCCGTTGCCGGCATCAACCGTATCCGCCGCTCCTCGATCGGCTCGCAACGCGCACTGCTGCGCGGGCAAGGCCCCGATCAGTTCGGCAGGTTCGATATCTCTGAAACAGATATTGCCGGAAGTTTCGGGAATCGTTTTGCCGCGATGAAAATCCTCGGCGACCGTGTTTCCCGGCACCGCATGTGTTCCGGCAACGGCATCGAGGTGCTGGCCGGCGGGGATGCTGCCTATGAGGCCATGCTGGTGGCCATTGCCGGTGCGCAGCGCAGCATCCTGATAGAGAGCTATATCTTCGATCGCGACGTGGTCGGCCTTCGCTTTGCCGACGCCTTGATCGCCGCGATCGCGCGTGGCGTCCAGGTGCGCGTACTGATCGACGCAGTCGGCGCGCGCTACTCCGTCCCCAGCATTGTCGGTCATCTGAAGACGGCCGGCGTTCCGACGGCCGTCTTCAACGGCAATATCATCATGGGGCTGAGGTTGCCCTATGCCAATCTGCGCACGCACCGAAAGATTCTCGTGGTCGACGGCCGCGTCGCCTTTGCCGGCGGCATGAACATCCGGGCGGGCTTTAGCAGCGAGATTGCCGGCGAGGAGCCGGCCCTCGACACGCACTTTCGGGTAACGGGCCCGGTGGTCGCCGACATCTTTCAGGTCGCCGCCGAGGACTGGCAGTTTTCCAGCGGGGAGATGCTGACGGGCGGTGCCTGGGCGCTCGAAGAAATGCCTTTGCCGGCAGAAACGTCTTCTGTGCTGATGCGCGCCATACCCTCAGGGCCGGACGCCACGAACGAAACCAATCACAAGATGCTGATGGGGGCGTTCTCGGTGGCGCGCAAGAACATCCGCCTGATGTCGCCCTATTTCCTTCCGGACCGCGAACTGATCAGCGCCTTGGTGACCGCGGCGCGCCGGGGCGTCGAGGTCGACATCATCGTGCCGGCGGTCAACAATCTGCTTCTGGTCGATCGCGCAATGACCGCCCAGTTCGATCAGGTATTGAAAGGTCATTGTCGGGTCTGGCGCGCCGAGGGCGCCTTCAACCATTCGAAGCTTCTGATCGTGGACGAGCGCTGGGCCTATGTTGGGTCGACCAATCTCGATCCGCGTTCCCTGCGTCTCAACTTCGAGTTCGATCTCGAAGTGCTGGACGATGGTTTCGCCCATACGATCGGCGGCATGATATCGGATGTGCTGGCTTCGGCCGAACCGGTCACGCTCGAGGCCTTGCGCGCCAAGCCACTTATCGACCGGCTGGCGAACCGTGTGCTTTGGCTGGGGTCGCCGTATCTCTGACGGCGACCGCAGGCAGGCCAGGTGGCCGTTGGCTCAGATGGAAAAACTCGTTCCGCATCCGCAGCTTGCGACCGCATTCGGATTCTTGATCTGAAACGACTGGCCGAGCAGGTTGTCGACGAAGTCGATCTCTGAGCCGCCCATATAGACGAGCGACAGGCTGTCGATCAGCACCTTGGCGTCGTTCTTCTCCAGCACCAGATCGTCGTCGTTGGCGCTGTCGACCAGGTCGAACTTATAGGAGAATCCCGAGCAGCCGCCGCCTTCGACGGACACCCGCATCGCGTTGTTGTGACTGTCCGAACGAAGGATCGTGGCGATCCGCTTTGCAGCAGCGTCCGAAAGGGTCACGGTTTCTTGCGTCATATCTGCCTCCTGCCGGGGTCAAGAACCGGAGAGATTTGATTGTCGTTTGCAGCACCGCCTCGGCCAACGCCGGAGGTCGTTTCAACCCCCGCGGCCAAGCCGTTGCTTTCGCTTGCGGAATCGGTCGATGCTTGCGCGACGCGTTTCCGTGGCTTTCACTATAGGTATGAAGGCTTCAATGTCCCGTCAATGGGATGACGATTTGGGTGGAAAATGACATTCGACAAAAATGCGCTGGGCTTCGGTTATGGTGAACACGCGCCGTTCGCGTCGAACCCCTGGGCGACGCGCGGCAGGCTCTATCCGGAAGCGTCGAGCGCGACACGTTCGGATTTCCAGCGCGATCGCGATCGCATCGTCCACACGACGGCCTTTCGCCGGCTGAAGCACAAGACACAGGTCTTCATCGCTGCCGACGGCGACCACTATCGGACGCGGCTGACGCACACGATCGAAGTGGCGCAGATCGCCCGCGCCCTGGCGCGTGCCCTCAAGCTCGACGAGGACCTCGCCGAAGGCGTCGCCCTCGTTCACGATTTCGGTCACACGCCGTTCGGCCATACGGGCGAGGACGCCCTGCACGAGATGCTGAAGCCCCATGGCGGCTTCGACCACAATGCCCAGTCGCTGCGCATCGTCACCAAACTCGAGCGGCGCTACGCCGAGTTCGACGGGCTGAACCTGACCTGGGAGAGTCTTGAGGGGCTGGTCAAGCACAATGGGCCGTTACTCACGCCCGACGGCCAGGGTACGCGCGGACCGGTGCCTCAGCCGATCCTGGACTACTGTGCGCTTCACGATCTGGAACTGGCGAGTTATGCGAGCTTGGAGGCGCAGGTCGCGGCCATCGCCGACGATATCGCCTACAACACCCATGATATCGATGATGGCCTGCGGGCCGGCTACCTGACGTTCGAGATGCTGGAAGACGTGCCGTTCCTTGCCCGTCTGATGCGCGAGGTTCACGATCGTTATCCCGGTCTTGAAAGCAGCCGCTTCACGCACGAAATCATGCGCCGTCAGATCACGGCAATGGTCGAGGACGTGATCGGCGTCGCCCAGCAGCGTATCGCGGACATTCGCCCCGAGAGCGCAGCCGAGGTACGTCAGGCGGGTACGGTCATGGCGACGTTCTCCGAGGAGATGAGCGAGACGGACAAGCAGATCAAGCGTCTGCTGATGACCCGGATCTATCGCCACCCGGAAGTGATGCGGGTGCGGGAAGGTGCGGCGTCGATCGTCTGCGATCTCTATCATGCCTTCATGGACGACCCACAATTGATGCGGGAGCACTATTGGATCGATCAGATCTCGGGCATGGCCGAACCGGCGAGGGCCCGTCATGTCGGCGACTATCTGGCCGGCATGACCGATACCTTCGCGATCAGCGTGCACAAGCGCTTGTTTGACCACACGCCGGATTTGCGGTAGGGACGCCCCGCCCGGAGGCTTACGGTTCAAGCGAACCGAGCCTCCTTTTTGAGTTTTGCGCCGGCCACATGTGGTCGGGAAAAGCGGACGGATCAGATGAATCTCTTCACGGACTTCGAATCAAGAATTAAGGACATTCTCGAAACGCTTGACAGCGTTCGAGAAAAGCGATCCGAGCTTGACTTCGGCCGTGTCAATGTCGAGCCGCCGCGCGATCCAAGCCACGGTGATGTCGCGACCAATGCCGCCATGGTGCTGGCCAAGCCCCTCGGCCTGAACCCGCGGGCGCTCGCTGAGCTCATCGTTGAGAAGCTCAAGCAGGATCCGGAAGTCACCGAAGTGACCGTTGCCGGCCCGGGCTTCATCAACGTCCGGCTTTCGGTTTCCTATTGGCAGAAGCTGCTGTCGAACATGGTGCGCACCGGCCCCGACTATGGCCGCAGCACTGTCGGTTCGGGCCGCAAGGTTAACGTCGAGTATGTCTCGGCCAACCCGACGGGACCGATGCATGTCGGCCATTGCCGCGGCGCCGTGGTCGGCGACGCGCTTGCCAACCTTTTGGCCTTTGCCGGTTATGCGGTGACCAAGGAATACTACATCAACGACGCCGGGTCGCAGATCGACGTTCTCGCACGTTCTGCCTTCATGCGGTATCGCCAGGCGCTTGGTGAAGACATCGGTGAAATCCCGCCGGGTCTTTATCCGGGTGATTATCTCGTTCCGGTTGGCGAAGCGCTCGCCGATGAATTCGGCACGAGCCTGCGCCTGATGCCCGAAGACAAGTGGATGCCGCTCGTCAAGGACCGGACGATCGATGCCATGATGGTGATGATCCGAGAGGATCTCGCGGCGTTGAACGTCACTCACGACGTCTTCTTCTCCGAACGCACGCTTCACGCCAATGGGGCGGCTGCGATTCGTACGGCAATCAACGACCTGACCTTCAAGGGGCACGTCTACAAGGGTACGTTGCCGCCGCCGAAGGGGCAGCTCCCGGAGGATTGGGAAGATCGCGAGCAGACGCTGTTCCGCTCGACGGAGGTCGGTGACGATATCGATCGGCCGCTGATCAAGTCGGACGGAAGCTACACCTACTTCGCCGCTGACGTCGCCTACTTCAAGGACAAGTTCGACCGCGGCTTTGACGAGATGATCTATGTGCTGGGCGCCGACCATGGCGGTTACGTCAAGCGGCTCGAGGCGCTGGCGCGCGCCGTGTCTGGCGGTTCGTCGAAACTTACGGTTCTGCTCTGCCAATTGGTCAAGCTCTTCCGCGACGGTGAGCCGGTGAAGATGTCGAAGCGCTCCGGCGATTTCGTCACGCTGCGCGAAGTCGTCGATGAAGTCGGCCGTGATCCGGTTCGTTTCATGATGATCTACCGGAAGAATTCCGAGCCGCTCGACTTCGACTTTGCCAAGGTTACAGAACAGTCCAAGGATAATCCGGTCTTTTACGTGCAGTATGCGCATGCGCGTTGCCGGTCTGTGTTCCGCCAGGCGGCGGACGCGTTCCCGGATCTGGACATCGAATCGCTTGATCTCGCCGGTGCGGTTCAGGGAAAGATCGAGGATCCGACGGAGCTTCAGCTCGTTGCCAAGCTCGCAGAATATCCGCGGGTGATCGAGGCCGCGGCACTGGCTCAGGAGCCGCATCGTATCGCGTTTTACCTGTACGATCTTGCCGCTGCCTTCCACGGACACTGGAACAAAGGTAAAGAGAATCCGGAATTACGTTTTGTTAACGATAAAAATAGACAATTAAGTACTGCCAGACTCGGGCTGGTGCATGCTGTCGCTTCGGTATTGAAGTCCGGCCTGTCTATTACAGGCACCTCCGCACCGGAGGAAATGCGATAAGTATTGTCACCATTTTCCCACAATGCACTGGCACATAAATACAGGCAATTGTGAGTGGAGAGCATGGCAGACAAACAATTCGCACGAAGCGGGCCGGCTGAATTCGATGTATTGGCAGACGATGATCCGTTGGCCGAACTCGCCCGGATCGTCGGTTACGATGCCCGTCCGGCCGTACAGCAATTGCAAGAGTTGCAGCGACATCAGGAGGCGGTCCGTCAGGAGCCCGCCTTCGATCTCGAAGACGAACTCCTTCGCGCTTTCGACAGCTACGATGCGCCCCGTGCTGGGCAGCAGCCTGCTGTGGAGCCGGTTTCGGCGCCGCAGCCGGTCGAAGAGGCCCGGATCGAGCCGGTAGCCGAATTCGCGGAAGAGTACGAGGCGCCGATATTCCGTCAGCCCGAGCCGGTCGCAGCACCGGCCGCTGTCGCCGAAGAGGAACCGGAGCAGGTTGTCGAGGTGCAGTCGTTCTCGGCCGCCCCTCAGGCTGCCGAAGTCGATAACGCCGAATTCGTCGCCGACGAGCCGGCGTTCGATCTGGAGCGCGAGCTCGAACTGTCGCTCGGCGAAGCCGATCTGTTGCCGTTCGAAGAAGAGCCGGTATCTGAGGCGAAGGAACAGGTAGTCGACGACTGGCAAGCGCCGGCCGCAGATTTGTCGACGGCTTGGGCCGAGCCCGCTGCTGTCGCCGAAGCGTTCCCGGTTTACGACGAGCCGAGCCTTGAGGTTGCCAACCTTGACGTTGCTAGCCTTGACGTCGCTCCGGAGGAGCGCGTGGACGATGCCGTATACGTGAGCGAGACAATCCCGGAAGAGCCCGCTGGCCATGACACTGCCCGCGACGATCTTCTTGCGGATATCGAGCGCTTCCCGGTTCCGCCGATCACCGCCGTGGTTGCCGCTGCCGTGCAGTCTCATCCGGCCCTTCACGCCACGCAACAGCCGGTCGTTGCTCCCGCCGCCGCGCCGGTAAACACGGTTGCGGCGCCGGCGAAGAAGAGTCCCTATCCCTTTACGCCGACCTTCAGCCGGGCGACGCCCGTTGCTTCGCCCTCGGGCGCCAGCCAGCAGCGCGCCTTCGCCGGTCCGCTCGTGACGCAGGCAGCGCCTGTTGCGGCACCCGCAGCTGCCGCAGTCGCCACGCCTGCCGTTTCGCCGGTGGTTGAGGCTGTCCAGCCGGTCCAGCCCGTTGCAGAACAGGAGAACGAGCCGGGCTTCGACATCGAGAACTTCGAAATGGAGCTCTCCGATGCCGCACTGAAGCTCGATCTTGCGGACCTCGGGCCGACCGAACCGATTGCCGTCGCACCTGTGGTCGTGTCGCAGGCTGCTGCGCAGCCGGTCATCGAAGCGGTTGCTCCGCAGCGTGAACCGGAACGTTCCGTCGAAACCTTCGTGGCTCCGGCCCCGGTGGAGCAGCAGGACGTGCAGCCTGAAAGCACGCTGCCCTTCGATCCCTCGATGATCGCCGAAGCCGAGAATGGCGTTGCGCCGATCGCCGACATGGACGTGCCGCAGCTGCCCGTCATCGAAACGGAAAAGCCGGTCGCCTATCCAGCAGACTACGATCTCGATATCGACGCGGAAATGGCGCAGCTGTTCGGCACGCCGGCTCCGGCCGCCAAGGATCCCCGTCCGGCCGCGGTTGAAAAGGCCGAGGTGGCTCGTCCGACCTCGGCAGCAAATGCAAATCCGTCGTTCGGAGGCGGCGCGCTCGACGATTTCGACGAATTCGAGAAGGCGATGGAAGAGGACTTCCGCCGCTCCATGACCGAACGGAAGTCCCCGACGCGTGATGCCGAGCGGGTTTCCCCGGTGCAGAGCCAGGACGATGCGGGCGACTCTCGCGACTACGGCTCGGGCCGGCGGTCGCAGCGTACGATGCTGCTCGCGGCAAGCGTTGCTGGCGTCATCATTCTCGGTGGCGCGGCTGTCTACGCCTGGATGGGCGGCAGTGGTGCGGTAACCTCTGCCGAGGGTCCCAAGATCATTCTCGCCGACAAGGGGCCGGTTAAGGTCGTGCCGGAAGAAAAGGGCGGCAAGACCGTTCCGAACCAGGACAAGGCCGTTTACGACCGCGTCGCTGGAGCCCAAGCCGGTGCGCCGCAGCAGGAAGCATTGGTTTCTTCGACCGAAGAGCCGATGGACGTCGTTCAGAAGACGCTGACGCCGGAAACGCTGCCGCTTGAAGGCAGCGACGACTCGGATGGCCTGCAGGCCAACCTGCCGGCCGATGACGAGGACGGCGCTCGCTTGCTGCCGGATGGCGGCACCCAGACTGCCGCTCAGGAAGAAGACAAGGCACCGGCCGTTGCACCGCGCAAAGTGCGCACAATGATCGTCAAGCCGGATGGCACGCTGGTTGCTCGTGAAGAGCCGGTTGCCGCACCGGCGACCGATGTCGCCGGTGCGACGCAGCCGCTGCCGGAAGCGCCCTCGAAGGAAGTCGCTTCGGCTGATGTCACTGCTGCCGGTCAGGCATCGGCCAATGTCGATCAGGTGGCGCTTGCCGCAACGGGCAATGCCGATATCGAACAGGTTCCGGTTCGCAGCGTGACGACGACGGCAACAGGCGACAAGGCGCCAACGCCGCAGGCGCGTCCGGTCGAGCAGCCGGCTAATGTTGCCGGCACTGCTACCGAGCGCAGCAACGTGCGTCCGGCCGAAGAGCCGGCGGCTGCCACTGCAGAAGCCCAGCCGGCGCAGCAGGTTGCAACCGCATCGGTTCCGACCGGCGGATACTTCATCCAGGTCGCATCCCTGCCGTCCGAAGCCGAAGCACAGAAGTCCTACAACAGCCTTTCCAGCAAGTTCGGCAGCGTCATTGGCGGCCGTGGCGTCGATATCCGCAAGGCGGAGATCGCCGGCAAGGGCACCTACTATCGTGTCCGCATCCCGGCCGGCTCCAAGGAAGAGGCAAATGCCCTGTGCTCCAAGTACAAGGGCGCTGGCGGAAGCTGCCTGGTGACCAAGTAAGCCGGGCACAACGGATAGAGTTGAGGAGGGCGCGGCTCATAGGCCGCGCCCTTCGCATTTCAGGGTTTTCGTTTGCCCCATGGCCTTGTGCATGAACGACGGGGCTTCGTCTTTGTGGCTTCGCGCCGGGCGACGCCCGCTCTATGCTCTCTCAATGAGCGAATCAAAAGCATTTATCTCGGGCTGCAAGGGCCTTTCTCTTAACGAAGACGAACGCCAGTTCTTTGCCGGCGAGCGGCCATGGGGCTTCATCCTGTTCGGGCGCAATATCGGCGAGGAGCAGCAGATCGCCGATCTGGTGGCGTCGCTTCGCGACAGCATCGGCAATCCGAACGCACCTGTGCTCATCGACCAGGAAGGCGGGCGCGTGCAGCGCATTCGCCCACCGCTCGTCCAGCAATACCCGAATGGCGCGGCGATCGGCGAAATCTACCGACGCGACCGGGAGCTCGGTCTGCGCGCTGCCTGGCTGATGGGACGCCTCCACGCCTTCGACCTGATGCGCTTCGGCATTACCGTCGATTGTCTGCCGGTGCTCGATGTGCCGGTGCCCGGCAGCCACGACGTCATCGGCAATCGCGCTTATGGTCACGACCCTGAGACCGTAACGGCGATCGGCCGTGCGATGGGCGAGGGGTTGAAGGCCGGCGGCATGCTGCCTGTCATGAAGCACATGCCCGGTCACGGCCGCACCTTCGTCGACTCGCACCACAATCTGCCTGTGGTCAGTGCTACTTTCGAAGAACTTGCTGGCAGCGACTTCCTGCCCTTCGTTGCCATGAAGGACGAGGTGATGGCGATGTCGGCGCACATGGTCTTCACGACGATCGACCCGGACAATCCGGCGACAACCTCGGCGAAGGTCGTCCGCGAGATCATTCGCGGTCACATCGGTTTCGACGGTCTCTTGATGTCGGACGACGTCTCGATGAACGCGCTTGCCGGCGATATGACCGCTCGCGCGCGCAACATCATCGCCGCGGGGCTTGATCTCGTCTTGCATTGTCATGGCATAATGGAAGAAATGAAGGCCGTCGCCGACGTGGTGCCGGTTCTCGCCGGCGAGAGCCTGCGTCGGGCGAAGGCTGTCGAAGCGGCGTTCCGGGCGCCTGACGATGCGAGCGAAAGCGATCTACGGACGGAGTTTAACGGCCAGTTCGCGACGGTGTAAGGTAGGCGCGGCCGGCAGGAAAGGATTGGACTGTCAGTGAGCAATGCGGGCGAAAGACAAGGCAAGCCTGCGTCGAAGGCGCCGATGGAGCCCCTGTGGCAGGAAGAGACTTCAGAGCGCGGGCTGCATGAAGAAGCGCTGGTGGTTGATCTTGCCGGTTTCGAAGGCCCGCTCGATCTCCTGCTTCATCTTGCCCGCAGCCAGCGTGTCGATCTTTCGCGCATCTCCGTACTTGCACTCGCCGAGCAATATATCGCCTTCATCGAGCGGGCGCGCAGCATCCGCATCGAGCTTGCCGCCGACTATCTCGTCATGGCGGCATGGCTTGCCTATCTGAAATCGCGCCTGCTGATCCCACAACAGGCGAAGGACGACGGTCCAACGGGCGAGGAAATGGCCTCGGCCCTGGCTTTCCGGCTGAAACGCCTGGAGGCGATGCGTGAGGCGGCAACAAGGCTCATCAATAGAAACCGGCTCGGCCAGGATGTCTTCGTTCGCGGTGCCCCGGAACATATCGTCACCGAGAAGAAGTCCGGCTTCGATGCCTCGCTCTATGATCTCCTGAGCGCCTATGCGAGCCTGCGTCAGCGTCAGGCGATCACGCAGGTGACGATCGAGAAGCGCCATGTGTGGTCGCTTGCCGACGCGCGCCTGATACTGGCGCGCATGATCGGCGGTCTCGACGATTGGACAGCGCTCGATCATTTTCTCATCCGCTACATGACGACGCCGAAGGAGCGGGCAACGGCGATCGCCAGTTCCTTCGCAGCTTCGCTCGAGATGGTTCGCGAGGGCCGGCTGGAGATCCGCCAGGAAGAGGCCTTTGCGCCCATCTATCTTCGGCGCGGACCGAACCCGATCGATGCGGAGACGCTTGCCGAAATGGAGGCAGCCCGTGGCTGAAGCCCAAAAGTACGTGCCCGAAGCTTCCGACGAGGACGATGAGATCGGAGCGACGCCGACCTTCGATCCTCGGATGGAGCAGGAAGCCGAGCGGATCGCGGAAGCCCTGGTGTTTGCTTCGGCGCAGCCGGTGTCGGAGACCTATATCGAAAGTCGCCTGCCGCGTGGTGCCGATGTCGGTCGCATCATGATGCGGCTGAAGGCGCTCTACGCGACGCGCGGCGTCAACCTGGTTCAGGTCGCCGACCATTGGGCTTTCCGCACGGCAGCCGATCTCTCCTTCGTCGTGCAGACCGACGAACAGGAGGTCCGCAAGCTCTCGCGCGCTGCGCTCGAAGTTCTTTCCATCATTGCCTACCACCAGCCGGTGACCCGCGCGGAGATCGAGGATATCCGCGGGGTTCAGACGTCGAAGGGCACGCTCGACGTGCTGATGGAAGCGGGCTGGGTCCGCTTCAGGGGACGCCGGCGCACGCCGGGCCGGCCGGTCACCTTCGGCACCACCCGCGATTTTCTCGATCACTTCGGTCTCGAAGAACTGCGCGACCTGCCGGGTATCGAGGAGCTGAAGGGGGCGGGGCTGCTTTCCGGCCGCGTGCCGTCCAATCTCAATATTCCCGTTCCGGTAGGCGAAGACGAACTTGCCGAGAACGAAGACCCCATCACCCAGCTGGACCTTGAAGAACTGGGGCTCTTGACACCGAAGGGCGAAGAAGCTGATTAAAACCTGAATGGGGATATCGGCTTTCCCTGGCGCCCGGCCGTTTCAGCGGGCGCGACTGGTGTCAAGGAATGCAAGCATGGTTTCAGATCCGCAGGACGCTCCCGTCATGACAACGCGACGGACGGCGGGTGTATCCTTCGCGGCGAGCCTGGCCTTCGAAGATATTCATCACAGCTATCACGCCAAGGAAACGATCAAGGGCGTCAGCCTGGCGGCCAAGGCCGGCGAGGTCCTTTGCCTGCTCGGTCCGTCTGGGTCCGGCAAGACGACCTTGCTGCGTATCGCCGCAGGGATCGAGAAGCAGAGCACGGGACGCCTTCTGCTCAATGGCCAGGAGATTTCCGGCCCCACGGTTTTCCTGCCGCCCGAAAAACGCGGTGTCGGGCTGATGTTCCAGGACTTCGCGCTCTTCCCGCACATGTCCATTCGCGACAACGTCCGCTTTGGCCTGACGGCGCTGCCAAAGAAGGAAGCCCTGAACCAGGCGGACGCGGCACTCGAGCGTGTGGGGCTCTCCCACTACGCTAACCAGTACCCGCACGTGCTTTCCGGCGGCGAGCAGCAGCGTGTGGCGCTTGCGCGCGCGCTTGCGCCGCGTCCTGCCGTGCTTCTGATGGATGAACCGTTTTCCGGCCTCGACTCGCGTCTGAAGGATTCGATCCGCGCCGATACGCTCGCTATCCTCAGAGAGACCCGGGCGACGGCGATCGTCGTCACCCACGATGCGGAAGAAGCGATGCGCATGGCCGATCGAATTGCGCTGCTGCAAGATGGGCGACTTGTCCAGGTTGGTACGGCAGATGAGCTTTACCGCCATCCGAGAAACCTCTTTGCGGCCGGTTTCTTCTCGGAAATCAACGTGTTCAATGCGCAGGTTCGCAATGGCCGCGTCGATACGCCGGTCGGCACCGTAGCGGCCGGGCGCCACGGCGAAGGGGAGCGCGTTTCGGTCGCGGTGCGGCTTTCCGGGGTGCGCGTCGGCGAGGAGAATGGCGACACGCCTGCGCGCATCGTTTCCCGCCGGTTCATCGGTGTGGTGGAGTTGTTGGAACTGGCCGTGCCGGGCTGCGAGGACATTGTGCGCGCCCGTATCCGCGCGGACCAATTGCCGCAAGGATTGCGTGACGTAATGCTTTCGGTTAACGAGCGGGATATATTGCTGTTTGAAAAAGACGCATCAACGTCTTAGGGTCGATCGCAAGGCGCGATTGTCCGTGGCACGCCTGAAATTTGACATGTGGCAGGCTCTTAATTTTGATGAGAGCCTCAAGGGAGTAAGAGCATGGGGTCCTTAAGCATCTGGCACTGGCTAATCTTTTTGGCGGTGGTCCTGCTATTGTTCGGCCGTGGCAAGATTCCGGAATTGATGGGCGACGTTGCCAAAGGCATCAAGAACTTCAAGAAGGGCATGAGCGAGGACGACGCCGGTTCGGCTGACAAGACGATCGACAACAAGACGGTCGACCACAAGTCAGACGAAGTTCGCTAACGATCAAGCGTCCGTAGGGCCCGGCTGGCATTGATGCCAGGCGGGCTGGGTCATGGATTTGCAGGACATATCAAATGCTTGATATCGGCTGGACCGAGCTTGTCGTCATTGCAATCGTTCTCATTGTCGTTGTCGGGCCGAAGGATCTGCCGCCGATGCTGCGGGCATTCGGGCGCATGACCACGAAATTGCGTGGCATGGCCTCCGAGTTCCGTCAGCAGTTCGATGAAGCGTTGCGCGAAGCGGATCTGGACGACGTCCGAAAAACGATCAGCGATGCGCAAAGTCTCAACCCGGCCAATGCGCTCAGGGATGCGATGAATCCGCTTCGCCAGATCGGCAACGATATCAAATCGGACCTGCAGAAGGCTGCGACGCCTGACAAGCCCGCCACGACGGGTACCACCGAGCCCGCGACTGCGGAGCCGGTCATGGCCGCTCCGGTAGCTGTCGCGGAAGCGAAGCCCGCAGATGCGGTCGCCGCTGCGGCCGTAGGCTCTGCCACTCGTCAGCTCGAGCGCGCCGAGGTTGCCGTCCCGGCTGAAAAGCCCAAGCGGATGCCAAAGGCGAAGGCCGATCCGGCACCGGTGGCAAAGAAATCTGCAACGCCAAAGGCGGCTGCGCCCAAAACTCCGGCAAAGGCACCCGCAAAGGCGGTGGCCGAGAAGAAGTCGTCGAAGCCCGCTCCAGCCGAGCCGGCTACCAAGACGTCCAAGCCGCGCGCCAGCACGCGCAAGAAAGGTGAAGCATGAGCGGCGATATCGAGGACCGGCCGCAGCCGCTGATCGAGCATCTGATCGAATTGCGCAGACGCCTGATGTGGGCCGTCGGCGCGTTCTTCATGGCGTTCCTCGTCTGCTTCTACTTTGCCAAGGGCCTCTTCAACCTTTTGGTGCTGCCGTTCAAATGGGCAGTGGGCTGGGCCGGCCTGAACCATCGCAATGTCGAGCTGATTTATACGGCCCCGCAGGAATTCTTCTTTACCCAGATCAAGGTGGCGATGTTCGGCGCTATGGTCATCGCCTTTCCCGTGATCGCCGCGCAGATCTACAAGTTTGTCGCCCCAGGCCTCTACAAGAACGAACGCGCTGCCTTCCTGCCATTCCTGGTCGCGTCGCCGATACTGTTCCTCATGGGGGGCGCCCTGGTCTATTTCTTCTTCACGCCCATGGTTATGTGGTTTTTTCTGGCCATGGAGCAGGGCGGCGGCGAAGGGCAGGTGGCAATCCAGCTCCTGCCAAAGGTATCGGAATACCTGAGTCTGATCATGTCGCTGGTCTTCGCTTTCGGCCTCGTCTTCCAGTTGCCGGTGGTGACGACGTTGCTTGCGCGCGTCGGGCTCGTCACTTCCCAGGGCCTCAAGGATAAGCGAAAGTACGCGATCGTCATTGCGTTCTTCGTCGCAGCCATCTTGACGCCGCCCGATCCCGTTTCCCAGATCGGCCTTGCACTGCCAGCCATCCTTCTCTACGAAATTTCGATCTATACGGCGCGACTCATCGAAAGACAGCGGGCAGCGGACGCGCTCAAGAGCGAAGTTGCCGAGTCGCAGGAAGGATCTTCCGGAGAGGTCGGCCCCGCCAAGGGCTGAGCATTCGAGATTTCGCGCCGTGAGTTGACCAACGCGTGGAACGACAATGCTTGATATTAAATGGATCCGTGAAAATGCCGAGATGCTGGACGCCGCCCTGGCGAAGCGGGGCGCGGAGCCTTTGTCGGCGTCGCTGATCGCCCTCGACGAACGCCGCCGCACGATCCTTCAGTCGCTGCAGGACATGCAGTCGCGCCGCAACGCTGCGTCCAAGGACATCGGCGCCGCTATGGCGCAGAAGAACGCCGAGCTTGCCGAAAAACTGAAGGCCGAGGTGGCCGAACTCAAGAACGCCATGCCGGCGCTTGAGGAAGACAGCCGCAAGGTGGAAACAGAGCTCAACGACGCGCTCTCCCGCATTCCGAACATCCCGCTCGAGGACGTTCCGGTCGGCGAAGATGAGACCGGCAACGTCGTCAAGCGCGTGGTCGGCAACAAGCCCACCTGGAATCACCAGCCGCGCGAGCATTTCGAGATCGGCGAGGCGCTCGGCCTCATGGATTTCGAAGGGGCTGCCCGCATTTCCGGCTCGCGCTTCACGATCCTGAAAGGCCAGCTGGCCCGGTTCGAGCGTGCGCTCGGCCAGTTCATGCTCGACCTGCACACCCAGGAACACGGCTACACCGAAGTGCAGCCGCCGCTCCTCGTGCGCGACGATGCGATGTACGGTACGGGACAGCTGCCGAAATTTGCCGAAGACCTGTTCCGCACGACGGACGGTCGCTGGCTGATCCCGACTGCAGAAGTGCCGCTCACCAACATCGTTCGCGAGCAGATCCTCGAAGGCGAAAAGCTGCCGCTGCGCTTCACCGCGCTGACGCCGTCCTTCCGCTCGGAGGCGGGTTCGGCCGGTCGCGACACCCGCGGCATGCTGCGCCAGCACCAGTTCAACAAGGTCGAATTGGTTTCGATCACCGATGCCGAAACTTCGGTGGATGAGCACGAGCGCATGACGGCGTGTGCGGAAGAGGTGCTGAAGCGCTTGGGTCTGCACTACCGTGTGATGACGCTCTGCACCGGCGACATGGGCTTCGGTGCACGCAAGACCTATGATCTGGAGGTCTGGCTGCCGGGACAGGATACCTACCGCGAGATTTCGTCCTGCTCGGTCTGCGGCGATTTCCAGGCCCGCCGGATGAATGCCCGCTACCGCACCAAGGAAGACAAGGGCACGCGCTTCGTTCATTCGTTGAACGGATCCGGTGTCGCCGTCGGGCGCGCGCTGATCGCCGTCATCGAAAACTATCTGAACGAAGACGGTTCGGTATCGGTGCCGGATGTGCTGGTGCCCTATATGGGCGGCCAGACGCGCATCGAGAAGGCCGTCTGAGCGGACGTCAAGGGAAGGACGGCAACCATGCGGATCCTGCTGACAAACGATGACGGCATTCATGCTGAAGGTCTCGCTGTGCTCGAAAGGGTCGCCAGGACGATCTCGGACGATGTCTGGGTCGTGGCACCCGAAGCGGACCAGAGCGGTTTGGCGCATTCGCTGACCCTGTCGGAGCCGCTGCGGCTCCGGCAGATCGCCGAGAAGCGCTTTGCCCTCCGGGGCACGCCGACGGATTGCGTCATCATGGCGGTTCGCAAGGTGCTGGATCGCAAGCCTGATCTCGTGCTCTCCGGCGTCAACATCGGTGCCAACATGGCCGATGACGTGACCTATTCCGGCACGGTTGCGGGCGCTATCGAGGGCACGTTGCAGGGTATTCGCGCGATCGCGCTCAGCCAGGCCTATCACCACGCCGTCGGCAAGGCTGTGCCTTGGGATGTGGTGGAGACACACGCGCCGGGCCTGATCCGCAAAATGATGGCCGTGGACCTGCCCGATGGCACGTTCCTCAACGTCAATTTCCCGAACTGCTCGGCTGACACCGTTGCCGGGATCGAGGTAACGTCGCAAGGCAAGCTCGACTTTGGCCTGTCGATCGATGAGCGGACGGACGGCCGTGGTTTTCCCTACTTCTGGCTGCGCTTCGGCGAGCGGTTCGGCGATTTTCGCGCCGGAACCGACATTCACGCTCTGCGCGAGAATCACATCTCGGTGACGCCGCTCAAGCTCGACCTGACGGACTATAGCGTCCAGGACCGTCTGATGCGGGCTTTGAACGAAGGGGCTCATTGATTGAGCGTGCGCGTTTCGGAACAGGAAGGCTTTGCCAAGATGGTGCTGCGGCTGCGCGCCGCCGGCATCATCAATCATGACCTTCTCAAGGCGGTCGAGCAGACCTCGCGCGGCCAGTTCGCGCCGCCGCAATATCAGGCCGAGGCTTACTCGCAGCGCACGATTCCGCTCGAGTGCGGCTCGTTCATGGAAGGCTATGATTTCGCGGTGCGGTTGCTGCATTGTCTGAACCTGAAGACAGGACAGCGCATCCTCGAGGTCGGTACCGGCAGCGGCTTTACCGCGGCTGTGATGGGGCGGGTGGCTGAACGCGTCCTGACGATCGACCGCTATCAGACACTCGTCGGTACGGCGCAGAAAAACCTTGAGAAATCAGGCGTTCGCAACGTCATCGTTCGCCATGCGGATGGCAGCGCCGGGGTGCCGGGCGAGGGCACGTTCGACCGCATCCTGATCACCGCTGCCTTCAATAGCCTGCCGCGCATGTTTTCCGATCATCTCGTCTCAGGCGGAACCTTGGTGGTGCCGATCATGATGAGTGAGACTCATTGCCGGGTCGTTCGGGTCAACCGAACGGGAAGCCGCTTCGATCGCGAGGATCTGTTCGATGCGCCCTACCTTCCGATCGTGCCGCAGCTCGCGTCGTTCCTGTGATACGGCCGCTGCCGAACATCTCCGCCGGCACTTTGGTGCGTTAAGGAATTCTTAACCGCGTCCAGCCTCGCGCAAGCTTCGCGCCATACCCCTCCACTGCACGATAGGTTCCGCCCGCGAGTCGTCGCTCTTGCACGACTGGGATGTTGCTGCCGGATCGTGAGATTGACGGAGACGGCAAATGCAGATCGCGAACAGGCTGACGGCCGCAGCATCGGGCGACGGGCTGAATAATCTTGCAGGGCGCAACGCCGGCCAGGCGAATTCCGCCGGCAAGGACGAACAGTCCGCACAGGCGCTCGCGGCGAGTCTCTTCGACCCCACTCCGCGCATCTCGCTTTCCGCCGATGCTCTGCTCTATCTCAGCCAGACGAAGAAGGCATCGGACGGACAGCCGGCGCTCAGCCGCGACGAGTGGAACAACCGCCTGTCTCCGCAGCTGGCGTTGCGCGAATACCAGGCCTTCGGCAAATTTCTCGATGCCGGGGATCATGAGGGCTACTACAAGAACTTCATCGACTACTACGACAGCCTTCGTCCCGAAGATCAGGACAGCCTGCGCTATTTTGGGACGCGTGAGGCCGCCGTGGCCGGTCTGCGGTCGCTTGAATATGAACGGGCGAGCGGTGCGGACGGCGACACCACGTTCCAGACGCTGGTGAGTGTCCTGCTTGAAGAAGACAAGACCGCTCAGTCCGAAACCCCGGTCCGTCCCGAGGGGCGTCCGATTTTCGCCTGGGATCTGACAAGCATCAGCTATGAAGATGAACCAACGGAGCGGCGTTCCGTTTCGGAAATCGAGCGTCTCTATTCCGAACTGAGCTAGGTTCTCGCGATTGCCGCACGCGGGGCTTCTGCGCCCGCGAAGCGTGGCGGGACGCTCGCGGCGTGCGGCCAGGCCGATCGGCATTCTCAGATGGCCGGCCGGGCCTATGGTTAGCGTTTCGTCAAATTAGTCCTTTGGTGGTGCTGACCTTAACCGGGCGGTAACTCTAATACGCTTTAATCATCCCACATCGAGTTGCGTTCGGAGTGGGTAAGCGTCATGCGTCAGTTTGTATCTCCCGGGGTTGGAAAGTCCACGATCCGCCTTTGCGTGGCGGTCCTGCTAGCAGGCGCCGCAACGGGCTGCAGTTCGGATGCCAGCCGATTTGATGGCCTGTTCTCCCGGTCGGACAACATCACCACAAATTCAATTCCGCGCGATGCGACGCCGGTTCCGCGTGGCGACGTGGCAGTCGGCCAGATGGCGGCAGCTTCTCCGGCGGATAACGGTGCTCTCGGCCAACCCTATCCGACTGCAAGCGCGCAGGGTGGCTATGATCCAGTGAATACCGCTTCCACTCCGGTGTCGGCTGCCCGTGGTGCGTCAACGCCGATCTCCGTCCAGCGCACGACCCTGGCCGATCCGAGCGCGACGACGCGTCAGCGTCCGGAAGCGCAGCCGTTCCCCGCTGCTCGTCAGCAGGCGGCAATCGCGACGCAGCAGACGCTCCCGGCGGCCGTCAACGAAACCGCAAGCAAGAGCGGCTGGACGACGCAGAATGCGCCGACGATCATGGTTCGGCCCGGCGACAACGTCGCAGTTCTCTCCAAGCGCTTCGGCGTTCCCGAGAAGGAAATTCTGAAGGCCAACGGTCTGCAATCGGCTGCTCAGGTCGAAACCGGCCAGCGCCTGGTCATCCCGACCTTTGGTTCCGTCGGTAGCCCTGCGAAGGGGGCTGCGACCAACTCGATCGCTGGTCTCGATGGTAGCAAGCGCCAGCCTTCGCCCTTGCCCAACGATCAGCGCGACGTTGCAATCCTGCCGGGCTCCGCCCAGTCTCGCGACAAGAACGCTGGCAAGACGGATGTCGTTGCGGGCAAGCCGGCAACGAACGGCGAAGGCAGTGGCGGCGGCACCTACACCGTGAAGCCCGGCGACTCGCTCAATCGCATTGCCAAGACGACGGGCGTGTCTGTCGCAGCCCTCAAGCAGGCGAACGGTCTGAGCGCAGAATCGATCCGCGTCGGCCAGACGCTGCAGTTGCCGGGCGCGGCGGGTGCCGCGCCGGACCAGGTCAAAACCGCATCGGTTCCGAGCAAGAAGACTGAGCAGCCGCAGGTTGCCTCACTCGAAAAAGGTAAGCCGGCAGAATACCAGCCGCCGGCCGCCAAGCAGAGCGTTACGGACGTTGCTGCGCTCAAGGCGGATGTCGATGAGGACTCGCCGAAGTCGACCGGGATCAGCAAATATCGCTGGCCTGTTCGCGGCGCAGTGGTCGCCGGCTACGGCGCCAACGTCGACGGCAACCGCAACGACGGCATCAACATCTCGGTGCCTGAGGGCACGCCGATCAAGGCGGCGGAGAACGGCGTCGTCATCTACTCGGGCAGCAGCCTGAAGGAACTCGGCAACGCTGTCCTGGTCCGCCATGACGACGGCACGGTCACGGTCTACGGCAACGCTTCCGAGCTCAAGGTTCAGCGCGGCCAGAAGGTACAGCGCGGCCAGACGCTCGCGGCTTCCGGCATGACCGGTCGCGCCAGCCAGCCGCAGGTACACTTCGAGGTGCGCAAGAATGCGACCGCGGTCAACCCTTCGACCTTCCTCGAATAGTCCGGCCTCCGGGTCCGACTGGATCTACTGCA
The DNA here is from genome assembly GCF_049905105.1 of Ensifer sp. R-19. Lineage (NCBI taxonomy): Bacteria > Pseudomonadati > Pseudomonadota > Alphaproteobacteria > Hyphomicrobiales > Rhizobiaceae > Ensifer > Ensifer sp. R-19. The sequence continues at coordinate 1,374,507 of NZ_CP184569.1, forward strand.
TGTCTCCTTAAATCGACCTCGATCTAAGGACAAAGACATGCAGAAAATCAAAGTGCTACAGCGACCTTTGCGCGTCTGATAAGACGCGCGGCGCTGTAGGAAGCGTAAGAATCAGAAACCGCCCGCCGGATTTCGGCGGGCGGTGTTTTTTGTCTATGGTCGAGCAGATTTGGCCAGCGATCCGATCGCTAAGGCCTATGCGTCCAGTCGATGGCGCATGCGTCCGGCAAGATCCTGAATGAATTGCCAGGCGACGCGGCCGGACCTTGCGCCGCGGGTCGTCGCCCATTCGAGCGCTTCCGCATGCAGGGTCTCGGCCTCGACGGCGAAGCCATAGTGCTTTGCATAGCCATCGACCATGGCAAGGTAGTCTTCCTGGCTGCACTTGTGGAAGCCAAGCCACAGCCCGAAGCGATCGGACAGCGACACCTTTTCCTCGACCGCTTCGGAAGGATTGATGGCGGTCGACTGCTCGTTTTCCATCATGTGGCGCGGCAGCAGATGGCGCCGGTTCGATGTCGCGTAGAGCAGCACGTTCGACGGGCGTCCTTCGACACCACCGTCGAGTACGGCCTTCAGCGATTTGTAGGACGTGTCGTCATGATCGAAGGACAGGTCGTCGCAGAAGACGATCACGGGCACCGGTGCGGTCTTGAGGATGTCCATCAGCGCGGGCAGGGTGGCGATGTCCTCCCGATGCACCTCGACGAGCTTGACCGCGACGCCGGTATCGCGGGCGACCTGCGCATGCACGGATTTCACCAGCGAAGATTTGCCCATGCCACGGGCGCCCCACAGGAGAACGTTGTTGGCAGGAAAACCTTCGGCGAAGCGCAGCGTGTTGTCGAGCAGGATGTCACGGACGTGATCGACACCTGATATCAGCGACAACTCGATACGGTTGGGCTTGGCGACCGGTTGCAGGTGATGTGTGGCCGGAGCCCAGACGAAGCATTCGGCGCCGTCCCATTCATTGCTTGCTGCGGCTGGACCGGCCATGCGCTCGATCGCCGCGGAAAGCTTCTGCATTTCCCTGATGAGAACGTCGATCTTTGCTTCCGGCATATGTCTATCTCCAACAACTGAATCAATCATTTGGTCGCGCTGCAATGAAAACGGGACGCCTGAAACGGCACGCGATTGCCCCGCAATTGCGACGCTACCGTTAACAGACACCCGGTAGCACGCGGGTTTGCGCTGGAAAAGGCCGCAGAGCCCCGTGCGGGGGGTTCTCCTCTTGTGCAAATTGTGTCAGAGGCACAGGAACGGGTAAGGGTGCCGCCGCTTTGCAGAGCGGCCGCGCGCCCCTATATTCCGGCCGATTTGGTGCGGAGGAACCGCCGATATTTGAACTCAAGGAGTGATCGATGTTCATTACCGAAGCTTTTGCGCAGACAGCCGGTGCCCCTTCCACCGGCGGCGCGGACATTCTCATGTCCATCCTGCCGTTCCTGCTGATCTTTGTTGTCATGTATTTCCTGATCATCCGTCCGCAGCGCGCCCAGATGAAGCGCCGCGAGGAGCTGTTGAAGAACATCCGTCGCGGTGATCAGGTGGTGACCGGCGGCGGCATCGTCGGCAAGGTTACGAAGGTCGTCGATGACAACGAACTCGAAGTCGAAATTGCCGAAGGCGTGAAGATCCGCGTCGTTCGCAGCGGCGTATCTGAAGTTCGCGTCAAAGGCGAACCTGTGAAAGAATAAGGGACACGGACAGCCACCATCCGACGAACAACTGGAGCGTTTGAGGCATGCGCAGATTTCCGCCGTTGAAACGTATCCTCGTCTGGTTGGTGGCTCTCGCCGGCATCGCCTTCGCGTTGCCGAATGTTCTGAGCCGTGAAGAGGCAGCCGGATTACCGTCCTGGATGCCGCATCGCCAGGTGGCGCTCGGCCTTGATCTCCAGGGAGGCTCGCACTTCATGCTGCGGGCCGCGCGCAGCGACATCGTCGCCGAGAGGCTCGAAGCGGTCGCCAGCGAAGTCGGCAAGTCCCTGCGCGATGCCGATATCGCCTATATCGGCCTATCGGGCGAAGGTCAGTCGATTTCGTTCCGGGTTCGGGACCGTGCGCAACTCCCCGCCGCTCGCGATAAGCTGAAGACACTGACGGCGCCGGTCGATGCCGGCGGATTTGGCTCCGGGTCGATTTCCGAAGTTGTGTTTGACAGCGCCGACGAGGATGAACTCGTCCGTCTGCGCCTGACCGACGAAGGCATCGACTACCGGCTGTCACTGGCCCTTGCACAATCGATCGATGTGGTGCGTCGCCGCGTCGCTGAAGTTGGCGTTCTGGAGCCGCTGATCCAGCGCCGTGGCGAAGATCGGCTCATCGTCCAGGTGCCGGGGCTCGACGACCCGCAACGACTGAAAGATCTGCTCAGCCAAAGCGCACATCTGACTTTCAGATTGCTGGATACGTCCGTGCCGGTTGAGCGAGCCGTCGATGGCCAGGTGCCAGCGGGCGCAGAAGTCCTCTATTCCTATGACGATCCGCCGGTTCCCTATCTAGTCCAGAAGGAACCATTGCTGGCGGCGGCCAGTTTTGTCGCCGCGCAGCCGGAAGCAGATGCCGGCGCCGATACGGCGTCGGTCGCGGTCAAGCTCGAGGCGGCCGCGCAGCAGCGGGTTGCCGCGGTCACGGAGCAGCAGCCCGAGGCGAAGATTGCGATCGTTCTTGATGGCCAGGTTGCCGCAACGCCCAAGCTTTCGGATGCCGTCAAAGGCGACACGGCGCGTATCTCCGCCGAGCTTCCGGCCGACTCTGCTGCGGATCTTGCCGCCCTCATCAGGACCGGACCGCTCCCGACACCGCTGACTTTCGTCGAGGAGCGGACGGTCGGCCCTGGTGTCGGTGACGACGCGATTGCCTATGGCCTCAAGGCCGGCTTTGTCGCGGCGATCGCCGTCGCCGCCTCGATGATCTTCTTTTACGGCGTTTTCGGTGTCTTTGCCGTCATCGCGCTCGCCTTGAATATCGTCTTGATCCTTGCGGCGCTTTCCGTGTCGGGGGCGACGCTGACCCTGCCGGGGATTGCCGGCATCATCCTGACGATCGGCGTCGCGGTCGATTCGAACGTGCTGATCTACGAGCGCCTTCGCGAGGAGGTTCGTGGTGGCGAGCCGTTGCTCCGCACGATCAACAACGCCTTCTCTCGCGTCTTCAGCAGCATTTTCGACGCCAACCTGACGATGCTGATCGCCAGCGCCATCCTGTTCTACCTCGGTTCCGGGCCAGTGCGCGGTTTCGCCGTCACTCTCGCGATCGGCAGCGTCACGACGCTTTTCACCGCCTATACGGTGACCCGTCTGATCGTGAAGCGTTGGCTCCGGCAGTGGAAGTCGGAACGCCTGCCGAAGGGCATTCGAACCGGGCGCTTCAGCGATCTGGACATCCGTTTTATGCGGATCCGTAATCCGGTGTTCATCCTGATGGCCGCCTTGTCGGCGGCCTCGGTGCTCCTGCTTGCGGGTATCGGGCTCAATCTGGGTGTGGACTTCAAGGGCGGCTCGATCATCGAGCTGCACTCCAAGGGCGGTCCCGTCGACGTTGCCGACCTCCGCACCCGCCTCGACGAGCTGAACTTTGGCGAGGTCCAGGTCCAGCAACTGGGCTCGGGCGAGGATGTGCTGGTGCGGGTTCCGTCTCAAGAAGCGGGCGACAATGCCGAGCAGACCGCAGCCAGCGTCATCAGGACGGAGCTGGCCGACGAATACGACTTCCGCCGCGTCGAAGTGGTTGGCCCGGTTGTTTCGAGCGAGCTGACGCGCGCGGGAACGCTTGGGCTCGCAATCTCCTTCGTGGCGATCCTGCTCTATGTCTGGCTGCGTTTCGAGTGGCGCTTTGCCGTCGGTGCGATTATCGCAACCGTGCACGACGTGCTGCTGACGATTGGGTTCTTGGTGCTGACGGGCATCGAGTTCAATCTCGGCAGTATCGCCGCCGTTCTCACCATCGTCGGCTACTCGTTGAACGATACAGTTGTGATCTACGATCGCATTCGCGAGAATCTCGGCCGCTATCGCCGCATGCCGCTTTCGGTGCTGATCGATACGTCGATCAACCAGACACTCTCGCGCACGATCCTGACGGCGCTGACGACCATTCTGGCGCTCGCCGCGCTCTATCTCTTCGGCGGCGGCCTCATTCGCTCATTCAGCATCACCATGCTGTTTGGTGTCGTCGCCGGGACGATCTCCTCTATCTATATCGCCGGCCCGATCCTCATCCTCTTCGGGAAGCGGACCGACCACATTCCGGGGGACGAAAACGCGTCCGGCGCGGATACGGGTGCTGCCGGCGCGGCAAAGGGTACAGTTTGAAATGCCCAAGGGTATTGAAATTCGCGAAGCGCATTTTCCGGGCCGCGCACCGATCGATGCCTATGGCAACGGCGGCTTTCGCTTTGCGGACATGTCGCATCGCGGCTCGATCCTGATGCTGCCCTCGGGCGTCTATGCGTGGGACGTGGCCGAAGGCGATCCCCTGGCCGTCGAGAAATTCCTCAGGGTCATCGATGAGGCGAAAGACATCGAAGTGCTGCTGGTTGGCACCGGTAAGGACATCCGCCCGCTGCCCGCAGACCTGAAGGCCGCGCTGCGTGCCGTCAATGTATCGTCGGATCCGATGAGCACCGGGGCTGCGGTTCGCACCTACAATGTGATGCTGGCCGAATCGCGTGCTGTCGCCGTCGCGCTGATCGCTGTCTGATCGGGCATTCGGGGAAGACGACGTGCAAGATATTTCCGCTCAGATCCTGGCCGACCTCAGGGATACGGACCGCGACCGCTATCTCGCCTGCCTGCTTGCCCCCGCCGACAAGCAGCGCTCGCTCGCGGCACTCTATGCGTTCAACGCGGAAATCGCGCGAATTCGCGATCTCGTGCATGAGCCGATTCCAGGCGAAATCCGCATGCAGTGGTGGCGCGATCTCATCGGCAACGATGCAGCCTCCGGTGAGGGGCATCCGCTCGCCGAAGCGCTTCTGCAGTGCATTCGCGAGCACAGGCTGCCGGTCTCGGTCCTGCAGAACATGATCGATGCCCGGATCTTCGATCTCTATGACGACCCCTTGGAAGACCGCTCGGCGCTCGAAGGTTACGCCGGCGAGACCGCTTCGGCCTTGATCCAGCTCTCGTCGCTGGTGCTCGACCCGCAGAATGCGGCCAAATCGGCGGAAGCCGCTGGTCACGCCGGTGTGGCGCAGACTGTCGCCGGCCTCCTGATGCTGTTGCCGCTGCATCTGAGACGCGGCCAGGTCTATTTGCCGGCAGAACTGCTGCGCGCGACCGGCCTTGATCGGGAAACGCTTATTGCCGGCAAAGACAGCGACGGTATCGGCCGGGCGATTAGGGCATTTTCTGGGTTCGGGCGGGATCATCTGGCCAAGGCACGGGCTCAGATGGCGGCGATCTCGCCGTCGAATTTTCCGGCGTTCGTGCCGCTCGCGCTGGCCGAGCCGATCTTCGATCGCGCCGAGGCGGCTGGCGCTGGACTTTTGAAGGCGCCCATTCGCCCGGCGCAATGGCTACGGCAATGGTGGATGTGGCGTGCCGCTCGGCGTCGTCGCTTCTAGGGCAATTCCTGGAAAAGTGTGAAACGGTTTTCCGTCCGGAATTGCGTAATTTCAAAAAACTTAGATCACTTCAGTGTTTCGATGAAACAGTGAAATGATCTAGCGCGGCAAGGCAGCCGGCTGTAGCGGAACGCCTGCCCGGTAAAAACCCGATGCGTTCCGCGTCGGCGCGCCCGACGGGACGCCAAATTGGCACAAGCCTCGTAGTCTATAGAAGCGGTTTATCGGCGTCATGCCGAGCGAAGGGGAGCGCCCGCGGATGCTTTGGTTATTGCTCATCGCCGTCATTGTTCTGGCCGGCGCATTCTACATGTGGATGAACGCTCGTGCGGAGCGGGATTGGGACAATCCCGATGCAGGTTCTGCGATGGTGGAATTCGGGCGCGCATTTCCGGATGAAGCGATCCGGGCGCTGCATTCCACCGCGGACCGGAAGGCGATCTTCCTGAGGCTGCACGACGGCAAGGCGGGCTTCATCCAATCGCATGGCACGCACTATGTCTGCCACGTCATCCAGCCTGGAAAGGTCCGGGTGAACAGCTCGGAGACCGGCCGCGGGCTGATCGTGCATTTCCCGGACTTTGCCTATCTGGACAATGCCTTCGAGTTCCAGAACGCCGGCGAGGCGGCGGAAGTTTCTCTCTGGCTGCTCGGCAGCTTCAACCCGAAATCGGAATTCACGCAGCCCGACTCGGAACCGTCCCCTACGGCGCAGGCGAGCGAGTAGCGACATCACAGATCCATTCAAAAGAAACGGCCCGCTGGCGTCATCGCGAGCGGGCCGTTTCGTGTTCTGGTATAATATTCGCCGTCAGGCGGACTTGCCGAGCCATGCGGCGCAATCTGCGAGCGCACGCGACGCCGTTGCCTGCTTCTTGGCAGCGGCCTTTTCCTTGCCACGGAAGCGCTTGGCGCCCTCCGGCTTGGTGATTGCTCCCGGATCGAGCGGCGGGAACAGGCCGAAATTGACGTTCATCGGCTGGAACGAACGTTTGCCCGGCTCATCGTCGGAAACGATGTGCCCGCCGGTGATATGGTTCAGCAGCGCGCCGAAGGCGGTGGTCGCTGGCGGTGCGGCCAAAGTCGCGCCCTTGCGCTCAGCGGCGGCGAAGCGCCCGGCGAGCAGGCCGATGCTGGCGCTCTCCACGTATCCTTCGCAGCCGGTGATCTGACCGGCAAAGCGCAGGCCCGGGCGCGACTTCAGCGTCAGCGTTCGGTCGAGCAGCGTCGGCGAATTGATGTAGGTGTTGCGGTGCAGGCCGCCGAGGCGTGCAAATTCGGCATTCTCCAGGCCCGGGATCATCCGGAAGACTTCCGCCTGGGCGCCGTATTTCAGCTTCGTCTGGAAGCCGACCATATTGTAGAGCGTGCCAAGCGCGTTGTCCTGGCGCAACTGCACGACGGCATAGGGCTTGACCGTGGGGTTATGGGCATTGGTGAGGCCCATCGGCTTCATCGGTCCGTAACGCAGCGTCTCGCGGCCGCGTTCGGCCATGACCTCGATCGGCAGGCAGCCATCGAAATAGGGCGTACCTTCCCATTCCTTGAAGCCGGTCTTGTCGCCGGCAACCAGCGCGTCGACGAAGGCGTGGTACTGCTCCTCGGTCATCGGGCAGTTGATGTAGTCCTTGCCGGTGCCACCGGGGCCGACCTTGTCGTAGCGCGACTGGTACCAGCAGACGTCCATGTCGATCGTCTCGGTGTAGACGATCGGCGCGATGGCGTCGAAGAAAGCGAGCGCATCGGCGCCCGTTTCCGTGCGGATGGCTTCTGCAAGATCGGGTGCCGTCAAAGGGCCGGTCGCGATGACCGCGAGGTCCCATTCCCTCGGCGGCAGGCCGGTGATTTCTTCGCGCACGACCGTGATCAGCGGATGGGCCGCAATCGCAGCGCTGACGGCGTCAGAGAATCCGTCGCGATCGACGGCGAGCGCGCCGCCGGCCGGAACCTGGTTGGCGTCGGCGGACTTCATGATCAGTGAGCCGGCAAGGCGCATTTCCGCATGCAGAACGCCGACCGCATTGCTAGTCGCATCATCCGAGCGGAACGAGTTGGAACAGACGAGTTCGGCAAGGCCGTCGGTCTTGTGCGCGTCGGTGCCGCGCACGCCGCGCATCTCGTGCAGTATGACCGGGACTCCGGCCTCGGCGATCTGCCAGGCAGCCTCCGAACCGGCAAGGCCGCCGCCGACGACATGGATGGGAGAATGGGAAGAGGTGTCTTTGCTCATGGGCGGCTTCCTATCACGGCTCGGCCCTTCGTTCCAATGTCAATAAACGAAAACGGCGCCCGAAGGGCGCCGTTTTGGAAGTCAGTTCGAACCGTTGAGATTAACGGAAGGAACGGGCCGCAATGTTGCGGATATCGTAGCGGGTGATGCCGATATCACTGAGAGCGTGGTTCGACAGGTTGCCGAGCTCGCTGACGGTGCGGCGGTAGTTGATCCAGCTTTTTGCGATACGAATCGGGTTCATGACTTTTTCCTCAAGATCGGTTTGTCGCGACAGCCATCTGTCTGCGTCGTTGAGGTTCTTATACGCTTGTCTAATTAGAAGGTGGAGTGCAAAGAAAATGCAGCTGCTATGCATTTGTGCAGTGCATCGCCGCATAGATGGGCACCGCTTCAAAAGGCAGCATCAATTAACGACTGATTAAAATGCGGTTTGCTACGCTCTAGTGTTTTGTTTTTCATATCTTTTTGGAATTCGAGCGCGAGCGGTCGCAATGCGCGCCACGAGGGTGGCGCTCGCTGCTCGCTCCGGTGTCGCCGGCCAGGTGCGCAACAGCGTTTCGCAAGTGCGAAAGGGCGGCGGTGACGCCAGAGCAAGAGGCAAAAGAAAACGCCCCCCGGAATGAACCGGAGGGCGTTTACTGGAGGTCGGTCGCGCTTGAAGCGCAGCCTGAATTACTTGATCGCCTGGCGGGCAACGTACGGGATGTCGCCACGGCCGATGCCGAGGTCGCTCAGCTCACGGTCGCTCATGCGGCCGAGTTCGTTGCAGGTCTGACGATACTTGCGCCAATTGTTGAAAGAACGTGCGAGGTTCATGATCCTATCCTTTCTAGGGTCGTGTGCCAGCGCTCATCTCTCTTGCTGGCCGTCATCTGATGCTCTGGAATATAATCGTTTTGACCAGAAGTTACAGAGATAATGCTGCATCGCACCCATGCAGCACGTGCAAGCCTGAGCGCGGCGGACAGATGTCGGATGGCGTTCGAAACGCACCTGCAATCAGGTTCTGATGATTGAAGCTTTCGACCCAAATCGAGGGCCGGAAAACAAACAACGCCCGCTGGGGGAGGAGATCCAGCGAGCGTCGCTTTGTTCTGATCGGCAACCGGGAGGAGGAGTGTCGCCGATCCAAATCGAGGGGCGCTGGGAGGAGGAGTGCGCCGCCCCGATCGATGAGTTGAAGATAGTATGGAGCCGGGCGGAAGGGTAGCGCTGATCCAGAATGGCACCTATGCACCGAGTGCATGGCTGCGAGCGAATACAGAGAAAGTGTGCACGAATATTGTGCAATTGCGCAAAGTCGGAGATTTTCTTGCTGTGGGAGGGCTGAAAACAATAACGCCCGCTGGGGGAGGAGGTCCAGCGAGCGTCATTTGAAGTGATTGGCAACTGGGAGGAGGAGTGTTGCCAATCTGATCGGAGGAGCGTTGGGAGGAGGAGTACGCTCGACCGAATTCCGTCGGGTTTTGCCCGGGCCTTTCTCAGTAAACTGAGGCGTTTGGCCGTTTCCGCCGGCGACCGTCTGGCTTCATGCCGTCGTTCGCCTTTGATGATTTGAATATAGGGGCTTTAAATCGATTTGTGCAGTGCAATATCCGCATGGAAGATATGCGCATCGCGCAAGCCGTTCATCAGTCCCTTTCGGCTCGGGGCCTCAGTCGCGACAGAGCGATTGTGTTTCCGCGCCGATACGTGGTTAGTTGGTGACGCAACGGGATCATTTCAAGCATTGGATTCTTAGGGCTGGGGGCAGGATGTATCGCGCGCGTCTCGAGCGAGACTTCAAACACTGGATCGACAAGGGGCTGCTGCAGGAAGATGCCGCGCGCGCCATGCTTGCCGAGTATGACGGACGCGAGTCGACGTTCCGGGCAGGGCGCGTTTTGCTTATGCTGGCGGCCCTCCTGTTATCCGCATCGATCCTGTTGCTTGTTGCCGCCAATTGGGAGGAACTGCCGCGCCTCGCGCGCGTCGCCGGCATCGTCGCCCTGATCTGGGGCTTCCACTTTGCTGCTGCCTGGCTGATCCAGAGTGGCAGGACGACATTTGCCGCCGCGGCGCTGGTTCTGGGCGCGGCGGCCTTTGGCGGCGGCATCGCGCTCATCGGGCAGATGTATCATTTGTCGGGCGACGCGGCGGATGCAGCGCTGCTCTGGTTCGTCGGCGCCTGCCTTTCGGCGCTCGCGTTTCGCTCTGCAGCGATGGCAACGGTCGCTGGCGGGCTCGCGTGGTTCTATTTCGGTACCATGTTGACGGAAAATGGTTTCAGCACGGCTTCTGACTGGCGCTTGTGGTCCGTGCCGGTTCTGGCCGTGATCGTCGTTCTTCTGGTACGCTTCACGGAGGCGGGCAGGGCCCGGCATCTGGCCTATCTGCTCGTCCTTTCCTGGCTCGGCTGGCTCTATCTGGATAGTCCGTCACTTGCTTTCGCGGTCGGCCTCGCAGTCCTCGGCCTTGCGGCCTTTCTGGCGGCGACCCTGCCGGGTTCGCCCGTGCGCCAACTTGCGCTCGAGGCGGGTTCAGCGCCCGCTTTCTATTCCTTCGCGCTCGCCCTGCTTGGTTTCACCGGACTTCAATACGAGGCGGTTGGGCTGACGACGGAGGTCGCGACCGGAACAGGCACGCTGTTGGTTGCGCTCCTGGGCATTGCGCTTGCCGGTGCGCAGAACGGGGCGGTGCGTTATCTCGGTTACATCGCCTTTGCCGGCGAGCTTCTCTATCTCGCCTTCGAAACCTTGGGATCGATGCTTGGCACATCGGGCTTCTTCCTGATTTCGGGCCTGGTCGTCGCGTGCATCGCCTGGCTGGTCATTCGGATCGAGGGGCACATGGCGCGAACGCGCCAGGCGGAGGTTTCCCAATGAACAGTGGCGCATCGACGAGACGTTGGCTGAACCCGCTACTCGCCGCCCTGCTTGTCGCCGGCGTCCAGACGGCGGCGCTCGGCTACATGATCGAAAGCAGGGCTTCGATCCTCAGAAGCGGGCGGGATGTTCTTCTGAAGACCGTGCCCGTCGATCCGCGCGACCTGCTCAGGGGCGACTACGTGATACTGAGCTACGATATTTCCAGGTTGCAGCCGGAACTGTTCAAAGGTGGTCTTCCGACACAATCGGGCGAGGTGATGCTCTATGTTCGGCTGGAGAAGCAGCCCGACGGTTTCTGGACGGCGACCGAAGCGTCGTTCCAGCCGCTGCCGGTGACCGGCGACAGCGTCGTGCTCCACTCGCTTCCATTCTCCTACTATCCGTCGCCGTCGCCGCTACCCATGACCGTGGATTACGGCATCGAGCGCTTCTACGTGCCGGAGGGTGAAGGGCGCACGTTGGAAGAGGCGCGCAATGCCGAGGCGCTCTCCGTCAACATCCGCGTTGATGGCAAGGGCAGGGCACAGATTCGCGAGATCGCGGTCAACGGCAGCCCGGTCTATGAAGAGCCCCTTTATTGAGGCTCCGCGAACGCGCTCCGATCCGTCGTGGAATTCCGCATTTTCCCTTTGATCCCGTGAAAACGAGTGATATAGAGACGCCGCGCTCGGGAAAGCCCTGAACTTTCAGCATGCCCATTGTATCCGCGGTATTCCGCTGGTTGGACTTGCGGAAATACGGTCAGGCGGTGCGATTGTCTGAACGCGGGTATGGTGAAATTGGTAGACACGCCAGATTTAGGTTCTGGTGCCGCAAGGCGTGGGAGTTCAAGTCTCTCTACCCGCACCAGACAGCGATCGCGCCTAAAGTCCGGATTCTGCGAGGATGAAGGGGGCTGGAGTGCCATTTTGCTTGCAAAACGGTTGCAGAACTGCGTAAAGCCACTCCCGGCAAATGGATCGGCTCACGTGCTCGCCAGACCTTTCGAAGGGGAAGAGCACAGTCAACGTGAAATGAAGGTTTGAACATGCAGGTTATCGAAACGCTCGCTCAAGGGCTGAAGCGCGAACTCAAGGTCGTTATCCCGGCCAAGGACATGGAAGCTCGGATGAACGAGCGCCTGGCCGAAGTGAAGGACCGTGTGAAGATCAACGGCTTCCGTCCGGGCAAGGTGCCGGTTGCGCACCTGAAGAAGGTCTATGGCAAGTCGATCATGGCTGACCTCGTCAATGAGATCGTCCGCGAGAAGCCGACCGAGATCCTGTCGGGCCGCGGCGAGAAGTCGGCGACCCAGCCGGAAGTCGCGATGACCGAGGACGAGGCCGAAGCCGACAAGATCCTCAACGCGGAAGCTGACCTCGAGTTCACCGTTGCCTACGAAATCATCCCGGCGATCGAACTCAAGGACGTGAGCGGCATCAAGGTGACCCGCGAAGTCGTCGAGATCGCTGACGAGGAAGTCAACGAGCAGATCCTGAAGATCGCCGAAAGCGCCCGCAGCTACGAATCGAAGAAGGGCAAGGCCGCTAACGGCGACCGCGTCACGATCGATTACCTCGGCAAGGTCGACGGCGTTGCCTTCGACGGCGGCAAGGACGAAGACGCTGAGCTGGTTCTCGGCTCCAACCGCTTCATCCCGGGCTTCGAAGAGCAGCTCGTTGGCCTGAAGGCCGGCGACGAAAAGACCATCACTGTCAACTTCCCGGCTGACTACCCGGCTGCAAACCTCGCCGGCAAGGAAGCGACCTTCGACATCACCGTCAAGGACGTCGCTGCCGCCCAGGACATCGAAATCAATGACGAACTGGCCACCAAGCTCGGCCTCGAATCGGCTGACAAGCTGAAGGAAATCGTCCGCGGCCAGATCGAAAGCCAGTACGGCAACCTGACCCGTCAGAAGGTCAAGCGTCAGATCCTCGACCAGCTCGACGAACTCTACCAGTTCGAAACGCCGGAGCGCCTCGTCGAAGCCGAATTCGAAAACATCTGGCGCCAGATCAACACCGACCTGCAGCAGGCCGGCAAGACCTTCGCTGACGAAGAAACCACCGAAGAAGAAGCCCGCGCCGAATACCGCAAGCTCGCCGAGCGTCGCGTTCGCCTCGGCCTGGTTCTTTCGGAAATCGGCGAAAAGGCCGGCGTCCAGGTCAGCGACGACGAACTGCAGCGTTCGCTGTTCGAACAGCTCCGCCAGTTCCCGGGCCAGGAAAAGCAGATCCTCGACTACTTCAAGAACACCCCCGGTGCTGCCGCTTCGCTGCGCGCTCCGCTGTTCGAAGAAAAGGTCGTCGACCACCTGCTCGGCGAAATCTCGGTAACCGACAAGACGGTTTCCAAGGAAGAGCTGACGGCTGACGACGAAGAGGGCGAAGGCAAGGCTGCCAAGAAGGCTCCGGCCAAGAAGAAGGCCGCTGCCAAGGCTGAAGCCGCCGAAGGCGAAGAAGCCGCCGCTCCGAAGAAGAAGGCTCCGGCCAAGAAGAAGGCCGCTGACGACAGCGCCGAGTAATCGGACCGAAGCCTTAGGAATCAAAAAGCCCTGCCGCTTGCGGCAGGGCTTTTTTCGTTTGAGGGGCGTCGGTGACGTCGCCGTCTCAGCGGCGTGGCGAAATGGCCCGGCCGATGTCCAGGAGGAGGGCGCGATGGTCGGAGACTTCCGGCCGTTCGACGACATCGAACCGGGCGACATCAACCTCGCCACTCACCAGCATGTAATCGGCAAAGCGGCCGCCCTTCAGATAGTGCGACGTCCGAGTATCCGTGTGGCCACGGGAAACGACCAGGTCAGTCAGCCCTAGCTCTGCGAGCACCTGAAAGGTCACGCTGTCCGGGAGCACGTTGAAGTCACCGCACACGACAAGCCGCTCATCGCCCGGCCAGACCTGACGGATGAGGTTTACCAGCGCGTCTGCCTGCGCGTGCCGTGCCGGTGTGTCGTTCTTGCCGCCGATCTCCCGTAGGCCATGCATCTGGGCGATGGTGATTGCCGTGCCGGCATCATGGTCGAACAGGCGGATGCAATGGGCATTGCGGGCACGTGGATGTGGCCCCCAGCCCTCGGATGAAAAGCTGCCATGCACGAAGCCGAGCGCCTGACCGATGACGGAATGGGAGCGTCGGACGAAGGTCGCGAGCCCAAATTCCGAGGCCACCGGCCTGTCGCCGTCAAAGAGCGTGCCGCGCGCCGTCGGGCAGAAGCAGCCATCATGCCAAGGAAGTGCTGCCGCGATCTCATCGAAGAGGTTGGCGCGCTGCGGCAGTTCGACATCTGTATCGCGATAGGTGAGCCATTCGGCGTCGGTCGTCGGCGACCGCGCGATCTCCTGCAGACACAGGACATCGGCGTCGACTTCCGCCAGATATCTCATCAATGGGGAATGGAGCTTGCCGCCCCAGGCATTGAGGGAAAGGATGCGCATGGCGTTCATGTCTCTTCATCAGGAGCGGCAAGGCTACCCGATTCGCTGGCATGGTGGCGTGCACGCAATCTTGAACGGCGCTCTGGGCGATAGGTGACAAAGCGGTATTGCTCGTCACCTATCGAATTGGATCCCTTTGACTGCCGTTGTCGTCGTTTGATGCGTGCTCAGATATGTCGCTAGCGGCTTACGCTTTCGGCAGTTCCTGCTTGATCTCGCCCATGCGGTTCCAGGCGTCGAGGCCGGCAATCTTGTAGGCTTCGGCAAGCGTCGGGTAGTTGAAGGTGTTCTCGACGAAATACTCGACCGTGCCCTTGAGGTTCAACACAGCCTGACCGATGTGGACCAGCTCGGTCGCGCCTTCGCCGATGATGTGCACGCCGAGAAGACGGCGGGTCTTCATCGAGAAGATCATCTTCAGAAGACCGGATTCGAGACCCATGATGTGACCGCGCGAGGTCTCGCGAAAACGGGCAATGCCGCATTCGTAAGGGATGCCGCGTTCCTTCACCTCTTCTTCCGAAAGGCCGCAGGTGGAGATTTCCGGCACCGCGTAGATGCCGTAGGGGAAATACTTCTGCGGTTCCATGGCAATCGCGCCGACAGCAACGCGAGCCGCAATGCGGCCCTGTTCCATAGAGGTCGAGGCAAGGCTCGGGAATCCGACGACGTCGCCGGCGGCATAGATGTTCGGGACCGATGTCTGGAACGTCTCCGGATTGACCTTGAGCCGCCCGCGGCTGTCTGCCTCGAGCCCGGCGGCCGGCAGGTTGAGCGTATCGGTTGCCCCCATGCGTCCGGCGGCGAAAAGCACCATGTCGGTGACGATCTTGCGGCCATTGTCGAGCGTCAGCAGGACCTTACCATCGTCGAGCCGCTCGACCGTCTCGGCCTTCTGTCCGAGATGCAGCTTCATGTTGCGATCGCGCAGCTGGTAGATGAAATCCTCGACGATCTCCTTGTCGATGAAGTCGAGCATCGTTGTCTTCGGGTCGATGACCGTCACGTGCGTGTCGAGCGCGCTGAAGATCGTCGCATATTCGATGCCGACGACGCCGGCGCCGATGACGACGAGCGAACGCGGCAGTTCTGCGATATCGAGCAGTTCGTCACTGTCGAGCACGCTCTTGCCGTCGAAGGGCATGTAGTCCGGACGGAAAGGCTTGGTGCCGACGGCAAGCATGATGCTGGTGCCTGAAACAAGCAGGGTCTCGCCGTCGTCCTTGACGACCTCGAGCGTGGTCGGATCGACGAAGCTTGCCTTGCCGCGCATCTGCTGCACGCGGTTACGGGCAAACTGGTGTTCGAGGACCTCGACCTCGTGATTGAGGGTGATGATCAGCCGTTGCCGGAGATCGTCGGCGCTGATCTCCTGCTTGACGCGATAGGCCCGCCCGTAGAAGCCCCGCTCGCGCCAGCCGGAAAGATTGAGCGCCGTCTCCCGCAGCGTCTTGGAGGGGATGGTGCCCGTGTGCACCGAAACGCCGCCGACGCGTTTTCCCTGTTCGATGACGAGGACCTTCTTGCCGAGCTTGGCGGCCTGGATGGCGCCGCGGCGGCCGGCGGGCCCGCTTCCGACGACGATGAGATCGAACTGAGTCATGGGCATTTCCGTTTGAAGGGAAGAATCGTTGTGCATCGCAAAAACTCTCGCTTGCAAGCGTCTATACCGTCAATGGCACGGTTTAATGAAGTGGTTTTCATAGCCGAAACAGCTGGATGAGAATATAAGGGAATGTGCGTATGCTTGGCTTCGTTACGACATGCCGGGCCCATCGGTGTCGTATTTGCCTGGGAGGGTGGCGATGGGATTGGAGCTGACGAACAGGGCGGTGCCGCAGCCTGACGACGAGGGCGTCATCCGGCAACCGGACCATCGGCCGGGTGTCGTTGCGGCGGCGGTCTATGAAAACGGCGTAAGGGTACGCGATATCGGCATCGAAGATGCCGGCAAATGGCGCTCGCGGCCGGGCGCGGTGGTCTGGATTGGGCTGCATGAGCCTGATGCGGAACTGCTGCGCCAGATACAGCAGGAGTTCGACCTGCACGACCTGGCGATTGAGGACGCCTGCAAGGCGCACCAGCGGCCAAAACTAGAGATCTATGGCGACTCGATCTTCGTCGTGGCGCGCACCGCGCACATGGTTGGTGACGAGATCGCCTTCGGCGAGACCCATCTCTTCGTCGGGCGAGGTTATGTCGTCTCGGTCAGGCACGGTGCGTCCACGTCCTACATGGCGGTGCGTCAGCGCTGCGAATCTTCCCCGGCAGCACTCGCCCATGGCGAAAACTATATCCTCTATTCGATCCTCGATTTCATCGTCGACAACTATATGCCGGTCATCGAGGCGATCCATGAGGAGGTCGAGGAACTGGAAGATCGGCTGTTGCGGGAGCGACTGGTCAAGGGTGACATCGAACGGCTCTACTTGATGCGCCGCAATCTTCTCAGGTTGCGCAATGCCGTGGTGCCACTCGTCGATGTCTGCCGTCGCCACGAGCACATCGATCTGCCAGGCATGGATGCGGCGCTGCAGCCGCTGTTCCGTGACGTGACGGACCACGTGCGCCGCGTCCAGGAGGATATCGATGCGTTGCGCGAGGTGCTTGCCTTTACCTTCGAGGCGAGCCTGATGGTCGGGCAATCCGAACAGACGGAAATTTCGCGCAAGCTGGCGTCCTGGGCCGCGATCCTTGCCGTGCCGACGGCGATAGCCGGTATCTACGGCATGAACTTCGACGATATGCCGGAGTTGAAGTTCCGCTACGGCTACTTCGTCGTGCTGGCGGTGATCATCGGTTTGTGCCTGACGCTCTTTCGCCTCTTCCGTCGCGCGAAGTGGCTCTGATCGCGCTGCGCCGTCAGAACAGGCGTAGGCCCTTCAGGCTGACATGCCCATCCTTGCCGATGATGATGTGATCGTGCACGGCGATCCCCAGCGGTTTCGCCGTTTCGACGATCAGCTTGGTCATGTCGATATCGGCGCGCGACGGCGTCGGGTCCCCGGACGGATGGTTGTGCACGAGAATGATCGCGGTGGCGGAGAGTTCGAGTGCGCGTTTGACCACCTCGCGCGGATAGACAGGCGTGTGGTCGATCGTGCCGGTCTGCTGCACCTCGTCGGCGATCAACGTGTTGCGCTTGTCCAGAAACAGGATCCGGAACTGCTCCTTGGTTTCGTAGGCCATTGCCGCGTGGCAATAATCGATGACGGCGCTCCAGGAGGAGAGAAGGTGCTTCTGGCGAAGCTCGCTTTTCAGGGTGCGATGGCCGATGGTGGAGATCAGCTTTAGGTCGAGGGCAACGGCCTCGCCGATGCCGTTCACCTCCTGCAATAGCGCAATCGGCGCGCCGAAGACGCCGGCAAGCGTACCGAAACGGCTGATGAGCGCCTTGGCGATCGGCTTGGTATCCTTGCGCGGGATCAGCCGGAACAAGAGCATTTCCAGGATCTCGTAGTCGGCCAGCGCCGCGTCGCCGTGCTCGCGGTAACGCGCCCGCAGCCGATCGCGATGGCCGTGATAATGCGCTTCGGGCGCCGGCGCCTTCTTGGCCGCCGGTCCGCCGTCCAACTGCAATTGCGGGAAAAACGTCCTCTCGTCCGCCGATGGCGTTTCGTCGCCTTCAGGGGAGATCGGACGCTTCTTCATGCAGCGCCGACGTTGTTGAGGCCCGGCTTGAACAGGCCTGCCGGCGACAGCGTGAAGATCTCGCACCCCGCGGCGGTCACGCCGACCGTGTGCTCGTACTGCGCAGAAAGCGACCGGTCGCGGGTAACAGCGGTCCAGCCGTCCGAGAGCACCTTCACATGCGGGCGGCCGAGATTGATCATCGGCTCGATGGTGAAGATCATGCCCTCGCGCAATTCGGGGCCCTCGTTTGCGCGGCCGTAGTGCAGGATGTTCGGCGCGTCGTGGAAAAGCTTGCCGACGCCGTGGCCGCAGAAATCGCGCACGACCGAGCAGCGTTCCGCTTCGGCATAGGTCTGGATCGCCTCGCCGATGGCACCGGTGCGAGCACCCGGGCGTACGGCGGCAATGCCGCGCATCAGGCTTTCATGGGTGACATCGAGCAGCCGCTCGGCCGCGCGCTTGATCTCGCCGACCGGATACATGCGGCTCGAGTCGCCATGCCAGCCATCGACGACATAGGTGACGTCGATATTGACGATGTCGCCCTCGCGCAGCGGCTTGTCGTTGGGGATGCCGTGACAGACGACGTGATTGATCGAGGTACAGGAGGACTTCGTGTAGCCGCGGTAGTTCAGCGTCGCGGGCAGGGCGCCATTGTCCATGCCGAACTCGAAAACGAAGCGGTCGATCTCGTCGGTCGTGACGCCCGGCTGAACGTGCGAAACGAGTTCGTCGAGGCAGCGCGCCGTCACCTGGCAGGCCTTGCGCATGCCTTCAAAATCTTCCGGTCCGTAGAGCCGGATAACGCCGGTGTTTTTGTAGGGGGCCGACCCTGCCTCGATGTAAGTCACCATTCCAAAGCTTTCATTTGTTCCAAGTCGGATTTCATAGAGCAGCGAGGGCGCCTTCGTCCACTGCCATCAATCCGGTCGGACGGATTTGCGTCGGCGATACCTGACATTTGATCGCATAGGCCTCGACCCCACGCGCCATGGCGCGATCGAAGGCTTGCGCATAGGCCGGATCGAAATCGCGGCAGATTCTCAAACGGTCGCAGTCGCCGCGCTGCACGAGATAGATCATGATGGCGCGGTGACCGGCTGCGACCATGTCGCCGAGTTCGTCGAGATGTTTGGCGCCGCGTGCCGTCGGGCTATCCGGAAACTCCGCGAGACCGGGCGTGCGACTGAAATGCACGTTCTTCACCTCGACATAGGCAAGGCCTCGATCGGCGTCGCTGAGCAGGATATCGATCCGCGAATTGCGGCCGTATCTCTGTTCCCGCGCGAAGCCTTGATATGTATGCAGATCGGAAACGAGGCCCAGCCGAATGGCTTCTTCAGCGAGTCGGTTCGGCAAGCCGGTATTGATCCCGACGAGTGTGCCGTCGGCTTCGACGATTTCGAGCATGTGACGGTATTTCCGCGTCGGGCTGTCGTGTTCCGACATCCAGATGCGCGAGCCCGGCGTCGTCAGGCCTCGCATCGAGCCTGTGTTCGGGCAGGAGCCGGTCATGGCGGTACCGTCGGGCTGGATCGCATCGAAGAGAAAGCGCTTGTAGCGCTGCACGAGGGTTGCCTGTGCGAGCGGCGGGTCGAAGATCAAGACATGTCCTGCAACTGTTTCATGCCCGGGCGCGAACGTACGAGCCCGGCGCTTCCTCGAGCGAATTCAGCGGGCCGCCGGGCTTGCGGGCCGGAACGCGCCTCTTGTCGAGCTTCTCGATCCATTGGTGCCAATGCGGCCACCAGGATCCCGGCGTTTCCTTCGCAGCCTTGAACCAATCGTCAAATTCGCCCTTTGGCGCGCCTCCGGTCCAGAACTGATACTTGCCCTTGTCCGGCGGGTTGACGACACCGGCAATGTGGCCGGAGCCGGAAAGCACGTAGGTGACCTTGCCGCCAAAGGAAGAGCTGCCCAGGAAAACCGACCGCGGCGGGGCGATGTGGTCTTCCTTGGTGGCGAGATTGTAGATCGGGATTTTCACGTCGCCGAGGGACACCTGCCGGCCCGCCAGCATCATCTCGCCCTTCGAGAGTTTGTTCTCGAGGTAGCAATTGCGCAGATAGAAGGAGTGGTTGGCGGCCGGCATCCTTGTCGAATCGGAATTCCAGTAGAGCAGGTCGAAGGGAAGGGGATCCTGCCCCTTGAGGTAGTTGTTGACGAAGTAAGGCCAGATCAGCTCGGAGGCGCGCAGCATGTTGAAGGCGGTCGCCATCTTCGAGCCGTCGAGATAGCCCGTCACGCTCATGTTCTGTTCGATCTGGCGAATCTGCTCCTCGTCGACGAAGACCTTGAGGTCGCCCGCATGGGTGAAATCGACTTGCGTGGTAAAGAGGGTCGCGGAGCGAATGCGATCGTCGCCTTCGGCGGCATGCAGCGCGAGGGTCGCCGCAAGCAAGGTGCCGCCGACGCAATAGCCGATGGCATCGACTTCGCGCTCGCCGGTCGCCTGCTCGACGATATCGAGCGCAAAGCCGATGCCTTCGCGCGCATAGGCTTCCCAGTCCTTGGTCGCATGCCGTTCATCCGGGTTCACCCAGGAGATCACGAACACCGTGTGCCCTTGGTCGACGGCCCATTTGATGAAGGATTTCTGCGGGTTGAGATCGAGAACGTAGAACTTGTTGATCCACGGCGGGCAGATCAGCAACGGACGCTTCAACACCGTCTCCGTCGTTGCTTCATACTGCAGCACCTGGCAGACGTCGCTTTGGGCGATGACCTTGCCTGGCGTGATTGCGATATTCTCGCCGATCGCGAACTTGCTGGTATCCGTCTGCCTCAGTTTGAGGTCGCCGCGGCCGGCGGCGACGTCCTCGGCGAACATCTGCATGCCCTTGACGAGGTTGGCGCCGTTCGATGCGACGGTTTCGCGATAGAGTTGCGGATTGGTGGTGACGAAGTTCGTGGGCGAGAGCGCGCTCGAAACCTGGCGGACGTAGAAAGCCGCCTTGTGCTTGGTGTGATCGTCGAGCCCTTCGGCGTCCTCGACCATGCGCTCGGCCCAATCCGACGTGACGAAATAGGCCTGCCGGATGAAATCGAAGAACGGGTTCTTCACCCAATCCTCGTCGGTAAAGCGCTTGTCAGTGCGCTGGAGAGCGGCAGGCTCCGGCATTCCGACGTCGCCGGACATGCGGTGGAGCGTCCGCGACCAGATCTCGAAGAAGCTGCCCATCAGGTGCGTCTGCGCTTCAAGCGTGCGCCGGGGATCGGAAAGCCAGTACTCGGAGACCTTGGAGAGTGTTTTCACCATGTCGGTGACGGGTTCGGCGAAGACGTCCGATTTCTGTCCCGATTCACGCGGCGCCAGCCAGGCGGAGGCTGCCTTGCCGAGTTGCTCCATGGCGCGGGCGAGGTTGATGGCGAGGCTTTCCGGGTCTTTGACGATATAAGGTTCGACGGATTTGGGGTCGAATCCCGTGAAGCCGTCCTTGCCAGCGGTGCCTTCCGCATTCCTCTCTGCTGTCACCCGGCGTCCTCCACAGCATCTTGTTTGTTTTGTATTTTTACATTCTGCCCGAAAATGATTACAAGGGCTAGCGCATCGTCGCGTGTCAAAACAGAGGTCGTCTTCAGTATGCTTGCCGTCGGAAAACAGCGTTCCATCACCTGGCTTGCCGGGATCGTTCTGCTAGGTACGCTTGCAGGCTGCAACAGTCAGAAGACAAACTTCGAGAACTATCCTTCGGTCTATGGCCAGAAGCCGGCCGCGACGACGCAGATGACCAATGAGGAGGCGGCCGACATGCAGGCGCGCCTGACGTCGCTTGGCGCTGCGCGCAAGTCCGGCGCGATCTCGGAGGCCGAATATCAGCGTCGTCTGAAAGAAATGCGTGCACTCGCCGAACAGCACGGTACCGACACGCTGAAAGAGATCCAGAATTAGCGCTTGCCTTTCCGGTGATTTGGACGCAAAGCGTTCAATGGCCGCATGGACGGCCGTTCACCACAGCGCACGGTTTCCCAAGGCTTGAGCCGCTGGCGGGAGCGTGCGCCAAATGAGGTTTGGAGATGGAAGAGTTTCACAAAGTCCGGCGTTTGCCGCCCTATGTTTTCGAACAGGTCAACCGTTTGAAAGCAAGCGCGCGAGCGGCCGGTGCTGACATCATCGACCTCGGCATGGGCAATCCGGATCTTCCCACTCCGCAGTCGATTGTCGACAAGCTCTGCGAGGCCGTTCAGGACCCGCGCACGCATCGTTATTCGTCGTCGAAGGGCATTCCCGGGCTGCGTCGTGCCCAGGCCGCCTATTACGCCCGTCGCTTCGGCGTCAAGTTGAACCCGGATACGCAGGTCGTCGCCACCCTGGGCTCCAAGGAAGGCTTCGCCAACATGGCGCAGGCGATCACAGCGCCCGGCGACGTGATCCTGTGCCCCAACCCGACCTATCCGATCCATGCCTTCGGCTTCCTGATGGCGGGCGGCGTTATCCGTTCGATCTCGGTCGAACCCGACGAAACGTTCTTCGGGCCGCTGGAACGCGCCGTGCGGCACTCGATCCCGAAGCCGCTGGCGCTGATCCTCAACTATCCGTCGAACCCGACGGCGCGGGTGGCAACGCTCGACTTCTACAAGGACGTAATCGCGTTCGCGAAGAAGCACGACATTATCGTGCTTTCCGATCTCGCCTATTCGGAAATCTACTTCAACGACGCGCCGCCGCCGTCTGTTCTGGAAGTTCCGGGCGCGATCGACTGCACCGTCGAGTTCACCTCGATGTCGAAGACCTTCTCGATGCCGGGCTGGCGCATGGGCTTTGCCGTCGGCAACGAACGGCTGATCGCAGCGCTGACGCGCGTGAAGTCCTACCTCGACTACGGCGCTTTCACGCCGATCCAGGTGGCGGCCACGCAGGCGCTGAACGGCGACGGCAGCGACATCGCCGAAGTCCGCAACGTCTACAAGCGCCGTCGCGACGTGATGGTCGAGAGCTTCGGCAAGGCCGGCTTCGAAGTGCCGCCGCCGGCAGCGACCATGTTTGCCTGGGCAAAGATCCCGGAAAAGTTCCGTCATCTCGGTTCGCTCGAGTTCTCGAAGCTCCTGGTCGAGAAGGCTGATGTGGCAGTTGCTCCGGGCATCGGCTTTGGCGAGCAGGGCGACGACTACGTGCGTCTCGCTCTCGTCGAGAACGAACACCGCATTCGCCAGGCGGCGCGCAACATCAAGAAATTCCTGTCGACTGCCGACGAGACGATGCATAACGTCATCTCGCTCAACGCACACAGGTGATTAAGACGGGAGGCGCGCTACGTGTGCGCCTCCTTCCACGCCGGCACCGCGGTTCTCGCGGCTCGCCCTCTACATGTTAGGAAATGGCTATGGCAGATGCCCTCAAAATCGGCATTGCGGGCTTGGGTACCGTCGGTGCCTCGCTCGTGCGAATCCTCCAGGATCGTCACGAGATGCTTGCGACAACGTGCGGGCGGGCAATCGAGACCACGGCCGTAACCGCGCGCGACCGCAACAGGGATCGCGGCGTCGATCTTTCGAAGGCCACCTGGTTCGGAGATGCCGTTTCGCTGGCGCGGGACGCCGATATCGACGTCTTCGTCGAGCTGATGGGCGGCTCGGGCGATCCGGCCTATTCGGCCGTCAAGGCGGCGCTTGAGCGCGGCATTCATGTCGTGACCGCCAACAAGGCGCTGCTTGCGGCTCATGGCATCGAACTCGCCAAGATCGCCGAGGAGAAGGGCGCGCTGCTTAACTACGAAGCGGCGGTTGCCGGCGGTATCCCGGTTATCAAGGCTCTGCGCGAATCCATGACCGGCAACACGATCTCGCGCGTCTACGGGATCATGAACGGTACCTGCAATTACATCCTGACGAAGATGGAGAAGGAAGAGCTTTCCTTCGAAGCCTGCCTCAAGGAAGCGCAGCGCCTCGGCTATGCCGAAGCCGATCCCGCCTTCGACATCGAAGGCAACGACACGGCGCACAAGCTGTCGATCCTCACGAGCCTTGCCTTCGGAACAGCGATTGCGGCCGACGACATCTACCTCGAAGGCATCACCAACATCTCGATCGACGACATCCATGCGGCAGCCGATCTCGGTTACCGGATCAAGCTTCTGGGC
This sequence comes from Ensifer sp. R-19, assembly GCF_049905105.1. Taxonomy (NCBI): domain Bacteria; kingdom Pseudomonadati; phylum Pseudomonadota; class Alphaproteobacteria; order Hyphomicrobiales; family Rhizobiaceae; genus Ensifer; species Ensifer sp. R-19. The sequence goes on from NZ_CP184569.1 coordinate 1,398,310, forward strand.
GTCGCACAGCGCACCGACAGCGGCATCGAGCAGCGCGTCCACCCGACGATGGTGCCCTATGATTCCGTCATCGCGCAGGTCGACGGCGTGACCAATGCGGTCGCGATCGAATCCGACATTCTCGGCGAATTGCTGATGGTCGGCCCCGGTGCCGGCGGCAATGCAACCGCCTCGGCGGTTCTCGGCGATATCGCCGACATTGCGAAGAGCCGTCCCGGCGCCCAGCACGTTCCGGCCTTCGGCCGTCCGACCAATGCGCTGCTTCCCTACAAGCGCGCACAGATCCAGAGCCACGAGGGCGGCTATTTCATCCGCCTGAAGGTCGTCGACCGCACCGGCGTTTTCGCCAGCATCGCCACCCGCATGGCGGACAACGGCATCTCGCTGGAATCGATCATGCAGCACTCCAAGCAACTCATGGAAGGCGGCGAGCCGCAGACGATCATCCTGGTCACGCATGCGACTTCGGAGCATTCCGTTCGCGATGCCATCAAGGCGATCAAGGGCGAGGGCTATCTGGTCGGCGAACCGCAGGTCATCCGCATCGAACGCCCGAAGGCGAACTGAGGACGGCATAGCCCTCAGGCCGCAAGGCACGACGGCGCGTAGCGCTGGACTGCCACCGATAGAATGGAAGCCTCGTCGTGCAAGCATGCCGGCGAGGCTTCCTGATTTGGGCAGGGCAGGAGGTTGGTGCCAAAAAGGGATCGCGGAACGTGGATCTCTGTGTATGTCGTTCCAAAAACGGTCACGATTTTCGGGGTTATGCGCTAAGAAACGTTAAGCGCAGGCGGGTGGACGAGCATGGAAGAATTGGTGGATCCGGTACAGCGGGCCTTTCTCGGCGTCGAGCAGTCGATCAGCGGTCAGCGCTGGGTGTCGCGCCTTGATCAGGCCGGCCAGAACCGGGCGCTCGCCATCAGCCAGGTCCACGGCTATTCCGATCTGCTCGGTCGCGTGCTTGCCGGCCGCGGTGTCGTGCTTGACGACGCGGCGAGCTTCCTCGATCCGACGCTGCGGTCGCTGATGCCGGATCCCGATACGCTCACCGATTGCCGCAAGGCCGCCGATCGCCTGGCAGTGGCCATCAAGCGGCGCGAAAAGGTCGTGGTCTTCGGCGACTATGACGTCGACGGTGCCGCCTCTTCGGCACTGATGACCCGCTTCCTCCGTCATTTCGGCATCGATGCGGAGATCTATATTCCCGATCGGATATTCGAGGGTTACGGGCCGAATCCCGTGGCCATCGAACAACTGATCGACAACGGCGCCGAACTTATCGTGACCGTCGACTGCGGCTCGACGAGCCATGAATCGCTCGCGGTGGCGGCGAAACGCGGCATTGATGTGGTCGTCATCGATCACCATCAGGTTGGCTCAGCGCTGCCGGCCTGTCATGCGCTCGTCAATCCCAACCGGGAGGACGATCTTTCCGGGCAGGGACATCTCTGCGCCGCCGGCGTCGTCTATCTCGTTCTCGTCAACACGCTGCGCGTTCTCCGCAATGCCGGCGATGGCCGTGTTGCATCCTTCGATCTGCTGGCCCAGCTCGATCTGGTGGCACTGGCGACCGTCTGCGATGTCGTGCCGCTCAAGGGCCTCAATCGGGCCTATGTCGTCAAGGGACTGATTGCCGCGCGGCACATGGGCAATGTTGGGCTCGCGGCGCTGCTGAGGAAGGCGGCGATCGGTGGCCCGGTCACGCCCTATCACCTGGGATTTCTGGTGGGGCCACGAATCAATGCCGGTGGCCGCATCGGCGACGCCGCGCTCGGCAGTCGCCTTCTGGCGATGGACGATGCCGGAGCGGCGGAAAAGATCGCGGCACAGCTTGATGAACTCAACCGCGAACGCCAGGCCATGGAAGCCGCCATGCTGGCCGAGGCAGAGGCCGAGGTTCTTGCGGAGTACGGCACCGGTGAGGGCGCCTCGGTGATCGTTACGGCGCGCGAAAACTGGCACCCCGGCATCGTCGGGCTGCTCGCCGCCCGCATCAAGGAAAAATTCCGCCGGCCGACCTTTGCCATCGCCTTCGATCCGAATGGGCGCGGTACCGGCTCTGGCCGTTCGATCAATGGCTTCGACATGGGCAAGATGGTCCGGGCGGCGGTTGATGGGGGCCTGCTGGTCAAAGGCGGCGGTCATGCGATGGCCGCTGGCCTCACGGTGGAGCGTGCGAAGCTCGGCAAACTCCGACAATTCTTCGAGGAGCGTGCGGAGGCGGCAGTGCGCGACCTCGTCGCCATCCAGACGCTCAAGGTTGATGGCGCGCTCGCCGCCTCCGGCGCGACGCTGGATCTCATCGACCTCCTAGAGCAGGCCGGCCCCTACGGCTCGGCGCATCCGCAGCCCGTCTTCGCATTCCCGCAGCATCGGCTGCGCGACAGCCGACAGGTGGGCGCCAACCACATCAAGGTGACGCTGGAAGGCCAGGACGGCAGCCGGCTCGACGGGATTGCGTTCCGGGCAACGGAGACGCCACTCGGCGATTTTCTGCTCGCGAGCCGCGGCACGTCTATTCATGTGGCAGGTTCGGTCTCGGCGGACCTTTGGCAAGGCCAGCGCCGCGTGCAGCTACGCGTCACGGATGCGGCGAGGGCCCTGTAACCTCGCCGAACAGGAATAGCTCAGATTTGAGCGGCGGCTGGTGCTCTTGCGAGCAGGGATTGGCACGCCCAACGGGACTCGAACCCGTGTTGCCGCCGTGAGAGGGCGGCGTCCTAACCGCTAGACGATGGGCGCCCATGCTTCTGACTGATGAACTTGCAACGCAGTCTTGCGTCCGTGAGCAATTCAGCTGCGGATATTATGCTTTTTCAGCGCAAACGACGACATAAATCCAACTGCATCGCTCCGGCGACAAGGTCGCGAGATTCGATCGAAAGTGAGCCGCAAGCGCAAGTTTGCTGCGTAGCTATATTGGAGATGTGGGGGAGAAATTCAACACAGTGGCACGCCCTAGGGGAGTCGAACCCCTCTTCCCAGAATGAAAATCTGGTGTCCTAACCGATAGACGAAGGGCGCACTTGCTGTGTGGGCGCCTTATAGCCAGCGACTCTGGATACCGCAAGCGCCAATCTCAGGATTTTTGTGCTTTTCCTGTTCAAAACAACGAGAAAAATTCGGCGCCTGAAGGCCGGAATCGGAGACGTGTCCGAGGCAGGAAATCACCGTTTCAGACGAGGAAAATATCGATTTTCATGGGGGAGGAGATCAACACAGTGGCACGCCCTAGGGGAGTCGAACCCCTCTTCCCAGAATGAAAATCTGGTGTCCTAACCGATAGACGAAGGGCGCACTTGCTGTGTGGGCGCCTTATAGCCAGCGACTCTGGATACCGCAAGCGCCAATCTCAGGATTTTTGTGCTTTTCCTGTTCAAAACAACGAGAAAAATCCGCGGACTAAATGACCGGATTGGAAGACGTCGGCGACGGGAAAGATCGCTGTGTCAGGCGGGAAAATCAGTGATTTATGTGGGGGAGGAAGCTCAACACAGTGGCACGCCCTAGGGGAGTCGAACCCCTCTTCCCAGAATGAAAATCTGGTGTCCTAACCGATAGACGAAGGGCGCACTCGCTGTGTGGGCGCCTTATAGCCAGCGGATTTGAGAACCGCAAGCGGCAATCTTCATATTTCTGTAAAAATTCCACAGTCGCGAGCCGAAGGGTAGATTCCTTGGAATAATCCATGGAAACAAGCGGTTGGCTTCAGCCCTTGCCGCGCCGGCAGCGCCAGTTCCAATCTCGCTGAGCGCCGATGTCGATATGGACCGACTCCGTATGGCAATAGGTGCCGACGCCGCCGCGACCGGGAACGCTGCGCAGGAATTCGGCAAGATCCCACTTGCTGACGCCTTGGACCTGGATGTCTGCTGCCTCGCAGCGGGTATGCAGCGACTGCTTCGCCCGGTTGACCTTGATCGGCCTGAGGCCGGAGGTCACCATCACCTGCTTGCCGTAATGCGTTTCCACCTTCTTCAGCATCTGCATGAGCTCAGGCTTGAAGCAGCCGGCATCAACCTTCTCGGTCTGCAGGATCAACCCGCTCGGGGCCAGCCGTGCCAGGCCCGACAGGGATGCGACCTGAACCGGCGCGCCATCGTCGTCGTCGCCGAGATGTTCCTCGTGCTCGAAATTATAGAGCGAAGTCAGCTTGACGCCCGGAAGCGTGTAGGCGAGGGAGGCCGTCTGCGGCCGGCTCGCGTTGCTGGTGGTAATCGTCTTTTTTTCCGCTGGTTGCGCGGCGCGCAGTGCTTCCTGCTGTTTTTCCTTGCGTTTCCCGGCAAAGAGCGTTGCGAGTGTCCAGGTTTTCGGCGCTTCCTTGTCGCCGTCGCTTTCCTTTGCCTCCGCGGTCGCCTGCATCGGTTCCGCGATCGCCACTTCAGCCGCGGCTGGCGCAACCTCTGCATTGGCCAGGGCCTGAGGTGCAGCCGATTTTTCGCCGCCGGCGGCCGCCTCGGCGCTGAGCGGTACGGGGACGGCTGCGGGAAGGGCGTCCGGCGCCGGAGTGGGAGCGTAGGCTGCGACCGCCGTGTCTGCCGGCGCAGCGGTGGCCTCGTTCGCGGCACCCTGTTGCGGCGTCATGATGGGCTGAGGCTGTCGCTGGGTGCCGCTGAACAAGCTGTTGGTGGTTGCGTTCATGGCGGGCTGGCCCGCCGGCAGCGGCACAGTTCCATTGGCCTGCGGCTGGGTATTCGGCATGCCCTGCGTCGCCGCTGCCTGTCCGTAGATGCTGGAAGAAGCGGCACGCAGGCCTGTGTTCTGCATCGTCAGGGACTGGGCTTGCCCGGAATCCTGCGTGGTGGCGGTCTGTTGCGCCTGCGGATCGCTGCCGAGCGCGGCCACCTGCGCATCCCGGACCGTGCCTTGCTCGGCCGATTCGGCCGCCTGGGCCGCTGTCTGTCCCTCAAGGCCCAGCCCGGCGGTGACGTCGTTGTCGGCAACGGCCGACACGCAGCCGCTGAGTGCCAGGAGTGAGACGGATAAAGCTGCCGCCCGCGCAATGGCAGCGAGCACTGCGCCCTTCGTATCCGGATGTTGCAACGTCCTATCCCCGCTCTCCGTGCATGACGGGCGAAACCTTCGCCTTGTCGTGCATTAAGTCTCAGTTCCGAAACATCGCTCAGAACAAACAAACTCATGTTTCTCGCGGCGGTCCGAAAGAACGCCACGGGAAAAGATCAGGCCAAGTACAAAGGGGGTCGCCGCCACGAGACATCGCGGATAGGACCCGGCATCAACGTTTCGCGCGAAAAAATACTCAACGACACGCGATTTGTAAACCGGCGCTAACCTTGAGCCCGCATGTTGCACACATGCAAAGGCCCGGATCGACCGGGCCTTGGATCATTCATTGCTGCTGCTGATCGGCGACTCGGCCATGCCAGCCGGTATGACCGGCCACATAGGGGCATCCTCGCCAGTCAGAATTGCGCGGGGCTTACCATGCGCCGGTATTGGCCATCGAAGCCCAGGGCTCCTGCGCCGGACGGTTCTCGCCCTTCTGCAGGATTTCGATCGAAATGCCATCTGGGGAACGTACGAAGGCCATATGGCCATCGCGCGGCGGGCGGTTGATGGTCACGCCATTGTCCATCAGATGCTGGCAGAAGCCGTAGATATCGTCGACCTCATAGGCGAGGTGACCGAAATTGCGCCCGCCGGTGTAATCTTCCGTATCCCAGTTGTAGGTGAGTTCGAGGCAGGGTGAGAGTTCTCCGCGTGCGCGATCGATGTCGCCGGGGGCCGCGAGGAAAACGAGCGTGAAGCGGCCTTTCTCGTTCTCGTAACGGCGGATTTCGGTCAGGCCGAAAAGCGTGCAGTAGAAGTTCAAGGCCTCGTCCAAATTCTTGACGCGAACCATCGTGTGCAGATAGCGCATTGCAATGTCCCTGTTTTGCAGAAGATGGCGTATACTGAGCCGCCAGCAAGCCAGAGGCAAGGCTGCGTCCGCATATTAGATCTCGGCCAAAATATGCCGAGGGTCTTGCGTATCCGCGGCGGGACGATGTTATTCTGGTCAATAAGAATCAGTTAACCGTATCGGTAGTCGCGCGTAAACGAGGGGCTGGGAGAGAATGGCGGATAGGACATCTTCAAAAGACGTCATGCATGGTGACGACTTTGGCAGTGACGCTCTCGACCTCATCGAAATCACGGGCGTGATCAAATGGTTCGACGTCGCCAAGGGCTTCGGGTTCATCGTGCCTGACAACGGCATGCAGGACGTGCTGGTCCACGTGACCTGCCTGAGGCGCGACGGTTACCAGACGGTTCTCGAGGGCGCGCGCGTCGTGGCTCTCATCCAGAAGCGCGATCGCGGTTACCAGGCATTCCGCATCCTGTCGATGGATCAGTCGACCGCCGTACATCCGTCTCAGCTTCCGCCGGTGCGCACCCATGTGCAGGTGACGCCGACCAGCGGCCTCGAACGGGTCCTGGTCAAGTGGTTCAACCGCACCAAGGGCTTCGGCTTCCTGACGCGCGGCGAGGGGACCGAGGACATCTTCGTTCATATGGAGACCCTGCGGCGCTTCGGCCTCACGGAGCTTCGTCCGGGACAGGTTGTCCTGGTGCGCTTCGGCGATGGCGAAAAGGGCCTGATGGCCGCCGAGATCCATCCGGACGGCCCGTCGCCGACGAGCCGGTCGCACTGATGCTCGCGGTACGAGATCTTTCCGGAAAAAGCGCCCTGGTGGCGCTTTTTTTGTTGTTCGCCTTTGCCGCTGCGGCTTTGGCGGAGGTTGAGTTCACCACGGACAAGATGCGGCTCGTGACCGCCGACAGGAAGGTGCACGAACTGACCGTCGAGCTTGCCGTCGATCCCGACCAGCGTGAGCAGGGACTGATGTTCCGCCGGTCGATGGCGCCGGATCACGGCATGTTGTTCGATTTCGGTGAAACCCGCCGCGTGATGATGTGGATGAAGAACACCTATCTGCCGCTGGACATGCTGTTCATCGACAACAAGGGCGTGGTGCGGACGATCCGCCAGGGCGCCGTCCCATTTTCCGAAGCGATCATTGATTCCGGCGAGCCGGTCGCCTTCGTTCTCGAGCTCAATGCCGGCACTGTCAAACGCCTTGCTATTCGGGCCGGAGACCGTCTTGAAGGCGCTCGAATCCCGGGGCGATGATCCCGGGGGAGATGATCACAAATCGACAGCTGGCATCCGTTGGCCTTGTAGTTTGGGCATCAGCGCCTAAATCACCTGTATCGAGACGAATCGATCCTTTCGATGACGACTGCAAAGCCTTTTGGGCAGACTTCAACTTAATAAGTTGCTAATATTCTGCCGAAGACGACAGGAGGCATCTGTGATGGTCCGGAGTGTGGTTGTTGCGATCGTGGCGGCCGCTGCGTTCGCGCAAAACACGATGGCGGCAGACCTGACGCCGGCGCTGGAGCCGGCGCCGGTTGTAGAAACGCCGCCCGTTTTCGTATGGACCGGCGGGTATGTCGGCCTTCAGGGCGGTGGCGGCTGGCTGAATGGCGATTTCAGCGCGCCCGGCGGCAGCGGTTCAGAAGATTTCAACGGCGGCTTGCTCGGTGCCTTTGCCGGTTTCAACTATCAGCAGGGTGATTGGGTCTACGGCATCGAGGGCGATGTCAACTACAACTGGAATGACAAGAGCGTCGATGTTGGCGGAACCTCCGCCGAAGTCGGCACCGATGTCTCCGGCGCGATACGCGGACGCGTCGGCTATGTGCTGAACGACAAAGCGCTGCTTTACGGGGCAGGAGGCTGGGCGGTCACCCGCGGCTTCGTCGATGTGCCCGGAGCCTCGAAGGAGAAAGAGACCTTCAACGGTTGGACGATCGGCGCCGGTGTGGATTATTCGTTCACCGACAACGTCTTCGGGCGCGCCGAGTATCGCTACAACGACTATGGCGACAAGGACATCGGCGGCGTCAACGTCGATCTCGATCAGCAGCAGTTCACCATCGGCGTCGGTGTAAAATTCTGACCAATGCGCAGGCAGCGCCAGCATCTGGCCGCCGCTTCCTTGATTCGTTCATGCAGGCTGCAATATTCCCCCTGCGCGATCGGCAATTTCGCCGCGATCGCCTTCGTCCGAGAGATCGAGAGCCACGCGCAGACCGTTTCGGATGGGCCGTTGCAACGCCTTGCGTGAGCCGGACAGCAGCGTAAGCCGTCCTGCTTCCTCAAGCCGGACGAGCCTGTTGCGCGACAGGCCGAGTTCCGCCGACAGCAGGCGATCCGCCCGCATACTGACTGCCAACGGCACCTCAAGGACGATCTCAAGATGGGTACAGGCGTCCCGCGGTTGAGCGACGACGCGCCTTGTCACATGGCAATCGGCGAATTCTTCGATCTTGTCGGTGCTTCGGCGAAGGCCCTCGACGTCGAACGAGACCCGGCGAATCCAGCCCGGGTCGCTATTCTGAAGCGCGTCGAGCGTATCGGGCGCGATGTCGCGGACATACTGCCGCTCGAAGATCGGGCGATTCCAGGTGTCGTCGCAGTCGGCGCAGCGATAGATCAGCCAGGCATCCAGCCGCCGGCCGTTGGCGTTCAGCCGCGTCTTGCCGCTGCATTCGAATGGGCGCGCGCCGCGGCAGCGGCTGCAGGCGAGCCAGGGGCGCGGCGCGGCTTGTGGTTCAATGGTCCACAGGACCGTCAATGTGTGAGACATGTCGTCTGGTTCTTCCAATAGGAAGTCCATCGAGACGACGGTTTGAGTACCCGTTCCGGGGACGCGGTCTGGCAGCGTTTGTAGGTGATGGTTCCGCCTGGTGGTGTTGCACCGGGCTTGAGATCGGCAATGCCATTCCGGTCTCGAACCGTCACCTCAACGAACGCGTGAAATATCACACCGATAGCGTCGGGCGCTATCGGGCGTACGGGGTGAAACTAGCGAGACCGGATTTTACAAAGGCAAAGCGAGACTCCAGGAGAGCGCGATTGTGGCTGCATGCCCGTTCTACACCGCGGCGTGTGCCGCGCAAAGTGCGGAGTTGCCATGCTTACGCGCCATGGTGGCTTTTTGCTCGGAATAGGTGAAATTTGGCCACAGGCAATTTCGCTCAATAGGAGTAGTATGAGGCATTACACCTCCAATCTGGAGCGGCCTCTGCATTAGGACGGCCGCTTCTTTTTTGGACGGCGTAGCCGTTCCTCCTCAGCCGACGCGGCCGAAACTCAGCTCCATTGACAATGAAGCAGGTGCAGTCGCTGCGGAAAATGACGTGACGCGGTTGCGACCGCTGCGCTTGGCCTCGTAGAGCGCCGCGTCTGCCCTGTTGAACAGGTCCTCCCACGAACCTTCGTCGCCGCCGGCTGCGAGGCCCATGCTGACACTGAGCACTATGCGTTGCTCGTTGCCGATCACCACGAGTTCTTCGACGGCGCGACGCAGGCGCTCGGCGATGACAAGCGCCTGCGCTTCGCTGGTCTGCGGCAGGTAGAGGCCGAACTCTTCCCCGCCAAGGCGGGCGAAGCAATCGCCCTTTCTGAGGTTCTTCCTCATCAGATCGGCAAAGGCGATCAGCGCCTGGTCGCCGGCTTGGTGGCCATAGCGATCGTTGATGCGCTTGAAGAAGTCCAGATCCATGACGATGAGGCAGTCGCCATGCCAGTTTGATCCAGGCAGTTGCGTGAGAAACCAGCGTCGGTTGCGCGCGCCGGTCAAGGCATCGGTGTCGGCTGAACACCTGAGCTCGGCTTCGGCCCTCTCCTTGACGAGGACGAGCGCAAAAAGGGCGATCGCGAAGTGGCATATGATCGAGAGGAAAAAGGCGTAGGTGGTGGTGATCGGTATGACGCCCGGCTTCACAAGACCGATCACCACGGCAAGGCAGAGGCTGGCACCGATGGTCATGGCCGCCGCAAACAGCGCGCGTACCGGCAGCGGCTCCCTGTTGCGATCGGCGATGACGGCGAGGGCGGCGGCCGCCAGAAATGCAAAGGCGGTGGCATTGAACACACTGGCGCGGATGTAGTTGACCACATGGAAATGCGTGGCAAGACCGATTGCTGCGCCCGCGGCCGGTATCGAAAGTGCCAGCCAGTCCGCCTTGCGTCGCCGGCCAGCGCTCAAGCGGCGCACACCGATCCAGAACAGCGCATAACCGCCGATCCCGAGCGTGAAGCTCGAAAGCGTCCACAGATAGGCCGGCAGCAGCTGCTGTTCGCCGTAGCCGGCGAGCGTCGACGCAAGAGCCAGGAAGAAGAAGCCGCTCGCGAGAATTCCGAGACCTTCATCCCGCGGCGATTGCCAGCGGGCATAAAGAAAGCAGAACGCGCCGACGAGGAACGACGATTTGTGAAGCAGCAGAACGGTGGTGAGATCGAGTTGGGTGTTCATGGAATGATGCTCGGGCGGGCTTGGGAGGCTGGCGCGGTGCAGTTGTGCACCCTTGGCTCTAGCGGCAATGGATTTAGCGATTACTAAACTCGAATGATAAACACACACGTTTGTCCCATTTCGGGACATTTCTGCCAGCCGAGGGCCATGCGCGGGACGAATGCAGGTTTTATCAGTGTGGACGTCAACGAAATTACATGTTGCAGGCCAAGGGCGAAGCGTGTATCTCCGGCGCCGTTGGCACGGAGTGTAGCGCAGTCTGGTAGCGCATCTGGTTTGGGACCAGAGGGTCGGGAGTTCGAATCTCTCCACTCCGACCATCGTAACGCCGAAGGTGGCGTTCCTGATCTCCCTGCGTCTTTTCACTTCGTCAGATATTGCCTTTTGGGCACTTGTTGAACGGCGACTGCAGGGCCGTGTCAGCGAAACCTGTATCCCGCGCGGTCGTCTAGCCGAAAAGCCGAATTTATCCGGCCAAAAGTCATTCCGTTTTAAATCAATCTGCGTTATGGGATGACGGAATGCTGGCGCCCGTGAATGTTGCCAGCGAAAGTATGGAGCCGTTCGAAACCATGTCCGCAAAGATCTATCGTCCAGCAAAGACCGCCATGCAGTCTGGCAAGGCCAAGACGAATCTGTGGGTGCTGGAGTTTGATCAGGAAAAGCCGCGCACGATCGACCCGATCATGGGCTACACCAGCTCCGGCGACATGAAACAGCAACTGCGGCTGACCTTCGAAAACGCCGAGCAGGCCATCGCTTATGCGGAGCGCAACGGCATCGAATACCGCGTGATCGCGCCGAAGGAAGCGACGCGAAAGAGCGTGTCATATCCGGACAACTTCCGTTTCAACCGGATGCAGCCCTGGACCCACTAAGTCCTCCGGTCGCATTCGGCGGGCAAAGCCCGGGACGGCCCCTTAGCTCAGTTGGATAGAGCACCTGCCTTCTAAGCAGGTTGTCGCAGGTTCGAATCCTGCAGGGGTCGCCAAGTTTCTAACGATCTGTTTCTTCGATAGAATTTGTGGATCCTGTCACGAGGTGCGGAGGGCGGCCTATGTGGCGTTCCGCTTCAGCGCCTCCACGAAGTGGATAACCTCGCTTACCGTATTGTCGTTCCAGATGTCGTTGTGGCCGGCGCGCTCGTCGATCTGCATCTGCTTGGGTTCAGGCGCAATGCGATAGAGCGCCTCGCCCGACGACAGGGGAATGCTGTCGTCCAACCGCCCGTGAATGAAAAGCTTTGGTTGCTTCACCGTCGTTATTTTGAGGTCGGAGCGGAAGGGATCCTTGATGAGAAGTGCGACCGGCAGGAACGGATAGCGCGCTTCGGCGGCCGACAGAACCGACAGATATGGGGAGATAAGGATCACGCCGGAGACTGGCCTTTGTGCCGCCGTGTTCACGGCGACGCCGGTGCCGAGCGAGCGGCCGAGCACGACGATGCCCCCTTTGTTGCGATGCGCCAGCCAGTCGAACGCCGCGATGCCGTCGGTCAGCAAGCCGTCCTCGCTTGGTGAGCCGGTCGATCCCGGATAGCCGCGATAGGAAATCGCAAGCAATCCAATGTCCCGCGCAGCCAATGCCTGTGCGAGAAACCCATAGTTGTCTGTTCGATCTCCATTCCCGAAAAAGAGCAGCACACCGGGTTTGTCGGGCTTACCGTGACTATAAAGCCCGTGCAGCGTCTCACCATCCGGTGTTTTGACGGAGACGTTCTCACCCCAACTCGCTGGGTTCGGTGCGGCAGTGGCGTCGGCACCGGGATAGAGAAGGGTGCGCTGCGAAAAATAGATGAGGCCGAGAAGAACGAGATAGGTCAGCACCGCCACCAGCGGCAAGATGAGTAGAAATCTTGTGATGCTCATGACGCCACATCCAGCTACAGGGAGAGAAGAGTCTCCGTCAAAAAAAACGACATCGATCGAAATATCCGAAAATATTGATGCTGAGTACTGCAGTGTCAGCGGATGGTGCGAAACGTCCGGAGCCAGTGGCGGATATGTTCGCTAACATCCGGTAGAAGTTGTAATTGGTCTGTATTTTGCTCACGCCGTGCCGATCCTCGACGTCCGCACGAAGACTGGACCAGGTGAGCCTGGTCGACAATGTCTGTGACGGCCGCCTGCGGCCCTTCCTCTTGTGATGACACATAAAAAAACGGGCCGGTGGATGGCTCCAACCGGCCCGTTCCGGCAAAAGGCGGAAAGGGGAACGTCTCTGCGCGGGGCTGCAGCGCCGCGCGTAGGGAGATCGATACGGACTGATAATGCCCGAACGCCATTTCCGGAATTGACATTTATCGCTCAAAAATTGACATTTCCCGCATGCCCTCCGATGGACGCCCACAATCTGTGATCGAAGTTTCTGTTGTCATCCTGCCGGAGTCGTCGATCATGTCGCTCGCCTCGGTGCTGGATCCAATGCGCGCTGCCAACCGCATCTGCGGTCGCGATGTATTTCGCTGGCGGTTGCTCTCGGCGGATGGAAAGGCGGTGACGTTGACCTGCGGCGTGCCGATCGTGGTCGATGGCACCTTTGCCCAGCCGCTCGCCGGCGACGCGCTGCTGGTGATTGGCGGTTTCAATCTCGACCGGCATGTGGGAAAAAAATTCATCGGGATCCTGCAGGAGTCCTCCCGGCATTTCGACATCGTCGCCGGCATCGAGTCAGGCTGTTGGCTGCTCGGGCGAACCGGCTTGCTCAATGGCCGGCGGGCGACCGCCCACTGGGAAGAGCTCGAAGATTTCAGCCAGGCTTTTCCGGCCTTGACCGTGCTTGGCGACCGCTTCGTCGCCGACGGCAAGTTCTGGACATCGGGCGGCGCATCGCCGACCTTCGACATGATGCTGCACTGGATCACGCAGAGATTGGGTTCGGCGCTGGCACTCGATGTCGCCAGCATCTTCGTCTACGACCAAACGCACAACGCGACCGACGTTCAGCCATTCGTTTCGCTTGGGCGCATCGAGACGCGCGACCCGGAGCTCGCCGAGGCGATTCGGCTGATGGAGCGCACCCTTGAGCGTCCGTTGACGATCGCGGCTTTAACGAAGCGGCTGTCGATTTCGCAGCGCAAGCTGGAGTTACTTTTTGCGCGGGGACTGTCGACCAGTCCCGGCGCCTACTATCTGCGCCTTCGCCTTCAGGTCGCACACCGTCTGGTTCGCGATTCTGGCAGCCCGATTCGCGAGATTGCACTCCGCTGCGGCTTCGACAGCCTGTCGGCTTTCTCGCGTGCCTATAGCCGCGAATACGGCATGAGCCCACTGAAGATGCGGCTGGCGCGGCGAGCGGCTGCGGCTTAGCGTTGGCAAAGGCCAAACGCGCCTGCTGCATGTTTTTGTCCTTTAATCGTACCCGATTAAAGGACAAAAAAATGCAGCAATTCAAAGTGCTACAGCGACCTTTGCGCGTCTGATAAGACGCGCGGCGCTGTAGACATCTCAGATATTCAGATCAGGACTAGGGGTCAGTGGACCGTCTGCGGCGGTTCGTCGGTAAACGCCTGGATGCCGTCTCGCCGCACGGTCGCAATGAACTCCTCAAAGGCTTCGCGATCGGTGGGGAAGGGTTCCTCCCACGTGGTGGAAAAACCTTCCTCATCGATAACCTCGAGGACCCAATCGAGATTCGAGCCCGCTGGCCGATAAATGCGCAATTCGACGACGACGCCGTCGTCACTGAACTGGCCGGAAAATTCTGAATACTCGTACGTCTGCTCTTCGTCAGTCATTTCCGCAGTCTAACACGCTTGATAAAGGACGTCTCATGCTGTTCGGCAGTTATCGCTGCTCCAGCGGGCATCGATGCTAGTCGTCACCGCCATCTTGTACTTGGCACCGAGAAGCTGGTGCCGGCATGGCTTGGCCCCATCCAAAAACATGGCCCGACCGCCCAGGCGCTACGCGTGGCGGCTAGGTTGTTGGCGATGGGAAGGCCGCTGGCCAGATTCGAAGCTACGGAGCGTCGAAATTGACACCCCGTCCGCTCCGAATGTTGCTGTTATCGGCAGCGTGCTTCGTATCGCCGACCGTAGCGATCACGATAGATGCAATAGCCGGCGCGCTCTTGCGAACGACCGATCAGGTTGCCTATGACGCCGCCGGCGACAGCGCCGATTGCCGCGCCGCCCCAGCTATCGCTCACGGCGCCCCCGATGATGGCACCGGTGCCAGCGCCAATCGCCGTCCCTTTCTCGGTCTGCGTGCAGGACGCAAGCGTACCAATCATTCCAATCGCAATGATAAGCTTTTTCATGCTTTCACCCCTTTGCTACAAATCAACCTGGGAGTTCACCACTCTGCATCCTCAGCGCGAGCTTAAGCATCTACGCAACGCGCGCAATTGTCGATAGTGGTGTTTTGCTGGGAGCAAGGAATCTCTGACGGTCAGGCATTGCTCGCTCGAGGCCCACAGCCGGCGGTCCACCAACCGGCGGTAGATCATCTAAGCGCAGGGGCAACTATCGCCAGTAGCTTTGCCCGCTGGCGACCGACGATCGGCCCATGACGTAGCCAATCGCAAACGCAAGCAAGCCGACGGCAAGCGCTAGTCCGGCTGCAGTGTACGGGTGATCTGCGGCCCCGACCGCCGCGGCGTTTGCCTCACGGCTCACGGCGTCGGCGGCTGTCTTTGCGACCTTGCGGGCGCCTGTAGGTGGTTCGATGGGTTTTCCGGTGAAGCCCGCTTTCAGATCTTTCGCCACGATGTTTCTCCTTGTGGTGGTCAGGGAAGGAACTGTCGATTCGACAGGAAGTTCCGGAACTGCACGCCTGCGCCGCCGCCATACCGCTCGCGGGGACGGCTCCGATGGTGCCAGACCACTCGGCCCGTGCGGGGTCCATTGTTCATCGGAGGTTCAGGCTGATCAGCCCACAGTAATTGGCAGATAGGAGGAGTTACGATGAAAAAGCTCTTATCCGCCTTCGCAGCGATTGGCTTGGCTGCGTCTTTCGCGTTGCCGCTAAGCGCCGCTCCGATTTTCGCGCCGAAACCCGTCCAAGTGCAGACGGACACTGTCGAACTGGTTAAGCACCGGAGTCATCGTCATTGGCGCGCGGATCGCCGGTGGGATCGTCGGTGGGATAGGCGGTACGCCTGCGGTTACTATGGCAGGTGCTACCCCCGCCATTACGGTTACTATGGTGGCTACCGTGACCGCGGCTACTATGGCTACCGCGACTATTACCGCTACCAGCGTCGATCCGGCGTTACGGTCTACTTCGATTTTTAGCGGGAATCGCGTGAGGACATTCAGCAGGTCGATGAGGTCGTCGGCTTGCGCTCGGGCATGACCCCCTCATAGTGGCGAGAATGCACAATGTAAGCTGCCAACGCGCCTCACATTATTGCAGATCAGATAGCCTGCTGGTGATCTTGAACTTAAGTCCAGTGTGATATCCCGAAACGGAGCTAGGCATCCGGGCGATATCGAGCGGCGTCGGAATTCTGCTCCCGCCACATGGCGTCGCCGAACAGTGCGGCCTCGTCGCTCAGTCCCTCGCGGAATTGATCGGTGATGTACCGGGCCAGTAAATCGGCGCGTTTTCCATGACGCGGGATACTGCACCAGATGCACACCCGGTCGAACGTCCGTTGAAGCATGTCTAGTTCGTCCGGGGTGATCCGAGCGCCCTTTAGGCTCTCCTGAAATATCCACTATCGAGACCTCTTGGTTGCCCTGCCGAAGAGTGTCCGCGTTCGGATCCAACGCAGCGGATTTGCTACCGACTCGTCGAGATAGGCCAGGTACTTCAGAGCAACGCTCTCGCGGACGCCGCTTAGGTAGAAATCCATAATTCGTTTTGCGATCGCTTCGGCCGACTTGCACTGTTCCGCGACAATCCGAGTTCGCGCAGGACGTCCTTAAAGATCTGTTCGATTTGATTCATTTCGTGAGGGAGAAGGACCGTCGAATTGGTTCGTCGCGAGGTACATCGCGCGACCTCCTATACTGGGGCGAAAGCGTGATGATCTTCCAGCCGCCGAGGCCCTCATCTACGCCCGGCGATGGCGCGATTATGAGCCGACACTGCGGCAATGCAACTAGACGGAAGTTGCGGGCCTCGGGGTGACCGTCGCCAAAAAGGCGCGCTACGGATTTCTCGTTGTGACAAAGCTAGTGCAAATGTGTGCCAAAGCCGCCGCCGCGCCACATCCAAGTGGCAACTTCCGGGCGCATGCAAGGGTCTCTGGAGCCGACGGCTCTGAAGGCGTTCCGCCCTCATGTTTTCGTGAGACCATTTTGATACCGGGAAGGGCGGGAAGCGCCTAAAAAAGCCCGGAGAATAAGGGAAAGCATGTTATTGCTGGGGCGCATGAAAAAGGGGCTAGGAATGGCCCTAACCCCTTGAATTCGTTGGTGAGCGCGCAGGGATTCGAACCCTGGACCTACTGATTAAAAGTCAGTTGCTCTACCGGCTGAGCTACGCGCTCCCTGGCCGCGGCTGTGAAGCCCGGCGGAAGTGGGCGGACATATGCACGCGTGTTTCCTGTCGGTCAACCGAAAAATTGCGGCTTTTGTGAAGAAACGGTGCATGGCGCAATGATCGCCAAAAGGTGATTGGTATCATCATGATCCTGCGGCTAAGGAATGGCCCAAATGCCGCATGCCGGAGTTCTTGCCGTTGTCGATCGCCGATATTTCCATCTGGACCGCCATTCTTGCCGGCGCCCTCTCGTTCCTTTCCCCTTGTGTTCTGCCACTCGTGCCGCCCTATCTTTGTTACATGGCGGGCGTTTCGGTCGACCAGTTTCGTAGCGGCGATGCGGCGACGGTCGGAAGCACCCGGCGTGCGGTCCTGCCGGCGGCGCTGTTGTTCACGCTCGGGTTCGCAACTGTCTTTGTGGCCCTTGGGGCAGGGGCCTCGTCGATCGGCATGCTGCTCAGGCAGCATATGGATCTCCTGTCGCGCATCGGCGGCGTGATCATCATCATCATGGGCCTGCATTTCCTCGGCGTGTTCAAGATCGGGCTGCTGGCGCGCGAGGCACGCTTCCAGGGCGGCGGCAAGCCGGCGACGCTCTCCGGCGCCTATATCATGGGGCTAGCCTTCGCCTTCGGCTGGACGCCCTGCATCGGTCCGGTACTCGGCACGATCCTCGGTGTCGCCGCTGCTCGTGACACGGTGTCCGACGGCGCCATGCTGCTGGCCGTCTATTCGCTCGGGCTTGCCATTCCGTTCTGGATCGCGGCTGGCTTCTCTGGCGCCTTCATGCGCTTCCTGTTGCGCTTCCGCCGTCATCTCGGCCTGGTCGAGAAGCTGATGGGCGGCCTGTTGGTGCTGGCGGGCCTCGCTTTCCTCTTCGGTTTCATCAGTTCCGTCGCCATCTGGTTCCAGACGACCTTCCCGATCCTGATGAAAATCGGCTAGGGCATACCCTCGTATTTCGGAATCACTTTTCCTAAGGGCCGGCCTAATCGTCAGGCCGGTTCATGGGCTAGGCGTGCGAAGGCTACTGCATGTTTCCTTTAATCGTACCCGATTAAAGTACAAAAACATGCTGCAATTCAAAGTGCTGCAGCGACCTTTGCGCGTCTGGTAAGACGCGCGGCGCTGTAGGTGCCGGCGCGGGGAAGTGAAAGATGCGAGGGGAAAGATGACGGAAATCGCGGGCCTGGTGATGCCGTTCTTCGGCCTGATCTTTCTCGGCTATCTGACGGCGCGTTTCGTCCAGCATCCAGGCGAGGCAATGGGGTGGCTCAACACTTTCATCATCTATCTCGCCCTGCCAGCGCTGTTCTTCAAGCTCGTCTCACGCACGCCGATCGAGCAGCTGGCGCGCGCCGACTTCATCCTGACGACGGTCGGGGCGACTTATATCGTGTTCTCGCTGATCTTTCTCATCGGCGTCTATATCAGGCGCAACTCCATTGCCGAGGCGACGATCCAGGGCTTCGGCGCCGCCTATGGCAATATCGGCTACATGGGTCCCGGCCTGGCGCTTCTTGCGTTGGGTGATGCGGCCGCGGTGCCGGTGGCGCTGATCTTCAGTTTCGAGAATGCAGCCCATTTCGCCGTCGCGCCGGCGATGATGGCGATATCAGGCGGCCGACAGGAAAAACCGCTGGTGTTTGCCGCAAGTGTCGCGCGCAAGATCATCCTGCACCCGTTCATCCTTGCGACGCTCGCCGGCGTCGTCGCCGCCTTCTTCGCGGTGCTGCCGCCGGTGCCGGTTCAGCGGCTCATCGATTATCTCGCGCAGTGTGCAGCACCTTGCGCGCTCTTTGCCATGGGCGTGACACTGGCGCTGCGCCCGATCAAGCGCATTCCCGTCGAGATCGGCTACATCGTTCCGGCCAAGCTGCTTTTACATCCGCTCGTCATGTTCACGGCCATGAGCCTGACGGGCAACTATGATCCGATCTGGGTGCAGACCGCGGTGCTGCTGGCAGCACTACCGACGGCAACGAACGTCTTCGTCATCGGCCACCAGTATGGCGTATGGCAGGAGCGGGCCTCGGCGACGATCTTGATCACAACGACGCTGTCGGTCGCAACCGTCACCGGCCTGCTTTACCTGATCCGCTCAGGCGCTCTTCCGCCCGATCTTTTCCCGTAGGCTATCCCTAAAGGCGTGAAGCGCGCTGCCGGGATGAACGCCTTCGCGCATCAGGAGGCTGCGGAGCGGCCCGACGGCGGAAAGCACGTGCAGCCCGAGGGCGCGTAGCGCCTGCACCGGCAGGAAGCCGGAAAGCAGCGAGCGATTGAGCAGATCCACGCTCGCCGTGCGGCTGATGATGTCCGGCCGGCGGCGGCTATCGAAACGATCGCCGATATCGCCGGCGAGCGTTTCTCCACTGGCCGTACCGATGATATCGACGAGCGTCATCACATCGCGCAGGCTGAGGTTCAGGCCTTGGGCACCGATCGGCGGAAAGGCGTGCGCCGCCTCGCCGAGGAGCACGACACGCCCCTTGCCGAAGCGCCGCGCGGTCATGCCCGAAAGCGGGAAGGATTGCGGCGTGCCCTCGACCGTCACCTTGCCGAGAATCGATTGCATCCGGTCCTCGACCGCGCGGGAGAGTGCAGCAAGATCCAACGTCAGCGTCTGTGCGGCATCGTCGGGTTTGCGTACCCAGACGAGGCTGGAGCGGTTGCCGGGCAGGGGAACCTGGGTGAAGGGGCCGCTTTCGGTGTGGAACTCGGTCGAGATGTTCTGGTGCGGCAGTTCGTGCGCAAAGTTCAAAACGACCGCCGTCTGCGGATAGGACCAGGTGCTGACGGAGATCTTTGCCGCTTCGCGCACCGGCGAGCGGCGGCCATCGGCGCCGACGAGCAGATGCGCACTGCATTGGCTGCCGTTTGCCAGCTCGATCGTCGCGACAGTATCCGAAAGGTCGAAGCCGATTGCGGAGGCGGTGATGCGCGTCAGCTTCGGGCTCTCTTCGGCCCGCTGGCGGAGAATGTCGATGAAAGGCGCGTTCGGGATGTTGTAACCAAAGGCGTCGAGCCCGACTTCCGAGGCGCGAAAATTGACCGGCGGCGCACGCAGCAGCCGGTTGGTTCCGTCGAGAATGCGCATGGTCGAGAGCGTTGCCGTCAGCGGCTCGACCTTTTCCCAAAGGTTGAGCTTTTTGAGATACTCGATCGATTGGTCCATCAGCGCCGTGGTGCGTCCGTCGGCGACCGTCGGCTCCGGACCGATCAAGGCGACGTGGTAACCGGCGTCGGCAAGCGCGATGGCCGCGAGCGATCCCGCGAGACCTGCACCGATGATGGCGATATCGTAGTGATCCATGAGGCAACCAACCTTTCACGCACGCTGCGAGGCGTCTTGGCCGAGCCTCGATCATACCTCTAGTCGCGGGCGAGAGCGAAATAAATGGGTAGAATCAGCGCAGAAGCAATTTGCAGGTGTCCACAGGACAATGGGGCTGCAGGAAGCGACCGAGCTTGAATTTTAGTGGCGATGCGTTGCAAAGGGTGCATATTACGCCCAATGCGCCGCAGAGCGGTTGAGGCGGGCTTCCGGGTCCGTACGGGGAAAACAGCAGGGGTGGGCGGCGTCCGCAGATGAAGTTCTTTAACTACAAACGAGTTCCCTACGCCGAGATTCGCGCCTTTTCCGTGCATATCTTGACCGCCTCGGGATCGTTTCTTGCTTTCCTCGGCGTCGTTGCGGCGGCCGAGCACCGCTTCGTCGATATGTTCTGGTGGCTGGGCCTGGCGCTGCTCGTCGATGGTATCGATGGGCCGATCGCCCGCAAGGTCCGCGTCAAGGAAGTGCTGCCTAACTGGTCGGGCGACACGCTCGACAACGTCATCGACTACGTGACCTATGTCCTGCTGCCGGCCTTTGCGCTCTATCAGAGTGGCATGATCGGCGAGCCATGGTCCTTCGTGGCGGCGGGTGCGATCGTCGTCTCGAGCGCGATCTACTATGCCGACATGGGCATGAAAACGGATGAATACTTTTTCTCTGGCTTCCCCGTCGTCTGGAACATGGTGGTCTTCACGCTGTTCGTCATCCAGGCGAGCGAGGTGACGGCGTCGGTCGTCGTCTTCGTCTCCGTGGTGCTGACCTTCCTGCCGATCAATTTCCTTCACCCGGTCCGCGTCCAGCGTTTGCGGCCGCTGAACCTCGGCGTCTTCCTGATCTGGTCGGCGCTGGGTGTCTATGCGCTGCTCCTGCATTTCGCGACGCCGGCTTGGGTCGTGACCGGTTTTGTCGTGACAGGCATCTATCTCTACGTAATTGGCTTCGTGCTGCAGATTTTTCCAAGTCTCGGCCAGAAATAGGAGCAGGCAATGGCACAGGCGATTGTGGTACGCGAACTCGGTGGACCGGAGGTCCTGAAACTCGAAGGCGTCACGCTCTCGCCGCCGGGTCCGGGCGAGGTGCAGATCCGCCAGGTTGCTGTTGGCCTCAACTTCATCGACGTCTATTTCCGCACCGGCCTCTATAAATCCGCCTCTGGCCTGCCTTTCGTGCCGGGCAAGGAGGGCGCAGGCATCGTCACGGCGGTTGGCGATGGCGTCAGCCTCTTCTCCGTTGGTGATCGCGTCGCCTATGCGTCGGCCGACGGCGCCTATGCCAGTGAGCGCAATGTCGACGCCTCGCAACTGGTGAATGTGCCAGACGGCATCAGCCTCGAGACCGCGGCGGCGATGATGTTGAAGGGCATGACGGCGCAATATCTGCTCAACCAGACATATCAGGTGGGCCCCGGCGCGACGATCCTGTTCCATGCGGCCGCCGGCGGCGTCGGTCTAATCGCTGGGCAGTGGGCAAA
Organism: Ensifer sp. R-19; assembly: GCF_049905105.1. Taxonomy (NCBI): domain Bacteria; kingdom Pseudomonadati; phylum Pseudomonadota; class Alphaproteobacteria; order Hyphomicrobiales; family Rhizobiaceae; genus Ensifer; species Ensifer sp. R-19. The sequence goes on from NZ_CP184569.1 coordinate 1,419,877, forward strand.
GGCGCTTGGCGCAACCGTGATCGGCACCGCGGGCTCGCAGGGCAAGATCGATCTGGCGCTGGCGCACGGCTACGACCACGTCATCAACTACAGCACCGACAATTTTGTCGCGCGGGTGAAGGAATTGACCGATGGCCGCGGTGTTGATGTCGTCTACGATTCCGTCGGGCGCGATACCTATCCGGCGTCGCTGGACTGCCTGAAGCCGCGCGGTCTCTGGGTCAGCTTCGGCAATTCGTCCGGTCCGGTGGACGCGTTTAGCATCGGCATTCTGGCGCAGAAGGGATCGATTTTCGCGACCCGTCCGACACTCTTCGGTTACGTTGCCACGCGGCCTGCGCTGGAAGCGTGTGCAAATTCCCTGTTTGATATTGTGCAAAGCAACAAAGTGCGTATCAATATAAATCAGACTTATCCGCTCGCCGATGCAGGGCGGGCGCATACGGATCTCGAGACAAGAAAAACAAGTGGAACAACACTGCTGATTCCGTGATCGAAGCCTTAAGGCGGACGCGGATCAACAGAGGGGAAAGAGGGCAGCGTGCCTGTTGAGGGAGTAGCGGCGAACGGTCACCTATTGGCTGTGAGCAACCTGACGAAATTGTTTGGCAGCTTCGCGGCCTGCAATGGGATCAATCTGCAGATTGAACAGGGCGAAATCCACGCCCTTCTCGGCGAAAACGGTGCCGGAAAATCGACCCTGGTGAAGATGCTGTTCGGCGTATTGGCGCCGACGGCAGGAGAGATCCTTTGGCAGGGCCAGAGCGTGCGCATCGCCAATCCCGCCGCCGCGCGCAAACTCGGCATCGGCATGGTTTTCCAGCATTTTTCGCTGTTCGAGGCGCTGACCGTCGCGGAAAACATTGCGCTCTCCATGGATGCGAACATCTCGCTCGCGAAGGTGGCGGAAGAGGCTTCGCGCCTATCGCATGCCTACGGCTTGCCGCTCGACCCCAAGGCGCATGTGGCCGATCTTTCCGTGGGCGAGCGCCAGCGGATCGAGATCGTGCGCGCGCTGCTGCAGAACCCGCGCCTCATCATTCTCGACGAGCCGACTTCGGTTCTGACTCCGCAGGAAGCCGATCGCCTGTTCGAAACGCTCTACAAGCTGAAGGCGGAGGGCCGCTCGGTTCTCTATATCAGCCACCGGCTCGAAGAGGTCCAACGCATCTGCGACCGCGCAACGGTGCTGCGTCACGGCAAGGTGACGGGCGCTTGCGATCCGAAGGCGGAGACCCCGTCGTCGCTGGCGCGCATGATGGTTGGAAGTGACGTCGCGGCGGTGACGGCCGAAGGCACGAGCGCCAAGGGCCAGGTGCAGCTCGAGGCGCGGCATCTGACGGTTCCGGCCCGCACACCCTTTGCCGTTTCGCTGAAGAACATCTGTCTAAAGGTCCACGCCGGCGAGGTGCTGGCAATCTCCGGTGTCGCCGGCAATGGCCAGGGCGAACTCTTCGATGCGCTGTCGGGCGAGTATCCGGTCGTTGACGAGAATGCCGTGCAGATCCGGCAGAAGCCGGTCGGCAACAGGAACATCAATGCCCGCCGCCTGATGGGCGCGGGCTTCGTTCCCGAAGAGCGCCACGGCCATGCCGCCGTATCGGCGCTGCCGCTCTCGGACAATCTCGTGCTTGCCCGCAGCCGTTCGGACGCCAAGGCATTCCTTGGTGGCGGTTTCCTCAAGATCATCCGCCGCGATGCGGTGACGAGCGCCACGAAGCGCATTTCCGAGGCGATGGACGTGCGCAAGAGCGGCGAGGACCCGCCGGCGGGCTCGCTGTCGGGCGGCAACCTGCAGAAGTTCATCGTCGGCCGTGAGCTCGACCGGCAGCCGAGCGTGCTCGTCGTCAATCAACCGACCTGGGGTGTCGATGCCGGCGCCGCCAGCCGTATTCGCCAGGCGCTCGTTGACCTTGCCAAGGCGGGCTCGGCTGTTCTCGTCATCAGCCAGGATCTGGACGAGATCTTCGAGGTGGCGACGGAAATCGCCGTCATCAGCGACGGGCGGCTCTCCGATCCCTATCCGGCGAAAGAACTCTCGCGCGAAAAGATCGGCCTGCTGATGGGCGGCATGTACGGCAAGACGGAAGGCACGGAGGCCGCACATGCGCATTGAACTGGAAAAGCGCGCCAAGGTCTCGACGCTGTTTTCGATCCTGTCGCCGTTCATCGCCTTCCTGCTGACGATTGTCTTCGGCGGCATCATGTTCGCGCTGCTCGGCAAGAACCCGGTGATGGCGCTCTACAGCTTCTTCGTCGAACCGTTGAGCGAGGTCTGGTCGCTGCACGAACTGGCGATCAAGGCAGCCCCCCTGATCCTGATCGGCGTCGGGCTTTCGGTCTGCTTCCGCTCCAACAACTGGAACATCGGTGCCGAGGGCCAGTTCATCATGGGCGCCATCGCCGGTTCGATCCTGCCGGTGGTCTTCTACGACTGGCAGTCGCCGCTGGTGCTGCCGCTGATGATGCTAATGGGCATGCTCGGCGGCGCTTTGTTTGCGGCAATTCCCGCCTTCCTCAAGGCGCATATGAACACCAATGAAATCCTGACGAGCCTGATGCTGGTCTATGTCGCTCAGCTCTTTCTCGACTGGCTGGTGCGTGGCCCCTGGCGCAACCCGGGTGGGATGAATTTTCCGGAGACGCGCACTTTCGCCGTCGATGCGATCCTGCCGGAGATGATCGCCTCGGGACGGACCCATTGGGGCTTCGCTTTCGCCATCATCGCGGCAGTCCTCGTCTGGTTCATGATGCGCTACACGCTGAAGGGCTTCGAGATTTCCGTTCTCGGCCAGTCGGAACGGGCAGGGCGGTTTGCCGGTTTCTCGTCGCGCCGGATGATCTGGTTTTCGATGCTGCTGTCCGGCGCCTTGGCTGGGCTCGCCGGCATATCCGAGGTCAGCGGTGCGATCCAGCAGCTGCGCCCGGTCATCTCGCCCGGCTACGGCTTCACCGCGATCATCGTCGCCTTCCTTGGTCGCCTCAATCCGCTCGGCATTGTGGCCGCCGGCCTGGTGCTCGCCTTGACCTATCTCGGCGGTGAAGCGGCGCAGCTTTCGATCGGCGTTTCCGAAAAGGTGACGCGCGTCTTCCAGGGATTGCTGCTCTTCTTCGTGCTCTCCTGCGACACCCTCATCCACTACCGCATCAAACTGGTCTTCGACCGGTTGACCGCGACAAACACCGAGGTGAGCCGCTGATGGGTATTGTCGAAGCGATCCTCTTGAGTGTCATCACCGCCGCGACCCCGCTGGTGCTCGCCGCGATCGGCGAACTGGTGACGGAACGCTCAGGCGTTCTCAACCTCGGCGTCGAAGGCATGATGATCATGGGGGCGGTCTCCGCCTTCGCGATCACCCAGATTACCGGCTCGCCCTATCTCGGCATGCTTGCAGGTGTTGCCTGCGGCGCGATCTTCTCGCAGCTCTTCGCTTTCCTGACGTTGACGCTCGTGGCAAACCAGGTGGCGACCGGCCTTGCCCTGACGCTGCTCGGGATCGGCGTTTCCGGCATGATGGGCGAGAGTTTCCTCGGCCTTCAGGGCATCAAGCTGCAGCCGATCACGATACCGCTTCTGGCGGACATTCCGGTTATCGGTCCGCTGCTGTTCCGACAGGACATCATCTTTTATCTATCGATTGCGATTGTCGCCGGCGTGCACTGGTTCCTGTTTCGCAGCCGCGCCGGTCTCAAGCTCAGGGCTGTCGGCGACAGCCACGCTTCCGCGCACGCGCTCGGCGTTGACGTCATCCGCACCCGTTATCTGGCCGTCATGTTCGGCGGCGCTTGCGCCGGGCTCGCCGGTGCGCAGCTGTCGCTCGTCTACACGCCGCAATGGGTGGAAAACATGTCGGCGGGGCGCGGCTGGATCGGGCTGGCGCTGGTGGTCTTTTCTTCCTGGCGGCCCTGGCGGCTGGTGGCCGGCGGCTATCTCTTCGGTGCGGTCTCGATCAGCCAGCTGCATGCGCAGGCCTTCGGTCTGGGTATTCCCTCACAACTCCTTTCATCGCTTCCTTATGTGGCGACGATCGTCGTACTCATTCTCATTTCGCACAACCGGCGCATGACCTTGATCAATACACCGGCATCGCTCGGCAAACCGTTCGTGCCGGACCGCTGACAGACAGTATTTCAGACAAACGTTTCTCAAACCGACAGGGGTAAAAAAATGAAGAAACTACTGCTCGCTCTCGCAAGCACCGCGGCGGTGATCGGCTTCGCCACGGGTGCCAGCGCTCAGGAAAAGGCCAAGGTCTGCTTCGTCTACGTCGGTGCCAAGACCGATGGCGGCTGGACCCAGGCGCACGACATCGGCCGTCAGGAGCTGGAAAAGCAACTCGGCGACAAGATCGAGACCCAGTATCTCGAAAGCGTGCCGGAAGGCCCCGATGCGGAGCGCGCAATCGAGCGCCTGGCACGCTCTGGTTGCGGCCTGATCTTCACGACGTCGTTCGGCTTCATGGATGCGACCATCAAGATCGCGCAGAAGTTCCCGGACGTGAAGTTCGAACATGCCACCGGCTACAAGACCGCGCCGAACGTCGCGACCTACAACAGCCGCTTCTATGAAGGCCGCTACATCCAGGGCCAGATCGCCGCGAAAATGTCGCAGAAGGGCGTCGCCGGCTACATCGCATCCTTCCCGATCCCGGAAGTGGTGATGGGCATCAACTCCTTCATCATCGGTGCGCGCTCGGTAAACCCCGATTTCAAGATCAAGGTCGTGTGGGCAAACACCTGGTTTGACCCCGGCAAGGAAGCCGATGCCGCCAAGGCGCTGGTTGACCAGGGCGTCGACATCCTGACGCAGCACACCGACACGACGGCTCCGATGCAGGTTGCCGCGGAACGCGGCATCAAGGCCTTCGGCCAGGCTTCCGACATGATCAAGGTTGGCCCGGAGACGCAGCTGACGGCCATTGTCGACACCTGGGGCGCCTATTACATCAAACGCACGCAGGCTTTCCTCGACGGCAAGTGGGAAACGACATCGAGCTGGGACGGCCTGAAGGACGGCATCCTGACGATGGCGCCCTACACCAACATGCCTGATGACGTGAAGAAGCTGGCCGAGGAAACCGAAGCCAAGATCAAGTCGGGCGAGCTCAAGCCCTTCACCGGCCCGCTGAAGAAGCAGGACGGCAGCGAATGGCTCGCAGCCGGCGCAACGTCTGATGACGGCACCCTGCTCGGCATGAACTTCTACGTCGAGGGCGTCGACGACCAGCTGCCGAAGTAAACGGCTGCACAGAAGCGAAGTGGGGCAAACCCCGCCGCCTGGCGGGGTTTGTTCGTTTCAGAATGGGGCATGGCAAGCCTGTGCGGCTACGATCGGACATCGTTTGCCAACGCCGATTTCGCCTGTCTTTCCGGGGGCTTTCCGGAATCGGTCGATCAAACTACACTCGTTTGCGCAAGTTTGGACAAACGGTCGGCGGCGCTGCGCAGCACCGATATCCGTGTGTCGGCAAAGTCAGGCAGGGGAGTGCCTGGAGGAGATGGATTGAACAGGAGTTTGCTGGAAACCGTTGTGTCCGGCTCGCGCAAACGCACGAGCCATGCGCATGTCGTCGATCAACTGGGAAAGGCGATCATATCCGGCGAGTTTCCTGTGGGCTCGATCCTTCCGGGAGATCCGGAGCTCGCCGCGCGCTTCAAGGTGTCGCGAACAGTACTGCGCGAGTCCATGAAGACGCTTGCCGCCAAGGGGCTGGTCGTGCCCCGTGCCCGCATCGGCACGCGCGTAACGCCGCGCAACGACTGGAACCTGTTCGACAGCGATATCCTGACCTGGCATTTCGAGTGCGGGGTCGATGAAGATTTTCTCTACCACCTGAGTGAAGTGCGCCTCGCCTTCGAGCCGCATGCAGCAGCCCTGGCCGCGCGAAACGCCTCGGAAGCGGAAATCAGCCGTATGATGCGGCTCGCCGTTGCCATGGGCGAAGAGGGACACACGGCAGAGAGCCTTGCCGTGGCGGATCTGAAATTTCACCTCGCTGTCGCCGAAGCCTCCGGAAATCCGTTCATGCGGACGGTCGGCGGGCTGATTGAAGCGGCGCTGGTTGGCGTCTTCAAGCTGAGCTCGCCTGTCGCCGAAAGGGGCGGCATAGACGAGGTCGCCCGCAACCATATCCGCATCGTTGAGGAAATCGGCCGCCGCGACGAAGTCGGCGCCCGGCTCGCGATGGAGAATGTGATCAAGATCGGTCGCGAGCGGGTCCGCAGCGCCTTGCATAACCGCGCCTGAGTTCAGCTTCTCCGGGATTGTTCGAAATCCCGCTATTGATGATCTCCAATGTTCAGCAGATCGCATAGATTTCAATGCTTGCGCTTGCTCAGATCGCCCGCTGGCCTTATCTGGTGATTGGTCGTTCCCAGCGGAGCGGCTTTCGTCAACGGTGATCTGGAGACCATGTCCGAATTTTTTGTCATTTTCGTCCTGCTTTTGATTAATGCATTTTTTGCTCTCTCGGAAATGGCAATCGTCTCGGCAAGCAAGCCCATGCTTCGCCAGATGGCAAAACAGGGAAACGCCCGCGCCGAGGTTGCGCTGCGGCTGGCGGAAGATCCCGGTAAATTCCTTTCCACGGTACAGGTCGGCATTACGCTGGTCGGCACGCTGGCCGGCGCCTATGGCGGTGCGACTATCGCTGCCAAGATCGCACCGACCCTCGATGAAATCGCCTGGATTCATCCCTACGGAAATACGGTCGCCGTCGCGCTCGTCGTCACCCTGATTACGTTCCTCTCGGTCGTGATCGGCGAGCTTATCCCGAAGCAACTGGCACTGAAGAATTCCGAAGCGCTGGCGATGTTCGTCGCGCGCCCGATGCATCTTCTGTCGCGGATCGCGGCTCCGATCGTCTATCTGTTCGAAACGGCCGCATCGGTCGCCATGCGCCTCCTCGGCATGCGCCCGGATGATCCGGACCATGTAACGGAGGAGGAAGTCCACGCGATCATGGCCGAGGGTGTCGAAAGCGGCGCGATCGAGAAGTCGGAGCACGAGATGCTCCGCCGCATCATCCGGCTTGGCGACCGCAACGTGAAGTCGATTATGACCCACCGGACCGAGGTGAGCTTCATCGACGTCAACGACAGTCTGGAGACGGTGGGCCGCAAGATCGGCCAATTCAACCATTCCCGTTATCCGGTGGTCGATGGACCGAGCGGCGACGTGCTTGGCGCCGTCCTAGCGAAGGAGGTCCTGAACGCCCCGACCTCCAGTCCGTTCGATGTGCGCAGGTACATAAAGGAAATCCACACCTTGCCGGAGACGGCTTCCTGCCTAAAGGCACTGGAAGCCTTCAAGTCGTCGAGCATCAATTTGGCGATGATCGTCGACGAATATGGCAGCACCGAAGGCATCATCACCATCGCCGATATCCTCGAAGCGATCGTCGGCGTGTTGCCGTCGAACTACGACGACATCGAACACGCGCTGATCCGTGTGCGTGAGGATGGCAGCTACCTCGTCGACGGCCGCACGCCGATCGACGAAATTCACCTGACGATCGGCATCGAAGGCATCGATGCCGACGGTAACTTCGAGACAATCGCCGGTTTCCTGGTGCAGCAGCTGCGCAAGACGCCGGAGGAGGGCGATATCGCCATCGCTCACGGCTACCGGTTCGAGGTAATCGACATGGATGCACGCCGGATCGACAAGATCCTGGTCAGCCGAAGCGACGAAGCGGCCAACTGATCCAGTCCATGAAACGTGTCGAGGGGGCCGGGGGCGCAGTTGCTCTCGGCGCGAGGCGGTAGCGTCGCTATGGATTGCCTCACCCGCCGCAAATGCAAAAGGCCGGGCTAAACCCGACCTTTTTCCAGATCACCGCGGGTCCGCTAGTACATCCGTAGTCGGAGGTCCTCGGCGGTGGTAGCTTGCTTGTACAGAGTTATGATGTCGGCGCCATGACACCAGCCACGGCTCCGGAGCAGAAATGAGTCCGTCCAGTATCGGCGACGCTTGGTCCGCCGGTCCGCGGATGCCAGCAGAATTGACAAAGCGGTTCAGCGAAGCCTGAGGATGTCGCAGGATGCGCCCTGGGGTGCTTCTGCAGCGTGCGGCCGGCGCACGATCAGGCAGTCGGACTGGGCAAAGACTTTCATCATCGACGAATCCTGCCGCGAGAACGGATGGGCAATGAGGTCACCATCCTCACCCTTAGTGAGCCGCGCGCGCACATAGTCCTGCCTGATGTCGTTGGCGGGCAAGGCGCTTGCAAGTTTCGCCGTCGTCATGCGTTCGCGGAACGGTAGCTGTGCGAGCTTGCGTGTCAGCGGCTCCAGGAACAGCAGCGCGCAAACGAGGCTCGAGACCGGGTTGCCGGGGAGGCCGAGCACGGTCGTAGCTCCGAGCTTGCCTACCATCAGTGGCTTTCCCGGCCGCATGGCGATGCGCCAGAAGTCGAGCGTCATGCCGCAGGAAAGTAGAGTTGCCTGAACCAGGTCATGGTCGCCGACCGACGCGCCGCCGAGCGTGACAAGCACGTCGACATCGGCTGCTTGAGCCCGCGCGACCTGAGCGGCGATTGCCTGCTGGTCGTCGGCGACAATGCCAAGATCGATGACCTCCGCGCCATTGTCGCGCGCGATTGCCGCGACGCCGAAGCTGTTCGAGGCGATGATCTGGTCCGGCCCCGGCTTGCTCCCGGGAGGCAGAAGCTCGTCGCCGGTCGCAAGGATTGCGATCTTCGGCCGCTTGAAAACGGGGAGATTCGCGTGGTTCATGCCCGCGGCCAGCGTCAGTCGCCCGGCATCGAGTAGGTTACCAGCCGATAGCGCCTTTTCGTCCTGAGCGAAGTCCTGTCCGGCCAAGCGGATATGGCGGCCCTTGCCGGGCACGAACTTGGTGCGGATCCGGTCTTCCGGCCGGCGCTCGGTATCTTCCTGGATGATCACCGTATCGGCACCGGCGGGCAGGGGGGCTCCGGTGAAGATGCGGACGGCCTCTCCAGGCCCCACCTCTCCCTTGAAGCCATGGCCGGCAGCCGATTGGCCGATCACAATAAGTTCCGCGCCAGCGGTCTCGATATCCTGATGGCGAACCGCATAGCCGTCCATCGCCGAATTGTCGAAGGCGGGATGAGTGACGAGTGCCGAGATATCCTCGGCAAGGACGCGGCCGACAGCGTCGTGAAGATCGACACGCTCTGCCAGTGGTCTCGGGGTTGCGCTGTCGAGAATTCGGTCGAGTGCATCTTCGACGGACAGCAGCGACATGACCTCAGTTCCCTTCGCGCCGAAAATCGCCGGACCGACCGCCGGACTTGCTGACCACCCGGATCCCGCCGATCTCCATTTCCCGATCTGCGGCCTTCGCCATATCGTAGATGGTAAGGCACGCGACGCTCACAGCCGTCAACGCTTCCATCTCGACGCCCGTGCGGCCGGTGAGTTTGGCGAGTGCCTCGACCCGGAGGCCGGGAAGCGTGGGGTCGGGCGTGATGTCAACGGCAACCTTCGTCAGCATCAGCGGGTGGCAGAGCGGGATGAGATTGGCGGTCTGCTTGGCGGCCATGATGCCGGCGAGCCGCGCGGTGCCGATGACATCGCCCTTCTTCGCATCGCCTTCGAGAATGAGCGTCAGCGTTTCCGCCTTCATGCGCACATGGCCCTCGGCGACCGCAATGCGCACCGTCTCGGCCTTTTCGCCGACATCCACCATGTTCGCTTCGCCGCTGCCACCAAGATGCGTGAGCGTCGGCTTACCCATCACTCGGCCGCCAATGTGTTTGCAGCGCCGGTCAGCAGGGTACGCGTGGCCGCTTCCACATCGCTCTTGCGCATCAGGCTTTCGCCGACGAGGAAGGTGGTGATGCCGCTCTTTTCCAGGCGCTGGCAATCCTCATGGGTGAAGATGCCGCTTTCGCCGACCAGCAGCCGGTCGGAAGGGACCATGCCTGCTAGCTGCTCCGAGACGGCGAGGTTGACCTCGAAGGTGCGCAAATTGCGGTTGTTGATGCCGACGAGGGGGGAGGCGAGCTTGAGCGCCCGTTCCATTTCCTCGGCGTCGTGCACTTCGATCAGCACATCCATGCCAAGCTCGAAGGCCGCATCTTCAAGGCGGCGGGCGTCGTCGTCGCTGAGCGAAGCCATGATCAGCAGGATGCAGTCCGCGCCCCAGGCCCGAGCCTCGAACACCTGGTAGCTTTCGAACATGAAGTCCTTGCGCAGTGCCGGCAGGCCGCAGGCCGCGCGTGCGGCTTCCAGAAAGGCCGGTGCACCTTGAAAGCTCGGCGCATCCGTGAGTACCGAGAGACAGGCGGCACCACCAGCTTCGTAGGCCTTGGCAAGCGCCGGCGGGTCGAAGTCCGGGCGAATGAGCCCCTTGGATGGGCTTGCCTTCTTGATCTCCGCGATCAGCCCGAATGTGCCGGCGGCGCTACGCGCGGTGAGCGCGGCGTGAAAGCCACGCGGCGCAGACTGTTCGGCGATACGCGCCTTGAGTTCGGAAAGCGGCGTCTGTGCTTTCGCGGCCGCGATCTCGTCGCGCTTGTAGGCTTCGATCTTGCGCAGGATATCCGTCATCGTTGCCGATCCTTCCTCAGGCTGCGTTCGAAACGCTGATCAGGCGCTGCAGCGCCATCTTGGCGCCGCCGCTCGAAAGCGACTGGCGGGCGAGTGCCATACCCTCGCCGAGGTCTTTCGCCCGTCCTGCTATCATCAGCGATGCGGCTGCATTGGCAAGGGAAATGTCCCGATAGGGGTTCTCGGCGCCATCGAGCACGGCCTGGAGCGCAACGGCATTGTGCGCGCCGTCGCCACCCTTCAGTACATCGAGCGTCACCGTCGGAAGCCCGAAATCGGCCGGCGTCAGCGTGAAAGTCGAGATCTTGCCGTCTTCGAGGGCAGCGACCTGCGTCGTCCCGGTCGTGGTGATCTCGTCGAGACCTTCGCCGTGAACGACCCAGACATTTTTGGAGCCGAGATCGCGCAGCACCTCCGCGAGCGGCTGCACCCACTGTGGCGCATAGACGCCGACCAGCTGTCGCTTGACGCCCGCCGGATTGGAGAGCGGGCCGAGCAGGTTGAAGATCGTGCGCGTGCCAAGCTCCACCCGCGTCGGGCCGACGTGGCGCATTGCCGAATGATGCTGCTGTGCAAACATGAAGCCGACGCCCGCCTCGCGAATGCACTGCGAGATAGCTTCCGGGCCGATGTCGAGCTTGACGCCGAGGCACGAGAGCGCATCGGCGGTGCCCGACTTCGAGCTCAGCGCGCGGTTGCCGTGCTTGGCAACCGGTACACCGGCGCCGGCGACGATGAGCGAAGCGAGCGTCGAGATGTTGTAGGTGCCGGCGCCGTCGCCGCCGGTTCCGACGATATCGATGGCATCATCAGGTGCATCGACCGGCAGCATGCGGGCACGCATGGCGCCGACCGCGCCGACGATCTCATCGACCGTTTCGCCGCGCACGCGCAGCGCCATCAGGAAGCCACCGATCTGCGATGGCGTCGCGGCCCCCGACATGATGATTTCGAAGGCGGCACGCGCGTCTTCGCGGTTCAGCGCCTCACGGGCGGCCACCTTGGCGACGAATGGCTTCAGATCACTCATCGTTTGTTTCCTCGAAGCCTATCGTTGCGCAATTGCGGTTTCGCCGAGCGTCTGGTTGATCGTCACGCCATAGGCGGCCTGCAGCGTGGCGACCATTTGATCGACAATATCTGCACCGCTCACGCCGGCCAAAGCCTCGATCTGACGGCTATCGTCCTGCAGGGCATCCGTCGGGCCGCCATCCTCGACCGCCGTCACCTGCAAGAGCACCTGGCCTTCGCCACCGATGCCGGCGGCGTTGGTGACAAAACCGTTCGGGCCCGAGAAGGCAGCGACGACAGCCGCCGGGCTAAGGGCGGCGTCCGAAGTGGAGCGCATCAGGCCGGACTTCGTTTCGACGGCGAGGCCGAGTTCATTGGCAATGTCGGCAAGCTTTGCACCCTGCGCGAGACGCTGCTTCAGCTCACCGGCCTTTTTGGCAAGTGCTGCGCGCTGCTGTTCGGCCATCCAGTCGGCGCCGACTTCGTCGCGAGCCTCGTCCAGCGTGCGATCACGCGCGGGGGTAACTTCATCGAGGTCGAACCAGACATAGCCGTCGCGGCCGACATTCACCGGCAGGGTTTCTGCGCCGACATCCGCCTTGAAGACTTCCTGCAGAAGGGCTGCCTGCTCTGGCAGACCGGCAACGTCGTCGCCGTTCTTGTCCTTGCCGGTTGCATCGATCGCATCGATGGTCACCAGCTTCAGCTTGAGCTGGTCGGCCACTTCCTTGATCGGAGCCCCGGAAGCGCGCTCGTCCTCGATCTTGTCGTGGAGGCGCATGACTTCTTCGCTCGCCGCGGAAAGCGCGATGTCCTTGCGCAGCTCTTCCTTGACTTCGTCGAAGCTGCGCACCGCTTCCGGCCGGATATTCGTCACGCGGAGAATGACCGGGCCGAAGGCTCCGTCGACAACCGGAGATACGCCGCCGTCTGCGGCAACCGCGAAGGCCGCCTCGGCGACCTTGGCATCAGGCACGCGATCCTTGGAGAATTCGCCGAGAAGAACGTCGGCCGACGTCTTGCCTTCGGCTTTCACCAGATCGTCGAAGCTCGTGCCGGACGAGAGCTTGGCCGCTGCGGCGTCAGCCGCTGCACGCGACGGGAAGGTAAGCTGCTCGATGGTCCGCGTCGCAACGGTGCGGAAGCTCTCCTTGCGCCGGTCATACTCGGTGCGCATCTCATCTTCCGTCACGGCTGCGGTGTCGGCGACGTCGACCGGCTCGAGCTTTACATAGCTGACCTTGCGGTATTCGGGGGCGCGATAGTTTGCCTTGCGGCCATCGTACCAGGGCGTCAACACGTCGTCGCCCGGTGCCTTCACAGCGTCGATATTGGCGTTCGAGAGCAGCAGGTAGTCGACCGTCCGCTTTTCGTGGCGGTAGGCGCCGATCGCGTCGGTCAGCACCTTGGGAGCGGCATAACCGTCCGAGAGGGCATCGACGATCTGCGAACGGATCGCGGTCTGGCTCTGGCTGTTGATGTAGTCCTGTTCGCGCAGGCCGGCGTTGCGCAGAACGCTGGAGAACGTCAGACGGTCGAACTGGCCGTTGACGCTGTGGAACGCCGGATCGTCGGCGATCAGCTTGGCCAGCCGGTCCTGCGACAGCCCGAGGTTCATGTCGTCTGCAAGCTGGTCGAGAGCAGCGCCGGCGACGACCTGCGAATAGACCCGCTGTTCGATGCCGAAGGCGCGTGCCTGTTGTGGCGTCAGCCGCGTGCCGAGCTGGCGGGAGGCCTGAGCCAGCATGGTTTCATAGGTAAGCCGGAACTCCGGCGCCTTGACCTTGACGTCGCCGACGACCACCACCGCATCCGATTGGTTCGTCATCGTCAGAGATGAGCCGCCCCACACCATGAACGACAGCACGAGAATGACTAGCAGGCCTTTGACAACCCAGGTCTGGGCGGCAGTTCTCAGGAATTCGAGCATGGGGGCAGAAACCTCGTTGCAATGCGGCGGCCATTGGCCAAACGAATTCGTTCCTTAAAACAAACGAAACAGGAAATGAAGGGTTGTTTGCCGCAAATTGCGCGCGCTCACGGGATCGTTGGTCGATCCCGATCGCCCGGTTTTCAATGGTTGCCACCGGCGCATTGCAGCGCGCGCGTGAGATCGCCGGTCAGCCCGCCAGCCCATCGGGCGCGCGCGGTACAATCCATGTCGGATTCATTAGCCGGCAATTGAAATTTATCTGTCAGATTGTGTCGAATACGCCTTGGAACTGTGCTTCTGTTGCACGGTAAGGGGCGATTCTGAAGACCCCGCAGGAAGGCATGCCATGCAGTCGACAATCGTGATGGTCAATCTTTTTGGAGCAGTCGCACTGCTGCTCTTCGGCCTGTCGCTCGTCAAGGACGGCGTGACACGCGCCTTCGGTGCGCGCTTGCGCGCCGGTCTCGCCCAAGGAACCAACGGGGCCGTACGCTCGTTCGCGACCGGACTTGTGGCGACGCTGGCCCTGCAGAGTTCGACGGCCACCGCCTTGATGACCGCTTCCTTCGTGGAGAAGGGGCTCGTGCGCTCGCGCATGGCGCAGATCGTGCTTCTCGGGGCCAATGTCGGGACAGCCATGACCGCCTGGATCGTCGCGACCGGCATCGAGTGGCTGTCGCCGCTCGTGATCCTCGTCGGCGTAGTTCTGCACCGTGCCAGCCGCTCGAACGCCCGCCAGGGTCTCGGGGCGGCCTTTGTCGGCATCGGCCTCATGCTGCTGTCGTTGCATCTGCTGGGCTCGGCGACCGAGCCGATGCGTGATTCTCCGGCGCTCGCCGCGTTTCTCGGCATGCTCGACAGCGCCTGGCCCGTCGCGCTCATCATATCTGCCGGGCTTGCCTTCGCTTCATCTTCCAGCCTGGCGGTCGTCATGCTGGTCCTGTCGCTTTCGTCTGCGGGCATTCTCACCGTGGGGCTGACGGTGGCGCTCGTGCTTGGCGCGAACCTTGGAGGAGCGATCCCGCCGGTCATGGCGACCCTGGCTTCTGCCCCGTCCGCGCGCCGCGTCACTCTCGGCAATCTCGTCATTCGTGCGGTCGGCTGTTTGATTGCGCTGCCGCTGACCAGCATGAGCGTCGAGTTCCTGCAGAGCCTGCCGCTGCCGCGCCAGAACCTGCCCGTCGATATCCATCTTGCCTTCAATCTCGCCGTCGCGATCCTCGCCTGGCCTTTTGCCGGGCTATTGTCGCAACTGATGGTCCGCTTCATTCCCGATACGGAGACGGAAGAGAGCGGGCCGCGCTATCTCGACGAAAATGCCCTGCACACCCCGGTCATGGCGCTTTCCGGAGCGACCCGCGAGGTGCTGCGCGTGGGCGACCTGGTCGAGATGATGCTGATGCGCGCAGCCAATGCTTTCGAGAACAACGATCTCTCCGATATTCGCGACATCGCCAAGTTCGAAAAACAGGTCGACCAGCTACAGCAGGAAGTGAAGATCTTCCTGTCGCGCTTGGGGCGCGATGGTTTGAGCCAGGAAGACGGCCGGCGCTCGATCGTCATCATCGACTACGCCATCAACCTCGAGCATATGGGCGACATCATCGAGAAGGGGCTCTGCGATGAGATCGCCAAGAAGGTCAACAACGGTCTGAAGTTCTCGGAGGAAGGTTATCAGGAGCTGAAAAGCCTGTTCAATCTTACGATCGACAATCTTCGCGTTGCCCAATCCATCTTCGTCAGTCGCAATGCCGATCTCGCCCGCCAGCTCATCGAGGTGAAGGTGAGCGTTCGCCACATGGAGAAGCGTTCGGCCGAGCGGCACATCGAGCGGTTGCGCGACGGGCTGGTTCAAAGCCTGCAGACCAGCTCGCTGCATCTCGACATGCTGCGCGATCTCAAGCGCGTCAACGCGCATATCGCGTCCGTCGCCTATCCGATCCTGGAGGAGAGCGGGCTTTTGACCGAAAGCCGTCTCCGGCCCGAAGCCTAATCGTCAGATCTCAAGAGCCACTGGCGGCGGGCGCCGCGGCCTTTAATTCATTGCGGATGAAGGCGTCATAGCATTTCGTCAGCATCACTCGGGTGTGGCCGGGCTCGAGGCTCGGCTGATAGAGCGAAAGCAGCATGCGGTTTACGTTGGTGACCGGACAAGTCGGTACGAGCGCGATGTCGAGTGACCGGATAGCGGCGCGGACATTTTCATCCGGCGGAGGGACAGCACGGAACGGATCGGCACCGATGGCGACATGTTCCGGCGCGCGGCGATCCATCAGCCAGGGAAAAGGATTGGTGAAATCGACGTTGAGGATCGTCTCGAAACGTACGCCATTTGCCGTTTCATAGGCGCGCATCGCATCGATGGCTTCATCCACATTGGTCAGCCAGCCGGCCTGGAAATCGAAATCGCTGTAAAGCAGGAAAGACGGTAGCTCGCCGG
The DNA here is from genome assembly GCF_049905105.1 of Ensifer sp. R-19. NCBI lineage: Bacteria > Pseudomonadati > Pseudomonadota > Alphaproteobacteria > Hyphomicrobiales > Rhizobiaceae > Ensifer > Ensifer sp. R-19. Next base: position 1,435,797 of record NZ_CP184569.1, read on the forward strand.
CATCCGCCATGGCATCGAATGTGGGGCGATGCGCCGCATAGATATCGCGCAGGCGCTCGGCGCGCAGTGCGAGAATCGGCCGTAGATTGACTGCCCCCATCGTTTTGAGGTTTCGGCTCTCGAGCGGCACATTGTTGACGGCGCCGATCCAGGCGCGAGCGCTCTTTTGAACAATGGCGCTGGCCGGCGGCAGGGCGGCCGCCAGGGCAAGAATGGCCACTGTGATCGCACGTGGCTTGGGCGCGGCACCGCTGACCTCGTCGACAACGATCTTGAGCAGCAAAGGCAGCAGAAAGATAAAGGCCTGGCTGCCGGTGTTCTGGCTTTCGAAAAGAATGCCGGCGAAAACGAAGGCCGCCAGCCAAAGAAACGATTGGTCGAAGACGTCCGCGAGTGCCGATGCAGAGGGGTTCCCGCCAAGTTGTCGCAAGGACCGCGCAAAGGACAGAAGGTGCGCCACGAAAAGCACCAGCGCGAGCAGTCCGGCCGGAATCAGCAGGCCGGCATTGAGCGACGCCGCCTGCAGCAGACGCGGCAACAGGCTGCCGTCATTGACGGCCAGCAGCGCAAGGATGTCGTCGATATAGGCAGACACCGCGCCCATCGAAATCTCGACCACGGCCAGCACGGCGAAGAACAGCAACGCTACGGCTACCGCTGATTTGAAGGGGATACGGCCTGCGGCAAATGCCACTAGGCAAAGAACTGTGCCAGCGATAACGCCCGTGATCTTCACGAAAAAGAGAGCGGCCATCGCCGCTGCAACGACGACCACGAGAATACGACGGTCGCGAACATGAACCAATGCCGCTGCCAGCACGTAGAGGAGCTGGCAGACCTGGCGGTTGTAAATGCCGAAGCCATCGGAGCCGGGGTAGGGGTAGAAATCGCCGGTGTTGAACGGCACCACCGAGAAGACCAGGAACGGCAGCAGGATCGCATAGGCAAGGAGCGCAGAGCGCTTTTGCACGTCGAAGACGACGAGCGCGATCGCCGGCCCGGTGACGAGCAGCAAGCACCAGCTCGCCAGCAGCAACGGCTGGCCGTTGGGAAAGATGCCCTGGAGACCCGTGAACAGGTAGTAGCCAAGCGCGCCAACGGGCGTGAAGAAGTCGACTGACGGCACTTGCCCGTCTCGTATGCGGTTGGCGGCATCGAGATAAAGGTAGTGATCCCAGAACATCGGGCCGATCGGCTGCCGGATCGTGATGGAGAGCAGGAGCGCGAGCACGCCGAGGGTGACGACAAGCAAGAACAATGGTGAGCGGACGAAGGTGAGGGCCACGCTCGCCTGTCGTGCCTGTACATCCAGTTCGGTGCGGCTATGCATTGCAGTTTCGTTCCCCCCGGGGAGCGATGCACCCGCACTGCTTGCTGACACAGGCTCCGCGCCTTCTTATGCCATCATCCGGTTTTAAGCCGGTTAATGCGACGTGATTGTGAGAATTATGCTTCTCGCAATATCTTGGCGATACCACAGCGCCGAATCGTGCGTGATTTTGTACTTGAGGCGATTTCGATTTAAGAAATTGTGCAGGGGGCGTCGGCCTCGGAAAGACCAAGGAGACTATTGTATGGAACGGACGTGCCTGGCCATCATTCTGGCTGCGGGTGAAAGCACGCGGATGAAATCGTCCATGTCGAAGGTGCTGCATCCGGTCGCCGGCCGGCCGATGATCGCTCATGTCGTCCAGGCGCTGGCAAGCGCTTCGATTTCCGATATCGCCCTGGTGGTCGGTCGTGATGCGGAATCGGTTTCGGCGGCGGCCGATGTCGGCGGCGTGTCGGTCTCTTCCTATCTGCAGAAGGAACGGCTGGGCACGGGTCATGCAGTGCTGGCCGCGCGTGACGCCATAGCGAAAGGCTATGACGATATTCTCGTCGTCTTCGGTGATACGCCGCTGATCAAGCCGGAGCCGCTGAAGGCCGCACGTGATGGCCTTGCCGCCGGCAACGACGTGGTGGTGATCGGCTTCGAGGCGGCGGATCCGAGCGGGTATGGACGTCTAATCGTCAAGGACGGTGCCTTGCTCGCCATTCGCGAGCATAAGGATGCGACCGACGAAGAACGCCGCATCACCTATTGCAACGGTGGACTGATGGCGATCGACGGCCGCAAGGCGCTCGATCTCCTCGGGCGCATCGGCAACGCCAACGTCAAGGGCGAATATTACCTGACGGATCTCGTCGAGATCGTGCGCGAGATCGGCGGGCGGGCGATCGCCGTCGAGGCTCCTGAGGAGGAACTGACCGGCTGCAACACACGCGCCGAACTCGCCTTCATCGAGCGGCTCTGGCAGCAGGGGCGGCGCCACGAGCTGATGTTGTCGGGCGTATCGATGATCGCGCCGGAAACGGTGTTCCTCGCCTGGGATACGGTGCTTGAGCAGGATGTGCTGGTCGAGCCGAATGTCGTCTTCGGTCCCGGCGCGCGCGTCGAGAGCGGTGCGATCATCCACGCTTTCTCGCATGTCGAGGGCGCGACGGTCCGGGCAGGGGCGACAGTTGGTCCCTTCGCTCGGCTGCGCCCGGGCGCCGATCTTGGCGAAAAGTCCAAGGTCGGCAACTTCTGCGAGGTCAAGAAGGCGGAGATCGGCGCCGGCGCCAAGGTCAACCACCTGACCTATATCGGCGACGCCTTCGTCGGCGCGGGTTCGAACATCGGGGCCGGTACGATCACCTGCAACTATGATGGCGTGAACAAGCATGAGACCCGCATCGGCGAAGATGCCTTCATCGGGTCGAATTCGTCGCTGGTCGCACCGGTGACGATCGGCGATGGCGCCCTGGTCGCCTCGGGCAGCGTGATTACCGAGGATGTTCCGGCCGATGCCGTTGCCTTCGGCCGCGCGCGCCAGGAGATCAAGCCGGGTCGGGCGCGGCTGCTGCGCGAGCGCTACCTGGCTGTGAAGGCGGCCAAGAAAGCTGCGAAAACGGCCGAATAGATCTACAGCGCCGCGCGCCTTATCGGATGCGCAAAGGTCGCTGTAGCGCTTTGATTGCTGCAGGTTTTCTTGCCTGAATCGGTTGCGATTCAAGGAAGCCTGCGGAGCGTTAAATACTGAAACCGAAAGTGAAATCGGGGCGGATTGCCTCGCTCGACAAATGCTTTACCAAGGCAGCGCAACGGGCGGGACATCCGCCCTTATCGGCTGAGGCGCCACGACGGGCGCGGGGACAAATCGGAGACGACTATGTGCGGTATTGTTGGCATCGTTGGCAACCAGCCGGTATCGGAGCGCCTGGTTGATGCGCTGAAGCGCCTCGAATACCGCGGCTACGATTCCGCCGGCGTTGCGACCATCAATGGCGGAGCGTTGGAGCGCCGGCGTGCCGAGGGCAAGCTCGTCAATCTCGAGATCCGGCTTCGCGAAGAGCCGCTCGCCGGCACGATCGGCATTGCGCACACGCGTTGGGCGACCCATGGCGCGCCGACCGAGCGCAACGCCCATCCGCACTTCACCGACGGTGTCGCCGTCGTCCACAACGGCATCATCGAGAACTTTGCCGATTTGAAGGACGAACTGATCGCCGACGGCGCCAAGTTCGAGACGGACACCGACACCGAGGTCGTGGCACATCTGCTCTCCAGGTTCCGCCGCGAGGGCCTTGGCCGGCGCGAGGCGATGCATGCGATGCTCAAGCGGGTCACCGGCGCATATGCGCTCGCCGTGCTCTTTGAGGACGACCCGTCGACGATCATGGCGGCGCGCAACGGCCCGCCGCTGGCGATCGGCCACGGCAAGGGCGAGATGTTCCTCGGCTCCGACGCGATCGCGCTTTCGCCCTTCACCAACGAGATCACCTATCTGATCGATGGTGACTGGGCGGTGATCGGCGCAAACGGCGTGCATATCTTCGATCTCGCCGGCAATGCCGTTGATCGCCCGAAGCAGATCTCGTCGGCCGCCGCCTACATGATCGACAAGGGCAACCACCGGCACTTCATGGAGAAGGAGATCTATGAGCAGCCGGAGGTGATCGCGCACGCGCTCAGTCACTACATCGATTTTGCCGGCAACCGCATCAAGGCACTCGGCGGCACGATCGATTTTGCCAAAGTTCCGAGTCTCGCAATCTCCGCTTGCGGCACGGCCTATCTTGCCGGCCTCGTCGGCAAATACTGGTTCGAGCGCTATGCCCGCCTGCCGGTGGAAATCGACGTCGCTTCCGAGTTCCGCTATCGCGAAATCCCGTTGTCGCCGCAGTCGGCAGCACTGTTCATCTCGCAGTCGGGCGAAACCGCCGACACGCTGGCTTCGCTGCGCTATTGCAAGGAGCTGGGCTTAAAGATCGGCGCCGTCGTCAATACGCGCGAATCGACGATCGCCCGGGAGTCGGACGCCGTGTTCCCGATCCTCGCCGGTCCGGAGATCGGTGTGGCCTCCACCAAGGCCTTCACCTGCCAGCTCGCGGTGCTGGCGTCGCTCGCGATCGGCGCCGGACGCGCCCGCGGCACGGTCAGTGCAGACGAGGAGCAGGTGCTGGTTCGCTCTCTCGCCGAAATGCCGCGTACCATGGGCCAGGTGCTGAACGCGATCCAGCCGCAGATCGAGCTTCTGTCGCGCGAGCTGTCGAAGTGCCGCGACGTGCTCTATCTCGGCCGCGGCACCAGCTTCCCGCTGGCGATGGAAGGCGCGCTGAAGCTCAAGGAGATCTCCTATATCCACGCCGAAGGTTATGCCGCCGGCGAGCTGAAGCATGGACCGATCGCGCTGATCGATGAAAACATGCCGGTCATCGTCATCGCGCCGCACGACCGCTTCTATGAGAAGACGGTCTCCAACATGCAGGAAGTGGCTGCGCGCGGTGGCCGGATCATCCTGATCACCGACGAGAAGGGGGCCGCCGCCTCCAAGCTCGAAACTATGGCGACGATCGTGCTGCCAAATGTCGACGAGGTCGTCGCGCCGATGATCTTTTCTCTGCCGATCCAGCTGCTTGCCTACCACACCGCGGTGTTCATGGGCACAGACGTCGACCAGCCCCGCAACCTCGCCAAATCGGTGACCGTTGAGTGATCTACGTCCGGCATGAGCGCCCAGGAGATGAGAAGGGGATCCGCGAGGTGACCGCGGCCGCCTTCGAAGGGCATCCGCACAGTGATCAGAGCGAGCCCCTCATCATCGAACGCCTGCGCGAAGCCGGGGCGCTCAGCGTGTCTTTGGTTGCCGAGATGAACGACGAGATTGTCGGGCACGTCGCCTTCTCGCCCGTCACTCTGACGCCGGCAGAATCCGGCTGGTTCGGGCTTGGGCCTGTGTCGGTCAAGCCGGACGTTCAGGCACAGGGCATCGGCAGGCAGTTGATCCGCGAGGGCCTCGAATGGCTGCGTGCCGAGGGTGCCTCTGGCTGCGTCGTCGTCGGCGATCCTGCCTATTATCAAAAGTTCGGTTTCCGCAACGAATCGGCTCTTGTATTCCCCGGTTGTGCGCCGCAATATTTCATGGCGCTGGCTCTTTCCAGCGCGATGGCGGCTGGCACGGTCGCCTATCATCCGGCCTTTGGGGCCGAGTGAGGTTAAGACGGAAGAAGCATGACGGAACACTCAAAACGCGGCTATATCGGCACCCGGCTGCGCAACTATTTCCTGACCGGCCTGATCGTCTGCGCACCGGTGGCGATCACCGTTTGGCTCGTGCGCACGTTCATCGATTGGGCCGATGGGTGGGTGAAGCCGTATCTGCCGAACTTCTACAATCCGGACACCTATTCGCCCGTAGCCATTCCCGGCTTCGGGTTGCTCGTTGCCATTTTCGTGATCACGTTCGTCGGCTTCATGACCGCAAACCTCGTCGGTCGGTCGATCGTCAATTTCGCCGAGTCCCTGGTCAATCGAACGCCGCTCGTCCGTACGATCTACAAGGCAACGAAACAGATCTTCCAGACGGTGCTGCAGGAACAGTCGTCGTCCTTCAAGAAGGCAGGGCTGATCGAGTATCCGAGCCCCGGCCTCTGGTCGCTCGTGTTCATTGCGACCGACGTTAAAGGCGAGATCGCATCCAAGTTCGACGATCGTGGCATGGACATGGTGGCGGTGTTCCTGCCACCGACTCCGATCCCCACTGCCGGCTTTCTGCTGTTTGTTGCGCGCGACAAGATCATACCGCTTGAGATGAGCGCGGAAGATGCAGCCAAGCTGCTGATTTCCGGCGGCTTGGTGACGCCCGACTACAAGCCGCTCGCCAACGCGCCGCTGAAGATCAGCCAGCAGAAAACCGCCTGACATCGAGGCACACTTCGGGACGGAAACCGGCTCACGCTTTCTCGCCTCTAGCCGGCGCGCAGGAAGCGGATCGCCTCGTCGCGTCGGTAGAGATAGAGCAGCGTCCGGAGTGCTTCACCGCGTTCCGACGTCAGATCTGGGTCGCGCTCGATCACATAGGCGGCGTCCTTCCGCGCGATTTCCAACAGGTCGCCATGGGCTTCCAGGCTGGCGATGCGGAAGCCCGGCGTGCCCGACTGGCGCGTGCCGAGCAACTCGCCTTCGCCGCGCAGCTTCAAGTCTTCCTCGGCGATCAGGAAGCCGTCCTCGCTGTCGCGCAGGATCGAGAGCCGTGATCGGCCATTTTCGCTGAGCGGTCCCTTGTAGAGCAGGATGCAGGTCGAAGCCTCATCGCCCCGGCCAACGCGGCCGCGCAATTGATGAAGCTGGGCAAGGCCGAAGCGTTCCGCATGTTCGATCACCATGATCGTCGCATCGGGCACGTCGACGCCGACTTCCACGACGGTGGTGGCGACCAGCAAGCGGATCTCGCCATTCTTGAAGGCGAGCATGACTGCATCTTTCTCCGCCCCATTCATGCGACCGTGTACGAGGCCGACGGTGTTGCCGAAGCGTTTGGCGAGGCCTTCGTACCTCTCTTCCGCCGACATGACGTCGACTGCTTCCGACTCCTCGACAAGCGGGCAGATCCAATAGGCCTTTTTGCCTTCGCGAAGCGCTGCATCCAGCCGTTCGACGATATCGCCGGTACGCTCCGTCGGAATCGTCACGGTCTGGATCGGCTTCCGCCCGGCAGGCTTCTCAGTCAGCTTCGAGACATCCATGTCGCCGAAGGCCGCGAGCACCAGCGTACGCGGGATCGGTGTTGCCGTCATGACGAGCATATGCGGCGAGATTCCCTTGGCGGTCAGGCGCAGGCGCTGGTGAACGCCGAAACGATGCTGCTCGTCCACCACCGCCAGCGTCAATTCTCTATAGTTCACCGTATCCTGGAAAAGTGCGTGCGTACCGATCACCATCCGCGTCTCGCCGGATGCGATGCGATCAAGGATTGCATCGCGTTCCTTGCCCTTGGTGCGGCCAGTCAGGACGTCAATCGTGATGCCGGCCGGGGCGGCCATCCTGGCAAGGGTCGCATGGTGTTGCCGGGCGAGGATTTCCGTCGGTGCCATCAGCACGGCCTGGCCGCCGGATTCGACCGCTGCGAGCATCGCCATCAGCGCCACCATCGTCTTGCCGGAGCCGACGTCGCCCTGCAGCAGCCGCAGCATGCGTTCGGTGCCTGCCATATCCTTGAGGATGTCGGCAATAGCCGTGGACTGGCTCGCCGTCAGCGAAAAGGGAAGGGCGTCGATGACCGGGCGGGAGAGCGCGCCGGTAGCATGGACCGGAATGCCTGCGACCTTGCGCAGACGTTGCCGGACCAGTGCCAATGACAGTTGCCCGGCAAGAAATTCGTCATAGGCCAGGCGGCGGCGCGCGGGTGCCTGGGGATCGATATCCGTTGCATCCCGGGGATCATGCAGCGCTCGGAAACTCTCGGCCGCACTGGCGAAGCCCTGCTTGGTGAGCAGCGCATCGTCCACCCATTCCGGCATTTCCGGGACGCGGGCGACAGCCGCCTCGATCGACTTGCGCAAGGTCCGGGGCGAAAGTCCGGCGGTCAGACCATAGACCGGTTCGACCAGCGGCAGGTTTTCCGCCTCGCTTGCGCGGACCGCGTAGTCTGGATGGACCATCGAAGGCCGGCCGTTGAACCAGTCGACCTTGCCGCTGACGATCACCGTCTCATCCACCGGCAGCGATTTCTCCAGCCAATTGCCTTTGACCCGGAAGTAGGTGAGCGCCAGTTCGCCGGTTTCGTCATGCAGGAAGACGCGGTAGGGCAGGTTTGGTTTGCCGCGCGGCGGTGGCTGATGGCGATCGACCCGGCCGGTAATGGTGACGATTACCCCTTGCGGCGCATGGGCAATGCCGGGCTGCTGGCGACGGTCGATCAGCGAATGCGGCGCATGGAAGACAAGATCGACGACACGGCAATCCTCGATCGTTTCGCGGCCGAGCAGCTTGGCATAGAGCTCGCCGATCTTCGGGCCGATGCCGGGAAGCGTGTCGAGCGGTGAGAAGAGCGGGTCGAGCAGGGCGGGACGCATGGTGATGAAATTGCGATGATAAATCGGGCTTTGGCAAGGCTGACAATCACCAATTCAGAGTTTATAGAGCCCATTGACGACAAACCGTAGCCTAGAGCGTCCCGCTTTCAAGTGGTATCACTGAAGGCGACAAGGTGCTCTGGAATCAAAGCGCTGGAGCGTCCCTCGCGTGTTCGTCCGAATGCGCGGCGCTCTCCTGCATGTTTCCTTTCTCCCTAAATCCAATCCGGTTTAGGGACAAAAACATGCAGCAATCTAAAGTGCTACAGCGACTTTCGTGCGCCTTGGAAGACGCGCGGCGCGGTAGCGGGCGGCAGGAAGGAATTTCCATGACTGGCATCTCACGCACCAGCGCCGATCTCGATCCGCGGCGACGGCGGATCCTGTTCCGCGCCTGGCATCGCGGCATCCGCGAGATGGACCTGATCCTCGGGCAGTTTGCAGAGGCCGAGCTTTCGGTGCTTTCCGAAGTGGAGCTCGATGAACTCGAGACGATCATGCGCGAAGAGGACAATGATCTCGTCAGGTGGATCACCGGTGAACAACCTCTGCCCGTTCGCTATCAGACGCCGATGTTCGAGCGCATTGCCGCCTATCGTCCGGATTTCGACAAGCTTCCCGAAGGGATGAAATAGAGCGATGATGCTGGTTGGCCTTGATCCGAAGAAGATTGTCGAAGCACAACGAGAGATCACGATCGGCCCGGTTCCATCAGGCGCCGAGGCACTGGTTCTCGCCGAGTTCGCGCGGGCGGGCCAGCCGGTCGCCTATATTCTCTCGGATGGTCAACGGATCGCGGATCTTGAGCAGGTTCTCGGCTTCGTGGCACCCGATATCCCGGTATTGACGCTGCCGGGCTGGGACTGCCTTCCCTATGACCGCGTGTCGCCAAGCGCCGACACGTCAGCGCGGCGTCTCGCGGCGCTCAGTGCGCTCATCGCGCACAAGAAGAAACCGCATGCAGCGATCGTGCTGGTGACGATCAACGCTGCCCTGCAGAAGATCTCGCCGCAGAATGTGATCGAGAGTCTGGCGTTTTCGGCCCGCCCGGGCAACCAGGTGCGCATGGATGACATCGCGATGCGGCTCGAGCGCAATGGTTTCGAGCGCGTCGCGACGGTGCGTGAGGTTGGCGAATATGCCGTGCGCGGCGGCATCCTCGATGTCTTCGTGCCCGGCAGCGGCGAACCTTTGCGCCTCGACTTCTTCGGCGATACGTTGGAGACCATCCGCTCCTTCGATCCCGCAAGCCAGCGCACGACCGGCCAGGTCCGCTCTCTCGATCTCAACCCGATGAGCGAGGTGTCGCTGACGCCGGAGACGATCAGCCATTTCCGCAAGCAGTATCTGTCGCTTTTCGGCGCGACCACCCGCGACGATGCGCTCTACCAGGCCGTATCCGAAGGGCGGCGTTATGCCGGCATGGAGCACTGGCTGCCGCTCTTTTATGACGGGCTGGAGACGGTCTTCGACTATCTCCATGGTTTCCGCATCGTCACCGATCATCTGGCGCGTGAAGCTGCGGCCGAACGCTCGAAGCTCATTCTCGACTATTACGATGCCCGTCTGGCATCGGCCTCTCCCGGCAAATCGCAGACGACCCAGGGCACGCCCTATAAGCCGGTTCCGCCGGAACTGCTCTATCTGAATTCGCAGGGCTTCAATGCTGCACTGACCTCGCGCGACGCTATTCGTCTGTCGCCTTTCAACGAGTATGAAGGCGAAGCCCGGCAGGTGATATCGGTCGACGCGCGCCAGGGCATGCGCTGGGCCAAGTCGGCCGGCGAGGGCGAGACCGATAGCGAGCGCGTCAACGTCTTCGACCAGGCGGTCAAGTACATCGCCGAGCGGCGCTCGAAGGGCGCCAAGGTGGTCATTTCGGGCTGGAGCGAGGGATCGCTGGACCGCCTGTTGCAGGTGCTTGCCGAGCACGGACTCGGCAACATCAAGCCGATCAAGGCGCTGGCCGAGGTCAAGAGCCTGAAGCCGGGCGAGGCGGGATCGACCGTCCTCAGCATCGAGGCCGGCTTCGAGACCGGCGATCTCGTGATCATCGGCGAACAGGATATCCTGGGCGACCGCATGGTACGCCGTTCGAGGCGCCGCAAGCGCGGGGCCGACTTCATCGCCGAAGTCGCGGGCCTCGACGAGGGCAGCTACGTCGTGCATGCCGAACACGGCATTGGCCGGTTTGTCGGCTTGCGCACCATCGAAGCCGTCGGCGCACCGCATGATTGCCTCGAGCTCGTCTATGCCGACAATGCCAAGCTGTTCCTGCCGGTCGAAAACATCGAGCTTCTGTCGCGCTATGGAGCAGAAGGGACCGATGCGATCCTCGACAAGCTTGGTGGCGTCGCCTGGCAGGCACGCAAGGCCAAGCTCAAGAAGCGCCTGCTGGACATGGCAGGCGGTCTCATCCGTATCGCCGCCGAACGCCACACGCGTCGGGCACCGGTTCTTGCCGCGCAGGATGGCGTCTATGACGAATTCGCCGCGCGCTTCCCCTATGATGAGACCGAGGACCAGCTGAACTCGATCGAGGCCGTGCGCGACGATCTCGGCAGCGGCCGCCCGATGGACCGCCTCGTCTGCGGCGACGTCGGCTTCGGCAAGACGGAAGTTGCACTGCGTGCCGCCTTCATCGCGGCCATGAACGGCGTACAGGTCGCCGTCGTCGTGCCGACGACGCTGCTGGCGCGCCAGCATTTCAAGACCTTCTCCGAGCGTTTCCGCGGTCTGCCGATCCGCATCCAGCAGGCATCCCGCCTCGTTGGATCGAAGGAATTGGCGTTGACCAAGAAGGAGGTGGCGGACGGAAAGACCGACGTCGTCGTCGGCACCCACGCGCTGCTTGGCACGTCGGTCAATTTCGCCAATCTCGGCCTTCTGATCATCGACGAAGAGCAGCACTTTGGCGTCAAGCACAAGGAGCGGCTGAAGGAGCTGAAGTCGGATGTCCACGTGCTGACGCTTTCGGCAACGCCGATCCCGCGCACGCTTCAGCTGGCGCTGACCGGCGTTCGCGAATTGTCGCTGATCACCACGCCGCCGGTCGACCGCATGGCGGTGCGCACCTTCATCTCACCCTTCGACGCGCTGGTGATTCGCGAAACGCTGATGCGCGAGCATTATCGCGGCGGCCAGAGCTTCTATGTCTGCCCGCGCCTGAGTGACCTCTCGGAGATCCACGACTTCCTGAAATCGGACGTTCCGGAATTGAAGGTAGCGGTTGCTCACGGCCAGATGCCGGCAACCGAGCTCGAAGACATCATGAACGCCTTCTACGATGGGCGTTACGATGTGCTGCTTTCGACGACGATCGTCGAATCCGGTCTCGACGTGCCGACGGCCAATACGCTGATCGTGCACCGCGCCGACATGTTCGGACTTGCGCAGCTCTACCAGCTGCGCGGTCGTGTCGGCCGCTCGAAGGTGCGTGCCTTCGCGCTTTTCACGCTTCCGGTAAACAAGACGCTGACGGGACCTGCCGAACGACGGCTGAAGGTGCTGCAGTCGCTCGACACGCTCGGTGCCGGCTTCCAGCTGGCGAGCCACGACCTCGATATTCGCGGCGCCGGCAACCTGCTCGGCGAGGAACAGTCGGGCCATATCAAGGAGGTCGGCTTCGAGCTTTACCAGCAGATGCTGGAAGAGGCGGTCGCCGAGCTCAAGGGTGAAGAAGAAATCCACGATACCGGTTGGTCGCCGCAGATCTCGGTCGGAACCCCGGTCATGATCCCCGAACACTACGTGCCGGATCTGCATCTGAGGCTCGGTCTCTATCGCCGCCTCGGGGAACTGACGGATCTCAAGGAGATCGACGGCTTCGGCGCCGAAATGATCGACCGCTTCGGCCCGTTGCCGATCGAGGTCCAGCACCTCTTGAAGATCGTCTACATCAAGTCGCTGTGCCGTACGGCGAATGTCGAGAAGCTCGATGCCGGGCCGAAGGGTGTCGTGGTGCAGTTCCGCAACAAGGAATTCCCGAACCCGGCCGCGCTCGTCGGTTACATCGCCAAGCAGGGTACGCTTGTGAAGATCCGGCCGGACCACAGCATCTTCTTCCAAAGGGAACTGGCAACGCCGGAGAAGCGTCTTTCGGGCGCTGCGATGGTGATGACGCAGCTCGCAGGGTTGGCGAAATAGCCTATGCAGGCATCGCGCTGCCGCGTGATGCGGCAGCGTCAGCGTTCGCGGCGGCTCAGTTCGGCTTGCCGCTTGCCTTCATCTCGGCGATTTCGCGCAGCGCATTCGTCAACACGTCGACGGATTGCGCTCCCATCACGGCATATTGCCCTTCGAGGATGAAGCAGGGGACACCGGTCACGCCCATCTCGCGGGCCAAACCGACCTCTTCCTTGACCGCGTCCTTATCGGCGTCGGAGGTCAGCAACGCCGCGATGACGGGACGGTCGAGACCGGCCTTCTCGGCGATATCCAGAAGCACGGCGTGATCGCCGACATTGCGGCCTTCCTCGAAATTCGCCTTGAACAGCATGCCGACGACGGCCGTCTGCGCTGCCTCGCCGTTGGTTGCAGCCCAGCGGACGAGCCGATGCGCGTCGAGCGTGTTCGGGCTGATCTTCACGGCGTCAAAGTCGAAGGCGATGCCCTCGGCGTTTCCGAGTTCGCGCAGCATATCATGGGCGCGATCGACCGCCGCCTGGCCACCGAGCTTTGCCGCCAGGTGCTGCTTGTGGTCGACGCCTTCCGGCGGCAGGTCGGGATTGAGCTGATAGGGACGCCAGTTGACGGTGACGAGCACGTCGGGGACGTTGGTGATCGCCTGATCCAGCCTTGCCTTGCCCAGATAGCACCAGGGGCAGACGACGTCCGAGACGATATCGATGCTGACGGTTTGCATGGTGCGGGTGCCTTTCCTTGTTTTGGTATGTCGGCGAGATAAGCCGGTTTTATCCGGCTTTCAATGCGTTACCAAAAGGGAACCAACCCTCTATTGGGCGTTTTGATCCCACCAGGCCGGAAGCTGATAGCCATAAAGCGGCAACACATCGGGGCGGCCGATGTGCTTGCGTCGGGCCACCCACTGTGCGTCCAGATGATAGAGCGGAACCAGGTAGGAATTGTTGATCAGCAGCCGGTCGTGGGCGCGCACGGCAGCCGTGAAATCCTCGGTCGTGCGGGCCTGGAGAATGTTGTTGATCATGCGGTCGACATCCTTGTCGGCAACGCCGGCAAAGTTGTCGCTGCCCTGCCGATCCCTGGCCTGGGAGGACCAGCGCCCGGCCTGTTCGATGCCGGGTGACAACGTCGACGGGAAGGACTTGATGATCACGTCATAGTCGAAGGACTGACTGCGCTGCTGGTATTGCGAATCGTCGACGGTGCGCACCGACACCTGGATGCCCAGCGGCGCGAGGAAGCGCTGGTAGGCGAGGGCGATCTTTTCCTGGCCCGCGTTCTGGCTCATGATCTCGAAGGCGAGCGGCGCGCCCTTGGCGTCCACCATCTTGCCGTCCTTGATCTGGAAGCCCGCCTCTCGCATCAGCGAGACGGCGACGCGCAGCACGTTGCGATCGCGCCCGGAGGCGTCGGTCACCGGCAGCCGGTAGGTGCCATCGAGGATTGCCGGATTGATGCGATCGCGCGCATCGCCGATGAGGCCGAGTTCGCGGTCGTCTGCCGGTGCGCCGAGGAAACTCAGCGTCGAGTTCTGCCAATAGCTCTGGGTGCGCGTGTAGGCACCATCGAAGAGGTTCTTGTTGACCCACTCGAAGTCGAACACCAGCGCCAGACCCTGGCGGAGCTTGAGATTGTCGAACATCGGCTTGCGGGTATTGAACACAATGCCGAGCATGCCCGAGGGCGTTTTCGGCTTGAAGGTCTCTTTGACGACGTCGCCGGAGCGGACCGCCGGGAAATCGTAGCCGCGTGCCCACTTGGTGGCGCTGCCTTCCGGATAGATGTCGATCTCGCCCTTCTTGAACGCCTCGAACAGCGAATTTTCCTGGAGGAAGTATTCGACCGAGATTTCGTCGTAATTATCCTGGCCGACCTTCGACGGCAGGTCCTTCGCCCAGTAGTCCGGGTTTCTCTTGTAGACGATGCGTTCGCCGGGCTTCACTTCAGTGACACGATAGGGGCCGGAGCCGAGCGGCGGTTTCAAGCTCGTCTGGTCGAAGCTTGCAACGTCGATGGCGTGTTTCGGCAGGACCGGCGAGAGGCCGAGCAGCAGCGGAAGCTCGCGGTCGGCTTCTTCGGTGAAGGTGAAGCGTACGCTGCGGTCACCGACCTTCTCCATCTTCGCCACCTTGGTCAGGCGGTTGCTGAAGGGGACACGTCCCTTGTCGCGCATCAGTTCGAAGCTGAAGATCACGTCTTCAGCGGTGACCGGCTGCCCATCGGCCCAGCGGGCATTGGGGTTGAGGTTGAACTGGATGAAGGTCCGGTCGTCATCCCATTCAACCGATTCGGCGAGCAGGCCGTACATGGTGAAGGCTTCGTCGCGCGAGCGCTGCATCAGCGATTCGTAGACGAGGTTGCCGTATTCCGGATCCCACATGCCGCGCGCTGTCGTGCGCATGCTTTTCAGAATGAAGGGATTGAGGCTGTCGAAGCTGCCGACGACGCCGTAGGCGATCTTCCCGCCCTTTTTCACGTTCGGATTGACGTAGGGGAAGTTCTTGAAATCGGCTGGCAGCGCCGGCTCGCCGTGCATGGCAATGGCATGCACGGGCGCGGCTACCGCACCATTGCCGAACGAAGTGACGGTCATGAGCAGGGCCAGACCGGAAAGAAATGCACGCAAAGTCACCTCCCGTGAAGGGGTATCAACAGGCCGATTCCCTGAACGTTACCAATGGAGACCGATGAAGCCAACCGATCAGCCGCCCAAATTCCGCCCAGTAGCAAGTCAAAAAATGACAGGAAACACTGGATAATCGAAGCGAGCCAATGTAACAGGTGTTTCCGGAAACGGGGTCATGCATTTGCCTTATTTGGCCAACAGGACAACGGCGGCTGACGATACTCACCTGCGGAACGAACTGTTCCGTTACCGGATTTCAGGAGACGGAATCACAATGATCTTCAAGTCGAATTTTACCAAACGCTCGGCTATGGCAGCGCTGGCGCTCTCTGTAGCTGCTGCGGGCGTACCGAGTGTTGCATCCGCCCAGCAGGCGGGTGGCAAGCCGCCGCAGGGCTGGTTCAAGATCTGCACCAAGCAGGAAGACAATGACGTCTGCATCGTTCAGAACCTCCTGACCGCCAACAACGGCCAGCTCGTGACCGCCGTCGGCCTCATCACCGTAAGCGGCAAGGTCAACCGTAAGGTCCTGCAGGTTTCCGTACCGTCCGCACGCCTCATCCCGACGGGCGTCCAGATGCAGATCGACGGCGGCAAGCCGGTGAAGCTCGACTACGCAATCTGCATGCCGGACAAGTGCGTCGCCGAAGCGCCGCTGTCCGACCAGCTGATCGCCAGCCTGAAGAAGGGCAACGAGGTGGTCTTCACCTCGGTCAACTTCCAGCGCGCTCCGAACCCGATCAAGATGGCCCTCACGGGCTTCACCGGTATTTTCGACGGCGAGCCGATCGAGCAGTCGCAGCTCGAAGAGCGTCAGCGCCTTCTGCAGGAAGAAATGCAGAAGAAGGCGGAAGACGCCCGCAAGAAGCTCGAAGAAGCCCAGAAGGCTGCCAAGAAGAACTAAGCGATCTCTCGCTATTCCCAAAAAGAAACGCCCGGACTTAGCGTCCGGGCGTTTTTATTTGTCCGGGGCGAAAAGCCCTAGTGACGGAAAGCCGCCTTGGGCCTGTAGTGGCCGACGCCGTCCTTGTCGAACAGGGCATCGACTTGGGCGTGGCGCATCGGCCGGTCGCTGTCGTCGAACTCCAGGTTCTGCTCGGAAACGTAGGCGACATACTCGCTGTCGTCGTTTTCGGCGAACAGATGGTAGAAGGGTTGATCCTTGCTCGGGCGGATCTCCTGCGGAATGGCGTTCCACCATTCCTCGGTGTTGGCGTATTCCGGATCGACGTCGAAAATGACGCCTCGGAACGGGAAAATCCGATGGCGAACCACCTGTCCGATCTCGAATTTGGCGTTTCTTTGTTTCATGACGCAACACATCCTTTCAGGAGATTATCTGGGTTGGCGAACCCAAAACATCAATAGGGATCTCCCTTCCGCCCCGCGTTGGGCAATTGCGCTAGCTGTCCGGATAGACGCGCACAAGTTGCCGTCAACATAATATCACACAATTCGGCAAAGCGTGCCGCCCACCACAAGGTGCGGCGTTTCCAAGAGCGCGAGCATCAGCCGAAAAAGAAAGGCCGGCGACCTCGATCGAGGCGCCGGCCTTCTGCATGGGGTGCTTAGCTGGAAGCGGTGTTGCTGCCGGCCTGCATGGTCTTAGACCGAGTAGTACATGTCGTACTCGACCGGATGCGGCGTCATTTCGAAGCGCATCACTTCCTGCATCTTCAGTTCGATGAAGGAGTCGATCTGGTCGTCGTCGAACACGCCGCCGGCCGTCAGGTACTTGCGGTCCTTGTCGAGGCTTTCGAGCGCTTCGCGCAGCGAGCCGCAAACCGTCGGGATCTTCTTCAGCTCCTTCGGCGGCAGGTCGTAGAGGTCCTTGTCCATGGCCTTGCCCGGATGCAGCTTGTTCTTGATGCCGTCGAGGCCGGCCATCAGCATGGCTGCGAAGGCGAGGTAGGGGTTCGCGGTCGGGTCCGGGAAGCGGACTTCAACGCGCTTGGCCTTCGGGTTCGTGCCGAACGGAATGCGGCAGGAAGCCGAGCGGTTGCGTGCCGAATAGGCGAGCAGAACCGGTGCTTCGTAGCCCGGGACGAGACGCTTGTAGGAGTTCGTCGACGGGTTGGTGAAGGCATTCAGCGACTTGGCGTGCTTGATGATGCCGCCGATGAAGTAGAGGCAGGTTTCCGACAGGCCGGCATATTCGTCGCCTGCGAAGGTCGGCTTGCCGTCCTTCCAGATCGACAGATGCACGTGCATGCCCGAACCGTTGTCGCCGAAGATCGGCTTCGGCATGAAGGTTGCCGTCTTGCCGTAGGCGTTGGCGACCTGGTGCACGACGTACTTGTAGATCTGCATCTTGTCGGCGTTGCGCACCAGCGCGTCGAACTTGACGCCGAGCTCGTGCTGGGCGGCGGCCACTTCGTGGTGATGCTTTTCGACCGTTACGCCCATTTCGGACAGAACCGTCAGCATTTCCGAGCGCATGTCCTGGCAGCTGTCGATCGGCGGAACCGGGAAATAGCCGCCCTTGACGCGCGGGCGGTGGCCGAGGTTGCCGGTCTCATAGTCGGTGTCGTCGTTCGACGGCAGTTCCGAGGAGTCGAGCTTGAAGCCGGTGTTGTACGGATCGGCCTTGTACTTGACGTCGTCGAAGACGAAGAATTCGGCTTCCGGGCCGACGAAGACGGTGTCGCCGATACCCGATGCCTTGAGGTAGGCTTCCGCCTTCTTGGCCGTGCCGCGCGGGTCGCGGTTATAGGATTCGCCCGAAACCGGATCGAGAATGTCGCAGATGATGACCATCGTCGACTGCGCGAAGAACGGGTCCATATGCGCTGTTTCCGGATCGGGCATCAGCACCATGTCGGACTCGTTGATGGCCTTCCAGCCGCCAATCGAGGAGCCGTCGAACATGACGCCATCGGCGAACATGTCTTCGTCGACGCAGACCACATCCATCGTTACGTGCTGCAGCTTGCCCTTGGGATCGGTAAAGCGCAGGTCGACGAACTTGACGTCGTTGTCCTTGATTTGCTTCAGAATATCGCTTGCAGTCGTCATTTGCCGTTATTCCCTGTGTGAGATGACGAGGTTTGAAAAGAACCGGGCCGGACGGCCCGTGATATCAGATGGCGTCGAGGCCGGTTTCGCCCGTGCGAATTCGGATGACTTCTTCCACATTGGAAACGAAAATCTTTCCGTCACCAATGCGGCCGGTTTGCGCGGCATTGCGGATTGCCTCGATGACGGCCTCCGCGTTTTCGTCCGCCAGCACGACCTCGACCTTAACCTTCGGCAGGAAGTCCACCACGTATTCGGCGCCGCGATACAGCTCCGTGTGACCCTTCTGCCGCCCGAAGCCCTTGGCTTCCGTGACGGTGATGCCCTGCAGGCCGACTTCCTGAAGGGCTTCCTTCACTTCGTCGAGCTTGAAGGGCTTAATGATCGCTTCGATCTTTTTCATGAGAAAATGTCTCTCCGCTTCTCCCTTTAAAGCAGGATTATGCCCGCTCGCCCTGAATATGCACGTTGCATGCCAGTTTTTCTGCGAAAATCTGTCAGAACGACAAAAAATCTACTGCCACGACGTGGATTGCGGGGTTTCCATGCCATTTCCTGGCTGGGATCTGCCTAATTTTTATGATTTTCGATCGAAAGTTGCCCGGCATCGGTCGATGCTTTCAGTCATCAACAGGGTGAAGCACGTTATTTGAGCAACAAATATGTGCAAATGCATAATTTTGGGGCAAATCCGTGCTGGGTGTGAGGCCTTGCGTCACGCCGTCGGGCATGGATAAGTCTACGACATGCGCTCCGAACTTCAGCACTTGTTGATCACGCCCTCGGAAATGACGGCAATCGATCAGGCGGCCGCCCAATCCGGCATCGAAAGCTTCACACTGATGCGCAACGCCGGCCTGGCCGTGACCGCGGCGGCCTTGCGACACTTCCCGGATGCCCTCCGTTTCCTCGTGCTCTGCGGGCCGGGCAACAATGGCGGCGATGGTTATGTCGCGGCATGCGGTCTTGCGGAAAGTGGGGCGGATGTCGCGGTTTTTACACTCGGCAATCCCGCGGCACTTCAAGGCGACGCCGCACGCGCACGGTCGGAATGGAAGGGAACGGCGGCGTCGCTTGACGCAATCGAACTTCGGGCCGGCGATGTCGTCATCGATGCGCTGTTCGGGGCCGGGCTCTCGCGCGGTCTCTCGGGGGACGTCGTTCAGCTCATTGAACGGATCAACGCGAGCGGGCTCCCGGTCATCGCGGTCGATCTGCCGAGCGGCATCGATGGGCGGACCGGTGAAGTCCGTGGCGCCGCCTTCGCAGCCCGCCACACGGTAACCTTCATGGCGCCGAAGCCGGGCCACTGGCTTTTGCCCGGTCGATCCCTGTGCGGAAAGCTCGACGTCTTCGATATCGGAATCCCGCCGCGCATCGTGCTGGCCGAGGCCGGCCCGCTGCGTCTGAATTCGCCGACGGTCTGGTCCGGCTGGCGTGGAGATCTCGCGCCGTCAACGCACAAGTTCAGGCGTGGTCACCTCGTCGTCTTTTCAGGCGACCGGCAAGCAACGGGGGCCGCGCGCCTGGCGGCCACGGCAGGGCTCGCGGCCGGCGCCGGACTGGTCACGGTGGCAACGGGAAAGGCTGCGCTCGGCATCAATGCGTCGCAATTGACCGCTGTGATGGTCAACGAAGTGGAAGGTAAGCGAGACCTGACGAAATGGCTGCAGGATCGTCGCTTGGGCAGCTTCGTCCTCGGGCCCGGCTTCGGTGTCGGCAAGAAGGCGAGGGACTTTGCGCTTGCTTTGTGCGATCGGTCGCTGGTGCTCGACGCAGACGGGATCACGTCGTTTCAGGCGAACCGCGAGGAACTCTTCGCCGCGCTTGCGAGGGGCGGAGGGCAGATGGTCATGACGCCGCACGAGGGCGAATTCGCGCGACTCTTTCCCCAAATTGCCGGCGACGGCGCACTCTCCAAGATCGAAAGGGCGCAGAAGGCGGCTCGCGAGAGCCATGCGGTCATCGTCTACAAGGGAGCAGACACGGTGATCGCAGCACCGGACGGTCGGGCCGTGGTCAATAACAATGCGCCAGCATGGCTGGCAACGGCCGGTTCGGGCGACGTTCTCGCCGGCATCATCGGCGCACATCTTGCTCAAGGGATGCCGGCCTTCGAGGCAGCGGCGGCCGCCGTGTGGCGACATGGCGCGGCCGGCAGCCAGGCCGGGCGGGGGCTCACCGCCGAGACATTGATTGGCGTCATACCGCCATTGGCGTGAGGCTGGAAATGCAACGCCTCGAGCAGCCGGACTTCATGGGAGGGACCGCTCGAGGCGCTTTTGTCTGTTTGCCCGGCTCTTAGATCATTTCATTGTTTCATCGAAACACTGATATGATCTAAGTCTTTGAAATTACGCAATTCCGGACGGAAAACCGTTTCACACTTTTCCTGGAATTGCTCTTAGCCGCGGGTGCCCTTGGCGATCGGCTCCTGATAGGTGAAGCCCATGTCCCAGGGGAAGTAGATCCAGGTGTCCTGGCTCACTTCGGTAACGAAGGTATCGACCATCGGCCGGCCCTTCGGCTTGGCGTAGACGGCGGCGAAATGCGCCTTCGGCAGCATGGCGCGCACTTCCGCGGCGGTCTTGCCGGTGTCGGTCAGGTCGTCGACGATCAGCACGCCTTCGCCGCCGTTCTCGGCGATTTCGGGTGCGATGCCCTTCAGCACCTTCATCTGACCCTGCGTGTCATAGTCGTGGTAGGACGCGATGCAGACGGTCTCGATCATGCGGATATTGAGCTCGCGGCAGATGATCGCCGCAGGAACCAGGCCGCCGCGTGTGATGCAGACCATGGCGCGCCATTCCTGGCCGTTGTCGGCGAGGCGCCACGCAAGCGCGCGCGCGTCACGGTGGAACTGGTCCCAGGAGACGGGAAAGGCTTTATCGGGCAGCGACATCAGTGGGCTCCGGCTTGTCTGTACTTGGTAAAGACGAAGCGTCCGGCAGATCGGGCAGGCGGGAACGCGTCATCCTGATTTGCCGACATGCAATAACGGCAATAGCGGTCAAAGTGCAAGGCTCTACAGCGCCGCGCGTCCTTTAAGACGCGCTAAGGGCGCTATACAGGGAAGTCACGCTTTTGCGCGTGCTTCGGTGATTGCCTGGATCATCGCCTGCACATCGGCTTCGGCCGCAGCCAGCGCCTGCGGATCGCGGGCACGCACGACAATATCGGTCGAGAAGTTCTTGCCGTCGAACTTGGGGTAGGAGCCGATGCTGGTCTCCGGATGGTTTTTCTGCACCTCCGTCAGCGGACTGCCGATATCGCCTTCGCCGAATGGCGAGCGAACGGTGCGCGAGAGGAGGGGCGAACCGACCTGAAGGCCGGGCAGCAAGGCGTCGAGCATGGCCTGAAACACCTGCGGCACACCGGCCATGACATGCACATTGCCGATCGCGAAGCCCGGCGCGGTGGAGACGGGATTCGGGATGTGGCGTGCGCCAAGCGGCATGCGCGCCATGCGCTTGCGGGCGTCGGTGAACTCCATGCCGCGGCGCTCGTACATCGCGCCGAGCAGGGCCATCGCCTCGGGCTCGTAGACGCACTCGACGCCGAAGGCGCGTGATATCGCGTCGGCGGTGATGTCGTCATGGGTGGGGCCGATGCCGCCCGAGGTGAAGACGTAATCGTAGCGGCTGCGTACGGCGTTGATCGCTTCGACGATGGCGGCTTCGTCATCGGCGACGATCCGCACTTCGCGCAGATCAATGCCCACCATGGTCATCATGTCGGCGAGATGGCCGATGTTCTTGTCCTTGGTGCGACCCGACAGAAGTTCATCGCCGATGGCGACCATCGCGGCAGTGACGATTTTTGTGCTCATCGGTAATTCCTACTTATATAAGCCAATCATTTAACAGTGATTGTTTATTGTTCGACGGGCGAGAACAGTCTGTTTCTCGGACAGCTTCTGGCAAGCGGCCGCATTTTGATAAATCTTCCCGGCAGCGGTGATCAAGTGGGATCGCTTGAATCCAAAGGAGCATTTTATGGCCAAGGTTCTTGTTCTCTATTATTCGGCATACGGACACGTCGAAACGATGGCCTATGCGGTGGCCGAAGGCGCGAAATCGGCCGGCGCCGAAGTGGACGTGAAGCGCGTGCCCGAACTTGTGTCGGAAGAAGTCGCCAAGGCTTCGTACTACAAGCTGGACCAGGCAGCGCCAATCGCCACCGTCGAAGAACTTGCGCAATATGACGCAATCATCTTCGGCGCAGGCACGCGCTACGGCACCGTTGCCTCGCAGATGCGCAACTTCATCGACCAGACGGGCAGCCTGTGGGCCAAGGGCAAGCTGGTCGGCAAGGTCGGCTCGGTCTTCACATCCTCTGCGACGCAGCATGGTGGCCAGGAGTCGACGATCCTCGGCTTCATCCCGACCCTGATGCACCACGGCATGGTCGTCGTCGGTCTTCCCTATGCCTTCCAGGGCCAGATGGGCCTCGACGAGATCAAGGGCGGCTCGCCCTACGGCGCCTCGACGATCACCGGCGGCGACGGTTCGCGCCAGCCCTCCGAGGTTGAACTCGAAGCCGCTCGTTTCCAGGGCGCACATGTCGCCAAGATCGCCGCGAAGCTCGCCGATTGATCGCTCAAGATATTGGATTTCTTGATCAAGGGCGGCTCCGAAAGGGGCCGCTCTTTTGATTCGCGACACGCCGTTTCGGAGTGATTCGCGAAGGTGGCAATTCGCACCGCACCTGTGGTAATATCCGCGGCGTTCGGCATGAACATGCCTTTGACGAGGAGGAAAGAACGGCCGTGCGGCAACGGCCCGCCGAAGACCGAAGCGTTTTCGGACGATTGGGAGGGAAGTATGGCGCGGATCACTTACACCATCGTTCCTCATGACGGAGGATGGGCCTATAAGGCCGCCGAAGCATATTCGGAGCCCTTTCCCAGCCGCGAAATGGCGCTAGCCGCCGCCAAGGCTGCCGCCGCCGAACAACAGGTCGGCGGCGACGACGAAGATATCAGTTTCCAGGATGACGAAGGCCACTGGCACTTCGAGCACACAGACGGCGGCGATCGGCCGGAAGCGACCGTAGAAGACGGCTAGTACGCTTCAAGGCAGGCCGGCTCAATCCGAACACAAGCGTGAGTATTGCGTGCACACCATCTCTCCCACGGAGGATATTCGATGCACTATAACGTTCAGATCTTCACCTGGACCCCGCGGCAGGGAGTCCACCAGGTCGGATCGGCAATCGAGGTGGACGCCCCCAATTCGAAGGCGGCAGCGGTCTCCCTTCTCGGCCTGAGGCTGGAAAACCAGGGATGCGCAACGAAGCTCGCCGTCCGGGTATGGCACGACGATGCTTACCGGGCCGAATGCGATTGCTACTACTACAACAGCTGAGCGGTCGCGCTCTCTGAAGCAACCTCTCGCTTCTCAGCGAGCGGCTACACGTGCGCGGAATAATCATTGAAAGCCGGATGTCTGGTGCGGGCGGCGGGGATCGAACCCGCACAGCCAAGGCCGAGAGATTTTAAGTCTCTTGCGTCTACCAGTTTCGCCACGCCCGCTTTGCCCCCTAGATCAAACACTCAAGGGGAACAGTCAAGTGCATCAGACAGGTGAAAGGTGGATTGCCGCTCAGGCGCTCTGTTGCTTAGGCTTCAGAAAGTAGAAGACGACAGCTGCGATGAGCGCGGCGATGCCGCAGAGGATGAACATTTCGAAATAGGGGCGGCCCGAATTGAATGAGTAGATGGCAGGAGCCACGAACGCCAAGACGACCAAGCCCGCCAGACGGGACGAAAGCACGCTGAGAGCGGAGACCTTGCGCAGCAGCCACCCGATCAGCGTGCCGAGCAGCAGCATTGAAATTGTTGCACCGAATATTTGTGCCATTGTCACTCCCCCCTGACGAAATCGCGATGGTATATCGCGCTGATTCGGAGTGCGGTGGATAGGGAGTACAACCGCTGATTTCGTTCGACGCGCTAGCGCGGATGCGGTCGCGATAGCCTCCGACGCCTCGCCAACAGCCTTTTGGTGGTGTGGCCCCAGGAGGGCAATTAGCCCGCGTGCCTAGAGCGGCAAGCGTTCAAGGATCGGCGGCAATCCGCCGAGATCGTCGATCTCGCGAAATCTCCGATGGTTCTCCGGCTTGTCGTGATGCTCGAATGCCCAAGTCAGTGCATGTGGGACGTAAACACCCCAGCTTCCCGCATCGAGGGCCGGAACGATGTCGGATTTCAGAGAGTTGCCGACCATCAGGCTTTTCAGCGGCCCGTCGCCATGGCGCTTGAAGAGGCGTTCGTAGGTGCTCGCATTCTTGTCGCTGACGATCTCGACGGCGTCGAAATAATCGCCAAGGCCGGAGGCCGCGAGCTTGCGCTCCTGGTCGAAGAGATCGCCTTTCGTGATCATGACAAGGCGGAAGGTGCCGTGAAGGGCACTGAGTGTTTCTTGGACATGGGGCAGGGGTTCGACCGGATGGACAAGCATGTCGCGGCCGGCCGCCAGGATTTCGGCGATCACGGATGAGGGGACTTTCCCATCCGTCACGTCCACCGCGGTCTCGACCATCGACAGAACGAAGCCTTTGATGCCGAAACCGTAGAGAGCGAGATTGCGTTTCTCCGCGGCAAGCAGCCGTTCGGACAGATGCTCGGTGTCGGTGTGGGGGCTCAGAAGTTCGGCGAAGCGTGCCTCGGTCAGGCGAAAGAACTGTTCGTTCTGCCAAAGCGTATCGTCGGCATCGAAACCAACAGTCGTTATTGCATGGGGCATGATCTTACGGTCCGGCAATCTTGAAGGGCTGGTCGACGCTAGCGGTCTTGCCGCTGTTGACGTCATTGAAATGGAAGCGCAGCACGTAGTCGCCGGCCGGCGCGCCGGAAACATCGATGGTCAGCGTCGAATAGATTTCCTGGTTCCTGAGGTAACCGGTGAAGGTGAAGTCGCCGAAGGCCTTCTGGCCGGCGAGAACGTCACCCTTCGGATTGAGGATATCGAAGTCGACGGTGAAATGGCTCTCGAGCTTGCCCTTCTCTGCCGCATCCTTCCAGGAGAGGCCGATCGGCTCGATGTAGGAGATCAGCGACTCTCCCTCCTTGAAGACCGAGCCGTCTCGCGGCTGGTACATCGCATAACCAGTCGGCTGCTTGGAGACGAAGATCGCCTTGCCGATCGCGAAGGGCAGCGTTTGCGAAAAGTCGCTCATCGCCTTGAGAAGCAGGTCTCGCGCCTTTGCCGC
Organism: Ensifer sp. R-19; assembly: GCF_049905105.1. Taxonomy (NCBI): domain Bacteria; kingdom Pseudomonadati; phylum Pseudomonadota; class Alphaproteobacteria; order Hyphomicrobiales; family Rhizobiaceae; genus Ensifer; species Ensifer sp. R-19. The sequence continues at coordinate 1,461,172 of NZ_CP184569.1, forward strand.
ATCGCCCGAAGCGGCAAGTTTCTCCGCCTGCGCCGCCGCGTCGGTGAGCGGTCCGGCGTGGGCGATGGAGTGTCCGGATAGTGTCGTGGCGGCGCTCAGCGTCGCCAGAAGAAGAATATGTTTCACCATGACGTTCCCCCATCGCCGGATGACACCGACTTTCGGCATCTGCCGCATCAAGTCAAGACGATAGGGCTGGCCGGCCAATGGTCAATGCTTCCAGAACACCGGCGTCAGGATCACGAGCACGGTCAGCACTTCCAGACGGCCGAGCAGCATCATCAGCGACAGCAGATAGAGCTCGGGATCGCCGAGCGTCGAGAAGTTGCCGGCCGGCCCGATGATGGGGCCAAGCCCGGGGCCGACATTCGAAAGGCAGGTGATGACAGCCGATGTCGCTGTGACCAGGTCGTAGCCGAGCGCACCCATGGCGAGGCTGCCGAAGACCCAGAGCAGGATATAGGTGATGAAGAACAGGAAGATGGCGCGCTGCGTGTCGGCATCGACGGTGTTGTTGCCATAGCGCACGGCGTAGATCGCATTGGGATAGACGAGCTTGTTGAGCCCCGAGCGGATCGCGTTGAAGAGCACGATGAACCGATATGCCTTGATGCCGCCTGCCGTCGATCCGGAACAACCGCCCATGAAGGTCGCGATGAAGGCGGCCATGACGACGAAGGGCCCCCAGAGGCTGTAGTCCTGGCTGGCATAGCCGCTGGTCGAGAGGATCGAGGTGATGTTGAAGAAGGAATGCGCCAGGGCCAGGTGAAATTCGACGCCATTCGCCAGGCGGTGATAGACCGCCACTGCGACCGAAAAGGCAGAGAGATAGCCGAGAAAGACGATGATCTGCGGATCGCGCAGCGCGTCAAGCCGGCCGCGCGCCACCAGCACGATCAGGATCGAGAACGGCAGGCTGCAAAGCGCCATGAAGAAGGTCGCCGTCCAGAGCAGTGGAATACTGCCGAAATAGGCGAAGGATGCATCATGGGTGGAAAAGCCGCCGGTCGCCACCGTCGACATCGCGTGGTTGATCGCGTCGAAGCGGTTCATGCCGGTCAGGAAGTAGCCGATGGTGCAGAGGAGCGTGATGACGACATAGACGATCAGGAACGCGCGGCTGAAGCTGGCGAGGCGTGCAAACGGCTTGTCGCTGGTATCGGAGGATTCCATCTTGAAGAAGGACATGCCGCCGACCCTGAGATAGGGGATGATGAAGAGGCCGAGCACGACGATGCCGATGCCGCCGAGCCAGCAGAGTAGCGAGCGCCAGACGAGCAGGCCGGGCGGCGCGACGTCGAGCCCGACGATGACGGTGCCGCCGGTCGTGGTGATTGCCGATACGGACTCAAACAGCGCCTGGGCAAAATCGAGGTCGAGCGACGACAGCCAGAGCGGGATCGCGCCGACCACCGAAAACACGGCCCACAGCAGGTTGACGAGGACGAACCCGAACTTCTTGGAGAAGGGCGGCGGCCCCATGCGGGTCGCCATGAAGGTCGCAAGCGAAAACCCGCCGACCAGGAAGGCCGAAGCGGCGAAGATCTGCCAGTCGGGATGGCCGTAGTAGAGATCGACCATCGCCGGCACCAGCATCGCGCATGCGAGATAGATGCCGAGGATTGCCGCGATGTGCACAGCATGCCGGATCAGAGTTGCGTTCAAGCGTTCAATTTCCCGGAAAGCGTTGCGGACGTCCCAGCCGTTGGGGATGCGGCTGCATTGTTCACGGCGGTCCGATTCGAGTCAAAGCGATGGCTTCGGGCGTTGCAATGTGCAATAGCCACAGCCACTAGAGCGCCGTGCGTTCAGATGAACGCACTAAGGACGCTCTAGCATTTTGATTCTAGAGCATCTGTCCGCCTCAAGTGATTCCACTTGAGAGCGGGATGCTCTAGCCAACTCAACGGAAGACAGCACGCGATGAAGCAGGATGTTGAAGCCGCAACCGAAGCCTTGCGGGAGATCTTCCCGCCGACGCCGCTGCAGCTCAACGAACACTTGAGCGCGCGCTACGGCGCCAACATCTACCTCAAGCGCGAAGACCTGTCGCCCGTCCGTTCCTACAAGATCCGCGGCGCCTTCAACTTCTTCCGCAAGGCGCTGGGCGCCGACGCATCCGGCAAGACATTCGTCTGCGCCTCGGCCGGCAACCACGCCCAGGGCTTTGCCTTTGTCTGCCGTCATTTCGGCGTGCCGGGCGTCGTTTTCATGCCGGTGACGACGCCGCAGCAGAAGATCGACAAGACCCGCATGTTTGGCGGCGAATTCATCACCATCCGCCTCGTCGGCGATATCTTCGACCAGTGCTACAAAGCGGCGCGCGATCACGTCGAAGAGATCGGCGGCGTCATGGTGCCGCCCTTCGATCATGCCGATATCATCGAAGGCCAGGCAAGCGTTGCCGCCGAAATTTCCTGGCAGCTGCCTGACGGTGTCACGCCTGATCTCGTTGTCCTGCCCGTTGGCGGCGGCGGCCTTGCTGCCGGTGTGACGGGTTATTTCAAGGACGTGGTTGAAGCGGATCATTTCATCTTCTGCGAACCCGTCGGTGCACCGAGCCTGCGCGAAAGCCTCGAAACCGGCAGCGTCGTGACCCTCGATCAGGTCGACAACTTCGTCGACGGTGCCGCCGTCGGACGGATTGGCGACCTCAATTTTGCAGCGCTTCGGCGCTTTTCTGCCGATCAGGTGATGCTTCTAGCGGAGAATGCAATCTGCCTGACGATCGTCGACATGCTGAATGTCGAAGGTGTGGTGCTGGAGCCGGCAGGGGCGCTTTCGGTTGCAGCCCTGGACGTACTCGGCCCCAAGAAACTGGCGGGCAAGACGGTGGTTGCCGTCGTCTCCGGGGGCAATTTCGATTTCGATCGTCTGCCCGACGTCAAAGAGCGGGCGATGCGCCATGCCGGGCTCAAGAAGTACTTCATTCTGCGCATGGCGCAACGGCCCGGCGCGCTTCGCGACTTCCTCAATCTGCTCGGCGACGAGGACGACATCTCGCGCTTCGAATACCTGAAGAAATCGGCGCGCAACTTCGGCTCCATTCTGATCGGCATCGAGACCAAACACGCCGAGAACTTCCCGGTCTTGAAGGCTCGCTTCGACGCCGCGGGGCTTCGCTACCAGGACATCACCGAGAACGAAATCCTCTCCAATCTCATCATTTAAACGGATCAGGGCGCTGCGGTTGATTATCGGCACTCAGGCTTTGACAGTGTCGGCCGCGGCGTCTAAGTCTTGGGCATGGCATCGTTTTTCTCGAAATTGTTCGGCCGTTCGGGCTCTTCTGAAAACCAGACGCAGGCTGCGCCTGGAAAGACCGAGGCCTATGCCGAATGCACCATCCGCGCGACGCCCATGCGTGAAGGCTCGCAGTTTCGTCTGGCTGGAAGCATCGAGAAGGCCTCGGCGGATGGCGGCACCAAGACCCGCAGCTTCATCCGCGCCGATCTCTTCACCTCGGAGCAGGACGCGATCGATGCCGCTCTGCGCAAGGGACGCCAGATCATCGACCAGACCGGCCCGTCGCTGTTTTCCGACGACGCCCAGTCGCGTCAGGTTTGATCAGACGCCGCCTGCAACGTAGCTAAATTGTCTCAGATGGTTAGCGGGCATTCTTAATGTCTCGTGCTAATTTTCATCGGTCTGCGTACGGATCACCGGACCAGCTAAATCTGCATCGTCCGCTCAAAATGATAGGCCGCCACAAGCAGGGCGGCCCGACCCTGGTTCGCCTGAAGCTCAGAGCTTGATCCGGAAGCGGGCAAAGCCTTCGGCGGAGTCACCGGCATCTTCGATCGTCACGCCCTTCACCTGTGCCAGGAACTGCCGGGCCTTCGGGCCGCTGTCGAAGGTCACGGTCGTATTGGCGAGTGGCACGAAGGTCCAGTTGGCGTCGGCAGATGGGTTGATCGTGCCCTGATCGATGATGTAGCGCACCACGACGTCGCGGTTGGTGTCGGGGGCTACGAACACCACTTTGTCGGCGGCGATGTCGGGGAAATTGCCGCCGCCGCCGGCCCGGTAGTTGTTGGTCGCAACCACGAATTTCTGCGCTGCGTCAATCGGTTGCCCGTTGAACTGCAGGTTCTTGATACGGTTCGACGACGCATTGATCGTGTTGCCGTCCTTGTCGAACTTCGGCGGCACGGAAAGGTCGATCTGATAGGTGACGCCGTCGATGACGTCGAAATTATAGGACGGGAAACCGCCGTTGATCAGCGGCGCGTCCGAGGCGCCTGGTTTGACTTCGTTGAAGATGCCGGCTGACATTTCCAGCCAGTTGCGCACCTGGTCGCCGGTTATGACGACGGCCTGCACCGTATTCGGATAGAGATAGAGGTCGGCGACGTTCTTGATCGCGATGTCGCCGGCGGGGACGTCGGTGTAGTAGTCCGCGCCACCGCGGCCGCCGGCCTTGAAGGGGGCGGCGGCCGAAAGTACCGGCAGGTCGCGATACTCGGTCGCCTTCAGCATGTCCTTGATGTACCAGGTCTGCGCCTGGCTGACGATCTGCACGGACGGGTCGTCGGCGACCAGGGCGAAGTAGGAATAGAGCGGCGCACTGGTCTTGCCGACAGGCGTGCGCACATAGGCGAGCGTTGCCTCGTGGTCCTTCTTCGCGGCGGCCAGGACCTCCGGCTTGTCGGCGACCTCGGCGATCACCTTCTTCTCTTCGCGACGGTAGATCGGCCGCGCCTCGCTGGTTGAACTGACGACACGCCAGGCGCCACCCTCCCGTTCGATCAGCAGGTCGATCAGGCCGAGATGCGAGCCCCAGAAGCCACCCATGACGCCGGGCTTGCCGGAGATCAGGCCCTTCGTGTTATCGACCCCCGCGATGCCGTCGAACTTCGGCCCGGGGAAATCCAGGTGGCTATGGCCGGTCACGATCGCATCGATGCCTGCGACCGCCGCAAGCGGCACCGAAGCGTTCTCCAGGTTCTCGGCATAGCCCTGCTGGCCGATGCCCGAATGCGAGAGAGCGACGACGATATCAGCACCTTCCTCGCGCATCTGCGGCACCCAGGCTTCGGCGGCCTTGACGATGTCTCGGGCGTTGGCCTTGCCTTCGAGGTTCTTGGCGTCCCAGGTCATGATCTGTGGTGGAACGAAGCCGATGAGGCCGATGCGAACCTGATGTTCCGCGCCGGAGCCGTCTTTCACTTTTCGGTCGAGAATGACGTAAGGCTTGAGAAACAGCTCATCCTGACGTCCGTTGGCGGCAAGTGCGCCCTTCGTCAGGTTGGCGCAGACCAGCGGGAAGTTCGCGCCGTCCAGGACCTTGAACATGAAGTCCAGGCCATAGTTGAATTCGTGGTTGCCAAGCGTGCCGCAATCATAGCCGAGCACGTTCATGGCGGCGATGACAGGGTGGATATCGCCGTCCTTCATGCCGCGCTGATAGGCAATGTAGTCGCCCATCGGGTTGCCCTGGAGGAAGTCGCCATTGTCGACCAGGATGGAGTTTGTCGCTTCGGCTCGGATGGCGTCGATGATCGAGGCGGTGCGCGCAAGGCCGACCGTATCGTTGGGCTTGTCGCCGTAATAGTCGTAGGGAAAGACGTGCACGTGCAGGTCCGTCGTTTCCATGATTCTGAGATGCGCCTGGTTGGCGGCGGCGCGGACGGAGAAGGGGTGCAGCATGACAAGCGCCGAAGAAGCCGCGGCCCCCGCGAGAAGCGAACGGCGCGTAAGGTGGAGCGGGGATGTCATCGATGGCATGCGGTCCTCCATTTATCAAGGATCCCGGTTTTTCCGAGACGAGTGCAATCCGGAGTTTTGTTCGCGGCTGCGCGAACCATGGTGGGTTGGCGGCGACTATGCCGGAAAGGCGACATTTTCGAAAGCGGCAGATTTTCGCATTCCGGCGGCTGACAGCCGCGGGTTCCGCTAAAGTTTTCTTCAAACTTCCTGTTTAACCGTGCTTCGGGAAACGGAACTTTTTCCAAGCACATGCCAAACGCCAACCTTCTTCTCTTCGTCGGCGAGGCGCTGGTCTACGTTACGGCGATGATCGGGCTGCTGCATCTTCGCGCCCGTTTGGGGCTTGGCGTCTTCGTCGCCGCACTCGGCGTCATGCACTTCATCGAGACCTATCTCGCCGCAGTCTTCTATGTGCAATTGCCGTACGGCGTGATCTCGCCAGGCTCTGCTGTGCTTTTCTCCGGCAAGCTGATGATGATCCTGCTGCTCTATGTGAAGGAAGACGCGGCAACCGTTCGCCAGCCGATCTACGGGCTGCTCGCCGGCAACTTCCTGACGGTGGCACTGAGCCTTCTGTTGCGCCAGCACGACACCGTAGCGATCGTGGCGGAGCGGTCCGCCGACCTCGCCTTCATCGATGAGATGGGCTGGCTGATGGTCTGGGGCACGACCATCCTCTATTTCGATTCGCTGATGATCATTCTGCTTTACGAGCGGCTGGGCCGGTGGTTGCGGCGCTTCGTGACGCTCCGATTTCTCATCTGCGGCGTTGTCGTGCTGACATTCGATCAGGCTGCCTTCTACGCGGCACTTCGCTGGTGGAACGGTGCACCCTTCGAGGTCTTCTGGGGTGGTTGGATGGCGAAGATGCTGGCAGCACCCTTCTATGCGATCGCGATCGGACTTTATCTCAATGCCTCGCGCCATCCGTTCCTGGCGATGTCGGACCGGCCGCTTGGCGATATCTTCAATGCATTGACGTTCCGCGAACGCTACGAGGACCTGCTGTCACGGTCCGGTCAGGATACGCTGACGGGTTCGCTCGATCGCAGCCGGTTCGAGATCGAAGCGCCGGCAATGCTGCGCGCGGCGAGCGCCGACAATGCGGCCGTCACCTTGATGATCATCGACGTCGACCATTTCAAGGGCGTCAACGACCGCTTCGGCCACCAGGAGGGCGACCGCGTCCTGCAGCGGCTGGTCGAGACGGTGAAGTCGAAATTGCGTCCGGTCGACCGACTGTTTCGATATGGTGGCGAGGAGTTCGTGATCCTTTGCCCGGCAATGGCCCATGGCGATGCCTTGCGGCGCGCGGACGAGATTCGCGTTGCCGTGTCGGATCGCGTCTCGACCCCGGACGGACGGCCGGTGACCGCAAGCATCGGTCTATCGTCGACGCCGGACGACGGGGCGGCGATCGAGAGCCTGTTGTCGGAGGCAGATCTTCGGCTCTACGCCGCCAAGGGACGGGGCCGCGACTGCGTCGTCGGCCGTTAGGCTGCATTCATTCCTTCAAATGCCGACATTCGGCCGGTCGATCACTTCCCGCAGCGAGAAGCTGGAATTGATCTTGACCACATGGGGCAGCGCCGAGAGCCAGTCGCGGTGGATGCGCTCGTAGTCCTGAAGGTCCTTGGCCGCCACCCTCAGGATGTAGTCGTACTCGCCTGACATCAGGTAGCAGACGAGCACGTTCGGACAGAGCTTCACCGCCGCTTCGAACTCGGCGAGTGTCTTGGCGAACTGGCCCGACAGCGAAATATGGACGATCACCATGATCTGGTAGTCGAGCGCCTTATGGGCGATGCGGGCATGATAGCCGGCGATCGTTCCTGATTTTTCCAGGATATCGACTCGTCGCGAACAGGCGGACGGAGAGAGCCCGACCTTCGCCGCGAGGTCGGCATTCGAGATGCGGCCGTTCTGCTGGAGAATGCGCAGAATCGCATGATCGATGGCATCGAGTTCGCTCATTCGTGTTTTCCCCCAATCATGCGTCACTTCACGCAATATTCTTCGAAATCAATGCGCCCCGGGTTTCGTCTTTGCAAGGACATTCGATTCACGGCGTGTTTTGCTGAATGCCTCGTCAAAAGTGGCGAAAAGCCCATAACAGGAGAGGAACGCGAGGATGCGTGTCGGTTGCCCGAAGGAAATCAAAAACCATGAATATAGAGTCGGCCTGACGCCCGGCTCGGTGCGTGAATATGTTGCCCATGGCCACGAGGTGATCGTGGAAACCAAGGCCGGGGCAGGGATCGGCGCGGATGACGATTCTTACCGTGCCGCTGGCGCGAAGATTGTCGCGACGGCAAAGGAAGTGTTCGAAAAATCGGACATGATCGTCAAGGTCAAGGAGCCACAGCCCTCCGAATGGGTGCAGCTCCGCGAAGGCCAGATTCTCTACACCTATCTGCATCTTGCGCCCGATCCGGAACAGACCAAGGGTCTGCTCAATTCGGGCGTCACGGCGATCGCCTATGAAACCGTCACGGACGATCGCGGCGGTCTGCCGCTGCTTGCGCCGATGTCCGAGGTTGCCGGACGCCTGGCCATCCAGGCGGGCGCGACGTCGCTGCAGAAGGCCAATGGCGGCCGCGGTATCCTGCTCGGCGGTGTGCCGGGTGTGCTGCCGGCTAAGGTGACCGTCATCGGCGGTGGCGTCGTCGGCCTGCATGCGGCGCGCATGGCTGCCGGGCTTGGCGCCGACGTCTCCATTATCGATCGCTCGATCCCGCGCCTACGCCAACTCGACGATCTCTTCGCCGGCCGCGTGCACACACGCTACTCGACCATCGACGCACTGGAAGAGGAAGTCTTCTCCGCCGATTTGGTAATTGGGGCAGTGCTCATCCCGGGGGCTGCAGCGCCGAAGCTCGTGACCCGCGAAATGCTGACCGGCATGAAGAAGGGGGCCGTCATCGTTGACGTCGCGATCGACCAGGGCGGCTGCTTCGAGACGTCCCACGCGACGACGCATTCCGACCCGACCTACGAGGTCGATGGCATCGTGCACTATTGCGTGGCGAACATGCCGGGCGCCGTGCCGGTGACCTCTGCGCATGCGCTCAACAACGCCACGCTGCACTACGGCCTGCAGCTCGCGGATAAGGGCCTGAAGGCGATCGCCGAGGACCGGCATCTGCGTGCCGGTCTGAACGTTCATCGCGGACGCGTCACCAACGCGCCGGTGGCCGAAGCGCTCGGTTATGATGCCTTTGCACCCGAGGCGGTGCTGAGCGTCGCCTGACGGAAAGATGCTTTCGGCCCGGCAGCAATGCCGGGCCGAATTTGGTGGTCAGGTCAGCTCGATCCGGCACTGGTAACAATTGTTCTTGGCCGAACGCACATGCACGGAGGAAACGTCCGGTCGGGCCAGCAGTTCTTCCGCTCGCGCCTGCAACTGCTCCGTCGGAACGACACCGCCGGTCCCGTAGACGATCCGTTCGCTCTCGCCATAACCGCGCAGCAGATAGCTGACACTCGAAGCCAAGATCGGCGGAAGCGTATCGCCGTCATGCGCCGGACATTCCTCGGCATGCATGAACACAGGGCCGGTCTCCGCATAGGGCTGCAACGTCGAAAACGGCCGCAGAGCGAAGATCAGATAGGGCTCGCCGGCTCCGACATTGCGCAGGCAGTGCCGGCAGGGCACGCCGTCACCATCGGAAATCTCTCGCTCCGGCCGGTTGCCATAGGCATCCGGCCCGCCCTCGCGGATCCGCCGCGCTTCGTCGTCGGACATCGGAATGTAGCGCAACGTCATGGCGCATCTCCTTGATGGGTTCGATTGTTCGATCAGGAGATTGCACCGGTCGCGATCGTTTCGACACCCGGAACTTGCCGGGCGAGATGCGTCAGAGATTTTTCGCCAGGGTCAGCAGTTCGTCGTCGGTCAGAGGTTCCACCGTGGTCTCACGGGTGGCGACCGGCGAGAAGCCGAATTGCTGGTAAAGCTGCAGTGCGCGGGGGTGATCCAGATTGTTGGTCGTTACCGTCAGCTTGCTCGGGTTCAGCGCCCAGGCGGCAAACAGCGTCTGGAGCAGGAACCACTTGCCGAGGCCAAGGCCGAGCGCATGTTCCATCAGCCCGAAATGGACAAGCTCGACGACGTCATCCTCGCCCTGGTGCAGCTCGAAGAAACCGGCCGGCGCGCCGTTCACATAGAGCACCGTGACACTCGTGCGCTTGTCGCCGAGCACGGCAGCGAGTTCCTCGTCGTTCATCCGCAGCCGCTCGGTCCAGTGCCAGCGGCGGCCGACACGCAGGTACAGGAATCGATAGTAGCTGAGCGGAATGTCGGAGACGCGCAGGATGGCGGTCTGGATATTGACGGGCATCGGCAGGCTTTGCTTCGGCGGCGCCGTCATCTCGAGTTCGGTTACATGTGCTGTGAGGGAGGCGAGCTTTGGCGAGCGCATGATATCACTCTCGACCGGTTACGATCGTCGTGTCTGCGCGGCCACCCCACTCCGACCAGGAACCGTCATAGAGCGTGTTGTCCGTGTGGCCGAGCGATTGCAGCGCCAGCGTGATGATGGCGGCGGTGACACCGGAGCCGCAGGTCGTAACGACAGGTTTGGAAAGATCGACGCCGGCGTCGGCGAAGGTTTGGCGAAGCGTCGCGAGATCCTTGAACGTTCCGTTTTCCGAGAAAGTGCCGGAGGGAAGGCTGTACGCCCCGGGCATATGGCCAGAGCGCATGCCGGCACGCGGCTCCGGCTCCTCGCCATAGAAGCGTCCGGCACCGCGGGCATCGGCGATCTGGATCGAGCCATCGGCAACGATTTCCGTCATCCGTGCGAAGGAGGTCACGGCCGCCGGATTGAAATTGACGTTGAACGTTACCGGCTTCGGTGAGGGGACCGCGGTGCTGACGGGGCGCCCCTCCGTGTTCCAGCCGTCCATGCCGCCGTCGAGCACGTAGACGTTCCTGGCGCCCATGATGCGCAGCATCCACCACACGCGTGGAGCGGTCATGATGCCGGGACCGTCGTAGACGACGATCGTGTCCTTTTCGCTGACGCCCAGCGCACCAACCGCCGAGGCAAAGGCTTCCGGCGAGGGCAGGGTGTGAGGCAGGCCACTCGTGTGGTCGGCAATAACGTCCTGATCGAAGAAGACGGCACCGGGAATGTGCCCGGCATCGTATTCCGCCTTCGGGTTGCGGTTCTGGGCCGGCAGGTACCAGGCGGCGTCGAGGATCCGTATCGAGGGATCGCCGAGGCGCTCCTGCAGCCAATCAGCCGATACGACAAAGGCGCTTTTGTTGTTGGTCACGGTCGCAACTCCCTACTCAAACTGATGCGCGATCTTCGGGCATGCCGAAGCGGATACGGAACCGACGGTTCTCCTTACCCTTTTTCTCGATCTTGGCGATGTGGATGGCGCCCACTTCCTGCGTTTCCGACACATGGGTACCGCCGCAGGGTTGGCTGTCGATCGCCGAGTTTTCGCCGATGCAAACGAGGCTGACGCGCCCAAGGCCAACAGGCGGGCGCACATTCTTCGATTTGACGATGCCGGGATTGGCGGCGCGTTCGTCGTCGGTGATCCACTGGACGTAGACAGGATGGTTTTCTTCGACGAGCTTCATCAGCGCCGTGGTGACTTCGTCCCTGTCGATCGTCTCGCTCATGTCGAAATCGACACGGCTCTCGTCTTCGCCGACCGAGGCTCCGGTGATCGGGAAGGGGCAGACGACCGAGAGCAGATGGCAGGCGGTGTGCATTCGCATCAGGCGATAGCGGCGGGGCCAGTCGATATGCAGAACGAGTTTCTCGCCAACGGCGGGTACCGGCTGCCCTTCGGCCGGCACATGGACGATGATGTCCTTGGTTTCGCCGTGACGGGCGACCGCGATGTCGATCCGGCTGCCGTCGGCCCGCTCCAGAAAGCCGGTGTCGCCGGGCTGGCCGCCGGAGGCTGCATAGAAGCAGGTTTGATCCAGCTCGATCCCGCCATCTTCCAGAATTCCGGTGACGCTTGCTTCGCAGGTCGAGAGGTAGAAATCGTCTCGGAAAAGGGCGGTCACGGTCCTGGTCATCGCATTCCTATCCAACTGATTCGTATGGCACTGCAATGTGGGAAGACGTCTTCAACCAGGTCGGTACAGGCAGTCCCTTGGAGGCCAGGAAGTCCGGGTTGAAGAGCTTCGACTGATAGCGGTTACCATAGTCGCAGAGGATCGTCACGATCGTATGTCCTGGACCGAGCTCCCTGGCGAGACGAACCGCACCGGCGATGTTGATGCCCGTCGAACCGCCGACGCAGATGCCTTCGCGCTCGATCAGGTCGAAGACATAGGGGACCGCTTCCGAATCGGGAATCTGGTAGGAGAAATCCGGCGTGAAGCCCTCGAGATTGGCGGTGATGCGGCCCTGGCCGATGCCCTCGGTGATCGAGCTGCCCTCGGACTTCAGTTCGCCGTTGGTATAGAAGTTGTAGAGTGCCGCCCCTTGCGGATCCGCAAGGCCGATCTTGATCGCCGGGTTCTTCGCCTTCAGCCCCTGTGCAACGCCGGCGAGCGTGCCGCCGGAGCCGACGGCGCAGATGAAGCCATCGACCTTGCCGTCCGTGTCGCGCCAGATCTCCGGCGCCGTGGTTTCCACATGCGCGTCACGGTTGGCGACGTTGTCGAACTGGTTGGCCCAGATGGCGCCGTTCGGCTCGGTCTTCGCCAGTTGCTCGGCGAGCCGGCCGGAGATCTTCACGTAGTTGTTGGGGTTCTTGTAGGGAACGGCCGGCACTTCGACGAGCTCGGCGCCAAGCAGCCGCAAGGCGTCCTTCTTTTCCTGGCTCTGGGTTTCCGGAATGACGATGACGGTGCGATAGCCAAGTGCCTGGCCGACCAGCGCCAGCCCGATGCCGGTGTTGCCGGCCGTGCCTTCGACGATGACCCCGCCCGGGCGCAACTGTCCGCTCCGTTCCGCTTGCCGGATGATCCAGAGTGCGGCGCGGTCTTTCACCGATTGCCCCGGATTGAGGAACTCGGCCTTGCCGAGGATGTCGCAGCCCGTGGCCTCCGACACGGCCTTCAGCCGAATCAAGGGTGTGTTGCCGATCGCTTCGAGGACGGACGGTAGGATGGCCATTTTCAGAACCTCGTGTTTGAGGACAGGCGCCGGGGCAGGGCGACACGTACCAGGGAAATACGAACGGCGGCTGACGAAAATCAACAACGATCCCGGACCGCCGAAATGTTGGCGTGTTTTCGGCTCAGCCTGCACTTCAGGCAAGAAATAGCGTTTCGCCGCCGCTCTGTCCCGAACAAAAATCGTCTCCAAGGCATGTGGGGCTCAGCGGCAAAGAGCGTTGCCGCGATGAAGGGCCGGGCAAGACTTTTTCGCCCACAAGGAGATGCGTGCGTGTTTCCGGCGCGTGCCGAGGAGTGAGTGATGAGTATTCAGTCTGCGAAATCCGAACATAAACTGGCTTGGGTTACCGGCGCGAGCGCGGGTATCGGGCGGGCGCTGGCGCTCAAGTTGGTGCGTGAAGGCTATTCGGTGGTCGTCACCGCCAGAAGTCACGAGAAGCTGGTGGACCTGCAGCATGAGGCGGCGGGTGACGGAAGGATCACGGTTCTCGACGGCGACGTCACCGACCCAAAGGACATGGAGCGCGTGTTGGCTGCGATCGAGTACGATCATGGCCACCTGTCATTGGTGATCCTCAATGCCGGAGTGGCCGTCCCGGTGCGAGGCGATGATCTCCATCGCGAAGCCTTCGAGAAGAGTTTCGCAGTCAATCTCAATGGGGTGGTCAACTGCCTGCTGCCGGCCGTTGCGCATATGAAGGCGCAGGGCTTTGGCCACATCGCCATCGTGTCTTCCGTTGCCGGCTATGGCGGGTTGCCTACCAGCGCCGCCTACGGCGCCTCCAAGGCTGCGTTGATCAATATGGCCGAAAGCCTCAAGTTTGATCTCGATCGGATCGGCATCCGCCTGCAGATCATCTGCCCCGGTTTTGTCGATACGCCCGGCACCGCACGAATCCGCTTTCCGCGCCCGGCTCTCGTCACCTCCGAACAGGCGGCGGATCGCATCATCGCGGGTTTGAAGTCCAGGCGCTTCGAAATCACCTTCCCGCGGCATTTCACCTATGCGGTGAAGCTGATGCGTCTGCTGCCCTATAGCCTCTATTTCGCTCTTATCAGGCGGCTGACGGGTGTCGTGACCGAGGCAAGAGAAGCGAAAAAGCACGCCGGCTCCGGCGAGCATCGGCGTCAGGCCGTGTGAAGCACCAGCACGGCGCCGAAGATGAGGCCAAGCCCGACCCAGCCGATCGGCTTCAGTTTCTGTCCGAAGAGCAGCCGTCCGCAGATGGCCGTTCCGAAGATGCCGGTCGCGCCAAGCACGGCATAGGCGATAGCGAGTTCCATGCCCTTGATCGCCTCGGCAAGCAGCGCGAAGGCGGCAAGCACCAGCAGGATGGAGAGGGCGCCCCAGCCGCGTCGGGCAAACCCTTCCGATTTCGTCGAGGCGAGGTTGGCGGCGACATCGAGGATGCCTGCCATCACGGCCAAGGCGAAGTAGATGCTAGGCGCGCTCATTGGCTGCTCCTTCCACCGCGGCCTCGTCCTCGTCATGGCGTTCGCCGGCATTGACAAGCAATATGCCGACGATCGCCATCGAAAGCCCCAGCATTTCGCGTCCGGTCAACACATGGCCGAAGACGAAAACGGAAACCAGCGTGATGATCGCGACGCCAGAACCTTCCCATATTGCATAGGCGACACCGACGGAGATCGTCTTCACGGCCTTGGCCAGGAAGACGTAGGAAAGCGCGATCGAGACATACATGACGATGTGGCCGAGATAAGAGCCGCTCGAAGAGGCGGCCTTCATCACCGTCAGGCCCACCACTTCGGTCGCGATGGCGAGCGCGAGGAAAAACCATGCAAGGCGCATGCGGAACCTTCAAAAGAGAATTGGAACGACCGCCTCTTAAGCGCAACCCGTGACGCGGTAAAGACGCGCCATGCGCGTTCCTATTCGAAGACGATCTGCCGGACGTCGATGTTGCGGGCGCGAAAGCCGGCTTCGCAGTAGTAGAAATAGAACTCCCACAGCCGCTTGAAGCGCAGGTCGAAGCCCAACGGCTCGATCCTGTTCCAGACCGACCAGAAGCGCTCGCGCCATTCGCCGAGTGTCCGGGCGTAATCGATGCCGAAGCCGAAATCGTTGATCATGCGCAGGCCGACATGGCGGCCAAGGTCGATGAGATGTTCGCGCGTCGGCAGCATTCCACCCGGGAAAACGTATTTCTGGATGAAGTCCGGATTGGAGCGGTACTCCTCATAGGCTTCGGGCTTGATGGTGATGATCTGCAGGCCGGCCTTGCCGCCGGGCTTCAGGCACCGCTTGAGCTGCGAGAAATAAGTCGCCCAGAACTTTTCGCCGACCGCTTCGAACATTTCGATCGAGACGATGCGGTCATAGGTGCCTTTTTCCTCGCGGTAGTCCTGGAATTTCAGTTCGACGCGGTCGGCAAGGCCGGCCCGGTGGATGCGTTCGCGGGCGAAGGCCAGTTGCTCGCGGCTGATCGTCAACCCGGTCACCTTGCAGCCGATCTCGCTCGCTGCAAATTCCGCAAAGCCGCCCCAGCCGCAGCCGATCTCCAGCACGTGGTCGCCAGCGCGCAGGTTGGTGGCTTCCGCCAGAGCGCGATATTTGGCCGCCTGCGCGGAGCGAAGGTCGTTGGCGCCGGTGGCGTAGAGTGCGGACGAATAGGTCATGCTCGGATCCAGCCATTCGCTGTAGAAGGCGTTGCCGAGGTCATAGTGAGCGGAGATGTTGCGGCGTGCGCCGGTTTTCGTATTCGCGTTGCGCCAGTGCAGGAACTTTTCGACAAGATGAAGCAGGCCGCGCGCCCGGTTCGGGAAGTGCTTGCCGATCTCGGCATTGACGAGGAAGAGCTCGAGAAAAGCGCCGACATCGGGACTGTCCCAGTCGCCGTCGATATAGCTTTCGGCAGCCCCGATCGTGCCGCCTGTCACGGCGCGTTGCGGCAGGTTCCAGTTGTTCAAGGTGAGAATCGCGCTTGGGCCCGCTCTCTTACCCCTCATCACCAGTTTGCGGCCATCCGGCACCGTGAGCATCAATGTCCCGGCCTGAAGATGCACGAGCGCGCTGAGCACCATGCGTGCCTTCAATGGGAAATCCCGCAGGACCATCGAGAGATTCTCGGCGGAAAGCTCCTGTGCGCCGTTGAACGCGGCGAGACTTGCTTCCAGCTCACGCATACACCACCCCCTCAGCTGTTGCATCCGTAAGGTGAGCCTAGCGGCAATCGCCCGAGACGCCAACCATGGATTTCTACCGGGTGCGCGTATCCGTTACGGTTCTCTTGGCGGGCTTGTGATCTCGCGGAACGCTGCAAGCGCCCGATCCCGCGCAAGGGCGTGGTCGACGATCGGTTTTGGATAGGTTGTGCCGAGTTCGATGCCGGCGCCCGAAAGCACGGCAGCCGGAGCCGCAAAGGGGCGATGGATGTAGCGTGGCTCAAGCCGATCGAGTTCCGGTATGAATCGCTTCACATAGGCTCCATCCGGGTCGAATTTTTCGCCTTGGAGAACAGGATTGAAAATCCGGAAGAACGGCGCAGCATCCGCGCCCGATCCCGCGACCCATTGCCAGCTTGCGGCGTTGTTGGCCGGATCCGCATCCACGAGGGTGTCGCGAAACCATTGTTCGCCTTTCCGCCAGTCGATCAGCAGGTCCTTGATGAGGAACGAGGCGGCGATCATCCGCACGCGATTGTGCATGTAGCCATGCCGCCAGAGCTGGCGCATGCCGGCGTCGACGATCGGGAAACCGGTCAAACCCTTGGTCCAGCGGGAAAAATCTCCTTCGTGGTCCAGCCAGCGGAAACGATCGAACCGGCGATCGAGATTGCGACGCGGGAGTTCGGGATAGTGAAACAACAGATGGTAGGAGAATTCGCGCCAGGCGATCTCCTTGCGAAAGGTGGCAACACCTTCACCGCCATCGGTCTCGATTCCCTGCGTCGCGTGCCAGACCTGCGCCGGCGAGATTTCTCCGAAGGCGAGGTGAGGAGAGAGCAGGGATGTGCCGTCAGCCTCTGGACGGTCCCGGCGCACTTTGTAGTCTGCAAGCTTTTCGTCGATAAATTCGTCGAGGCGAGTGGTCGCGCCTTTTTCCCCCGGCGCCCATATTTCGCTGAACGTCGCTGCCCAGTTCGGTTTCGTTGGCAGAAGCGACCACGCGTCAAGCTGTTCTGAAGGGGGCCAGCTTTCCGGCGTCGCGATCTTTTGCGGCTCGTCGATCGGTGGAGCCGGCTCAACCTTCGCTTCGAGCGCGCGCCAGAAAGGCGTGAACACGCGATAGGGCCCACCGGTCGTCGTCAACAAGCGCATGGGCTCGTGCAGCAATTGCCCGGCAAAGCTCTCGGCCGCGATGCCCTGAGCTGCGAGTGCTTTCTTCAGGGCCGTATCGGTGGCAATGCCACACGGGTCGTAGCGGCGATTCCAATGGACACGCTTCGCTCCCGATAGGCGCGACACTTCGCTGAGGACGTCCAGTGGGTCGCCGGAGCGGAGAATGAGTCGCGAGCCGAGCCGGCCCAGTCGAGCCTCCAACACTTCCAGCGAATGGTGCAACCACCATTGCTGCGCCGTGCCCAGCGGACCGTTGCCGCTTTCGTTCGGCTCCCGGATATAGAGCGGAATGACGGCAGCCTCATTGGCCGCAGCCGCAAGGGCCCTGTTGTCGCCAAGGCGCAGGTCCTTGCGGAACCAGACGATGATGGGCGCCGCGTTTGTCATAGGTGCCGTCTAGGACTGGGATTGATCACCGAGGGAACTTAGGTGCAAAATGAAAAAGAGCCATTCGCATTTTCTGCAAATGGCTCTTTTTGAAACTGGCTCCCCGGGCCGGATTCGAACCGGCGACCTGTCGATTAACAGTCGAATGCTCTACCGCTGAGCTACCAGGGATCATCCGCGCCGCTGTTTCGCTGTGCGCTTCAGAAGTGAGGCTGCTAATACGCATGCTTTTCCGATTTGCCAAGCGGTTTTTTCAAAAAAAATGACAAGTTCGGTTGCGAGGCTGTGGAGAAGTCCCCAATTGTGGGAAAAGATGCCGGATAGGGAATGATGAATAAAAACAGGAAGCAGCCGCATTTCGGGATTGATCCGCAGACGCGTCAGATCGTGCTCGGGAAGTGGCGCATCACGCTGCCGGAATCGCCACTGCTGCGTATCCTGTTGGGCTCGCTTCTGGTGTTCTTTGGTTTTCTTGGCTTTCTGCCGGTGCTCGGCTTCTGGATGATACCGCTGGGCCTCATCGTGCTTTCGCACGATATCCCATCCGTCCGCCGTCGCCGGCGTCGCCTGGCTGTTTGGTGGGCGCGCTGGCGCGGACGAGCCGATTCTTCGAACGGCTCGTGAACCGGAGCTATTGCGGTCAACCGTCCCGGATGCCTCGGCTTCGATTCTCTGCCAATTGATTCCCAGCGAAGCGGCTGAACCCTTTGTTGAGGGAGGCCGCCGAAAACTTTTCGGCAACCCATCAAACGCATAATGCGGTCGCGAATCAGGATGGGAACGCATGGCCAAAGCCACTACGAAACGTCGAAGCCGGAATTCCGGTCGGAGCAGGGGCAAACAAGGCGGTATGGCGCCGTGGTATCTGGCCGCCGCACTCACTGTCGGCGGCGTGGTCGCTTACGATCATCGCGCCGAACTGAAACATTGGCCGGTGGTATCGGACGTGGTCGCGTCCACGTCCCGACACGAGTCGAGGCCGAAGCCCGTTCGTGTCGCGCAGAAAGCGGACGAGCGTCCCGCGCAACAGGCGGAGAAGCGGAAGCCGAATCCGGTGACAAGAGTTGCCCTTGCCGCTCCGGTGCCGTCCGTTGACGTCGGCGCCAAGGCGCCGACACCCGTGGTGCGGCCCAGTGAGGAAGTGAAGACGGCATCCGTTCGCACGGATCAGTTTTATTTCTGCGGGATTCGCAACGACAACTGCGTGATCGACGGCGCCACCTTCCTGTACCACGGCGAAACGATCCGCGTCGCAGACGTCGAGGCGCCGCGTATTCGCCAGGCAAGCTGCGACAAGGAACGTTCGCGCGGCTTCTATGCCAAGCAGCGCCTGCGCGAATTGTTGAATGCGGGTGACTTCAGGCTGGAAACGGCGAGCGGCCGTCAGGATGCCAAGGCCGGTGAAAAGCTGCGGCTGGTCACCCGCGGCGACCAGTCTATCGGGCGTGTGCTCGTATCCGAGGGGCTGGTGCGGCCGTGGACAGGACACGCGACGCCCTGGTGTTGAGGCCACCCCAGATGCGATCGGCGGAGGTTCGCGATCGCTCTGTGGAAAGTATCCGTCTTACAAATCGACGGCGCGTTTTTCGGAAAATGCCTCTTGCGGTTTTTCTGCAATCATTCTAAATCCGCGCCAACGCTCGGTTATCCGAGCTGTGAGGCCTCGTGGCGGAGTGGTGACGCAGAGGACTGCAAATCCTTGTACCCCGGTTCAATTCCGGGCGAGGCCTCCAATAACTCTCACCTCATTTTAGTGCGGATAGACGTTCTGCCTCAGGGCAGAGCGATTGTGTGTGTTTGCCTCCACACGCCCGCACAAGCCACGTCTTCTAAGCCACTATCGGATCTTATCGCTTCGGTGAAATCGGTAGAGGGGGAACGATGACTCCGCTGACATCAGCCGCATCGGTAGCGTCCGTCATCATCAAAACGGAGGCAATCGCATATATGAAGACGAAACTTGTCCTGACGGCCTTGGCCCTCTTCGCTGCGACCACATTTGAGGCGCAGGCAGAGGATCTGGTTTTCAAGCTGAAGAACAACACCAACGCAGTGCTGACGAACTTCTATACGTCGCCTGTGGGCGTCAATGAGTGGGAAGACGATGTTTTCGGCCGGCAGGTGCTGAACCCAGGGGAAGACATGGAGATCACCATCGCCGACGGCCGGGAGGTCTGCAAGTACGACATGCGCTTCGAGTTCGAAGAAGGCTCCGGCCTCGATACGACCGAAGACATGCAGGACCTCTGCGAGCTCGGCGAGTACACCATCCACGAGTAAGAGGCGTGCCTTCAGGTCGCCTTCAATAAACAGAGCCTCGCAGCCGCAAGCGGTGGCGAGGCTCGGTCGGATGCCAGGTTTCCCTCGGAATCAGTGGTAGCGGCGGATCAGCCCGACGAGCTTGCCCTGGATCTTCACCCGATCGGGCCCAAAAATCCTTGTTTCGTAGGCAGGGTTCGCGGCTTCGAGCGCGATCGATGCGCCCTTGCGCCGGAAGCGCTTCAGCGTCGCTTCCTCATCATCCACGAGCGCCACGATGATATCGCCGGGATTGGCCGTATTGCCATTGCGGATGATCACCGTGTCGCCGTCGAAGATGCCGGCTTCGATCATCGAGTCGCCCTTGACTTCGAGAGCGTAGTGTTCGCCGTTGCCGATCATGTCGAGCGGTATGGTAATGTCGTGCGTGTTGTTCTGGATCGCCGAGATCGGCACACCGGCAGCGATGCGGCCCATGACCGGGACGGAAACCGATGTGTTGTCGGCCACGGGCGTGGGCTTTGGCGGTGCGGCAGGAGCGGCCGCTGGCGCCTTGCCGAGGCTGCCCTCGATCACGCTGGGCGAGAAGCCGCGGCGGGGCTGCTGCTGGCTTGACGCGTAGGCTTCCGGAAGCTTGATGACCTCGAGCGCGCGGGCTCGGTTCGGCAGACGGCGAATGAACCCGCGTTCTTCGAGTGCCGTGATCAGACGGTGAATGCCGGACTTCGACGCCAGGTCGAGCGCATCCTTCATTTCATCGAATGATGGTGGGACGCCTGACTCCTTCATGCGTTCGTGAATGAAGAGAAGCAATTCCTGTTGCTTGCGGGTCAGCATGGCACGTCGCTCCCAGAGGCGTGAAACAAATCAAGAACAGACACTATCTGTTCCATATGTGTTCCGCAAGTGCCTAAAATTCCGTGAATTCAGACAATTGGCGCGTCTGTGCGTGTCGATTGGTCACTTTTACGGGAGCAGAGCGGGTTTGGGCGATGATCGTGCCCAAACGGAGGGCCGTGGGGCAGCGCGTTGCGCGACGGCACGGCGATTCGAACGAATCGCGAGCGTTTTTGTGCAAAGAGGCTAGGCCGGCTGCGTGGCGGCGCAGGCGTCTTCGAATTCCTTCACCGTCTCGGCGCTGTTGTCTTCTGGAAGTACGGCATCCGCCGCATCGGTCGCGACCGGCCTGTCGCCATCATAGACGAACGACTGGATGTAGAACGCGATCGCACCCTTCCACACCTTGCGTCCATCGATCTGATGGCACGGCACGGCGCTCTCGAAATCGGTCTGAAGTTCGTCCACCGTGGCGGCGCTGAGCTTGACGTCAGGCATATTAGGCGACGCGACTATCGAAGCGAGAAGCAGGGCGGCAAGCACGGTGATCGTCCACTTTGATGCAAGGGTGGGACTACGGGGCGGTTAACGATGTGAACCGCGCTTTCGTTCCGAAGTCCAGCAAGCTTGGCGATCACTGTCATGTGTTCAACAGCTCTTTGAGTGCAGGCTGTGGCCGTTTTGCGCCAGGGGCACGCAGCGGCGAAGCCGCCTCAGCCTGGCGCGCCGTCCGCGCTGCAATCGCTTGGGTTGCGCCAAGTCGCGGCCTCGCTGCCGGCGTGCACAAATCCGTGTTGTGAAGATGCCGCACGTCTCGACAGGTTGCGGGAAAAATGGGGTGGTTGCATGCGTAGATTGTCGTTGGCGGTTCTCTGTCTGTTGGTGGCGGCGGGAGCGGCCGCTGCTGAAGAAGGGCGTTCGAATATCTGGAAGGAGATCAATGCCTGGACGGTGGGCTCCGATCCGTCCTTGGGCGGCTCGTGCTATGCGGCCACGAGCTACGACGGCGGAATGATCCTTCGAATCGGCTTTTATCCGAGAGGATCGGCGAACCTGGCGTTTCTTTCGATCGGCAATGCCAACTGGAAATCGATCGAGCCGCAGAGGGAGTATGACGTCGCCTTGCAGCTCGACCGTGGCCGCCAGTGGCCGGCTGTCGCGTTCGGCGTGGACCTCACAGGCTCGAAGGCTCTGGTCGTCAACTTCTCCAACACCGACTTCTTCACCGAATTCGTGCGCAAGAACACGCTGGCGCTGGCGTTCGAAGGGCGCGTGGTGGCGAGCCTCAGCCTGCGCGATTCGATGAAGGCCGTCAGCGAGATGTTCAAATGCCAGGAGGCGCTGATTGCGTTGATGCCAAACGGCGGGCAGGGGGCGGCCGCCGATCCGTTTGCGGGCGCTGGCGGGAATGCGCCAAACAATGACCCCTTTGCTGGCGGCGGCCAGACCAAGTCGTCGAAAGATCCCTTTGCCATGTGATCTTGGCGTGAGCGTCGTTCCGCTGGGAGGTGAATATTCCTAAGATTTTGCATGGGTGCGGGTTACCCACCCTCGACAGTCACGCGGCGACCTATCAAAATGCGGGCAAACGGGGGATTTGCATGCGTAGATTGCTGTTCGGATTGGTGAGCTGTCTGATGGCCACGGGACCGGCCGTGGCTGAGGACTCCGAGATCATCAAATGGAAGGAAGTCGGCGCTGGACCGTTGCTTCCGACACGTCGATGGAAGGCTCGTGTTTCATCACGTCGATGTTCGAAGGCGGAATCAGGCTGCGCCTGGGGTTCTATCCCAAGGGCTCCGAATCGCCGCTCTACATGAGTTTCGCCAGCGACGACTGGAAGTCGCTCGAGGTCGGCAAGGACTATGACCTGACGTTCCGCTTCGACAAGAGCGATCCCTGGAGTGCGGCGGCGACCGTCGCCGGCGACGAGAGCGGCAAGTTCCTCTTCGTGAACGTCACCGATGCGGAATTCCTGACGGGGTTCGTGCGCAAAAGGACGTTGGCGATCGCCTTTGACGATCGCGTTGTCGCAAACCTCAGTTTGCGCGGCACCGGCCCGGCGGCGGAAGAACTCCTGAAATGCCAGCGGGCCGTGGATGAGATCATCGCCGACGAGGGCCGCAAATCCAAGGAGAAGAAGTCCGATCCGTTCAACGCGCCGAGCGAGAAACGCTCAGCGCGTGATCCGTTCAGCCTCTAACCCGCGGCTTGAGTGAAGGGCGGAGGGCCCAGTCGTCGTCTGCCCGAGGCGAACCAGACGGCGCTGACGCCTGCCGACGTACGCTCATTAAAGTGAAGCACCGCCAGGGATGGCGGTCCATCGTCGGACTATATTCCTTGGGAAAATGGCGGACAGGGTGGGATTCGAACCCACGGTACGGTTTCCCGTACGCTGGTTTTCAAGACCAGAGCCTTAAACCACTCGGCCACCTGTCCTTGCCTGAAGTCGCAGTCAACTGCCTACCGGGCACGGCGTTATTGCGCGAAGCCCTGTCGCTTTGCAAGATTTAACATGCGTCGCTGAAAGATTTTCTCGATGGCCGGACTGGAGTGCGCGGGCACGCTCCGCCGGTAATCATCTGTAAACCATAACGCATGAAATCCGGCGCTGATCTGTGGATGAGTTCGCATTTTCGCCTTGTTGCTGTCATGTTTACTCGACTGTTCCGTTTCGGGACGCCGAGATTTCCGCTGGGGGCATGAGCGGAAGGTTTCGAGTACGGCTATTCGATCGATGTTGTGGGACAGATGACCTCCAGTAAAAATGCGGCATATCTGGTCAAGGGACTGCGCCTTGCGGCGGTCCCGATGCTGTGCGTGACACTCGCAGCCTGCGGATCGATATCGAGCGTCAAGAAAACTGCTCGTAGCAAGGAATACTTTCCCGAGTCCGTCTATGGCGTAAAGGCGAGCCCGCGTGTTGCCACCGGCAACAATATTCCCAAGGGCGGCGGACGCTTTCAGGTCGGCAAGGCCTATCAGGTCAAGGGCAAGTGGTACCAGCCGAAGGAAGACTTCGGTTACAACAAGACCGGTACGGCTTCCTGGTACGGCTCGGCTTTCCACGGCCGGCTGACCGCCAATGGCGAAGTTTACGACAAGGCGCATCTGTCGGCCGCCCATCCGACGTTCCCGCTGCCGAGCTACGCGCGCGTCACGAATATGGAAAACGGTACGTCGGTCATCGTGCGCGTCAATGATCGCGGCCCCTATGAATTCGGCCGCATCATCGACGTCTCCTCGAAGACGGCTGACATGCTCGACATCAAGCGCAAGGGCAGCGCGCAGGTGCGCGTGCAGTATGTCGGCCGCGCGCCGCTTGAAGGCAACGACATGCCCTATCTGATGGCGTCCTACGTTCAGAAGGGCGAACGTGGCCCGAGCGTGATGCCGGAAGGCCAGATCGCGACCGGCGTAATGGTCGCCTCCAACGAGCCGTTCCGCAATCAGACCCTTGGCACGATCACCGTCCCCGCAAAGGCCTCGCTCGATGTTGGCGAACCGGTGACGGCGCTCGCAGCCCCCGTGCCGCAGTCCGCCCAGCCGCAATCGCTGAACGAGTTCGTGATGCTGCCGGAAATCGGCCCGATCCCGCGTGAGCGGCCCGAGTTCATCCCGATGCCCGACGGCAACATGGCGTATGCTGCAGCTTACGTCGAAGTCCGCGTCAGCGACGCCGAATCGCCGTTTGAAGCGATTATGGTCGACCGGAAGCAGCTTACCCCCAAGTGATTGTCGATTACGCCAAACGCCAGAAAGCAAGCGGTTCTGTCCGATAACCGCAGGCGGCGTTGTGCCAAAATGACCTCGCTGCTATGCCCAAGGGGAAACCGGAGTTTCCCATGCGCATGAAGATGTTCTCGGCAGTGTTTTTCGGCGTTGCGCTGTTTACAGGCGCCGTATTCGCGCAGACACCGGCGCCCACTTTCGACACCAAGGCAAAGCAGATCCTGCTTGTCGATGCCGAAACCGGCACCGTGCTTTTTTCCCGCGCCGAAAACCAACCGATACCGCCTGCATCGCTCGCCAAATTGATGACGATGGAGGTCGTGGCCGAAGCACTCGGCAAGGGCGCGCTTTCCGCCGAAACCACCTTCGACGTCTCCGAGCACGCCTGGCGCACCGGCGGTGCGCCCGCCGGCACTTCGACGATGTTTGCCGCATTGAAATCCCGCATCCGCGTCGCCGATCTCCTGCAGGGCGTCGCGGTCCAGCTTGCCAACGATGCCTGCATCATCCTTGCCGAAGGCATGACCGGTAGTGAGGGCGCCTTTGCCGAGCGCATGACGGCGCGCGCTCGCGAGCTTGGCATGCCGGTTGCGACGTTCCGCAATGCCACGGGGCTTCCGGATCCCGGCAACCAGATCACCATGAGCGAACTGGTAACGCTCATTCGGCACCTCCATGAGGCCCATCCGGATCTCTACCGGCTCTATTCGCAGCCGGAGTTCGAATGGAACAAGATCCTGCAACGCAACAAGAACCCGCTGATCTCGGCCAACATAGGCGTGGACGGCCTGGCGACCGGTTTTGCCGAAGGCTTCGGTTTCTCCCTGGCCGCTTCGCTGCAGCGCGGCGACCGCCGGGTCTATCTCGCCATGGCCGGTCTTGAAACCGACAAGGAGCGCATTGAGGAGAGCCGCAAGGTGCTCGATTGGGCCATGACCGCCTTCGAGAAGAAGCGGATCTTTGCCGACGGGGAGGCGATTGGCGAAGCGGCCGTCTATGGCGGCGATGCCGCCCACGTCGCCTTGGTTGCCGGCGGTCCGGTCGACGTGCTTTTGCCGGTCGACAATCCGGAACGGCTGACGGCGCGTATCGTCTATAAGTGGCCCTTGCGGGCGCCGGTGACGGCGGGGACGGAAGTCGGCGTCGTCAAATTGTGGAACGGCGAGAAGCTGCTGCGCGAAGTGCCGGTCAAGACCGCCAGTGCCGTCGGGAAGGGCACGCTGACCAGCCGTGCTCTCGATGCGCTGCAGGAACTGCTGTTTTTCTGGATTTAGCCGCAGCTGGTTGCGGCGAGGGCGGTTCCCGCCAATTCATCGCCACCTGACGGTTTCACACGGCGGACCAATCGGCTAAACAGGGCCAGAGCGGAATGAGGAAAGTGTGCGCGGTTTTCCGCCCGCGTTCCGCTCTAGCTTATTAGAACAGGTCACGATGATTTCAGGTCGATTCGACCTGAAATCATCGTGACCTGGGTCGCATGCCGATATGGGAACGCATGGTGTCGCTGAAAAAAGGTCTGTTCGTAACATTCGAAGGTGGGGAAGGTGCCGGCAAGTCGACGCAGCTTCGTCTTCTTGCCGAATCCCTGCGCGGGCGCGGCTACGAGGTGCTGATGACACGTGAGCCTGGCGGTTCGGCCGGCGCCGAAGCAGTGCGCCACGTGCTTCTTTCGGGAGCAGCGGAGGCCTTCGGGGTCAGGATGGAGGCGATCCTCTTTGCAGCGGCCCGCAGCGATCATGTCGAAGAGGTCATCCGGCCGGCGCTCGACAAGGGTATGATCGTGCTGTGCGACCGTTTCATGGATTCCTCGCGCGTTTATCAGGGCATCACCGGCAACCTGGAGCAAAGCTTCGTCGAAAGTCTGGAGCGTGTGGCGATCAACGGCGTCGTGCCGGATCGGACCGTGATTTTCGATCTGCCGGCCAGCATCGGCCTCGAGCGGGCGCAACGCCGTGCCGGAGACGACAATCCTGATCGTTTCGAGAAGGAGCAACTGGAGACGCACGAAAAACGGCGGGACGCTTTTCTCGATATCGCCAGGCGCGATTCCGAGCGATGCCGGATCGTCGATGCGACGCAGCCTGTCGAGGCTATCGCCACCGAGGTGCTTTCCCTCGTCGAGGCCCTCCTGCCGCATGGCGACGGCACCGACGCGTCGACCGAGGAAGTCGTGTCATGAGCGCGGAAAG
This sequence comes from Ensifer sp. R-19, assembly GCF_049905105.1. Classification (NCBI taxonomy): domain Bacteria; kingdom Pseudomonadati; phylum Pseudomonadota; class Alphaproteobacteria; order Hyphomicrobiales; family Rhizobiaceae; genus Ensifer; species Ensifer sp. R-19. The sequence goes on from NZ_CP184569.1 coordinate 1,487,683, forward strand.
AGCCGGCGTCCTGGATGGCGCCATCGCGCCCGCCGAGAACAATCGACTGTTCGGCCACGAACAGGCGGAAAGCTTCCTGGCGCAGAGCTATCGCTCTGGCAAGGGACACCACGCGATCCTGATCGAAGGGCCGGAGGGGATTGGTAAGGCGACGCTTGCCTTTCGCTTTGCGCATCACATCCTGAAACATCCGGAACCCGCGGAAGCGCCTGAAGCGATTTCCGATCCCGATCCGGCTTCCGCCATCGGGCGGCAGCTCGCCTCGGGCGCCTCGCACAATCTCTTGCACCTGAGCCGCCCGATCGATGAGAAGACGGGCAGGGCGAAGGGCGCGATCACCGTTGACGAGGTCCGGCGCGCCGGCAAGTTCTTCAGCCAGACGTCCGGTACGGGCAACTGGCGCATCGTCATCATCGACCCCGCCGACGACCTCAACCGCAATGCGGCCAACGCCATCCTGAAGATCCTCGAGGAGCCGCCGCGCCGCTCGCTCTTCCTGGTGCTGACGCATGCCCCTGGAAAATTGCTGCCGACGATCCGCTCGCGCTGCCTGCCGCTGCGGCTGAAGCCGCTCGACGCCGCGCCGCTCAGTCAGGCTCTGGCGCATCTCGGTTTCGATCTCGAAGGCGAGAACGCCGAGCGCATCGTCGCGGCCGCCAATGGCAGCGTCGCCGAAGCGCTGAAGCTCATCAATTATGGTGGGCTGGAGATCGCCGCGACATTCGAAGGGATCCTCGTGGGGCAGGGCCCAGCAGTCCGGAAGGACATGCACAAGCTGGCCGACGTGCTCTCGGGCAAGGACAGCGAAACGATCTTCGAATTCTTCCAGGCTCTCGCAAGTGACCGCATCATGCGCGACGCGCGGGAGGCCGCGATTGCGGGAGACATCGTGCGCGCCGAGCGCTTCGCGCGGCTTTCGGCTTCCGTGACCGAGCGGCTGACCGTCAGCGACGCCTACAATCTCGACCGCAAGCAGACCATCCTGTCGCTGCTCGACGATTTGAAAGCGGCGCTATAGCGCCGCCTGGAAGCGCCACTTGCGCTCGATTGCCGCCTGCAGGTCGAGCTTGTGGTGGTGGGCGGAAAGCAGCACATGCCCGAGCAGGTCGGCGGTCTCGTCGGCCATCAGGGACCTGAGTTCGTCCGTTGATTTCCCGTTGCGTCGGCCGCGGCCGCTGAGCTTGTTCCAGACCTGCGTCAGCTCCCCCAATTCCTCCTGCATCTTCAGGATGAACCAGTCGGGGTCGCGCTCGATTCCGTGCGCGCCGGCATAGCCGGCGGAGGCGGTTTCAAATTGGCTGCCAAGTCGCTCCAGCATGATTCACCCTCTTTCGTTTGTTTCTGTTTTGTTCTAGGTCGCGCATGCGGATTATGCAAGGCTGGCAGCGCCAGCGGCGACCTCTCCGACCGGGCTTTTCACGGATCGCATGTTTCTTCCTTGCGGCGTATGCGCTAAGAGCGTGCGTAGCTTAATCCGAGATAGATCGAATCCGCCTATGAGAGACACGTCCCCTTTCTACATCACCACCGCGATTTCCTACCCGAACGGCCGGCCGCATATCGGCCACGCCTATGAGTTGATCGCGACGGATGCCATGGCGCGCTACCAGCGCCTAGATGGACGTGACGTGTTCTTCCTGACCGGCACCGACGAGCACGGCCAGAAGATGCAGCAGACGGCACGCAAGGAAGGCGTGACTCCGCAGGAACTGGCCGACCGCAACTCCGCGGAATTCCAGAAGATGGCCGTGCTATTGAATGCGTCCAACGACGACTTCATCCGCACGACCGAGAAGCGCCATCACGATGCGTCGCAGGACATCTGGATTCGCATGGGCGAGGCGGGCGACCTCTACAAGGATTCCTACGCCGGCTGGTACTCTGTGCGGGACGAAGCCTACTACCAGGAGAACGAGACCGAACTGCGCGACGATGGCGTCCGCTACGGCCCGCAGGGAACGCCCGTCGAATGGGTCGAGGAGCAGAGCTACTTCTTCCGCCTCTCCGCCTATCAGGACAAGCTCCTGAAGCACTATGAGGAAAATCCTGATTTCATCGGTCCGGCCGAACGCCGCAACGAGGTGATTTCGTTCGTGAAATCGGGCCTCAAGGATCTCTCGGTTTCGCGCACCACCTTCGACTGGGGCATCAAGGTTCCGAACGACCCGGCGCACGTGATGTATGTCTGGGTCGACGCGCTGACGAACTACATCACCGCGACCGGCTATCTCGACGATCCCAAGGGTCCACGCGCCAAGTTCTGGCCAGCCAACATCCATGTGATCGGCAAGGACATCATCCGCTTCCACGCAGTCTATTGGCCGGCTTTCCTGATATCGGCCGGCCTGCCGCTGCCCAAGCGCGTCTTTGCCCATGGCTTCCTGCTCAACAAGGGCGAGAAGATGTCGAAGTCGCTTGGCAACGTCGTCGATCCGTTCAATCTGGTCGAGCATTTCGGTCTGGATCAGATCCGCTACTTCTTCCTGCGCGAAGTCTCCTTCGGTCAGGACGGCAGCTACAGCGAGGAGGGGATCGCGACCCGCATCAACTCCGATCTCGCCAACGGCATCGGCAACCTGGCGAGCCGCTCGCTGTCGATGATCGTCAAGAATTGCGACGGCCAGGTCCCGGTCTGCGGTACCCTGACCGACGAGGACAAGGCGATGCTGGCGGCCGCAGATGCGCTGCACGAGATCACGCGCGACGAGATGGGCAAGCAGATGATCCACCGGGCGCTGGCCGCGATCATCGCCGTCGTCTCCGAGACGGACCGCTACTTCGCCGGCCAGGAGCCCTGGGCCCTGAAGAAGACCGATCCGGCCCGCATGGGAACCGTGCTCTATGTAACGGCGGAAGTGGTGCGCCAGATCGCCATCCTCTTGCAGCCCTTCATGCCGGACTCGTCGGCAAAGCTGCTCGACCTGGTGGCGGCGCCCGCCGACAAGCGCGATTTCGCAGCCCTCGGCGAGGCGGGACGTCTCGTGTCGGGCACGCCGCTTGAAGCGCCGAAGCCGGTGTTCCCGCGCTACATTGCACCGGAAGCGCAATAAGGCACTTTGAGCATGCTGATCGATACCCATTGCCATCTGGATTTTCCCGATTTCGAAGCGGAGCGTGACGCCATCGTCGCGCGGGCGCATGAGGCGGGTGTCGAGCAGATGATCACGATCTCGACCCGCGTGAAGCGGTTCGAGACGATCCTTGCGATCGCTGAGGCCTATCCGAATGTCTTCTGTTCCGTCGGCACGCATCCGCACAATGCGGATGAGGAACTGGACATCACGACTGAAGATCTTGTCCGGCTGTCGGTGCATCCGAAGGTGGTCGCGATTGGCGAGGCGGGTCTCGACTATTTCTATGACAACGCTCCGCGTGACGCCCAGGTCGAAGGCCTGCGCCGGCACATTGCCGCAGCGCGCGAAACCGGTTTGCCGCTCGTCATTCATAGCCGCTCGGCCGACGAAGACATGGCGGCGATCCTGACCGAGGAAACAGGGAAGGGGGCCTTCCCTTTCCTTCTGCACTGCTTCTCGTCCGGCCCTGACCTCGCGCGTATCGGCGTCGAGCTCGGCGGCTACGTCTCCTTCTCGGGCATCCTGACCTTTCCGAAATCCGAAGAGTTGCGCGAGATCGCCAAGACCGTGCCGCACGACCGGATGATCGTCGAGACCGACGCGCCTTATCTCGCGCCGAAGCCGTTCCGCGGCAAGCGCAACGAGCCGGCCTATGTCGCCCATACGGCTGCCGTGCTCGCCGAAACGATCGGTGTGAGCAACGAGGAGATCGCTAGGATCACCACGGAAAACGCCTTCCGCATCTTCTCCAAGATGCCGAGGGTCTGACGTGGCGTTCCGGCGCGCCTTCACCATTCTCGGCTGCGGCTCGTCGCCGGGCGTGCCGCGCATCACCGGTGACTGGGGCGCCTGCAATCCGGACAATCCGAAGAACCGGCGCATGCGCGCCGCTTTGCTGGTCGAGCAGACCGCGCCCGATGGTGGCAAGACGACCGTCGTCATCGACACTGGTCCGGATTTTCGCGCGCAGATGGTTGCAGCAGGGGTGCACCACATCGATGCGGTGCTCTACACCCATTCCCATGCCGATCATCTGCATGGCATCGACGATCTGCGCGGTTATGTCATTGAAAACCGGAGGCGGGTGCCGATCTGGGCCGATGCCTATACGATGGGGCGAATCCGCGAGGGATTCGGCTATTGCCTGGAATCACCGCCCGGCAGCGGTTACCCACCGATCGTCGAGCCGCGGATCATTCCCGACGATCTATCGCCTGTGGTGATCAACGGTGCCGGCGGGCCGATCCCGTTCCGGCCGCTGATGCAGTTTCACGGCAACATCCATTCGCTCGGGTTCCGAGTCGGCGACTTTGCCTATTGCAGCGATGTCAGCGACTTTCCCGCCGAAACCGTCGCCAAGCTCGACGGTCTCGATCTGCTGGTTCTCGACACCCTGCAGTATAAGTTCCACCCGAGCCATCTGTCGCTAGTGCAGTCGCTCGGCTGGATCGCCAGACTGCAGCCGAAGCGGGCGGTACTGACGCACATGCATGTGCCGCTGGATTACGACACGGTTCAGGGCGAAACGCCCGATCATATCGAGCCGGCCTACGACATGATGCGGCTCGAATTCGACGTCGGCGATCCGACGTCTGGTGACGCGTAAATCAGATTAGCATTCTTATCTAATATACGGATTCACTTGGAGAAATAGGGCGCCAGATTGGTGCGGATACGCTCCAGAACCGATGCGCCTGAAAGGTCCGGGACAAAGCGCTGACCGGTGATCGTCTCGAAAGCCTCGATATAGACCGCAGATGTCTGCTCGATGAGATCGACTGGAATTTCTGGGATCGGATCCTTGTAAGGGTCGCAGCGCGCGGTGACCCAGGCGCGCACGAAATCCTTGTCGAAGCTTTTCGGGCGCTCGCCGCGTTCGAAGCTCTGCTGGTAGCTGTCGGCGATCCAATAGCGGCTGCTATCGGGCGTATGGATCTCGTCGGCAAGAATGATCGTGCCGTTTTCGTCGGTACCGAACTCGTATTTGGTGTCAACGAGGATCAGGCCACGTTCGGCGGCGCGCTGCTGGCCACGGGCAAACAGAGCCAGCGCATATTGCCAGACCGTATCCAGCTGCTCTTTCGTCAGCAGTCCTTGCTCGAGGATCGCTTCGGCCGAGAGCGGCTCGTCGTGACCGCCGTCGAAAGCCTTGCTGGTGGGCGTGATGATCGGCTGCGGCAGCTTCTCGTTGTCGCGCATGCCGTCCGGCAAGGTGATGCCGTACATCTCACGTTCGCCATTGCGGTACTTGGTCAGGATCGAGGTGCTGGTGGTGCCGGCAAGATAACCGCGCACGACGACCTCAACCGGCAGAATGTCGAGCCGCTTGCCGATGACGACATTGGGGTCCGGATAGCTGACCACATGGTTAGGGCAAATGTCGGCGGTTTCCTCGAACCAGTAGCGCGCGGTCTGCGTCAGCACGTGACCTTTGTTCGGGATCGAGGTCAGGATGACGTCGAAGGCGCTCAGCCGATCCGTGGCGATGATGATACGGTTGCCATCGGGCAGATCGTAGTTTTCGCGAACCTTGCCTTTGTAGCGGTTTGGCAGTTCTGGAATGAAAGCATCTGAAAGAACGCGCAATTCGCTCATCACATCTGGCCTTGAAAGTGGTGCTTCGGTGCTGGAACGCTAAGCAGGCCGGAAAGGCCGGGTCAAGCGCGGCAAGGCAAGGATCAGCCGCAATCCATGTTTTCCGGCATATCCGATAGTTCCATAATCTATCTTATGCGATCTTTGTGTGTAGTGGCTATTTAGTAATGCGACAGTTGGGCCAGTTAGAGATGCGACAGTCTCGCCTCTCGCCTCTCGACTCACTGGTCAAAGCCAACGTTGGGAGCAAGGATGACGACCCTCAGCCTGGTCGAGACCATGAGCGGTCGGAGTCGTCATGTCCTGTTTGATCACCATGTCGCAGAAAGAATTGCATCGCCTCGAAGTCATCCAGAAGATCCGTGACGAGCGCCTGAGCGTTGTCCAGGCTGCCGAACTACTCGACCTCAGTCGAAGTCAGATCCACAGACTGCTGCAGGCTTATGATCAAGATGGTCCGGCCGGTCTTGTTTCGAAGAAGCGATCCCGGCCGAGCAATCGGCGCCACAGCGAGGATTTCCGCAATGCGGCGCTGGATCTGATCCGCGAACGCTATCTGGATTTCGGTCCGACGCTGGCGCGCGAGAAGCTCATCGAGCTGCACCGGATTTCTGTTGCCAAGGAAACGCTGCGGCAATGGATGACTGAGGCTGGCATCTGGATCTCGCGTCGGGACCGCAAGAAACGGGTTTTTCAGCCACGTGGCCGGCGCGACTGCTTTGGCGAACTGGTGCAGATCGATGGGTCGTTTCACTGGTGGTTCGAGAACCGCGGCCCCAAATGCGCCCTGCTCGTCTATATTGATGACGCCACCGGCAAGCTGTTGCATCTGCGCTTTGCTGGATCGGAGAATACGTTCGACTATCTGCATGCGACCAAGGCTTACCTGCAGCAATGGGGCAAGCCGCTGGCCTTCTACAGCGACAAGCACGGCGTTTTCCGCTCACTCCATGGGTCGAAGAATGACCGGACAAGCGGCCTGACGCAGTTCGGACGGGCGCTTTATGAACTCAATATCGACATCATCTGTGCCAACACCCCGCAGGCCAAAGGTCGGGTGGAGCGTGCCAACCAGACATTACAGGATCGGTTGGTCAAGGAGATGCGCCTGCGGCATCGATACGATCGAGGCTGCGAATGTCTATGCGCCTGAGTTCATTGCAGATTTCAACACTCGTTTCGGCAAGCACGCACGCAATCCGAAGGACATGCACCGGCCGCTGGCTGACCATGAGAACCTCGATGGTGCCATGTGCCGCAAAGAAGTGCGCACGCTGTCGCAATCCCTGACGCTGCGTTACGACAAGGTGCTGTTCATTCTCGATCCGACCGAGATTTCCAGGCCATTGGCGGGCCAGAAGGTGATTGTCTGCGATTATCCGGACGGTCGGCTTGAGATCATGCACGAGAGCTTCGCCCTGCCCTACAAGACCTTCGATACGTTGCGCTCGGTACATCGCGCCGAGGTCGTCGACAACAAGCGGCTGGACGACATGCTGTCAATCGTCGCCGAGATGCAGGCCGGACGCCAACAGCAGCGCAGCAAGAGTGGTCCGAGCCGAACGGGCCAAACGGGTCATATGTTCGGCATTCGAGACGGTAGCACAGCCAACGGCTACCAGAAGCGTGGTCCCAAGCCTGGCCGGCGGACGGATTTCATGAACGATCCGGCGGTGATTGCGCGACGAGAGAAAGCGTTGATGAGGCGGCCAGCGGCGGAATAAAGAGCGTCAATGCACGCCGATGTCGCTCTGCGTATCCGATTCCAACTGCAGGCAAGCTGGCCAAAGTGGCGTCTTGTGGAAGGCTCCATCCTGGAGGAGCGTGAGCCCCTCTCGTGCCTCATAGAGCACACCGAGCCAGCACAAGCGCCGAAAGACGCCATATTGGAGATCGGATTTCAACTTCCAGGCTTCTATGGTCATTTCGGTGTCCGACAGAGGCGCCAAGTCTGGATAGAGGATCTTGACAACGTCTATTGGCGTGCACCCTTCCCTGGCTTTGATATTGAGAAGATTGAGGAACATGCGCCACCAGCGTAACCGCGCTCGGACCTCCTCTTCCCGCTCGGTGGTATGGACATACGAATAGAGATAATCCGTGGCGACCAGATCGAAGAAGGCTTGCGGGTTCACCAGGAACTCCCGGCCGCGTCTGGTTGGCAGCAGCACATCTTTTTTCCGACGAAGAAGCTTCAGATGACGGGTCATGTCGCGCACGACCCAAAGCGGCGGCATGTCGCTTTCATTGAGCACCTTGTTCATGCTGTAGAGGTCTTCGGCTGTGAAGCCTGGCCAAAGGAAGTGCACAGCGGCCCAATGCACGAACTTGCGGTTCATGGCGCCGGTCGCCGTCAATCCTATGCCGCCCTCACCGTCAGCATAGGCAACCGAAAGAAGCATACCGCGAAGAAGTGGGGACAGTGCGGCGACATCGACGTCACCATGCAGCTTGATTTCCGGAAGCATCGTGCGGCTGTGATCCCTACCTCGCCCTATGCAGGTGCAAGCGAGTATCAACCGGCGACAAAACAATTGCTACTGAGAAAGCTAAAGCCGAAGGAGAGTGTCATCACCCGCCCCCGCTCCGCCCTTTCAACCCGGACCAGCCGGTCGGATCGGGGGCTGACTGGCAGAGCAAGCCGGCGGGCAGTGTCGCATTTCTAAATGGCTGGCGACGTCGCAGCCCTATTCAGCTTTGACACTGTGTGTAGCCGCAAAGTTAAAGTGTCCTGATCCTGCAAAGTTGGAATGTCACTCTCCCCGGGTTTTGCTGACCTGGGAGATTGCGGATGGGATTGATTGCGATGAGCGAGCGTGACCTGCAGCGGATCGAGATTTTGTCGAAAGTGACCGCCGGGCGGATGACGTTGGCGTCGGCGGCGCGCGTGCTTGAGCTGAGCACCCGCCAGGTGCGTCGGTTGCTGGAGCGGATCAACACCGGCGGTGCGGCTTCGATCCGGCATAAGGCAATCGGCCGGCCCTCGAACAATCGGATCAGCGACGGTGTTCGGGATTATGCGGTGACGGTCGTTCGCGAACGCTATGTGGACTTTGGTCCGACGCTGGCGGCCGAGAAGCTTGCCGAGCGTGATGGTCTGACGGTGTCGCGCGAGACCCTGCGCCAATGGATGTCTGAGGCCGGCCTGTGGCTGTCGCGCAAGCAGCGGCGGACGTTTCATCAGCCACGCTTGCGGCGCGAGGCCTACGGTGAACTGGTGCAAATCGATGGATCCGAGCATCGCTGGTTCGAGGATCGCGGTGACCCATGTTCATTGCTGGTGTTCATCGATGATGCGACCGGCAAGCTGATGCAGTTGCGGTTTGTACGCTCGGAAAGTGCGTTCAGCTATTTCGAGGCGCTCGAGCTCTATCTGAAGGCGCATGGGGCTCCCGTCGCCTTCTATTCCGACAAGCATTCAGTGTTTCGGGTTGCGAAGAAGGATGCCAAGGGCGGTCAGGGCATGACCCAGTTCGGGCGTGCACTTTGCGAGCTAAACATCGAGATTCTTTGCGCAAACTCGAGCCAAGCCAAGGGCCGGGTCGAGCGGATGAACCGGACGCTACAGGACCGGTTGATCAAGGATCTGCGCCTGGAGGGCATCTGCGGCATGGACGACGGCAACGCTTTCCTGCCTCGGTTCATGGAGCGCTATAACCGCCAGTTTGCCATTACCCCTGCCCGATCTGATGATCTGCATCGGCCGCTGAACCTTGCCCCGGATCGGCTGCGCGACGTCCTGTGCAAACGTGAGCAGCGCTATGTTGGATCGCAGCTGACGTTTTCGTTCGAGCGCCAGCGGATCATGCTCGAGGAGACCGAGGTGACACGCGGCTTGGCTGGTCGCTATGTCGAGACCTACGCGCTTGCCGACGGCAGGCTGGATGTGCGCTGGAAGGGGCATTCCCTAACCTACCGGGTGTTCGACAAGGACCAGCGGGTGACGCATGCGGCGATCACCGAGAACAAGCGGCTCGGTGATGTCCTGGCCTACATCAAGGAGCGTCAGGAGCAGCAGACGAAGCCGGCCTTAAAGACGAACAGCGAGAAGATTGGCTACAAACCGCGGGGCCGCAAGCCGGGCAAGCGGACGGATTTCATGAACGATCCGGTGGTGATTGCTCGGCGCGAGCAGGCCCTGTCCCGACTTGATGCTGCGGAATGATCCCCTGACCGAGCTCTCAAAGCTAAAGCCGAAGGAGTGCTCCCCACCCGCCCCGATCTGATCTTGCAACCGGATCAGCCGGTCAGATCGGGGCTGGTCGCTGTGCAGTAGGGCAGCTCAAGTGACATTTCTACTTTGCGCCAAAGCGGACAGTTCAACCTGGCCGCCACATTGTGTGTAGCCGGGCGGGTTCCATTTTCAAATGCAACATGCCAATCGATTCCACCCTCACCACTTTGTCGAACGCAATGAGCCGATGCAAATGAAGCAGTCTGGTGCGGGTCTCACCTTCGCCCCGTTCAGCTTATGCCGTTTCGACCTCGGCGCGATTCGCCATATAGGCCGACGGACTGGGCGCGCTTTTCATCATCGTTTTTCGCCAGGCTTCCTGCTCGGCATTGATCAGAGCCAGTTCCCAAACACAGGCAACAACAGGTCTCCGTACGGTGTCCAAGGGTTCAGCAGCCGAATAAAGCTTCCGATAGATATGCTGGCAAAGAACCGAACCCTGTATCCACCAATGGGCCGAGATGGAGATACCAAGGGTGCCGGCATGAACGATCACAAAGCCCATGCCGTTGCTATCACCTTCATCCGTGACACGCGGCAAGACGTCATGTCGGATGAAGGACTGCGCCAACGCCACCATCGGCCCATCGATTTCCTTGCCATCGGCAACGAGGCCATAGGCCTTGAGCTTGAGACCGCCGATGTCCCATTCACCCAAATTCAAAACAGGACGCGGCTGGTAGATTTCGATTGTCTTCGCGCTCATCGCAATCGCTCCATACGGGCATTTCGAGGCAATCATCACTGCAGGTTACAGGATCACCATATGTTCAGGTCGCCGCGCCCCACAACAGGCTCGCCCCCGAGCCAAGCAAGAGCGCGAGCCAAGGCGACGGCCGCGATGTGGCGGCAGGGTCCAACTCGGTCTTTGTGCTCGCCACACACCATGCCGCCGATACATGCGATCACAGTCGCGTTGAAGGCAATCCCGCGCCAACTCTCCCCGAAAACGTCGCTTGCCAGCAGGAGCGCCCCCGGCCAAATATCACCAATTTATGATATTTAAAGTAATATACATAAACTGTGATATAAGTGATTGAATTTGAACACATGTATTGTCTTGCGTGCGTTGCGAAGACGCCTAAAGAGACTGGCGCCTCCGTTTCCAAAGCGCACCGCTGTCCTATGCTCTTTGGAAGCTGGCTGCATGGAGATCGGCGATGTTCAGGACCTTTGCCATTGCCCTCGGACTGACGACCCAACTTTTCACTGCAAGTGCGGTCCGCGCCGATGAACCTGTCGATACCGCGCGCGCGATCATTCAGGAGCAGATCGCAGCCTTTCTGCATGATGATGCAGAAACCGCCTATTTCTTCGCCTCACCGGCGGTCCGCGGCAAGTTTCCCGACAAGACCACATTCTTCGACATGGTCAAACGCGGCTACCAGCCCGTCTACCGGCCCGGCAACTTCGCCTTTGGCCGGTCGAAGGTCGTCGGCGATCAGGTCCTGCAGGAGGTGTTGATCTCGGCCCCTGATGGCAAGGACTGGACGGCAATCTACCAACTGGTGAAGCAACCGGACGGGAGCTACAAGATCAACGGCGTCATGATGCTGCAGGCAGCACCGGGGCCGGCGATCTAGGCCCTGCACAAAGCGCCAAGCGTCCTCCAACCGTCAGACCGGCGGAAGGTCCCCTCGCCGCCAGGTTTCCTGGGTTTCCGCCATGAAGTCGGCGAAGCGACCTTCGTCGATCGCCAGACGGATGCCGGCCATGAGCTCCTGGTAATAGGCCAGGTTATTCCAGCTCAAGAGCATGCCGCCGAGCGACTCGTTCGAACGGATCAAGTGATGCAGATAGGCGCGCGAATAGTCGCGCGCCGCCGGGCACGAGGATTCTTCGTCGAGTGGGCGCATGTCTTCGGCGTGCCGCGCATTGCGCAGGTTGATGCGGCCATGACGCGTGAACGCGAGGCCATGGCGCCCCGAGCGGGTCGGCATCACGCAGTCGAACATGTCGATGCCCTCGGCCACCGACCGCAGGATATCATCGGGCGTGCCGACCCCCATGAGGTAACGCGGCTTGTCCACCGGCATGATCGGGCAGGTAATGTCGAGCATGCGCAGCATCACTTCCTGCGGCTCGCCGACGGCAAGACCGCCGACAGCGTAGCCCTTGAGATCGAGCCCCTTCAGCGCCTCGGCCGAGCGTTCGCGCAGCTTTGGAATGTCGCCGCCCTGCACGATACCGAACATCGCCTTGCCTGGCTGGTCGCCGAAGGCCACCTTGCAACGCTCTGCCCAGCGCAGCGACATTTCCATCGCGCGCTCGATTTCCTTGGGCTCGGCCGGCAGCGCCACGCATTCGTCGAGCTGCATCTGGATATCGCTGTCGAGCAGGCCCTGGATCTCGATCGACCGTTCCGGCGACATGTGGAAGAGCGCGCCGTCGACATGGCTCTTGAAAGTGACGCCCTGCTCGTCGAGCTTGCGAAGGCCCGCAAGCGACATGACCTGGAAGCCGCCGCTGTCTGTAAGGATCGGTCCCTGCCAACGGATCAGGCCGTGCAGACCGCCGAGCCGTGCGACGCGCTCGGCGCCGGGGCGTAGCATCAGGTGGTAGGTATTGCCGAGAATGATGTCGGCGCCGAGATCCTTCACTTGGTCGAGATACATCGCCTTGACCGTGCCGACCGTGCCAACCGGCATGAAGGCCGGCGTGCGGATCGTGCCGCGCGGCATGGACACTTCGCCGCGACGGGCCTTGCCGTCGGTCTTGTGAAGCTTGAACTGGAAGGTCTCGGTCATCTAGTCTTTCCGGAAAAGCAGGCTGGCGTCGCCATAGGAATAGAAGCGGTAGCCGGTTTCGATCGCATGTGCGTAAGCCGCGCGCATAGTTTCCAGGCCTGAGAAGGCCGAAACCAGCATGAACAGCGTCGATTTCGGCAGATGGAAATTGGTCATCAGCATGTCGACGGCGCGAAAGCGGTAGCCGGGCGTGATGAAGATGCCGGTCGGCCCGGACCACGGCTTGACGATACCCTCTGCCGAGGTCGCGCTTTCGATCAGCCGGAGCGAAGTCGTGCCGACGCAGACGATGCGGCCACCTCTCGCCTTCACGGCGTTCAGCCGCTCGGCGGTGCGGGCGTCGACGTGGCCGATCTCCTGGTGCATCACATGGTCGTCGGTGTCGTCGGCCTTGACCGGCAGGAACGTGCCCGCCCCGACATGCAGCGTCACAAAATGCCGTTCGATGCCGGCCTCGTCGAGCTTGGTGAAGAGACGGTCGGTGAAGTGCAGTCCGGCGGTGGGCGCGGCTACGGCGCCCTCCTCCCGGGCATACATCGTCTGGTAATCGGCGCGATCCTGGGCGTCCTCGGCGCGCTTGGAGGCGATGTAGGGCGGCAGGGGAATGTGGCCGACCGCCATGATCGCCTCGTCGAGCGACGGGCCCGAGAGGTCGAAGCGCAGCGTCACCTCGCCGGCATCGCCCTTTTCCTCGACCGTCGCGTCGAGTGTGCCCAGCAGGCAACTCGAACCGCCATGGCCGAAGGCGATGCGGTCGCCGACCTTGAGGCGCCGCGCCGGGCGGGCAAAAGCCTTCCAGCAATCGGGTGCCGTGCGCATGTGCAGCGTCAGCGAAACCGGTGTGGTGATCTCCTCGCCGCGGCGGCGGATGCCTTCCAGTTGCGCCGGGATCACCTTGGTGTCGTTGAAGACCAGTGCGTCGCCTTCCCTGAGGAACGACGGCAGATCGAGCACACCCTTGTCGGACAGAACTTCCGCGCCATCAGGGCGAACGACAAGCATGCGGGCGCTGTCGCGCGGGCTTGCGGGCCGAAGCGCAATCGAGGTTTCCGGAAGGTCGAAGTCGAACAGGTCTACGCGCATTGTTATCTTCAGACAAAAGCAAACCCGCCCCGGCGCAGTTGGCGACCGGGGCGGGTCCGTGCATTAGCGCAAATCAGGCGTCTGCGGCAACCCGCATCGTGACGATCGAGTCGGGATCGCGCACCGGTTCGCCGCGCTTGATCTTGTCGACATTGTCCATGCCTTCGATGACCTGACCCCAAACGGAGTACTGCTTGTTGAGCCAGGGGGCATCGGTGAAGCAGATGAAGAACTGCGAGTTTGCCGAGTTCGGCATCTGGCTGCGGGCCATCGAGCAGGTGCCGCGAACGTGGCTGACGTTCGAGAATTCGGCCTTCAGATCCGGCTTGGAGGAGCCGCCCATGCCGGCACGCGCCGGGTTGAAGTGCTCGCCGCCGGTCTTGCCGTACTGAACGTCGCCGGTCTGCGCCATGAAGTCCTCGATCACGCGGTGGAATACCACGCCGTCATAGGCACCTTCGCGAGCCAGTTCCTTGATGCGGGCGACATGACCCGGAGCGACGTCAGGCAGAAGCTCGATGACGATCTTGCCCTTGGTGGTCTCCATGATGATCGTGTTTTCCGGATCCTTGATCTCGGCCATGGGTTTTCTCCTTCTGTTGACTTTACTTGCCGACCTTGACGTTGATCATGCGGTCGGGATCGGTGACGGAGCCGTTGTTGGCATCGTCGCCGAGCTTGATCTTGTCGACGTTCTCCATACCCGAAACGACCTTGCCGACGACCGTGTATTGGCCGTTCAGGAAGTCGCCCGGAGCGAACATGATGAAGAACTGCGAGTTGGCGCTGTTCGGATCCTGCGAGCGCGCCATGCCGACCGTGCCGCGTTCGAACGGAACGTCGGAGAACTCGGCCGGCAGATCCGGCTTCGACGAGCCGCCGGTGCCGGCAGCCTGTGGCTGGTAGCCGTTTTCCATATCGCCATACTGCACGTCGCCGGTCTGGGCCATGAAGCCCTTGATTACGCGATGGAAGGCAACGTTGTCATACTCGCCGGCGGCGGCAAGCGCCTTGATCTGCTCGACATGCTTCGGGGCAATGTCCGGACGCAGTTCAACGACGACCGGCCCATCCTTGAGCGTGATCGTGATGAAGTTGTCGGCCGATTGTGCGATCGCCGTTCCCGTCCAGGAGGCAAGCGCAAGGGCGCCGGCAAAAGCGAGGTGGAGGATTTTCATGGTTTCTCCCTGCGTGGTGTAAAGAGGGCCGCGCCTCAAGCGCGGCGTTTGGCCTGCAGTGCTTGGTAAACTGCCGCGGGCACGAAGGCGCTGACGTCACCGCCCATGGCCGCGATCTGGCGGACCAATGTGGCCGTAATGGGCCGCGACGCCGTGCCTGCGGGCAAGAATAGCGTCTGGATGTCGGGGGCCATCTGCCGGTTCATGCCGGCCATCTGCATTTCGTAGTCGAGGTCCGTGCCGTCGCGAAGCCCGCGCACAAGCAGTTTCGCGCCGCGCGCGCGTGCCGCGTCGACGACCAGATTGTCGAAGGCGACGACGTCGATATCGCCGGCCCGGTCGGGCAGGAATTCCTGAAGCGAGCGACGGATGAGTTCGGCGCGTTCATCAAAGGTAAAAAGCGGCGCCTTCCCCGGGTGGATGCCGATTGCGACGATGACCTTCGCCGCCACGTTCAGCGCCTGCACGAGTACGTCGAGGTGGCCGTTCGTCATCGGATCGAAGGAGCCGGGATAAAATGCCGTGGTCATCGCACCTGTTTCCGTTTGGTGAAGCCTTTTGTCACGGACGGCGACGGATCGCAAGAGTTGTGCCGATGGCTAGAGCTGTTCCCTGGGAAACAGCGGGACAGAAAGAATGAATGCTAAATGAATGCCATGTTCAACGGTGCTTCACACGCAGAACGCTAGTGTAGCGCAGTAAACAACGGAACTTTTCGAACGTACTGCCGTTTAGGATGCGAAAGGATTACGGCTATGGGACTTGCTCTGTTTTCGATGGCGATGTTTTTCGCGATGCTGTTTGCGACGATACATGGACTTCGCAATGAGTCCCGTGCCCGGCGCGAGCAATTCGTGACCCAGAAGATCTTCCGTTGATGGAGGGCGTCATGGCCACCCTGTTTATGATCGCGGCAGCGGTCATCAGTTTCGTTTTTTTGATCGATTTTGCCCGGACGATACGCGACCTCCAGCGCGATCGCCAGGGTTCGGAGCGGCTTGACGGTTTCAACGTCTAGCGGTTTCGAGGCTTCGTAATCGAAGCTTGGTAGTAGGCGACGCCGTTCCCTTCCCCTGAGGCGGTCGCCATTGTAAGCCGGACGGCATCCCCTGCCCGTCCGGCTTTTTCTTTGCCCGCAGCCTGGAGCCTATCGCTAAATCGCGGTGTGCCTCGGGGGCGTGGTCGAAATCGCGCCGATCATCCGGAAGAAGCGCCAGTTCAAAAGCACGGCGGCTGCCGCGAGCCCGAGGACGAAGCCGAACCAGACGCCCATGCCGCCGAAGTTGAACGGAAAGGCGAAGGCCCAGGCGCAGACGAAGCCGATCGGCCAATAGGAGATCAACGCCAGCAGCATCGGCACCTTGGTGTCCTTCAACCCGCGCAGCATGCCGGCGGCGATCGCCTGCATGCCGTCGACGAGCTGGAAGGCGCCGGCAATGACGATGAGCGGCGCGGCGAAGGCCAGTACTGCCGCGGCATCCGGGCGGTTGGTGTCGAGATAAAGGGCGGCGAGATGGCTCGGGAACAGGGCAAAGATCGCGCTCCCGACGACGGCAAAGCCCGCACCGAGCACGAGTGATGCAACCGCCGCGCGCCGGACGCCCAGCATGTCGTTTCGGCCGTAGGCAAGGCCGACACGCACCGTGGCGGCTTGCGCGAGCCCGAGCGGGATCATGAAGGCGAGTGAGGCGAACTGCAGGGCGATGCCGTGCGCGGCAAGTTCAATCGTGCCGATCGTGCCCATCAGCAGCGAAGCGACGGTGAAGAGGCTCACTTCGGCAAGGATCGTCAGCGAGATCGGAATGCCGAGAGACACGACCTCCCAGAACGCCGTCCAGTCAGGCCGCCAGAATCGGACGAACAGTTGGTACTGGTTGAGCTCAGGCTTGCTCTTGATGTAGCCGATCGTCAGCGCCGCGCCGAGCAACGCAACGCCGAGCGCCGCTACCGCTGCACCGAAGATGCCGAGCTGCGGGAAGCCGAAATGGCCGAAGATCAGCACGTAACAAAGAGCGGCATTGAGTACGAGAGTCGCCAGCGTCACGTAGAGAATGATTCCTGCCCGCTCGAGGCCGCTCAAGAAGGCTCTGAGCACCATGAAAATCAGGCCGGGAAAGATCGCCCACTGGGCGATGCGGATGTATTCCCCTGCAAGGGCTGCGACCTCGGGTTGCTGACCGGCGAAAAGCAGGATCGGTTCGGCCATCCAGAGCACCGGCGCCGTCAGCACCCCGTAGAGCAGCACGACCCACATGCCCATGCGCACGGAGCGGCGCACCGAAACCTTGTCGCCTCGACCAACGGCTTGGGCTGCCATCGGAACCACCGCGTTGGCAAAGCCGTTCCCGAAAACATAGACGGTGAAATACATCTGCGTCGCAAGAATGATCGCCGCGAGTTCGGTGGCGCCGAGCTTGCCCACCATCAGGACGTCCGTCGTGTTGATCGCGAGCTGGGCGAGCTGGGCGCCGATAAAGGGCACGCCGAGATAGAAGATCGCGCGATAATGCATCCGCCAGGAGTTGTCGGTCGTCAACGGCTTCGGGCTCGCATTCGCGGTCAGCATGGCAGATTCCTGGCGGTCGATGCGGCCTCGGCCGCAACTAAAGGTCGGAGGGAGGAAAACCGGAGATAGAATACCCCCGGGCAAAGAGCCAGCCGCAAGGGCGAGGTTGCTCAAACTTTCATCGATAGATCACGAAAATTGATCAATTTCCGTGCATTCTTGGCTGTTCGATCCCTTCAGCCTCTTCCGCTGCTGCAACCGCAGCCGGCTCGATAGCCTCCTCCAGCCCTTGCGGTCCTACCGCCCTGCTTCTGGGTATCTTCAACAGGAACACGACGAGCGCGCCGACGAGGAAGCAACTCGCGAGCGCATAGGGCGCACCGGCGAAGGCGACGGGAGCGCTAGGGCTGGTGAAATAGCCGAAAGCCTGGGTGAAGACCGGCGGGCCGATGATCGTGGTGATGCTGCCGATGCTGGTCAGCGCGCCCTGAAGTTCTCCCTGTGCCGATGGCGGCACGTGGGCGGCAGCGATACTGCGCAATGGCGGATCTGCGAGGCTTTCGATCGCGGTTGCGATGATCACCGCATAGATCATCCACCCCTGCCAGGCACCCGCATAGCCGATGGCGCCAAGGGTGGTGAAGGTCAGTCCCAGTACCGCCGTCCGCCACTCGCCAAGCCGTGGCACGACGCGCGGCAGTATGACGGCCATGACGAACGCGCCGCCGATGCCGAAGATACCGAGAGATAGCCCGATCTGCCCCTCGCTCCAGCCATAGCGGTAGTTGGATACGAAGGACCAGACCGCCGGATAGACGGAGTGGGCGAGCCAGAAGAGAAAGAAGACGAGCCCAACCCAGCCGATGCCTGGGTAGTTGCGCATCTGCTTGAGGGCGCCGAGCGGATTGGCGCGCTTCCACTCGAAGCGACGGCGATTGGCGCGATCCAGCGTCTCGGGCAGCAGAAATACGCCGAGAATGAAACTGACGAAGGAGAGCGCCGCGGCACCGTAGAACGGCACGCGTGGCCCCAATTCGCCGAGCAGACCGCCAAGCACCGGGCCGAGGGCGAAGCCGGTCCCGAAGGCGATGCCGATCAGCCCAAAATTCTTGCCGCGGTTTCCGTCATGGCTGATGTCGGCGATATAGGCCGATGCGGTGCCGAAACTTGCACCGCTGATGCCGGCGAGCACACGGCCGATGAACAGCATCCAATAGCTGGTGGCGAGCGCACAGATCAGATTGTCGAGTGCGAAGGTGAAGACCGATGCGAGCAGCACCGGACGGCGGCCGAATCGGTCGCTGAGGTTGCCGATCAGCGGCGCGAAGAGAAACTGCATCGCCGCATAAACGAGCAGCAGCCAACCACCGTCGATTGCCGCTTCGCTGATATCGGAGCCGGTCAGTTCCTCCAGATAGGTCGGCAGCACTGGAACGATGATCGCAATGCCGATGATATCCAGGAACAGGATGAGGAAGACGAGGAACAGGCCGCGTCGCACAAACTTCTCGTCGCGCATGCGATCCCTTCCCCCGAGCGGCCTGCCCCGGGATGCGGGACAGAACGTGAACAACGCTACCAATTTAGGTGTAACGGATCATTTCGCGCGAAACAATCCGTGAACGTCTCAAATTATCTGATGGGACTATCGCAATGGTTGAAGTGACGGGTGACGTGCATCTGCCTTCACCCGTTGTCGCGCCGCTGTTCAAGCTTCAAGAAATCCACGAAGGCGCGCAGCGGCGTCGGCATATGCCTGCGGCTCGCATAGTAGAGAAACGGTCCGGAAAAACTCGTCGTCCAGTCTTCAAGAATGGGCCGGAGCCGTCCTGCCGCGATGGCCGGCGCGACGAACTCCTCGAAGGTCCGGATGATGCCAAGCCCGTCAAGGGCAGCGCCGAGTTCGAGGTCGATCGTATTGGCGGTCACGACGGCAGGAGGCGCGATCGTCAGCGCCGCCTCCCCTTCACCGAACTCCCAGGGAAGAGAAATGCCGCTGGCGAAACGGTGGCGAATACAGCCATGGTCAAGCAGATCGCGTGGATGTTGGGGCACGCCGTGCCTGGCGAGATAATCCGGTGCCGCCGCGGTGACGTAGCGTTGCCGGCTCGGCCCGATCGGTATGGCGATCATGTCGCGCTCGACCCGTTCCTCATAGCGAACGCCAGCGTCGAAACCCGCCGCCAGAACGTCGACGAACCCATCTTCCGCCGTCACTTCCAAGGAGATTGCCGGATGCTTGCTGAGGAAGCGGCCGACGATCGGTGGTAGGATTTCGCGGGCAACGATGGTCGGGACATTCAGTTTCAGCGTTCCCGCCGGACTGTCGCGCATCTCGTTGACCTGATCGAGCGCGCCGGCAATCTCGCCGAGCGCCGGCGTCAGCCGATCCAGCAACCGCATGCCCGCCTCCGTCAGTGTCACGCTGCGGGTCGTGCGGTTGAGCAGGCGCACTTGCAGCTTGGCTTCGAGCCGTCGCAGCGCCTCGCTCAGCGACGACGCGGAAACGCCGCGCTTCTTGGCAGCGGCGCGGAAGCTGCGCGTCGCGGCAACGGCGGTAAAGGCATCGAGATCTGCAAGCGGCAGGTCGTTCATTGTGCGGAATTTCGTACAAGTCGTTCGATTGAGGTCGGATTATCGCACGACGCCAAAGGAAGTAAACAAGAGACCGATCAACGGCCGGCGGATTTCGGCCATGTCGAAGGAGAACGAGAATGGATTACGTTTCACTCGGAAAGACCGGCCCCTCGGTGTCGGCGCTCGGACTCGGCTGCATGGGCATGTCCGGCATGTACGGCCCGGCCGACCGTGCCGAAAGCATCGCCACCATCCACGCCGCGCTGGAGGCCGGCATCACGCTGCTCGATACCGGTGACTTCTATGGTATGGGCCACAACGAGATGCTGATCGGCGAGGCGCTGAAGGGCGGTAGGCGCGACAAGGCGCTGTTGAGTGTGAAGTTCGGCGCATTGCGCGATGCTGCGGGCAACTGGGCTGGCTATGATTGCCGGCCGAAGGCGGTTCGCAACTTTCTCGCCTATACGCTGCAGCGGCTTGGCGTCGATCATATCGACATCTATCGTCCCTCAAGGCTCGATCCCGACGTTCCGATCGAAGATACCATTGGTGCGATCGCTGACATGGTGAAGGCTGGATATGTCCGCCATATCGGCCTCTCCGAGGTTGGGCCCGAGACCATCCGCCGCGCCGCTGCCGTCCACCCGATCTCGGATCTGCAGATCGAGTATTCGCTGATTTCACGCGGCATAGAGAGCGAGATCCTGCCGACCTGCCGCGCTCTCGGTATCGGCGTCACCGCCTATGGCGTGCTGTCGCGCGGCCTGATCAGTGGCCACTGGCAGAAAGGCGCGGCTGGCAAGGGCGATTTCCGCGCCATGAGCCCGCGGTTCCAGGAGGGCAACATCGACAAGAACCTCGCCCTCGTCGAAGCGCTGAGGCAGGTCGCTGAAGAGAAGGGCGTTTCGGTGGCTCAGATCGCGATTGCCTGGGTAGCCGCCCAGGGCAAGGACATCGTGCCGTTGATCGGTGCACGCCGGCGCGACCGCTTGGCGGAAGCCCTCGCGTCGCGCGATGTCGATCTCAGTGCCGGCGATCTGGCGGTGATCGAACAGGCGGTTCCGAAAGATGCCGCCTCGGGCGCCCGCTATCCCGAGGCCCAACTCGCCCATATGGACAGCGAACGCTGACCCGACAAACGAAAGGGCCGGCAATCGTGCCGGCCCTGACGGTTTTCTTGTTTAGAAGCGGCTAGACGGCGCCCGATAAGGTATCGCAGGCCGACATCTTGCCGCTGTCGAAGCCACGCTTGAACCAGCGCATGCGCTGTTCGGAGGTGCCGTGGTTGAAACTCTCCGGAACGACGTAGCCCTGCATCCGCTTCTGCAGCGTGTCGTCGCCGATCTGGGTGGCGGCGTTCAGCGCCTCTTCGAGGTCGCCTTGCGAGAGCAGGCCCTTCTGCTCGGTAAATTTGCCCCAGACGCCGGCGAAGCAATCGGCCTGCAGTTCGACACGCACCGACATCTGATTGGCTTCGGTTTCGCTCATCGACTGGCGCATCTGGTTGAATTTCGGCAAGACGCCGATCAGGTTCTGGACGTGGTGGCCGACCTCGTGCGCAACCACATAAGCCTGGGCGAAGTCGCCGGATGCATCGAACTTCTGGGCGAGTTCATCGAAGAAGCTCATGTCGAGATAGACCTTGTGGTCTCCCGGGCAATAGAACGGCCCGGAGGCGGCAGACGCGAAGCCGCAGGCGGAGCGCACTTGGCCGCGGAAGAGCACCATCTTGGGCTCTTCGTACTGTTTGCCGCTCGCCTGGAAAATGCCGTTCCAGGTATCCTCGGTCTCGGCGAGCACGGTCGCCATGAAAGACTTCATTTCCTCTTCCTGGGCCGAACCGCGCGGTGCCGGCGAGCCGTCACTCTGCTCGAAACCGGGCAACTGTACCTGACCGCCGCCACCTTCCAGCACCTGCAGCATGTCGATGCCCATGGCCTTGAGGATAAAGTAGAGGATGACGAGGAAGATGATCGTTCCGAAGCTCATGCCGCCGCCGGCGCGCCGCATACCGCCTCCGCCGCCCGGCATGCGGAAACCACCGCCGCGCCCGAACGGATTGCCGCCACCCGGGCTCGCGCCGCGCTGGTCTTCGATGTTTTCGGATTGGCGGCGGCCTTTCCATTCCATGATCTGTCCTCCCAGCCTCTGTAAAAAGGGCGTTGTCGGTTTGCTCTTTTATAAGATGCGCCCAACGTCGTTGTAAAACGCAATCGCCGCCCGTAAGTTCGCGATCTGGCCAAACTTTTTGCTGCGGCTGCTAGCTCCCGCTACGGATATCGGCAGCGAAAACTCCGCCGGCTGAAGTCTGCTCCGCTCTCCTTGACATAAAGTCGCTTTGCCGCTCCTAAGCCACCCGCAGAGCGGGACGAGGCGGAGCCTTCGTGAAGGCGTTGCGGCTTGAAGGAATCGGTCGCCTCGGCGTGGAAGAAGTGCACAAGCCCCGGCCCGATCCGCACGACCTGCTCGTCCGGGTCGAAGCCGCCAGTGCGCGCCGTCGGCGCCTGACGCTTTGGCGCGGTTTTAGTGCCGCCGAGCGAGCGATAAAGCAGAGGACGCGCAAATATGCCGGCTTCTTGTCGATTCCGGTATTTTCGGGGTTTCGCTTGCAGATACATTTGCCTATAAGCCGCTTCTAGCCTGAAAAGACCATCAATGCGTGCCCGGCCGGTGACCTCCCACTTTGGCCGGTTTTTCGCGCAGCTAGAAACGGATGACCGACCATGCCGAAGCGCCAAGATATCAAGTCCATTCTTATCATCGGCGCGGGGCCGATCGTCATCGGTCAGGCATGCGAATTCGACTATTCCGGCACCCAGGCCTGTAAGGCGCTGAAGGAGGAAGGCTACCGCGTCATCCTCGTCAACTCCAACCCAGCGACGATCATGACCGATCCGGGCCTCGCCGATGCGACCTATGTCGAGCCGATCACCCCGGAAGTCGTCGCCAAGATCATCGCCAAGGAGCGCCCGGACGCGCTGCTCCCGACCATGGGCGGCCAGACCGCGCTCAACACCGCACTGTCGCTGCGCCGTATGGGCGTTCTCGACCGCTACAATGTCGAGATGATCGGTGCCAAGCCCGACGCGATCGACAAGGCCGAAGACCGTGCCCTCTTCCGCGAGGCGATGGCGAAGATCGGCCTGGAGACGCCGAAGTCGCGGCTGGCGAACGCCACCGACATCAAGGACCATGACCGCAAGGTGCATGAGGCCGAGCGCGCCGAACTGAAGGGCCGACTGTCCGGCCCGGACCTCGACAAGGCGCTCGACGAGCTGGAGAACCAGTGGAACCTCGGTGAAGGCGACCGCAAGCAGCGCTATCTGAACCATGCGATGGCGATCGCCGCGCAGGCGCTCGACGATGTTGGCCTGCCCGCGATCATCCGCCCGTCCTTCACGCTCGGCGGCACCGGTGGCGGTATCGCCTATAACCGCACGGAATTCTTCGACATCGTCGGCAGTGGCCTCGACGCTTCGCCCACCACCGAAGTGCTGATCGAAGAATCGGTGCTCGGCTGGAAGGAATACGAAATGGAGGTCGTCCGCGACACGGCGGACAACTGCATCATCATCTGCTCGATCGAAAACATCGATCCGATGGGCGTGCACACCGGCGATTCGATCACCGTTGCTCCGGCGCTGACGCTGACCGACAAGGAATACCAGATCATGCGCAACGCCTCGATCGCGGTTCTGCGCGAGATCGGCGTCGAGACCGGCGGCTCGAACGTGCAGTTTGCCGTCAACCCGAAGGACGGCCGTCTGGTCGTCATCGAAATGAACCCGCGCGTATCGCGCTCCTCGGCGCTCGCCTCCAAGGCGACCGGCTTCCCGATCGCAAAGATCGCGGCGAAGCTCGCCATCGGCTACACGCTGGACGAACTCGACAACGACATCACCGGCGGCGCGACGCCGGCCTCCTTCGAGCCCTCGATCGACTACGTCGTCACCAAAATCCCGCGCTTCGCCTTCGAGAAGTTCCCGGGCGCCTCGCCGGTCCTGACCACCGCGATGAAGTCGGTCGGCGAAGTCATGGCGATCGGCCGCACCTTTGCCGAATCGCTGCAGAAGGCGCTGCGTGGCCTTGAGACCGGCCTCACCGGCCTCGACGAAATCGAAATCCCCGACATGGACGACAACGGCGATGGCCGCAACGCCATCCGCGCCGCGATCGGCACGCCGACGCCGGACCGGCTGCGTATGGTTGCCCAGGCGCTCCGCCTCGGCATGAGCGAGGCAGATGTTCACGAGGCGAGCAAGATCGATCCGTGGTTCATCGCCCAGTTCAAGGCGATCGTCGACATGGAGGCACGCATCCGCGAGCACGGCCTGCCCCAGGATGCCGAGAACCTGCGCATGCTGAAGGCCATGGGCTTCTCCGATGCGCGCCTCGCTACGCTCGGCGGCAAGCGCCCGAAGGAAGTGGCCGAACTGCGCAACGCGCTGAATGTTCGCCCGGTCTACAAGCGCATCGATACCTGCGCCGCCGAATTCGCCTCGCCGACCGCTTACATGTACTCGACCTACGAAACGCCCTTCGTCGGTGCCGCCCGGTCGGAAGCTGGGGTTTCCGACCGCAAGAAGGTCGTTATCCTTGGTGGTGGTCCGAACCGTATCGGCCAGGGCATCGAGTTCGACTACTGCTGCTGCCACGCGGCATTCGCGCTGAAGGATGCCGGCTACGAAGCGATCATGATCAACTGCAACCCGGAGACGGTTTCGACCGACTACGACACCTCCGATCGCCTCTATTTCGAGCCGCTGACGGCCGAAGACGTGATCGAGATCATGCGCGCCGAACAGGAAAATGGCGAACTCGTCGGCGTCATCGTGCAGTTCGGCGGCCAGACGCCGCTGAAGCTGGCCGAAGCGCTGGAAAAGAACGGCATCCCGATCCTCGGCACGGCACCCGACATGATCGACCTTGCCGAGGACCGCGACCGCTTCCAGAAGCTGCTGATGAAGCTCGACCTCAACCAGCCGCGCAACGGCATCGCCTACTCGGTCGAGCAGGCCCGCCTGGTCGCTGCCGAGATCGGCTTCCCGCTGGTCGTGCGCCCGTCCTACGTTCTTGGCGGCCGCGCCATGCAGATCATTCATTCGGAAAGCATGCTGCAGACCTATCTGCTCGACACGGTTCCGGGCCTGGTTCCGGAAGACATCAAGCAGCGCTACCCGAACGACAAGACCGGCCAGATCAACACGCTGCTCGGCAAGAACCCGCTGCTCTTCGACAGCTACCTGACGAATGCCACGGAAGTGGACGTCGACTGCCTCTGCGACGGCAAGGACGTCTTCGTCTCGGGCATCATGGAACACATCGAGGAAGCCGGTATCCACTCGGGCGACAGCGCCTGCTCGCTGCCGGTGCATACGCTCGACACGGCCATGGTCGACGAACTCGAACGCCAGACGGCAGCGCTTGCCAAGGCGCTCAATGTCGGCGGCCTGATGAACGTGCAGTTCGCCATCAAGGACGGCACGATCTACGTGCTTGAAGTCAACCCGCGCGCATCGCGTACCGTGCCCTTCGTCGCGAAGACGATCGGCGCGCCGATCGCCAAGATCGCAGCCCGCGTGATGGCCGGCGAAACGCTCGACGTCGCGATCGCCGCCTATGGCGAGAAGCCGGATCCGCGCAACCTGAAGCACATTGCGGTGAAGGAAGCGGTCTTCCCCTTCGCCCGCTTCCCCGGCGTCGACACGCTACTCGGTCCGGAAATGCGCTCGACCGGCGAAGTCATCGGTCTCGACACCGACTATGCGCTGGCCTTCGCCAAGTCGCAACTCGGCGCAGGCGTCGACCTGCCGCGCGATGGAACGGTGTTCGTTTCGGTGCGCGACGAGGACAAGACCCGGGTTCTTCCGGCGATCCGCATTCTCGTCGATATCGGCTTCAAGGTCATGGCCACGGCCGGCACCGCGCGTTTCCTCGGTGAAAACGGCATTGCCGCCACCAAGGTCAACAAGGTCCAGGAAGGCCGGCCGCACGTCGAAGACGCGATCCGCAACCGTCACGTCCAGCTCGTCATCAACACGACCGACGGCAACAAGGCGATCTCGGACTCCAAGTCGCTTCGCCGCGCGACGCTGATGCAGAAGGTGCCCTACTACACCACCATGGCCGGCGCGGAAGCGGCAGCCCATGCGATCAAGGCGCTGAAGGCCGGCAGCCTCGAAGTGCGTCCGCTGCAGAGCTATTTCAAGGCCTGATACGACGAGCGGCGCGCGACAATCTCGCGCGCCGTTTTCGCTCCCCGCGAAACGATCGTCCGTGTGGGATGCCGTATGGCGCGACCTATGTCCGGCACCTCCGGCTGAATGCCCGATGAACGAGCGGTTCAGCCTGCATTCTTCCGCACCATGCTCTTATACGCCTGCGCACTTCGGGATCGGAGAAACCTCCGGCATGGCGCGATATGGGGCAAGATCGTGCAACTCTATTTCTTCGATCTGCATTGCGGCGACGAGCACTTCGTCGACGAGGACGGCATCATCCATTTCGATGAGGGCTCGGCCCTCTATTATGGTCAGCGCATCGCCGACAAGATCGGCCGCGACGCGGACTATGGATCGCTGAAGGTCGAAGTCTTCTCCAGCAATCGCAGGCTGCTCGCAACGATCGTGCCATCGATCGGGCGCGGCGGCGAGCAACGGGCGCTTCTTGGGCGCCGTCACGTCGGTACGCCGCTCCACGCAGCTGCCTAGAACGTCATCTGTCTGAACGCACGGCGCTCTAGTCTCCTGCGAGCGCCCCGAGCGCCGCTCCTCCTTGGGCGTGCCGTGATCGTTTGTCTGCAAGCCGCACGGTTCTGACGCCGAAATAGAGCGATGCCGTCGATATCACGGATGCGACCACAAAGACGGTGAACAATGCGCCATGCATCGTCGCCACGCTTGCCTTCTCGTCAAAGCCGCGGAGATTTGCGGTAAGCCCGCAGATTGCAGCACCGATGGCGTAGCCGGCCGATTGCAGCGTCGGCAAAAAGGCTGACGTCTTGTCGCGTTCCTTATGCGGCGACACATCCATCATCAACTGGCTGAGCGTGCCCCAGGAGATGCCAAAGCCGGCGCCAATCGCGATCTGGCTCGGAAAGACCAGGCGGAATTCGTCGATGGCGACCGCGATCGTCAGGCCGGCAAGTCCGATACTGAGAAGAGCCGGCCCGGCCTGGATCAGCTTCACGCGCAGATCATGTGAGCGCAGGCTCGCAACGAGAATTGCGGTCAGGCTCCAGGAGATCGCCATCAGCGCGCCGGAAAAGCCGGCGGCCGTCGGGCTGAAGTTCCACACGTGCTGCAGGCCGTAGATGAGGTAGATCGAGCCGGATGCCTGCGCCAGCGGCATCAGCAGCACCACCCAAAGGCCGGTGCCGAGCGGTTTTGCGAGCGTGAAAGCGCCGGCAGGCAGGATCGAATGTTCTGCGCGCCGGTCGGTCTGGACCACCGCCCAGAGGATCGTTAGCGCTGTCGCTAGCGCTGCGACCATCAAGGGGACGCTTCTGGCCGTGGTCGATACCGATATCAGCAATATGCCGGTGCCGACGATGACCAACCGTAGAAGCGGGATCGGACGTGATTTCGTGGTTGGTATCTTCTGTGCCGGCACGATGGCGAGGACGAGCACGACGAAGATTGCGGCTGCCGGAATATTGACGCCGAAGGCCGCCCGCCAGGACCAATGTTCCGTCAGGAAGCCGGAGACGAGCGGACCGCCAAAGGCAGCCATCGCCCAGACGATGGCTTCGGCTCCGAAGACCTTCGGCACCAGCCGCGGCGGGAAGAGTTCCGGGATCAGTGCGTAGCAGACCGCGGCGATGATACCTTCGCCGAATCCCTGGAACACCCGTCCGGCAAGCACCTGCGGCATGCTGCTCGCGGTCGTCGCGATCATGGTTCCGGCGACAAATACGACGGCGGCAGCAATCAGCGTGCCACGTGCGCCGAACCTCGCCTTCAGATTGGCGGCAAGCGCCCCGCCGAGAATCGCAAAGACGAGATAGAGCGTAACCGCCCATGAAAGCAGCGTGGCGCCGCTGATCTGCGCGACAGCCGTCGGTAGCGCCGTCGAAATGAAAAATTCATTGAACGCAAAGAGTGCGACCCCAAGGCAAAGTGTGACCGTTGCCGCCAGATAGTCGGGCCGGAGCAGTTCGCTCCAGCGGCCATCCGCTTGCGGCTCCGCGTTCGGGCCTGTCTTGATGTGGTGATCCTTGGCCAGATCCATGGGCCATGCTTCCTCGTGATATTTTGCAGGAGCAGTTCTGATACGACCTCAACCGCAGTTGAGGTAAAGCTGTTTCTGCAAAACTTGCCACCGGTTTCCTTCGTCTACAAGTTGCGGATGGTTTGTTGGCTTCGGTGGATGGTGGCGAAATATCTGGCTTTCGCGCTTCCGTTTCTGCTATAACGAAGGTTCGAAGTTTCGGACGGTTCCGGTGTTTACGCGCCGGAGACCGTTTTCTTTTGCGTTGGCGCCGCCCAAAGGGCGGCGCCTCGTGCTTGATGAAGGACAATGAAATGGTCGAAAAAGTGCCGATGACACAGGGTGGATTCGTCAACCTGCAGGAGGAGCTGCGCTGGCGCCAGCAGGAAGAACGACCACGAATCATCGAGGCGATTGCCGAAGCCCGTGCACATGGCGACCTGTCGGAAAATGCCGAATACCATGCCGCCAAGGAGGCGCAGAGCCACAACGAAGGCCGCGTCACCGAGCTCGAAGACTTGATCGCCCGCGCGGAAGTCATTGATCTCTCGAAGATGTCCGGCTCCAAGATCAAGTTCGGCGCCAAGGTCAAGCTGGTCGACGAAGACACCGAAGAAGAAAAGACCTATCAGATCGTCGGCGACCAGGAAGCCGACGTGAAGGCTGGCCGCATCTCGATCTCGTCGCCGATCGCGCGCGCCCTGATCGGCAAGGAAGTCGGCGATTCCATCGAAGTGAACGCCCCCGGCGGCTCCAAGGCCTACGAAATTCTCGCGGTCAACTGGGGCTGATCAGCCCCGGCAGGGGCGAAGCCTCCCTTCGCCCCATTTCTCTCTTTCCAAAAGACGAACGTTGCTCGCGCAAGGAGTGCGCTTTCGTGGCCGATATCCGGAACGTCGAGGTCATCGCTCCCAATTTCAAGCGCCGCCTCTCGGGCGTGACGTCCACCATTATCCAGTTGGTTCCGATCCAGCGCGCGCTTGGCGAAAAGGTCGCCGTGCTTGGCCCGGGGCTGCCGGACACCCTGCCCTCGATCCGATTCCGCGATCTCCTGCGCTTGTGGAGCGCACCGGATGGCCGCCCCTGCCGGGTCTGGCATGCACGCCGTAACGTCGAGATGCTGCCGGCAATCGTGCTGCGCGATCTGCTCGGTATGAAGCTGAAGATCGTCTTCACCTCGGCTTCGCAGCGGCGCCACACCGGCTGGAGCAAGTTCCTGATCTCCAGGATGGATGCGGTGATTGCGACGAGCGGCAAGACCGCCGCCTATCTCGAAGTGCCGAACACGGTCATCCTGCACGGCATCGACACGAAACGCTTCCAGCCGCCGGCGGATACAGTCGCCGCCAAGTCTGCGCTCGGGCTCGATCCGGCGCAGAAATATGTCGGCTGCTTCGGACGGGTGCGTAAGCAGAAGGGAACCGATCTCTTCGTCGATAGCATGATCGCGTTGCTCCCCTGCCGGCCGGGCTGGAGCGCCATCGTCGCGGGGCGCGCGACCGGCCCGCATGTGGCGTTCGAGAACGAGTTGAAGGAACGGGTCGCAAAGGCCGGGCTGACGGACCGCATTCGTTTCGTCGGCGAGCACACCAACATTCCCGATTGGTATCGCGCGCTTGATCTCTTCATCGCGCCGCAGCGCTGGGAAGGTTTTGGCCTGACGCCGCTCGAAGCCATGGCAACCGGTGTGCCGGTTATTGCGACCGATGTCGGTGCGTTTTCGGAACTGGTCGTCGTCGGCGAGCAGGAAACCGGTACGGTCATTGCGGCAAACGATCTGCAGGCGATGGTTGAGGCGACTGCCGGCTTCATGGATGATGATCGCCGCCGCACGATGGCAGGCGCCAACGGCCTGGGGCTCACCTGCGCCTCCTTCGCCATCGAGGGCGAGGCCCGTGCGATCAACGCCGTCTACGAACGGCTGATGCGTTCCTGATCGGCTGCCATTCGTGTGGCAGCCGCGCGAGCGAAATTAGCTCAGCGTTTTGAAGCGAAGAGCTTCAAGTAGGCGTCAGTGATCGCCTGTTTTGAGAACTGGTTCATCAAGGTCTCGTGGCCGCGTTCGGCGAGGCGTTCGCCCAGTGACGCGTCGCTCGCGATGCGGTCGATCGCCTGGGCGAAACCGTCGGCGTCGCCGATATCGACCATCAAGCCGTTCTCGCCGTCGCGCATGAACCATTGCGGCCCTTCCGAACGGCTGGAGACGACCGGCGTGCCCTGGGCCCAGGCCTCGAGGATGACATTGCCGAGCGGTTCATGGCTCGATGCCATGACGAAAATGTCCGAGGCAGCGAGGAAAGGCCGCGTATCCTTCTGCCAGCCAGCAAAGCGTACGCGCTTTGCCACCCCGAGGTCGGCCGCAAGTTTCTCGAGGTTTTCCCGCTCCTCGCCGTCGCCGATCAGCCAGAGATAGGCGTCCGGCACCTTGGCGATCGCCTGGATCAGGGTGTGGAAGCCCTTGCGCGGCACGAACCGCCCCATCGACATGACGACCGGCACATTCTCCGGCGTGTCGAGCGTGGCGCGACTGACTGGCGCGACGCGTTCCGTCCCGGTGAAGTTGGAGATCACTTCGACGTCGCGTTTCCAGCCGATCTTGCGCACATGCTCGGCAATTCCGGGCGTGTTGCAGACGAGACAATCGGTATTGCGGAAATAGTCGAGACGCAGCGGATAGTCGCCGAGGCGGGAAATCTTGATGCAGCCCTTGTAGTTCGGCATGAGGCGGCTGGCGCGCGGCATCCAGGCAAAGAGCGCGTCCGGCTTCTCGCGGCGCGCCATGCTGCTGACCTTCATCGGCAAAAGGATCCGGTCGAGCGACAGGTTGCGGAAATTGCTTTCGATGATGCGCGTTGCACCTTCGATATCCTTCCGCCAGATGCGTCCGGGCCGGATGACCGAGGTCTGCTCGACGCCGCGCTCGCCAAGCGCATTCACCAGATGAACGAAGAAGCGCTCTGCGCCGCCGTCCTTGCCGAAATGAAAGTGCATGATTTTCATGGGAACCTCACGGGCTGGTCTGGCGCCGATCCATGTCGTCATGGTTCGGACGGCGCTTCAGCGCGTGCCTCTGATAGATCTTGGCTGCGGTCAGGAAGGCGTAGACCGCCCCCGTCGTCGCTTCGATGAAACCCGGAAAGCCGCAGCGCCAAAGGCCATTGCGGAAATAGAGCCGGTAGAAATAGAGCGGTGGGCTGAACAGCATCTTGTAGGGTCGCGCGGACTTTCCGGCCGCAAACTGCTGGTCTGCCTTCAGCGTCGAATATTTGTTTTCCTTGAGGATCTGCTCGTCGATGATCAGCGGCCGGTAATGCAGCAGGCTTCCCTTGCGTGCGGCACTGACGGCACCGTCCGGAACGATCCCCTCATGGACCTTCTGATTGAGGTCGTAGCGTCCCCTGCCCTGGCGGATCAGTCTGAGGTTCCGCCTTTCGTGGACGCGCTCGGGCGTGTAGCCGTAACCGATCAGATAGGGCCTGCGGGCGACGCGCCAGCCGACCGTCTCCGCCGGTGCATCGAGCAGCGATGGCAGCAGCGCCTTCAGTGGCTCGTCCAGGCGCTCGTCGGAATCGATGTTGAGGCACCACGGCTGCGTGCACTGGTCGAGCGCAAACTGCTTCTGACCGGCATACCCTCGCCACGGCTCATGCAGGAAACGGATCGGCCAGCCCTCGTCGATATAGGACTGCACGAGTGCCGGCGTGCCGTCGGTCGAGCCGGAATCGACGATGACGATTTCCGCGCATTGCTCGAGGCTCTCGATGCAATTGCCGAGGTAGGCTTCTTCGTTCTGGCAGATGATGAAGGCGGAAAGCGGAAGCTTGTTCATGGGCGGGCCTTAGATCTGAACGAGGCCGATATCCTTGACCTGGCGAATGGTCAGCATCGTGCGCACCGTGTCTACCCGTTCGTTGGCCGTCAGCACTTCGATGACGAAATCCTGGAAAGCCGTCAGATTCTCGGCGACACAATGCAGCAAAAAGTCGCTTTCGCCGGAAACTGTCCAGGCTTGGCGGACGATCTGCCATTCGGCCGTTGCCGCGGCAAAAGCCTTCAGGTCAGCTTCCGACTGGCGCTTCAGACCCACCATACAGAAGGCGACGAGATCGAAGCCGAGTGCCGGTGCATTCAGCAGCGCGTGATAGCCCTTGATGACGCCTGTTTCCTCGAGCTTGCGCACGCGCCTGAGGCACGGCGGCGCAGAGATGCCGACCCTTTGGGCTAGATCGACATTGGTCATCCGGCCATCACGCTGGAGCTCGCGAAGGATCTTGAGATCGATTGCGTCGAGCTCGACTTGTTTCGTCATGAACGTTCGTCCTTTTTGCGTGGTGACTTTTTGCGCGAGGGCAAAGTCAAAAACTTTGTATTTGCTGATGGTTGAGCTGGCCCCGATGGCCGGCGATATTGACTGGTGCGTCCCCTATCCCGGCGCAGCCGCGATCATCTCGGTCGAGATTCTCGGCAAGGCGCGCCCCAAAAGGGCGAGGTCGTCTCGAGTCGGTGCGTGGCCGAGCGCAGCGCGATGGAACCAAGCACGGCCGGCATTCAACCCCATATGCTTCTCCAGCAAAGTGAATCCGCGTGAAATATCGCCAAACCCGCTGGACAACAAGCAGTCCCGCCGACTATTCGCGGGAAAATGGCATGGCTGACACCGGTCTTACCGCAAAAATGGGCCGCCACCGTCAGAAGCGGCATCGGCTTGGCCCGATGCGGCATTCATTCCGCTGTCGCACTGTTCCCGGCGCATGGCTCGGTAAAGACGGATCAGATGGCCGAACCTGGTGCACAAACGCGTCATCTGGTGGCAAAACTAGGCTTGGCGCTCAAGCACTTGTGTGTATCAGGGCCGACGCCCTTGAAAGTCATGGTAGGGAATACCTAAACTATGGAACTATTTCCCATTGACGCAATGGAATCGGACGAGAGCGTTCCCTCTCCCCGTGAACGAAGGACAAGACTATGACTGCCCGTCACGTGAAAGTGCTGATCATCGGCTCCGGCCCCGCCGGTTATACGGCCGCCATCTATACGGCGCGCGCCCTGCTCGAGCCGGTGCTGATCGCCGGCCTGGAACAGGGCGGCCAGTTGATGATCACCACCGACGTGGAGAATTATCCGGGCTATGCCGATCCGGTCCAGGGCCCGTGGATGATGGAGCAGATGCTGAAGCAGGCGACCCATGTCGGCGCCGAGATCGTCAACGATCTCGTGACCGACGTCGATCTGTCCGTGCGCCCGTTCCGCATCAAGACCGATAGCGGCACCGACTGGACGGCGGACGCCCTGATCATCGCCACCGGCGCCAAGGCGAAGTGGCTCGGGATCGAGACCGAGCCGACCTTCATGGGCTTCGGCGTCTCGGCCTGCGCCACCTGCGACGGTTTCTTCTATCGCAACAAGGATGTCATCGTCGTCGGCGGCGGCAACTCGGCCGTCGAAGAAGCGCTTTACCTGTCGAACCTTGCCAAGACCGTCACCGTTGTGCACCGCCGCGATTCCTTCCGCGCCGAGAAAATCCTGCAGGAGCGCCTGTTCGCCAAGCCGAATGTCAAGGTGATCTGGGACCACGAGGTCGTCGAATATCTGGGCGCACCGGCCAAGCCGCCGATGCCCGCCTCGGTCGACGGCGTGAAGCTGCGCAACACCAAGACCGGCGAAACCTCCGACATGGTCACCGACGGGGTGTTCGTCGCGATTGGTCACGCCCCGGCGGTCGAACTTTTCAAAGGCAAGCTTCGGCAAAAGTCCAACGGTTATCTGTGGACTGCGGCCGATTCGACGGCGACCGATGTGCCCGGCGTTTTTGCCGCAGGCGACGTGACGGACGACATCTATCGTCAGGCGGTGACGGCGGCCGGCATGGGCTGCATGGCAGCGCTCGAGACCGAGAAATACCTGGCGGGTCATATGCCCGTCGCAATTGCAGCCGAATAGAAGCTGCGAATCGGGGTGGTGCCGCTGAGGCACCTAGCCCCGTGTGGGAACAGACGCATCAGCCACATCCGGAAGACAGGACCCCGTCTTCCGGAGTGGTTTCTTATGGGGGACTTCATGTCGCTGGACTGGGACAAACTGCGCATTTTTCACGCGGCGGCCGAGGCTGGGTCGTTCACGCATGCGGCAGACAAGCTCCATCTTTCGCAATCGGCGATCAGCCGGCAGGTGAGCTCACTTGAGCAGGACGTCGGCATCAAGCTGTTCCACCGCCATGCGCGCGGCCTGATCCTCACCGAACAGGGCGAGATCCTCTACCGGACGGCGCACGAAGTGCTGATGAAGCTCGAAAGCGTCAAGGTCCAGCTGAGCGAAACCACGGACAAGCCAAGCGGCAAGCTGCGCATCACCACGACCGTCGGCCTCGGCCAGGGCTGGCTCACCGACAAGATCCAGGAGTTCATGTCGCTGCACCCGGACGTGCAAGTCCAGCTCATCCTCGACAATGAAGAGCTCGACGTGAACATGCGCCATGCGGACTGCGCCATCCGCCTGCGCCAGCCGCAGCAGTCGGACCTCATTCAGCGCAAGCTGTTCACGGTGCACATGCACGTCTATGCAGCACCCTCCTATATCAACAAATACGGCGAGCCGCAGTCGGTCGAGGATCTCGACAATCACCGCATCATCACCTTCGGTGAGCCGGCGCCGAACTATCTGCTCGACGTCAACTGGCTCGAAATCGCCGGCCGCGATTCCGACAATCCGCGCGTGTCGCACCTGCAGATCAACAGCCAGACCTCGATCAAGCGGGCCTGCCTCCTGGGCATCGGCGTTGCGATGCTGCCTGACTATATCGTTGGCCGCGATCCGGGCCTCATACAGCTTCCGATCAGCGCCGACATCCCCTCGTTCGATACCTATTTCTGCTATCCGGACGAGATGAAGAATGCCGCCAAGCTCAAGGTCTTCCGCGATTACATCGTCGCCAAGGCCCGGAACTGGAACTTCTGACATTCAATCGGCAAATGCTCTTTTTGTGAGCATTTCTTGGCTGTTCCCGTAACTATATGTTTTTAATTTGATATTTTGAATGCGCCCTCTATTTTATGCGGCGCATTTTCTTTGTGCGATGCAGAAATGGGCAGGGATGCGCACATGACATGGCTGTCATGCATATTAAATGATTGCTGCCCGCCCAAAAAAGCAGCATACCAAACTCAGCTGATGCATCTTTGGTGGCTTCTCCTCCCAGTGCCACCGCAGCAGCTGTTCCCCTCTGGAGGTTTAATTACCTTCACAACTTATAAGGGCCCAAGTCATCTTGTGGCCCTCTTTTTTTGTCTACTGTTTGAAGACGAGCGAGCCGTGACGAAAATCACAGTCGGCTATTGAAAGCCGATACTTCGCTTCCCATATCAAAATGCAGCTGATGCATTCTTGGTGGCTCCTCCTCCCCCGCCACCGCATTAGCTGTTCCCCTCTGGAGGTTCTTATTACCTTCACAACTACAAGGGCCCAAGTTTTCTTGAGGCCCTCTTTTTTTGCCGTCATGGTGTTCACGGTCTTGTGATTTGAATATCGAGTTTTGGCGATACATCTATCGATAAAACACGATATGGCGATATACAATGGATCGAGACGAGATATTGAAGGCGCTTGCCCATCCAGTGCGGGTGAACATCCTCGCCTGGCTGAAGGAGCCTCAGCTCCATTTCCCAACACAGGAACATCCGCTCGATCTCGGCGTATGCGCCGGTCAGTTCGAACGCTGCGGCCTGTCGCAGTCGACCGTTTCCTCGCATCTCGCAGTGCTTCAGCGCGCCGGCCTCGTGACAACGCGCCGGGTTGGCCAGTGGATCTTCTACCGCCGCGATGAAGAGGCGATTGCCGCCTTCCTCAAAAGCATCGGCGATCTCTAAAAGCAAACAGCTCCTCCCAAGCAGACCTCCATGAAAGGACCTCCCATGGCCTCGCTTTTCGACCCCATCACCATTGGCGACATCGCGCTGAAGAACCGCATCGTCATGGCGCCGTTGACACGCAATCGTTCTCCCGGCGCCGTTCCGAACACACTGAACGTCACCTATTACGAGCAGCGCGCGACGGCCGGCTTGCTGATCACCGAGGGAACGGCGATCACCCAGCAGGGCCAGGGCTATGCCGACGTGCCCGGTCTCTATACGCCGGAGGCACTGGAAGGCTGGCGCAAGGTGACGGATGCGGTGCATGCGAAGGGTGGCCGGATCGTCGTCCAGATGTGGCATGTCGGCCGTATCTCGCACAATTCGCTGCAGCCGGATGGTTTGAAGCCGGTTGCGCCCTCTGCAATCCGTGCCAAGTCCAAGACCTATCTGATCAATTCTGACGGTACCGGTTCCTTTGCCGAAACCTCCGAACCGCACGCGCTTGATGTCGCCGAGATCGGAGGTATCGTCGAGGACTACCGCATGGCTGCGCGCGCTGCGATCGACGCCGGCTTCGATGGCATCGAGATCCATGCGGCCAACGGCTATCTCATCGACCAGTTCCTGCGTTCCGGTTCGAACCACCGCACGGATGCCTACGGCGGTTCGATCGACAACCGAGCCCGCTTCCTGTTTGAGGTCATGGATGCCGTGACGAAGGAAATTGGCGCCGGACGTGTCGGCATCCGCCTTTCGCCCGTGACGCCGGCCAACGACGTTTTCGATCCGGAGCCGCAAACGCTCTTCGGCTATGTGGTCAAGAATCTCGCTCGCTATCCCCTCGCCTACATCCACATCATCGAAGGCGCGACGGGCGGCCCACGTGACCACCAGCAGGGCGACCGGCCTTTCGATTATGACGCTCTGCGTTCCGCCTATGTCGCGGCTGGCGGCAAGGCTGCCTGGATGACCAACAACGGCTATGACAGAGCGCTGGCGGTGAAGACGATCAAGGACGGCGAAGCCGATCTCGTCGCTTTCGGCAAATCGTTCATCGCCAATCCGGATCTCGTCGAGCGGCTGAAGCTCGACGCGCCGCTCAACCCGCCGGATCAGACGACCTTCTATGGTGGTGGCGCCAGGGGCTACACCGACTATCCGGCCCTTGAACAGGTTGCCTGACGCTCCCACATGGCCGATGCCCCGTCACCCGACGGGGCATTTGTCCATTGGGAAATTAACTCCTTATGTTTTCTAGATATTTTGAAAAATGGTCATTGCAGCCTGACGGCGAAATTATCGTCACGCCTTCCAGCCATCTTCAACCCGTCCGCTACCGCAACCAGTCGGCGATGCTGAAAGTCGCGCAGGATCCCGAGGAAAAGTTCGGTCGCCTGCCGATGCTCTACTGGAACGGGCACGGTGCGGCAAAAGTCTATGAGTCCGATGGCGATGCCGTCCTGATGGAGCGCACGGACAGCCAGCGCAACCTCTTTCACATGGCGATGACGGGAAGCGATGAAGACGTGACGCGCATCATCTGCCGCACCGTTGCCGAGCTTCATGCTCCGCGTTCGACACCCGTTCCCCAGGATCTCGTGCCGCTCGACAAATGGTTCGCTTCACTTGAGGCGGCCGCTCCTGCTCAAGGCGGCCTTTTTGCGCGTGCGCTCGAGGCGGCGAAAGGCCTGTTTGCCGATCCGGAACCACCTGTCGTGCTGCATGGCGACGTGCATCACGCCAACATCCTCGATTTCGGCGACCGCGGCTGGCTGGCAATCGACCCGAAGCGCGTCCTTGGCGATCGCGGCTACGACTATGCCAACCTGTTCTGCAATCCGGAGCTGCCCCTGGTCACCGCGCCGGGCCGGCTGCAGCGGCACCTGCCCATCGTCGCCGAGGAGACCGGCCTTCACCCGCGCCGCATCCTGAATTGGGTGTTGGCCTATGCCGGGCTTTCCGCCGCCTGGTTCCTGGAGGATGGTGACGACTTCGGCGTGGAGAGCGACCTGGCGATGGCGCAGATCGCAATCGCCGAGCTCGACCGTTAAGTTCAGCCGGTCCTCAACAGGACGACGGCGTAGATACAGGTCTCGCCGCTGGCGTTGCGGAAAACGCAATCCTGCGGCGGGCCAAGCTCCAGGCAATCCCCCTCGCCGAGAACATGGGTATCGAGGCCTTCCACAAAGGTCAGGCTGCCCTGCTTCACCCATATCCATCGACGATGAAGCGCATAGGCGGATGCCGGGATCGACACGTCGGCGCCTGCCGGAAGCTCGATCTCGACCAGTTCGAGCGGCAGCTCCGACATCGGTGACACGTGGCGCCGGAGATATCCTGTTTGTGGATCGCGCCAGACCGATTGGTCCCGGCGTCGCGACAGCCTGCCCTGGCTCATTTCTGCGCGCGCGATCAGGCTGGACATGGTGAGCCCGAACGCGCCCGCAAGCTTGGCGAGCAATGTTGCCGTCGGGCTGCTGTCGCCCCGCTCGACCTTGTGGATCATTGCGCGCGAGACACCCGAGCGCTCCGAAAGCTCGCTCAGCGACCAGCCGCGCGCTTCTCTTTCGAGCCGAATTCGTTCACTGAGCCGTTGATCCAGGCTGTCTACTTTAGTATCCATATCGTAGTCATATAGTGAACGAATGTGAGGAGCAAGCATGCTGATCCGAGCGGCCATCCAAGACGATCTGCCAGTCATCTGCGAGATCTACAACGACGCCGTGGCAAACACGACGGCGATCTGGAACGAGACCTTGGTCGACGTCGCCAATCGGACGGCCTGGCTGAAGGCGCGCGTGGACGCGGGCTATCCGGTGCTGGTGGCCGTCTCCGATGAAGGCGACGTCGTCGGTTATGCGTCCTTTGGCGATTGGCGCGCCTTCGACGGTTATCGCCACACGGTCGAGCACTCCGTCTATGTTCACAAGGATCGGCGCGGCGGTGGCATTGGCCGCAAGCTTATGGTCGCGCTGATCGCCGAGGCTGAGCGGCTGGGCAAACACGTGATGATCGCGGGCATCGAATCGGAGAACACGGCCTCGATCCGCCTTCATGCCCAACTGGGCTTTGTCGACACCGGCCGCATGCGCGAAGTCGGCACGAAATTCGGCCGCTGGCTCGATCTGACATTCATGCAATTGGTGCTCCCGACAGGTTCGCCGCGCTAGACCGTCTCGACAATGACCGTTTGTCGAGGCGGTCTTAGATGCTATGAACGCGCAAGGACTGTTTCTGGAAACACTTAAACGTGGGTCTTCGGCGGAAGGTGAGAGCGGGCGCTTGGGCACGGGTCGCGAGAGCGGCGCTGGCGCTGCTTGTCAGCCTTCCGGCATACAGAGCGGTCCCCGCGGCCGCTCGTATCGATGAGCTCCTCCCCCAACCGAAATGCGTCTATTCAGGGCAGTCTGTCATCGATCCCGCGAAGGCGCTCTGCATCAGCAAGGAGAACTTCGCCCGCGATGTTTGCGGCGTGATCGACCATTACGCGACGGTGAACGACCTGCCCGCGGCCTTCTTCGCCCGCCTGATCTGGCGTGAAAGCCTGTTCCGGCCGAATGCGGTCAGCCCCAAGGGGGCCGAAGGGATCGCGCAGTTCATGCCTGGAACGGCGAAGATGCGGGGGCTCAACAACAGCTTCGATGTCGTCGAGGCGCTGGGCAAGTCCGCGGAATATCTGAACGAGCTCAAGTCGCGCTATGGCAATCTCGGCTTTGCCGCCGCCGCCTACAATGCCGGAGAAAACGGGCTGGAGCGTTTTCTCGAGGTCGATTGGCTGCCGACTGAGACGCGCAACTACGTCCTGGCGATCACCGCCTACAGCGTCGAGGACTGGCGCGACAATCCACCGAAGACGCTCGACCTGACGCTCGACAAGGGCAAGACCTTTCTCGATGGTTGCGTGGCGCTCGCCAGCACCCGCAACCTTCGCGATATCGAGGTGATCGACGAAGCCGAATGGGCGCCCTGGGGCGTGCAACTCGCCGCGCACTTCCAGAAGTCGGTGGCGCAGCGATTGTTTGTGCGTGCTGCCAAGCGCCTGCCGGAACCGATCCGCAGCGAGAAGGCCCTCCTGCTCAGGGAGCGCAATGCCAGCTTTGGCCTCAGGATCCGCTACGCCGCACGCATCGGCCGCGAGACCCAGGCGGAAGCAAACAAGCTCTGCGCCACCATTCGCAAGAGCGGTGGCGCCTGCCTTGTCTTCAGGAACTGACGGTTCGACGCGCCATCCGTGCCGCTAGCCGTAGCGGCTTCGCCGGGCAATTCCACTACGCGAGAACGCGGTCACCGGTGACCGTGCTGCCCTCTGCCTCTATCGGCATGCAACCAAGTCCCCTGAGCGTCGTCGCGACCGCCTCGTCGATCGGTGTATGCGGCTCTTCGCCGAGAACCGCCAGGAGTCGCTCGTTCGGCATTCTCAGAGGTTCGCGCCAAACGTAGCGCATCTTGCGCAGTTCCCTGAACAGCGGGACGAAAGGCGAGACAAGGCCGATCAGCCACCAGGGAAAAGCCCTGACGGGTAGCTCCGGCTTGCCGACGACGCGGCGGATCGCCGCCACCATCTCCGTTCCGTTCCGGTCGAGGAAGCCGCGCATATGATAGACGGCAAAGCGCGGCAGGCTTTCGGCACGCTCCACGAGGCGGAGCATGGTTTCCGCGACATCGGGCAGATAGGCCCACTGGTGGGAGGTGCCTTCACGGCCGGGATAGGAAATCGCCGTCACCGGTTTTCCGGGCTTTACCAGCCCTTGCGAAAACCAGTTGTTGGCGGCTCCCGGGCCGAAGAAGTCTCCTGCCCGAACGATGATGACGCCGATGCCTGCCTCGGACGCGCCCTTCAGGCGACGCTCCATCTCCTTGCGGATCAGGCCCTTGTCGGTGTCAGGGTTCTGCGGGGCGTCCTCGGTCAGAATGGGAAAGGCATCCCGGCCGAAATTATAGATCGTTCCCGGCAGGAGGATGCGCGCGCCTGAGGCTTTCGCAGCCGCGATGGTGTTGTCGAGCATCGGCAGCACCAGGGTTCCCCAGTTGCGGTAGCCGGGCGGATTGACGGCATGCACGATCAGATCGACCCCTTCCGCCGCAGCGCGAACGTCGCGTGCGTCCATGGCATCGCCTTGCCGCCAGTCGAACGCCGGCTCCGCCTGAGCTGCCTTCTCGGCGTTTCGGTTCAAGGCGCGCACCTGCCAGGCGCGCCTGCTGAGCCCGCGTGCCACGGCGCTGCCAATACCGCCCGTCGCGCCGAGCACCAGCGCGCTCTTTGTTCTTTCCTGCATCTCGGCCATGTCTCGCTCCATCCGTTTCGATGAAGACAGGATCACGCAAAGCAGAGCTAAACGGAATTGCCAAAAAATCTTGATCAGATATACTGAAATATATGAGCAGAATAGATTTGAGCTGGGATTTCTACAGAACGTTTCTCGCTGTGCTGCGGGAGGGGTCGCTATCGGCGGCCGCCCGCGAGCTTGGCTTGACGCAGCCGACCGTCGGCCGGCACGTGGACGCCATGGAAGCGGCACTTGGCTATCCGCTCTTCGTGCGCTCCCCGCATGGCCTGCTGCCGACCGATGCCGCGCTGGCGCTCCGGCCCTATGCCGAGACGCTCTCCGCGACATCTGCGGCACTCTTGCGTGCCGCGTCCAGCCAGCGTGATGCCGTCAGCGGTACTGTGCGCATCAGCGCCAGCGAGGTCATCGGCATCGAGGTCCTGCCGCCGATCCTGGCGAAGCTGCACGAGGCCTATCCGGAGCTGATGATCGAACTCTCCGCCTCCGATGCGGTCGAAGACCTGTTGCGCCAGGAGGCCGATATCGCGGTGCGTATGGTCGCGCCCGCGCAGGATGCATTGATCGCCCGCCATCTCGGCGTCGTCCCCATCAGTTTTCACGCCCACCGCCGCTACATCGCGCGGCGCGGCATGCCTCGGGCACTGACCGACCTCGCGGATCACAGCCTGATCGGCTACGACCGGGAAACCGCGGCGATCCGGGCGATCATCGCACGTTCGCCAGAACTGCCGACGGCACGGTTTGCGCTCAAGGCCGACAGCAACCTTGCCCAGTTCGCAGCGATCCGCGCCGGCTTCGGCATCGGCATCTGCCAGAACGGACTGGCGGCGCGCGACCCCGACCTTCTGCCGGTGCTGCCTGGCCTCTTCGAGATGAAGCTCGACACCTGGCTGGTGATGCACGAGAACCTGAAGACGGCGCCGCGCTGCCGCGTCACTTTCGATGCGCTCGCCAAGGGGCTGCGCGACTACATTCGCGGTGTCGCACCCGCGGCCCAGGACGGGGATGCTTCCACTTAGAGCAACTCCAGGAAAAGTGCGAAACGGTTTTCCGTCCGGAATTGCGTAATTTCAAAGACTTAGGTCATTTCAGTGTTTCAATGAAACACTGAAATGATCTAGCGCGGCGACTACCCATCAAGCAGCGTTGTGCCGTAGGAATTGTCGATGACGCAAAGCCATTTGCCGGCATCCGTCTTGCGGAAGACATAGGTCGCCCGCCTCACGATGGAGACATCGGCGCCCTCCGCGTCCACCGTATCGAGCACCGTTTCCATGATGACGAGCGCGGTGTCGCCACCTTCGATCACTTTCATCTCGCCCTGGGGGACTTTCATCTGGTTCTTGAAATGGGCGGCGATCGCCACGAACGCTTTTTGGATCTGGGACTTTCCGGTCGCGTTGAGACCGGGTTTGACGACCAGTGTCGCGTCGTCGGCGTAGAAATCCATCAAGCTCTCAAAATCTTCCCCCGTGATTGCACGGTCGGCAGCTTGGATAACCTGTTTCAGTTCGTGATCTGACATGTCCGTCTCTTGGGTTTGCGCAAGACGGATAAACAAAACCCGCCTTGCGGCGGGTTGCTGCTTTTGGAAAAGGAGCGCGCGTCAACCCACCATTCGAAGAATGGTGCGAATAATCGAAGCGTTGACGACATTTTCCATGGTTCGCGTGTAACGCGCTTCGATCTCGTGGGCAAGTTGCGTCGCTCGCAAAGGGACGCGTGCGCCACCAATAGAAAAGCCCGCCACGATGGCGGGCTTTCAAAATCCTTGGCGCTTCTATCGCGTGGGCAGTTAACCCTCGGATTCAGCTGGCGTTTCCGGCGCTCCGTTCTCGACAGCCGCCTCCTCGCCTTCCTCGTCGCCGTCAGGCTCGCTGATGCGCTCGACCGAAACGACCTTCTCGTCCTTGGCGGTCGAGAAGATGGTGACGCCCTTGGTCGCGCGGCTCGCGAGCCGGACGCCATTGATCGGCACGCGGATCAATTGGCCACCATCGGAGACGAGCATGATCTGGTCGTTGTCTTCGATCGGGAAGGCTGCAACGAGTACGCCGATTTCCGTCGTCTTCGAGGTATCGGTGGCGCGGATGCCCTTGCCGCCGCGGCCCGAGGTGCGGAAATCGTAGGACGACGAGCGCTTGCCGAAGCCCTTCTCCGAGACCGTCAGCACGAACTGTTCGCGTGCCTTTAGTTCTTCGAAGCGTTCGTTGCTGAGTTCGCCACCGTCGGTGACTTCCTCGCCGACCAGAGCGATTTCTTCCTCTTCGCCGTTCGTCGTGCGCCGCTCGGCGGCTGCACGCTTCAGATAGGCTGCCCGTTCCCACGGCTCAGCATCGACATGGCCAAGGATCGCCATCGAGATGATGCGGTCGCCGTCGCCGAGGTTGATGCCGCGAACGCCGATCGAGTTGCGGCCGGCAAAGACGCGCACGTCGTCGACCGGGAAGCGGATGCACTGGCCGAGCGCCGTCGTCAGCATGACGTCGTCATGCTCCGTGCAGGTGTCGACGGAGAGGATCTCGTCGCCCTCCTCCTCGAGCTTCATCGCGATCTTGCCGTTGCGGTTGACCTGGACGAAGTCCGACAGTTTGTTGCGGCGAACCGTGCCGCGGGTCGTCGAGAACATGACGTCGAGGTTTTCCCAGGTCGCCTCGTCCTCGGGCAGCGGCATGATGGTGGTGATGCGCTCGCCGGGCTCCAGCGGCAGCATGTTGATCAGCGCCTTGCCGCGCGATTGCGGGGTGCCGAT
Source organism: Ensifer sp. R-19 (assembly GCF_049905105.1). Taxonomy (NCBI): domain Bacteria; kingdom Pseudomonadati; phylum Pseudomonadota; class Alphaproteobacteria; order Hyphomicrobiales; family Rhizobiaceae; genus Ensifer; species Ensifer sp. R-19. The sequence goes on from NZ_CP184569.1 coordinate 1,531,772, forward strand.
CGGCAGGCGCCAGACCTTCTCCTTGTAGACGATGCCACGCGAGGAGAAAAACAGAACAGGCGTATGGGTATTGGCGACGAATAGCCGGGTAACGAAATCCTCGTCCCTGGTCGCCATGCCCGAGCGGCCCTTGCCGCCGCGGCGCTGCGCCCGGTAGGTCGTCAGCGGCACGCGCTTGATGTAGCCGAGATGCGAGACGGTCACGACCATGTCTTCACGGGCGATGAGGTCCTCATCGTCCATGTCAGGGCCGCCTTCCATGATCTCGCTTCGGCGCGGGGTGCCGAATTCGTCACGGATAGCGATGAGCTCGTCCTTGACGATGGTCATGATGCGCAGGCGCGAGGACAGGATGTCGAGGTAATCCTTGATTTCCTCGCCGATCTTGTTGAGTTCGTCGCCGATTTCGTCGCGGCCGAGCGCAGTCAGGCGCTGGAGGCGCAGGTCGAGGATGGCGCGGGCCTGCTCTTCCGACAGGTTGTAGGTGTTGTCTTCATTGATCCGGTGGCGCGGATCGTCGATCAGCCGGATGAGGCTGTCGACGTCATGGGCGGGCCAGCGGCGTTCCATCAACTGTTCGCGTGCGGTCTGCGGATCGGGCGCATGCCGGATCAGCTTGATCACTTCGTCGATGTTGGCAACGGCAATTGCGAGACCGACAAGGACGTGGGCGCGGTCACGCGCCTTGCGCAGCAGGTACTTCGTTCTCCGGCTAACGACTTCCTCGCGGAAGGAGACGAAAGCACGCAGCATATCGAGCAGCGTCATCTGTTCCGGCTTGCCGCCGTTCAGCGCCACCATGTTGCAGCCGAACGAGGTCTGCAATGGCGTGTAGCGGTAGAGCTGGTTCAGGATGACGTCGGCATTGGCGTCGCGCTTCAGTTCGATGACGACGCGATAGCCTTGACGGTCCGATTCGTCGCGCAGATCCGAGATGCCCTCGATGCGCTTCTCGCGCACGAGTTCGGCCATCTTCTCGATCATCGTTGCCTTGTTCACCTGGAAGGGGATCTCGGTGATGATGATCTGCTCGCGGTCGCCGCGCATCGGCTCGACATGCGCACGGCCACGCATGATGACCGAACCGCGGCCGGTCTCGTAGGCCGAACGGATGCCGGAGCGGCCGAGGATCAATGCGCCGGTCGGGAAGTCCGGGCCCGGGATGATCTCCATCAATTCCGGCAGTTCGATCGCCGGATTGTCGATCAGCGCCATGCAGCCGTCGATGACTTCGACCAGGTTATGCGGCGGGATGTTCGTCGCCATGCCGACGGCGATACCGCCGGCGCCATTGACGAGCAGGTTGGGGAACTTCGCCGGAACGACGGACGGCTCGCTCAGCGTGCCATCATAGTTGTCGCGGAAATCGACGGTTTCCTTGTCGAGATCATCGAGCAGCGTATGGGCCGCCTTCTGCAGGCGGCATTCGGTGTAGCGCTCGGCTGCCGGCGGGTCGCCGTCGACCGAACCGAAGTTGCCCTGGCCGTCGATCAGCGGCAGGCGGAGAGACCAGTCCTGCGCCATACGCGCCAGCGCATCGTAGATCGCTGCGTTGCCGTGCGGGTGATACTTACCCATCACGTCCCCGGTGACGCGGGCGCATTTGACGTATTTCTTGTTCCAGTCGATGCCGAGCTCGCTCATCCCGTAGAGGATGCGGCGGTGCACGGGTTTCAGACCGTCACGCACGTCGGGAAGCGCGCGGCTGACGATGACGCTCATCGCGTAATCGAGATAGGACCGCTGCATTTCCTCGATGATGGAAATCGGCTCGATGCCTGGCGGAGTTTTTCCGCCGCCGGGAGTGCTTTGCTCAGTCAATGGTGATCACGATCTTTGTTCAGAATCAGTCGGATATTTATAGCGGATTGCCACGGGAAGCGCCAATTTGCGGCCCTTCGCGCCGTTCACCCGCCAACCTGTGAAGATGTCACTGTAACGCTTTGATTCGCTGCATGATTCGTTCGACAGTCCAGATCAGGAGCCGAAGAGCCATGCGGCAGTTGTGAACAGTCTTTTGCCGCCGGAGCAGGCTTTTCTAGGGCATCGCGCGGGAAATCGGAAGACCCCTGCCGCCAATCGCCGCGACGCCGCGCATTTGCGGTCCGATTGCCGCAAGGGATTGCTCATTAAGTCATTGCTGAGACTTTGTTTGCCGCCCTCTTCCCAAGCCCGTGCCGCTTGCCTAACAATGCCTTCATGCCACCGGGAAAACCCGGGGCGAAATCCGGAAGGGGAAACGGATGTTCAATGTCGACCTCCTGGTCAATGCACTCACCACGCTTCTCGTCACGCTCGATCCGCCCGGCCTCGCGCCGATCTTCCTAAGTCTGACGGTCGGTCTCAGCCGACAGGAGCGCTTTCAGGTGGCCACGCGCGGCTCGCTGATCGCCTTCTTCATCCTTGCCGCCTTCGCCGTGTTCGGCAACGGCATCCTCGGGCTGCTCGGCATCTCGATCGGCGCCTTCCGCATCGCCGGCGGTCTTCTACTGTTCTGGATCTCTTTCGAGATGATTTTCGAGAAGCGGCAGGAACGCAAGGAAAAGACCGGCGAGAACGCGACCACCAAGGATCACATCCATAACATCGCGGTCTTTCCCCTCGCGCTTCCCCTGATTGCCGGGCCAGGCGCGATCTCCGCGACGATCCTGCTCGCCGGCTCGTTCCCGACGGCGGTCGAGCGCACGCAACTCTTGATCGTCATCGCGCTGTCTATGCTCAGCCTGTTCCTTGCGCTCGTCATCGCCGAGCGCATCGACCGGTTTCTCGGTGTCACCGGCCGCGCCATCCTGACGCGCCTGCTCGGCGTCATCCTGGCGGCGCTGGCGGTGCAGTTCGTTGTCGACGGCGTCAAATCGGCAATGGCGCTTTAGAGCCGCGGCTGATCGCCTTTGTCGCCGAACGAGCGACAAAGAGAACGGACAACAAAAAACGCCATGTCCCAGAGGACATGGCGTTTTGCGTCAATACTGATCGACACTGATCGATGGGCGATCAGAACGGAATGTCGTCGTCCATGTCGCGCGAGAAGCCACCGCCCTGGCCGCCTTGACCGCCCTGGCCACCGCCCGAACGGCCGCCACCGGAAGACTGGCGCGACTGGTCGTAGTCGTCGTAACCACCGCCGCCACCACCGCCGTAGTTGCTGCCGCCAAAGTCGCCGCCGCCACCGCGGCTGACGCCGGAGCCGCCGCCCTCGCCGCGACCGTCCAGCATCGTCAGCGTCGAGTTGAAGCCCTGCAGCACGATTTCGGTCGAATAACGGTCGTTGCCGTTCTGGTCCTGCCACTTGCGCGTCTGCAGCGCGCCTTCGATATAGAGCTTGGCGCCCTTCTTCACATATTGTTCGACGACCTTGCAGAGGCCCTCGTTGAAGACGACGACCGTGTGCCATTCGGTCTTTTCCTTGCGCTCGCCGCTGTTGCGGTCGCGCCAGGATTCCGAGGTTGCGATGCGCAGGTTGGCAATCGGCCGGCCGTCCTGCGTGCGCCGGATTTCCGGGTCTGCCCCGACATTTCCGATCAAGATTACCTTGTTGACGCTTCCAGCCATGTTGCTTTTCCCGTGGTTTCACCGGGCCGCCGGCCCAGCTTGGAATTTCAAGAGCGCGCATCTTAGCGGTCCGATGCCGCCGATACGCCCCGCCTCGCACATAATCCACAACAGATTTGGTCGTTTTATGGGCGATTTGTTCTTTCTTTGTTCTAGTATTTGGCTATGATCCTGTCAACCGACTCGAATTGGCCGCCTGTTTTGCCGATTGCGCCTCGACATGGGCGTTAGCGTCATTACATAGGGGGCTTTCAACCGACATGCAAAAGCTGGCTTCCGATGAGTGAACTCAAGACCATCTCCATTCGTGGTGCGCGCGAGCACAATCTGAAAGGCATCGACCTCGATCTGCCGCGCAACAAGCTGATCGTGATGACCGGACTTTCCGGCTCCGGCAAGTCCTCGCTCGCCTTCGATACGATCTATGCCGAAGGGCAGCGCCGCTATGTCGAGAGCCTGTCTGCCTATGCGCGTCAGTTCCTCGAGATGATGCAGAAGCCGGATGTCGACCAGATCGACGGCCTGTCGCCGGCGATCTCGATCGAACAGAAGACGACCTCGCGTAACCCGCGCTCGACGGTCGGCACGGTCACCGAAATCTACGACTATATGCGCCTGCTCTTCGCGCGCGTCGGCGTGCCCTATTCGCCGGCGACGGGCCTTCCGATCGAAAGCCAGACGGTCAGCCAGATGGTCGACCGCGTGCTGGAATTCGGCGAAGGCACGCGCCTGTACATTCTTGCGCCGCTCGTTCGCGGCCGCAAGGGCGAATACAAGAAGGAACTCGCCGAGCTGATGAAGAAGGGCTTTCAGCGCGTCAAGGTCGACGGCACCTTCTACGAGATCGCCGAAGTACCGGCGCTCGACAAGAAATACAAGCACGACATCGATGTGGTGGTGGACCGTGTCGTCGTCCGGCCGGACCTTGCCTCGCGCCTCGCCGACAGCCTGGAGACCTGTCTGACGCTGGCCGATGGGCTTGCCGTGGCCGAGTTTGCCGACAAGCCGCTGCCGCCGGAAGAAACGGCCGCCGGCGGCTCGGCCAACAAGTCGCTCAACGAGACTCATGAGCGCGTGCTGTTTTCGGAAAAATTCGCCTGCCCGGTCTCCGGCTTCACGATCTCCGAGATCGAGCCGCGTCTGTTCTCCTTCAACAATCCCTTTGGCGCCTGCCCGACCTGTGATGGTCTCGGCAGCCAGCAGAAGATCGACGTGGCGTTGATCGTGCCCGAGGAGCACCGGACGCTGCGCGACGGCGCGATTGCGCCCTGGGCCAAGTCCTCCTCGCCTTACTACAACCAGACGCTCGAAGCGCTCGGCAAGGCCTTCGGTTTCAAGCTCGGCAATCGCTGGAACGAACTGTCCTCCGCAGCGCAGAATGCGATCCTGCACGGGACGGAAGAGAAGATCGTCTTCCACTACGAGGACGGCGCCCGTTCCTACAACACCACCAAGAATTTCGAGGGCATCGTGCCCAATCTGGAGCGTCGCTGGAAGGAGACCGACAGCGCCTGGGCGCGCGAGGAAATCGAGCGCTACATGTCGGCGGCGCCCTGCCCGGCCTGCGCCGGCTTCCGGCTGAAGCCTGAGGCGCTTGCGGTCAAGATCGACAAGCTGCACATCGGCCAGGTCACCGAGATGTCGATCCGCATCGCGCGCGACTGGTTCGAAGCGCTGCCGGCGCATCTTAACACCAAGCAGAATGAGATTGCGGTTCGCATCCTCAAGGAAATCCGCGACCGCCTGCGCTTCCTCAACGATGTCGGCCTCGAATATCTCAGCCTTTCGCGCAACTCCGGCACGCTCTCGGGCGGTGAAAGCCAGCGCATCCGGCTTGCGTCGCAGATCGGCTCGGGCCTCACGGGCGTGCTCTACGTGCTCGACGAGCCGTCGATTGGCCTGCACCAGCGCGACAACGCCCGCCTGCTCGAGACCCTTCGCCACCTGCGCGACATCGGCAACACCGTGATCGTCGTCGAACATGACGAGGATGCGATCCTGACGGCCGACTATGTCGTCGATATCGGTCCGGCCGCTGGCATCCATGGCGGTGAGGTCATTGCGCAAGGGGCGCCCGCCGACGTCATGGCCAATCCGAAGTCGCTGACCGGCAAGTATCTGTCCGGCGAGCTTGCGGTCGCGGTTCCGAGCGAGCGCCGCAAGCCCAAGAAGAAAAAGGAAATCACCGTCGTCGGCGCGCGCGCCAACAACCTGAAGAACGTCACCGCCTCGATCCCGCTCGGCGTCTTCACCGCCGTGACCGGCGTTTCCGGAGGCGGCAAGTCGACCTTCCTGATCGAAACGCTCTACAAGGCCGCCGCCCGCCGCATCATGGGGGCGCGTGAGAACCCGGCCGAGCATGACCGTATCGACGGCTTCGAGCATATCGACAAGGTGATCGACATCGACCAGTCGCCGATCGGCCGCACGCCGCGTTCGAACCCGGCGACCTATACCGGCGCCTTCACGCCGATCCGCGACTGGTTCGCCGGTCTGCCGGAGGCAAAGACGCGCGGCTACCAGCCGGGCCGCTTCTCCTTCAACGTCAAGGGCGGCCGCTGCGAGGCCTGCCAGGGCGACGGCGTCATCAAGATCGAGATGCACTTCCTGCCGGATGTCTACGTCACTTGCGACGTCTGCCACGGCAAGCGCTACAACCGCGAAACGCTCGATGTGCACTTCAAGGGCAAGTCGATCGCCGACGTGCTCGACATGACGGTCGAGGAAGGCGTCGAGTTCTTTGCCGCCGTCCCGGCCGTGCGCGACAAGCTGGTGACGCTCAACCAGGTCGGCCTCGGCTACATCAAGGTGGGTCAGCAGGCAAACACGCTCTCGGGCGGCGAAGCCCAGCGCGTTAAGCTCGCCAAGGAACTGTCGAAACGTTCGACAGGCCGTACGCTTTATATCCTCGACGAGCCGACGACCGGGCTGCATTTCCATGACGTAGCCAAGCTTCTTGAAGTTCTGCATGAGCTCGTCAACCAGGGCAATTCCGTCGTCGTCATCGAGCACAATCTCGAAGTCATCAAGACCGCCGACTGGGTCATCGACTTCGGTCCCGAGGGCGGCGATGGTGGCGGCGAGGTCATCGCCAAGGGCACACCTGAGGAGGTGGTCAAGGAGAAGCGTTCCTATACCGGCCAGTTCCTGAAGGAACTTCTCGATCGCCGGCCGATGAAAAAGGTCGAGGCGGCGGAGTGAACGCCTCGGCGCCTATCAGCGACCGGAAGAGGTGAGCGCGTTGTGATGCGGCCTGCGCGTTTGGAAGATCTGGCTGCGATGCAAAGCGTCACGGAGGCGGCCTACGAGCCCTATCGGGCGCTGCTTGGCGGGCCGCCGCTCCCGGTAACCGAAGACTACGCGCCCCGCATTCTTCGCAGCGAGATTTGGCTTCGGGAGCAGGATGACGTTGTCGCGGCCCTTGCCGTTTTCGAGCGGCACGCCGATCACCTGCTGATTTTCAGCATTGCAGTTGCGCCAGCCTGTCAGGGTCAGGGGCTGGGCATTGAACTGCTGAAATTCCTGGACAGCAAGGCGGTCGAGTGGGGCTTGCCGGAGGTGCGGCTCTACACCAATTCACGAATGGAGCGAAACATCGCGCTCTATCGCGCCTATGGATTTCAAGAAACGGGTCGCCGACCCAATCCCTATCGTCCAGGGTGGACACTCGTGGACATGACGAAATCGATCAAAGACTGAAAGCACGCGGTCAAGCGACGACCGTTGTTGAGGAGGATGGCATGGCAAAATCCGGAAAGATCCGCGTTGGCATCGGCGGCTGGACCTTCGAGCCCTGGGAGGGCACCTTCTATCCGAGCACGCTGGCAAAGAAGCGCCAGCTCGAATACGCCGGCAAGCAGCTTCGCGCGATCGAGGTGAACGGCACCTATTATTCGTCGCAGAAGCCCGAGACCTTCGCCAAGTGGGCCTCCGAAGTGCCCGAGGATTTCATCTTTTCGTTGAAGGCGAGCCGCTTCGTCACCAACCGCAAGGTTCTCTCGGAAGCCGGTGAATCCATGGAGCGATTCCTGACGCAGGGCTTGACCGAGCTTGGGCCTCATCTCGGACCGATCCTCTGGCAGTTCGCGCCGACGAAGAAGTTTGAACCTGACGACTTCGAGGGTTTTCTGAAACTTCTGCCGGCAAAACAGGATGGGCTGCCGCTCCGCCATGTGGTCGAGGTCCGCAATCCCACCTTCCAGGTTCTGGAGTTCGTGGCGCTGCTGGAGAAATACGGCGTTGCCGTGGTGCTCGCCGAACATGCGGATTATCCGATGATCGCCGATGTCACCGCCGACTTCGTCTATCTGCGTCTGCAGAAGGGCAGCGACGATATCGAGACCTGCTATGCGGCCGACAAGCTCGACCTCTGGGCCGAGCGCGCCAAGAGCTTTGCCAGTGGCGACGAACCGAGTGGGCTTGAGAAGAGCGCCCCGGACCGCAAGGCCAAGAAAGAGCCGCGCGATGTGTTTGCCTACTTCATCACCGAGGGCAAGGTGAATGCGCCGAATGGTGCCCGCGAGTTGCAGAAGCGCGTCGATTGAGTTCCAAGGCGGGATCAGTGCGTGCCGCTGATCCCGCTCACCCCTCACGAACCTGCCAGTCTTTGCACCTGCGCCAGTATCGTCGGCCGGGAGCGGGATGGTGTAGAGCACTATAGGTAGTGCCGATACTCCGTTCGCGACCCAAAAGGCGAGCGGCCTCAAGGCGTAAGGCGCGAATCACCACGGCCACCCCATATCGTTTTCCTAAGCGCAACCGAGGGTACCGTTGGGGATGGTTTTTATGCGGTTTTTTACCCGTCAATTTTTTGATCTGGCGCTGACCGTTGCGTTAGTCTCACAGGCAACCTCTGGAAGTGCCTGATTTTCATGGGGTTGGCCGATGTCCCCGTTTTCCACAGTCGGTCCACACAACATCTAGCGCTCAAACTTCCGTCACAAACCACCCCTTGACGCCCCCGGACGATTCACGGTTAATGGATTTCACGTTGCGACGGCGGCGGACCGGATTGTTTAGCGCCCGGTTCATCTCACCAAATCGTCGGTTCTGACAGGCGGCAGTCATGGATTTCACCATGCGGTCGCCGTGAGGATTTCTGTGCGATTTTTTGGGCCTGCTGGGGCAATATTTGGCTGGCATAAAGATGCTGTTAACACTATATTTAGTGCTTGCAGCCAGCCTATCTCACAAGATACAGGGTCACCCAGTTATGGGTTTCTCTCCAAGGACGGAAGCTGAGACTGGCTGCGGGATGACCCTCGCGGCCGGGCGGGGACAATTGCGCCTGTGGCGGGCGCTAGGCAACACGAAGGACCAGGGACAATGAAGATCGAACGTCGTTTCACCAAGGCCGGGCAATCCGCCTATGCGGAGATCGAATTCCGCAAGGCTACGAGTGAGATCAAGAACCCTGATGGTTCGATCGTCTTCCGCCTAGCCGATATCGACGTTCCGGCTCAGTTCAGCCAGGTCGCGGCCGACATTCTCGCCCAGAAGTATTTCCGCAAGGCCGGCGTTCCGGCCAAGATGAAGCGCGTCGAGGAGAACGACGTCCCCTCCTTCCTCTGGCGGTCGGTCCCTGACACGGATGCGCTGAAGGCTCTGCCCAAGGAAGAACACTACGGTTCCGAGACCGATGCCCGCCAGGTTTTCGATCGCCTGGCCGGCACCTGGGCCTATTGGGGCTGGAAGGGCGGCTACTTCGACACGGAAGAAGACGCCTCCGCCTTCCAGGACGAACTCGCCTACATGCTCGCCACCCAGCGCGTCGCGCCGAACTCGCCGCAATGGTTCAACACCGGCCTGCACTGGGCCTATGGCATCGATGGCCCCGGCCAGGGCCACTTCTATGTCGATCCCTTCACCGGCAAGCTGACCAAGTCGAAGTCGGCCTACGAGCATCCGCAGCCGCATGCCTGCTTTATCCAGTCGGTCGCTGACGATCTCGTCAACGAAGGCGGCATCATGGACCTCTGGGTGCGTGAAGCGCGCCTGTTCAAGTATGGCTCGGGCACCGGCTCCAACTTCTCGCATCTGCGCAGCGAAGGCGAAAAGCTCTCGGGCGGCGGCAAGTCCTCCGGCCTGATGTCGTTCCTGAAGATCGGCGACCGCGCCGCCGGCGCCATCAAGTCGGGTGGCACCACCCGCCGCGCCGCCAAGATGGTCGTTGTCGATATCGACCATCCGGATATCGAGGAATACATCAACTGGAAGGTCAAGGAAGAGCAGAAGGTCGCTGCGCTTGTCACCGGTTCCAAGGTCGTCGCCAAGCATCTGAAGGCGATCATGAAGGCCTGCGTCAACTGCGACGGCACCGACGACGCCTGCTACGACCCGAAGCAGAACCCGGCGCTGAAGCGCGAGATCCGCGCCGCCAAGCAGGCGCTGGTTCCGGAAAACTACGTCCAGCGCGTCATCCAGTTCGCCAAGCAGGGCTACAAGGACCTCGAATTCAAGACCTATGACACCGACTGGGATTCGGAAGCCTATCTCACGGTTTCCGGCCAGAACTCCAACAACTCGGTCTCGATCAAGGACGACTTCCTGCGCGCCGTCGAAGCCGATGGCGACTGGCAGCTGACCGCCCGCAAGGACGGCCGCGTGATGAAGACGCTGAAGGCCCGTGACCTCTGGGAGTCGATCTCCTACGCCGCCTGGGCGTCCGCCGATCCGGGCCTGCACTTCAACACGACGATGAACGACTGGCACACGAGCCCGGCCGCCGGCCCGATCCGCGCGTCGAACCCGTGCTCGGAGTACATGTTCCTCGACGACACCGCCTGCAACCTCGCCTCGCTGAACCTGATGATGTTCAAGGATGCGGCGACCAAGCGCATCAACATCGCCGACTACGAGCACGCCGTCCGCCTGTGGACCGTCGTCCTTGAAGTCTCGGTCATGATGGCGCAGTTCCCGTCCCGCGAGATTGCCGAACTCTCCTACGAATACCGCACGCTCGGCCTCGGTTATGCCAACATCGGCGGCCTGCTGATGTCCTCGGGCATTCCCTATGACAGCGCCGAAGGCCGCGCCATCGCCGGCGCGCTGACGGCGATCATGACTGGTGTTTCCTACGCCACCTCGGCCGAAATGGCCGAGAAGCTGGGTCCGTTCCCGGGCTTTGCCCCGAACCGCGACAACATGCTGCGCGTCATCCGCAACCATCGCCGCGCCGCCTATGGCGAGACGACCGGCTACGAGGCGCTCTCGGTCAACCCGGTCGCCCTCATCCATGGCGACAATCCGGACCATGACCTCGTCATCCACGCCATGAGCGCCTGGGACAAGGCGCTGGAACTCGGCGAAAAGCACGGCTACCGCAACGCCCAGGCAACCGTCATCGCGCCGACCGGCACGATCGGCCTCGTCATGGACTGCGATACGACCGGCATCGAGCCCGACTTCGCGCTGGTGAAATTCAAGAAGCTCGCCGGCGGCGGCTACTTCAAGATCATCAACCGTGCCGTACCGGAAGCGCTGCGCTCGCTCGGTTATAGCGAAAGCCAGATCGCCGAGATCGAGGCTTACGCCGTCGGCCATGGCAACCTGAACCAGGCGCCGGCAATCAACCCGTCAACGCTGAAGGCCAAGGGCTTCACCGACGAGAAGGTCGAAGCGGTCAACGCCGCGTTGAAGAGTGCCTTCGACATCAAGTTCGTCTTCAACCAGTGGACGCTGGGCGCCGACTTCCTCAAGGGCACGCTGAAGGTCACCGACGAGCAGCTCGGCGCGATGGACTTCAACCTCCTCGACCATATGGGCTTCTCGAAGAAGGACATCGAAGCAGCCAACATCCACGTTTGCGGCGCGATGACGCTTGAAGGCGCGCCGTTCCTGAAGAACGAGCACCTGCCGGTCTTCGATTGCGCTAACCCCTGCGGCAAGATCGGCAAGCGCTACCTCTCGGTCGAAAGCCACATCCGCATGATGGCGGCTGCCCAGCCGTTCATCTCGGGCGCCATCTCCAAGACGATCAACATGCCGAACGAGGCGACCGTCGAGGACTGCAAGAACGCCTACATGCTTTCCTGGAAGCTGGCGCTGAAGGCGAACGCCCTTTACCGCGATGGTTCCAAGCTGTCGCAGCCGCTGAACGCCTCGCTGATCGAGGACGACAAGGACGAGGATGCGCTGGAGGATCTGATCCAGGCGCCGGCCGCCGCCCAGGCCGTGACCATCACCGAAAAGATCGTCGAGCGCGTCATCGAAAAGGTGATCCGCGCCCGCGAAAAGCTGCCGAACCGCCGCCAGGGCTACACCCAGAAGGCCGTTGTCGGTGGTCACAAGGTGTATCTGCGCACCGGCGAATTCGGTGATGGCCGCCTCGGCGAGATCTTCATCGACATGCACAAGGAAGGCGCTGCCTTCCGTGCGATGATGAACAACTTCGCCATCGCCATCTCGCTCGGCCTGCAATATGGCGTGCCGCTCGAAGAATATGTGGAGGCCTTCACCTTCACCAAGTTCGAGCCGGCCGGCATGGTCCAGGGCAACGATGCGATCAAGAACGCGACGTCGATCCTCGACTACGTCTTCCGCGAACTCGCCGTCTCCTATCTCGGCCGCCACGACCTCGCCCATGTCGACACGTCCGATTTCAGCAACACGGCGCTCGGCAAGGGGATCCAGGAAGGCAAGACCAACCTGATTTCGACAGGCTGGACCCGTGGCTACAAGCCGACCATCGTCGGTGGCACGGCCGAACGCGCCGGCGAGCCGAAGGGCTCGGCAACGGCTGCTCCTGCCCGCGCCTCTTCTGGCGCAACCGTAACGGCGATCGCCGGCAACACGGTGCGCAAGATCGAGACGACAACCGCCATCGCGACCTCCGAAATCGTCGCCTTCAAGCGCGATTACGAAGAACGTGCGGCGGAATTGGCCGAAGAGATTGCCGAGGAAACGGCTGAGACGGTTACGGAAGTGACGGCTCTCTTCTCCGACAAGGCAGCCGCCGAAGCGGCATCGGCCAAGACGGACGCCAAAAAGGTGGAGGCCGAGCGCCGCGCCCGCTCGATCATGCAGGGCTACACCGGCAACATGTGCACCGAGTGCCAGAACTTCACGATGGTGCGCAACGGCACCTGCGAGAAGTGCGACACCTGCGGTGCGACGAGCGGCTGCAGCTAACCTGCTCCACCGAGATGGTGGTGGTTGTGGTGACGTATCAATCAGTCACGCGGTTTTCATGGAACGCGTGACTGTCCCCCGACCAGAATTTTGCCCAGGGGCGTTTGAGCCGTGCCCCTGGGTTTTTTCGTGGATGGGACGTGACTCGGTCAGTCAGCGCGTCCTGTCGTGCTTGTGTGCAAAGCTGACGCCGCTGTTGCCGCTCCCAGGGCAGATACCGCTCTGCTGTCCTGCAGCACGATGCGCGATCATCCATATCGTCGGCTGCCGTTCACATCCTTGCCGATGATCTCCCGGATGATGGTCAGGGTCTCCCTCGCCGCCTCTTTAGGTGCAAGCGCGGTATCGGCGACGTTGCTGACCAGTTTCGTCATGTCGTGATCGATGTCCTTCTCAGCCCAACGCTTGCCTTTGGCGACGGTGATATAGACCGAGTAGGCGTGGTGCATGGTTCCGGGCCGCTCGCCGATGATGTGGAGAATTCCGCGGAAACTGTTGGGGTCGGCATCCTTAAAGAGCATCTCGCCGATCCTGTAGCCGGCCCGCACCCTGCCGCTGGTCACCAGGATGTTCTTGTCGCTCACCGTGACACCGGCGTCTCCAAGCAACCTTCGCATCTCTTCGAGGTAAGGCGCTAGATGCCCGTCATCCATGATGGCCTTGGCATTGAGACCGTCCGATATGACGATCTGACCTTTGGGCATGTCGGCCTTCCACGAAGCCCTTACCCGCTCAATCTCCTTGATGGAATCCGGGCTCAGCGTTTCACCGGTGGTCGGGTGCGCAATGTAGTCGTTTCGGTCCTTGGACAGGGTGCGAACCGGGACGACGCCGGGCACGGCAGCGATAAACTCCGGCGTAAGTTCGGCCCAAAGAGATTGTTTGGCGTCGTCATATAGACCCCTTACTTTCGTCGCGAGCGCAGGGTTGAGATCCCAGATCTTCTCTCCGTGGCCCGTCGCCAGGTCGACGCCTCTCGCTTCGACCTCCATCATCATCTGCCTGCCTTCGGCGTAGACAGTTTCCTTTGGCCGCTTGTCACCCTTGGCGAGGCGGTACTGATAGTAGACCCAGAGGGGATCCCCGTAGTTTGACGTGTAGCTGTTGTCGTTGCCGACGATCCCGATGCGTTTGTAGAAATCCCACATCGCATCGTTGACCTTGAAGCCAAATTTCTCCCGTACGCGCACGTGATCCTGAAACGCGGTCGTGAGATAGCTCAACATCGGGTCATTTTTGGTGGGCAGAGCAATTAGGTAGGCCGGATTGGCCGGCATGATCTGGTCCTGGCACCAATCCAGATCGTCCAGGCTGACAGTCATATGCAGGGTGGTGCAGATATCGAGGCCGATGGTCAGCCCATGGAGCTTGCCCATGACCATGTCTTCGAGGCAGCACCGTACGAGTTGTTCGCGACTCTTGAAGACCTCCGGCCCGATGAAGCCGGCAACATCGTTGACATGGAGCCATGCGCCCTTGGGCTGCACCTTCGCAAGCTCCATGCTGACCGCTCTGCTGAAGCCATACTTTCGAGACTCAAGCACCATCATGTCGACGCCGTTTGCCACGCCGTTGGTGAATTCCGAGCCCTGCCCGGTCTCGAAGTAGAGGCCATATCTTTCCCCTGCCTTCGCGCTTGCATATTTCAGGATCTTCTCATTGGTGATGTCGAAGATCTTGTTGCAATCATCCGTTCCTGCGAGGCTCTGGAACACCGTGGAAACCGTTCCGGGGAAGCTCTCGCTCACCTCGGCCTGAACGTCGATGTGGGCGAGCACGCACCAGGGAATGACGTCAACAAGCTTGAAGGTATCGACGATATCCTTGAGGGCACGTTCCACCGTGACGACGCTGTTGACGGTACTGTCCACCGGGTTGGTGCCGATGACGATGTCGCCAGTCGCATAGGAGAATGCGTCGAAGACCTGCCACATGATGTCGTCGGGGTGGTCGGTTGGCGAATTCGGCTGAATACGCGCGCCCATATACCCCTTGGCCCCCAACTTGGTGCCGGGCATGACGTTGAAGATCTTTTGGCTGACGGAGATAAGCTCTTCGTTGCTCATCAGTTTCGGCACGCAACCGATCGTATCGCTGGTCAGCCCATTCATGATGCCTTTGATCTCTTCTTCCGATGCAGTCAGGAGAAACTCCTTCAGCTGGCCCATGGTCCAGTCTTTGACCTTTTCGTGCTGGGCCTGGTCCGTTGTCTGCCAGATCAGCCTTTGCAGATCGTCCTCAAGCAGCGGGCGCTGGTGAAGGTCTCCGATCTTCGTGCTTGCCAGAAGGGTCCGGGCGTTCGTTCGCGATGTGTCATTTTCCGCCACCACCCCGATCGTCTGATCTCCTTCCTTGAACGCGTTCGCACACCCCAGCACCTGCCGATAGGTCGTCTCGTCAAAACCGCCCTTGATCCTGCTGATATAGGCAAAGACGTCCTCGCCCTGCTTCACCTCATCGATCACAAGGGTGCCTCCGCCCGGTGCTGCCCGGGCAGCCTGGCTGTATGTGGCGAGCGTGGCCGCCGCAGTCCCTGCCACCAGCAGGAGATCTCGTCTGGACAGACCGTGCTGATCCGAGAACATGCCCTTGCTCATTGCCATTTCCTTTCTGCAAAAGGTCTCCGGGCATTTCGCCAAACGGCCCTTGAGGACGGCGATTTGAGGAGGCGCGCAGTTTGGGTGCGCAATACATTCTCCACTCCGGGCATGGGCCCGCTATTCCCATCGATCGATGCGGCACCGTTCCTTTGGCGGAAACGAAGCGGGGCCTCTCGACCGGACGGGCACGGCTGGGCCAGCTACTGCAGGCTCATGACGATGCGCCCGTCGATCTTGCCGGCCTCCATCCGGTGGAAGATCTCATTGATGTTCTCGAGGCTGTCCCATGAGAAATGCGGCGCGACCTTGCCTTCAGCGGCAAACTGCAGCGATTCCTCCAGATCCTGGCGGGTGCCGACGATCGATCCGCGCAGCGTTATGCGCTTGAGCACCGTTTCAAATACCGGCACGGAGATCATCCCAGGGGGAAGGCCGACGAGCGCCATCGTGCCCCGTGATCGCAGGAATCCGAACGCCTGTTCCATTGCAGCAGGTGAAACCGCAGTTACGAGCGCCCCATGCACGCCGCCGGTCGCCTTGATTACCTGCTCTACGGCATCCTTCGCCTTGCCGTTGACTGTAATGTCGGCGCCTAGCTGCTTTGCAAGTGCCAGCTTGTCGTCGAAGATGTCCGCGGCGACGACATGCATGCCCATCGCCTTTGCGTACTGCACAGCCATGTGGCCAAGGCCACCGATGCCGGAGACGGCGACCCATTCGCCGGGGCGGACTTCCGTTTCCTTCAATCCCTTGTAAACGGTCACTCCGGCGCAAAGAACCGGCGCAGCAGGGCCGAACTCCAGCCCGGTGGGCAGGCTGCCGACGAAGTCGGGATCCGCCAGTCCATACTCGGCAAATGTTCCGTCGACGGAATATCCGGTGTTCGACTGTGATGCGCACAGTGTTTCCCAACCGGTGCGGCAATGCGGGCAGTAACCACATGCGCTGTGAAGCCAGGGAACGCCGACCCTGTCCCCCTCTTTCACTCTTTTGACACCGGCACCCACTGCCGAAACATAGCCGACGCCCTCGTGTCCCGGAATAAACGGCGGGCTAGGCTTTACCGGCCAGTCTCCATTTGCTGCATGGAGGTCGGTGTGGCAGACGCCCGTTGCTTCATATTTGACGAGGATCTGCCCAGGTTGCGGCGTCGGCACCGCCACCTCCTCGATCACAAGGGGCGTGCGGAACTGCCGAACGACGGCGGCCTTCATCGTCTGGGCCATTGCTAATCCTCCTCCAAATCGCCGGGCCTACGGAGAGGCCCATTAAGGGAAGTGCGGAGCCGGCAGGCGCCCATGTCGGATACAGAAGAATTCCACATTCATCCGGGCGCCATGGACGTTCGCGGCCGAGGTTCGGGCGGTGCTTTCGTTACGCATCAGCGTAAACCCGCGAGCATAGTTCGACAATGGCTCCCCGCGCTTGGGGGCGTGACCTACTGTAACATACAGCGGCGCGCGTCGATGAGGGCCCCGAGCGGAAATGGCGCGTCTGCCCGCTACTTTCGAAGAAACGGTTTTGAAACGGATCGCCCGACGAACCGATCGAGCGCGTCGCTTCGCGCAATGATGTCCAACCAGGCGCGTCGTCTCAAGTGTATTGACATGCTCGGCGCGTGTCGTGTTGACTGGATGTAATGGGGCCGTAGCTCAGTTGGGAGAGCGCCGCAATCGCACTGCGGAGGTCGAGGGTTCGACTCCCTTCGGCTCCACCAGAACACAACCGCGCGCGTCGAGAGCTAGTTAAATCCAATCGGGCTGTGCACGAGTGTTTGCGCTCGACTAGAAGCTGCAGCATGGGTTCTGCCAGCGCCAGCGCCCAACTCGAACATCTCCCCCACGAACAGGTTGTCGAACCGCCGCGATAGGTTTACCTTACGCCCGCTAATGACGGTACCAAGGTCCTTTTCGGAGTTGGATCGACATGCGCGTCAAAGATGTGATGACGACAAAGATCGTCGGGCTTTCGCCTGACAACAGCGTCAGACAGGCAGCCCGGATCATGTTCGACAGCCACGTCAGCGGCCTTCCGGTCGTTGACGATGAAGGCCGTCTCATTGGGCTGATCAGCGAGGGCGACTTGATCCGGCGGACGGAACTCGGTGGCGGCGGACCGCTGGCGGACGTGACGCTTGCGGCCGATGACAGGGCCCACGCCTATATACGCCGATCCTCCTGGAGGGTGGGCGACGCCATGACAGCCGATCCCGTTACCATCGACGAGGATGCGCCGCTCGCGCGGGTGGCGGCGCTGATGCAGGAACGTGGCATCAAGCGCCTTCCCGTTCTCAGGAACGGCGTGCTGGTCGGTATCGTCAGCCGCGCCGATCTGTTGCAGGCGGTGTTGTCAGCAAAGCAGGACGAGACGGCCGCGGGTGATGAAGCGATCCGGCGCAGCATTCTTGTGCGCCTCGGCGAGAACACCGGCCTCGAAGGTCTGGATGTGAAGGTCGCCGTGACCGATGGCATCGTTCATCTCTGGGGCAACGTGGAGACGGCCGAGTGCCGGAGGGCCGCACGGATCGTTGCCGAAAATGTCCGCGGCGTTCGGGGCGTGGTCGAGCATTTCTCGGAACCATATCCGCAATAGCGCCCCTTTTAATTGTGCCGCGACACGCAGGTGTTCGCGACACCGAGTTGGCAAGACGATCCCAGCCGCTGTCGTCCGAAGACAGGTGTTCCATCATTCTGCCCGTCGCCGGCAAACAGCAACGACCGTAGCGAATTCAAGAGACTGCAGTGGCTTGCACGACTGCAAGTCGGAGAAATCCAGGCAATGTCCTAATGATCGGGAGGTTCAGATGGTTTCGCCTGAAACGGTATCGATGAAAGAGACGGCATCCGGGAGCTCGCATTCAACAACGCCATTATCGGCAGACGAACTCCGACTGATGGACGCCTATTGGCGCGCGTCGAACTACCTTTCTGTCGGCCAGATCTATCTGCTCGACAATCCGCTCCTGCGCGAGCCGCTGAAACGCGAACACATCAAGCCGCGCCTGCTCGGCCACTGGGGCACCTCGCCCGGCCTCAACATGCTCTATGTGCATCTCAACCGCGTGATCAAGCGCGACGATCTCAACATGATCTATATCATCGGGCCGGGGCACGGCGGGCCGTCGCTAGTGGCGCATGCCTATCTCGAAGGGACCTACACCGAGTTCTATCCGAACATCGGTGAAGATGCCGAGGGTATGCAGCGGCTCTTCAAGCAGTTCAGTTTTCCAGGCGGCATCCCGAGCCACGTGGCGCCGGAAACGCCCGGCAGCATCCATGAGGGCGGCGAACTCGGTTATGCGTTGAGCCACGCCTATGGCGCCGCCTTCGATAACCCGGACCTTGTCGTCGCCTGCATCGTCGGCGATGGCGAGGCCGAGACCGGGCCGCTTGCGACCGGCTGGCAGAGCAACAAGTTCCTGAACCCTGCCCGCGACGGCTGCGTGCTGCCGATCCTGCATCTGAACGGCTACAAGATCGCCAATCCGTGCTTCCTCGCCCGCATTCCGCGCGACGAGCTGCAGAAGTTCTTCGAGGGCATGGGCTACAAGCCCTACTTCGTCGAAGGGCATGATCCGGCAAACGTGCATCAGCAACTCGCCGCTGTGCTCGATACGGCGATGGCCGAGATCCGGCAGATCTGGGACGATGCCCGCGTGAGGGGCAATCTGAAGCGGCCGGCATGGCCGATGATCGTCTTCCGCACGCCGAAGGGCTGGACCTGCCCCCCGGAGATCGATGGCAAGAAATGCGAGGGCTACTGGCGGGCGCATCAGGTGCCGATGGGCGAGATGGACAAGCCCGAGCACATCCGCATCCTCGAGCAATGGATGAAGAGCTATCGCCCCGAGGAGCTTTTCAGCGATCAAGGCCGGCTGAAGCCGGAGATCGCAGCACTTGCGCCAAGGGGACATCGCCGCATGAGCGACAATCCGCACGCCAATGGCGGCCTGTTGCTGCGCGATCTGAAGATGCCGGCCTTCCGCGACTATGCCGTCGAGGTTCCCCGTCCCGGCGGGACCAATGTGGAAGCGGCCCGCGTCATGGGCAAGTTCCTGCGCGACGTGATGAAATCCAACATGGACGCCAAGAACTTCCGCCTGTTCAGTCCGGATGAAAACAACTCGAACCGCTGGCAGGACGTGCTGGAGGTCACCAATCGCTGCTACATGGCCGAAATCTATCCGGAGGACGACCACCTCTCACCGGATGGCCGCATCATGGAGGTGCTGAGCGAACACCAGTGCCAGGGCTGGCTCGAAGGCTATCTGCTGACCGGCCGCCACGGCTTCTTCTCCTGCTACGAAGCCTTCATCCACATCATCGATTCAATGTTCAACCAGCATGCCAAGTGGCTGAAAGTCTGCAACGAGATCCCCTGGCGCCGGCCGGTGGGGTCGCTAAACTACTTCCTGAGTTCCCATGTCTGGCGGCAGGACCACAACGGCTTCAGCCATCAGGATCCCGGCTTCATCGATCACGTCGTCAACAAGAAGGCCGACGTCATCCGCGTCTACCTGCCACCGGACGCCAACACGCTGCTGTCCGTCACCGACCATTGCCTGCGCAGCCGCAACTACATCAACGTCGTCGTGGCGGGAAAGCAACCCGGGCCGCAATGGCTGACGATGGAACAGGCCGTGCGCCATTGCAGCATGGGCGTCAGCATCTGGGATTGGGCGAGCAACGATGCCGACAGCGAACCGGATGTCGTCATGGCCTGCTGCGGCGACACTCCGACGCTCGAAACGCTGGCCGCGGTGCAATTGTTGCGCGAGCATCTTCCGGAAGTGAAAGTGCGGGTCGTCAATGTCGTCAACCTGATGAAACTGCAACCGGCGGAAGAACATCCCCACGGCCTCACGGACCGTGATTTCGATGGTATCTTCACCAGGGACAAGCCGATCATCTTCGCCTTCCACGGCTATCCGTGGCTGATCCATCGCCTCACCTACCGCCGCACCAACCACGGCAACCTGCACGTTCGTGGCTACAAGGAGGAAGGCACGACGACGACGCCGTTCGACATGGTGGTGCTCAACGAGCTCGATCGTTTCCATCTCGCCGGCGATGTCATCGACCGCCTGCCCCAACTCGGGGCGCGCGCCGCCTATTTCAAGCAGGCAATTCAAGCCAAGCTGATCGAGCATCGGGAATATATCGAGAAGCATGGCGACGACATGCCGTCGATCAGCGGTTGGAAATGGGGCGTTCAGGGTGCGCAACAGGCGAAGCCGAGGACGTCGACCGAGGGTGACAACGTGTAGCCCGCAATGAAGGATCGGTCTGATGGTCCGGCCAGTTGGCAAGGTTGACGTCAGTGCGACACATCAGGCAGGCGTGCCTCCTGACACGATCCTGCTTTCGAATGGGCACTACAACGTGCTTCTGACCGAGGCCGGCGCCGGGTATGAAACCTGGCACGGCCTCGATATCACGCGTTGGCGTGAGGACGGCACACGCGATTGCTGGGGCCAGTTCTGCTACATCCGCGACCTTGAGAGCGGTGAGGTCTGGTCGATTGGCCGGCAGCCGATCTGCCATCCGGATGCGATCTACGAACACACGTTTCGCGGCGATCGTGCCGAGTACCGCTGTTTGCTCGGAGACATCGATATTCGATGGGACGTGTCGGTCGCACTGGATTGCGATGCCGAGGTGCGTTTGCTGAAACTCTGCAACAAGGGTAAGAAAGCGAGAAAGCTTGAGCTGACAAGCTATTCCGAAGTCTGCCTGAATGGCCGAAGCGCCGATAGCGCACATCCGGCATTTGCCAAGCTTTTCATCGAAACCTGGTTCGACACCGAAACAACCGCTTTGTTCGCGCGGCGCCGGCCGCGCAGTGCATCGGAGCGCCCCGTCTGGGCGGTGCACGTGTCTGCGTCAAGCCGCCAGGGCCATGCGGTGGAATATGAAACGGACCGCTACAGATTTCTTGGCCGGCGGCGGACGGCGTCAAACCCTGACGCCCTGGCGCCGGGGAGCCGTCTATCAGGGACGACGGGTCCCGTGCTCGACCCTATCTTCAGCCTGCGCCGGACAGTCGATCTGGAACCCTCCGGAGCGGAAGTGATCGCGTTCGTAACGGGCGCAGCCGATAGTGATGTAGACGCTGCCGCAATAGCAAGACGCTTCGCCAATATCGACGCCGCGCGCCAAACGTTGGTGGATGCCGAGAAAAACAATGAAGGCCCGCCCCGGTCACCCTCTCCTCAAGAGTTGGCCGTCTACAATCGGCTCGTAGCACATCTGGCATTTTCTGTTCCCGGCTTAAGGGAAGGCAGCACGCCCGACACGAGGCGGCTGAACCGCGACGACTTGGGATCGGCGGGACTATCGGGAGCCATCCCAATTCTCCTGCTGCGTATCGACAAAACAGGCGAGGACTCTCTCGTCGACAATGTCATCAAGGCCCACGCATTCCTTGCCAGTCGCGGATTTCCCTTCGATCTCGCGGTCCTCGATGAAAGGGAAGCCAGCGAAAGCTTGCAGTTGAGCGCCAAGGCGACGGCCCATGTGGAGCAAACCCTCGGCAAAGCCGGGGGTATTCATTTCCCACCGAGGGCCAGTGTTTCGGCCAGTGCAGAAAATGCGATCACGGCCGCCGCGCGCCTCGTCCTTTGCTGCAGTCAAGGATCCCTTTCAGATCAACTTTCGGCGAGATCGGCCACCACTTTTCCGACGCTGAACGAGACCAGGACGAATGTTTCCGCCGCGCACGAAAGGCGTCACGAGGCACCACGAGATGGCCTGCTTTTTTGGAATGGCCGTGGAGGGTTTACCAAAGACGGGCGCGAATATGTGATCGGAGCGGATGCGACGCCAACGCCGTGGTGTAACGTCCTTGCCAATAGCGCGTTTGGCTGCCTGACGAGCGACAGCGGTCTTGGGTACACTTGGGCGGGCAACAGCCAACTGAACAGGCTCACGCCCTGGTCTAACGACCCGGTCTCGGACCCGCCGAGTGAAGTTATCTACTTGCGCGATGAGCAGACGGCGGAGCTATGGACGCCGACGCCTTTGCCTCTCGGCCAGACATCGACGACGAGGACGAAGCATGGTCAAGGTTACACGTGCTACGAAAGCAGTCGCGGACCATTGCATCATGAAATGACTGTCCACGTGCCGGCCTCGGGAGCGATCAAGGTTGTCCGCCTTGCTATTCGCAACGACGGAAAACGACTTCGCCGCCTTACCGCCACCTACTTCGTTGAATGGGTCCTCGGCACGCTGCGCGAAAGCGCATGCTCCCGGGTTGAATGCGAATTTGACAGCGAGATCGGTGCTATCGTTGCCCGGAACGTCTGGGAAGGGGATTTTTCCGGAACGCTCGCATTCGCCGCCTCAAGCGCGCCTGTCCGATCGTTCACATGCGATCGGCGCGCGTTCCTCGGCAGAAACGGTTTCATCGCTCAGCCGGTGGGATTGGAAGGCTTCGATCTCGGGGGACAAACCGGTTCTCTGCTCGACCCCTGCGCAGCCCTCATGGTCAGCGTTTCAATCCCGCCGGCGGTGACCGTCGAGCTGGTATTCGTGCTCGGGCAGGCCGAAAGCCGCGAGGAAATGCGCAGGCTCGTCCGCGAACATGCCGAACCGAGGGGCGCCAGGAACGCGCTGGCAGCCGTTTCACAACAGTGGGATCATTTGCTGAACGCCGTCACGGTCCGAACGCCAGATACGGCCTTCAACCTCATGATGAACCGCTGGTTGCTCTATCAGGTGTTGGCTTGCCGTATCTGGGCGCGAACAGGGTTCTACCAATCCGGCGGCGCCTATGGATTTCGCGACCAGCTCCAGGACGTCGCAGCCCTCGTCCATTGCGCGCCCGATGAAGCGCGAACGCACATCCTTCGCGCTGCCTCGCGCCAGTTTGCCGAGGGAGACGTTCAACATTGGTGGCATCCGCCATCGGGTGCCGGCGTGCGCACACGCATGACGGATGACCTCTACTTTCTGCCCTACGTCGTCCATCACTATGTATCGGTCTCCGGAGACTACGGGGTCCTCAGCGAACAGGTTCCTTTCATCGTCTCGCCGCCTCTAGAGGACGAGGAGGAGGAGCGCTACGAGGTGCCTCCGGCCAGCCAGGAGAGCGGGACCGTCTATGAGCACTGCTGTCTGGCACTTGACCGAGGTTTGCGGCTAGGCAGCCACGGGCTTCCGCTTATGGGAACGGGCGATTGGAACGACGGCATGAACCGGGTCGGCGCGGAAGGCAAAGGCGAGAGCGTATGGAACGGATGGTTCTTTCTGACCGTCCTTGGATCCTTTGCCGCCATCGCATCGGCGATGGCAGATGACGAACGGGCCAAATGGTGCAAGGAGCGCGCCGAGACCCTGCGCATATCCCTGGAGACCCACGCCTGGGATGGCGCCTGGTATCGCCGTGCCTACTTCGACGATGGCACTCCCCTCGGGTCCCAGTCGAACTACGAGTGTCAGATCGACGCGATCCCGCAGGCCTGGGCAGTTATCTCGGGTGCTGCAGATGCCGAGCGCGCCGCGCAGGCAATGCGCGCGGTTTGGGAGCGGCTCGTTCGTACCGACAGCGGCTTGATACAGCTTTTCGATCCGCCGTTCGACAAGGGCGCGCTGCAGCCCGGCTACATAAAGGGCTATGTGCCCGGAATTCGGGAGAATGGCGGCCAGTACACCCACGCGGCCACGTGGGTGGCGCTGGCGACAGCATTGCTGGGGGATGGCGATCGGGCGTTTCAGCTCTGGAGCATGCTCAATCCCATCAACCATGCCCTGTCACCCAAAGACACCGACCGCTACATGGTCGAGCCATATGTTGTCAGCGCCGACGTCTATGGCGCCGCTCCTCACACCGGCCGCGGTGGCTGGACCTGGTATACGGGATCGGCGGGCTGGCTGTACCGCGTTGGTCTTGAGGCCATTCTCGGCATTCGCCGTCAGGGGCCCCGGCTTTTTGTCGAGCCGTGCATTCCCACCGGGTGGTCGACATACGATGTTGATTTTCGGCATGGGAGATCAACATACCGTATCAAGGTGAGCCGAGATTCCAAACGAGGACAGAAGCACTATTCGCTGAGCCTTGATGGCAGGAAGGTCGCTGACCGAAGTGTTCCACTCGTGGACGACGGACGAGATCACGACGTCCGCCTCGTGGTGGCCTAGCCATGTCGGGATTGTTGTCGACAGATCCCGAACTGAACCGGATGCCGACCGAGCAGGATCTTGCCCGGCTCCAGTTCACGACGCTTCTGTACTATCTGCATTGCACCAATCCCGATAACGGCCTGGTGCGCGACAAGACACAGGAAGATGCACCCGCAAGTATTGCGGCGATCGGTATGGCGCTCGCGACGATACCCGTGCTTATCGAGCGGGGCATTGTCATTCGCAAGTTCGCCGCAAAGATCGCGCGTCGACGGCTGCAGTTTCTTCTGCAATGTCCGCAGGGGCCGGAGCCGGACGCTTCCGGCTACAAAGGCTTCTTCTATCACTTCCTGGATATCGAGACCGGCAGGCGCGTTTGGGAATGCGAGCTGTCGACGATCGATTCCGCCTTCCTTTTCGCTGGTGCACTGACGGTGGCCGCCTATTTTGATGGCGATACGCCGGATGAAATTGAAATTCGACGGTCGGCAAATGCGCTCTATGAGCGTGCCGACTGGAACTGGGCCTGCGATCATGGACTTACGCTGACCCATGGCTGGCGTCCGGAGAACGGCTTCATTCCCTATCGCTGGCGCGGCTACGACGAGGGCCTGCTTCTCTACATACTCGGTCTCGGCTCGCCGACCCATCCGCTGCCGGCGGAAGCCTATGCCGCCTATACCGAAAGCTACGACTGGCGGAACCTTTATGGTCGCGAGCTGCTCTATTCGGGCCCTCTCTTCACCCACCAGCTCTCGCATATGTGGATCGATTTCCGTGGGATCCGTGACGAGTTCATGCGCGAGCACAACAGCGACTATTTCCAGAACAGCCGGCACGCGACATTCGTCCAGCAGGAATATGCCATCCGCAATCCGCAGAATTTCGTCGGCTACGGCGAGCATTGCTGGGGCTTCACGGCGAGCGACGGTCCGGGTTGGACCAAGCGTACCGTGAACGGCAGCGAAAGGGAGTTTTTCGATTATCTCGCCCGCGGCGCGCCCTTCGGCCCGGATGACGGAACCGTGTCGCCCTGGGCCGTCGTCGCCTCGCTGCCGTTCGCGCCGGAGATCGTCATCCCGACAATCTGGAACTGCGCCCGCATGAAGCTCGGCATGACCAGGCTTTACGGCTTCAAGCCATCGTTCAACCGAAGCTTTCCGGTGGAAGGAACCGAAGCCGGTTGGTGGGTCAGCCCCTACCACTTCGGCATCGACCAGGGCCCGGTCGTCCTGATGATCGAGAACTACCGAACAGGCTTGCTGTGGAACATCATGCGCCGGTGCGCGCCTGTGGTGGTGGGATTGAGGCGTGCAGGTTTTTCCGGCGGCTGGCTCTGAGGGCCAAACCAACAAAAGGTACTCAGATGGACAGCCAGCCAGTACCGATCAGAACGACCGCATTTCGTTTCGCAAGAGCTGTCCGATTTTTCCTGACATCCGAAGTCGGCGGCAGGGCCAGGTGGATGTTTGCCGGGCTCATGGCTCTGCTCTTCGGCTTGAATGGCCTCAACGTGGTGAACAATTACGTCGGCCGCAATTTCATGACTGCGATCGCCGAGCGCCAGATGGATGAGTTCGTTCGGCAAGCGGTCTTTTACGTCTGCGTCTTTGCCGTCCTCACCGTTGTCGGCGTCATCGCGCGCTTTGTCGAAGAACGGCTGGCGCTGCTTTGGCGCGGGTTCCTGACGAGACGCGCCGTCGATCTCTATCTGGAGAATGAGGCCTACTATCGCCTGGAGGTCTCAGGGACGCTGAGCCACCCGGACCAGCGGATATCCGAAGACATCCAGGCATTCACGGTCACCACCCTCTCCTACATCATCATGTTGTTCAGCAGTACACTGACGGTGGTGACGTTCTCAGGCGTGCTTTGGTCCATAAGTCCCCTGCTGTTTGTCGTAGCCGTGCTATATGCGGCTTGCGGCTCCTACATGACGATCGTTTTGGGGCGCCCTCTCATCGGCCTGAACTATGAGCGACTCGACAAGGAAGCGAGCTTCAGGTCCAGCCTCATGCATGTGCGCGAAAACGCTGAATCGGTGATGGTGGCCAGCGTTGAAGGCCAGCAAAAAACGCGATTGATGCAGCGCCTAGATGATCTGATCGCCAACATCCTCACCATTACCGCGGTCAACCGGAACCTGGCCTATTTTACGAGCGGCTACAATTGGATGATTCAGATCATCCCGGACTTGATCATTGCTCCGGCTTTCATGCGGGGGGAAATCGAATTCGGAGTGATCACCCAATCAGGCGCGGCCTTTGCCATGCTCGTGGGCGCGTTCTCCTTGATCGTTCGGCAATTCAATTCGATCTCAAATTTCGCTGCAGTGGTTTCCCGGCTGAGTTCCCTGCTCGAAGCCATTGAAAAGAGCCGAACAAGGGGTGGTGGGACCGGCATCGAACTGGTCAAGCAAGATGGCGATTTGGCCTTCGACCACGTGACGTTGGGCTCGGCTGGCGGCCACGCATTGCTACATGATCTGTCGGTAACGATCCCGCCGGGAACACCGGTGTTGATATCGGGATCGCATGGGGCTGCAGGTGCAGCGCTCTTCAGGGCAACCGCCGGAATTCCGACCGCCGGCGCCGGGCGGATCCTGCGCCCGAACGACCTGATGTTTCTTCCGCAGCGCCCATATCTGCCGCCGGGGTCGCTTCGGCAAATTCTTCTGCCTCCGGATAACCCGGGCGATGCCTCCGACAGTCAAATGCTCGAGGTCGTGCGCAGCGTTGGCCTCGACGGCCTTGTTCACGACGCGCTCGGGCTCGAGAAGGAACAGGACCGGGAGATGTCCTTAGGCGAGCAACAGCTCCTGGCTGTCGCCAAGGTGCTTCTCGCCAGACCGCGATATGTCTTTCTTGACCGGCTTGAAGCAACCCTCGGTCATGAAACGTTTCGGAAGGTGCTGAACCTGCTCTCCAAGAACGCGATTACCTGCATCAACAATGGCGAAGAAGGCGACGCGCGTGATCTCTACGAAGCCGTGCTGGATTGTCAGGAGGATGGCCGTTGGACATGGACCCATCGCCGAGCATGACCGCTTCGCCTCGCACCGCACTCCTTGCTCGGGACGACATCAAGCGCGATGCAGGGGCGGCCAAAGCCTGTCACTTTGGGCCCGGCGGCCGCTGGCCCACCAGACTAGCCGAGCCTTTTCCCTCTGGCGAAGGCGCGCTCGCGGCAGCCAAGTGATCGATGGAAAACGACCGCTGTTACCGGGGGGCGACGATGCCCTGGTAGTAATCGCCGTCACCGCCAACATAGTGCGTGCCACCGCCGCCGGTCTGCGAGCAGGCGGCCAGAGTGACGAGTGCGAACAGCAATACGATCGTTCTCATGAAGTCGGTTCCTTTCGGGCCTTAACAGCGGCTATGTCCTTGAGTCTAGTGGATATATAAGGATTAGCCTACAGGACAAGGGGCATCTGGCCGGTGGTATAGCAAAACGCTTGATCGTTGAAGATGTAATTTGTACCGGCGACCACTTGGCCGCTCGCGCATCCAGAATCTCCATGAATTTGTGTAAATCTTGGTCAATGATCGATGAGCGCGCGGGCTAGATCGGCTGCTGCTTGTTCCCCTGCTCCCGCTCCTGCCAGTATCTGAGGCGAAGCCGCGGCGCCATGAACCAGGCGACGAACGGCGTCGTGACAAAACAGGCGACGACCAGGGCCGGGATCGAATACTTCGCGTTGTCGGCGAGAACCGGGATCGACAAAACCGTTACGATGCCGATCCCGAACAGGATGGCATTGATCATCAGGCCGACCATGATGGCGAGTTGCAGGCGGACGGACATTTCGACCTCCCCGAGCTTCGAGGCAACGTTGCACCCCAAAGAAAACTTCCCGGCGTTGATTGTATCAGAGATCGCGAATTCGCGAAATGGTCGAAGGTGCAGAGCCGCAACCGGCCGCGCCGGCGACAATGCGTCACGCATGGTGCGCCGCCCCTGTCGCGCGCGAAAATCCGCCCTATGCTCTTAGGCGAGTGATTGAAGACGCATGATCGCAACGCACGCAGAGCGTCGGCGATGCGACCTCAATCGATGCCGCCTGAGGGAGACCGCATGACGAGCCCATACGAAACGCTCGGCGTCAGCCGCGAAGCGACACAAAAGGACATCCAGAGCGCCTATCGCAAGCTCGCCAAGAAATTGCACCCGGATCTTAACCCGGGAGACAAAGGAGCGGAGGACCGCTTCAAGGCTGTTTCGGCGGCCTACGCCCTCCTCAGTGACGAGGAGAAACGCGGCAAATACGATCGCGGCGAAATTGACGAGACGGGTGCGGAGACTGCACCCCGCCACTACTACCGCGACTATGCCTCGTCTGGAGATACGGCGGGACGCTACGAGAGCGCACATGGCTTTTCGGATTTCGCGGATGCGGACGATATATTCTCGAGTTTCTTTTCCCGTCGCAGCGGCGGCCAGCAGCAACGCCAGCGCGGCCGTGATCAGCACTTTTCCATGGAGATCGGCTTTCTCGACGCGGCCAACGGCACCAAGACCGAGATCAGCCTGCCGGGCGGCGGACCGGCGCTTGATCTCACCATCCCGCCCGGCACGCGCGACGGCCAGACGCTGCGGCTGCGTGGCAAGGGCGAACCCGGGTTCAACGGTGCGCCGGCCGGCGACGCGCTGATCGATATCCGCGTCAGGCCGCATCCTCTTTTTGCAACCGATGGTGACGACGTTCGCTACGAGGTGCCGATCTCACTGAGTGAAGCGGTGCTCGGCGGCAAGATCCGGGTTCCGACGATCGACGGGGCGGTCAATGTCACGATCCCGCCGCACTCCAACACCGGCAAGACATTGCGTTTGAAGGGCAAGGGCCTGCACAAGTCCGGCGGCGGCCATGGCGATGCCTATGTCAGCCTGAAGATCGTGCTGCCGCAGACCCCCGATCCGGCGCTATCCGCCTTCGTTGAAAGCTGGGCAGACGGAAAGACGGAAGACCCGCGCAAAGGCATGGGAGGGCAAGCATGAACGACCGCGAATTCTGCGAACACCTCGACATCGAGGTGAAGGTCTTGCGCATCTGGATCGAACAGCGTTGGCTGATGCCGCGCGAGGCCGACTCCGGCTGGCTTTTCGAAGACGCCGACCTCGCCCGCGCCCGTCTGATCCAGGATCTGACAGGTCCAATGGGCGTCAACGACGACGGCGTTGATGTCGCCATGCGGCTGCTCGACCAGATCCACGGCCTGCGCAGCCGCCTCGCCGTGTTGATGAACGCCATCCGATCCCAGGAACCGGAAGTTCAAAGGCTCATCCTGTCCAGAGTTGAGGACGAATAGTCTCTGTCCCGCGCGTCCAGTAGCCCGATCGTTTCGGCGACGAACAAGGTGTCAACGAACTCCGTCAGATCGACGATCCACCCGTCACGGAACGTGAACTTGTCGATGATTTCGGTCCGTTGACGGGTTTGCGATGGAATGAAGCAAACGACGCCGGCGCGGTGGACGACGATAGTATCGCCGTCAGCGTAAGCGCCAACCATCTCCATCTCGCTCAGGTCCCAGTTCTCAACGAGGGCCTGGAAACTGCTGCGCACCGTTTCCGGCGTGTTGACCCCGAGCGCCATCGTGCCGAGCCTGCCGTTTCCGACGATGCGGAAGCTGAAGTCTGGATCGAGTTGCGCCATCATGGTGTCGAGGTCGTTGACGTTGCGGGCAAGGTAGAGGGCCCGAATCCTGGTTTCCAACACGCTTCGCTCGGTCATTTGAAGCCTCCCCGTTTCTATCTGGGCGAGTGTGCGCGAACTTTAGTGATATCGCAAGTACAGGTTCGCGCTTCGGGATTCGTTCACCGCAAGTGCCACGAATCTGGCTGTCGTTAGGATTTTATTAAAAGGCAGGTGCTGGCTTTTACACGCCTGCAAGTGGAGTTGAGCGACAAGAAAGGATTGAACGACGGGAAAGCAGGAAAGACGTGACACAGGTCGTCACAGTATCCGCGACGACAGCGGCTTATGCAGCGGAAGCGCTGAAGCCGTCTGCACGCGTGCGGGGTGACGGTCCGACCGACGAAGCGATCACGCTGCTTTCGATCCGGCGCGCCGAGGAGCCCGCACTGACGCCGGTCTCGATCCCCAAGACCAAGGGCGCCCTGCCCCTCTCCTTCATGCTCATGAGCGCCGATGGCCGGTTGCCGGAACGTTCGGAAGCCGAAGCGCTGCGCCGCTATCTCGAATTCATGCGCGATGACGACGACGGATCCGAGAGCCGCGAAAACGAAGGCCGGCAGGATGAACCGGCCGGCCAAGAGGATGAAAGCGACGCCGCCTGAGGCGAGCGTCGCAATATCTCAATCAGTGATGCTTGTGGCCGCCGGCCGCCTCGCCGCCCTTGGCCGAGCCAACCGGGAATGCCGCATCGACCTTGCCAGCCTTTTCGAAGACGAGCGTGACGGGAACGGCATCACCTTCCTTGAACGGCGTCTTCACGTCCATGAACATCAGATGCAGGCCGCCGGCCTTGAGCTCGACCGTTTCACCGGCCGGTACTGCAACGCCGTCATCGAGCTTGCGCATCTTCATCACGTCGTTTTCCATTTTCATCTCGTGGATCTCGACGCGAGCAGCCGCGGGGCTTTCGACGGCCACGAGCCGATCCTCGCCTGCCCCGCCATTCCTGATCGTCAGGAAGCCGCCGCCGACCTTGGCGCCCGGCAACATGGCCTTAACCGAGCCGCCTGATATCTCGAGGTCGCCAAGTTTCGCTGCCCCGTCGGCAGCAGCCATGTGCCCGCCATGGCCGGCATGAGGATCGGCAGCGTCGGCCATGGTTACCGTCACGGTCGGCGCCGGGCTCTTCAGGTCATGCGCGTTCTGGCCTTCGGCAGCAACCTGATCCCAGACGACCTTGCCTTCGGTTCCGCAAAGCTGCGTGGTCGGGAACGCAAGCACGGTTTCCTTGTCGAAGCCCGAGAGTTTGCCGCGTACGACAAAGGTGTCGTAGTAGTCGTCCGAGAGGTTGCCGCCCTTCCAGCGGATTTCCACCGGGCCGGACGAGACCTTCTCGCCATGATTGTCATAGGTTTTCTGGTAATCGCCCTTGATCACCTCGAGCTCCCAGCCGGGCTTCGGCTGCGGCTTGGCGAAGACGAAGCCTTCGGGCAGCTTGATCTGCACTTCCGTCGTCGGCTTGCCGTCGCAGCCGTGTGGCACCTGCAGCACCGCCTTGAAGGTGCTCTCCACCGGCGCCGTGTCGTTTTCGAAGGTGGCGTGCGCGTGGGCAATGCCGCTTGCGGCAAGGGTAAGGCCGAGCGAAAGCGAAGCCAGTCTGGTCGTGTTCATGTCGTAATCTCCTGACCACGCGCGGGCCTTTGCCCGGTTTCCGGTGGTCCAAGCCGCTTGAAGGCGGCGAATTGTAGTGGGAATGCGAGAGGAGGATTACGAATGCGCAGGCGGCCCGCGCGAAGGCGGCAGCAAGCGCAGATGCTGATGGGGCGTGGCGTTCTCAGCGAGAACCGGCGATAACTGCCATTCGCCGGCACCGGCGCGAACGCTCTCGGTCGGCGGAACTGGCAGGAGGATCGAACCTGAGAGCCGGCAGGCTTCGCAAACCGGGGCCATGGATTGGCCCTTGCCGCTCTGGTGGTCGACGCCGTTCATGCCGAAGCAGATTTCGGCGATCGAACCGTCAGGCAGCTGATAGGCGGCGATCTCGTCCGGCGTCAGCGTTTTGGCGATGAGCGGCTTGTGGGCAAAGGTCAGAAACACGAGCGCGAATACGGCGATCAGCCGCACTGCTATCCCGAATTTGCCTTCGCGCCCTGTCATGGTCATCCCCGGTATTTCACTTGGGTTATCCTCAACCGGAGAAGAATGCAAAGACAGAATTGCCGCACCCGCCTTGGCTGCGTCTTTTGGTCGTGCGACAAAAATGTGTTTCACCGCGACACCGCCCCCTTGCCAAGCTCCCGCCTTCGCCGTTATCTGGAGACGATCTTGTTGGGAGAAGCCGGTTCAAACCGGTGCCGAAGGAGCAACCGCCCCGGAAACTCTCAGGCCAAAGGACCAGCAAGGTGCCGGTAGGACTCTGGAGAGAAGCGTTTCAACGCTCGCCGAAGGGATAACAATCTCAGGCAAAGGGACAGAGGGGGCTCGAATCGACGGCGATTGACGCCGGAAGTGTGAGCCGGCGCGGGAGCGCCAGACCTGGAGGCCGGATTTGGAACAGAATCCCCATTTGAAACATACGCCGCTGCATGCGCTGCACCTTTCACTCGGCGCGCGCATGGTGCCCTTTGCCGGTTACGACATGCCGGTGCAGTACCCCGATGGCGTGATGAAGGAGCACCAGCACACCCGTGTTGCCGCCGGTCTCTTCGACGTTTCGCATATGGGCCAGGTCATTGTCCGGCCGAAGTCCGGCAAGATCGAAGACGCAGCGCTTGCGCTTGAAAAGCTGGTGCCGGTCGATGTGCTCGGCCTTGGCGAAGGCCGGCAGCGTTATGCGATCTTCACCAATGCCGAAGGCGGCATCCTCGACGACCTGATGATCGCCAACCGTGGCGACCACCTGTTCCTCGTCGTCAACGCCGCCTGCAAGGATGCGGATTTCGAGCATCTGAAAAAGGGGCTTGCCGACACCTGCGAAGTCACCATGCTCGACGACCGCGCGCTGATCGCGCTGCAGGGTCCTCATGCCGAAGCCGTGCTGGGCGAATTGTGGGCCGATGTCTCGGCCATGCGCTTCATGGACGTCGCCGAAGCCGATCTGCATGATGTTGCCTGCATCATTTCCCGCTCCGGCTACACCGGCGAAGACGGTTTCGAAATCTCCATTCCCGTCGCATCCGCAGTGGATGTCACACAGCGGCTGCTCGAGCATCCCGATGTCAAGCCGATCGGCCTTGGCGCGCGTGATTCGCTGCGTCTGGAAGCGGGTCTTTGTCTTTATGGCAACGACATCGACACCACGACCACGCCGGTCGAGGGCGCCATCGAGTGGGCGATGCAGAAGGCCCGGCGGGCCGGCGGCGCCCGTGAGGGAGGCTTCCCCGGTGCCGATCGCATCCTCGGCCAGCTGGCCGATGGCGCTTCGCGCCGCCGCGTTGGTTTGAAGCCGGAAGGACGCGCGCCCGTGCGCGGCGGCGCAAATCTGTTCGCCGATGCCGAGGGCAAGACGCCTGTCGGCCAGGTGACGTCGGGTGGTTTCGGCCCCTCCGTCGATGGCCCCGTCGCCATGGGCTACGTCGATGCCGGCCACATCGAAATCGGCACCACCCTCTTTGCGGAAGTGCGCGGCAAGTACCTGCCCATAGCGGTCGCCGCCCTGCCCTTTGTCAAACAAACCTACAAACGCTGATCAGGAGAGAGCGCACATGTTGAAGTTCACTGAGGAACACGAGTGGCTGAAGATCGAAGCTGGTGTCGCAACCGTCGGCATCACCGAGCACGCCGCCGGCCAGCTTGGCGACCTCGTCTTCGTTGAGCTGCCGGAAACCGGCTCGACCTTCGCCAAGGGCGATACCGCCGCCACCGTCGAATCCGTCAAGGCAGCCTCCGACGTCTATTGTCCGCTTGACGGCGAAATCGTCGAAGTGAACCAGGCGATCGTCGACGACCCGTCGCTCGTCAACAGCGACCCGCAGGGTGCTGCCTGGTTCTTCAAGCTGAAGCTTGCCAATCCCAGCGAAGCCGACGCCCTTCTCGAAGAAGCGGCCTACAAGGAGCTCGTCGCCTGATGAGCATGCCCAAGGATTTCACCTTTACCGACTACAAGCCGTATGACTTCGCCAACCGGCGTCATATCGGCCCGTCGCCGGCCGAAATGGACGAGATGCTGAAGGTCGTCGGTTACCCGTCACTCGACGCGCTCATCGACGATACCGTGCCACCGTCGATCCGCCAGAAGACGCCGCTCGCCTGGGCCGCGCCGATGACCGAGCGCGAGGCGCTCGACAAGATGCGCGAAACGGCCAACCGCAACCAGAAGC
Organism: Ensifer sp. R-19; assembly: GCF_049905105.1. Taxonomy (NCBI): domain Bacteria; kingdom Pseudomonadati; phylum Pseudomonadota; class Alphaproteobacteria; order Hyphomicrobiales; family Rhizobiaceae; genus Ensifer; species Ensifer sp. R-19. The sequence continues at coordinate 1,566,129 of NZ_CP184569.1, forward strand.
TCGTGTCGCTGATCGGCCAGGGCTATTATGGCACGATCACGCCGCCGGTGATCCAGCGCAACATCCTGGAAAACCCGGCCTGGTACACGGCCTACACGCCCTACCAGCCGGAAATCAGCCAGGGCCGCCTCGAGGCGCTGCTCAACTACCAGACCATGGTCTGCGACCTGACCGGCCTCGACGTTGCCAACGCCTCTCTGCTTGACGAGGCCACGGCTGCCGCCGAAGCCATGGCGATGGCCGAGCGCGTCTCGAAGTCGAAGGCCAAGACCTTCTTCGTCGACGAGAACTGCCACCCTCAGACGATCGCTCTCCTGAAGACCCGCGCCGAGCCGCTCGGCTGGCAGATCGTCATCGGCAATCCCTTCACCGATCTCGATCCGGTCGACGTCTTCGGCGCGATCTTCCAGTATCCGGGCACCTATGGCCACGTGAACGATTTCACCGGCCTGATCGCCCGTCTGCACCAGACCGGCGCGATCGCCACCGTCGCCGCCGATCCGCTGGCGCTGGCGCTGTTGAAGTCGCCCGGAGAGATGGGCGCCGATATCGCTATCGGCTGTACCCAGCGCTTCGGCGTGCCGGTCGGCTACGGTGGTCCGCATGCGGCCTATATGGCGGTCAAGGACGCGCACAAGCGCTCCATGCCCGGCCGCCTCGTCGGCGTATCGGTCGATGCGCGCGGCAACCGCGCCTATCGCCTGTCTCTGCAGACCCGCGAACAGCACATCCGCCGCGAGAAAGCGACGTCGAACATCTGCACCGCCCAGGTGCTGCTCGCCGTCATGGCCTCGATGTACGCGGTGTTCCACGGACCGAAGGGCATCAAGGCGATCGCCCAGAGCGTTCACCAGAAGACCGTGCGTCTCGCCATGGGCCTTGAAAAGCTCGGCTATACCGTCGAGCCAGACGTGTTCTTCGACACGATCACGGTCGAAGTCGGCAAGCTGCAGGGCATCATCCTCAAGACCGCGGTCGCCGAGGAAGTGAACCTGCGCAAGATCGGCGAGACCAAGATCGGCATCAGCCTTGACGAGCGCTCGCGCCCCGTCACGCTGGAAGCCGTCTGGCGCGCCTTCGGCGGCGACTTCAAGGTTGAACAGTTCGAGCCGGGTTACCGCCTGCCGCAGCCGCTGCTGCGCACAAGCGAGTATCTGATGCACCCGATCTTCCACATGAACCGCGCAGAAAGCGAGATGACGCGCTACATCCGCCGTCTGTCGGACCGCGACCTCGCGCTCGACCGGGCGATGATCCCGCTCGGCTCCTGCACGATGAAGCTGAATGCGACCGCGGAGATGCTGCCGATCACCTGGCCGGAATTCTCCGAGATCCATCCCTTCGTGCCGAAGGATCAGGCGGCTGGCTACCAGCACATGATCGAGGACCTGTCGGAAAAGCTCTGTGCCGTCACCGGCTACGACGCGATCTCGATGCAGCCGAACTCGGGTGCGCAAGGGGAATATGCCGGTCTGTTGACGATCCGCGCCTATCACATCGCCAACGGCAACGAGCATCGCGACGTCTGCCTGATCCCGACCTCGGCGCACGGCACTAACCCGGCCTCCGCGCAGATGGCCGGCATGAAGGTGGTCGTCATCAAGGTCAGCGAAAACGGCGACATTGACATGGATGATTTCCGTGCGAAAGCCGAGCAGTACGCGGAAAACCTCTCGTGCTGCATGATCACCTATCCGTCGACCCACGGCGTGTTCGAGGAGAACGTGCGTGAGGTCTGCGAGATCGTGCACAAGCACGGCGGCCAGGTCTACTTGGACGGTGCCAACATGAACGCCATGGTCGGCCTTGCCCGCCCCGGCGACATCGGCTCCGACGTCAGCCACCTGAACCTGCACAAGACCTTCTGCATTCCGCACGGTGGCGGCGGTCCCGGCATGGGCCCGATCGGCGTCAAGGCGCATCTGGCACCCTATCTGCCGGGCCATCCGGAAACGGACGGCCATGAGGGTGCGGTCTCGGCGGCTCCCTTCGGCTCGGCTTCGATCCTGCCGATCTCCTGGAGCTACTGCCTGATGATGGGCGGCGAAGGCCTGACCCAGGCGACGAAGGTGGCGATCCTCAACGCCAACTACATCGCTGCCCGCCTGAAGGGTGCCTACGAAGTGCTCTACAAGTCGTCGAAGGGCCGCGTGGCGCATGAGTGCATCATCGACACCCGTCCGCTGGTCGAAAGCGCCGGCGTCACCGTTGACGATGTGGCCAAGCGGCTGATCGACTGCGGTTTCCATGCGCCGACCATGAGCTGGCCGGTTGCCGGCACGCTGATGATCGAGCCGACGGAATCGGAAACCAAGGCCGAGATCGACCGCTTCTGCGATGCGATGCTGGCAATCCGCGAGGAAGCCCGCGCCATCGAGGAAGGCCGAATGGACAAGGTCAACAACCCGCTGAAGAACGCCCCGCACACGGTCGAAGACCTGGTCGGCGAATGGGATCGTCCCTACTCGCGCGAACAGGCCTGCTACCCGCCGGGCGCCTTCCGGGTCGACAAGTACTGGTCGCCGGTCAACCGTGTCGACAACGTCTTTGGCGACCGCAATCTCGTCTGCACCTGCCCGCCGCTGGAAAGCTACGCGGAAGCGGCAGAGTAACGTCAATAAAGCCGGCGGGGCGCTCGCTCCGCCGGTTTCCTCAGCGCCTTCTGGCGCCCGTGGCACCGCGCAGCGCCTGCCCTCATCCAGATTGATTCCCGAAATCTACAAGGATCGACACCAGGACGTGACGCGTTCGTCCGCCCGCGTTTTTTGGAGGCGCGCACTTACCGACGCGTGGTCATTCCGGGAGGCAGGATGGTGTTTTCAATCCAGAAGCGGACGAAGGCCTCGGCAAAGTGCCTGTAGCCGGCGACCGAAGCAGGTTTGGCAACATAGGCATTGGCGCCGGCGCGGTAGCAATGGAGGACGTCGGTCGGATTGCTGGATGACGTCAGCACGATGACCGGGATCAGGACGGTCGCCTGCCCCCTGCGGATGCGCCGCAGAAGCTCGATGCCGTCGCTGCCGGGCATTTTGATATCCAGAAGCACATAGTCGAAATGGGTGCGGGCAAGCCGGGAGATCGCGTCGTCCGCATCCGCCGCCAGCACCAGATCGATGGTCTCGTCGACCTGTGCGAAGGCACGCATGACGAAGCGCGCGTCGTGCGCGTCGTCCTCCACCAAGAGCAGTCGCTTTGGCGTCGAGACCACCTGTTCCGCCCTAGTTTGCCTTCCGTAGCCGCCTCGGAAGAAGCACGATGAAACGTGCGCCTTCGCGGAAGGTGGTGTCAAGGCGGATCGAGCCGTCGTGGCTTTCGGCTATGCGCTTGGCAAGTGCCAGACCGATTCCCGTGCCGCCATAGACGGTCTCGTCCTTGTGCAGCCGCTGGAACACTTCGAAGATCCGCGTCGAAAAGCGCGGGTCGATGCCGATGCCATTGTCTTCAACCACCAGCTCAACAATCTGATCGGCGACGCCGCCGTGAATGCGGATCACCGGTTGGCGGTCGGCATGCCGATACTTGATCGCATTGCCGATCAGGTTCTGGACCAGGCGGCGCAGAAGCTCCGGGTCCCCTTCCACTTCCGGCAGGTCGCCAACCTCGAAGGTTGCCTGCGCGTCCTGTACGTCGCTGGCAAGTATGGTCAGCGTCTCGGCAACAATGTCTGTGAGCCGCACCTCCGTCCAATGGGTGATCCGGTGCGCGATCTGCGCATAGTCGAGCAGGCTGTCGATCACCCGGTTCATGCGTTTCACGCTGTCGCGCAGATGACGCGCATTCTCGGCGAGTTCAGCCTGGCTTCCTGCCGCCAGATCGTCCTCGATCATTTCGGAGAACATGGAGATGTGTCTGAGCGGCGCTTTGAGGTCATGGGAGACCGTCGCGGTGAATTGATCGAGGGCCTCGTTCTTGTGCTCGAGTTCCTGCCGCTGGCGCTCAAGCGCGAGCTCGGCGCGCTTGAGATCGGTGACGTCCACGCGCGCGACGACGGTGTTACCGTCCTTCGCCTTGATATTCTCCACGCGCAGCCAACGATCGTCGGCATAGCGGTATATCCTGGGGCGACCATCGGGGTGACGGAAATCGCGCAGGCGCGAAGCGATCCATTCGTCGCCCTCGCGGGTGCCCGGCAAGGCATCGGGATAATGACCGCCCTGTCGCGCCAGAAGCAGGATCTCCTCGGCCGTGATGCCGGGCTTCAGCGCCGCGCCGGCCGGCCCGCAAATTGCCTGATACGCCCTGTTATAAACGACCAGCCGCTCTTGCCGGTCGAAAATGGCAAAGCCCTCTGGCATCGCTTCCAGCGCTGCCTTGAGCATATCGGAAGCCTTCTGCCGCTCGCTCACAGCCTCCGTGAGATCGGAAACGTCGCGGATGATGCCGATGAGCGCCAGTTCCGCGCCCTGATCGTCGAGCAGCGGCGTCGTGCGAAGGTGGCCGGAAAATGTCGATCCGTCGCGCCTGACATAGAGATAGTTCGACGTCCGGGCCGCGGTTTCGTCCACGCGTGCCGCGCGGTTCCGCAGGCGCTTCTCGTATTCCGCGTCGTTGGCGTAGATCAGCCGCACCGAGCGATCGATGAATTCTTCGGCGGGATAGCCGAACTGGCGCAGGGCGGCATTGTTTGCGGAGCGGATGACGCGCTCGGCGTCGATGATGATCACCGGATCGGGAAACGTCTCGTAGAGCGCCTTGAAGACGAGATCCTCATTGAACGCCGCCATGCCCAATCCCCCGTTCCATGTTCAAGCATCTCAGCAGAAAAATGGCCCGGCGAAAACCGGGCCAACCTATCCGTTTGAAAGAATGGAGGAAATTTAGTTGGCGCGCACCACCGCATCGCCCTGTGCGGCCAGAGCCGCGAGGTCGGCGGGCTTCAGTTCGACCGATTCGCCACAGCCACAGGCGGACGTCTGGTTCGGATTGTTGAAGGTAAATCCGGAGCGCAGCGTCGTGACTTCGAAATCCATCTGCGTGCCAAGCAGGTAGAGCACGGCTTCGGGCGCCACCCAGACCCTGGCGCCCTGATGTTCGATCAGGTCGTCCTTGGGGTTGGGCTCGGTCACCAGGTCGACGGCATACTCCATGCCGGCGCAGCCACCCTTCTTGATGCCGACGCGAATGCCCTTGGCATCGGCACCGGCGCCTTCGACGATCGAACGGACGCGGTCGGCGGCAGAATCGGTCAGGCTCATTACGGCAAAGCCCATGGGCTCATTCTCCTTGTCGTCACCGGGGTAAAGGCCCGGCGCCTTACAGAATCAAATGTAGTATCCGTGCCTTAACGGATCAATATGCGGCGCCGGCTCAATACCAGCCGACAGCGACCTGCGCCTCCTCGGACATGCGGTCCGGTGTCCATGGCGGATCGAAGGTCATCGAGACTTCGACGCCCGATACGCCCTCGACGGCGCCGACGGCATTCTCGACCCACCCCGGCATTTCGCCGGCAACCGGGCAGCCCGGTGCAGTCAGCGTCATGTCGATCTTGACCATCCGGTCGTCTTCGATGTCGATCTTGTAGATGAGGCCAAGCTCAAAGATGTCGGCCGGGATTTCCGGATCGTAGACGGTCTTCAGTGCGGCGATGATATCGTCGCTGAGGCGCGCCAGTTCCTCGGTCGGGATCGCCGAATGCACGATGCCCTCGCGGACATCGACCTTTTCTTCCGTTGCATCAAGGCTCATATCGGCCTCCTGGACTTTCTCTTTTGGTTCAAAAGACTACGAGAACTCTTTGAACCTTTTACCAATTTCTTAGGCGAAAAACTTGCGTGCATGCTCCAGCGCGTCCGCCAGCGCGTCCACTTCGGCCCTGGTATTATAGAGGCCGAAAGATGCACGGCATGTGGAGGTAACACCGAAGCGTTTCAAGAGCGGCTGAGCGCAATGCGTGCCGGCGCGAACAGCGACCCCGGCGCGATCGATGACCATCGAGACGTCGTGGGAATGGATGCCGGCGATCTCGAAGGCAAAAATGCTGCCCTTATCGGGCGCGTCGCCGAAAATCCGAAGCGAATTGACCGCCGAAAGACGCTCGCGCGCATAGGCCGTCAGGTCTGCCTCATGCGCCTGGATCGCTGCGCGGCCGAGCTTTTCCATGTAGTCGAGCGCGTAGCCAAGCCCGATCGCCTGTACGATCGGCGGCGTGCCCGCCTCGAAGCGGTGCGGCGGATCGTTGTAGGTGACGTAATCTTCGGTCACCACCTCGATCATCTCGCCGCCGCCGAGGAACGGCCGCATCTCCTTCAGTCGGTCCATCTTGCCGTAGAGCACGCCGACCCCGGAGGGGCCGTAAAGCTTGTGGCCGGTCATCACGTACCAGTCGCAATCGATGTCCTGGACGTCGACCGGCATGTGCACGGCACCCTGGCTGCCGTCGACCAGAACCGGGATGCCGCGTTCGCGAGCGATGCGGCAGATCTCCTTGACCGGAACCACCGTACCCAGCGCATTCGACATATGGGTGATGGCGATGAGCTTGGTGCGGTCCGTCAGGCATTTGACGAAGTCTTCGACGTGGAACGCGCCGTTCTCGTCCACCGGCGCCCAGACAAGCTTGGCGCCCTGACGCTCACGGATGAAGTGCCAGGGAACGATGTTGGAGTGGTGCTCCATGATCGACAGCACGATCTCGTCACCCTCGCCGAGCTTCGGCATGCCGTAGCCATAGGCGACCGTGTTGATCGCTTCGGTCGAGGATTTGGTGAAGATGATGTTGTCGGGCGAAGGGGCGTTCAGGAAGCGGCGCACCTTATCGCGCGCCGCCTCATAGGCTTCCGTCGCGGCATTCGACAGGAAATGCAGGCCGCGATGGACGTTGGCATATTCGTTGGAATAGGCATGGGCCACCGCGTCGATCACGACCTGTGGTTTCTGCGCCGATGCGCCGTTGTCGAGATAGACAAGCGGCTTGCCATAAACGGTTCGCGACAGGATCGGGAAATCCTTGCGGATCGCTTCGACGTCGTAGGCAGGCACCGGTACGGAGTGTTCCATGTCTTTCAATCCAATTTCGCTACAGCGCCGCGCGTCATTCAACTCGCGCTAAGGTCGCTGTAACATGTTGAACTGCTGCATAATTCTATCCCTAAATCGCTTCCGAAATAAGGAATTACGCAATAGCCTTAGGCGTGCTTTTCGAGCCAGGTCGAGATGACGTCTTCGAGTGCCTCGACCAGCGCTTCGTGCTCTTCCAGTTCTTCGACGATCTCAGCGACGAAGGCGTTGACGAGCATTCCCCGCGCCTTGTTCTCCGGGACGCCGCGCGCCATCAGGTAGAAGAGCTGGGTGTGGTCGATGTCGGTAACTGTCGCACCGTGACCGCACTGCACGTCGTCCGCGAAGATCTCCAGTTCCGGTTTCGCCGACAGGTCGGCATCGTCGGACAAGAGCAGCGTGTTGCACGCCATCTTCGCGTCGGTCTTCTGGGCGTCCTTGGCGACCAGGATCTTGCCCTGGAAGACGCCCTTGGCGCGGTCGAACACGACGTTGCGGATGACCTCCGTCGAGGTCGTGTGCGGCACGTTGTGGCCGAGCGTGAAGGTCACGTCCGTGTGGCTTTCACCACCGAGCAGGTTGATGCCGCGCAGCTTGAAATCCGCGCCCTCGCCGCTCGTCTTGCCGTGGATCTCCTGGCGCACCAGCTTGCCGCCGGCATTGATCACGAAGAGATGCAGCTTGGCGTTCTTGCCGAGGTCGAAGCGGAGCTGGCCGAGATGGGTATCGGAAATGCCCTGCTGCTGCAGGATGATCCAGATGATCTCGGAACCTTCCGCAAGCGTCACGTCGCTGACAGACGAGACGAAGCTCTCGCCGGCATCGGTCGAAAGATGCCGCTCGATCACGGTTGCCTTGGTGTTGGCGCCGAAGGCGACCGGGAAGCGCGTATGCGCCTGGCCGAGGCTCTGCACCAGCTGGATTTCCAGCGGATCTTCCAGAGCAGTTTCAGCAGCCACGTCGATTTCGAGACCGCCGCGGACAAGACCGCCATTGATGCGGCCGATCGCGTCGTCAAAGCCGAGCACGGCGAGGCCGGCGGCCGCCGAACCGTCGAGCAGGCTGTCGACATAGGAACGGACGGTCACGCCATCAGGCAGGCTGGCCTTGACCTCAGCCTGGCCGTTGCGGACGGAAAGTACTGTCGAGCCCGGAACCAGCGCATCGACGCGATCGGCAAAGGCCGTCGGGTCGGCGGCCGGCACTGCGCGCAGCAGGGTGCGCAGGTCGGTATAGTGCCAGGATTCGACGCGGCGGGTCGGCAGGCCAGCCGTCTTCAGTTCGTGCACCAGCGTGTCGCGGACCGAGAGAACCGAACCATCACCCGGCAAATCGCCGATCTGCGCGGTATAGGCATCGACGAGCGCCGTCTCGGCGGCCGTCATCTTGATTGCCTGTTGCATATTCATTCGAACACTCCTTCAACAGGCGTCAAGCCGCGGCATCGATGATGTCGGCGTAGCCGTTGGCTTCGAGTTCGTGCGCCAGCATCTTGTCGCCCGACTTGATCACTTGGCCCTTGTAGAGGACGTGCACCGTGTCCGGAACGATATAATCGAGCAGGCGCTGGTAGTGGGTGATGACGACGACGGCGCGGTCCGGCGAGCGCAGCGCGTTGACGCCGTCTGCAACGATCTTCAGCGCGTCGATGTCGAGGCCCGAGTCTGTCTCGTCGAGCACGCACAGCTTCGGCTGGAGCAGCGACATCTGCAGGATTTCGGCGCGCTTCTTCTCACCGCCGGAGAAGCCGACGTTCAGCGGGCGACGCAGCATTTCCGGAGCGATCTTCAGCTCGGCTGCAGCTTCCTTGACGCGGCGCATGAATTCCGGCGTCGTCAGTTCGTCTTCGCCGCGATACTTGCGCTGCTCGTTCATTGCCACCTTCAGGAACTGCATCGTGGCGACGCCGGGGATTTCGACCGGATACTGGAAGGCGAGGAAGATGCCCTTGGCCGCACGCTCGGAAGCGTCGAGCTCCAGGATGCTCTCGCCGTTGTAGAGGATGTCGCCTTCGGTGACTTCGTAGTCTTCACGGCCCGAGAGGATGTAGGAGAGCGTCGACTTGCCGGAGCCGTTCGGGCCCATGATGGCAGCAACTTCGCCTGCCTTCACCGTGAGGTTCAGGCCACGGATGATTTCGGTGCCATCTTCGGCGATGCGGGCATGCAGGTTCTTGATTTCAAGCATTTCTATCGTCCTCTTGGGAAACGAACGTTTGTTCGCGCGCAAACACGACGTGCGCGCCATTCAATATTCAGTTCAGCGCCTTAGCCGACGGAGCCTTCCAGCGAGATGCCAATCAGCTTCTGCGCTTCGACGGCGAATTCCATCGGCAGTTCCTGGATGACTTCCTTGACGAAGCCGTTGACGATCAGCGCGATCGCCGCTTCGGTCGGGATGCCGCGCTGCAGGCAGTAGAACAGCTGGTCCTCGGAGATCTTGGACGTCGTGGCTTCATGCTCGAACTGCGCCGTCGAGTTCTTCGCCTCGATATAGGGCACGGTGTGCGCGCCGCACTTGTCGCCGATCAAAAGCGAATCGCACTGGGTGAAGTTGCGGGCGTTCTCGGCCTTGCGGTGGGCCGAGACCTGGCCGCGATAGGTGTTTTCCGAAACGCCGGCAGCGATGCCCTTGGAGACGATGCGGCTCGACGTGTTCTTGCCGAGGTGGATCATCTTGGTGCCCGAGTCGATCTGCTGGTGGCCGTTCGAGACCGCGATCGAATAGAACTCGCCGCGCGAACCGTCGCCGCGCAGGATGCAGGATGGATACTTCCAGGTGATCGCCGAACCGGTTTCTACCTGCGTCCAGGAGATCTTGGAGTTCTTGCCACGGCAATCGCCACGCTTGGTGACGAAGTTGTAGATGCCGCCCTTGCCTTCCTTGTCGCCCGGATACCAGTTCTGCACCGTCGAGTACTTGATCTCTGCCTCATCGAGGGCGACGAGCTCGACGACGGCAGCGTGAAGCTGGTTCTCGTCGCGCTGCGGCGCCGTGCAGCCTTCGAGATAGGACACGTAGGCGCCCTCCTCGGCGATGATCAGCGTACGCTCGAACTGGCCGGTGTTCTTCTCGTTGATGCGGAAATAGGTGGAAAGCTCCATCGGGCAACGAACGCCCTTCGGCACGTAGACGAAGGAACCGTCGGTGAAGACCGCGGAGTTCAGCGTCGCATAGTAGTTGTCGGTCGTCGGAACGACGGAGCCGAGATACTTCTGCACCAGCTCGGGATGTTCGCGGATCGCCTCGGAGATCGACATGAAGATCACGCCGGCCTTCTTCAGCTCTTCCTTGAAGGTGGTGACGACCGAGACGCTGTCGAACACGGCATCGACGGCGATCCTCGACTTCTGCACGCCGGCGAGGATTTCCTGTTCCTTCAGCGGAATGCCGAGCTTTTCGTAGACCTTGAGGATTTCGGGGTCGACCTCGTCGAGCGACGTCGGACCGGTGAGGCCCTTCGGCGCTGCATAGTAGTAGATGTCGTTGAAGTCGATCTTCGGATAGCTGACGCGGGCCCAGGTCGGCTCGTCGAGCGTCAACCAGCGGCGATAGGCGCCAAGGCGCCACTCGAGCATCCATTCCGGCTCGTTCTTCTTGGCCGAAATGAAGCGGATGATGTCTTCCGACAGGCCCTTCGGGGCCTTCTCGACTTCAATGGTCGTTTCGAAGCCGTATTTGTACTGGTCGACGTCGATCTGACGGACCTGATCAATGGTCTCCTGCACGGCAGGCATGTCGTTCTCCAATCTTTCCGGATCCAAGGTCCGGTAGCTTGTCAACACGATGCGACTGAGCGCACCGCTTATGTAATGGCTAAAAGGCGCTTTTCACCCTGTTTGCCAAGCGGAAAATTGCTTTTCCGCAATTTCGTCCCATCGCCCGCGTCAGGCGGCCTGCCCCGGCGCACGGCGTCGTGCTGCTACCTTCGCGAAGGCGGCGGCGCAACGCTCGATGTCAGCTGCGGTCGTTCCCCCACCGATCGAGATCCGCAGCGCACCCTGACGCGGATCGTAGCCCATCGCCGTCAGCACGTGACTCTGTCCCACCTTGCCGGACGAACAGGCCGATCCGGCCGAAAGCGCGACGCCTTCGAGATCGAAGGCGATCTGTCCCGTCTCGGCTTTCAGGCCAGGGAGCGTGAAGAATGTCGTGTTGCCAACGCGCGAAACGTCGCGGCCGTGTATGACCACATCCGCTGCCGCTTTCAGCATCTCGCCTTCGAGCTTGTCGCGCAACGCTCCAACGGCGCTCATCCGCTGGCCAACGCCTTCGCCGACCTTTCTGGCGGCGGCGGCAAAGCCGGCAATCGCCACAGGATTTTCAGTCCCGGAACGATGCCCCTTCTCCTGCCCGCCGCCGCGGATCAGCGGTGCGGGCATCAACACCTCGCCGCGCGCCACCAGCGCGCCTGCGCCTTTCGGGCCACCGATCTTGTGCGAGGAGAGAATGAGAAAATCGGCGTTCAGCTCTTCGATCGCCAGCGGCAGCCGGCCCGCGGCCTGCACCGCGTCGACGACAAGTATACCACCTTTGGCGCGAACGATTTCGGCAATCTCGGCAATTGGCTGAATGATGCCGGTCTCGTTGTTGACCAGCATGACGGCGACCATCGGCAAGCCAAGTTCACGGTCATGCGCTGCGAGCAGCTCGCGAAGCACCTGAAGATCGACGACACCCGCCGAGGTCACCGGGATTTCGCAAACGGCTTCGCGCGCAAAGCGTCCGCCTTCGCGTATCGCAGGGTGTTCGATCGCCGACGCGTATAGCCGGCTGATCTTGAGCGGTGTGCGGCCCATGCGGAAATCTGGCGTCAGCACCAGATTGGCCGCTTCCGTCGCCCCGCTGGTAAAGATGACGCTGGCAGCTTTCGCACCGCAAAGGGCGGCCACATCACGGCGGGCATTTTCGATGAGCGTGCGCAGCGCACGGCCCTCGCCGTGGACGGAAGAAGGGTTGCCGACGAGGTCGAGCGCGAACAGGCAGGCCTCGCGCGCTTCGCTCAGAAGCGGCGCCGTGGCATTCCAGTCCATGTAGATGCGCGAACCCGACATGATTTCCTTCGCTAGACCAACAGGCCGCAAGCCGGCAACCTCTGGCGATGCATTTTCCTTGAATTTTCCGCGTCGCTTGCCTTAAGAGACGAAGCACAAGGCGGAATGCCCGCACAGAAGTTTTGAACGGTTCTAAACTAGGTTTTAGAAAAGCTGACTGCTTTCGTCAAGACTGATCGCGATCTGAACCCAAGATTCGAACCAGGAACACTCCCGGAGAGCCAATGCCCGAAATCATTTTCAACGGACCCGCCGGCCGCCTCGAAGGCCGTTATCAGCCTTCGAAGCAGAAGAGCGCCCCGATCGCCATCATCCTGCACCCGCATCCGCAGTTCGGCGGCACGATGAACAATCAGATTGTCTACCAGCTCTTCTATATGTTCCAGAAGCGCGGCTTCACCACGCTCCGTTTCAATTTCCGTGGCATCGGTCGCAGCCAGGGTGAGTTCGACCACGGCGCCGGCGAATTGTCGGATGCGGCGTCCGCGCTCGATTGGGTGCAGAGCCTGCATCCGGATTCCAAGAGCTGCTGGGTTGCCGGCTATTCCTTCGGCGCCTGGATCGGCATGCAGCTCCTGATGCGCCGTCCGGAGATCGAAGGCTTCATGGCCGTGGCACCGCAGCCGAACATCTACGACTTTTCGTTCCTGGCGCCCTGCCCGTCCTCCGGCCTGATCATCAACGGAGATTCCGACAAGGTCGCGCCGGAGAAGGACGTGAACGGTCTCGTCGAGAAGCTGAAGGCGCAGAAGGGCATTCTCATCACCCACCGCACGGTGCCCGGCGCCAACCACTTCTTCAATGGTCAGGTCGACGGACTGATGGGCGAATGCGAGGACTATCTCGACCGTCGCCTGAACGGCGAACTGACGCCGGAGCCGGCCGCCAAGCGCATTCGCTGACCGTTTGGTAGATTGAGCAGTAGAGCCGTGCGTTCTTCGGACCGCACGGCTCTTTTCGTTTGCGGCGAGCTTTGCGTACGTTTGAGCGCTGCGCCGCGTCGCTGTTACCCTCATTTAACTCCGAAGTCCGGTCGTCCTTCACCCGGTGGGGTGATTTCAGAGCCGCGCAAACGGCGTATGGTGCAAGTCTGAGCTGTTTAAAGGACGGCAGGGTTATTTGGAGTTGATCCGTTTGTCCGTGCTGGCGTGCGCGTCACGCCAGGCGCTTTTTTGGGGGATCGCGATGACGGGAATGTTGGGCGTTTCATTTGGCGAACCGAAATGGCAGACCCTTCCGGACACTCCGGCGCTTCCAGCGGCCACGCAGAACGGGTTCGTACCGGTATCGGGTGCGGAAATCTGGTACTCGGTCTACGGCACAGGCGAGCCCATCATCATGTTGCATGGAGGCCTGGCCAATTCCGACTATTGGGGGCGCCAGGTTCCTGAACTCGCCAAGTTCTACCAAGTCATCGTTCTCGACAGCCGCGGCCACGGCCGCAGCACCTGGGACAACCTTGTCGGTTACGACCTCATGGTTTCCGACGTCGTCGGGGTGATGGAACAGCTGAACATACCCAGAAGTGCCATTGTCGGCTGGAGCGACGGTGCCATTACCGGCCTCAAGCTGGCGATGCTGCATCCCGAGCGGGTCAGCGGCGTATTCGCCTTCGGGGCAAACAGCAACCCGTCCGGAACCTTCGATCTAACCAATAGCGCCATGTTCAACGCATACGAGGCCCGGGCCCGCGTCGAGTACGAGCGGTTGTCCCGCACTCCCGGCGGATACGCTGCCTTCTATGATCAGATGCTGAAGATGTGGACCTCACAGCCAAACATGACGGACCGCGATCTCCAGGGAATCCGGGTTCCCGTCTGGGTCGTGGATGGCGATCACGAGGAAGTCATCAAGCGAACGGATACACTGTTCATCGCCGACAACATTCCGAACTCCGGTTTGCTGATCCAACCGGAAGTCAGTCACTTCTCCCTCTTGCAGGATCCTGACCAGTTCACTCTGGACATTCTTCGCTTTCTGCAGGCGAAGGGTATCGGCAAGACATCCGGCGCGCTTGCGGACGCCCGTCCAATCTATGCTTGAGCCCGCGGCCCCTAGGGGCGACCGACCCACTGCGGCACGGTCGGATTGACGACCGTGGTCGGCGTCTCCGTGCATTCGACCCGATTGCGCCCGTTTGCCTTGGCCGAGTAGAGCGCCATGTCGGCGCGCTGCATGACGGGATCCAAGGCCTCGCCGCTGCCGACGGCTGTGACGCCGAAGCTCGCCGTCACGCGCGCTGCTTCCGGCAGGCCGGCGATTTGCTGGGACATGATGGCAGCGCGCATGCCGTGCGCGACGACGCGCGCTTCTGACAAGTCCGTGCAGGGCAGAAACACCGCGAATTCCTCACCGCCAAGGCGGCCTGCCACAGCACGGTTTGGCATGACGTCCATCAGCACCCGCGCAAAACGACGGATCACCTCGTCGCCGGCGAGGTGGCCATAGGTGTCGTTGACCAACTTGAAGCGATCGAGGTCGGCGAGGACAAGCGTGCCCGGCGTCTGGGTCGCACGCGCATGCAAGAGCGGCATGACGCGATCCATGAAGCCACGGCGATTGTAGAGCCCCGAAAGCAGGTCGATTTCCGAACGGGCCTGCACATCGTCAACGATGTCCTTCACCATCACGCCGAGCATGGCAAGCCCTGCCCCGACGATCAGCATCGCGCCGAGTGCCTGGGAAATGAGCGCGAATGGGCTCGAGACGTAGTCCTGGGCGGTGACGCCCGAGCCGGCCGCAACGGCGGCATAGATTTTCACGAGATAATAGAGCGAGCAGAGCGCCAGAAGACCGAAAAGCAGCCAGTCGGAGAACGAGCGTCGCCCCGAGCGCAGCACCACGGACGCGGTCCACACCTGGATCAGGAAGAAAGGCATCTGGTAAGGGATGGCGTGCTGCCAGGTGCCGCGCGGCAAATCGTAGATCTCCATGTCGAGCGCAACGCCCACGACGAAACACGCGGCAAGCACCGGCCAACGCACCGGAACCTGATAGAAGAGGCCGAGGCCAAACCGCAGGAGACAGAAGCCGCCGAGCACGCAGGCGAAGGCGCCGATGGCAAAGAGCCGCGGTGTCGACGAGAAGGGAACGATCGCTTCGCAAACGGCAGCAAGCGACGCGACGGTAAAACCGGCCGCGCACCACAGCGCCGCGCGGCGCTGTCGGCTCTTTACGGCAATGGTGAGGAATGCGACCGTGAAAATCTGCGCAATGATAAAGTTCACAGCCAGCAGAGAGATCGCACCACCCATCGAAGAACCCGAAACCTTCGTCCTGCGGCTAGCCGCCTTTCGCCACCTCCGGTGGTCGCGGAGGCCGATCCTAATTGGCCGATGCGAAAAATTGATTAATCCATTCGGTGGATAGCATATACCGTTTCGGGCCTATCAGCGAGCAGGTCTGGCGGCTTGTTTTCCGCCCGTGACAGGCCGCCGGACCCCGGTCGTTCCCGGATAGGTCAGCGGCAAGCCCTGCAGCGATCTTACGGCGAGATAGGCCCAGGCCTCGGCCTCCATGGAATCGCCGTTAAAGCCGGCGTCCTCCGCCGGCAGCACCGCTGCACCCTCTTCCTTGGCGAGCGCCGCGAGGTCGCGCATGATCACCGGATTGAGGCGGCCGCCGCCGCAGATGATGTAGGTCGATGGCCGCTGCGGCAGGTGTCCGGCCGACTTGAGGATTGCTGCCGCGGACACATGCGCAAGCGTGCGGGCGCCGTCGGCAAGACCGGCGTCACTCCCCGTCGGCGGCGCGAAATCGTTTCGGTCGAGCGACCGGCGCTGCTTCGCAGTGAAGAAGGGATTGGCGAGGTAGCGCTCCGCGAGATCGGGAAGAACGGCGCCCTCGCTGGCGATCATGCCGCCCTGGTCAAAGGGAATGCCGGCATGCGCCTCGACCCATTGATCGATCAGCGTATTGCCCGGGCCGCTGTCATAGGCAACGAGCGTTTCGCCCGCGCCGATGAAGGTCAGGTTGGAGATGCCGCCGATATTGACGAAGACGACCGGCGCCGAAAGGCCGGCGGCGCCCCGCGCCAGAGCGGCGTGATAGGCGGGGATCAGCGGTGCACCCTGCCCGCCATGCACCATGTCGTTGGCGCGCATGTCGTAGACGACGTCGATGTCCGTTTCGCCGGCAAGCAGCGGGCCGTCGCCGATCTGCACCGTCAAGGCCTCGTCGGGACGGTGCAGCACGGTCTGCCCGTGGAAGCCGATCACGTCGATAGCCGTCGGCGACAGGTCGTTTTGCTGCAGGAAGGCTTTGACTGCTTCGGCATGCCGCAGCGTCAGGTCGCGCTCAAGCTGCGACAGCGCGCCGGGCCTTTGATCCCGTTGCGTGATCGTCTTTGCGTCGACCAGTCCCTGCTTCAGCCGGTCGCGAAAGCGGGCGTCATAGGCAAAGCCGGCGGAGGGGCCGCGCTCGACGATGTCTTCGCCGTCGGTCCTCAGCATGGCGACGTCGATGCCGTCCATGCTCGTGCCGCTCATCAGGCCGATTGCCGTTCTTGTCCGTGTCATGCCGTCAACATTTCCAGAATCACTTTTGAAGTGATTATGCGCGGAAACAGTGCTAAACGCCCGTTCGTTCAAAAACTTCCCCGCAAGAGAGACAGATCATGTCCGGTTTCAAGTCCGATTTCCTTCACACCCTCAGCGAGCGTGGTTTCATCCACCAGATCTCCGACGAGTCTGGCCTGGATGAACTGTTCCGGAAGGAAATCGTGACGGCCTATATCGGCTTCGACCCGACCGCACCGAGCCTGCATGCCGGCGGTCTCATTCAGATCATGATGCTGCACTGGATGCAGGCGACCGGCCATCAGCCGATCTCGCTGATGGGCGGCGGCACCGGCATGGTGGGCGATCCGTCCTTCAAGGACGAGGCGCGCCAACTGATGACGCCGGCGACGATCGAAGCCAATATCGCCAGCATCAAGACGGTCTTCTCCAACTATCTCACCTATGGCGACGGCCCCAAGGACGCGTTGATGATCAACAACGCCGACTGGCTGCTCGGCATCAACTACCTCGAGTTCCTGCGCGACGTCGGCCGTCACTTCTCGGTCAACCGCATGCTGTCCTTCGACAGCGTCAAGACGCGGCTCGATCGCGAGCAATCGCTGTCGTTCCTTGAGTTCAACTACATGATCCTGCAGGCCTACGACTTCGTGGAACTGCACAAGCGCACCGGCTGCCGCCTGCAGATGGGCGGATCGGACCAGTGGGGCAACATCATCAACGGCATCGACCTCGGCCACCGCATGGGCACGCCGCAACTTTACGCGCTGACCTCGCCGCTTTTGACGACGGCGTCGGGCGCCAAGATGGGCAAGTCGGTCAACGGCGCGATCTGGCTCAACCCGGATATGCTGTCGGCCTATGACTTCTGGCAGTACTGGCGCAACACCGAGGACGCCGACGTCACCCGCTTCCTGAAGCTCTATACGACGCTGCCGATGGCGGAGATCGAGCGGTTGTCAAAGCTCGGCGGATCGGAGATCAACGAGGTCAAGAAGATCCTGGCGACGGAAATCACCGCCATGCTGCACGGCCGATCGGCCGCCGAGCAGGCGGCGGAAACCGCGCGCAAGACCTTCGAGGAAGGCGCGCTCGCCGACAACCTGCCTTCGGTCGAAATCCCGACCGCCGAGCTCGAAGCCGGCCTCGGGCTTTTGACGCTGATCGTGCGCGCCGGCCTCGCCGTCTCCAACGGCGAAGCCCGTCGCCACGTGCAAGGCGGTGCCGTCAGGATCAACGACGAGGCGGTCAGCGACGAGCGTCGTCTGATCGGCACCGGTGACGTCACCGCCGATAATGTCGTCAAGCTGTCGCTCGGCAAGAAGAAGCACATCCTCGTGCGCCCGGCTTGAGCCGAGCCACAACGAATAGATGACTGAGGCCGGCCACCACGCCGGCCTTTTTCATTGGAACTCGAAGATGCTGCGGAAGACGCCCGGCGCGATGATCGACAGGGGATTGACCGTCAACTTCGGCTGATTGAAGGGACCGTTGAGCTTGAAAGTGATGCCGAGCAGGCCGCGGTCGCGGCCATTGCCGAGCAGAACGCCGATCAGCGGCAGTTCGCCAAAGATACGGTTCAAGCCATAGGCCGGCATGAAGGTGCCGGTCATATCCATGATGCCGTTGTTATCGCGCACCGTCCCCTGGAAGGTCGCGCCGACGTCGGTGCCGCGCAACACGCCGCCATCGACGCGGATCGCGCCGCGGTCGAGCGCGAGCTGGGCGAAACCGCGCTCGAAGCGGGCCGAGCTCACGTCGATGTCGCGGCGGACGGCCTGGTTGAGGCTTCGCCCGTCGGCGCCTGTTGGCGTCGACACCATCGATTGCAGGCGTTGTTCGCCGACGAGCTGGAACTTGCGGATGTCGACGCTCCCGCGCCAGGAACGCCCGCCACGATCGCGCAGTTTGAGATTGAGCAGGCCGCCGCGCATGTTCTGGTAGATATCGGCAAAGCGTGCCAGCGCGCCGGCGTCGCCTGTGGTCAGCTCAAGCGTATTATCGGCGCCGGCCTTGGCAATCCGGGCGACAAGTGCCTGACCGCTGCCGGTGACAGCCGAAAGATTGACGTCCTCGATCTGGCTGCCGCGTTCGGCATAGACCAGGTTCACATTCGACAGGGATTCGCCGTTGAAGCCAGTGACGCGATCGAGCTGTGCCTTGATGGTGATGTCGTCGCCGCCGCCCTGGCTCTGGTCGCTTCCCGCCTTCATCTGCGCGAGGATCGGCCTGATGTCTGCAGCGGCGCCGCTGAGCGTGGCCGTATAGCCCCCCTTGCCGCGGTCGACCGAAACCTTGAAGTCGTCGCCCTGGGCCAGTCGGACGTTGTCGAGGCGGGCGGAGACCAGTCCGCCACCGTCCACCTGCAGATCACCCCGTGCACCGAAACCGTCTCCGGCGACGGCAAAATCGGAGATGACGACGGTGTCATTAGACTTGCTCGCCGTGAAACGCGCCTCCGCCGGAATGCCGGCTCCTTTGCTCCAGCCGATCCACGGCAAGGACAGAGCGGCCTTTGCGAGCCCGATCTTCGCCTCTACCCGATCCTGATCGCCAATCGTCACGTCGGCACTGATCGGTCCGGAGACGATCTTCGACAGGCCCGGCGCCAGCTTCTGCCAGACACCCTGGTCCAAGGTGCCTGAAATCTCACGCGAGCGCTTGACCTTCGAATCGCTATCGACCGGTTCCGTCAACGCAATGCTGACCTTGGCGCCCTCCAGTTGCGCGTCGGCATCGAGCACGGCCTGCTGATTGTCGACCCGGAACGTTCCGACGAGGTCGGATACCGGCCGGCCATAGAACGCCCTGTTGACGCTGACCTTGTCCAGTTGCATCTCCACCTGCCACAGCGGCTTGGGCGGGCGCTGGTCCGAGATCAGGCCGAAGCGCGCACCGACAAGCGCGGTGAGAGGACCGCTGAAGTCCTCCGGCAGCAGCGACGTCTTTTGCAGTGCCTGGATCGGTTTGTAGGTGACGAGTTCGGCAATCGCATCCGCAGCACCTCCAACCTCGATCTTCATCTCCGCCATCAGCGGCTTGGTGTAGACATCGGGGAGGATGAAGTCGCCGCCGTTGAGCGCCACGGACCGTCCCGACGGGAAATAGGCGGTGCCCTGCCCGATCTCAACCGTCATGCGCTGGCCGCTCAGCTTGAACTTGCCGGAGGTGTCGCGCAGCGGCGGTATCTCGCCGGTTATGTTGATGCGGGTGTCGTCGATGTCGAAGTTGATGTTGAGCTCCTGTTCGTTGAGCTTCAACTCCCCTTCGTTGTTGGCAATCCGGCCTTCGGCAACTGACACTTCGATGCGCGCATTGGTGACTATGCCGCCGAAGAGGTTGCCGATCGCCCAACGGCGAGCGCCCTTGGCGATCCACCACGGCCACAACTGCTTGACGGCCGTCGCCTCCATGCGGTCGCTGACGGCGGCAAAGCTGATCTGCGGCGAGGTCTTGCCGAAGGCGACCGAAAGCGAGCCATACATCGAGCCAAGCGGGCTCGACACGGCGAGCTGATCGAAGATCAACCGGTGGGTGTCTGCGGTGAACCGGCCGCTTGCCTTGGCATCGAAGGTCAGCGGCTGATCGGTGACGTCTTCCGGGGCCGAGCTTGCGTTCTTCAGGAGGAGATCGATCGCGAAGCCATTGTCCGTGGCGCCGGCAAGTTTGTCGAGGTCGATGACCGCGCCGGTGAACGGAAAGGTCGAGCGGCCGATCTTGACGACCGATGGCAGGATCTCGACCGCGGAGCGCCCGAAATCATAGGCGATGTCCATTTGCGACGGATTGAGCGTCGAGACGAGGCCGCCGGCATGGAAGGTGCCCTTGGAGGTGCGCACTGCCACGCGCAGATCCGGCTTCGCCTCCCCGACTGCCCGCGTCGCGTTCAACGTCAGCCCTGCCGTCGCGTCGATGCCAAAGGCCTGCTCCGCACCCGACTTGCCGTG
This sequence comes from Ensifer sp. R-19, assembly GCF_049905105.1. Classification (NCBI taxonomy): domain Bacteria; kingdom Pseudomonadati; phylum Pseudomonadota; class Alphaproteobacteria; order Hyphomicrobiales; family Rhizobiaceae; genus Ensifer; species Ensifer sp. R-19. The sequence continues at coordinate 1,586,646 of NZ_CP184569.1, forward strand.
GTAGAAGAACGGCGCGAGAGGCAGATTGGTGATCGCCGCATCAAAGCCGGTCACGTGCCCTCTCTGGCCAAGCGCGTCGGCGGTGATATCGACCTCGACACCATCGACGGTGGCGCTGCCCTTGACGCTCATCGAACCGCTGGCATCCCGGTTGAATTCGAGTGCGGAGGCGACGACCGGAACGACGCGGTTGCGGGCGCCGACGACGGAAAAACTGAAGTCGGAGAGTGTTACGGTCTGGCTGCCCCGCCCGGCCGCCATCTGCGACATGCGGTCGACATGGGAGAACAGGGCCTCGAGCGCATCGCCGACATCGGCGATACGGATCTTGGTGAGATCGAGCGGCTCGCCCCGAGGAAGGAGCCCGGTATCGAAATCGCCGCCTTCCGCTTCAAGGCTGGAGACGGCGATGCGGCCGGTCATCAGCGCCAATGGGTCGAGTGCGATCGAGATCGAGCGAAGCTTCGCGACGGGTTGGCCGGATGCCGCTTCGCTGAGCGCCACCTCGCGGGCCTTGAGCGCAATCGCGCCGCTTGCCGTCACGCGCACGACCGTGCTGCCGACGTCGGCGCGGTAGGCGTCTCCGAGCGCAGCATTGAGGGCCGTCCGGGCACGCGCGTTCAGCGTGCTGTCCATCATGCCGCTTTCGATCACGGTCACGAGGATCGCCCCTATGATGAGGGCGAGCAGGGATATGGACAGGGCAATCTTGGCACAGAGACGCAGCAGGGCGCGCTTGCGTGGTGCGTGCACGATCATGGGATCGTGAGCCTGCGCCGAAGGCAACGCATGCAGCGCGACGATGTCTTTCTTGCGAAAGCCGACTTTTTCGCCGCGGATCTCACTCATCAGCGCGGACGTCCTCCGTTCGATACGAGCTCTTTCGCCGCGCCTTCTTTTCAATCGTTGCGGACGGCTGTTTCTCGTTTCCTGTAGACCACATGTCGTCGTGCAGAGTCACCATGAGACGCTGGACCATGCTGTGGAAAGCCACCACCCTCAACGGGAATCGCGCGGGCGAGCGACTGCAACGCTTCGTAGCGGCTGACGCCGTCCGAAACCTGTCGAATCTAGCACAAATGCGCTGGACGGCAGTCGACGAATTTCGATATGCCCTACAGCGCCGCGTGCCTTTAGAGGCGCGCAAAAGTCGCTGTAGAACTTTGAGTTGCCGCAGATTTCGCATTGATCGGCAACGATCAAGGGCGACATGCAGTAGCGTCCGATTGTCTGCAAAACTTGGCAGAAGGAAGGTTTAATCATGGCAAGACCCGTTCCCGGAGATGTCGCTCCCGATTTCACGCTGCCGCGCGATGGCGGCGGCACGATCTCGCTTTCCGCCTTTCGCGGCCGCCCCGTCGTGCTGTTTTTCTATCCGAAGGACGATACGCAGGCCTGCACGCTGGAGGCGATCTCGTTCTCCGAACTTGCCGAAGAGTTTGTCGCAGCCGGCATAACGCTGATCGGCCTGTCACCCGATTCAGTGAAGAAACACGATCGCTTCGCCAAGAAGCACAACCTCACAGTGACGCTCGCCGCCGACGAGGAAAAGGCTGTGGTGACTGCCTACGGCGTCTGGGTCGAGAAAATGATGTACGGCCGCAAGTACATGGGCGTCGAACGCAGCACCTTCCTGATCGGCGCCGACGGCGTCGTCGTCAGGGTATGGGAAAAGGTGAAGGTCGACGGTCATGCCCAGGAGGTCCTGGCCGCCGCGAAGGCCCTCTGAGGAACCCCATGACCGAATTGCCCGTGTTTCACAGCCTGCGGGGCGGCGCAGTCGAAGCGATTCGCGCCGCCGACCTCGAGGTCAAGACGGCGCTTGCGCAAGAAACGGCAAGGCGCTGGCAGCGCCGCACGCTGTCGCTGCGCTCGCCGCTCGACCGACCCGTTCCGGTTCGCCCCGGGCGGCCGGACAAGCCGGTACTGACACCGCCGACGCACGTGAAGCGGCGGTCGCTCGGTTCCCTCAAGGGACGCATCGCCTTGCTGCACTCGATCGCCCATATCGAGTTGAACGCCGTCGACCTGGCCCTCGATATCGTCGCCCGCTTTGCGACCGAGCCGGTGCCCAATTCCTTCTTCGACGGCTGGATGCGTGTCGCCTTCGAGGAGGCCAAGCACTTCCGGCTGGTCCGGCAGCGGCTGAACGATCTCGGTGCAGACTATGGCGACCTGCCTGCCCATGACGGGCTCTGGCAGGCGGCGCACGATACCCGCAACGACCTGACGGCCCGCCTTGCCGTGGTGCCGCTCATTCTCGAAGCGCGCGGTCTCGATGTGACGCCGGCCCTTCAGGCCAAGATGCGCGAAACCGGCGACGTCGAGAGCGCCGCCGTTCTGGATGTGATCTACGAAGACGAGAAAGGCCATGTTGCCGTCGGCGCCAAATGGTTCCGTTTTCTCTGCGCCCGCGAGAAGAAGGATCCCGCAGCGACCTTCCAGGCGCTGGTGCGCGCCAATTTTCGCGGACCATTGAAGGCACCGTTCAACGACATTGCCCGCGCCGAGGCCGGACTGACGCCGTCCTTCTATCGCTCGATGACTGCCTCGACCAACCGATAGCCGCATCACGCAACCGCAATCATCCTTACCAATTGTTAACCCTAACGAAGTGTAATGATCCGCAGGTGATGCGAGGCAACGCGCACATGGCGGGAGAGAACGGGTGTCTGGACGTTCGGCAAATCGTGCCTTCGGAAAACGTAAGGAAAATCACGTTCTGATACTGGCAAGTGGCGACAAGGTTCGACACATGACGGTTCGTCCCTGGATGGCGGCAATCGCCGTATCCTTCGCCGGCGTCTGCAGCATCGGCTATCTCGCGGCCACATCCTATCTGGTCCTGCGCGACGATCTCATCGGCGGCACGATCGCCCGCCAGGCGCGAATGCAGCACGAATACGAGGATCGAATCACGGCATTGAGAGCGCAGGTCGATCGCGTCACCAGCCGGCAACTGCTCGACCAGCAGGTGGTCGAAGAAAAGGTCGAGAAGCTGCTGCGCCAGCAGATGGCGCTGACCTCGCGCAACGGAAAGCTCGGCGCCCTGGTCGAAAGGGCCGAAAGTTCCGGCCTGACGACGGAAAGCAACGGGACCCCGGAGATTGAACCCCTCGCCTTTGAGAAACGGGCCGACGCCAGCAGCGGCGGCGTAAAGGCGATCGAGAAATTGATGGGCCTGAGCGGCGCGTCGGTCACCGGTGCAATTCGTCCCGCTCCCCTCGCCTATGCCGCACCCGATGCGGCCGAATCGACCTCGGACCGTGCCGACCGGATATTCTCCAAAGTGACGCTGTCGCTGAAGGACGTCGAACTCGAACAAATGGCGCGACTGAAGCAACTGACGGATGGTGCTGCAAAGACGTCGGGTGCGATTCGCTCGATCGTCGGTCGGACCGGCGTCGATCTGTCGGTCGGCGATGTCGCAGCAATGGTCCCCGCCGCGACTTCGGACTCTGCCGATAGCGCGATTGGCGGCCCGTTCGTCGAACCGGCGAATGATGACGAGTTCGGCCAGTCGCTGGCAGCTCTCGATTCGGCTCTTCTGGAACTCGAACGGACGCGGGCGCAGGTCCGCGCGCTACCGTTCGGCAACCCGTCTCCGGCGAGCGACATCACCAGCGACTTCGGCAACCGTCTCGATCCCTTCCTCGGTCGCCTGGCGCTCCATGCCGGCATCGACTTCCGCGCGACGGTCGGCACGCGCATTCGCGCGGCCGCTCCCGGCACCGTGACGAATGCCGGCTTGACCGGCGGCTACGGGAACATGGTCGAAATCGACCACGGAAACGGCGTGTCGAGCCGATACGCCCACCTCTCCGCCGTTCTGGTGAAGGTCGGCGACCAGGTGACGGATGGTGAAGTCATTGCCAAGTCCGGCAATACGGGTCGTTCCACCGGTCCGCACCTTCATTATGAAATCCGCCTGAATGGCGAGGCGGTGGATCCCATGCGCTTTCTCGATGCCAGCCGGAAGCTCGCCTCCTACATGAACTGACGGGTCGTTTCGTTGTCTCCAGGTCTTGCGCGGCTTGACAAGAAATGCGACAGATTCGCCACTATTTACCTTTTGCTGCTTCAACGTGCTGGATTTCTTGACTTTCAGCGACGTTCAGCTTATGAGCGCGGCCACGTCTCGTGCGTTTTCCATCGATCGATCAGTGTTCTATTGAACCGGAACGGAAACAGATTTCCCTTTGACCAATTTTGCTGACCTTGGCCTGAGCCAAAAAGTTCTCTCCGCTGTCACCGATGCGGGCTACACAATCCCGACCCCGATCCAGGCTGGCGCCATTCCGCCGGCCCTGCAGCGTCGTGACATTCTGGGCATCGCCCAGACAGGTACGGGCAAGACAGCTTCGTTCGTGCTGCCGATGTTGACGCTGCTGGAAAAGGGCCGCGCCCGCGCCCGCATGCCGCGCACGCTCATCCTGGAGCCGACGCGCGAACTCGCCGCCCAGGTCGCGGAGAACTTCGACAAGTACGGCAAGAACCACAAGCTCAACATCGCGCTTCTGATCGGCGGCGTTTCGTTCGATGAGCAGGATCGCAAGCTCGAGCGCGGCGCAGACGTTCTGATCTGCACGCCCGGCCGCCTGCTTGATCACTTCGAGCGCGGCAAGCTGCTGATGACCGGCGTCGAGATCCTGGTCATCGACGAAGCCGACCGCATGCTCGACATGGGCTTCATTCCCGACATCGAACGCATCGCCAAGATGATCCCGTTCACGCGTCAGACTCTGTTCTTCTCGGCGACCATGCCGCCGGAAATCCAGAAGCTCGCTGATCGCTTCCTGCAGAACCCGGAGCGCGTCGAAGTCGCCCGCCCGGCCTCCACGGCACAGACGGTGACACAGCGCTTCGTCGCGGCGCACGCCAAGGATTACGAAAAGCGCGCGGTGCTGCGCGATCTGATTCGCGCCCAGGACGATCTGAAGAACGCCATCATCTTCTGCAACCGCAAGAAGGATGTCGCCGACCTCTTTCGGTCGCTCGAGCGTCATGGCTTCTCGGTCGGCGCCCTGCATGGTGACATGGACCAGCGCTCGCGCATGGCCATGCTTGCCGGCTTCAAGGACAACAATATCACGCTGCTCGTTGCATCCGATGTTGCTGCCCGCGGCCTCGACATCCCCGATGTCAGCCATGTCTTCAACTTCGACGTTCCGATCCATGCGGAAGACTATGTTCACCGGATCGGCCGCACCGGCCGTGCCGGTCGCTCTGGCGCCTCCTTCACGCTTGTGACCAAGCGCGACACGAAGTTCTCCGATGCGATCGAGAAGCTGATCGGCCAGAAGGTCGAATGGCTGAACGGCGACCTTTCCAATTTGCCCGAGCCGATGGAAAGCCACGACAGCGGTCGCCGCGATCGCGGTCGCGATCGCGATGGCCGCAAGGACCGGAAAAAAGATGGGGAACGCGGCCCGAGGGCTCGCGCCGATCATAAATCCGATACCGTGCGTGTCGATAGTGAGGCCGAAGTTGAAACAGTCGTGGAAAGGGCGGAATCGGTGAAACCGGCACGCAGCGCAGAAAACAAGCAGGGACAGAACAACCGCGCCGATCGTCCGGTGCGCGCATCGAACCCGGCCAACGATGACAATCGCGATCGCCGCAACCGTCACCGCCGCGACTATGATGACGGCCCGACGCCCGTTGGCTTCGGCGACGAAATCCCCGCTTTCATGCTGATTGCCGGCAAGGCCTGATTAAACCTATGGGCCTGCCGGGCATCGATTTTCCGGGTCTCGGCTGCGGACTTGCAATCGTGCGCGACGGCAAGATCCTGCTCTACAAGCGCGTTAACGCGCCTGAAGCCGAGCACTGGAACATCGTCGGCGGCAAGGTCGATCATATGGAACGCTCGGAAGCCGCAGCGCGGCGCGAGGCCGAAGAGGAAAGCGGCCTCCAGATCCGTTCGAGCGAGTTCCTCTGCCTCAGCGAACAGGTGATCGAGGCTGACCGCCAGCACTGGATCTCGATGATCTATGTGACCCGGGACTTTATCGGTGAGCCTGAACTCACCGAGCCGGACAAGCTTTCCGCTCTCGGCTGGTTCGATCTCGATGCCCTGCCCCAGCCGCTGTCACGTTTTACGACCGACGCAGTCGATGCGTTGCGCAGGCTGGAGCACAAGAGCGCCGTGCGTTCAAGCGAAGGCACAAAGGACGCTCTAGCACTTTGATTATAGAGCATCTTTCCGCCTCCAGTGATTCCACTTGAGAGCGGGATGCTCTAGCGGCGCAGTCGTCGCGGATTGCCTCCGCTGGCGGGTTTATCCTCTATTTTCTCGATCGTAACGCTGCTTGATAGGCAAGCCGCACCCAGCGCGCCATCTCGTCGGGGTCGTCAAAGGCGTCGTCCGGTATGCTCCAATAGGGCATCTTCACCGGCTTGCCCTTGCCATCATAGGCCCATTGCCGGGAGCCGGCCGCCTCGAAGGTCGGCGCCGTCTGCTCGTCCCCCTTCAGGAGGATTTCTCCGTCGACCTCGAGTGCGAAGATGATGCCCTGGCAATAGATCCCCTTGCCGCCGAACATCCGCTTGATGGTCACCGGCCCCAGCGTCTCGAACATCTCCTCGATGGCAGCATTGTCCACGCGTTCATTCCTCCAGGATACCGCCGGCAGCCACAATCTGCTCCGGCGTGTCGAGATCAAGCCGCGCCGCCGAACCAAGCTCGACATCGATGACCGGCAGTCCGCACTTCTCGATGATGTGCCTTGCGCCAACGTCTCCAACCAAAAGACGGACAGCGGAAAAGGTTTGCCGCGGCAGGATGACCGGATTGCCGCGTTGCCCATCGGCGGTTGCCCGAATGACGGCGCGGCCGCCTTCGGCCGCAAAACGATCGAGCAACCTGCGCAGATCGCCGCTGCTGACGCCCGGCATGTCGGCGAGCATGACCAACATGCCCGCGGATCGCTCGTTGATGGCCGAAAGTCCAGTCGTCAGAGATGAGGCCATTCCGGACATGTAGTCTGGATTCGAGACGAGCTCCGCCGGCAGGCCCTCCAGCGCAGCGCGGATATCGGTCTCGCGGTGGCCGGTGACCACGACAACCCTGCCGGGCGCTGCTGCGATCGCCGCCTCGACGCTGCGGCGAACCAGCGGCACGCCGTCAAAGGTCGCCAGCAGCTTGTGTCCGCCGTCCGGTCCCATCCGGCTGGCGCGGCCGGCGGCCAGAACCACGATCTCCACCGGGCCCGACGGCAACGCCGTTGCTTTTTCGCGCGGCTGCGGCCGGGTCGGGATTTCACCGAGCAAACCGCCGACGCCAAGGCCGGTTATATCGTCGAAGCTCGGCCACTCGCCGGCGAGGATACGGTCGAGGATCCAGTCGAATCCGTTCTCGCGCGGGCTGCGGGCGCATCCGGGAGCCCCGATCACGGGGATCTCGCCGACACGGCCAAGAACGAGGAGATTGCCGGGATCGACAGGCATGCCGACATGATCGACGACGCCGCCCGCCCGCCGGACAGCCGCAGGAATGACATCATCCGGATCGGCGACAGCGGAAGCCCCGAAGACCACCAGCAGGTCATGGGCGGCTTGGAGGTCGTCGATTGCTGCGGCGACCGCGCCTTCCGTGTGTGCGACGCGTCGCTCGGTCACAAGCTCGCTTCCCGACTGCCGCAGGCGGGCCGCCAGGATGGTTCTCGTCTTGTCCATGACCTGGGGCTTCAGTGTCGGCAACTGAGTTGCTATTAGCGCTGCGCGTCGCGCGGAAAAGGGTTTCACTTCGAAGGCGGCATGGCTCCGGAGCAGCTTCTGTGCTTCCTCGACGAATTGACCGGCCACGGCAAGTGGAATGATCTTGATCGTTGCGACCATGTCGCCGGCCTGCACAGGCACATGGTCGGCAAGGCAGGCGAGCGTGATCGCCGGATCGATGCGGTTCAATCGGTTGACAGTGTCGCGCGTCGCGACGAAGAGACCGGCAACCCGAGAATAGACGTTCACCCGGCCGGTTGCTGCCTGGGAGAAGCGCAGGTGATCGGGTGCGATTGCCGCAGCAATGCGCGTTGCGGCCTCGTCTTCCATGAGATCGCCGGGGTCAAGGCGCGCAACAACCACCTCCAGCGTGCCGCAGGCGATCAAGGCGGCGATATCGGCGGGCGAAAGCCGGTGACCCTTCGGCAGCCGGAACTCATCCGTCTTGACCGCATGCGCCAGCATGGCGCCCTCCGCTTCGCTGGTCTTGACTGGACCGAACCTCACGCAATCACTCCTTTGACATGGCTGGTATCGCGGCGCCGTAGCGCCTCGATGATTTCGGCCAGGATGGCGACGGCGATCTCGGCCGGGCTCGCCGCACCGATATCGAGGCCGATCGGCGCGCGGATTCGGGCTATGTCGGCATCGGAAACACCGGCCTGTCGCAACCGCTCGACCCGTGTCGCATGGGTTTTCCGGCTGCCGAGCGCGCCGACGTAGAAACAGCCAGCTGCAAGGGCGACGCGGATCGGTTCGTCGTCGATCTTCGGATCATGGGTGACGGCCACCACGGCGGTGAAGCGATCGAGCGGCCTTTGTTTCAAGGCATCCTCGGGCCATTCGGCGATGAGCTCGACGCCAGCGAAACGTTCCAGCGTTGCGAAGGCCGTACGCGGATCGATGATCGTCATGTCGAAACCGGCAACGGGCGCCAGCTGGGCCAAAGCCTGTGAAATATGCACGGCGCCGATGACGAGAATGCGTGGCGGCGGCAAGTAGACATTGAGGAAGAAAGCGCCCTGCTCCGTCTCCACGATCCCGGCCTTGCCGGATTGCAGGGCTCGCGCGACCGGAACGCGCCAGGCGTCGGGACAGTCATCGCCCTCAAAATAGAGCTGGCTGCTGCTGCCGGCGAGAGCGCTGACAGTGACAACCGCCCGACGCGCCGAACGCGCCGCATTGAGTGCTTCAAGAATGCTCCGTTCCATCGCTAGCCTTCGACCCGTTCAACAAAGACCCGAATCCTGCCGCCGCAGGAAAGCCCGACGCGCCAGGCGGTTTCGTCCGCAACGCCGAAATCGAGGATCCTTGGCGCGCCCGAAGCGATGACATCTGCCGCTTCGGTGATGACGGCGCCTTCGACGCAGCCGCCGGAAACCGAGCCCTGAAAATTGCCGTCGCCGTCGATCACCAGATGGCTGCCGACGGGGCGCGGCGCCGAGCCCCAGGTTTCGATCACAGTGGCAATCGCCACCTTACGCCCTTCCTTCATCCAGGCTTGGGCGATGTCGAGCGGATCCAGAACATTTGCAGCTTCCAGCATGTTGCCACCCTCCCGCCGGACAGATCAAGATCCGAGGAACCGCCGCGGGTCAGCCTGCCGGGATCCCTGCCCGGAAAGCGCCTTCACCAGTTCCCCAATCGATTCAAGATTGTGCACCGCCCGGAATTCGTCAACATGCGGCAGCATCGCTCTGACGCCGCGCGCACGCGCCTCGAAGCCGTCGAAGCGCAGCAGCGGGTTGAGCCAGATCAGCCGGCGGCAGGACCGGTGCAGTCGATCGATTTCGATTTCAAGATCGCCCACATCGTCACGCTCCAGGCCATCGGTGATCATCAGCACGATGGCGCCTTGTCCGAGCACGCGCCGCGACCAGCGTCTGTTGAATTCATGCAGCGTTTCGCCAATGCGCGTACCGCCGGACCAGTCCTTCACTGCAGCCACGCAGTCGTCGATCGCGGCATCCGGATCGCGATTGCGCAACTGGCGGGAGACATTGGTCAGCCGTGTGCCGAACAGGAAGGTGTGCACGCGCCGCCGCTCCTCGGTCAACGCATGCAGGAAATGCAGAAAGATGCGGGTGTACTGGCTCATCGAGCCCGAGATGTCGGCAAGCACGACGAGCGGCGGATGCACCACACGCCGCTCCCGGAACCGCGGCAGGATCAGTTCCCCGCCGAAACGCATCGCGTCACGCACGGTGGCGCGCGGGTCGATGCGGATCTGCCTCTTCGATGGGCGGAAGCGACGGGTTACGACACGGTCCATCGGCAGCGTCAGCGCGGCAAGGGCGCGTTTCGCCTCGGCAAGTTCGGCAGCACTCATCTGCGCGAAATCGGCCCGACGCAGGAGCTCGCGGCCCGAAACCGTGAAGCGCGCATCGATATCGATCTCGGGTTCCTCACGTGGCGGTCGATCCGCTTCGTGCCCGGAAAGCAACGCATCGCTGACGCGTGTCTCGCCGGCCCGCCGCTGTTGCCGCTCGCTTTCGCGCTCCGGCGCCAGCGGCGACATCATCGCGATCATCTTCTCGACGAGGCCGCGCGAGCGCCAGAACAGCCGAAAAGCTTCGTCGAACACCGGCTGGTCCTCATGGCGCTTCACGAAGACGCATTGCAGTGCGGCGTAAAACGCATCCCGGCCGCCGATCCCGATCAGCGCCACCGCATCGATGGCATCGGCAATCGCCCCGGGCCCGATCTTGATGCCGGCGCGACGCAGGGCGCGTGCGAAGAAGACGATGTTGTCGGCAAGCCGGCCGTCGCTTTCCCCTGGCGGCGGGACAATGGCACCATCCCTGTGCTGCTCCCGCACCTCCATCGTCAGCCCGCTGCCAGCAGTTCCGCCTTGACTTCGGCGAGCAGCTTGCGCCCCTCGGCACCCTCTATCCTGGCGATGTCGTCTTGGTACTTGAGCAATGTTCCGAGCGTATCGGCGATCGTTTCCGGATCGAGCGCCAGTCGGTCGAGTTCCGTCAGCGCCGTTGCCCAGTCGATCGTTTCGGCAACGCCCGGGTTCTTGAAGAGGTCGACCGTCCGCAGCCGCTGCACATAGGCGATGACCTCGCGCGACAGCGTCGCGTTGCAGCCGGGCACCTTGCGGCGGATAATTTCCAGCTCCTGCGCCGCCTTGGGATAATCGACCCAGTGATAGAGGCAGCGTCGCTTGAGCGCGTCATGGATCTCACGGGTGCGGTTGGTGGTGATGATGACGATTGGCGGTTCGTCCGCCCGGATTGTTCCAAGTTCCGGTATCGTGACCTGAAAATCGGACAAAACTTCGAGCAGGAACGCCTCGAAGGCCTCATCTGTCCGGTCCAGCTCGTCGATCAGGAAGACAGGCGCGCGGCCCGCACTGGAAGAAATTGCCTGCAGGACCGGGCGGCGGATCAGGAAGCGTTCGGAAAAGATATCGCTTTCGATCCGTTTGCGATCGACCTTGCCGGCTGCTTCCGATAGGCGGATTTCCAGCATCTGTGCCGGATAGTTCCATTCGTAGACGGCCGAGGCGACGTCGAGGCCCTCATAACATTGCAGCCGGATCAGAGGCCGATCGAGCGCCTTTGCCAGAACCTTGGCGATCTCGGTCTTGCCGACGCCTGCTTCGCCCTCGAGAAAGAGCGGGCGCTTCATCCTGAGCGCCAGAAACAGCACCGTCGCCAGCGCCGTTCCCGCGAGATAGTCATGCGCCTCCAGCAGCGCCATCGTCTCCTCGATGGACTGCGGCAGGGCTGTGGTCGCCTGTGTCGCCATGTCTCCTCCGCCACGGCTCGAATCGATAACTTGATGTTGAAAAGCGAATGAACTCACCCTTCCAACTCAAAGGCTTACGGCGATCTTCTCATGTCTCGATGGGCACGAAATCTCGCCACGTAAAACTTATAGCGAGTGGTATCCGCGGTCCACATAAATGAGTGGCGGCCGCGCCGGTCCGATGGCGACATCGACGACTTCGCCGAAAAGCACCAGATGCGTGGCGATCGTCTTCACCTCGATGAGCCGGCAATCGAACGAAGCGATCGCGTTGGTGAGGATCGGAGAGCCTGTCGTCAGCTTGGTCCACTTGCCAAGGGCAAAGCGCAGATCCATGTCGAGCTGATCGCGGCCGGAAAAAGCGTGTGCCATGGCGCGATGTTCATCGCCAAGCAGATTGAGCGCGAAACTGTCGCTGCGCGTGAAGATCTCATTGCGCGGATTGGCGCCGTTGAGGCAGGCCAGAATCGTCGGCGGACTGTCGGACACGGAGCAGGATGCGGTGACCGTGACACCGCGCCGCTCGACACCATCGGCCACGGTGATGATCTGCACGTGACCGGCCAGGCGACTCATGGCGTCGCGGTAACTGATGGGGTCCAGCCGGCTCTTGTCCAACAATTCTTTCTCCGAGCGAAGTCAGCCACATACATAGACAGTACCGGGAAATATGAAACCCGCTGCAAGGAGAATCTTGCAGATCTGCGACACGGCAGCGACGCGGATAGAACCATCCGCGGCCGAAGTCACATCTTTTCCTTTGACGCGGCAGGGCACATCCTTAAAACATGCGGCCACTACCGTGCCGCGCGCCCGTCGCGACCGGCACGGATAAGGCAATGTTTGGGCTCGCCGCAGGGTCAGGATCCCTCCTGATCCGGGGAAAATGCGGCAGCGGAGAAAATGAATGCTTCGATCGATCGTCGCCAGCCTTGTCGTGGCCGGACTGGTACAGGCCGCACCCGCCGCGGCAGCCGGCATCAAGGTGGCCGTCGTCGCGCCGGTCGAAGGCCCGTTTGCACCTCTCGGCAAGCAGATCATCGATGGCGCCGCGTTCCAGGCCGGCGATCGCGGCAGTGAGATCGTCGTCATTCCAGAGAGTTGCGATACGGCCGGCAATGAAGCGCTGACCAAGGCGCTGCTTGCGGCCGGCGCCGAGGCAGCGATCGGGTTTCTCTGCACCGAAAGCCTGGACGCCACACTTCCGGCACTTGCCGAAGCGGGCCTTCCCGCCATCACCCTCAGTGTGCGTTCCGATGTCCTGATGGAAGATGCGCTGAAGAAGAAGTGGCCGCTCTTCCGTCTTGCGCCGAGCGGTAACGCCGAGGCTGCCAGCATCGTCGACACCATCGTCCAGCGCTGGAAGGACAAGCCGATCGCGTTGATCGACGATGGAACCATCCACAGCCGGGAACTGGTTGAAAGCGTACGCTCCGCCCTCGGCGAAATTGGGCTGACACCGGTCTTCACCGACACCTATCGGCCCGCCCAGGAGCAGCAGGTCAACCTGGTGCGGCGACTGGTGAAGAGCGGCGCGACCCATGTCTTTACCGGCGGCGACAGGCAGGACACGGCGGTGATCGCGCGCGATGCGCAAGGCGAAGGCGCGAGCCTCGCCTTGCTCGGCGGCGATGCGCTGAATGCCGCCGATCTCACCGTGCCGCTCGCCGATGGCGTTTTCGCGGTCACCTTGCCGGACGCATCGCAATCGCCCGAGGGCAAACCGGTCGCGGATGCCTTGCGCGCCGCCGGAACCGAACCGGATGGCTACGTATTGTCCGCCTTTGCGGCGGTCTCCCTGCTCGAGCAAGCCAAGGACCAGGCGGAAAAGGACGACAAGCCCCTTCTCGACGCATTCGCCAAAGGACCCTATCCGACCGTGCTCGGCCCCATTGCCTTCAACGCGCAGCACGAGCGCGCCGAAAATCCCTATCGCCTGATGCAGTGGCAAGGCAGCCGCTTCGTGCCCGCGCCTGCCGAAGGAACCGCCCAATGATGCGCACCGGACCGCTGAACCTGATTACCGACGTTGAGGGCCTGACGGTCGGCAATGCCGAGGATCACCGGCTGAAATCCGGCGTCACCGCCATCCTCTGCGATCCCCCGGCAACCGCTGCGGTTCAGGTGCTGGGCGGCGCGCCCGGAACGCGGGAAACCGATCTGCTCGACCCGCACAATACGGTGCAGACAGTCGACGCCCTGGTGCTTTCCGGCGGTTCGGCCTTTGGCCTCGATGCTGCGTCCGGAGCCCAGGCCGCGCTAAGAGAAATGGGCCGCGGCTTTGCCGTCGGTCCGCACCGGATACCGATCGTGCCCACCGCCATCCTGTTCGACCTGATCAACGGCGGCGACAAGGACTGGGGACGTTACCCGCCCTATCGCGAACTCGGCTTCGAGGCGGTTCGTCGCGCCGGCCCGTCGTTCGCGACCGGAACCGCCGGCGCCGGTACCGGCGCTCTGACCGCCGCCTTCAAGGGCGGCCTCGGCTCGGCATCGACCGTTCTGCCAAGCGGCATCACCATCGGCGCGCTCGTCGCGGTCAACGCGCTCGGCTCGGCGACCGTTGGAGATAGCAGGCATTTCTGGTCCGCACCCTTCGAGCTTGATGGCGAGTTCGGTGCGCTCGGCCTGCCGCATCCCCTGCCCGCTGACGCCGCCGATATCCGCATCAAGTTCCGCGACCGGCAGTCCGCAGCCGCCAACACGACGATCGCCGTCATCGCGACGGATGCAGTGCTCACAAAGGCCGAAGCGAAGCGCCTGGCAATCGCCGCCCATGACGGTTTTTCCCGAGCGCTCTGGCCGGCGCACACGCCGCTCGACGGCGATCTCATCTTTGCGCTTGCCACCGGCGCCAGCGGCAAGACCCCCACACTTGAGGATTTCATCGACCTCGGCGCGGTGGCGGCATCGACGATGGCACGCGCCATCGCCCGTGGCGTTCATGACGCGGCCCCGGCCGAAAACGACCTCATGCCGTGTTGGTCGCAGCTCAGCTGACGCAGCTTTGATCGCAGGCATGTTGTTTGCGCGGCCAGCCGGTGCTATTGCGCGGAAAACACGCTGGAGTGCGCCATGACCCATCCTATCCGCATTGCTCCGTCGATCCTGGCGGCCGATTTCTCCAAGCTCGGACAGGAAGTCCGCGACGTCGTCGATGCCGGCGCCGACTGGATCCATCTCGATGTCATGGACGGGCACTTCGTGCCGAACATCACCTTCGGCCCCGACGTGATCAAGTCGTTGCGCCGCTACACCGATGCGACGTTCGATTGCCACCTGATGATTTCGCCCGCCGATCCGTTCCTCGAAGCCTTTGCGAAAGCCGGCTGCGATATCCTCACCGTGCATGCCGAAGCCGGTCCGCACCTTCACCGTTCGCTGCAGACCGTCCGGTCGCTCGGCAAGAAGGCCGGTGTCTCGCTCAACCCGGCAACGCCGGAAAGCGCCATCGAATACGTGCTCGATCAGGTTGATCTCATCCTGGTCATGACCGTGAACCCGGGCTTTGGCGGACAGAAGTTCATCGAAGCTACGGCGGAAAAGATTCGCCGCATCAAGGCGATGATCGGCGATCGTCCGATCGAGATCGAAGTCGACGGCGGCATTACGCCCGACACGGCGGCTTTCGCAACCGGCGCCGGCGCCAACGTTCTCGTCGCCGGTTCGGCGATCTTCAAGGGCGGCTCCGTCGAAGCCTATCGCACGGCGATCGAGGCGATCCGCACGCCGGCAGAGAAGGCCTATCGATGACGCCGCGCGCGGCACTGCCCGGCGTGCTTTTGCTGGGCGCTGCGGCAGCCGCAGCGCCGGCCTCGGCGGGCGACTATGCCGCGCTCCAGCCGATCGGCTTTTCGGCCGACGGCAATGTCTTCGCCTTCGAGGAATACGGCGTTCAGGATGGCTCCGGCTTTCCCTATTCGACCATCTATGTGATCGATACGCGCAATGACAGTTTCTTGCCCGGCGCGCCGGTGCGCGCCGTCAGCCGCGAGGATGGCAGCCCGCTCTCCAAGGCGCGTCACGAGGCACGCCGCCGTGCGGCACCCTTGATCGACGCCTATCGCCTGGCTGATGCGCCCGGGCTGCTTGCCGCCTATAATCCGATCACCGAGGCGAACGCCAAGCCGCTGGCGCTGACCTACGATTCCTTTGCGGCCGACGAAGGGTTCCGCGAGACCTATTCGGTAACGCTCGAAGAGAAAACCTTCGAGCCGGAAGGCATCTGCAAGGACTTCCTGAAGGAGGTCAAAGGCTTTCGTCTGTCGATGACGATGAAGGCCGGCAAGCCGGCAACAGACATCCTGCAGGACGATAGCCGCTTGCCCGAGAGCCGCCGCTGCCCCACCGGCTATCAGGTCGGTGGCGCCGTCACCCATCGGAATGACGACGGCTCCGAAACCCACGTCATCATGGTTCTCGTCAAGTCGCTCGGCTTCGAAGGCACAACCGATGGATGCTGGATCGCGATCCCGACCCGGATCGCGAAATGAACGACGCGGCGGCCGGCGTCGAGGCAAAAGCAGATCTGGCGCCAGTAGGCGCCCTGCATCGACGACGGTTCGCCCGATCCCTTCCGACGATGCGGGCGCTTGTCATCGGTGCGCCGCTCTGGGGCGGCGCGATGGTGCTTTCGGCCTGGTGTGGCCTCTGGCTTCGCGAGCGTGCTCTCACCTTTCATCTGTCCGAGCTGCTTCTGATCTTCGGCTTCGGGGCGCTTCTGGCCTGGGCGCCATCGCTGTTCCTGGCTCGACTTGCAGCCTCGGGGCGTCGGCCGGAAACGCGTTTTGCGGCTTACTTCTTCTTCCTTTCGCTAGGCACCGTCGCGATGACGGCGATGCTCTATGCTCTCGACTACCGGCAGTTTTACGCCCAATGGCACGCGCCTGCCGGCACCAGGACCTGGTTTTTCCAGCTCGCCTTCACCTCGCTCATCGCGTTCTACCAGTTTCTGGTGATGGGGCTTCGCCTCTATCTGCCCCTCGGTGGTGCTATACTCGTCGGCGTCAGCCTGTGGCTGGCGAGCGAGCGCACGAGCCAAACGCGTTGAGCTTCACGGCTATCTTTGCTAGAGGCACGGCCATCCTCCACTGACGACGAAAGCTAAAGCCCATGATCCCGCGCTACTCCCGTCCGGAAATGGTGGCCATCTGGTCGCCGGAAACCAAGTTCCGCATCTGGTTCGAGATCGAGGCTCATGCCTGCGATGCGCTTGCCGAAATCGGTGTGATCCCGAAGGATGCGGCCCGCACGATCTGGGAGAAGGGCGGCGCTGCCACCTTCGACGTCGCGCGCATCGATGAGATCGAAGCCGTCACCAAGCATGACGTCATCGCCTTCCTGACGCATCTTGCCGAATTCGTCGGCCCGGACAGCCGCTTCATCCACCAGGGCATGACCTCGTCCGACGTGCTCGACACCTGCTTCAACGTCCAGCTCGTCCGCGCGACCGATCTGCTGCTCGCGGATCTCGACCATCTGCTCGAAGCTCTGAAGCGCCGCGCTTTTGAACACAAGGACACGGTGACGATCGGCCGTTCGCACGGTATCCACGCCGAACCGACGACGTTCGGCGTCAAGCTGGCGCTTGCCTATGCCGAGTTCGACCGCTGCAAGCAACGCCTGCTGGCCGCACGTGAGGAAGTCGCCACCTGCGCGATCTCCGGCGCCGTCGGCACCTTCGCCAACATCGATCCGCGCGTGGAAGAACATGTCGCCAAGGCGCTTGGCCTGAAGCCGGAACCGGTTTCGACACAGGTCATCCCGCGCGACCGTCATGCCATGTACTTCGCCACCCTCGGCGTCATCGCCTCGTCGATCGAGCGCCTGGCGACGGAAATCCGTCACCTGCAGCGCACCGAAGTGCTCGAAGCCGAAGAGTATTTCTCGCCGGGCCAGAAGGGCTCGTCGGCAATGCCGCACAAGCGCAACCCTGTTCTGACCGAGAACCTGACGGGTCTCGCCCGCATGGTCCGCGCCTTCTCGGTACCGGCAATGGAAAACGTTGCCCTCTGGCACGAGCGCGACATCTCGCACTCCTCTGTCGAGCGCATGATCGGACCGGATGCGACGGTGACGCTCGACTTCGCGCTTGCCCGCCTGACCGGCGTGATCGACAAGTTGCTCGTCTACCCCGAGAACATGATCAAGAACATGAACAAGTTCCGCGGTCTGGTTCATTCGCAGCGCGTGCTGCTGGCGCTGACCCAGGCAGGGGTATCGCGTGAGGATGCCTACCGCCTCGTGCAGCGCAACGCCATGAAGGTCTGGGAACAGGGCAAGGACTTCCTTGAGGAACTGCTGGCCGATACGGAAGTCCGTGCGGCGCTTTCCGAGGAAGACATCCGCGAGAAGTTCGATCTTGGCTACCACACCAAGCACGTCGACACGATTTTCAAGCGCGTCTTCGGCTGAGCCTGACAGTGCGCGGGTCACACGCCCGCGTTGCACCTCATGAATATGCCCGCATTTGGCGCACATCGCTCAAATGCGGGCATTTCTTTTAGCGCGATATTCAGTGATCGTGTGTGACGATCCGGGCCTGTCAATTCAGGTTCGAGGATCACATGGCCTACAAGGACAGCACGGAGCGTGCGGGAGCACGCACACAGACGAAGATCACTGGCATGGTCACCTGCAAGACCGGGTCCAGCAACGGCGTCGTCAAGGACCTTTCGGACGAAGGCATCTGTTTCCAGCTCTATTTCGACATCGGCGCCAAGACGGGGCAGGAAGTGACGATCAGGAGCGAGGAACTGGGCTTCCTGACCGGCATGGTACGCTGGTACCGCGGCGACAAGATCGGCATCAAGCTCAATCTGTCGTCCAACACGGCGGCGCAGATTTCCTCCTACTACAAGCACTTTCGCTAGAGTATCCGTGTTGGTCAAGTACGGGTTGGTTCCCATATGCGGCCATCCCTGAGCAATGCGTTTGCGATGATGATGAGCTTTCGCATGACGGCGGTAATGGCGAGAGTTTTGAGGCTTTTCCGGCGGCCTTGAGCCGGTCGTACTTGGCCTTGAGGTCGGGATTGAAGCGGATGGCGACGAGCGCGGGCATGTAGAGTGCTCGTCGGACATTGGCCCGGCCGCCGCGGATGAAGGCGCGGCCGATCCACTGTCCGGACTGGCGAGCGACCGGAGCGAGGCCGGCGAGGGAAGCGACCTGGGCCTGGTCGAGTGTACCGAGTTCGGGCATGTCGATGAGAAGCGCGAAGGCGGTGATTGCTGACACGCCCGGGATCGAGACGAGGATGTCGAAGCGTCGTGCGAGGTCGGGATCGACCTTGATGAGCGCCATGATCTCGTTTTCGAGGGCCGCGATCTGGCGCTCGATCTGCCTGAGCTGTTCGGCGTTGTGGCGCTTGAGGATCGGCAAGGTCAGGTTTTTCGCCCTGTTCCTGGCGGCCGTTCGGTTCTTCACCAATGCCTCGCGGGCCATGTGCAGGTCCTTGAGATCGTTGAGGGTCGGGCCTCGCGCCGGCCGCGCCTGAAGTTCGAGCAACGCCCCCATGCGGGCGAGCATCGCAGCATCCAGCCGGTCGGTCTTGGCGAGCCTGCCGGTGGCCTCGGCAAATCGCCGCGCCTGACGCGGATTGACCTTGACCAGCGCGAAGCCCGCCTCTGCCAGCCTGTGCTCAAGGGCCCGATGATAGGGGCCTGTCGGCTCGTAGACGATACGCAGCTCAGGCCGCTCCAGCCAGCCGATCAATGTCCTATGGCCACGGCTGTCGTTGGCGAAGCGCCGGCTCACACCGTCGCTCAGCCTGTGGACGTCGAGATGGTCTTTCGAGATGTCGACCCCGATGCTATCGTTCATCATCTTTCGCTTGTCCTGTGCTTGTCATCCGGAGCCGAACTCCGGGTATCCGTTCAGGCCTCAAGGGAAAGACGAGGGCGATCCGACTCTAGCTCGACCCATCAAAAGGTCCGCAATTCCAACGATCCGACCCTCGCCGCTGCGGGAGGGCGGCGACCCTCCCGCAGCGGTTCCTTTCTGACCTGTTCGGCAGCCAATGTCATAAGACAAGCAATTCCAGGAAAAGTGCGAAACGGTTTTCCGTCCGGAATTGCGTAATTTCAAAGATCTAGATCACTTCATTGTTTCGATGAAACAATGAAGTGAGCTAGGCCGTAAGACCGGTCTTCGCTCACGCTTGAAAGCGCCGCAAGTCGATTGACCTGCGGCGCTTTTCGCGTTGATAGGTTGCGCCGTGACTCGCCTATCGTGAACCGGCGCGCGGACCTGGCTCCACCATCTTGCGATAGATATGCCATGTGGCGTGGCCGAAGATCGGCATGATGACGGCAAGACCGACGAAGACCGGGATCGAGCCGATCACCAAGCCAGCCGCGATGATGAAGCCCCAGAGCGCGACGGGTACCGGATTGACGAGGGTCGCGCGGATCGACGTTTCCACCGCCGCGACGGCGCCGACATCGCGATCGATCAGCAAGGGGAAGGATACGACCGTTGTCGCGAGCACGATGACCGCGAAGACGAAGCCGACGGCGTTGCCGACGAGGATCAGGTTCCAGCCCTGTTCGGTACCGATGATGCCGTTCCAGAAGGCAGCGATCGAAGCCGGCGGTTCGGCCCCGAAGATTTGTACGTAGAGCGCCTGGGCCACCAGCAGCCAAACAATGAAGACCACGAAAAGCATGGCGGCAACGGCCATGATCGATGGCAAGGCTGGAGAGCGATGCAGGCGAAGCGCATGCGGCCATGAATAGTCCATGCCGAGTTCACGCCGTCGACTGATTTCGTAAAGACCGATCGCCGCGACAGGGCCGATCAGGGCAAAGCCCGAGACCAGCGGATAAAGCAGCGGCAGCATGTTTGCGCCTGCGCTCCAGGTAATCAGCACGGCGCCGGCAATCGGGTAGATCAGGCATAGAAAGACGTAGTGCGACGGCTTTTCGCGAAAATCTTCAAATCCGAGACGCAAGGCGTCGAACACATCCGAGACACCAATCTTCTTTATCCCGGGGTGGGCGACACTCGCATCCGCCCCCGACAGAACATGGAATGTTGTCATGGCTCACTCCTCAACGAACTAGAGCGGCCGCGGAACAGAGATGCGACGAAACAAAGTCGCACCAACCGCGACCGTCATGGCGATTATACAGAAAATGAAGGCGCTGTCGCCTGCCGCCTGTTTCTCCAGGTCGTTACCGATCCAGGGATGAAAACAACAGTCCTTCGAAGTGTTGCGGCGACCATGGCGCCTCTCAAATAGCGCACGGCGTTGCAGGTCTTGACTTCGGCCGCTTTCAGCGCCACATCGCGGCCACTATGAAAGTATCCGACGCCCATATCCTCATTGTCCCTGGCTACACCAACTCCGGACCGGAGCACTGGCAGACCCGCTGGGAGCGCAAGATGTCCACCGCGCGCCGCGTCGAGCAGGCGGAGTGGGCAAAGCCCGTGCGTGAAGATTGGGTGGCGCGCATGATCGAAGAGGTCAATGCGGCGGAAAAGCCGGTCGTCATCGTCGCCCATTCGCTTGGCGTCGCGACTGCGGTGCACGCCCTGCCCCACTTCAACAAGCCGATCGCTGGCGCCTTCCTGGTAGCACCTCCGGATGTGGCCAATCCGACGATCCGCCCGAAGCATCTGATGACATTCGGCCCCTATCCGCGTGATCCCCTGCCGTTCCCGTCGCTGATGGTTGCAAGCCGCAACGATCCTTTCGGTTCCTACGAACACGCAGACGATATCGCCAAGGCCTGGGGTTCGCTGCTCGTCGACGCCGGCGAATCGGGCCATATCAACACCGAGTCCGGGCATGGCCCCTGGCCGGAGGGAACGATGGTGTTCGCTCAGTTCCTGAGCCGCCTGAAGCCCTGATGCTTCGCCGCCCCGGTTGACGGCTGCTGCGACTTCCCATTAATCCGACGTTCATTGTCCGCGGTCATCATCGGTCGGCATGGCAACGTGACTCGTCGTCAAAGGGCGTTGAGCGCTGTCGAATCTTGATTTGCAGCCTGATTTCCGGCTCCCGTGCCTTGGAAATGCGGCCGCAAACGCTGGACATGGGATAAGTGGCCGTCAACGAAGGTCTCACCAAAGGTGCGCGTGGTGCGCCAGCGAATTCGGATGTTCTCACGCAGGCCGCTCTGGAGCGCTTGCCGGCCGGAGCAATCATTGCCAATGATCTGGGACGGATCATAACGACCAACGCGCGCGCCGGCGAACTGCTGCTAAGGACACCCGCTTCGCTCCGCAAAGCCCTTCTCGCAGATCTCGTGCTGGATGAGGACCGGCCGCTGTTGCCGGCGCGGAACACCTTGGCGCCCACGACGACCGCGTCCACGACGCTCCGTTTCGAAAGCCTCTCCGGTCCGCTGCCGATGCTTGTCTCCTGGTCACCCGTGCTTTTTGCCGACCAGGACGCCTTTCTCCTGTTGATGCTCCCCGCCCATGAGCTCGTCGACGAAATCGCCGGTCTGCGCAACGACGAAACCCGCTGGAAATATGCGCTCGACAGCGCACTTGAAGGCGTGTGGGATCACGACTTCGAAACCGGGAACCTGTTTTACTCCACCACCTGGAAGCGGCTTCGTGGCCTGCCCGACGATGCCGAAGTCGACGGTAGTCTTGAGACCTGGATCCAGAACGTCCACCCCGACGACCACGCGCATGTGCGTGCCGCAATCGAGCGTCAGGATTCCGGCGAGGCTGTGTTCAACACCTTCGAGTACCGCGAGCGCCATGCGGACGGGCATTGGGTCTGGATCGAGAGCCGTGGCGCGTCCGTTGCCTATTGGCCGGATGGCAGACCCTCCCGCATCATCGGGACGGACACGGACATCACGGCGCGCAAGGAGGCGGAGGCCCGTCTCGAAGAGGTCTCTCGCCGCCTGAGGCTCGCTCTCGGCGTTTCGAAGATCGGCGTGTTCGACTTCAACCTCGACGCCCAGAGGGACGACTGGGACGAGCGCATGTTCGAGATCTACGGCCTCGACCCAAGTGATGGGCCGCCGAGCTCCGAAGCCTGGGAGAGCACGCTGCATCCCGACGACCGCGACAAGGTCATCGCTCGGACCAACGAAGGCATCGCTTCCGGCAAGCCCTACAGCAATGCCTTTCGGATCGTGCGCCCGGACGGCACGATCCGGCATATCCGCTCCAATGCGGCGACCTATATCGATCATCTCGGGACGCGAAAGCTCATCGGGGCGAACTGGGACGTCACCGAAGACATCGCTTTGCAGGAGGACTTGCGCCAGGCCCAGGCTTCCGCCGAAGCGCGCAACCGCGAGCTCGAGCTGGCGCGGATAAGGATCGAATACAACGCCCTGCACGACTACCTGACGGATCTGCCCAACCGGCGCTACCTCGACCAGATGCTGGCGGAAAACGTCGCGGTCAACGCCATCCTGCATATCGACCTTGATCGTTTCAAACAGATCAACGACACGCTTGGGCACCAGGCTGGTGATGCCATGCTGACCCATGCCGCTGCCATCCTTCGCGCGCACGCGCGACATGACGATTTCATTGCCCGCATCGGCGGCGACGAATTCGTCATTCTCTGCCGCCGCGGTCGCAACCTGCCGCAGCTCTCCGAGCTTGCCGAGCGTATCGTGCACGCCTTCCGTCGCCCCATTCCCTACGAGGGCCAGCTCTGCCGCCTGGGCGCGAGCATCGGCATTGCCTGGAAAGGGCCTGACGATTTCGATGCGAAGCAGTTGTTGATGAATGCCGACATCGCGCTCTACCGGGCAAAGAGCCTCGGCCGGGACCGGGTCGAAGCCTTTTCTGAGCAGATCCAGACACAAATTCTGACAGCCAAACGGATCGGCGACGATATTCGCCAGGCGATCGAGGAAGGGCAGTTCACGGTTTACTATCAGCCGCAGTTCGATGCGCGTTCACTCGAGATAACCGGTGTCGAGGCTCTGGTTCGCTGGAACCATCCTGAGCGCGGGGTGCTTGCCCCCTTCCATTTCCTGAAGGTCGCGGAGGAGATCAATGTCCTGCCGGCCATCGACCGAAAGGTCGTGGAGCTCGCCTATGCCGACTTTCAGTCCTGGCGGCAGTCCGGCTTCGCCATTCCCAAGATCTCGGTCAACATGTCGTCGCCGCGCCTGCGTGATCCCGGCCTGATCGCCGACCTGCGTGATCTGCAGATCGCCCCTGGCGTCCTCTCGTTCGAATTGCTCGAATCCATCTTCCTCGACGATCCGGAAGATGAAATCGCCGAAACCATCTCGGCCCTCGGCGCGCTTGGGATCGAGGTGGAGATCGACGACTTCGGCACCGGGCACGCCTCGATCATCGGCCTGCTCAATCTCAATCCGGCGCGGCTGAAGATCGACCGGGCGCTGGTCGGACCGATCACGGAGAGCCCGAAACAGGCTAAGCTGGTCCGCGCGATCATCGACATCGGCCATTCGCTCAACATCGAGGTCGTCGGCGAAGGCGTCGAGACCTGGGAGCATGCGGCGATGCTGCGCGATCTCGGCTGCGATGTGCTGCAGGGCTACGCGCTGGCCCGCCCGATGGATCGTCTGGAGCTTGAACGGCGCCTGCGGCGCGGATGGAAGCCGGTCTTCGGCACGGAGGACAAATAAAAACGCCCGGCTTCATGGCCGGGCGTGAACGGTCGGCATTGGTGCCTGAAAACTTACTTGTTCTGGATCTGCTGGACGGCTTCGCCGAGAAGCTCGAGCATCCGCAAGCGGATCTGATCTTCCGTCTGGGCAACGCCTGCAGCGTCAAAGTCGGCCTTGATCTTGCGGACGACGTCTTCGTGGCCGGCCTCTTCGAAGTCGGCAACCACCACTTCGTTGGCGTAGGCGTCGGCGTCGGCCTTGCCGAGCAGACCGGCAGCCCAGAGACCGACAAGCTTGTTGCGGCGCGCTTCAGCCTTGAACTTCAGTTCTTCGTCCAGCGCAAACTTCGCCTCGAAGGCCTTTTCGCGATCCTGCATCGTCGTCATCAATCGATCTCCCTGAAAATTCCATGCCGGAAACAGTTATCGCCATAAACCAAAACGGAGGTCAAACTGCAATGCGTAGTTTTCCGGTTTGATGACTTTCATGTTACCCTCCGTATGGTTCCTGAAATCGCCTTCGATTCAGGGACTACATACGTCGCAGCGCCCAAAGTGACACGGCGACCTTGATGCGTCCAGGTAGAGACGCGCGGGCGCCCTATGCAAATCAGGGGACGGGAAGATACGCCGATTGTGAAATCCGTTCTTTTCGGTTATGGACCCCGAGAGATATTCCACGCGCGCGACCCAAGAGCGCCAACAACCACAGAGACAGAATCCATGAATCGTCGCCGCCGTATCTACGAGGGCAAGGCCAAGATCCTCTATGAGGGTCCGGAGCCAGGTACGCTCATCCAATTTTTCAAGGACGACGCGACCGCCTTCAACAAGAAAAAGCATGACGTCATCGACGGCAAAGGCGTGCTGAACAACCGTATTTCCGAGTACATCTTCACGCATCTCAACAAGATCGGCATCCCCACACACTTCATCCGCCGCCTCAACATGCGCGAGCAGTTGATCAAGGAAGTCGAGATCATCCCGCTCGAGATCGTCGTGCGCAACGTTGCCGCCGGCTCGCTGTCCAAGCGCCTCGGCATCGAGGAAGGCACCGTTCTCCCCCGTTCGATCATCGAGTTCTACTACAAGGCCGATGCGCTGGAAGACCCGATGGTCTCCGAAGAGCACATCACCGCCTTCGGCTGGGCAAGCCCCCAGGAACTCGACGACATCATGGCGCTCGCCATCCGCATCAACGACTTCCTTTCGGGCCTGTTCCTGGGCGTCGGCATCCAGCTCGTCGACTTCAAGATCGAGTGCGGCCGTCTGTTCGAGGGCGACATGATGCGCATCGTGCTCGCCGACGAGATTTCGCCGGATAGCTGCCGTCTCTGGGACATCGAGACCCGCGAGAAGCTCGACAAGGACCGCTTCCGCCGCGACCTTGGCGGCCTCGTCGAGGCCTACCAGGAAGTCGCCCGCCGTCTTGGCATCATGAACGAGAACGAACCCGTGCGCGGCACCGGTCCGGTTCTGGTGAAATAACTTTCGGGGAAAATCAAAGTGATCAAGGCACGTGTAACCGTGACGCTGAAGAACGGCGTTCTCGATCCGCAGGGCAAGGCAATCGAAGGTGCGCTCGGCGCACTCGGCTTCGACGGCATCGGCCAGGTCCGTCAGGGCAAGGTTTTCGATCTGCAGATCGAATCCACAGACAAGGCCAAGGCCGAAGAAGACCTCAAGGCGATGTGCGAAAAGCTGCTCGCCAACACGGTGATCGAGAACTACAGCATCTCGTTCGCCTGATCGATCAGGCATGAAGATCGGTCCGTGCCTTCGGGCGCGGATCCAGACGTTAAGAAACGCCGAAGCAGCACGAACGCCCAACGGAGCGGTGCTGCGATCGGGAGATGCCTGGCTCGTCGGGGTGGGGCATCAAGATTTGATCTCGCCGCTAACGGAGACAGAGATATGAAGTCAGCCGTCGTTCAGCTTCCGGGCCTCAACCGCGACCGCGACATGATCGCGGCCCTCACCAAGATTTCCGGCAAGGCTCCGGTCACCGTCTGGCAGACGGAAACGGATATCCCCGATGTCGATCTGATCGTCATCCCGGGCGGCTTCTCCTATGGCGACTATCTGCGCTGTGGCGCGATCGCAGCGCGCATGCCGGTCATGCAGGCGATCAAGGCCAAGGCGGAAAAGGGCGTCAAGGTTCTCGGCGTCTGCAACGGCTTCCAGATCCTCGTCGAGGCCGGCCTCCTGCCGGGCGCGCTGATGCGCAATGCCTCGCTGAAGTTCGTCTGCCGCGAGATCAAGCTCGAAGTGGTCAATGCCGACACCGACTTCACCCGCGCCTACTCGAAGGGCCAGATCATCCGCTCGCCGGTCGCCCACCACGACGGCAACTACTTCGCCGATGCCGAGACGCTGAAGACGATCGAAGGCAATGGCCAGGTGGTGTTCCGCTATGCCGAAGGCACCAACCCGAACGGTTCGATGAACGATATCGCCGGCGTGATGAATGCCGAGGGTAACGTGCTCGGTATGATGCCGCATCCGGAAAACCTGATCGAAGCGGCTCATGGCGGCTCCGACGGCCGCGGCCTCTTTGCGTCTGCGCTCGAAGTAATCGCCGCTTAACCATCCGGCTGATAGAAGGCATCCGATCCATCCCTGAAATGCGAGCGAGACCGTCGATGCCTTCATTTGTCCCTGCACGCCTGGCCGGCCTTGCCTGCGCAACGTTTGGCCTGGCCCTTCTCGCTTCGTGCCAATCGCCGAAGCCGCCGGCGCCGAGCCCGAACACGGCCGCACTGCCGACCATGGAGCGCGTGGCGCTTGGCGCCAACGGCTGCTGGTTCAAATCGGGCGATTCCGAGTTCAAGTCCTATCGCCTGGCGCCGGAGCTTAATTCCTTCTCGGGCCGCCCGCGCATACTGATCGTGCCGCGCAAATCGCCGGAAGCACGCCCGCTCGCCGTCGTTCAGGCCGAGGGCAACCCGGCACGCCTGCAGGCCTTCGGACCGTTGATGAGCGAACCCGTCGGCACGCGGATGGCCGCCGATATCAAGCGCTGGGCTGCCGGCGGACAGGGCTGCAAGTAGACCCCAGTCAAATTGGCGAATTGACCAATGGCCGCCGACCTCAAAGGGCGCCGGCCATTGTGCATTGTCGGACAGTCGTTCTAATCCGAGCTAGCGCCAGAACGGGACAGTCGATTCCTGGCGCGCGTCCTTCTCGGAAACACCGATATCCCTAAGCTGCCAATCGCTCATTTCCCCGAGCGCCATGCGACCGCGTCGCTTCGCCGCCAGTTCGCGATAGAGCCCCCAAAACCGCTTCAACAGGCCTTCGCGTTCGTCCGAATAGTCGCCGCCCAGCAATGTGCTGGTGCGCTCGACGGACTTCGCTTCCGCGCGGGACAAACAAATTGTATCGATTGTACTCATTGATAACCTCAATGCAGCGATTGCTATCGTTGTATCGGTGATAATTGACATATTTCGCGCTGTAATCTAAAGAATTGTCACTATGACAAGTTGGCTCCCAGACATTCAGCAGGGTCACGGTCCGCTCTATGCGCGGATTGCTGACCAGATCGAACAGGCAATTGGCAACGGCGCCCTGCCCGTCGGCGCCAAATTGCCACCGCAGCGCAACCTCGCCTACGACATCGGCGTGACAATCGGCACGATTGGACGCGCCTATAACGTCGTCCGCGAACGCGGACTTGTGAGCGGTGAAGTCGGTCGCGGCACCTATGTACTAGATCATCCCGAAAGCCGTTCGCCGGAGCAGGCGGATCCGCTGACGACTTCGCTCGCCGGCACCCGGCCGCTTGTGGCGCCTGCCGGCAAGTTGAGGTTCGACAGCACAGCGGCGCCCGATATCGGCCAGGGCACGGTCTTGAGCGAGGTGCTTGGCGAGATCAGTCACGACCACCATGCGGACATCGCAAGCTACGCCCGCAACTTCCCGGATCACTGGTTCGAGGCGGGTTGCCTATGGCTGGCGCGCGGCGGCTTCCGCCCGAAGCCGGAAAACATCGTGCCGACGCTCGGTGCCCATGCGGGTGTGGTTGCCGTCATCACTGCGGTTACCGCGCCTGGCGACCGTATCGCCTTCGAGACGCTCACCTATTCGCAGGTGAGCCGCAGCGCCGGCCTGGTCGGTCGCCGGACGACGCTGGTCGAAAGCGACGAGTTCGGGATGATCCCCGAGGATTTCGAGCGCGTCTGCGCGCAGCAGCATCCGAAGCTCGCGTTCCTGATGCCGAGCGCACAAAACCCGACGGTTGCCGTCATGCCGCTTGCGCGCCGCCAGGCGATCGCCGACATCGCCCGCAAATACGGTGTCTGGCTTGTTGAGGACGATCTCTATGGCGCAATGACCGGTGATCAGACGCCGCTCTTGGCCGAGCTTGCGCCGGAACGCACCTTCCTGGTTGGCGGTCTTTCGAAGTCGGTCGCTGCCGGTGTCCGTGGCGGCTGGGTCGCCTGCCCTCCGCATTTCAGCCAGCGTATTCGCATTGCCCACAAAATGGTGAGCGGCGGCTTGCCGTTCATTCTCGCTGAGCTCTGCGCGCGCCTCGTGCTTTCCGGTTCGGCTGCAATCCTGCGCAGCAAGGGCATTGAAGAGGTGCGCGCCCGCGAGGCGATGGCCCGCGAAATTTTCGAAGGCATCGAGTTCACCTCGCACCCCTGTATTCCGTTCCTCTGGATGAAGCTGCCCGACCCCTGGCTTTCAGGTACCTTCAAGCAGGCGGCTTTGCAGGAGGGTGTGCTTGTCGACGACGAGGACGAGTTCAAGGCCGGACGAACCGACCGCGTTTTCCATCGCATTCGCATCGGTTTTTCCTCGCCGCCGGACCGAGCCCAGGTAAGAGCAGGTTTTCAGGCGCTGAAGCGGCTTCTCGACAGCGGGCGGGCGGGCTACGACAGTTTTGAGTGACTATAGAAATCCACGGGGTGACTTTCGGGCAAGGTTGAGCAACATACTACTTTAGCAGTTTGCGCACATGATTCGCCTCTAAGGATTCCGCATGCCGCTACCGTTCAGCCCCGCCTCATCGCGTCGCATTGCCTATCTTCTTCTCGCCACGACCACGTTGACCGCCGCCGCCCCGGCCCTTGCCGCGGACGGTGTTTTCGACGAAATGCGCTTCGGCGTGACGACGTCGATCGCCGCCGGCGACAAGCAGGAAGACGGGGTCTTCCCGTCGTTCACCGTGTATTTCGACCCGTTCGACGCCGATGGGGCGACCGACCTCGGCGAAAAACTGCTGCGCCCACGGGTCTATACCGGCGCGGCGGTTGCGACGTCGTCTAATGGGGTCAATCAGGCCTATGGCGGTTTGAGCTGGACCTTCGACATGACCCAGCGCCTCTTCGTCGAGTTCGGCGCCGGCGGCACGATTCATGACGGCGACCTCGATGAACCCAATGGTTCCGGTCCCCAACTCGGCTGCCGCGTCCTCTTCCGCGAATACGCCGCTGCCGGCGTCCGCCTCGACGAGCACTGGAACGTCTCGGCGACCGTGGAACATGCTTCGCATGCCAATCTGTGCGACGGTCCGAACAACGGCCTGACACGCGCCGGCCTTGCGCTCGGCTACAAGTTCTGACGCTGGTCGCCGCACTGCCTTCTGCAAAGCTTATACGGGCGTCAACCGCTGTTGATCGCCCGTATTTTTCTGTCGCGCCGCGCCGCAGCATAGGCTAAAGAAGCCGCAAAGCGCTCCCTGTGTCTGTTGCGGTTCGCACGCGCCATATTCCTCTTAAGTGGATTGCGCGCCGCCCGAAGGATTTGACGGTCGACGATGACGATTTCGAACACCCGCCCCATCACCCCGGACCTCATCGCATCGCACGGGCTGAAGCCCGACGAATACGAGCGCATCCTGAGCCTGATCGGGCGCGAGCCGACTTTCACCGAGCTCGGCATCTTTTCGGCGATGTGGAACGAGCACTGCTCCTACAAGTCCTCGAAGAAGTGGCTGCGCACGCTGCCGACCAAGGGCCCGCGCGTCATCCAGGGGCCGGGCGAAAACGCCGGTGTGGTGGATATCGATGATGGCGACTGCGTCGTCTTCAAGATGGAGAGCCATAACCACCCCTCTTACATCGAGCCCTACCAGGGCGCGGCGACCGGCGTCGGCGGCATCCTGCGCGACGTCTTCACCATGGGCGCCCGTCCGGTTGCTGCCATGAACGCGCTGCGCTTCGGCGCGCCGGATCATCCGAAGACCCGCCACCTCGTTTCCGGCGTCGTTGCCGGTGTCGGCGGCTACGGCAATTCCTTCGGTGTTCCGACCGTCGGCGGCGAAGTCGAGTTCGATGCCCGCTACAACGGCAACATCCTCGTCAACGCCTTTGCTGCCGGTCTCGCCAAGAGCGATGCGATCTTCTACTCCAAGGCCGAAGGCGTCGGCTTGCCCGTCGTCTATCTCGGCGCCAAGACCGGCCGCGATGGCGTCGGCGGCGCGACCATGGCCTCGGCCGAGTTCGACGAGTCGATCGAAGAGAAGCGCCCGACCGTGCAGGTCGGCGATCCCTTCACCGAAAAATGCCTGCTGGAAGCCTGCCTCGAGCTGATGCAGACCGGCGCCGTCATCGCCATCCAGGACATGGGTGCGGCCGGCCTCACCTGCTCGGCCGTCGAAATGGGCGCCAAGGGCGACCTCGGCATCGAGCTCAACCTTGATAGCGTTCCCGTTCGCGAAGAACGCATGACCGCTTACGAGATGATGCTGTCGGAAAGCCAGGAGCGCATGCTCATGGTGTTGGAGCCCGCCAAGGAAGAAGTCGCCAAGGCGATCTTCGTCAAGTGGGGCCTCGATTTCGCGATCGTCGGCAAGACCACGGACGACCTGCGCTTCCGCATCCTGCACCAGGGCGAAGAAGTCGCGAACCTGCCGATCAAGGAACTGGGCGACGAAGCGCCGGAATATGATCGTCCCTGGACCCCTGCCAAGACCTCGACTCCGCTGGCAACCAACGACATCCCGGCTGCTAACGTCGCCGACGCACTCGTGAAGCTCGTCGGTTCGGCCAACAACTCCTCGCGCCGCTGGGTCTACGAACAGTACGACACCCTGATCCAGGGCAACTCGCTGCAGCTTCCGGGCGGTGACGCTGGCGTCGTGCGCGTCGAGGGTCACGTCTCCAAGGCGCTGGCCTTCTCCTCCGACGTAACGCCGCGTTACGTCGAAGCCGATCCGTTCGAAGGCGGCAAGCAGGCGGTCGCCGAATGCTGGCGCAACCTGACGGCAACCGGCGCGCTGCCGCTGGCAGCCACCGACAACCTCAACTTCGGCAACCCGGAACGCCCGGAAATCATGAGCCAGCTGGTCCATGCCATCAAGGGCATCGGCGAAGCATGCACCGCGCTCGACTTTCCGATCGTTTCCGGCAACGTCTCGCTCTACAACGAGACCAATGGCCAAGGGATCCTGCCGACCCCAACGATCGGCGGCGTTGGCCTGATCAAGGACTGGTCGAAGATGGCGCGCATCCGCTTTGCTGCGGAAGGCGAAACGATCCTGCTTGCCGGTGCACCTGTTGGCCTGGGCACCCACATCGCCCAGTCGGTCTACATGCGAGACGTTCACGGCCGCACCGACGGTCCGGCGCCGCATGTCGATCTGGCGCATGAACGCAAGGTGGGCGATTTCGTCCGCGGCCTCATCGTCGATGGCCTCGTGACGGCCGTTCACGATTGCTCGTCGGGTGGCCTGGCGCTTGCGGTCGCCGAAATGGCGATGGCCTCGGGCATTGGCGCCACGGTTGATGCCGTCGCCGGTCACGACCCGATCGCGACCTTCTATGGCGAAGATCAGGGCCGCTACGTCGTAACTGTTGCCGCTGGCGCACTCGACGCGGTTACCGCCCGCGCTAAGGCCGCAGGCGTTGCCCTGCCCGTCATCGGCAAGACCGCTGGCGATGCCGTCAAGCTCGGCGATGCCAGGGCGGTTTCGGTCGCTGAGCTGCGCTCGACCCACGAAGGCTGGTTCCCGGAATTCATGCAGGGCGATCTCGCTCCCGAGAACTGAGAAACGACGACGGGAACCGCTGATCGGCGGCTCCCGTCTGGCTCTTCGCATGCCTCGAAAGGTGTCATCTGGGGACGCGATCAAGCGTGATCATCTGATCGTACCGGCGCCAGCAACTGGCCGCCCTCACCCAATTCAGCAATTGCGTTCCGCCCCTGAATCGTGGTTCCCTAATTTCATGGATGGCGTCGGCAGGCTGCTGACGTTGCAGAATAAAAAGGGAGTTGGCGTATCATGCCCATGACACCAGGCGACATCGAAGACATGATCAAGGCAGGGATTCCCGGTGCCAAGGTCACGATCCGCGATCTGGCCGGTGACGGCGACCACTATGCCGCCGAAGTCGTGGCCGAGGCGTTTCGTGGCAAGACCCGCGTGCAGCAGCACCAGATGGTCTACAACGCACTCAAGGGCAACATGGGCGGTGTTCTACACGCCCTCGCCCTGCAGACGAGCGCGCCGGAGTAAGCCGGAATGGCTGACCTGATCAAGGAACTCGTCAGCGGCGTCGTTGACAGTGCATTGAAGGAAATCCTCAAGAAGACCGGCGTCAAGCGAACCTCGACCAAGCGGACAAAGCGCCGGACGCGGACGACTTCGTCCGGCGGCGGCATCCTCGCGGATATCCTCGAAGCGGCCATTCGCAAGCCGGCCAAGAAGCAGGTCAGCCGTCGCAAAACGGCTGCGGCGCGCAGCAAGACCCGGCGCCGCACCGCTTGACTGCATGTTTCCTTAACTCGTCGCGGATTTATGGACGAAAACATGCAGAAAATCAAAGTGCTACAGCGACCTTTGCGCGCCTGAGAAGACGCGCGGCGCTGTAGTGGTAATAAAACCACATCTTGAGGCCCATCAATATTTGTTGCGATTGGGTGGTGAAAATCACCAATATGCATGCTATCTAGAACCCAATCGATATCCGGCCCTTGAAGCCGGCGCAGGAAGGAAGACGAGATGAGCGGAATTCACGAATTCATCGACAACGAAGTCAAGACAAACGATGTGGTGCTCTTCATGAAGGGTACGCCGCAGTTCCCGCAGTGCGGCTTCTCCGGTCAGGTTGTCCAGATTCTCGACTACATCGGTGTCGACTACAAGGGCGTCA
Organism: Ensifer sp. R-19; assembly: GCF_049905105.1. Lineage (NCBI taxonomy): Bacteria > Pseudomonadati > Pseudomonadota > Alphaproteobacteria > Hyphomicrobiales > Rhizobiaceae > Ensifer > Ensifer sp. R-19. The sequence goes on from NZ_CP184569.1 coordinate 1,619,784, forward strand.
ACGTGCTCGCCGATGCTGACCTGCGCCAGGGCATCAAGGATTACTCCAACTGGCCGACGATCCCGCAGCTCTACGTCAAGGGCGAATTCGTCGGCGGTTGCGACATCGTGCGTGAAATGTTCCAGGCCGGAGAACTGCAGTCTCACCTTGAGGCGCAGGGCGTTGCCGTCAAGGGCGCCGCCGCCTGATCTAAGGACGCCTCGTCCCGATCTTTCGGAGAAGGCGGGCAACCGCCTTTTTTGATTCTGGCCGTAATTCCGCATCGCCTAATTTTCGTTGTCCTTCAGAAGGACTTGCGCGTGCGATTCGCGCAGGTGCCGCCAAGATACGTTCAGAGCGTGCTTCCTTCGGGGAGCGAAGGGCCGGATGTCCGGCCTGTCATGAATCGGTTGCGATCGTTCGGCATAAGCTGCCTGTAGAGGGTCTCGCCTCGCCCCTTGGCGCCCGGAAAGTCCGGTCCCTGCCGCTCGACGCTTCCTACGCTTCATGCCGGCCCGGTCCATGCGGTTGGTTTCCAATCGCCCCGGCTGCCCCCGCTCAATTTCGATATGTCTGCTGGCATGGCGTCAGCCGACACCCTTCTTTTCCGGATTTGCTCCGGACCAACCTGTTTCGCTTGCGCCCGGTGCGCCGCTAGGACTTTTTGCAAATGACCAGCACGACCAACGAAGACGCCCGGCCCGGGGTCACGAAATTCCAGTTCATCGCGCTGATGGCCATGCTGATGGCAACCAACGCCATCTCGATTGACATCATGTTGCCAGGTCTGCAGCAGATCGGAGCCAGCCTCGGCGTCGCCTCTGAAAATGAGCGGCAGTACATCATCACCGCCTATCTGCTCGGCATGGGGGTGGCACAGCTGTTCTTCGGCCCGCTTTCGGATCGCTTCGGGCGTAAGCCACCGCTGATTGCCGGCCTTGCCCTCTATGCGCTCTGCGCGCTGGCGATCGCGATCGTACCGAGCTTCGGCCTCATGCTGGCGCTGCGCTTCGTGCAGGGCGCCGGTGCTGCGGCGACGCGCGTCATCACCATCTCGATCGTCCGCGACGTCTATGGCGGCCGACAGATGGCTGAGGTCATGTCTCTGGTCATGATGGTGTTCATGATCGTGCCAGTTGTGGCGCCTTCGATCGGCCAGCTCATCATCAGCCTTGCCGATTGGCACATGATCTTTGTCGTCGTCGCACTCTATGCCGTGATGAACATTGCAATCGTCGTGTCGAAACTCGGAGAGACGCTCGATCCGGCCCATCGCCGCGCCTTCACGCCGGCGGTCATCCTCAGCGGTTTCCGCATCGTGCTCACGAACCGGGTGTCGCTGCTTTACACGCTCGCGACCTCGGTGATCCTTGGTGCACTGTTCGGCTTCATCAACTCGGCGCAGCAGGTGCTCGTCGGCGTCTACGACCTCGGCGTGTGGTTTCCGCTTGTCTTCGCCGCCTTTGCCAGTATGATGGCGGTCGCTTCCTTCACCAATTCCCGCCTCGTCCGCCGCTTCGGCATGCGGCCGCTATCCCATGCGGCACTCATCGGCTTCACGCTGGCGAGCTTCGTCTGGATGTCGGCCTCGCTCTATGCGCCGCTGCCCTTCCCGGTCTTCGTGGTCCTCTACTGCGCCACGATGTTCCAGTTCGGGCTGATCGCGCCGAACTTCAACGCCATGGCCATGGAGCCGCTCGGCCACGTTGCCGGTACAGCGTCGTCCGTACTCGGCTTCATGCAGACGATCGGCGGCAGCGTGATCGGAGCCTTCATCGGCCAGTCCTTCGACGGCACAGCCACGCCGCTCGCCACTGGCTACTTCACTGTCGCCGCAATCGGTCTCGTTTTCGTTCTGATTGCCGAACGCGGCAAGCTCTTCAAACCGCACCATCAGCCGGCCGGTTGATCCCAGAACCGGCCAGTCCTCATTTTTGAAGAATTTACGGGCTCACCCAATGACCACCATCACCAATCAATCCGAACATATCGACGGGGTTTCCGGGGCTCAGCGCCTCAACATGGGCATCGTCGAGTTCATCATCACCATCGCCGTCATGACGGCGAGTGTCGCCATCGCCATCGACAGCATGTTGCCGGCGTTGCCGGCGATCGGCCAGTCTCTGAACGTCGCCAACACCAATGATAGCCAGTTGGTGATCGGCGTCTTCTTCCTCGGCTTCGGCATTTCGCAGATCTTCTTCGGCAGCCTCTCCGATGCCTTCGGCCGACGCCGCGTGCTGCTCGGCGGCCTCGCCTTCTTTACCGTGTCGATGTTCGCCGCCGCTCTCACCCAGAGCTTCGAGACGCTGCTCATCCTGCGTTTCATTCAGGGCATCGGCGCGGCCGCGATCCGCATCACCACCATGGCGATCGTGCGCGATTGCTTCGGCGGCCGCGAGATGGCGCGCGTCATGTCCTATGTCATGATCGTCTTCATGATCGTTCCGATCGTTGCACCCTCGATCGGCCAGCTCGTGATCCTTTATGCCAACTGGCACTGGATCTTCATCCTGATCGGCGTCATCGGCGCGATCCTGTTCGTCTGGGCCTTTTCCCGCATGAAGGAGTCCCTGCCGCGCGAGGAGCGCATGCCGCTCTCCGTCGGGGCGGTTGCCTCGGGCTTCAAGACCGTTCTCACCAACCGCATCACCTGCGGCTACATGATCGGCATGACGCTCTTCACCGCGGTCATCTGCGCCTACATCGTCACGGTTCAGCAGATCTTCGGCGAGGTCTATGGCCTCGGTGACTGGCTGCCGATCGCCTTTGCCGGCACGGCCGGCGGCATCGCGGTCGCGAACTTCGCCAACGGCTTCTTCGTCCGCAGCTTCGGCATGCGCCGGATCTCGCACGTCTCGATGATCCTGTTCACGCTGCTTTCGGTCGTCGGCTTCGTGATGTCGCTCTCCGGCACGCCGGCCTTCGTCGTCAGCTACCTGATGTTCTCGGTGCTCCTGATGTTCTTTGCGGTGATCGCGACGAACTTCACCGCGATCAGCCTTGAGCCGATGGGGCACCTTGCCGGCACGGCGACGGCGATCACCGGCTTTGTCTCGACCACCGGTGGCGCCTTGATCGGCGGCACCGTCGGCCAGCTCTTCAACGGTACGCTGCAGCCGCTCTTTGGCGGCTTTGCCCTCTTCGGCATTCTGACGGTTCTGGCGACGCTCTGGGCCGAGAAGGGGAAGCTCTTCACCCATCCTGGCGACAAGGACGTCACCATGGATCACGGTGGCGGCCATATGTGATTGGCAGCCGCATGGCAAAAACAAAACCCGCCCGGAGCGATCCGGGCGGGCTTTTCATTTGCAGTCGGCTTCAAACGGCTTAGACCGTGAAGACCTCGCGGCGAAGCGTCTCCCAGCTCTCCTTGTCGGTCGCGAGCAGCAGGCCGCCGTTGAGATGGGCAGGCAGATAGGGCGAACCGTCGAAGCGGGCCGCATAGGCACCGGCTTCCTGCGAAATCAGCGTTCCCGCCAAGTGATCCCAGGGCATCAACTTCTGGTACATCAGGAAGTGCAGATGCCCAGCCGCGAAGATGCGATACTCGTGCGCCGCACAGCGGTAGCTGGTGGCCATACGCACCTTGGCCATATTGGCCATGACTTCGCGCCGTGCTTCCTGCTGGTAAAAGCCAGTCGAGGCACCGCCGACCATGGTTTCCAGCGGCACGCCCGCCGTCACCGACATACGCTCCTGCGAGCCGTCAGGGCGGCACATCCAGGCGCCCGAGCCCTTCTCCGCGATCACCCAGTCGTTGCCGAGCGGATCGTAGATGATGCCAGCGACCGTCTCACCCTTGGAGACCACGCTCGCCATCACGCCGAAGAGCGGCAGGCCAGCGGCGAAGTTGAAGGTGCCGTCGATCGGGTCGACGACGACGGCGAGATCGGTCTCGTTGAGCTTGTCGAGAAGGGTCGGATCGGCTGCTACCGATTCTTCGCCGACGAACAGAGCGCCCGGTGCCACCTCTTCGATACGTGACTTGATCAGCCGTTCGGCCGCCTCGTCGCCTTCGGTCACGAGATCGATCGCTTCGGACTTCATCCGGACATCGCCTGCATCAAGATTGCGGAACCGCGGCAGGATCTCTTTGACCGCCGCTTCCTGCAGGAGGTTGGCAAGGCCGGCGATGTCAACGGAATGGCTCATTCTTTGGGCTCCGGTGTGAGGGACAGGAAATCGAACAGCTTGGGATCGAGCAGATGCGACGGGTTCACGTGACCGAGCGCGCGCAGCATCGTGTCCTTGCGGCCGGGCATGCGCCGCTCGATATCGGCCAGCATCGCCTTCATCGCATTGCGCTCGAGACCATCCTGCGAGCCGCAGAGGTCGCAGGGGATGATCGGAAACTCCATCGCGGAGGCAAACTTGGCGAGATCGTCCTCGGCCGCATAGGCGAGCGGGCGAAGCAACATCAGATCGCCTTCATCGTTCAGCAGCTTCGCCGGCATCGAGGCGAGCCTTCCGCCATGGAAGAAGTTCATGAAGAAGGTTTCGAGGATGTCTTCTCGGTGGTGGCCGAGCACCAGCGCGTCACACCTCTCTTCGCGCGCGATGCGATAGAGGTTGCCGCGGCGCAGCCGCGAACAGAGCGAACAGTAGGTCGCCCCCGTCGGCACCTTTTCCTTCACGATCGAATAGGTGTCGCGATACTCGATGCGATGCTTGACGCCGATCGATGCAAGGTATTCCGGCAGGATGTGCTTCGGGAAGTTCGGCTGGCCCTGGTCGAGATTGCAGGCGATGAGCTCCACCGGCAAGAGCCCGCGCCATTGCAGGTCCATCAAGAGCGCAAGCAGGCTGTAGCTGTCCTTGCCGCCGGAAAGGCCGATCAGCCAGCGCTTCGCGCCCTTCAGCATACCGAAGTCGTCGAGCGCCTGGCGGGTCTGGCGCAGAAGGCGCTTGCGCAGCTTGTTGAACGAGACGGAGGACGGCATGCGGCTGAACAGCGGATGCGTGCCGGCGTCGATCTCGCCCTCATCGAAAGTGATTTCGGCCTGGTCTTGCGACACGTTAAGCGAAAGGTCCATGGCGGGGATCCTGTGCGGTAGGCACGGGCGCAACCCGCGCCCGGCAAATCTTGGCCTGCACTTGCCCGCTCCGGCCGTCAAGATCAAGGGAAATCGGCCGGATTGTGCTGGTTGCGATGCCGCAGAAGGTCCTAGGACCCGAAGACCGACCAGCCGGTGCGCGCTGCCAGCATCTCAAGCGCCAGCGAGCCGAGCAGCGAGTTGCCGTTTTCGTTGAGACCAGGAGACCAGACGGCAACCGACGCCCTGCCCGGCGCCACCGCCAGAATTCCGCCACCCACGCCGCTCTTGCCCGGCAGGCCAACGCGGTAGGCGAAATCGCCCGAGCCGTCATAGTGGCCGCAGGTCAGCATCAGCGCGTTGATGCGTCGCGCCCGCTGGCGCGAGACGACGTTATGGCCCGTCAGCGGATTGCTGCCGCCAGCGGCCAGAAACAGCCCGGCCTTGGCCAGCTGGCTGCAGGTCATCGCCAAGGCGCAATGGTGGAAATAGACGCCGAGTACATGCTCCACCGGATGGTCGAGCTTGCCGAAGGAGCGCATGAAATTGGCAAGGGCGAAGTTCCTGTAGCCGGTGGCCGTCTCCGAACGCGCAACTTCGTGGTCGATGACGATCTCGTCGTCGTCGGCAAGGTAACGGATGAACTGCACGATTTCGCCGATCAGTTCCCGCGGCGTATGGCCGGCGAGGATCAGGTCGCTGATGGTGATGGCGCCGGCATTGATAAAGGGATTGCGCGGCTTTCCGCCTTCCTGCTCCAACTGGACGATGGAGTTGAAGGCCGAGCCGGATGGCTCGCGGCCGACACGGTGCCAGATGTTTTCGCCGTGTTTGCCGAGTGCCAGCGTCAGTGTGAATACCTTGGAGACGCTCTGGATCGAAAACGGCACTTCGGCATCGCCGACCCGGTAGATCTTGCCGTCGGTGGTCACGATCGCCATGCCGAAATGTTTGGGATCGACGCGCGCGAGTTGCGGAATGTAGTCGGCGACCTTGCCCTGGCCGAACCTTGGGCTCAGCTCCCGGTGGATATCGTCGATAATCGCCTGCAGGTCCTGCGCAGCGTTCTGCTCGGGCATCGGCTTCCCTCTCACTCATCGCCTGTCGAAGGGATGAAATCGCGCCATGGACGGCAGCGCAAGGTAATCGCTACCGAAAAAAAAAACCGCCCGTTTCCGGGCGGTTTTCGATACGTCACAAGGCGTGAGCCCCGGATTAACGCGAATAGAATTCGACGACCAGGTGCGGTTCCATGACGACCGGGTACGGAACGTCAGAGAGGCCCGGAACGCGGACGAAGGTCGCAACCATCTTGTTGTGGTCGGCTTCGATGTAGTCCGGAACGTCACGCTCAGCGAGCGAAACCGATTCCAGAACGGTTACGAGCTGCTTGGACTTTTCCTTGACTTCGATAACGTCGCCCGGCTTGCAACGGTAGGAACCGATGTTGACGCGGACGCCGTTGACCTTGACGTGGCCGTGGTTGACGAACTGACGGGCTGCGAAGACCGTCGGAACGAACTTGGCGCGGTAGACGATCGCGTCGAGACGCGACTCGAGCAGGCCGATCAGGTTTTCCGGGGTGTCGCCCTTGCGGCGGGAAGCTTCAGCGAAGATCGCGCGGAACTGCTTCTCGCGGATGTCGCCGTAGTAGCCCTTGAGCTTCTGCTTGGCGCGCAGCTGTACACCGAAGTCCGAGAGCTTGGACTTGCGGCGCTGGCCGTGCTGGCCCGGGCCGTATTCGCGGCGGTTTACCGGGGACTTCGGACGGCCCCAGATGTTTTCGCCCATACGGCGGTCAATTTTGTACTTGGACGATTCGCGCTTGCTCATCGCATTTCCTTTCAAACAGTTACACCGGTCTGTTTCCAAACCGGATCAAGGAAACACGCCCTCCTCTGAACCCATTTTCGGGATTCTGACAGGTTTCTCACGATCACGCTGACGGAGAAGCCACGGGACATGTCAAATGAAACACCGGACATTTCTGCCCGGCGTTGGGGCGGCTTTAGTGCGTCCGGCCCCTATTGTCAACGAAATTGTGACAAACCGGCATCCGTTCAAGCCGGATCAACGGCTTCGGCCCGTTCCAGCGAGACGAGCAGTTTCCTGAGGAGCGCCGCCAATGCGGCGCGATCCTCCTTGCTCAGCCCTTCGAGGTACTGCGCCTCGCTGGTCATATCCGCGCGAATCGCCGTTTCCGCAAGCGCTATTCCTTTCTCGGTCAGTCCGACGACGCTGCTTCGGCCATCGGAGGCCGAGCGCTCGCGCACGATTAGCCCAGCCTTTTGCAGTCGATCGAGCCGGTGCGTGAGCCCGCCCGACGAGATCATCAGCAATGTATAAAGGTCGGTCGGCGTCAGGCGATAAGGCGAACCTGAACGCCTAAGCGTCGAGATCACATCGAACTCGCCGCGGTCGAGGCCGAAGGAGGCGAACGTCTCCTCGATCGACGGGCGCACAAGGTTGGAAAGGCGGTAGGCGCGCCCAAGGATGGTCATCGGCTCGGTATTGAGGTCGGGCAGTTCTGCCGCCCACTGCGCCTGCAGCCGGTCGACGTGATCCCTCGCCTCGTTCTCATTCTGCATTGCTCACCTCATTTCATCAATATATCTTGACGAGAAGATAGTTTCGGATAATATCTTCTCGTGAAGATAATTCATCCGCAACGGGAAGCCAACCCGACCGGAGATGGAGGCCAGCATGTTTCATGTCATTCCGCGTGCAGAGCAGAAGCAGAGCCCCAACCGAACCATCCTGTTTGAAGGCGGGCAATACGGCGCACCCATCTCGCTGTTCCTGATGGATGCCGAGCCCGGCCAGGGGCCGCCCTTCACATCCATCCCTATCCGGAGACCTGGATCGTGCATTCCGGCGAAGCGGAGTTCACTGTCGGTGAGCAAAAGATCATGGGCAAGGCCGGCGACATCATCGTCGTCGATCCCGAGACGCCGCACCGTTTCGTCAACACTGGCACCAGCCGGCTGCAGATGACTTGCATCCACGCGTCGGATCGGGTGGTTCAGACCTGGCTCTAGCATTCGTGCGCTTTTGGCTGTGACAGTAGCCCAAAGGCGCGGGAATCGGGAATGGAGGCGGCTTACTCGGCCGCCGTGGCCGTCGTGTTGCCCATATCCGGTCCGTTCGCATCCCCCGGCGCGGTTTCGCTGCCAAGGTCCGGAAAGGCGACGATGCGCTTACCGGAGAAGTCCGCATGGATGACGATCAGCCCGTGTTCCTCGAAATATCCGAGCAGGCGGCGCGCACGACGGGCCGAATGCGTGCCATAGGCGCGCGCAATCATCGCGTCCGAAGGACACGGCAGGCGGCGGACGGCTGCTTGCGCCATCATCAGGAACACGGCCTGAAGATCCTCGGTCACACGATCGGCAAGCTGCAAGGCCTGCGCCCAGGTCTCGGTCGCCGCCGTCTCGGCGTCGACACCGGAACGGGCAACCGCCATCTTGCGGCGGAAGGCACTGAGGGAAAGTGCTGCACCTGACGGCAGGCGGCGAATGCGGCAACGCACCAGGAAGTCCTGGAACAGTTCTGCATCGGGACGGAAGGCCGCCTCCGGATTGGTGAGGATTTCCGCGAAGACGCTGTCGAGCAGGCTTTCTTTCTCGTCAGCGGTCATCTCCGGCTGAACCGGCCTCGCCTCGATTGGCGCTGCTGCTTCCGGCCGCGGGCGTGATAGTTCGGCGAGGATGTCCGTTGTCGGGCGCGGCGGCGCGACCGCGCGGCGCATGATCGGCCGGGTCAACTCGTCCGGGTCCGGCGTGAAGATCAAATCCTCGACGTCCTGCGGCGCCTCCGGCAGCGGCATGAGCTTCGGGCTCGTCGAACGGGCCGATGTCTCGACCGTGCCGATCGTCACCTTCAGCGGTCTGCGCGACAGCGCCGGGCCGAGTGCGACGAAGGAGCCGCGCTTCAGGTCACGGAACATTTCCGCCGTGCGCCGGTCCATGCCGAGCAGATCGGCCGCACGCAGCATGTCGATGTCGAGGAAGGTACGACCCATCAGGAAGTTGGAGGCTTCGGCCGCCACGTTCTTGGCAAGTTTCGCCAGACGCTGCGTGGCAATCACGCCGGCAAGTCCGCGCTTGCGGCCGCGGCACATCAGGTTGGTCATGGCGCCGAGCGAAATCTTGCGCACCTCTTCGGTGACGTCGCCGGCAACGGACGGCGCAAACATCTGTGCTTCGTCGACCACGACGAGCACCGGATACCAGAACTCGCGGTCGGCATCGAACATGGCGTTGAGGAACACGCCGGCGTTGCGCATCTGCTGCTCGATATCGAGGCCTTCGAGCGAGAGCACGCAGGAGACGCGGTGCTGGCGAATGCGGTTGGCGATGCCAATCAGCTCCGCATCGGTCCGCTCGCCCTCGACGACCACATGGCCGAACTTGTCGGCGAGCGTGACGAAATCGCCCTCGGGATCGATGATGCACTGCTGCACCCAGGGTGCCGACTGCTCCAGCAGCCGACGCAACAGGTGCGACTTGCCCGAACCGGAATTACCCTGCACCAGCAGACGGGTGGCCAGAAGCTCCTCGATATCGAGCGAGGCCGATGTCCCTTCGGACGTCGCTCCCATGTCGATGCCGACCTTCATTTCCACCTCTTGCTGAATTGATTCGCGCTCGGGCGCAGACCGCCGAGCCGGCGACACCTAGCACGCTTTTGCCGGAATGCGTGCCTCCGACGCAGAAAACCCACAGGGAATACATGCCGGAAAGTCACCCGGAAAGAACCGGATGCACAAATCCGCTCGCCGCAAGATAAAGTTGAGGTTGGCTGAAGTTCGTACTTTTGCGAGCAAAGGCGAATGCCCATATCGGTTATGGTCGAAGCGTTTTGCCAGGGGCAGTGATGGAACACTACGAAACAGAACAGCAAATGGAGATGAACAATCTCGATCAGCGCATGCGCGACGCTTACAAGGATACGCAACGCATCACGTCAAGGGATGAAGCCGCACGCACCAGCCGCATGCACTTCCGGACCGCCTGCGTGCTGGCTGTCTTGATCGGCATTTCCCTGGCGATCTTCTTCTAGCCGATCGCCTCAGTCCGTCTCGCCCGGTGCTCCACGGCTGCGTCGGGCGTTACCGTCAGGCCGAATCCCTGCATCAGCCGCCGGGTCGCAAAATCTGGCTTGCCGGAGGTAAAAATTGCCGGATCCTGGCCATTCAACGGCTCGAAGCCGTTCGGCAGCGGCACGAGCGAACGCGCCCGCCGGGCAATCGCTTCGGCCGGATCCAGCCAGTCGACAGGCCATGGCGCGAGCTTTCGGAAGACATTGGCCATGAAGGGATAGTGCGTGCAGGCCAGCACGACGATATCGGTCTTCCTGCCGTCCATCTCGACGAAACACGGGGCGATTTCGGCAAGGACCGTCTCATCATCCAGCTTCTCGCCACGAATATAGGCCTCCGCCATCTTGGCGAGGTTCTCCGAGCCGACGAGGCGCACGTGACATTGGCTGGCGAAGGACTGGATGAGATCACGCGTATAGGCGCGCTTGACGGTGCCCGGCGTCGCCAGAACAGACACAAGACCGGAACGTGTGCGCTCGGCTGCCGGCTTGATCGCAGGCACTGTGCCGACGAAGGTCATCTGAGGATAGGCGGCGCGAAGGTCGGCGCCGACCAGCGTGAAGGCGGTGTTGCAGGCGATCACGCAGATTTCCGGATCATGCTCGGAAAGCAGCCGGCCGAAAAGCTCGATCACCCGCGCCTTCAGCGCCGCCTCTTCCCAGCCACCATAGGGAAAGCCGGCGTCGTCGGCCACATAGATGAAATGCCGCTCGGGCATCAGCACCCTCGCCTCGCGCAGCACGGTCAAGCCGCCGATGCCGCTGTCGAAGACGAGAATGGGTTTCAGTTCACTCGCTGTCACCTTTGTCTCGCGCTTTCCTGTTGTGCTCGCCCCTGCTGTGATCACCCGGAGCGCCGGAGCCCCGCGGGTTTTCCCGCGTGAACCGGTCGAGCGAAGAAATGACGCCGCGCAGCACCTGGATTTCGGATTCGGTAAAGGATGGTCTGGTCAGAACAGCGCGCAGGTTTTCGACCAATTTCGGCTTTTTGTCGGCGGAGCGGAAATAGTTGCGCGCGTCGAGCGCTTCCTCGACATGCTCGAAGAGCCCCTGCAGATGTTCCTTGGTTGCCGGCCGCTGCTCGATCGCCTGGAAGGAGGTCTGGTCCTCCGATTCCATGCCGGTCTTCAGCCACTCATAGGACATGAGCAGCACCGCCTGAGCGAGATTGAGCGACGCGAAGGCCGGGTTGACCGGAAAGGTCACGATTTCGTCGGCAAGCGCCACTTCCTCGTTGGTAAGCCCGGTGCGCTCGCGCCCGAACAGGATCCCGGTCTTCTCGCCGCCCTGGAAGCGCTGGCGCAGCGTGCGCGCTGCGACAATCGGAGAGCGGACCGGCTTGTAGCCGTCGCGGTCGCGAGCGGTCGTCGCATAGACGAAGTTGAGGTCGGCAATAGCCTCTTCGACCGAACCATAGAGCTTGGCGCTGTCGATGACGTGGTCGGCGCGGCTCGCAGCCGAGCGCGCCTTTTCGCTCGGCCAGCCGTCGCGCGGATTCACGAGCCGAAGCTCTGCCAGACCGAAATTCGCCATCGCTCGCGCAACCATGCCGATGTTTTCGCCGAGCTGCGGATAGGCGAGAATGATCGCCGGTCCTTCCACCAGAAGTTCGCGCTCGCTGTTCGTACCTGCCATTTTCCCGTGCCTTCGCCTGTCGTTCGGCGCTTCCCTTGCACAAATACCGCGGAAATTAAAGTCCACTACAAATGAAGCCGGTTGAGAGAGACGCCGATCATCTCGAGACCAAGCTCCGCATCGTCCTTCGAGATCGGCAGGTGCCGATCGACCGGCGCACCGATCCGGCCGACCTCGTAGAAATAGGCGGACGCCTTGTCGCGCACCGACCGAACGAGTTCGAGATTGGCGTCGATGTCCTCTTTGAAATCGGTGCCCTCCAGCTCCGCATCCGTGCCGACGCGTCGCGCGAAGACCCGTGCCCAGTAGGTGCAGGCCATGAAGATTGCCAGCGCCTGGCGCACATGGCCGGGGCGCGTCACCAGCTGCCACGGAAGCCCGAGCGGTTTTGCCGCCGCCGCGAGCTCGCGATAGGCCCGGTCGAGCGCCTGAGAGCGGGCAACGAGAACCATGCCGGAAGTGCCGTCCCGCGCAGCCTGCAACAGGCCGATCAGTTCGTCGCACCAGGTCGCGACAGCTGCATCGAGCGTGGTGCGGGTGCGCGTCGGAAAAACGACGAAGGCGACGGCCGCACCGGCGATCGAGCCGATCATGGTTTCCTCGAGACGAAGCTGCAGGAGATGCGGCGTCAGCACGCCCATGAGGCTGTAGACCAGCGACAGCACGACGGAAATGAAGAAGGTCATCGTCGCGTAGGAAACGGCGAGGAAATAAAAGGCAAGAAAGACGCAGAGGGCGCAGAGCGGCAGAACGAGATAGATATTGCCGCCAACCAGCGTGCCGACGACGATGCCGACCACGATGCCAAAGAGGGTGCCTGCCGAGCGCTGCAGCGCCTTGACGGCCGTGTCGCCACGCGAACGTGTGTTTGTGAAGACCAGAAACGCCGCGAGCACCGCCCAGAACCAGCGCTCGCGTGACAGCATCAGCCCGAAGACCATGGCGATGCCGGAAGCAAGCGTGATCTGGATCGCTGCCTTCAGCGCCGGGTCAGTAAGCGATGGCTTCCAGCGGCTTGGTCCGCCACTCATGTGTGCCTGCGGCTCTTCGAGGTCGGCCGGCGTCAGCTTTGCAAGGCTGCGGGCAAGCCTCTGCCTGACATTGCGAAGCCAGAGCAGCGCCTTCACCGTTTCCGCGCGGCGTGGTGCGGCATCGCCGAGCCGCGCGATCTCCTCGTCGATCCGCTCGCCGTCACGCGCCAGCATCGCCTCGACCAGTGCTGGCGGCGGCATCGACTGGAAACTCACCACGATCACGCTTTCGGCCGCGAGATGCAGGTCGAAAAGATTGACGACGACATCGGCCGAGGCGAGGCCCGGCTCCGGTTCCGGCCGCCGGTTCTCGGTCGGAATGAAGCTTTCGGCCATCAGCACCGCTTCCTTCAGCCGTTCTTCCGTCGTGTGCAGCCGACGCCGGTCGACCTCGGAGAGAACCGGCTTGCGGGCGATCTCCGCCAGTTGCTGCAGCATCTGGTCGACGCGGCGCTGCACGCTGGCCGTCGCGCGCAACAGGTCCTGGTAGCGATCATCCGGCAGCAGCCGTGTGCGAACAAGATGCGCGACCGTGGCTGACACCGCCGCGCCGAAGAACAGCGCCGGCAGCTGGTCGAGCGTCGGTCGCAGATAGGCGCCGGTGAAATAGGACATGAAGGCGAACATGCCGACGGCAAAGCCGCGGGGCCCGAAGGACCGGCCATAGACGGCGAGAAATATGATCAGCAGGAAAACGACATCAGATGCGTAGCGATGAGTCTCTAGAACCGATGCAAGCCCGACCATGCAAACACCGACGGCGACGGCGATAATGCGCGTCAGGCGCTGGCCTGCCACCGTCGTGTCGCGAACGGCGAGACCGCCTTCGATCGACAGCGACGCAGCGAGGCCGAAGGCGGCCGGCGGCAGCGGCGCCACGAGATAGTGAAACGCCATCAGCAGCAGAATGGAAACGACGATCGTCGCGGTGATGCGGGAGGCCTGCCGCAGGCGGGAGAAGGCCGGATCGTTGGCAAGAAGCCAATCGCGCATACGGGAACGAAATGCCATCGGATGCCTTTATCTGTCTGCGTTCGCCTCACGTGCGCGTCGCTTCGCGGGGTTCTTTCTGCATAGCGGCAGGCGCGATCTTTGCAAGGCCGGCGCGCTGAAAGCCCAGCCGGAAAGGCGTGCCGAAGCCTTGTGCGAGGCCAGTTTCAACCTCCGTCCAAAGTTTCAGCCAAGCATGCTTTGCCTTGCCGGTTCTGAGTGCTATAGGGCACAGGATTTTTCAGAGAGGAAGGGACATCGCTCCCGCTGTCCCGCATAAGCTACGAGGCATATTCATGGCAAAGATCAAGGTCGCCAATCCGGTCGTCGAGCTCGACGGCGACGAGATGACCCGCATCATCTGGCAGTTCATCAAGGACAAGCTGATCCATCCCTACCTCGACGTCGATCTGGAATATTACGACCTCAGCGTCGAAAACCGCGATGCCACCGAAGACCAGGTGACGGTCGATGCTGCCAACGCGATCAAGAAGCACGGCGTCGGCGTCAAGTGCGCCACGATCACGCCGGATGAAGCCCGCGTCGAGGAATTCAAGCTGAAGAAGATGTGGAAGTCGCCGAACGGCACGATCCGCAACATCCTCGGCGGCGTTATCTTCCGCGAGCCGATCATCTGCAAGAACGTTCCGCGCCTGGTTCCGGGCTGGACCAAGCCGATCATCGTCGGCCGTCATGCCTTCGGCGACCAGTACCGCGCCACCGACTTCAAGTTCCCGGGCAAGGGCAAGCTGACGATGAAGTTCGTCGGCGAAGACGGCAAGGAAATCGAATACGACGTCTTCGACGCACCGTCGGCCGGTGTTGCCATGGGCATGTACAACCTCGACGATTCGATCACCGAATTCGCGCGTGCTTCGTTCAACTACGGCATCCAGCGCAAGGTTCCGGTCTACCTCTCGACCAAGAACACCATCCTCAAGGTCTATGACGGCCGCTTCAAGGACATCTTCCAGAAGGTCTTCGAGGAAGAATTCGCCGAGAAGTTCAAGGAACTGAAGATCTGGTACGAACACCGCCTGATCGACGACATGGTCGCCTCCGCCCTGAAGTGGTCCGGCGGTTACGTCTGGGCGTGCAAGAACTACGACGGCGACGTGCAGTCGGACATCGTCGCCCAGGGCTTCGGCTCGCTCGGCCTGATGACCTCGGTTCTGATGACGCCGGATGGCAAGACGGTCGAAGCCGAAGCTGCCCACGGCACGGTTACCCGCCACTACCGCCAGCACCAGAAGGGCGAGGAAACCTCGACCAACTCGATCGCCTCGATCTTCGCCTGGACCCGTGGCCTCGCCCACCGCGCCAAGCTCGACGGCAATGCCGAACTCGCGAAGTTCGCCGACACGCTCGAGAAGGTTTGCGTCGACACCGTCGAATCCGGCTTCATGACCAAGGACCTGGCGCTGCTCATCGGTCCCGATCAGCCCTGGCTCTCGACCACCGGCTTCCTCGACAAGATCGACGAGAACCTGCAGAAGGCCATGGCTGCCTGATCGGCGCCAGACACGTCGAAAAACACGGAACCCGGCCATGCGCCGGGTTTCTTTTTTACCAGCACCGTCTTTACCAGTACCGTCGCTCAGCTGGTCTCCGCGGCGGCAACCCCTTACGGGAACGACCGATGATCTCATTCAGACCGATGCTTGATAGCGAATACCCGGCCTATCTCGACTATTTCATTCCGGACTACGCCATTGAAATTTCGGCTAACTACGGTTTTTCCGACGCTGACGCGCTGGTGCAGGCAAGACGTGAAATCGCACAAGATCTGCCGCAGGGCGTGAAGACGCCGGGCAACGTGCTGCTCTGTGTGATCAATGAGACCGATTCCAGCCTCATAGGCTACCTCTGGTATAGACCAGACCTCGCCGGCCATTCGGTCTTCATCAGCGATTTCCACATCCTTGCCAGCCAGCAGGGGCAAGGTTTCGCCAAGCAGGCCCTCAATGCACTCGAAACCGAGCTTTCAGCGAAAGGCTTTAAGCAGATAAAGCTGCGTGTCGCCGAGAACAATCGACGTGCCAAACACGTCTACGATGTCGCAGGTTTTCGCGTTACCGGCATCAATATGAGCAAGTTGATCAAGCCTTGCGGGCCGTGAGGGGCGAAAGCCGACGGCTCAATAGCATTGCGATTGCTGGCCACGGATGTACCGGCACTGCAAAACGGCGGACGAAGAGAGGTCGGCTCAGCCGGCCTTCTTGTTTGTGTGGCCGGATGTCTGCGCCTGGATCGGCAGGTGCCATCAGGAAAAGGCCGACAAGGCTTGAAACCTTGTCGGCCGTTCAGAGGTGTTCCACTTCGCCGATCGCAACCGATCACCGACGTCTTGCAAGCCTCACTTCAGCGGCAGATAGATTTCGCTCAACAGCTCCGTCGGCGCCACTTCGCGGGGATTGTTGAGATATTTCTCGAACATCAGGCTGTCGCGGATCTCACGGCCGGACTGTGGCAGCCAGGTGCCGTAGAGCCATTGGTACGCGTTCGGCATATCCGCATAGGGACCCTTGTGGCGCAGCACGGCGTAGCGGCCGCCGTCAAGGTGCTGCTGTGTCAGGGGCGTCTCCACCGGCATCTGTTCGCGAGCGCTGACGCAGGCGAAGGAGCGCAGCTTGTCGGTCGGCACCAGTTCGGGGTCGTCGAGGTAGATGCCGATCATTTCCATGTCCGGCCGGAACAGTTGGCGCGAGAACAAGGTTCCGTAGAGCGTCTCGAACGCCCGCCCGATCTCCATGTAGGAGCCGCTATGGGCGACGCCGACGAGGTCGAAGGCCTCGACCTCCTTGAGGGTGACTTCATACATATCAGGGATTCCTTCCGTTGACGCGGTTTCAAAGGCGACATGGCTGCCCTCCTTCCGGTAGCGCGCCGGCGGCAGCCCGTAAGCTCCCTTGAAGGTGCGGTTGAAGGATTGGAGATTGGGGTAGCCAGAGCGCTGCGCGATCTCTTCGACAGGAAGATCGGACTGGGCGAGATCGGCCGAGGCCCGCTGCAGTCGCAGCCGCTTCACGGTTGCGGCCAGCGTCTCGCCATGGACCGCACGATAGATGCGGTGCCAGTGGTGCGGCGATAGACAGGCGATCTTGGAGAGACGATCGAGGTCGAGATCGCCGTCGAGATGGCCATAAATGTAGTCGCTGACCCTGTGCAGGCGCCGTTCATAGGTCGCCCACGCTACCCGATCGTCCATGTCTACCCTTTCGCGCTTTGCTCACGGATCTGTAGACCATAGATCAATTTGACAAATCCTGCGGACTTCTCCGGCGTACCGCCACAATTTTGCAAGCGCCGCGACTCAAGCTAGCTCTATGTTATTGCCGTCTTGCAGGCTCCGCCCGGAAT
Source organism: Ensifer sp. R-19 (assembly GCF_049905105.1). NCBI lineage: Bacteria > Pseudomonadati > Pseudomonadota > Alphaproteobacteria > Hyphomicrobiales > Rhizobiaceae > Ensifer > Ensifer sp. R-19. The sequence continues at coordinate 1,636,915 of NZ_CP184569.1, forward strand.
CCACCGGATACGGAACTCTTCTGGCCGAAGGCCCAGCCGATGACCGATACTCTTGTTCCGAAGATCGTGAGCGTTTTCACTGAAGGATATGACGGCGCCCGCCTGCGCGCCGACGCGATCGCCGGCCTCACTGTCGCAATCGTTGCCTTGCCCCTGTCGATGGCGATCGCCATCGCATCGGGCGTCACGCCTGATCGCGGCCTCTATACCGCCATTGTCGGCGGCTTTCTTGTCTCCTTCCTCGGCGGCAGCCGCTCCCAGATCGGCGGTCCGGCTGGCGCCTTCATCGTGCTGGTCGCTGCCACGGTCAATCGCCACGGCGTCGACGGTCTCCTGCTGGCGACGATGATGGCCGGGGTGATGCTGATTGCTGCCGGCTATTTGCGGCTCGGCAAATACATCAAGTTCATTCCTTATCCCGTCACCGTTGGCTTTACCGCCGGCATCGCGGTGATCATCTTCGCAAGCCAACTGCGCGATCTTCTCGGGATCACGCTTGAGGGCAATGAGCCCGGCCCCTTCCTCGACAAGATCACCGCCCTCGCTGCCGCGATCGACACGATCAACCCGGCGACCGTGGCAACCGCGGCACTGACGATTGCTGTTATCTTCGCCCTGCGCAAGCTGAGGCCGCATTGGCCGGGCATGCTGATCGCGATCGCCGTCGCGTCTGTCGCCGTCGCCCTGTTACACCTGCCGACCGAAACGATCGGCACCCGCTTTGGCGGCATCCCCGGCGGCCTGCCGAGGCCGGCGCTGCCGCCGTTATCCTTCGACCGGGTCGCTGCGGTCTTCCCGGATGCAGTTTCGTTCGCGCTGCTCGGAGCCATCGAATCCCTGCTTTCCGCCGTCGTCGCTGACGGCATGACCGGCCGGCGTCATCGCTCCAGCGTCGAACTGATCGGCCAGGGCATTGCCAACATCGGCTCGGCACTCTTCGGCGGCATCTGCGTCACCGGCACCATCGCACGCACGGCGACGAATGTGCGGGCCGGCGGCACCAGTCCGGTGTCGGGCATGCTGCACGCGGCTTTCCTTCTCGCTTTCATGCTCGTGGCTGCTCCACTTGCAAGCTATATCCCGCTTGCAGCCCTTGCCGGCATGCTTGCGATCGTCGCCTGGAACATGGTCGAGAAGCCGGCCTTCATGGCGTTGTTGCGATCGTCAGGCGGCGATGCCGTGGTGCTGCTCGCCACCTTTGCCATCGTCGTCTTTCGCGATCTGACCGAAGGTATCGTCGTCGGCTTCGCGCTTGGAGCCGTTCTCTTCATCGACCGTATGGCCAAGAGCATCGCCATCGGCAAAGCGAAGCGCCCAGGATCCAGCGCGGAAGAAAATGGCGCCGAGGAACATCCCGTTGCCGCCGACGACCCGGATACGGTGATCTATCACATTTCCGGCGTCTTCTTCTTCGGCTCCGCGGCAACTGTTGGCTCGGTGCTGGACCGGATTGCCGACCAGCGCCGCAACTTCATTCTTGATTGCAGCGACGTGCCTTTCATGGATTCAACCGCGGCTAACGTGATCGAAGGCACCGTCCGAAAGGCCGAACGGACCGGCGTGCGCTTCATCGTTACCGGCGCCTCGCACCAAGTCCGGCGCATGCTGGCGAGCCACGACGTGCACGAGCCACGTGTCGCAACGTTTGCGTCCATCGAACTTGCTCTCGACAACATCCGCGGTGCGACGAAAGAATAGAGAATTCAGAGCGATGCCGACGTTTTCTAACAATTTGAGGACATCGAACAAAAAAGGGCGCCGAAGTGGCGCCCTTCTAGTTTCTGTCTTTGACGGTTACCCGGCCAGTGCAACGGCCACGGCCTCGATGGCTTCGGCCGCCTTCTCACCATCCGGACCACCGGCCTGGGCCATGTCAGGACGTCCGCCGCCACCCTTGCCGCCGAGCGCGGCTGATGCGACGCGAACGAGGTCGACGGCGCTGAGCTTCGAGGTCAGATCGTCGGTGACGGCCACGACCGCACTCGCCTTGCCATCGCCGGACACGCCGACGAAAGCGACGACGCCAGAGCCGAGGCTCTTCTTGCCGTCATCGGCAAGGCTCTTCAGATCCTTGGGCTCGACGCCCGAGACGACCTTGCCGAGGAAACGAACGCCAGCGATGTCGCGGGCTGCGTCGGCGGAACCCGCCTCGCCGCCACCGCCGAGCGCCAGCTTCTTCTTGGCTTCGGTCAGTTCGCGTTCCAGCTTGCGGCGTTCGTCGAGCAGCGCCTCGACGCGGCCGAGCACGTCGCCCGGCTGAACCTTCAGCGTGTTGGCGAGTGTCTTCACGCGCTCGTCCTGCTCGTTGAGATAGGCGCGTGCGGCTTCGCCGGTCAGCGCCTCGATGCGGCGAACGCCGGCGCCGACTGCGCTTTCCGAAACGACACGGACGAGACCGATGTCACCGGTGGCCGACACGTGGGTACCGCCGCAAAGCTCGACGGAATAGGCGCGGTTGGCCTTGGAACCGTGAATGCCGCGGCCCATCGAGACGACGCGCACTTCGTCGCCATACTTCTCGCCAAAGAGTGCCATCGCGCCTTCGGCGATCGCATCGTCGACGCTCATCAGGCGCGTGGTCACCGGCGTGTTCTGCACGATGATCTCGTTGGCCATTTCCTCCACGATCTTCAGCTCTTCCGCCGTCATCGGCTTCGGATGCGAAACGTCGAAGCGCAGGCGTTCCGGGGCTACCAGCGAGCCCTTCTGGGCGACATGGGTGCCGAGCACTTCGCGCAGCGCCTCATGCAGCAGGTGGGTTGCCGAGTGGTTGGCGCGCAGGCGCGAGCGGCGCGCATGGTCGACGTCGAGCTGCGCGGCGTCGCCGGTCTTCACCGTACCTTCAGCAACGGTCGCGAAATGAACGAAGAGCCCCTCGCCGCGCTTCTGCGTGTCGGTCACGACAAGCTTGCCGGTTTCGGTGGTGATCGTGCCGGTGTCGCCCATCTGGCCGCCCGATTCGCCGTAGAACGGCGTCTGGTTGAGCACCACCTGGACCGTGTCGCCCTTGGCTGCCGAAGCGACGACGGCGCCGTCGCGCACGATCGCCTGGATCACGCCTTCGGCGGTCTCGGTGTCATAGCCGAGGAAGTCGGTGGCGCCGTGCTTTTCCTTGAGCTCGAACCAGATCGTCTCGGTCGCCGCTTCGCCCGAGCCGGCCCAGTTGGCGCGGGCTTCGGCCTTCTGGCGCTCCATGGCGACAGAGAAGGCGTCGGTATCGACGGTGATGCCCTTGGCGCGCAGGGCGTCCTGGGTCAGGTCGAGCGGGAAGCCGTAGGTGTCGTAGAGCTTGAAGGCGGTTTCGCCGTTGAACTGGTCGCCTTCCGAGAGATCGGCAGATGCGTCCGAAAGCAAGTTCAGACCGCGCTCCAGCGTCTTGCGGAAGCGGGTTTCCTCAAGCTTCAGCGTCTCGGAGATCAGCGCTTCTGCGCGCATCAGTTCCGGATAGGCGCGGCCCATCTGGCCGACCAGCGCCGGCAAGAGCTTCCACATCAACGGATCCCGGGCACCGAGCAATTGCGCGTGGCGCATGGCGCGGCGCATGATGCGGCGCAGCACGTAACCGCGGCCTTCGTTCGACGGCAGCACGCCGTCGGCAATCAGGAAAGCGGACGAACGCAGATGGTCGGCAATGACACGATGGCTGGCGCGCTGGTCGCCCTCGGCCTTGACGCCGGTTGCTTCCTCGGAAGCTGCGATCAGGGCGCGGAAAAGGTCGATGTCGTAGTTGTCGTGCTGGCCCTGCAGCACCGCTGCCAGGCGCTCGAGGCCCATGCCGGTGTCGATCGACGGACGCGGCAGGTTGACCCGCTCTTCCTTGGTGATCTGCTCGTACTGCATGAAGACGAGGTTCCAGATCTCGATGAAACGGTCACCGTCCTCGTCGGCCGAGCCGGGCGGTCCACCCCAGATATGGTCGCCATGGTCGTAGAAGATTTCCGAGCATGGGCCGCAGGGCCCGGTATCGCCCATGGCCCAGAAGTTGTCGCTCGTCGGAATGCGGATGATGCGGTCGTCGGAGAAGCCGGCGATCTTCTTCCAGAGATCGAAGGCTTCGTCGTCGGTGTGGTAGACCGTGACCAGCAGGCGCTTGGCGTCGAGGCCGTATTCCCTAGTGATCAGGTTCCAGGCAAGCTCGATGGCGTTCTCCTTGAAGTAATCGCCAAAGGAGAAGTTGCCGAGCATTTCGAAGAAGGTGTGATGGCGCGCGGTGTAGCCGACATTGTCGAGGTCGTTGTGCTTGCCGCCGGCGCGCACGCATTTCTGCGCGGTCACGGCCGTCGAATAGGGACGCTGTTCCAGGCCGGTGAAGACGTTCTTGAACTGCACCATGCCGGCATTGGTGAACATCAATGTCGGGTCGTTGCGCGGCACCAACGGGCTCGACGACACGACCTCATGACCGTTCCTGCGGAAATAGTCGAGAAAGGTCGACCGGATTTCATTCACGCCGCTCATCTTGCGTCCTATTCTAAAGCACCGATTCCGGCCCGGATCCGGCATCTGCCGCGCCACTAAGCCATTGTCCTTAAACCCCGTGGCCATCCATGATGGCCACGCCCTCCAACGCCCTCGGTCGCCGGAACCAAAGGCTTTTATCGTTCACGTATCATACTGTCCAGACGGCAGCAAAAAACCGGCCGTCATAGGACGACCGGTTCTCCGGAAGCTTCAGTTCCTGGTGTTTCACGCCTCGGCGGCGTCGTCGCTGCCGTCGTCGGGTTCCGGGCCGCCGTTTTCGAGGAACCGGTCGGCGATCAGGCCGGCGTTCTGGCGCAGCGCCGTCTCGATCTCACGCGCCAGGTCCGGGTTGTCGCGCAGGAACGTCTTGGCGTTCTCGCGGCCCTGGCCGAGGCGCTGGCTGTTATAGGAGAACCAGGCACCGGATTTCTCGACGATGCCGGCCTTGACGCCGAGATCGACGAGTTCGCCGGTCTTGGAAACGCCTTCGCCATACATGATGTCGAACTCGACCTGCTTGAAGGGCGGCGCCATCTTGTTCTTGACGACCTTGACACGGGTCTGGTTGCCGACGACCTCTTCGCGCTCCTTGACCGAACCGATGCGGCGGATGTCGAGGCGGACCGAGGCGTAGAACTTCAGCGCGTTGCCGCCGGTGGTGGTTTCCGGCGAACCGAACATGACGCCGATCTTCATGCGGATCTGGTTGATGAAGATGACCATGCAGTTCGACTTGGAGATCGACGCGGTCAGCTTGCGCAGCGCCTGGCTCATCAGGCGTGCCTGCATGCCCGGCAGGCTGTCGCCCATTTCGCCTTCGATTTCGGCGCGCGGCACAAGCGCTGCGACGGAGTCGACGACGAGAACGTCGATCGCACCGGAGCGCACCAGCGTGTCGGTGATCTCAAGCGCCTGCTCGCCGGTGTCCGGCTGCGAGATCAGGAGGTTTTCGAGATCGACACCGAGCTTGCGCGCATAGATCGGATCGAGCGCGTGTTCGGCGTCGACGAAGGCGCAGATGCCGCCCTTCTTCTGTGCTTCGGCGATCGTCTGCAGCGCCAGCGTCGTCTTACCCGAGCTTTCCGGGCCGTAAATTTCAACGATGCGGCCCTTCGGCAGGCCGCCGATGCCGAGCGCGATGTCGAGGCTGAGAGAACCCGTCGAGACGGTTTCGATCTCGATGATGCTGTCCTTCCCACCGAGCTTCATGATCGATCCCTTGCCGAACGACCGTTCGATCTGGGAAAGTGCCGCTTCAAGTGCCTTGCTTTTATCCACCGATTTGTCCTCTACGAGCCGCAAAGAGTTTTGTGCCATTTGGTCCACCTTTAGGTTATTGAAGCTACCGAGGCAATGAAGCCGCCGCAGGAGTTTTTGTACATGTTTTGTTCCGTATTTGCAAGAGCAGGACAATATATTGAAAAACAATGATTATCTTGGTTTCGTTCTTTTCATGTTCACGGGATTGAAACCATAGGTTCTCAAATGCGCGCAGTACGTCTTCAAACCTGCCCCTCAGGGCTTGGCCGATTCGCCTGAGACGAAGAGATCGGGCGCATGGGTCCTTGGAATTTGGACCTCGGCCATTGCAGAAAGCCAACAGATATTTCGGCCGATGGGCCAAGCAGAGGAACATTCATGACGGAAGCTGAAATCGCCGTCTTCGGCGGAGCGCATATCGACAGGCGCGGCCGCATATCGGGGACGACCGCACCGGGTTCCAGCAATCCCGGCACCTGGTTCGAAGAGGCTGGCGGTGGCGGCTTCAACGCGGCCCGCAACCTTGCGCGCCTTGGCCATGGCGTGCGCATGATCAGCACTCGCGGCGGCGATGCCGCCGGCGAGATGGTGACGGCGGCGGCGGCCGCAGCAGGGGTCATCGACAGCCCCCTCACTTTTCTCGATCGCCAGACGCCGAGCTACACCGCGATCCTTGAAAACGACGGCAATCTGGTGATCGCGCTCGCCGACATGCAACTCTACCGGCTGTTCTCGCCGCGACAATTGCAACGCCGGGCGCTCCGCGATGTCGTCGCCACGAGCAGGCTCGTGCTGACGGACGCCAACCTGCCGGAGGAAACGATCGCCGCGCTGGTCCAGTCGGCCGCGGGCAACGGGCGCCTCGTCGCCGGCATTGCCGTTTCGCCCGCCAAGGTCATCCGCTACCGGCCGTGCCTCCAGCATCTCTCCTTCCTGTTCATGAATGAATCCGAGGCACGGGCGCTGACCGGCAAGGACGCGGCCGAGGCGGAAGCATGGCCGGCGCTTTTGAGAAGCGCGGGCCTCAATGGCGGCGTGGTCACACGCGGCGGCCGCGCGGTCGTCGCCTTCGATGGCGACAGCATCTGCGTTGCCGTTCCGCCGGCGCTCCCGGCACTGGCCGACGTCACCGGCGCCGGTGATGCGCTTGCCTCCGGCTTCCTCTCCGCGCGCCTCGCCGGCTGCAATCTGACCGAGTGCCTGCGGCACGGCATCGCAGCCGCCGGAATCACATTGCGCTCTCCCTTGGCCGCATCCGAAGAGATGTCCGCGGCCAATCTCGAACAGGCGCTGGCTCTTGTGCCCACGCCCCAAATGCTGTCATGACAATTGCCAGCAGAACTCCCAAGGAAAGACCATGACCAAACCCGCTTCTCCCTCCCTGCCGATGGCATATTCCGACGAGGTCGCAGCCGCCAAGGCGCGTGGCGCGCCGATCGTGGCGCTGGAATCGACCATCATCACCCATGGCATGCCCTATCCCGGCAATCTGAACATGGCCCGCAGCGTCGAAGCGATCATCCGCGAACAGGGTGCCGTGCCGGCAACGATCGCCGTCATCCATGGCGTGCTGCATATCGGCCTTGATGACGCCAAGCTCGAGGAGTTGGCGAAGACGGAAGGTGCGATGAAGGTCTCGCGCGCCGACCTCGCGTTCGCGATCGCCGAGCGCCGCACGGGCGCAACGACCGTTGCCGCGACGATGATTGCCGCTGCCCGCGCCGGCATTCGCGTCTTTGCGACCGGCGGCATCGGTGGCGTGCACCGCGGCGCCGAACTCAGCTTCGACGTCTCCGCCGACCTCGACGAACTTGCCCGCACCGGCGTCATCGTCGTCTGCGCCGGCGCCAAGGCGATCCTCGACATTCCGAAGACGCTCGAAGTGCTCGAAACCCGCGGTGTCCCTGTCGTCACCTACGACAGCGAAGTCTTCCCGGCCTTCTGGTCGCGCGACAGCGGCCTCAAGAGCCCGCTGATGCTGAACAGCCCGGCGGCGATCGCCAACTTCCAGAACATGCGCGAACTGCTCGGCGTCGACGGCGGCATGCTGGTAGCCAATCCGGTGCCGGAAGAAAGCGAAATCCCGCGCGAAGAGATGGAAATCTACATCACCCGCGCGCTCGACAATGCCGAGAGCGACGAGATCACCGGCAAGGCCGTCACGCCTTACCTGCTCGACAATCTCTTCCACATGACCGAAGGCCGCAGCCTCGAGACCAACATCGCGCTGGTCGAGAACAATGCGCGCCTTGCCGGCGAGATCGCGGTCGCGCTCAACGCCAAGTAATTCCTATAGGATAACAGACGAAAAAGCCCGGCACGCAAGCGCCGGGCTTTTTCATGTCCGACTTCCACCGGCTGATGATTTCAGTGTCAGATCGCTGATCTAGGAGTCGAGCATTTCGCGCACGGAGACTGCGAGCTGCTTCAGCGAGAACGGCTTCGGCAGGAAGCCGAACTTCGCGTCGGCCGGCAGGTTGCGGGCAAAGGCGTCTTCGGCATAGCCGGAAACGAAGATGAACTTCAGGTCCGGGTACTTTTTGCGCAGCTCGGTCAGCAGCGTCGGTCCGTCCATCTCCGGCATCACCACGTCCGAAACGACGATATCGACCGCACCGTCGAGCTCGTCCATGATATCGAGCGCCTCGACGCCGGAGCCCGCCTCGTAGACTGTGTAGCCGCGCGTTTCCAGCATGCGCTTGCCGCCGCGGCGTACCGCCTCCTCATCCTCGACAAGCAGGACGACGGCTGAATCCCCGGTGAGATCGGCCGGCTCCTCGGTCTTTGCCGCCGGTGCTGCAATCGCCTGCGCTACCCGCGCCGGAGCCGCCTCCGCCGTTGTTGTCGCCGCCAGATTGGTCTCTTCGGCCACTACCGGCACCTCGATGTGGCGCGGCAGCAGGATGCGGAAGGTGGTGCCCTTGCCGACTTCCGATTCCGGATAGATGTAACCGCCCGACTGCTTGACGATGCCATAGACCATCGACAGGCCGAGACCAGTGCCCTTGCCGACTTCCTTGGTGGTGAAGAACGGTTCGAAAATCTTGTCGAGGATCTCCGGCGGGATGCCGGTCCCCTGGTCGGCGACCTCGACCATCACGAAATCGTCGTCCGGCAACTCGCGTCGTCCGAAGGACGCAACCTCGGCAGCGGGCAGGTTGCGCGTCCGAAGCGTGATCGTGCCGCCCTCGGGCATTGCGTCGCGGGCATTGACCGCCAGGTTCAGCAGCACCTGTTCGAACTGGCCGAGATCGGTCTTGACCGGCCAAAGATCGCGGCCGTAGTCCACCTCGACCTTGACGTTGGTTCCGGTCATGCGGTCGACCAGCATGCGCAGGTCGCCGATCACATCCGTCATATTGAGCACCGTCGGCCGCATCGTCTGCTTGCGCGAGAAAGCGAGCAATTGGCGCACAAGCACCGCAGCGCGGTTGGCGTTGCGCTTGATCTCCATGAGATCGGCAAAGCTCGGATCTGCCGTACGGGCCGACAGAAGCAGGTGGTCGGACGACAGCAGGATCGCCGTCAGCACGTTGTTGAAGTCGTGCGCGATGCCGCCGGCGAGCGTGCCCACGGCGTTCATCTTCTGGGTCTGCGCCATCTGGTTCTCGAGCGCCTTCTGCTCGGTGATTTCAAGCGCATGGATGATTGCCGCTTCCTCTGGCGACTGATCGCTCTGGTCGATCACGGCGTTGATATAGAAGCGGAAGTGGCGCTCGCCATCCTTCGGGTGCAGCGCATCGATCGGCGCGATGTCACCCTGCCGGTCCTTGGCTGCCGCCAACGCCTCGTGCAGTCGGCCCTTTTCGGTTTCGTGCACCACGGCTTCGATCAGCGCCCCGCGCTCGACGTCGTCCTGCGAGACGAGGCCGGAGAAGAGCTTCAGGAACGGCGCGTTGGTGCGCAGAATCCGGCCATTGCCATCGACGGAGGCGATCGCCATCGGCGTATTGTTGAAGAAGCGGGTAAAGCGCATTGCCGCGCTCGACGCCGATTGCTCGTTGTCCTCGCCGCCTTCGCGCGACATGACGATGGTGCGGCTTTCGCCGGGTGCCCCGTCGCGCGTCGAGGAGACCCGGTGGATCATGCGCACCGGCAGGCTCTGGCCGTTCAGCTTGCGCAGATCGAGGTCGAGCATCTTGGTTTTCTTCAGGCCAGGCTCCGCCTGCACGGCCTGAACCAGCGTCAGCCCCTCGCCGGCCACCAGGTCGCCGATGCTGATCGACCCCGGCTGGAACTTGGTCAGGTCGATGCCGAGCCAATCGGCGAGCGTGGCATTAATGTAGAAGATCTCGCCCTTGCGCCCGGCAGAGAAGAAGCCGGCCGGCGCGTGGTCGAGATAGTCGATCGCGTTCTGCAGTTCCTTGAAGAAGCGCTCCTGGTCGTCGCGCTCCGCCGTAATGTCGGCAATCTGCCAGAGATAAAGCGGATTGCGCTCGCTGTCTTCGAGCGGCAGCACCCGCGCCTTCAGCCGGAACCAATGGGCGCCGGAGCCGCTGGAGGTGCTGGTCGCGAGCGGCTTCAGCAGGCGGAATTCCTCATGCCCCTGCTTGCCCTCGTGTAGACCGTTCGTCAGCCGATAGATCGCTTCCGTCGCCTCGCGATTGCGCGATAGGATGGTTTCCAGCGACTGGATGCCGGCGGCGCTCTTGGCACCCGTCAGCGCGCCATAGGCGGCGTTGGCGTAGATGATCCGGCCCTTGCGGTCGGTGACGATCGTGCCGTCCTCATGGGCATCGAGAAAGGCGCGCGCCAGTTCGTCCGGGCGCGACTGCGGCATGACCTCGATGAAGCCGATGACGGAGGAGACGAGGAAGAAGATGCCGACCATGGCAAGAACGCCGAGGATGCCGAGAACGATCTCGTTTTCCATCTCGTTCTTGAAGATCACGAAGGCGATGGCTGACACGGTGAGGACGATCGCGAGCAGAACGATCCGCAGCACGGTGCCTGGCCTGACGCCACGGTCAACAACCGGCATCTGGTAGTCGCCTGACTGCCGCAATTTCGTCATCGGATCCTCTTATGCGGCCGGCACCGCGCGCGCGGGCCGGCACTTCCGGCCGGTATCCGCGTAATCCGCCGGGCGAAATCGGTCATTCCCGATAGGCCCTCGATCATTCGGACAAGAATCATCTTTAACAATCAGAGATAACAGCAAAAAGCACCTCTGCGGAAGCATTGCAGCCAATTCACAGGGAATGTCGGCGAAGTCCTTGTCCGGGCCCGAAAAAAGCCGTCAAATACTGGCACTCGAAAGGCAGAAGGAGTTCAGCCTATGATGGAAACGATCATCGCAGACAATGGCAGCCGGTTCGTCATCGCCGCCGCAGCCGTCGCGATCGGACTTCTCTGCCTCGTGGCCGTGCTCTGGATCATGCGCAATCGCCCCTCCTCGCCCTTCATTCGCGGCGGCAAGAACCGCCAGCCGCGCCTTGCCGTGCTCGATGCCGCTGCCGTCGACACCCGTCGCCGCCTGGTGCTCGTGCGCCGCGATGATGTCGAGCATCTGATCATGATCGGCGGCCCGACGGATATCGTCATCGAGAGCCGGATCGGTGCGCCCGAGGAGCGTGCGGCCGTCGCGGAGCGCAAGGTAGCGGAACCGCTGGCAGTGGACAGCCGGCCGGCAACGCGAGAGCTTCCGCAACAAGCCGCACCTTCGTTTGAAGCTGAAACCGTCGCCGCCGTAACGCCGGTCCGCCCCGTTGCCCAACCGGGGGAACAACCGGTCACCCGTATCGAGCCGGCCGCGCCGCCGCGCGTTGTCGTGGAGCAGCGCCCGGTCGCCGCACCCGTCCTTGCGGCCGAACAACGTCCGCCTGTCCGTCCGTCCGTGCAGCAGGCTCCGGAAATCCCGGCTGTCACGGCCGCTTCGGCGCCCCAGTCGAACTTCGAAATCGCCATAAACAGGTCCGCACCGGCGGTCCAGCAAGTCCAGGCGCAGCCAATCCCCGTACAACCCGTGCAGTTGCAGCGCCCGGCCCCCACCATCCAGCAGCCCCAGCCGGCGCCGGCCACTGCCCTCACGGATTTCGAGCGCCTGCTCGATGCGGAGATCAGCGGCGACCTGCAGCGTCTTGGCCCGGCCACGGTACCGAACCCAGGCACCGTTGCCTCCACGAACATGGTGGCACCGGAGAGCCGCTCCCTGGCGCCATCCGGCCGTCAGGAGCCGACGCTTGGCGCCCCCGGCGCCGAAGGCGGCCGCAAGGAGCCGACCATCGAAGAAGAAATGAACCGTATGCTGGCCGATATCTCCGCCGGCCGGAAGCCATAGCTTCCCCTCGCGGGTGACGCCGCTGGGCATCGCGAAGCGGTCCACCCTTGGTAAGCAATCGGTCCAAAAGAAAAAGGCGCGGTTTGAGCCGCGCCTTTTTTCAGACAGTTCCGATAGTCGGATATCCTATTCGTCCCGGTAGACCTTTTCCCGACGCTCGTGACGCTCTTGCGCCTCGATCGACAGGGTTGCGATTGGCCGTGCGTCCAGCCGCTTCAGGCCGATTGGCTCACCGGTCTCTTCGCAGTAGCCGTAGGTGCCTTCATCGAGCCGTTGCAGCGCCGCGTCGATCTTGGAGATCAGCTTGCGCTGACGGTCCCGGGCTCTGAGCTCAATTGCCCGATCCGTTTCGGAAGAAGCCCTGTCTGCGAGATCGGGATGATTGGCGCTCTCCTCTGCCAAGTGATCCAGTGTCTCGCGTGCCTCACGAAGGATGTCATTTTTCCAAGCATTCAACTTGGCCCGGAAATACGCCCGGTGGTTGGCATTCATGAATTCATCGTCCTCGGACAGGACGAAGGTACTAAGATCGATCTTCTCACTCAACGCGATTCTCCTGAAGAACATCTCATTGCGGCGCTGTATAGACCTATGGAAGCCTCGATTCAAGCCTCGGAACAGGCACTCAACCGTATTTTAATATTGCTCGCGATTCAGGCTAACTGACGAATATTTCATCAAAATTACACATTGGAACTTGAATTCCTGCTTGTACGTACCGCTGCGTCCGGCCGTCCTCGCTGAAAAGTGAGACTGATGTGTTTGCGTCATTGGATCGCCTGATCGCGACCGCGGCAAAGCGCAGCAGCTTGCCGATCCCCGGAAAAAAGCAGCCGGCAGCTTGATCTTTGCGGTTCCCGAGGGAAAAAGTGGAGGTCTGCCGGGCGACGCGCAAGCTGTGCCCGGACAACACCATTCGACCCTGCCGCCACAAGCGACAGGCAGCCACCGGAAACCGCTCGATGCAAGACAGCGCCCCCAAGGCCCTTCGCCTTTACCTTCTGCGGCACGCGCGTTCCGGCTGGGCGTTGCCCGGGCAACGCGACTTCGACCGGGCGCTGGACGAGGTCGGTTATGTCGATGCGGAACGGCTCGCGCAGATGGCTGTCGACCGCGGCATCCGCCCCGAGCGCATCCTCTGTTCCACCGCCGTGCGCTGCCGCGAAACCGCCGAACCGTTCTTTCGCACCGTCAGCGAAAGTCTCGATATTCGTTACATCGATGCACTCTATTCGGGACCGGCAACGGTCTACTTCGACCTCATCGACGCCCATCGGCATCTGAATTCGCTGATGCTGGTCGGGCACAACCCGATGATCGAGCAATTGCTTCACCGGCTGGTCGGAGACGACGCCGCGCGTGAGGCGTTTGCCTACGGTTATCCGCCGGCGGGGCTTTCGATCCTCGACCTGCCCGCCGTCGCGCCGAAAGATGGCGCAGCGGTCGCGACATTGGTCTCGATCCTGCTGCCCAACCAATAGAAGAATTGCCGGGTCCTCGTTGCGACCGGGGAAATATTGCCTATATCGCGGTGGCTGCCTGCGTGCGACAGTTCTGCCGGACGACGCCAGCAGAACGCCCCACGGAACTACGCCGCAAGAAAGAGCAAGATTTGGCGCCCAACCTGACCAGCTTCAAAGACGACGCCCTGATTGCGCTCGACAATCTGACCGACCGAGCTTCCGGCCTCGTCAATCCCTCCATCCGCCTCGGTGTCACCGGCCTGTCGCGCTCCGGCAAGACGGTTTTCATCTCGTCGCTGGTGCACAATCTCCTGAACGGCGGACGCCTGCCGGTGTTCGAGCCGGTGCGTTCCGGGCGGGTCTCGAAGGTCAGGCTTCAACCGCAGCCGGACGATGCCGTACCGCGCTTCCAATACGAGGACCACATCGCTGCCCTGGTGCGCGATCGCATCTGGCCGGATTCGACCCGCGCCATTTCGCAACTGCGCATCACGATCGACTATGAGAGTGCCAGCGGCTGGAACCGGCTGTTCTCTCCCGGCCGCCTGTCGCTCGATATCGTCGATTACCCCGGTGAGTGGTTGCTCGATCTGCCCCTGCTGGCACAGGATTTCCGCGCGTTCAGCAACAACGCCGTGGCACGCGCCCATGCCGCCAGCCGGAGCACCTTTTCGGCGGAGTGGCTGACGCTGGCCGCTTCGGCCGGACCGACGGCCGTTGCCGACGAGGCGAGCGCCCGCAGGCTTGCCGAAAGTTTCACGGGCTATCTGAGGGCCTGCAAGGCGGACGAACGCTCTCCTTCGACCCTCCCGCCTGGCCGCTTCCTGATGCCGGGCGATCTCGAGGGGTCACCGGCACTCACCTTCTCGCCGCTTCCCGATCTCCCGGATGGCCGCGCACCGAAAGGTTCGCTCTGGGCGATGATGGAGCGGCGCTACGAGGCCTACAAGAAGCATGTGGTGAGCCCGTTCTTTCGCGAACACTTCGCACGGCTCGACCGCCAGATCGTACTGGTCGATGCGCTTCAGGCGATCAACAACGGTCCGGAAGCGCTGCTCGATCTCGAGCAGGCGCTTGCCGACGTGCTCGCCTGCTTCCGCCCGGGAACCAACAGCTGGCTCTCCTCCTTCCTGACACGCCGGATCGACAAGGTGCTGATCGCCGCGACGAAGGCGGATCATCTGCATCACGAAAGCCACGACCGGTTGGAGCGCATCGCCGCGCGCCTGGTCGATCGCGCCGCGCAGAGCATCGGCATGAGCGGCGCCGGCCTCGAGGTCATGGCGCTTGCATCCGTCAGGGCGACCCGCGAAGCGACCGTCAACCACGACGGCCATGCGCTGCCGGTGATCGTCGGCACCCCGATCGCCGGCGAGGAGATCAACGGCGAAATCTTTGACGGCGAGAAGAAAACCGCAATATTTCCCGGTGACTTGCCGGAAGATCCTGAAGTGCTCTTCAAGGCGATCGAGATGCAGTCGGGCGGAACGACCTTCGTCGAAAGCGCCCACCCTCGGCCAGAGCTCAGCTTCGTCCGCTTCCGCCCGCCGCATCTCGAAGAAACCGGCGGCGGCTTAAAACTGTCGGTACCGCATATCCGTCTCGACCGAGCCATGCAATTTCTGTTCGGAGACCGGCTCGCATGAGTGACGATAGTAACGGCCGCAGCCGCCGACCCGGCGCCTTTTCGGTTGGAGAGGAGAAGCCTGTCCAGGCCGCCCCACAGTCGCGCGTCCCGCGTTCGCCCGCGAGCTTCGATGACAATGTGGTGCTGACGCCGGATGCGGAAGATCCGTTCCGCGAGACCACGCTGGCGGTCGAGGCGCTCGCGTTGCCGGAAGCAAGCCCGCGCAAGCGTCGCCTGTCGGTCGGCAAGATCGCGATCGGCGCTCTCGGCATCATTCTCTCGCTGGCCGCCGGCCTTTGGGTCGACCGCCTGCTGCGCGATCTCTTCACCCGCGCCGATTGGCTCGGTTACACCGCCCTTGCCGTCGTCGCGATCGGACTGCTGGCGCTGCTGATCGTCGTTGCCCGCGAGCTCTCCGGGATGATGCAGCTTACCGCCATCCAGAAGCTGAAATCGGAAACGGAGGCTGCAGCGACCTCGGGCAACACCAAGCGCGCGCGGTCGGCGCAGACGAAGCTAGTCCATCTGCTGGCCAGCAATCCACGAACGGCACGCGGCCGCACGCGGCTGAAGGAAACCGAGGGCGAGATCATCGATGGGCCGCATCTGATCGAACTCACCGAACGCGAACTCCTGAGCCCGCTCGACCGCGAGGCCCGCCGCCTCATTCTTGCCGCCTCGAAGCGCGTATCGATCGTCACAGCCGTCAGCCCGCGTGCCTTGGTCGACCTCGGCTATGTGCTTTACGAATCCGCTCGCCTGATCCGCGCCATGGCCGAACTCTACGGCGGCCGCCCCGGCACGCTCGGTCTGCTGCGGCTCATGCGCGACGTCATCGCCCACCTTGCCGTCACCGGCTCGATCGCCGCCGGCGACAGCCTCATCCAGCAGGTGCTTGGCCACGGCCTCGCCTCGAAGCTCTCGGCGCGTCTTGGCGAAGGCGTGATCAACGGCCTGATGACAGCGCGCATCGGCATCGCGGCCATGGACCTTTGCCGTCCGATGCCGTTCCGCGCCTTGAAACGCCCGGGTATCGGCGATTTTCTGGCCGACTTAAGTCCGGGTGCCGGGCGCGCCGGCAGCGAAGGCGGCGAGAAATAGGGCATGTTCGGTTGACACTGGAGCATCCCGCTTTCAAGTCGAATCACGTGAAAGCGGAAAGATGCTCCAGAAACAAAGTGCCAGGGCGACCTTAGTGCGTTCATCTGAACGCGCGGCGCTCTAGATACCGGCATACCAGTCGTAGCCGAGATCTTCCCAATAGCCGCCGCGTCCTCCGCCAATCGTCGAGAGATCGGAGACGACTTCGATCGCCCGGATGTACTTCGCCATCTTGTAGCCGAGCTGGCGCTCGATGCGCACGCGCAACGGCGCGCCGTTGGCGACCGGCAGCGCAGAGCCGTTCAGGCCATAGGCCAGGATCGTCTGCGGATGGCGGGCGTCGATCATGTCGATCGATTCATAGTAGGCTGCCGAGCCCGCAAGCCCGAGCGACATGCTGTCGAAGCAATGGAAGACAACGTAACGTGCGTCGCTCTTCACGCCTGCCTCATCCAGCACGCGGGCCAGCGGCACGCCCGTCCACTTGGCGACGCAACTCCAACCTTCGACGCAGTCATGCCGTGTGATCTGCGTGCGTGACGGCATGTTGCGGAGTTCGTCGAGCGTCAGTTGCATCGGTCGCTCCACTAGCCCCGAGACATTGAGCCGATAGGCAGCAAACTCCGCGTCCTTCAGCGCGAGATAAGCCGGGTCGGTCGGGTCCGTCGAGCCGTTCGGCCGCTGCCCCTGACGGATCTCGCTTTCCGAGAACTCCGGTGCGAGCCGATCCACGGGGATCAAAAGTCGCTGCAACCGGTAGGTCAGTGTGTTGGCCGATGCGAGAAAGCCACGCACCGGATCGTCGCCCGCAAGCAACCCATCGAGCATATCGCAGCCGGCAAGCGGAACGGTGGATGCAGCCACCCCGGCGATGCCCATGAAACGACGGCGACTGACGAACAAGCGCGTCATCTCGCATTCCCTCCCTTGTGTCGATCGTCGAGACGGTAGCGGCCGGTAATCATCGACCGCATCTCGTTGATCGGCCCGGCGGCAAACACCATGAACAGGTGCACGACGAAGAACCCGACGAGAAGGAGCATAACGACGAAGTGGATCGTGCGGGCCGTCTGCCTCCCGCCGAAGAGGTCGAGCAGCCACGGCCAGGCAGCGTTCATGCCAGGTGACATCGTCAGGCCCGTCAGGATCATCAGCGGGAAAAACAACAGGAGAACAAGCGCGTAGGAGAGTTTCTGCAAGCTGTTGTAGCGCCCATCGTGGTCGAAGTGAAAGCGAATGTGCTCGGTCAAGGTGTGCGGCAACGCGCGGATATCGCCCCAGCCGGGAAGGATATCGCGCCTCAGGTGCCCATTGATCACGCTTGCCATGAACCAGATGGCGTAGACCGTCGCAAAGACCCAGGCGAAGAAGAAATGCACGACCCGTCCCGTAGCAAGGTCCTGGTAAGATGGCACAGTCAGCCAGGCGGGAAAGGCCCTGTAGGCGCGTACCTGCTTGGCCCCGCTGACGCCGAGGACGCCGGTGGTATCGAAGTTTCGCCCCAACACGGTCGTTATACCCCGGACCTCGCCATTCCGGTCGCGACTCGGCTGGATTGAAAAGACGCCGTTGTCGAAAGCGAAGCCGGATTGCTGGCCAATATAGAGCGCCGGATGCGCGTTGAAGATTTGCAGGCCGCTGAGCAGCAGCAAGAACAGGGCCACCGCCCACGCCCAATGGGTAAGACGCGTGACAAGTCGGTGCCGCCGGATCGTCAGTCTTGCCTGCGCGCGTGTCGTGATCGTCTGGGGATCATATTCCGTCGTGTTCATGGGAAATCTCCCGTTTCCCATGACTATACGTAGGGCGGTCGGGACAAGTTTCACGCGCGTCCGCTGCGCCCGCGAGAGCACTTCCGTCCGGTCAATCCGACACGCCGCAAACCCTGTGAGCAATCGCTCCAACGGCCACAAAGAAGCCGCAACATCAGGTGCCCGGAAACCGTCCGTTAACCATTTTCGCGCAAATGTGGCTTCCAGTTTCGGACGTTGACCCATCAAGGATCGTTTATGTTCTCGCGCCCCTCTTTGATCGCTCGCGGCACAGCCGCCATCGCGCTTGCGGCTACCGTCGGCGTTGCGACGCCAGCCCTTTCCGGCGCCAAGGACAAGGCCTTCTTCGAGAAGGTTGCCGGCCAGTGGAAAGGCCCGGGCGAGATCGTCGCCGGCAAATACAAGGGCACCAAGTTCACCTGCGATCTCTCCGGCGAACCGGTTGCCGGTGACGACACGGGCATTAAGCTCGACGGCTTCTGCCGCGTCGGCGTGTTCAAGCAGCCTATGTCGGCGGTGATCACCCGCAAGGGCAACAGCTACAGCGGCAAGTTCCTCGACGGCGCCGAAGGCAAGGGTCTCGATGTCGTTTCCGGCAATGTCGCCAAGGACAAGGTCGTCGTCGGCATCAACCGCAAGAAGCTGAACGGCGCCATGATCGCCCGCCTTCAGGACGATCAGACAATGAACATCACCATTTCGGTCAAGGTCGAGGAGACGATGGTGCCGGTCATCGGCGTCAGCCTCAACCGCCAGCTCGATGCGATTGCCGTCGGCTCGATCAAGTAACTCCAAAGCACAGTCAAACAATAAAGCCCCGGCAGTATTTGCCGGGGCTTTATCGTTTTAAAAAGGTCTCGTCGACTTGATGGGATCGGTCAGGTGTCTGCGCGCCACCAGGTCATATCGCCATCGGCAACCTCGATGCCTGCCACGTCCGCCCCACCCAACCAGTCGCCGACCGTGCGTCCGCGCACCGGCAAGTCGGCGGCGATGTCGGCAAGCGGCATCAGCACGAAACCCCGGTCCGTCATTCTCGGGTGCGGCAGTTCCAGCCGTGTTTCAGCCTGGGCCACCGCTTCATAGGTCAGAACGTCGATATCCAGCGTGCGCGGTCCCCAGCGCTCGTCACGCACCCGCTTCATCGAACGTTCGATGTCGAGACACGTATCGAGCAAAGCCTCGGGCTTCAAAGTCGTCCTGACCTGAGCGCAGGCGTTGAAGAACCAGGCCTGATCGGTCTTTCCCCACGGCGGTGTGCGATAAAGCCGCGACACGGCCTCGACGACGCAGTCGTCGCGCGCATCGAGAGCCCGCAGCGCCTCGGCCATGGCCCTGCGCGGATCGCCGAGGTTGCCGCCGAGGCCGAGTGTAGCGACCCGCCAGCCCGCCTCAGACGACATGCTCGACCGTCACTTCGACATAGTCGAGCACGCCGGGCACGGGCGCGTTCGGCTTGCGGATCGAGACCTTGGCGCGCTTGATCTGCGGAAACCGCACGCAGAGAGTCTTGGCGACTTCCAGCGCCAGCGCCTCGATCAGATAGCGGCGGCGCCCCGTGACGATGCGCTCGATCTCCTGAAAGGCAATACCGTAGTGGACGGTGTCTTCGATCGAATCATCGACGAGCGCCGTTCCCTGCTCGACTTCGAGCTCGGCATCCACAAAAAAGCGCTGCCCGAGGAGCTCTTCTTCGTCGAAGACGCCATGGCGCGCGAAGAAGGCACAGTTCTTGAGAGTGATTGTGTAAGTCGGGCTCATGCTTCTCCGTCCCGTCGGCTTTTTTGGGATCACGCTGATATTGGGTCAGGCCGACCTAATTCATCACGTGATCGATTCTGGTCAGTTGCAGTCGGATGCGGGAAAAGAGCCGCACGCGCTTTTCCTCATTCCGCCCTGGCCTTGAGCATAGCATCGGCCATGGCCAGCGCATCCCTGCTGTTTGCGACATCGTGTACGCGGAAAATCGAGGCGCCGGCAGCACGCAGCAGCGCGGTGGTCGCCGCCGTCGCCACATCCCTGTCGCCCGCCTCGCGGCCGCTCACCGCCCCAACGAAGCGCTTCCGGGACGTTCCGACCAGGAACGGAAGCTCGAAACGGTGCAACTCGGCAAATCGCGCCATGAGTTCGAGGTTTTCATCCGTATCCTTGGCAAAGCCGAAGCCCGGATCCAAGACGATATGGTCGCTCGTGACACCAGCGGCTTCGGCAATTTCGAGGGACCGTTCGAGGAAATGGAACTGATCGTCGATCACGTCGGCGAGCTTTTGCCGGTCGCGGCCCGTATGCATGATGCAGAGCCCTGCTCCGGTATCCGCGGCAACGGTCGCGATATCCGGCTCGCGCTGCAGGCCGTGCACGTCATTGACGATGTGCGCGCCTGCCTCGACCGCCAGCCGAGCCGTCGAGGCCCTGTAGGTATCGACCGAGATCAACGCATCGGTGTCGCGGCTGAGCGCGGAGATCACCGGCAGGATGCGCGCCTGCTCCTCCTCGGCGCTCACTGTCGCCGCATCCGGCCGGGTCGATTCACCGCCGATATCGAGGATCAATGCGCCCTCCTCAAGGCACCGCACGCCCTGCGCTGCCGCTGCAACAGCATCGATGAAACGTCCGCCATCGGAAAAAGAATCCGGGGTAACATTGACGATCGCCATCAAAACGCCACGCGGCCCGAGTTCCAGGCTGCGCCCATGCGCCAGCTTCCAGCTAATTTTCTGAAATGGATTGTAAGTCATTTTCCCTCACGATCCGCATTCGGCCGAGAGCCCTCGATTTGCTGTTGCGCCGGTCGTGGCTATGCCCCAAGCTTGATCGAAGTTCAACTGAAGAGAACCACGCATTGATGTCCCGAGTACTCGTCCCGTTCAAAGCCGCCCTCCTCGCTCTCCTGGTCGCCGCCCCCTTGAGCGCTGCGTCGGGCGAAACCGTGATCAACAAGAGCTTTTCCTATTTCACGATCGGTGGACGGACTGCGGAGGAACTCGACAAGGCGCTTTCTGCCGGCGGCCCGATGATGAAATCCACCGGCGCGCGCCACCCGGGCGCCACCCGGATAAAGTTCGGCGGCTCCATCACCTACGTCAACCGTGGCGGCCGCTGCGCGGTCGGCTCGGCGCGCGTAACGCTCAGCACCCGCATCATTCTGCCGCGCTGGAAATACCGCCGTCAGGCCGGTCGTGACCTGGCTCTGGTCTGGGACACACTCTCGAGCGACATCAAGCGCCATGAGGAGCGGCACGCCGAAATTGCCCGCAACCACGCCCGCCGCATGGAAAAGATGTTCCTCGCCCTGAAGCCGGAAGCGGATTGCGAACGCATGCAGGCAAGCGTCGCGCGGGTCAGCATCACGGCAATCGAAGCGCACGACAAGGATCAGGCGCGCTTTGATCGCACCGAAGCCGCCAATTTCGACAAGCGCATGATCCGGCTTTTGCAATACCGGCTCGAAGCGCTGAAGAAAGTGCAACAATAGGTAGCGGCGCCCATACCCTGAAGAAGAGCCTGACTATAGTCGGGCTCGCCGCGATTTCAGCGGCAATACCCACAGTATTTTATTGGTGAAATATAACGATGGCTGGCTGCCGCCGACTCATCTATATTGAAACCATGGAGCGAGGGGCCGGGATAAAGACTAGCCTCCGCCGAATGAGCGGGTTAAGCGCGGCGCAGTAGTTTTGCGAAGAGCTTAAATGTTGCCGTTACTTTAGTTTAGGCGGCGTTGTTCAATATTAAAAAGAAGAAACTGAACAGCGAGGCCAACGTGGGTTCTCCTGGCGTGTCTTGGTGCTGCAGATGTCCCCTCCCTCATCTGTCAGCGATGCGCCCTCCTCGCCTCGCTTGTCCAACGACTGGCGAGGCGCTTTTTTTGTGCGTCAGCTACAAATTGGCAAGGCGCCGCAGTACGGCGCGGAGGGCTAAGACATGTCGCGCAAAACTGCGCAGCGGTTTTGCGCCAACGACATGAGAAAGCGCGAGGAGCGAAACAAAAAAGATCGCGGCGCGCTTTAGGCCTGACGCTCCGGCACATGCACGACGAGACCGTCGAGTGCGTCGCTCATCTTGATCTGACAGGAAAGCCGCGACGTCGGCCGGACATCGTAGGCAAAGTCCAGCATGTCTTCTTCCATGGCTTCCGGAGCGCCAACGACAGCCGACCAGGCGTCGTCGACATAGACATGACAGGTCGCACAGGCGCAGGCTCCGCCGCATTCGGCTTCGATGCCGGGAACCGAATTGCGAACGGCATTTTCCATGACCGTCGAGCCGTTTTCGACATCAAGTTCATGGCGCGCGCCATCAAAGGCAACGATCGTAAGTTTTGTCATGTCTCTTTCCGGAATGAACTGCTGGGACTGGCAAGGCGCAAAGCCTGTTCAGAACGCACGCCGCTCGGGCGCAAATTCAGTGGAAGTTCTTCCAACAAATCCGCCGGCCAGTCAACAACGGCAATCGCCGGGTGCCTCGCGCGCAGCAGGCGCGAGGCCGCTATCTTGAAATGTGGGACGCCGGGAGAGCGTTGGCCGTCTCCGGCGACGTCGGGCCGCGATTTAGCGGCTGAGCTTCAATATGAAGAGCTCGGCCTCCAGCACAGCGGCCGAAAGCGTGTCGGAGAGCGAGGCGTCTGCCGGGTCCTGCTCGATCGCGCCGGCAATGCTGGCAACATCGACGGCGCCGACTGCAAGTGCAGCGCCCTTCAGCCGATGGGCAGCCTGAGCGCGAAGCGTGCTCTCTCCCTCGACGATCTCTTTCATGACCTGGCGCGCCTGGCGCGCGAAGAGTTGCAGCACTTCTATTTCAAGTGCCTTGTCACCCATCGTCTGTGCCGCAAGGTGGGCGAAGTCGATCGGCTTCTTGCCGGTCGCTGCAGAGTTTCCCGGGGTGTCCGGAGCTTCGAAGGCAATCCTGAGGGCCGCCATGAGCCAAATTCCCTATTGTTTATTGCATGTTGGTCTTGTTTTCGGTGTCGCCATATTGCCCACACCTACACGCGCAAACTCAGATACACATCCTTTGCGGGTGCGGGCTGCTATCAGCTTAAATCGGGGCGCAATATGGGCAGGAATCTGGGGAAATGGTTAACGGCTGTTAAACCGTCTGATTTCCTTGTATTTTCTGGCTTTGGCACCGCTATCGCATTAAGATTTCATTAGGATTTTAATCAAGCCCGAGCGCTCATAATTGTAAGAACCCAGCTAATGTGTCACTACGATACGCTTAGGAACTTGCCTGCGTACGAAAATGGCAACCGTTCCGGTGGATAAGCTCAACTCGTGGTCCCTTTCGGCCACAAATGTGACTATCCGTCGAGGCAATGCAGTGTGTGATCAGTAGGGTATTGCGTAGATCCGATGCGCGTATCTTGCCGTCACAGCCCGCGAGGAAGGAGCCGGCCCGCCCGTTGTGCGCGATCGCTGGCAGCTTTGTCGCTGGCAAAAGGTAATGAGGCGTATCCCTATGGCGACGAAAAAGAGCAATGAGTCAATCGACGAGAAGGCCTTCCAGGCTTTGGAAGCGGCCCTGACGATCGATTTCGACGAGCTTAACTCGAGCCCGAACGACAAGACTTCCTTGGATGATCCGGAGGAAAATGTGTCTCAGCCCGGCAATCAGGCGCCCGCGCCCGATCAGAATAAAAGAGCAAAGTCTCAACCGGAGCCATCCCGCGCTGCGCGTGCTGCCGAAGCGGCCAAGACGCTCGCCCCGGAACCTGCGCCCAAATCCCCTTCCCTTTCCGCCGCCAACGACGATGGCCGCCGTTCGCCGGCTGCGATGCTGCGCGCACTCGACGTGCGCTCCAATCGCGCCGCGATCCGGGTTGCCGCGCTGGTGTCGATCATGTGGGCCATCGCCGGCCTCGGCATTGCCAACCTGCTCTATGGCCCGCAGATCTGGCAGATCCGCTCCCTGAGCGATCTGGCTGCGACGCCCGGCGCCATTGGCGTTGCAATCGGCATCCTGCTGCCGGTCATGCTTTTCTTCTCCTTCGCCATCATGATCGCCCGTGCGCAGGAACTGCGCAACGCCGCCCGCTCCATGGCTGAAGTGGCACTGCGCCTTGCCGAGCCCGAAACAGCCGCAGCCGATCGCGTCATGACTGTCGGTCAGGCCGTTCGCCGCGAAGTCTCGGCGATGAACGAGGGTATCGAGCGCACCATCGCACGCGCCACCGAACTCGAAACGCTTGTTCATTCCGAAGTCAACGCGCTCGAGCGCAGCTACAGCGAAAATGAACTGCGCGTCCGCACGCTGGTCCAGGAACTCGGCCTCGAGCGCGAAGCGATCATTGGTCATTCGGAGCGTATCCGCTCGGCCATATCTGGCGCCCACGGCAAGCTGAAGGATGACCTGGAACAGGCGAGCGACGACATCGCCTCGCGCATCGCGATTTCGGGCGAAGCCTTCGCCTCGCTGATCGACACGCGCGCCGCAGCCCTTAGCGAAAAGTCGGACACCGCCCTGCAGTCGATCGGCACCATGCTGTCATCCCGCACGGATGCGCTGCTTTCCGGCCTGACGGCGGCCGGCCTTGGCCTCAGCACCGAATTCGATACACGGTTCGACCAGTTGAGCGAGACGCTGACGAAGCGCGGCGACGACCTGCTCAGCCAGTTCGAGACGCGCGCCTCCTCGCTCGACGCCAGCACCGAAAGGCTGAACGCGGCATTGAACGACCGCGCACGCCAGCTCAACGAGACGCTGATCGCCCGCACGCGTGACCTGAATGAAAGTCTCAGCGTCGGCCAGCAGGCGATCACCGGCGGCCTCGATCATGTCCTCGCCTCGCTCAACGCCACGCTCGACGAGAAAGGCGCAAGCTTCCGTCAGAGCCTGCGTTCCAGCGCCGACGATGCGATCATGGATCTTGACCTGCGCGGCGGCTTCTTCGAAGAAAAGCTGCAGACCACCGTCGGCCAGCTCGCGACCGCCTTCGACGAGCGCTTCCACGAGTTTGCCTCGGCCTTCGACAAGCGCGCAAGCATGCTCGACACCAAGCTCATGGAAAGCCTGCACCGCATCAACGAGACCGTCTCCGGCGGCTCGGAAGCGATCGGCAGCGCGCTCGACAGCAGCATCGAGAAGATCGGCTCCGCCCTCTCCGACCAGTCGTTGACGCTGGCCGCGACGCTCGGCGCGACCCAGGACTTCATCGAGGAAACGATCACCAGCCGGACCTCGGAGCTCGGCAACCTGGTCGGCGATGCGCACAGCCGCATCGACAGCGTTCTTTCCGAGAAGACCAGCGGCCTCATGGGCGCCCTCTCCCAGGCGCAGGAGCGCATCGAAAACGGCTTCGGCCAGCGCGCCGACGCGCTTGCAAGCGCGCTCACCACCAGCGAACAGCGCCTGACCGAGGGGCTCGACACCCGCACCGCCGCCTTCGTTGACGGCCTGCACGCCGCCCATGCCCGCATCGAACAGACGCTCAGCGGCTCGACCGACGAAATCACCAGCGCGATCGCTGCCAGCCAGCACCGCCTGGACAACACGCTCTCCGAGCGCACGCTCACCCTTTCGACCATTCTGTCCATGGGCGCGGACTCGATCGACAACGCCGTCAGCGGCACGGCCGACCGGCTGGAGCGCGTTCTGTCCGAGCGTGGCGAAGCGATCTCCGAAGCGCTCACGACCCAGACGTCGGCCCTCGATGGCGTCCTCGCCGAACGCGCCGCCGCCATTACCTCGACGATGTCGTCGCGCGCCAATGAAATGGCCAACACGCTGAGCCGTCACGCCGAAGACGTGGCCGACAGCCTGACGTTCCGCGCAACGGCCGTCGCCGAAACCATGACCGACCGCGTCGGCGATATCGAGCAGAAGCTCTCCGAGAGCGTCAGCTCGATCGCAGAAAACCTCGGCGGCCGCGTCAGCCTGATCTCCGATACCCTCACCCAGACGAGCGCCCGCATCGCCGAGGATCTCAGTGGCCGCGTCGGCAAGATTTCCGACACGCTGACCGAGACCAGCGCTCACATCGCCGATGCCCTGACCGCACGCACGACCGAGGCGACCGCCTCGCTCGCCGGCAAGGCAGCCGAAATCGAGCAGACGCTGAGCGGCCGCGCCGAGCATCTGCGCGATACGCTGTCGTCAACGCACGAACAGATCCGCGCCACGCTCGACGACCGGATCAATGCGATCAATCTCGCTGTCGGCCAGGGTCGCGATCAGCTCGAAGGCATGCTGGCCGATCAGTCGACCGCTATCGCCACCACGCTCGCCACCAGCGCCAGCATGCTGGAAATGTCGCTGGAAGAGCGCCAGTCCGCGCTTGCCGGCGTCATCGACCGCAGCGGCGAAACGCTCGACACGCGCATGCGTTCGACGACGGGGCACATCGCAGACCGGCTGGCCGAGACCGCCAACCAGATCAGCCTCGCGGCCGACAGCCTCACCAACCGCGTCGACATGTCGATCAACGGCATCAACGACCGCCTCGACGATACCGGCCTGCGCATCGAGACGAGCCTTGGCTCCCTTGAGGAGCGCATGCGCGAAAGCGCGGGCAACATCGGCTCGATCGTCGATGAAACGGGCATGCATATCGAAACCCGCGTCGGTGTGCTCGAAGATCGCATTCGCAACACCGTCGGCAATGTCGGCACGGTCGTCGACGACACCGGCGCCCGCATCGAAAGCAACCTCGGCGCGCTTGAAAACCGCATCCGTGGCAGCGTTGCCAATGTCGGCTCCGTCGTCGACGATGCCGCTGCCCGTGTCGAAGGCGGCCTCAGTGCGCTGGAAGATCGGATCCGCGGCAGCGTCACCAGCGTCGGTTCGGTTGTCGGCGATACCGGCACCCTCATCGAAAACAGCCTCGGCGCCCTGCAGGACCGCATCCGCGGCAGCGTCAACGACGTCAACGCCCTGGTCGACGATACCGGCCTCCGCCTGGAAGTCAGCCTCAGCTCGCTTGAAGAACGCGTCCGTGACAGCGTCGGCAGCGTCAACGAGGTCGTCGACGGCGCCGGCCAGCGCATCGCCGACAGCCTCGGCGACCGGGCGGGCGACATCGATCGCATGAGCGAGACGGCGGCAAGCCGGATCTCCGGCGCCATCGAGGCTGGTGCGGAACGCATCGCTGAACGTCTCGGCACCATGGATCGTGCCCTCAACATCGGCCTTGAAAACGTCAACCGGACAATCGAAGGCAAGGCCGCCGTTCTCGTCAGCAGCCTGCGTGGTGCGGTCAGCGAAGCGACGCAGGATCTGGACGCGGAAGCCTCCCGCCTCGAAGGCAAGACCACCGATCTCGTCAGCAATCTGCGCAGCGCAGTCGGCGACGTGGCTCAGGAGTTCGATGCAGAGACCGTCCGCATCGAGGACAAGGCTTCCGGCCTCGTCACAACGCTTCGCGGCGCAGTCGGCAACGTGGCCAAGGAGTTCGATGCAGAAGCCGTCCGCATCGAGGACCAGGCCGCCGGCCTCGTCACCACGCTTCGCGGCGCTGTCGGCAACGTGGCCCAGGCGTTCGATGCAGAAACCGTTCGCATCGAGGACCAGGCTGCCGGCCTCGTCACCACACTTCGCGGCGTTGTCGGCGATGTCGCTCAGGAACTCGGCGCAGAAGCCATCCGCATTGAGGACAAGGCTGCTGGCCTCGCCACCACCCTTCGTGGCGCCGTCAGCGACGTTGCCCGGGAGATCGACGCGGAAGCGGCACGCTCGGCCGAACTCCTCTCCAGGGCCGGCGACGACTTCGCTTCGGCGCTCGCGGCCCGTCAGGCCGAGTTCGCCAACACGATCGACCAGACGGCAGCGGCAACCGCCGCCCGCCATGCGGACCTTGCCAATACGATCGAGCAGAAGGCTGCTGCCAGCGCAGCGCGTCACGCCGATCTTGCCCGGTCGATCGCCGACGCAGCCGATACGGCGACGGCACGGCTTGCTGCCACGCACAGCCAGATCGCCAGCCACGCCGACAACATCCACCAAGGCCTTGCCAACACCGAGAAGGCACTGGAAGCGCGCGGCGAAGCGATCCGCAACACGCTCGACGACCGCACCCGCGAGCTCAACTCGATGCTCGCCGGCCGCTCGCTGGAGCTGTCGCGCCTGATCGACGAACAGGCCCGCCCGGTCATCGACCAATATGCGGCAACCGGCCGCGAGGCCGCCGAACGCATCGCCGCCGTGACCCAGGAAAGCGCCGATCGCCTGCGCGCGGAAAATGCAGCCCTGGTCAACGCCATTGCCGAGCGCACGGGTGAAACGCTGAACGCGATCTCGCACCGCGCCGAGGAAACGGCGAAGGCGATGAAGATGGTCGAGAACCGTCTGCAGTCGACCGCCATGGGCCTGATCGACCAGCTCGCCAACAACAACGCTGCGATCGCCACGGTCATCGACCAGGCAAGCAACAACCTCGGCGAAATGGACCAGCGTCTGGAATCGACGATAGCCCGCGTGTCGGAATCGACCCGTCAGGCCTCCGACATGCTCTCGACCTCGACCCGCCTCATCGAAGGCAAGGTCGACAAGCTGTCCGACATTTCCGCCTCCACCCTGTCGAAGATCGGCGGCATCGTCGGCCGCTTCGAGGACCATTCGAAGGTGCTCGGCCAGGCGTCCGACCTGCTCGGCGCCGCCCAGTCGAACCTCGTCAGCACGCTCGAAGAACGCCAGGATGCATTGCGCACCCTGTCGGTCGGGCTCGTTCAGCGCTCGGAAGAGATCGAACGGACGATGCGTGCGCTCGAAGGCTTCGTCGATGG
Organism: Ensifer sp. R-19; assembly: GCF_049905105.1. Lineage (NCBI taxonomy): Bacteria > Pseudomonadati > Pseudomonadota > Alphaproteobacteria > Hyphomicrobiales > Rhizobiaceae > Ensifer > Ensifer sp. R-19. The sequence goes on from NZ_CP184569.1 coordinate 1,665,594, forward strand.
CGCCTTCCAGCGGGCCGAAGAACGCTCGGGCCTTGTCGCCGGCAACCTGCGCAGCGGCATCCAGCAGTCCTTCTCGGATGTTGGCCGCCTGCTGACCAGCGCCGAACAGCGCGCAGCCGAAGCAGCCGAAGCGATGCGAAACACGCTGGCCCAGGCCGGCGACGAAGCAGGCGCCTCGGTCGAGCAGGTCTTCAGCCGAGCCGAGGAGCGCTCGCGCCAGATCGCCGACACGCTCCGCTCCGGCGTCGAGACCTCGTTTGCCGACGTCAACAAGACGCTCTCCTCGGTCGAGGGCCGTGCGCTCGGCGCCTCCGAAGCGCTGCGCCAGGCGATCGCCAAGGTCGGCGAAGATGCCGGTGCATCGATCGAAGGCGCATTTGCCAACGCCGAGGAACGCTCCAAGGAAGTCGCCTCGCGTCTGCGCGGCAGCGTCGCAGCCTCGGTGTCCGACATCGAGCGCATGCTCGCCGAAAGCGGCAAGAAGTCTGACGGCGTCGCAGGGCAACTGCGCGACGCGGTTCGCGTTGCGATCGACGAGGCTATCGGCCGCTTCAGCGGTGCGACCGACGAAATCCGTCGCTCTGCCGGCGAGATCCGCAAGGAACTCGATATGACCCGCGAAGAACTGAAGCGCGGTGCCTTTGACCTGCCGGAAGAGGCCAAGGAAAATGCGGCGGTCATGCGTCGCGCCGTCGGCGAACAGATCAAGGCGCTGCAGGAACTGTCCGACATCATCGGCAAGTCCTCGACGCAGCTCGAGGTCGCCCAGCCGCTGCGTCAGCAGCCTGCCGCCGCTCCGGTCGCTCGTCCGGTGCAGCAGCAGCCGGCGCCGCAGCCGGTCATCCAGCCCCAGCCTGTTGCCCAGCAGCCTGTTGCCCAGCAGCCCGTAGTCCAGCAGCCCGTGGTGCAGCAGCCAGCCGAGCAGACGCGCCGGCAGGAACCGGCCCCGGCGCTGCGCGGCAGCCTCGGCATCGAACAGCCGGCCGTTCGCCAGCCCGCTCCGTCGCAGGCGGTGACCAGCGAGGTTGCAGAAGGTGGTGGCTGGATGCGCGATCTGCTGCGTGCGGCATCGCGCGAAGAGGCCCCCTCGCCGGCGCCACAGCGCCCGGCCGAAGCACAGCCTGCGGCGCGCACCGGCGACAGCCGCAACCCGCGCCACGTCGTCGAGTCGCTGAACTCGCTCTCGGTCGACATCGCCCGCGCCATCGATCACGATGCCTCGGTCGAACTGTGGCGCCGTTACCAGCGCGGCGAGCGCGACGTCTTCACCCGTCGCCTCTATACGCTGAAGGGCCAGCAGACCTTCGACGAGATCAAGCGCAAGTATGATCGCGAACCGGAGTTCCGCACCGCCGTCGACCGCTACATCGCCGACTTCGAGAAGCTGCTCGCCGATGTTGCCCGCAACGATCCGGACAAGCGCATCACCCAGACCTATCTGACGTCGGATACCGGCAAGGTCTACACGATGCTCGCCCACGCCGCCGGCCGCTTCAGCTAAGCGGCGCTGGCATATGATAAAGAAACGGCCCCGTCGCAAGACGGGGCCGTTTTCGCTTATGCAAACCCGCCAAGACCAACCGGGACCGGTAGCAGGGGCAGTGCTACCTTCGTGCATGGGCTCGGCCGTCACGCCGACCGCCATTACTACCGCTCAAAAAGCAGGCGTCCTCCGTTATAATGTATTGGAAGCAGCGCGGCCCATCCGGCAGCGTCTCTCCGTTTTCAGATCAGGAGGCGGACATGAAACCACGGTTGAAAGTCCTTACGCTCGCGGTAAACGATCTCGAAAAGTCTCTGGCCTTCTATCGCGACGGCATGGAGCTGCCGACGAAAGGAATTATCGGCCAGGAGTTCGAAGACGGCGCAGTGGTCTTCTTCCATATGGGCGACGACCTGATACTGGCGCTCTATCCCGCGCCGTCACTTGCCAAAGATGCAAAAATAACCGCGACGCAGACGCGGCTCGGCGCAGTGTCGATCGGGCACATCGTCAAATCAAAGGAGGAGGTCGATGTGGTCATGAAACAGGCCGAAGACGCCGGCGCGACCATCACCGATCGCCCACACGACCGCTTCTGGGGCGGCTATTCCGGCTACTTCCAGGATCCCGACGGCCACCTTTGGGAGATCGCCTGGAACCCGCAATGGACTGTCGCGGATTGAAAGGCTCGGGTGGCGCCCGCTACGATCAACAAAGCGGCCGGCGGTGTTAGAAAACACAACGGCCCGTCGCAAGACGGGGGCGTTTTCATTTGCGCGATCATCACGAAGCAAACCTGCTGGTAGCTTCCGCTGCCACGTTCCTTCGAAGATGCCCTTGTGGAGGGGCGATCCTCAGTCGCGGGGTCGTCGCGGCTTGTGTCGGCTTAGTTGAAAAGGCTTGAAACGCTTTGCTCTCTCGCCGTGCGAGCTAGCGCTTCGCCTATCAACGGCGCGATGGTGATGCGTCTGATGTTGGGGGTCTCACGTTGCGCTTCGGTTTCGTGAATGGAGTCGATTCCTTGAGCTGGCTGGCACCAATGCGTTCGCAGGCACCTTCGGAAAGAACGCCATGGGTGATATAGGCCGAAACGTCCTTGGCGCCAGACATCAACAACGCTTCAGCCGCGTTGATCAACGTGCCGCCGCTATCTACGATGTCGTCGACCAGAAGACATCTCTTCCCGGAAACATCGCCAATAATGTTCATCACTTCGGACACGCCAGCACGGGGTCGCCGTTTGTCGACGATCGCAAGATCGGTACCAATGCGCTTGGCGATGGCACGAGCGCGCGCCACGCCGCCCACATCAGGCGAAACGACCATTAAGTTCTCGATGTCGTAGTGCTGCTCAATGTCACGGGTCATCACGGGTGCTGAATAAGGATTATCGGTGGGGATATCGAAAAACCCCTGTATCTGGTCAGTGTGGAGATCGACCGTTATCACGCGGTTGACGCCTGCAGCGGCGATCATGTTGGCTACCAACTTCGCCGAGATCGGCGTGCGGCCAGTGGCGCGGCGATCCTGACGGGCATAGCCGAAGTAAGGGATAACGGCGGTGATACGGCGAGCGGATGAGCGGCGCAGTGTATCGGCCAGGAGAAGCAACTCCATAAGATTGCCGTCGGCGGGGGCGCTTGTCGACTGGAGAACATAGACGTCCTCCCCGCGTACATTTTCATGAAGTTGAACGTGGATTTCCTGGTCGGCGAAGCGCTTGACCGTACAATCTGTGAGGGAAAGATCTAAGTGGTTGGCAATGGCTTCGGCAAGGGCGCGGTTGGAGTTACCGGTCACCAGCTTCATTAGCGCGATCCTGTTCAAGGAGCCTTCGGGAGCAGAAGTTTGAGCTTGGGCACATTTAGAGACTTGTGCGCGAAATCACAACCAAGCGCTGTGCATTCTTGCGAGATGATCGGCCTCCGTTGGACCGCGGCCTTGGCCGGCTTGCCGATTGCGGACGACGAACCTATTTACGCCGTCGTCTCCAAACCAGCCGGAGTCAATCCGCCAGCATAGAGCCCTGCAGGAGCTTGATCTCTCAACGCCAATAAACACAGCGCCGACAAAGACCATGCAACCGATTGAAATCTGCGCCTGGTGTCCCGAATGGCCAACTCAGTTCGCCGTCAAGGCAAAGCTCATCCGAAGCGTGTTGGACGCGCACGCTATGCGCATCGACCACATTGGCTCGACGGCGATCCGAGGTCTGGCGGCAAAGCCGATCATCGACATTCAAATTTCGGTGGCCGATCTGCAATCCGTCGAAGTCCTGAGGGAGAGGATGACGGCCATTGGATACGTGTGGCGACCATCGAATGCTGACCTGACCAAGCGCTATTTCCGAGAGGCGCCAGGCAACGAGCGTACGCATGTTCATGTGCGCGGGCGCGGAAGCTGGAGCGAGCAATGGTCCTTGCTGTTCCGGGATTACATGCGTGCCCACGCCCATGAGCACGCGCCCTATGGAGAACTCAAGCGCGCCTTGGCGGCGCGATACCAGAATGATCGAGTGGCCTACACCGAGGCCAAGTCCGAACACCTCTGGACAATTATCCATCGTGCAGATCGCTGGGCGGCCCAAACCGGCTGGCAGCCGGGCCCGTCCGACGCTTGACCGCACGCGCCACAGCGAGCGCGAGCACTCTGCGGCCAGCGCCAGGTCGGCTGGCCCCCTGCAAGGCCTGCATCCCGCCGCGACCGGACTTCCAAAAGAAAAGGCCCCGGACGAACCGGGGCCTTTTCTTTGGATCTTAATCAGAGCCGGCTTAAGCCGGCCGACGATCAATGTTCCTTGTTGGCGTAGACCGACTTCTTCGTAAGGTAGACGAGGCCGGTGAAGATCAGTAGGAACACCATGACCATGAAGCCGGTGCGCTTGCGGTCTTCGAGGTGCGGCTCGGCCGCCCACATCAGGAACGACGCAACGTCCTTGGCGTACTGGTCGACCGTCTGCGGGGTGCCGTCGTCGTAGGTGACCTGGTCGTTCGAGATCGGCTGCGCCATTGCCAGAGCGGCAGCGTTCGCGAAGTACGGGTTGTAATGCGTGCCTTCGGCGACTTCGACGCCCTGCGGCGGCTCCTGGTAGCCGGTCAAAAGCGCATGGATGTAGTCCGGGCCGCCTTCCTGGTAGGGCCAGAACATGTCGAAGACGAACTGCGGGAAGCCGCGTTCGATACCGCGTGCCTTGGCGATCAGCGAGAAGTCCGGCGGAGCTGCACCGTTGTTCGATGCCGCAGCCGCTTCCTTGTTCGCGTAAGGCGACGGGAAGTGGTCGGACGGCAGAGCCTTGCGGGTGAACATCTCCCCATCGGCATTCGGGCCGTCCTGAACTTCGTAGTTGGCCGCAAACGCCTTCACCTGTGCTTCCGAATAGCCGAGGCCCTCGAGCGTACGGAAGGGCACCAGGTTCATCGAATGGCAGGCCGAACAGACTTCGGCGTAGACCTTCAGGCCGCGCTGAAGCTGGCCCTTGTCATAGTGGCCGAAGGGGCCGGCAAAGCTCCATTCCTGCTGTTCCGGCTTGTGGATCGGATAGTGAGGCGTACCGCCGCCGTGCTCCTCGCCGCCCTTCGCCTCTTCGGCGATAGCTGCACCGAGACCGAGACCAGCGACGACAGCGAGTGACAGAATGCCTGTAACAAGCTTTTTCATTGTTGTGGGTTCCTTATCAATCGCTGTTCTGATCAGGCGCGCGCGGCGGCCGGCTGCGCCTTGGCATTCTGCTTTTCCAGCACCGCTTCGGTGATGGAGTTCGGAATGCGCTTCGGCGTTTCGATCAGACCGAGAACCGGCATGACGACGAAGAAGAAGCCGAAGTAGTAGAGCGTGCCGATCTGCGACATCACGACGTAGAGGCCTTCTGCAGGGCGCGAGCCGAGCCAGCCGAGCATGATGGCGTTGACGACGAAGATCCAGAAGAACAGCTTGTACCACGGACGGTAGACGGCCGAACGGACCTTGGACGTATCGAGCCAGGGCAGGAAGAACAGGACGATGATCGAGCCGAACATCACCAGAACGCCGCCGAGCTTGGAGTCGATCGGGCCGATGTTGAAGGTGATGGCGCGCAGCATCGCGTAGAACGGCAGGTAGTACCATTCCGGAACGATGTGAGCGGGCGTCTTCAGCGCGTCAGCCGGGATGTAGTTGTCCGGGTGGCCGAGGAAGTTCGGCATGTAGAAGACGAACCAGGCATAGACGAGCAGGAAAACGGAGACGCCGAGCGCATCCTTCAGCGTCGCATAGGGCGTGAAGGCAACGGTATCGGTCTTGGACTTCACTTCAACGCCGGTCGGGTTGGTCTGGCCGACGACGTGCAGCGCCCAGATGTGCAGCACGACAACGCCGGCGATCATGAAGGGCAGCAGGTAGTGCAGCGAGAAGAAGCGGTTCAGCGTCGGCTGGTCAACGGCAAAGCCGCCAAGCAGGAACTGCTGGATCCACTCACCCACCAGCGGGAAGGCGGTGAAGAAGCCGGTGATAACGGTCGCGCCCCAGAAGGACATCTGACCCCAGGGCAGAACGTAGCCCATGAAGCCGGTCGCCATCATCAGCAGGTAGATGACCACGCCGAGGATCCAGAGGATTTCGCGCGGAGCCTTGTAGGAACCGTAGTAGAGACCACGGGCGATGTGCAGGTAAACGGCGATGAAGAAGAAGGATGCGCCGTTGGCGTGCATGTAGCGCAGCAGCCAACCCTGGTTGACGTCGCGCATGATCTTTTCGACCGAGTTGAACGCAACGGTCGTTTCGGCGGCATAGTGCATCGCCAGAACGATACCGGTGAGGATCTGGACGATCAGCATCACCGAAAGCATGGCACCGAAGGTGTATGCGTAGTTCAGGTTCCGCGGAACCGGATAGGTGATGAAGCTGTCGTGAATCATACGCGGCAACGGCAGACGGGAATCAACCCATTTCTCAATGCCAGTCGTCGGCGTGTAGGTTGAATGTTCAGCACTCATTATCAGTAGTCCCCTCAACCGATCTTGATAACTGTGTCGGAAACGAACGTGAAGGTCGGCACGTGAAGGTTCTCCGGCGCCGGACCCTTACGGATGCGGCCGGCCGTATCGTAGTGCGAACCGTGGCAGGGACAGAACCAGCCACCGAAGTCACCGGCCTGACCAAGCGGCACGCAGCCGAGATGGGTGCAGGAACCGATCATGACGATCCAGTTTTCCTTGCCTTCGCCGGCAGAGCGATCGACGTCGCTTGCCGATGCGTCGGCCGGAAGGTTGGCATTGCGCGCAACCGGATCCTTCAGGTCGTCGAGCTTGACGGCCTTTGCCTCTTCGACTTCCTTCTCAGTACGGTTGCGGATGAAGATCGGCTTGCCGCGCCATTTTGCCGTCAGCGACATGCCGGGCTGCAGGCTCGAAACATCAACCTCGATCGAGGCGAGCGCGAGCGTCGATGCATCCGGACGCATCTGGTCGATGAACGGCCAAGCGACAGCACCGGCGCCGACGACGCCTGCCATACCGGTAGCCAGATAAAGGAAATCGCGGCGAGTGGGCTCGCCCAAGGCCTCGCTTGAAGTGTCGTGTTCGCTCACGGCTAAACCATCCTCTCACGCAATGTTGCGGAAACCGCATCCGCCCCCGGCGAAATTCCTGCCCCTTGCGGTTTGATCCAGGTCAAGGAACCACGCCCTATTCATAGTGCTAACGCCCCCGCCGTTTTGCGCTTGCAAACACGACATCGGCACCAGAATCCGAAAAAATTCTGCGCACCCACGGCACACAGATTCCCCGTCAATCCGGCGCGTTCTATGCTTGATCGCAAATTATGTCCAGCCTTGACAAGGGGATGCGGTCAGATTGTCGCGGGGAAAAGCGCGGCCAATCGGCACAAGGACTTGACGGTCGCCAGTTAGGCTGAATTCGGGCCGGTCGAGCGGGCGTTGAAGCGGTCTTGAACCGCCCTACTCCGCCGCTTCCTCGCGGGCGAGAAATCCGCCCGACTGACGCGACCAGAGCCCGGCGTAAAGCCCGCCGCGGGCAACGAGTTCCGCATGGGTTCCCTCCTCGACGATCCGCCCCTTGTCCATCACCACGAGCCGGTCGAGCGCCGCGATCGTCGACAGCCGGTGCGCGATCGCCAGCACCGTCTTGCCCTGCATCAGGCGGTCGAGATTGGACTGGATCGCCGCTTCGACCTCAGAATCGAGCGCCGAGGTCGCCTCGTCGAGCACGAGGATCGGCGCATCCTTCAGCATCACCCGGGCAATGGCGATGCGCTGGCGCTGACCGCCCGAAAGCTTGACGCCGCGCTCGCCGACATGGGCATCGAAGCTCTTGCGGCCGCGCTGGTCCTGCAGGCCGAGAATGAAGTCGTAGGCTTCGGCCTTGCGCGCGGCGGCAATCAGTTGCTCCTCGCTCGCATCCGGCCGGCCGAAGAGGATGTTGTCGCGGATCGAGCGATGCAGCAGCGAAGTATCCTGGCTGACCATGCCGACCTGGGCGCGCAGTGTCTCCTGCGTGACCGCTGCGATATCCTGCCCGTCGATACGGATCCGGCCGCCCTCGAGGTCATAGAAGCGCAGCAGCAGATTGACGAGCGTCGACTTGCCTGCGCCGGAACGGCCGACGATGCCCACCTTCTCGCCCGGGCGAACGATCAGCGAAAAATCGTCGATGACGCGCTCGCCCTTGCCGTAATGGAAACGGACGTGTTCGAATCGGATTTCCGGCTGGCTGACGGCGAGCTCTGCGGCATCGTGCCGGTCGACGAGACCGATCGGCTGCGACACGAGTTCGGCCGAGTTCTGGATCGTGCCGATGTTGCGCATGATCGAATTGAACTGGGTCATCATGCGGCCAAGCAGCATGTTGAGCCGGAGCACCAGCGCCAGCGTGAAGGCGACGGCGCCGGAACTGATCGCGCCGCCGAGCCAGAGATGGATCGCATAGATGGCGATGGCCGTGATCATCATGCCGGAAAGCAGCGCCAGCGAAGCGCGCACCGCCGTCAGAAGCCGCGTGAACGGAATGACCGCATGCTGGAACCGATCGAAGCCGGAGCGGATATAGCGGTCGTTCTCGTCGTCGCGACCGAAGAGCTTCAGCGTCTGGATATTGGAATAGGCATCGACCATGCGGCCATTCAGCATCGAGGCCATCTCGGCCGTATCGCGGGCATGTTTGCGGATGCGCGGAACGAAGTAGCGGGCGAGCGCCAGGAAGACGACGATCCAGAAGGCGACCATCGCCGCCAGACGCCAGTCGAGTTGCGCCACCAGCGCCATGGTCGAGGCCGTGTAGATGACGATGAACCAGACGACCTGCAGCAGCGAGACGATCAGATCGCTCGTCGCCTGGGCGCCTGCCCAGACCTTGGTGACGATGCGGCCGGAAAAGTCGTTCTGGAAGAAGGTCAGCGACTGTCGGGCCACATGCACATAGGACTGCCAGCGCACCAGATTGAGAAAACCGGTGATGATCGATTGTTCTTCGACGAGCGCCGCCAGCGACACCGCAATAAAGCGGAACACCATCACCGTCAGCAGCATGAACAAAAGTTCGGGGCCGTTCGCGGCGATGAGCCCGCTCCAGCCGGCTTCCGGCTTCACCGTGTCGAGAACGTCGACCAGTCGCCCGACGAAATAGAACAGCCCGGCCTCAAGCATGGCGACGAGACCGCCGAGCACGGCCATCGCGATGAACGGTCCCTTCGCCTGTCTGGCGTAGAACCAGGCGAAGCCCCAGAGCGATTTGGGCGGCTGCAGACGCTCGCGCGGCGCGAACGGCTTGATCCAGTTCTCGAAGAGGCGGACGATGGCGCTGAGCATGGTTCCGATATAGGCGGTTCGGCGGGAACAGCAATCGGTTTCCGTCCGATTGCGGGTTACAAATGCGTAACGTCTAAGAGAGCGGCCCGCCGCTCTTTCGAACGGCGGGCCGACGGCATCTTACTCCGCCGCCTCTTCCTTCTCGACGTCGTCGGCGATGAAACCGCCGGACTGGCGCGACCAGAGGTCGGCATAAAGGCCGCCCTTGGCGACGAGTTCGCCGTGCGAGCCGGTCTCGACGATCCGGCCCGCTTCGAGGATCACCAGCCGGTCCATCTCCGTCAGCGTCGACAGGCGGTGGGCGATCGCGATCACCGTCTTGCCGGACATCAGCGCGAAGAGGTTTTCCTGGATCGCCGCTTCGACTTCGGAATCGAGCGCCGAGGTCGCCTCGTCGAGGATCAGGATCGGCGCGTCCTTGAGGAAAACGCGCGCGATCGCGACGCGCTGCCGCTGGCCGCCGGAAAGCTTGACGCCACGTTCTCCGACCTGGGCGTCCAGCGCCTTGCGGCCCTGGTTGTCCTCGAGCCCCTGGATGAAGTCCCAGGCGTTCGCCTTCTTCGCCGCGGTAATGATCGCCTCGTCGTCCGCCTCCGGATGTCCATAGGCGATATTATCGCGAATGGAGCGGTGCAGCAGCGAGGTGTCCTGCGTGACGACGCCGATCTGGGCGCGCAGGCTGTCCTGCGTGACGGTGGAGATATCCTTGCCGTCGATCCGGATCGCACCGTCCTCCAGGTCGTAGAAGCGCAACAGCAGGTTCATCAGCGTCGTCTTGCCGGCGCCTGAGCGACCAACGAGACCGATCTTCTCGCCCGGTTTGATGTCGAGCGACAGGTGATCGATGACGCCCTTGGCTTTGCCGTAGTGGAAGCGGATGTTGTCGAAGGCAATCGCCCCCTTGTCCGCCTTCAGCGCCTTGGCATCCGGTTCATCGACGATATCGTGCGCCTTTGTCATCATGCCGATGCCGTCATAGACCGTACCGATGTTCTCGAAGAGCGCCGAGACTTCCCACATGATCCACTGCGACATGCCGTTGATGCGCATCGCCAGACCGACCGCAATCGCGATCGCGCCGACCGAGATCGCACTCGTCAGCCAGAGATGGATGCCAAGCGTGGCGATCGCAAAGAGTGCGATGCTGTTGTTGGCATAAACGAGGATATGGAACAGCGTCACCTTGCGCATCTGGCGATGTACGGTGTCGAGGAAACCGTCCATGCCGTCACGCGCATAGCCTTCCTCGCGGCCGGCATGCGAGAACAGCTTGACCGTGCCGATGTTGGTATAGCTGTCGACGATCCGGCCCGTCATCATCGAGCGCGCATCGGCCTGCTCCTTGGAGATCTTCTGCAGGCGCGGCACAAAATAGCTGACGATGCAGATGTAGATCGCGAGCCAGATGGTGAGCGGGATAACGAGGCGCCAGTCGGCGGTCGCCACGACCGCGAGCATGGTGACGAAGTAGCTGACGACATAGACGAAGACGTCGAGGATCTTCATCACCGTTTCGCGCACCGCAAGCGACGTCTGCATCACCTTCGTCGCCACGCGTCCAGCGAACTCGTTGGCAAAGAAGGTCATGCTCTGGCGCAGCAGGTAGCGGTGCATCTGCCAGCGGGCGATCATCGGATAGTTGCCGAGCAGCACCTGGTGCATGATCAGCGAGTCGATCGCCACCAGGCCAGGCAGGCCGATGAGGACGAGTGCGCCCATCCAGAAGAGCCTGCCGCCCTCGGCCTCCAGGAATGTGTCGCGGTTGGCGCTCGACAGCCAGTCGACCATGTTGCCGAGGAACTGGAACAGCGCCACCTCGCCGACGGCGATCAGCATGGTGCAGACGGACATAATCAGTAGCCACGGCACGGCCGGCTTGGAATAATGCCAGCAGAAGCCGAAAAGGCTTTTCGGCGGGAGCGTCGGCTCCTCCGCCGGATAGGGATTGAGGCGGGATTCAAACCAGCCGAACATTGCATTGCTCCTTCAGAGTATTTTGAAGGAAAGCGGGGTTTCCCCGCATTCATATGATGAAAAGGTCAGTCCGGAAATGCAGCCCGAAAGAGGGCTTCGTCTTCCGGAGTCCCGGAAGCGCGTCGATCTCTTTTAAAAGATAGGTCGCGGAACCGGTCAGGCCAAACGGTGGCCCACTACTCCAGGAAGGCGTGTCAACATCAATACATTCATGTTTGCCTCCGTCGGTTCGCGTTGAAGAGGCCTGATCTCTACCCTTATTCGCGCCGGCATGCCAGATTGTCGCAGGCTGTTTCTTGCACATTTTTTCACCGTTCGGATATCTGTTGCCGTTTCGGCACAGATTAGCGCCGGCAATATCAGCGACCGCAAAAGCACGCAGCGCCGAGCCTTTGGCAGCGGAAAACACGGATGACTGCTTCATCGGATACGCCTCCTGATCTTCAAGGTGTCGGTTTCGTCCTTCGCCGCCCCCGCGACGGTGATGTGGATGCGCGCCTGAGGCTCGGCCGCCATCCGGAAATCTACCGAATGTTCGGTGCGGGCCGGTCCTTTCCCGGCCTCTTCAGTCAGGCGCCTGGGTTGCGCGGATCGCCGGACACCCGGCGGCCTGGATCATCGATCAGGACGGCCTCACCGGCGAAGTGAGGCTCGACAATCTCAATCACGTCGATCGGCGTGCGAGCTTCGCCATCGGCATTTTCGATCCGGAACGCCTCGGCAAGGGGCTTGGCACGGCGGTCACCAAGCGGGTATTGGCCCATGCCTTCGATGAACTTGCCCTTCATCGGGTGTCGCTCAGGGTTCTCGCCTTCAATGAGCGGGCGATTGCCGCCTATCGCAAGTCCGGCTTCTCCATCGAGGGCCGCGAACGTGAGTCGGCTCTGATCGACGGCGAGTGGCATGACGACATCATGATGGGCATCCTGGCCGCGGAATTTGACGCGCGGCGTGATGCTACCGGAAACGAGTGACCTGACGTGAGCAATCTGCGCATCGCCCTCTACCAGCCCGACATTCCCGGCAATACCGGCACGATCCTGCGTCTTGCCGCCTGTCTCGGGCTTTGCGTCGACGTGATCGAACCGGCTGGCTTCGACCTCTCCGACCGCAACCTGAAGCGCGCCGGCATGGACTATATCGCCTCGGTGGCGCTCACCCGCCATGTCAACTGGGAGCGCTTCGAAGAGTGGCGAGCGGCGAGCGGACGCCGACTGGTGCTCGCATCTACCAAGGCTGCCCTGCCCTATACGCGCTACGAGTTTCGCCCCGACGACATCCTGCTCTTCGGACGGGAGAGCGCCGGCGTGCCCGACCACGTGCACGAGCGTGCCGACGGCCGAATCCTCATTCCAATGGCGGAGGGCCAGCGCTCGCTGAACATCGCCATCTCCGCCGCGATGATCGCCGGCGAAGCGATCCGGCAGGTTTCTCCAGCCTGACAGTGTAAACATTGCTACCTCCTTGGCTGTCGATCGAGGGGCGCTGCAAGCGGAACCGGCCACCGTCAGTGGTCGGCGCGTTACGCCGCCACCTCGTTGTAGGGTGCGCTCTTGCGCGCCTGTTTCAGAACACGTGCCCACCAGGTCAGCCGGTCGATCATCACGAACAGCGGCGCACGCAATTCCTCGGGCTTGTAGAGGTTGCCGGCAGCGTCGAACTTCGACCACGCCTTGGGGAAAGTGATGCCATCGCGCAGCGTCACCGTATGCAGCTCCCCGAACACCTGGCGCAATTGCTCGACGGCCCGGATGCCGCCCGAGGCGCCGCCATAGGAGACGAAGGAGACAGGCTTTGCGTGCCAGGGCTCGTAGACCGAATCGATCAGTTCCTTGAGCGCCGCCGGATAGCCGTGATTGTATTCGGGCGTGACGATGATGAAGGCGTCGGCCTCGGCGATCTTGCGCTCGAGCCACTCGCCCGGATTGACCGCAGCGCCCAGCCCACGCGAGGTCCTCAGCCGCGCCGGATCGATGATCGTCAGGGTGAACACATCAGAAGCCGAAAGTTCCCGGATCAGCCAGTTGGCGACCGTATCGCAGAAGCGACCCTGGCGCGCGCTGCCATAGATCACGGCAAGGGTCATTTTCTCAGTCATGGGATCAAGCTCCTGTTGTCGACGTCATGGAGCCAATGCTATAAAACCTCAACAATAGTTGAGGTCAATAGCCATCATGACAGTTGTGAAAAGCAGCGAATTGCGCCGCGAGCTGACGGTCGGCGAAGTGGCGGAGCGAAGCGGCGTCGCCGTCTCCACCCTGCACTTCTACGAGGCCAAGGGGCTGATCCGCAGCAACCGCACCCGCGGCAACCAGCGCCGTTATCCGCGCAGCGTGCTGCGACGGGTCGCCGTCATCAAGGTGGCCCAGCGCACCGGCATCCCTCTGTCGGAGATCCAGGACGCTTTGTCGGTATTGCCGGACGATCGTCCGTTAACCGTCGAAGATTGGGGCAGATTGTCCGAAAACTGGCGCGAACAGCTGAACGAACGCATCGCCAACCTGATGGCATTGCGCGATCATCTGACGGGCTGCATCGGCTGCGGCTGCCTGTCGCTGCGTGAATGTCCGCTGCGCAACCCGCACGACGTGCTGTCGATGGAAGGCGCCGGACCGCGGTTGATGGATGATGATGGCCACCCTTGAGGGCAGTTAAATGAGTCAATCCGCACTCGGCAGGCGGCGCATGGTGAATTCGATCTCGTCGCCATCGAGCTGCCGCCAGCTTTCGACCTCGGTCCAGTAGGCGGCCTTCGGCCAGGTATCGAACCATTCCCGTGCCTTCGCCCGGGCGGCGCTGCGATCGAGCCGAAAGGTTTCGCGCACGAAAAGGCCATCGCCTCGTGTCGGTTTGTCCCGGCGATGCCGGGCGATCTGCCGCCGCAATCCATCGAGCGGCGGGCCTGCAGGTATTCTTGCCATGGGCTATACCTCTGATAACTAAGATAGTGACGGCGCTAGAGCTTTGCCAGAGGATTGTTCTGCGGCAGGCTCGCGCTGCCCATCAGCGCTCTGGTGCGACAGACCGCCCCGAGGTGCTGGACCGACGTTGCCATCGGCGCGAAAGTGTGAACTGTGGCGACTTCAATCGAATCGGCGGCATTTCATCGGGAAACCCGCCAACAGGACGCAATTTTCCATGGAACGACCGCAGCTCCCCCCGGGCCTCCCCGCAGATATCGAAGTGAAGAAGGCCGAGGCGCGTGCGTGGTTCGAAGGGCTGCGCGACACCATCTGCGCTGCCTTTGAAGGCATCGAGGATGAACTGACCGGTCCCCTCTCCGATCGCGCGCCCGGGCGTTTCGTCGCCAAGGATTGGAGCCGGGACGATGGCAAGGGCGGCGGTGGCTGCATGTCGATGATGGAAGGCCGCGTCTTCGAAAAGGTGGGCGTCCACACCTCGACCGTCTTTGGTGAATTCTCGCCTGAATTCCGCAGCCAGATTCCGGGCGCCGCCGAGGATCCGCGCTTCTGGGCCTCCGGCATTTCGTTGATTGCCCACCCCGTGAACCCCAACGTGCCGGCCGTGCATATGAACACCCGCATGGTGGTGACGACGAGCAACTGGTTCGGCGGCGGTGCAGACCTCACGCCGGTGCTCGACCGCCGCCGCGTCATGACCGATGCGGACACGCAGCTCTTCCATCGCGCCATGGAAATCACCTGCAGCCGCCATGCGGTCGCCGACCACGCCAAGTTCAAGACGTGGTGCGATGACTACTTCTTCCTGCCGCACCGCAACGAGCCGCGCGGAACCGGCGGCATCTTCTACGACTGGTTGCGCTCGTCGGAGGAACAGGGTGGCTGGGATGCGGACTTCGCCTTCACCCGCGACGTAGGCAAGGCCTTTGCCCTCGTCTACCCGAAGATCGTCCGCACCAACTTCAACATGCCCTGGACCGAGGAAGACCGGGATGAGCAGCTCGTGCGGCGCGGTCGCTATGTCGAGTTCAACCTGCTCTATGACCGCGGCACGATCTTCGGCCTGAAGACCGGCGGCAACGTCGAGTCGATCCTGTCGTCGCTGCCCCCGGTGGTGCGCTGGCCCTAAGGCAAGCACAGAGAACGTTTCGCCAGGCACGAACGCTCTCGCCACCTCAACTGCATATCCGCACCTTCTTCAGGATGACCCTGCCATAGGCGCCGTAGGTCTTGACGGTTTTGACGACGCAGCTCTGCCTGTAGCCATAGCTGTAGTTCCCGGCTTGCGCCGGTGTGCCGAAGGCAAGTGCCATCGCTATCGCCAGAGCCATGGCGAAAAAAGAGCCGCGCATCGATATGTCCCCTGCATGCTGATCGTGACCGCGACAGATCCCGTCGCTTGAGGAGACACATGGCACGACTGAGGATTTCCCGCTGTTTCGAATGAAACAGGCGAACAAAGCGTGGCATCCGACGTTTCCCCTGCGTTGAGCGAGGTGGATGCGATGATTTTCAAGAAGCGAACATTCTACGGCGACGAGCCGGAGCGGCAGGCCGCGGATCACCCGGCCGAGCTCGAGCGCCGCGTCGCCCATTTTCTGGCGGTGGCGCCCGGCCTCGATGCCGCCGATCTCACGGTGACTGCCAAGGGCAACACGATCATCCTTGCCGGCTTCGTCGCGACCGCGGCCGAAGCTGCCCGCGCCGAAGAGGCGGCAAGACACATGCAAGGCGTCGCGGAAGTGATCAACCGGATCGAAATAGCCGGCATAAAATAGAAGGCGTCAGATGGAGCCCAGCGTCCAGCTGACGATCTCGGCGGAAACGCTGGCGAAAGCCTGATCCATCGCCTCGATGAAGGCCGGGTTGCCCGCACCCTTCACGCTGGCCGTGGCCCGAAACGCCTTTTGCACCCGCACCGTGCCATTGCGGTCGTTGAGGATTTTCGCGAAGATTTCGACGACGGCCGTATCGGCACCTTCCGTCGAGATCTCGAAGGCGCGGATTTCGGTGATGACTTGGTAATCGATCGCAAGGCCCTGGCCCGGCTTGCCGACGCCGCCGATCTTGCCGGTGTCTTCGAAGGCCTGCACGAGCTTCGACTGCACCAGCTTCGGCAGGCGATCGCTCCATTGTGCCTTGGAGAGATATTGCAGCTCGGAACCGGACAGGCGGATGACGACTTGGTCGCTGTCGAGCGCCTTCAGCGCCGTCGGCTCGGGCACCAGGATTTGTTTGCCGGTCGATGCCCGTCCTTCAACGAGAGGTGTAGCCGAAAGGCTGTACGTGTCGTTGACGGCTTTCGTACCGCAGCCGGCAAGTCCGGCTGCCAGCACGAAAATCAGGGCGGAGCGCCATGCTCCTGCTACTCGCACACCCACCAGCCCCGGAAAACTCATACTGCCAATACCCTTGTCCCAAACACCTTGGCGCACTTTTGAGCCGAAGCATAACGCCTGTTTGCCACGCCCGAATCAGCGCCGGGTACGGCCATCATATTGCTTCACCGTCTCGCCGCCAAAGAGAAGACGCTGCGGGTTCTTGTCGAATGTGGAGATGGTGTTCTCCAGGCTCTGGACCGTACGCCGCGTATCGGTGACGAGTGCTTCGACGTCGCGCAGGCCCGAGCCCGAGAAGCGCTTGAGGTTGTCGGCGATCGGGCCGATCTGCGCATTGAGATTGTCGGCCATCTTGCGGAATGACGCGAGCGTCGCGCGGGCGTCAGCCGAAAGCGAAGGCGCATCCGCATCACCAAGGAAACCATCGACCTTGACGAGAATGCTGTCGACCCGGTTGGCAGAGGCGTTCAACTTGCTTGCCAACTGGGTGACATCGGTGATGGTACGGTCGATATCCTGCTGCCGCGCCGTGATCTTTTCGGCAAATGCGGAAATGTTGGCGACCGTCTTTCGGGCGTCTGCGGTCGCTGCTGTGATGTCGTTGACGACGAGCTCGACCTTCTCCTTGTCCACCGAGGCCACCAGCGTATCGACCCGCTCCAGCGTCTTCTGGGCGTTCTTGCCGAACTGGTCATAGGTCTCGACCGTTCGACGCAGCGCAGCAAGCGTCTCCGTCACTCCGCCCGAAGCCGCCTTCAGGTCGTTGCTGATCTGCTCGACATTCGAAACGATGTGGTCGATCTTCTTCGGATCCACCGACTTTACCAGGGTCTCGGCAGCCTCCAGGGTCGAATCGAGTTTCTTGGAGGCTGCGCTGACCGAACCGGAAAGCTCCGTCACGCTCCTGAGGAAATCGTCGATCGCGCCGGAATTGTTGGCAAGCGCCGTGGAGAACGTTTCGGCATTGCCGATCGTTTTCGTCAGCGGGCCGCGCACGTCGGTCACAAAACCCTGGATGTCGGTGATGGCGTCGTTGGCCCGGTCCATGATCTGGTCGGCAGTCGCCAGCAGGCTGGTAACGCTCGACTGATCCGCAAGGATGCGCGCCTGTGTGCCATTTTCGATCGCGGATCTCAGGATGTTCTCGTCGCCCTTGCGGCCGCCGCTGAGCTCGATATAGGCGGCGCCCGTCAGGCCCTGCACTTCCAGCGTCGCCTTGGTCGATTTCAGTACCGGCGCATCGATCGAAACCTCGGTGACCGCAATCGAATAGCGCGGGTCATTGGCGTCGATCGCAAGATTGCGCACCGTGCCGACGGGAATACCGTTGAAGCGCACCGGCGAACCGACGGAAAGACCGTTGGCGGAACCCGGAATATTGACCACCAGCTCGACCATCTCGCCGCTGCGGCCGTATTGCGACATCCAGTAGACGAAGCCGAATGCGGCCGCGATCACGAACACCGTGAAGAAACCGACAATGGCGTAGTTCGCTTTCGTTTCCATTCGTACCGACTACCTTCGTGGCCGCTTCACCGGCTCTTGCTCCGATCTCGACATGTGTGCGTCAAAACCGCCTTCTCGAAATCATTGATCGTTCCGCACGATCGAACGTGCCCGCTTGCCCCTGAAATAGGACTGCACCCAGGGGTCGTCGCAGGCCAGCATGTCCTCCACGGTCCCCTCGACCAGAACCTTCTTCTTGCCGAGAACCGCGATGCGGTCACAGACGGAAAACAGGCTGTCGAGGTCGTGAGTCACCATATACACGGTCAATCCCAGCGTGTCGCGCAGCTTGGCAATCAACTCGTCGAACTCGGCAGCCCCGATCGGATCGAGGCCCGAGGTCGGCTCGTCCAGGAAGACCAGGTCGGGATCGAGCGCCAGTGCGCGTGCGAGAGCCGCGCGCTTGATCATGCCACCCGAAAGCTCCGACGGGTATTTTTCCGCCGCTTCCGGCTCCAGGCCGACCAGCTCGATCTTCACCCGCGCCAGTTCGTCCATCAGGCTCTGCGGCAGGTCGAGATATTCCCGCATCGGCACCTGGATGTTCTCGCGCACCGTCAGCGCCGAAAAGAGCGCGCCATGCTGGAAGAGAACGCCGAGGCGCATG
Source organism: Ensifer sp. R-19 (assembly GCF_049905105.1). Taxonomy (NCBI): domain Bacteria; kingdom Pseudomonadati; phylum Pseudomonadota; class Alphaproteobacteria; order Hyphomicrobiales; family Rhizobiaceae; genus Ensifer; species Ensifer sp. R-19. The sequence continues at coordinate 1,684,222 of NZ_CP184569.1, forward strand.
TCGAGCGCGATGCGCTCGGCTTCGGTGATCTTGTCGTAGTCGGCGCCCAAGATCTCGATCTTGCCGGAACGCTTCGCCAGCAACCTCAGCACGGTGCGCATCAGCACCGACTTGCCCGTGCCGGAAGCGCCGACGAAACCAAGGATCTCGCCGCGGTAGATTTCGAGGTTCAGCTTGTCGAGCACGATGTTGGAGCCGAAGCCCACCGTCAGGTCACGGACTGAAAGAACGGACTCCCGCCCGTTCGCCTCGGTCGCCTGGTACGCATCGTGCCGTTTTTCCAATGGGTTCACGCTGTTCTCCGCCTCAAAAATCGATTGACGCGTAAAACATGGCGAAGAGCCCGTCGATCAGGATCACCACGAAGATCGACTTGACCACCGAGGACGTCACGTGACGGCCAAGCGATTCCGCGCTGCCGCCGACCTTCAACCCCTCGACGGCCGCCACCACCCCGATGATCAGCGCCATGAACGGCGCCTTGATCATGCCGGCGGCGACAGATGAAAAATCGACCGCTTCCTGCAGACGCGCAAGGAAGGTCGGGATGGTGATGCCGGAATAGCCCCAGGCAACCAGAGCGGCACCGGTCAAGGCCGCGAAGTTCGCGATGATCGTCAGCAGCGGCAGAGCAACGGTGAGCGCGACGAGGCGCGGAAAGACGAGAACGCCAATCGGGCTCAGCCCCATCACCTTCAGCGCGTCCACTTCCTCGCGCATCTTCATCGAGCCGATTTCGGCGGTGATGGCACTGCCGGAACGGCCGGCAATCATGATCGCGGTGAGAAGAACGCCGATTTCGCGCAATTGCAGGATGCCGACGAGATCGACGACGAAGACTTCCGCACCGAAGTAGCGGAGCTGGAACGCGCCCTGCTGCGCAATGATCGCACCGATCAGGAACGACATCAGCATGATGATCGGCACTGCCATCACGCCCATCCGGTCGATCTGATGAACGATCGCCGCCGGCGAGACACCGCTGTGCCGTCCAAGCTTCAGCTGGGCGCCGCGCACCGCAGAGCCAAGAATGTACATGGCAGCGACGATATCTTCCCAGGTCGCGATCATGACCTCGCCGACCGGCGCGAATATGCGCTGGAACAGCGGCACCCGCTCCTTGCCTTCATCGGGCGAACGCAGTTCTGCCGGCAAGGCGTCGAGCAGCTCGACATAGCGCTGCCCGCCGTCGGCGAAGTGAACGTCATCTCTGGACGGCCCGACGACACGGGTCACGAAGCGGCGGATGATCCAGGCCCCGGCCGTATCCATCGCGGTCACGCCGGAAAGGTCGAACTGAGCGGCGCTGTCACCCTTGCGCGCGAGCTGGTCCAGCTTCGCCGCCATCGCCTCGGCTGTTTCATGCCGCCAGACGCCGGTGAAGACATAGCTTCGCTCGCCACCACTTTCGGCCAGCGCGACATCAGCGGTCATCTTGCGGGCAGGTTGCGACACGTGGCTTCTGTTTTCCCGAATTTCTACTGCATAATTCCCTGGATCGGGGTCGGTCTCAGGACAAATTTATGCAGCGGGCCTAAAGTGTTACAGCGAACTTTGCGCATCTCAACGCGCGCCGCCGTAAAGATTCGTAAATCCTTACACCGTCATAACCGCTCGTATCGTTGCTGTCACCCGAACCTTCGACCGGTGGCGATACCAGCCCTTCAGAATGCAGGCCGGAGACGTTTTCATGTCACTTTCTCTCGATGCAGCGGTGGAACATTTCCCGATCGCAGGCACCTTTACGATCTCGCGCGGCTCCAAGACGACGGCGAGCGTCGTTACTTGCCGAATCAGTGACGGCACCCACACCGGTTCCGGCGAGTGCGTGCCCTACGGCCGCTACGGTGAAACGATCGATTCAGTGTTGGCCGAGATCGCTTCCATTCGCCCGCGCATCGAGGCTGGCCTGACCCGTGTCGAACTGCAGCGCCAGATGAAACCGGGCGCCGCACGAAATGCCGTCGATTGTGCACTGTGGGACCTGGAGGCCAAACAGAAAAACAAGCCTGTTCATTCGCTTGCGGGCATAGCCTCACCCGACGCACTGACCACCGCCTACACGTTATCACTCGCCGAGCCAGACACCATGCGCGAACAGGCGGCGAAATATGCCCACCGCGCACTCCTCAAGATCAAGGTCGGCACACCGGACGATGGCGCGCGTATCCGCGCCGTGCGGGCGGGCGCGCCCGAGAGCCGCATCATCCTCGATGCCAATGAGGGGTGGACGCCCGAAACCCTCGCCTATCACTTCGCAATCTGCGCCGAGGAACGGATCGACCTGATCGAGCAACCGCTGCCCGCCGGGCGCGACGATGCGCTGGCGACGATTGCCCGCCCGGTACCCATCTGTGCGGATGAAAGCGTGCACGCGACCGAGGACCTCGCCGCGCTCGTCGGCCGCTATGACGCGGTCAATATCAAGCTCGACAAGACCGGCGGCCTTACCGAAGCGCTGCGCATGCGCGATCAAGCAGCAGCCCTTGGCCTCAAGATCATGGTCGGCTGCATGGTCGGCAGTTCGCTGGCGATGGCGCCGGCGATCCTGGTTGCCCAGGGCGCCGATTTCGTCGATCTCGACGGGCCTCTGCTGCTCGCCGAAGACCGCACACCGGGTCTGCGCTACGAGGCTTCGCTGGTTTTCCGCCGGAACCGCGCCTCTGGGGCTGAAGATACCAGGCGGCAACCGCGAAGCAGCAGCCGGCAAAGGCGACGACCGACATCGAATAGAACCCCTTCACCCCATACCAGGCGTAAAAATAGCCAGACAGGAACGTGAGGATCGCGGTGAAGATGCCGGTGTAGAAGAAATAGAGCCCCTGGGCGGACGCTTCCTGCGATTCCACCACCCGCTCGACCAACTTGTGCTGCATGCCGGTGTGCATGATCGCATAGGTGAAGGCGTGGAAGCACTGGAGGATGAAGTAGCCGCTGAAACCGAGATCCATCGGGAAGATGATCCAGCGCACCACGGCGAGCGAACAGCCCGACAGGATCATCACCCAGACGCTGAAACGGCGGCTGATCGCCTTGGCGAAGATGAACATCGTGACTTCGGCGGCCACGCCCGCGCTCCAGAGCAGGCCGATCTCGGTGCCGCTGTAGCCGATGTGCTGCCAGTAGATCGCCGAGAAGGCAAAAAGCATCGCGTGGCTGGCATTGACCAGCGTCACACCGATCAGGAGCAGCTGCAGGTCGAGCTGCTTGAGCGACTTCGGCGGCGGCTCGGTGAGTGCAGTGATCGGCGATGGCCGGCGCGGCTTTCCGACGCGCGGCGCCGCATAGGCCATGGCAATTGTCAGGCCGAAACCGATCGCCATCGCCGGCAGCACCATGTCGCTGCCGTATATGCCGACCATCCAGCCACCGAGCATTGTCGCACCGATGAAGGCGACCGAGCCCCAGAGCCGCATGTGGGCGTAGTCGAAGCCCCAGCGGCGGACGCCGGAAAGCGCGATCGCCTCGACGATCGGCACATAGGGCGAATAGACCGCCGATTGCAGCGTGTAGATGACCAGCACCGGCCAGAAGTCGCGAAAGTAAAACAACACCAGAGCGGTTGCAAGCGATAGGAAGCCGGACCAGATCAGCACGATCGTCCGCTCGCCAAGGCGGTCGGCGATGACGCCGGCGATCGGCGCGGTGATGACGCGCACGAACATCGGCAGCGCCAGCACGACGCCGATCTCGAAGTCGCTCATCGAGAGCGTGCTGAGCCACATCGGAAAATACGGCATCGCGAAGCCGTTGACGATCAACGGCGCGCAGAAGAGCAAGGCGATGCGAAGCGCGAAATGGCGCGGCGGAGGGCCCACGGTTGCGGGCGCTGAGGAGGGAATCATCGGCTGACCTGATGGCTGTGCTCAATCTCTAGCACAGCCCTGGCATGCCTCGCCATAACCTAGTTTTCGCGACAGGAGGTGACCTGTCGCTCTCCGGTTACGCAGCGCGCTGTGTCAGCAATTGGGCAAGCAGCTTGTCGGCTTCACCAGAGGCTTCGCCCTCAAGCGCGCCACCGCGCATCTGATGCCAGGTGATGAGTTCCATCCTGCCATCGTGATGCTCGGCAATCGCCGTGCAGCTTTCCACCCAGTCACCGGTATTGATGTAGCGGATATCGCCGATGTCCTCGATGACGGCATGGTGGATGTGGCCGCAGATCACCCCTTGAGCGTCGTGGCGACGGGCTTCCTCGGCAACCACCTTCTGGAACTCGCCGATGAAGTTGACGGCATGCTTCACCTGGAGCTTGGCCCAGGAGGAGAACGACCAATAGGGCATGCCGAGGCGCCGGCGAATGGCGGCCAGGCCGATATTGATGGCGATCGCCGTGTCATAGGCCCAGTCGCCGAGATAGGCGAGCACACGGGCATTGCGCACCACCACGTCGAATTCGTCGCCATGCAGCACCAGATAGTTACGGCCGTCCGCACCCTCGTGCATGTAGCGCTGCGCCACCTCGATGCCGCCGAAGTGCACGCCGGGAAAATCGCGCAGGAACTCGTCGTGATTGCCGGGGATATAGACGATGCGGGTGCCCTTGCGGGCCTTGCGCAGAAGCTTCTGGACGACGTCGTTGCAGTTCTGCGGCCAGTACCAGCTGCGCTTCAGCCTCCAGCCGTCGACGATGTCGCCGACCAGCACAATCGTCTCCGCTTCGTGATGCCGCAGGAAATCGAGCAGGAAGTCCGTCTTGGCGGCCTTCGACCCGAGATGGACGTCGGAGATGAACAACGTCCTGAGCTTTCGTACGGACTTGTCTTGCTGCGCCGTCATGCCAGCCTCGTCTTTAATTACGCTTCCTGCCCCCGTGAAAACCAGACTCGTGTTTCAGGAAGATGACATGAGCGCCTTGCCGCCGGTCTGGCCGCTGAAATCAGCACGGCAAAACTGTACCTCGCTCCGAATTCATGCCAAAAGGCACGACCACGAATGAGGAATGTGAGAGCATGAACACGGGCGACAAGACGAAATCCCACATCGGTCCGGCCAGCGGCGACATCGACCAGCAGGCCCTTTTCTTCCACCGTTACCCGCGCCCGGGAAAGCTCGAAATCCAGCCCACCAAGCCGCTCGGCAACCAGCGCGATCTGGCACTCGCCTATTCGCCCGGCGTGGCCGCGCCATGCATCGCCATCCGCGACAACCCGGAAACGGCCGCCGACTACACGGCGCGCGCCAACCTGGTCGCGGTCATCTCCAACGGCACGGCCGTGCTCGGTCTCGGCAATATCGGGCCGCTCGCCTCCAAGCCGGTGATGGAAGGCAAGGCCGTCCTTTTCAAGAAGTTCGCCGGCATTGACGTCTTCGACATCGAGATCGACGCTTCGTCCATCGAGCGCATGGTCGACGTGATCTCGGCGCTGGAGCCGACCTTCGGCGGCATCAACCTTGAAGACATCAAGGCACCGGAATGTTTCGAGGTTGAGCGCCAGCTGCGTGAAAAGATGCAGATCCCGGTCTTCCATGACGACCAGCACGGAACGGCGATCATCGTCGCCGCCGCCATCCTCAACGGCCTGGAACTCGCCGGCAAGGATATCGCCAAGGCGAAGATCGTGACGTCGGGTGCCGGTGCGGCAGCACTCGCCTGCCTCAACCTGCTCGTCATCCTCGGCGCCAAGCGCGAGAACATCTGGGTGCACGATCTCGAGGGCCTCGTCTACAAGGGCCGCGAGGTGCTGATGGACGAGTGGAAGTCCATCTACGCCCAGGAGAGCGACAACCGCGTGCTCGCCGACAGCATCGGCGGCGCAGACGTCTTCCTCGGCCTTTCCGCTGCCGGCGTCCTGAAGCCGGAGCTGCTGGTTCAGATGGCCGAAAAGCCGCTGATCATGGCGCTTGCCAACCCGACGCCGGAAATCATGCCGGAAGAGGCCCGTGCCGCCCGCCCGGATGCGATGATCTGCACCGGCCGCTCGGACTTCCCGAACCAGGTCAACAACGTTCTGTGCTTCCCGCACATCTTCCGCGGCGCGCTCGATTGCGGCGCAAGCACGATCAACGAAGAAATGAAAATGGCGGCGGTCCGCGCCATTGCCGGCCTTGCCCGCGAGGAGCCGTCCGACGTTGCCGCCCGCGCCTATTCCGGCGAAACCCCGGTCTTCGGCCCCGACTACCTGATCCCCTCGCCCTTCGATCAGCGCCTGATCCTCAGGATCGCGCCGGCCGTCGCCAAGGCGGCCGAGGAAAGCGGCGTCGCCACCCGTCCGATCCAGGATTATGACGCCTATCTCGACAAGCTGAACCGCTTCGTATTCCGCTCGGGCTTCATCATGAAGCCAGTGTTTGCCGCCGCGAAGAACGCCCAGAAGAACCGCGTGATCTTTGCCGAGGGCGAAGACGAGCGCGTGCTGCGCGCCGCCCAGGTGCTGCTGGAAGAAAGCACGGCCCGGCCGATCCTGATCGGGCGTCCGCAGATCATCGAGACGCGCCTGCGCCGTTACGGCCTGCGCATCCGTCCGGATGTCGATTTCGAAGTGGTGAACCCCGAAGGCGATCCGCGCTACCGCGACTATGTCGAGGATTATTTCGCCCTCGTCGGACGCCTCGGCGTCATCCCGGAGGCGGCCCGTACGATCGTGCGCACCAACACGACGGTGATCGGTGCGCTTGCGGTCAAGCGCGGCGAAGCCGATGCGCTGATCTGCGGCGTCGAAGGCCGGTACTCCAGGCACATGCGCGACGTTTCGCAGATCATCGGCAAGCGCGAAGGCGTGCTCGACTTCTCCGCCCTCAGCCTGCTGATCTCGCAGCGCGGCGCGACCTTCTTCACCGACACCTATGTCAGCTACTGCCCGAGCGCCGAGGAGATCGCGCAGACGACCGTCATGGCCGCGCAGGAAATCCGCCGCTTCGGCATCACGCCGCGTGCAGCGCTCGTCTCGCATTCGAACTTCGGTTCGCGCGACTCGGAAAGCGCCACCAAAATGCGCAAGGCGCTTCAGCTCGTGCGCGAACTCGCGCCTGACCTCGAAGTCGACGGTGAAATGCACGGCGATGCGGCGATCTCGGAAGCGCTGCGCCAACGCGTCATGCCGGACAGCAGCCTGCCGGGTGAAGCCAACCTGCTGGTCTTCCCCAATCTCGATGCCGCCAACATCACGCTCGGCGTCGTCAAGACCATGACCGACAGCCTGCATGTCGGTCCGATCCTGCTGGGTTCGGCGCTTCCCGCGCACATCCTTTCGCCTTCGGTCACATCGCGCGGTGTCGTCAACATGGCGGCCCTCGCGGTCGTCGAAGCCAGCCATCCGGGCTGACATGATACCGCGGAGATCGCCTTCGATCTTCGCAGATATCAGGCGCCAGACCGGCGCCCCCAATGCCATATCCGGGCGTCGCGCAGTTGTTGAGCGCGACGCTCTATCGCCCGAGAATCACAGCGGAATCATCCTCTGCTGCCCGCTCGCGCGATCCGGTCGCAAGAACCGGCAATCGAAAATTGCAAAATTGGCATCACACACCAAACGGGTAAGTTTGCGCTGGACAAAAGGTGAACCTCTAACCATGCTGTGGCTTCGGACGAGATTCGGTGTTGTGGCATGACTGAGCAGCAGGCTGTCCTCGACATGCTGGAAATCCTGGAAGGCGGGGGCTGTGTCGAGCCCGCTCATTTCTTTACGCTGATGCGCCGCACGTTCCGCATTGCCCATCTCCTGTACCTCGAAGCCGAGCCCTATGCGGACGAGCTCAAGATTTGCCGCCTGCATCACACCTTCGGCGCCTATGCCGCCGAGATCTACCGTTCGCGCGGCCTTCACCGAATCGATCCGATCCTGAAGCTCGCGCTTGGCGGCGTGCGCCCGGTGGAATGGACGATGGCGCGACATCGGTTCCCGGAATGCGAGCCTTTGTTCCAGGCCGCGCAGGAAATCGGCATTTCCACCGAGGGCGTTGCCTTGCCGCTGCCATCGCCCGCAGGTCGGACGGCGCTGCTGGCAATCAACGTCAACATGCCGGCCGACGAATGGACGGCCTATCGGCGCCAACATCTGCGCGATTTCCAGCTCGCCGCGAATCTTTTCCATGCGGCCATGCTGGAACATGGCGCAATGGCCGGCGGCCTTTCGGCGCGTGACATGCGCCTCACCGGTCGCGAAACCGAGGTTTTGACCTGGGCCGCCGCCGGCAAGAGCTATTGGGAAATCGCCACTATCCTCGGCATTTCCGAACGCACTGTGCGCTTCTTCATGACCAATGCGAGGCGCAAGCTGAATGTCGTCTCCAACACGCAAGCGGTCGCCCAGGCCGTCCGCCATGCGCTGATCCCCACCGTTTGACGCAGCTCGCGCCAATGCCCTCCCAAAACCCCTCGAAATCTAGTGGGAAATATCGCTGATTTAAACTGTCACTACCGACAGTTACGCGACCGCCGCCAGCCTGACAGCATCCGCCCATCCCAAGACAAGGATGGAGAAAAAGATGATCAGGATCCTGAACGGAAAGACCCGAGCACAGCACCCGCGGGCCGTCGACGACATGTTCCGGCTGCGCAAGCGGGTCTTCCACGATTTCCTGAAATGGGACGTTCAGACGGACGGCGAATGGGAAATCGACAACTACGACACGGCGAACCCGCTCTACGTGCTATCCTACGCTCCCGACGGCCGGCTGCGTGGCTCGCTGAGGCTGCTGCCGACGCTCGGTCCCAACATGCTGGACGATACCTTCCCGATCCTGCTCGGCGACAATCCGGAAATCCGCAGCGCTTCGGTGTGGGAATCGAGCCGCTTCTGCATCGAGCCCGAGATTTCGCAGGACCGTGCCTCCAATCAGGTGACGATCGCCGCCGCCGAGTTGATGTGCGGCGTCGGCGAACTCGGTCTCGCCTCCGGCATCAGCCACATCGTCACGGTCACCGACGTGTTCCTGGAACGCATGTTCCGGCGCATGGGATGCCCGGGCGAACGCATCGCCGAACCCCATCGCATCGGCTCGGTCTTCGCCGTTGCCGTCGCCTGGGAAGTGACTGACGACCTACTTCAGCGCATGAAGGCCATTGCCGCCATCGAAGGCACCGTTCTCGAACGCCCGATGTCGCTCGAAACCGCCCGCGCCGCTTGAATGCCATCGCCGGCCGGAGCCGTTAACGCAAACCGCCGCTTGTCGTTGCACGATCACCGACAAGTTCTATGATGGAGGTGAAACAGGAATTGCCGCTGGCAGCCGCCCATATCAGAAGGCCGGCATCATGCGGCATCAGGAAGAGACTTCGCCCGTGTTCCCGCGCTTGAAACACGTCGCTGTGGTGCTTGTGCCGCTGGCCCTGGTCGGTGCCGATCCTTCGCTGGCATCGACCGTGTGCGACCGGCTGAATACCCGGCTTGCGCAACTGCCCGACATGGTCGCCACCACTGCGGATGCCCGGGACTATGCCAGCGCCATCTCACGACAGAATATCGAGCTGCGCCGGGCGAAGAACGACCGCCGCCGCGCGGGCTGCGGTGGCGGCAGCGTCGTCACCTTCGATGGCGGCGACCCCGACAGCTGCGGGGAGCTCGACAGCCTCATCGCCGAGATGGAAGACAATCTGCGCATGCTGAAGTCGGAGCGCGAGCAGATCGTCGCCGGCGGCAGCGAAGACAGCCGCCGCCGCATCCTTGCCGCGCTTGAAATCAACGGCTGCTACAGCGACAGCGAGGAGTTCGCCAGCGTCGAGCCCGAAGAGCCCGAAACGCACCGCAACATCATTGCCGACCTGCCACCTGAGGACGCCTACGGGCCGATGCTCGGGCATGGCGAAGATGGTTATGCGCCGCAGGATGGCTATTATCGCGGAACGCTCAGGACCATGTGCGTGCGCACCTGCGACGGCGCTTTCTTCCCGATCTCCTCGGATGCGACGCCGGCCGACTTCCCGCGGGACGAACAGGCCTGCCGGGCGCGCTGCCCTGGCGCCGAAACGGAACTCTACTTCCACGATATCAACACGGAAGAGAGCGAACAGATGGTCTCGGCCGTGACCGGGCTACCCTATACCGAAATGCCCAATGCGTTTGCCTATCGCACCCGCGGCATCAGCAAGCCTGGCATGTGCGGCTGCCAGATACCGCAGACTGCCGCAACCTCGCCGAAGACGACCGGCACCAAGATCGGCGACGATCAGTCATCCATCGTCGTGATCGAAACCAAGAAACCGGCGGACACCACGACCGCCAAGGCGCCGGCCGAGGAGCGGCCCTACGACCCGTCCAAGAGCAAGGTGCGCGTCGTCGGCCCGACCTTCCTGCCGCAGGAAGAAACCTCGATCGACCTGAAGCACCCGAAGGGACCGGCCTATCAACCGGTCCAGAACTGATCCTGGCGCCGCCTTAAAGCGCGTCGCGATCTTTTAGATTCGCTCATTGCACTTTAAGTTTTTGATACTTCGCACGTCGTTATCGCAAAACCGCTGCGCACTTTTGCGAGACGGGTTTTAGGAACTCTCGCCGCAGTTCCCCCAGCCTTCCTCAAACACCAGCTCTTCCAGCGGCAGGCGTTGCCGCCATCCCTTCACCGCCAGTTCGGGCTGCTGGTAAAGGCGATCGACATAACCGAGGCAGAGCCAGGCGACGATCTCGATATGATCGGGAATGCCGAGGATCGCCTTGATCTCGGCCTCGTGAAAGATGCTGACCCAGCCGACGCCAACTCCTTCGGCGCGGGCCGCAAGCCACAGGTTTTGCACGGCGCAAACCGTCGAATAGACATCCATCTGCGGATTGTGCGTGCGGCCGAGAACGACGGCGCCGCCGCGCGTGCGGTCACAGGTGACGCAAATGCTGAGCGGTGCTTTGCGAATGCCTTCGAGTTTTAGCGAGCGGTATTTGGTCTGCTGCTCTGCCTCGAACATCAGCGCCGCCTCATCATTGGCGCGGCGAAACGCCTGCCAGACGCGCTCGCGCGTTTCTGCCCCCCGCACCAGTACGAAATTCCAGGGCTGCATGAAGCCAACCGACGGCGCACTGTGCGCCGCGGCAAGCAGGCGTTTCACCAGATCGTCGGGAAGAGGCTCTGCCAAGAATTCGTCGCGCACGTCGCGGCGTGTTTCGATAGCGCGGTAGACAGCCTCCCGCTCATCCAGCGAGAAGGCACCGGCAGCCGCAAGGCCGCCCTTCGGTTCAGTCAGCATCGTTCGATCCCCAACAATGCGAAAACCTCCCGCCGTCCGCGCGGGGTTCGGTCTATCTCGCCAGGCCGGTCTTCTGACTTCGGTTCAACCGGTCGCCTCACCTTCCCAGATCGATTTAAGATCCAGTGGCAAAACCTTGAATCAATTCAAGGCACTTGTAGAGGCGACCGTCCCCGTCACAGCGTTGGGCACGTTCCGGAATGACACCGGATTCCCGATTCTCCCGCTTGCGCGGGCACCTGACGGCGTCATAAGGGCACAGCCACTAGCGAAAGACAAGCGCCCGTCAGAGCGGGATGAGGAAAAGTGCACGCAGTTTTCCGCCCGCATTCCGCTCTAACTTCTAAGGACCGATCACGTTTATGATTTTGGATCGATCCGACCCAAAATCATCGTGATCTAGAGCGGCGCCACCGGATGGGGCGAACCGTCATAGCCGCCCCAGACCGATTGGTCGAAGCAGATCACCGATCCGGTCATCAGCCCGGATTCCGCCGAAGACAGGTAGGCGCAGGCTCGCGCCACCTCGGCCGGATCGACGAGCCTGCCGAAGGGTTGGCTGGCGGCCGCCTTTTCGAGCCAATCCGCGGCAGCGCCGTGAAATTCGCGCTGGATGCGGTCCTCGCCTTCGGAAGCCATCCAGCCGATATTCAGGCCGTTGACGCGGATGCGGTTGCGCAGAAGCGCATAGGCAGTGTTCTTGGTCAGCGTCTCCAGAGCGCCTTTCGACGAGCAATAGGCCGCAATGAAGGGCTGCCCGGCCATTGCCGACATCGAGCCGATATTGACGATGGTGCCTTCCGTTCGCTCGCGCCGCATCACCTTCACCGTCTCCTGCATCAGGAAGAACGGCGCCCGCACATTGATGGCGAACATCCGGTCGAAGAGTTCCGGTGTCGTGTCCAGGATCGTGCCGCGATCGGTGATGGCGGCGGCATTGACCAGCGCATCGACCCGACCGAATTCCGCATCGCAGGCGGCAACGACCTTGCGCGCGCCGTCCACCTTTTCAAGATCGGCCTCGACATAGACCACTTTCGCGGCGCTGGCCTTGCCGATTTCTTCGGCCTTCGCCCGCCCCTTGGCGGCATTGCGCCCACAAATGACGATGCCCGCCGCACCGCGTTCGGCGAATAGGCGGGCGATCGTTGCGCCCAGCCCTTGCGTGCCGCCGGTGACGATGGCGACCTTGCCTTGCATCTGTCCGTTCATCGAGTTCCTCCCTCGCAAATGATGATGTGAAACAGCTACGGCTCCCGAGCGAAATGCGCCGGGAGCCTGTCAATTGTGAGACTGACCCGTCAACTCAGCTTGCGCTTCGCCTGCGCGTCGAGTGAGGCCCGAAAATCCTGCTCGCTTGCTCCCGCGGCAAGCGCCTCGCGCATCAACTGCGCCTGGGTCTTTGGCGCCAGCCCGCCAAGCGGCGGATCGCGGTCGAGATTGGTTGGGAAGGAATAGCCCTCGGCGCAGGACGCGATGGCATTGGCCGCTTCTGCATTGGTCAGTTTGCCCCCGCCAAGCAAAACCTTCAACGCCGGATAGAGCGTCGCGCTCATCGTCAGTCGATCGACCGTTTCCATTGTCCGGCCAAAGGCCGAGGACACCTGCAGCAGGTTCGCCACGCGGCGGATGTCGGTGGAGCGGTTGTTGCCGGCCGCGTGGAAGAGCGCCGGATTGAAGAAGACGACATCGCCCTTTTCGAGCGGGAGCTGGACATGGTGCTCGTCGAAATAGGCTCGGAACTCGGGCCGATTGAGCGCCAGATAACCCGGCACATAGGTCTGGCTATAGGGCAGGAACAGGGTCGGCCCGCTTTCAAGCGGCATGGCGCAGTGGGCGACCGCGCCCTGCAGCGTCAGCACCGGCGAGAGCTTGTGGACATGCGCTGGATAGCGCTCGATCACCGCGGCGGTCTGGAAGCCGAGATGGTAGTCCCGGTGCGCCGATTGTGCCGCGCCGCCCGGATTGACGCGGTTCACCTGCGCCGTCATCTGGTAATTCGGCCCAAGCCAGGCTTCGCTGACAAGCGCAATGATGGCATTGCCGTAGTAGGCGGCAAAATTCGCCGGCGCCTTCAGGCAGTGCTTTTCCAGCGAGTTCCAGATGCGATCATTGGCGCCAGGCTTGGCGAAGTGGTCGCCGCCGCCGCTGTTGCTGCGATGCTGCTCCTCGATGATCTCGTCGAAGACGGTGCTCGCGACATCCACCGCGGCGGTATCGGCAAAGGCGCGCTTGAACACCGCCACACCCGGGCCGGTCGCCAGCGCCTCACAGATTTCGGCAAGCACCGCCCGCCGCGTTTCTGCATCGCCGCAGGCGGCAATCAGCTCGTCGCTATTGTAGATCAACACGTTCTGGTCGCAGCTCGAAGCATAGGGATAGTCGGCCAGGCTGGTCCGGCGCTCGACCTCCGCCCGGAACGCCTCGATATCGCAGGCCGCTTCGGTGAGCCAGATGCGCTCGATCCGCTGCCTCGCCCTGTTGTCGGTCTTCATCGCGTTTCCTCCTCCGGAACATCTTGATGGGCACGACTATAGGCGGCGGCAAAACATGATATAGAGCAGGAATCCATCAAAAATCCATCAGGAGAGCAGCGGCGGTGGCCCATCCCTATCTGGTCAAGGACATCGCCTTTCAGGCCGGTCTCAGCACCGCGACGGTCGATCGCGTGCTCAACGAGCGCCCGGGTGTCCGCCGCCAGACCATCGCCAGGGTTCGCGCGGCCATCGAGGAGCTGGAGAAGCAGCAGGCGGGGCTCGATATACAGGGCCGCAAGTTCGCGATCGACATCGTCATGGAGGCGCCGGAGCGCTTTACCGATGCGGTACGACGGGCCTTTGAAAGCGAAGCCATGACACTGGCGCCGACGATCTTTCGCTGCCGTTTTCACTTCGCCGAGACCATGCGCCCGCAGGACATCGTGCAACTGCTCGACCGCATACGCCTGCGCGGAACCGACGGGCTCGTATTGAAGGCACCGGATGTGCCCGAGATCGTCGGCGCCGTCGCACGCTTCGAGACAGGCGGTATTCCCGTCGTGACGCTGGTGACCGACCTTCCCAACTCCCAGCGCACCGCCTATGCGGGCGCCGACAACCGGGCGGCCGGAGAAACGGCTGCCTATCTGATTGGCGAACGCTTTGCAGGTGCCGCGGCCACGGTCCTCGTGACGCTATCCAGTGGCCGCTTCCGCGGTGAGGAAGAGCGCGAAATCGGCTTTCGCCGGGTGCTGCGTCAGCACTATCCGACAATCCGGATCGTCGAGATCAGCGAGGGGCATGGTCGCGATAGCGAAACCGGCGCGCTGGCGGACGCAGCACTCGCCGCCAACCCTGATATCAACGCCGCCTATTCGATCGGTGGCGGCAACCGCTCTGTGCTCGCGGCCTTCGATCGCCTCAACCGCAACTGCGCGCTCTACATCGCCCATGATCTCGACGAGGACAATCTGGCGCTGTTGCGCGCGCGGCGCGTTCATTTCGTCCTGCATCATGATCTGAAGACCGACGCACGCACGGCCTTCCGCACCATCATGCTTTACGGCCGCGTGCCGTCCGCCGCAGTCGGCCCTCAGCTTTCTGCCGTGGTGGTCATCACGCCCTATAACGTACCGGAGTAGAAAAATCGCCCAGGCCGCTTGGTCCGGCGGTTGGCTGCTCGCCGGTGGTTTCACCCGGCAGCACCGTATCGTCAGCGGTCTCGACGCGGTTGCGGCCACGTCGCTTGGCAAGATAGAGCGCCTCATCTGCCGCCAGCAGCAAGGCACGCGCGGTCAAACCATGGCGCGGCGCGAAGGCGATGCCGGCGCTGCCGCCGACGACCAGCAGCTGGCCGTTGAACCCAACCGGTGTCTGCGCATCGGCGACAAGACCGGCCGCAAGCCCACGGGCTTCGGCCTCGCTGCAATCGCCGAGGATGATTGCGAACTCGTCGCCGCCGAGCCGTGCCACAGTACCGTTGGGTCCGGCGCGGTTCCGGAAACGCTCGGCCATGGCGACCAGAACAGCGTCGCCTGCCGCATGACCATAGCGGTCGTTGACCGCCTTGAACGCGTCGAGGTCGGCATAGACGAGCGTGAACGGGTGCGTCTTTGCCTTCAACAGCGCCGCTGCCAGCATGTCGTCGAAACCGCTGCGATTGAGCAGCCCCGTCAGCCGATCGTGCTTGGCGAGATGCCGGTTGAGCGCCTCGCTCTGCTGCAAGGCGGCAAAGAGCGTCGAGAAGCGGAAGGCAACGAACGCCATCAGCAGCGCTGCGACGATTGCCATCACGATGACGCTCGGTAGCAACTCGGCGCGCACGAACCCGCCAGGAGATTGCGGCATCCAAGCCGCCACCAGACAGGAGGCGTCGGAACAGCGGCCGACCGATGTGTAAACGCTGCCCTCCGGCCGCTCGGTCAATGGCACGAAAGCAAGCCCCCGGACGCCCAAACGCGCCGCGATCTCTCGCGTCATCTTGGCCGTCACCGGTCGCACCGAAACCATGAGCACCGGTGCCCGGCGCCCCGCTGGAACGACCAGCGTTTCCGGGATGACCGCCTGCACCACCGCGACGCTCATGCGCCCGTCGATCTCACGCAAGTCCATGGCGTGGATCCCGGGTACGGACGGCATCAGCGATTGCGGGTCGGGCGTCACGACATCCAGCACGTAGGAGCCGTGGTTGTTTCTGAGCACATTATCGTAACGGCGTTTGGCCTCGTCGAGCAGGTCATCGACCTCTTCGAGCGGGACACGGGCCGTCTCGCTCGGCACCGCAACACCGTCCTTCAACACAGTCGACGTGCTGTGATCCACGTCCGTCATGATCAGCCAGGAGAAGCCGTAGTCTTCCCACAGCCAGCCCGACAGCTCGTCCGCAACGAATGCGTCGCTGACGTGCCCCTTGGCCAGTTCTTCGTAGGTCTTGTCCCAGAAGGAAAGCTGCGCCTGAAACTGAACGACGGCATCCATCTGGTGGCGCAGTTCGGTTGCCACCAGCCGGCGCTCCGCCGAAAGGCCGAAGCGACCCGCCTCGGCGACGGACCGATCCAGAACGAAAATGAGGCTCGCGATGATCAGAACCGCGACCAGCGTGCAGGCGGCATGGATCGCCCAAACCGTTCTGCTCCGCTTCGCCAGCCGCAAAGTCTTGTCCATGATGCGATCGCCCCCTCGTCCGGCCGGCTGTCGCGCGCATTCTCGCGCCTCTCCAAGCGCGATACGCAGCCACGGCGGCCAACTTGGGCAGCACCGTAGCGATCAAAATCAAAGTTTGGCTTAAATAAGCTGGTGTTGAAATACTTAACGATTTCAACCGGCTGAATCCGCCAGCAATCAGCAGTCGCAGGCGGATTACAGGGAGCGCAAACCAATGTCAGCGCTCCCCATTTGGACGGAGCGTTCTATTTCGGAACGGCTGCCGGGCGCAGCAATGCGATGACCTCCTCATTGCCCTTGTCACGCGCCAGATCTCGTATCGAGGGGCCCGCGACACCGTCACCTATGCCGGCGTTTGCGCCTCGATCGAGAAGCAGCCGCACAGCGGCCGGCTGCCCGTTGACCACGGCGAACGCCAGTGGCGTCATCCAATCCTGTTGCGGTTCCGGACGGCCGCGCCCCCGGAACCTTCCGAACGGCGTTTCGAGCAACTCTGGCTCCCGATCGAGGATTTCGGCAACCCATTCGACCATGCCGAAGGCCGCGGCCGCGAAGATATCCAGCGGCTGCTCCTTCAGGAAGCGCACCATCTCGGCCTTGCCGTTGTACTCGGCCCAGCCGATCGGCGGCGCATGGTGGTAGGGATCACGGGCCGTTGAATTGGCACCGTGATCGAGCAACAGCTTCGCCATATCAACATTGCCGTGCAGTGCCGCCACGTGCAGCGGCGTGCGCGATGTCATGCGGTTGACGTCGAAGCCGAGCGACAACATGAGCGTGGCTTCGGCGCGCCTGTCGTCACCCGCCGCCTCGTGCAGAAGCGCCGGATGCGCGGTCTGCGCGCGTGTGATCAGCGTCGGATCCGCATTAACGAGCGCCCTCGCCGCATCGGCCTTCATTTCTGAGATAGCCCGGGCCAGCCGGTCAACATCGTCCAGCGGTGCCTCCGTTGCCCCGCGCGAAACGAGAAACGCAGCCAGCGCCGCATCACCGCCGAGCTCTGCCCATTGATAGGGCGTCCGGCCCTTGATGGGACGATTGACGTCGGCACCATGCTCGACCAGCAGGCGCACGCGCTCGCCCATGCGTTTTTCGAGCGCCCAGGCGAGCTGGTAGTCGAAAACGCGTTCGCCGTTTTCAACGAAACCGCCATCGTTGCGAACCAGCCAATTGTTCCGATCGTTGGCGCCAAGGCCATAGTCGAGCAAAAGCTTGAGGCACGTGTTGTCCGGCTCGAACATCCGGTTGTAGAGCGCCTGGCTGTCATTCGCCCTGGCACCGGCATCGAGCAGCAGCCGCGCGAAAGCGACGCAATCCGGATGTTGCGGCTACCGCTCGGGGCCGGCCTCGCCTTCGCCGAAGACGCCCGTCAGCGCCGTGAAGCGGTACTGACCGTCGTCAAGCCAATGCGCATCGGGACTGGCACCCCGTTCGATCAGGCGTCGGCCGGCGGGCAGAGAGGAATGGCCGGGAACCCGGGCATAGGCAGCGTAGAGCAACGGCTCCCAGTCATACGGCCCGCCGCGTTTGCCTACGAGTTTCGGATCGCGATCGAGCCAGCGGTCAATTGCCTCTACGTCGCCGAGCGCGGCTGCAACGTGGATGCTGTCGCCGGCGATTTCGGGATGTTCTTCCAGCAGTGCAAGCGCCTGGGTGAACCGCTCGGGATCAGCGGCTATGTCGCCGAAGTAGGAGACGGTCGCCAGAGACAGAAAGCGGTTTGCAAGCTGCTCGGTTGCAGGTGCATTGCTCCCGGATTTCTCAAGATGCCGCTTCAGCCGTGTCCAGCTCGAAAAGCCGAACTCGCGGGCGAGCACCAGTTGCGCATCCTGGAGCCCCATTGCAGCGGGATCGGCAAAATAGGGAAACGCCCGCTGCCTTGCACTGGCATCATCGGCCTTCACGGCTTTCAGAAAAGCCTTGGCCTGCTTGCGGATCGTTTCGAGGGTAAGGTTCGCGGGAAGATCGCGCGCGATCATGAAAGACCTCCTTTCATTCACGTCCGGTATCCGCGCCCACAGACTGAAAAGAGGTGTGGCAACCAAGTTCAGTGAGACAGGTGGGCCTTGCCCTTCCCGCGGATCGGATGCGCCCTGCGAACGAGGTCATCGCTAGCACGCTGCCCTTATACTTGTCCAGCGCGCTCAGCTTTCAGGCTGATACCGAACGAAGGCGAAGCGATCGCCTGACGGCGACCAGTTGGGAACGTTGATGGTTCCCTGCCCGCCGAAAAGTTCGAACAGGATGCGCGGGTTGCCGCCGTCCATATCCATCAGCCGCAGGCGGACATCGAGATCCCTCGGATGATCGAAAACATCACCGTCATAGGAGAGCACCAGCAGATGCTTCCCATCCGGCGACGGATGCGGAAACCAGTCGCCATAGGGGCTGTCGGTGATGCGCGTGACGTCACTGCCATCGGGGCGGATGCGCCAGATCTGCATGCGTCCGGTGCGGCTGGAGTTGAAATAGATCCATTCGCCATCCGCCGACCAGTCGGGTCCGTCGTTGCGCCCTTCCCCGTGGGTCAGCCGCTGCTCCTCGCCGCCATCAACCGAAATCGTATAGATGTCGAAGACCTGGTCGCGGATGCCGCAATAGGTCACTCTTCGCCCATCCGGCGACCAGCCGTGCCAATAGGACGGCAGGTTGCGGGTGACGAGCCGCGGCGTGCCGCCTCTAGCCGGCAGCAGGTAGATCGCCGACTTGCCGAACTCGGTCTTGTCGCTGATCGCGATGGTGGCGCCATCGGGCGAAATGCCGTGGTCGTTGTTGCAGAGCGCGGCAAAGCCGGTATCGATCTCCACCGGCTCCGAACCGTCGAAACCGAGGCGATAAAGACGGCCATCGCCGTTGATGACCAGATGCGTGCCGTCCCGCGACCAGTTCGGCGCCTCGACCAGCCGATCGGTCTGCCAGACGACGCGCGTTTCACCGGTAACGATGTCATAGGTCTCGATGGAACTGCGCATCCCGTTCTCCCGCCGCGACCAAGGCAGCTATTTGCGTTCTTCGCCTCTCGGCAGCGTCGCCGCGACCTTGGCGCAGATCGACTGCATCAAATTGGAATTGCGTTGATCTCGCCAGGTCGAGACGACGCCCCAGGCCAACAGCAGAAGGATGCAGACGAAGGCCACGCCGACGATGGCGATACTGCCGCTTGCAAGACCATAGATGCCGAAGACCGCCGGCGTCGCGAAATAGGCGATCTGCGCCGAGAGCTGCCGGCCAGCAGAAACGTCGCTCAGCGACCACAGCCGGATCAGCCGGATTTCCTCGTCCGTGAACTCCGGACAGCTTTCCTTGCCGTCCCGCCCTTGGCCGAACGCGCTCACCCTCGATCGCGGAAGCGGTTGGTGATCGGGTACCGCCGGTCGCGGCCAAAATTCTTCTTGGTGATCTTGACGCCCGGCGCCGATTGCCGCCGCTTGTATTCGGCAATGTAGAGCAGGTGTTCGACCCGGTGAACCGTCGCCTCGTCATGGCCGCGGGCGACGATCTCGTCGGTCCCCATCTCCTTTTCCACCAGGCATTCGAGAATGTCGTCGAGCACCGGATAGGGCGGCAAAGAATCCTGGTCCGTCTGGTTGGGACGCAATTCAGCCGAGGGCGCCTTGTCGATAATATTTGGGGGAATGACGACGCCGGAGGGTCCAAGCGCGCCCGGCGGAACCGTGGTGTTGCGCCAGCGCGAGATGGCATAGACCTCCATCTTGTAGAGATCCTTGATCGGATTGAAGCCGCCGTTCATGTCGCCATAGAGCGTGGCATAGCCGACCGACATTTCCGACTTGTTGCCCGTCGTCACCACCATCGAGCCGAACTTGTTGGAGATCGCCATCAGGATGGTGCCGCGGGTACGGCTCTGCAGGTTCTCCTCGGTGATGCCGGATTCGGTCCCCTCGAACATGTCGGAGAGCGCGCTTAAGAACCCTTCGACCGGCTCGGAGATCGGCACGATATCGTAGCGGCAGCCGAGCGCTGCGGCACATTCCTTGGCGTCCTTCAGCGATTCCTGCGAGGTGTAGCGATAGGGCAGCATGACTGTGCGCACCCGCTCCTCGCCGAGCGCATCGACCGCCAGCGCCGCGCAGATCGCGGAATCGATACCGCCGGAAAGGCCGAGTACGACGTTCTTGAAGCCGTTTTTGTTCACATAGTCACGGAAGCCGAGCATGCAGGCGCGGTAGTCCGACTCCTCGCGCTCCGGCAGGCGCGACTGCAGCCCGCTTTCGCAATGCCAGCCGCTTTCGCCCTTCTTCCATTCGACGATCGAAATCGCCTCTTCGAACTGGCTCATCTGGAAGGCGAGAGACTTGTCGGTGTTGAAGGCGAAGCTTGCGCCGTCGAACACCAGTTCGTCCTGGCCGCCGAGCTGGTTGGCATAGATCATCGGCAGGCCGGTCTCGAGCACCTGCTTGAGGACCACCTGGTGGCGCACATCCACCTTGCCACGAAAATAGGGCGAACCGTTCGGCGACAGCAGGATTTCCGCGCCACTTTCCGCGAGTGTCTCGCAAACGCCGAGATCGCCCCAGATGTCCTCGCAGATCGGAATGCCGATGCGCACGCCGCGGAAATTCACCGGGCCCGGCATCTCGCCCTGGTCGAAGACGCGCTTCTCGTCGAACTCGCCATAGTTCGGCAGATCGACCTTGTCGCGGAACGCGATCACCTTGCCATCGTCAAGCACGGCCACCGAATTGTGCCGGCCGGTCTTGGCCTGGCGCGGGAAGCCGATGATGACGCCCGGGCCGCCGTCCGCCGTGTCGCTCGCGAGCTTCTCGACCGCCTGGAGGCAGGCCTTCAGGAATGCCGGCTTCAGCACGAGATCTTCGGGCGGATAGCCGGAAATGAACAGCTCCGTCAAAAGCAGGAGATCGGCGCCCTGGCGCGCCGCATCGGCACGCGCCTCACGCGCCTTGGCCAGGTTTCCGGCGATGTCGCCCACCGTCGGATTGAGCTGGGCGATTGCGATGCGCAGGAGCGAGGGGGCGATCTTGTGAGCGGTCATGAGCGGGCCTGTCGGTCTGTTCTGAGCGATTGCGTCTGACTTTCGCAATGTTCTTTAGCGCAATCCGCAGGAAAATACCCACAGGCAATCGCCGCTCCGCGAAAAAAAACCGAAAAATTCTGTCTTTCCCGGTTCTTATGAAGGGCCGTTGCAGCGCCCTCACGCGACGAAAAGCTGTTCCCAAACCCCGTTAAGAAACCATTCATCCCCTGTTCAAAATGACGGGCGTATGACAGTTACACGACACATTTATGAAACTGGAGAACATGTTGGCTAGTATCGATTCCGCTGTCGCGAGAGGTTCGCGCGTCTATGTCGATAGACCCGGCTTCACCGCACGGCACGCCAAGACGCTTGCGGCCACCCGCAGCGCATTGTTCTCCCTTTTCGTCGCAGCCGCTCTCGTCTTCGCCGTCGAGCTGATCGTGCGCCAGTCGATGGCCGATACGCTCGCCTATATGCTCGACCCGACGCGCCCGGCGCTGACGACTGTCGGTGCATTCTTCCTGATGCTGCTGGCCGTCGACGGCATTTTCGGTCGCGAACATAAGTCGGCCGTGGTGATTGCGCCCCTCGCCATCATACCCGCCGTCGTCTGCCAGCAGAAGCAGGTCTTCCTGTCCGATCCGCTTTATCCGACCGATTTCCTGTTCGGCCGCCAGATCATGGAATTGATGCCGGTGCTGGTGAAGGACCGCCCCTGGACCGCCGTCGGCATCGTCGTCGGCCTCATCGCCGCCGTTGCCGCCATCGGCCTCTTGCTGCGCTACGCCTGGCGCAATTTCCCCAAGCTGACGCGCCGCGAGCGCATCGCTCGTGCGGCCTTTGCGCTGCCGCTGCTCTTCGCCTTCTGGCACATCATGGATTACAACCAGTTCTCCTGGATCCGTGATCGCCTGAAGGTCATCCCCATCATGTGGGACCAGACCGAGAACTATAAGCACAACGGCTTTGCGCTTGCCTTCGCCATCAACCTGCCGATGGCCAATGTCAGCGCGCCCGCTGGCTACATGGCCGACGCCATCGATCGCATTCCGGTGAAGCCGCTTCCGGCTGGCACCTCGCACCGCGGCAAGCCCGACGTCATCGTGCTGATGAGCGAATCCTTCTGGGATCCGACCCGCCTGCCCAACGTCAAGCTCTCGCCCGATCCGATGCCGACGATCCGCGAGATGCAGTCGGGCAACGTCTTCTCGCCGGAATTCGGCGGCATGACCGCCAATGTCGAGTTCGAGGCGCTGACCGGCTTCTCCAACGCCTTCCTGCCCTATGGCAGCATTCCGTACCAGCAGTACATCCGCAACCCGATCCCGTCGCTCGCTACCTTCTTCCGTGGCGAAGGCTATGTCTCGCGCGCCATCCATCCCTTCCAGAGCTGGTTCTGGAACCGTACCGCCGTCTACAAGGCCTTCGGTTTCGACACCTTCAAGTCGGAAGAGAACATGCCGCCGATGCAGAAGCGCGGCATCTTTGCCTCGGACGAGTCGCTGACGCATGAGATCATCCGCCAGGCCGACGCCATGGACGATCCGTTCTTCTTCTTTGCGGTGACACTGCAGGGCCATGGCCCCTATGAGGCAAACCGCTATGCCAAGAACACCATCAAGGTCGAAGGCAACCTGCCCGAAAGCGACCGGCAGGTGCTGGAAACCTATGCTCAAGGCATCAAGGAAGCCGACGAGAGCCTGAAGAAGCTGATGGACTGGGCAAAGAAGCGCGATCGCGAAACGATCATCGTGCTGTTCGGCGACCACCTGCCGCCGCTCAACACGGTCTATACCAGCACCGGCTTCATGAAGGGCGTCACGGCGGAGCGCAAGGGCTCGAAGGACCAGATGAAGGCGCAGCACGAAACGCCGCTCGTCGTCTGGTCGAACAAAACAGGCCCGAGAAAGAACGTCGGCACGATCAGCCCGGCCTTCCTCTCCTACCAGATCCTCAAGCAGTCCGGCTACGAGCACCCCTATTACACCGGGTTCCTCGGCAAGGTTCATGACCAATACCGGGTCGTCGACCGCTACATGCTGATCCGCAGGAACGGCAAGGAAGTCGCCGAGTGGTCGCGCCAGCCGAAGGTGCCGGCTCTCTTGCGTGACTATCGCTTCCTGCAGCACGACATGATGTTTGGAGACCGCTTCTCCACCGACCGGTTCTTCAAGTCCCACGCCGACCTCTTCGCAAGCGCGGCCGAGACCCACTGAACCACGAGCGCCGGACCGGCCACACCCGGTCCGGCTCTTCATGCTCTCGGTCGGCCAGATTTTTCCGCGACGCAAAACCGCCACGCACATTTGCTGGAAATGCTCTAGATTTTCTCCGGTCAACCCCGGAGATCGCCATGCCGCATTTCAACAACATCTCGCACCAGTTCTTCGGCAAGCCGCTCAGCGAACTCGGCGAGATCGAGCGCCGCATCCTCGCCTACGCCCGCGAGCGGCGCACGCTGACCACCGATACCAATGCGGCCTTCGCTGCCGAGCAAACCTTAGGCGACAGGCTCGCCGACAACATTGCCCGCGTTGGCGGCTCCTGGAGCTTCATCGTCACCTTCTGCAGTTTTCTCGTCTGCTGGGTCATCGTGAACTCGGTGCTGTTGGTGACCGGAGCGTTCGACCCCTACCCCTACATCTTTCTCAACCTCGTGCTTTCCATGCTTGCCGCACTGCAGGCCCCAATCATCATGATGTCGCAGAACCGTCAGGCCGAACGCGACCGCTTCGCAGCGTCCAAGGACTACGAGGTCAATCTCAAGTCGGAAGTCGAACTGATCGCCCTGCATCACAAGGTCGACGACGTGTTGCTGCGTGAGATTTCGGAACTGCGTGCCGACCTCGCAACGCTCAACCGCCAGCTCGAGCACTACCGTCCAGCACCCGGGCAGGACTGACCGAACACCCACGACACGCAGGATCAGATCCCGCGGTGCCGCGGCGTAGCGCGGGCGCCCACCCCCCCGCTTCGCTGCCATCGGCAACTTATCGGAGTATGAAAAAATTAATATTTGAAGACCATCTTATGGGTGCAGGGACATTCGAAAAAAATACAGCAACGTGGGTACGCGGAGATGCTGCAATGTCCAACTTCAAGCGCCTTTTCGGCGGCCGAGACGGCGCCGCTGCAATCGAATTCGCAATCATAGCGCCGCTCTTCTTCCTTTGCGTGCTAACCTTGATCGCCTACGGCGTCTATCTCAGCACAGCGCATTCCATACAGCAGATCGCCGCCGATGCCGCGCGCACAGCCATCGCTGGACTATCCCAAGGCGAGCGTGAACGCCTCGCGACCGACTACATCCGCCGCACCACGATGGATCAGGCCTTCATAAAATCCTCGCGTATGACCGTGACCGTCAAAGACGACGCCAGCAACGCCAACCAGTTCACCGTTCGGATCAAATACGACGCCGCCGACCTCCCGATTTTTAACCTTTTCACGTTCGCGATGCCGAGCAGCCAGATCGAGCGCTTCGCAACCATACGCGTGGGAGGGGTCTGACATGGCGTGGAATTCAACGCGACTGCGCACGCTGCTCCGATCACAAGACGCCAATATCGGCATCTCTGCCGCACTGGTCATGCCACTGGTCATCGCCTCAATGGGGCTCGGCATCGACTACGGCTATCTCACCGTGCAGAAACGTGAGATGCAGTCGGCGGTCGACCTTGCCGCGATCGCAGCGGCCGCCAACATCTCGTCGGCCGAGAAGGCCGTGCTCAACCATTTCTCCAACAATGGCCTCAACTACGCCGTGGCCACGCCGACCGGGCTGATGACGGTCGATGGCAAGGTGCTGCCGCTGAGCGATGTCAGCACGGGCAAGGTGGATGGCGTGGCCACGCTGGCGCGCGGTCGCTATATCCCCGACCCTTCCGTCGAGGCCGGACAGCGCTTCGTCAAGGACGCAACGCCGACCGATGCCGTTCAGGTTCTGCTGGAAAAGAAAGGCCAGATCTTCCTAGCCTCCATGTTCAGCGCGCCGCCGGATTTAAGCGTCATCGGCACGGCCGCCAGCTCCAAGATTGCCGCCTTCTCTGTCGGCTCGCGTCTCGCCAGCCTGAACGACGGATTGTTGAATTCGATCCTCGGGCAAATGCTCGGCACGACCATCTCCCTCAAGGTCATGGATTATCAGGCGCTCATCGACGCCGACATCGACGTCCAGCCGTTCCTGAAGATCGTCGCGACAAAGCTGAACCTGACCGCCGCCTCCTATGAGGACGTGCTGAAGGCCAATCTGACCATGCCGCAGTTGCTCTCCTCGATGCGGCTCGTCCAGGGTCTTTCAGGCACAGTGACAGCCGCGCTGAAGAGCATCGAGCTTTCGACCGCAAACAACAAGAAGACCGTCACACTGGCCCAGATCCTCAACCTCGATCCGAAAAAGAGCCTGCAGATCGATGCCGGTTCCGATTGGGCGATGAAGATCAGCGCGCTGCAGATCGTCTCCGCGGCCGCCGCAATTGCCAATGGCGAACACCAGATCGCGCTCAACGCCGTGACCGGGCTTCCCGGCATCGCTTCTGCCAAGGTCAAGCTCGCGATCGGCGAGCCGCCGGTCCAGACGCCCAGCCACCGCCTCGGAACCCCGGGGGCGGCCGTGCGCACCGCCCAGACCCGCCTCGCCGTCGAAGTCAACGTCGATGGCCTTGCGGCCCTTGCCGGCATCCGCATCAGACTGCCGATCTACGTCGAACTTGCCTATGCCGAGTCGAAACTTGCCGACATCCGCTGCTACGGCGGTACTCCGGAAAACGCGGCGGTCAGCGTCGACGCGGTGCCGGGCATTGCCGAGATCGCGATCGGCGACGTCGACCCGACAGTGCTCTCGAACTTCTCGTCGGATGCCCGCGTGCAAAGGGCCCGCCTCGTCGATGCCCTCGTCGTCAAGATCGATGCGCTCGCTCATGTCGAAGCACAGAACCTCAAGGTCTCGCGCCTGAGCTTCAGCCCATCCGAGATTGCGGCTCGATCGATCAAGAGCGTCTCCACGAAGGATATTCTCACCTCCACGACCCAAACGCTGCTCAACAACCTCGACGTCAACATCCAGGTTCTGTTCCTCACGCTCGGCAGCCCGACGATCGTCCAGCAAGCCCTGGCCCAGACCTTGGGTTCCGTCACCAAGCCGGTCGATGATCTCCTCTACAACCTGCTCCTGCTCGTCGGCGTCCGGGTCGGCGAGGCCGATGTACGCGTCACCGGCGTCAAGTGCCAGCCGCCTGTGCTGGTGCAATGATCGAGATCCAGCAATCGAACGGGGCGCCTGACGGCTGAACGTCAGGTGCCCCGTTTGAACAAAATCGGTTGTTCGCACGTTATGGGCAAGCTACTCCTACTAAAAGGGGTTAGGCTGAGTGGCGGCTGGCGACCGGGCATCTTGAAATTCAAGCATCCGGCACGCCGCGCAAGCTTCGGGGGGTGTGCGCAGCAAATGCGTGTCGTGGCAGAGCATGAGGGCGTTGCGCCAGTTGGTGCGCTTGCCTTCACCGCAGAAGATTTTCGCAATCATCCGAACTTCCGGGCGATCCTTCAGGCGAGCGCCCGCGATCTGATGTCGGTGTTTGATGTCTTCCCTCGAGTTGCCCGCCTCGTCGCCTCCCATCAGAAATGGACGCTGAGCCAAGCCGTCTACACACTTCACCTCGAGCGCGATCCAGCGAATCCGGAGACGGGTATCACCACCGCGCGCCTGCTAAAGTTCATGCATGAGATGGGCGGCGCCAGCCGCAATACCGCTGCCGCCTTCATTGCCGAACTGCTGACCTACAAGCTGCTGCGCGATACCAATGGCGGTCGTGCCAGAAAGAAAGTGCGGCCCCTGGAGCCGACCGAAATCAGCGAAGGGGCGATGTTGCGCTGGTTCATGAGCCAGATGGGCACGCTCGACCGTTTCGACGGCAAGGGCCGCCTTCAGCGCGTCGAAGCCGATCGGACGATCTTTGAGCGCGCCCAACCGATCGCCACCCGCCTGCTGCTCGCCGACCGGCGGTGGAACGAGCCGCCGGAAGCTGTGGCCGCCTTCGTCTGGACCGAATGCGGCGGCCTGCTGCTCGACGATCTCATGTCGCGGCCGCAAAGCCTCGATCCCGTCGACGGCAAAGTCTGGCTCGAAGCGAGCCTCTCGGAACTCGCCACGCACTACATGATCTCCAACACGCATATCAGGCGCATTTTCACCCGCGCCCAGGATGCGGGCCTCATCGGCCGCGCCGGCGAAGGCCAGCGCGGGCTGTTCTGGCTAGGCGAACGCCTGCTCGACGAATATTGTCAGTGGCAATCGGTCAAGATGGCCGGCCTTGCCAATGGCTATGAGCAGGCGGTTCGGCAGGCAACAAGCACGCCGGAGTGATCGCTCAGCTGCGTCCGGCCGCATATTTCGGCAAGTCGTCGGTGATTTCGTAGAAGTCGCCCTGGTCTTCGCAGAAGATGTGATAGCCACCCTTCAGCACGGTCGGCTTCTCGAAGGCCCCAGCCATGATCGAGATGTAATCCTGCCCGTCGCCCTTCCAGAACAGGGCCGAGCCGCAGATCCGGCAAAAGCCACGGCTGGCGCTGTCGCTTGCCCGATACCAAGTGACATGCTCCATTCCCTCGACCTCAAGGCCGTCGTTCCGGACATTCGTCGCGGCGTAGTAGAGCCCGGTCTGCTTCCGGCATTGGCTGCAATGGCAGTAGATCAGCTCGCGCAGCTCGCCCTGTGCGGCAAAGCGCACTGCCCCGCAAAGACAGCTTCCCTTGTGAACGTCCGGCATTGTTCCCCCAAAGCGAAATCGTGATGCATCACCCTGTCATGCGGTGGATAAGGCGGCACGATTGCGCGCGCCGCTTCCTGCTCCAGACACGAAAATGCCGGACCAGCTTCCAGAGCGGGCCCGGCATTGTCAAATTCAAAACTCCCAAGCGACGTTCAGAAAGCCTGAACGATGCCAGGGGATTAGATCAGCCGTTGACGACCATCTTCTTCTCGTCGCGGCCGCCCTTCATGCGCTCGGCCAGCAGGAACGCGAGTTCCAGCGCCTGGTCCGCATTGAGGCGCGGATCGCAATGGGTGTGGTAGCGGTCGGCAAGATCGTCGCCGGAAAGCGCGCGCGCACCGCCGGTGCATTCCGTCACGTCGTTGCCGGTCATCTCGATATGGATGCCGCCCGGATGCGTCCCCTCTGCCCGGTGAATCTGGAAGAAGCTCTCGACTTCCGACAGGATCCGCTCGAACGGGCGGGTCTTGTAGTTGTTGAGCGTGATCGTGTTGCCGTGCATCGGATCGCAGGACCAGACGACCTTCTTGCCTTCGCGCTCGACCGCACGGATGAGGCGCGGCAGATGCTCCGCCACCTTGTCATGGCCGAAGCGGCAGATCAGCGTCAGGCGGCCGGCTTCGTTGGCCGGGTTCAGAAGATCGATCAGCTCCAGGAGACCATCGGCCGTCAGCGACGGGCCGCACTTGAGACCGAGCGGGTTCTTGATACCGCGGCAGTATTCGATGTGCGCATGGTCGGGCTGGCGGGTACGGTCGCCGATCCAGATCATGTGGCCGGAGGTGGCGTACCAGTCGCCCGAGGTCGAGTCGACACGCGTCAGCGCCTGCTCGTAACCGAGCAGCAGCGCCTCGTGGCTCGTGAAGAAATCGGTCTCGCGCAGGCTCGGATGGTTTTCCGAGGTGATGCCGATCGCCTTCATGAAGTCCATGGTCTCGGAGATGCGGTCGGCGAGCTTGCGGTAGCGCTCTGCCTGCGGGCTATCCTTGACGAAGCCGAGCATCCACTGGTGCACGTTGTCGAGGTTGGCATAGCCGCCCATGGCGAAGGCGCGCAGAAGGTTCAGCGTTGCAGCCGACTGACGGTAGGCCATGATCTGGCGTTCCGGGTTCGGGATACGCGCTTCCTCGGTGAACTCGATGCCGTTGATGATGTCGCCGCGGTAGGACGGCAGCGTCACGTCGCCCTGCTTCTCGATGTTGGACGAGCGGGGCTTGGCGAATTGGCCGGCGATGCGGCCGACTTTCACCACCGGCTGCTGTGCGCCGAAGGTCAAGACGACGGCCATCTGCAGGAAGGCGCGGAAGAAGTCGCGGATCGTGTCGGCGCCATGCTCGGCGAAACTTTCAGCGCAATCGCCGCCCTGCAGCAGGAAGCCGCGGCCTTCGGCAACATTGGCAAGTGCACTCTTCAGACGGCGCGCTTCGCCTGCAAACACCAGCGGCGGATACTTCGCGAGGCTCGCTTCGGTCGCCTCAAGCGCTGCCAGGTCCGGATAGTCCGGCACCTGCTGGATGGGTTTCTGCCGCCAGCTGTTTGGAGTCCAAGTTTGTGCCATTTCGATCACCTGTTGTCTGCCGCGGATCTATCCGCGCGGGTCGCGCCCTGACGGCCGAAGGTGGCCGCCCGGTATTCGGAAATTTCACTCATGTCCGCGTGCCCTGCCCCAACGCAAGATTATTGCGCCAAGCTCGCCCGAAGCCGGTGACTTCGCGGATGCGGGCTTATAGACGTTAAGCGAAGGCTTGGAAAGACATTCTACCAGAATTCATCGGCTCCGGCGCCTGCAAAGCAAGGCGCCGGCTGCCGGGGCCTCAGACCCGCTCGCCCTTGCGGATGCGGTAGGACGGCGAATACATCGTCACCAGTTCTTCCGCCGCCGTCGGGTGCACCGCCATCGTCCGGTCGAAATCGTCCTTGGTGCAGCCGGCCTTCAGCGAGATGCCGAGCAGCTGGGCCATTTCGCCCGCATCATGGCCGAGGATGTGGGCACCGAGCACCTTGCGGTCGGCAGCGTTGACGATCAGCTTCATGATCATCTTTTCCTTGCGGCCCGAAAGCGTCGCCTTCATCGGCCGGAATTCGGCGCGATAAACATCCAGCTCGTCGAAGCGGCGCGCCGCCTCTTCTTCCGTCAGACCGACGGTGCCGATCTCCGGCTGCGAGAAGACGGCGGTGGCGATCAGGTCGTGATCCGGCGACACCGGATTGTTCTTGTACTCGGTCTCGATGAAGCACATGGCCTCGTGGATCGCGACCGGCGTCAGTTGCACGCGGTCGGTGACATCGCCAAGCGCATAGATGCCAGGCGCACTGGTGCGCGAGAACGCATCGACGATGATGGCGCCGCGCTCATCGGTCTTGACGCCAGCCGCTTCGAGGCCGAGGCCCGTGGTGTTCGGCACGCGGCCAAGCGCCAGCATCACCTGATCGACGGCGATGTCGCCGTGCTTCATCGTGCGCGCGACACGCTTTCCAGCATCATCGAGGGCGACCGACTGGATAAGGTCCTCGCAGAGGATACGGATGCCCTTCTCTTCCATGGCCACATGCAGCCCGCGGCGCAGGTCTTGGTCGAAACGCGACAGAATTTCCTTGCCGCGATAGATCAGCGTCGTCTCGACGCCGAGGCCGTGGAAGATGTTGGCGAATTCGACGGCGATGTAGCCGCCGCCGGCAATCAGGATCGACTTCGGCAGCTCCTCGAGATCGAAAGCCTCGTTCGAGGAAATGCAGTGCTCGTGTCCCGGCAGCGCGTCATGCGGCGTCGGATGACCGCCGACGGCGATCACGATCCGCTCGGCCGTCACCGTTTTGCCGCTGTCGAGCAGGCGAACCGTGTTCGGGCCGACGAGCTCGGCGCGCGTATGCAGGATCTCGGCGCCGGCATTGTTCAGACCCTTCTGGTAGAGCCCTTCGAGCCGGGTAATTTCCTGCTCCTTGGCGGCGACCAGTTTCTTCCAGTCGAACCGGCTTTCGCCGACCGACCAGCCGAAACCGGCTGCGTCTTCGAAATGTTCGGAAAACTGCGACGCGTAGACATAGAGCTTCTTCGGCACGCAGCCGCGGATGACGCAGGTGCCGCCGTAGCGAAACTCCTCCGCAATCGCCACCTTCTTGCCGAGGCTCGCCGCCAGGCGTCCGCTCCTGACGCCGCCGGATCCGCCACCGATCACGAAAAGGTCATAGTCGAAAGCGGGCATGGGCAGTCTCCTGAAAGCAAGCGGGCCGAAATGGCGAAATGGAAAGCGCGCCGAACGATCTCGCGTCCGGCAGCCGGTGCGGCCGGCCGAAGGCCGCACCGCAGGCACATATAGTGGTGCCTCCGGCCAAAAGAAAAGCCCGGATCTCTCCGGGCTCCTCGAAACGTGATGAACCGTGGCCGGCGACGGTTATTGCGCCGGCGCCTGGACGGCGCCCTCGGCAGCCGGCTGCGTGCTGCCAACCTTTTCGTCGAGCGACTTGGTGGCTTCCTGGGTCAGATCGCGGGAAACGCCTGCGGCCCAGATGTCGGCGGCCTTCAGCAGTTCGCGCGAAGCGATCGGGCCGTTATCCAGGAGCTTCTTGCCGGCGGACGAGCCGTAAAATTCGGTGATCGCGTTCAGCTCTTCGAGCGAGAAGGTCTTGGCGTAGATCGTCGCCGCTTCGTTCTCGAGATCGGCACGGCGCGCGGCAAGGCTAAGTGCCTTCTCGTCGACGGTTGCCGTGATCAGTTCCTGATGGTTCGGCGATGACTGGATCAGCGTGTTCTTCAGCCGCTCGGCAAGGTTCGGCAGAATGTTGTCGAAGCTGTTGGTCACGCCAAGCGCTGCGATCGTCGCGCGCGCCGCCTTGATCTGCTCTTCGGAGACGTCCTGGGCCTGCACCGCCGGAATCGATGCGGAAAGCAGAACCGCGGTGGCAGCGAATGTGCGGACAAGACCTGCGAGTTTGTTCATTTTTACCCTTGCTCCTGTGTTTGTCGCATGCTGCCCGGGCGGTTTCCGCCGCCAGGCCCGCATGTGTGGAAACCTGTTGTCTTTACCGCTCCCAGCCCATTGCGGGCTGTCGGGAGCCAGCTCAGGACGCAGTCAGAATGCGTGCCTGCTCCGGCCCTGCAATGATTGCCAGCGACGCGATGTCGATGAAAAGCCCGTGCTCGACGACGCCGGGAATGGCATTCAGCTCTCCCGCGAGCGCATCTGCATCAGGAATACGGCCAAAAGATGCATCGAGAATGAGGTGTCCGCCGTCGGTCTTGAAGGCGCCGTCGTGCGATTGACGCACGGCGATTTCGCCGGAAAGGCCGAGCCGCGAAGCGACTTTCTCGATCGCGATCCGCGTTGCCACCTGACCGAAGGGATTGACCTCGATCGGCAGCTTGAAGGCACCGAGGACCTCGACCACCTTCGATTCGTCGGCGATCACGATCATTCGCTTCGACGTGCTCGCGACGATCTTTTCGCGCAGCAATGCGCCGCCGCCGCCCTTGATCAGCCGCAGCCGGCCATCGACCTCGTCGGCGCCGTCAATCGTCAGGTCCAGTTCCGGCAGCTCATCGAGCGACTTCAACGGCACACCGAGTTCGAGGCAGAGCCGCGCCGTGCGCTCCGAAGTGGGAACCCCTTCGATACGGAAGCCCGAGGCGACCTTCTCGGCCAGCAGCCGGACAAATTCCTCAGCCGTGGAGCCCGTACCGATGCCGAGGCGCATGCCGTCTTCGACATATTCCAGAGCCGCAGCCGCGGCTTTGATTTTCATTTCGCGGGCGTCCATGCGCCAGTCGCTCCCTTGTAATTCCGACGGACGGCTTTGCTG
The DNA here is from genome assembly GCF_049905105.1 of Ensifer sp. R-19. Lineage (NCBI taxonomy): Bacteria > Pseudomonadati > Pseudomonadota > Alphaproteobacteria > Hyphomicrobiales > Rhizobiaceae > Ensifer > Ensifer sp. R-19. The sequence continues at coordinate 1,717,045 of NZ_CP184569.1, forward strand.
CAAGCAGCGAACGGCCGGCCCGTTTTCCGCTGAGACACTTACACGCCCGGCGACGCAAACAAAAGTCAAAATGAAATTGCCGCCAAGGATTCCGCAGGACTTGGGACATGTACTCCCCATTGCATTCTGCTGTCACTTCGCCTACCCGAACGGCAACGTTTCCGGTGCCATGAGGTTTTTCGGTGTCATCTCCCATAGTCGTCTTCGATCTCGATGGAACGCTTGTCGATACCGCGCCGGACCTGGTCGCGAGCCTCAACCATGCGGTGACCCAGGCCGGCATCGCACCGGTCGGCTATGCGGATCTCACCCATCTTGTCGGGCACGGCGCACGCGCCATGATCGAGCGCACCTTCGCGCTCCGGCAAAAGCCGCTCGCTGAAGACGTCCTGGAATGGCAGCTCAAGGAGTTCGTCGATTTCTACCACGGCTCGATGCCCGGCGATTCGCTGCCCTATCCGGGCCTCGTCGACGCGCTCGACCGGCTCTCTGGCGCCGGCTTCAAGCTGGCGGTCTGCACCAACAAGCCGGAAAAGCTGGCAACGCGCCTGCTCGAACGCCTGGGGCTGATCGAACGCTTCGCCGCGATTTCGGGTGGCGACACTTTCGAAGTGCGCAAGCCGAATGCCGAGCACCTCCTGAGGACCGTCACCAATGCCGGCGGCTCGGCGGAACGCTCGGTGATGGTCGGCGACAGCCTCAACGACTTCCTCGTCGCCCGCAATGCAGCAGTGCCGTCGATTGCGGTTCCTTTCGGCTACTCGGACGTCCCCGTCGAAAGCCTCGAGCCGACGAAAATCATCAGCCACTTCGACGAACTGACACCGGAACTGGTCTCGGCGCTGCTCGAGACCCGATGATCGAACAGAAAAAAGGCCGCTCGAAGCGGCCTTTTCTTATTCTTGTGTCTTATCCTTCGGCCCTGCGGGCGCCGCGCGTCGCGTCAAAGGCGCGGTTCATGTACATGTCGCGCTCATAGACGTCGTCGAAATACTCGACGACACCATCCTTGTTCGGCCAGGCCGTGAAGTAGGCGACATAAACCGGCACCTTCACCGGAACCTGCAGTGCCTTGTTGCCGCCGCCGGCAATCTCCTTGCCGACGTCCTCGACGCTCGTGCCGAGCACGGCCGCCGCCATCAGGCGCGGATCGGCAAGCCGCACGCAACCGTGGCTGAGTGCCCGGTTGTCGCGCTTGAAGAAGCTCTTCGACGGGGTGTCGTGCATGTAGATCGCATGCGCGTTGGGGAACAGGATTTTCAGCTCGCCGAGCGCATTGTCGCTGCTCGGCGGCTGGCGTACCGCGACCGAAGCGGTCGAGCCGTTCCAGTTGACCGACGCCGACGGAACCGGCCGGCCGCCGACCTCGACCTGGTAGCCCATGCGATCGAGATAGTTCGGGTCGCTGCGGAGCTTCGGCAGCATCTCGTTGACGATGATCGACTGCGGCACGCCCCAGTACGGATTGACCTCGACGGTCTGGATCTCGTCCTGGAAGAAATAGGTCTGGTTCGTTTTCGAGCCGACGACCACGCGCATCGAGAACTGCTCGGCGCCCTGGTCGGTATAGGTTGCGGTGAAGGCCGGCTGGTTGATGAAGACGTAGCGGCCGCCGAGGCCATCCGGCAGCCAGCGCGCCTGCTCCATGGCGATCTCGAGCTTGTTGATCTTGTTCGCCACGCTGTCGCCACCCGTCAGGATGCGCACCGACGCCTGGCCGACGACCCCATCAGCCTTCAGCCCGTGTTCCTTCTGGAAGGCCTCGACCACGGTTACCAGTTCCGGCGTGTATTCCGGCGCTCCCTGGTAAGCGGCAAGAACCGCCGCATGTTCGGTCTTCAGCGCTTCCGAGCCCTTGAGGCGAATACCGGCAATGATGTTGGCGAGCTCGGGATTGCTCTGGCCCGGCTTAAGCAGCGTGCCGGGCGCGATCTCGACGCGCTGCTCGGCGCCTGTTTGCGCCCTCAGCTTCTCCAGTTCGACGGAGAGTGCCGCAAATTGCGCGCTCTTCGGGTTCTGGTCGTTGAGAAGCGTGGCGACGTCGTTGCTCGCAGACAGCTTGTCGAGAAGCGGAGCGAGTTCGACCGTCTTGCGCTTGAAGTCGTGGTAGCCGGAGATCTTGTTCGGATCGATGCGGCCGCGCACCGTGTCCTGCGCATAGGTGAGCGTTGCCGCCGACAGCGCGATTTCGAACTGCAGCAGTTCCTTTTCGCGCGCGATCATGTCGCCGCGGTCGAACGTATCAGCCGGCACGGTGACCGCATAATCCTGCGGGTCGAGGCCGACCTTGGCTGCATCGGCGAGAACGGCGACCGCCGCCTTTGCCTTGGCGTTCACGCCTTCGGCGCCGATCCAGATGTAATCCATGCGGGCGCCGTAATGGGCTTCGACCGCCTTGGCGACGTCGCCGGACGCGCGAACGTTGATATCCGGCAGGAACTGCCGCGCGTCGGCAAGCGGCGTGCGCAGCATCGGCGGCAGCGCATCGTTGCGCACGGAGCCGGTAACGACCGGGTCGAGCAACTTGTCGGTTGAGATGCGACGCAGCGGCTCCGCCTTGTAGGTGTAATATTTGGGGCCCGTGACCTTCGGCAGCGGCTTGGCCGCCTGCTGCGGGTCGACCATCGTGCCCATGCCCGGCAGCGGCTGGTTCGGCTGAACCTGCTGAGCCTCGGTCTTCTTCCGGCCCGCCCGGATGAAATCGCCAAATGTGAAGGCCGAAGCCGGCCGCACATCCATGGTCGCGATCGCACAGCCGCTCATGAGCGCCACGACCGCTGCCGTCTTAATTACTCTCATATGAAACTACGTCCCCGTATCGCGTTGTCGCCGAATTCGACTGAAGCCAGATTCTCGCCACGCCCTCGTGCACTGAAAGTTATAGAAAAGGATGGTGAATGAAAAGGAAACGCGCCCGCGAACATCGACCTTGAATCTCCTTCCTCGTCCCTGCAAACGCCTCGATTCCATAACGTTCGAAGGGGGATAAAAATTTGATCCATATGGATTTTATTTCAGCGGGAGGTCATGGGCCGGTTGCAGCCGCCGATCGGCGGCTAAAAAGAACGCCGCGCCTGTGACCGAAACATCACAACGGCGCCCGCGGCCCGCAAGCGACCGAATCACCATCGTTCCGGGCCGGCCTTGTTGCACGTCAACGTTTCAAACGATTGTAGCATGGCAAGCCGAGCCACGCCCCTTTACAAGCTCCGGCAGGCGGGGCAGAGAGAGGCCCGGCACCCTGGGGAGATGCGCCACCCGGCCCCTCGCCCAGGCTTCATGAACCGCATGATCCAAGGCAGGTATCACGATGACATCGACGCGCACGGAAACAGACACGTTCGGCCCCATCGAAGTGGCAAGCGACCGCTATTGGGGCGCCCAGGCCCAGCGCTCGCTCGGCAATTTCAAGATCGGTTGGGAAAAGCAGCCGGCCTCGATCGTCCGGGCGCTCGGCATCGTCAAGCAGGCAGCCGCCCGCACCAACCAGGCGCTCGGCCGTCTGGATTCCACCGTAGCCGATGCCATCGTCAAGGCATCGCAGGAAGTGATCGACGGCAAGCTCAACGACCATTTCCCGCTCGTCGTCTGGCAGACCGGTTCGGGCACCCAGTCGAACATGAATGCCAACGAGGTGATTTCGAACCGCGCCATCGAACTGCTCGGCGGCGTCATGGGCTCGAAGAAGCCGGTGCATCCGAACGATCACGTCAACATGAGCCAGTCGTCGAACGACACCTATCCGACGGCGATGCACATCGCCTGCGCGGAACGGGTGATCCATGACCTGCTGCCGGCATTGAAGCACCTGCACAAGGCGCTGGAAGCCAAGGTCAAGGCATTCGATCACATCATCAAGATCGGCCGCACCCACACCCAGGATGCAACCCCGCTGACGCTTGGCCAGGAATTCTCCGGCTATGCCGCGCAGGTCGCTTCCTCGATCAAGCGCATCGAGATGACGCTTCCCGGCCTTTGCGAACTCGCCCAGGGCGGCACGGCCGTCGGTACCGGCCTCAATGCGCCGGTCGGATTTGCTGAAAAGGTTGCCGACGAGATCGCCAAGATCACCGGCATTGCCTTCACCTCGGCGCCGAACAAGTTCGAGGCGCTCGCCGCCCATGATTCCATGGTCTTCAGCCATGGCGCGATCAACGCGACGGCTGCAGCCCTCTTCAAGATCGCCAACGACATCCGCTTCCTCGGCTCCGGCCCGCGCTCCGGTCTCGGCGAACTGTCGCTGCCTGAAAACGAGCCTGGCTCGTCGATCATGCCCGGCAAGGTCAACCCGACCCAGTGCGAAGCGCTGACCCAGGTCTGCGTCCAGGTCTTCGGCAACCACGCCGCCCTCACCTTCGCCGGCAGCCAGGGCCACTTCGAGCTCAACGTCTTCAACCCGCTGATGGCCTACAACTTCCTGCAGTCGGTGCAGCTGCTTTCCGATGCGGCCGTGTCCTTCACCGACAACTGCGTCGTCGGCATCGAGGCACGCGAAGACAACATCAAGGCGGCACTCGACCGCTCACTGATGCTGGTCACCGCCCTCGCCCCGAAGATCGGCTACGACAACGCTGCCAAGATCGCCAAGACCGCCCACAAGAACGGCACGACGCTGCGCGAAGAAGCCGTCGGCGGCGGCTACGTGACGAACGAAGAGTTCGACGCGATCGTGCGCCCCGAAACGATGATCGGCCCGGCCTGATCCATTTTGACACACCACGGCGCCTCAACGGCGCCGTGGGTTCAAGTCGCAAACGCTAGGATAGATCGGCGGGAATGGCCGCAGTCGATCGAACTGCGGTGCACCGCGGCGGCAAATATTAAGACTTCGCAAATCATTTGCCCCTAAAAATCATAACCCGTAAGCAGTGAATACTATTAGGGGGTTTGCACATGCAAACGGCAAATTCGGGCAAAGCACAGACGCCCGATATCGCAGCGCAAGTGACCCATGCCATGCGCATGATGGGTGTCGCGCCTATCCCCCGCAACTACGAACTCTATTACGAAGCCTATCTCGGCTCCAACCCGCAGCTGTCGAAAGAACTCGCGGCGCTCGGTAGCCGCGCGACCCAGGAAGAGCTGGATGCGATCGGCGCGCAGTACTTCAGCCACATCCACCGCTCGAACGGCATCGAGCGCGCCCACACCACCCTTGCAGCCAAGCTTGCCGAGCTCGTTACCCTGTTGCGCGACGAGCAATACGCGCTTGAGAACTACAACAAGGTTCTCGATGAGGCCTATGTCAACATCGTCAGCAAGAGTGCATCGAGCGCGGATATCCTGCGCCACGCGATCGGCATCCTGACCGAGGCGACGGCCGAGACGATGAGCCAGGGCAAGGAGCGCGTCGAGACCGTTGTGCAAAAGTCCTTCGAAATGGAGGTCATCCGGCAGGAACTCGACGAGTACAAGCGCATCGCCAACACGGATTCGCTCACGCGTCTCGCCAACCGGCGCGCCTTTGACGACAATCTGGCGGCCGTCTACAACAATGAGCACCTGAGAAATTACACCGGCCTGCTCGTTGCCGACATCGACCATTTCAAGAAGGTCAACGACACGTTCGGCCATCCGGTCGGCGACAAGATCCTCGCGACCGTCGGCGGCGTCCTTCGCGCCAACCTGCGCCGTGAGGCGTTCGTTGCCCGCACCGGCGGCGAGGAATTTGCCATTATCCTTGGCGACAGCACCCAGGAAGAATGCCTGCAGATCGCCGATCGCATCCGCACGGTTCTTGCGGCAACGCCCTTCCGCAATTCGAAGACCGGTGTCAACTACGGCCCGATCACGCTTTCCGTTGGCGTCTGCATGGCGACCGCAGCAGAAGACCCTGTCGATCTCTACAACAAGGCGGATATCGCGCTCTATTCGGCCAAGAATGGCGGGCGCAACAAGACCGTTCTCTTTGAAGACGGCATGCGCAAGGAATCCGGCCGCAACTGGCTGATCTATCGACGCTGACCTACGGCGCTCTGCGATCGAACTGACAATCGGCGCTCTTCATGGGCGCTTTTTGTTTGCCGGTGCTCGGGCATGCGTGAAGGCACCGCCCGCTCTGAACGCTGCGAGGCAGCCGACTAGTGGCCGCAGGCATCCGCGCCCGCCGCCCGCGCGATCGCGATCAGCTCCGGCCGGTACTCGAAATGCATCGTATCGAAGTGGTACCAGCGGCCACCCCAGATGAAGCCGTGCTTCTCGAAAATCTCGACGATATCCAGCGGATAGCGGTTGCGATAGCCGTGCACCCCCTTCCCGGACCAGCGCCAGTAATCCGCAAAGCCCGTATTGAGATCGATCGCCGCGCCGAAGCTATGGACCGACAGCGTGGCAGCACCGGCAATCGGCCGCCAGTTGAAGGTGCCGGCGCTTGGGCTGAGATAGCGTTTGAGTTCGGCATGTCGCGAAAGATCAGCGGCGATCGCCTTCAGCGCCGCGGCCGTTCCGTGCTTCCGCGTCACCTGCAGCCGCTCGCCGAACCAGTCCACAGTGACGAGATCCCGCCTGACAGCCGTAGCACTGCTGCCATAGAGCCGCTTCAACAGTGCATCGCTGCGGATGCGACCCGGATCGAAATCGACGGCCGGCGCTTTCGCACACGCGCCCAGCGGATAGATCTGTGACAGGCTGTCCTCGATATCCGCCGCGGCCAGTTTCTCGGCATGGCTCTTCTTCTTGCCGTCGTCGATGGAGAGCGGCACCCCACCATCCCGCAGAACCAGGACATTGCCGTCGATCCGCTCGATGGCATCGGGGTAGGCCGTAGCCAGCAGGCTGAGCTTCTCGGATAGACTGGGCTCGCCGGCTGTCGCCTTGCCGGCCAAGAGAGCGAAAAGGAGTGCTGATGCACCTGTCAGAGCCTGCCGCCGCACCCTCGCCTCCACCCGCGCGCTTCGCTGAGATGGCGACCGTACCGGTCGGCCCCCGCAGCAGCCTACCACATGGTCTTGGCTGCGCGCTCCGGCCATTCGCGGTCATAGGTTTCGCGGTCGAAATCCGTCTTGGCAGCCTTCAGCAACGTGCCGGGCGTCGGCAGCGATGCCGGATCGAGGAAGCGTTCCGGGTTCCAAAGCTGCGCGCGCATCACCGCACGGGCGCACTGAAAATAGACTTCACCGATGGTCACGACAATCACGCTGCGCGGGTGCTTGCCGTCGACCTCGAAGCTATCGGTAAGCTCCGGATCGATACTGAGGACGGCTGTGCCGTTGATGCGCATCGTCGTGTTCGAGCCGGGGATCAGGAACATCAGCGCCACGCGCGGGTCACGCACGATATTGGCGAGCGAATCGACCCGGTTGTTGCCGCGCCAGTCGGGAAGCAGCACCGTCTTGTCGTCGGCGATCCGAACGACGCAATCGTCGTCACCGCGCGGCGAACAATCGAGCCCCTCCGGCCCGACGGTTGCGAGCGCGCAGAAGGGCGAAGCCTCGATCATCAGCCGATACTCCGCCGTCAGCGTTTTGGTGACCTTGGCCACCGATGCTTCGCTGACACCGCCATAGAGCGCGTTGAGTTCCTCGACCGAGGTGATGACCGACATGCCGTCCTCCAATACCGAAAGATCTCCGGATCGATGGCAGGGCGCGGATTGCGAAGCGATTCCGGAGGCTAAAGCGACCCTTTGACCGATAGCATGACAGTCTGATGACGGCAGCAACGAAAAATAGTCAGGCGGCGGCTTTTTGATCTTCCGCGTGTATGAAGGCATTGATCCGCGCGATCACGGGTGCGGCCGAGACGATGCGGCGATGGCCGAAGCCGTTTGCCCAAAACATCTCCACGTTCGGCCCAGCGGCTGCATAGCGGCGGGCATGATCGGCCGCGACCTCCTTGTCGTCCTCCGCATGGATGACCAGCGTCGGCACGGCGAGGACGCCGATGATCCGCGCGGCGTCGAAATCCTCGAGGCGTCTGCCGGCGAGACGCTCGACAACATCTTCGAAGGCCGCCTGCGTCTTCGGCGCCAGGCGAAGAATTTTGCCGAAACCTTTGAAAAGCCAAGTCATCTCGCTCGGCGCGCCGATCAGCACCAGCTTCTTCGCCACATGGCTGCGCACGTCGCAGACGATGCCGCCCGCCGCACAAGCAAGGCTTCCCCCGCCAAAGGAATGACCGACGCAGACATCGAAATTGCCGAAATGCCGCCAGGCGGCGTCGATCGCCCTGACCGCTGCAGGCATCGTGAGTGTGCGTCCCGGCGAACCGCCATGCCCCGGCCAGTCGAGCGTCACCACTTCAGCGCCGCCTTTGACCAGGCCATCGATCATCGCAGCCAAGTAGTCGCTGCGCGATCCCCAGCCATGCACGAGCAGGATGCGCTTGGCGTTGGCGGCATTGCGCGGAGCGGCGAACTGGCGTGCCAGCACCCAGCCGCCGGCATAGGAAAGCGTCACCGGCTGCCCCGTGGCGATCACGGGCGCCGCGGCCGCGAGCGCCGCCCTCTCCTTGGCGTTCTTAGGCTTCCGGCCGGGCGTCACGCTGAAAAGCTTGAAGGCAAGCCTGCCGGCGGCCTCGGGCGAGAACGCTGCCACGCCTTTCAGCGTGTGGCGGATGACCTTGATCGCAAAGGGTGCCATAGTGGGAATCTCTTGTTATGTTCAATGCTGAACATAATTGTACAACGTTGAACAAAAATCAAGTGACGACAGAACACCATTTCCCTTGGGATCACCCCCGTTTCCGCAGCTGGATCGCGGTTGCGCGCGCCTGCCAGCTCATGCAGCAGACGGTGACGCGCGAGATCGCCCATCTCGACATCAAGCCGCCACACCTCGATATCCTGATCAACCTCTACCGCTTCGACGGCATTTCGCAGCAGGAACTGGCACGCAAACTGCTGGTGGGCCGCTCCAACATGAGCATGCTGTTGCCGCAGCTGGAAAAGCGCGGCCTGATCCTGCGCCGCGGTGACGAGAAGGACAAACGGGTACTGCGGTTGTCGCTGACACAGGAGGGCCGCAACCTTACGGAGGCAGCCATGGAGATCCACACGGCGCTGATCGAGAAATTGCTGGACGACGAGCCGTTGGAGGACTGCATGGTGGTCACCCGATCCATGGAGCGGCTGATCGGGATACTGCTGAAAGAAGAGGACGAACTGGCCTGACGACAGGCACAGTCGAGATCAGCGCGGCTTTTCCGTCTTGTCGCGCGACATGCCCTTCTCAGCGAGTTCCTGTTCATAAGCACCGAAGAGCTCTCCACCCTTCTCGCCGAGTTCGCGCAGATAGCTCCAGGTGAAGATGCCGGTATCGTGAAAATCGTCGAAACCGATGCGCACCGCGTAGTTGCCGGTTGGCTGCACTGAAATGATCTGCACGTTGCGCTTGCCGGGCACCGTCACCCGTTGGCCCGGCCCATGGCCCTGCACTTCGGCAGACGGCGATAGTACCCGCAGCATCTCCGCCGAGAGATCGAAGGATGCGCCATCGTTGAAGGCGACGACGAGCCGGTGGCGATCCTTGGAGACACGCAGTTCCGTCGGCCAGATTTCACTCATATTGCCTGCTCCTGTTCGCGAACGGCAAACGCGATGCCGTCCATTCGCCGTGATCCGCCTGAAAGCTCCATCGCACCTTGCTTGCTGAAACCTCCTATCCCTGATGCGGCTTTGACTTAGGGATGAGTATGCACTAGCGCAGAAATCGGCTGGCGAGAATTACCCTGCTCTTCCGATCAACACTTTGCGACAGTATGCGCCTTGACGCGAGCAGGTTCGACAACGACATTGAAAGGGCTGGGAGAAAGACGTTTTGAACACAGCCACGATAGACAGGTTCGGCGCCAGGCCGCTAGAGCAGAAGACCGTTCCAATGATCGACCCCTTCGGTCGGGCGATTACCTATCTGCGCGTGTCGGTCACCGATCGCTGCGATTTCCGCTGCACCTATTGCATGGCGGAACACATGACCTTCCTGCCGAAGAAGGATCTGCTGACGCTCGAAGAATTGCACCGGCTCTGTTCCGCCTTCATCGCCAAGGGCGTGCGCAAGCTGCGGCTCACCGGCGGCGAGCCGCTGGTGCGCAAGAACATCATGTTCCTGGTGCGTGAACTCGGCAAGGAGATCGAGGCCGGCCGGCTCGACGAGTTGACGCTGACGACCAATGGCTCGCAGCTCGCGAAATATGCCTCCGAGCTTGTCGAGTGCGGCGTCAAGCGCATCAACGTCTCGCTCGACACGCTCGACGCGGCGAAGTTCCACCAGATCACCCGCTGGGGCGACCTCTCCAAGGTCATGGAAGGCATCGACGCGGCCCAGGCTGCCGGCCTCAAGATCAAGATCAACGCCGTGGCGCTGAAAGGTTTCAACGACGCGGAGATCCCCGATCTCATGCGCTGGGCCCATGGCCGCGGCATGGACCTGACGCTGATCGAAACCATGCCGATGGGCGAGATCGAAGAAGACCGCACCGACCACTACATGCCGCTCTCCGAAATGCGCCGGCAATTGGAACAGAGCTTCACGTTCTCGGACATTCCCTATCGCACCGGCGGCCCTGCCCGTTATCTCGAGGTTGCGGAAACCGGCGGACGGCTCGGCCTTATCACGCCGATGACGCATAACTTCTGCGAAAGCTGCAACCGCGTCCGCCTCACCTGCACCGGCACGCTCTACATGTGCCTCGGCCAGAACGACGCGGCCGACCTGCGCACTGCGCTCCGGGCCTCCGAAGACGATGCCTATTTGAGCCAGGTGATAGACGAGGCGATCGGCCGCAAGCCGAAAGGCCACGACTTCATCATCGACCGGGAGCACAACCGTCCCGCCGTCGCCCGCCACATGAGCGTCACCGGCGGCTGACCGTCCCGCACGATACCAACTTTGGATGAACAACCGGCAGGCGGCCCCTCAACCGCCTGCCGGCACCTTCTCCCTCGCCAAGCGGGGAGAAGGGAATGTGGGGCACACGCTCGTGTCCCCACGTACTCCGCACAGATGCGTCGACGGCTTGCGCTTTCCGGCGACCTACATTGGGATGTCTTGCCGCAGTGCACGTCCCCTCGCCCCGCTTGCGGGGAGAGGGTTAGGGTGAGGGGCTGACAAGCCGGGCGGCAAGCCTTGAAAGCCGCCGTCGGAGGAACAGATCAGGCCGCGTAGCTCCCGCGCCCCTGCGCCTGCGCACCCATTCCCTCCGTACCGGTGCGGAAGCGCTCGATCTTCTCGTTAAGCGCTTCCACCTGCCGGCGCAGCCCGTGGATCTCGGCGGTGTTCTCCTCGACCATCGCGGCGTTCTGCTGGGTGATCAGTTCGACCTCGTGCACGGCGGAATTGACCTCGTTGAGGCCGGTATATTGGTCAGCCGCCGAGGCCTCGATATTGCTGACGAGGTCGTGGATCGTGGTGATGTGACTGTTGATGACGGTGAGCGCATCGCCTGTCTCCTGCACGAGAGCCACGCCGCTCCGCACCTGTGCCGAGCTTTCCGAAATCAGCCCCTTGATCTCGCGGGCCGCTCCTGCGCAACGCTGGGCAAGCTCGCGCACCTCCTGCGCCACCACGGCAAAGCCACGTCCGGCCTCGCCTGCCCGCGCCGCCTCGACGCCGGCATTCAGCGCCAGGAGGTTGGTCTGGAAAGCGATCTCGTCGATGACGCCGATGATCGTGCTGATCTTCTCCGACGAGCGATTGATCTCCGCCATGGCGTCGATCGCCTTGGCGACCACCTGGCCGGAATGCTTGGCATAAGAATTGGTTTCGCCCACCGACACCGTCGTCTTGCGCGCACTTTCGGCCGTCGTGCGGACGATCTCCGTCAATTGCCGAAGGGCACGCGAGCTTTCCTCGAGTGCGGCCGCCTGCTGCTCGGTGCGGCGTGCCAGGTCGTCAGCCGACGACGCGAGATTGCCGGTGCCGCCGGTGATCTCGCCTGTAACGACACGCACGTCGGCCAGCGTCGCCCGCAGTGCCTCGACCGCATTGTTGTAGGTGCGCGCCATGATGACGTAGTCGGCCGGCAGGTCCTCCGCCATGCCTTCCTCGAGATTGCCGTCGGCGAGAGCTGCGAGAACATCCGAAAGCGCATTCAGCGCCTGCATCTGCTCGGCCTCGACACGGGCACGCTCCGCGGCGCGGCGCGCTTCTTCTTCTGCCGAAAGCGCACGCGCCGCCTCCGCCTCGCGCCCCAGCCGCACGTTCTCGAGGGCATTGTCGCGGAACACGGCAACGGAGCGCACCATGTCGCCGATCTCGTCGCCGCGGTTGCGACCCTCGATGGCAACGTCGAGATCGCCGCCGGCAAGCCGCGTCATCGTTTCGGTCACGCGCTTCAGCGGGCCACGCAGCGTTTCGACCAGCATCAGGCCACCGATGATGGCGAGCAGCGTGCCGGCAATCATGGCGACGATCGAGACATTGGCCGAGCGCTGGCTGTCGACCTTGCCGGCTTCCTGCGCGCTGCTGACGAAACTCTCAAGCGTGGTGCTGGCAGTGGCCACGAGTGCCGAAGCTTCCGCCTTGGCCGCCTGCCAGCGGCCGCCGACGTCGATCAGTGCCGCGGTGTCCTTGTCGATGTTGCCGAGCGAGGGCCCAAGCTTCGCCGGAAGATCGCGAAGCGCCGCGTTCTTGCCGCCGAGTTCGCCGAGCTTGCCCGCCGTTTCGCGAACCGTCTGGATGTCAGCCATGACCGGCTCGCGGCCCGCGGCATCGAGCTTGCGGTGCAACTCGCTGATATGCAGCCGCGTGCTGTCGAGCCCCTTGAAGGTATCGCCCATCAGCGCGATGAGGGTCTTCAGTTGTGAAATCTCGGCATCCATGCCGACGAAGCGCTTGGCCGCCGTATCCGAGTTCTTGGCTGCCTCCTTGGCGAAGTCCGCTTCATATTTGGAGAACTTGCTGAGGATCGGCACCAGCGCGTTTTTCTTCGCCTCGCTGTCTTCGGCACCGGCAAGGATCGCCTGAACCTTGAGCGCCTGTTCCTTCACGTCGGCAATCGGCGCTTGCACCTTTTCCGAGGCAATCTTTTCGGCCTCATCGATCTGCTTCACGAGATGCGGCAGCAGCTTGCCCGCCTGATCGATCTTGGCATCCGGATTGACGGCCATCGTGACCGGCAGTCGGAATTTCTTGATGCGCTCGGCAAGGCCCTGATAGGCGGCGGCATCGAAGAGCAGCGCCTTGGCGAAGGCTTCCTTCTCGCCGGATTCCTTGCGGATGATGTCGATCTGCTTGTAGGCACTGTTGCCCTGCTCGGTCATGTCGGCGAGCGCCGTTTCCAGCGATGCCGTCACCTGGTCCCGCTCGAGCTTGGTCACCCAGAGCTTGTCCGTCTGACTGCGCATCGCCTCACCCAGCGTCAGCACCGAGGCTATCTCTGCCTTGTCCTCACCGCGCGTCAGCAGGCTGTCCAGCGTCTTCACGCCGCTTTCCTGCTCGTCGATCTGGCTCGCCAAAGCAGCCCGCGTTGCCTCGCTCGGCGCATCGGCAAAAGCCTGCAGCGCGCTGCGCAGCGCCTGGAAATCCGAGAGATTGTTGATGGTTTCCCGCGTCACGGTCATATGGCCGTTGAGCGTGCGGGCGGTAAAGAAGCCAATGAGACCAATACCGGCAATCAGCGCCACAAGCGGAACCACGAAAAGCAGAACCTTGGTGACGATCCGCAAACGCTGCAGCAGGCGATCGATGAAAGACATTGCGCACCCCTGAATTATTCTTATGGGAAGCAGGCCCGCGCGGCGGCTTTTCTTGGTGGAAACACCGATGGGACGAGTGCCGAAGGCTCTCCTAAGCCTGGGCAGACGTCCCTGGAATGGCCACCCTGCAAGGTTACTGCGGCGCCACCCCGCCGATCGCGTCATGCGAATGGATGCGGAATTGCAGCGACGATAGGCAGCGAAACTTAAGATTCCGCGAATAAGCTCATGTTCGCCGGCGGAGTTTTAGCGGCCTGCCACAGTCTTCCGGGCAATTGAACTCAGCCGGCGCGGACCGTTCTACTTGCGCTGAAAGAAAAACGGCCACCGCGTGCGAACCCGTTTGCACAAGCCGGCAGCCAATGCTTAAACATTAGGCGATCCATCCCGTGGATTCGCCTCCCCATTCGTCGACAGCGTAGCCCGCTTTCCGGCGCCGCAGGACAGCCAGCATGCAAGCCTCCACCAATTTCCGCGGCATTCTTTTCATGTGCCTGGCGATGGTCACGTTCTCCTGCAACGACGCGCTGGTCAAATCTGTCACCGGCGCGATGAATGTCGGCCAGATCATCTTCGTGCGCGGGCTGCTGACGACGCTGATGGTGGTGCTGGCCGCCTGGCAGTTTCGCGCCTTTCGGCCGCTCCGCACCCTGATGAAGCCGGTGATCCTGCTGCGCATCGCCATGGAGGCGCTCGCCTCGGTCACCTATATCTCCGCCCTCGGCCAGATCCCGCTCGCCAATGCCTCGGCGATCATGCAGGCGCTGCCCTTGGCCGTCACGCTCGGCGCCGCCCTGTTCCTCGGCGAGCCAGTCGGCTGGCGGCGCTGGACGGCGATCATCGCCGGCTTCATCGGCGTGCTGATCGTGCTTCGGCCCGGTCCCGAGGGCTTCACGCCGGCGGCACTGACCGTCGTCGCCTGCGTGTTCGTCACGGCAACCCGCGATCTCTGCACCCGCCGCATCGGCCATGACGTGCCCTCGCTTTACATCACCGTGTCGACCTCCCTTGTCACAACCATCGTCGGTGCCGTCCTCGTCCAGCCGATGGGCGGCTGGCAGCCAATGTCGGCGACGACCTTCAGCCACATCGCCGCCGCGAGCATCCTGCTGATGCTCGGTTACCAGACGATCGTGCTGGCAATGCGCGCCGGCGATATCTCGGTCATTGCGCCCTTCCGCTACACCAGCCTGATCTGGTCGATCGCGATCGGCATCTTCTTCTTTACGGAAGTGCCCGATACCTGGATGCTGGTCGGCGTTGCGGTCATTATCGGTTCGGGCCTCTACACCTTCTACCGCGAGACCCTGCGCGGCCGAAAAGCGGTCGCCCAGCGCTCGCTGACCGGCCCTTTGGAATAGGAGCCGCGCGATGCCGGACACCTCACGCCGTCTGATCAGCGAACCGCTACCCGCCGTCATCCTCGCAGGCGGACTGTCGCGCCGCATGGGAAGCCCCAAGCCCGACCTTCACCTGGGTGGCCGCACGATGCTTTCGCACATCATCGAGCGGCTTCGTCCCCAGGTCACCAGCATAGCCGTCAACCTCAACGCCGAACCGGCAGACGCCGTCGACGGAAATACGCCCGTCATTGCCGATACGGTTCCGGGTTTTCTCGGACCGCTCGCCGGCGTGCTGACGGCCATGCGCCATGTGGCAGGGGCTACGCCGGAAGCATCCCATGTCTTGGTCGTTCCCACCGACACGCCCTTCTTTCCCGATGACCTCGTCGCGCGACTGATCGCCGCCTTGACCCAACGTCAACAGATTGCCGTAGCGGCATCCGTCGGCCAGATGCATCCACTGTTTGCGCTCTGGCCAGTTGCGCTCGCCGACGATCTGGAGAACTGGCTGATGAGCGACCCGAAGCGCCGCGTCCGTGCCTTCATCGAACGCCATGCCTCGGTAACGGTCGACTTTCCTGTCACCATGACGCCGAAGGGCGCATTCGATCCCTTCTTCAACGTCAACACGCCTGCGGATCTCACCGAGGCGGAGGAATGGTTGAGTTTGTTTGAGGGTAGAAAAGCATGAGCGCCATGAAAATCTTCGGCATCGCCGGCTGGAAGAACTCCGGCAAGACCGGGCTGATGGTACGGCTCGTCAGCGAATTGACGCAGCGCGGCCACGTGGTTTCCACCGTCAAGCACGCGCACCACGACTTCGACATCGACAAGGTTGGCGCCGACAGCTACCGCCATCGCGAGGCTGGCGCCCATGAGGTGACGATCGTCTCCGGCACGCGGTTTGCGATCATGCACGAACTGCGCGGCGCGCCGGAACCGTCCTTCGAGGACATCCTTGCGCGCCTGGCGCCATGTGATCTTGTGCTCGTCGAGGGCTACAAGCGCGAACCGATCCCGAAGATCGAGGCCCGCCGCCTGGAATCGGCGAACCGAGAGCCGCTGGCCCCCACCGATCCGCACATCTGCGCGATCGCTGCCGATCACCCGGTTGCCAATGCCGATCTTCCGCTTTTCGACCTCGACGACACCATCGCGATCGCCGATTTCGTGGAGAAGGTCACAGGGTTGCAGCGCAAAGGCGTCTGAAAGGCGCGAAGGCGCTGCAGGCTCAACGCTGCGAGGCGCGGCGATACTCTTCGGGCAGCTTCGCCAGCAACTCCTGCGCTTTCCGCATCCCCTGCGCGGCGGCCTTGGCATACCATTCGGCCGCGGCTGAAAGGTCCTGCTCCACCCCATCGCCTCTCGCATAGGCGATACCGAGAAAGAATTGCGCGTCGGCATTTCCTTGCTCCGCCGCCTTGCGGAACCACCGGACGGCAGCCGGAGCGTCAATCTCCACGCCGATGCCGTTCAGATAGGCCATGGCGAGATTGAACTGCGCCAAGGCATAACCCTGGTCAGCCGAAAGCTTGTAGAGCCGCGCCGCTTCCTTCACGTTCTTCTCTATACCTTGGCCGTTCGCATACATGACCGCCAGGTTGAATTGCCCCTTGGGATCTCCGCGATCAGCAAGCATCAGGAACCAGCGGTGCGCCTCCGCGTAGTTTTCATTAACGCCGGCACCCGTCAGGTACATGGCGCCGACATTCATCGGGGCTTGCGGGTTCCCCTGTTTTGCCGCCTTCAGGAACAGCTCGAATGCCTGAGCCTCGTCCTTCTCGACGCCGCGACCCAGCATGTAGAAGATTGCCAGATCCACCTGCGCCGAGGCCATGCCCCGGTCGGCCGCCAAGCGGCACCACTTTACCGCTTCCCGATCGTCACGCCCGACGCCGAATGCGCGCACGTAGATGGTGCAGAGGAGATTTTGTGCCTGCCCATTTCCGGCACCCGCAGCAAGCCGCAGCCAGCGATCACCCTCCTATACCAGCGTAGCGCCTCGGCATAGTTCTGCCTCACGCCCTCGGCACCGTTGAAATAGATTGTGCCAAGCAGGAATTGCGCTTTCGCGTTACCCTTCTCGGCCGGCCCCCGATACCAGCCGATGGCTTTCAAAACGTCGCGCGCAACACCCTCACCTGTCTGGTAGCGTATGCCGATATCGATCTCAGCCTCGACATCGCCTTTCTCGGCGCGCTCCAGCACTTGCTCGAACGGCTGCAATGGCGCACTCGCACCATCCGCGCGCGCAGGCGACGCGAATGCCTGCGATAGCAGCGCGATAACGAACCCGATAACGATACGCTTCATCCACTCCTCCAGAGCCAGACGCATAGCTCGACAAGCCTAAGGGGGAGCTGCCGGCAACGGAAAATGGAATTCGACAAGCCGCTACTTTGCGTCGAGCAGCGGCCTTGCAACTGTCATGAGAGAAACGGCTTGGTCGAGCACGCACAATCCACCACGCGATATGGGATATGGAACGTCGCCGCGCTCGGGGAGATACACTCGACGCAGACATTTTCCGGCGTTGACCATTTCCTTACGGACATTTTCCGCAGCCAGCCGCCAAAATCAGTCAATTCGTCGCGCCGACCGTCATTTCATCCGGAATGTCGTTCAATCGGACGAAGCTGTAGCCCTTCGCCTTGAGATCGAGAATGCCGCGCGCGACGCCGGCGCCGGCGGAATGGGTCGGCTGGTTGATATGGGCGATGATGACGTCGCCGTCCTTCGCTGCGCGAATCCGCTTTTCGGCGACGGCTGCGCCGAGCAGCGAGCCGCCGTCGCCGTTCACCGAGTAGCCGGCGATGCGATAACCCATGGCGCGGATCTGGCGCATCGACGAATGGGTATATTTGGCGGTTGCCCCACGGAACCAGTGCGGCGCCGGCAGGCCATGCGCCTTGATCGCCGTCGCACCGCCATCGACTTCGGCCGCAACCGCAGCCTCCGACCCGGCCGCCGCCAGACCATAGACCGAGACCTTCACGTCGATCGGCGGCACATGCATCGCGCCGTGATCCTCGATCTCGAACAGATCCGGATGCGCCTTCATCACCTCGACGACGAGGCCGTTGCGCTTCAGCCAGCGCGCGGTCACGAAGATCGTCGCCGGAATGTGGTTCTCGATCAGGGTGCCGAGGATGCGCATGTCGGTCGCGCCGCTGCAGGCATCGAGCGTCAGGGCGACGCGCGGCGCCCCGCTCTTTCCATCTGGATTGGCCGGCAGCCGCAGATCCGGCTCCACGAGCCCCGGTGCTGCGACAGCCGATTGGGTGAGCATGGCGAAGGCGAGGAACGGCAGGGCAACGGCTTTCATGGCAATCCGGAAATTAAAGAGGCTGGAGATCTGTGAAACGACGGAAACCCGCCTTTTGCGAGGCGGGTTTCCTAGAGCTATTCGGACATTCCTGCCCGAAGCTTGATCAGCGCTGTGCGACTTTGATCAGCGCTGGGCGACTTTGTTAGCGCTGCGCGACCGGACGGACCAGCGGCGTGACGCGGCGAATGGTGACGCGGCGGTTCTGCTGTTCGGCCTCCTCAGTCCGCACCTTGAGGAAGCGCTCGCCGTAGCCCTGGGTCACAAGGTTTTCCGGCGGAATGCCGTAGACCTCGGTCAGCAGCGATGCGACCGATTCGGCGCGCTTATCCGAAAGCACGAGGTTCGAGCGGTCCGAGCCGACGGCATCAGTGTGGCCTTCGATGAAGAAGGTTTCACCCGGATCCTTCGCCAGAACCTTCTCCATTGCGGCCGCGACCTTGCGCATGGTTTTCGCCTGCGACATCGACACTTCGGCGCTGCCCGTCGGGAAGGTGATCGTATCGAGATCGATACGGCGAACCTTGTCGCGCAGGCGGGCCGAATGACGCACCTCGTCCATCGTGTAGACGCGCTCGACACGCTCGACCGGCGGCTCGGCCAGGAACTCGTAGTAGTCACGGTCCGGGTCGTCGGAAACGTCGGCAATATAATCACTCACCGGGATGCGCAGGCGCATCGGCGGCAGTTCGTAGCCGACGTCGATGATCGCCGGACGCGGACCTTCGTCACGCTCGGGCGCGTAGATCATCAGGTATTCGTTGCCGTCACGGTCAACGCGCGAGCGCTGCAGGATGTCGCCGTAACGGTTGTAGACGGTGACGATCCTGTAGCCGCCCGGACGCAGGATGGTTTCGCGGGTGCGGCCGCGCGGAAGTTCGTCGTAATAGGTCTCTTCCGCAT
The DNA here is from genome assembly GCF_049905105.1 of Ensifer sp. R-19. Taxonomy (NCBI): domain Bacteria; kingdom Pseudomonadati; phylum Pseudomonadota; class Alphaproteobacteria; order Hyphomicrobiales; family Rhizobiaceae; genus Ensifer; species Ensifer sp. R-19. Next base: position 1,736,249 of record NZ_CP184569.1, read on the forward strand.
CGTGGCGCAGGCGCGGACGATCGTCGCCACGCACGAAGATCTGGTCGCCGACGCCGAGGATGACCCGATTGTCGACCTGCTCGACGACCTTCACCTCGGTGATGTTGTTGGTGACGTTGTTGACGGTCGTGTTGTTGTTGATCACCGTGTTGTTGATGACGGTGTTGTTGACGATGTTGGTCGTCTCCGGAACCACGAAGACCGGCGCCTCATCGACGCGCGTGCCCTTTTCGTTGAGGTTCGCCTCAATCTTCTGCGTCAGGTCGGCCGGGGTCTCGGCGGTGATGGCAGCCTGGGATGCGGCATCGTCTGCCGGCGCCGGCGCGTCTTCTTCCTTGGCGCGCAGCTCCTCGCGCAGCTTCTGGCGCTCTTCGCGCGCCTGGTTGCCGCCGGCATTGTCGGCGTCCTTGTCGCTGTCGAGCACGGCCGCACCGTTTTCAACCGGCAGAACGACGGTCTCGTCGGTCGCCGCCGGGTCTTCGGCGATCTTCACCTTTTCTTCTTCGGTGCGGGTGTCGACCACTTCCGGAACCGGCTGCTGCACCTGCGGCTGCTGCTCGGCGGTCGCCGGCTGCTCGGTCCCCGGGACGGGTTGACCTTCGCCGGTCTGCGGCTGCTCGGTGCCAGGCACAGGCTGGCCCTCGCCGGTCTGCGGTTGCTCCGTGCCCGGTACAAGCTGGCCTTCGCCAGTCTGGGGTTGCGGCTCCGTGCCCGGCGCCGTTTCGGTCGGCGCGGGCTGTTCGCCTGCCTTCTGCTCTTCGGTCACGGGCGGCTGCTCGCCGGCCTTCTGCTCTTCGGTGGTCGCAGGCTGTTCGGCTGCCTTGCCGCCTTCCGGCGGGCATGCGGTCGATGCATCCTGACCTTCCGGTACGACGCAGGTACCGGGCTGAGCCTGCTCCGCAGCTTTCTGCTGTTCTTCAGCTGCCTTCTGCTGTTCGGCAGCCTGGCGGGCAGCTTCGTCTTCTGCAGCCTTCTGCTGTTCAGCGGCTTTCTGTTGCTCTTCGGCGGCCTTCTGCTCTTCCTCAGCCTTCTGCTCGTCAGCGGCCTTCTGCTGCTCAGCCGCCTGGCGCGCAGCTTCTTCTTCAGCAGCTTTCTGTTGTTCGGCAGCCTGGCGGGTAGCCTCTTCCTCAGCAGCCTTCTGCTGTTCAGCGGCTGCACGGGCAGCCTCTTCCTCGGCAGCCTTCTGCTGTTCAGCGGCCTGGCGAGCGGCTTCTTCTTCAGCGGCCTTCTGTTGTTCTGCAGCCTGGCGGGCAGCTTCTTCCTCAGCGGCCTTCTGTTGTTCAGCAGCCTGGCGCGCGGCTTCTTCCTCAGCAGCCTTTTGTTGCTCGGCAGCCTGGCGCGCGGCCTCTTCTTCCGCAGCCTTCTGCTGTTCGGCCGCCTGGCGTGCTGCCTCTTCTTCAGCCTGGCGCTGCTTCTGCAGCAGCAGCTCTTCCTCAGACTGACCGCCGCCCTCCTGTGCAACCTCGAATGGCTTCATCAGGTTGTCGGCGACAGCGGGCGGAACCGCGACGGACACCGACAGCACCGGCAGCGCGACGGTTGCAAACAGTTTGGATCGAATCGACATTTGTCTTCCTTCCTCTTCTTGGGAGGTCCTGGTCCCGCATCCTCTTCCCAGCATATGACACGGCTAAGAATGGGTGCGAACGCGAATACTCACGGGGCCTTGACCCAAGGTTCCGGCTTTTTTGTGTTGCCAACGACACGCGCCGTCAAGTGCAATGCCCGAGCCACGCGCCGGTTCCTTGATAAGGGCTAGCGGAGGCAAGATTAACCGGCGCTGAACGCACCGTTCATGTTCATTGCGCGACCCGCCACCACAATCTGCGGTCGAAATCCTTTTCCCGGTGAGCACCTTCGCTTTCCTGTTGATTTTTACAGGAAAAGAGTACGAATATCGCCGCAACCGGAGGCAAACGCTCCGGCAGAAATTGGCATCCGTGAAAAACAAAAAACCGGATGTCGGCCAACAGAGAGGACTATCATGCGTATTTCCAAGCGGCTGGCAGCCGCCGCATCGGCTGCCGTTTTCGTGCTCATGGCAGGCTCGGCCATGGCCGACGGCGAAAAGGTCGTTATCGGCACGGAAGGCGCCTACCCGCCCTTCAACAACCTTGCAGCGGATGGCACGCTGACGGGCTTCGACATCGACATCGCCAAGGCACTGTGCACGGAAATGAAGGCCGAATGCACCTTCGTCACGCAGGACTGGGACGGCATCATTCCGGCGCTGATCGCCAAGAAGTTCGACGCCATCATCGCATCCATGTCGATCACTGCCGAGCGCAAGGAAAAGGTGGACTTTACCAACAAGTACTACAACACGCCGCCGGCAATCGTCGTGCCGAAGGATTCGCCGATCACCGAGGCGACCGAGGCAGCGCTTGCGGGCAAGACGCTCGGCGCGCAGGGCTCCACCACCCATTCCAACTATGCCGAAGCGCATATGAAGGGTGCCGACATCAAGCTCTATCCGACGGCTGACGAATACAAGCTCGACATCGCCAACGGCCGTATCGACGCCGTCATCGACGACGTCGTCGTGCTCTCCGAATGGCTGAAGTCGACAGACGGCGCCTGCTGCAAGCTGCTCGGCACGCTGCCGATCGACCCCGTCATCAACGGTGAAGGCGCCGGCATTGCCGTGCGCAAGGGCGACGACGCGCTGCGCGAAAAGTTCAACAAGGCAATCGAAGCGATCCGCGCCAACGGCAAGTACAAGGAAATCAACGAAAAGTACTTCCCGTTCGACGTTTATGGCAGCTGATTGACGGGATCCGGCGCGATTTCCTAGTGAATCATGCCGGAGAAACGTCAGTTCATGCGAAAAATGCAACGGCGGACGGCTTGCCCTTCCGCCGTTTTTGTTTGACAAGAGCCTAAAACAAAGCGCGATCGATACACACAAAAACGGCGCAAAGGGGAAACTTCTGACATGAGCGGGTTGTTTGCCGGCTTCTATTCCATCCTTTCCTGGATCGGATCGATCGTCGATCCATTCTGCGGCCCCGTCGGGGTCTTTCGTTGGCTGGCGCCCGGCACCTTGCTGGCCTGCGGCGACACAGGCTGGGGCGACGATATCGCCTACGGCTTCGTGGTTACCGCGAGCCTTGCCATCGCGACGCTGCCCGTCGGCCTGCTGATCGGCTTTTTCATCGCTCTCGGAAAGCAGTCCGAAGAGCGCACCATACGGTTGGCCGCCAACATCTACACGACGATCTTCCGCGGCCTGCCCGAACTGCTGACGCTCTTCATCGTCTATTACGGCCTGCAGATCCTCGTTCAGCAGCTGCTGGCGACGCTCGGCTACGAGGGGCCGGTGGAGATCAACGCCTTCTTCGCCGGCATGATCGCGCTCGGCGTCGTGTTCTCCGCCTATTGTTCCGAAGTGCTGCTCTCAGCCTTCAAGGCCATTCCACATGGACAATACGAGGCCGGCGATGCCCTTGGTTTGCATCGCGGCAGGACCATGCGCCTCATCATCCTGCCGCAGCTCGTGCGCATCGCGCTGCCCGGTCTCGGCAATCTCTGGATGGCGCTGCTCAAGGACACCGCCCTCGTCTCGGTGGTGGGCCTGACCGACATCCTGCGCCAGACCGGCGTCGCCGCCCGCGTTACCAAGCAAGCCTTTGAATTCTATGGTGTCGCCTGCGTGCTCTTCCTGATCCTCGCGATGATTTCCTCGATCGTCTTTGCGAACCTGGAACGCTGGACCAAACGTGCGGAGATGGGCCGATGAGCACTGTTGCAACGATGATCCCGCCGCAGGCCCCGCCTCCGGTTCCGCCAAGGCCCTATACGCTGACCCGCTTCGTCGGCAGCGTCGCGCTCGGCGTCTGGCTGGCGCTTGGCGTCGGCATCTTCCTGACCGTCGTCAATGGCTGGGACCCGGAGAAATTCGCGAAATACGGTCCGCGCTTCCTCTCCGGCCTCGGCGTCACGCTGATGCTGGTCTCGATCTCGATCGTCCTCGGCGCCCTTCTGTCGCTGCCGATCGCGTTTGCCCGCATGTCGAAGAACAAGCTCTGGTCGTGGCTCGCCTACGGCTATGTTTATTTTTTCCGCGGCACGCCGCTGCTCGCGCAGCTCTTCCTGATCTATTACGGCCTCGGCAGTTTCCGCCCGCAGCTGGAAACGGTCGGCCTGTGGTGGTTTTTCCGCGATGCGTGGAACTGCGCGCTCTTCGCCTTCACGCTCAACACCGCAGCCTACCAGGCGGAAATCCTGCGTGGCGCAATCGGGAGCGTGCCGCGCGGACAGCGTGAAGGTGCCGCCGCCCTTGGCCTGCCCGAGCGCGTCGCTTTCTGGAAGATCATCCTGCCGCAGGCGATGATCGTGGCGCTGCGCCCCTACGGCAATGAAATCATCCTGATGATCAAGGGCTCGGCGATCGTCGCGATCGTCACCGTCTTCGACCTGATGGGCGAAACCCGTTACGCCTTTTCCCGCACCTTCGACTTCCAGATGTATATCTGGGCGGCCATTCTCTACCTGATCATGGTCGAGATCCTGCGCAACATCTGGAGCATGCTGGAAGCGCGGCTAACCCGTCACCTCAAGCGCTGATTCCGGAAATCACCGACGAGCAAAGCTTGGCAGCACTCTCCGTGAGATGCTGCCAAGCTTTTGTTATTTCTTACGAAAGTTTCATTTCAGGGCAAATATTAGCCCTTGATTAAGAAATCGGGCGTTTCATCATAGAGACCAACCTTTGCGAGAAGTGAGGTCCTAATGACGAACGAAATGGAACTGCAACTGAAGGGCTACGGCCTGACGACCGCTCAGATCCTCTACCACATGCCGGATCATCCAACCTTCCTCCAGACCTATGTGTGGCAGCACTACGACCTGGCACCGGACTTTCCGGAAATGCGCAGCTTCCTGAAATTCTGGGAAGAGAAGCTGGATGGACCGCTGCATTCGGTGCGCTATGTGCATCGCAAGCTGATCTCGGCGACGGAATGGCGCGCGCTCAAAGGCGAGTTCATTCTGCACTGAACCGCCGATCGAAACCGAGGAGCCTAAGGTGGCCTTCGGTCAGGCTACCGGCGTTGCGATCGGCAAGCCCTGATAACCGCGATCGCTCAGCGTTGCGGACGCTGCAGCCGATGCGCTCTCAGACATGCACCTCGCCATGCGCCAGTTCGCCTTCACGCGGCTCCCTGTGCAGCGAGCCGTAAAGGACAAGCGCATAGAACAGCAGAACGCCCAGGACCACCGGCCAGCCAGGCAAAGGGCCGAGTGCGGCATTCTCGGCGACATCGGTCCAGGACCGCACATGCCCGAAGGGTTCGCCATTGGCCGACATCTTCGGCGAGGAGATCTTCAGCGCCCAGGCCAGCAGCAGGATCAGATACATCCAGCAATAGTTGCGCTGCAGCCGCCGACAGAGCGCCTCGCGATAGGTCATCAGAAATGCCGGCTTGCGCAGGCTCTTGGCGATCGCCGCCGCCCAATTGAAGTTCGGCGCGCCGTCCGGCGCCAGGATTTGCGCGAAGTATCCGCGTTCCAACTGCCGCACGCGGGCGCGATAGACATCGAAGAAGCGGTAACGCCGCGCCTCGATCAAGAGCAGCAGCGTAATCAGCAGCATCGCGAAGAGCAGCACGCCGTGATGTGACGTCGGCGTCGACAGCGATACCGAAAGCAGCGCCGCAACCACGGTGATCGCCCAGTTCGAGGTTCGGTCGATGCGGTCGCGCCAGCCGGCCATACGGCCCATTTCACCGCGATAATAGTGCACGACCGCGTTGATCTGCTCCTGGGATGTTTGCGGCAGCGGCGGGCCCTTCGGCTCCTTGACCTCCGCACTGATGATCAGCGGACCGAGCTCGGCGGACATCGGCGTTCCTCCCGTCTTTTCTTATGCTTGCGATGATGACTCCTTTCCTCTCGCCGATAAATCCCGACGGCGTCGCAGGGCGCCGTTTTTCGTTCAAAAGGCCAATGAAAACCTATTTGTCGTCCGGATACCGATTAATCCGCTCCGGTAAACGATCGCCGACGGCGATTGCCAAAGCGCCTCTGCGGACGTAAGAAGCGCCCATGACCCAGAAGAGCACGAAAATCGACGAGGAAGCGCTGGCGGAAGCCTATAACCGCGCCCTCTCCCTGGAAAAATCCGGCAAGTTCGATGCCGCCGCCGATGCCTATGCCGAAGTGCTGGCGCTCGACCCGGAAGACCACGGCGGCGCTGCCGTGCGCCTGGCCTCGATGGGACGCGGCGAGACGCCGGTGAAGGCGCCTGACGCCTATGTCGCCACCCTCTTCGACCAGCATGCCGAAGTGTTCGACAACGTGCTCGTCGACCAGCTCGGCTACTGCGTGCCGCTCCTCGTGCGCCAGCGGCTGCAGGCGCTTGAGCTTGGCCCGTTCGATCGTGTGCTCGATCTTGGCTGCGGCACGGGCCTCACCGGCGGCGCGCTCCGCGACATGGCCGACGACATCACCGGCATCGACCTCTCCGAAAACATGGTCGAGATCGCCCATGAGAAGGATCTCTACGAGACGCTCTACGTCGCCGAAGCGGTCGATTATCTCGACGACAACGACGACGAGCCCTTCGACCTGATCGTTGCGACCGACGTGCTTCCCTACATGGGCGCGCTCGAAGCGCTGTTTTTCGGCGCGGTCGACAACATGGTGCCCGGCGGCCTGCTGATCTTCTCCAGCGAGACCCTGCCAACCGAGACCTTCGCCGGCCGCGATTTCATGGTCGGCCCGCACCAGCGCTTCGCCCACGCCGAGAGCTACCTGCGCAACCGCCTGGCCGCCACCGGTTTCGAGATCGTCGAAGTCGGCGACATCACCGTGCGTCTGGAAGAAGGCGAGCCGATCGCCGGCCATCTGGTGATCGCGCGCTTCAAGCCCTGATCACCTGCAGCTTCCTTAAGTCGTCTGCTATGTAAGGATAAAAATAGGGTGCCGCGGCGCTGAAGGCGGCGCGGCATGACCGCATGAAAAGGGCGCATCCCACTTTGCGCCCTTCCCTCTTTTCGAGAGCTATCTAACAGGTGCCACCAGTCGCACCTTTTGGCCCATAGCGACTGGGCGCCGACAAAGATCGGGCGCGGAGCCCTTACTGGTGCGCCAGCGCCGTCTTGCCCAATGAAAACTGCCTTTCGTAGAAAATCCGGACGGACAGAACGACCCCGCCAATGAGGATTGCGATCCCTGCAGCTTCCATCGCGGTCGGCCATCGAGCATGAACGACGAGACCGCCGATGACCCCAAATGCCGTTTCCGAAACGATCAATTGCGCGGCCAGTGCAACGGGCAAGGTTCGAGACGCGACATTCCACGCCCACACTCCGCATACGGTTGCCAGAAGCGCGAAGGATGTACCCCAAAGATAGAGTGAGCCGGCGGCGTGCCACCCAAAACCGAGTTTTGGAAGCTGAAAGAGACCCATCGCTGCTCCAGCCGGGTAGAAGGCCAGCATCAAGATACCTCCGCCAACGAGGATAAGCGCGGACCACACACCGGAGGGCATTTCAGGTCGGACGGCCAAGGCGGCCTGATTGGCAATCGCAAACCAGACCCACAATGCCACCGCCGCAAGCGCCAGCGGAACACCGATCCAGAAGGAACGGACGGATTCCAGTCCCTCTGCCGTGAACGCTGTGCCATTGACGAAAACAAGACCGAGCAGCACCAGCATGAGAGGCACCGTCAGGGATTGCCATGAAACCGATCCCTGCCGCTGGTTGCCGACCACCATCAGAACGAGCGGAACCAAACCGAGAAAGGCGGGAGCAATCACCGGCCCAGCAAAGATGGCAGCTCCTGTCACCGTCAGGAAGTAGCCGACGTAGCCGATGAAGGCGAGCCAGATTGCTGAAAGCCAGTTTCGGAGCGTCAGGTGTTGTATCACCCCCCGATCCGAAAACAGAATACAGAGGCCGACCAGAGCCGAGACCACATGACGGACAAGAGCAAAATCAAAGGTGGAGTAGTCGCCGATGATGAAAGGCACAACGAAGTTGAGCGAAAAGGCGAAGGCCGCGAAGAGTGCGGCAAGAACGCCTACGTAGAAACTCTTGTCCATAGTCCGGCCTCATTGGTTTTTCGGACGCTAATGCTTCCCTTCACGGTCCGCCATGCATGTGTTTGACAAACACCTTTTCCAGATTGGAAGTCGGCGCTTGAACGACCTAGCAATTGAGCGAACTGTGCCTGGAAGGGCGCGTTGGACTTCAACTTCGGGGCCAACGTCGCTGGATTAGAGCGGCTCCATGTATACGGCGTGTGTTTGGCGAGCGCAGATGTGTACCAGAATGTACGGCGGGCGGGTTTTCTCGGCAGTTGAGGCACCTGGTGACTGCTCGCGGTACGCAACTGCCAACGCCACCCTCGTCACCATTGCTGGCCTGTGCCACATAACAGCACTCTTTTCCGCTCCCGTTCCATCGGCTACACCAAAGCGAAAGCAATGGGAGTATTCGGAAAATGGCAAAGGTCGCATTCATCGGTCTCGGCGTCATGGGCTATCCCATGGCCGGCCACCTCAAGGTCCGCGGCGGACACGAGCTGACGGTCTACAACCGTACCTTCGCCAAGGCCGAGAAATGGGCGGCCGAGTTCGGCGGCCGCGCAGCGCGGACACCGGCCGAAGCCGCCGATGGCGCCGAGTTCGTCTTCTCTTGCGTCGGCAATGACGACGACCTGCGCTCGGTAACGACCGGCAAGGACGGCGCCTTCGAAACGCTGAAGGCCGACGCCGTCTTCATCGACAACACCACCGCTTCGGCCGAAGTCGCCCGCGAACTCTATGCGGCAGCGAAGGCGCGCACCGCTCACTTCATCGATGCGCCGGTCTCCGGCGGCCAGGCCGGCGCCGAAAACGGCGTACTGACCGTCATGTGCGGCGGCGATGAACCGGCTTTCGATCGCGCCAAGCCGGTCATCGAAGCCTTTGCCCGCATGGTTGGCCTGATGGGCCCGGCCGGCGCCGGCCAGATCACCAAGATGATCAACCAGATCTGCATCGCCGGCCTCGTCCAGGGACTGGCCGAAGGCATCCACTTCGGCAAGAAGGCCGGGCTCGACATCGAGAAGGTTGTGGACGTCATCTCCAAGGGTGCTGCCGGCTCCTGGCAGATGGAAAACCGCCACAAGACGATGAACGCCGGCAAGTACGACTTCGGCTTTGCGGTCGACTGGATGCGCAAGGATCTCGACATCGTGCTGGCGGAGGCCCGCCGCAACGGTGCCAAGCTGCCGGTGACCGCTCTCGTCGACCAGTTCTACGGCGATGTCCAGGAAATGGGCGGCAACCGCTGGGATACGTCCTCGTTACTCGCCCGCCTCGAAAAATGAGCCTCGGCCCGTCCTCGACCGCAGACGAGATCATCGCTCACCTGCGGTCGCTCGGCTCTGAAGACAATCTCGCCGGCATGGCGCGCTTCGGCATCGTCACCGAAGCCGCCCTCGGGCTCTCCAATGTCGAGCTGCACAAGGTGACGCGGCAGGTGAAGGTGGATCACCGCCGCGCGCTGAAGCTTTGGCAGTCCGGCATCCGCGAGGCGCGCATCCTGGCCGCGTTTACCGCCGACCCGAAAGAACTGACGCTGGAAGAGGCGCTCCGCTGGGGCGACGATTGCAATTCGTGGGAAGTGGTCGACACCGTTGCCGACCTTTTCATCGCCGCCCGCTTCGAGCGCGAACTGATCCCGGAATTCGCGGCCGACGAACGTGAATTCGTCCGGCGCATCGCCTTCGCGATGATTGCGACCGCTGCGGTCCACCTGAAGAAGGAACCGGACGCGACGCTCCTGAACTGGTTGCCGCTGATCGAGCGGCACGCAACCGACGAGCGGAACTTCGTGAAGAAGGCGGTCAACTGGGCGCTCCGACAGATCGGCAAGCGCAATTCCGCCTGCCATGGTCCTGCACTGGCGCTCGCAGAGCGCCTGGCCGAAAGCGCAAACCGCGCCGCCCGCTGGACGGGCAAGGACGCGGTTCGCGAACTTAAGAGCGACAAGGTGCTCGCGCGGCTTGGTCTCGATCAAAACTGAGCCCGCTAGCGCAGGCGCCTCAATCCTCGGCGGATTTCGCCTGGTCGATCATCATGTAATCGAGCGGAAGCTCGGTCGTGTACTTGATCTGCTCCATGGCGAAGGCAGAAGAGACGTCACGGATCTCGATCTTGGCAATCATGCGCTTGTAGAATGCGTCGTAGGCGGCAATGTCAGGCACGACCACGCGCAGAAGATAGTCGACGTCGCCGCTCATGCGGTAGAATTCGACCACCTCGGGAAACTCGGACACCACTTCGGAGAAGCGGCGAAGCCATTCCATCGAGTGCGAGTTTGTGCGGATCGACACGAACACCGTGACCTTGGTGTTGATCTTCACCGGATCGAGAAGGGCGACACGGCGGCGGATGACGCCGTCCTCTTCCATCTTCTGGATGCGCCGCCAGCACGGCGTGGTCGAAAGTCCCACCTTCTTGGCAAGGTCGGCAACGGCCAGCGTGGAATCCTCCTGCAACAGGCGCAGGATTTTGCGGTCTAGGCGGTCCATGAAAGTCCCTCTCGAATTATTTTTCCCTCTATAGCGCGAAATTGGTGAAGATAAAGAAAATTGTTTCAGGTTGTGAGCATAAGAACCCGCTCCCGCAGGAACGGCAGAACATCGGCCTCGAACCAGGGATTGCGCTTCAGCCAGCCGGTGTTGCGCCAGCTCGGATGCGGCAGCGGCAGAATGGCGGGATCCGCATTGCGCATCGCGTAGCGCCGCCAGTCCTTTACCGTCTCCGTCATCGATTTCGGGCATTCCGGACCGATGTGCCAGCGCTGCGCATAATGCCCGATCGCCAGCACCAGCTCGACCTGCGGCATCTGATCCATCACCCGCTGCCGCCAGAGCGGCGCGCATTCCCGACGCGGCGGCAGGTCGCTGCCATGGGCGTCATAACCGGGAAAGCAGAAGCCCATCGGCACGATCGCGAATTTCGCCGGATCGTAGAAGCTCTCGCGGTCCACCCCCAGCCATTGGCGGAGCCGATCGCCGGATGCATCGTTGAAGGGCAACCCGCTGTCATGCACCCGAAGCCCGGGCGCCTGTCCGGCGATCAGGATGCGTGCCGTGGTCGAGATCACCGCGACCGGTCGCGGCTCATGCGGCAGACGGTCGTCGTCGCCACGCAGCGGGCTGTCGCGGCAGATGCGGCAGGCGGCAATTTCCGCTCTCAGCCGCTCCAGGTCCGGGACATCGTTCTCAGGCATTGCCGATACCCGCAAACAAGGCGGTCAGCCGCTCCAGCAGCCAGCGCCTGATGGTCTCGAGCCAACCATCGACCAAATGCGGCCCCTCGTCCGGATGGTCATTCGTGCGGCGCCATTCCTGCGGGGTCGTGAACGTGCCGACCCAGATGCCGCGCCGCTCTTTCTCTGCCCGTGCCTCTTCCGCTTGATAGTGCCCATAGCTGACCGCATACCCGGAGAGCACCATCTCACGGCCAATGTCCCGCCCGCCCGCTTCGCATGTGCCGAGGTCGCGGCCGTACCGATCGCGTCCGTGAAAACGACAGCGGACATCGCCGGCGGAAATCAGCGCCCTCAGGCGTTCGCGCGCCTGGCGGCCGCAATCCCAGGTCTCGCCGTCGCGCTCGCAGCTCTGGTCGAGTTCCGGCGCATCGATCCCCTCGATGCGAATGCGCTTGCCGTCAAGGCGAAGACTGTCGCCGTCGCTCGCGGACGCCGCTCCACGCGCCTCCCCGGTTGTGGCACGCTCCCCCACGGGCAGCTTGTCGGCGTAATAGGCGACGATCGAAAGCAGCAGAAGAATGATCCATCCGCCGAGCATGCCGCCACGGCCGGCCGATCGCGACCGGCCCGAAGACCCTCCGCCTCGCCCGCCGGTGAAGCGGTATCTCGCCCGGCCTGATTTCACGTTTCCTGCACCTTTATCGCTACGCGCGCTCCCTGATCGAACCGGGACCGCATCACAAACATCGACGATTCCAAAAACTTAGAGGCGGAACCTCATGTGCCGGCTCTCAACTTTTGGCCAAGGACACCACCGCGCCATAATGGTTGTCGAATCCTTCACACACGGCAGCAACTTCTTAAGGATTGCTCACTAGACTGCAACGAAACCATAACCTTTGCATAAGAGCATGAGTATCGCTGCCAGCACCTCGACAGATAAGATCATTGTCGACAAGTCGCGAAACCATCGAAACAAGGCCGTTTCGAGGACGGTTCGCGCGACGCGAGAGCGGCTGCAAACGGGCTCGTCCGTGCCTTCGGGCTTCGAGCGCGAAATGCTCAATCTTTACATCGATTCGGCCCTGCACGGCGCCATCGCCATACCGGTGCTCGTCGCCCTGATTGCCGCCGTCGGGGTCTATCTCTCCGGCAATCTCAGCATCATCGTCTGGGCCGTCATGACCCTTTCGGCGCATGCGGTGACGCTGGTGCTAGCGAGGAAGGCGTGCAAGAAGGACATCGTTGCCGAAAAGGTCCCGGTCTGGCGCCGGCGCTTCCTGCTCGGCCAGCTGTTGATTGGCCTCTGCTGGGCAGCCTTCGTTGTGCAGGATTGCGCGTCGTGCGGTGATGTCCGCTTCGGTTTCTTCGAGGGCACTGCCCTGCTTTTCGCGCTTGCGGCCACTGCCATGGGCACGTTCCTGCTGCGCAATGCCCTGCTCTGCACCTTCACGCCCGTGGTCGCCGCACTGGCCTTTGTCTCGCTGACGACTGGCAATCCGATCTATATCGGCCTCACGGGCATCATCTCGCTGGCGCTGCTCTTCCTCGTGTTCATGACCGATCGCATGAACCGTGCCAATGTCCACATCCTCTCGGTTCAATCGGAGAAGGATGACCTGATCGCCGAGCTCGAAGTGGCAAAATCGATGTCGGACGAGGCACGGCGTCGGGCGGAGGAAGCGAACCTCGCCAAGTCGCGCTTCCTGGCCTCCATGTCGCATGAATTGCGCACGCCGCTGAATGCCATTCTCGGCTTCTCCGAGGTCATGTCGACGGAGGTTCTGGGTCCGCTCAGCAACCCGACCTACAAGGAATACACCAACGATATCCATCGTTCCGGCGAGCATCTGCTGAACCTGATCAACGAGATCCTCGACCTGTCGCGCATCGAAGCAGGCCGCTACGACCTGAACGAGGATGCGGTCAGCCTCGTCGAGATCGCCGAGGACTGCGTCGGCATGGTGCAACTGAGGGCGCGCGCCAAGAACATTACCATCCACTCGCAGTTCGAACTTGGCATGCCCTCGGTCTGGGTCGACGAGAAGGCAATGCGGCAGGTCATCCTCAATCTGCTGTCCAACGCCGTGAAATTCACCAATTCGGGCGGCGAAGTCACCTTCAAGGTCGGCTGGACGGCCGGCGGCGGACAATATCTCTCGATCAAGGATAACGGTCCGGGCATCCCGGAAGAGGAAATCCCGATCGTTCTGTCGGCCTTCGGTCAGGGCTCGATCGCCATCAAGAGCGCCGAGCAGGGCACCGGCCTCGGCCTGCCCATCGTCCAGGCCATTCTCGCCAAGCACAATGGCGAATTCATCCTGCGCTCCAAGCTTCGGGAAGGCACCGAGGCGATCGCCATCCTGCCGGCCCGCCGCGTGCTCGAGAGCCTGCCGGCAGTCGAGGACGTGGCAGCCCCGATCCGTCGTCGCAAGAGTTTCGCCTGATCCATGTTCATCGAAACGCAACGCTTGAGGCTTCGGCCCTGGGAGCAGCGCGACGTCGCGCCCTTTGCCGTCGCCAATGCCGATCCGGACGTGCGCCGCTACTATTTTCCTGACATTCTGACGCGGGAGGATACCGCGGCGATGATCGCCGACTGCGACCGGCACCTGCGCAGACACGGCTTCGGCTTTGTGGCCGTCGAGCGCAAGGCGGACGGAGCGCTCATCGGCGGTCTTGGCCTTTCGCACGCCGGAGCCGAAATTCTCGGTGGCCCGCATGTCGAAATCGGCTGGATCCTCGCCCGACCCTACTGGCGGCAAGGATATGCGCTCGAAGCAGCAAGCGCCTGCCTGCACCATGCATGGTCGGCACTCGGGCTTGCCGAGGTCATCGGCTATACCTCGCGCATCAACGAACCATCGCGCGCGCTCATGGAAAGGCTCGGCATGCGCTCGGATCCGGCGGAGGATTTCGATGACGTGACGGTGCCGGAGGGCAACCCGCTGCGCCCGCACGTGCTCTATCGGATCGCGCCGAACGACCGGCGGTAGCAGATCAGTTCATGAAGCCGTCGAAGATCACGACGTAGCCGGCATAGACGCCGTTGGCGATGATCAGGCAGAGGCAGGCGAAGGAGCCGAGATCCTTGGCGTTCTTGCCCATTTCCGAGATTTCCGGCGAGACGCGATCGACGATTTCCTCGATCGCCGTGTTGATCGCCTCGAAGGCCATCATCAGCAGGAACAGGATCGCCATCGCCACGAACTGGAAGAAGGTCGCGCCGACGATGGTGAAGGCAACCATGGCGATGCCGAAAGCGATCAGCTCATGGCGGAAAGCAGCCTCGCTGATCAGCCGTTTCGCGCCGCCCAGCGAATAGCTGGCGGCGGCGAAGAGATGCCGAATGCCGGTCTGCTTCTCGACGGGACCCGTCGGTCCAATGCGGTGCGTGGTGTTCTTGACGTCCATTTCTTCTCGACAAGGCTTGAAACTGCGCTTGCTTCGACATCGTGAATGAGGCGAATGCAAGGCGTTTGCCGGTTGCAGGAGCCCAAGCCTATAGTTAGGGCTGCATGTGCGCTTTGGATAGGCGAGAAGCACGCGGCCATCAAGGCCCGCCACACGCGGGAATAGCGCCCGCGACAGGCTTTGGACAGCAATCGGCCGGCTTTGCCGTGAAAGCCGGCCGGATCTTGATTATTCCTTGTTGCTGACGCCAGCCTGCGCGAAGGTCGCCATGCCGCTGTGGCAGGCCGCTGCCGCCTTGACGATGCCGGCGGCAAGGGCCGCCCCCGTGCCCTCGCCGAGCCGCATGCCGAGTGCCAGCAGCGGCGTCTTGCCGAGCTTCTCGATCGCGCGGATATGACCCGGTTCACCCGAGACATGGCCGATCAGGCAGTGGTCGAGCGCTGACGGATTGGCCGCCTTCAGGATTGCCGCTGCCGCAGTCGCCACGTAGCCATCGATGATGACGGGCACTTTCTGCACGCGGGCCGCGAGGATCGCGCCCGCCATCGCCGCGATCTCGCGACCACCGAGGCGGCGCATCAGCTCGAGCGGATCGGAAAGGTGATCGCGATGCAGCGCCACCGCCTTCTCGACAGCGGCGATCTTGCGCTTCAGTACCTCGCCTTCGGAACCGGTACCCGGACCGACCCATTCCTCGGCCGTACCACCATAGAGGCCGAGATTGATCGCCGCCGCAATGGTGGTGTTGCCGATGCCCATCTCGCCGATGCACAGCAGATCCGTGCCGCCGGCGATCGCCTCCATGCCGAAGGCCATGGTGGCCGCACAATCCCGCTCCGAGAGCGCCGCTTCCTCGGTGATGTCGCCGGTCGGATATTCAAGCGCCAGGTCGAAAACCTTGAGGCCGAGGTCGTGGCTGACGCAGATCTGGTTGATCGCAGCACCACCGGCAGCGAAATTCTCGACCATCTGGGCGGTAACGGACGACGGGAACGGCGTGACGCCCTGACGGGTGACGCCGTGGTTGCCGGCGAAGATCGCCACCAGCGGCCGGTTGACGGCCGGCGCCTTGCCGGTCCAGGCGGCGAGCCAGAATGCTATCTCTTCGAGACGTCCGAGCGCGCCCGGCGGCTTTGTCAGCTGTGCGTCCCGCTCGCGCGCCGCGACCAGGGCCGCCGCATCCGGCCCCGGCAGGTTGCGCAACAATTCGCGGAAATCATCAAACGGCAGGCCGCTGGCACTCATGCTGGGAATCCTTGCATATCGTGAATCTACGCTCCTCATAGAGGGCGTCGAATATTCGGGCAACGGCATTTGCGCCAATCGGCGTCGCCGGAGCATGATCCGTCACCGGACGGACGATTCGACGCACGACGTTTTGCATGCTCACCCTACTCTCACTTGCGGGCGGCGGTGACATCTGCGATTGCGGCTGAGGGCCGGATCTTTGGAGGAGCCATGGGCTTTCTGGGCGATTTCTGTGACGACGTGGCGCGCTCGATCGGCTTCCTGAGCCGTATCCCCATGCCGGGACGCCACTTCGTCGGATATGACGGACGGCTGGACCGGGCCGTGCGCGCCTTCCCGCTTGCCGGCATCGTGATAGTCCTGCCCTCCGCAGCCGCTGCCATCGCGATGATCGCACTGCATGTCAGTTCGCTTTTTGCCGCCTTCGTCGTCGTCGCCATCCAGGCGCTGCTGACCGGCGCACTGCACGAGGACGGACTTGGTGATACCGCCGACGGCTTCGGCGGTGGACGCGACCGCGACGCGGCGCTCGCGATCATGAAGGACAGCCGCATCGGCACCTATGCCGCTGTCGCTCTCATTCTTTCTTTCGGCCTGCGCGTCTCGGCGCTCGCCTCGATCCTGCCGCTGTTCACGCCCCTTGGCGCCGGCATGGCGATCCTTGGCGCCGCAGCGCTCAGCCGCGCCGCCATAGTGTGGCACTGGTCCAGCCTGCCGCCGGCACGCAGCGGCGGTGTTGCGGCTTCCGCCGGCGCGCCGGAGCCGGGCGCTGGCCGTTTTGCCCTCGGCTTTGGTCTTCTCGCCGCGATGCTGCTCTTCTATTTCGCCAAGGTCCCGGCCCTCGGCCTGATCGCAACGCTCCTCGCCTTCCTTGCCGCTGTCAAAGGCTTCGGCCGGCTCGCAGCCGCCAAAATCGGGGGACATACCGGTGACACGATCGGTGCCACGCAGCAGCTCACGGAAATCGCGGTGCTCGGCGCCCTTGCGCTGACGGTTTGAAAGATCGATATAATCCGGGAAAAACTGGGCAACGCCATGGAATCTCCCTGCATTCTCGTCTGTTCCATCGATGACAAGACCGGCTACTGTTTCGGCTGCGGCCGCACGCGTGACGAGATCGGCCGCTGGACGCTCTACACCGACGCCGAACGCCGGGCGATCATGACCACGCTGCCCGACCGGCTCGAGACGGTCGAACGCAAGCCTCGGCGCGAAACGCGCCGCGGCCGCATGGCGAGGGAACGCGGAGAAGCATGACCCGTCTCGCCATCCTGCTCTCGATCCTGGCCATTGGCCTCATCCTGCTGATCGTCAACCACGATGCCGGCCGCACCATGGGCCTTGCCAACGACGATTTCGGCCGACTGGTGTCACTCGGCGCCATCGCCACGTTGATCGGCGCCGGGGTCGTACAAAGCCGCCGCCGTTTCGGCGAAGGGCTGCGCCAGGTCGCCGTCTGGCTCCTCATCACGCTCGCCCTCGTCTCGGCCTATGTCTACCGCTTCGAACTTCAGGGCTTCGGCAATCGCCTGCTCGCCGGCCTCGTTCCCGGCCGCGCGACCGTGATCACCGACAGCGAAGGCCGGCAGGAAGTGGTGCTGCACAAGATGCTGAACGGTCATTTCGAAACCGGCGCAACGGTCAACGGCAAGGACATCAACATGCTGGTCGATACCGGCGCCAGCAGCATTGCGCTGACCTACGAGGATGCCGAGCGGATCGGCCTTGATCCGGAAAACCTCAGCTACATCGTCACCGTCATGACGGCGAACGGCCGGGCCCAGGCCGCACCCGTCATGCTCCAGGAAATCTCCGTCGGCCCGATCACCCGGCGCAACATCGGCGCGACCGTGGCCGCCAAGGGGCGGCTCGACCAGAGCCTGCTCGGCATGAGTTTCCTGTCGACGCTGGAGATGCTGCAGATGCGCACCGACGAGCTGCGCCTGCGCGACTGAGCCACAGGCGTCAGAACAAACCGCAGCGGCGCCTGCCGTCAGTTTCTGAGCCGGTAGCCGGTGCGGAAGATCCAGGCGAGGATCGACATGCAGGCCGTCAGGAAGGCGAGGATGATCACGGCGCTGAAGATCGGGTTGACGTCGGAAACCTCGAAGAAGCTCCAGCGGAAACCGCTGATCAGATAGAGCACCGGATTGAAGTGACTGACCGCCTGCCAGAAGGGTGGCAGCATCTTCACCGAATAGAAGCTGCCGCCGAGGAAGACGAGCGGCGGGATCACCAGCATCGGGATCAGGTTCAGCTGCTCGAAGTCCTTGGCCCAGATGCCGATAATGAAGCCGAACAGGCTGAAGGAAATGGCCGTCAACACGAAGAAGAACACCATCACGAACGGATGCGCGATCGTCAGGTCGACGAACAGCGAGGCCGTCAAGAGGATGATCGTCCCGATCATCAGCCCCTTGGTCGCCGCCGCGCCGACATAGCCGAGCACGATCTCGACCATCGACACCGGCGAGGACAGAACCTCGTAGATCGTGCCGGTGAATTTCGGGAAATAGATGCCGAAGGAGCCGTTGCCGATGCATTGCGTCAAGAGCGTCAGCATCATCAGGCCGGGCGTGATGAAGGCGCCGTAGGAAACGCCGTCGATCTCCTGGATGCGCCCGCCGATCGCGGCGCCGAAGACGATGAAATAGAGCGAGGTCGAGATAACGGGCGACACCACGCTCTGCAGCAGGGTGCGCCGGGTACGGGCCATCTCGAAGAAATAGATCGACTTGATCGCTTCGATATTCATCGCCCTGCCCCCACAATTTCGACGAAGATGTCTTCCAGCGAGCTCTGCCGCGTGGAAATGTCCTTGAGCCGGATACCGGCTTCGGCGAGGGCCGCCAGCAGAGTGGTAATGCCGGTGCGTTCAGCGCTCGTGTCGTAATCGTAGATCAGACAGTGCCCATCGCCCTCGAGCGTCAGATTGTAGCTCGACAGCGTTTCGGGAACGCCATCCAGTGGATTGGCGAGATCGACGCGCAACTGCTTGCGCCCGAGCTTCGACATCAGTGCCGCCTTGTCTTCGACCAGCAGGATCTTGCCGCCGTTGATGACGCCGATGCGGTCGGCGATTTCTTCCGCTTCTTCAATGTAATGCGTCGTCAGGATGATGGTGACGCCGGAAGCGCGCAGCCGCTCGACGACCTCCCACATGCTCTTGCGCAGATTGACGTCGACGCCGGCTGTCGGTTCGTCGAGGAAGAGGACCCTCGGTTCGTGCGACAGCGCCTTGGCGATCAGCACGCGCCGTTTCATGCCGCCGGAGAGTTCGCGCAGCATGTTGTCCTTCTTGTCCCAGAGCGACAGGTCCTTCAGCACCTTCTCGATATGGGCGGGGTTCGGCTTCTTGCCGTGCAGGCCGCGGGAGAAGGAGACCGTGTTCCACACGGTTTCGAAGGCGTCGGTGGTCAGTTCCTGGGGTACGAGCCCGATCATCGCGCGCGTCTCGCGAAACTCGCGCACCACGTCATTGCCGCCAACCGTCACCGTTCCGCCGCTCGGATTGACGATGCCGCAGATGATCGAGATCAGCGTCGTCTTGCCGGCGCCGTTCGGCCCGAGCAGCGCCAGGATCTCGCCTTCCTCGATATCCAGGCTGACGCCCTTCAGCGCCTGAAAGCCGGAGGCATAGGTCTTCGACAGATTGGAAACGGAAACGATAGGCGCCATGAAGCAGATCCGGATGCGGGGGGCAAAGTCGGCAGGTTTCGCCTATATGGGACAATTGATTGCGATTTGCAGCCTACCGGATGGAAAAAACAAGGTGACGCTTTGTCAATGCGGCTGCGACAGGCGAGCTGCCGTCCCCGCGCCGCCGCCCATTTGCGAAGGTTTGCGCGCCACCAGCCGGTCATGGATGAGCATGCCCGCAACCATCGCCGCGACGAAAAGGAACGTCGGCGGCAAACCGAGCGACAGCGAAGCGAGCGCCGGGCCCGGGCAAAGCCCCACCAGCCCCCAGCCGATGCCGAAGATTGCCGCGCCGACAATCAGTCGCCTGTCGATGACCTGATTGTCCGGCAAATGGAAGGTTTCGTCGAACAAAGGATGCTTGAGCCGGCGCGTCAGCAGGACACCGAGCGCGGAAACAAAGACGGCGCCGCCGAGCACGAAGGCAAGGCTCGGGTTCCAGTTGCCGGTGATATCCAGAAACGCCCGCACGCGTGCCGGATCGAGCATGCCGGACAGCGAAAGACCAAAACCGAACACGAGGCCGGAGACGAGCGTCGCCGCGAGGCGAAAGAAGGCTCCGTTCATGCAAGCAAGCCCATGACAAAGACCGTGACGATCGCCGCGGTCATGAAGGTCGCAACCGCCGCAATCGAACGTCGCGACAGCCTTGCAAGACCGACGACGCCGTGGCCGCTGGTGCAGCCGGAGCCCATGCGGGACCCGAAGCCGACCAGCAGCCCGCCAGCCATCAGAAGCGGCCAAGAGGTTGTGACCGTCACCACCGGCCAGGCGCCGACGACGAGGCGAAAAAGCAGCGGCCCCGCCATCAGTCCCAAAACAAACAACATGCCGGTAGGAACCTGCGCGCCCTGCAGCAGACGTCCGACGATACCGCTGATCCCGGCCACCCGGCCATTGGCCACCATCAGGATCGCTGCCGAAAGGCCAATCAACAGCCCACCCGCCAGCGCATTCTCGTATTCATTCATGTTTTGGAACCATCCCGACAGAAGATCTGATAGAGCGCGCCAACCAGACGCGCCACCTTGTCGTGACTAAGCCGATAGAACACTTGCTTGGCCTGCCGACGGGTCGAGACAATGCCGGCATCACGCAACACCGTCAATTGCTGCGAGAGGGTCGGCTGGCGAATGCTCAGGCTCTCTTCGAGTGCCGCCACCGAGTGCTCACCCTCCAGCAAAGCACTCACGATCAACAGACGATTTCGATTGGCGAGAGTTCTCAGTATTTTCGAAACTTCGGCAGCGTGCACGGCCATATCCGTGCGCACCCCCGGAAATTGCATAACAGTTCCCATAACTTCCTCCTGTCGTTGCCCTAGGAGTGAGTGGAGCCCCAATGCTTGCTGCGGTTTGCCGACTACTATCCGTGATTGTTATACGAAGTAATATATTATCGTATTACTTATTAATAAACCAGACGAAACAAGACAGCGCGATCAGCCCTAGCCCCCCCTGGCCTGTCCGTTGACTGTCAAATCATATAGAAAATTCAGATCGTTACAACGAGACCGCAACAGGGATGAAAACGCCATATTTGGGGCAACCGCCCGGACTATCTCAGGCAGCGGTAAAACTTCTGGTATAGTGATCTCAAATACGAGCCTGCGACGACACTTCGGGCCCCCGGCCCGAACGCCCGAAACTGCATTTCGGCGGAGGGTAAACGCCGGCGCAAATGCAGGCATCATCCGTTATCCGGCGAAAGATCTGCGAATGAATCGTCGCCAATCCCGTTCCCTCGTCACGAAACGGTGATGGTCTTCGAGCAATTTGCTCGCGCGGCGCGATATCGCCCTTTTGATTCGCGCTCGTGATTTGCACGCCGGAGCCTCCCCCTTTTGCTCCGGTTGTTGGGCCGGCCTCCCCGCCGGCCTCTTTTTTTGCCGCATGCCATTTTCGCAGCCGCCAGCAGGAAGGTCCCGCACACCACGTCAGTCGCAGTGACGGTAGCCGGTCTTGCGGGTTCTCAGATCGAAGTGGAAATGGTCCTTGTGGAACGGGTCGCTGCCCGGCCCGAGCACGGTGTTGAAATATTTGCAGCTATCGGAGCGCACAGCCTTCAGGAGGCCGCGTTCGCGGAACGCGAAGAAGCCCTTCTTGCGGACATCGATTTCCTTGCCGTTCTTCAAGACGAACTTGCCGACATCGATGGCGTTCCCGTGCGCATGTTCGGACATCGGATTGCCGCGGCGGGAATTCATCGTGCGGCAGGAATAGCCGCCGAGCGGCTTGATCGTCTTGACGCCCGACCAGTAGCGGTAGCGGGACGACGGCGCGAGTTCGTACTTCACCCACTTGGCGAAGGCTTCCGTCACCTCGCAATTGAGCTTGACCGCCGGCTTCACGCCAATACCGCCGGAGAGACCGCTGAGCTCGATCGGGTAGTCGATGCCGCAGGACGGCCCGTTGCTGATGCGCGGAATATCACGGAACACCACGCCGAGTTTCTTCAGGCGCTGGCGGCAGGCAATCTCGGAAGCCGGCATTTCGCCGGTGTAGTGGGGCGTCGACATCGGATTGCGCACGCGCGGCAGGAAGGCGACCTGCTCCGGCTCCTGGCTCCGCTGAATGGCGCGCTGCTCTTCCATGGCGCGTGCACGCTGCGCCTCTTCGGCCGCGGCCTTCTCGGGAGAAAGCGGCGGCAGGTCCGGATCGTAGCCAAGGTTCGCCTCGTCCGCTGGCGCAGCTCCGGACGCCCCGCCGAGCTGGCGCACATTGTCTTCGCCGATGCCGTCGACGACCGGCTGGCTGGCATTGCCCTCGGCGATCTCGTTGCTCTGCTCTTGCGCCAGGCCGACGACCGGCTGCTCGACGCCGAGCATGGCATCCATGTTGACGCCTTCATCGGGAATGGCCGTGGAACCTGCATTCGCCGGCTGCGCGCCGGAGGAAACCGCCTCGTCGCTATCGATCATCGGCAGCGAGCGCCGCGTTTGTTGAGGCGCCGCCTGCGCCGGTGCAACATAGTCCGGATTGCCGTTGCCCGTCGAAGCCGATGTTGCGGCGGGATAGGCCGCCACCTCGTCTTGCGGCACCGCGTCGACCGGCACGGGCCCGATCGAACCGACCCGGGAGCCGCCATCGATGCGGCCCGGCGGCGAAAGCGCGTCGTCGGTCGAACAGGCGACAAGCGATAGTGTCAGAACGAGTGCCGTCAGCGGGCGATGGAGACGAGTAACATACGCCATACCGGACTGCGCCTTCCTTCGGGCGGTCAGAAGACCACCACTCATCACCCCACCGCCCCCGCAACGGCGTACCCAGAGGCACGCAAGGATCGCTGCAGCACTTCGAATTGCTGCCTTTCGCCTGTGTCGCAAACCGGGCACAGCTGTCGAAAGACCTGATTTCGGGGGCATTTTATTCAAATACGGTAAACGAAGCCTTGCGTCCGATACCCGCGATCAAGGGTGCGGATGCTTGCCGTTCCGACTGACCGCCGATAGCAAGAAGCCCGCGTCTTCGTCAGACGCGGGCTTCAAGTTTTCAGCTACGGATCCGCTGGATATCAGCGGCACTCGCCGCGATGCACGACTCGGAAGCCAGCACCGCCAGCCTCGCAGGCGTTCGAGAAGGTTTGCACGCGGCCGCCGCGCTGGCCGCAGACCGGCGCGAATTCGCGGGTGCAGAACTGGCCTTCGGAGGGACGGTCATCGTCGCGACGGCATTCGCCGCGGCCGATCACCTGGAAGCCCTCCGAGCGCGCCTGGCAGGCGTTCGAGAAGGTCTGCGTGCGCCGTCCGCGCTGGCCGCACACCGGATTGTACTCCATGGTGCAGGCCTGCGGTTCGCGATCCGGCGGGCGATAGTCCGGACGGCATTCGCCACGGTGGATCACATTGAAACCGTCGGCCCTTGCCTGGCAGGAATTAGGGAAGGTGCGCATGCGATTGCCACGCTCGCCGCACACGGGCGCATATTCCATCGTGCAGACCGGCGGGCGGGTCGGCCTCGGCCCCGGACGAGGCTCGTCGACGACCACCGTACAGGCCGAGAGGAAGCCGAGCGCCAGCATCAGCACGGCGATCGGGCGCGTCAGAAGAAGTTTGAGAAGTGCCATGGATGTCCCCTCTAAAGCGGCGGTCAGCAACCGGAGCGACGCCCCGTCGAACACCTCCCGCATCTCGCGTATCTATCCGCAGCTATCGTAAGGTCAAGACTGTGCGGCCTGCTTTGCACGGCAATCACGGACGCAGGTTGCGGGGGCACTGCCCGGATCACGGAACGATGTGGAGCTCGATTGCAGCCGCGCGACATTTCTTCTTGTCAGCGCACAAGGCCCGCGTGGTATCGCCACGCGGGCCTTGTGCGATTCCAGACTATAGCGATCAGGCGGCGCGGCCGTAAGCCGAATGCGATGCCGAGGACTGCAGCCGGAACTTCGTCAGCAACGACTTCAGTTCCCGGCTCTCGGCAGCCAGCGTCTGGCTTGCGGCAGTCGTTTCCTCGACCATCGCGGCGTTCTGCTGGGTCATCTGGTCCATGCTGTTGACGGCGACATTGACCTCCTGCAAGCCGGTCGCCTGCTCGCGTGCGGCGGTCGCGATCGAGGCCACCTGCTCGTTGACCCGATTGACCAGCGTCTCGATCTCCGTCAGCGCTTCGCCGGTCGACCGGACCAGCTGAACACCGGCACCGACCTCGCGCACCGAGGCGCCGATCAGTTCCTTGATCTCCTTGGCGGCACCCGCCGAGCGCTGCGCCAACTCACGCACCTCCTGCGCGACGACGGCAAAGCCACGGCCGGCCTCACCGGCGCGCGCTGCCTCGACGCCGGCATTGAGCGCCAGCAGGTTCGTCTGGAAGGCGATCTCGTCGATCACCCCGATGATCTGGCCGATCCGGCCGGACGAGCCTTCGATCCGCCCCATGGCGTCGATGGCATTGCGCACGATGCCGCCGGACTTGGCAGCGCTCGCCTTGGTCTCGTTGACCATGTCGCGCGCCTCGTTCGCCCGCTCGGAAGCGTGGCGGACCGTCGAGGTGATCTCGTCAAGTGCTGCCGCCGTCTCTTCGAGGGCCGCTGCCTGCTGCTCCGTCCGGCGCGAGAGATTGTTCGCCGCTTCCGAAATGTCGCCGGCACTGGCAGTGACGATCTCGGTCGAGTGCGAGATGGAGCCGATGACATCGCGAAGCGCCGCGACGGCCGTGTTGAAGTCCTCTCTCAGCTTGCCGTATTCCGGCGCGATATGGCCGATCTCGGCGGTCAGGTCGCCGCTTGCCAAGAGCTCGAGCGCGGCACCGACGGTCTCCATCGCATCCGCTTGCGCTTCCGCCGTTGCCCGCTGGCGCTGCTCGTTGCCGCGCCGCTCGGAACTCAGCCGCTCCTGCTGCTCGGCCTCGCGTGAACGCAGTTCCAGCCGTTCGCGAACGGAATCGCGCAGCACCACCAGCACCTTGGCCATCTGGCCGATCTCGTCGCCGCGGTCCGTCTCCGGCACCTCGGACGAAAGATCCTCATCGGCGATCGCCCGCATCGACGCCTTCAGCTTCTCGACCGGCTTGACGACGCTGCGCACGATCGCAAGCGCCGCCATCAGAATGGCGAGTGCGGCGGCGGCGAGGATGCCGGCGACCTGCCAGGCGCGCTCACGGAACATCGCCGCTAGGTCGTCGGCATAGACGCCGGTACCGACCACCCAGCCCCAGGGCTTGAAGCCGGCAACGTGCGAATATTTCAGCACCGGCGCGTCAGCGCCCGGCTTCGGCCAATAATAGTCGACGAAGCCCTGGCCGCTCTTTTCGACAGTCTTTACGAACTCGACGAAGAGGTGCTTGCCGTTGGGATCCTTGTTTTCAGTGAGGTCTTTGCCGTCCAACTCGGGCTTGATCGGATGCATCACCATGGTCGGATGCATGTCGTTGACCCAGAAATAGCCGTTGCCCTGGTAGCGCATCGCCTTGATTGCCTCGAGCGCGCGCTTCTGCGCCTCCTCACGCGAAAGCGTGCCGGCCACCTCCTGCTTGTGATAGGCGTCGAACACCGCGATCGCGTTCTCGTCCATTGCCGCGAGCATCGCCTTGCGCTCGCCGACGAGCTTGTCCTGCGCCTGAAACAGACCGAATGTCAGCGCTGCTGCCATGGTCAAAAGCGCAAATGCCACCAGCGCGTAGAGACGCGCCGAGATCCTGAATTTCTTCATTGCCAATCCCCTGCCCCTTCGGCGCCCCCGGCGCCGCCCCGTCGCAACCTGGCCGCCGCCGGCATGGCCGGCCGCACTCCAAGAGCCTGCAGGTTAGGTAGAGGTCTTTGCAAAGCCCCTAACAACCGATCCCTAAATTTGACATTTCTGAAGAACCCCTTCGAAAGTCTAAGGTGGCGGCACGGCGGGATGCTGCCCGCATTTGTGCGGCGGCGGGCCTTCCCTCGGCAAGCGCGGTCGGGTTACATCTTTCATCCAACAGGGAGACAGGCCGCATGACCGAACAGACCAAACCGACCGGCGAGCTGACCTTGCGCACGCTCGCCATGCCCGGCGACGCCAATGCGGCCGGCGATATCTTCGGCGGCTGGGTGATGGCACAGATGGACCTTTCCTGCGGTATCCGTGCGGCCGAGCGCGCTCGCGGCCGTGTGGTTACCGCGGCAGTCAAGGAGATGGCCTTCGCGCTTCCGGTCAAGATCGGCGACACGCTCTGCATCTATACCGATGTCGTCAAGGTCGGCCGCACCTCGATGACGCTCAAGGTCGAGGCCTGGGCCCAGCGCTATCTCTCTTCGCATCGCATGGAAAAAGTGACGGATGCGATCTTCGTCATGGTCGCGCTCGACGAAAACGGCAAGCCCAAGCCGGTGCCGGCGGAGGAATAGGAGCGGCGGCCGTGGATCAGGTTCCGACCAACCCGGAAATCTTCCCGCATATCCGCACCGTCATGGGCATGGTCGTCAGCCTGAGCCTGGCGAGACTGCTCAGCGGACTGGCGCTTTTCGTGCAGCACCCCGGCAAGACGCGCGTCTACTGGATCCACCTCGGCTGGGTCCTGTTCATGTTCGTCTTCCTCGTGCATTTCTGGTGGTGGGAGTTCCACCTGCATTCGCTGGCCGTGATCGACGTCAGTGTCTACCTGTTCGTCATCCTCTATTGCTGCGTCTTCTTCTTCCTCTGCGTGATGCTGTTCCCGACGACGCTCGAGGACTATAGCGACTACGAACACTATTTCATGTCGCGCCGTGCCTGGTTCTTCGGTTTCCTCGCGCTTGCCTTTGCCGTCGACCTCGTCGACACCGCGCTGAAGGGCAAGCAGTATTTTGCCTCCTACGGTCTCGAATACCCCGCTCGCAACACCGCCTATATCCTCTTCTGTATCGCCGCCGCCTGGACGGCGAATCGGCGCTTCCATGCCGCCTTCGTTGTCGCTGCGGTCGCCTATCAGCTTCTCTGGATGTATCGGGCCTTCGACCTGCTGGATTGAGACCGTCGATCGGATCGTCTGCGGAGGTTTTCCGCCTGGGGGTGCACCTCGCCCCTTGATCCCGAGGCGAGGCGATGCTTTATCCGTTAGACATATTTGAATCTCGCATCATGGCACGTCGGGGGACTGTCGCATCATGGAAATCTTTACCGCCGCCGGTCTGGCAGCGCTTCTGCAAGTCATCGTCATCGACCTCGTTCTCGCCGGCGACAACGCCGTCGTCATCGGCCTTGCCGCGGCCGGGCTGCCGACGGAGCAGCGCAAGAAGGTCATCCTCGTCGGCATCATCGCGGCAACCGTGCTGCGCATCGCGCTCGCCAGCGTCACGGTCCAGCTCCTGGAAATCATCGGCCTTTTGCTCGCCGGTGGCATTTTGCTGCTGTGGGTCTGCTGGAAGATGTGGCGCGAAATCCGCGAGCAGCAGGCAGCGCACGCGGCAGGCGAAAGCGGCGCTGGCAGCAACGCGCCCCAGAAAACCTTCATGCAGGCGGCCATCCAGATCGTCATCGCCGACATCTCGATGTCGCTCGACAACGTGCTGGCCGTCGCAGGCGCCGCCCGCGAACATCCGACGATCCTGGTTATCGGCCTTGCGCTTTCGATTGCGATGATGGGCGTGGCAGCCGGTTTCATCGCCCGGCTGCTCAACCGTTATCACTGGATCGCCTATATCGGCCTCGCAATCATCCTCTATGTCGCGCTCGACATGATCTATCGCGGCTGGGTCGAGGTCTGGCCGCACGTCGCGCCGGCCGTGGCAGCCATGGTCTGACGCCAGCGCGACGCGCTGCAGACCGTTAACAATGCAAAAGGCAGGGCTTGGGCCCTGCCTTTTTGTTTGCAGCGGTCTTAACCGCTACAGCGGCCGGACGCCTGTTAGCCCTTGAAGATGAACGAGGCGCCTAAGGCGATCAGGGCGAAACCGACCAGATGGTTCCAGCCGATCGACTCCTTCAGCCAGAAAACTGAGAAGGCGGCAAAGACCAGAAGCGTGATCACCTCCTGCATCGTCTTCAGCTGTGCGGCGGAATAGACCTGATGGCCGATGCGGTTGGCCGGCACCGCCAGGCAATATTCGAAGAAGGCAATGCCCCAGCTTGCCACGATCGCCATGTAGAGCGGTGACGACGTGTATTTCAGATGCCCATACCAGGCGAAGGTCATGAAGACGTTGGAAAACAGGAGCAGAAGAATCGGCCAGAGATAGGCCGGAGAGAGAGTGAAGGACATAGAGAACCTCGGGGCGCGAATCATGCTCCGACGATGCCCCGCAGCCCCGTCCGGGCGCAAGTCCTGCCGGCCTTCCATTGGCTCAAGTGACGCCTCGGAGCGAGCCGATACGGGATTTTCTGCAGGTCAGGGTGTCGAATCGACGACGAACCGGCATTTTTCCGTCATTTAGCAAGTCATGCCCCAATATTTTACGGGTTTTGCCACAATTTTGTACTGGCGCATGAGCAATGTCGCTCGACTGTCCGACGGGACAGGCAGGGGAATACCACACTTCGAAACGGCGGTTGCCGTGAAGTTGGCTCCGCGCCTTGCGCGCGGTTCGCCGACACGCCGATGCTGCGTATCAGACGCTGGGCACGCGCATGTCCGCTGAAATTTCCCATGGGAACATTGGAAACAGTTGAGCAACCGGGTGCCATGCCGGCGATCGCCAGGCCGCCCCGACCGTTCGCACCCAGCAACTTGTCAAGGAGACCTGACCATGAAGGTCCTGGCGTTTCTTGCGGCTGCCTATGTCGCGCTCCTATCGCCATCTCTTGCCAGCGCGGGCATGCTTGCCCAGGCGCAGCAATACAAAGGCCTGCACGAGGTGAAGAACAACAAGACCCTTCGCGCAGCGCTCGGCATCAACCCGGCACGTACCCCCTGGTGCGGCCATTTCATGGGCATGGTTGCCCGCAAGTCCGGCCGCAGTCCACCGCAGAGCTTCGGCTTCGCCCGCTCGTGGCTTCGGTTCGGTGCACCGGTGAAGCTCGCCTATGCGCGCGCCGGCGATATTGTCGTCGTGCGCACCGGTCGTGGCTACCACGTCGGCATCCTGTCCGCGATGTCGAAGTCGACGGCCCAGTTGATCGGCGGCAATCAGTCCGGCGGCGTCAGGGTCTCGCAGTTCGCCCGGGGCCAGGTCGTCGGCGTCCGGCGCTAGAGCATCCCGCTTCAAGTGGAATCACTTGAAGCGGAAAGATGCTCTAGAAACAATGTGCTAGAGCGACCCTAGTGCGTTCATCTGAACGCACGGCGCTCTGGAGCGGCAAGCCAAGGGCGAGGAACCACTTCGCACCAGGCCTTGCGCCGGAGGGCCTAAAGCCCAACCCGGACCAGAGATCAGCATCGCCGCATCGGGCGGATCGCTGACGCGCGTCCTCACACAAGCGTCAGGCGCATTGCACAGCGCCGCTCTGGCGGAATGCCGTGAGCGCCCTCGTTTGCAAGGATCTGCGCGAGACGCGCGTCGAGTTCGTCCCCGGCAAGCGTAGCGAAGCCGAGTGTGCGGTAGAAGTGCTCGTTCCATTTGAGATCGCGGAACGTCGTCAGCGTTACCGCGGCAAGCGAACGGGCGCGCGCATGCGCGATCGCAGCCAGCATCATGGCGCGCCCAAGCCCCCGGCCCTGGCTTTCCTCCAACACGGCAAGCTGCCAGATGTGCAGCGCGCCCTCTGCGCTCGCGGCACAAAGGAAGCCGAGCGGTCGATCCTGCTCGTCGACGGCCACCAGGGACAGGCCGGTGCGCAGGAAGTCGACATGAGCTTCCGCGGACTGGACATCGTCGTCGGCAATCCAGGCCAGGTCGGGGATGGTGCGAAAAAGCGCGCCGGAGGAGCGCTCTATGTCGGGCAGCAAAGCTGTATCGTCTTCACGTGTGGGTCGAATCAGGGTCATAGTGACCGCATCCTACAGCGCAGGCCGTCATAGGGGATGCGCGAAGTTCGCTGCCGCCCTTCAAAATCCCGAGAATCATTAGCCGGATAACGGAATATCGCTAGTCGGCGATCATATTCATGGCCTGCTCAAGCCCGGCCGCCGGACTCGACAGCGGCCGCGGTCCGTTGCGGACATGATCGGCGGCGCCAGCCATGGACGCCTGGGCCAGCGCAACGATGGAGGCTCCATCCCCATAGGCCGCTTCTGCCGCCCGGGCGATCGCAGCAAGGTAGCCGTCACGGCTTCCCGCCTTGAACAGCGCCCACGCACCCTCGACGAGACGAACCTCGAGGACAGCGCCGGAACGGCGCGCCGCGTCGGCAAAAAGCGCCGTAGTGGGTGCGACCGTCGTTTCCACCGCGCAAAGCACTACCAGCTTGCCGCCGGTCGCGGCCGCCTTCTCCGCCAGCGCCGCATCGACGCGCAGGATCGGGACGGCAGTGCCCAACCCGGCCCTCACAACGCTCGGCCCGAGCGTCGAGCAGGTGAGCAGCACGGCGTCGGCCTTCGCCGCCAGCGCCGAGAGAACCGCCGCTGTCTGCTGCGTGATGTCCTCGGTCAGGCCGCCCGCTTCCTCCGCCGCGCGCAGCAGATCGGCGCGGACCGTATGGCGCAAGTTCGCGGAGGAAAGTCCGAGTTCGCGCGCAGCATTCTCGAAAACGGCGACGTTGCTGTCGGCCGTATGCAGGCAGGAGATGATCAATTGGCGGCCCTTGGATGGCGAACGCCTGACGGCGCGGTTCTGACTTTGCGAAACTTGCACAATCGTCGCACGCCGGGAAGCGTCGCCGGACACAATCTGTCGTAGAGGCCACGCGAACCGTCTATTTGCGCCTCCGGCCCAGCAATGGACACAAATCGGGGCAATTTATGCTTCTCGACTTTTCTAATTTAAGTTACGCTTATTTTCCTTCTGACCAGATGCCGCGGGAGGGGCTGCCCTCTTGGAACGGAAGCTCGCCGTGATCCTTGCTGCCGATGTCGCTGGCTACAGTCGCCTTGTCGCGATTGACGAGGAAGGTGCGCTCGCAACACTTGCCACCTATTGTGCAACGATTTCAAGCCTTGTGACCGAGCATGGCGGGCGCATCTTCGGCGCCGCTGGCGATAGCCTTGTCGCGGAATTCCAGAGTGCAGTGCAGGCGGTTCGGGCAGCGGTCGCCATCCAGCGGACCCTGCAGCGGAGAAACGCCGACCTCGCGCCGGAGCGGCGCATGGAGTTCCGCATCGGCCTCAATCTCGGCGACGTCGTGGTCGACGGCGGCAACCTGCTCGGCGACGGCGTGAATGTGGCGGCGCGGCTGCAGCAGGTGGCGAAACCGGCCGACATCTGCATCTCCGGTGCGTTGCACGACCAGATCGTCGGCAAGCTGGAGTTTCCCATGCACCGGCTTGGCGATCGCGCGCTCAAGAACATGCCGCGCCCGGTGCCGGTGCACCGCGTCGACTGGCATGAGGACCCGGTGAGGCCGGATCTGCCCGGCATGCCGCTTGCCCTGCCCGACAAGCCGTCGATCGCCGTTCTGCCCTTCGTCAACATGTCCGGCGACCCCGAACAGGACTTCTTCGCCGACGGTCTGACCGAGGACATCATCACGGCGTTGTCGCTCTACCGCTGGTTCTTCGTCATCGCCCGCAACTCCTCTTTCGCCTACAAGGGCCGCGCCGTCGACGTCAAACAGATCGGCCGCGATCTCGGCGTGCGCTACATCGTCGAGGGCAGCGTGCGCCGCTCAGGCTCGCGCGTGCGCGTCACCGGACAGTTGATCGAGGCGGAAACCGGCATCCATCTCTGGGCGCAGCGCTACGAGCGCGAATTCGCCGACATTTTCGCCATCCAGGATGAGATCACCCAACATGTGGTCGCGGCGATCGAGCCGGAGATCCTGATTGGCGAAAACCGCCGGGCGCTGCTACGCGGCAGCGACAATCTCGACGCCTACGAATGCCACATGCGCGGCACGCTGCTGCATAATGCGCAGGACTCCGCCGCGCACTTCGACGACGCGATCGAGTGGCAACGCCGCGCGATCGCCCTCGACCCCGAATTCGGCCGCGCGCACATGATGCTGGCCCGCTCGCTGTTTGCCCGCTGCTATTTCGGCTTCAGCGACGACATTGACCGGGATAGCGCGGAGTTGGCGGCGGAGGCTGCGCGCGCCGTCGTGATCGAGGATCACGATCCCTATTGCCACTATGTCATGTGCCTCGCCAATTTCGCTGCCCGGCGGCCGCATGCCGCGGTCCAGGAAGCGCAACAGGCGATCGATCTCAACCCCAATTTTGCGCTCGCTCACATGGCGCTCGGTTGGGCGCGCATCTATATCGGCCGTTTCGCCGAGGCATTGGACCCGCTGCACAAGGCGCTGAGGCTGAGCCCGCACGATCCGCTGACCTACCTCTTCTTCAACCGCATCGCTCTCGCCCACTACCACCTCGGCAATTACGAGGAAGCGCTGCGTCACGCCGAACGGGCGCTGCTCCTGCGCCGCACCTATTTCAACCTGGTCATTCTGCTCGCCTGCCTTGGCCAGCTCGACCGCAACGAGGAAGCCCGCAGGATCGTTCCCGAGGCCGTCGCCAACGCGCCTGTCGATTTACCGCGCTACTGGCGCTTCTTCACCGGCTATGTCGACCCTGCCGACCACGCACATTTCAAAGACGGGCTCGTCAAGGCGGGCCTGCCCATCGTCCCGTAGGCCGCCATGACACGAGCCCAGCTGTTCGGCGTTCTCATCGGCCTCACAGTGGTGGCGTTCTTCACGGTCCTGCGCGCAAACGATCCGCAGCTTCTGAGGCAGGCGCGCGACGTCACCTTCGACGAATACCAGCGGATCGCGCCGCGCGGCTTCGAGACCATGCCGGTCAAGGTGATCGATATCGACGAGGCGTCGCTGCGTGAATTCGGCCAATGGCCCTGGCCGCGCGACCGCCTGGCGAATTTGACCAACCGGCTGACCGAGATGGGCGCGGCAGCGATTGCCTTCGACGTGCTCTTTGCCGAGCCCGACCGCCTGTCGCCGCGCACGGTCGTGCGCGACGTCGGCGGCGTCGATCCATCCTTCGTCGCAACCCTGCCCGATAATGACGAGATCTTTGCCCAGGCGATCCAAGACAAGCCGGTCGTGCTCGGTTTCGGCCTCACCAACGACGGCAGTTACCTGCCGTCGGTCAAGGCCGGCTTTGCCTTCACCGGCGAAACCGCTGCCGAGGCGCCGCCGCGCCTGCACGCCGCAACGCCGCTACGGCCCCAGCTCGAAGCCAACGCCGCCGGGCTCGGCCATATCAGCCTCAATCCCGGCTCCTCCTCCGCGGTGGTGCGGGCCGCACCGCTGTTCCTCAGCGACGGGCAGCAGTTCTACCCGAGCCTCGCCCTGGAGGCGCTGCGCGTGGCGCAGGGCGCCTCGACCTATGTGCTCGCCGCAGCACCCAACGTCGCCAACACGCTCACCGCCGTCAAGATCGGCGACTTCGTCGTGCCGCTCACCTCGACCGGCGAACTCTGGCTCTACGTCACGCCGGACACGACGGAGCGCTACATTTCCGCCCGGCGGGTTCTCACGGACGAAGCCTCCTCTCCGGACGTTCGCGCCGCGATCGAAGGCAGCATCGTCTTCATCGGCACGTCGGCTGCCGGACTGCAGGACGTGCGCACCACCGCGCTCGGGCAGAACGTGCCCGGCGTCTCCATCCATGCCCAGATCGTCGAGCAGATCCTCTCCGGCCGCTATCTGTCGCGTCCAGACTGGGCCGACGGGCTCGAAATCCTCTCGATCGCACTGGCCGGCACGCTGCTCGTGCTGTTGACCACTTTCGTCAGCCCCGTGGTGGCGCTGGTCTGCGGCCTCGCGGTCACGGTGTTGGGGCTCGCAGCCTCCTGGCTCGCCTTCTACTATGGCGGGCTGCTCGTCGATCCGCTGGCGCCGATCCTCGCCGCCTCGATCACCCATTTCTCCGCCACCGCCTATCGCTTCCTGGTGACGGATCGCGAACGACGCGAGGTCCGCCAGGCTTTTGGGCGCTATCTCTCGCCATCGCTGCTCTATCGCATCGAGCACACGCGCAATGCGCTGAGCCTTGGCGGCGACGACCGCGAGCTGACGGTGATGTTCGTCGACGTGCGCAGCTTCACCGAGATGAGCGAGCGCATGACGCCGACCGAGGTCGTCGCCTTCCTCAACACGCTGCTCGACGCGCTGAGCCGCCATGTGCTCGCCAATGAGGGCACGCTCGACAAGTTCATCGGCGATTCCATCATGGCCTTCTGGAACGCCCCGGTCGATGTGGTCAACCATCCGCAAAAGGCACTTCGCGCCGCGCTCGGCATGCGCGAGACCCTGGCCCGGCTGAATGCCGAAGACGCCTTCGGTTTCGGCTCCGGCCATGAGGTGCGCATCGGCATCGGCATCCATACCGGGCTCGCCTGCGTCGGCAACATGGGTGCCGAAACCCGCTTCAACTATTCGGCGGTCGGCGACACCGTCAACATCGCGGCCCGCATCGAAGCGGCCTGCAA
The DNA here is from genome assembly GCF_049905105.1 of Ensifer sp. R-19. Taxonomy (NCBI): domain Bacteria; kingdom Pseudomonadati; phylum Pseudomonadota; class Alphaproteobacteria; order Hyphomicrobiales; family Rhizobiaceae; genus Ensifer; species Ensifer sp. R-19. The sequence continues at coordinate 1,770,688 of NZ_CP184569.1, forward strand.
GGACGTCAACTTCGACGTGCTCGTGTCGGAAGCAACGGCTGAGGCATTGCCGAATTGCGCGCTGCTGGATGCGGGAAGCCTGGGCCTCAAGGGAAAGACGACGCGAACCCGGCTTTTCGCGGTCGCCGGAGACGAGAACCTCGCCGCCTCGCCCGCCTTCGCGGAATTGCGGCTGCTGCATGACCGGCTCGTCTCGGTGCTACGCACGCGCGCGACCTCGAGCCGCAGCATCATCAACGCAGCGAAGCTGAAGTCTGCCGCCCTGGCACCGGGCCTGGTCGGCTTCTACGCCCGGATGTCGCGCCGATCGGAGCATTTCGCCGAAACGCCGGTCGAAGACGCCAAGCGCCCGGCGGAGTGAAACGTGCCGGACCTCAGCCGCAGACGACCGCCCGGCACATCGCCTCGACCTGGGCTCTCGGATCGTTCGCAAAGCTTTGATTTGTCGTTGGTTTAGCGCCGGCCCGCTTGTGCCTAGCGACAGGTCGTTGCCGACGCATCGTGAACGCTGCGCCGAAAGCGTTGGCAAACGACAGGCCGTCAGCGGCGCACACGGTCGGCGCTCAATTCTGGCTTTGGGTCTGGCTCTGGCTTTGGCTCTGTTCCTGGCGCTGCGTTCCACCGCCCTGTTGCGACTGTTCCTGCCGCTGTTCCTGTTCCTGGCGTTGGCTGCCCTGGCCCTGCCCTTGTTCCTGCTCCTGCCGCTGGGACTGTTCCTGCCGTTGGCTACCCTGTCCTTGTCCCTGTTCCTGGCGCTGCTCCTGCCGCTGCCGCTGGCTCTGTCCGCTCTGCTGCTGCCGCTGCCTTTGTTCCTGGCGCTGCGTCCTGGGTATCAGCGGTATTGGTTGACGCTGCTCGACGGCGGGGGGTTGCACAGTTTGCGGTTGGCGTTCGAGATCCTCCTGGAACACCGCCGCAAGGCTGCAGCCACCCCCCGCCCAGCCCAGCGCTCCGGACAGTCGTTGCCCACCGGAGAGGAAAGGAAGGGCTTGCGCATTGCCTAGTGATTTCAATGTATTGCGACTGACTCTTCTCGGATCGCTGATGCCGCCGCCAGGCTTGGCGACGACGCAGTCGCAACGCTGCGTCAATTGCCGGCAGCCGCCGGCGCCACAGAAGCTTGCGGCGCCGCTGAGCAGCACGACGGCGGTGGTGCCGTCGCGGCCGACATAAAAATCGAAGGCGGTGCCGCGAACGCCGATCGTGCCGGCCGGCGTGACGATTTGATAGGCGGAGTGCCCGGACTTGCCGCTGATCCAGCGGAACGTGCCCTTCGCGGCCATGATCGTCAGTTTCTTCACCGACTTGGCATCGTCATAGACGAACTTGTCGATGACCACCGACGAGCCCCAGCCGACCGCAAGCTTGGTGCCATCCTGGAAGACGAACTGGCCGAGACCGGACTTCGATGTCGAAATCCGTTCGTCCTTGTAGACCGGGTCCTTGACCGCGATCGGACCGCGTGCGCCGCTGACTGACGTGCGAATCTGCACCGCCTGGCCGACAGGTTCGGCGGCGATGGTCGGACTGAATGTCACGGCACAAAACGCGATGAGTGCGGCACCACGCAAGCAGAACATGGCACCCTCCAAAGTGCTATTGTTATCACGTCACAGGGATTTATGTCTTGTCGCCCAATCGGGGTAACGCCATGCCGCAACCGTAAGAGTTAGGCGGTCATGGCCGCTCGCCCAGTCGTGGCCATTGGAGGCAATCGGCGGCGTGCGCGGAAGGTACCGAGCGTCAGGCGGCCTGCCGGTTCGTCAGTCATTGTGATGACTGCGCCCCTTCTGATGCCCCTTGTTCTGATGGTCGTTGGCATGTTCGAGCACATCCTTGTGGTTGGCATCCTCGCCGCGGATATCCGGATGTTTCATCTCCCAGTGGCGATTGCGGTAGCCTTCTTCCTGCACAGGCTTCTGAGGTTTTTCCTCCGGCTTCTGAGGTTTCTCCTCCGGCTTGTGCGGCCTCTCCTCGGGCTTCGGTTTTTCCTCGGGAGGCCTTTCTTCGACGGCGGGGGGTTGCACAGTTTGCGGTTGGCGTTCGAGATCCTCCTGGAACACCGCCGCAAGGCTGCAGCCGCCCCCCGCCCAGCCCAGCGCTCCGGACAGTCGTTGCCCACCGGAGAGGAAAGGAAGGGCTTGCGCATTGCCTAGTGATTTCAATGTATTGCGACTGACTCTTCTCGGATCGCTGATGCCGCCGCCAGGCTTGGCGACGACGCAGTCGCAACGCTGCGTCAATTGCCGGCAGCCGCCGGCGCCACAGAAGCTTGCGGCGCCGCTGAGCAGCACGACGGCGGTGGTGCCGTCGCGGCCGACATAAAAATCGAAGGCGGTGCCGCGAACGCCGATCGTGCCGGCCGGCGTGACGATTTGATAGGCGGAGTGCCCGGACTTGCCGCTGATCCAGCGGAACGTGCCCTTCGCGGCCATGATCGTCAGTTTCTTCACCGACTTGGCATCATCGTAGACGAATTTGTCGATGACCACGGACGAACCCCAGCCGACCGCAAGCTTGGTGCCATCCTGGAAGACGAACTGGCCGAGACCGGACTTCGATGTCGAAATCCGTTCGTCCTTGTAGACCGGGTCCTTGACCGCGATCGGACCGCGTGCGCCGCTGACTGACGTGCGAATCTGCACCGCCTGACCGACAGGTTCGGCAGCGCTGACAGGAAGCGGTTGGCAAAACGCAGCACAAATCGAGATGAGTGCGGCGCCACGCAAGTAGAACATGGCACCCTCCAAAGTGTTATTGTTACCACGCTGCAGGGATTTATGTCTTGTCGCCCAATTGGAGTAACGTAACGGCACATCGCAACCGTAAGAGTTATATCAACGAGCCAGTCCGGCTCGTCGCGGTTGAGGCAAGCGTGACCCGGCCGTCGGCCCGAGTGGTGGCGCTGCCACTCGTTCGGCGCCCAGTCGTCCGCAAATTCAACGCCACGCCCCTGCCGTTTCGCGTGCAAAGTTGTCGCCGAAGCACTGCGAAATGTTGCCTTTTTGTACTCACTCGCCCCTTTTCTTTCGACCGGACTCTCGCCATATTCCCCGCCATGACCAAAACTCCGAAGAATGCCCCGCCGAAGCCCTCCACGCCGTCCGGTTTCGAAGAAGCGCCGCAGGCGCCCTTGTCCGGCACCCCGCTCAGCGGCAACGTCTCGGATTGGGTGAAGCAGCTCGAGGCGGATGCGGAAGCCTCCGCTTTCGAAACCCAGCGTCAGATCGCCTCCAAGGCCGGCAAGCACCGCAAGACGGTAGAGATCGCCGCCTCCAAGGCGGCGCGCAAGGCCGCGGGCGCGGATGACGAAGCACAGCCGAAGAAGGCCGGGAAGAAGAGCAAGGTCGAGATCGTCGGCAGCAAGTCCGCGCGCGGCACGTCGATGGGCGGCTCGACCGATCCGAAGACCCGCGCCGCCGCCGGCCTCAACCCGGTCGCGGGCCTCGACGTGTCGCTGGAGGATGCCGACAGGCTGACGGCCAAATCCGGCGTCACCGCCACGGTGGAAGCGCTGTCGGCGCTGATCGAAAGCGGCAACCCGCTGTTCAAGGACGGCAAGCTCTGGACGCCGCACCGGCCTGCCCGGCCGCCGAAATCCGAAGGCGGCGTCGAGATCCAGATGGTCTCCGATTACGAGCCGGCCGGCGACCAGCCGACGGCGATCGCCGATCTGGTCGAGGGCCTGACCTCCGGCGAGCGCAGCCAGGTGCTGCTCGGCGTCACCGGTTCCGGCAAGACCTTCACCATGGCCAAGGTAATCGAGGCGACGCAACGTCCCGCCGTCATCCTCGCGCCCAACAAGACGCTGGCCGCGCAGCTCTATTCCGAGTTCAAGAACTTCTTTCCCAACAACGCGGTCGAGTACTTCGTCTCCTACTACGACTACTACCAGCCGGAAGCCTACGTGCCGCGCTCGGATACCTTCATCGAGAAGGAATCCTCGATCAACGAGCAGATCGACCGCATGCGCCACTCGGCCACCCGCTCGCTGCTGGAGCGCGACGACTGCATCATCGTCGCGTCTGTCTCGTGCATCTACGGTATCGGCTCGGTCGAGACCTATACCGCCATGACCTTCCAGATGAGCGTCGGCGACCGGCTCGACCAGCGGCAACTGCTCGCCGACCTGGTGGCGCAGCAGTACAAGCGCCGCGACATGGATTTCCAGCGCGGCTCTTTTCGCGTGCGCGGGGATACCATCGAGATTTTTCCGGCCCACTTGGAGGATGCCGCCTGGCGCATCTCCATGTTCGGCGACGAGATCGACGCGATCACCGAGTTCGACCCGCTGACCGGCCAGAAGACCGGCGACCTGAAGTCGGTGAAAATCTACGCCAACTCGCACTATGTCACCCCGCGCCCGACGCTGAACGGCGCCATCAAGGCGATCAAGGAAGAGCTGGTGCACCGGCTCGCCGAGCTGGAAAAGGGCGGCCGCCTGCTCGAAGCCCAGCGGCTGGAGCAGCGCACCCGCTACGACATCGAGATGCTGGAAGCGACCGGCTCCTGCGCCGGCATCGAGAACTATTCGCGCTACCTCACCGGCCGCAACCCCGGCGAGCCGCCGCCGACGCTGTTCGAATATATCCCCGACAACGCGCTGCTGTTCATCGACGAGAGCCACGTCTCCGTCAGCCAGATCGGCGGCATGTATCGCGGCGACTTCCGCCGCAAGGCGACACTGGCCGAATACGGCTTCCGCCTGCCCTCGTGCATGGACAACCGTCCGTTGCGCTTCGAGGAATGGGACGCGATGCGCCCGGACACGATCGCCGTTTCGGCGACGCCCGGTAGCTGGGAACTGGAACAATCCGGCGGCGTCTTTGCCGAACAGGTCATCCGCCCGACCGGCCTGATCGACCCGCCGGTGGAAGTGCGCTCGGCGAAAACCCAGGTCGACGACGTCTTGGGCGAAATCCGCGAGACCGCCGCCGCCGGCTACCGCACGCTCGTCACCGTGCTCACCAAGCGCATGGCCGAAGACCTCACCGAATACCTGCACGAACAGGGCATTCGCGTGCGCTACATGCACTCCGACATCGACACGCTGGAACGCATCGAGATCATCCGCGACCTGCGCCTCGGCGCTTTCGACGTGCTCGTCGGCATCAACCTGTTGCGCGAGGGCCTCGACATTCCCGAATGCGGCTTCGTCGCCATTCTCGATGCCGACAAGGAAGGCTTCCTGCGCTCCGAGACCTCGCTGGTGCAGACCATCGGCCGCGCTGCCCGTAACGTCGACGGCAAGGTCATCCTCTATGCCGACCAGATCACCGGCTCGATGCAGCGCGCCATGGACGAGACCAGCCGCCGCCGCGAAAAGCAGATGGCCTACAACGAGGCCAACGGCATCACGCCGGAATCGGTAAAGGCGAAGATCTCCGACATCCTCGACTCGGTCTACGAGAAGGACCACGTCCGCGCCGACATCTCCGGCGTCGCCGGCAAGGGCTTCGCCGACGGCGGCCACCTCGTCGGCAACAACCTGCAGGCCCACCTTAACGCGCTGGAAAAACAGATGCGCGACGCCGCCGCCGACCTCGACTTCGAAAAGGCCGCCCGCCTCCGCGACGAGATCAAACGCCTCAAGGCCGCCGAACTGGCCGCCTTGGACGACCCGATGGCGCGGGAAGAGGCAAGGTCGCAGGAAGGGGGCAAGCGGTCCGGCTCCTCGACGTCATCCTCGTCCTCGGGTTCAACCCGAGGATCGAGCCGAGGATCCAAGACCACGGACGAAAAGTCTCTCTTCCAGAAGCCCGACCTCGACGACATGGGCCGCGACGTCGCGACACCCGCCGGCTCGGACAAATCGCTATTCCGCCGGAACACCCTCGACGAAATGACTGTCGGCCGCACCGAAAAGCCGGTGATCGGCCATGTCCCGGATAAACCGATCCTCACCCGGGCGAAACCGGGCGTCGGGTCCTATGAGGATCCGGTGGACGAGAAGCGGCAGAAGGGCCGGACGAAGGGCAAGACGGGACGGCCGGGGCGGTAGGCAAATCAGGAAAGACAACGACTCGGTGCCCGCGCTCGGAAGACGGCAAACTGCCAAGCAAGGGCGAGCCCAGTGCGTTGTGGGGAGATGTCTCGCAGGATAGAGAGGGAGAAGCCCTCCTCCTCCGGCAAGACACCCCCTCTGCTCAGAAGATAGTCGGTCCGGGGCGGCTGCAAGCTAAATCAAAGCTCTAAGATTGCGCAAATTGTCCCCAACCTCATGATCCTTTGGGAAAAGTTTCTCTGCTTCGAGCAAAAGGTCGCGAACACGCTGCATCTGCGTGCTCGACATCACACCGCCGCGCTCTAGATACTCTCGCGCTCCGCGGAACATGGTAACATACGGGTGCACCGACTTCCGCGCCCAGCTTTTTTCAATCTTGATTGCGCGGTCTGAACAGTCAAAAGCTTCGTTGAATGCGCCTACTCTCGAGTACCCCGGGACAACCATCTGAATAAACAATATTTTACTTAGTGTGGTTAGTGGCAGCGGATGATTTTCGATGGACGCAGCATGTCTCGCGTTTTGGACTGCCGAGTCCAAGTATTCAGTCATTCCACGAACGCCTGAGCTATTGTGACGCGAAACATTCATGAGCGCCACCTGCTCCCAGTATCGCGAGTTCCACTGCCACGCTTTTTGGGTCGCCTCATAAAACGCAGGGGCCAAGTCTCCCAGTATGCCGTCGACCACAGAGTCAAAATCGAATAAGCGGCTCGCCAATCGTGCTTCAGAACTGCGCTGTTTAATCGCTTTTCGGTTTACGCGTGGTGCAAGTGTAATTGCGAGCCTAGTAAAAATATCCAGAAGTCGGCGCGGATCGCGCTTCGACATATTGTCGAGAATACGCATCGCGATCGTAGAATTCTGCGGTACGACATGCGTATTCGTACGACGGTCATAATATGACAAAGGCAGTGCATGCTCTTTGCTAAGCTGCTCTCTGTATCCCTGGGATCCGAGAATACTAGAGAGAATCTCGTGACGAACGCCACCGCCGAAACAATGCTGAGAAAGGGCCGCTATCAGATATCTGTTTTGATCAACTTCGTTGCATTCCTCCATCAAGTCGAAGGCAATTCTGTCGAGCGGCCTGAAGTCGTTGAGGACCCTGCAACATACAACCGCCATCGGATCATCAGCGGCTGATTTTATAAAGCCGTTTAGATCTCTGATTGCACGTGACGTTCCGACAATGCCTAACTCTGTATACCGCTCAACTATAGCCTCAACATCGACCGCACGCATCTTTAGCGCCGCAGCGCGATGATAAGGGACGCCGGACAAGCTCTGAAATAAGTATCTATTTCTGTACCCTCTCTCTGAAGCAAGAACGACTAGATCTTTTTTCCGAGTTTTTGATACAATTTCAGCAAACGGGGACACTTGGTTTGCAAAATTATCAACAACTATTAAGAGTGTACCTTCTATACCGTCAACAATGCTTAATGTCTTATCATACTCCAACCGACTCAATGCAGAGCACACCAGGGTGTGAATTCCTCTTCTAGATATCTCAAAAGCAACTCTTCTGACGACAGTTGTCTTTCCGGTGCCAGGCTCATCTGTCAGAATAATAATTCTGCTCTCTTCTACTGTATTATTTAGCAGATTTTCGACATCATTAATAATGGAGGATGTTATCGAGCGACTGACATCAAACCCAGATTCAAAATCCGACCATTCTGGAGCGTGCCCGTAGAAGAACCTCGACGCGGATTCCTGGGGCCTTTGGCTCGACGGAACCAACTCGAAATCGGAATAGAATGCCAGAGCTTCTGCACCAGTTATCTTTTCGGGAAGAATATTTCTGGATTCCGTTGGTGAGAAACTGCGAGAGAACAGTCATCCAAGGACTGTTCTCTTTCATTACTTGTATGTATTCGTCCCGTGCAAAGACGTAACCTTTCGAAGCGTGCGTCACAGAGCCATGTAGCTTGACCAGAAGCAAATCGGAAAGAACCCGCTCATCGTTGTAGTCGTCGCGAAAATGTGCTGTCACAAGTTTCTGCTTCGCACCTTTTAATCGATAAGCTGCCTCCAACGCGTCATCGATATTCCAAGTAAATGCTCGGCGCCAAACGAACGTTGAGAGAGTCGATAGCGTCGCGCCTGCGGTGCATCCAGAGAACCTTTTTGTAATGTATTGATCAACTTCGGATTCACTGAGAAGTGCGAAAACTTTTTGAAGAGATTTGTTCTTCGAAACACCCTTCAAATCACATAATTCGTCGCGAAGAGTGGTTCCAGACGGCAGCTTCCCGATACTATTTTCGGAATCAAGGCTAACACCGGCACCCAATAGCAAATTATACTGACCTGCCTTAAGGGACGACACAAATGCATCATGTTGCTCATTGCTAATTTTGACAAACGACACCGCAAAAACCTCCACCCAATTCCGACTGTAAATTGTCAAATCTATCAGGTACACTACCGATTACGGCGTGCATATAAAGATTGAATTGCCGAAAAATACAACTCTACACGGCCACGATCCCCACCCTTGCCGCCTCCCCCATTCCTCGCTACAACCACAGCATGATCAAAACCGCGCTCATCGCTGCCATCTATTATGCGACGTCCCCATAGGGAGCGGCGCGTTTCGATCATGTCTTGAAACAAGCCGCCGTCAGGCGGCTTTGTTTTGTTCGGTGCTCCCTGGCGGCAATGCCATGGAGAGCTCTAATGACAATTTCCGACAATCCCACTGACGCCTTTGAGCCGCGCTCGACGATCACCGGGACGCTGCTCGAGCGCGGCTATGTCAACCAGGTGACGGACCTTGAGGGCGTCGATCGCGCCTTTGCGGCCGGCATCGTGCCTGTCTACGCCGGCTTCGATGCGACGGCGGACAGCCTGCATGTCGGCCATCTCTTGCCGATCATGGCGCTTCGCCGGCTGCAGCAGGCCGGGCACAAGCCGATCGTGCTGATCGGCGGCGGCACGACGCGGATCGGCGATCCGAGCTTTCGCTCGGCGGCACGGCCAATGCTGTCGGAGAATGAGATCGCGGCCAATATCGCCGGCATCCGCAAAGTGTTCGAGCGGTTGCTGACCTTCGGCGACGGCCCGACCGATGCTGTCATGGTCAACAATGCCGATTGGCTGGACCGGATGGCCTGGATCGACATGCTCCGGGACGTCGGCAAACACTTCTCCGTCAACCGCATGCTCTCCTTCGACAGCGTGAAAACGCGGCTGGAACAGCAGGAGAACCTGAGCTTCCTCGAGTTCAACTACATGATCCTGCAGGCGGTCGATTTCCTCGAACTGTTTCGCCGCACCGGCTGCCGGCTGCAGCTCGGCGGCGGCGACCAATGGGGCAATATCGTTGGTGGCGTCGATCTGGTGCGGCGGATCGAGGGCGCGGAAGTCTTCGGCATGACCACGCCGCTGCTGACGACGGCATCGGGCGTCAAGATGGGCAAGACCGCGGCCGGCGCCATCTGGGTGAACGAGGACCGTCTGTCGCCCTACGACTACTGGCAGTTCTGGCGTAACGTCGAGGATGCCGACGTGGTGCGCTTCCTCAAACTCTTCACCGATCTGCCGCTCGACGAGATCGAAAGGCTGGGTCGCGCCGAGGGCGCGGACCTGAACGTGGTCAAGGAGCGCCTCGCCAATGAGGCAACGGCGCTGGCGCATGGAGCAGACGCAGTCCGGCGGGCGCAGGCGACGGCGCGGCAGGCATTCGGCGGAGGTGAAGCGGCCGAGGGGTTGCCGACGGTCGTGCTGAGCGATGCCGAGCGCCTGAAGGGCATAGGTCTCGTTGACCTCGTGGTACGGGCAGGACTGGCCTCATCGAAGGGCGAGGCACGGCGGGCAATCGCCGGGCGCGGTGTGCGCCTGGACGGAGAAGTCGTTGAGGATGCAGAGACAATCGTCTCACTCGGCGAGCATCCGGTTCGGCTCTCGCTTGGCCGCAAGCGCCATGCCGTGGTGAAGTAGCGCAGCGATCACGCGTCCCACCGCCCGCATTCCCATGCCTGTCACAGGCATCCCCCTGCCGCGCTGCGGCGGGGGGATGCGCCGACCAATACGAGAAAGTCTTCGTTATGGCTCGGGATCTCTCGCCGCGCGGACGCGCGGCGGCTGGATCTCTGTGACAAGCACAGAGATGAGGGTGGACAGGATTGCCGCTACGAAGATCGTTGCCCCCAAGGGAACCGGATGCCAGGGATGAAAATTCCGCAGGCGCAGGAAATCTCGGGCACCCAGAGCCACAGGATTCGACGTCACAACGGCATCTGACGAAGTGCCGCGGCCGCGTACCACCTTGCTCATTCCTGTGCTTGTCACAGGAATCCAGCCGCGCCGAATCGGCGGCGCGAGGGGATGCGTTGCCCCGAATGCGCGAGCACCCAGCGTACCGGCTCGGCATACCCCGCCGCGCGGACGTGCGGCTGCTGGATCTCTGTGACAAGCACAGAGATGAGGGTCGAGCGGGCTGTGACCGCTAAGATCGCCGCTCCGGAGGGAGGTGCTCAGGGGCGTGGACACAAGGGCGCGGTCATAAGGGCGTGCCCAAAGGCGCGCGCGCTTGCGGGTGCCGCCACTGTTTCACCCGGGCGACGCTACCGCCGGTCAGACCGCAGCAACCACCCTCGCCTCCGGCCGCACCTCGTCATCGCCGCCAAACTCCTCGCCCCACTTGCAGAGAGCCGCCGCCGCCACGTTCAGCGCCGCGCCGCGTTCGGTCAGCGCGTACACCACCTTTGGCGGGATTTCCGGATAGGTGGTGCGGCTGACGAGGCCATCGGCCTCCAATTCACGCAACTGCTGCGCCAGCATCTTCTCGCTGATTAAAGGGATCGCCTGGCGCAGGCGGCCGAAGCGGCGGGCGGCCTTGCCGAGTTCGCAGAGAATATCGACCTTCCACTTTCCCTCGATCGCCCTGAGCGCAGTTGCAAAGCCGCAGTTTTCCATTGCTGTCGTCACATCATCCTCCCTTACGTCGCGGTAAGCACTTACCATCCGGTGCGTATTGCGACCCGGGCCGCCCACCTTACGTCTGAACCGCGACGACAACCGCGTCGCTGTGGAAATCAGGGCGGGATAAGGGTGCAGGCGCCCTTCCCGCGCCATGGATATGGAGACTGGGAATGCAACCTGCAATCAGCGTATTGGGAATGGGGCGCATGGGATCGGCGCTGGCGCATGCGCTTCTCAAGGCCGGGCACCCGACGACGGTGTGGAACCGCACGCCGGCAAAGGCGGCGCCGCTCGCTGCCGCCGGGGCCGAGGTGGCGGCAAGCGTGCGCAATGCGGTCGCCGCATCTGAGGTCGTCATCGTCAATGTCAGCGACTACCAGGCGACGCAAAGCCTTCTGCGCGACAAGGAGGTCGCCGGTGCCCTCGAGGGCAGACTGATCATCGAACTCACGTCAGGCACGCCGGATGGTGGCCGCGAGGCGCACGGCTGGGCGCAGCGGCAGGGTGCCCGCTATCTCGACGGCGCGATCCTGGCGACGCCGGACTTCATCGGCACCGAAGCGGGCACGCTGCTTGTCTCCGGTCCTTCAGCTGTTTTCGAGGAAGGCCGTAACGTGCTCGGCGCCCTCGGCGGCAATGTCCAGTTCATCGGCGAGGATCCGGGCCTCGCCAATGCGCTCGACAGCGCCGTGCTGGCGCTGATGTGGGGCGCATTGTTCGGTGCGCTGCAGTCGATCGCCGTTTGCCGGGCCGAGGCGATCGATCTCGGCGTGCTGGCAAGACAATGGACGGCGACGGCGCCGGTGGTCGAGGGGCTCGTCTCCGACCTCATCAAACGCAGCGCCGCCGGGCGCTATGACGCTGATGCCGAAACGCTCTCGTCCGTATCGCCGCATTACAGCGCGTTTCACCATTTGGTCGACCTGATGGAAGCCCGCGGCATCGACCGCACGATCACTGGGGGATACGAGGCGATCTTCCGCCGGGCGATCGAGGCCGGCCACCTGCACGACGATTTCGCATCGCTGTCGCAGTTCATGGGGCAGCCGGCGTAAGTCGAAAGGCGCGCTGGGGGCTGGCTCCACAAGGCGAGGCAGCACGAGCCGCCGAGCCTCACTTGGCAATCCCCGCGCCGCTGCCCACTGCTGCCGGCCCGAGCACACCGACCAAAGCCTTGCCGTCGGTGAAATAGGGGTCGCCGCCGCCGTTGCGGCCGGTCTTGGTGGCACCGACGCCGGGGATTTCATAGGTCGACGAAACCTGCCCCGCCTTCTTGAGGTCGCCGATCACCAGATCGCGTTCGGCATCGAGATCGGGGCCGATGTGGTGGGTGATCTGGCCGGTGTCGTGGCTCAAGCCCACGCCGCGGTCGAAGCTCGCCGAACCGAGCCAGAGCGGGCCACCGCCCTCCGCAGGCGTCGCGGTCTGCCAGAAGCGCACATGGTTGCGCTGGTCGGCGCTGCGGCCGACCGGCTTTTCGAAGGCCAGATCCTGCTCGCGACCCTCGTAGAACAGCGGACTGACAGGTGCATCGAGATCCGGGCGGTCGAGCACGACGCTGAGGCCTATATCGACGGACGATCGCAGCGTGACCTTGTCGGCAGCATCCCAGCCTGCGGCGTTAAAGGCGCGGATGATCTGCTCCTTGGAGCCGACCAGCCCGACATTGATCGGATCACCGGGAATGCCCTGCTCCGTCGATGTCACCATGGGATTGAGCGGAACCTTCCGGCGGTCATCGTGGAAGAGCCATAGCTCCGGGACCAGGAAGTAGCTGACCGCGAGGTAGGCGGCGAGCACGATCCCCAGAAGAAGAAAGGCAACGCGCATGTTCAAGCGACGGCTCATGCCACTCTCCTTCGCTCCAGGCTATGGCGGAGGTCCCGGCCACCCGGGACAGACGCAGACTATGACACCGACAGAAGCCGCTGCACAGCGGCGGCGCGTAGGCGAACGCCGCCGACAGCAGGATCGGCGATCAGGGAGCCGGCAGCCGCATATCAGGCGCGGCCATGCCTTTCGTCGCAAAGCCAGAACGAACGCGACAGCGCCCGAGGCGGCGCCTTACTCCGCCGCGTGCGCCTTCATCTCCAGCGCCTCCAACTCGTAGCTGTAGCCTTCCAGCATCTCATAGGCCTGCTCTATCGTCTTGATCTGCTCGTCGGCATTCTTGATCGCCTCGGCGATTGACCGCGAGCGGGCGCGCAGCATCGAGCCGAGCACGTCGGTCTCCGGCCGGCGGCCGAGGCGGTCGAGGTGCTTGCGCACGCGGGCGCGGTGACGCTCGAGCTCGAGAATATGGAAGCGGCTCTTGACGATATCGTCGGAGAGCTTGCGCCGCATGGCGGCGACAGGATCGAAGGTTCCGGGCTCGCGCTCGTCGAGAATGAACTCGTTGACCAGCGTTTCCAGCATCATCAGCCCCTTGAGGTCGCGCGGATCGGCGAGCTGCGGATCGTAGCCGGTGTCGTCATAGACCTTGCGGCGCACGGGATCCTTGAGCAGCTCATAGGCCACCTGCAGCCGCGCAAACTGTTCGGGATCGCCGCCGGAATCCGGATGCGCGGATTTCGCCGCCTTGCGATAGGCGCTGCGGATCGCCTGATTGTCGGCGTCGCGTTCCAGTCCAAGCAATTCGTAAGGGTCGATCACGCTGTCCCCACTTCGTCTGTCATTTCCGCCACCCGGTCGAGCCAGCCGGCGCATTCTCTGGGCGACACTTCGCCCTCTGGGCGACACTTCGCCCAGTCTTCCCGGTTATCGCCCGGCCAAGGCGACTTAATCGTCCAGGCTAGGCGACCTTCGTCCGCTCCAGGCGGAATGTCGGCCCGTCGCCTTTGCCAGTGGCTACGCCATCGCCAGCGAAGACGGAACCAACCTTCGGTAAAGCCTGCGCGTTATCCCGAGGATGTGCAAGCCTTAGGCACGCGGCCAAGCGCAACGACAGCATCCGCTGCGATCCGCGACCGGCCCCGTCGGCGGCGCGCACGTTCGGTCGCGGTCGGGACGAAATTGTGTCGAGAAACGGACCGTCCCCGATTTTTCTGCCGGAGGCGTGAATGGAGTGGCGAGAAATCGGCCAAAGCCTTGCAAAGCCTGACACTCCGCGCCTTGATGCGTCGTACAAGGCGCTTGCCTTTTTCTGCAAATCCTGTCACTTCTTGCGCCGTTCGGGCGATTTCTATCCCGGAGACTGGACTTTCAACTGCGCCCGGCTTCGTGCCGGACCGCCGGCATCGGCACCGTAGACGTCTTTTCCCCGATATCGTGACCACTCGACGCCTTTCCGCTTGCAAGCGGAAGACGAGATGCCCACATCCCCTCGGGGGCGCGGGCAACGCAAATTGACTGAAGGAAAAGGACTTCTTCCATGGCCACCAAGGGCATCGTAAAATTCTTCAACCAGGACAAGGGCTTCGGCTTCATCACGCCGGATGGCGGCGCGAAGGACGTGTTCGTACACATCTCCGCCGTTCAGGCCGCTGGCCTCGCAACGCTCAAGGATGGCCAGCAGGTCACCTTCGACACCGAGCCGGATCGCATGGGCAAGGGCCCGAAGGCCGTCAACATCCAGGCTGCCTAAGCCGGATCGTCCGGTCGGACATTCATTTGGAAACGGCGCTCCGCAGGGGGCGCCGTTTTCGTTTGGGGGCACGAGGTTTTGGAAGGCACGACTTCTGATCCCCTCATGCCTGTGCTTGTCACAGGCATCCAGCCGCCGCGCGTCGGCGCGGCGAGACCTCCCCCAACGACAATTGACCTCTGTCCTCTTCTGCGCCGCAGACGCGGCGCTGCTGGATTCCTGTGACAAGCACAGGAATGAGGGAAGAAACTTCAAGCGCCAGCCGACGCTATTCCGCCGCCTGCTTGGCCGCCATGGCCTCGAACACCGCGTCGAAGGCAGCGTGGATCACTTCGGGCCCGGCGCCCTTGCGCGTCGCGTCGGCGGAAAGCAACTGCCGATAGCGCCGCGCGCCCGGCCACCCCTGGAACAGACCGATCATATGGCGCGTCACATGGATCAGGCGGCCGCCATTGGCGATATGCGCGGCGGCGTAGTCCGCCATCACGTCACGAACATCCGCCCAGAAATCGAGATCGAAGCGATGGCCGCGCTCGGAGAAGGCGTTGGCTTCCTGCATCACCGGCGCCGCCCCGGTCAGCGGATGCGGGAAATGCCCATCCGCCGCCGTCAGCATGGCGCTGTCGTGATAGGCCGCACGGCCGAGCATCACGCCATCCAGATGCTGCAACTGCTCAAGCGCCTGACTCAACGTTTGAAGGCCGCCATTGATGCCGATGAAAAGATTGGGATTTTCCTGCTTCAGCCGATGCACGAGACCATAGTCGAGCGGCGGGATCTCGCGGTTCTCCTTCGGGCTCAGGCCCTGCAGCCAGGCCTTGCGCGCATGCACCCAGACGGCATCCGTGCCAGCGTCGACGACCCGCGAAACCAGTGCTCGCAAGGCCACTTCCGGGTCCTGATCGTCGACGCCGATGCGGCATTTGACCGTGACCGGGATCTTCACCGCCGCCTTCATCGCCGCAACGCAGGCAGCCACCGTCTCCGGTTCCTGCATCAGGCAGGCGCCGAAGGTGCCGGATTGCACCCGGTCCGACGGGCAGCCGACATTCATGTTGATCTCGTCGTAGCCGAAGTCTTCGGCGATAACAGCCGCTTCCGCCATCTTCCGGGGATCGCTGCCGCCAAGCTGAAGCGCGACCGGACGCTCGGAAGCATCAAAGCCAAGCAGCTTCTGCTTGTCGCCGCGCAGGATCGCATCGGCGACGATCATCTCGGTATAGAGCAGCGCATGCCGCGACAGTTGCCGCGCAAAGAACCGGTAGTGCCTGTCCGTCCAATCGATCATAGGCGCCACGGCAAAGACCGGTGCGTTGAAATAGTGACGGTTGCCCGGATTTCCGGGCTGTGCGCGGCCTTCTGCCATGCTCGATCAGCTCTCGTTATTCTGGTTTTGCGCGCCGGCGCTACACTGTAGCACTCACGGCAGATTTGCAGCACTGGCGCCCGATTGGCGCCAAAGCCCCCAGATGGGACGGCGCCTTATACAGCGCAACGCCGAAGAATGCGAGACCGTGTCGAACGACACGGCCCAGCCCCCGATTCTCGCCCCCCTGCAATGCGGTGATAGCCGCATGACGGCCCCTATCCGATTGATATTGCAGCCGCACGACGCGCCGGGTACAACCTGCGCGGCAACGACACATGGGGAACAACGAATGCTGAAATACCTCTCTCTCGCACTGGCTGCTCTTGCGCTTTCGGGCTGCCAGCCGCCGGCGCCGGACTCCGTTGTGGCGTCGCAAAAACCGCCGTCGGCAGCGGTGCGCAAGGAGTATGTTGCAGTGATGCGGGCCATCGACGCCAAGGGCGCCCAGTTCAAGATGGCCGAGATATCGAGTGTGGTCTTGCTCAGTCCCGAAGCCAAGATCTACGCCTTCTGTGTCCGCTTCAGGGAAACCCGGATCCAGGAGGTATTGCAGGTCGGCGGTTATGCCTTGCGCGATGGGAAGATCGTCGACTCGAGCTCGTACGATTCCCGCTGCAGCGACAAGCGACTGCGCTGGTACGACTTCCCAGAACTCCGCTCGATGCGGAGCTGATGGGATCACCACTCCAGCCGCGGCAGAGCGCCTCAGCGAGGAGCGCTCGCCCTCCGGTCCCCCCGCCGGCAATCTGGTTTCCATTTTGTTAAGCAGAATCTCCGATTGTTCCGCTTTGACATGATCGTCGTCGGA
The DNA here is from genome assembly GCF_049905105.1 of Ensifer sp. R-19. NCBI lineage: Bacteria > Pseudomonadati > Pseudomonadota > Alphaproteobacteria > Hyphomicrobiales > Rhizobiaceae > Ensifer > Ensifer sp. R-19. The sequence continues at coordinate 1,787,384 of NZ_CP184569.1, forward strand.
GCGAAGACATGAGCTACGATTGGAGCGGCGCACGGCGCCGGCGGACAATAGCGACCGTCATAGGGGCAGCGTTCCTTCTGGCGGCGCTGGCCGCCACGGTTGCCGCGGCAGTGGCCGGCAGCATCTTCTGAGATACCCCTTTTGGGTGAGGCAGGCGGCGAAGGCCGCCTGCCTGTATTCGAAGAACCAACGCCGGACCGAACCGCTTGCCGAACTCCGGCCAACTTGCCTTCTTCGTCGGGAATTGATCGCCTTTCGCCGCAACCAGCAAGCGAAGGAATCACGCGATGTCGAAATCCCCGGACGAAATGAGCAATGAAGAGCTGCGCCTCCATGGCGACGCGGCCCGGCTCGGGCAACTCTCGATCCTGAATGCGACGGTCGCGGCTCTCGTCATGCAGGCCGGAGACAAACAGGCGATCGTCGATTCCATCGCCAATTGCCTCGCCGATCTCAAGGCCGCCTGGCAGAACGAAACGGATGCGAGCTCTTTTGGCGAAGCGGCGATGGCCGGCGCGCAGGCGTCCGCCAATCTCTTTCTCTACTTCGCAGGCCCGCCCGCGCGGCACGACGCGTGACGCGATCCGCCGTCACCACCGCTTCCTGGACTTGACAGAAGCGACCGAAGGCGATTACAGCGCCGCGCGTCTATCGAGATGCCAGCGGTCGCTGTCCAGGAACCTGCTCCCTAGTTTCGCCCATCAATCGATTCCGAACTAAGGATTTGCACGGTAAGGCAGTGCCCCCTGTATCGATACAGTTGACAGGAAAAAGGACGGACGGCATGAAACGCGCGATCGCGGCACTGCTCACGCTTCTCTTGGCCGGATGCCAGTCGATGGAGTTGGAGGCGCCTGAAGTCGCAAGGCCGAGACCGGCTGCCCCCTCCGTACCGACGCTTTCCGGCGACGCGCTCCAGGCCTTCCTCGTCGGAAAGACGCTGCGCTACAACCTCAACGGCGTCAATTCCACTTTCTACGCCGACGGCCGCTACGGCTATCGCGACTACGAGGTGCGCGACGGCGGCAGCTACACGATCACTGGCGACGAGGTTTGCATCACCTTCGAGGACGGCGGGCGGCGCTGCGACCAGTATGCGCAGATCGGCCCCGACTATTATCGCATCGAGGAAGGCGGTCGCCGCACCAAGGTCGACCGCGTCGTGCCCGCGGCCTGATAGCCGATCTCCGATTAATCGCTAGACCACTGGAACCCCTCATTCCCAAGGGGTCAAATTCGCTTGCGTTCTGCCATAGTGCCGGGGGGGGAAATGGGTGCTGCGGGAGGAACAGGTGGCCCCTTTGCGAGCGACACAATGCCTTGCCCTGTCGAAGGGTGACATGGAGAGGCTGCAACGTGTCTTCGACGAGCTTTGCCGGGAACAGGGCTGGGCACGCGACGGCGAACGGGCGCGGCGCCATGCCCGCATGCTGATCGACGACTACCTTGCCGGCAATACCAACGAGATGCACCTGCTTCTTGCAGGACGCGCCTTTGCCGAGCGCCTGCGGCACGACGTCTCCCTTTAGGGTCGTGGCGTCCTTTTCGGCCATCGCCGCACGCCGCCAGCGCGTGCAGCGCGCTGATCAAACACGGAAAAGCTGCTTACAAATCCCTCCTCCTGCGCTACATTAGCAAGATCGACTGTCGATGCCGCTTGAGAGGAGCCAGGGGGCCGACAGCCGCAGTGCCGACATTCATTGAGATGATCTCGAGGAGGAGACGCATGCAAGTAGTCTGGAAACAGCCGATCGAGCTCGACTTTGTTGGCGGCATGTGCCGCACCGTGAAAGGCCCCTCAGACGCGCTCGCCTGCCTTGCCGACCATTGGCCCCGCCGCGGGCCGTTCTATGTTGCCGCCCGCAGTGCCTGCCGCGCCGCAATCGATGGTCGCCGCACGGCCGAGGAGGCGCGAACGCTGTTCATATCGGCTGCCGAAGAGGCCGAACTGGACGCTCACTGAGGCGCAACCGCGCCGGACCGTATCCCGCCGCACGAAGCGGCGCACGCTCGCCAGCGGCGGGCGCAAGATGACGTTTTAGTTGAAGCCGCAGACCCCAATACCCGTCGACGAACGGCTCAGATACCGGGCATTTGCCCAAAAACCGCATCATCTCGGCGCATTATCGCCCAATCATGCATGATTTTTCCAGAAACGGCCCGATTTCTGTCGTGAAGCCTTCACTTCTTCCGGCTATATTCTGAGGTGCCTCACAAAAACCAATTTCGGAGCGCTTTATTCCCCGCAAGGGAATTAAAAAAAAACGATAGAAAACGATATACGGGAGAGAACATATGAGCGAGAGCAATCTCTATCGCATCGTTGAAGTCAGCGTGAAGCGTGAAGGTGGCCGCCGTGACGTCGGTATCATGACGGTGCGCCAGGCCCTTGAGCTTCCCCAAGTTCCCAGTCTCGAATACAGCCATCCGGAGCTCAATTCGCGTTCCGACGGCAGGTTCCTGACCCGCGATCAGCTTCAGGCCTACGCACACTGCGCCTGAGTTTGCCGCTCACGGCATCCTCTCGGCTGCCGTGATCTCGCGCGCCCATCCGGGCGCGCTTTAGTCCCAAAATCCTTCTCAAACCTTCGTCTTATTTTTCATCGGATCGATTCCGATTCGCGGATTTATGCAGTAACGTCCGGATTCTTCCCTGCCTCGCTCGAAACCGCACTCGGTCGACGGCGAGCGCCTATCAAACGCGCAGCGATCTTTCTGTCCGTTGAGACCGATGGACGCCCAAGACCGGACGATCATGGAAACTATCATCCCTCCTCCGCTTCCCGTGCTGCTGCCGATCTCAGGCAGTCTGGTCGGCTTTCCGGTTCGCCGGGTCTATTGCGTCGGCCGCAACTATGCTGCCCACGCCATCGAGATGGGGCACGATCCGGATCGCGAACCGCCGTTCTTCTTCCAGAAGAATCCGGACAACCTGCTTGCCGCCGGTAGCGCCTTCCCCTATCCGCCGCTGACCGCCGACGTCCATCACGAGGTGGAACTCGTCGTGGCGCTGAAGCGCGGCGGCAGCGACATCGCCGTCGAGGACGCGCTGGATTGCGTCTACGGCTATGCCGTCGGCATCGACTTCACCCGCCGCGACCTGCAGGCCGAGGCCAAGAAGGCCGGAAAGCCCTGGGCTGCCGCCAAGGCCTTCGAACATTCCGCTCCGGTCTCGGCGATCGCGCCGGCCGAAGCGATCGGCCATCCGGTCAACGGCAATATCTGGCTGAAGGTGAATGGCGAAATGCGCCAGCAGGGCGATCTCGATCAGATGATCTGGAAGGTGCCGGAAGTGATCGCCGAGCTCTCCAAGCTCTTCACGCTGGCTCCCGGCGACGTCATCATGACCGGCACGCCCTCGGGCGTTGGTGCCGTCGTGCGCGGCGACCAGGTCACCTGCGGCGTCGACGGCGTCGCGGCGCTTGCGGTTACAGTTCTCTAGAGCGCCGTGCCAGGAGCGGCATAACGCGCTCTTCCTGGCATTGCATCATTTCAGACGACATGAAGGATACCTGCCGATGCCGCTTTATGCCCTTGGATCGCTTCGCCCGCAGACCCCGCCGAACGGCGGCTACTGGGTAGCCCCGGATGCCAACGTCATCGGACAGGTCGAGATTGGCGACGAGGTTGGCATCTGGTTCGGCGTGACGCTGCGCGGCGACAATGAGCCGATCCGGCTCGGCGCCCGCACCAATATCCAGGAAAACGTCGTCATCCATGTCGACCCGGGCTTCCCGGTCACGATCGGCGAAGGCTGCACCATCGGCCATGGCGCCATCATCCACGGCTGCACCATCGGCGAGAACTCGCTGATCGGCATGGGAGCGACCGTGCTGAATGGCGTCAAAATCGGCCGCAACTGCCTGGTCGGTGCCAATGCGCTGGTGACCGAGGGCAAGGAGTTTCCGGACAATTCGCTGATCGTCGGCGCGCCGGCCAAGGCGATCCGCACGCTGGACGACGCTGCTGTTGAAGGGCTGAAGCGCTCGGCAGCGCACTACGTCAAGAACTGGCGGCGCTACGCCTCCGATCTCACCCGGCTGGATTGAACCCCAGGCCAATCCGAAAAGGCGGTCCGCCCTGATTGGCGGGACCGAACTTACACGCAGCTCTGGCAATGGCCGCGGATCTCGATCGTGGTCTTCTCGGTCTTGAAGTTCTGCGCCCGCGTCAGCGTCGAAAGCCGCTGCTCGATCGCCTCGTCATGAAACTCCGTCACCTGGCCGCAGCCCTCGCAGATGGTGAAGGCGGTGACGCCGTGGTCGTGCTCGTGATCATGCGGGCAGCTACAGGCGACGAAGGCGTTCAGGCTCTCCAGCCGGTGCACGAGGCCGTATTCGAGCAGCTTGTCGAGCGCGCGATAAACCTGCAGCGGCGCACGAAAACCATGATCGCGCAGCTTGTCGAGGATCGTGTAGGCGCTCATCGGCCCTTCGGAATGGCTGAGCGCATCCATCACCAATGTCTGGTTCTTGGTCAGTTGCGGCGTCGCCATCAGTGGTGTCCTCCGGGCGTGGAATGATGCGCTGCCTCAACCGGGCGGCGGCCGATCGGTAGCAGACTCAGAACGAAAAGCCCAACCGCAGCAACGACGATAGACGGTCCCGATGGCGTATCCCAGTGCAGCGAGCCGAAAAGTCCGCCGGTCACCGCGAGCGCACCGATGACGGATGCGAGAACCGCCATCACCTCCGGCGAGGTCGAGAAGCGCCTTGCGGTCGCGGCCGGGATGATCAGCAGCGAGGTGATCAGCAGGATGCCGACGATCTTCATGGCGATCGCGATGACAAGCGCCATCAACAGCATGAAGAAGAGCCGCGTGCGCTCAGGCTTCAGCCCCTCGGCTTCCGCGAGTTCCGGATTGACGGTGGACGCCAAGAGCGGCCGCCAGAGATAGACGATGGCGAAGATGACGAGAATGCCGCCGCCCCAGATGATGTCGATGTCGGATTCGGAGACAGCCAGAATGTCGCCGAAGAGGAAGCCGACGAGATCGATGCGCACCCAGGTCATGAAGGCGACGATGACGAGGCCGAAGGAGAGCGCCGAATGGGAGAGAATGCCGAGCAGCGCATCGGTTGAAAGCGCCCCTCGCCGCTGCAGGAAGAGGAGCAGTACCGAGACGACGGCCGCGACGATAAAGACACTGAGCATCAGGTTGAGCTCGAGAAGCAGCGACAGCGCCACGCCGAGCAGCGCCGAATGCGCCATGGTGTCGCCGAAATAGGCCATGCGCCGCCAGATGACGAAGCAGCCGAGTGGCCCGGCCATGACGGCAATGCCGATACCGGCGATCAGCGCGCGCACGAAGAAATCGTCAAGCATCGCGCTTCTCCTTCATGTCGTAACCATGCAGCCGCGTATGGTGGCCGCACCCGCAATCCTCGCCGTGGTCGTGCACGTTTTCCTCGTCGTCGTGGTGGTGGCCGTCGCCAGGGAAGCAATGTTCCGTAATCGATCCGTCGGCATGGAGCACCCGACCATCGGGCAGATGGGTATGGTCGTGATGGTGGCTGTAGACCGCAAGCGTATTGGCCGCCCGCCTACCGAAGAGCTTCTGGTATTCCGGGCTCTGGCTGACGGCCTGCGGCGTACCGCGGCAGCAGACGTGGCCGTTCAGGCAGACGACCGTGTCGGTCTCGGCCATGACGATGTGCAGGTCGTGCGAAATCAGAAGGATGCCGCAGCCTGTGCGGTTGCGGATCTGTTTGATCAGTTCGTAAAGCGCAATCTCGCCGCTGAAATCGACGCCCTGCACCGGCTCGTCCAGCACCAGCAGGTCGGGCTTGCGGGCGATGGCACGGGCAAGCAGCGCCCGCTGGAACTCGCCGCCCGACAGATGCTGGACTTCAGCTTTCGCCAGATGCAGCACGCCGGTCGCCGAAAGCGCTTCCTCGATCTCCCTGCCCTTCAAGGGGCCGGTCAGCGTCATCAGCCGCTCGACCGTCAAGGGCAGTGTCCAGTCGACGGCGAGCTTCTGCGGCACGTAGCCGACTTTCAGGCCCGGCTTGCGCTCGACATAGCCCTCATCCGGCTTCAACACGCCGATCGCCGCCTTTGCCGTCGTCGATTTGCCCGAGCCGTTCGGCCCGATCAGCGTGACGATCTCGCCCGGGCTGATCGAGAATTCGACGCCGCGCACCAGCCAGCGGCCGTTGCGGCGCACACCGGCATTGCTGATATTGACCAACGGCAGCGTGTCTGGGGAGCGGAAATTCAGCATGAAAAAATTCCGGATTGGATGGTTGCCACTGGCTATCGCACACGTTATAGCATAACGCAATTGATGTAATAACATTACATGATTGCTTCAAGCCCTTCAATGGCCTGTTGCATCGATGCTTTGCATGCCCGACAGCGTGCCCGGTCGATAGGGCCAGGCGCGCCATTCAAGCCCGGAGAACCCGATGAAATCGACTTCCGCCCTGCTTTTTGCCTCCACCATGCTTCTCGCCGCACCGGCCATCGCGGCCGGTCCCAATGTGGTGGTTTCGATCAAGCCGATCCACTCCCTCGTCGCCTCGATCATGCAGGGCGTCGGCGAACCGTCGCTGATTGTCGAGGGCGCCGCTTCGCCGCACACCTACAACATGAAACCTTCCAACGCCTCTGCCCTGCAGGCGGCAAAGGTGGTCTTCTGGGTCGGCCCCGGCCTTGAAGCCTTCCTCGACAAGCCGCTCGACGCGCTGAGTGGCAGCGCCAAGGTGGTGGAACTCAGCGAAGCGCCAGGCCTCGAGAAGCTGAAATTCCGCGAGGGTGGCGCGTTTGAGGCGCATGACCATGGCGATGAAGGACACGGCGACGAAGGCCACAAGCATGCGGAAGGCGAAACGGAGCATGATGACGCCGCAGCGCCGGAAGCGGCCGCCGGGCACGATCACGGCCATGATCATGAGCACGGCCACGGCGATACCGACATGCACATGTGGCTCGACCCTGTGAATGCCAAGGCGATGGCTGCCGAGATCGAGAAGACGCTCGCCGAAGCCGATCCGGACAATGCCGGCGCCTACAAGGCCAATCTTGAGGCGTTGAACAAGCGGCTGGACGACCTTGATGCAAAGCTTGCCGAAACGGTCGCGCCGGTGAAAGACAAGCCCTTCGTCGTCTTCCACGATGCCTATCAGTATTTCGAGCACCGCTACAAGGTCCGCGTCGCCGGCTCGATCACGGTCAGCCCGGAAGTGCTGCCGGGCGCCGAGCGACTTTCCCAGATCCATGCCAAGATCAAGGAGCTAGGTGCGACCTGTGTTTTTGCCGAGCCGCAGTTCGAGCCGAAGCTGATCAATGTGGTGATCGAAGGAACGCCGGCGAAATCCGGCACGCTCGACCCGGAAGCCGGCACGCTCGACGCCGGCCCGGATCTCTACTTCCAGCTGATGGAAAACATCGGCACATCGCTGAAAACCTGCCTCGCCTCGGCAAGCTGATCCGTCCTCCCAAGACGGCAAAGGCGGGCGTTCGCTTCTCTCGAATGTGGGGAGCGCCCGCCTCGCTCCGCTGGCAAAGCGTGAGATGGCATGCTTGCGAGCGGTTATCCCACACTCCGTCATCCTCGCCCTTGTGGCGGGATGCAGTGACCCGACGTCCGTCGGGTAAAAAAACTCTTTCGACCCAAGGACTTGGGCCAGCTGGATTCCTGTGACAGGCACAGGAATGACGGAGGTGTTGACCTTCCTTCATCGGCGGGCCCTCCCGATCGGAGGCGGCTTTGTCAGCAGGCTGAAGCGGGCGATCGTGCTCGCCTTTTTTACCCGCAACAATCGTAACGATATAACATAAAGGAAACAATCGATGGAAAAGCTTCCCGTTACCGTTCTCTCCGGCTTCCTCGGCGCCGGCAAGACGACGCTGCTCAACCACGTGCTTTCCAACCGCGACGGCCTGCGCGTCGCCGTCATCGTCAACGACATGAGCGAAGTCAACATCGACGCGGCGCTGGTGCGCGACGGCGGCGCCGGCCTCTCGCGCACGGAAGAGCAGCTGGTGGAAATGACCAATGGCTGCATCTGTTGCACGCTGCGCGAGGATCTGCTGAAGGAGGTCCGCAACCTCGCCGAACAGAACCGCTTCGACTATCTGCTGATCGAATCGAGCGGCATTTCCGAGCCCCTGCCCGTCGCCACCACCTTCGACTTTCGCGACGAGGACGGCGAGAGCCTGGCCGATGTCGCGCGCCTCGACACGATGGTCACCGTCGTCGATGCCGTGAACCTGATCGCGGACTATTCCTCGCTCGATTTCCTTGCCGATCGCGGTGAGACGGCGGGTGAAGGCGATACACGCACGCTCGTCGACTTGCTTGTCGAGCAGATCGAATTCGCCGATGTCGTCGTTTTGAACAAGATCGGCACCGCCACGCCCGAGCAGCTGGACGCCGCCCGCAAGATCATCGTCAGCCTTAATCCCGATGCTCAGCTGATCCAAACCGACTTCGGCAAGGTGGCGCTTCGCGACGTGCTCGGAACCGGCCGCTTTGACATCATCAAGGCTGAGCAGCACCCGCTCTGGTACAAGGAGCTCAACGGTTTCAAGGATCATGTTCCCGAGACCGAAGAATACGGCATCCACTCCTTCGTCTATCGCGCCCGCCGGCCTCTCGATCCCATGCGCTTCCAGGCTTTTCTCAATCGCTCCTGGCCGGGCGTGCTCAGGGCCAAGGGTTTCTTCTGGCTAGCCAATGGGCGAGATCGAAGGCATGTTGTTCGGAGAGCGGGAATACTCGCCGACCCTCGGAACGGTAGCGGTGCGCGCCAAGTGAAGGGGCAAACAAGACTCGAAGAGGCGCTTGTGAAGTGCAACAGCCGCAAAAACCTCCCTCATTCCTGTGCTTGTCACAGGAATCCAGCCGCGCCGCGTCGGCGGCGCGAGAAAACTCCAGGCGCCCAGCATTCCTTTCGCCGTGCCGACGCACGGCGGCTGGATCTCTGTGACAAGCACAGAGATGAGGGTTCCAATGCCTCTTCCTCCCCAGCCGTTTCCCCTAAGAACGGATCGAACATCGGCACCGGCCGCCCGGCGGTGTTGAGCGCCATGCACATGAAGCGCGGCCGACGCGGAATTGGCGCGGCCTCTGCCATCAGGCGGCCCGCGGCGACCAGTTGGCGAAGGGATCGGCGAGATCGCGCCAGCGCTCTGGTTGGAAGGCTTCGTCGGCGATGAGGCAGGCGTCGAGTTCGGCGCGAAGTGCTGCCTCATCCATCGGATCGGCGCCGATGAAGACGATCTCCTGGCGTCGGTCGCCCCAGACCGGATCGATATAGGGACCGACAGCCTTCAGGAAGCCAGGGTCGCGCGGCCATTGCTCCTTCGGCACCGCGGACCACCAGAGGCCCATCTTGCCGGTTCTGACGAGCGGACCCGCCTGGCTGATCTCGCCGACATAGTGCGGCCGGGTCGCGAAGTCTTGGTCGGCGCCGGGCGTCCGGGGGCATCCTCAGAATGATAGAAATGCTATTGCTGGCCAGCGGCGGCGCAACCGCCGCCCCTGGCCAGAAGATTGTCCTCACCGTGCCGTCGCCAGGCCGACGATGACGCCGGTTGCAAGGCTGATCAGAAGGAAGTCGTTGTCGACCCGCACCCACTGCTGGCCGCGCGGCGGCGGACGCAGCTTGTAATAGCGATAGTCGCGCACCTGGGCCATGTGGCGGCGGTCGGCCGGCGACAGGCGATGGCCGCGCGCCCAGCGTTCCTTCTTCTTGACGATCACCCGTTTCTCGATCGTGACGTGCTTGTCGACGTGGCGGTCGACGTGACGATCCATCTGGCGATCGCCATTCCGGTCGATTGGGCGGCGGGAGCGGTCATAGTTCTGCGCCACCTCGAAGGATCCTGCCGGCTGGGCAAGTGCCGCGACCGGCGCGATCAGAACGGAGCTGGCGACGAGCGCGATCAGGAGACGTTTCATTCGGGTGTCCTTTCGTTGTCTGCACCCGGAAAATAGGCCCCGCCTCCTGAACCGAATATGAAACTCTACATTACAAATATGCAATGATATCCGTCGCTTATTCCATATCTCTAATGTGCCATCATCAATCTGCTGCGAGGCTGACGTAGCGGAAATGGTCGAAATCGGCCGGCTTGCCGCCCCCCGACGTGTCGAAGGCGAACATCCCGGCAAAAGCACCGGTGAACGAGCCATGCTCGCCGCGGCCGCCCTCGTCCGAAACGACGCCCGCATCGAGAACCGGGCCGATCGCGCGCCAATCCTCGGCACCCGCCTCCCGCCAGAAGAACTGCAGATCGTTGTCGCGGATCTCCATGGCAAGGTCGATCGGCCCATCCGGAATGGCGATGCCGCTGCCGACAGGGAACTCCAGCCGGCCATGCGGGAAATCGCCGGGGCATGAGAGAATGGTCAGCGCACGCCCGAGCGTTTCGTGCCACGTCACGCCGAGCGCGTGGAATTTGTGACGATTGTAGTACTGCGTCAGGCCCGCGACCTGCTGATAGGTTTCGGCCTTGAAATCCACCGTCGTCTCGGCGCGGAAGGCGTGATGTTCCTGTCGGCGGGCGACCAGCGCCTGCTCGAACCAACTGCCCATGCTCTCGCGCCCGAAGAGCCGGAGATGCCCGGGCCGCCATTCGAGCGAAAAGATCCGCTCCGGCTGCGGTGTGCGCAGCCACTGGAACTCGATCGGCAGCGCACTGTCGTTGAAATCCGTCTCTACGACGGTCGCTGCCGGTATCCGCTCGACCTGAACTGGAGCGGGCACGAGCACTTCCGGCACCGGGCCGCCGCTTTCGAGATAGAGCCAGCCGTCGTCGCGCCAGACGCATTTCTGCAGCGCCGTCTCGCGGCCGAGCGTGCAGCGACGCTGCGGCGGCAGCGGCCGGCCGCAGAGATGCGTGTGATAGGCCTGACCATCAGGTGTTTCGACATATTGTCCGTGGCCGGCGCGCTGCAGCGGCGCCTCCGGGTGATCCTTTGATGTGATCAGGTAGGTATCCGGATGCATCTCGTAGGGACCATCGATCGTGCGCGACCGCGCCATGGTCACGGCATGATCATATCCGGTGCCACCTTCCGCCGTCGTCAGGTAGTACCAACCATTGCGTTTGAAGAGATGCGGCCCTTCGACCAGGCCGAGCGCCGAGCCCGCAAAGATGTTCTTCACCGGACCGACGAGCTTGCGTGTACGTTCGTCCCACTCCTGCAGCAAAATGCCGTCGAAAGCCGGATGCTTGGGCGAACCGCCGAAACTCTCGGTGCGGTGGTTCCACTGCATGTTGAGGAACCACTTGCGGCCATCGTCGTCGTGGAAGAGCGACGGATCGAATCCGGAGGAATTGACGTAGACCGGATCCGACCAGGTCGCCTCGATCGCTTCCGCCGTGACGATGTAGTTGTGCGCGTCCTTGAAGTTGCCGTCGAAGCGCTTGACGTCTGTGTAAACCAGCCAGAACAGCCCGTCGTTGTAGGACAGGCACGGCGCCCAGACGCCGCAGCTATCCGGGTTGCCGCGCATGTCGAGCTGGCTTGCCCGCTCCAGCGGCCGACGCACGAGCCGCCAGTTCACCAGATCGCGCGAGTGATGGATCTGCACGCCCGGATACCATTCGAAGGTGGAGGTCGCGATGTAGTAATCGTCGCCGACGCGGCAGATCGAAGGGTCCGGATTGAACCCCTTCAGGATCGGGTTGCGGATCATGGCAGTCATGGGTTTCGGCGTCCTCCGTTGGTGCGCACATCCGATCTCAAAAATCATACGATTTCAAGACTGCAACGTTGCAGTAAGACGTTCAAGCACCTCTCTATGGCCGTCTTTCCACACCGATTCGCACAGCTGACCACCTGCGCAGAACCGTCCGCTCATGCTCAGACCGATGAAGCGGTACGGGTTTGCACAAACAATGGGCAGAGCGCCGGGACAGCTTATTCTACTTTAGTCGGAGGCGGCCGAACTACACGGGAAAATCGTACCTCGGACTTGAACGCGCGCTTGAAATCGGCACTCTGGCTGTGCTTGGCACAAGAACCATAAGAGCCATCGCGGGGAGGAAATCGATGAGAGCTTTGCTCGGCTTCAGCCGATTAATAGACACGATCACGGAATTCATCGGAAAGAGCGTTTCATGGCTGATCCTGGCGGCAGTGCTCGTCAGCGCCGGCAATGCCGTGATCCGAAAAATCTTCAACATGTCGTCGAACGCCTGGCTTGAGGCGCAATGGTACCTGTTCGGCGCCGCCTTCATGTTTGCCGCCGCCTACACGCTCAGCCAGAACGAACACATCCGTATCGACGTTGTCTACGGCCAGTTCTCGCGTCGCGTGCAGCACTGGATCGATCTGCTCGGACACCTGCTGTTCCTGATGCCCTTCGTTCTCCTGGTGCTCTACTACCTCTTCCCCTACGTGAAGATGTCCTACGTCTCGGGCGAGGTCTCCTCCTCGGCCGGCGGCCTGATCATCTGGCCGGCCAAGGCCATCCTGCTGGTCGGCTTCCTGCTGCTCGCCTTCCAGGGTGTGTCGGAAATCATCAAGAAGATCGCGATCATGACCGGAAACATGGAAGACCCGACACCCTATGTGCCGACCCATGCGCCGCTTGACGATGTCGTGTCTCCGGAGACCCGTCCATGATCGAATTCATTGCTGAAAACCTGGCGCCGATCATGTTCGCGTCGCTGATCGTGTTCCTGCTCTTGGGATACCCGGTCGCCTTCTCGCTCGCCGCCAACGGCCTGCTGTTCTTCATCATCGGCGTCGAGCTCGCGCCGCTGTCGGACTCGATCAATCTTTCCTGGCCGCTGCTCAATGCACTGCCGGACCGGTTCTGGGGGGTGATGTCAAACGACACATTGCTCGCCATCCCGTTCTTTACCTTCATGGGGATCGTGCTCGAGAAATCGGGCATGGCCGAAGACCTGCTCGACACCGTCGGCCAGCTCTTCGGCCCGATCCGCGGCGGTCTTGCCTATGCGGTCATCTTCGTCGGCGCGCTGCTCGCAGCCACCACCGGTGTCGTTGCCGCCTCGGTCATCGCCATGGGCCTGATCTCGCTGCCGATCATGCTGCGCTACGGCTATGACCGGAAGGTCGCCTCGGGCGTCATCGCGGCTTCGGGCACGCTTGCCCAGATCATCCCGCCGTCGCTCGTGCTCATCGTTCTTGCCGACCAGCTCGGCCGCTCGGTCGGCGACATGTACGCCGGCGCCCTGATCCCGGGCCTCGTGCTGACCGGCCTTTACATGGTCTACATCCTGCTGATGACCTTCATCCGGCGCGATTCGATGCCGGCCCTGCCGCTGGAAGCCCGCACGCTCGGTTCCGGCGTCACGTCGCTCGCCGTTGCGCTGGCGGTGGCGGCAGGCATCGCGTATGCCGCCCACGTCTATCTCTACCCGACCCAGGGCGAGAATGCCGACATCCTCGGCGGCACCGTCGGCGTCATCGTCATCTACGTCGTCGCGCTTATCGACCGCGGCCTGAAGATCAATGCGATGTCGAGGCTTGCCCAGCAGGTCATCATCGTGCTGATCCCGCCCTTGGCGCTGATCTTCCTCGTCCTCGGCACCATCTTCCTCGGCATCGCGACGCCGACCGAAGGCGGTGCGATGGGCGCCGTCGGTGCGCTGATCATGGCAGCCGCCAAGGGCCGTCTCAACATGGACGTGGTGCGCGGGGCGCTCACGGCAACGACCCGGCTTTCGGCCTTCGTGCTGTTCATCCTGATCGGTGCGCGCGTCTTCTCGCTCACCTTCTATGGCGTCAACGGCCACATCTGGGTCGAACACCTGCTGACGGCGATGCCGGGCGGCGAAACCGGCTTCCTCATTACCGTCAACCTGCTCGTCTTCTTCCTGGCCTTCTTCCTGGATTTCTTCGAGCTCGCCTTCATCATCGTGCCGCTCCTGGCGCCCGCCGCCGACAAGCTCGGCATCGACCTCATCTGGTTCGGCGTTCTGCTCGGCATCAACATGCAGACGAGCTTCATGCACCCACCCTTCGGCTTCGCGCTCTTCTATCTGCGTTCGGTCGCGGCAAAGGTGCCCTATCTCGACAAAATCACCGGCAAGACGATCCAGCCCGTCACGACCGGGCAGATCTACTGGGGTGCGGTGCCTTTCGTCGGCATCCAGATCCTGATGGTGGCGCTGACGATCATGTTCCCGCAGATGGTCATGCACTACAAGGGAACGGGCACGGGCGTCGATCCGAACACAATCAAGATCGAGGTGCCGGGCTTTGCGCCGGGTGGTGGCCTGACGCTTCCGGACAATGGCGGTGGCCTCGGCCTTCCGGGCGGCCTGCAGCTTCCAGGCGGCAGCCCGCTCGACCAGAAGCCTGCGGATCAGGGCGGCGGCTCCGGCGCCCAGCCGCAGACCGCGCCCTCGAACGACCTCAGCCAGCCGCCTTCGTTCGGCGGCACGGGTGCCCAGCCGCAGACGGCACCGTCAAACGACCTCAGCCAGCCGCCTTCGTTCAAGTAAGACGGCTGGCACACAAAACATAAGGGCGGCCCCGCAAGGGCCGCCCTTTTCGTTTGCCGACAACGATACTCGATGCCTGTAGGAGGTCGAGCGCAAACCACACTCTCCCCCATTCCTGTGCCTGTCACAGGAATCTAGCCAGCCCAAGTCCTTGGGCTGAAAAGAGTCTTTCGATCCGACGGACGTCGGATCGCTGGATCCCCGCCACAAGGGCGAGGATGAGGGAGAACGGGGCACGCATATCGCCGCAGGCCATCGTCGAGGTCTGTCAGCAATCTCAGGGCAGCCACACCAAACGCACTTGCTCAATCGATCCTCTTGGCCGGATTGTCGCGATACCAGTCGACGATCATGGGCATCATCTCCTCGAACGGTCCGCCGACATAGACGTTGAGCAGACCCATGCGCGATGCGCTCTCATTGCGGAAATCATGCATCGTTCCGCGCGGGATGACGCAGAGCGAGCCCTTGGCCATCTGGTGCCAGGTGTCGCCGACCAGGATGCTGGCGGTGCCCTCGATGACGTAGAAAATCTCGTCATTGTCGTCGTGCTTGTGAGCGCCGGGTCCTTCATGCCGAGCATCGAGCCACCATTCCGAGATCGAAAAGCGGCCTAGGGTTTCCGGGCGATCGGCTTTGAAGACAGCCTGTATGGCACCCATGTCGTACCGGCGGCCCTGATGGGGACCGAGCACGACCGATTGGCCTTCGCTTGGCATTGCACCTTCTCCCTTTCATCAAGGCCGCAACCATACCACGAAACCGCTGCCGTGCCGCGCCTCCTGCGCATGCGTAGGGATCAGAAATGCAGGGTCGTCGGGACGCCGGCGGCCTCCGGCCGAAACGAAAAGCCGCCCGCAACAGACGTTGCGAGCGGCCCTTTGTCATCAGCAACAGGCGAAAGCTTAGAGCTTGCCGCCGCGCTGCTGGATCATCATGAAGGTGTCGTAGTTGTATTCGGCGATCTGGGCGTTGAGGTAGTACTCGCCGCGGAAGGCCTTGATCGAGTCCCAGATCTTCTTGAAGGTCGGGTTCGAGTCTTCCATTTCGGCATAGACTTCGTTCGCCTTGTCGAAGCAGGCCGACAGGATTTCGGCGCTGAACGGGCTGAGCTTGGCACCGGAAGCCACCAGGCGCTTGATCGCCGACGGGTTCAGGTAGTCGTACTTCTGCAGCATGTTCGCGTCGGTCGCCTGGCAAGCGGTGCGCAGCAGCGACTGGTAGTTCTTCGGCAAGCCGTCGAAGGCCGCCTTGTTGAACATGGCGTGGACCGTCGGGCCACCTTCCCACCAGCCGGGATAGTAGTAGTAGGGCGCGACCTTGTAGAAGCCGAGCTTCTCGTCGTCATAGGGGCCGACCCATTCGGCGGCGTCGATGGTGCCCTTTTCGAGCGCCGGATAGATGTCGCCGCCGGCGATCTGCTGCGGCACGACGCCGAGCTTCTCGACGACCTTGCCGGCGAAGCCCCCGATGCGCATCTTCAGGCCCTGCATGTCGGCGACCGTCTTGATCTCCTTGCGGAACCAGCCGCCCATCTGCACGCCGGTATTACCGTTGGGGAAACCGACGAGGCCCTGGGTTCCCAGGAACTCGTTGAAGAGATCGATGCCGCCGCCGTGGTAGTGCCAGGCGTTCATGCCGCGCGCATTGAGCGCGAAGGGAACGGCGGCACCAAGCGCCCAAGTCGGGTCCTTGCCCCAGTAATAGTAGGAAACCGTGTGGCAAGCCTCGACCGTACCGGCAGCCGCCGCGTCAGCAGCCTGCAGGCCGGGGACGATTTCGCCGGCGGCGAAGACCTGAATCTGGAAGTTGCCGTCGGTCGCTTCCGACACATGCTTCGCCAGCACTTCACCGCCGCCATAGATCGTGTCGAGCGACTTCGGGAACGACGATGCCAGGCGCCAGTTGATCTTGGGGTTTGCCTGCGCAATGGCCGGCGTTGCAAGCGCGGCAGCACCCGCTGCGGCCAAGCCACCGAGGCTTGCGTTTTTGATAAATGAACGGCGATCCATGGTTCCTCCCCTAGTTCTCGCCAAAAGGGCGGCCGCGATCAGCGCTACCACCCATCAATCCACCCTGCCCCTTCCCGGGCGACGGTGGCTCCTCCTCGTTAACCTGCCGAAACGACGCAAATCGGCGTCGCAATCGACCGGCATTCCAGCACCTTACAGAAACACCGGACCATGTCCAGAAGGCGCTTTCCGGCACCTATTCGACTTTTGTCTAATGCGCCGGAAAGCAGGCAATTTTGCCCAAAATGCAGGCAAATCAATGTTTTCAGCCGAAATTAGCGTTCGGCCGACGATGCCCAGAGGTTGATGTGGGCCTCACGCGCATAGAGATCGATCTCGGCCAGCTCCTCCGCCGTAAACGTGTCGTTTTCGAGCGCCTTGACGCAATCGACGATCTGCTCGGAGCGGCTGGCGCCGATCAGCGCCGAGGTGATCCGGCCGTTGCGCAGCACCCATGCAAGCGCCATCTGCGCCAGAGTCTGGCCGCGCTTTTCGGCGATGCCGTTCAGCTTGCGGATGTTGTCGATGATCTCCGGGCGGATGAAGTCCTTCTTGAGGAAGTGGTTCTGCGCCGCCCGGCTGTCGCTCGGAATGCCCTGCAGATACTTGGTCGTCAGCATGCCCTGGGCAAGCGGCGAAAAGACGATCGAGCCGATGCCGAGATCTTCGAGCGTGTGGATCAGGCCATCGTCCTCGATCCAGCGGTTGAGCATCGAATAGCTCGGCTGATGGATGAGGCACGGTGTGCCGAGATCCTTGAGAATTGCAGCCGCTTCGCGGGTGCGCTGCGAATTGTAGGAGGAAATGCCGACATAAAGCGCCCTGCCCGAACGCACGATATGGTCGAGCGCGCCACAGGTTTCTTCAAGCGGCGTGTCCGGATCGAAACGGTGCGAATAGAAGATGTCGACATAGTCGAGCCCCATGCGCTTCAGGCTCTGGTCGCAGGAAGCGATCATGTACTTGCGGCTGCCCCATTCGCCGTAAGGACCGGCCCACATATCGTAGCCGGCCTTGGACGAGATGATCAGCTCGTCGCGCAGATGGGCGAAATCCGTGCGCATGATTTCGCCGAAGGCGGTCTCGGCCGAGCCCGGAGGCGGGCCGTAATTGTTGGCGAGATCGAAATGGGTAATGCCGAGGTCAAACGCGGTGCGGCACATGTCGACCTTGCGGTCATGCGGCGTGTCACCGCCGAAATTGTGCCAGAGCCCCAGCGAGATCGCCGGCAGCTTCAGGCCGGAGCGGCCGACGCGGTTATACTTCATGGTGTCGTAGCGGTTTTCCGCCGGTAGCCAGGTCATCGCACAATCCTCCGCGATCCGTATCCGGATGGCGGCATGCACCTACCATCCCTCAAAACGAGAAGGGTTTCCGTGATCACGGAAACCCAAGCTTGCTGTCAAAGATATCTCTAATCGCCGAACGCTCGCGAGGGAAGCTTTGCCCCAGCCAAAATCTCCGTCATTCCTGTGCTTGTCACAGGAATCCAGCCAGCCCAAGTCCTTGGGCTGAATAGTCTTTTGACCCGACAGACGTCGTGTCGCTGGATCCCCGCCACAAGGGCGAGGATGAGGGAGGTTGGGGTGCAGCTCTCCCCCGGAAGCCTCTCTTCCGAGTTTGCAGAGGGCCCCCTGGTCCGCGGCGCGCGTGCCGGACGGCTGCCCCCTATGAAGCCGCAGCGACGCGATTTCCCGACATTTCTTCTTGCCGCTCCCGCAGCAGCGCCCGCGCCTCCTCGATGCCGAGCGCGGCCGGCTGCGTGCAGGTGGTGGAGAGCTCGATGAAGCGGCCCTCCTCGCCCGATTTCAGGATCGAGACCATGACGTCGACGCCGTGCAGCGCCCGGTCGAGCGAGCAGCGGGCATCGCGGCCTTCAAGGATCGCCTGCGCCATGTCGGCTAGGCCGGCGGTGCGGTAGTTCGCCATCGGTCCCTGCGGATGCTCCTGGTTTTCGACGCCGAAGGGATGATCCCAGGGTTCCAGTGGCTCAATGTTCCTGTCGCGACCGCTTATCTCCACCTTGCCGCCGAAGAAGTTCGGATCGGGCACGTAGAGCGAGCCTTCGGTGCCATAGAGCTCCATATTGGCATGGCGATGCGACCAGACATCCCAGCTCGCCGACAGGGTGATCGTCGCGCCATTTTGGAACTCGAGCAGCGCGTGGATGTTGGTCGGGGTCTTGACCGGGATCTCCTCGCCCTTGCGTGGCTCGCTGGTGATGGTGCGGGTCGGGTTGGCCATGGAGGACAGTGCTGCGACGCGCTTCACCGGCCCGATCAGGTTGATCAGGTTGGCGATGTAATAGGGGCCGAGATCGAGGATCGGGCCGCCGCCGGGCAGGAAGAAGAAGTCCGGGTTCGGATGCCACATCTCCATGCCCGGGCTCATCACGTGGCAGGTGCCAGACGTCACCCGGCCGATCTTGCCGGCATCGATGGTGCTGCGGGCCAGCTGGTGCGCGCCGCCGAGGAAGGTGTCCGGTGCGCAACCGACGGAAAGGCCTTTGTCCCTAGCGATCGCCCTGAGGTCTTCGCCCTGTTCGAGCGAAAGCACCAATGGCTTTTCAGAGTAGACGTGCTTGCCGGCCTCGAGGATCGCCTTCGACACCGGGTAGTGCGCGTCCGGGATCGTCAGGTTGACGACGATGTCGACGTCAGGATTGGCGAGCAGCGCTTCGATGCTCTGCGCCTCGACGCCGTATTCGGCTGCCCGCGCCTCGGCTGCCGCCGGGTTGATGTCGGCGCAGGCGACGACCTTGATGCCCTTAAAGAGGGGAGCGAGCTTGAAGTAGGTGGTGGAGATGTTGCCGCATCCGATGATGCCGACGCCAAGTTCCTTGGTCATGGATGAACCTGCTTCTCAATAGGATTGGATGGAGGCGAGCGAACGCTTGGCGAAGCGCTTGAAATCGCTCGGATTGTCATGTTCCGCAATGAAGTAGCGGGCCTTGGTTCCTGAGAGCGCCTGGAACAGGCCTTTCCAGTCGACTGTGCCCTCGCCGACATCGGCCCAGCCGTCCTCGTCCTTCTTCTCGCCGGTGGGCGCGATGTCCTTCACGTGGACGGCGGTGATGCGGTCGCCGTATTTCCTGATCCAGGCGATCGGGTCGGCACCGCCGCGGATGATCCAGGCGATGTCGGCTTCCCAGGAAAGATCCGGTCCGCCTTCGAAGATCAGGTCCTGCGGAATGCTGCCGTCAGGAAGGGCAAAGAATTCGAAGTCGTGGTTGTGCCAGCCGAAGATCAGCCCGGCATCGCGATAGGGCTTGCCGGCCTTCTGCAGCCGCTCTCCGAAGGCACGCCAGCCGGCCGCATCCGTCGGGCGCTGGTCGGGCATCAGGTACGGGCAATAGATCGCCTGGATGCCGAGCGCCTTGGCGATCTCCAGCACGCGGCCCGGATCGCTTTCGAGCATGTCCAAGCCAAAGTGCGCCGTCGGCATGGCGAGGCCATTGCTGTCGAGCCCTTCCTTGAAGCTCGCGATCTCCGCGTCGCTGAGCGCCGCATAGAGTGCGCCATAGCCTTCGACCTGGCTGTAGCCGGCCTGTCCGAGTGCCTCGAGCACATTGGCGAACGGCGGGAAATTGCGGGCGCTATAAAGCTGGAAACTGACGTCCTTCATGAAATCCTCCTCGAAAGATCGTTTGGTCTTGGGTCAATTGCCCTTGGGGGTTGGGGTCCTGGGATCACTTGAGCCAGGTGTCGTAGTCCGACACCAGCAGGTGGGTGGGTGCCGCGTCCTCCTCGATCGCCGAGAAGCGACCGACGGGCTCGCGGAAATAGTTGTCGGTGAGATCGTCGTTAACGGTCGAAACCTCGCCCATCAGCACGTCCGTGCCTTCGGCCCAGAAGGCGTGCCAGTTGCCGGGCAAAAGCGTGACGCTTTCGCCGGCCTTGAGCTTCAAGAGTTCGCCAGCCTTGAGGGCTCTCAGCCGCGCATCGGTGGCGACCACCACGTCGCTTTCCTCGTCGACGGTGCCATCAGGCCTCGAATTGTACATCTGCAGCACCAGCGACCCGCCGCCGCGGTTGATGATGTCCTCGGTCTTCACCGCATGGCGGTGCAGCGGATTGACCTGGTCCTTGGCGGTGATCATCAGCTTCTCGGCATAGATCATGCCGTGGCCGGTCGTGAGGTTCGCGGCATTGCCATTGCGCAGCGTGAAGAGCACCAGCCCGAATTCATCGAAGCGTCCCTTGCCGTAGTCGGTGATGTCCCAGCCGAGCCGGGCCTCGAAGATCGTCGGGCTGTCAGAGGCGACCCGCGCCTTCAGTTGTTCTGGCGACCAGTAGGCAAAGGGCGGCAGCGTGAAGCCGTAGCTCTTCATGAAGGCACCGCTCTCGGCGATGATATCGTTGACGTGGCTGCGTTTCATGGCGGTCAACCTTTTCCCTGGCAGGATTCAAGATCGAAGGCGGCAAAGCGCGGAAGCTCGCCTGCGGCGAGCGGCACCTTCGGCGTGAAGCGGACAAGCTTGGTTTCCCCGGCCAGCAGATCAAAGGCATTGTCGGAGTATCGGCCGGCGACATCGGCCTCGATCATCACATGCAGCGCCAGGCCGCTTGCCTTGACGCTGACGTCGAAAGCGCCTTCGCCCGCCGGCGCCACATCGAGTGTCAAACCGGACGGTTGCAGGTCGAGTGCCTTGTAGGTGCCGTTGGCGTGGTGCCCCTCGCCGCGCATGCCGTTCGATGCATCGAACGACCAGAACAACAGGTGATCCGCCGGAATATCGGAAGCCGCAAGCGCCACCAGGGTCGCCGCGCGATCCGGGCTGCAGGTGCCGGCGGCCGCCGTCAGCGGCGTGCGCTTGCCATCGAGCGAAACCAAGAAGGTCTGAAGCTCGACCGTCACCGGCTCCGCCGTATCGTTGACCATCGAGAAGGCGATCTCTCTGCCATCCGCCGATGGGATGGCCGCGACCGAAACCGGCTGGAAGAACCGGCGGACCATATAGTGCATCGCCTTCCAGCTGCCACCATAGTCGAGGCTCGACCAGGAGGCGACCGGCCAGGTGTCGTTGAGCTGCCAGTAGAGCGTGCCCATGCAATGGGGTTTTAGCGAGCGCCAATAGTCGACGGCCGTGCGGATCGCCAGCCCCTGCTGGACCTGGCTGAGATAAACGAAAGCCGGGAAATCCTTGGGGAAGCGGAAATATCGGAACATCGTGCCGGCGATGCGCTCATTGCCGCCGACATTCTTCTGGTGGCTCTCGATCACAGGCGACGCGATGTTGAGGTCCTTCTCCGCCGCAAACTGCCGGATGACCGGCATCGACGTATAGGACTGGAAGCCGAACTCCGAGCAGAAACGCGGGCGCACGGTTCGGTAATTGTCGAAGGACTTGTTCTCGTGCCAGACCGACCAGTAGTGCATGTCGCCGGAACCATCGGCATGCCAGGCATCGCCGAAATCGAGATAGCCGGACGCCGGGCTCGACGGCCACCAGATCGCTTCGGGAAGTGCCGCTTTCAGCGCCACCTCGATCGTGCGGTTCAGCCGGTCATAGGAAACGAGATAGCGGTCGCGATCCTTGCGCGGTTCGTCGAACCAGGTGAGCGCGCCGACCAACTCGTTGTCGCCGCACCAGACCGTGATCGATGGATGCGACGACAGGCGCTTTGCCTGATAATCCACCTCTGCCGCGACATTCTCCAGGAAATCCGGGGTCGAGGGATAGAGGTTGCAGGCAAACATGAAGTCCTGCCAGACCATGAGCCCGAGCCGGTCGCAGAGATCGTAGAACCAGTCCGGCTCGTAGAAGCCGCCGCCCCAGACCCGGATCATGTTCATGTTGGCGTCCACTGCCGAGGTCAGCAGATCCTCGACGCCCTCTGGCGTCACCCGTGACATCAGCGCATCGGCCGGGATCCAGTTGGCACCCTTGCAGAAGATCTCGCGGCCGTTGACGCGGAAGGCAAAGCGGCTGCCAGCCTCGTCCTTGTCGGTCAGCAGCTCGATCGCGCGGAATCCGATCTGGCGGCTCACCTGCTCCTGCGGCAGGTCCACTGTCAGGCGCGACAGGTGCTGCTCGCCGCTGCCCGCCGGCCACCAGCGCTTCGGCCTGGTCACGGTGAAGACATGGGTGATGCGCGTCTCGCCTTTGCCGACGGCGCAGTCCAGCCGTTCGCGGTCCTCGTCGAGCGAAAAATGTATGGGCACGATGCCGGGCGCGTCGGCAAACAAGGTCACCGTCACCACGAGATCGACCGAACCGTCCTCAAGCCAGACCTGCTTGGTCGTCACATGCTCGATGCGGGCGATCTCCAGCCGGCAGAGAGCAATCTCGCCGTAGACGCCGAGCGGCGCGATCGCGAGGTTCCAGTCCCAACCGAAGTGGCACTGGGGCTTCCTCAGCATGTTGCCATTGGCGATCGGCGAATTGCCGGGATGGTAAGGCACGTAGAAGGGTTGCTCGGCCTGCCGGCGCGCGCCTTCGGAAATCGAGGAATGCAGCACGATGCGGATGCGGTTTTCGCCGGCGACGATCGCGCGCGAGACCTCCGGCCTGTAGCGGCGGAAGCAGTTCTCCGCTTCGAGCACCAGCGTGTCGTTGACGAAGACCGAGGCAACGGTATCAAGGCATTCGAGGTCGAGATACCAGTAGCCCGCGAGTTCGTCGGCGGCGACCGTGACCGTTCGCTCGATCACCCAGTCCTTATGCGCCACCCACTGAACGTCGTTCTCGTTGCGACTGACATAGGGGTCTTCGATCACGCCCGCTTTCTGCAAGGCCGAGTGCACGTCGCCCGGCAGCGCCATCGCCAAGCTGTGGCTGTTGTCGACCGAGCTGAGCTGCCAATCCCCTGAAATGTCGAGACGGATGGCGGTTCGGGTGTAGTCCTCAGAGAGCATTGTCGTATTTCCATGGATCGACCGGCGACGCCGGCGCTGTCATTGCCGGGAGGTGCCGGACAGAGGTCCCTGCCCGGCATCTCCTTATTTCTTTACTTCCGCGCATATCGTTTCCGCAAAACCACTTCACACTTTTGCACGATATGCGGCTAGAGCCGGTTTTCGCTCGTCGCATCGAAGATCGAGGCAACCGCCATGTCGAAGGAGAGGGTGACCGCCGTGCCAGGCGCATAGCGCCGCTGGCCGGCGATGCGCACGGACATCGACTGCCCGGCAAGCTTCAGCCACAACAGGTTGTCGGCGCCCATCGGCTCCTCGATATCGACGACCGCGCGATGCGAGGCCGCGGCCCCGCTTGCCGCCTCGTCGACGCGCACATGTTCGGGCCTGAGGCCGAGGACAACCTTCTGCCCGTGCACCAGGGGTGCCCGCGACGGATAGGCGGACACGTCGAAGTCGACGCCGTTGGCGTGGACGTAGGCGCGCTGGTCGCGAAGCTGCAGCTCGCCGCGGAAGAAGTTCATCGACGGCGAACCGATGAAGCCGGCGACGAACAGGTTTTCCGGGGCGTTGTAGATCGTCATCGGATCGGCCAGCTGCTGGATCACGCCGCTCTTCATGACAGCAATACGATCGGCGAGCGTCAGTGCCTCGATCTGGTCGTGGGTGACGTAGATCATCGTGTTCTTCAGCGACTGGTGCAGCCGCTTGATCTCGACGCGCAGCTCCGAGCGCAGCTTGGCGTCGAGGTTGGAAAGCGGCTCGTCGAAGAGGAACACGTCGACATCGCGCACCAGCGCCCGGCCGATCGCCACCCGCTGGCGCTGGCCACCGGAAAGCTCAGACGGTTTGCGCTTCAGGAGCGGCTGGATCTGCAAGATCTCGGAGGCGCGGCGCACACGTTTGTCGATCTCCTCCTTCGGGACCTTCGCAACCTGCAGGCCGAAGGAAAGGTTCTTCTCCACCGACATCTGCGGATAGAGCGCGTAGGACTGGAACACCATGCCGATGCCGCGGTCCTTCGGCTCCTCCCAGGTCACGTTCTTGTTCTTGATGAAAATCTGCCCGTCGCTGACGTCGAGCAGGCCGGCGATGCAGTTGAGCAGGGTCGACTTGCCGCAGCCGGACGAGCCGAGTAGCACCAGGAACTCGCCGTCCTTGATGTCGAGGTTGAGCGTGTCGAGCACAGTGACGGCACCGAAGCTCAACGACAGGTCTTTGACCGATACGCTGACGTTTTGCATGTTGTTACCCTTTCACTGCGCCGGCGGCGATGCCGCGGACAAAAAGCCGTCCGGAAACGAAGTAGACGAAGAGCGGAACCGCCCCGGTCAGGATCGTCGCCGCCATGTTGACGTTGTATTCCTTCACGCCCTGGACCGAGTTGACGATGTTGTTCAGCTGAACCGTCATCGGGTAATATTCCGGCCGGGTGAACACGACGCCGAACAGGAAGTCGTTCCAGATGCCGGTAACCTGCAGGATCATCGCCACGACGAAGATCGGCAGCGACATCGGCAGCATGATCCTGAAGTAGATGGTCCAGAACCCGGCGCCATCGACGCGCGCCGCCTTGAACAGTTCCTCCGGCAGGCCGGCGAAATAGTTGCGGAAGAGCAGCGTCAGGATCGGCATGCCGAAGATCGTGTGCACGATGATGAGGCCGGTCAACGTGCCGTAGATGCCCATTTCGCGGAGCACGATGACGATCGGGTAGATCATCACCTGATAGGGAATGAAGGCGCCGACGATCAGGATGGTGAAGAACAGCTCCGCCCCCTTGAAGCGCCAGTTGGCAAGCGCGTAGCCGTTGACCGAGGCGATCGCGATCGAGACGATCGTCGAGGGAACGGTGATGCGCACCGAGTTCCAGAAGCCGCGCGAAAGGCCGTCACAGTTGAGACCGGTGCAGGCACTCGCCCAGGCCTTCGCCCAGGGCTCGAAGGTGATTTCGACCGGCGGGGCGAAGATGTTGCCGAGCCGGATTTCCGGCATGCCCTTGAGCGAGGTCATGACCATCACATAGAGCGGCAGCAGGTAGTAGAGTGCGACCACGATCAGCGTGCCGTAGATCATGATGTTGCGGCCCGACAGCGCCCGGCGGGGTTTGCGACCGCGTGGGCCGGCAATGACCCTGTCGGTCTGCGCCTGAGGTGCGGCTTCGTCAGCCACCGAATTGAAAGCAACGATATCAGACATGCTTGCGCCCTCCCCCGAATTCCAGATAGGCCCAAGGCACGATGATGATGGCGACGGTGATCAGCATCATGGTCGAGGCGGCGAAGCCCTGACCGAGGTTCTGCGCCTGGAACATGTAGTCGTAGACGTATTTGGCCGGCACTTCCGAGGCGATGCCGGGGCCGCCGCTCGTCTGCGCCACCACCAGGTCGTAGACCTTGACGATGCCGCTGGCGATAATCACCAGCGTGGTGATGAAGACGCCGCGCATCATCGGGATGACGACGAAGATGTAGGTCTTCCACATCGGGATGCCGTCGACGCGCGCGGCCTTCCAGATGTCCTCGTCGATGCCGCGAAGCCCCGCAAGCATCAGGCACATGACGAGCCCGGTGCCCTGCCAGAGGGCGGCGATCAGGATGCCGTAGATGACGATGTCGGCATTATAGAGCGGGTCGAAGGTGAAGCTCTCCCAGCCGGCCGAACGCACCACAGACTGGATGCCGAATTCCGGATTGAGCAGCCATTGCCACACCAGGCCCGTCACGATGAAGGACAGGGCGAAGGGATAGAGCATGATGGTGCGGAAGGTGTTTTCGAAGCGGATCTTCTGGTCCATCAGCGCCGCCAGCACGAAGCCGATGACCAGGCTGAAGATCAGCGAGAAGATGCCGTAGATCGCCAGGTTCTGCACCGAGACCAGCCAGCGCGGCGCGTCCCAGAGGCGCTCGTACTGATCGAGGCCGACGAAGGATAGCCGCGGCAAGAGCTTGGAATTGGTGAAGGAATAGACGACCGTCCAGATCGTGCCGCCGAGGAAAATCACCACGGCCGTCAGGATCATCGGGACGGAGGCAATCTTCGCGTTCAGGTTCCGCAGCCACTGGTTCGGTCGGCCCGAACCTTGTGTGTAGCCTGCCATGTTTCGTTCCTCCGGAACTGCAATGGGTTTCGGACGATGGGCAGCGCCGCGCGATCAACGTCGACGTCGTGCCGCATCAGGGCGACAACCGCTCCCTAAGTGCCGCGTGAAGGCGAACGCACGCGCGGCTGTCGGCACGTCGTGCCGAAAGGGAGGCCTTGGCCGGCCCACGCCATTACGGCGGGACCGGTCAATCAGGCAGTTGCGGTTACTCCGCGTTCGCGATGATGTCGGCGAAACGCTTCTGCGCGTCTTCCGGCGTGATCGACGAGTTGGCGAAGAATTCGGAGAACAGGTCCTCCTTCTGCTTCTGGCTGTCGGCCGAAAGCAGCTGGTCGGTGCCCTGGATCACATTGCCCTTGGCAAGGATGTCCAGGCCCTTCTTCATGCAGTCGTTGGCGGCTGCGAGGTCGACGTCGCCACGCACCGGCAGCGAGCCCTTCTTGAGATTGAAGGCGACCTGGGTCTTCGGATCGAGCAGCGTCGAAGCCAACGCCTCCTGCGCCTTGGACTTTTCTTCGTCCTTCAGCAGCGGGAAGTAGAATGCGTCGCCACCGGTCGAAATGATCTCGTTGACGCCGAGACCCGGAAGGCAGGTGTAGTCCGTTCCGGCCTTCTGGCCGGCGAGCGCGAATTCCCCTTGAGCCCAGTCACCCATGATCTGGCCGCCGGCCTTGCCGGTGATGACCATGTTCGTCGCCTGGTTCCAGTCCTGGACATTGGTGCCCTTGGACATGCGGCGGGCATCGTCAGCGGCCTTGAAGACCTTGGCGATCTCCGGACCGGCCGCCACTTCCTCGTCCTTGTCGCCAAAGACCTTCTGGAACGTGTCCTTGCCGGCGATCGCCACCATCAGCACGTCGAACGCGCCGGCTGCCTGCCAGGGCTGACCGCCAACGGCGAGCGGCACGATGCCGGCCTTTTCCAGCGCCGGTGCGGCGGCAACAAACTCGTCCCAGTTCTTCGGAACTTCGACGCCGGCCGTCTTGAAGGCGGCGTTCGACAGCCACAGCCACTGCCAGGAGTGGATGTTGACCGGGGCGCAATAGATCTTGCCGTCGATGGTGCAGGAATCGAGCAGGCTTGCCGGCTTGATGATGTCCTTCCACTTCTCGCGGGTCGCGACGTCGGTCAGGTCGCGCATCAGGCCGGCCTGAACCAGCTCTTCTGCCTGGCGGCCGTGGTTGAACTGCGTGGCGCCCATCGGATCACCGCCGGTGATGCGGCTGATCATGATCGGGCGGGCGGTGCCGCCGGAGCCGGCGATCGCGCCGTCAACCCAGTGATTGCCCGTTGCGTCGAAGGCCTTCGCGAGTTCCGCGACCGCCGCTGCTTCGCCGCCGGACGTCCACCAATGGGTTACTTCAAGATCGGCGGCACTGGCCGCACCGAGTGGCAGGGCCACCGCGGTCGCGAGCATGGCTGCAAAAGAACGTATTTTCATGAGTCTCCTCCCTCACTGTAACGTTACCGTAAAAAACTTAATGCAATCGATTACAGGACGCAACACCCACCACAATCGATTTAAACAGAATCTTAGAAAACACCTATTGCGTGCAGATGACAGCGGACGTCCAAAGCGCTTTGCGCCCGGCGCCTGCCCCTTCGCGTCTTGCAGAAGACTCGCTTATATAGCTGATATCTATAGAACTTCAGCGAGTGCCTTGCGCCGTTGTGGAGATCATCGTCTCGCAAGCGCAAAAGACACCCGCCCCAAGGTGCGATTCAACCAGACCGCTTCAGATTCCGCAGTGCAGCAACGAAAACGCTCGACATCGCAACTGTATCGTTACAGATTTGAAGCAATTTTATCGGTCCAAAGCAGGATAGCCGCTCGCTGCTTTTCGTATATAAGGCGATAAAGTGACGCGGCAGGCAGCAGTGGACAGGGCTGAACCGACGCGTTTCGCCGCCGGGCGGGCAAAACTGGCGGCGCGCGGGCAGAGAGTGGGCGGGTGACGGCAATGGACAGCAAGACGAAAAACAGGCCGCAAACACTGCCGGATGGCGGCCGGCCAACGCTGAAGACGATCGCCTTCATGACCGGGCTCGGCATCACCACGGTTTCCCGGGCGCTGAAGGATGCGCCCGATATCGGCGCGGAAACCAAGGAGCGCGTGCGTCTCGTCGCCAAGCAGATCGGCTATCAGCCGAACCGCGCCGGCGTGCGGCTCAGAACCGGCAAGACCAATGTCATCAGCCTGGTGCTCACCTTGGAAGAAGAGATCATGGGCATCACCAGCCCGATGGTCGTCGGCATCACCGAGATCCTCGCCGGCACGCCCTATCATCTCGTCGTCACACCTTATAGCGCCGTCAAGGATGCGCTGGCCCCGATCCGCTACATCCTCGACACGGGCGCTGCCGACGGCGTGATCATCTCGCGCACCGAGCCGCACGATCCGCGCGTGGCACTTCTGACCGAGCGCGGCCTGCCCTTCGTCACTCACGGCCGCACCGAAATGGGCATCGTCCACCCCTATCACGACTTCGACAATGAGCGTTTCGCCTATGAGGCGGTGCGCAAGCTCACCGCGCGCGGCCGGCGGCGCCTGGTGCTGCTCGAGCCGCCGCCGCATCTCACCTTTTATTCGCATATGCGCGCCGGCTTCGAACGGGGCCTTCGCGACTTCCAGGCCGATGCGGTCGGCTTCCATCAGACCAACATCGACCATTCGCTGGTCGAGATCCGCGATGCCTTCGAGGTGCTGATGCGCTCGGAGGACGCGCCCGACGGCATCATCTCGGGCAGCGGTTCAGGCGCGATCGCGCTGATCGCCGGTCTGGAGATGGCCAAGAAGAAGCTCGGCGAAGACTGCGACATGGTTTCGAAGTCCCCGAGCGACTTCCTGCGCTGGCTTCGCCCGGAGGTGATGACCATGTACGAGGACATCCGCGTTGCCGGTCGCGAACTGGCAAAGGCGGTCATCGGCCATATCGACGGCCAACCGCCGGAAACGCTGCAGAGCCTCAGCCAGCCGGAGTTCCAGCCGCCGATCACCCGCGGTTTGCGAGCCTGAGCCGAAAACAACTCCACCCTCATCCCTGTGCCCCGTCACAGGGATCCAGCAGCGCCGCGTCCGCGGCGCGTAAGGGTCTTTTCGGCCCAAAGACTTGGGCCTGACTGGATTCCTGTGACAGGCACAGGAATGAGGATCTGGGAGACGGCGTGCCCCGACGACTACCCATCCACTGCGCACGGCATGGCCGCGACAACAGACACTTCGGCTGTCGTCGACCAGCGACAGTTTGCCATGGGCGTCGTCAAACGACGCGGAAGCACCCTGAAGTCTTGCTTGTGACGCAGAAACCTGCGACAGGCCGGGGCAACAATCGGGCGCGACGGCGCCCCACACCTCCCTTCAGGCTACAGCAGACATGATCCGCATCGAAAACATCAGCAAGCAGCTCAGCCACCGCATCCTTTTCATCGAAGCCTCCGCCGCCCTCAACCGCGGCGAAAAGGTCGGCCTCGTCGGCCCGAACGGCGCCGGCAAAACCTCGCTCTTCCGCATGATTACCGGCGAGGAAGTGCCTGACGAAGGCCAGGTCGCCGTCGATAAGGGCATCACCATCGGCTACTTCAACCAGGACGTCGGCGAGATGGCGGGCGGCAGCGCGGTTGCCGAGGTCATGAACGGCGCCGGGCCGGTCAGCGAAGTCGCCGCCGAACTGCGCGAGCTTGAAGCCGCGATGGTCGATCCGGATCGGCTCGACGAGATGGATGCGATCATCGAGCGCTACGGCGAGGTGCAGGCACGCTACGAGGAGCTCGACGGCTACGCGCTGGAAGGCCGCGCCCGCGAGGTGCTGGCGGGCTTGAGCTTCAGCCAGGAGATGATGGACGGCGATGTCGGCGCGCTCTCGGGCGGCTGGAAGATGCGCGTGGCGCTTGCCCGTATTCTTCTGATGCGGCCCGACGTGATGCTGCTCGACGAGCCGAGCAACCATCTGGATCTCGAAAGCCTGATCTGGCTCGAGGACTTCCTCAAGAACTACGACGGCGCGTTGATGATGACCTCGCACGACCGCGAGTTCATGAACCGCATCATCACCAAGATCATCGAGATCGACGGCGGCTCGCTCAACGCCTATTCGGGCGACTACGGCTTCTGCGAGCAGCAGCGCGCCCAGAACGAGAAGCAGCAGCAGGCGCAGTTCGAGCGCCAGCAGGCTATGCTCGCCAAGGAGATCAAGTTCATCGAGCGCTTCAAGGCCCGCGCCTCGCACGCCTCTCAGGTTCAGAGCCGGGTGAAGAAGCTCGACAAGATCGACCGGGTCGAGCCGCCGAAGCGCCGCCAGAGCGTCGCTTTCGAATTCCGCCCGGCGCCACGCTCCGGCGAAGACGTCATCAACATCAAGGGCGTGCACAAGAAATACGGCAGCCGCAGCATCTATGAAGGGTTCGACTTCATGGTGCGCCGCCGCGAGCGCTGGTGCATCATGGGCATCAACGGCGCCGGCAAGTCCACGCTGCTGAAGCTCGTTGCCGGCTCGACCGAGCCGGATGAAGGCAACGTCGCGCTCGGCGCCAGTGTCAAGTTGGGTTACTTCGCCCAGCATGCCATGGACGTGCTCGACGGCGACCGCACGGTGCTGCAGCAGCTTGAAGACACGTTCCCGCAAGCCGGCCAGGCGCCGCTTCGCGCACTTGCCGGCTGCTTCGGCTTTTCCGGCGACGATGTCGAGAAGAAGTGCCGGGTGCTTTCCGGTGGCGAGAAGGCCCGCCTGGTGATGGCAATCATGCTGTTCGATCCGCCGAACCTGCTGGTTCTCGACGAGC
This sequence comes from Ensifer sp. R-19, assembly GCF_049905105.1. Classification (NCBI taxonomy): domain Bacteria; kingdom Pseudomonadati; phylum Pseudomonadota; class Alphaproteobacteria; order Hyphomicrobiales; family Rhizobiaceae; genus Ensifer; species Ensifer sp. R-19. The sequence goes on from NZ_CP184569.1 coordinate 1,818,570, forward strand.
CGACCAACCACCTCGACCTCGACACCAAGGAAATGCTGATCAAGGCGCTGGCGGACTACGAAGGCACCATGCTCTTCGTCTCGCACGATCGCCACTTCCTCGCAGCATTGTCCAACCGTGTGCTCGAACTGACGCCCGACGGCATCCACCAATATGGCGGCGGCTACACCGAATATGTCGCCCGCACCGGCCAGGAAGCTCCCGGTCTGCGGAGCTGACACGAAAATAGGCGAGCTGGGCGTCGCGCGCCGGCGCCCAGCATTCGCAGTGCCCGCCTTCCTCGGCGGGGACCGAGGGTCCACAAGCAGAGCCCGAACGAACAACGCGACTCCGCTCTAAATCGGTACTGAAAAAACTAGGTTCTTGTGAAGTGCTACCGTAGCAGCTGCTACAGATCCTACCGGATGGCCGCTTGAAATCGATGGGACTTTGGTCCGATTCGCGCAGTCAAAGGTCCGAGTGTCATTGTCGCGACGCTCCCCATTCACATATTGCTGGGCTGGCTGGGGCGCCATCGCAGCATCTGCTGCCAATCACTTCAGACAGGTGATGTTCGGCATGACACCGAAAATTGCATGGAAAGACCGAATGACGAACCGCGTATGGGGCTTTGTATCCAACCCCTTCACCATCGGCATCTACCTTGCGCTGGCCACCCTTTGCGCTTTCTTCGGCAGCGCGGCGACCGGGATCCCGGCATACGTGCTTATGGCCGTCGGGTTTCTGCTGGTGATCTTTGTCGATCCGCCGAAAAGGCTGGGCAAGCTGCGGGCACAGCGCCGCCGCTCGGGTGGCGACCGCAACGCCTATCGGCGTTAGTCACGCCCATCGGCGAAAGCGCCTGGCGACAATCGCAGCGCCAGGCGCCCTTCCCGGAACAATACGCGACGTCAGCAGTTTCCCGACGAAGTAAGCAGATTCACATGAACGGACGCATGACGTCCACGGTGCACGGAAGCCATCATACGCAGATGGCGATGAAAGCGCGTGGGCACGATGAAGACCAAGCATTATGTGCTGCAGATCTTTCGAGCCACCTTCACCGACAGGCTGGTGCTGATCATTATTGTGCTGATGATTGCCTCGGTGTTCGCCGTCCTGCCAATCAAATCCTGCTCCAATCCGGGGGCATCGGGCGGTACAGGGATATCAGCGACCTCATCGATGACGGGCTAAAGCGTGTCGCGCAAAAGTGCGCAGCGGTTTTGCGATAACGACACGAAATGCGAAATATCAAAAACTTAAAGCGCAGGAGCGAATCTGAAAGATCGCGACGCGCTTTAGCATCTTGTCCGAACGAAGCGGCGGCATCGGCCCCAAACGCAAACGGGGCAGCCAAGGCCGCCCCGTCTCAAGCTGCTCTGTCGTCGAGACTTAGATCACTTCATTGTTTCATCGAAACTGAAGCGATCTAAGTCTTTGAAATCACGCAGTTCCGGACGGAAAACCGCTTTGCACTTTTCCTGGAATTGCTCTAGCCGTTGAGGCCGCTGCCCCACGGGCCGTGATGGCTGTCGGCACCGTCGACGCGGTCGAATCCGTGGGCGCCGAAGAAGTCGCGCTGCGCCTGGATGACGTTGGCCGTGCCGCGGCCACGGCGGTAGCTGTCGAAGTAGCCGAGTGCCGAGGCAAGCGCCGGTACCGGCAGACCACCGAGAACGGCAGCCGAGACGACGCGGCGCAGGGCGGCGTCGGTTTCCTTGACCATGGCGGCAAAGGCCGGGGTGACGATCAGGTTGGCGGCATCCGGCGCCTTGGTAAACGCGGTGGTGATCTCGTCGAGGAACTGCGAGCGGATGATGCAGCCGGCACGCCAGATCTTGGCAATGGTCGGCATCGGCAGGTTCCAGTTGAACTCCTTTGATGCCGCCGACATCACGGCGAAGCCTTGCGCATAGGCGCCGATCTTGGCGGCCAGCAGCGCGCTTTCGAGATCCCTGATGAAGGCTGCCCTGTCGGCTACCTTGAACTCGCCGACCTCAGGCAGCCCGAGGATCTTTTCGGCCGCTTCGCGTTCGTCCTTCATCGAGGAGATGCTGCGCGCCGCAACCGCCGCCTCAATGCCGGTTGCCGGCACGCCCATGTTCTGCGCTTCGATCACCGACCACTTGCCGGTGCCCTTCTGGCCGGCCTTGTCGAGGATCAAATCGACGATCGGCTTGCCGGTCAAAGGATCGGCCGCCTTCAGCACCTTCTCGGTGATCTCGATCAGGTAGGAGTTGAGGCGACCCTTGTTCCAGGTGCCGAAGACCTCGCCGATTTCGGTCGCCGACATCTTCAGGCCGTCGCGCAGGATGCCGTAGATTTCGGCGATCATCTGCATGTCGGCATATTCGATGCCGTTGTGGATGGTCTTGACGAAATGGCCGGCGCCGTTTTCGCCGAGCCAGGCAACGCAAGGGTCGTTGTCATACTTGGCAGCGATCGAGGTCAAAACGCTCTCGACGCGCTTCCAGGACTCCTCCTTGCCGCCGACCATGATCGACGGGCCGTGGCGCGCGCCCTCCTCACCGCCGGAAACCCCCATGCCGATGAAGGTCAGGCCACTGTCCTTCAGCGCCTCGAAGCGGCGCATCGTGTCGCGGAAGTTGGCGTTGCCGGCGTCGATCATGATGTCGCCCTTGGAAAGGTAGGGCTCGAGGATCTTCATCTGCTGATCGACCGGCTCGCCGGCCTTGATCATGATGATGATCGGGCGCGGCGGACGGATGGCGGCGACGAACGCTTCAATGGTGTCGCAGGGCACGATCTGGCCCTTGAGTTCACCGGCTTCCGCGTAGAACTTGTGCGTCGCCTCGACGGTGCGGTTGAACACCGCGATCTTGTTGCCCTTTTCAGCGATGTTGAGCGCCAGGTTCGAGCCCATGACGCCAAGACCGATTAGGCCGATTTCCGCCTGTGACACGTGATTGCCTCCATTGGACAGAAGTGCCGGGCGCGATCGGGATAAGCGCGTCGGTGCCGGCCCTTCGAATTGAACTTCGCCCTCTCGCGGCGGGCTCTGTCGAAGGCCCTGGCGCGAGAAGCGACGGCGGAGGATGTTTTGGCATTCAAATCGATTAACGACAAGCGATTACTGACAAAATCACTTCTTTTCGGGCTTGCCGTCGCCATCGTCGAGCACCCGCCAGGACGCGCCTTCGAGGTCTTCGTACTGGCCGCTCTTCAGCGCCCAGAGGAAGGCGGCGAGACCGATGCCGCCGAGAAACAACGCGATGGGAATGAGATAGATCAGCGTGTTCATGAGGCATTCCCGACTGGACGAAGGGCGGCAGGCGCTTGGCCGTCGCGCGCCTCCTCGGCAACATTGCCGGTGGCAGCACGCAGACGCAAGGCATTGGCAACGACGATCACCGATGAAGTCGACATGGCAACGGCTGCGATCAGCGGGGTGGCGTAGCCGAGGATCGCGATCGGAACGGCAATCACGTTGTAACCGATCGCCAGCGCAAAGTTCTGGCGGATCAGCCGCCCAGCCCGGCGCGAGGTGTCGATCGCCATCGGCACGGCATTCAGCCCCTGGTGCAGGAAGACGAAATCCGCGGCCTGGCGCCCGACATCGGCCGCCGTTGCCGGGGCCATCGAGACATGGGCTGCGCGCAGCGCCGGCGCGTCGTTGATGCCGTCGCCGACCATCAGCACGCGGTGCCCACCTTCGGCCGCAAGCGCACATTCGTCCACCTTGCCACGCGGCGTCAGCTCGGCCTTGAAGCTGTCGATGCCGACCCGGCGGGCAAGGGCCGCCGCGACAGGCTCGCGGTCACCGGAGAGAATGCCAGTCGACAGGCCCAGGCGACCGAGCTCCTCAATGCTTTCGCGGGCGAACGGCCTGAGCCGATCCTCGAAGCGGAAGCAGCCAAGTTCGCGGCCGTCGAGCGACAGGATCGCCTCGGATTGGCCGCTCGCCTCGCCGGCGTCGCCACAGGCAAAGGCGCGGCTGCCGAGCCGGTAGATGCCCACTTCCGTGCGGGCCTCGATCCCGGCACCGGGAATCTCGCGGATCTCGCCGCTGACGACGGGCGCAACCGTCGCCGCATCGTGAATGGCCATCGCCAGCGGATGACGCGAATGGACGGCAAGCCCCGCCGCCGTCGCCAGCACGGAGGGCTGAATGTCCCCGCCATTGACGAGCCGTGGCTCCCCCACCGTCAGCGTGCCGGTCTTGTCGAGCAGCACCGTATCGATCTCGGCCAGCCGCTCCATGGACGAGCCGTCCTTGACCATGACGCCATTCTGGAACAGCCGTCCGGCGGCAATCACCTGCACGACCGGCACCGCCAGCCCGAGCGCGCAGGGGCAGGTGATGATCAATACCGCGACCGCAACCAGCATCGCATGGTGGAAGTCGCCATTGACGAACATCCAGCCGATGAAGCTCAAAAGCGCCAGGAGGTGCACCGCGGGCGAGTAATATTGCGCCGCCCGGTCGGCGATACGGCGATAGCGTGCCCTGCCCCCTTCGGCGGCCTCCATCAGGCCCATGATCTCGGCAAGCAGCGAGTCGCGCGCCGCAGCGGTCGCCTCGATCGTCACCGGTCCGGTGAGGTTCAGCGTGCCCGCCTCGACGCTGTCGCCTGCCTTGACCGGCACCGGCGCGCTCTCGCCATTGACGATCGAGCGATCGAGGTCACTGGCGCCGATGAGAATGCGACCATCGACCGGGATGCGTTCGCCGGCTGATATCGCCAGCTTTTCGCCCGGCTTGATCTCGTCGACCGGACGATATTCGCGCCCGCCGTCTGCATCGAGCACCATCGCGCCGCGCGGCGACAGCCTGGCCAAGCTGCTGATCGCAGAACGCGCACGCCCGCGCATCATATGATCGAGCGTGCGCCCGATCAGCAGGAAGAAGAGAAGCATCACCGTGCCGTCGAACCAGGCATGGGTGCCGTGGGTAATCGTCTCGTAGAGCGAGATCGAGAAGGAGAGCGTGATCGCAAGCGCGATCGGCACGTCCATGTTGGTGCGGCCGTGCTTCAGCGCATTCCACGCAGACGCGTAGAAGAAGCGCCCGGAATAGATCAGCGTCGGCGCGGCAATAAGCGCCGAGATCCAGTGAAAGAGATCGCGCGTGGCCGCCTCCGCGCCCGACCAGACGGAGACGGAGAGCAGCATGATATTGGCCGAGGCAAAGCCCGCAACGGCGACAGCGCGCACCAGCTGCTTCAGCGTCTGGTCGCCGTCTTCCTCGCCCGGCGCGAAGAGATGGGTCTCGTAGCCGCGCGCGCGGATGGTGCGCGCCATTTCCCGCGGATCGGTGCGGGCGTCATCGACCTCTTCCTTCCAGACGATCGCCACCCGCCGCGACGAAAGGTTGACGCGCGCCCGCTCAACCTCGGGCCGCGCTTTCAAGGCGCCCTCAAGTGTCGCGATGCAGGCGCCGCAATGCACGCCGGGTACGCTGAGGTCCGTCTGGCGCAACCCGCCGCCGAGCGACCGGCTCGTCAGCCAGAGCTCTTCCGATGTGGGCAGTCCCTGCCCGGCCCTGTCGATCTCCAGAGCCATTTCGGTTCCAGGAGCGCAGCAGCTCATTGCGCTGCTCCCGGCGCCATGAAGCGGATGGCCTGGCGATAGACGACCGTGTCGCCCTTGGTCGCGGTGATATCGGCGATCCACTGGCCGCGCTTCAGCGTCGCGGCGGCAACGAACACGCCCTCGCCCTGATGCGCCATCTCGACCGTCACATCCTCATGCTCCTCGACCGGGCGCTTCAGGACCGCGACCACCTTGTCCGCGGTCAGTTCCGGCTTGCCCTGTCGCGTTAGCGTGTAGCGCAGCGCTTCCTGTTCGACACTGAGCTTGCCTTCGAGCCCGCTGGCGGCGAAGGCCTTCGCCTCCTTCACCTTGCCGTTGAACTGCTGGCTGGCGACATAAGTGTTCTGCACCACCAGCCCGCTCCAGCTATGGCTGGCATTCCAGGCCATGATCAGATTGACGGTGATGATCGTGCCGAAGAACAGCACCATGACGCCCAGCATATGCCAGCCGGTGAAGGGCCGCGGTGCCTTTGCCTGTTTGGTGATCATTTCGCCGCTCCAGGGCTGTTGAAGTTGGCCTTGTAGACGTCGCGCTCGTGGCTCGACGGATCCTCGACGATCAGGCTGAAACCGTCAGCCGCTTCGCCAAGCTTGTCCTTCGGCAGCGTCACGAACACTTTCACGGCGGTGACCTTGTCCGGATCGACGCCGATCGCAAAGGTGCGGCCGTCGCCCGCCGCCTGGCCGGCGATGCGCATCGTCGCCGAAGACATACCGTCGATCGCGAGCGTGATGGTGCGTTGTTCGGGGATCATGTTCAAGAGCTTGACCATGTAGCCGTTGCGCACCGAACCGTCGGATTCGACGACGAATTGCGGGTTGCGGTCGTGCAGCACGTTGATCTCCAGCCGGTCGCGCGACAAGAGCGCATAGAGCAGCCCGATGCCGACGAGCGTCCAGACGCCGAGATAGACGAGCACCCGCGGACGGAAGACGATCTTCCAGTTGAAATGGCGGACCTTGTCGGAGAAGGCGCCATCCGCGTTGCGAACCCGGCTCGGGTCGATCGCCGTCGTGCCGCCATTGGTGGCAAGCGCCATGTTGGAGGCATAGTCGTTCAGCGTCGCATAGGAGATCAGTCCGCGCTCGCGGCCGACTTTGTCCATGACGCCGTTGCAGGCGTCGATGCAGAGCGCGCAGGTGATGCATTCGAGCTGCTGGCCGTCACGGATGTCGATGCCCATCGGACAGACGACGACGCAGGCGTTGCAATCGACGCAATCGCCGATGGCCTCCCCGGCTGCCACCGCCTTCTTCTGGTGGCGCGAGCGCGGCTCGCCGCGCCAGTCGTTATAGGTGACGACCAGCGAATTCTCATCGAGCATCGCCGCCTGAATGCGCGGCCAAGGGCACATATAGGTGCAGACCTGCTCGCGCATCAGCCCGCCGAAGACATAGGTGGTGGCGGTCAGGATGCCGACGGTCATGTAGGCGACGGTTGGCGCTTCCAGCGAAACGAAGCTTTTCAGAAGCGTCGGCGCATCGGCGAAATAGAAGATCCAGGCGCCGCCGGTGGCAATACCGATCAGGATCCAGATCGAGTGCTTCGACACGCGCTTGACGATCTTGGCGCCCGTCCAGGGGCCGGTGTCGAGTTTCATGCGGGCGTTGCGGTCGCCTTCGATGTAGCGCTCCACCACCAGGAAGAGATCGACCCACACCGTCTGCGGACAGGTATAGCCGCACCAGGCGCGCCCGACGGCAGACGTCACCAGGAACAGGCCGAAGCCTGCCATGACCAGCAGGCCGGCCACGAAGAAGAATTCCTGCGGCCAGATTTCGATGAAGAAGAAATAGAAGCGACGGGCGGCGAGATCGACCAGCACCGCCTGATCTGGCGCATGTTCGCCGCGATCCCAGCGGATCCACGGCGTCAGATAGTAGATGCCGAGCGTCACCAGCATCACCAGCCACTTGAAGCGGCGGAAGCTGCCCTCGGCGCGTTTCGGGAAGATCTTCTTGCGCTTTTCGTAGAGCGGCTTGCGCACATGCGCCGCATTGACCGGTTCGGCCTCGTGGCGTTCGACGGATGCGGCGTTGGCGGCGGATTGAGAATTCATAAGTGGGACATCCCGGATATCGCGTATTGAGCCATGTCTTGCCCGATTTGACCGCCGAAAACGTTGATCTGTGTCAAGTTTGCGGCCTAAGGCCGCGCCATGCGGCGAAACGTCCGAGCCATCGGAACCACAGCGGTCGGCAACGACCTTTGGTGCGGAAGGACGCCAAGGGCCTTGCGCTCGAGCCCATCTGCACCACAACGCCACGCGCCTTATGAGACGCGCAAAGGTCGCCGTAGTACTTTGAATTGCTGCATGTTTCCCTATATCGGCTATGCTGAAGGCAAGGCAGGACAGTCGCGAAGGAGAAAGCATGCACGGCTCCCTCGAGCCCCTGACGCTGGCCAAACAGCGCGGCACCTATCGCGAGCGTGCCGCGCCTCACGCTCTCGCCGGGCATGTCGAATGCCTGTGGAGCCACCAGATGCCGGAGGGACCGCCCGCGCCGATCGCGGCCGTCCCCGACGGCTGCGTCGACATCCTCTGGTCCAATCGCGGTCTCGTCGTTGCCGGCCCTGATCGGACCGCTGCCTTTCCCGTGATCGCGCCGGGCGCCAAGGTCATCGGCCTGCGCTTCCGCCCGGGCGTCGCCGCGTCGTTTCTGCGCGCATCGCTTTCGGAAATCACCGGTCAGATCGTCCCGCTCGATGCCTTCTGGGGCAAAGCCGCGCGCGAACTTGATGCCAAGCTTCAGGACGCGCCGGATGCCATCCGCGCCGATATCATGGCGGCAGCAGTGCTAGAGCGCTCACCGGCCGTCTCCCCGCCGCCCGGCGATGTCGCAGCCGCCCTCGCCCATCTCACGCTACGGCATGATTCGTCCGACAACCCCATCCGCGCATTGGCCGCCGCCACCGGCACCAGCGAGCGGACGCTCCGCCGCCGCTGCCACGAACATTTCGGCTATGGCGCCAAGACCCTCGACCGCATCCTGCGTCTGCAACGATTCCTCAAGGCCTGCCGCAGCGAGCCATCCGTAAGCCTCGGCATCCTCGCCCTTGATGCCGGCTATGCCGACCAGGCGCATCTTTCGCGTGAGGCCAAGGAACTAACGTCGCTTTCACCGTCGGAAATCCGCCGCCAGCTTGGTGGCCATCGGCAGGCTGCCTGACTGGCCGTTTCGTTCAAGACCGGTGAGGCCGCCCGTGCTAGTCCTCGCTCAGGAGAACCGAGCATGGCGACACTTGAAGCAAAAATCATCCACACCACCATCGCCCGCAACTGGCGCGAGGTCTATGCCTTCATGGCAAAGCCCGAGAACATGCCGCGCTGGGCGTCCGGCCTATCGTCGGGACTGACACGCGACGGCGAGGTCTGGCTGGCGCCGGGACCGCTCGGCCAAGCCCGCGTGCGCTTTGCTCCCGCCAATGACTTTGGCGTCGTCGACCATCTGGTGACGCTCGCAGATGGCACCGAGGTCCACAACGCGCTGCGCGTCGTGCCGAACGGTAACGGGTCCGAGGTAATGTTCACGCTGCTGCGTCAGCCGGGCATGAGCGCGGAACAATTTGCCGGCGACGCCGGTTGGGTGGCAAAGGATCTCGCCACTTTGAAATCAATCATGGAATCCGGAAAAGACAGGTAGGAAAATGGGCAACAAGGGCAACGACAGCCGCATCGACTATGTCGAGTTCAACGTCTCGGACATCGCTGCCGCCAAGGCCTTCTACGGCAGCGCCTTTGGCTGGACCTTCACCGACTACGGCCCGGAATATTGCGAATTCCAGGACGGCCGGCTGACCGGCGGTTTCACCACCACGGGTCCCGTCGGCAGCGGCGGACCGCTGATCATTCTCTATGCGGACAATCTCGAGGACATGCTGGCCCGCGTCGAAAAGGCCGGCGGCAAGATCGTCAAGCCGATCTTCACCTTCCCCGGCGGCCGCCGCTTCCATTTCGCCGACCCTGACGGATACGAGCTGGCGGTTTGGTCGGCGCAGTAAGGGCAGTCGACGCCCCAGACCAGCACGGGAACGAGGGCTGCCCCTTCGGCAGGCTGAGCGACCGCAGCCATCTCCACCCTCATCTCTGTGCTTGTCACAGAGATCCAGCAGCCGTGCGTCGGCACGGCGGGAGGAGCAGAGCCGGGACGCCTGATTTGCAGACTGCAAGGGGTCTCCCGCGCCGCCGACGCGGCGCTGCTGGATTCCTGTGACGAGCACAGGAATGAAGGAGGTGATTAAGGCGCCATCCATATCCTGTGGACACCCATCCCCACTTTACGACTTTAGGATCGCCCCTCACTGTCCTGCCGGACATCTCTCCCCACACGCGGGGAGAGAAACGCTTGGCTCGCTCTCTGTCGCCAAGCCTCAACGCTCGAGATTGGCGATGCTGGCGCCGCGTTTCCCTTCTCCCCGCCTGCGGGGAGAAGGTCGCGGCAACGGGATGAGGGGCCGCCGCCCGTTAAAGCGCCAGCGGACTACTCGCCACCGCCCAGCGAATGCACGAACACGGCGAGCTGCTTGACCGTGGTGTCGCCGAGGCGCGGCAGCCAGGCGGGCATGACGCCGTGCTTGGGTGCCTTCATCTGGGCGACGATCGCCTGCTCGCCCTCGCCGTTGAGCCACAGTGCGTCGGCGAGATCAGGCGCGCCGAACTCGCGGTTGCCCTTGGCATCGGCACCATGACAGGAGGCGCAATTGGCTTCGAACAGTGCCTTGCCCGGCTCGACCATCGAGACGTCCGACGGCGTGCCGGTAAGGCTGACGACGTAGGCCGCCGTCTGCTTGATCTCTTCCGGCTGCAGGATTTCGGCAAAGGACGGCATTTCCGAAACGCGGGTCTCGCCATCGCCAGTGTAGCGAATGCCGTGAGCGATCGTCTGGTAGATCTCCCCGGGCTTGCCGCCCCAGAGCCAGTCGTCGTCGTTGAGGTTCGGGAAGCCGGCGGAACCCGCAGCACCCGAGCCATGGCACTGGGCGCAGTTGACCTTGAAGGCCGATGCGCCGCCGGAAACGGCGAACTGCTGCAGCTGCGGATCGGCAATGATCTGCTCGATCGAGCTCGAGGCGATCTTTTCGAGATTGCCGGCCTGGGCCGCCTTGGCGCTGGCGAGTTCGGCGCTCACCTCGGCGCGGCTCGAATAGCCGAGCACACCCTTGGTCGCGTCCGTCAGAAGCGGCACCGCCGGATAGACGATCATGTAGCCGACCGCCCAGACGATGGTCGCGTAGAAGGTATAGACCCACCAGCGCGGCATCGGGTTGTTCAGTTCGCGGATACCGTCCCACTCGTGGCCGGTGGTCTCGACGCCGCTGATTTCGTCGACGTGTTTGTCCGCCATACTATTAATCCTCCTTCAGGGGGATGGCTGCGGCATCATCGGCGGCCTTCTTGGCGCCGGGCCGGAAGATGAAGCCGACGACGCCCAGGAAGAAGAGCGTCATGGCAAGGAGCGCCCAGCTATCGGCGAACTGGCGCATGGCCGTGTAGGTTTCCATGTGCGTGTCTCCCTTAGCGATAACCGGTGGTGTCGTCGTAGGTGGAGAAGTCGACCAGCGTGCCAAGCATCTGCAGATAGGCGACGAGCGCGTCCATCTCCGTCAGCCGCTGCTGGTTGCCGTCGAAGTCGCCGAGCTTGGCCTTCGGATAGCGCGCCCCGACGCCGGAGGTGTCGGCATTCGGATCAGACTGCGCCTTGATGTCGGCGAGCGCGTTGTCGATCATCTCGTCCGTATAGGGAACACCGACCGCCTTGTTCGCCTTCAGGTTCGCGGCGATGTTGTTCACGTCGAGCGTCGTCTCCTTGAGGAAGGCGTAGCTCGGCATGACCGATTCCGGCACGACCGAGCGCGGCTCGGTCATGTGCTGCACGTGCCATTCGTTGGAATAGCGGTCGCCGACGCGGGCGAGGTCCGGTCCGGTGCGCTTGGAGCCCCACTGGAACGGATGGTCGTACATGGATTCCGCCGCCAGAGAGTAATGACCGTAGCGCTCCACTTCGTCGCGGAACGGCCGGATCATCTGGCTGTGACAGACGTAGCAGCCTTCACGCACATAGATGTCGCGACCGGCGAGCTCCAGCGGCGAATAGGGCCTCATCCCCTCCACCTTCTCGATGGTGTTTTCGAGATAGAAGAGCGGCGCGATTTCCACGATGCCGCCGATGGAGACGACGAGCAGCGAGCCGACGAGCAAGAGGGTGGCGTTGCGTTCAAGGGTCGCGTGTTTGTCGAGAATGGACATGGTCTATGCCCTCCTATTCCGCAGCTTTCAGCGCGGGCTGAGCAGCACCGAAGATCGGAGCTTCGTCACGCACGCGGCCGAGGATGGTCATTGTTACGTTGAAGGCCATGAGCAGAGCCCCGGCGAGGAACAGTGCGCCGCCAAGAGCACGCAGCACGTAGTAGGGAACCATGGCCGCGACCGATTCCGCGAAGGAATAGACGAGGAAGCCCTGGTCGTCGTACTCGCGCCACATCAGGCCCTGCTGGATGCCGGCGACCCACATGACCGCCGCGTAGACGACGATGCCGAGCGTGGCGAGCCAGAAGTGCCAGTTGACCATGCGCACGCTATAGAGCCGCTCGCGGTTCCATAGCTTGGGCGTCAGATAGTAGATCGCGCCGAAGGTGATGAGGCCGTTCCAGCCGAGCGCACCCGAATGCACGTGGCCGATCGTCCAGTCGGTGTAGTGGCTGAGCGAGTTGACCGTCTTGATCGACATCATCGGACCTTCGAAGGTCGCCATGCCGTAGAAGGCAACCGCCATCACCATCATGCGGATGATCGGGTCGGTACGGATCTTGTCCCAGGCGCCCGAAAGCGTCATCAGGCCGTTGATCATGCCGCCCCAGGAGGGCATCCACAGCATGACCGAGAAGACCATGCCGAGCGTCTGCGCCCAGTCGGGCAGCGCCGTATAGTGCAGGTGGTGCGGACCCGCCCAGATGTACATGAAGATCAGCGACCAGAAATGGATGATCGACAGGCGGTAGGAATAGACCGGGCGATTGGCCTGCTTGGGGATGAAGTAATACATCATGCCGAGGAAGCCGGCCGTCAGGAAGAAGCCGACGGCGTTATGCCCGTACCACCACTGCGTCAGCGCATCCTGCACGCCGGCAAAGGCCGAGTAGCTCTTCGAGCCGAGGAAGGAGACCGGCACCGCCAGGTTGTTGACGATGTGCAGCATCGCGATCGTGACGATGAAGGCGAGGTAGAACCAGTTGGCCACATAGATATGCGGCTCCTTGCGCGTCAGAAGCGTGCCGAGGAAGGCGATGAGATAGGCGACCCAGACGATCGTCAGCCACAGGTCGACATACCATTCCGGCTCCGCATATTCCTTCGACTGGGTGATGCCGAGCAGGTAGCCGGTGGCCGCCATGATGATGAAGAGCTGGTAGCCCCAGAACACGAACCAGCCGAGATTGCCGCCGAAAAGGCGCGCGCGGCTGGTACGCTGGACGATGTAGAAGGACGTCGCGATCAGCGCGTTGCCGCCGAAGGCGAAAATGACAGCCGAAGTGTGCAGCGGCCGCATGCGGCCGAAGTTGAACCAGGGCTCGATGTTGAGGTCGGGAAAGGCAAGCTGGAGCGCAACCACGACGCCCACGAGAAAGCCGACGACGCCCCAGAAGACGGTGGCGATCACGCCATACTTGACCACCTCGTCGAAATATTCCGACTGCGGCGGTGGTGGTGGCGCCCTGCCGGCGGAAACCGGGCTGAACTCGATGCGTCGCATCAGCATGACAGTGCCGGCGAGGAGCACGAAGAACAGCACCCACATATGGGCTTCAAAGTGCCGGTCCTGCGCAAACCCGGCGCCGACGAGCGCCAGGAAAGCACCGACCCCGAGCAGGATCATCTCGAATGTGTATTTCATGGTTGGGTCCCCAACTTGGTCCGATCGCACGCGACGACACGCCCCAGAACGAGGCGCGCCACCGCAGCTGGCCGGAAAGTGTCAGAATCGGGGCATCCTGGCCTTGATTCAGATCAAGGCTGCACCACCTCGATTGGATCATCCTCGGCAAATAACAGGGAGCGCCGTGGGAGCTGGCGTTTGAAGCCGATGAAAAAGACTTTTGAAGAGGGACGAATCCGGAGCCGGCTGGAACCGCCTCCCCGCGCCGTCCCGGTGGCCGAGCCTTTCGCATGGCTCGCCCGCGCGCACGAGGAGCAGCTTGCGCTCTGCAACTGTCTCGAGGAGATCGCCGACAGTCTGCCTGCAGAAATCGATCGGCAGAAATGCGTCTACGCCGCCAAGGTGCTCGGACCGATGATCCGCGAAATGCATTCCGGCGAGGAAAGCCTGGTCTTCCCGTGGATCGAGCGCACCTTCCGCGGCGACCCGACGCTCGGCGCGACGCTGGAGCGGCTGAAATACGAGCACTGCGAAGACGAGTGCTTCGCCGAAGAACTGACGGAAATGCTGGAACGCCTCGGCGCCGCCGACCAAACGGTCAATGCCGAAACCGCCGGCTACATGCTGCGCGGTTTCTTCACCAGCCTCAGGCGGCACGTCGGCTTCGAACAGGAATGTCTGCGCAGCATCACCTCGCCGGTTGGGTGAACCGGCAGACGGGGCGGTCGGCACGCGGCAAAGTAGGATTGTTCGCGGCCGGTCATCGGCCGCACCAAGTCCCTTTAAGGGCATAGCGCTAGTTTCCCGCTAAACAACGTTAAGGGCGACGAAGCCTGAACGCCTTCACGCTGCTCGCTGTTTTCCAGTCAGGTTCAGTGGTTTCCGGCCGGTTGTCTTCGCGGCGCGATCCCAGAGGAAACCGCCGGAGAAGGCGATGTGTTCCCATCCGACCGAAGGCCGGAGAGAAGTGCATGCGCCGCCTGTTTTCTGGCGCGCGCCCGGCCGGCGATGCTGGCGTGCTCGATAGTAGAGATCGCAGGCAGGAGAATCCTGGCCTGGCGCAGCGTATCAATGATGCCGGCGGCGATCACTGGGCCTTTATCCGTGTCCCGGGCGGCCTCCGCGGCCGCGTCGATCATGGAGGGAACACCTCCGGCGGAAGCTGCCAAGCAACTTGGCCTTGGCCGTTCCACGGTCTATCGCGAAATGCGCCGGTTAGGAATCAGCCGCCCTGCTTAGTGCAACTTCGCTTTTCGACCAAAGCTGCCGGTCGACGATAGCGCTGGGGCATGCCCTGTTTGCTGGCCCAAAAGCTACCGTTTTGGATGACCAAAGGTGCATACAATCTGACTGTAAACGCAACGCCATTCGTGCTATACGCGAAACTGGATCGAGTTTGGGAGCAACGCGATCCCAATCGTTCTGGCGATGCGCGGCAGCGTACGTTAAATCGCTGTAAAATTTCAGTCACCTACTCATTTCTCCTGCGAATTCACAGGTCCACACGGCGCTGATGAACGATGCAGAACGTCATGCGCCAACCGATGAAGGCGATGCCCATGACAACGATCACACGAAGAGCTTTTGTCGGCGGGATCGCCCTGATGCCGTCATTGCGCTTCCCAGGCACTGCGGCCGCCCAGAGCGAAATCACGCCTGACGAGGCACGAAAGATCGCCAAGGAAGCCTATATCTACGGCTTCCCGATGGTGGACAGCTACCGCATCCAATACGCCTATTTCGTCGACGACAAGAACCCGGAATACAAGGCGCCGTGGAACCACCTCAAGAACATCCCCCGCGTCTACACCCCCGCCGATACGGCGATCCAGACGCCCAACTCCGACACGCCCTATTCGATGATCGGCATGGACCTGCGTGCGGAGCCGATGGTCCTCGCCGTACCAGTGATCGAGAAGGACCGGTACTTCAGCATCCAGCTCATCGACGCTTATACGTTCAACTTCGACTATGCCGGCAGCCGCACGACCGGCAACGACGGCGGCAGCTTCCTGGTCGCCGGCCCGGGCTGGAAAGGCGAGACGCCTGCGGGCATCAAGAAGGTGTTTCGCGCCGAGACCGATCTCGTTCTCGGGGCCTATCGCACGCAGCTATTCAACCCCGACGACTTAGACAATGTGAAGAAGATCCAGGATCGCTACAAGGCAGAGCCGCTTTCGGCGTTTCTCGGCGGGGCGGCGCCTGCGGCCGCTCCCGCAATCGACTTCACCAAGCCGCTTTCGCCGGACGAAGAGAAGAAGTCGCTGGAGTTCTTCAACATCCTGAATTTCGTCCTGCAGTTCTGCCCGACTAATCCATCCGAGACCGAGTTGATGGCGCGTTTTGCCAAGATCGGGGTTGGTGCAGGCAAGACCATAGACGTTGCGGCGCTCTCGCCGGACATCAAGACCGCCATCGAGCAAGGTATGGCCGACGCCTGGGCCGATCTTGAGGGCTTGAAGAAGCAGATCGACGCCGGAACGGTGACTTCGGGCGACCTCTTCGGCACGCGCGAATACCTGAAGAACAATTATCTCTACCGCATGGCGGCGGCCGTTCTCGGCATTTACGGCAATTCGAAGCAGGAGGCGATGTACCCGGTCTACGCCACTGACGTCGAAGGGCAGAAGCTCGACGGCGCCAACCGCTACACCGTCCATTTCGCCGCCGATAAGATGCCGCCGGTCAACGCCTTCTGGTCGCTGACGATGTATGATCTGCCGGCGAGCCTGCTCGTTGCCAATCCGATCAACCGCTATTTGCTTAACAAGCCGATGCTCCCGCAATTCGTGAAGGATGCCGACGGCGGCTACACCTTCTACGTTCAGAACGAGTCGCCGGGCAAGGACAAGGAGCCGAATTGGCTGCCGGCGCCCAAGGGTCCCTTCTTCGTCGCGATGCGGCTCTATTGGCCGAAAGACGAGGCGCTCAATGGCATGTGGAAGCATCCGCCCATGACCAAGACACCATAGTTTGTCCAGTTCGCCCGCGGGTTCGACGTCGCGATCCCCGGCCGGGTCTTTGGGGTCCTCACTCTCTCTTGATTGGTAGCGCCGGCAATGACGTGTCAGGCCGCGATCGCGCGGCGGCGGTCGGCATGTTCCTGGATCACGAGGATCGCGCCGATGAGCTTGCCGGAGCTGGACATGCATGGCGTCAGCCGGCAACGCACGACGACCGTGCGCGCATCGACGGTCTTGGCGAAGGTATAGTCGACCACCTCGCCCGCAAAACAACGATCGAGATAGGATTTCACCCGCTGCTCGAAGCGCTGGATGCCGATGAACTCGACGATGTGCCGGCCGATCAGATCCATCGGGCGGCTCTCCAGATGGTCGGCATTGCGGGGGTTCGTGTAGAGGTAGCGGTAGTCGGGCGTGATCACCGCGATCCGATCCGGAAAGCTGTCGAGGATCGCCTCGTTGAGCAGGCCTTCATCCGCCCTGCCCTTGCTCGGCTGGGCCGGCAGCCGCTCGAGCTGGAGGTCGGCGAATTTCTCCGCGCCCGTCGCCGCAAAATAGCGGTTGATCAGCGACTGTAGCAATTGCGAGTGCCGGAGCACGCAGGAGATGTCGTCGGCTTCGACGCGCAGGATGTCGATCAGGAACTGGAACTGAAGTCGGGCATCTTCGACGCTCACCGCCTTCTCGTCGTAGACGGATCTGAGGATCGGATCCAATTCGCGATCCAGAATGCCGATCAAATGCTCGTCTGCCGTACGTACGGCATACTGCAGCTGCGAATACTTGAACCAGAACAGCTCAATCAGTGCGTTCAATTCGAAACCCCAATTCCCCCACGGCAGAGCCGCTTCGATGCACTTCAAGACAGGCGTTGATGCTGCAGACACTGATTTTGTTTTGAGGCTTCCCCACCCTTTCCGTGTAAAACCACACCGCTCCGGCCACCCAAAGCGCTTGCAATCTTCCCCTCGCGAGACAACGTTGAGTTTACACTCATTGCGTTAGCGTTCAACAGCAGAAAGAAAAACGTAACCTTTTGAAGCAATTTCGGGACAAAGGGCATGCGCTGCCGCGGACGGACCACGAAGGTGATGCTCGCCGAACCGAAATCGGAACGCGCCGAATTCTCAAGGCTGCCCGGAAGCAAGCTCAAGCGCGATCGTTCGTGCGGAGGGGAATCAGTCCTTGAGGTAGCGCTTGATGTGCCAGCGGTCGTGATACCAGAGCCACTGGCCCGGATACTCGCGCACCCAGCTTTCCACCTTGTCGTTCAGCACCTGCGCCGTGGCGGTGACGTCGACATTGCCGTCGGCCTTGCGGGGAATGGCGATCGCCGGTTCCAGCTCCAGCCGGAAACGGCCGCCCGGCAGCCTTATGCAGCGGGCCGGATAGACTTCGCAGTTGAACTGGCGGACGAGCTTGGCCAGCAGCGGATTGGTCTGCACGTCCTGGCCGAAAAACTTGGTCTTCAGCCCCTTGCGGAACTTCTGGTCGACGAGAACGCCGACGCCCAGGCCCCGTTCGAGCTGGCGGGCGAGTGCGAAGGACGAGCCGGCGTGTGACGGCACCAGATTGCCCATGCGCTCCTCGCGGAACTTGAACACTTTTTCCGCCACGTAAGGGTTGTTCGGCGGCCGGAACAGCACGGTCACGTCGAGGCCGAAGGCGGAGCCGGCGACCGGCAGCATCTCGAAATTGCCGCTGTGCGCGGTGAAGACGATGAAGGGGCGCGGATTGTCGCGAAGCTCGAGGAACAACGGGATGCCCGACACCTCGACACGGCCGGGCGTCGTGCGCTCGGGGTCGAAATCGAACAGACGGTCGAGGAACACGTATTCGGCCGCCATGCGGCCCATGTTGCCCCAGCTCTCAAGCGCGATCGCGTTGATCTCCGCCTCGCTTTTCTCAGGAAAAGCGTTGCGCAGGTTGGTGAGCGTCAGCTTCTGCCGGCTGGTCTTCGGCCCGATGAACCGCAGGGCACGATCCATGAAGCGGATCGCGGCATCGGCCGGAAACATCTTCAGGATCGTCAGCAGCAGGAAAACGAACTGCGCGATCAGCCACTGGCGGGTACGATCCGCCGCCAGCACCAGCCGTGTGATCAGCATGCGCACGTCGATCAATCCATCTTCAGGATGATCTTGCCGAAGATCTGGCGCGATTCCATGCGCTCCAGCGCCCGGTCGATCTGATCGAGGCTGATTTCAGTGTCGATGACCGGATGCACCAGGCCGCGGGCCATCTTCTGCATGGCGTTCGCCATGTTCTCCATGCGGCAGCCGAAGGAGCCGAGCAGCTTCAGCTGCTGCTGGAACAGCATCATCAGGTTCATGTCGGTGGAAACGCCCGAGGTGGAACCGCAGGTGACCAGACGGCCGCCGCGCTTCATGCAGAGCATCGAGCCCGCCCAGGTGTCCTTGCCAACGTGTTCGAACACGACGTCGACGCCCTTCTTCTTGGTGAGCTTGCGCACCACGCCTTCAAAGCGATCGGTGCGGTAGTTGATGACGTGATCGGCGCCGAGCGCCTTGGCCTTCTCGATCTTGTCGTCGGAACCGACGGTGGTGATCACCGTGCAGCCGATCTTCTTGGCAAGCTGGATCGCCGCCGAGCCGATGCCGGAGCCGCCGGCATGGACGAGGATGGTTTCACCCGGCTCAAGCTTGGCATTGTCGAACAGCATGTGCTCGACGGTACCGAAGGTGACCGGAGCAAGCGCTGCAGCGACGGCATCGACACCCGGAGGCGCCGGGACCAGCAGGCGCGCCGGCAGGTTGATCTTTTCCTGCGCGAAGCCGTCGAGATGGAAGCCGTGCACGCCGCCGACATGTTCGCAGAGATTGTCGCGGCCTTCCTTGCACGGACGGCAGAGGCCACAGGTACGCGCGCCATAGATCGATACGAGCTGGCCCGGAAGCACGCTCGAAACGCCCGGACCGATCGCGTCGACCACGCCGGATGCTTCCGCGCCGATGACGAGCGGCATCTTGCGCTTGGCAAAGGCCATGCCGCGCCAGCCCCAGACGTCGATATGGTTGAGCGCAACCGCCTTGACGCGCAGGGTCACCTCGCCCGGGCCGGGCGCTTCCGGTTCCGGAATGTCGGTGATTTCGAGCTTGCGGTCATCGAGCAGTTGCAGGGCGCGCATGGTTCTTCCTCTGCCTTGGCGGCATGTTTGCGTCTTGGATTTTGCAGCGCCGCGCGCCCGACGGGGCGCGAGAAAGGCGCTGCAGCTCTTGAGTTTCCGGCTTAGGCCGGCTCGGCGGTCATGACAAGGCTGGCGTTCTGGCCGCCGAAGCCGAAGGAGTTCGACAGCACCGCAGTCACCTGCTGGCTGCGCTTCACGTTCGGCACCACGTCGAGCACGATCGCCGGATCGGGGTTCTGGTAGTTGATCGTCGGCGGCAGCGTACCGGTCAGCATCGTCTGGATCGAGAACACCGCCTCGACCGCACCGGCGGCCGTCAGCGTGTGGCCGATCATCGACTTGTTGGACGAGACCGGGATCGACGGCAGGCGATCGCCAAAGACGGCCGACATCGACAGATATTCCATCTTGTCGTTCTCGGGCGTCGAGGTGCCATGGGCGTTGATGTAGCCGATACCGTCCTCATTGATGCCGGCGTCGGCAAGGGCTGCGCGGATCGTCGCGATCGCCGGGCCACCGTCCGGCGAGGAGCGCGTGCGGTGGAAGAGATCGGCCTTCTCACCGCAGCCCTTGAGGATGCCGTAGACGCGGGCGCCGCGGGCAACGGCCGCTTCGAGCGATTCCAGCACCAGGGTCGCTGCACCTTCAGCGATGACGAAGCCGTCGCGGTCCTTGGTGAAGGGCTTGGAGGCCTTTTCCGGGGGATCGTTCTGGGTGGAGAGTGCCGAAAGCAGCGCAAAGCGGATCAGTGCCTCGGCGCTGACCGAGCCGTCGGTCGCAACCGTCAGCGCACGATCGGTGCGGCCCTGGCGGATCGCCTCGACGCCGAGCTGGATCGCGGTGGCGCCGGAAGCGCAAGCGGTCGACAGCGTCACCGGCAGGCCGCGCGTGCCGAAGCGATCGGCCAGGCGTTCAGAGATCGAGCCGAAAAGCACGGCTTCGTGGAACACCGGATCGGCCTTCTGGCGCATGGCGGCGAGGAAGCGGTTATAGGCGTCGCCCGGGCGCTCCGATGGCGGCGAACGGTCGGCAAGCTCGAAGCGCGCGCTCCATTCCGGCTCGACCGGCGGGGCGGCCAGGAACAAGGGGCCGTTGAAATCGCCGGAAATGCCGGCCTGCGCCAAAGCTTCCAGCGTCGTTTCGCGCGCCATGGCATAGGAGCGCTCGACGGAATTGGCAGCCGGGATATCGATGAAATCGACCGTGCCGGAAATGCGCGTGTTCAAGCCTTCCGTCGGGAAGCGGGTGATCTTGTGGATGCCCGATACGCCGCCCGAAAGCGCTGCCCAGTTATCTTCGACGCCCTGGCCGAGCGAGGTGATGACGCCCATGCCGGTAATGGCGATGATCGGGCGGCCGAGATGGTCCTTGTAAGCGTTGCTCATGGTCCGCTCCTGTTATTCCGCCGAAAGGACGGCGACGCCTTCGCCGCGCGAATGGCCGATGGTGGTGACCACGGCGCTTTTCGCCGCCGCCGTCATCGGCTTTTCCGCACCGGCGTCAAAGGCCGGTACCTTGGCGCCCTCGCCCAGCGTCAGTGCTGCCAGCGCGAGACCCAGCGGGAACTGCGCTTCGATGCTGTGGCCGACAAGACCGCCATAGGCACGCACCGGCGCACCGGCAAACGTCTTGTCGAGGAACGCCTTCTCGCGCGCCACGAGCTCATGGAAACCGGACGTACCGGAGAACACGACGGTCGAGGCCGCATCAAGCTTTTCCGCAGGCTTGGCGAGGTCGCCAAGACGCGCTTCGAGCTTGCCGCCGTCACGCGCGCCGCGGTCGCCGCCGATCGCGTCGATCGAGGCATAGATGCGGGCGCCGCGGGCTTCGGCATATTCGCGCGATTCCAGCACCAGGAAGGCGCCGACCGAACCAAGGATCATGCCGCCGCCATTGTCAGCCTTGCGCGACCAGATCGGGTGCCAGTCGCCAAGCGCGTGACCCTGGATCGCTTCGATCAGGAGAATGATGTCGAGACGTTCGGCGGAAAAGGCGCCGCCGACGAGCGTATGGCTCGACTGGCCGGCCTTGATGCGGGCAAAGGCGGTTTCGATCGCCGAGATGCCGGCCGCTTCCTCACCCATGAAGGTGCGCGAAGAACCGGTCACCTTGTGCACGATCGAGATGTTGCCGGCGAGCAGGTTGGAAAGCTGGGCGAGGAACAGCGTCGGGCGCAGTTCCGTCGTCAGCTTTTCGTTGAGGAGCTGTTCGCGATCGTTGCGCTTCAGCGCTTCGTCGACGATCAGCGAGTCGACATTGATGTCGCGCTCGCCGCCGCCGGCAGCGACGATCATGTCCATGCTGCCGCAGGCTTCGAGATTGTCCTTCAGGCCGGCGTCATCGAGCGCCAGGCCGGCGGCGAAGACACCGAGGCGCTGCCAGTTTTCCATCTGGCGCTGGTCGCCACGCTTGGCGATCTGCTGCGACCAGTCGATTTCCGGCAGCGGATGCACCGGATAGGGGCTGAACTTTTCGGTCTCGACCCGCACGGCCGGCGATGTGCCGGCGGTGAGCAGCGCCAGATGTGGCTCGACGCCGACGCCCTGGCTGGTGACGATACCGACGCCGGTAATGACAACGTCGTTTGCGGATTTGCTCATCTTACTTCTCCGAACCGGCTGTTGCCGAAAGAGCCGCCATCAGACCCACTTCCTCGGCCCGCTTGCGTACGATATCGCCGAGCGGAACCTGATCGAACGGCATCGTTCTCAGTTTCAGCTGGGCGTCGCACACCTTCTTGCCGGCCGAGGTGATCTTTGCCTTCGTCACTGCAAAGCCCGAACCCTCATGTTCGAGGAAGGCCTCGATCTCGAGTTCGGCCGAAGGCTCGACGAAGGTGCGCATCTTGGCGCCGTCGACCGACATCAGGAAGGGCATGGCTGCAAAATTGGTGGCGGCCAGCACCAGGAAACCGGAGGCCTGCGCCATGGTCTCGATCAGAAGCACGCCCGGAACCAGCGGATAGCCTGGGAAATGGCCTTCGAACACGGGGCTCTTCTCTGGCACCACGGACCGCGCCGTCAGCCGGCCAGCCGAAAGATCGACCGTTTCGACACGATCGATCATCTGGAAGTATTCAAGGAGCATTGAGGCTCACCCTGTTCGTTTTCGGGCCGTTCGTTTCGGGCTCAAGTAAAAACGCCAATGCCGCCTGTCAAGCGCGGGGCGCGACGGGCGGCATTGGAATTGGTGCGGCAAGGCTCGGGCGAAAGCCCGATCAGCCCTTGGCAGCCCGCAGTTCGTCGATCTTGGCGCAGAGGTTTTTCAGAACGAAGTACTCTTCGGTCGAAACCTTGCCTTCGTTGACTTCCTGCGTCCACTGCTCGAGCGGGATCTTGATGCCGAATTCCTTGTCGATCGCAAACACGATGTCGAGGAAGTCCAGGCTGTCGATGCCGAGATCGTCGATCGTGTGGCTTTCCGGCGTGATCGTCTCGCGATCGATCTCGCTCGTTTCGGCGATGATGTCGGCAACCTTGTCGAATGTAGCTGTCACGCGCATACCTCTTTATTCTATGTCGAGTCTCGGCGATCCTATAGGTAAATGCGCTGCAAAAGCCAATGGCCTAGATGGCAACGGTTTGCAAATTGGAAACCGGTGTTGCCAGAGCGCCGCGCGCCCATGGGCGCGCAAAGGCGCTCTGCCTACCAAGAAGCGCATAAGCCTTGGCGAAACCAGACCTGGTTTTCGCGGTTATGCGCGGCGCCGCGCGCCCCTGGGCGCGCACAAGGCGCTCTGATGCCCACAGTACGGATAAGCGCATCGGTCAGACCGCCACCGAATGCCGGCCACGGCCGTTACCGAGATAGGCATCAAAGGTAGCCGCCACCGAGCGGGCAAAGGGTCGGCCGCGCTCGGTCAGGCGGAAGATGCCGTTCTCGATCGTCGTCAACCCGTCGGCATCGCGCGCCCGAAACAGCCGCGATTCCTCGATCACCGCGCCGGCCAGACCCGGAAATGCCTGCTCGACCTCGTCAAAGGAGAAGGCGAAACGGCACATGATGTCGGCGATCACTTTTGCCCTCAGCCGGTCGTCCGGCGTGAAGCGGTAGCCGCGAACCGCGGCCAGCCCCGTCCCTTCCACATGACGCAGATATTCACCGGTTGCCGGCATGTTCTGGACATAACCTTGACGAAACTGGCCGATCGCCGAGGCGCCGAGGCCAACAAGCGTTTCCGCGGCATCGTCCGTATAGCCCTGGAAATTGCGACGGAGACGCCCTTCCCGGCTGGCACGCGCCAAGCTGTCTCCGGGCTTTGCGAAATGATCGATGCCGATGGCTTCGTAGCCCGCCGCAACCAGCATCTCGCCGGCGCGGGTCATCTGGCCAAAGCGCTCGACAATGCCGGGAAGGCTCTCGTCCGGGATCATCTTCTGATGCGTCTTCATCCACGGCACATGCGCATAGCCGAAGAGCGCAACGCGATCCGGAACAAGCGTCAGCACCGCCTCTATCGTGCGCTCCAGCGACTGGAGGCTCTGATAGGGCAAACCGTAGAGAACGTCGCAATTGACCGAGTGGACGCCCCTCGCCCGGGATGCCTCGATCGCACCGCGCGTCTGCTCAAAGGTCTGGATGCGATTGATCGCCTTCTGCACCTCAGGATCGAAATCCTGGATGCCAAAGCTCGCCCGTGTCATGCCGATCACGGCCAGCGCATCATGGCGCGCCTCATCGAGGTCGTTCGGATCCATCTCGACACTGATCTCGCAATCGGGCGTGAAGGTGAAGTGATCGGTGAAGGTGCGCTTGAGCGCGATCATGTCATCCGGCCGGACGAGCGTCGGCGAGCCGCCGCCGAAATGCAGCGCCGGCACCTTGGCCTCGCGGCTCACCCGTCCGCCGACTTCTGCAACCTCGCGGTGCAGGCCTCTGAGATAGGTCGCCACGGGCTCATAGCGCAGTGTCTGCTTGGTGTGGCAAGCGCAGAACCAACAGAGCCGGTCGCAATAGGGCACATGGGCATAGAGCGAAATCGCCTCCCCCGCGCCGATCGCATCGAGCCAGCTTTCATAATCCGCTGTGCCCACCGTCTCGGAAAAATGCGGGGCCGTCGGGTAGCTGGTGTAGCGCGGCACAGGGCCTGAATATTTGAGGATGAGCGCGTCTTCCATCGGTCTCTCCGCTGTCATGACGATGGCATAGGACGAATGGGCAAACGTGCCTTTGATTTTGATCAAGTTGTCGAATTAACACGTTAAAATTGACAATGCGCAATTCAACATGAGACATTGTTTCGCGCTTTCGAAATTAGCACCTGTCAACTCTTGATTTAACGACCTGCATCCTCTTTGGTCATCCTGCTGCATGTTTCCTTTGAAGGATAAACATGCAGCACTTCAAAGTGCTACAGCGACCTTTGTGCGTCAGACGAGACGCGCGGCGCTGTAAGAGCAACGACATGCAGGTAGAAAGAATTGCAGATCGTGAACGAACATCGCCGCAAGGATATCCATAACTCGGACATTCCGACCGTCTGCGCAGCCTGCGAGGCCCGTCATGGCGGCGTTTGCGGAACGCTCACCCCGGATCAGCTTCTCGACCTCTCCCGCCACTCGACACGCCGCAGCATCGAGCCGGGCCGCGAGGTCGTCGGCCAGGGCGAGACGACGGACAGCTACGCCAACATCATCAGCGGTGTCGTCAAGCTCAGCAAGGTTCTGGCTGACGGACGCCAGCAGATCGTCGGCCTGCAGTTCGCGCCCGATTTCATGGGCCGCCCCTTCACCCGCGAAAGCGCGCTGACGGCGGAAGCCGCCGTCAACACCGACATCTGCGCCTTCCCGCGCAATGTCATCGAGCGGCTCGTTTCCGAGGCGCCGGGGCTGGAACACCGACTGCACGAGCAGGCGCTGAAGGAGCTCGACGAGGCGCGCGACTGGATGCTGACGCTCGGCCGCAAGACCGCTCAGGAGAAGGTGGCGAGCTTCCTCTACATCATTGCGACCCATATCGATCCCGAACAGGGGACCGCGAACGAATTCGACCTGCCGCTTTCGCGCGCCGACATCGCCGACTATCTGGGCCTGACGATCGAAACCGTCAGCCGGCAGATCACCAAGCTGCGCAAGGAAAACGTCATCCGCATCGAAAACAGCCGCCACGTCACCGTGCCGAGCCTCGAGCGGCTGATGCATGTCGGCGGGATCGACTGAGCCGCGCTCAGCGGTGGCTGCGAAGACGCTCGCAGATTTGCGGTGTTACACCGAATTTCCCAGCAGCGAAATTTGCCCCTCACCCTACCCCTCTCCCCGCAGGCGGAGAGAGGGAACGTCGCCTGCGGTTAGCCCCCCCGAAGGAGGCCGCCGATGATGAAGCGGAAACAGCGCCACAGGTCCCTTTTCCCCGCCTGCGGGGAGAAGGTCCCGGCAGGGGGATGAGGGGCAGCTCCGATCAGCGCGCGATCACGATGCGCGTGTTCTTCAACCCATGCTCGCGCGTCAGCGCGAAGAACTCGGCGGCGTTGTTCGGATGCAGCCGCACGCAGCCATGCGATGCCGGGCGGCCGAGGCGCTTGATGTCATAGGTGGCGTGAATGGCGTAACCGCCATTGAAGAACACCGCATAGGGCATCGGCGCGTCGTCGTATTTGCTCGAGCGATGGTAGCGTGAGAGCCATTTGGCCCTCCAGCTGCCGCGCGGCGTGACATAGCCCCTGCGGGCGGTAGACACCTTCCAGCGATACATGACGACGCCGTTCTGTTTGACGGTCATGGTCTGCGACGACAGGCTGATATTGGCAATGAGATTGGCGGCGTTCGCCGGCTGAACGGAAAACTGCATCAATGCGGCAACGAGCACAGTCAAAAACGCATTCCGCATGCTTCTCTCTCCGGGATGACGAACACTTACCGGTGGAACCAAACGTCCGAAGAGAATAACCGGCCGAGTATGAAGCAATCTTAATACATATGGAAAGCAAAGTCTTAATGCGAAGCTCGGATTCGCAAGACGGGAGCTGCCGAAACGATCAAATCATCGCGACGGCAAGAACAAAAACGGTCATTACCGTGCAGGCGCCATAGAACACGGCGATGCCGGCATCGATATCTTCGCTCGTCGCCACCGCACGGCCCGGACCATTGATCATCGGCTCGCTGACCTTGACGCCGCCATAGATGCGCGGGCCGGCAAGCTGCAGATCGAGCGCCCCTGCCATCGCCGCTTCCGGCCAGCCGGAATTCGGCGAGCGGTGCAGGCCGTGATCACGAAGGGCTGCCGTCAACGCATCCTTGGCGGCGCGCGTGCCACGGTGGATCAGCGCGCCAGCGGCGATCAGCAGGATCGAGAGCCGTGCTGCCGGCAGGTTGGCAAGATCGTCGAGCCGCGCCGAAGCCCAGCCGAAGTGCAGATATTTCGGCGATTTGTGGCCGATCATCGAGTCGGCCGTGTTCAGCATCTTGTAGGCGAGCAGACCGGGCAGACCGGCGATCGCATACCAGAAGGCCGGCGCCACGACGCCGTCGGAGAAGTTTTCGGCGAGGCTTTCGATCGCCGCGCGGCAGACCGCCGGTTCGTTGAGCGTCTTCGGATCGCGGCCGACGATCATCGAAACGGCCGCCCGCCCGCCTTCGAGCCCCCCTTGCCGCAAGCCCTCGGCAACGCGGCGCACATGATCGGCAAGGCTCTTCTGCGCCAGGAAGACCGCGACCAGCGCCGCCTCCAGCAGGAAGCCGACCGGACCGAGAGTGGCGAACAGGCGGTGCAGCAGGTGGCCGAACCAGGCGTTGACGGCAAGCAGCAGCACGATGGTGACAACGCCACGAAACCTGGCCGCGCCGTCCTCCAGATTCTCGCGGTTCAACCTGTCATCGAGGAAGCCGATCGCCTTGCCGAAGAAGACGACCGGATGCGGCAGACGCGCCCAGAGCCAGTCCGGGTCACCGACGACGCGGTCGATCACCAGCGCCAGCGCGAGGATGAGAAGGATGGTCTCCGACATTCAGAGCTCCATCCGCGCAAGCGCATCCGCCAGTCGCCGGTCACCCACCGCATCCGGTGCCAGACCGATCCTCAGCCACTCCGGCGCATAGTCGAACTTGCGCGTGAGGATATGCGCCTCGCAGAGCCGCTGCTGCAACAGAGCGGCCCTCGGATGCTCGACCAGCACGAAAAGCCCTGTTCCACCGATCCGCTTGAGCCCTGCTCCATCAAGCGCCGTATCGAGGCCGGCTCGCCGCTCGAGGATACCGGCCGCAATCGCCCTGGTGTCGCCCTGCATCAACGCTTTCGAGATGGTCAGCGCCGGGCCGGAGACGGCCCAGGGACCGAGCCAATCGGCAAAGGACGCAAGCACAGGCTCCGTCGCGACGACGAAGCCGAGGCGCAGACCGGCGAGCCCGAAGAACTTGCCGAAGGAGCGGAAGACGATGAGGTTGCCTTCATCGCGCACATGGCCGGCGACGCTCAACTCCGGCTCAAGATCGCCGAAGGCTTCGTCGACCAGCAGCAGCCCGCCGTTTGCCTTCTGCCTCGCCGCCATCGCCAGAAGTTCGGCGGACGCGAAGGCACGGCCAGTCGGGTTGTTGGGGTTTACCACGATGACCAGGGCATGCTCGGCGCTGAGCGCAGCGGCATCTTCGACGCGATCGACGGCAAAGCCGGCTGCCGACAGCACACGGGCATATTCGCCATAGGTCGGCCCGAAGATCGCGACGCGCCTGTTCGCCGGCGCCTTCCCGTTTTCATTTATGAGACGCGGCAAAAGCTGGATCGCCGACTGGGTGCCCGGCACCGCCAAAGGCAGCACGCCATTGGTGCGGTAATAATCTGCGGCTGCCAGGCGCGCGTCATCCACCGTCTGCCGATCCGGCAGCCGATGCCACGCGCGTTCGGATACTGGGGGCAAGGCGACGGGGCAAGGATTGATACCGGTCGAAAGATCGAGCCAGTCTTCGAAGCGCCCGCCAAAGCGCGCCGCGGCCTCGGTGATGCCGCCGCCGTGGACGATCGGTGCGCTCATGGCGCGCCTGCGATGTCGATGAGATGCATGAAGGAGCCGGCGACATTGCCGCGCCTGAGGCCCGCGTGGCCGAGATCTTCGCCCGCAGCGTCGCTCACCGAAAACAAGCGTTCGGCCGCGCCTTCGGCAACGATGGTCGCATAGTGGAATTCGTGCGCCGTCATGGGTCCATCGAAGAAGGCGTTGTCGACAGGCACGACACGGCGATAGCCGAGGTGCCGCCTGCGCTCGGCAAAACTGGTCGTCAGCGGCAGCAGGCCGAGCATGTCGTAGCGTGCGCCATCAGCGGCGACAAGCCCTTCGCCGAGCACCATGTAGCCGCCGCATTCGCCGAAGATCCGGGCGCCGCGTTCCGCCGCGGATTGCATGCCGGTACGGAAGGTTGAAGCAGCACTTAAGTGCCCCGCATGCAGCTCCGGATAACCGCCCGGCAGATAGACGGCGTCGGCCGAAGGATCCGGCGCTTCGTCGGCGAGCGGCGAGAAGAACGAGATTTCGGCGCCGCCCCGCTGCCAGTCGAACAACAGATGCTCGTAAGAGAAGGCAAAGGCGATATCGCGCGCCACGGCGATGCGTTGCCCGAGCGGCCGGAACCGCTCGATCCTCGTGACCGACCCGTGCGGAAAGATCGTCGCAGCGCGGCCGACGGCATCGAGGTCGCAGTTCGCCTCCACGCGTTCGGCAGCAGCCCCGATGAAACCTTCGAGCGCCCCATGCTCGCCCGCCTGCACGAGGCCGAGATGGCGCTCCGGCAGTTGCAACGCACTGTCCTGCCGCAAGACACCAAAGACAGGCACGCGCACCCGCTCCAGCGCATCGCGCAGCATCATCTCGTGTCGGTCGCTACCGACCTTGTTGAGGATGACGCCGACCACCCGAATATCGTCGCGATGATCTGCATAGCCGCGAACGAGTGCGGCGACCGAATGGGACAGGCGGGCGCAATCGACAACGAGGATGACGGCGAGATCGAGCGTCGCAGCGAGATCGGCGGGTGAACCGGATCCGTCGGCGGCGCCATCATGCAGCCCCATCATCGCCTCGACGATCAGCGTGCGGCCACCGGTCGTGGCATGCGAAGCGTTCGCCAGCAGCAGTTCCGGCCGCATTGCCCAGGGGTCGAAGTTGAAGCAGGGTTTGCCGGTCGCGGCCGCATGGAAGGCGGGATCGATGTAATCGGGGCCCGCCTTGCCGGGCGCGATCGCAACACCGCGCTTCTTCAGCGCGCGCATCAGCCCGAGCGTCACCGTCGTCTTGCCCGAGCCCGACGAAGGTGCGGCGATCAGCAGTCCGCTCATGCCGGGTTCCTGAGAATGCGGTTGGCGAAGGGGTCGGCCGAGAGCTTGCGGCCATCAAGCGCACCGATCCAGTCGAGCGCTGCCCGGAGCCGCACCACCTCGCCGACGACGACGATCGCCGGCGGCTCAAGCCCTGCCGCCTCGACATCGGCCTCGGCGCGCGAAAGCGTCGTTTCGAGCACCGTCTGGTTCGCCGTCGCCGCATTGCAGACAAAGGCGACCGGCTCGTCCGGCGAACGGCCGCCGGCAATGAGGTTGGCGGTGATCGCGCCGATATGTTTCATCGCCATGTACATGACGATCACGGGCGAGCCGCTGGCGATGCCCTGCCAGTTGATGCGATCGGGCACGAGGCCGGAGGAATCGTGGCCGGTGAGGAAGGTGACGGCGTGATTGACCTCGCGGTGCGTCACGGGAATGCCGGCATAGGCAAGACCGCCGATGCCGGCGGTGATGCCGGGCACGATGCGAAACGGGATCTGGTGCTCGACCAGCGTCAGCGCCTCCTCGCCGCCGCGGCCGAAGACGAAGGGATCGCCCCCCTTCAGCCGCAGCACCCGGTTGCCGGCACGCGCAAGCTCGACCAGCCGAAGCGAGATGTCGCGCTGCTTCGGCGAAGGCTTGCCGCCGCGTTTTCCCGCAAACTCAAGCACGGCGCCCGGTCTGGCGAGCTTCAGGCAATCCTCGTTGACCAGCGCATCATGCACGATCACATCCGCCTGGCGCAGCGCATTGGCCGCATGCAGCGTCAAAAGGCCCGGGTCTCCCGGACCGGCGCCGACGAGCCAGACCGAACCTTTCTCGAGCGCCGGCAATCCGGCAAAGAGGTCGTCGATCATGCGTGCTGCCTCACCTGTATACCGGCACCGTTTGACGCCGTGCCTAAATCGAGCCGCGAAGAACCGGATTCCATTTCAGAGCAAACCCGGACAAAATATTGATTCACTTCAACAACATAGAAGCGCATCAGATAACCTCCGCCGCCTGGAGGCACTCTTCGACACGCAATGCCGCCGGCCCGGCAAGCGCCGCCGTCGCATGCGCGGAGATGATCTTCGGCACGATCAGCACCGCTTCGCGTCCGGCGCCGACAAGGGCAGCACCCTCGGCCACGCCATGACAGCCGGTGTGGGCAAAGACGATCTCGGAGGGATTGGCGAGACGGGAGGCTTCGGCCTCCAGCGTGGCCGCATCGTAGAAAACCGCAAGAACGGAGAAGTGCTTCGCGGCTGCAAGGATTGCCGGCTCCTCGGCGCGGGCATCGAGCGAGGCGACCAGCCGCAGATCGCCGGCACTGGCACCGGCGTCTGCCAAAGCGCGCTCGGCAAGTGCGATCACCTCTTCGGCCGGCGTGCGGCGCTCGCAACCGAGCCCGAGCACCAGCCCGGCCTCTTCTTTCATTTGTGCCAGAACGTTATTTTCACGCGATTCCGGACGCAAAACCGCTGCGCACTTTTGCTGGAATTGCTTTGATCCGCTAACCGATGGCATCGGCGGCCGGCTCCCTTCGTCGGTTTCCTTAACGAAGCGCCGGCAGGAACGAACCGTTCCGGCCGATCTGGACAGCACCGGCTGATGGCCCCCTGGCTGGGTCGGCCGCACCGGACGCTCTTTCAGTCCACCGAAGCGGACGCCGTCGCATGATTGTCATTTTTACCGGAGCGCGGGAGACCGGTCAAACCGGATTGCGCCATCGCCATGTCGCGATTGACGAAGGCGCACAGTTGCCCGGCGGATCGCTATAGCCGCCTGTGTCGGCCGCCATTCGATCGCCGGCGCCTCCATCCAGAAACACAGCGACTCAGGACAAGCTTTTGATTCCGTGAAAGATTCGAAGGTCGTCCGCCCGGGCGGCCAACAACGCCGCAACAGAAGGCTTTGCAAATCGTGGCCGGCTCTGACACAAGGCGGCAAAACCTCCATACGTCTCCCTCTCCCGGAGTCCCTCCCGTGCAAGATCTCGCCTTCCACCTGCTCGCCTTCTTGTTCGTTGCCGCCTTCATCGCCGGCTTCATCGATTCGATCGCCGGCGGCGGCGGCATGATCACCATTCCCGCCATGCTGATCGCCGGCATTCCGCCCTTGCAGACGCTCGGCACCAACAAGCTGCAGGGGCTGTTCGGCTCGGGTTCGGCAAGCCTTTCCTATGCGCGGCGCGGTCACGTGAACCTGAAAGAGCAATTGCCGATGGCGCTGATGTCGGCGGCAGGCTCCGTGCTGGGGGCGCTGCTTGCAACCATCGTTCCAGGCGACGTCCTGAAGGCCGTGCTGCCCTTCCTGCTGATCGCCATTGCACTCTATTTCGGGCTGAAGCCGAACATGGGCGACGTCGACCAGCACCGTCGGATCACGCCCTTCGTGTTTACGCTGACACTTGTGCCGCTGATCGGCTTTTACGACGGCGTCTTCGGTCCCGGCACCGGCTCCTTCTTCATGCTCGGCTTCGTCACGCTGGCCGGCTTCGGCGTGCTGAAGGCCACGGCGCATACGAAGTTCCTCAACTTCGGCTCCAACGTCGGCGCCTTTGGCATCTTCCTCTTCTTCGGCGCCATTCTCTGGAAGGTCGGCCTGATGATGGGCGTCGGCCAGTTTCTCGGCGCCCAGGTCGGCTCGCGCTATGCCATGGCCAAGGGCGCCAAGATCATCAAGCCGCTGCTCGTCATCGTCTCGATCGCACTCGCCATCCGGCTGCTGGCAGATCCGACGCATCCGCTCAGAATCTGGCTGGGGCTTTGAGTCCCGGCGCGCATTCCTGGCTCTCTTAGACTGGAACCAGATGCCGCGACTTAAGTGAACGTCACTTGACTGTCACACCAACGTCGGGCGCGCCTGTGGTCGACCAGCATGAGCATTCTTCGCCTGCTGGCCCGGCGCCGTAACCACATATCTGTTTGGGGGTCTTGCATTGCCGAGGACTGCGCGCTTCTGCACGCGCCTTTGCCTCAGCTTCCGCTGCGGCTCTCTGCTTTCGGCTCATCTTCGGCGTGGGAGCCGCCTTTGCTTTGGCTGCCTGCTGGACCGCGGATGCGCTCGCCTTGGTCGTTTGGGCTGGGCCGGTTTCACTGCATGATGCGATTATCAAAAGCGATGCGATAGCAAACGCAACTCTAGCAACGGTCTTCAAGGTACACCCGCGATCTAAACAATTTGGGCATCTATATGCGTGCTTCCAGAAGCCTCATCAAGGCCCCCCGCACAGAGGGCAACCCTAAACGCGGCTGTGCCGCCGCCTCGATTTGCCCACATTGAACGTCTGATGTCGGGGCATGGACAAAGCTGGTATCGCCTTCCTCATGCTCATCTGCGTTCTCGTCGCTCTCGTAATAAGCATTCTGGCGGTTCGGCCGGATTTGGAGAACGCCCCATCGCCCACGCCTGCAATTGTTCCTGCCAACTAGACTAGATGGGGGAACCAAGGCCTTCGCCGGGTGTTGCTGTAGATCGCAACGACCACCGGGAAAGCCGAACGCGTATAGTCGTGATTGCAATAGTCGCCTCGATCATGAGTATACTTGTTTTCAAGTATGTCGACGGCACGTTCGGCAACTCCGAGATTGCCGCAACGGCCGAGGAACTCTCGGACCACTAAGAACGATCAGGACGGCCAACGCAGGATCGCTTCCTGGAAACTGAAGGCGACCACCCTGCGCATAGATGTCGGTCATTGGGTGGTCATGGGGCGATGTCTGAATCTAGGCAATGTGCGGATATGGCGGTGAAATCCTCCCTAGGGCCTGACGAGCATTCCCTGTCATCGACACTCGCTGATACAAAATGCGCTAACCAAAACGAAAGTCGAGTGCGCACCCCCTTGAACCTCTAGCCGCTAGAGATTGCAACTTGCAGGAAATGCGTCGCGGAAGTCGGGCGAGCCAGAGACTGTGAGACAGGCGCCCGGCCGCAAGCGTCCCCCTGTCGTTGCCCAGAGGTTCCAATGTTCACCACTTCCTGCCCGCCATCCTGATGCTTATCGTCGGCCTGTTCACGCTGGCGCTGGCAGCGCTGCGCCGCGTTCAATCCGGCCGCTCACCCGTCGTGCTGACCTATGGCGACGATGCCGAGGGGTTTGCAGGCAAACTCTTTCGCGTGATCGTGGCGGCGCTGGTGGTTCACCTGCTGGCGGTCGCCGCCTTTCCGCAGGTTGTCGACGCGGGATTCGGCCGCATCCCGGCCCTGGACACGCCGTCCATCGCCGCGATCGGCCTCGTGCTGATGGCCCTCGGCGGCGGGCTGACCATGCTGTCGCAATCGGCGATGCGCCGTTCCTGGAAGATCGGCATCCCTGAGAAACAGGACGCGCCGCTCGTGACCTCAGGCCTCTACGCCTTCTCGCGCAACCCGATCTATGTCGGCATGGTCACGGCGCTGATCGGCACGGTGCTGGCGGTGCCCAACGTCGTCTCGGTGGCGCTGGCGCTTTCCGCCTGGATCTCGATCTCCTACCAGATCCGCATGGAGGAAACCCACCTCTCCCGCGCTTTTGGCGAGGCATACAGTGCCTATTGCGGGCGCGTCCGCCGGTGGGTTTGATTTTGACGGACTGGCAGCAACTACGTCACCGGCTTCAGTCGCGACCAAGACCGTCTCTGTGAGCTTTGAACAAAAAATAGGCGGTTCCTGAAATTACATAGGCCGACATCATGTTGATCATTAACACTAAAATATAAAACACAGACGCACCCCCATGAGAACATGAAGATACGAGCAACGATGGAATGATGAAAACGTTACTGCTCAGAAACATTATCGCGAACGGGAAAATACACAATGACCCGACAATAGTGACACCAACAAAAAGGAGAGAATTGAACTTATACGAGAAATATAATGCAACGACAAAACTGAAAAATACTACGATCGATAGGAGCTTATGCGAAATGTAAATTGAGTTCGCGATCCAATAAGATGCACTCACACATGTTTCGAGGCTCAGCCCCTCGATCCCGAGCCGCCTTACGATTGCCTGATCGTCGAACAACGTTAAGTATAAGTAGACAACAATGGTCGCGAAAAGAAAACTGACGGACAAGAATACCGCATAGGGACCAAATGCCTTTCTGAGGCCGACATCGCCGTAATTCATTTTGGAAATACCATTTAGCGCTGAGCAGATACCATCCATTCAGTTACCGCGATTGCCTCTTAAAGTTCAGTGAGCAAATCGCTTCGAAGCAACAAACCGATCATGAAACCTCAAAACACCGCCAGAAGCAGCGCGCCGGCGGCGATGAACACGACGCCCAGCCAGTTCATCAGGTTGAGCTTTTCGCCCAGGAACAAGACGCCGAAGATCGCGACCATGACGATCGACAGCTTGTCGATCGGCGCCACGCGGGCGGCGTCTCCGAGTTTCAGCGCCCGGAAATAGGCAAGCCACGAAGCGCCCGTGGCAAGGCCGGACAGTGCCAGGAACAGCCAGGTGCGTCCGGAGATTTCCGATGGCTTCTGCCACTGCCCTGTCGCCGCCACGATGGCGGCGATCACGCAGAGGATGACGACGGTGCGGATCAGCGTTGCGAAGTCGGAGTTGATCTGCGCAACCCCGACCTTGGCGAACACGGCCGTCAGGGCAGCGAAGGCTGCCGAAAGCAGCGCCCAGAACTGCCAGCTCTGGCTCATCAGAACTCGACGCCCTGCTGCGCCTTGATGCCAGAGCGGAACGGATGCTTGATCAGCTCCATCTCGGTGACGAGATCGGCAATCTCGATCAGGTCTTCCTTGGCGTTGCGGCCGGTCAGGACCACGTGGGTCATATGCGGCTTCTCTTCCTTCAGGAAGCGAACGACTTCTGCGACGTCGATATAATCATAGCGCAGCGCGATGTTGATCTCGTCGAGCAGCACCATCGAGTTGCGTTCGTCGCGGATCAGTTCCTTCGCCTTTTCCCAGGCCTTTTCCGCCATCGCCACATCGCGGGCGCGGTCCTGCGTTTCCCAGGTGAAGCCCTCGCCGAGCGTGTAGAACTGGCAGACGTCGCCGAAATGCTTTTCGATCAGTTCGCGCTCGCCCGTCGCCATGGCGCCCTTGATGAACTGCACGACGGCGCAGGGCATGCCGTGGGCGATATGGCGGAAGATCATGCCGAAACCGGCGGTCGACTTGCCCTTGCCCTTGCCGGTATTGACGATGATCAGGCCCTTCTCGTCGGTCTTCGTCGCCATGATCTTTTCGCGGGCGGCCTTCTTCTTCGCCATCTTCATGGCGTGGCGGGCATCGTCCTTCTCGGCAACAGGTTCTCCGCTGTTTGTCGTCTCGTCGCTCATGATAACTCCCTCGATTTCCGGTTGGCGGGATGGATGCAGAACCGCAGCTCTGATCCCGCATCTGTTCCTTTTCCGTATTTCACTGAACGCGAAACGGAACCCAAGTCTTTGCTTCCAGGCAATTCCGGACGGAAAACCGTGCCCGGAGCTGCTCTATTCGTTGCCGGCGCGAAGCCGGGTGGCGGCGCCGCTGATGCCACCAAGTTCAAACCGCGCCGAGTTCGAGCGCGGGGTCCAGAGATTGCGGTCGATCGCTTCCAGCAGCCGCTCGGCAAGCTCGGCAAAGGCGGCGGGGTTCTTGTCGCGCAGAAACTCCGCCACCCGCTCGTCGACGACGAAGGCCTGATAGGCGGCCTCGAAGTGATGGTCGCGCACCGCACCCGTGGTCGCGGCAAAGGCGAACATGTAGTCGACGGTGGCGGCGATCTCGAAGGCGCCCTTATAGCCGTGGCGCATGACGCCATCGATCCACTTGGGATTGACGACGCGCGCCCGCACGACGCGGCCGATCTCTTCTTCCAGCGAGCGGATGACCGGCTTTTCCGGCCGGGAATGGTCGTTGTGGTAGATCGCCGGCCTGGTGCCACCGAGATGCTCGGCGGCAGCGCTCATGCCGCCTTCGAACTGGTAATAGTCGTCGCTGTCGAGCAGGTCATGCTCGCGGTTGTCCTGGTTCTGCACCACCGCCTCGATCGAGCGCAGGCGCTCCTCGAAGAGATCGCGCTCGGCCTTGCCCTCCTCGCCGGCGCCATAGGCATAGGCGCCCCAGGTGAGATAGGCCTCGGCGAGATCGGCTCTGCTGTCCCAGCCTTTCTCATCGATCAGCGCCTGCAAGCCGGCGCCGTACGCTCCGGGCTTGGCGCCGAAGATGCGATAGGAGGCGCGGCGCGCGGCCTCGGTGGCGTCAACGCCTTCCGCCTCCAGCCGCCGGGTCTCGGCGCGCATGCGCGCGGCGATCATGTTGTCGGCATCGTCTTCCTCGAGTGCGCCGACGGCGCGGATCGCCTTGTCGAACAGCGCGATCTGGTCCGGGAAGGCATCGCGGAAGAAGCCGGAGATGCGCAGCGTCACGTCGACGCGCGGCCGGCCGAGCACCGCGAGCGGCACGATCTCGTAGCCCGTCACCCGCCGCGAGACCACGTCCCAGACGGGCTTGGCGCCGATCAGCGCCAAGGCCTGGGCGATATCGTCGCCGCCGGTGCGCATGTTTGCCGTGCCCCAGGCCGTGAGCCCAAAGGACGACGGCCATTCGCCGTGATCCTGCAGATAGCGGCGGATCAGCAGTTCGGCGGACTTCTTGCCGAGCTCGTAGGCGGCCGGCGTCGGCACCGAGCGGCTGTCGACGGAATAGAAGTTGCGGCCGGTCGGCAGCACGTCCGGCCGGCCTCGTGTCGGCGCTCCAGAGGGACCGGGGGCGACGAAGCGGCCATCGAGGCCGGTGAGAAAGCCGGCCATTTCCGCAGCACCAGAGCCCGTGATCGAGGGCTTGAGGCGGGTTTCGATCTCGTCGAGTACGGCTTGCGTGTTCGTCCAGTCCGCCGGGCAAGGCTGCTCACCCGAGACGAGGCTTGCCGCCAGCAGCTCGATGCGTTCGACCGTGTCGCCGGCAGTGCGCCAGGGGGCGTCGGAGATGTCGGCGAGGATAGCCGGTTTCGGGCCTGTCCACACGTCCGACATCACGCAATCGAGCGGATCGAAGGCGAGTCCCGCATCCGCCGCGATCGCCCGCTGCAGGCTTTGGTCGCCGCCTTCGCCAAGCCCGCGTGGGACGCGCGCCAGAGCCACGGTCAAGTCCGTCAGCAAGCGCCCGTCCGGCGCCACGCCGAAGATATGCAGGCCGTCGCGGATCTGCATTTCCTTGAGGTCGCAGAGATAGGCATCGAGCTTTTCCAGCGCCTTGTCGTCGCTGTCGCCCTTGTCGATACCGGCATCGCTGTCGAGGCCGATGTCGCGCACGAGATCGAGGATCTGGCGGCTCAAGAGCCGGAGCCGTCGCGGATCGCCGCCGGCGGCGTCGTAATATTCATCGACCAGCGCTTCCAGGTCCTTGAGCGGCCCGTAGGATTCAGCGCGCGTCAAGGGCGGCGTCAGATGGTCGATGATGACGGCGCTGGTGCGGCGCTTGGCCTGCGTGCCTTCACCCGGATCGTTGACGATGAAGGGATAGATATGCGGCAGCGGCCCGAAGATCGCCTCGGGATAACAGGTCTCGGACAGCGCCAAGGCCTTGCCCGGCAGCCATTCGAGATTGCCGTGCTTGCCCATATGCACGATGGCCTGCGCGCCGAACTGATGGCGCAGGAAGGCATAGAAGGCGAGATAGCCATGCGGCGGCACCAGGTCCGGCGAGTGGTAGCTTTCCTTCGGATCGATGTTGTAGCCGCGCGCCGGCTGGATGCCGACGATGACATCGCCGAAGCGGGCGAGCGGCAGCGCGAAGCCGCCGTCTTGGAAGAACGGATCGGCCTCGGGCGCGCCCCAACGGCCGCCAACTTCATCCTGAATCTGTTTCGGAAGCGAATCAAAGAAGGCGTTGTAATCGCTGAGCGAAATTGTTTCTCTAATTTCACGATCACGGCCTGCCGCATTGGTCGGCCCGGCCATCAGGTAACGCATCAGCGCGTCGCCATCCTCCGGGACGTCGCCCACCGCATAGCCTTCTGCCGTCATGGCACGCAGCACTTCGACGGTGCCGGCCGGTGTGTCGAGACCGACGCCATTGCCGAGGCGCCCGTCGCGGTTCGGATAATTGGCCATGACGATGGCGATCCGCCGGTCGGCGGGTTCGGTGCGACGCA
This sequence comes from Ensifer sp. R-19, assembly GCF_049905105.1. Lineage (NCBI taxonomy): Bacteria > Pseudomonadati > Pseudomonadota > Alphaproteobacteria > Hyphomicrobiales > Rhizobiaceae > Ensifer > Ensifer sp. R-19. The sequence continues at coordinate 1,857,417 of NZ_CP184569.1, forward strand.
ACTTCGCCCAGTTGACGGCAAGGCTGGCGGCAAAACGCACCCGATCTTCGAGCGGCTCATGCCCGACAATGTTAGCCTCGACTTTCGCATCGTAGATCGACGCCGCCTTGAACGAGACGGCGCGCGCAAGGATGCGGCCATCGACCTCCGGTAGCGCCACGTTCATCGCCAGATCGCGCGCCATCAGCCCCTGCGGCGATGTCTCCCATTGCTGCCGTGATGAGCCGGAGAAGATCACCTGCAGCACCGGCGCGCCGGTTGATTCCAGCACCGTCGGCTGACGATCGGCGCCGGGCGAAGAAACGGCAAAGCCGGTGGCATTCATCACCACGTCGGGTGGGGCTTCGGAAAAGATCGATTGCAGCGTGCCGACGGAGACCGCATCCTTGAGGCTGGAGACGAAGACCGGCAGTGCCCGAACCCCTTGCACCTTCAGCGCATCGATCAGCGCTTCGACCGGCCGCGTCTCGCCGCTCTGGACGAGGGCGCGGTAGAAGCAGATGGCGATGGTGGGATTTGCGCATGCGGGGGCTCCAGCCCCCACAACACTCAACCAATCCGAAACCCCGATCACGCCCCGCCCCGGCCACCAGATGCCGGCTTTCAGCAAAGGCTTGGCCGGCTGCGGTTTCTCGGCGCCTGAAACCAGCGCCTCGGCATAGTCGAGGAACAGGCCGGCATTGTCGGCGCCGCCCTCGTTGAAATAGGCCCAGAGCCGCTGGCGGTCATCGGCCTCAACCGTAGAAAACGGTTCAAGGCCCGGGTCCGGCTTGTCGTCGCCCGGCAGCACCGCGATCTGGAAACGGTGAGCGACGGCCGCCGCATGCAAGGCTTCGAGCAGATAGCGGAAATAGCTGGCGCCACCGAGCGGCCGGACGACGATCAGCTTCGCATGACGTGCCGTGCGCTCGACATAGGTATCGACCGACATCGGGTGCATCAGGTTCATGAGGCTCGCAATGCGCAGGCTCAGGCCACCGTCACGCCGGCCGTGGGCGGCGGCGATCGAGGAGAGCTCGGTGTCGGCGGCAGACAGGAACAGGATGTCGGCCGGCGTTTGCCCAAGGTCGATCGCCTCGTTGCCGTCGGCGATCGTTCCTTTCTGGGCGAGAAGCAGATGCATGATCTTGTCCGTTCGGGCAATTCCGAACGGAAACGCGTGAAGCGGCTTCCGTCCGGAATTGCGTTATTTCAATGCGTTAGATCATTTCATTCAATGAACGATCAGACGAGCGCAGCAATCGCAGCGCGCACCGCCGCCTCGTCCATGTCGTGCAGGCCGATGACGACGAGGCGCGTGCCGCGCTTTTCGCCGGCCGCCCAGGCCCGGTCGTAATACTGGTCGATGCGGGCACCGACGGCCTGGATCAGCAGGCGCATCGGCTTGCCGGGCACATCGGCAAAACCCTTGAGGCGCAGCACGTCGTGCTCGGCGATGACGCCCTTGAGGCGATCGATGAAGGCGGCCGGATCGGCGATGGCGCCGAGCTCGACGACGAAGCTGTCGAACTCGTCATGGTCGTGCTCCTCGCCCGCTTCATGCTCCATCTCGTGGTGCGACTTGCGGTTGGCGATATCGCTTTCGGTGCCGACGCCGAGGCCGAGCAGGATGGCGGCGGCCACCTCGCCGTTCTTCGCCTCGATCATGGTCGGCTTGCGGCTGGTGCGCGAGGAAACCTCGTCGCGTACCGCCTTGAGGCCGGACGCGTCGATCAGATCGGTCTTGTTGAGCACGATCAGGTCGGCAGCGGTCAGCTGATCCTCGAACAGTTCCTCGATCGGGCTTTCATGGTCGAGATTGTCGTCCTCGACGCGCAGCGCATCGACCTTGTCATGGTCGTCGGCAAAGCGGCCGGCGGCAACGGCAGCGCTGTCGACCACGGTGACGACGCCATCGACGGTGACTTCACTGCGGATATCCGGCCAGTTGAAGGCGGCGATCAGCGGCTGCGGCAAAGCCAGGCCCGAGGTCTCGATGATGATATGGTCCGGGCGGTTTTCGCGCTCGAGCAGCTTGGTCATGGTCGGGATGAAATCATCGGCCACGGTGCAGCAGATGCAGCCATTGGTAAGTTCGATGATGTCGTCCTCGCTGCAGGCCTCCGCACCGCAGCCCTTCAAGACGTCGCCGTCGACGCCGAGATCGCCGAACTCGTTGATGATCAGCGCGATGCGTTTGCCGTCGGCGTTCTGCAGCAGATTGCGGATCATCGTCGTCTTGCCGGCGCCGAGGAAGCCGGTGATGACGGTCGCCGGGATCTTGCCGTGGCTGGTTCTCGCAGTGGTCATTATTCAACCCTTCATTTTCAGCGGCAAACCGGCCGCGACAAAGTAAACTTCAGCGGATTTCTCCGCAACGATCTGGTGAAGCCGGCCGGCATGGTCGCGAAACTCGCGGGCCATGCGGTTCTCGGGCACAATGCCGAGGCCGACTTCGTTGGAAACGAACACGAGGCGCGCCTGCGCCTGCGGCAGGTAGGCAACAAGCGAGGCGAACTCCGCCTCGATGTCGCGCTCTTCGAGCATGAGATTGGTGACCCACAGCGTCAGGCAGTCGATCAAAACGACATGGGTGGGGTCGTCGATGCGCCGCAGAATGCCGACGAGATCGACCGGCTCCTCATGCGTCGTCCAGCCTTCGCCACGGCGCGTCCTGTGATGATCGATGCGCGCACGCATTTCGTCGTCCCAGGCGCGGCCGGTGGCGACATAATGTTTGGTAAGGCCGGACGTTCCGACGAGCTTCTCGGAAAAGCTGGACTTGCCGGAACGGGCGCCGCCGAGGACCAGGACCGGTCCGGCGCTGGGATTGCTCATCGTGACCGCGCCAAGGTCAGCGGCAGATGGCAACAGCCGTGCGACGCGCCGGCGGCGCGTTCGGGAAAGTATCTGAGAGCCAAAACAACCTCCGTGATGGCGTTGGAGACGACACGTCTCCTCGGGCGGAATGCCCATGTCGGGTGGCAGGTCTCCTGGCTCACGGCGTCACGGGCCCCACATCGCCTCGCCCCGAATGGACGAGGTTCCGATGTGAGGACCCGAGCGGCCCGCCTCACCTTCCCGGCGCTTTCCAGTGCCACAGCGAACCTTTGCGCGTCGTCTCCGACGCATGGGTGCTGTGGGCGACATCATGAAAGGCGGACGATTCGTAGAAGAAGAGGCGTCCAACCCGGCTGATCACGATGCCACGCCAGTGGCTTTTCCGGCTCGATTCCGCACTGCCTCGATTGCCCCATGCAACCGGCTGGCAGCTCTGAATTTGAGCCCGATGGCGAACCCTGACCGTTCTACAGTCGCGGGGTCGGCTGCGATAAGGATGCCCGGTTTGGGTCCATCCGTCACATTCCCAATTATTCCCCCCAATCGCCACGACAAGGGGGAACCATCCAACATCCGATGATTAGGAAGCGGGCGCCGCAAAGTCAATCGACGCTTGCGACACCTCCCCGGCCGACTTGCGTCGCGCGACGATTTGTCGAGCGCGAAGCCGCACCGGACATGAGGCGAATGGCAGATCGCGAACGAACATATTTTAGCAATTACAGATGTTGCGTTAAACTGCAGCGCCGCGCGTCCTATGGACGTGCAAAGGTCGCTGAAACATCCTGCAACCGACCCGAGGGGCTTCGTTTATCCGGTAGGCACATGGAACGCAGGCTCGCCGCCGTGATGATTGCCGACGTTTGCGGCTATGGGCTGCTTACCCAGGCCGACGAGGAGGGTACCTGCGCCCGCTTTCAGGCCGACCTGCACGAACTATTCGAACAAAGCATCGAGACGCATCGCGGCCGGCTGATCAAGACCATGGGCGACGGCCTGCTGGTCGAGTTCCACAGCGTCGTCGAGGCAGTCCGATGTGCGGTCGAGGTGCAGCGCGCCAAATCTGATAGTCGCGGTGTGGACGCGGGGCGGCTGCAATTCCGCATCGGCATCAATCTTGGCGACGTGATCGTCGAGGGCGACGACATCCACGGCGATGGCGTCATCATCGCCGAGCGCCTGCAGGGCCTGGCCGAACCGGGCGGCATCGTCATCTCGGGCACCGCCTACGACCAGGTCGAGAAGCACCTCGATGTCGGTTTCGTCTTTCTCGGCGAGCAGCGTCTGAAACACGTCGAAAAACCGGTTCGGACCTACCGTCTCTGGCTGGACGAAGCCCACGCCCGCAAGCCGAAGGCCAAAGCGCACCGCGGGAGACGCTGGGCCGCGCTGGCCGCGGCATCTGCCCTTGCATTCGCAGCCGCCGTCGGTGCCGCCTGGTGGCGCCCGTGGCAGCCGCCTGCCGACATCCGTCCGGCTCAGGCCGTGGACTTCAGCCAGGCAGACAAGCCCTCGATCGCCGTGCTTCCCTTTGCCAATGTCAGCGATGACCCCAAGCAGGAATTCTTCGCCAATGGCATGACCGACGGCCTTGTCACCGAACTGGCCCAGATCTCCGGCCTGTTCGTCATCGCGCGCAACTCGACCTTCACCTACAAGGGGAGATCGGTGACAGCCAGGCAGGTGTCGGAAGAGCTCGGTGTCCGATATGTGCTTGAAGGCAGCGTCCAGCGTGCCGGAGAGCAGCTTCGCATCAATGCGCAGCTCATAGATTCCCTTGATGGCGGGCACGTCTGGGCCGGAAAGTTCGACGGATCGCTCACCGATGCCTTTGCGCTGCAGGACGAAGTGATGCGCGGCATTGCCGAAGCGCTTGCGTTGCGGCTGGACCCTGACCAGCAGATGGCCTTCGGGCGCAAGGAAACGGCCGTGCCAGCGGCCTTCGATGCGTTCCTGCGCGGCTGGGAGCATCACCGGCGCACCACGCCCGAAGACTTCGCGAAGGCCCTGCCCTACTTCGACCAGGCGATTGCGCTCGATCCCGCCTATGGACGTGCCTATGCCGCCGCAGCCATGGCCTATGCGCGCATTTACCTGTGGCGCTGGCACTATCAGCTGGGCATCACGCGCTTCGAGGCGCGAGCCAAGGCGCGGCAGTTTCTGCGGATGGCGCAGAAACATAAGACGGCACTCGCCTATCAGGCAGCGGCCCTCCTTGCCGAAGTGGACTGGCGGCATGCCGACGCGCTCGCAGACCTCAAGGAAGCGATCGCGCTGGAACCCGGCGACTCCTGGAGCTACGCATTGACGGCCTTCGTCCTGACATCCGCCGGCCGGCCGGCGGAGGCTCTGCCCTATATCCGCACGGCGATCCGCCTCGATCCGCACTCCCCGTCCTTCTTCCTGTACGTCCTCGGCCTGACGCAGTTCAGCCTGGAGGATTTCGAAGCGGCAGCGGCAGCGGCGAAAAGCAGTATCGCACTCAACCCCCAGGATGACGGTCCTTTCCTTCTCCTTGCCTCTGCCGCCGGACATCTCGGTCACCGCGCGGAGGCTGAGGCGGCAGTCGCCCGCTACGACGCGCTTCGCATCAGCCGTGGCGGAACGCCCGTCTGCATTTCAGAGCGCCCGCCGCTGGACCTGGCGCAGCCGCATGCCAGCGAGAAGCTCTATCAGGGACTGCGCCTGGCGGGCGTGCCTGAGACCCTGATGAACACCGACGTCAGCATTCGCGACAGGCTGCCAGCCGATGAGCTCCGTTCGTTGTTCTTCGGGCACCGGTTGCGTGGACGCATGCTGGATTCGGGCGAGGAACATGAAGCTGTCGTTTCGCCCGAGGGCATCGCCACCTTGACGGGAGACTGGGCTTCGCTCGGCGCCGGCAGGATGAGCAACGTCGAGGTCCGGTTCGAGAAGGACGAGGTTTGTTTCCTGTGGCTGAAAACGACGAACCTTTGTGGGATGGTCTCGCGGAACCCCGGAGGACTGAGCGCCCGAGAAAACGAGTTCATCTGGTACCACGGCGACAGAGCCTTCACCTTCTCGCAGGTGCGCTAGCCACGGCAGAAGCGACGCAGGCGCCAAACCGGTTGCGGCCCTAGTGCGTCACCCGCTCCAGCACGCTGAACTGGAAGGCCTGCGTCGAGTTCCACGGCGTCGTGTGCTGGTGCATGATATGCTCGACAAGCCGGAAGGACGGTCCGATCACTTCGGCCAGCGCCGCCGGGTCGTAACGCGCCACGGGCAGACCGCTGCAGCGCTCCGGACCATCGGGCGCGAAGGTGGCGATAACGGCGTGTCCGCCCGGAACGACGGCCGCCGTCAGGCGTTCGATATAGGCCGCCCGGTCGTCCGGATTGGTCAGGAAATGAAAGGCGGCGCGGTCGTGCCAGATGTCGTAGGTCCGATCCGGCCGCCACGCGGTCACATCGGCCGCAACCCAGTGGACCGCGTCGGCCCGCAGCCCGAGCCTTGCCCTGGCGGCATCGAGCGCCGCCGGCGACAGATCGAGCACCGTAACTGATTTCATGCCCTCGTCGAGCAGCGCATCCACCAGCCGCGAGGCGCCGCCGCCGACATCGATCAGCGACGCGGTGGCGATCGTCACGTGCCTGCGGATGAGATCGAGCGAAACGGCGGGCGCATCTTCGAACCAGCTGACCCCCGCTTCGCCTTTCGATTGATAGGCTTTGTCCCAATGGGCTCGTCTGGTTTCGTCCTGCATTGCAACACCTGTCTCCGAGCGCGCGGCCGTAGTTGAGCGCTCCTTTCTTCCCAGTGAATTCTACAGCGGAACGGTGGAAGATGCTGGGGTTTGAGGCTGGTCCCTTCTGTCGCCCGGATCCCGACGATCTCCGCTGACGCCCCCTTCTTCGGCTATCTGCCAAGCAGCCCGTCCAGCCAGCGCCGGTCGAGTACCGCCTCCAGCTCGCCGGCGACATCGTCAAGCGCCGCGTCCACCGACTGGCGGTAGTTGCTCGCCCCGCCTTCGATGCCGAAACTCTGCAAAAGTGCTGTGCGATAGGCGTCGCTCGTGAACAGCCCGTGCAGATAGGTGCCCATCACCCGGCCGTCGGCAGAAAGCGCGCCATCCGCACGGTTGTCGATGCGCACCGAAGGCCGGTCGCAATCGGCCCCTTGCGTCTTGCCCAGGTGGATCTCGTAGCCCTCAAGCGCCACGTCATGCTCCAGCGACCAGGCGCGGCTGTTGCGCACCGTCTTTTCCGGCGCCATCTCGGTCTCGACGTCGAGAAGCCCGAGGCCCTCGACGGCGCGCTCGCCGCCTTCGATACCGAGAGGATCGGTCACGCGCCGGCCGAGCATCTGGTAGCCGCCGCAAATGCCGATGACACGGCCGCCGCGGCGCACATGGCGCTCGAGATCGCGATCCCAGCCTTGCACCTGAAAATCGATGAGGTCGCCGATGGTCGATTTCGACCCGGGGATGACGACGAGGCCGGCATCGGCGGGGATCGGGTTGCCCGGCCGGACGAAGACGAGATCGACCTCCGGCTCGGCGGCCAGCGGATCGAGGTCATCGAAATTGGCGATTCGCGACAGCACCGGCACGGCAACCTTCAGCGCCCGTCCCTCGCCGCGCGCTAGTTTCTCCAGCACGACCGAATCTTCTGCCGGCAGCCTGGCTGCTGCCTTCAGCCATGGCACGACGCCAAAACAAGGCCAGCCGGTGAAGCGGTTCACCGCAGCGATGCCGTCGTCAAACAGCGTGACGTCGCCGCGAAACTTGTTGATGAGGTAGCCGGTCACCATGCGCCGGTCCTCATCCGAAAGGATCGCATGGGTGCCGACGAGCGAGGCGATCACCCCGCCGCGGTCGATATCGCCCACGAGCACGACCGGCACGTCGGCGCGTGTCGCAAAGCCCATATTGGCGATGTCGCCGGCGCGCAGGTTGATCTCGGCCGGCGAGCCTGCGCCCTCCACGACCACGAGATCGGCGCCGACCGAGATCTGTTCGAAGCTTTCCAGCACGGCGCCAAGCAGCTTCGGTTTCAGCGCCTGGTACTCCCGGCCCTTGGCCTGCCCCGTCACCTTGCCCTGCACGACGATCTGGCTGCCGACGTCGGACTGCGGCTTCAAAAGCACGGGATTCATGTGCACGGACGACGGCACGCGCGCGGCCAGCGCCTGCAGCCATTGCGCCCGGCCGATCTCGCCGCCGTCGTCGGAAACGGCGGCGTTGTTCGACATGTTCTGCGGCTTGAACGGCCGGACCTTTAAGCCCCGATTGGCGGCGAGCCGACAGAGCCCCGCCACCAGTACCGATTTTCCGACATCCGAGCCGGTTCCCTGCAACATGATCCTGCGTGTCATGCGGCCATCGGTAACACTGAAACGGTCAGCGGCAAAGGTCTGTTTCGACACGATTTCGCCGCAATCGAGCGAGGCTTCTCACGCATTGTTTCGGCCTTTCGCAAGGCTTGTCGAAAATGCCGCAGCCGGTAGCCAAATTGCGACATCGCATGGCGAGTTTGGCATTCATTCCATTGCAGCGCACACCTATATCAGCGGCATAGCAACACGCTCCGGGGGATAGGCCTCCGGCCTCTCAAGGTTTACGTCCATGCTGTACATCTTCAGCAAGCCCAACTTCGTCCAGATCGCCTGGAACTCCAAGGTTCCGACCAGCCAGTCACGCGTGCGCAACCTCGTTGTCGACGCGCCCTTCGGTCCGCTCGGCTTCATCCGTACGTCGAACGTCGGCTAGGTCCGCGATCGGGGCGCAGATGCCCCTTCGAGCTCTCCTCCCAGAGCCTCCTCCACCGCCCCATCCGGGGCGGTTTTTTTATGTCCGACGCTGGTGCTGAAATGCGAAGGCCGCATCAACCTCGAGAAGAGGGATGCGGCCGCCCAAAAAACGCCTGGTCACTTCGGGGTAACGCACCGAAGGTTCGCTTGAAATCCGGGACGCACTACCTGATCCGGACCCGCGGCAGTCCCCCGCCGCGAGAAGAACAATTAGCTGGACATCGTTACCGGATGGTTATTGAGGATTTAACCAAAGATGAATTCCGGCTTTTTTTGAATTTTTTTCGCGACATGCGCGACAATCGCCGTGACGCAATCACGACAGGAAACGTCAGGATCTCGACAGGGATTCGAACGATGTGGCGCATAGCGCCATTTTTTGCGGCAGGAATTGTCGGTATTGCTTAAATTCGGCCTTTCTCATGCTCAAAAAGCGCCCGCCAGCGATGTCGCAGACAGAACGCGCAAAGAGCGGCGGCAACCCGACGTTCCGATTGAAGAGGTTGATTTCTCAACGAGAATACTTAGGCTTGGCTGGCGGTATAAGAGGAGATTGGCTGGCGACAGGGTTCCGCGGCCAGGGCTGAAAACGAACTCCCGCACCGTCCGCAGCAAGGGTGAACCTTGGCTTGATTTGATGCCGAACCCCAGGCTGCATGATTGCTCCGGGTGACGGAGGATGCTCGGCATCCGCCGTAGGTTCCCGTTTGGATATTGGCTGCAAATAAAGACTGGGAGGTCTTGCAACATGAAGAAACTCCTCGCTTCCACCATTCTCGCCGCGGGCCTCTACGCTCTGGCGGGTTCCGCACAGGCTGCGGAATGCGGTGAAGTCAGCATTGCCGAAATGAACTGGGCTTCCGCCGGCGTCGCCGCCCAGGTGGACAAGTTCATTCTCGAAAACGGTTACGGCTGCACCGTGACGCTGGTCACCGGCGACACCATGCCGACCTTCGCTTCCATGAACGAAAAGTCGCAACCCGACATGGCGCCGGAACTCTGGGTCAACGCCGTGCGCACGCCGCTCGACGCTGCGATCAAGGAAGGCCGGCTGATCGAAGCGGCCAAGATCTTGAGCGAAGGCGGCATCGAGGGCTGGTGGATCCCGAAATTCCTCGCAGACGCGCATCCTGACATCAAGACGGTGCAGGACGCCCTGAAGCATCCGGAACTCTTCCCGTCGCCGGAAGATTCGTCGAAGGCCGCCGTTCACAATTGCCCGTCGGGCTGGAACTGCCAGGTCTCGACCGCCAATCTCTATCGGGCGCTGGACGCGGAAAAGGCCGGCTTCCTGCTGGTCGATACCGGTTCGGCCGCCGGCCTTGACGGCTCGATCGCCAACGCCTTCGAAAAGAAAACCGGCTGGCTCGGCTACTACTGGGCGCCGACCGCCATTCTCGGCAAGTACGAAATGACCCGCCTCTCCTTCGGCGTCGACCACGACAAGGCCGACTGGGACGCCTGCACCGCCGTGCCGGACTGCCCGACACCGAAGGTCAACTCCTACCCGGTTTCCGACGTCTACACGGTCGTGACCAAGTCCTTCTCCGAGAAGGCCGGCGTCGCCATGGATTACGTCAAGGCGCGCAAGTGGGACAACGGCACCGTCAACAAGGTTCTCGCCTGGATGGACCAGAACCAGGGTACCAACGAGGATGGCGCCAAGCACTTCCTCGCCGAGTTCCCGGACATGTGGACCCAGTGGGTGAGCCCGGAAGTGGCCGAAAAGGTCAAGGCGGCACTCTGACACGACACAAGGGCAGGCGCGCCGTCCCTGACGGCCGCCTGTCCGTTCCGGTTGTGATGCCGGAACGGGGACAATGCAGCGCTCTCACGGGTTCCGTTCGAGCGCGCGTCGTTCCAGAGGCGGCGGAGCGAGGCCGTCCGCGTCGCAAACAGTAAAGCGGACGCCACATTTCGCTGACACAGTTCAAGAGCCGGGCCCAAAGAGGCCACCAGCAGTGTGCGCAGGCATCGACGCAAATCGATGCCGAGACGCAACCGGCGAGATAAAAGACTTCCGGCCAAGAAGGGGATACATATGGCATCCATCTGCAGTGTCTTGCCAGCTTTGCTCTGCAAGTTCCCTGCCATTGACGAAGGCACGATCCGGCTCGCTCGCAAGACCGTCGATGACGGCTTCAAGGGATTCGTGCGGTCCTATGGCGACATCATCGACAGGATGGTCGAGCCGCTTCAATGGTTCCTGAACTACCTCGAAAGCCTGTTCGTCGGCTCGCCCTGGATCCTGGTCCTGGTGCTCATGGTGGCGGTCGTCTATTTCGGCAGCCGCAACATCAACGTCACCATCGGGACGGCGCTGTCGATGATCGCCATCGGCCTTGTCGGGCTTTGGAACGACACGATGGTCACGCTTGCGATGGTCACCGTCTGCACGCTCATCTCGATCGTCATCGGCATTCCGATCGGCATTCTGATGGCGCGCTCGGACCGGGTGCAGGCCTTTATCAACCCGATCCTCGACGTCATGCAGACGATGCCGAGTTTCGTCTACCTGATCCCTGTCGTCATGGTCTTCGGCCTCGGCAAGGTGCCGGGCCTCATCGCGGTCGTCATCTACGCCGTGCCGCCGATGATCCGGCTGACCAATCTCGGCATTCGTCTCGTCGACAAGGAAGTGATGGAAGCGGCCGACGCCTTCGGCTCGTCGTCCTGGCAGAAACTGAAGAATGTGCAGATGCCGCTCGCCTTGCCGACCATCATGGCCGGCATCAACCAGACGATCATGATGTCGCTGGCGATGGTTGTCGTCGCTTCGATGATCGGCGTCGGCGGCCTCGGCAAGAACGTGCTGCAGGCGATCGCCAACCAGTTCTTCACCGTCGGCTTCCTCAACGGCTTTGCCCTTGTCGGCATAGCCATCATTTTCGACCGTACCAGCCAGGCCTTCGGCAAGCGGCTGCAAAAGCACTCGGAGGTTATCCATGGCTAGTCACGCGATCGAGGTGAAGAACCTCTACAAGATCTTCGGACCCCGCGGCGGCGACTTTGTCGACGCCGTCAAGAAAGGCTTGGGCAAGGCCGAGCTCAACGAGAAGCACGGCCACGTGCTCGGCCTGCAGGACATCAACATCTCCATGCCCGCCGGCGGCGTCATGGTGGTCATGGGTCTCTCCGGCTCCGGCAAGTCGACGCTGATCCGCCACATCAACCGGCTGATCGACCCGACCTCGGGCGAAGTGCTTTATGACGGTGTCGATGTCTGCAAGATGAACGACGACGCTCTCCGGGAATTCCGCCGCCACAAGACGGCGATGGTGTTCCAGAAATTCGCGTTGCTGCCACACCGTACCGTGCTCGACAACACCGTCTACGGCCTCGAAATCCAGGGCATCGAGCGCAAGGAGAGCGAGAAGCGTGCGCGCGGCTGGATCGAGCGCGTCGGCCTCAAGGGCTTCGAGAACCACTATCCGAACCAGCTTTCGGGCGGCATGCAGCAGCGCGTCGGCCTTGCCCGCGCGCTCACCAACGATGCCGATATCCTCTTGATGGACGAAGCCTATTCGGCGCTCGATCCGCTGATCCGCGTCGACATGCAGACCGTGCTTCTCGACCTGCAGAAGGAACTGAAGAAGACCGTCGTCTTCATCACCCACGACCTCGACGAGGCGCTGCGCCTCGGCGACAAGATCGCCATCCTGCGCGACGGACGCGTGGTGCAGCAGGGCACCGGCCAGGAGATCGTGCTTTCGCCGGCCGACGACTACATCACCGCTTTCGTCAAGGAAGTGAACCGTGGGCGGGTGATCAATGTCGAAACGATCATGCGCCCGCTCTCGGGCAATGCCGAAGGCGTACCGCTCGTGACCGGCACCGTGCTGGAATCGGCCGCCCGCATGATGACCGCTGCCCGAGTCACAAGCGCCCATGTGGTCGACGTCAACGGCCGCCCGATCGGTGCACTCGACCTTTCCACCGTCATCTCCGCCATGGTCACGCCAACGAGCCACGAGGATCGCGCGGCGGCTTGAAACGGGATGATCGGGGTCAGCCGCGCCAACTGACGAGGCGCCCCTCATCCGCCTGCCGGCACCTTCTCCCCGTTCTGACGGGGAGAAGGGACTCGCGGCAAGGCCGCATTCCCTAACCTGACAAGATCATCCAGCTCCCCAGCCAATGGCTGGCGGTTGGCGACCGGGCACGTCCCCTCGCTCCGCCTGCGGGGAGAGGGTTAGGGTGAGGGGCAGACTTTCTCGCCGATGATCAATCACAAGAACCGAAGATTCGGCTTAGAGGCGGATTGAACCTGTATCGGAAGGCGAGTCTGCCCCCCGACAATCGAAATCGAAACGCGTGTTAGTTCGTCGTGGTCGCTGCCGTTGCCGCTGCAGCCGGCTCGGCAACGCTGGCAGCACTCGCGTCTTCCTTCGGCGGCAGGAACTTGTCGAGCAGAGCGATCATGTCGTCGTCGCGCGCCTGTGCAGTCTTGCCGCCCATGACGACGGCGACGAGCCGGGTGCCGCCACGCTTGGCGGAGGTGACGAGGTTGTAGCCGGACGCGTCCGTATAGCCGGTCTTGATGCCGTCGACGCCTTCGTAGCGCTTCATCACGCCGTTATGGCCGCGCAGCTTCATGCCGCGAAACTCGATCGTCTTGTTGGCGAAGAGCTGGAACTCGGTCGGAAAGTCGCGCATCAGCGCGAGACCAAGCGTCGCCATGTCGCGCGCGGTCGTCACCTGGGCCGGATCCGGCAGACCGTTGGCGTTCTTGAACACGGTGTGGCTCATGCCGAGAGCCTTGGCCTTGCGGGTCATCATCTCGCCGAAGGCGGGCTCGTTGCCGGCAAGCGTCTCGCCGATCACGACGGCTGCGTCGTTGGCCGAAAGCACGACCATGCCCATGACCGCTTCGCGCACGGTGATCTGGCGGCCAGCGCCGACGGCAAGCTTGAACGGCTCAAGGCCGTTGGCGTGTTCGGAAACGGTCAACTTCTGGTCCCATTGCAGGGTGCCGTTCTTCAGCGCTTCGAAGGCGAGATAGATCGTCATCATCTTCGTCAGCGAGGCCGGAAAGTTCAGCTCGTCCGCATTGTCGGCTTCGAGAATCGAGCCGGTCTCGGCGTTGACGACAAAATGCGCCTGCCCGGCAGCGGCAAAGGAGGCGCTGCCAATGAGCAGGCTCACGGAGACCGCGGCGGACGCGCCCATACGGATAAGGGACTGCATATCGTGTTTTCTCGTTTCGACGCTATCGAACGACCTCGGGACGAAAATCGTGATCGAATTATGGAAGACATGCCGCTGAAAACGGCAGCGGCCGCGTTTTCCACGGCCGAGACATCCCCGCCTTTTTACGGGTAGGAGGCCGGCGCGGCAAGCACCTGCGGCAATCCGTCTGCAAATATCACATTCCCGGCGACCGAGGCACCAAGCCGTCGCCGCGGGCAGGACCATCTCGCGCTTCACCGAGGTTTAACCTGATTGCGCCAAGGTGACCGTCTCCCCTGCCCGGCCAGCCTCAACGGCGACACCGGCGTGGGTTCACAAACGAAGGCGTCGCCCGCGGCGCGGCAAACTTCCACCCGTTTCGGCAGGCCATGCACCCGAACTCAGCCACGGCAAACCTATCCACCGAACGTCAGCGGGTGCCGGCTGCCTTCGATGCCGGCCTGGCGGAGCTCGTCCACGGTCTTGCCGCGCTGCTCTCGGGCCTTGGCCTGTTCCTCATCGTCTTCACGCTGATCCCGTTTGAGGGTGCGGTAACCACGGACCCCAACGCCGCCAACGAAGGCAATATCATCAACCAGGTCGGCTACCTGGTGCTCGGCGCGGTCTATTTGTTCGCCATGCTGCTTACGGTCGACAGGCGGATATTGGCCCGCCTGGTCTCGCCGAGCTGGATCGCGATCTTCGCGATCGCCTATCTCTCCTGCCTGCAGTCCTATGACCCTGCGGCTTCCGCCCGCGGCCTGACGCTGAGCCTCATTGCGATGATCATGGTGGCGGGCGTGCTGGTGCTGCCGAGGAGCGAGCGAGATTTCGTCAATGCCGGCGCCAACGCCATCCTGCTTCTGATCCTGATCGACTATGCCGCGCTCTTCGTGGCGCCAGACCGCGCCATCCATTCGGCCCTCGGCGACGAACCCTGGCATGCGGGCTTCTGGCGCGGCCATCTGCTGCACAAGAACGTCTCGGCCCCGGTCTTTTCCATCCTCTGCATGTTCGGCATCTATTGCCTGCGTGCCGGTGCGCCGCTGCGCGGCTGGGCAATCACGCTTCTTGCGGCCAATTTCGTGCTTCATACCGGGTCGAAGACAACGATCGGCTTCCTGCCGATCGCGATCGGCCTCGTCTTTGCCGGGCGCGCCGTGCGCAGCCCCAGCCTGATGATCCTCGCCCACCTCGCCATGTCGGCTCTGATCTTCGGCCTGACCCTCGGCACCATCTATTCCGACACGCTGCTTTCGATCACCAAGGCCCTGATCGACGATCCGACATTTACCGGCCGCGACGACATCTGGAAATTCGCCAGTGCCAGCATCGCCGAGCGCCCGTGGCTCGGCCAGGGCTATGCGAGTTTCTGGCTATCGCCCGTGATCATGGGAATGGAAGCGAATTTCGAGGCGAGCTGGGACGTGCGCGGCATCGTTACCGGTCACAACAGCTATCTCGACGCGGTGCTGATGTTCGGCGCGCCGGGCGGCATTCTGATGACGGCCCTCCTCTTCGTCAAACCGCTCTTCGATTACATCCGCGCCTATCGTCGCCCGCAGGCGCGCATCTTCGCCGACTTCTGCGTTATGGTGGTCATCTTCATGACCTATAACGCCATGCTCGAAAGCTTCTTCCTCAATCGTGCCGACCCGATGTGGCTGCTGACCGCGCTTGCCGTCTTCGGGCTCGGGCTTGCCGGCCGCATGAGCATGCGCGCGGAAGCGCCAGCCTCCCGACGCTGAACGCTTGCCAAGACATAAAGATATCTTTATATCTTGTTGCAATCTCTTCTAGCCGGGAAAAACCGATGACCGCAGCATCCAATGTCCTCTCCGCCCTCATTGCCGAAAAAGGCATTCTTCTCGCAGACGGCGCCACCGGCACGTCGCTCTTCGCCATGGGGCTCGAGGCCGGCGAAGCGCCGGAACTCTGGAATGAGAGCAAGCCGGAGAACATCACCAAGCTGCACCAGGATTTCGTCGACGCCGGCGCCGACATCATCCTCACCAACACCTTCGGCGGCACCCGCCATCGCCTGAAGCTGCACCAGGCGGACGACCGCGTGCATGCGCTGAACAAGCGCGCCGCCGAGATCGCCCGCGCCGTTGCCGACAAGGCACCGCGCAAGGTCATCACGGCCGGCTCCGTCGGCCCGACCGGCGAACTGCTGATTCCGCTCGGCGCGCTTTCCTATGAGGACGCGGTTGTCGCCTTCATCGAGCAGATCGAAGGCCTGAAGGCCGGAGGCGCCGAAGTCGCCTGGATCGAAACCATGTCCTCGCCGGACGAAATCCGCGCCGCCGCCGAAGCAGCTGCCAAGGTGGGCCTGCCCTACGTCTATACCGGCTCCTTCGACACCGCCGGCAAGACGATGATGGGCCTGCATCCGAAGGATATCCACGGTGTCGTCAGCGATCTCGGCAACGGGCCCGTGGCCGTTGGCGCCAATTGCGGCGTCGGCGCTTCGGACATCCTTTCCTCGCTGCTCGACATGACCGAAGCCGCCCCTGAGGCGACCGTGATCGTCAAGGGCAATTGCGGCATTCCGGAATTCCGCGGCTCCGAGATCCACTATTCCGGCACGCCGCCGCTGATGGCCGAATATGTGCGGCTTGCGGCCGATGCCGGCGCCAAGATCATCGGCGGCTGCTGCGGCACCACCTGCGACCACCTCGCCGCCATGCGCGTGGCACTCGACGAGCACGTGCGCCGCGAGCGCCCGACGCTTGATCTGATCATCGAAAGGATCGGCCCCTTGCGCAACAAGACCGCCAACGAAACGGCAGCCGCGCCGGCCCGCGAGCGTCGCAGCCGCCGCGCCTGATCTGAGCGACAAGCCAAATCAAAAGCAAACGCCCCGGCATCGCACGATCCGGGGCGTTTGCTTTTGGAGATTGATGAACAGCGCCCGGTGGTGGCACACGCCGTTAAAGATCGGCGCTCCCGAAGAGCGGCAGAGTGCCCGGCTCACGCCAGGAAAGAGCATCGCGCTCCGCCGCCTGGATGAAGGAGCGGTAGAAGTCGAAGGCTCGGCCCATCTGGCGAGATCCTTGCTCGGAGAAATGCCCGAAGTCCTCGAAGAGCGAGACACCCTTGTCCTCGACCTTGCAGCTATCCGCATCGCAGAGATAGTTCATGAAGCTGACGACCGGATATTCGTCGGCGATATCGGCGACCACCTTGAGCACGTCCTGATCATATTTGCGCACGTCCTTCAGCGCCGGCTCGCAGCGCTGATCCGGTTCGCCGAGCAACCGTGCCCTGGCCACGCAGAGCCCCGTGTCGCGGCCGTCATGCGGCGTCGGCGCCACGAAGACGGCTTCGAAGCCGTTGGCCTTCAGCCAGGCGAGCGTCGTCCGCAGGCCATCACTGAGAAGGCTCACTTCCGACCGCATTTCCTTGCGGCCGTCGACGAGCACCGTCTCCTGCTGCAGATACTGGCTGAGCTGCGAGGACAGAACGACGTAGCGGATCGACCGGTTGGCGAGCAGAAAGCGGCGGACGTCGTCGTTGTAACGCGCGCAGTCCTGCGGCCAGTTGCGACCGAGCCGGGGAACGACGGGCGCCAGGTTCAGGAACGGCCCGCAATTGTTCTTGGCAAGCTGCACCAGCCGCACGTCCGGCTTCGAGGCGATGACGCCATCGACGAGATGGCGGGCAAAGGAATCGCCCCAGACCGCAACTTCCGGCTTCGGGCTGGTGGCGCATGCGAGATCGGCGACGGCGTCGCATTTCTTGCCGAGACCGACGCTCGGCTGTGTCAACTGCGCGAGCTCGCGGTTCCGGGCAACCAGTCCGTCCGAACCATCAAAGCCGAAGCCGAGTGCGATCGCCGCCGATCCGGCGGCAAGCGTTGCGCCGAAGACCGCGCCGCGCCCGAAGCGCTTGGGATTGCGGAAGGGCTGCTCGACAAAACGCCAGCTGAGATAGGCGAGCGCGAAACACAGCGCGATCAAGAGCGCATAGCCCTCGGCCGGGATCCCATCGATCGCCCTCAGCCGCGCGAAAGCGAACACCGGCTGGTGCCAGAGGTAAAGGCTGTAGCTGATGAGGCCGATCGCGACCAGCGGCTTCAGCGACAGCAGCCGGCCGACGGCGGTGTCGCCGTGCGCAAAGGCAAGAACCAGCGCCGTTCCGAGCACCACGGGCACCGTCGTAAAGCCGGGATAGAAGGCCGATTCCGGCACGAAGAGGTAGCTCGCGATGATCGCGGCCAGGCCGAGGCCCGAGAGCAGTTCGCGGCGGCCTTTTGCCAGATCGAGCCTCGCGGCGCCCATAAGCGCCAGGGCCGCACCGATGCCAAGCTCCCAGAAACGGCTGGGCAGAAGATAGAAATTCGCGGCCGGATCGACCCGCGCCAGGAGCTGCGTCATCGCAAAACTCAAGGCGACGAGTGCCAGCACGACCTTCAGCGTAGTTGCCGCAGACACACGGCGCAGCACAAGCAGGAGCAGCGGAAAGACGAGATAGAACTGCTCCTCGACCGCCAGCGACCAGGTGTGCAGCAGCGGCATCAGATCGGTGCTCGGCTCGAAATATCCCGTCTGATCCCAGAACAGGAAATTCGAGGCGAAGAAATTCACGGCATAGAGGCTCTTGCCAAAAGTGTTGAGCTCCTGCGGCAACATCCACAGAAGCGCGAAAGGGATCGAAACGGCACAAACCAGCAGGAGCGCAGGTGCAATTCGGCGGGCCCGCCGCTCGTAAAAGCGGACAATGCTGAAGCTTCCGTCGCGGATTTCGCGATGAATGATCGAGGTGATCAGAAAGCCGCTAATGACGAAGAAGACGTCGACGCCGGCAAAACCGCCGGCAACAAGGCCGAAACCGGCATGGAACAGGAGGACTGGCACCACGGCAAGCGCGCGCAGTCCATCGATTTCGGGTCTGTAATGCATCAGCAGGGGGAACACTCGGTGGCAGGGGCCGCTGGTTAACACGGCCCTAACGACAGGACCATTGCTGCCCGGTCTATATCCACATTCGCGCGATTTCTGGGCACAGGCCGCCAACCGGCGCCGCGGCGACCGAAGGCCGCCGCGGGAGCACACGAGATATCCTTCGGCTCGCGGGTGTCAGACCGATGCACGAAGCCCTGTGAGATGCCGGCGCCAGGCATCGAGCCCGGTCTCGATATCCTTGCGGCCGAAACCGACACGGAAGCGATCGGTTGCGACCGGAAGAAGATCCGAAACGAAGAGGCTCGAAGGAAGGAGCAAGACGCCCGACTCCTCCACGAGACGCCGGCAATGGGTCTCGACACCGTCGGCGCCGAGATAGCGGGCAAATCCGACGCAGCCTCCGTCAGGTGCCCGCCATTCGTAGAGATCGGGAAACTCGGCGAAGAAGGTACCGAGCTTTTCGAGATTGGCAGCGACCAGCGCCCGGTTGCGATCGAGGATAACAGCGCGGGCCTTGAGCGCGATCGTCGCCAGCACTTCCGACGGTCGCGAATTGCAGATCGACAGGTAGTGCTTCATCTTCTCCATGCGCTCGAGCAGCGCGTGGTCGCGACAGGCGATCCAGCCGATCCTGAGGCCCGGAAGCCCGTATGCCTTGGACATGACGTTCAGCGAGATGCCGCGCTCGAAGCACTCGGCCGCCTGCGGCAGCCGAAGCGAGGGATCGCGTTCCAGGCCGCGATAGACCTCGTCGCTGAAGAGATGGATGCCGCGCTCGGCGCAGAGCGCCACCAGAGCCCGGAACGTTGCCTGGTCGGCGATGGCACCGGTCGGGTTGTTGGGGAAGTTGATGCAGATCAGCCGGGTGTTCGGGCGCAACGCCGCCCTGACATCGGCGATATCGAGCCGCCAGTTGTTTTCCGGCCGGAGCGGCACGCCGGTGACGGCACCGGCGATCGTTACCGGCAAAGTTTCCATCGACTGGTAGTTCGGCACTGTCACGATAGCGTGGTCACCCGGCCCGAGCAGCGCCAGCATGGCGCAATAGAGCCCCTCCTCCGCGCCGGCGAAGCAGAGGATGTCTGCGGCCGAAAGCCCTTCATAGGTGGCAGCGATCGCCGCTCTCAACGCCGGCGCGCCATAGGTCTCGGTGTAGCCGAGCGTCACGCTGTCCCAGGCGGCGCGGTCCCCGTCGTCGGCAAGTGCGAGCAGATCGCTCATGCTTATCGTCTGGCTGTCGCTCGCCGTCATATGGTGGCGGGCATTGAACTCCCAGCGAGAGAAATGGGTTTCAAGCCGGAAATCGGGCAAGGTCGTCATGGAAGTCTCCTCCTCTCGGCGCCTGGTGGCGCGCGAAACGGTTGCAGATCAGGCAACTGCCGAGAGACGCGAAGCGGTCTCCGTCCGGAATTGCGCGTGTTTCAAATCAGGGTGCCTCGCCGCGTGCCGCAGCAAGATAATTGTAGATCGAGGCACGCGAGGCGCCGATGAGGCTTGCCAGGTGATCGACGGCATTGCGCGTCTGGAACAGCCCGCGCGCGTCGAGCGCGGCGACCAGCGCCACGCGATCGCTCCGCTTCAACGCCGAAAGTGCCAGCCCCCGCTCTTTCAGCCAGCCATGCAGCGTCGCATTGATCTCCTCGCGCCAATCGCGCGCAAAGAGCGCCTGTGGCCTCGGCTGCTCGGCGCCGGCGAAAGCCGAAAGCAGCTTCACCGCCGTATCGATCATCGACATGTCGAGATTGATGCAAAGCAGGCCGACCGCTTCGCCCGCCCCGTCACGCAGCACGGCGGAGATCGACTTGAAGCGGCGGCCATCCGTGCCGGTTTTTTCATAAGGACCGAGCACGGCGTCGGCGCTGCCGACCGCGGCGAATTCGTCTTCAATCAGCGAATCTTCGCCGACTGCGCGACCGGAGAAACAGTTCCAGATCCCCGCGATCGTACCCGTCCTGAGGTCATGCAGCACGACCTCTCCATGCGGATAGAGCAAGGCGCTGATCGCAGCGGCCGTCGGCGCATGCGTGGCGAGGATGGAGGCGAAGGCGGGTGCAATGGTCATGCCCGCTTATTTCTGAATTTGGATTTATTGTCAATATTGGACGATTTGCTCAGGAATGACATATGCGCTGCAGCTTGCGTACCGATAGCCGCTGGCCTATCCCCGATGACAGGAAGATTCGCTGCTCGCCTGTTCGTACCGGAAACGGACGAAAACATGCAGCAATTCAACGTGCTACAGCGACCCCATGCGCGCCTCACAAGACGCGCCGCGCGGTCGGAAACGCAGACGGGAGACTTACATGAACGCCGGCCCAGCCTCCTTTCCCGACCGGGATACGGTCGCCGAGAAGCTTGGGGCTTTCGCCGAAGCCGACCAGTCCTTCCTGCGCCTGCTGATGGGAAACCCCGAGCAGGACGAGCGTCTGATGGACGGCCTCTATCGCCACCTCGACCTCGCCTCGGAGGCCAAGTTCCTGAACTCGCTGAAACTGGAAAAGCTCGGCGAGTGGCTGGGCAACACCGCACCCGCCCGCCTGCAGATGCGCCTGATGGAAGCCGGCCGCTCCAGCCAGCACGCCGCCTACCAGGCGTTCAAGGCCGGGCTTTCGAAGGCCGGCGGCCTGGACCGCGCTTTTCCGAAGGCGTGAGCACGCGGCGCTGCCTCTCACCCCGCAAGCAGGGAGAGATATCGAGCGCGGCAGGCAATTGGTGCAGCGCGGCGCCTGCCTCTAATGATTGCCCCTCACTATCCTGACGGACATCTCTCCCCGCAGGCGGGGAGAGAACAGCTAGGCGCCCGCTCCAGTGCCAGACCTCAAACGTTTCGTCGTTCAATCTCCGCCTCGCGATGGGCAAAACCGTCACCGCTCGTCCCTTCTCCCCGTAATGACGGGGAGAAGTGCCGGCAGGCGGATGAGGGGCTTCCCTGAGCGCGGAGATAAGCGGACTGCCACTCAGTTGCGGGAACCGCCGAGCCCCTTCGCCAACCTCACCAGATTGACGAACTCGGCGCGGTAGCCGAACGGATCGGCGCCCTTGGCAGCCGATGCGAGGTCGATGACGGCGTCATAGGCATAGTCGTTGAGGGCCGTTACGCCCGAGAGCTTCTGCCCGAAGGCCGCAACCGCGACGGAGAAGCGGACATCGTTGGGCGCCTCAGCGAGCGCCGGCACTGCATTGGCCTCGGTCACCGGCGTGGTGATCAGCTCGCTCCTGTCGCCGTCAGGCTTCTTGTAGCGGATCTTCAGGAAGGCGAGCTCGCCGCCATGCGGGCTTGCCTCTGCCGCCGGCTTCTGTGCCTCCGCATAGCGCAGGTCGTCGTTCAGCACCGCGGGGCTGCCCGTCGGCGTCACCTCGTAGATCGCCGTGACGCTATGGCCGGAGCCGATATCGCCGGCGTCCACCTTGTCGTTGTTGAAGTCTTCACGCTTCAAGGCGCGCGTCTCGTAGCCGATCAGCCGGTATTCGGCGATCGCCGCCGGGTTGAACTCCACCTGCAGCTTGACGTCCTTGGCGATCGGGAAGAGCGACGAGCCCGCCTCCTCCACCAGCGTCTTCTGTGCCTCGGCGAGCGTGTCGATATAGGCCGCCGTGCCGTTGCCGTTCTGGGCGATCGTCTGCATCAGCGCGTCGTTGTAGTTGCCGCGGCCGAAGCCGAGCACCGACAGGAAGATGCCGCTCTGGCGCTTGTCTTCGATCAGCCGCTTCAGGTCGTCGTCGCTCGACGGACCGACATTGAAGTCGCCATCCGTCGCCAGCATGACGCGGTTGACCCCGCCCTTGACGAAGGCTTTCTCGGCGAGCGCATAGGCCGCATCGATACCTTCGGCGCCGGCGGTCGAACCGCCCGGCTGCAAGGTATCGATCGCCGAAAGGATCTTCGCCTTGTCCTTCACCGCTGTCGGCTCCAGCACCGTTCCGGCATTGCCGGCATAGGTGACGATCGAAACCGTATCTTCAGGCTTCAATCTCTCGACGAGCAGCCGGAAGGCGCTCTTCAACAATGGCAGCTTGTCCGGCTCGTCCATGGAGCCGGAGACGTCGATCAGGAAAACGAGGTTTGCCTTCGGCGCTTGCGCTGGCACGACGTCGTAGCCCTTGATCGCCACATGCATCAGCCGCGTGCCGCCGTTCCAAGGCGTCGGCGTCACCGTCACCGTCGCCTTGAACGGCTCGGCGGCGGTTTCCGGGCGCGGCCAATCATAGGGGAAGTAATTGAGCATCTCCTCGACGCGCACGGCGTCACGCTCCGGCATCTGCCCTTCCATCAGCGAGCGGCGCACGAAGGCGTAGGCTGCCGTGTCGACATCGACCGAGAAGGTCGAGACCGGGTCAGTCACAACACTTTTCACCGGATTGCTGTCGGCCTTGCCGAAGCGCTCGCGGTTTTCCGGCGGTGCGATCAGGCTCTTCTCCTGGGCGATCGGCGCAGGCTGATAAGTCATCTGCGGCTGCATGCCACCGACGGCCGACAGCGGGGCGGCGCTGTCGCGCGCAACGCCGTTGGCCATTGCATCCGCAGCGGGCGCTGCGGCCTCGCTCTCCACCGCTGCGCTGGCGGGCGCCTCCAGGGTTTTTGCCTCCCGCTGGCGCGCGAGTTCATCTGTGGCCGCCTTTTTGGCCGCCATCTGCGGCTCGGGCCTTTGCCTTTGCACTTCCTTCTTCGCCTCGTCCTTCAGCGCGATCTCCTGCGCGCTCTCGCCGAAGGGCGCACCGTTGCGCGTCAGTTCGAGCGTCAGAAAGGCTGCGGCGGGCACGACGAGCAGGGTGGCGAGTGCCGATCCGGCAAGCAGTTTCCGGTTCATGATAGGGCTCCATATCCGGTTGAAGATGGAGCTTTGACGAACCGGCTGGACCGATCCTTGGGTGGCAGTCGAATTTTCTTGCCGCTCGTCGAAGGCCTGCATGGCGGCAGTGAGCGCGCGGGCGCGCGCTTCCGCGGAAGCCTTCGGCGGGGTGAGCCCGGAGAGCTTTTCGAAATCGTCGCTCATCGTCACACGGCCTCCTTGCCGAGCAATGTCTTCAGTCGCTTGCGCGCCTCGTGCACATGCCAGGATATGGTTGCTTCCGAGCATCCGAGCACGTCGGCGGCAGCCGCATGGCTCAGCCCCTCGGCGTAAACGAGCAGCACCGCATCGCACTGCTTTTCCGGCAGGTCCCGCACCGCCGCCCACAGCGCCTCGCGCTGCTCCTCATCGGGATCCTCGGGCGGAGCGATCGTCGCCTGTTCGCTGGCATAGGCCTGCATGCGCCGGTCATCGCGCGCCTGCCGTCTCTTGTGATCGCGGGCGGCATTCAAAGTCAGCGTATAGAGCCAGGTGCGAAACCGGCTGGTGCCGCGAAAACCACGGATCGCGCCCCCTAAGCGCAGGCAGACATCCTGGGCGATATCCTCGGCATCCGACACATTGCCGGACCAGCGCCAGGCGACCGCATGGACAAAATCATAGTGTCGCTCGACCAGCTGGCCAAAAGCCTGCCGGTCTCCACTTACCGCCTTTTCGACGAGTTCAGCGTCCAAATCCGTGCCCGCCCTCACCTCATTTGAACCTTAGACGTTGCAGGCTGCCCGATCCTTGGGTGGAAGACATATTTTTTTCGAGCGGGATGAGGAAAAGTGCGTGCGGTTTTCCGCCCGCATCCCGCGTCCAGAGAAAATCAGCGGGGAAACTTCCCGACGACGGCGATCATCGGCCCCATCGGAAACAGCCGGTCGTGACGATTGATCTCGGGCGCGTAGACGCTGGAAATCGTGCCGTCGAGGAAAAGCGCATTGGGGCAATCAAGCGTGTCACGAAAGAGCGTCGCGAAATCGTGGAAACGCACCGGGCGTTTCGAGATGACGAAGACCACCTCGCCCTTGTCCGTCACGCCGACGCCGTTGCGGGTCTTGAAACTGGTGCTATCGGGCAGCAAGCGCGGATGCAGCTTTCCGTCGATCACCAGCATCGGCCCGGATTGCGTGGCGAAGCGCGGTGTGATCCCGGCATCACGATAGGCTTCCGCCGCCATCACCCCCGCCTTGCCGTCGTCGATGTAGAACACCCCATTCGGCAGCAGATGGAAATTGCCCCAGCCGGTATTGGTGTTGAGCGGCGCCTGCTCGCGCCCCTCCTCGATGTGCAGGCCGACGGGCGACAGGTCGTCGTGATACATGCCGCCGTTCATGGCGAAGGCCATGTACTCCTCACGGTGGCGCAGTTCGAGTGACAGCGCCCGGAAGGAGCGAAAGGGCACGCCCGCCTGGTCTTTATTGTAGAGGCGAATATCGCTTGTCGCCGGATCGAAGCTGCAGGCGACATAGTCCTGCCCGAGATGGCTGACGTCACGGCAGGCGCCAGCCGCCGGACCGGCAAGACCAGCGGAAAGAACGGCACCTACGAGAAAAGGTTTTGGAAAAAGCGGCATGGCGAAAGGTCCAATCGAATCAGCCACCAAGCATGACGGAGATTGCGGCGGTTCTGGCGCGGGGTCGGAAACGATGTACGGAGGCAGCAGCTATCGCTGCCTTCAGGATAAATATTCAGAAAATGTCCACGGACAAATCAAAGTGTTTCGTCACCAACATTAATAACATTTCGGCATGAACCATAGAGAACAGTGAATTTTCTTTCGTTTAAGTTTGCAATCGCTTCATACTTGACCATGTCGTATTCAGAATCAGCCTCCAGCCTCGACTGCGGCTTCCGTACAATTACCACCCAATCCGCTCTTTCGACAAAATCTCCGACTGAATTCACTTTCGCCCGCGCAGCAAATGAGGGAAAGGAAAGCAGTTCTTCGCGTGCGCTCGAGCCAAACAAGGAAGGCTGCGAATGCGATACACACAACAACAGTAACCGCTGTCCTCCGGTTTACTCGCAAACTTCGGTCCTTTCGCTTTCCTATAGAAACTACCGTCAGCGGTCAGATCAGAACGATTGATGCGACTTGACTAAGGCAATCACCGTATGCCGTCAGCTGCTGACCAGAAAACCCATAGCAATCACAAGCCCGTAGCACCCGGCCGCGGCCGCCAGCCCGAAGATCACGCAGAGGCAGGCAAAGCCGCCGACGCCTGCGAGCAAATAGGATTTGGGATCGCGGTTCAGCACATCCTGCGACAGCGAAAGCAGCAGGCGCTTTTCCCTGAGCGTTGTTGCGAGCTTCACCGCATGGCGCTTCGCTTCCTTCTGCACCTCGCCGAAATTGTTGCCGATCGCCAGGAAGGTCAGGAACAGGCCAAGGGCGCTGACGGTCAGTGCGAATTTCCGGAGCAGGTCGATGGCATCGGGAAGGAAACCGCCCGAAAACACCGAACGGTCCACCAGCGCATCGAAGCCGGTGATGCAGGCGGCAATGACGGCGGCATGGCCGGCGCCGATCGCCAGCAGGCGCTTGAAGGCTTCATCGAGGACCTGGCTGTTTGCGGCGTGGATGCTGTTAAGGCGAGAGATCTGCGCTTCCACCTCCTCACGCGAAAGGTGCGGAGGATAGTTACTCACGGATACGACTGGGCTACCTCTCATACGATGGACTCCAACGCCACGCCGTCCAGATCGGTGTAAATTCGATAATATTATCTTTCCAAGACATCTCCAATTTTAGTCATTTTGGAGATTTGCACCATCTTTGCAGACAAGGAGGTCAGCCGGGCGGCCGAGACCACAGCGATTTTGGGGCGCCGACCCCAGTCATAAAGGTGATCGATTCTCGTAAGTTAGAGCGTGATGCAGAGGAAAACTGCGGACCCACCGGGATCAAGCTTTAGAGGCTAAGCGCTGCCATATGGAAGCGAAGCTGTTCCTGACGATAGCGATAGTCACTCCCGACAGGACAGGCATCGCGCGAAAGACAGCCTGCCGACAGGCAACCCCTGGCCGCTTCGCTGCGCAGATGCCCGCGGCAGAGGCCGACATCGAAGCGCTCTTCGACAAGCGCATTTGCTGGACAGGCTGACATGCAGGGCTTTGCGGCACAACGATCGCAAGGGTGCTGCGCCGCCCGCTCGCCGGTTTCGGGAAGCGGCCTGTCGAAAGCAAGGGCGCCACGATAACCGTGCCAGAGCCCGTAACGCGGATGGATGAGGATGCCGAGCGGCGAAGCCTTGAGGTCCTCGGCCCGCATCCCCCATTGCTGGAAAGGCTGCCAGGGCGGATCGGATGGGAAATAGGCGGTCGCCCCGCAGGCTGCGGCAACCGGCCCGATCACCACCTTCGACCAGGTGTCGAGCGGATCAGTGCCGCCACGATCCGGCAGGCCCTCCCGCCAGGCACTGAAGGCCTGCCAGAGCGAGCCGCCGATATTGCCGATCAGCAGCACGCTTGCCGCCGGTCGCCCATCGGTCAGCAGCGGTGCCGCCTCTGCGGAAGAGACGTTCACCGTTCCGCGCAAAAAAAGTCCGTGCGGCGCCAGCGCCGCACGGACCATCTCGACAATCTTGTCCGCTGTCGCGGAAGGCGCCGTCATTTCGGTTTCGGCCCCTGGTGTTCGTAATGCGGGCGCCAGACCTCCTTCTGGATCATGTCGGCCACCTGCGCCGCGCCGCCTTGCTCCCTGGCTCGCTCGGGACCCTTTCAGGTGAAAGCGTCCGGCATCGAGTCCTTGCGCTTGGCAATGTAGTCCTTGAGCGCCTCGTCGATCGCGGGATCGAGATAAGGCGCCTCGTAGTGTTCCAGCCACGTGCGGGCGAGCGCATTGGCGCGCTGCTCGATGCGCTTTTCGCCTTCCACTTCCCACTGTTCGTAGGAATTGTTGTCGGCGAGCGGCGAGCGATAGAACGCGGTCTGGAAGTTGGCCTGGGTATGGGCGCAGCCGAGATAATGGCTGCCGGGGCCTACTTCGCGGATTGCGTCGAGCGCCTGGGCTTCTTCGGAGAGATCGATGCCCTCGGCCATCTTCTGCATCATGCCGAGCTGGTCCTGGTCGATCATGAATTTCTCATAGGACGAGACGAGACCGCCTTCGAGCCAGCCGGCCGCATGCAGCACGAAGTTGGTGCCGGCAAGCAGCGTCATGTTCAGGGTGCTCGCCGATTCGTGCGCGGCCTGCGCATCCGGAACCTTGGATCCGCAGAGCGAGCCGCCGGTACGGAACGGCAGCTTCAGGCGACGCGCGAGCTGGGCCGCGCCATAGGAAACCAGCGACGGCTCCGGCGTGCCGAAGGTCGGTGCGCCCGACTGCATCGAGATCGAGGCGGCGAAGGTGCCGAACAGAACCGGCGCGCCCTTGCGGATCAGCTGGGTGAACGAGGCGCCGGCGAGAACTTCGGCAAGGATCTGCGTCAGCGTGCCGGCAACCGTCACCGGGCTCATGGCGCCCGACAGGATGAACGGCGAAAGGACGCAGGCCTGGTTGTGGCGGGCATAGACCTTCAGCGCGCCGACCATGGTCTCGTCGAAGACCATCGGCGAGTTGGCGTTGATCAGGTTCAGCGTGACGCAATTGTTTTCGACGAACTCATCGCCGAAGACGATCTTCGCCATGGCGATCGTGTCTTCCGCGCGCTCCGGCGCCGTGACCGAGCCCATGAAGGGTTTGTCGGAATATTTGATATGGCTGTAGACCATATCGAGATGGCGCTTGTTGACCGGGATATCGACCGGCTCGCAGACCGTGCCGCCCGACGAATGTATCGACGGCGCCATATAGGCGAGCTTCACGAAATTGCGGAAATCCTCGATCGTCGCATAGCGGCGGTTGCCCTCGAGATCGCGCACGAAGGGCGGGCCGTAAACCGGCGCGAAGATCGTCGCCTTGCCGCCGACCTGGGCGCTACGCTCCGGATTGCGGGCATGCCAGGTGAATTCTGAAGGCGCCGTCTTCAGGAGTTCGCGGCAGAGCCCCTTGGGAAAATGCACGCGCTGGCCGCGCA
Source organism: Ensifer sp. R-19 (assembly GCF_049905105.1). NCBI lineage: Bacteria > Pseudomonadati > Pseudomonadota > Alphaproteobacteria > Hyphomicrobiales > Rhizobiaceae > Ensifer > Ensifer sp. R-19. The sequence goes on from NZ_CP184569.1 coordinate 1,885,938, forward strand.
CGTCGGCACCGGCCTCTTTCCAGAGTTCGAGCGCCTCGGCGTCGTCGCGGAATTCGATGCCGATTTCCTCAAGGATCGTGTCGGCATTGCGCTCGATGAGCTGCAGGCCTTCCTCGTCGAGGACCTCATATTCGCGAATCTTGCGCTGGATATAGGGCAGAGACGGTCCCGGACCGCCCCCGGTGCGCGACGCACGCCGTGCTGCCGCTCCCCGTCCCTCGCCACGCGAGCGGCGACCGCCGCCTTCACCCGCGCCCTGATCTGTCACGTCGCTCATTCGCTTTTCCTCTCCCGCGCATCACTTTTTGCGCCTTCAAGCATCAATTGGTCCTAATGCTACCAAGCATAGGGGGCCTTGCGGGTCTCAATGCGCCAAGGAGTGGCGCAACTCGAACACTACCGAGAAGCGACCACAGGACGCCAAAAACCGCGTGGCGCGAATATATTGTTTTTGTTAAGAATATGCAGGCGTCAAAAGAAGCTGCCTCCCGTCGCTTTTTGTCATATGCGACGTCGCTTTCGAAAACAGATTTTTAGAAATCGAACGCTATGGATTGATGGACGCGCCCGGAATATTTGCGCGGCCGTGCCAGGAACCGAGGAACCCCAATATGGCAGACGATGAAATCATTCTCGAGGACCTTTCCGACGAAGAACTTGTGCAGCAGATGCACGACGACCTCTATGACGGTCTGAAGGAAGAAATCGAGGACGGGACCCACATCCTGCTCAAGCGCGGCTGGACGCCCTACGATGTCCTGACCCAGGCGCTGGTCGAAGGCATGCGCATCGTCGGCATCGACTTCCGCGACGGCATCCTGTTCGTGCCGGAAGTGCTTTTGTCGGCAAACGCCATGAAGGCCGGCATGACGATCCTGCGCCCGCTTCTCGCCGAAACCGGCGCGCCGAAGCTCGGCAAGATGGTGATCGGCACCGTTAAGGGCGACATTCACGACATCGGCAAGAACCTCGTCGGCATGATGATGGAAGGTGCCGGCTTCGACGTCGTCGACCTCGGCATCAACAACCCGGTCGAGAACTACCTCGAAGCGATCGAGCGCGAGCAGCCGGACATTCTCGGCATGTCGGCGCTTTTGACCACCACCATGCCCTATATGAAGGTCGTGATCGACACGCTGAAGGAAAAGGGACTGCGCGACGACTACGTCGTTCTCGTCGGCGGTGCGCCGCTGAACGAGGAATTCGGCAAGGCCGTCGGCGCCGACGCCTATTGCCGCGACGCGGCGATCGCCGTCGAAACCGCCAAGGACTTCATGAAGCGCAAGCACAACCGCCTGGCAGCTGGCTAAGCTCCGAAGGCCATGAAATGACGAAGCCGGCCGCAGGGGTGAAATCCGCGGCGGGCTTTCTTATGTCTGGCTGGTTCGGCGTGGGTGACGGAGGCCGTGCCCAGTCGTTCGCCGTCAGGCTTAGTTGACGGAGTGTGCCACCTTCTTGCCGGCCGACTGTGTCGCGTTGACCGTGTTTGCAGTATCCTGCCCGATGCCGCGGATGGTGTTGCCGCAGGCGGTGAGCGTTGACAGGGCGACGAGAACGGCGCCGACGGTTGCAAGGGTCTTTACTGTCATGGTCAGGTTCCTTCCCGCTTATAGCCACATGGAATCAAGATGGAAAAAATATCGTCGGCAATAGAACGTGCACAACCGAAAAAAGTTCACGTGATCGGTTGTGGCGCCATCGCGCGCGAAATCCTGGCGATCTGCGAGGCAAACGGGCTCGCCCATATCGACCTCAACTGTCTGCCCGCCATCTGGCACAACACGCCTGAAAAGATCACGCCGGGCATTCGTGACGCGATCGCCAAGGCGCGCGCCGAAGGCTTCGAGCGCATTTTCGTCGCCTATGCTGATTGCGGCACCGGCGGCCATCTCGACCGGCTATGCGAGGAGGAAAAGGTCGATCGCATCCCCGGCCCGCACTGTTATTCCTTCTTTGCCGGCAACGCGGATTTCGCCCGCCGCTGGGACGACGACATCACCGCCTTTTTCCTCACCGATTTCCTCGCCCGCCAGTTCGAAGCCTTCGTCATCGAACCGCTCGGCCTGGACCGGCATCCGGAGCTGCGCGACATGTATTTCGGCCATTACCGCAAGCTGGTCTATCTCTCGCAGCAGGAGGACAAAGCCCTGCAGGAAAAAGCGAAGAAGGCAGCCGAAACGCTCGGATTGGAATACGAATATCGCTTCACCGGTTACGGCGATCTGGCGACGTCGCTGATCAGGGCGTGATGGAACGGCGGCCGAAGTGGCCGCGGCAGATCTAGCTGCGCGCGGCGATCGCGAGGCCGGTGGCAATCATGGCGCTGCCGGCCACCCGGTTCAGCGCCCGGACCGCCCGGGTGGTGCGGAACCACCGTGACGATGCCGCAGACAAGAGCGCATAGCCACCCATCGTGACAACATTGACCGCGAAAACGACGGCAAGCACCGTCCCGATCCCGAAGCGATCAAGGCTTTCGAGGTCGAGGATCAGCGGCATCAGGCTGGCATGAAAGAGGATCGCCTTCGGATTGCCGAAGCCGATGGCAGCGCCAAGCGCCAGCGAGCGCATCCATCTGCGCTCGCCCGATGCCACCTCCGCCTCAACCGTCGCAGCCGCGCGCCACATCCGATATCCGAGGAAAATCAGATAGCCGGCGCCAGCATATTTGATGGCAAGAAACAGCCAGCCGAACGTCTGTGCAATGACCGCCAGCAAGTGCGACGCTTACGAGCACCATATCGCTGAGCGCGATACCGAAGCCACAGGCCAGCGCCGGGCCAACACCGCGGCTGATGCTGGTGGAAATGACCGCGAACATGGCAGGCCCCGGAGTGACCGCGGCCAGGAACAGTGCCAGAGCATATGTGGAGATAACAGCAAGGGTCATGGCTAAGGCCTGGGAAAATTCCTCGATCCAAGCATATAGGCACGATCGCTCGACCTACACAAATAGACAAACACACAAAAAATTGGATCCACGCGCATATACAATGACATGCGCAAGACAAACCGAAACAATCTTCAAGAGAAGAAACACTCGAAAACATATCTCGAGAAAAACCAGGCCTCACGATCTGTAACTATTCAATTTAAATCTCGTCGACTTCAGAATTTATTTTGGAACCATGTGCGCTCCACCTCGTTTAGCTACCAGATCATATCTCCACCCCTGACGCTTCCTCTGCCGCCTGACAATTGGCCGTCTTTGCGCCAAGCACCGATCCAACACGCGGGAGCGTCTCCAGTGACCAGGCATTTCAAGTATGACAAAGAGGCCCTGCTTCGTGGCTGGGACGCAGTCTACGATCTCGAAGAGTTCATTGTGGCCTATCGCCTGCCACCGCTTGCCGCGCGCGAAATCTTCGCAAAGGCCGGCCCCCGCCGGCTCGATCTGGCAAATGCGATGGACGCACGAGACATAATGGCGCCCCGGGACCAGTCGAAACACACTCAAGGTGCTTGAGTGAAGTTCTTTGCGCTGGCGCGACAACGCGTGCAGGGTGCTCCATCGACAGCGATTGAAGCGGGCGCTGTCGCAAACAGGCCTTTCCGTGCCTGCGCCCCAACCAAAGGAGGACGTAATGTCTTCCAGCAATCCAGAACACTATCTTGATTCAGACGACCTCAGCCTGTTGGTCGAGGTGCTTACCGTTGCCGGTTTCTACGGAACGACAGCGACGGCAGATCCGGCCGGACGGCTTGCCGCGGCACGCTTCCTGATGACTGCTCTCGAAAGCGGCATCGACACCAGTGCGACGCTCGCCGCAGCACTTGTAGAGCGTGCGGATGCCTCAAACGGCGAACATCAGACGCCGGCACAGTTAAAAGCCGAGGCGATTGACCGATGGGATGACGAGGGCGGCGCCGTTTCGGATGTCGTCGCCAAGCCTGCGGCCTGACCGCCGCTTGCGGCTAACCGATTGATCGCGTGCGCTATTCCGGCGCCGGAAGGGAGAATTCGATGTACACGCTGCCCAACCTGACGGGCCATAATCTCAGCCCCCACGACATCGTGGTGGTCCGGAGGGTTTTTGAAGCGACCTACTCGAAAATATGTATTCAGCGTCCCGGCGACCATGCCGACCGCCTGGCCAGATTCATTATGGATGAGTTTCGGTTCGGCAATACCGACGAGGCTTCGCTCCTTGAATGTGCCCTATGGCATGAAACACGGGGCATCTTGCCCGAGGCGAAGCGCGACTCGATCGTTGACATGCGAACAGCATTGCCCCGAGAGAACCACGATCTCGGCTGAACACAGGCAACAGATTTGCGGTCGAGACGCTCAGTCGTCGCTCTACCCGTCGAACTGTAACCGCCGTTCCAACCGTCCGATTTCTGCTATCTGGCCGCCGCTCACGGGCAGCCAGCACGGCCAGGCGCGTCGCCTGGAACATGACAGTGAGCCCTCGAACAACAGGAGCCATCATGGCCAAGGACATCAAGACACTGGACGTGCTTTTTCACGATACGTTGAAGGACGTTTACTTCGCCGAGAACAAGATCGTCGACACACTGCCGAAGATGCGCGATGCCGCCAAGAGCAAGCCGCTCAAGGACGCGTTTATCAAGCATCTCGCAGAGACAAAGGTCCATGTCGAGCGGTTGGACGAAGTGTTCAAGATCATCGGCAAGAAGCCTGAGAAGAAGACCTGTGACGCGATCATGGGCATCACCAAGGAAGGCGCCTCGATCATGGAAGCGTATCAAGGCTCGCCCGCGCTCGACGCCGGACTGCTTGCAGCCGCACAGGCTGTCGAACACTACGAAATGTCACGCTATGGCACGCTGAGGACCTGGGCGCTGGAACTGGGCATGAAAGACGCCGCCAAGCTGCTTCAGACGACGCTCGACGAAGAGCAGGCGACGGACATTGCCCTGACCGCGATCGCCACCAAGGTCGTCAATCAGTCCGCCGAAAAAGCGGCCTGACACAAGCACCAGCCCGGCTTGATCCTTTATCGAGCCGGGCAAAGGCTGCGGTTCCGGCGGCCATCTCGACCCTCTCTGCGAATTGAAGAGGTCGAGCGCATCCCCGGCCCGCACCGTTATTCCTTCTTCGCCCGCAACAGGGATTTCGCCCGCCGCCGGGACGACGACATCACCGCCTTTTTCCTCACCGATTTCCTCGCCCGCCAGTTCGAAACCTTCGTCATCGAACCGCTCGGCCTGGACCGGCATCCGGAGCTGAGGGACATGTATTTCGGCCATTACCGCAAGCTGGTCTATCTCTCGCAGCAGGAGGATCTGGCCCTGCAGGAAAAGGCGAAGAAGGCGGCGGACTATCTCGGGCTTGAATACGAGTACCGCTTCACCGGCTATGGCGATCTCGCGACCTCGCTGATCAGGGCGTGAGTATGCGACTTGTCGCGCATGGCGCGCGGTGTCGCAGGTTGGGGCATCACACGCTGGCCCTGCTAGCGCGCATTTACTCTATCGGCTGATTGGGCGCTCCGACCGGCACACGCGCCACGATGGGCCTTCCCGCATAGGACAGAACGCTGCACAACCTGCTGGCTGCAACTCCACCGCTGACCACAGGATTGCCCGTCATGAGCGCACTGCTTTCCGCCGAACTCGCCTGGTACGCCACCGGCCGCTTCTACGAGGCGAACGACGGCACGTTGGCCGACTACGGCTATTTCCTGCACCTGCCTTTTCTTGATGCCCAGATGTTTGATGGAGAACCGGGCGAAACGACTGCCCATTTCACCTTCGCCGCCAAGCCTTTCAAGGCGCAAGCGGCAGCAAACGGTGTCCTGTCCCTCGGCCTCGACCCGGTCGGCGAATTTTCGCTTTATCTTCAGCGCAAGCCGGCTGGAACCTTCGATGACCCCACCTCCTTCGCCAAGGGAGAATGCATCGCCACGTTCCGGCGGACCAGCCTGGTGGTGGGGACGACGGTCTCCGACACCATCGCTGGGACGACGGCCGTGCTGTTCGGCACCAATGTGTTTTCGGCCCGCCTGATTGCAAGCGCACCGTTTGATTTCGGCGGTCTCCGCCATGATGTGGCACACTATCTCGGCGCGGGCATCACGCAATTCGGCACGTCCGCCACCACGCAGATCGAGCCGACGCCGGTGGGCTACAAGCGGGTGCTGCCGTTCACGGGCTCGGCCATCGCCCTCGGTCGAGCCGGCTAGAGCCGATCACGGAGGCTGATGCCGCCAGCGCCCATTGCCGCCGGCAACGACATTGTCTGACGGCGGCGGAAGCAGGAACCGAGCACTTTACGGCGAGCCTTATATAGGGTACCCCCCTATATAATATTGGAGCCAGCGGCATGAGCAATCACCAACACGACCATCATCACCACCACAGTCACCACGGGCATTCGCATGGCGAAGGACGCGTGCTCGCGGCGCGCCACGATCACGTCTTCCTTGGCGGCAATCACGAGCGCAACGAGCGGCGGACCTGGATCGTCATCGCGATCACCGCAACGATGATGGTGATCGAGATCGTGGCCGGGCAGGTCTTCGGGTCGATGGCGCTCGTTGCCGATGGTTGGCACATGTCGACCCATGCGGCCGCGATGCTGATCGCCGCGCTTGCCTATCTCTATGCGCGCAAGCATTCGAACAATCGCCGTTTCACCTTCGGCACCGGAAAGCTTGGCGACCTGGCCGGTTTTTCCAGCGCCATCGTGCTGGCGCTCATCGCTCTGCTGATCGGCTGGGAAAGCCTGCGCCGCCTCAACGCTCCGGTGGCGATCGATTTTAGCGAGGCGATTCTCGTCGCCGTCGCCGGCCTCATCGTCAACCTCGTGTGCGCCTGGCTGCTGAAGGACGACCACGCCCATCACCATCATGATCACCACGGGTCGCATCATGGACACCATGGCGGGCAGGATCGAAACCTGCGCGCCGCCTATCTGCACGTCCTCGCCGATGCGCTGACCTCGGTTCTCGCAATTGTCGCGCTCGGTCTGGGCGCGATCTATGGCTGGCTGTGGCTCGATCCCGCCATGGGTATCGTCGGCGCAATCGTCATTGCGCGCTGGTCCTTCGGTCTCATCCGCGACACCGGCGCAACCTTGCTGGATTACCTTCCCGAAGGCGAAGACCTGCCCGAAGAAATCGGCGAGATCGTCGCCAAGGAAGATGCCGAGATTGTCGATCTGCACGTCTGGCAGCTCGGACCGGGTCACCACGGCGCGATCGTCTCGATTGTCGCCGACAACCCGCGGGCACCGTCCTATTATCGTGAGAAGCTTGCCGCCATTCACGATTTGTCGCATGTCACCGTGGAGGTGGAAGCACGGGCCGCATAGTGACGGCGCCCGAAACCGGAGTGACCGATGACCCATACCATCCGTGAAAAACAGAAGCTCATCAACCGGGTCCGGCGGCTCCGGGGCCAGATGGAGGCGGTCGAACGGATGCTTGAGGAGGAAAAGGGCTGCGCCGAGGTCATGCAGGTGATCGCCGGCATCCGCGGCGCGGTCAACGGCCTGATGGCGGAGGTTGTCGAGGACCACATCCACATGCATCTGGCCGCGGCCGACCTGTCGCAAAAGGATCGGGATGAAGCGGCGGCCGAACTGGTCGACGTGGTGCGCGCCTATATGAAATAGGCCGGGCGGAAAGCACACCGCCTCCGCCGCCGGAATCAGCGGCATCCCCCGCCAAGCTGCTTCAGACGCGACGCTCGACGAAGAGCAGGCGACGGACATTGCCCTGACCGCGATCGCCATCGCCACCAAGGTCGTCAATCAGACCGCAAATGCTCACCTCGCCTTTTTCGTCTGAAGAATTGGACCGATGGGGAAAATCAGGGTGGCGGCATGGCGTTTGATCGCGCCGCAACACCTGGAACGTTCCATTGATCGGAGCTCAGTTCCTTGCCGTGGTTCTCGTATCCTCGGGCACGCCGGAAGGGGACGCTGTTTGCGCCCGTTCTTCGAGCTCGGCTGCGACCCACTCGAGAAACAAGTTGTAAGCGACCGCCAACAGGGTGGGTCCGAGAAAGAGCCCGATCAGCCCAAAGGCAAGCACTCCGCCGACGAGTCCAAACAAGCCGAGCAACACCGGCAGGTTGCTGTTTTGGTTGAGCAGATACGGCCGAAGAAAGTTGTCAATGCTGCTGACGAGCAGGAGCCCCCAGACGGCGACGAAGATCGCCCAGCCCATGGAACCTTGCAACAGCAACCAAAGCGCCACCGGTACCCAGAGAAACGGCGGGCCTCCCGGCACGAATGACAGCGCAAAGGTCAGGCCGCCCAACAATATCGGTTGGGGCACACCGGCGATCCAGAAACCGGTGCCGGCCAGCAAGCCCTGTGCAAGGGCAGTTCCGATCATGCCGTAGACGACACCCTTCACGGTCATACCGATGACCATCAGCAATCTCTTAGCGCGGGGACCGGCAACGCGCTCGCTGATCTGGCGCATGAAGCCGATCATGCGGCGACCATGCAGGAACAAAAAGAAGGTGATGAAGATGCTGAGTGCGAGCTCAAGCAGGACGGCCCCGAGGGCCGCTCCGCCTGCAAGCGCCATATCGGTGACGGGTCCCGTCAGTTTCTTAAGTTCAGCTATGAACGCTGGGGCGTCATGAGCGAGGTTCTCCCAGTAGGCCGCAACGCCTTCGCCAATGATCGGCAGGCCCTTGACCCAGTTGGGCGGCACCGACGGCCCCTCTTCCAGGACGTGCGCAATCGCTTCGGCAACAGTCTTTATATCGTCCACGAGCGCGGTCACAAGGAACGCCAGGGGTGCTGCCAAGACAAAGACGACCAGCATCGTCATTATCGCCGCGGCAGCTGGGCGATATCCTCCGACGGCACGTTCGCATTGGCGGTAGAGCGGCCAGGTCGAGAAACAGATCACCGCAGCCCACAACAAAGCCGACAGGAAGGGCCAGAGGACCAGGGCGCAACCGATCACCAGCAGGGCAAGCGCGCCCGTACCGAGAACAGGCCCTATCCATCTGCGAGAATCTGACATTGCCCGATCCGCCTCCTCCAGGGGCACCTTTTCACAGACGACACACTCGCCGGATCGAGCAGACGACGAGCCTAGGCCGGCATCCGATGGACTGCCGGCGCAGGTCCGACGAGGCTAGAGATTTGAGTGACCGCAACGTGGCTCGCTCACGAACTCATACGACGCAATGTCGGGCGATTGCCCGCCTTGCTAGGTCTCCCTCGGACAACCCGATCCATTCAGAAAGGGCCTACGTGTCCGTCCGTAGACGAATGGCTCAATACCAGCGACCGCGACCGTACCAGCCGCCGCCGCCGAGCAAGAGAACGATGAGAACGATGATGAGTAGTGTGGTGATATCCATTTGGGTCTCCTGGGAGTACCCTGGTTATCGTCGATCAAGATGATGGACGATGCTATTTTTTGCTGTACTCCAACGTAGGATGTAACGCGCCAGATGAGCCTTCGTTCCGGCGCCCAGAGGCGGGCGGGCCGCCCGCCGTCGTTTGGGGTGTTATTTGGCGCGGTGCCAGACGCCGTTGACGCCGTCACCCTTGACGTCGCCAGCCTTCGTGTCTTCGGCATAGGTGTAAAGCGGCTTTCCGTCGTAGGCCCACATCTGCTTGCCGGCGGTGTCCTTGACCAACGACCATTCGCCATCTGCCTTTGCATTCGCTGCGGCGTGGAAGGCCGGCCATTTCTTCAGGCAATCGGCGTCGCAGTTCGACTTGCCCTTGGTGTCCTTGTCGAACGTGTAGAGGGTCATGCCCGTATCCGTCGCCATGACCTTGCCCATCTTCGTGTCGACCATCTTGCCTGGTTCTGCGGCAAAGGCCGTCCATGACGTAGCGGCAGCCACGCCCAATGCGATCAGAAAGGTTTTCATGATTTTTCCCATCGGGGATGCCGGCGGAATGCCAGTAGTGCCCCGAAGTCTAACACATGCAAACGTGTCGCTTCGATTGCGGTTCCATGAACGCGCGAAGTTGGAGGCGTCTATCGGCTCGGACAAGAGCGGAACCTTGACCGACAACGTCAACCGCCGTGGCGGCTGCCTTGGTGCGGCGGAACTAGCTCTCATCTTCCGGCGCGCGGGGCGGAACCTTTATCGTGCCCCTGCGTATGCCGTCTTTGAGATTGAGAATATCCAGAAGATCATCCGCTTCATCGCGCGGCAAGTTCGACAGCAGAGAGCCGTGAAGAACGACCGGCTGCCCGGTGAAGACATCGACCACCGCCCAGACATTGTTGGCTTCGACCTTGAGACCGTACCGTAGCGTTGCCATGGTTCAGCCCAGTCCACAATCGGGGTTCACGACCTGGCCCTGATCCGCCAGATGCGGCATGGCTGAGCGACCATCGGCGTTGCCCTGAGGCGGTCTGAAGGCCCAGACAAGGACAACCGACAGGGCAACCAGAAGCAGGCAGAAGACCAAACGGGAGGACATTGCGCCTCTCCTTCTTCGAATGAGATCATCGCGGCCGGGCGTCATCAGGCTTGAGTAAGGAAACGTGCAAGCGCCTTTTGCAAGGTGTCGGCAGCCGTTCGGTTCAAGGCCCCTTCGATCGCAGTCTCCAGTTCCAAACGATGAGCTTACCACATCCGCAATTGACGCGGGGCTTTATCGAGCGGACAACGGAAAACCGTGATGGAGTGACGGTTGATGAGCCCCGACATCCGGAGAACCACCGGCAAGCCCGCCAACAGGAGCGCGCATCCCCACCAGCAGACACAACCGCCTCAATTGAAACTCAATCGACGCGCTATATTAAGCCAAGTAGATTTGGCCGATGTGGCTTTCGCGGTATCAGAACTTCGAACCGCCCCGATCTCCTAAATTTTCGACAGATACGCAAGCTTCGGTTCCAGTGCTTGGGCCAACGCTTCGTCTCGAAGCACATCTCGCTTCGGGACATCTGTTCGCCCGAGCCAAGCCATCTTTGAGCAGCTGTCCGGCCGACCGTGCCCAAGCACATTTTTAGAGGACTGAGACCATCATGAACACGCTAACGTTCACCAAACGCATCATCCGCAGTCCGCGCGACCAGTCGCCTGTCCACCGTTTTCACGTTGGCCAGCTCGTTCGCTCCAGAGGGGCGCTGACGAGGGAGTCAATTGTCGGAGAAACATATCGCATTACCGCGACGCTGCCGATCCGCGACAATGCGCTCCAGTACCGCATACGCAGCAACGGCGAATGCCATGAGCGGGTAACCGATGAAGGCAATCTCGAACTCGTCAATGCCGGCAACGACGCGATCGCACGGGCCGAACGGGCGTTCAGAACTGCACACATCTTGTAAACACCAAGCCAAGCGGTCCGAACAGATCAGCCACAGGAGGCGATCATGAAGTACCACATACCGGCTCAGATCTATCTCTTCGACTATCGCGGTCTGCTTGCCTGGATTGCCCTTTCGCTCGCGATCGCCGTCGTCGTTACCACAATCCTCTTCGGGCGGATCTTGTGATGGCGCGGCGCGAAGATGAATGCACGTCTTCACGCGTCCACCCGGCCGACCCACCGCTGGCCAACTTGGCTTACCGCTAAAAGGATCACACCATGCCACTGAGCTTCCCAAACCAATCCCGAAGCTTCGATGGTGCGAGGAACGCCGTTCGCTTCCTTGGCCACGACGGCATGTTCGAAGTGCCCTTCTATGTCGAGGCGGCGGCTCTGGCCCGTGGCGCGCCCACCCGGACGACCGAGGCGGCCTGCCTCCAGGCATTCGACGCCGCACGCAACTCGATCTACGAAGTCGCAAGGGCAGCCTATGCCAACGGGCGCCGGACAATCTATATCCTCACAGCCGCGGACTTCCGCTAGATCTCGGCCGCTAGATCTCGGAAGGAAACCCGCGGCACCCGCTCGCGCCCAACACCCCTTGGTCTCACAGGATCGCCGCCCTGTTCGGCGACTTCACTGTCCACGTCCCCTCTCCCCGCAGGCGGCGACAGGGTGTGGCAACCTCAACTCCGTTGTTGAAATGCGTCCCGCTACCCTGTGGGCGACGCTGTCGCGACCGCTTGTCGCCAGCGCCTTTGGTATTATTGTTCCGCGAACCACAAACCAGGACCCGTGCATGCGGCACCCGGCAGTTTCACGGATCTGCTGAAATCACCAAGCGACAGGACTTCTCATGAAACTCGGCTTCATCGGCACCGGCGCACTCTCGTCTGCGATCGTCACCGGGCTCAAATCGCTTCCGGGCGAAACCACGCCGGTCGTGCTGTCGCCACGCAACGAAGAGATCGCGGCGGGCCTTGCCGCGCGGTTTCCCGATGTGCGGGTGGCGGCCGACAATCAGGCGGTCCTGGACGATTGCGACACGGTCATGCTTGCCGTCCGGCCACAGATCGCCCGCGAAGTGCTGCCGCTGTTACGCTTCCGGCCAGACCATCACGTGGTCAGCCTGATCGCGACCTTCTCCTGCAATGAGATCGCCGCCATGGTCGGCCCGGTGAAGCGGGTGACCAAGGCATTGCCGATGCCGATGATCGCGATCCGCCAGGGGCCGACGATCATTTTCCCGCCGGATCCGGAAATGGCAGCGTTTTTCGGCAGGCTCGGCAAGGCGATCGAGGTTGAAAGCGAGAGCGAGTTCGATGTGCTGAGCGTGGCGACTGCCACCTATGCCAGCTACTTCAAATATCTCGAAACGATCCATGGCTGGCTGAAAGACAACGGCGTGGAGGACGCCAAGGGGCGTGACTATGTGGCCTCGCTGTTTGCCGCGTTGGGACAGGCACCGGCAACGACGCCGAATGCCAGCTTCGCGCATCTGGCTCAGGACTATGCGACCCGCGGCGGAATCAACGAACAGGTGCTGCGAGAGCTGACGGAGCACGGGACGTTCGAGCGGTTCAAGGAAAGTCTCGGCGGTATTCACCGCCGCATCACCGCGGCTTCATAGCGTTGGCCACGGTACAACCTCAGAAGCGAAGCTCGATCACGTCGGGAGGAGTCTTGCTGTAATCGGAGTAGCGAATCCAGCGCGGTTCGACCCGGAACACCACGGCACCCTTCTCGACAAACTCTCTTTCGGCCGGAACGCTTTTCACATGCGCTTCCTGGTATCGCTCGAGATCATCGGCGGAGACCTTCGTCGCGTCGCCTTCATATTGAACGGTGATGTTGTTGTCCCAGCCGATGACGAGCGCGACACGGCTCTGCTCGGAGAGATTGACGAACTTGCGGGTATGTTCGAACGTGTCGAACACGATTTCCAGGTCGTCTCGCACCGAGAAATCGATAGCCGCCGCTTCAGGCCTGCCATCCCGGCCGCAGGTCGCGATCACGGCCAAGGTGTGCTGCCTCAAGAAGTCGAGGATCATGCGTCTGGCTTGAATGTCGCCCATTGCTTCATCTTCCCGGATGGCTGGGTGCGTTGCCGGCGGAACGAATTCAGGCTTTCCTGCCAAGCTCAGCTTGACAAGGCGATGGAGGGAGTCAAGGTGATCTCATAGCCATCGGCAACCATGCGGCGAACCATCAGCAGCGCGGCGCCCTTGCCGTGAGGCCATATTGAAGAAGATCGCCACGCCTGTCGGAGGAGACAGCAGTGAAATTCCTCGAATACCTGCCCTATGCGCTTGGATGTGCGGCCGGCCTGCTTCTGGCTCTGCTGATCGGTGCGGTCTGCAACCTGACGGAAGACGTAGCGATGCTCGAGTCCGTGGCATTGGTCGTGCTCGGCGGCGGCGTGGCCGAATGGTACTGGAACAAGTTAAGCCGCCGGTAACGGGCAAGCCTTCATAACTCGGCCCTGTTCATCCGCGGGGCCGCCATGACCGACATCGCCAGTCCGAATCAAGCCGCAGGCAAGCGCCCGGGCCGTATCGTCGTGGTCACGGCGGGCGGTGAGAACCCGTGGATCATGATCAATGCGCTCGCCGCGCGCTTTTCCGACATCACCGTCATCGAGGAACAGCCGGAATCGAAAGCTGTGTTCCTGCGCCGCCGCGCCCGCAAGCTCGGCTGGCCGACGGCGCTGGGGCAGCTTGCCACCATGATCGCCTCGCGCTTCGGCAAGCGCTTTACCCGTAGCCGCGCCAAAGAAATTCTGAAGACCTACAAGGTTTCGGGCACGCCCGATCCATCAATTACCATCAAACCGGTCGCCTCGATCAACGACGCCGAAACTCTGGTGCACATCCGCGCGCTGGACCCGGGCGTCGTCTTCCTCATCAGTTGCCGCATGCTGAAGGCCGGAACCCTTGCCGCGATCCCCTGCCCGGTCCTCAATTTCCATGCCGGTATCAACCCCACCTATCGCGGCCTGATGGGCGGCTACTGGGCGCTGGTCAGCGACGATGCGGAGAATTTCGGCGCGACCGTGCATCTGGTCGATGCCGGCGTCGACACCGGCGGTGTGCTCTACCAGTCACGCCAAAGGCCGAGCCAAAGCGACACGATGCACACCTATCCGCTGCTGCAGACGGCTGCTTCCACTGAAATCGCGATCGCTGCCGTCGAGGACGCGCTTGAGGGAAACTTACGACCCACCGATGTCGCAGGCCCGTCACGGCAATGGTACCACCCCCCGATCTGGACCTGGGTGTGGAACGGGCTCACACGTCGTATCTGGTAGGCGGTGCAAAGGGTTATCGGTCCTGTCGCATGCGCGCTAAAAGCCTGAAACTGTGGGCAATCCGCTCCGAACGGCATTGACGCGCCGGACCACCCGGCCGACGCTCGCGCGTCTCCTGAAGCGCGCCCGCGGCGGCTCGTCGCCCAGCGTCGTTTTTGGACATATCCGACGTCGTGGCGAGATGAGCCCGGACGCCTGTACATGCGCATTGTCGCACCTACAGCGCCGCGCGTCGTATCAGGCGCGCAAAGGTCGCTGTAGCGCTTTAGAGTGCTGCATGTTTTTGATCCTTAATCGGCTCCGATTAAAGGAAACATGCAGGGGAGGAGAACGACACCCGATGGCAGATCGCATTATCGTCTACTGGCGCGACATTCCGGCCCAGATCATCATCAAGAAGGGCCGCACGACGGCGAAGCGCGAGCTGTCGCTGCGTTTCACCGAGGCGATCGACATGTGCGCGATGCGCACCGGTGCCGCCGAAACCGACGACTATCTCGCAGAATGGCGCAAGGCCGATCCGGTGCCGGTGTCGGACGATCTGGAAGCGGAAGCCGACAGCGCTGCCGCCGAACTCGAAGCCGCCTATGACCGCGAGCGGCTCGTCGCACTGGTCAAGGCCGGAGGCCGCGACAATGGCTGATGCCAAACCTGCAGGCGAACAGAAGATCATGAAGGGCAACGCAGCACCTGGGGCAAAGGCTGCGACCGGCGCCTATACCCCGACCGGGGTTTCTCCGAGCCGCCGGTCGCGCCACAAATATACGGTTCGCCTCTGGGCCGTGCGCAACTCCCGTTTCCTCGAGTGGTTCTACAACCGCTTCGCCGATGTATTCCTGCTCTTGCATCCGCTGTGGAACGCGATCGGCTACGGACGGGTCGAGCGGCCGGTGACCTTCGTCGAGCGTCACGTCAAGGGCTTCCTGTTCGACTGTCGCATGTGCGGCCAGTGCGCGCTGTCTTCAACCGGCATGTCCTGCCCGATGAACTGTCCGAAGCAGCTGCGCAATGGCCCCTGCGGCGGCGTGCGCGCCAACGGCAATTGCGAGGTCGAGCCGGATATGCCCTGCGTCTGGGTGCAGGCCTGGAAGGGCTCGCAGAACATGGAGAAGGGCAATGCGATCATGAACGTGCAGAAGCCGGTCAACCAGTCGCTGCGCGAAACTTCGTCCTGGCTGCGCGTTACGGCGGAAGCCGCAGCGCAGCGTGAAGCGGCATCCAAGGAAGGCCAGGCATGAGCCCCGATATCAATCCCTTCGATCCCGGCGCGCCGCTTGAGCCCCTGCCCGGCCATTCCTCCCGCGGCCGTCTGGAGCGTGTTCTGCGTCGCGGCGAATTTGCCGTCACCGCCGAGCTCAACCCGCCCGACAGCGCCAACCCGCAGGACGTCTACGAACGCGCTGCGGTCTTCGACGGCTGGGTCGACGGCATCAACGCGGTGGATGCATCCGGCGCCAACTGCCACATGTCCTCGGTCGGCATCTGCGCGCTTTTGACCCGCATGGGCTATGCGCCGATCATGCAGATCGCCTGCCGCGACAAGAATCGCATCGCCATCCAGGGCGACGTGCTCGGCGCTTCGGCCATGGGCGTGCAGAACATCATGTGCCTGACCGGCGACGGCGTGCAGGCCGGCGACCAGCCGGGCGCAAAGCCGGTCTTCGACCTCGACTGCATGTCGCTGCTCGAAACCGTGCGCATCATGCGCGACAACTCGAAGTTCCTTTCCGGCCGCAAGCTGACGACGCCGCCGCAGGTGTTCCTGGGTGCTGCCATCAACCCCTTTGCCCCGCCTTACGATTTCCGCCCCTACCGGCTGGCCAAGAAGATCGAGGCCGGCGCGCAGTTCGTGCAGAGCCAGTACTGCTTCGACGTGCCGATGTTCCGCGAATACATGAAGAAGGTGCGCGACCTCGGCTTGCACGAGAAGTGCTATATCCTCGTCGGCGTCGGGCCGATGGCATCGGCCAAGACCGCCCGCTGGATCCGCTCCAACGTTCCGGGCATCCATATCCCCGACAGCGTCATTACCCGCCTGGAAGGCGCGCAGGACCAGAAGAAGGAAGGCAAGCAGCTCTGTATCGACATCATCAACGAGGTGAAGGAGATCGAAGGTGTCTCCGGCATCCACGTGATGGCCTATCGCCAGGAAGAATATGTCGCAGAGATCGTGCATGAATCGGGCGTGCTGAAGGGCCGCCGGCCCTGGAAGCACGAGACGCTGCCTGAGGATGCGCTCGTTGCCGAGCGGCTGGAGCATATTCGCGAAGGCAAGGAAGAAAACCAGCAGGAGATGGCCGAAGCCGCAGCCCATCATCCGCACTGACCAGACCGCAGACAAAACCGGCGCCTATCAGAAGGCGCCTATCATCGACTTCCTGGGCGTGATTACATAGCCCGACGCCAATTGACAAAGGACCCTGCATGACCCGGACCATCGTCGCTTCCGCCACCCGCGAGATCATCATCGGCTTCGACCAGCCGTTCTGCGTCATCGGCGAACGCATCAACCCGACCGGCCGCAAGAAACTCGCCGCCGAAATGATCGAGGGCAACTTCGACACGGTGATCAAGGATGCGCTGGAGCAGGTGGCAGCGGGCGCGACGATGCTCGACGTTAACGCCGGCGTCACCGCCGTCAACCCGAACGAGACCGAGCCGCCGCTGCTCGTCAAGACGCTCGAAATCGTCCAGGGCCTCGTCGATGTACCGCTGGCGATCGACAGTTCCGTCACCGCCGCGATCGAGGCGGCACTGCGCGTTGCCAAGGGCCGCCCGCTGGTCAATTCCGTCACCGGCGAAGAGGAGAAGCTCGAAGCGATTCTGCCGCTCGTCAAGAAATACGACGTACCGGTGGTGGCTATCTCCAACGATGAAACCGGAATCTCGATGGACCCGGACGTGCGCTTCGCCGTCGCCAAGAAGATCGTCGAGCGCGCCCTGGATCACGGCATCAAGCCACACGACATCGTTGTCGATCCGCTGGTCATGCCGATCGGAGCCCTGGGCGACGCTGGCCGGCAGGTCTTCGCGCTCCTGCGGCGGCTCCGCGAGGAGCTCAAGGTCAACACCACCTGCGGCCTCTCCAACATCTCCTTCGGCCTGCCGCACCGCCACGGCATCAATGCCGGCTTCATCCCGATGGTCATCGGCGCCGGCATGACGTCGGCGATCATGAACCCCTGCCGCCCGCAGGAAATGGAAGCCGTGCGCGCCGCCAACGTTCTGAACGGCACCGATCCGAACTGCACCCACTGGATCAAGACCTATCGCGACCACAAGCCGGCCGAAGGCGGTCACGTCGTTGCGGCCGCACCGGCAGCCGCCAGCGGTGGACGCCGCGGCGGTCGCGCGGCCCGCACCGGCGGTGCGGCTGCGAGCGAATAGTTCTTGGTTCGACCCTGAAGCAATCGAAGGGAGAAAGACGATCGGAAGCCAACTGCGCCTCCTCGCCGTCGTTCTCCCTTTGGTCGTTATCGCCCGGTACACGTTGTTTGACGATGCGGCGGAGTTTCAGCGGTTTTACGCAGTACTCCGGACCTATGTTGTGCCTGTGATCATCGTGACGGCTGTCGTGCTTGGAGCAATAATGATCGCCACCGTCACAAAGAAGGTCTATCTCGGTCCGGAGGAACGGGTCATCAAGGCCCGCCTCTGGGGCAGTTCGGCCGTGCTCGGAGCGGCTCTTGTGTATGCACTCGCAGTCGTAAAACTTGCCGGGGCGCCGTAGCAACGCACGTCGGTTCATCCATCCGCCAACGCAAAGTGGAGATCACCATGACACGCCGCCTTCGCCTCGATGCCGCGACCCTCTGGTTTGAAGCGCCCTTCGTCATCGCCGTCCGGCTGCAGGAAATGCAGATGGCGGCGCTAACGGGCAAGTCCCACGACGTAACCGAGCTTCACCGCATGATCTCCGAGAAGATCGCGGCCTCAGCGGAAAGCGTCATGGCCGTGAACATGGCCCTTTGGAAAGCTGCCTTCGACAACACGCTGCGGCTGATGGCCGGCGGCACGGCCTCCGGCCACGGAACGGCGATTGCGTCCGCAGCGCTCAGGCCCTATGGCAAGCGGGTGCGCAGCAACGCCCGGCGTCTGTCGCGCAAGTAACCTGACCGGCCGCCAAGCCTCACGCCTTAACTGTTTGAAACAGATGCTTCCATGTCGGGATTGGACAACTATCGGGCGGCGTTCCGGTGCAGTCTGAAACCGTTTAGCCGTGCTTCGCTCACCTGTTGAAGCGGACCTGACGAAAGACTAGAGCATGCGCATCGAAGGCACTTCCGAGATCGAGATCAACATGACCGAAGCCGCGCAAAAGGAACCTCTGGTGCTGTTCATGCCTTCGGGCAAACGCGGCCGCTTCCCGGTCGGCACCCCGGTTCTCGATGCCGCCCGCAAGCTCGGCGTCTATGTCGAAAGTGTGTGCGGCGGCCGCGCCACCTGCGGGCGCTGTCAGATCGTGGTGCAGGAAGGTAACTTCGCCAAGCACAAGATCGTTTCCTCCAACGAGCACATCTCGGAAAAGGGCGCCAAGGAAGATCGCTACGAAAAGATCCGCGGCCTGCCCGATGGCCGACGCCTCTCCTGTTCCGCCCAGATCCTCGGTGATCTCGTCATCGACGTGCCGCAGGATACCGTCATCAACGCGCAGGTGGTGCGCAAGGCCGCGACCGATCGGGTGATCGAGCGCAATGCCGCCGTCCAGCTCTGCTATGTCGAGGTGGACGAGCCCGACATGCACAAGCCGCTCGGCGACCTCGACCGGCTGAAGGTGATGCTGGAGAAGGACTGGGGCTGGAAGGATCTCCTGATTGCGCCGCACCTGATCCCGCAGGTGCAGACCATTCTGCGCAAGGGCAACTGGGCCGTCACCGCCGCCATCCACCGCGACATGGATTCATCCCGCCCCTTCATCGTCGGCCTGTGGCCGGGTCTGAAGAACGAGGCCTATGGCGTTGCCTGCGACATCGGTTCGACCACCATCGCCATGCATCTGGTGTCGCTGCTTTCCGGCCGCATCGTCGGCTCCTCGGGCGCCTCCAACCCGCAGATCCGCTTCGGCGAAGACCTGATGAGCCGCGTTTCCTACGTGATGATGAACCCGGACGGCCGGGAAGCCATGACCAAGGCGGTGCGCGAGGCGGTCAACGGCCTGATCGGCAAGGTCTGCGCCGAGGGCGAAGTCGACCGCCACGACATTCTCGACATGGTCTTCGTTGGCAACCCGATCATGCACCACCTGTTCCTCGGCATCGACCCGACGGAACTCGGCCAGGCGCCGTTTGCGCTCGCCGTCTCCGGCGCGCTGCAATATTGGGCGCACGAGATCGACATCGACGTCAACCGCGGCGCGCGGCTCTATATGCTGCCCTGCATCGCCGGCCACGTCGGCGCCGATGCGGCGGGTGCCACGCTCGCCGAAGGTCCCTATCGCCAGGACAAGATGATGCTGCTCGTCGATGTCGGCACCAATGCCGAGATCGTGCTCGGCAACAAGGACCGCGTCGTCGCCGCCTCGTCACCGACAGGCCCAGCCTTCGAGGGTGCTGAAATCTCCTCGGGCCAGCGCGCCGCCCCCGGCGCCATCGAGCGCGTGCGTATCGACCCCGAAACGCTGGAACCGCGCTTCCGGGTGATCGGCGTCGACAAGTGGTCGGACGAGGAAGGTTTTGCCGAGGCGGCCGCCTCCGTCGGCGTGACAGGCATCTGCGGCTCGGCGATCATCGAGATCGTCGCCGAGATGTACCTTTCCGGCATCATCTCGCAGGATGGCGTCGTCGATGGCGCGATGGCGGCGAAAAGCCCGCGCATCATCCCCAACGGCCGCACCTTCTCCTATCTGCTGCACGAGGGCGAACAGCGCATTACCGTGACGCAGAACGACATCCGCGCCATCCAGCTTGCGAAAGCTGCCCTCTATGCCGGCATCAAGCTGTTGATGGAGAAGCTCGATATCGAGCATGTCGACACCATCCGCTTTGCCGGCGCCTTCGGCTCCTTCATCGACCCGAAATACGCGATGGTCCTGGGCCTCATTCCGGACTGCGACCTCGACGAGGTCAAGGCCGTCGGCAACGCCGCCGGCACCGGCGCGCTGATGGCGCTGCTTAACCGCGGCCACCGTCGCGAGATCGAGCAAACCGTCAGCAAAATCGAGAAGATAGAGACGGCGCTTGAATCAAAGTTTCAGGAGCACTTCGTCAACGCCATGGCGATGCCGAACAAGGTCGACGCCTTCCCGAAGCTTTCTGCAGTCGTGACTTTGCCGGAGCGCAAGGTGACGGGCGATGATGGCGAGGGTGGCGGTCGTCGGCGGAGAAGAAGCCGGGAGTAGAGTGAGTCGGCTAAGCTGCCGTCTTCAGACCGTCATCTCAAGGCGCTCATCAGCGTCCTGGGCAGCGGCCCGCCTCGCTCGTCATGAAGCTCGAGCGAGACCGTCTCGAACAGAACCTCGATCGTTACGTCGTTAAAGGATATGAGCCAGAAACGCGGATTGAGGACTTTCCATTTGGCCGCTTCGTCACCGTCCACGACTTCATTGAACGCCCATGGACGGATTGGGTACCTGCACTCCGGCAGGCCATCGACATTCATCGGCGTAATCCGGAAATCGATAACGTCGCCGAACTTGAGAACGACATTACCGCCGCCAGCGCTCGGAGCAGCTTCATAACAGACAAAAGCGCTGAGCCCATCGTAGAGCACAGCGGGATTTGCGACAGTTCCCAACGCGGGAAAAGCCTCCTGCGGTATCGATATCTGCATGATTTGATTGTGGGCACTGTTTCTGTTGACGACGAGATGGTTCCGGTCAGCCGCCACTTTGTCAACTCTTCTGCCGTCTCGCACCGTCTGGAACGCTGCCTGACCTCTTCACCAGACGTGGACACTCGATATTTCGGCTTGCCTTAATTCCGGCGGCGGGCGACGGTCTGATGAATCGTATTCTTTGAACTGGCATCCAAAACCCATGAACGACAAGATTCTCGATACCCTGACCGGCATGTACTTCACCGTCGACGATCCCGATGGCACCTATGGCACCGGCCAGGTGGTCCGTCTCGCCGCCGAAGGCATCTATTTCATTCGCTACGACGGCAACGAGGTGGAGCTGCCGATGGAGCTCGTCTCGCTCGGCGAGATGCTGCAGACGACCGAAGAAGATTACAAGCTCTGGCGGTTCTTCGACACGATCGAGGAACGGGACAAGTGGATCGAATGGCTGGATGCGCCATCAAAGCCACGCGTCGTCACGCTGGTGCGGCCGACACCAACAAAATAAAGGTTCGCCGCAACGCTCTCGGCCGCCAACCCTGCCGCTCCTCGCGCTAAATCGGGCAACCCACCAGACTGGTCGGAAGGTGGAGACGACGGCCGTCCCGAAGCTTTCGGCCGCCGTCATTGCCAAAGGGCAAACTGGCGGCGGACGAAGGCGGCCACGGGGCATCGATGGCCATCAAGGCTTCGAACCCATGGCCACCGTCAAGCAGGCGTGCTGATCAGTAATACGGCGACACGCATTCCTGGCGCGGCCCGTAATAGGGCTGGAAAGTGTTGTCGTAGGCGTTGTACGAGCGGTAGCGGTCATAGCACCATTCGACATGCGCAGACGGCGCGTTGGAATAGACCCTGCGAGGTGGCTGCGCGATCGCGCCACCGATAACCACTCCTGCCCCGAATGCCGCCAGAGGATACCACCATCCGTCACTGTGCCGACGGTAACCGTCGCGACGGTAGCGGTAGCCCTCGTAGCCATTGTAATAGCCGTATCGTGGAGCCGCATTGTAACGGTTGCCGCCGTAACGGTAGCCGTTATACCCGCGTTTGTGCGGCGGTCCGCCGTAATGACCTGGCTTGTGGTGGATCAACTCGACAGGCTGGGAAACTGACTGCCCCACCGAAACGGGAGACATGGGCACGGCCTGCGCCGAGACCGCCGACAGTGCCGTAGCCGCGGCTACGAGTACTGCACCTATTCTTTTCATGGCATCGTCCAACTGTTGTTCGTCGGGTCATTTTCCGGCACCCGTCATGAACCTCAGATGAACGTGCGCAGCTTGGCGCAGCGTCGAACCTCAAAGCAGCGGGAGCCCATGACCAGATGAAGATCATCATTCCGTAGTGGGGCCAACAAAAAAGGCCGGGGCGAAACCGCACCGACCTTCCTCATCATCGCTCTTACACCAGTGCCAGTACATCCGTGGTCAAAAGTCTAATGCGACGCGGCGATTGCGAGCGGCGAGAATTTTCAGCGCTCATAAGCAATGCCGATGGCCGGGTGTATACGGGGCGATTGTGTTCGAAACAAGGTTGGAAGCGCGCCGCCTTCGATGCGACGCCAAACCAACCGGGCTCGACGCTTCACCCCACCTTCGCCGCAAACGCTGCGAGCAGCCCTGCCCAGCCACCGTCGGAATCAAGCGAGGCACGGGCTACCTCCGCCTTCGCGCCGTAGTTGGCGAGGTCGCGATGTTCGAGCCGCACGGTGGTGCCGCCTTCCGGCGTCGGTTCGAAGGTCACCTCCACCTCGGTCTCGAAATCGGCATCGAAGGTCCATTCGGCATTGAGCTGCCAGGCGAAGAGGATCCGCTTCGGCGGCTCGTAAGCGAGCACCCGGCCCCAGTCCTTTTCCTCGCCCGAGGTGCCCACCTCATACCAACGGCCGCCGGCGGCGGGCTCGACGATAACAGCCCTCTGGCCGCTCGCCGTCAGGCTGTGGGTCTTCAGCCACCAGTCGCCCATGCGCGCGACGAAGATCTCGAAGGCGCGCTCCGGAGGAGCGCTGACGGTTACGGATTTGCGCACCGGCGCCGGCTCGATCATATGCATATCCTTTCCTCCCATTGCTGACATGGTCGCGGCGGAGGCGTGTCGACCGTAGGGCTTCCGCCCCCTATCGCTCCGGTTCCCTCGGCTCAGTTCCCGAAGCCTCGTCGCTGTCGGCCAGCGCCTTAAAGGCGGCCAGCTGATCCTCCCAGAAGCGGTCCAGCCATTGCCTGAGCGGCCCGAGGCCCGCCGGATCGATCGAATAGATGCGCCTCTGGCCCTGAGGCTCGTCGGTGACCAGCCCCGCCTCCTTCAGCACCTTCAGATGCTGCGAGATCGCCGGCTGCGAGACCGGCAAGGACCGGGCGACATCAGCAACCGAGGAACGTCCTTTGGCAAGCTTCTCGAAGATCGCCCGGCGTGTCGGGTCCGCGAGCGCTGTGAGCACTTTTCCTTCATAAGCCATGACTTATCATAAGGCACTGCTTATGAGAGTCAACCGCTGGCGCCGCCACGCAAAAGCGCCGCGCGTTCGGCGGAACACGCGGCGCTTGGGTTGAGAGCGGTGGCGGACCGCGAATTATTGCGGTGTCAGGTCGAAGCCGAACCACTTTTCCGACAGGCGCTTGATGGTGCCGTCGGCCTTGGCTGCGGCGATGGCGTCGTCAAACAGCGCCTTCAGCTCGGTATCGCTCTTGCGCAAGCCGACGGAGCTGCCGGCGCCGAGGAAGCCGCCCTGGAAACGGGGGCCGACGATGACCATGTCGCTATTTGCGGGCTTTTCGACCGCGGTCTTCAGATAGCCCATCGATGCCATGACGAGGTCGACGCGGCCGGCGACGAGATCGAGGTCGTGCTGCTCGGTCGTCTTGTACTCGCGCACCTCGACGACGTCCTTGAGGTATTCGTCGATGAAGCGCGCGGCGATCGAGGCGGTCTGGACGCCGACGGTCTTGCCTTCGACCAGCGGCTTCAATTCATCGACCGCCTTGCGCGCGCCTGCCTCGTTGGAGGCGAGCGAGAACAGTTCGCCCTTCATCGGCAGCGTTTCGAGATCGCCACCCTTCAGCGTGGCAAAGGCCTGGCCGGTGCTGCCATAGGACATCGAGAAGTCGATGACTTCCTTGCGCTTCTCGGTCGCCGACATGCCGGCCATGATCGCGTCGAACTTGCCGGCGTTGAGCGCCGGGATCAGGCCGTCGAAGGATTGGGCGATGATAGTGCATTCGACCTTCATATGGTCGCAGAGATATTTGCTGAGCTCGATCTCGTAACCGTCGAGCGTGCCGTCCGCCTTGGTCAGGTTATAGGGCGGAAAGGCGCCTTCGGTGGCGATCGTGATCTTGGTCCACTTCTTGTCTTCGGCCTGAGCCGGCATGGACATCAGCCCCGCGGCAACGGCAAGCGCCGAAGCCATGATTGCGGTCATCTTTTTCATTACAGCATTCCCCTTTTTGTGGATGTTGATTGGTTTGGTGGTTAGTGCGCGGCCTGCCGAGGATCATGATGATTGGAGCGGATGCGGGCGAAAAACCGCATGCACCTTTCCTCATCCGCTCGCGGCAGATCTCAACTCTTGATGAACTGGCGGAAGCGCTCCGACTTCGAACGGGTGAAGACCTCGTGCGGCGGCCCCTCCTCCTCGATCGTTCCCTTGTGCACGAACACGACGCGGCTCGAGACGTCGCGGGCAAAGCCCATCTCGTGGGTCACGACCAGCATGGTCCGCCCTTCCTCGGCGAGCCCCCGCATGACGCGCAGCACCTCGCCCACCAGTTCCGGGTCGAGCGCCGAGGTGGGTTCGTCGAACAGCATCGCCTTCGGGCGCATGGCAAGCGCGCGGGCAATCGCCGCGCGCTGCTGCTGGCCGCCGGAGAGATGCGAGGGATAGTGGTTGCGCTTGTCGGCGATGCCGACCTTGGCAAGCAGCGCCTCGGCCTCTTCCACCGCCTCGGCGCGCGGACGCTTCAGCACATGCACCGGCGCCTCGATGACGTTTTCGAGCACGGTCTTGTGGGACCAGAGATTGAAGCTCTGGAACACCATGCCGAGTTCGGAGCGGATGCGGTCCACCTGCTTCTGATCGGCCGGACGGCTGCGCCCGTCGCTCAGCGTCTTCAGCCGGATCGCCTCGCCGGCGACCTCGATCGTGCCCGAATTCGGCACCTCCAGCATGTTGATGCAACGAAGCAGCGTCGACTTGCCGGAGCCGGACGATCCGAGAATGGAAATCACTTCGCCCTCGCGTGCATCGAGCGACACGCCTTTCAGGACCTCGAGCGGGCCGAAGCTCTTGTGAAGATCGTGCACGCGGATGGCGACCGGTGCGGTGACGGCGGCGGACATGTTCAATGGGCTTCTCCCTTGAGTTCGGCAGAGATCGCCAACGGCGCGCGCAGTTGTGGGTTCAGCCGGTGCTCGGCGAAAGCGACGAGCCGGGTCAGCGCGAAATTGATGGCGAGATAGATGACCCCCGCGACGACGAAGACCTCGATCACCCGGTAGCTCTCCGAAATGAGCTTGGCGGCGACGCCAGTGATTTCCATCAGCGTGATGATCGAGGCGAGCGAGGTCGCCTTGACCATGGAGATCATCTCGTTGCCGTAGCCGGGCAGCGCCTGGCGAAGCGCTTGCGGCATGACGATGCGGCGGAAGATCATGAAGCGCCCCATGCCACAGGCCCGCGCCGCCTCGACCTGGCCGTGCGGGACCGAAAGCAGCCCGCCGCGGATGATCTCGCTGGCATAGGCGGCCGTGTTCAGCATCAGCGCCAGCACCGCGCACCAGTAGGGTTCACGGAGGATCGGCCAGAAAATGCTGTGGCGCACGGCCGGAAACTGGCTGAGACCGTAATAGATCAGGAAGATCTGCACGAGCAGCGGCGTTCCGCGAAACAGGAACACATAGACGCGGGCAAAGAGATCGAGCGCGAGAATGCCTGACAGACGCGCGAGCGCCAGCCCCAGGGCCAGCACCGAGCCGAGCACGATCGACGTGGCGGCAAGCTCAAGCGTCAGCGGCAGGGCCGCCGCCAAGCTCCAGAAGGTTTCGAGGGCAAATTTGATATCCATCAGCCCCTCCTGACGCCGCGCGAGAACCGGCGTTCGGTGACCTGAAGAACGAGGCCCGAGACCGTGGAAATCGCGAGATAGATCATCGCCGCGATGAAGAAGAAGTCGAACGGGCGGCTGGTCGATCCGGCGCCGATCTGCGCCTGGCGCAGCAGTTCGACGACGCCCGTGACCGAGACCAGCGCCGATTCCTTCAGCACCACCTGCCAGACATTGCCGAGGCCGGGCAGCGCGTAACGCAGCGTCAGAGGCGCGGTGATGCGACGGAACTTGAGCAGCCGCCCCATGCCGCAGGCGGTCGCGGCCTCCACTTCACCCGGATGGACGGCGCGAAAGGCGCCACGATAGACCTCGGTCTGCTGGGCGCCCGAGGTGATGCCGACCGCAAGTGCGCCGGCGAGGAAACCCGGGAAGCTGACGAAGCCCTCCGCGCCGAACAATTGGCCAACGGCCGTCACCACGGCACTGCCGCCGAAATAGAAGAGATAGATGACCAGCAGGTCGGGAATGCCGCGCAGGATGGTTGTGTAGGCTTCGGCAAGTGAGCAAAGCAGCGGACCACCTGAAATTTTCGCCCAGGCACCGAAGGTGCCTATGACGCCGCCGATCGCAAAACCTGCGATCGCGATCAGGATCGTCATCCACGCGCCGGCGGCAAGCGCCGGCCCCCAGCCGTCAGGCCCGAAGCTAATGATGTCAAGGAAACCGGGCCCAGTCATCGCAGCGCCTCCCTTCGCTTGTCGACCGATGACTTAACCATGACCGCCCCCGGGGATCGGCGGGTCGACATCGTCTGGAATGGGATTGACGAAGGGCGTGCCCTTCAGCCGCGCCGCGTGGTCGGCCTTGGCGGCTGCGATCAGCGCCGGATCGAGGATCAGCTCGATCGCCGTGCTCGCCATCACCTTGGCCGCATGCTCCATGCCCTTGTGGGCGGCCGGCAGTTTGCCTTGCGCGACCAGTTGCCAGGAATGGCCCGGCGTGCCGATCGCGTAAGTTGCGCCGCGCAGTTGCACGGTTGGCACCACCCAGCTGACCGTTCCGACATCGGTGGAGCCGACGAGCGTGCCGGCGCCGTTTTCCGGTGGGAAGATCGTGTCGCAGAGGGAAATGCCGCGCCGCAGTTTCAGCCCGAAGCGCTCGAAGGCGGAGGCGATGTCCTCGCGGGTGAAAGTCTCCTGGAATTTTGCCGCCATCCTGCGGTCGTCCTCATCGAACTGAGGCGGTCCCAGATGCTCGAGTTGGCGATGCATCAGCGCCTCGAGCGGCGTGTTGCCGATCAGGTTGGCGTCACCGCTGACGATCTCGTCCGTGACCGTGGTTCCCGTCATCAGCGCCGCACCCTTGGCCACGCTGCGGACCCGTTCGACGAGATCAAGCAGTTCCGGCAGGCTGCGGGCGCGAACGAGGTAACGCGCCTTCGCCCGTGCCTGCACCACGTTCGGCGCATTGCCGCCGGTATCCGTCACCGCATAGTGGATCCGCGCCGAAGACGGCATGTGTTCACGCAGATAGTTGACCCCGACATTCATCAGCTCAAGCGCATCGAGCGCACTGCGGCCGAGATGGGGTGCTGCGGATGCATGCGACGCCCGGCCGCTGAAGCGGAAGTCGAGCTCGTTGCAGGCCAGCGAAATCGGGTTGTTGACACCGGCAAAGGGTGCCGGATGCCAGGAAATCGCGATATCGACATCGTCGAACACGCCGGCGCGCACCATGAAGCCCTTGGACGAGCCGCCCTCTTCCGCCGGACAGCCGTAATAGCGCACCCGCCCCTTGATACCGTTGGCAGCAAGATAATCCTTGACGGCGGTGGCCGCCATCATCGAACCGGCGCCGAGCAGGTTGTGGCCGCAGCCGTGGCCGTTGCCGCCCTCGGTAAGCGGCCGCTCCTCGGCAACACCTGCCTCCTGGCTCAGCCCCGGCAGCGCATCGAACTCGCCGAGGATGGCAATGACCGGTCCGCCCTCGCCCGCCTCGCCCATGACCGCCGTCGGCATGCCGGCAATGCCACGCGACACGCGGAAGCCCTCAGCCTCCAGAAGACGCGCATGCTCGGCCGACGAGCGAAACTCCTCGTAGTTGGTTTCGGGCGTATCCCAGACCCGATCGCTGAGCACGAAAAACCGCTCGCGCTTGGCTTCGAGGAGATCCCAGACGGCATCGGCATTTTTCATCGTTTACTAACTTCCGCAACAATAGTAACCAGAATTGGCACCAATTTATGATAACATTTTTGGATACACAAGAGGGTCCTGAAACATTTCCACCGATGTGCCCAACAGCGAGAGGCGGGCAAGGAAAGCCGTTCTGGCGCATTGAATTATCTAGGACAGCATCATAGTTTCTCCAAAAATGGAGCCAATTTCGCCGCAGCAGGCGACGTGCGAGACTCGCTGGCGACGTGAGCCACACGCGGGCGACGTCCGGCACGAGGCAGACGCCACGCAGCAAGAGAGAGAGTGTAAGGCAGGAATGAGCGACGATCTGACGGAAATGCTGGCGCCCGAGGAAAGGCCCGAGGAGAAGAAGGATGTCACCGACCTGTTGCTGCACGACATCCTGACCGGGACATTGCCGGCGGGCACCTGGCTCAAGCAGATCGACCTGGAACGCCGCTACGATTGTACGCGGCCGGAGGTGCGCCGGGCGCTCGACCGGCTATCGCAGCGCCGGCTGGTGCAGCACAATCCCAACCGCGGCTACCAGGTCTACGAACTTGACGACCAGCGCACGCGGGAGATCAGCGATATCCGCGTGATCCTCGAGACCGGCGTCGCCGACCGGATGATCGCCAATGTCACGCCGGCGGCCATTGCCGAGTTGCGCGGGCTCGCCCGGCAGTTCGACGAAATGTCGTTCCGCGGCTCCATCATGGAGCATTACGACGCCAACCTCGCCTTTCACCGCGCGCTTCTGCTTCTTGCCGGCAATTCCGAGCTCGTCGACGTCGTCGCCGAAATCCGCCAGCGAACCGTATCGGCCCCCGTCTCGCAATGGCGCACGCGGGCGCGCATCGAACAATCGGCGCGCGAACATCATTTGATGGTCGATGCGCTCGAAGCCCGCGATCTTGCCGAATTGAAGCGGCTGATCGAGATCCACATCCGCCAGGCGCCGATCAGGGCGTGAGCCTCAGCTCGGCACTTGACGATGTGTACTTACCTATTGCGAACCAAGCAGGATAGAAAATGTAAATTATCAACGGCAGCAAAAGCAAAACGCTTATGTCGATAATTGCGCTTTATACATTAGCCTCAGCAATAAATATTTACTTAATAAATTATTACAAAAACTACCATTCATATTTATCGCAGTACTGTATATTTCTATTCAGTTACCTCGGATGCGCGATGTTTGCTGACGACAAAAAATTTTCATTACACTTTGGGAGGCTTAACGATAAGGGATTCCGCGTCGCGGTAAGAACATTATCCTGGGTGCTGACCGCCATCAGTTTTCTCGGCATTTTCTTCATGGAGAGGGAGGCACAAGGTGGCTCGATCAAGGACGTCAGCCAGTACAGCATAATCCTCCTGCTCAACATTATTTTCTATCAAGAGATAAAAAGACTGCTGTTTTCACGATCCTGATCGTAACCGCCACCAGTACCGCGCCGATCGCGGACATGGCGAAAGCCGCCTTCAGGTCGCAGCCCGTGACGGCCTTGTGCCTGGGATCGTGGCTAAGCGCCCTCACCCTCAAAAGCAGCACCTCGGTTTCCTTGGGTGAGGATACGCGGCGCGTCGTCCGGTAGGTTATCGAGAAACCTCTCGCGGGCGCGGGGCAGCGAGGGTGATCAGGTCAGCCGTCATACTGGCCCCGTTTGACGTCATGCGAAGGCTTCACGAAGCCGCGAATTTCACCGTCACTCCGCGCTGCCGAAAGTATGCCTGCATCAGCTTCCTGC
This sequence comes from Ensifer sp. R-19, assembly GCF_049905105.1. Lineage (NCBI taxonomy): Bacteria > Pseudomonadati > Pseudomonadota > Alphaproteobacteria > Hyphomicrobiales > Rhizobiaceae > Ensifer > Ensifer sp. R-19. The sequence goes on from NZ_CP184569.1 coordinate 1,916,213, forward strand.
CGGAACGATTGTTCTGCACGAGCCTGGCCGGGTCGAATACGGCTTCTTTCAAACCCTCCCGCGCCAACGCTGCCTTGAGGGTCGCAATATGCATGTCAATGTCGGCATTGTCCGCCTGGAGCGATTCATAAATGCGGTTTGTTGCATCTGCTACGGTCGGTTCGCTCACTATTATACTCCTGTTGCTGCGTGGCTGGCGGTAGCCACATTCGTCGGCTTGACCCTATTGTGAAGAAAAATGCCCACGTCAATGGGTGACGATGGATTGGAGCATCGCGTCCGCTTTCGATAATGCGGCACCGGAAGCAGACCAGGAACTACAGCGCCGCGCGTCTTATCAGACGCGCAAAGGTCGCTGTAGCACTTTGAAGTGCTGCATGTTTTTGTCCTTTAACCGGCTACGATTAAAGGAAACATGCAGTAGCTCCCTTCGATCGAGACGGCACGGCCGCTTCTCGCCAGAGATGGCGATCTGCTCGGCCCGTTTCAGGCCTGCTCAAGCTCAAGAATGTTCCCCTCGGGATCGCGTGCATAGACGATGAGATACGGCTTATCCTTCATCCCAAAGTCCGTGATGTCGCCAATCTGGCTTCCACCTGCCTGAATGTACGGCGCGAATATCGCCCATCTGGAATGACAGGTGCCCAAGGCCAGGCTCGTTCACCCTTGGCTGGCCCCGATCATGCATGACCTTGTGCTCATGAATTTCCAGGAAAGGGCGGTCGAGTGCGGGGAATTTGAGCCAGATCGAGTAGATCTCGGAGTTCTCAATCCCATTGCCTCTCGACACTTTTTCTCCGGACAACATCCTGGGTTCGCGAAGGGGCTCGCATTTCAAGACGTTCATGTAAAACGCGGCGAGCGCATCCGCGTCGCGGGCGACCAAGTTGATGTGTGCGAGCTTCATGCGGCTATCCTGGTGAGGAGGCAATCGTACAGATTGGTCGGGAAAGCAGAAGGGGCTGCGGTCGGCCGACTGTGGTCCTTGGGCACGCTGGGCACGCACACCCACGGAGTATAGGACTCCATGAATTGGAACGCCGGTTGCGATTGACCGGAGCGCGGCGAAAGCTAACCGCCAAACAGGATCGTCACCGCCACCAGCACCGCGCCGATCGTCGTCATCGCAAAGGCCATCGGCCAGGGGCTGCGCCCCATATATTGCCCGAGCCGCGCGCCGACGACGAAGAGCATGACGAGCGCAATACCGTTCGAAACGCGCATCGCCAGCGCGACATCGTCGATCAACAGGAAGGGAATGCTGGGCGGCAGCGTCGAGGTGACGACGAGCAGGAAGATGGCGAAAGCCGCTTTCAGGTCATGCCCCGTCACCGCCCTGTGCCTGGGATCGGAGGAAAGCGCCCTCACCCGGAGCAGCAGCGCCTCGGTCTCCTTTGGTGAGGACACGCGGCGAACGTCGTCCGGCAGGCTTTCCAGGAACATTTCGCGGGCGCGGGCAAGCGGCTCGCGCCGGAGGGCGTCAAGGAAGCCGCGGCGGCGCACCCGCTCGACAGCCGTCGTCAGCACATACATGACGCCATCGACGATACCCCAGGCGATGTTGCAGCCGAGGGCGGCGACGAGCACGGCATTGACCCCACCCTCGCTGCCCGTGACCGTGCTCATCGTTCCCGTGAAGGAAAGCGCCATCAGCAGCCCGAAGATGATTTCCGAGAGGCGATCGATTGGATCGAGAACGGGGCGTGGATGGTCGCTCAAGGTTGTTCGCCCCGCGAGAAGAACCGAAGGGTGGAAGACAGGGGGCGGAAGGCGGCGAACCGCATGCGACCTCCCTATTGCATCTGCAGGTCGGCGAAAGCGTCACGCACATGATCGGCAACGGCCAGTACCGGTGCCGGCGCGTCAGTAATCACCTGCAGGCCGATATTGTAGTGGCCGAGATCCGGCAGGCCGTCGCGCTCGCCGAGCTGCACCATTTCGCCCTGAACGAGGTAGCGCGGCAGCGGCGCGATCGCGAGGCCGGCGAGAACGGCGGCGCGCTGGCCGGTAGTATAGGCGCTCAAGAAAGCGATGCGGAACTTGCGGCCCGCGCGCGACAGCTTCTCCACCGCATCGGCCCGCCAGACACAGCCATCCTCCCACATCGATACCGGCAGCGGATCCTTCAGATGCGCGTTGCCGCACTTGGCGCCGGCCCAGACCAGCTTCTCCTGCATCAGGATTTCGCCGTTTCTCGGCGTTCCCTCGGTGAGGCTGTTGAAGATGGCAATGTCGAGCCGGTGCTCGTCGACCTTCTTGCGCATGGCATTGCTCATGCCGATCGACACGTCGATCGTCACGTTCGGATAGGACTCCGCAAAACGCTTCAGCACTTCAGGCAGGATGCGTTCGCCGACATCCTCGGGCGCACCGACACGCACGACGCCATTCATGTCCGGCAGCAGGAAGCGCGACACCGTTTCATTGTTGAGCGACAGCAGCCGGCGGGCAAAGCCGAGCAGCATTTCCCCTTTCGGCGTCAGCGTCACCGAGCGCGCGTCACGTAGGAAGAGCGTGCTGCCGAGCATTTCCTCGAGCTTCTTGATCTGCATCGAGACCGCAGACGGCGTGCGATAGACGGTTTCGGCCGCGGTGGTGAAATTGCCGGTCTCGGCGATGGCGACAAAGGTCTTCAGCACGTCCATTTCAAGAAGCGGAAGCGCGTGGCGCATCATCATGTTCATGGCGGCATCCTCGATCAGAAAAACTGAAAGATAAGTTCACTTCATTTCGTTTGATTGAACATCAGCAATGACCGATAGTCAAGCTCAAGGACGACGAAGGAAGGAGAAGCCCATGTCCGCCGCCGCGCTTGTTATCGCCGCTTCGAAGAGTTCCCTGTGTAACAGCCCCGCGTCGCAGGTAGTGGTACAGATTCAGGATCGAAGGAGCAACGACATGGTCCTCAACACCCTTACCCAAGTGATCGCCGTACTCGACGGCGTTGTCCGGCAGAGACGCGAAAAGCAGATCGCACGAAATCGGGTGGAAGCCCGGCGCGAACTGGCAAAACTGCCGAAGAGAGTCCGCGACGACGTGATGTTTGCGGACCCGCTAATCAATCACCAAGTTTGATGGAAAGCATCAAACATATTCGTTGGAATGATAGATCGGGTTGCGCCATATATACGATTATGGTCGCGACCTGCTGAGACACTCAGAAGGAGCCATGAAATGTCCAACATTCAGTTTTCATCGGCCTCGGAACGGGCATCCTCCCACTCGTCCCTTCCGGGTCTCTTCAACCTGCGCGTCCGTGCCTGGGCAGCGTGGAAGCGTCATCGCCAGGAACGCGCACTGGAAAACCTGTCCTATGACACGCTGAAGGACATCGGCTTCCCGTCGGTGGACGATGCGGTGCATAAGACCGAACAATGAATGACGGCTTGACCGGCCCCGGGCCGGTCGAAGCAGCCGGATACGATGAAGGGCATTGCCGAGAAGGCGGTGCCCTTTTTCTTTGCGCCCACCCCATCTTTCTTGAGCGAGAGCTGCCCCGCCGATGGTTTAAACGGCTTCGACAATGCGGCAGGTGCGGAAGCCAAAGACCCGGCCCATCTTTGCCGCGCGCAGAGCCTGGGTAAGCCGGTCACTGAGAAAGAATAGGCGGATCAAGGGTGGGCTCACCCACAGATCAGAGCCCTCAAGTGGACTGACGGCCACATCGCCATCGAGAAGATGCGGCCTCATTGTCAAAAGGCCATTGTCGAATTCGATGACCTTTTGCGATTGACTACGCAGGAACGTATCCTTGCGCTCGCCGATGTTCAGACAAAAGTACTCTCCCTCCACCAGCGTCGTGCGGTCATGCTGGAAAAGCTTGATCGGATAGAGCGAGGAATGGCCGAGATCGAATTGCCGCAGCACCTCGGCGCAGGCCGCCGAAACCACCACCACTCCTGCGGCAAGCACGAGATCCGCCTGCTTCTTTTCCTTCTTGTCCGGATATTCGGCAAAGATCTCCTTCGGGAAATGCTCCGCAGACATCCGTTCGCCGGCTTCATTCAATTCGGCCATCTGGCCGAGGCCCATCCCCGTCGGCAATGGATCAGCCGTAAACCCCTTGATCCGTGATGAGTCCATGAAGGCGCGGCTGGCCCAGACCCGTACGTTTTCCGATTGCGGCATAGCGGCATAGCCTCCTGCAATTCGAGCCACATGCGTACAGAGCCCCTCCTGGCAAAGCGCGATGCATTGCCAAGCTGTGAAACGGTCTGGCGCCATCGGTGATTGTGCCCAATGAGGATCACTACCATTTAACACTTACTAATACAATCGCTGCCTGCTGCCTCCACACAGAACCCGATCTGATTGAATCGCGGAGGATTTCAAGTCAGCGATTTGATTTGATCCGCTCTCCGGAGACCGGCAACAGGCTGAGAGTGCTGTCGGCGGATTCTCCTGCGCGGGACTAGGGTTGTCGTTGCGACACGTCCAATACATCGCCAGCTGAGCGAGACTTGTCTTATACCGACACCCGCCTCCGTGCCGAAAGAGTCGCAATCGGCAAACACAACCCTGGAGCGCGCTTTGTGATTGTTGCGTATCTCTGGCAGTTCTTGTCAGATAACGTCAACTGTGCTGGAAAAACCGTCGCTTTCCTTACAAAAACCTGAAAGACCGGCGGAACCGCCTTTTGCCGCCCGATGTCGCAATGCGAAATCTCTTTGCGGTCGCTGCTTTCCATGCCAATGTCGCAAACAGACAAGCCGAAGAGTATCTTCCAAGCGACGAATATACGCCATCGCCAAGCATGGGAAGCCTCATGAACAAGCCACTGACCAAAAAGCGTTCTCTCGTCTTCTTCCTGGTGCCGAACTTTTCCATGCTGCCCTTTTCGGCGGCGATCGAAACGCTCCGCATCGCCAACCGCATGCTCGGCTACGAGGCCTATACCTGGCGCCTCGCTTCGTCCGACGGCGAAAAGGTCCTGTCGTCGAGCGGGATCGCGCTCGAGGTCAACTCGTCGCTCGCCGACGAGCGCAAGTTCCTCGGCGGCGAGAACCGCCCGTCGATGGTGCTGGTCTGTTCCGGCATCTATGTCGAGGATTTCAACAACAAGTCGGTCAATGCCTGGCTGCGCGAGGTCTATAACCGCGGCGTCGCCGTCGGCAGCCTCTGTACCGGCGCCCATGTGCTGGCGTCTGCCGGCCTTTTGACGGGCAAGCGCTGCGCCATCCACTGGGAAAACCTTCCGGGCTTTTCCGAAAGCTTCCCGCAGGTCGACGTCTATGCCGACCTCTACGAGATCGACAGCAACATCTACACCTGCGCCGGCGGCACCGCCTCGCTCGACATGATGCTGAACCTGATCGACCAGGATTTCGGCGAGAACCTCGTCAACCGCGTCTGCGAACAGGCGCTGACCGACCGCGTGCGCGGGCCCCATGACCGCCAGCGCCTGCCGCTGCGCGCCCGCCTCGGCGTGCAGAACGCCAAGGTGCTGTCGATCATCGAGCTCATGGAGGCAAATCTCGCCGAGCCGCTGTCGCTGCTCGAAATCGCCGAGGGCGCCGATCTCTCGCGCCGCCAGATCGAACGGCTTTTCCGCCAGGAAATGGGCCGGTCGCCGGCCCGCTACTACCTGGAGATCCGCCTCGACCGCGCCCGGCACCTGCTCATCCAGTCGTCGATGCCGGTCGTCGAAGTGGCGGTTGCCTGCGGCTTCGTCTCCGCCTCGCATTTCTCGAAGTGTTATCGCGAACTCTACAACCGCTCGCCGCAGCAGGAGCGCGCCGACCGCAAGCTGACGCTGCAGATGGCGCGGTAAAGACCGACATAAAGACCAGTCGAAGGGCGGAGCGATCCGCCCTTTTTCGTTTTGCCTGTGACACGTTTGGCTTGCGTCGTCGCGCCGCTTGCACGCTCCTTCTTTTTGGGTTGAATGGCTGGCGTTTCAGAACAAGAGGCAATGCTTCCTATGGCACCCGTCGAAATCAATCCTGCCAAAGTCCACGAATTCAGGGATTTGCAGTGCTTCTACGACTGGCTCGGCGCCCATCATCAGAGCGAGGACGAGGTCTGGATCAAGACGCACAAGGTGAACTCCGGGCTAGCCTCGATCACGCCCAAGGAAGCGATCGATGTGGTGCTTTGCTGGGGCTGGATCGATGGCGTGCGCAAGGGGCTGGACGACAAGAGCTTCCTGCAGCGCTATTCGCCGCGCGGCAAGAAGAGCATCTGGAGCAAGATCAACGTCGACAATGTCGCCCGGCTGATCGAAGAAGGCCGTATGACCGAGTTTGGCCTGCGCCAGGTGGAAGCAGCCAAGGCTGATGGCCGCTGGGATCGGGCCTATGCCAGCGGCAAGGACATGCAAATCCCCGACGACCTGCAGGCGGCGATCGATGCCGAGCCCAAGGCGAAAGAAATGCTCGCCAAGCTCAGCGCCCAGAACCGCTTCGCGCTCGCCTTCCGCACCCACAACATGAAGACCGAGGCCGGTCGCAAAAAGAAGATCGAGGCCTTCGTCGAGATGCTGAAGCGCGGCGAGACGATCTATCCGCAGAAGCTGAAATAGAACGCCGCAGCCGCGCCTGCCAACTTCACGCTATGGCTAAGCGCGCCCGAACCGCTGGCTCGGCTCTTCGGCGCCTGTGACGGCCGGCGGACCGAAGCGGTTGTCGCCCTCTTCTCCCGCAAGGAAGCCCAGCATCACAAGGCCCAGGAGCGGCCCGACGACCGGGACAAACAGCGCAAGGTTCCACCATCCGGAGCGACCGTGGTCGTGCCAGCGCTTGGTGTTGACGGTGAAGCTGAAATAGAGGTTTGCGATGAGGATAATGAAGACAAGCGAATGCATGAGGCTGAAGCCCGCCGCATAGTTATCGACGCCCGAAAGCGCCAACAGCGCCGCTCCGGCGAACATTGCCGCCACCGTCGCAATCCAGACAACGATCTGCGCCAACCACCAGGTCTGGCGTCCGATACGACCATCAAAACTCGTAAAAGTCTGCGAATTCACGTCGTCCCCTCCCCATCGGCTTCTCCGCATCCAGGCGCGCCTCCGCGCTGGCCTGCCCTTCCCCTCATATAGAAGATTCGCTAATAAACGCGTAGATGTCATGGCGACAGAAAGCGCTTCATGGTTGCGTAAACAAGTCGCCTCGGAGCTGCCCTCCGGAGCCGTTGGAAGCGCCTCGCTCTCCGCTCCCTCCGCTCAAGGACCAGCCCCACAAACGAGTGCGACCCTAACCGTGGAAGGCGCGCTCCAGTTCGGCGATGTCGAGTTTGATCATGCCCAGCATCGCCTCCGTCGCCCGCTTGGCGCGCTCGCGGTCCGAATGGGCGACCATGTCGCCAAGCACCCGTGGCGCGATCTGCCAGCAGAGGCCCCAGCGATCCCGGATCCAGCCGCATTGCTCGGGCTCTCCGCCGTTATCGAGGATCCCGCTCCACAGCCGGTCGATTTCCTCCTGGCTGTCGCACTGGATCATGATCGAGAAGGCATGGTTGAACGGGTCGAGCGGCCCGGCTTCGAGGGCCATGAACTGCTGATTGCCAAGCATGAACTCGATGACCTGAACGCTGCCGGGCGGTCCGCTCGGGCTTTCCGCCGGCAAGGTGGTGATGCGCGTGATCGCCGAGTTGGGAACGAGGGAAATATAGAAGTCGACCGCCTCGCGCGCTTCCTTCGCAAACCAGAGATTTGAAACAACATTCGTCATCTGTAGGCTCCTCTTCGTACCGCTTGATCATGTGCGGGTAACCAAAGGACGTTCGACTTCGTTCCAAGCCGACACGTGGCGCATCTTTTTTCTGAAGGCAGGCCTGCGGCTCGGGCCGGGAGCTTACGACGCCAGCGCGTCGAGCAGTGCCAGTTCCGAGATCACCCGGTTCCGGCCAGCGTGCTTGGCCATATAGAGAAACTGGTCGGCAGCGTGCAGGTAGTTTTCGAAAGCTTCCGACGTCTCGATGGTGGCAAGGCCGATCGACACGGTGATCGTTAGTTCCTCGTCGTCGGCGACGATCCGCGATTTCGCCAGCTCCAGCCTGAGCGCATCGCAGAAGGCGAAGGCGCGGCGCACATCGCAGCCGTTGAAGAGGATGCCGAACTCCTCGCCGCCCAGGCGGGCAAGCAGGTGCTCCTCGCCCACCAGCACCGCCAGGCGCTTGGCCACGTGTCTCAGCACGATATCGCCGATCTCGTGGCCGTAGGTGTCGTTGAGCCGCTTGAAATGGTCGATATCGAGTATGGCGATCGCCGTCGGCTCGCCGCGCCTCAGGCACTGCTCCACCAGGCGCGGGCCTGCAAGAAAGAAATGGCGGCGGTTGTAGAGATCGGTGAGATAGTCGCTGGCCGCCTGCCGCTGCAGCGTCTGCAGGCGCTTCTGGATGCTGGCGGCTTGCGCGATGCGGCCGTTGAACTCCGCTTCGAGGAACGGTTTCTGGATGAAGTCGGTACCGCCTGCTTCGAGAAAGCGGGCGCCCGCCCTTCGGTCGCCGCTGTCGGAAAGCCCGATCACCGGCAGCGCGCCATCGCCCTGCCGGCGTTCCACTTCGGCAAGAAGTGCTGCCCCGGTCATGTCGGCGAGATCGAGATCGGTGACGACCAGATCGACCGCCTCGCCGCTGTCGAGCACCTGCAGCGCATCGGCAGCGGACGCGACCTCGCAGACGGAAATCCGCTGCTTTCTCAGAATGCCGGCAAGCTCGCTGCGCGAGGCGGCATCGGAATCGGCAAGCAGCACCGTCGTCTTGCCATTGGTCAGCGCACGGTCGACGGCGCCGATCAGGAGGTTGATCGATTCAGGCTGATGCTTGATGACGCAATCGAGCACGCCGCGCCCGAGGATCTCTTCGCGCGTTTGGTCGTTGAAGGCTGCGGTGAAGACGACGGCCGGCACCTGATGGGCAAGAACGAATTCGAGCGCCTCGCAATTGGGCGCGTCCGGCAGGTTGAGGTCGAGCACGGCGAGCGAGAAGCTTTCCGGCGCCTGCTCCAGCGTTTCCCTGAGCGCCGCAAGCGAGCTGCAATGGGTGACGCGGATGCCGTGGACGGACTCGAGCCCGTATTTCAGCGCCGTCGCGAACATCCGGGAATCTTCGACAAGGAGCATGCGCTTGTCGCTGTGCTTTTGCACAGAATTCAGCCGGCCTGGCGTGCGGCGCAATCTCACGTCCCTGCAACCCCTCTCGAGCCGCAGGCGTGCTTCCCTTGAAGGGGGTGACGCTGGCTCCGAATATATGAATAGACCTGCCACTGACCGCACCGACCCACTGGCCGGCGTGGTCTGGTGTGACCGGGCTCCCCGCTCCTGCTGGGGCGGATTGAAGACCGATCGGATTGCAATTTCGTTAATGGAGCAACCTGCGCGCGGGATTTCGCGCAGATTGCCACAAAATTTTGGGGATTATTTCTCGTATCAGGCCGAAGCTTGCGCCGGAACCCTAACCTTTTCGCTGAGGGTGCGGATCTTCGTCAGTGTGTCCAGGTTCTGGTTGACGCGGCAGTAGAATTCCTCATTGACGAAGGGGCGGACGATGAAGTCGTTGCCGCCCGCTTTCAGGAAACGCGCCGACAAAAGCCGGTTGGTGGAGGACGAGACGCCGATGATGCGCAGCTGATGCGGCCCGTAGGAACCGCGGATGCGCCGCGTCAGCTCGAATCCGTCGATATCGGGCATGTTGTAGTCGGTGATGACGAGGCCGATATCGGGATTGCTCTTGAGAAGTTCGAGCGCGGCTGCGCCGCTGTCGGCCGAGCTGGTGCGGAAATTGTAGCGCTTCAGCTGTGTCGTCAGAAGTGCGCGCGCCGTCGGGCTGTCGTCGACGATCAGCACGTGGTGCTTGTGGTTGGTGAGGAAGCGGCAGACCGATTCCGCCAACATGTCGACGGCGAAGACGCTATCCTTGATAACGTAGTCGACGATCTCCTTGGCGAGGATCTTTTCGCGCGTCGACTCCTGGAACGAGCCGGTAAAGACGACGGTCGGCACGCTCATGTCGATCAGATAGTTGAGCGCCTCGCCGTTCTCCGCCCCCGGCAGGTTGATGTTGGAGATGGCGAGCGACGCCGGAAAAGTCGCGTTTTCGACCGCGAACTGCAAATCGTCATAGTCGCGGCAGACGATGACATCGATGTCGAACAGCTCTTTCAGCCGCTTCGAAACCATCGACGAGAAGAGGTTGGAGTCCTCGGCGAGCACGATACGGTGCTGGGCAAGGGATTCGCCGGAATAATACATTCCGGAAATGCCAAAAAACGACATTGAACGCCTATGTGAAAGAGTGTTCCCCTACAGCGCCCAAGCGTTCTTCGTGCCCGCAAAGTCACTGTAACTTGCAGCCGCCATGCTAGAGGAGAAAGGCTTTCTCTGGTGTTAATGAGCGACCGGCGAAATAACGAGGTCGTGTGCCAGCATGGCGCGTCTTGCCGCCGGATGCCACCATCCCGTCAATCCCTGGACGTCCCGCCACGCCGCGCCTCCGCCGTCTTGCGGATGACTTCGGCGATCTCCGGATTGCTGCTCGACAGCATCTGGAAGTCCTCCGCATAGAGCGACAGCAGCGAGACCTCCGTGGCTGCGCTGACGGTCGCCGAGCGCGGCTCGCCCGTGATCAGCGCCATTTCGCCGAAGAAGCTGCCGGGGCCGAGTTCGATGGGTGTCGGCGAAGGGGTCGTAATGCTGACGCGGCCCTCGACGATGAAGAACATCTGGTCGCCCGCCTCGCCCTTGCGGCAGATGATGGCACCCGCCGGAACCACCCGCGGGCGCAGTGCCCGCACGATCTCGACGAAGGCGGCCGAGCCGAGCTTCTGGAACAACGGCACGGCCGCAACCAGCTGCCAGTTGCGCACAAAATCCTGGCGGCGCACCTCCTCGAAGAAGCCGGTGGCAAGAATGCCGGCCCACAGCGCGAAGATGCCAATGCCGCACATCATGACGAGGCCCGCCAGCACCCGACCGGCAAAGCTCATCGGAATCTCGTCGCCATAGCCCGTGGTCGAAAGTGTCACCACCGCCCACCACATGGCCTGGGGAATGCTGCCGAACTTGTCCGGCTGGATATCGCGCTCGATGAGATAGGCAAAAAGCGATGCGCCGAAGAGAACGATGCCGAAGACCGAGGTGACACCGACGAGATTGGGTGCCGCCCGCGCCACCACCCGGCCAAGCAGCCGGAAGAAGGTGAAATGACGCAGCGGCTTCAACAGCCAGATACCGCAATAAAGGCTCTGGTCACGCGGGCCAGCGAGAAGAAATCCGGCAAGCGGAACCACGACGGCAAGCAGATCGATGATGAGTTCGGGCGTCCGCCCGCGATCGTCCTTCGCCCGCTGCCGGATCACCGTATCGGCCAGTTGCAGAACATAGATGGCCCAGATACCGGCAAGCACAAGCTCCAGCGACAGCTTGGCCGTCAGGCCAATATCCCGCGCCGTCAGCGCCGCGACCGTAATAAGCCCCGCCGCCGCCAACAGCCCGTTGAGCGGCGCGGAGATTTTCAGGAAAGGCCGTGCCGACATTCACTCCCCCAGCGACCCGCGCTCTCAGGCGATACCTCGGCCCGACATGCCAGCAGCGCAGTAACGCTTTGATCTTAAGCACAATTCCATCGATGAATCGACGCTTAATTAAGGGATGGTAGATTGACAGTGACGCGCGCTCTAGTAGCGCGTGTCGACCGGCCCTTCGTCGGCTGCCCGTTCGCGATCCTCCTGGTACTGTTCGGCCCCCTCGACCGGCCTTAGCCATGGCTCGCGCCGCTTGATCCAGAGCTCGTAGCTCGGCTTAAGCGAGGTCGGCGCGTCGGACAGGATACCGAGCTTGACCTCCGCCTCACGCGCATCGACCGAAAAAACCCGCGACCCGCAACCGGGACAGAAACACCGTCCCTGAAACTCCGACGTGTCGCCGGTACGTTCAAATTGATCCGCGGGCCAGATGCCATAGAAGGTGAAGGCCGAACCGCTTTCCTTCCGGCAATCCATGCAGTGGCAGATACCGACGCGCAGAGGTTCGCCACGAAGCGATACTTGCACCTGGCCGCAGAGGCATTTTCCCGAGAAGATCCTCATGTGTCTCATCCTGCTTCGCAACTGCTGGATCCGGAAAACGACAGAGGCGGGTGTTGGGTTCCCGCGGGGCGGTTCGGCTTCGATCTCACGCGGTCGCGCAAAAAATGCGCGCTATGCGGCGAGGTCTTTTTGGTCGGAACCTTTGTCCGTCCCATGGCTTCTGCAAATTGTAAACGGAGGAATCAAACCATGGCACATGCCGACGAACAGGAGATCATCGATCTCGAACAGGAATTCTGGCGAACCATCCTGGAGAAGGATACCGAGGCGTCCGTGGCCATGCTGCCCGAACGGTCGATCGTCGTGGGGGCGCAAGGGGCGGCCATTCTTACCCGCGATGACTATCGCAGGATGGCCGACCAGGCCGAAGGTTCCTGGAAGCTCAACGCGTTTCGCCTCGACGACGTCAGCGTCATCTTTCCGCGCGAGGACGTCGCCGTCATCGCCTACACGGTGACGGAAGAGATGGAAGTCGAGGGAGAGCCTTTGACGATAAAGGCGGCCGACGCCACCACCTGGATCCGCAAGGACGGTGGATGGCTGGCCTCCTTGCACACGGAATCGGTGCTCGGCGATCCCTTCGGCCGCGACCGCAAGGCGGCGTAGAGCACGCGATCGACCCATGTGCGGCGAGGCTATTTCAGCCTCGTCGCCAAGGCGGATTAAAGTGGCGGGAAAGCCGGCTAGGGCCAATCTCCGGCACGCGAACCCACACCGACAAACTGGCTGCCCCGCCGGTTCTTTTCGGTGTAGGATGCAATCATGAGTGACGCTCAGCCTCTCTTCGACATGCTGCGCCAAAACGTGCAGCCTGACATCGCCGGCGTATTGGAGCGATTTGTCCGGGAAGCGCCGGACCGCAAGCTCTGCCGCGTCAATGCGCTCGCCTTTGCCGCCGAGCATCGGCTCGACGAAGAAAAGGTCATCGCCGCCTTCCTGCATGCCTCACGCCTCGGGCTCTTCGAGCTGTCGTGGAATGTGCTCTGCCCCGGGTGCGGCGGTGTGCTTGACAGCAATACCTCGCTGAAGACCGTGCAGAGCGACACCTATACCTGCTCGCTCTGCGCCGCCGGCTATGAGCCGACGCTCGACGAGATGGTGGAAGTGACCTTCACCGTCAACCCGCGGGTACGCCACATCGAGGCCCACAACCCGCACGAGCTGCCGCCGCTCGAATATTTCCGCCAGGTCTACTGGGGCTCCGGCATAGATTTGCCCGAGGACGACTACGAGGCCCAGGTCGACGATTTCATGATCGAGGCGCTCGAACTGCCGCCCGGCGAAAAGGCGGTCATCTCGCTGCAGATGCCGGCGGAATTCATCATCGTCTTCGAGCCGGTGACCCATGCCGCGCAATTCATCGACGTCAAGGGCGAGCCGACCAAGGAGCGGCGGACGCTGTCGCTCGTCTTCGATCGCGGCCACCGGCACGACGAGGCGTTGACCATGCAGCCGGGTCCGCTGCGCATCCAGGTGGAAAACCATACGGATGTGCGCACCCTGCCCTCGGTCTGTATCGCCAATGACACCCTGCACGATATCCTCGGCCGCCGGCGTCCGTTCCTCACCGCCAAGCGGCTGCTTTCCAACCAGACCTTCCGCGATATCTACCGCACCGACACGATCGACGTAGACCAGCGGCTGAAGATCACCAGCCTCACCTTCCTCTTCTCGGATCTGCGCGGCTCCACCGAACTTTACGAGCGGGTCGGCGATCTCGCAGCCTTCGATCTGGTGAAGACCCATTTCAGCGCAGTCAACGAGATCGTTGCCGCCGAGGCGGGCGCCGTGGTCAAGACGATCGGCGACGCGGTCATGGCAACCTTCCCGACGCCAGACCGAGCGGTTGCGGCGGCCATGCGCATGCGCGAGGCGATGCGACAGCTCAACGAGGACCGGGGCTCCGAGGATCTGCTGTTGAAAATCGGCATCCACGAGGGGCCGTGCATCGCCGTCAACCTCAACGAGCGCCAGGATTATTTCGGCCAGACGGTCAACATCGCTTCGCGCGTCCAGCATCTCGCGAGTTCGCGCGAGATCTTCGCCACCAGCTCCGTGCTCGACGACCCGCGCACCTCCGGCCTGCTCAGCGACCGCGGCCTCAATCCGCAGTCGCACAATGTCGCTCTTCGCGGCATCACCAACGAGATCAGTATCTTCTCGATCCCGTGAACGGTCATGACCTGCTTGCGGCATGCAGCCGTCGCCCGCCGGCGGCGTCCATCCGCACCGCTTCCCAGCGACCGCGCAATTCCACCCCGTTTTTGAGGACACATGCAGCAGTGACGACCTGCTGCTTTTCGCGCTCGAAACGCGGGGAGCGCTGATGATATCGTGGCCGGGCGAATACCGGCGAGAAGTAATTTTTCCGCCATGGTCGATTCCGCAGAGGCTCAAGCGTCTATGTGGTCGGATGGCTGCGATGGGCGTGGCCATCATTCCCGGGAGGCATGACGATGCAATATGCGTTGCTGATCTATGAAGACGAAGCAATCTATGGCCCTGACAAGGCAGGGCCGGCCATGGAGGAGATCGTCAGTTGCCATATGGCGTTCAACAGGGAACTCGGTTCGGCCCGCATCGGCGGCGCCGGATTGAAGGGCACGGTGAGCGCGACGACCATTCGCACGAAGAACGGCGCAAAGAGCGTCCATGACGGACCCTATGCCGAGGCGAAGGAGCAACTGGGCGGGTTCTACTTGATCGAGGCACCGGACCTCGATGCGGCGATCGCCATTGCCCGAAAGGTTCCCGTGCTGCAGGACGGCGCGATCGAGATCGGCCCGCTGCTGGGCGGCGCGTGAGCGCGGACCTGCTGGCGGCGGCGGTCAGGCAGGCAGGCGGGCGCATCGTCGCCGCGCTCGCCGCCCGCTATCGCGATCTCGATCTCGCCGAGGAGGCCTTCGCCGAAGCCTGCGCGCGTGCCGCAGGGGCCTGGAGCCGCGAGGAACCGCCCCGCGATGCCGCCGCCTGGCTCTACCGGACCGCAGAGCGCTGTGCGCTCGACTGGCTGCGACGCCGGCAGGTACGGCAACGGTTGCGGCCGGACCCGCCGCCACCGACGCCGACCGTGGAGGACGAGATGTCGGACGATGCCAGCCTCATTCCCGACGAGCGCCTGCGGCTCATCTTCGTCTGCTGTCACCCGGCCGTGGCGCCCGAGGCGCGCGCCGCGTTGACGCTGCGGCTTGTCTGCGGGCTTTCGACCCTGGAGATCGCCGAGGCGTTCCTGCTGACGGAAGCAACGCTCGCCCAGCGGCTCGTGCGCGCCAAACGCAAGATCGCCGAAGCCGGAGTGCCCTTCGAAATTCCGGGCCCGGATGCCTGGCCTGAGCGTCTCGAAGCGGTCCTGTCGACAATTGAAATCGCCTACTCCAAAGCCCATGAGGATGCCGCCGGCGCTGGCCCACATGCCGCCTATGCCGAGGAGATGCTGGGCGCGACACGGGTGCTGGCCGAACTGCTGCCGCGCGAGCCGGAAGTGCTCGCGCTCGCCGCAACGGTCCGCTATGCCGAAGCGCGCCGGCCGGCACGGCTTGACGACGGCGGCGTGATGGTGCCGCTTGCCGAACAGGATCCGCGCTTCTTTGACCGGGCGCGGATTGCCGAGGCGGAAGCTTACCTGCATCAGGCCGCCCGCTTGAACCCGGCCGGCCCACGCGCACTTCATGCCGCCATCCACAGCGCCTGGTGCGCGAGGTGCAGCCTGGAAGAACCGGCGCCCTGGCCGGCCGTGTTGCGCCTCTACGACGCGCTGCTGACGCTTGGCGACGATCCCGTGGTGCGGCTCAACCGGGCAGTGGCCCTCAACGAGGTCATGGGCGCGGCTGCGGCGCTTGCCGAGATCGAAGCGCTAAACGGCGCTGGACTCGCAGCCTTTCGCCCCTACCACGCCGTCCGTGCCGCGCTCCTTACTAAGGTGGGAAGGAAGGTGGAGGCGCGCGATGCCTATCGGCGCCTGCTCGCGCTCGCCCCGCCGTCGGCCGAGCGATTGTGGCTGGAGAAATGTCTGGCGACGCTCGAGCATTGAGCCGGAGGGCGAAGCGTCAACGACGCAGCGGCGTGGCAGCCTGCTCAAAGACCGCGGCCTCAATCCGCAGTCGCACAATGTGGCTCTGCGCGGCATCACCAACGAGATCAGCATCTTCTCGATCCCGTAAGCTCGCCCGGCGCCTCCGCGGACCGACCCGCAGCCAAGGTACAAAACGCCTCTCTTCCGGGCTTGCGCCATCTGAAGAAATCAGACCACCGGCGGTATCAGCGTCAGCACGTCGCCGTCATCAGGGATCACCAGCTTCGTCAAGGGGATGCCATGGGCATCGGTGGCTGCCCTGAGCTCCCTTCGGCTGACCGTCGCGTGATCCAGCGCCTCCATATGCGTTGCAATGACGGTGCTGTTTTTCGCCATCTCGCAGACCTTGATCGTCTGCTCGGCATCCATGACGATGAGATCGCCATTCCACTTCGCTCCGCAGGAATGGGTGACGATGATGTCAGGCTTCGTTTCGCGGATCGTCTTCTCGATTGCTGGATAGAAGACCGTGTCGCCGGCCCAGTAGACCGTCGGCTCGCCCTTCGCCTCAAGGCTGAAGCCGATGACAGGCCCCATGTCCTGGACGACCGGACCGAGCCCATGGCTGCCGTCACGCCGGGTCAGCGTCAGCCCCTGCCAGCTGGCCTTGTCGGAAAGCGGCGTCACGTCGCGAAAGCCGGCGGCGCGGATCGCCTCCTCGTCGCCCGGCTGGCAGAGGATCGGCAGCCCCTTCGGCACCCGCTCCTTGGCGGTGTCGTCGAAGTGATCCTCATGCAGATGCGAGATGATGACGAGTTCGACACCGGCCAGGATGGTGTCGATATCGACCGGCAGCTCGACCGTCGGATTGGGCGAGCGCCCGGCAAAGGACGGCAGGCTGTCTTTCGGCCCGAGAAAGGGATCGATGAGCACGGTATGGCCGGCATAGTCGAGCTTGAGCGTGGCGTTGCGGATAAGCTGGAGTTTCATGGGGAGTCCTCCCTTGCCGGAAAGCGGTGACGGATGTCGCCGTGATCCTTGCTGAGGCGGCGGTAAAATCAAGAGCCGAAATTTGCCCTCTGCCACGCCGCCAAAAGGCGCGCGACGGCTTTCGGCCGGCGGACCTGAGACGCTCCAGCTAACGCCGCAGCGCCCGGATCGCCGCTTGCCACACGCAGCCTCACCGCCAGCCGCAATCCCACGGCTGGCCCCTTGCCGCCCGGTAACAGGCGAAGGCACGACCGCAGGAGTGCGTGGCGGCTATCGTCGTCCTGCCGCGGCCAGAGCCGCGGGAAAACATCTGCCGGAAGGCGACGTCCGCATTGTCGGGGCAGCCGGCAAAGCTCTTCTTTTTCAGCTCGGCCGGCGGGCTGATCGCTCGCGTGCCGGTGCTCTTCGCCGGTGTCTTGGCGGTGCCCTGGGTCGCGCTCGGCTCGGGCAGTTTGGCCTCGCGCCGGATCGTCACGCAACGGCCGTCTTTTGCCTCCTGGTTTCGCGCGCAGGCAAGCGGGCAGATCCGCGCCTTCTCGGCCTTCAGGCGCTCGAGCACGTCGCTGGAAGGTTCGAGCGTTGCGAGTTCAGCCTTGCTGTGCCTGGCAAATGCCTCCAGCGCCTTGCGGCTGCCGGCGCCCCACAGCCCATCCTCGCTGCCGGCCCGACAGCCGAGCCGGTTCAGCTGCTGCTGGATCGATCGGGTCAAGGCGCGATCGTCGGTACCCGCTGCGGCTGCGGCCGGATCAACGGCCGCCACGGCCTGGCCGGCGGGCACGTCGGTAACGCCCTCCGTTGCCGGGGCGGAGACCCGCTCGATGATGCGGATCTTGGCCTTCGCCAGGGATGCGAAAGCACCATCGGGATATTGCTGCAGATAGGCGTCGAACAGATCGCGCTCCGTCCCATCCTTGATCGTTTCCCAATAGGCAAGCTCAGCAGTCTGGTCCGTCGCCGGCTCCCTGACCGACGCCGGTTGGCCGCCATCGGCAGGCTTCAGCACCACCTCGCCGGTCAGCGAGGAATTGTCCCAGGGCACCTGCTTGCCGCCGGTTGCCGCAAGAACGTCGCGGCGCACCTCGATCAGCTCGCGGGTGATGTCGCGTCCCGGCTGGCCGAGATGCTTGAGCAGCGCCGATGTAAAGGGCGAGTTTCGCCCGCTGCCGTCGAGCGCGACATTGCCGGGCTGGGTGGCAAAGGCGATCAGCGTGCCGATGCCGGTGCCGACCTTGGCAAGTCCGCGGCCGACCGAGGCCGATCGGGTGCCCATGGAGCGGGCGAGATTGACCGCGAGCGGATTGTCGCGACAGGCATCAAGCAGCACGACATTGACCCTGGTGCTGCGCTCCATCGCCGACAGGATCAGGTTCATCGGCACCGCCTCGAAATCGAGATCGACATGGGAGGCGAGCTTGGCGTCGACAGGGGCAAGATAATTTTCGCCGTCCACCTGAAGACCATGGCCGGCATAGTAGAAAAGCGCCAGATCGGCGCCATCGAGACGGTCGACGAAATCGCGCAATACGCGCCGCACGCCCGAGAGGTCGAGATCCACACCGGTCACCACCTCGAAGCCGAGCCCTTCGAGCTTGGCCGCCATGTCGGCAGCGTCATTGCCGGGATTGGGCAACGCCGCCACATGCTGATAGGCGGAATTGCCGATGACCAGCGCCACGCGCTTCTCGGCAAACGCTTGCGTGGCGCAAAACACCAATAGGACGGCCAAGGCGATGCGAAGGAATGGCATGGTTCCCCTCCCGCAATGCGCGAACGACCGTGGCGAGCAACGTCGGCCGAACAGCCGAGCGTGCTACCGGGCATGGGTCGTGTCAATGCGCTTCGATGGGATGGCAAAGGCATTCGCCGGGGCCACCCCGTCTCTCGTCGTATTGACGGGCGGGAGTGCCGGTTCATTCGCCATCCAATGGGATTGGCGCGCCGTGATTAGCTGTGGGCGCCAATGCATTCCGCTCTCAAGTGGAAACATTGAGAGCGGAAAACTGCTCTCGACTTCAAGAGCCAGAGCGTCTTTGTGCGTTCGTCTGAAACTGCTGCGCTATAGAGCGTCCGAGTGGAATCACTTGAAGCGAAAAGATGCTCTACGATCAAAGTACTAGAGCGTCCTTTGCGCGTTCGTCTGAACGCACGGCGCTCTAGGGGCGCGGAAGAGTCCGCGCCCTTCAGTGGCTGGTTTCCGGTTACTTCACCACGACATTGCCGTTGACGATCTCGACATTCTCGTCGCCCTGCAGGCCGATGCGGTCGCCGCTCGGCGCCGTCACGAAACAGCCGCTCGGGCAGATCATCTCCGTGGCGCCTGCGGCGATCGCCACTTCCATGCGGCTTTCGCCCTCGACGACGACCAGGACGGCGGTCTCGCTGTCCTTGTTCGTGACCGTCGCGGCACTGGCCGCGCCTGCCATAGGCACGTAGGCCACCAGTACGCCGGAAAGCAAAGCAATCACAGATTTCTTCATTGCCCATCGGCGCGCGAAGCGCCGCCCTCTCGCCGAGCCGGCCGCCCCGTCGGTTTCGCGACGCTGCGCCGGCCACCTCTTCAGCCGATGACAACGTAATCGGTCACCAGAAGAATTGCATGCTTTTTATGGCACGCCGGCTGAATAGCGGCTGAACGCTCCGTTTATCAGCGGTTCGGGTTTGCGCGGCGGCTGGCGGTTCGGCGACTGCCCGTTTCTTCTGCCTCGCGTTCCTCGTTGAGCGGCGCTGCGGAAGCAGCCGGTTTGCCTGAAGCCGTCGCCTTGGCCGACGCTCTTGCCTCGGCGGAGGTGGCGCCCTTCGGTTCGCCCACCTCTTCCGGGTGGTGGCTTTCGATGCCGGTCTGGTCCTCGACCGGCACGTCCTCGATCTTGACCGGGAACGGCTCGCCGATCCGCTCGTCGCGGAAACGCTCGTAGATCGACACGCGCAGGTCGTTGCGCACGCCGCCGCCGGTCAAGACGTCGGCGACGTAAATCCGGAGCTCGAAGGTCATGCGCTCGTCGCCAAAGGCGGTAAAACCGACGGTCGGCGAAGGGTTTTTCAAGACCATCGGATGGGCGGCGGCGATCTCGGACAGCAGTTCCATGATCCGGCGCGGATCGCTGGCATAGGTGACGGTGACGGCGATCTCGGAGCGGCCGAGCTTGTTGCGGTGCGTCCAGTTGCCGACCGAGGCGTTGATCAGCAGCGAGTTCGGCATCATGATCGACTGATGCTGGAAGGTCTCGATCTCGGTCGCGCGTACCGAGATGCGCTTGACGAAGCCTTCCGTCGTACCACTGACGATCCAGTCGCCCACCTTGAACGGCCGCTCGACGAGCAGGATCAGACCCGACACGAAATTCGAAACGATGTTCTGCAGACCGAAACCGACGCCGAGCGAGAGAGCACCGGCGACGAGCGCGAGGTTCGAGAGATCGATGCCCGCTGCCGAGAGGCCGATGAGGCACGCAAGGCCGACGCCGGTATAGCCGATGCCGGTGCGGATCGAGTTGCGCACGCCGGCATCGACCCGGCTTCTCGCCATGATGTTGCCGTCGATCCAGCGCTGCACGAAGCGGGTGACCGCAAAACCGAGCGCGAAGAACAGGACGCCCGCGAGGATGCCGACCAGCGAGATGGTGATCGAGCCGATCCTGATCTCGGTCACCATCCGGTAGGCCCAGGACTCGATGTCGGCGACCTGGAAGCCCCACTGCAAGAGGATCAGCGGGATGAAGACCATCACGACCAGGGCATAGATGCTGAGGCCCGCGGCAAGACCGATCTGGTCGAGCGCCACCTGTTCCAGATTGTAGCGGCGCTCGAGATAGCGCCCGGCCGCCGTCTCGGCAAACGCACCCTGCTTGGCCACGGCCCGGCCGGTGAGAATGCCGATATACATCGTCACCAGGATCGCGCCGGTGATGATGATCTGCGTGGCGATGAAGCGGGCGAGACCGACATAGCCGGAGACGGCCGCAATGATCAGCAAGGCCCCGGTCGCAAGCAGCGCGAACGACACCAGCCGCGGCCAGGCGCGGCCATGAGCATCGAAGGACTCGTCCTTTCTGAGCGTCGGCTTGATCCAGGCCGACGCCATGATGATGAGCCCGATGACGATGGAGGCGATGTAGCTCTTGACGACGGTCAGCACCACCGGCGAGCCGAGCGCCTCGCTGACGCCGCCGAACAGGTAATCAAGACCGTTGACCAGCGCCATGGCGAAGATCGCGATCATCAGCATCCTGGCGCCGCGATCGGAAACCCTGACGAGCCGCCAGCGCGCATCGCGCGGCGACAACACCGCCTGGGCGAGCCTTGTCACGAAGAACACCACCACCGCCACCCCCAGCGTAATGGCAATGATCGGTGCGATGTCGGAGCGCAGCACGTTGAAGCCGCGCAGGAACAGGAAGCTTGAAATCGCGAAGGCGGCCGAGGCGATCGTCGGGATCAGCGTGGACCAGAAGGCGACCGACAGGCGGCGGAAGTAGCTCGGTTCCTCATCGGTAATGTCATGCTGGATCAGCGGGCGAAAGAGCCTGCGGCTGCCGGCAAGGAACACGAGCGCCGCCAGCAGCGACAGGAACAGCGCCGTCAAAAGCGGCACGCGCTTGTAGTTCCAGGCAAAACTCAGCCAGCTCCCGACACTGCGCGAGAGCACGCGGGTTTCGTCCGCCGTCGCCGTCAGAGCGTCGTCGAACATGCCGGTCGAGACTTCGGTGTTCTTCAGCAGCGTGTTGGAAAACAGCGCCCGCCTTGTCGCGGTAATGGTGTTGGAAAGCTTCGTCGCCTGGATCGAAAGACCCTCGGCCTCGCCGGTGAGCGCGTTGATGGCGCCGCGCTCGGCCATCAGCCGTTTGCGCTCTGCGGTCACGATGTCGGCTTCGGGCGGCTGTCCCTCGGCCGGCGGATCGCCGAGTTCGGTGAGCCGCCCCTTGATTTCGTCGAGGCGCGGCCGGGTCGAGACCGACACGCCGATGATTTGCTTGGCGAGCGCGTCGACCTGAACCTTGAGGTCGGCAAGCACGATGTCGTCGTCCTTGGCCTTGTCGACGAGGTCCGTCAGCCGCTTGAGATCCTCGGCGGCCTTGGAAAGCTGATCGGCCGCCTGGCTCTGGGCCGGCGGCGTGGCATCCTCCGGAACCGCCTCGCCGGCCGGCGGGGTTGCCGTCTGCGCCGGCTGAACCGCCGTCGCGGCCGGCTGGGTGGCAGCGCCGGGTGTCGCGCCGCCGGGTGCCGCGCCTTTGTCAGCGGGCTGCGCACCATCCTGCGCGGGTGCCGCCGCCTTGCCGGCTGGTTGCGTTGCGGTCTGGGCCGGCTGAGCCGGCGTCGCCTTCTGCTCTGGCTGAGTTGCGCTCTGGGTCGTACCTTGTGCCGGTTGCGTCGTGCCTTGCGCCATGACCGGGCCGGCGGCGGCAAGCGCCAGCAGGCAGACGAGAATGGCAGGCAATTTTCCGACAGAACGCAATTTCATGATCCTTGCAGGTTGAGACCATGGTGCGGAATCGCGTCAGTGGTCGTCACAATGCGGTGTGAATACGAAAGACGGCGGAAAGATGCAAAAGACGCCGCCAATTGCGCTCCAGCGCCGGATTTTTCGTCAGAAGCCGGCGCCGGGCTGTGCCAGATAGGCAAGCTCGGCGTCTGTCGAGACGCGGGCCAGGAGCGCATTTCGGTGCGGGAAGCGGCCGAATTGTTCGATCACCTCGCGGTGGCGGATGGCATAGTCGAGATAGTCGGCATCGCCGAGTTCGGTGAAAAGCTTCACCGACATGGTCTGGTCGGTCAGGTTTTCCGAATGCTCGAACGGCAGATAGACGAAGGCGCGCGCTTCCGGCTTGATCGCCATGTCGGCACCGATGCCGACGGCAAGCTTCGCCTCGTGCAGTGCCAGGCAATCGGTCGCGAAGGCAAGCGGCGTGCCGCGATACATGTTGCGCGGCATCTGGTCGAGCAGGATGATCGCCGCCAGCCGGTTCTCCGGCGTTGCGCGCCAGATCTCGCTGACCCCGCGGGCAAGCGCCAGGTGCGATGCCTGGAAACGACGAATGCAGGCCTTATCCAGTTCGCCGCTCATCGTGAACCAGTCGTCATAGGTGAGCTCGCCGAACCAGAAGCTCAAAACGTCATCCGGCGTGCAGATTTCAACTTCGTTCGTCATTTGCTCCCTCGCACCGCTCTTCTGCCGGTCCTGCCCCTTTCGAGGCCTGATCGGGCAGCCATGCATGCGCTACAGCGCCGCGCGTCTTATCAGACGCGCAATGGTCGCTGTAGCACTTTGATTTTCTGCATGTCTTTGTCCTTAAATCGAGTTCGATTCAAGGAGACATGCGCTAAGACATAGGCGCGGACCGGCCCATTTCCATGCATGCCCAATGTCGATGCACGCCTTACGCGCGCCGCGTGAGGATGGCAACAAAGGCGATGCCGCCGACAATGCCGGTAACGACGCCGATCGGCATGTCCTCCGGCGCCATGATGACGCGGGCCACGAGGTCGGCCATGATCAGCGTCAAGGCGCCAAAGAAGGCCGAAAACGGGATGACCCGGACATTGTCGCTGCCGGCAAAGAGCCGCACGAAATGCGGCACCATCAGCCCGACGAAGCCGATCGCTCCGGAAAAGGCCACCATGACCCCGGTCAGGAGCGCGGTGACGACGAAGAGCGTCAGACGGAAGCGGCGCACGGGAATGCCGAGCGTCATCGCCGTCTCGTCGCCCATGGCAAGCGCGTTGATTTCCCGCGATCGGACGACCAGCCAGCCGAGCGAGACTGACAGCACGAGCGCCGGATAGATGAGATGCGGCCATTGCGCGAGACCCAGGCCGCCGAGCATCCAGAAGATCACCGTGTGCGTCGCCCGCGGATCCCCCAGGAAGATCATGAGATTGCCGATCGACGTCAGCACGAAGGCGACGGCGACGCCGGCAAGCACCAGGCGATCGGCACTGGTGCCTAGAGCGCGGGAAACGAAAGCGACCAGCACGGTTGCCAGCAGCGCGCCGCCAAAGGCAAAGAGCGGCACCGTGAGAAGACCGAGGATCATTCCGGTGTGGAGCAGTGCGACGATCGCCCCGAGCGCGCCGCCCGAGGAGACGCCGAGCAGATGCGGATCGGCAAGCGGATTGCGCGTGACCGATTGCAGCACGGCGCCTGTCAGCGCCAATCCGGCGCCGACAAGCCCCGCCAGCATGACCCGCGGCAGGCGCACGTCCCAGACGATGCTTTCGCGCCCCGCCGACCAGAAGGCCTCGACGCTGCCGGGCGCGAGCTTGCTTGCGACGATCGACCAGACGGTGGTGACCGGGATCGGCGCCGAGCCGAGCGACACGCCCGCGGTCACGGTCAGGAGAAGCAGCAGCAACGCCGCAAACACCCCGACCCCGCCGCGGATCACCCGAACGGGAACAACCCGCGAAACGGCAGCGGGACCAGGCGACGTATCCTCAGCCAGCATCGGTTACAGGCCCTCGCCGTGAAAGACCTTGGCGAGCCGGGCGATGGCGTCGATGTTGCGCGGCCCCGGCGTCGCCTCGACATAATCGAGCACCACGAAGCGGTCGTTTTTCACCGCATCGATAGTGGCGAAGGCCGGATTGTTCTTCATGAAGGCGATCTTGTCCTCGGCTTTCACCTCGCCGTAGTTGACGATCACCACGACCTCCGGATTGCGATCGATCACCGGCTCCCAGGAGACCTCCACCCAGCTCTTGTCGACGTCGTCCATGATGTTGGCGCCACCGGCCGCCTCGATCATCGCCGTCGGGATGCCGAAGCGGCCTGATGTGAAGGGCTTTTCCTCGCCGGAATCATAGACGAAGACGCGCGTCGGCTTTTCACGGCCGGCATTTGCCTCGGTGATCGCGGCCAGTTGGCGGCGGTAGCCGTCGACCAGCGCCTCGGCGCGATCCTCGACCCCGAAGATGCGGCCGAGGTTGAGGAGATCGACGAACATGTCGTCCATCGTAGGCTTTTCCCTGGCCATGACATGGATGCAGGATTCGGTCAGTTCGTAGACGCCGATCTTGAACGGCGCCAAGGTCTCGGGCGTCACCTCGCCGCCGACCTTCATGCCGTAGTTCCAGCCGGCGAAGAAGAAATCGGCGTCGGCGTTGAGGAGCACTTCCTTGGTCGGATATTTCTCCGCAAGCTCCGGCAGTTCCTTCACACCTTCGCGCAGCTTTTCATCCAGCGTCTTCCAGCCGGAAACGCCGGTGTAGCCGACCATGTGGTCCTGCAGCTTCAGCGCCAGCATCATCTCGATCAGATTGACGTCGTTGGCGATCGCCCGCTTCGGCGCAGCATCGAAGGTCACCTCGCGGTTGCAGCTCTTGACGGTAACCGGATAGGCGAGCGCCGGCACAGCAGGGGCGATGAGAAACAGGAAGGCAGAGGAGGCAATGTTGATCTTCATGAAATGGATCCCTGTCGAGGAAGTGAAAAGGAGAAACGGGCGGTGCCGGCAACGGCGGTGCTGTGGGCGGTGGCGGTGACACCGAAGGCGGAGGACAGCGCCCGCGGGCTCAGCACCGCGTCGGGTGTGCCAAAGGCGATGAGCCGCCCCGCCGTCACGATCGCCACGTCAGTCGCGAATTCGGCGGCGAGATTGATGTCGTGCAGCGTCGATACGATCGTCAGCTTCAACGTCTGCAACAGCTCGAGGATTTCGAGCTGGTGGCGGATGTCGAGATGGTTGGTCGGCTCATCGAGGATGATGATGCGCGGCTCCTGGGCAAGCGCCCGGGCAATCAGCACCCGCTGTTTCTCGCCGCCCGAGAGCGTCGAGAACTGGCGGCCGGCCAGATGGGCGAGATCGAGATGGGAGAGTGCATGCTGCACCCGCTCGCGGTCGGTGTCCGTCCAGCCGTTGAGCCCCTCCCGCCGCGGGATGCGGCCCATCATCACCACGTCGCGCACGCTGAAGGGAAAATCGCCGGGCATTTCCTGAAGCACGACGGCGATCGTTTTCGCCGCTTCGCGCGCCGAAATCGACCACAGGTCGACGCCGTCGACCTCGATGCGGCCCGCATTCGGCTGCACCGCCCGGTAAAGGCAGCGTAAGAGCGAGGTCTTGCCGGCCCCGTTCGGCCCGAGGATCGCAAGCCGGCTGCCCGCCTCGATCGCGAAGTCCATGTCGTCGACCAGGGTCAGCCCCGGGCGCGGCCCCCAGCAAAGCCCCTTAACGCGAAGGGCGGCTCCTGTTGCGGTGCAGGTCATGGTCTGATCCCACCCCGGCAGCGCCACGCGTCCATCCCCGACGCACCAAACGCGCTTGAGCGCATGCGTGTCGCGCTCATTGGAAATGGCCCGCAACGTCTTCGGAGACGAGCATGGCCGCCGGGATGCGGGCGAGCGTCTTGCCCTTCAGCCCGCGCGGCCGTTCGGCAGCCCGCGTCATGCCGTCGCCGCGCTCCACATAGGTGGCGGCAAAGCGGACGAGATCGTCGATGTCCTCTTCCGGCGAAATGTCGCCAAAGAGATAGGTCGCCTTGCCCGTCGCCTGGAAGGCGATGGTGCAGGGGCGCGTGCATGCCGCCATGCAGACCGTGCCGGCAATCGAGAAATCACGATCGAGCGGCGCGCCGAGGGCGGCAATGCTGCGGTTAAGACGCTTTATCAGCTCGGCGCCCGGCATGCAGGGGCCGCCGGTAAAACGGCAATCGGTGCAGACCGTTATCTTATGCTGTCGGGAAGTCGGCTCAGCCATTTTCTCTCTCCGCCGGACTGACGGCAAGAGATGGCGAAGCGGCAGGATGACGGATGACCGTCGCGCGAAAGCCAGTTCTTTTCCATCGGAACACCCCGTCCGTTGTGGTTGATCGGTTCGATGGCAGGTCTCCTGGCTCGCGGGTCGCGGCGCATCCACGTCTTCCCGGCCATTGGCCAGTGACATGGTGTGAATGCGCTGTCCGCTCACAGTTGCGGGGGCAGCCACGGTTTCGGTCCCGTCAGGGTCGTCCGTTCCGTGTTCCCTTTTCAGCCGCCTCCGCATTGTCGCGGACGCAGCACCATCGCGCTCTTCCTCGCATGAATCGGCAGCGGATACAACCGATGGGGTCGGGCGGCCGGGATCTATCAACATGCGGCGTTTCGTCATGTACTGACTGTTATAACATAACATAACAACAACCAACAAGGTAATGATCCTAAGTCACCCTGCCGGCCGCCGCGGGCGAGAGTCTCGCCTGACGGCGACGACCGGCGTATCCTTGCTCCTTGGCTTGTCGGGAAAGGAGCTCTGCCATGGCTGCCTATTTGATCGCCGATGTCGATATCACCGATGCAGCGACCTTCGAGGAATACAAAAGAGAGGTGCCGGCGACGGAGGCCCGCTATGGCGGGCGCTATCTCGGCCGCGGTGGCGCAACCCGGGTGCTTGAAGGCGACTGGGAACCGCACCGGCTCGTCATCCTCGAGTTCCCGGACATGCAAGCCTTGCTCTCCTGGTACCAATCGCCGGAGTATCAGCGCCTGAAGACGATCCGTGAGCGCTGTGCCAGGACACGGATCATAGCACTCGAAGGCGTCGCCATCTGAAGCGGAGCGCAAGACTGGCCGCAATTGCCGGCCTTGCTCGTGAAACGAACGGATGAGCGCCCCCGTCACTTCAAGCTTCGCGGCGCGCGGATGAAGCAACTGCGGGGCATGTGCTCCGGGTCCATCGACATGCGGCGTTTCGTCATGTCCATCCGTTATGCGATAACATAAAAATACAACGTCAGAGTTGAATAGCCGGCGAAATCCGCCGTGGTGGGACCGTGTACCTTCATCGCGACCGGCGCGCCGCCACCCTCTCGAACTTGCCTTCGCACGACCGCCCGGCCCGACGCTTTCGGACCGGTGCCGCGCAGCGCTCATCAGCCCCCACTGCGCGCAAAAGCCGGAAATTTAACGTACGTTACGCTCACGTAACCCCAAGGCCGTTGAGAAAATCAGCAGCCGAAGCGACAATTGCCAAAGCTAGGATTGGGCATCGACAAGCCACCGATAAAATCAACTTAGCCGCGCAGGTCCCGAAATGAAGTGATGGCAACGCAACTTTCTAAAGGGGATGGCAGTGAATCCAATTGACTTCTTCGTCGAGACGCTTCGGACCTATCCTCCGGTCGCTGTCTTCCTCGCCCTCGGCATCGGTTTCCTGATCGGACCCATCAAGGTCGCGGGGTTCAATCTCGGAAACGTCACCGCCACGCTCCTGGCGGGCGTCCTCATCGGGCAGCTGGGCATCCAGGTTTCCGGTGATCTGAAGTCCACCTTGTTCCTGATCTTCCTGTTCGCCGTCGGCTACGGTGTCGGCCCGCAATTCGTGCGCGGCTTGAGCACCGATGGGCCGAAGCAGATTGCCTTTGCGCTGTCTGTCCTGGTGCTGTGCCTCATCGTTCCCTATCTCTGCGCGCTGATCGCCGGGCTTCCGCTTGGCTACGGCGCCGGCATGTATGCCGGGTCGCAGACGATCTCGGCTGCGATCGGCGTTGCCACGGACCAGATCAATTCGCTCGGGCTGACGCCGGAGCAGGCCAAGACCTTTGCCGACCAGATTCCGATTGCCTATGCGGTCACCTACATCTGGGGCACGATCGGCTCTGCCATCATCCTCGCCCAGCTTGGCCCAAAACTTCTCGGCATCGATCTTCCGGCGGCCTGCAAGGAGTATGAGGCCAAGCTCGGCGGCGGCACCGAGAGCAGCGAACCCGGCATCACCCGCGCCTATCATGATTTCGGCCTTCGGGCCTATCGGATCGACGAAGCAAGCGGGCTAACCGGAACGCCGGTCAAGAACCTGCTTCCCGGCATTCGCGTCTTCGTCGAGCGCCTGCGAAGAGGCGATCGGATCATCGAAGCGGATGGCAACACCGTGCTGCAGCCGGGCGACGTCGTCGCCTTCTCGGGCAGGCGCGCCCTGCTCGTCGAAAACCTGGACAGCAAGCTGACGGAGGTCGAGGACAAGGAGCTTCTGAACGCGGAGGCCGAGATCGTCGACGTCTACGTGACCAGCAAGGCGCTGGCCGGAAAGACACTCGCCGAAGTCAGCACGATGGATTGGGCGCGCGGCGTCTATGCCCGCAAGATCGTGCGCTCGCTGGTCGAGATCCCGGTCCTTCCCGGCACGACCGTCGAGCGTGGCGACATCGTCACCATCGGCGGCGCCAGGAGGCACGTCGAAGCGGCGATCAAGGCTCTCGGCTTTGCCGATCGCCCGGTCGAAACCACCGACATCGCCTTCCTCGGCTGGGGTCTGTTCATCGGCGCGATGATCGGGGCGCTGACGATAACGATCGGCGGTATTCCGATCGGGCTATCCACGTCAGGCGGCGCCCTGCTTGCCGGTCTCGTGCTCGGCTGGCTGCGCACCACCTACCCCGCCTTCGGCCGCATCCCGTCGCCGGCGCTGTGGCTGTTGAACACGCTCGGCCTCAACATCTTCATCGCCGTGGTCGGTATCGGCGCCGGACCGGGCTTCGTCGCAGGCCTCCAGGAGGTTGGCATTTCGCTGTTCATCTGGGGAGTCGTTGCAACCTCCATCCCGATGATCGCCTCGGTGCTCATCGGCCACTATGTCTTCAAGTTCCACCCGGCGATCCTGTTTGGCGCCTGCGCCGGCGTCAGAACCACGACGGCCGCACTCGGCATGATCCAGGAGGCGGCCAAGAGCAAGGTGCCGGCACTCGGCTACGGCATGCCCTACGCCATCGGCAACACGCTGCTCACCATCTTCGGCCTCGTCATCGTCATCATGCTTGCCTGAGGCGGGCAGGCAGAACCGAGACCATTGTTCCAATTTCATAGATCACAGGGAGTGTGGATCATGTTGGACAGAAAATTCTACGACAGCATTTCCGATCTCAGCCCGTTCGAGATCAAGGACGAACTGATCAAGCTCGCCAAGACGAGCTCGCAGAAATCCGCCAAGGCCTTCCTCAATGCCGGCCGCGGCAACCCGAACTGGACGGCAACGCGGGCCCGCGAAGCCTTCTTCCTGCTCGGCCAGTTCGCCCTGACGGAGGCGAAACGCGCCTACTACGATCCGAAGGCGGGTGTCGCCGGCATGCCGCCCCAGGACGGAGCGCATGCGCGGTTCCAGAAGTGGATCAAGAAACAGCTTCAAAGCACGGAAACCGTGGACGAGGAAGACGAAGGCGTCCCGGCCGCCAAAACCCTCGGTGACGCCGTCGCCTATGCCATCAACACCTTCGGCTTCGACCCGGATGGATTCGTGCATGAGCTGACCGACTCGATCATCGGCGACAACTATCCGGTCCCCGATCGGGCGCTGCATCACAACGAGATCATCACCCACGAATATCTGATGTGGGCGATGTGCGCCGGCCACCGGCCAAGCGTGAAATTCGACCTCTACCCGGTCGAAGGCGGCACCGCCGCCATGTGCTACATCTTCAAGGCCTTGAAGAACGCCCGCATCCTCAACGCCGGCGACACGATCGCGCTCGGAACGCCGATCTTCACGCCCTATCTCGAGATGCCGCAGCTCGAGGATTACACGCTGAAGACCATCAATGTCAGCGCCGAGCAGGAAGACCGCTTCCAGTTCACCGACGATGACATCAAGGCGCTGGAAAACCCCGAGGTGAAGGCGCTGTTCCTGGTCAACCCCGGCAACCCGTCCGCCGTCGCGATGGATCCGGATTCGATCAAGCGCCTTGTCGATCTCGTCAACAACAAGCGTCCCGATCTGATCATCCTTACCGATGACGTCTACGGCACCTTCGTCCCGGGGTTCCAGTCATTGCTCGGCCATCTGCCGCGCAACACCATCGGCGTCTATTCCTATTCGAAGTACTTCGGCTGCACCGGCTGGCGCCTCGGCGTGGTGGCCGTTGCCCAGGACAATATCTTCGACGAGAGGATCAAGGCGCATCCCGAGCCGATCCAAAAGCTTCTGGAAAAGCGCTACAAGGCGATGACGCCGAAGCCGCGCGAGGTGAAGTTCATCGACCGCATCGTCGCCGACAGCCGCGACGTGGCGCTGAACCACACCGCCGGCCTGTCGCTTCCCCAGCAGGTGATGATGTCGCTCTTCAGCCTGGTCGAGCTGATGGATGTCGAGAAGGCCTACCAGAAGGCCTGCATCGCCATCTGCACGAAGCGGTTCTGGAACCTCGTAAACGGCATGGGCGTCGAGTCCAACCCGGGCATCTATTTCGACCACTATTACGGCATCATCGATTTCGAGTTCTGGCTGCGCAAATATGTCGGGCAGGATGTCGTCGAATGGGTGAAGGACAACATCCATCCGCTCGACATTCCCTTCCGACTGGCCGAGGATCACGGCATCGTTCTCTTGAACGGCTCCGGCTTCGACGCGCCAAACTGGTCGGCGCGCGTTTCCTTCGCCAACCTCAATGACGACGCCTATTCGCAGATCGGCCGTGCCGTGCGCTCCGTGGCGCGTGGCTACGTGCAGACCTACCAGGCGGCCAAGGGCCTGAAGATCAGCTAGCCGAGCAAAGCGGCCGGCAAACCCGTCGGCCGCCTCCCCCTGCAGCGCCGCGCGTCCAATTAGACGCGCAACGGTCGCTGTAGCATTTTCGAATGCTGCATGTTTTGTCCTTCAAGCGGCGACGATTGAAGGACACATGCAGAAGGGCGTGAGCAGACGCCCTGTTACCCAGCCACCCCGGATTTTCCGGCAGGGTCCTGCCGGCAAGTGAGCAGCGCATCATCAGGCTGAAGGCGCCCCTTCGGCATGGAGTTGGGAGTAAAGCGGCGTGATCGATCACCTGTTCGGCATCCTCAGAGCGCATCCGGAGCTCGCCCTCTTCCTCGCGCTCGGCATCGGCTACGCCGTCGGCAAGATCACCATCTTCGGCGTGACCATCGGCGCCGTTACCGGCTGCCTGCTGGCGGGCGTGCTGATCGGACAGACGGGCGCCGTGTTGTCGAACGACGTGAAGCAGGCGTTCTTCCTGCTGTTCCTCTTCGCCATCGGCTACCGCACCGGCCCGCAATTCTTCCAGAGCCTCAATGCCGATGCCCTGCCCCAGATCGCCGTCACGGTGACGCTCTGCGTCGCGGCGCTCGCGGCGGCGATCCTTCTTTCGATCCTGCGGTTTCGATCTCGGCACGGCCGCAGGCGTCCTTGCGGGCGGGGCAACGGAATCGGCGACCGTCGGCGTCGCCATCGACACCTTCCGCAAGACGGCGCCAACACCCGAAGCCGTCACCCAATTCGAATCCGCCGTGGCCACCGGCTTTGCGGTCGCCTATCTCGTCGGCGTCGTCACCGCGATCCTCGTCCAGTCGCAGCTCGCACCGCGCATGTTCGGCCGCAGCCTGAAGGAAGCCTGCGCCGAGCTCGAAGCCGAACTCAACATCGCCCCGGAGAACAGCGGCGATACCGCCCGCCGCGAGATCGAAGCGCGCGCCTTCGAGATCGCCGATA
This sequence comes from Ensifer sp. R-19, assembly GCF_049905105.1. Taxonomy (NCBI): domain Bacteria; kingdom Pseudomonadati; phylum Pseudomonadota; class Alphaproteobacteria; order Hyphomicrobiales; family Rhizobiaceae; genus Ensifer; species Ensifer sp. R-19. The sequence goes on from NZ_CP184569.1 coordinate 1,948,623, forward strand.
ATCTGGTCGGCCTGACCGTGGCGGAAGCGGAGGCGCGAGTCCCGGAGCATCAGAAGGCCTATATCGAGCAGATTCGCAGGGGCAATGAGATCATCTCCCCCGCCCCGCAAGAGCGACTGCAGGCCGGGGACATTATTGCGGTCGCCGGGCTTCGCGGTTTCCTGGTGGAATATGCCAGCCGGATCGGCACCGAGATCGATGACCGCGAGCTTCTCGACATTCCGGTCGAAATTCTCGACGTGGTGGTGACCAACAAGGACGTCGCCGGCAAACGCCTTTGGCAGCTCAAGCAGCAGCCCGAGGCGCGCTCGGTCTTCCTGCGCGGCATCCTGCGTGCCGGCCAGCCGATCCCGATTTTCCCCGGGCTGACAATCCGCCGGGGTGACGTGATGTCGATCGCCGGTGCCAGGCGCCATGTGGAGGATGTCGCTGCCCGGCTCGGCTATGCGGATCGCAAGACGACGGCGACCGACATGGTCTATGTCGGCGTCTTCATTTTCCTCGGCGGCCTCATCGGCATACCCGCGCTGAAACTCGGAGCCCTTGAAATCGGCCTCGGCGTTGCGGTCGGCGTCCTGATCGCGGGTCTCGTCGCCGGCTGGCTGCGCTCGGTCCGGCGCACCTTCGGCTTCGTGCCGGAGTCAACCCTCTGGTTCTTCGACAGCGTCGGGCTCTGCCCCTTCATCGCCTGCGTCGGCATCTCGGCCGGCCCGAGCTTCGTCACGGGCCTCGTTCAGTCCGGTCCGGCGCTCGTGATCGCCAGTCTGCTGATCTGCCTGATTTCGCACCTCGCAGCACTTGCGCTTGGCCGTTGGGTCTTCCGCATGAACGAAGGCGTGCTCGCCGGCACCTGCTGCGGCGCTGGAACCTCGGCGCCGGCGCTCGCCGCCGTGCAGGAGGCTGCCGGCAGCCCAGTGCCAACCCTCGGCTACGGCCTTGGCTATGCGATCGGCAACGTGCTCCTGGCGCTCTGGGGGGCTGTGCTTGTCACGGTTCTTGGGTAGCGTCTAAACCGCCGACGTCAGCATGCCGTGCCGGCCGATTGCTGCGTCATGCACGGAGCGGCCTGACTTTAGGTCAGGAAACTACCGCAGCGGCCAGACCACCATCAGCGTCGGTATGCTGACGATGACAATCACGAGCGAGAGCGGCAGGCCGAGGCGCGGATAGTCGCTGAACCGGTAGCCGCCCGGACCCATGACCAGCGTGTTGCACTGGTGGCCGATCGGCGTCAGGAAATCGCAGCCGGCGCCGATGGCGGTCGCCATCAGGAAGGCTTCCGGCCGATAGCCGAGCGCACCGGCAAAGCTCGCGGCGATCGGCGCCATGACCAGCACGGTCGCGGCGTTGTTGAGGAACGGTGTGACCGCCATTGCCGCAATCAGGATGATGGTCAGCGCGCCTGCCGGCGGCAAGCCGGCGGCAACCGTACCGAGCCACCCTGCAATGACTTCCGTCCCCCCGGTCGTGCGCAGGGAATCACTGACCGGGATCAGCGCCGCCAGCATCACGAGGATCGGCCCGTCGACGGAACGGTAGACGTCGCGCAACGGAATAATGCGGAAGATGACCATGGCAAGGGCCGCTGCGAAAAAGGCGATCGGCACCGGCACGAGGCCGACTGCCGTCGAGCCCATGGCGGCGGCCAGGACCAGAAGCGGCAACGGCGCTTTGCGCGTGGTGCCGAGCAGGATCTCGCGCTGCGCGAGCGGCAGGCAGCCGAAGTCCTGCAGAAAAGACGTCAATTCGCGCCGCGCGCCTTGCAACACAATGACGTCGCCGGCTCTCAGACGAATGCTGCCGAGCCGCTGCTTCAGCCTTTCGCCCTGGCGGCTGACGGCGAGCAGGTTGATATTGTGGGTGTTGAACAGCGCCAGGCGCTGCGCCGACATGCCTTCGATCGGCGAACCGCTGCCGACGACCGCCTCCACCGCCTCGATTTCGGACCCTGCCTTCTCGCGGCTACCCGGCGAGCGGTCTCCGGCGATCTTCAGCTTGGCCTGCGAGACAATCCGATCGAGCGCCCCCGGCCCGCCTTCAAGCAGCAGGATGTCGTCGGCTTCAAGCGTGATGTCGGGCAGCGGCGCCAGATGCAGGCCGCGGCGAAAAATGGCGATGACGACGGCACCGCCATCGCCGAGCTTGACCAGAGCGCTGAGTGACTTGCCAATCGCGGGAGATCCGGCAGCAACGACGGCCTCCGACGTATAGTCGGTAATCTCGATCGCCGAATGAACCGAAACTTGGCTGCTGGTCCGTTGCGGCACGAGCTTGTAGGCAAAGAGCAGGAAGATGCAGCCGACCAGCGCCAAGGTCGCGCCGACGGGCGTGAAGTCGAACATCGTAAAACTCTCGCCGGTCAGTTCCTGACGCACGCGCGACACGACGATATTCGGCGAGGTGCCGACCTGCGTCATCAGCCCGCCAATCAGCGAACCGAAGGCCATCGGCATCAGGAAGACCGAAGGCTGGACATTCGACCGCCGGGCGAACTGGAAGGCGACCGGCAGCATGATCGCCAGCGCCCCGATATTCTTGATGAAGGCGGAAAGCACCGTCACCGTGATGACCAGCAGCGCAAGCTGGGCCCGGACCGACGAGATATTGGGCAGGAAGCGCTGGATCGCCGCATCCACCACGCCTGAGCGCGCCACGCCGGCGCTGACGATCAAGGCACTGCCGACGATGATGACGATGTCGTCGCTGAAACCGTCGAAGGCATGATCGTAAGGCACGATGCCGACGGCCACCGCCAGCATCAGCGCAGAACAGGCGATCACGTCGTATCGAAACCGCCCCCAGATGAAGAAGACCATCATGGCGCCGATGACGATAAACGCGAGAGACTGTTCGGCGGTCATGCAATACCCGGGTTCGGCGAAAGGACTGGGCGGGACGGAACGTGCAGTTGGCGCAAGGCCGAAACGCGCGATCCGCCGGAACGTTCACGAGAGAAGTAACGCATCTTTCTCCGCACCGGAATCCGGCTCAGCGACAAATCTGGGTACGAAGGCGAAATTCTCCAGCGACCGCAAGGCATTCACGCGACGTTGCCGACTTGGAAAACACCGTTGCCGCCCTACACTTTAGCAAAGGGTGTTGGAGCGCCTTGGCCGCCGCTTTTGCCGCCGGTGCCAGCGGACCATCCGCTTCCTCCACCGCGTCGCCCCAGGCTTGCTCGAAGCAGGCGCTAGGCTTGCCTAGATAATTGCGAGCCCTTGGATTTGCATCAGGAAATTGTACAATAGATCAAAGTGTTGCAGCGCGTTCCGTAGTCCATTTGAAGGCGAGGAACCTGACTGCGCCTCCCCTACCAAGCGCACCCGTAACCGAGGATCGCCGACATGAAAAACGCCCTTGCCGCCCTCTCCGTCGTTCTGCTTCTGAGCGGCTGTACCGCAAGCGGCGGCTCAAGCTATTACGGCTATTCGTCGAACCTCGAGCCGATCCCCGGCAGCATCACCTATGGCGGCCAGCCGCGCACCAAGCTCACGAAGTCGCCTGTCGGCAGCATCGTGCCGCACCAGTTCATCGACCAGTACGGCCGCAAGGTCTACGAAACCTATATCATCGAGCCGGACCGGTCGTTGCGCCTCACCAGCCGGCGCTGGCAGCCGGATGATATTTTCGATTTTGACTGACGCATTTCGTGGGGCGACTATGGGAGCGAGCGGCAGTCGCCGCTGCCGAATTGCGCGATCACCCAATCGCGCAACAACTGCGTCGCCGGTCGATCTGCCATCCGTGGGCTATAGACGAGATCGTAGCGGTCGCTTTCGAGCGTCACAGGAAAAGGCTGGACGAGAATGCCCGAGGCGAGTTCCTCGGCGACCAGCGTCAGGCTCAAAAGGCCGATGCCCTGCCCGGCTACGGCGGCCTGAACGGCATGGATTTCATCGGTAAACGAAAGACCCGCGTTCGCATCGACATCTGCGATGCCAGCCCGCTCCAGCCATTGCCGCCAGACCGGCGCACGCGGCTCGTCTCGGCGCGCCACACCCCAATCGAAATGAATGAGCGTTGAGCGTTTGAGATCCGCAGCACTTGCCGGCACCAGTCGCGGCGCGCAGACCGGGGCGAAACGATCGGCAAAGAGCGGCTCGGTTATGAGACCCGGGTAGTGTCCGCCACCGAGACGGATTGCGGCGTCCGCGTCCGCCTCCAGGTCGATCGTCCGGTTGGAAGCGTCGAGCCTCAGCGTCCAGTCCGGATAGGCTTCGCGAAACGAGCCGGCGAGCGGCGCCAGACGCTTGGCGACGAAGGCGACGGTGGAGGTCAGCCGCGCGACCTTGCTCCCCTGCTGGCGGCGCACGTCGGCAATCGCCTGCTCGAAGCGATCGAGACCATCGCGCAGCACCGGAAACAGCGCCTTGCCGGCAGCCGTCAGATGCACCTGTCGCGTCTCGCGCTCGAAGAGCTTGACCTCCAGCATCTCCTCCAGCTGCCGGATCTGGTGGCTGACGGCGGTCGCCGAAACGTTCAGCTCTTCCGCCGCATGCTTGAAGCTCAGTCGGCGGGCGGCCGCTTCGAAGACCCGCAAGGCGCCGAGCGGCGGCAGCTTCCTCATCGCATCCTCATGGAAGAATTCATCTCATCTATCAGCTGAGAAATCACTCTTTGTCAGCCTGCTATCTCCTCAGCATATTGAGTTCAACAGCCAAGGCAACAGCGCCAAGCTGAGAAAAACTCAAGCATGAAAGGACAAAGCATGTCTCTCGAACAGGTCATCACCAAGCCGGATCCTTACGCGCCCTTCCTGCTTTCCCAGGCGATCAAGGCCAACGGCTTCGTCTTCGTCTCAGGGCAGGCGGCGATCGGCGATGACGGCGAGCTCGTCGGCGAAGGCGATTTCGACCGCCAGGCCGAACAGGCCTTCCGCAACCTCGACCGGGCCCTGAAGGCCGCCGGTTCCGGCCTCGACAAGATCGTCAAGGTTACGATCTTCCTGCGCTCCATGGAGAATTTCGGGAAGATCATCGAACTCCGTCGCAAATGGTTTTCGGCACCCTACCCCGCCGACAGCATCATCGAGGTCTCCTCGCTCTACTCGCCTGACGCGCTGATCGAGATCGAGGCGATCGCGCTCGACGCAGGCCGTTGAGATGAGCGCCGGAAATCGTTCCGGCATCGAAAGGACATTCCATGCATCTTGAACAGGTCGTCACCACGCCGGATCCCTACGCGCCGTTCCTGCTCTCCCAGGCAATCGGGGCCAATGGCTTCGTCTTTGTCTCCGGCCAGGCGGCAATCGGTGACGACGGCGAAATCGTCGGCATTGGCGATTTCGACCGCCAGGCCAACCAGGCTTTTCGCAATCTCGACCGCGCCTTGAAGTCGGCCGGCTCCGGGCTCGACAAGGTCGTCAAGACCACGATCTTCCTGCGTTCCACCGAGAACGCGGGAAAGATGGTCGACCTTCGCCGCAAGTGGCTTTCGGCACCCTACCCGGCTGAAAGCATGATCGAGGTTTCTTCTCTCTATTCACCCGATGTACTGATCGAGATGGAAGCGATCGCGCTTGACGGAGACCGCTGAGATGAACGCGCCACAGATCCTTCCATCTCCCGTTTTCACTGGCATCACCCTCAAGGGGCTCGATTTCACCAACCGCCTGTCGGTCGCGCCGATGACCCGCATCAGCGCTTCGGCTGCAGGCGTTCCAGGCGAACGCATGCAGCACTACTACGAACGCTTCGCCCGCGGCGGCTTCAGCCTGATCACGACCGAAGGCATCTACACCGACAATGCCTATTCCCAGACCTACAGGGACCAGCCCGGCCTGACCGACAGGGAACAGGCGGCTGCCTGGCGCCGCGTCGTCGATACAGTCCACGCCGCTGGTGGCCGCATCTTCGCGCAGCTCATGCATGGCGGCGCATTGGCACAGGGCAACCCCTACCGCCCGGATACGGTAGGCCCCTCGGCCATACGTCCGAAGGGCACCCAGATGACCGGCTACCATGGCGACGGCCCCTATCCTTTGCCGCGCGAGATCAGCGAGGTCGAGATTGCCGAAGCGATCGAGGGCTTCGCTAATGCCGCTCGCTTGGCCATCGAGGTCGCCGGCTTCGACGGCATCGAGATCCACGGCGCCAACGGCTACCTGCTCGATCAGTTCTTCACCGATTTCTCGAACCGGCGGACAGACCGCTGGGGCGGCGATATCGTGCAGCGGCTCGGTCTGTCGCTCGAGGTGCTGAAGGCTGTGCGCGCGGCGATAGGCCCCAACGTCCCGCTCGGACTGCGCCTCTCCCAGGGCAAGGTCAACGACTTCAGGCACAAATGGGCCGAACGCGAACCGGGTGCAGCGCGCGTGTTCAAGACGCTGGCCGAAAGTCCGGCCGATTTCGTTCACGTGACCGAGTTCGAAGCTTGGAAGCCGGCCTTCGACGGCGGCGACGCCTCACTCGTGGCGCTTGCCCATCGCCACGCGCCGCGCCTGTTCCTCATCGCCAATGGCAGTCTGCACGATCTCGCACGCGCAGAGGAGGTGATGGAAGCCGGAGCCGACATGATCGCGCTTGGCCGCGGCGCGCTTGTCAATCCCGACTGGCCGCGGCTGACAGTCGAACGCAACGATCTTCGCCCGTTCGACCTGCCGTTCCTCGCGCCGATCAGCGACATCAAGGCCAGCGAACTCGCTCTCTGAGAAAGAAAGGACCGACGGGCGCTTGAGAAGGCGCCCGTCGGTTGCGTCGCTCGCGCTCGTTGAAGACTGCTCTCCGCGGTTACGAGGCCGCGACGAAACGATAGGCTGAGCCGTTCCGCTCGGCGCGCCCGATCCCCGGATAGGCCCAGTGATAGCCAAGCAACGCCAGCCGCTCCGATGCCGCCCTGTCGATCAGGGCCTTGCGGTTCTTCAAGGCCAGTTCCGCATCCGTGTCGAAGCCGAAATGCCAGTCGGGATGTTCGAAAAAGACGGCATTGCTGGTCACCGCATCGCCCGTTATCACCATGCCCTCATGCCCGGCGCCGTCGCCACCGGCAAGCTGAAGCGAGATGTGGCCGGGCGTATGGCCGCGCGTATCGAGCACCTGCATGCCGCTGACGATCTCGTCGCCGGGCTTGACCAGGGTCAGACGATCTTGCACCGCGAAAAGATCGCGCTGCGCGCCCTTGGCAAAGCCATGCAACGCCTGCGGCATGGTCTTTTCGAAGTTCGGATCGGTCCAGAACTGCCACTCGGCCTCCGATACGAAATACTGCGCGTTCGGAAAGGTCAATTTGCCATCGGCACCAAGGGTCCCTCCGGCATGATCGGGATGCGCGTGGGTCAGCACCACCTTCGTGACCTCACCCGGATCGATGCCGGCAGCCAGCAGATTGGCGCGCAGCTTGCCGGCGCTTTCCTGGAAGTGGTTGCCCGAACCGTCGTCGACCACGATGACATCACCGCCGGTGCGGATAACAGGGATATTGGTATGAAACGGCGCGCGTTCGGGCGTGCCGCCGAGGCGATGCATGATGTCCGGCCGCTCCTCCGCCGTCGCATCCGGCAGCACGATGCTCACCGGCAGCATGATGAAGCCGTCGCTGACGACGGAAATATCGAAACTGCCGTGCTGAAAACGATGGACGTCAGCGGCGTAGGCACCTTTCGGCAGGAGGGCGGAAGCAGCAATCGCGCTGGAACCGGCAAGGAATTCACGACGGTCGGGACCGGATGCGTCGGTGGAATTGCGGGAAGAGGTCATGGCTCTGGTCCTTGGCTGAAACATCTGAGGAAAGGTGCCGGTGCGCCCTTGGGCGCCACCGGCGAGCAAGCATCAGGCCTTGGCAAAGGCGAGCAGATCGGCGTTGAGCTGGTCCTTGTGCGTGTCGGTGATGCCGTGCGGCGCGCCGGCATAGACCTTGAGTTCGGCATGCGGGACGAGCTTCTTCGAGGCCCGTGCGGCGGCATCGATCGGCACGATCTGGTCGTCGTCGCCATGGATGATCAGGGTCGGCACATCGAACCTCTTCAGGTCCTCGGTAAAGTCGGTCTGCGAGAAGGCGACGATCGAGTCGTAGGTGTTCTTGTGGCCGCCCATCATACCCTGCAGCCAGAAGCTGTCGATCATGCCTTGGGAAGCAACCGCACCCGGCCGGTTGAAGCCGAAGAACGGACCCGAGGCGATATCGCGGTAGAGCTTCGAGCGATCCTTGAGGCTTCCCGCCTGCAGCCCGTCGAACACCTCCTTCGGCAGGCCGCCGGGGTTCTTGTCGGTCTTGACCATCAGCGGCGGCACTGCCGAGATCAACCCGGCCTTGGCGATCCGGCCCGTGCCGTGGCGGCCGATATAGCGGCTGATCTCGCCGCCGCCGGTGGAGAAGCCGGCAAGGAAGATGGCCTTCAGATCGAGCGCATTGATGAGGTCGGCCAGGTCGTCGGCATAGTGATCCATGTCGTTGCCGTCCCAGGGCTGCGACGAGCGGCCGTGGCCGCGGCGGTCATGGGTGATGACGCGGAAAGCCATTGGCGGCGAGGTGGAAGGCCTGCGCTTCCCAGCTGTCCGATGACAGCGGCCAGCCGTGGCTGAGCACGACGACCGGGCCATCCTTTGGACCCCAGTCCTTGTAGTAGATCTCGACGCCATCGCGGGTGGTGATACGGCTGCCCATGGTATTTGCTCCCTCGGTGCCGGACGCGCCGGCGGTTGATGCGGTTGTGGATGCGGCCTTGGCCGGATTGTTCATGGCGTTGACCGCGGCTGCGGTCGTCGCCGCACCAAAGGCGGCTGAAAGAACCGTGCGGCGAGAAACGCCATTGGAAACGCTTGCGGAAACTGCTTTTGCCTGTGTCATTGTCCTCACCTTTTCGATCTCTGTTGCCCGGCTTCCATCCCGTGGAAGCGATGGTTGAATTGATAAAACGGCGGGCCTAACCTCTCGACCGGCAAAGCTGACAACGATGGGGGCAGAAGTGACAAAACGAGCGGAAAGCGAACCGGCGGAGATCGGCATCGTCGTCTACCCGCGCGCCCTGATGTCGGCGATCCACGGGCTGACCGACATGTTCCAGGTGGCGAGCATGCAATCGGTCGAACAGAGCGGGGTAGACGCTCCGCAGATCCGCATCAGCCACTGGAAGCTGCAGGAAGACGGCTCGGTGGCGAAATCACGCGACACCCACCAGGGTCCCTCCTCGGGCCTGGTGGCGCTGATCCTGCCGCCGACGCTCGCCGATCTGCCCGTCGGCGAAAGGATCGGCGGCCTGCCCGCCTTCGTGCGCGAGCAGCATCAACGCGGCACGACCATCTGCTCCGTCTGCGGCGGCGCCTATCTGCTCGCAGAATCCGGCCTCGCTGCTGGCCGCACCATCACCACGCACTGGTCGCACCAGGGCCTGATCGCCGACCGCTACGGCAACGTCCGCGTCGACACCGACAGGCTGCTGATCGACGAGGGCGACATCATCACCGCCGGCGGCATGATGGCCTGGATCGATCTCGGGCTGAAACTCGTCGACCGCTTCCTCGGAACCGACGTCATGCTGGCAACGGCGCGGTATATGATTATCGATCCCGGCGCGCGCGAGCAGAGCTACTACAGCGTCTTCGCGCCGAAGCTCGATCACGGCGACAACGTCATCCTCAAGATCCAGCACTGGCTGCATGGCACCAGCACCAAGGGCGTGACGCTGCAGATGATGGCCGAGCGCGCCGGGCTCGGCGACCGCACGTTCCTGCGCCGCTTCCAGAAGGCGACCGGCTTCAACCCGACGGAGTATTGCCAGCGGCTGCGGATCGCCAAGTCACGCGATCTGCTGGAGCGCTCGCATCTGTCGATCGAGCAGGTCGCCTGGCAGAGCGGCTATGACGACACCAACGCCTACCGCAAGATCTTCCGCAAGATCCTCGGTCTCTCGCCAAAGGAATATCGCCTCCGCTTCTCGGTATCGGATGGTGCCCGGCGAATGGCCGCAGGAGCGCCGAATGCGGTGCCGGCTTTGTGACCTAGGGCGCTCCGTCGATTGAGCGCGCCAGCAAGCTGCATCCGCTCAAGACCCGACCAAAGTGACAGCCCACAGCGCATCTCCTGGTAGGTTCTCCCCACCTGGCGCTCCCCCGATAAAGGACAACAAGCCGATCATGGGCGACGGCAACGCAGTCTTGGTGACCCCGAAGGGATAGAAAACGCAAAAACCGCCGCGCGCCCGTTGGGGCGCGCGGCGTGCATTGAATATAGTGGTTTGGAACGATCTTCCTTGGACGAGCGGTCAATCCAGATCTGACTTGTCTCGGAACTCGGCCGGCAAATCTCGTCGACCCAGCTTAGGCCTTCGCGGCGCCTCCGATCTCAGACGGCCCCGTCAGCCCTTGCCCATGATGACAAAGACGACGCGGCGGATCGCCTCGGCGAAGCTGACGCCCAGCGCCATCGCCGCGATGCCGGTGACGCCCAATGCGCCGATCCCCATCAGCTTCCAGCGCCTGACGTCGTCGGTCACCGGCTTCATCTCCGCGACGTCCGCACCGATCGCCGAGACAGACGCCTCGATCTCACCCACGCGATCGACCAGCTGCTCCATGCGTAGATGTACGCTGCCATGAATGGCGGCGTACTTGTCCTCGGCACGGCGGCTGCCCTCCTCGATCCGGCGGATGGATTCTTGCAAGCCGCGCATGCCCGCAACCAATTCGCCGAGCTGGCGGTGAACGGCAACATCGATTTCAACTGCCGACATCGGCGCGCCCCCCATGCCTGGCGCATTCCGCCCGTGTCCAGATTTCCGCAGCACAGAGGCCAACGGCCGTGCGATCAATCCGGCGTTGATCGGCAGCAGTCGCGCCGCGCGCGCCGACGAGATCAGTTCCGACGACGCCCCGCAGACCCGGAACACTGGCCGGTTGCGAAGTTCCACAACCCGCCTGCATCAAGGCAGGAATCGTAATCAAAGCGCTTTTCGCGAGCGCGGCTCTGTCCTCGGGCGTCGGCTTGGTGAAGTAGAGGTCGGGCGATTTCAGCCCGGCCGCCTCCACGGTCTTGGCGATGCCGTTGTAGAGATTGTCGGGAGAGACGTAAGGATTGTCCGGCCCGAGCGTCGTCAAGAGCTTTTCCTGCAATTGCTGGATCATCTGGATCATCAGCATGTCGCGCTCGCGGGTACCCGCACCAAGCCCGGTGTTGACGGTCGCATCCATGCCGGCGTTCCAGTGGCGCGGGTCGAAGGTCACCCATTTGCCGCGCAGACGCACCGCCCGCGGCCGGTCCTGGTGCTTGATGGTCAGCCCAAGCAGCCCCTTGAACACCCGCCTCAGCCCTTGCGCGAAGGTGCGCACCATCAGCTCCGTCTGGCCGATGCCCGCCTGTTCGACGAGCGCGGTCGCCTTCGCCGTCATGTTCTGCAGCGCATCCGGCGCCATGCCGCTCGAGGCATCGGAAATGCCGGTGCGATCGGTCGCCTCCTGGTCGAGATAGCCGAGCATCGAGAAGGATTCCCGCGCCACGAACGGCACCGCCGTGTAGCCAACGGCGCCGCGCACATCGACGCCCTGGCCGACGCGGATCGGCTGGCCGAACTTCGGGTTCAGCACCGATTCCGGGTTTTGGATCACCCCTTCCTGCACGATCGGCTGCTGGTTGTTCTGCCAGTAGAGATTGTCGAGCGTCTGGCGCAGAAGCACGGTCTTCACCCGCTGGATCTCCGCCATGTCGTCGGTGATCGCATTGCCCTCGCGCTGGTGCGGCCGCCGCTCGGTTATGAGATCGGCAAAGGGCACCTCGTCCCATTCCGCATCCTCGAGCAGGTTGTCGGCCCCGGTGCCGCCGGCAAAGACCAGGCGCCGAAGCTCGGCAATGCCGTCGTCGTCCGCATCCACCTTCACATAGAGCTCGTAGTAGTCCACCTCCTGCAGCGCCGTCGCGGTCTCCTCGCCGTCGCCGAAGATGCCGCGCCTGCGGGCAAATTCTTCGTCCTCGCCATCGGCATTACCGGCAATGGCAAAACCTTCGACGAGATCACGGTCGTAGCCCATGGCGATCAGATCCGAGCGGCGCATCCGCCGCTTGATGCCGGCAATCGGGCTGTCGTCGATCGAGATCGCATCTGGATGAACGAGGAATTCCTCGAGCGGCACGGCGGCAAGCCTTGTCGCCCCACGCTCGGCCGTACGGCGGATCTTGACGGTGAAGACCGGCTGCTCCACCGGCCCGGTGGGCAGCTCGATCCGTTCGACCGATTGCGCCTGTTCCAGCACCTCCACCGTGTCGTCGGCGATCAGTTGCACCAGGGCGGCCTCGTCGAGCCCGCTATGGGTCGAAACCTCGACGCTTTTCTTCTTCTCGTACCACCAGCGGATCACGCCGTTGCCGAGCTTCAGCGCGTCATGCGCTGCATTCTGCACCGCGTCATAGCCGTCGCTTTCGGGAAAGACGATGTAGTTGATGTAGTCGGTCGCCTGCTCGGCGCCTGCCTCGTCGCCCTGGTTGACCGGCTGGTATTCCACCACCTTGTCATTGCCAAGCACGGTGCGGATGAGCGAAGGCAGCACCTTCTTCACCGCCGCCCGCACGTCGCGCGAAACCACCTTCGAGCGGTTCGCTTCCGCCGGCACGTCGGCCATCACGCCGTCGTAGTATTCCATTGCCCGCACACGCGTGGCCGAAAGCTGGTCGCGATAGTCCTCGCAATCCCTGACGAGCTGGCTCACGAGCTCCGTCAGTTCCGGTTTCGTCATCGCTGCCATCAGAGAACCTTTCAGGGAGGAATATGGTTGAGATGCTGCCGTTGTCACGCGCGGCCCGAACGGTGCGGCCGCGCCCTGGGGTTGATCGGCAGCGGAAAGATGTCGCATGAACATCGTTTGTCGTGAGGGATTGGTGACGGCGAACACCGGGGTGAGAAACCTTAGGTCGCCAGCTCACCGCTTGTTGTTGCAGAATGTTGGACAGGTCGGCAACGGAGGGCAGCCGTCGATCGATTGCATCACCCCTTGCGGCGAGACCTTCGATGAGACCTGACCGCGGCCAACCAGTCTGGGAGAACGAATATGCCACTGGCCGACGCGACGAACTGAGCGATGGGCATGAACCCCTCTTGCCGCGCCATGCCACTCGACAGGGCAGCGAACGTCACTAAGCCTCCGAGCCCCAGGTAGGCTCGCTTCATCTCTGCCACCGGAATAACGTCGAAGAACCTGGAAACGTAGTCGGGCTCGCGCCACAGTATCAACGCGGCAATGAAGGTGAAAGACAGTATTGTCCAGGCATAGACCGAGAGCGTGGCGCTCCTGGCCGTTACGATGCCGCTCTGGTGCAGTAGGTCGGCTGAAATCGAAATCGCCAACAGCACGCCAAGCAGCGCCCAAATCAGCCTTCGTTTGCTTCCCCAGAAAAAATACATACCCGCACTGGTAGCGAGCCCGCGTTAAAAGTTCGCTTCCGGCAAGGGTGTTCTCTGCCATCAGAGAACCTTCCGATCGGTAAAGGCCCAGGCGGCGGCGTCCGCCTTCACCCGGGCAAAGCGTTTCATCATCAGCGCATAACGAGAGGCCGAAATCACGTCGTCGCGCTCTTTCACGATCCGGCCATCCTTGCGGTGGTAGAGCCTGAACTCCTCGAACCATTCGCTCGCAGTGGAAAACACCTTGAAGCGCCCGGTCTGCATGCGCTGCAGCATGTCGGAGATCCCCGCCTCGACGCCGTTGGTGCCGTCGTCGAAGGTCGCACGCTCCAAAAGCATCGCCAGCCCCTGCCCGCGATATTGCGCCGCCAGCTGCTCGCCCGAGCCCTTGTCGTGCTGCAGCCCGTCATGCGGCCACGCCCACGGCAGCCAGGGCCCCCAAGGTTTGAGCGCCGCCGCATGGATGATCGGCGTCGCCTCGCGCTCGCGGTAGACCCGGGTCACATAGAAGACATCGGCCTCCCGGTCCCAGGCGCAAAGCGCTGCGGCAAAGGGGTGGTCCCAGCCGAAGTCGAGCCCGCCGATCTGCACCCAATGCCTGGGTATCTCGAACGGCTCGACGCGGATCTGTTCCTCGGTCACCGGGAAAATCCGGCCGGAGCCGAGTGTCGGCACACCCTTGGTGCGCGCTTCCTTCTCATGCGCCGGGTAGCTCGCAACGATCTTCGCGCGCTCCTGCGGCGTGTAGTGCTCGGCATCGTCAATCGTCATCGTCACCACGGTCCGGTCTTCGGAGGGTTCCAGCAGGTAGCGGCTGACGACCGAGCTCATGCCTTTCAGCGGCGTAAAGGTCACGGCGACCGAGCCGCCCGTCGCATTGGTGCGGGTGATGCCCTCGAAATAGACATCCTCCGGCGGCTCCTCGTCGAACCAGACATAGTCCACCGTGTTTGCCTGCCATTTTCGCCCGGCCCTGCTCATAGGCTTTGAGAAGCAGCGTCGAGGTGCCGCCCGAAGCATGGCGCACCGTCACGCTGTCGAGCGCGCCGGAAGCGCTGGAACGCCGGGTCCAGCCTGAAATATTCGATTTCGGGATATAGCCGGTGCCCCAATCCTCCTCGCTCATCTGCGGGCCGACGAGCAGCCGCTGCACGCCATCGCGTGTCAGCTCGTGCGATTCCGAGCCGCCGATCATCGTGATCGGCCGCTCGAACCGTCGGCCCGCCCACCAAGAGGGATAGTCGCCTGTCAGATGCATCGCCGCTTGCGCAGCACCGGCCAGCGTCTTGCGGAGCTGATTGCCGGCCATGAACAGCCGCTCGCGGAACGTGGCCCCTGCTTCATGGAATGCCGTCTGCCTCGCATAGGGCCGGTAATAGAGCAGCCTATTCGTGTTCTGCCGGCGCCCGATCTCCATCGCCAGCTCCATCCGCTCCTTGAGCAGCAAGGAAAGGCCGGATGGTTTGGTCGAGCTTGCGGATCCGCTGAAGGAGTTGTTCATCCGTCATCTCGCCGATCTGGTTGGCATTGATGGTCACGTCCTTCGGCATCAGCGCCGCGACGGCCTTCAGGAAATCATGCGGGTTCTTCTCGATCAGCGCGTGGATCGCCGCTGCCCCGCGGCTTTCCCAGGCCGAAAGCATGTCTTCGAGGAAAAGCTCGCCGAGTTTGGTGCGTACCGCCTTGCGGGCGCGCGGCCGGATGACCGCACCTGCCCGGTCGGCGCGCGGCAAAAAACGCCCGGTTTTCGGGTCCTTGGCTGGTTTGCTTGTCATGGAAATTACTCCGGGCAGGCTGAGCCGCTGAGCCTGCTGGCAGCCGCGGCTTTGACAGAAAAGGCACTCGGCCTCGACTTCGGTCCGTCACCTCGTCTTTGCTCGAATGGCTCGGCGCACCTGCCAATCGTCGAGCGCCGTCACCGCGGACAGCGCAACGCGCGCCGAGCGTGACAGCCGATCACAGAAAATTGCGGGTGTCACGCCGGATGTCACGCTTGCAACCTTGACTTCAGGTTGTATCCGGTCATCAATGCGGCCCACCGGGTTGCCCCGTTTCGGGTCCTCTTGGCGGAATGCATCGCAAGCGCCCTGCTAGCCAGGGAAAAGCCAAAGTAGTTCAAGATTTTGAGTAATTTATCAGCCTAGCAGGCCCGCTGCGGGAACCGTGCGATGGATGCAACAGGTGTCAGATGATCCGCAACGCGTTCAGTAAGTTGAAGACCATTTTCACCCCGCGGCCCTCCGCAACGAATATCTCGCCCAGGTTGCTTGAACTGGCCACCTCGGGGAACGTCGACGCCCAGGCAAAACTGGCCGAAATCTATTTCAACGACGGCGGCGAGGAACACTACGCCGCCTCGCTTCACTGGAACCGGCAGGCCGCCCGCCAGGGTCATCCCGCCGCGCAGGCCCGTCTCGTCACCATCTATCAAAGGGGGCTCGGCGTCGAGCGCGATCCGAAAGAGGCCTCGCGCTGGCTTCGCAACATTGGGCAACCGCGCGCGCGAATTGAGCCCGCCCGCGCCGTTTCCGGCAAGATCGCCAAACAGGAAGCATAGCAAGCGCCAACCGGCCTTCGCGAAGCACCGTAACGATCCGCAACGGTCAGGCGACCTTTGCGCGTCCGATAAGACGCGCGGCGCTGTAGGCCGCTCGCCTTAGCTGACCCGGAATCAAAAAGGCCGCTTCAATGACGAAACGGCCAGCCTGTAATATCCTTAGCCCGCTTCCGGGCGCTTGGCAAGCCCCGCCACCTAAATTTGTTTCTGTTTTGTTCTTTTTTTTCGCGAGCCGCCTGCGTCGCTCGCCTCACGCCCACCTGCCGTCTCGCCCGCCCGCTCCCATCGTTTGGTGATATAGTTACGCCCGGCACGCGACACTGCCTTTGCCCCGCGGCGATGGGCCGCCGGCCAGGACCAGGCGTGCCATGTCCGGTTCGATGGCGAGGCGGTCGAAGGCCGTTCCCACGACGACGGGAGGATCCCATGACCCCACGATATCTGCTTGCCGCTGTTATCGCGGCGCTTGTCGCGCTTGCCGGCTGCACCACCGACCAGGCCAGCCGCAGCACCGCCCCTGCCCCAAGCCAGGGAAACCAGGGCACGCAAGGCGGCCAAGGCATGAGCCAGGGCGGCGGAAGCTCCGGCTACTAAAGCATGTCGCGCAAAAGTGCGTAGCGGTTTTGCGATAACGACACGCGACAAACCAATAAAGCACGTCGCGCAAATGTGCGCAGCGGTTTTGCTGCGACAACCCAAAACTGAACGGCCCTGTGACGAGCGTCGCCGACCGCAGGCTGCCTGTCCAGTCCGCGTATGACAGCACCGCCATGCACGGAGCCTGCCGGCACCGTTCGCCTCGCTTCGGCGCTTGCTGATTGAACCTCCGGCGCCGAAACGCGTTGAGTAACCATGACGCGCAATCTCGGTGCCACGCCATTTGTTTGCGCGCATTCTGTGTTAAGCTTCCCCTTGGGAGGAAAATGCCATGGAGAATTTCTTCGCACTCGCCGCCATCGTCGTCGGCTCCGCCATCCTGGGGCTTGCGCTTGCCTACGGAATGCGCCGCAAGGACGCACACCGTCCTCCCGAGCATGACGACGCCCGGTTGAAGTTCTAAAGCCTGTCGCGCAAAAGTGCGCAGCGGTTTTGCGACAACGACATGCGAAATATCAAGAACTTAAAGCGCAAGGAGCGAATCTGAAAGATCGCGACGCTTTAGAGCCGCTGGCTCTTCCATGAAACGTGCTAAGCGCGCAAGCGCCCGCTTCGCAGCGCCACTCGTTCGCCGGGCCGCACCATCTTGAGCGCGGACAGCGTCGACTGGCGACAGCGAGCACTTTGGCTCCCTTCCTCTCACAGACGTTCCCCTGCCCGGCAGCCGGGAACCTTTCCCGCCTCCTCGCCTTACTCCTTCGACATGACCAACCGAGGAGATGCGAGGATGAGCAAGGCGAACCCGAAATCACGTGATCTCAGGCAGACACCCGAAGACCTGTCGCAACCCGCAGAACCGACCGTCGTGCCGATCGGCAGGATCCCGCCGTTGCCGGTCGATCTGGTTCCTGAGGGCGATGACATTCCGCCGGGTGACCAGGGCCGCGTGCCGCCGGTTCCGAGCCGCGATGAGGCCAATGTGAACCCGGACGACGCCCTGCCCGAAGACGGCGAGGAGAAAATCCTCGACGACGACCCGGCGCGCGAAAAGACCCGCTTCGACGAGGGGCTTCCGAAGAGCAGCCGATAGGCATGTCGCGCAAAAGTGGGCAGCGGTTTTGCGATAAACGACATGCGGCTAACTGACTTGCAAGCATGAACAGAAAAGCCCGCCGGTCACCACAACCGACGGGCCTTTTTTTTGGAACGCGCTTCGCTCAGAAGTAGGGCGAATAGCACTGCTGGCGCGGGCCGCCATAGGGCTGAAAGCTATTGTCCCAAGCGCGGTACGAGCGGTAGCGGGCATAGCACCAGTCCACGTGCCGCGGGTTCACCCCGGCATCCGCCCTGCGCGGCGGAGCGGCAATCGCGCCGCCGATGATGATGCCGGTGCCGAAGGCCGCCAGCGGATACCACCAGCCGTCATTGTGGCGACGATAGCCGTAGCGCTCGTAGCGATAGCCGCGGTAGCCGTTATAGTGTCCATAGCGGTAGCCGCCATCCCAGCCCGGGCGCGGACGATAGCCGCCATGCCAGCCTGGCCGCGGGCGGTAGCCGCCGTCCCAACCGGGGCGCGGGCGATAGCCGCCATGCCAACCGGGCGGACGCCGGCGATAATGGCCGCCGTTCCATTCCCGGTGCTGCACCAACTCGACGTCGCTCTTCTGCACCCGCTCGATGGCAACCGCCGGCACGGCATTCGCCGGCGTGATGCCCGAAAGAGCCGTAACCGCCGCCATTATGACGATGGCAATCTTCTTCATCTCATCACCTGTCCGTTTGGAAACAGGCGGCAGTTTCGCGGAATGACGTGAACCCACAATGAATGCGATACATCTAATATGTAATACAACCCAAAGGCGGCATCCGCGGCCAGTGTTTCATGCGCGCGCGGCCCCATCCCCACGCAACGCGAGCGCATGCGCAATCAGCGTTTCCACCGCCGCGACATAGGAGATTCCGTCTGCCGCAAGCGCCTTGGCATACATGCTGATATTGGTGAAGCCGGGAATGGTGTTGATCTCGTTGATGACGAGGCTTCCATCTGGCCGCAGGAAGAAATCGACGCGCGCCATGCCGGCGCAGGCCAGTGCCCGGAAGGCCCGCTCGGCCATCTCCTGCGCCCGCGCGCCCACCTCTTCGGCAAGGTCCGCCGGCGCATTCACGATCGCGCCGCCAGCGTCGACATATTTGGCGTCGTAGCTGTAGAAACCGTGGCTTTCGGCGGGGATGATCTCTCCCGGCCGCGACACGGTGAGCCTGCCCTTGGCGTCTTCCAGCACCGAGCACTCGATCTCGCGGGCCTGCACGAACTCTTCGATCAGCACCTTGTCGTCGTGGCGAAACGCCTCTTCCAGCGCAGCCGCAAGCCCGTCGAGGCTATTGACACGGCTGACGCCGACGGATGAGCCCTGCCGCGCCGGCTTAACGAAAACCGGCAATCCCAGTGTTTCCAGGATGGTTTCGCCGGAATAGGCGTCCTCCTGATGCAGCGCGATGGCACGCGCGACCGGCAGCCCCTCAGCCGCAAGCAGGCGCTTGGCGAGCACCTTGTCCATGGCGGCCGCCGAAGCCGCAACGCCGCAGCCGACATAGGCGACATCGGCCGTCTCGGCGTAACCCTGCACCGTCCCGTCCTCGCCGAACGGCCCGTGCAGCACCGGAAAGATGAGGTCGACGGCCGGCAGCAGCCCTTGCGTTCCGTCGGCGGCAATGGTGACCGCCCGGCCCTTGCCGCCCGGGATCAGCGCAACTTGCGTTCCTGCCGCCGGAATGGTCCGGGGCAGCTCGCCGTTTTCAAGCTCGAGCAACAGCCAACGCCCATCTTTGGCAATGCCGATCGGCACGATCTCGTAGCGTGCTCTGTCAAGCGCGGCGACGACATTGCGCGCCGACATCAGCGAAACCTCATGCTCCGCCGAACGCCCACCAAACAACACGGCAATGCGCAACTTCCCTGTCATGACGTCTTTCCTTCAGAATCGTGACCAATGCTGATCCGCAAGGAAGCGGTCGAAGATGGCAACAAGACGTCAAGGAAACGTGCTATCGCTGCGACAGGAAAATTTTCTCAATCGACCGCAACACCGCTTGACCCTTCAGGCGGCGAGACACAATTGGAACGCGAAGGATAATTTGAAGGAGAAGTCGTCCATGGCCGAGGTCCTGCTGTTCCATCACGCCCAGGGGCTGACCCCGGGGATGCACGCTTTCGCCGAGGACCTCCGGGCCGCCGGGCATACCGTGCACCTGCCCGATCTCTTCGAGGGGCGCACCTTCAACAGCATCGAAGAAGGCCTTGCCTATATCGGCGAGGTCGGCTTCGACGAGATGCGCGAGCGCGGCGTTCGCCTCGCCGACGCTCTTCCCCAGGGCCTCGTCTATGCCGGCTTCTCCTTCGGCGTCCTGCCGGCACAGAAGCTCGCCCAGACCCGGCCCGGCGCCCGCGGCGCCCTGCTCTTCTACTCCTGCATCCCGATCAGCGGTCAGTGGTCCTTCGGCCCCTGGCCGGATGGCGTGCCCGTCCAGATCCACGGCATGGACAACGACCCGATCTTCGTCGGCGAAGGCGACATCGACGCTGCCCGCGAACTCGTCGAGAAGGCCGACGATGCCGAGCTCTTCCTCTATCCGGGCGACCAGCACTATTTCGCCGACAGCTCGCTGCCGTCCTACGACGCGACGGCAACGGCGCTGCTGACGGATCGGGTGCTTGCTTTTCTCAGGCGGGTCTGAGGCTGCCCTATTGTAGGAAAAGCTCGGAGTTGCTCAGCAATCCCACCAATCGGTCATGGTGGCCTTGGCCGCTTTGCGCCGATATCGTTGAAAAACTCGTAGTTTGAGCATCCGCGACGCTCTCCACGCGGTTTTTCGAAGAGTTGGCAAGGTGTCTCTCGTTGTGATGCGGTGGGATGGCTCCAGGCAACCGGCCGTTATGCCACCATAACGGCGGATGGGAGGCGAGAAGGTCTAAGCTTTGCCAGCCTTCTGAGGTTTTGTGCCGTTGCTGCGAGCAGGAATTCATCGCGAGCACCACACGGACCACGCAGTCTCAACCTGGCCATCCGCAGGATGCGCTTGAGGTGAGCGAAGAGCATCTCGACCTTCTTGCGACGATGCCGTGAACGCTCGTAATCGGGCGTGCCGGCAATGGCTCTGGCGACGTCACGGGCATCCTCATTGAGATCACGAGGGACTTTGCGAGCAACTGCATTCGGGCAGCAGCGCTGTTTCAGGTCGCACACATCACAGTCCTTCTTGCTGGCCCGATAGAGCCGGGTGCCCTCACTGGTGATGCCCGATCGGGGCGTCGCGTAGGTGCGACGGAACTGAACCAGCTCCTTGCCCGCCGGGCAGATGTAGCGATCTGCCTCGCCATCCCAATTGAAGTCGGCACGCGAGAAAGTCCCGTCTGTCCGGTTGGACTTGTCGAACACAGGAATGTGCGGAGCAATCTCCTTTTCCTTCACAAGCCAGGCCAGATTGTCAGCGGAGCCATAGGCACTGTCGGCGACCAGATAGCCTGGCTTCAGGCCAAAGCGGTTCTCTGTTCTGTCGATCATGGTGCGCGAAGCGCCAACCTCAGCCTGTCGAATGGCACGGGTGGCCTCAACATCGAGAATGACGCCATGGTCGGTGTCGATCAGATAGTTGGTGGCGTAGGCGAAGAAGGCATGGCCTTTATGGGCACCCGTCCACTGGGCTGCCGGGTCTGACGGGGAAATAAACTTCGGCGTTACCGGCGAAGCCGCACCAAAAGCAGCGTCATCAAGCACCGCCAGATATTCCTGAACGGAGCGGCCTGCATTCTCCTTCGCTTCTTGCGCGCTCCATTCTGCACTAGATACCGAGCGCTGTTTGTTGGCATCCGCGGCGATCAAGCTGGCATCGACGGCAAAGCCTTCAGCACCGACAAGACCCTGTACCAGGCAGCGCTCAACCACCGTCTCGAACAGATGCCGAAGGATATCGCTTTGCCGGAAACGTCCGTGGCGGTTCTTCGAGAAGCTGGAATGATCCGGCACCTTGCCGTCCAGTCCAAGCCGGCAAAACAGACGATAGGCGAGATTGAGATGAACCTCCTCGCACAGCCGGCGCTCCGACCGGATGCCCATGCTGTAGCCAATGATCAGCATCCGCATCATCAGTTCCGGATCGATCGACGGACGGCCGGTGCTGCTGTAATAGGGCTTCAACTGCGCGCGGACGCCATCGAGGTCCAGGTGGTTGTCGATCCGGCGGAGAAGATGGTCGGCTGGCACGTGCTCATCGAGACTGAAATCGTAAAAGAGCTGCGCCGGAGCCGCCTGCGTTCCCATCATTCGCCTGATCCCCTGCCAAATCACTCAGAGGATTGAATCACGCGTCCCAAGTGCCCGCAATGCCGAGTTTTTCAACGGTATCCGCCAACAGTAGACATTCGCCGACCGCGGCGCCGTGGCCGATATGGGGCCGAGAGCGGGACGGCAGGTTCAGGGCAGCAGCATTGATAAAGCGGACATTCGCTATCGGCTTAAATCAGCAGGTCGGCCATTGACTGCTGTCGACCCCTCTAGGTCGTACCTTGACCTGGATGTGAGCATCTGCTTCGGCCAAAAGCTATCGTCCATCGAGTGCGCAGCTGCCAGTCGCTACGCACTCGAGGATTCAGCTCAGTGGCCGGTGAATTAATCGCAAAGCCATGGCATTTTCGAGGTGGACGATGCAGCTCCGAAACATGCGTTCCGGATCGCCCCGGTTAGCGACCTGGATTAGTCACCCTGATATATCCGCCCCAAAACGCACAGGATTCTAATTTCGGTCGACTGACGTTTGCGTTTCACGGACGAAGCGCGCCCGGTTCGCGTTGACGAAAGCTTCTACGGTCATCAGCGGGCCACCAATAAACTTCGTGCCGATGTCATCGAGACCGGCGAGGAGACCCTCTTGCTGGTCCAGCTCCGCAGCTTCGAAGTGCCGCCGCAAGACGGTGTCATCCTCGAGCCCCGCGAGCTCCAGAAAGGCCGATACGGTAAGCTGCTCGAAGGGCAGATCGACTCCGAGGACCCGACCAACCTCTGCTGCGAGCTCCTCGTGACTATACTCCTTCGGGCCGTGCAGCTGGTAGGCTTGGCCGCCGTGGCCTTCCGGTTTCTCCAGGATGTTGGCGATGATCTTCGCCGTATCGGCCGCGGCCAGCGGAGCAAAGCGGCCATCCTTGTTGAATGGCATGACGTAGCGGCCGCGCTGGATGAATGTCGAGATGTAGAGGAGCCACTCGGCGAAGAAGGTGATGCGCAAGTTCGTCGTCGGGATGCCTGACCACTTGAACACCTGCTCCGAAAGCCAATGGTTCTGGGTCACCTTGCTGCGCGCGTCGGGCCTGGATTGCTTGTGGGACAGGTTGACGATGTGCTCGACGCCCTGCTCTCTCGCCACCTGTGCGAAGATGACTGCCGCCTCCACGAGACCGTCGGCAATGGGATAGCAGAAGTAAGCGCGGTCGACGCCGTCGAAAGCCAGCCGCATATCGCGCAGGCTGGTGATGTCCCCATAAACGATCTCGGCACCCAGACTGGCCAGCTCCTGCGAGCGAGCGTCCTCCCGACGAGCGAGGGCGCGGACCTTTAGGCCTTTCTTCAGCAGTTCCTTCACGGTCGGACGCCCCGTATCTCCGGTTGCACCGGTCACCAGAATCGTTGTCATCGCATTTCTCCTTTCGATAATGGCATCAGGCGCTCCGCGGCGTCCTAATGCTGCATATACAACACATAGGAAGCAGTGTTGTATATGCAATACCATAATTTCAGATTCCGGCTAATCGCGCGGAATGTCGTCCGCGACGGTCTTGATTGCGCTCAAGCCTGCTTGCCCAAGCAGCTTGGACGCTCGTTCCTGCCCCGCCCGCCAGGCCGGCATGGATGAAAACAGCAGGTCTTCGCCAGCTTTGCTCAGCCGAAGGGGGCGCTGACGACCTTGAACCTTGTCGGGGACCTCTTCGATCCATCCCGCGTCCAGCATCAGCTTGAGGTTTCTCGTCAAGGTGGAGCGATCGAGGCAGTTGGCTCGGCCGATTTCGGCACGCGTCGCGACGCCCATCCGCATGATTGAACCGAGTAAGGTGTGTTGCGACGACACTAGGCCGAACGGCCGCAGTTCCTCGTCGAAGATGTTGGTCATAACGCGTGAGATAAGGCGCGCCCGCGAAATTACGCAGGCATCTTCCAGTTCCCGCAGCATTGCTCGTCTATCGTCGGGTAGGGAACGCAGGTTCATAGTCTCTCGATGATGCATCTACAACATGTAGTCAACCAGTATCGCGTTTCAAGGAGGATACGAAACCCTGATGTCTCAGCGCATGCCACGGGCGATGATCTGCATAAACGCCGGAACGTTCGCTCTCGCTGGAAGCTGCCGTTCGCCGTATCATCCGAGGACGGCAGCAGAGTCCCATTGAGGCCGTTGCCGCTCAGCGCCGCTCCACGTGAATGAATGGCAGCTTCTGGGCTCGGCGATCGGCGCGCTGAACGGCTCAAATGGGGGCGCAAAGCAGCCGTCCGCGATGCGAACCTCTATGTCCGGTTTGAGCCGAAAGCTGCCGAAACGAACGACCGCTGAAGCCGTCAGCCGAAATGAATATTGAAATCCTCTTGCAGAAAGTCCTAGGCACTGGAAATCCCAGGCGAATTCGCACTAATATAACGTCGCCGAACAAGCTTCGGAAATTGGAAATATACTACTGCAAACCTTGAAATACTTCGGAGTAACCGTGCTTATCTACTCGGACGAAAACCTTGAGGTCATCCATCGCCCGGGCGCCTCGGCTTACCTCCTCATCACCTTCAACGAGATGGAAATCCAGGCAAACGGGAGCCGCTACTGGGGCCAGCGCTTTTGCGAGAAGGCGGATATCGCCGCCCTCGGCTTCATCAGCAAGCGTCCCAACTGGTTTCCGGCCGAAAGCGTGGTCAAGGCGGTCGAGGCTGCGGCGCCGATCCTGAAGGCAGCACCCGAGCGCATCCTCTACGGCCATTCTCAGGGCGGTTATGCAGCGCTTCGCTACCGCCGGCGTTTCAACGCCACGACAGCCATCGCCTTCTGCCCGCAAATCTCGATCAATCCCAAAGCCGTTCCCTACGACAATCGCTTTCTCAGGCATTTCTCGCCCGACCTGCACGCCAATATGAGTATCGCCCCCGACCATGCCGCCGGCCGCGCCTATCTCTTCTACGACCCGTTCCACGCGATCGATCGCAGGCATGCCGAGCGCATAGCGGAACTGCAGGCGGAAACGCATCTCGTGCCCGTACACATGACCGGTCATGGCACGGTCAGGGTCTTCACCGGAACGCAGCGCGCGCTTTCGCTGATCGATGCCTGCCGCGCCAATGACCTTGCTGCCCTGCGCGCCCTTGCCCGCTCCGCGCGGATCGACGCGCCGATGCGGCCTTACCAGAACGCCGTCGCCGCCATGGCCCGCCACCCGGCCTGGGCCGATCGCCTGCACGCCCGCTTCGGCGATCGCTTTGCCCCTACAGAGCAGGTCAACTTCCTCTTCCACCGCGCCAATCGCCATATCCGCGACGGCAACCTCGTCACGGCGCGCGACATGCTGACGAATGCCCTGTCGCTCCTGCCCGGCCACCCCGCCGTCACGCTTCGCCTGCGCGACCTCGACGCCCGCATCGGTCGCGAAGAAAAGCTGGCTAAAGCGTCCTGAGGCGGCCGCCACGCCTCATCGGACCATGACAAGCTGCTCGGCGAGCAGGAACAGCGCGATCGCAATCATCGCCGCGCCTGAGAACTGGCTCACCAGACGGGCCACGCGCGGGCGCGTCCTGAGGACCATGCTCGAACCCGTGCCGACAAGCGAGTAGATCAGCGCACAGTTGAGCATATGCACGGCCCCGAGCGCCGCGATCTGGCTCGGGATCGTCCAGCTCCCGTCGCGGCTGGTAAACTGCGGCAGCAGCGCCAGGAAAAGAAGTAGCGCCTTCGGGTTGATGCCGCTCACCGCGAAACCGCGGACGATCCACCCGGTCCAGCTCCTGGCCGCCTGATCTTCATCGGCCACCGGAACAGGCGGATGGGCCAGAACCCCGACGCCGAGCCAAAGGAGATAGCCCGCTCCCAGCACGGTAAGCACCGTCAGAACCGCCGGAACGCCGGCGACGAGCGCGCCGACGCCGGCCGCGACCACCAGAGTGATCGCAAGATAGCCAAGCAGCATGCCGGAAACGGCCGGCATGATCGCCCTGTCTCGCAATCCCGCCGAGATCGCATAGGCCCAGTCTGCGCCGGGTGTCAGCACCAGCGAAAACGATATCGCCCAAAACGCCGTCAACAGACCCATTTCCATCTCGCGCCACCTTCCTTCGGATACCCGCGCCATCAAAGGAAGAATAGCGTTGCATCACGGGGATTAGCTCCCTATCTCTTGCCGAGATGTGGCATCTTGAGGTAATATCTCCCTCATGGATGATACGGACCGCAAGATTCTTGCTGAGCTTCAGAAGGACGGGAGACTGTCGGTTACCGAGCTCGGCGACCGCATCGGGCTCAGCCTTTCCCCCTGCCATCGCCGGGTCAGGGCGCTCGAGCAATCCGGCGTGATCAGCGACTATCGCGCCAATATCGATGCCGCCAAGGTCGGCCTCAATTTCTCGGCGATCGTCTTTGCGACGCTCAGGGAAGGCAGCCGCGAGAACGTGCATGCCTTCGAAAAGGCTCTTTGGGCGATACCGGAAATCACGCAAGCCGAGCGTCTGTTTGGCGATCCCGACTACATGCTGCACGTGGTGACTGAGGACCTGAAGGCTTTCCAGGCGCTCTATGACGAGAGCCTGCTTGCGCTGCCGAGCGTGCTGCGCCTGACCTCTACCCTTGTGATGAAGAGCATCTTCCAGAACCGGCCGCTTCCTCTTTGAACGGCTGGCTCGCGCCGCCCCGGATGAACTGGTGCGCCACGGCTACAGCGTCCTTTGCGTTCATCTGAACGCACGGCGCTCTGGCAGTTGCCGTCCGAGGTCTCAGCAGATTACAGCGCCGCGCGTCTTATCAGACGCGCAAAGGTCGCTGTAGCACTTTGATTTTCTGCATGCCTTTGTCCTTAAATCGAGGTCGATTAAGGAGACATGCAGTAGTGTACCGGCAGCCCTCGCCCACAGCGGAACAATCATGATGCACGCTCTGCCCCCTCTCGATGAAATCCGTGCGCTTGAAGAAGCACTGCACCGCCCGGAGGTTCGCCGGTCGCGTTCAGCCGTCGAGGCGCTGCTCGCCGAAGGCTTCGTCGAGTTCGGGGCTTCCGGTACGATCTATCATCGTGCGGAAATCATCGATCTGCTTGTGCAGGAGCCAGAGCAAGACGATGGCGAACTGCGCGCGAGCGATTACCGCCTGACCGCCATTTCGCCGGAAGCATTGCTCTTGACCTACAGAACCCATCGCAGAGAAAGCGATGGATCGGAGCGGCACGCACTCAGAAGCTCTGTCTGGAAGCGAAACGGAACCAGGTGGCAGATGCTGTTCCACCAGGGAACGGTGACGGGAGCGGCCTGAGCGGCCCGTCCAGGCGCGACTTTCGCGACGACGTGTCGGGATCGCGGGCTGCCATCCGTCTTCAAGGGAGACCAAGCGATGGAGGACAACGATGACGATCACCATTACCGCTTTCGAACGGTCACCGGATCGCGGCAAGGGGCTCGCGCGCGACATGCGTGTCCGCTGGGCGCTCGAGGAAGTAGGCCTGCCCTACGAGGTTCGCCTTCTGTCGTTCAAGGCGATGAAGCAGCCGCCGCATCTCTCCCTTCAGCCCTTCGGCCAGATCCCGACCTATGAGGAAGGCGATCTCGCCCTCTTCGAGTCCGGAGCGATCGTGCTCCATATCGCCGAGCGCCATGCCGGCCTGTTGCCAGACGAAGCCAATGCCCGGGCGCGCGCGATCGCCTGGATGTTTGCCGCGCTCAACACCATCGAGCCGCCGGTCTTCGACCGTAATCTCGTCCAGATCCTCGAACGCAACGAGCCCTGGTACGAGCACCGCCTGCGTGCGCTCGACGAAACCATCCGCAGACGGCTTGGCGGCCTTTCCAATCACCTTGGCGATGCCGACTGGCTCGATGGCGCCTTCAGCGCCGGCGACCTCCTGATGGTGACGGTGCTGCGCCGGCTGCATGGATCAGGGATTCTTGAGGAATACCCGAACCTTGCTGCCTATGTCGCTCGCGGCGAAGCACGGCCGGCCTACAAGCGCGCCTTCGAGGCCCAGTTGGCGGTTTTCACCTCCGCATCGGCAGGCTAACCCGGAAGCGGCAACCGAGTTGCGTCACTCTGACAGAGCCGCATCACCCGGTTGACCTCTTTCTTCAAGTCTCCAGCGATCCCAGGGGTATGAGCCGCCGCCCTGAATTCAACCTGGCACCACACCTTTGACGGCCCAGGCGACCGCGACATAGGACCGTGGACCATCGACCTCGCCATCGAGATAGGCAGAACGGACCGCATCGCGAAGCCGCGTGCGCGCCGGCTCATTGAGTGTCGCGATATATTCGGCCCCTGGGCCATCCTTGCCGAGATAGGGCGTCCAGTAGTCGTCGAAGGAAGCGTACTCCATGCGGATCGCAAGCTCAGCCGTCTCGACCTCGACAAGGCCGGCCCTATGCCAGGCCGCCTCCAGTTCGCCAGGCCGGGTCATCGGGCGGGTGAAGGCGCGCTCGCGAAGCCGGCGGGCGGCGGGATCAAGGGCTGCCGCCGTATCGAGGAACAGGCGGCTGGCAACGAAACCGCCGCGACCGTCCCACACGGTGGCAGCGACCGTTGCGCCAGGCCGCGCAACGCGGCGCATCTCCGCCACGGCCCGTTCCGGCTCAGAAACGAAATGCAGCATCAGCAGCGACAGGACCCGATCGAACGCCGCATCCTCAAAGGGCAGAGCGCATGCGTCGCCAATCTGGAAGGAGACGCGCGGATCCGGATTGCTGCGGCTGGCGTGTTCGATGTAGGGCGCTGCGCAATCCACCCCGCAGACGGCGGAAAGGTCGGGCCGCGCGGCCAACAGGAATGTCAGGCTGCCGGTGCCGCAGCCGACATCCAGCACCCGTTCGCCCGCCGCGGCTCCGGCAAATGCCAGGAAGGGCACGGCCAGCCTTCGGCTCCAGCGCCCCATCTGCAACTCATATCCGTCGCCAGTGTTGGCATTGAACGTCGATGCAGCCATCACAGCACACTCCAGCCAGCTGAACGGGCGAACTCTACCACAGGCTGGGCAAGCCGAGACATCGGTGCTGGCAAACTGCCGCGTCGATCGGTTTACCGGGTTCGAGACCGATCCCCGGCATGCGGAACCGATCGCCATTCGCGCGCGGTGGATATTTCGCCATCCTCTCGGTAAGCCGGCCAGACAGGGCGCCGCCCCGGCTCCATCGGCGCCGGATCGGACCGTGCCGCACCTCACCCTTCGTCCTGATGTCGCCGCCGACGCATGCAACCATGCCGCCGCGCTTCCTCGGGAGCGCAGCGGACAGGACCGCTCCTGCGAAATTCGATGGGGTATTTGCGATGAGCAGCACAGAACCGAAAGCATTCGCCCTCGCCGGCGTCGTCATGAAGCGTCTGTTGTCCGGCAGCCAGACCGACGGCCAGTTCTGCCTCTTCGAAAACGTCAGCGGCGGCGACACCAGGACGCCAATTCACGTCCACGCCAGCGACGACGAAACCGTCTACATCCTCGAGGGCGAACTGACTGCGGTAATCGGCGGGACCGCGCACCGGTTGACCGTGGGCCAGAGCATCTTTCTCCCGCGCCGCGTACCCCACCAGCTCCTCAACGTCAGCCGCCGGCCGGCGCGCTACATCCTGATCGGCACGCCAGCCATCTTCGACCGGTTTCTGGAGGAAGCCGGCCGTGAACTTGGGCCGGGCGAAGCGGTCAAGCCACCGACATCGGAAGAGCTTGATCGGCTTCGGAGGGCCGCGCCGAAGTTCGGCATCACCCTGCTTGCCGACTGGTCGGATCAAGATTGACCCGCCGCCAGCGCAGGCTGCGGCGGTTGGGGAAAGACCGGGCAATGCGACCGCCTCACCTGTCGCAAGGAGAACGGAGACACACTCCCCTTTGCAAGCGCAGCACCCGCTGGCATGGCGGATGTCTTGCGAAATTGCGGGCAGCGGCGATATCGGACATTCGATTTTCGAGCTACGATCGTCCGAACGGCACCGTCCAATCGGTGGCGTCCACGACGTTGGGGAGCGACAGACCATGACCCGCGATCAGATGCTCGCCCACCTTCGCGCCGCCGACGAAGTCGCGCGCGAGGCCGCCGCGCACGGCCATCATCCTTTCGGCGCGGTCCTGGTCGGCCCCGACGACAGCATCCTGATGCGCCAGGGCAATATCGACACCGTACGCCACGCCGAGACCGAGCTTAGCCGGCGTGCCGCGACCGCCTATCCGGCGAAATTCCTATGGTCCTGCACGCTGGTTTCAACCGGCGAGCCCTGCGCCATGTGCACCGGCACGCTCTATTGGGCGAATATCGGTCGCCTGGTCTACGGCTTCGAGGAGGAAAAGCTCCTTGCCGAAACCAGCGACCACCCCGAAAACCCGACCATGAACCTCGCCTCGCGCACGGTGCTTGCCTCCGGCCAGAAGCCGATCGAGGTTTTTGGCCCCTTCCCCGAGATCGAGGACGAACTACTCAGCCCCCACCGGACCTTCTGGCGCCGCTGATGCGGCGCGCCCGATGGAGTTAGACTGCAAAAGTATCCCGCGGCCGGGTGTGACGAAGCGATTTAGGTGGGGCGTCGCCATATGTCCCTTCTCCCCGCCTGCGGCGAGACGGTGGCCGGCAGGCCGGACGAGCGGTCCAGAAGATGGGCGCCATCTACCTCACCCCTCCTTCTCCCGCGACAGCCCCAAGTGCCAGTGCAGCTCGGTCAGCCCGCGTTTCAGCCAGGCGAGCTGCCGTTCCGGCATGGTGCGCAGCATCTCGTAATCCATGATGCAGACGTTGAAGACCGTCGTCTTCACCTGCGGTCCGTCCTGCAGTTTCAGGAGCACGCCTTCCAGTTCCATCATCCGGTTCGCCGCCTGGCGGGCGCTCCGGGCACGCTCGGCGGAGGTCTCGCCGGCAAAACCCTTGACGCTGAAGAGCGACTGCGCCCTGACACTCGGAAAGGGAATGCCGGTGAGGCTGTAATAGCGCGCCATCTGCCGGGCGTACTCGTCGCCCGCCTCGCGCTCATGCGCCGTCAGCTTGCCGTCGAGGAACATGCGGCCGAGTGTGTAGCCGGCAAAGGGGCTCGCAACATCGACGTCGCGCTTGCCGGAAAAATGCATGCGCTTGCGCGCGTCGAGCGCCACGGAGCGCACCTCCCGTTCGGTCTCGCCGTGCTTGATCTGCCCACCGGGATAGCGTGCCACGTCGGCCTTGCGCGGCCGGCCGGCCCGGTTGGCGCGCTTGATGCGGATGCGTTCTGCCTTGGATGTCATCGTATCGTTTCCTCGTTTCATTCATTCGTCATCGCTGCTTGGCCGTACCGCCGGCCCCGGCTTCGCGCTGACGCAAAATCAATCCAAAAATCAAAAGGCTGCCGTCATCGGCTGGCGCCGCGCCTGTTCACCGCATGCAGCACCGACGTATGGTCGCGGTGGAAGATGCGGCCGAGCGCCGGCAGCGACAGATCCTTGCGCTCCTCGTAGACTGCCGCCATGCAGCGATGGCGCGGCTCGACCAGGCGGCGCTCGCGGCCAACGCCGATGATCTCCTCCCAGGTGATGCCGGGATAGGCGCCAAGCACGTCGTCGATGATCTCGCGCACCGGCCGCCGGCTGAAGAGATCGCCGCCTGCCGCATCCGCCGCGCCGCAAATCATCCGCGCCTGCGACAGAAGCCGCGCCTCCGCATCGGCGAGCGCCAGTTCCAGCTCCGCGATCCGCCGCGTTTGCGTGCGCACCTGAACCGCGACCATGCCCGCCAGATCCTCCAGCGTCGCGGCGGGCGCCGCCTCGCGGTCAGCCGCGGCCATCCCCACGGAACCTTCGGCTTGCGCGTGACCACGCGCGGCCGCCTTCTGCCTCACCTCGTCGCCTGCCGTCATCCGCATTGCCATAGCCTCTGCGCCGCTTTCCGCGCGCGCCTGTCCACGGTGGCGCTTTCCCGTATCGTCGTCACCGCCAGCCCCGGGCACGGCCCTCGCCCGCGCCGCAACGGCGCTTGTCCTGCCGCCTGCAGCTGTCTGCCCTGTCATGAATTCCGTTGCCTCAGGCTGCATGGTGGATCTCCCGGGTTGCAAGCGCGCTTACGTTCTGGGCGGCCGCCTTGGCCGCTGCGTGTGTCCGCCGAAACGCTTCGAGCCTGGCGCGAACGCGGGCACGACTGGCTTCGGAACGGCCGGTATCCCGGGGCTTGAGGGCGGCGATCGTCTCACGCTTGCGGGCAAGCTCCGCCCGCATGCTCAGCGCCTCTGCCTTTGCCAGTGCCGCCAGCACCGGCGGCTTCGGGATCGTGCCCAGCAGCACATTGGCGTTGGCCGCATAGTCGCCGCGGATCAGCTTCTGCGTCGCCGCCGTTAGCCCACAGCCCGGCACGCCGGAGAGCGCATAGTGGTAGACGGCGAGGATCTTTTTCGGCTCGATCCCCTGCGGCATCGTCATGCCGGCCGTCTGCATCGCGTCGAGGCTGCGCAGCACCGCCGCCTCGCTGGCCGGCGCCAGCCGTTCAGTGAGCGCGGTAATCTCCCGGCTCAAGGTCGAAAGCCGGGCCTGCGCCGGCAAACTCATCATTTCCAAGAGGGTCATTGTTTCGGTTTCCTTTGATTTCGCTTTCAATCGCTTGCCTGCATTCCCGCTGGTGGCGGGCAAAGGCGGTCTCGTGCGGCGGCGCCTGCTGGCGATGTCCGCGTCGCGGTGGTCCGGCGTCTCCGGCCCGGCCCGCCGCGGTTGATCGGCTCGCGACTTGGGGGCCGCCAGCCCTGGCTGGTCGGCCGGCATTGCGCATCCAGTTCCGCCAGGTGGCCGCCCAGTCGAGCTTGGTGGCATTGCGGCCGGATTTGGCGGTCCAGTAGTCGCGAAACTTGTCGAATTCGATTGTTGCCTCGGCCGGCCCGAAGCCGAGCCCGGCGGCAAACGCCCAGTCGGGCTCGAAGGTCGCGGGCAGCCGGCTGGCCCTGCGGCCGCGCCCCGACCGCGCTGCATTTTCCGCCCCCAGGTGGAGATCGAGCTGAGGGCCGCTCCCGGCCGGAGTCGTGTCGGGAGAGTTAGAGGACACCCGCCGCTGTCGCCGTGACATCGCGTGACGTCACGCGCGCCCTGTGACGCTGCTGCCGTTCGCGATCGCCTGCCCGGCGCCGCTCGATCTCCGACTGCTGCCCGGCTTCGGCGGCGCGCACGGCGCAAAGGATCATCTCCGGCGACGCACCGGATTGAACCAGCGCCTCGACGATCGCGGTGATGCGCATGGCCGCTACTCCCCGCTCGGCCGGGATGCGGCCCCGGCCCTGGCCTTGCCGGGCGCCGCGGCAACAGCGCTGCCGCAGACGCGTACCAAAGGCGGCAGGACGCCCGCGCCCTTGCTTTCCGCCTGTCCTCTAGAGCGCCGTGCGTTCGACCGAACGCACAAAGGACGCTCCAGCACTTTGATTCCAGAGCATCTTTCCGCCTCCAGCGTTTCCACTTGAAAGCGGGAGGCTCCAGGCCTTCCTGTCAGACTGTCCTGCGCCATGCCTTTTCCCATGCCTTCGCCTTTGGCCGCCCCGTCTGGCACGGCCATTCCATCGCGCTCATCGCGCGCCAAATCCGATTGTCTCCCCACCCCGCCGACAAGCCGCTTCCAGCATCCGCCCCTGATGGGCGGACCGGTCAGGCCCTTCGGTCCCTTGCGCCGCGCATCCCAAAGGAATGCAGGCGGGACGACGGGCGCCACTTCGGGCTCGTGAGCCGGCACCGCACCCCCAAGGAGCGCAGCCGCCTGCTCCCGGCGCCCGGACCGCGCACGCCGCCAGCCGCAACCATTGCCAGTTCCGGAGGCATGCGCCGGTGACGGCTTGCCGGCGACGAATCGCAGCGAGAGGAGGAAAAGTGCTGACGGTTTCCCGCCCGCGTTCCGCTCGCGCCAATTTCGATCGCGCTCATGTTGCCGGGCCGAGCCGACCCAAGATCATCGTAATCGAAGAGCGAGAGGCTCCGGGGAGGAAGCGGAACCTCTCGCCCGCTGCGCACCCCGAAATCGTTGCCGATCGGGAAGACAGCAGCTTTTCTCAAAATGCTCACCGCAATTGCTGCGGAGACCGATCTGTGGGGCCATTGACAGCGCCGCGCGTCTTTTAAAAACGCTGGCGATGCCGGCCGCCGCCGGAAACTCAGGCGATTTGCACCGCTCATTTCCGTTGACATCCTATTCATAGTAGGATTTCCTACACTCATCAAGAGGAAATTTCCTATTGGACGTAAGAAACGGAATCTGGGATGCCAGTGCCATGGACGAATTGCGCCGCCTTATCCGGGAAGCAGTCGACGCGAAGAAGACGACCTACAAGGATCTGTCGATCGCGATCGCGAAGAACCACGCCTATATCCAGCAATTCGTCGAGCGCGAGACACCGCGGGAACTGCGCGAGCGCGACGCGCGCACGATCGTCGATCTGATTCAGGGCGCCCCCGCCGCCGAAGCGGCACCGAGACGTGCGCCCGGCTTCGCACCGCAGATCGTGCCCGGCGAACAGCTCGTCGGCCATCGCGACCTACCGATCTTCGCCGCCGCGCAAGGCGGCGACGGCCACGTGATCGTCACCTTCGATGCGGTCGAATATGTCAAGCGCCCCTCGGTGCTTGAGGGCGTCAAGGGCGCCTACGGCATCTACCTCACCGGCAGCTCGATGATCCCGGCATACGAGCCCGGCGACATGGCGCTCGTCCACCCGCATCTGCCGCCGGCGCGCGACAAGGACGTGGTGCTCTATCACGTGCCGCCCGCCAACGACGCCGAAGCGATCATCAAGCGGCTGGTCTCCTTCAACGACCGCGAATGGACGCTCCGGCAGTACAACCCTTTCCTGGAATTCACCGAGAGCCGGGTCGAGTGGTCCTTCTGCCACCGGGTGGTCGGCAAATACAGCGCCCGCTAGAGCCTGCAGGGCCAAGCGACGATATCCTTGCATATTCAACGTGCTATATCGCTTACCTGATTCAAAGCAGCATGCCGACCACATAGCTGCTCACCCCCTGAACAGGGCCGCGATGGGCGCCAGCTTGTCTCGACGACTGGCAGTGGGGTAGCGAGTCCCGACCACAGGCACGTCAATTCTGCACCAAGTGCCAGCCGATCCAGGGACAAATCCCGCACGCCACAGGCACTGGCTGGTTCGCCCCTCACCGCCAGGCGAGGATGCCGCGGGCAAGGCATCGCCTCGGGGCAGTCCTCAACACTTCGCCATGCAATCGCCGCCGTTCCGCATGCCGTCACAAAGCGTTCGGTCCGCTGCCTCCTGCCACTTGACACTCAGGCCGCCATCCCCTCCTCGATCTCCATCGGCAGGTCGCCCGACATGAAGAGCAGCGTGGCGTCCTCGAACTCCCCGGTCGCGAGATCGCCTGAGCGGCTGAAGGCCACGACGCCCACCTTGGTCGCTGCCAGCCTTTCGGCCAGCCGCACCGCATGTTCGGCCCCGGTCGCCTGCACCGGATTGTCGGCAAGCAGCGCCCCGCGGCTCCCCAGCGTGAAGCTCTGAACCACGAAATAGGTGATCATCCCATGCTCCTTTTCCGCCACCTGGAATGGCGGCTCCAAGGTGGCGCAATCGATCGAACAAAACAAGAACAAATAATCGCCTATCGACAACTCAAAGCGGCCGCGCGAAGAAAATTCCTGCCGGCAGTGCCTTTCCTATTGAAGTATAAATAGGAATTTTCCTATATTGCCACAGAACGAAACCGGAGGGACCGATGGCACCCGCAAGGGCGCGCCAGCGCGCACCTCGAACAGGCCGAGGTGAACGATGCCCGACGTGTTGATCGCGGATGCTGTGACAGGCCCCGCCCCGTTCCTTCACGGGCGCGAGGTCATTCTCGCCGTCATGACGCTCGGCACCGGCTATTTTTGCGAGGAGACAGACACGGTCGGCACCACCTACCGCACCGCTGCCGATTGGCTTCGGGTCCACGATGGCGAGCATGTCGCAAAGCTGATCCGCTTCGATCTCGACGTCCTCCACGGCGAAGACGTGACCGAGACGGTCGCCGACGCCTGGCTCGAAGGCTACGACCAGAGCCCGCAAGAGGAGCACAAGCTGCCGGCCTTTGTCCGCACCTCCGACGCCTGGGAGCGCTGGTGCGCGGATTTCGACGCGGAACGCTCCCCCTACAGCCAGGCCGTCCACGGCACCCTCAACCACCGCCAGCAGTTCGGTGCCGATCTCAGATGACCATGACGCTCGACAAGTCCGCCCTCTTCGCCGCCATGGAAGCCTTCTGGGAAGCCGAAGGCGGCAATGAGCGCGGCGTGGAAGCCGCGATATCCGCCTATCTGCAGCGCCAGAACCTCACCGCTTTCAACGACATGGCCACGCGCAAGCGCGCCGCATTGGCCGCGGCAACCGCCCGGTCGCATGGATCCGCTCGCGGGCATGACGACGGCGCAAAGTGCCCAATATTGGCAATCATTATTAATTTGCAAAAATGCTAATAAAGTAAGCGGGGAGCATCAAGAGGAGAGAATCGATGCCGCGCCTTGCTCAATTGTATTTCAAGACCGCAATCATATTCCTGATCATCGGCCTCTGTATCGGCCTGCACATGGCTATCAGTCAGGATCATGCCGCCACGCCGGCGCATGCCCATACAAACCTGCTCGGCTGGGTCACGATGGCAATCTTCGGCATCTATTATGCGCTCAATCCCGCCAAGGCCGAGCGCCGGCTCGCCATGATCCAATATTACGTCTACACCTCAGGCGTCGCCGTGCTGGTGCCGTCGCTCTATCTGATGGTCACCGGCAGGCCCGAGATCGAGCCCATCGTCGCCGCGGCCTCGATCGTCGCCTTCGTCGGCGTGCTGCTGTTTGCAGTCGTCATCTTTTCGAGCAGCGAAACGGTCGCTCAGCCGAACGCCTTGCGGCCGCGATAACGCTCGTCCGGGCACCGACCGCACCACCATCGAGCGCGAACACAGGAAAGGCCGAAGTGCCTTTCCTGCATCGGGTTCTTGCGCCCTAGATCATTTCATTGTTTCATCGAAACACTGAAGTGATCTAAGTCTTTGAAATTACGCAATTCCGAACGGAAAACCGTTTCGCACTTTTCCTGGATTTGCTCTATTTCGAGGTCGACTTCAGTACCCGGTGCGTCGCGTCGTCGAGTGCGTGGCCGGTCTCGGCTCCATCCTGCCGAAAGCCGCGCGCCGTGTTGCCACAGGCCGAAAGGGCAAGAAGCGCTACAGCGCCGCGCGTCTTATCAGACGCGCAAAGGTCGCTGTAGCACTTTGAATTGCTGCATGTTCTTGTCCTTTAATCGGGTACGATTAAAGGACACATGCAGTAGGCAGAGGACCATGAGCATCGTCTTTGACATCATCGTCTCCGTCAGTTTCTCCTTTCGGAAATGAGGCGGAACGCGGCAAAGTCAATCGGCGCTGCTCAAGACCGGGACCGCGAAAGACGGGCGCGGCGGCCATGGCCCGCCGCTCGGCTCTTCTCAGGATTTATTTTGGCGAGCGTACCGGAATCGCCGAATCAGGCCTTCCCCCGGCTGGCGGATGCGCGTTAGCTTCCGTACCGCGCAGTACGTTCTTTCTGACTGCGCTTCCCCGCACCCCGAGCCATTTTGGGTGCTCGCTTGCCCCGCCCTCGTGCGGGGCTCTTTCTTTTTCGCGCTTTGTCGCGCGCGTCAGACGACCTTGAATACGGCGTCGCCGACAAAGACGATCACATATTGCCCGCCTTCGCCCGCGCGCGCCCAGCGCTGCAGCGTCTCGGCATAGGGCGTCTGCTTCCAGATTTCCGGATAATCGGGATCGACGAGAACGGTGACCTGCGGCCCCTGCCGATAAATCATCATGCGCGAGCGCGCCGGATCCCAGGTGTCGTCCAGGCCCTCATCCGTGCGCCAAAGACAGAGGAAGTCGCGACAGAGCTGCGGCCGCTGCTCATAGATCCGGCACCCCTCACCGTCGATGCAATGCCGGCACCAGTCGTTTGCCGGTTTTTCCAACGCGTCGATATCCGGCAGCCGGCAGCAAAGGGTGCAGGTGCCGCAGGCACGCTCGCCGAGCGGTGTGGATGTCGAAGAGGTCGGAATGATCATCGGCGGACGCTATATCACATTGCCCTTCCTCAAGGGAACGGACCAGCGGCGTTCACCCCATTGCGGCGAGCCAGGCACGAGCATCACGCCGCCGCCTCGCACTGCGGAATACGGAACGAGGAGCATTTGCCGCGTGTCCTTTGCGCGGCGCAGGCAATTCCCGACTGCGCCCTCGACCGCGCCCCCTGACCGCACCAAGCGCGCGGTCGAGACAGGGAGACACGTTAGAGCAATTCCAGGAAAAGTGCGAAACGGTTTTCCGTCCAGAATTGCGTAATTTCAAAGACTTAGATCACTTCAGTGTTTCGATGAAACAATGAAGTGATCTAGCGGATGCGCGGGCAACCGCTGCGGTTGGCGAGATAGATCCTGGCGTATTGTCCACGCCGTCCGATGCCCTCGACGACGATTCGGTTGCGGCTCATTCCGGCGATCTCGGGATCACGCATGCCATAGCCATAGGCGCGGCGAATGGCCTGGCGGGCGCTGCAGCCGCGCCGCGGGCTGTAGTAATCGTCGTCATAGCGGCGTTCGCGCCGATAGTCCCGATCCCAGTCGCCATCGTCGCCGCGAGGTCCGATGTAGAGATCAAGGGACTGCGCCGGAGATACCGAAGGCAGCGCCGTGACGGCGCCTACGGCGCCTGCGGCGACCAGGAGCACGGCCAGAAGTTTGCTCATCTTGTGTGTCATATCAGTCTCCTCCACCCGCTACCCATTGAGAGGACCTCAAGGCTAGCCCAGTGAACGTGAATGCAGGAGTAACCAACGACCCGCCAAAAAGTTGCGATGGTCGCGTCATGGCGAGCGAAATCGGCTGCGTTCAAGCGCGGTTCCGGTGGAAATGGAAGGTCTTGCGGTCGGTCTCGCCTTGCCGGAACCCCTTGTCCGCCAGGATCGCCTTCAATTCCTCGACCTTCGCCTCGCCGATGACATGCGGGTGCAGTTCCACCAGGATATCCCTGAACGAGCCGAAATCGGCAACGCGCAGCAATTCATCCTCGCTGCCTTCCACATCCATGATCAGCACATCGGGGCGATAGGTCTGGAGTACCTCGGAGAAGACGTCGCTCCACTTTCGCGCCCGGCAGCTGACGGTCGTAGGCGCTCGACGAAATGATGTTGTCGCTCCGGAAGAAGGAGATCCTGCGCCCTTCGGCCGTCATCGCTCTGAGCCGCAAGGCGGGCTCGATGCCGTTCAGCCGGAAGTTCTCGCGGATCAGCGGCTCCAGCGACGCATTGGCCTCATAGGTCAGCACGTTCGAAGCGCCGCAGATCCTTGCCGCAAGCAGCGCGATGAAGCCGACGCCGGTGCCGACTTCCAGCACCTTCGAGCCGGGCTTCAGCAGCCGAAGCAGGATGTTGCGCTCCGTATCCTCGTAGACTTCGCGATACATCAGGTCGCGCACGACGGCCGGAACGCGCGCCGCGTCGGACACCAGCCGGATGCCGTCGATCGTCACCGTGCGCGCATTGGTGAAGTAGCGAATTCTCTTTCGGATCGAACGAAGAAGACGCTTCATGCCTTGCCTCAAGGATCTTTTCCCCGCCAGTTAGTGCGATTTCGCGCTCCAGAGACAGGCAATGCGCCACTCGCGGCATCGCCGGGTCGATGCCATCAGGCAATTGCCTCACCGGTGTTTTTGATCTAAGTCGCCCCATATTATGTATGAAGAATACATATCGGAATGGGAATGAAAGACATTACCTATCCCTTCAGGGATCAATCCGACGCCGAGATGATCTCGGACCGAAACCTCTTCGATCGCCTCATCACCTGGTACGAATCCGCCAAGGTCGAGCGTCGCGAACGGACGGAGGGCCGCGAAGTCGACCTGCGCTGCGTCAGCCCGCAGGGGCAAACGTCGCTCTACCCTGATGATCTCCCGCTGGTTTTCCTCAGCCGCAATGACGCGAAGCTGATGCCCGGCTTTCTGGCGCATTACCGGTCGTTGGGCGTTACCCGTTTCATCTGTGTGGATGATGCCTCGACCGATGGGACGCGTGAATATCTGCTGGGCCAGCCCGATGTCGACCTGTGGGCGTCTGCGCTTCGCTACGCGGAAGCCCGGCGCGGCCGCCTCTGGAGGGAGGCGCTGTTTGCGCGCTATGGCGGCGACCGCTGGTACGTCAACGTCGATTCCGATGAGTTCCTGATCTACGACGATTGCGAGAACCGCACGCTGTGGTCGGTGATCCATACGCTCGAGAATCTGAAGATTTCACGGCTGCCCGCACCGATGCTGGATATGTATCCGGTCAATCTGCGCACGGCAGACGTCAATCAGCTGAAAACCCGAGCCCCGTGGGAGGTCGCCG
Source organism: Ensifer sp. R-19 (assembly GCF_049905105.1). Taxonomy (NCBI): domain Bacteria; kingdom Pseudomonadati; phylum Pseudomonadota; class Alphaproteobacteria; order Hyphomicrobiales; family Rhizobiaceae; genus Ensifer; species Ensifer sp. R-19. The sequence goes on from NZ_CP184569.1 coordinate 1,988,692, forward strand.
ATCATTTCGATAGCCGTGGCTATTCGCTGGCAACGACCGCGCGCGCGATCACGGTCAAGGGCGGCGCGCGCCACCGCGAGTTTGAATCCGACCTGGAACTGATCAAGTATCCGTTGATCTTCTGGGACGAGGACTGTCGCTTCGGCGCCAGCATCCATCAGCCGCTGCCCTATCAACGCAACTTCTCCTCGGTGCTCGGCGCGCTGCTGCATTTCAAGTTCTTCGCCGACTACGAAAAGGTCATCGAGGATGCCGTCGCCGACGGCCAATACTTCGACGGTTCGGCGGCCTATGCGAAGATGACGGAAGCCCTCGCCGGCACCGGCGCGCTGCAGCTCTTTTCCCATCCCTCGGTGAAATTCGGCGGTTCGAAGCAATTGCTGCGGCTCGGCTTCATCACCCCCGTGCCCAAATCCACCGCCGGCGGCGAGCGCTAGGCTCGCGGTCCGCGGCCCTTACCAGTCAGCCTTCACACACCGGAAAAGCACCGGCTCTCCCGGCACAGGCACGCTCGAGAACTCATCACCGCGCCGCTCCCGGCTATGTCTCCAGGCCGAAGATCAACGGCACGGCCGGTCGCTGCGCGACCGGATGGATCGTTTTTCAACCGATCCGCGAGTTTGGCCGTTGATTATTCGACCGACCGCTCCATTTACACCTCTGAGGCACTTAACCTGAGGAGAAGCCTGCATGAATCGAAACACAGTCATCGGCATCGTGGTTGTGATCGTGCTCATCATTCTTGGCGTCGTGTACCTGAAACCGGGGGCCAAGCAAGCCACCGAGACGGCACCGGCGACGACGACGACGGAGCCCGCGACGACCGAGCAGAAGCCAGCAACGACGCAGCAGCCGGCAACGACTGACCAGTCGACGACGCAGCCCTCGACCACTCAGCCGTCCACGACCGAACCGTCAACGACGCAGCCGGCAACGACACCGTAACGGCCACGAAACGCGACCACCCCTGCCGCACCGCCGGCCAGCGGGTGGTCGCATGAAACAAGGGCTATCAGGCAGCCACCCAAGCACAAGCACGTGTTTCCTTTCGGTTCGCTGATGATAAGAATCCGGCACCCGCAAAGGAGCCTTGAATGCGCGTCGCGTTGCTATGTTTGCTGCTGCTTCTCTCGTCCTGCATGCCGCACATCCCGGAAGAGGTTCTCGACGCAAACTGGTGCAGGGACATGGCGGCAGCAAAGGCGAAGGCCACCGGTACCGGGCGAGCGAACCTCGCAGCGGCGATGATAAAACACGACTGCGCCGCAGCGGCGACCGCGCTGGCACCCTGATCTCCGATCCGACTGCAACACGCTGGTGACGAGAGATGACTTGCCGACTGCATGTTTCCTTTGTTCGTAGCCGGTTAAAGGGCAAAAACATGCAGCAATTCAAAGTGCTACGGCGACCTTTGCGCGCCTGAGTTGATGCGCGGCGTTGCAGGATCAGCCGCGTCCACACACAACCGGCGCCGCCACCGAATTGCGCGCTGGAACTGCGAGACCAGCCCAAGTCCTTGAGCTGAAAGGTCTTTCGACCCGACGGACGTCGGGTCGCTCACATCCCCGCCACAAGGGCGAGGATGACGGAGAATGGGACACCCTTCGCGGCAGAAAGCCATCTTTAGGTTTGCCAGCAGCCTGAGGCCCGCTGACGCGGGCCTCAGTTGTGTCTCGTAACCGGATAGCCGACCGGCATTTGCCAGAGGGATATGTCGGCTATCTCGGGCTTCTTCACGCCTTCCTCCGCGCCGATATCGCGGAGCAAGTGATCGGAGAGATGGCTGAGCTGGTTGAGCGTCCGACGACGCCTCCAGGCAGCAACAAGGAAGGCACCGACGGTCTGCCGGAAGCCGAACGTTCGAAACAGGTCGTCCATGATCGCCGGCAGGGTGCCGGCGGAGGTGAGTTGTAATTCGCGCATGATTATTCCCGCCGCCGCGAGCGGCCGGGTCCTCTAGATTATGGATGCGCGCGGACACGGAAACGCGTTCCGGGAACCGAACACATCAAGTCAAAATGGAAAATACGAAAAGGCGGAACTCGGGTCGCGTTTATGCGCCGAAGTAATTCACAGAATTGTGGCACACTCGTCGTGACGAGCAAGCCATTCCACCAGAGGCGAGCATCTGAACAAAATTATGATTCATCGTATGCCTCCTCTAGTTTGAGCTCCGATTTGGTGAAAATTACACGAGTTTACTTCTGCGGCAAGAGCACAATCGCAAACTGTCGGAATGACGAAGTGCCTGTTGCACGGGAGCAACAGGTGACGGGTGCGAGCGTGCCGCAGGGGTCGATCCGGCCTTTATCGCCAACAGACGCGGCTTTTCCACCGCGGCGAAGAGTTCAAAACGGAGCGATTGATTGTCATTGTCTCGTTCTCCGTCTTCTTCGCACTGATCTGCATCGGCAGCATCGTTGACATCGCGACCACAGAGCCACGCCCCTCACGCCACGACGTCGAGGCGCTGCCGCGATGAGGCGGAGAGGCCTCCAAGGGTCGTCACGGCTGTCCTCACCTTCCGCCCGGCATGCCATTCGCTTTGCCCGCACTTGAGCATCCGCAATCCAGCCCCTAAGAAAAGGACGTCAATTGCGCTTCAAAATCAGATGGATGCTTCCATGAATCTCGACGTTCAGGACCTCAACGGCGCCTGTCACTGCAAAACAGTTCGTTTCAATGTTCGATTGAAGAACGGTCTTCATACGGCCCGCCGCTGCACCTGCTCTTACTGCCAGTTGAAGGGCGCGGTTGCCGTCTCCGCCGCAAAGGACGGCGTCACTGTGCTTTCAGGCGGTGAGGCGCTGACCAGGTATCAGTTCAACACAAAGGCGGCCGAGCATTTCTTTTGCTCAAAATGCGGCATCTACACCTTCCACAGGCCGCGCGCGAACCCCGATTTCTACGGCGTCAATGCAGCGTGTCTCGAAGGCGTGAGCCCCTTTGATTTTGAAGAATTGCCCGTGAACGACGGCATCAATCACCCGATGGACGCCCAGGGATCGACCGGCCCGCGGCTCGCCGGAACGCTCCGATACTTTCCCGCCAAATGAACGGCAGCAGCGTCTGACGACGATATTGGTCACGCCGTTATGAATGTTCGGCGCACCGTTTGATGAGGGCGTGGTCGGTGCCGTTGGCGTCGCCCGCGACCGGCTCGACCAGGCGACCAATCGCGCTGGTCGAGCGCTGCACATATCGCCGGTCGGGATTATGGCGCCGCTGATGCGCCTCGTAGGCCATCGCAACAAGTGTCGGCGGACAGGACGGCACGCGGTCACGCCGGATGCTTAGGAACGGGCCGTGGATACCTCCCAGAACCTGGAAAGCGCACCAATATGCCTGCCGGAAAAATTGGAATTTAATCAGCGTCTTAGGAGAAGTTTTGGTGGGTGATCACGGGCTCGAACCGTGGACCCGCTGATTAAGAGTCAGCTGCTCTACCAACTGAGCTAATCACCCATCCGTGGCGTCGCTTTAGCGCACGGGCCGATGACACTCAAGAGGGTATTTGCGTCACGCGACGATAAACCCACAGCGTTTCCATCCGGCTCCGAGTTGATTGCGTTTGCTCTCGCCTGGCCGCGCCATCAGCGCACGCCGATGAAGCGGCCGCCCAGGTCAAAGCGGCAGTTGTCAAACGCGTCTTTCGTCGTGACTCCCGTGTTCCCTACAACCACGGCGGTGTGCGGGGCGTTCTCCACAGGGCGCGCCTTGGCCCCATGAAGTTTTTCAAAAGATTTTCACAAAGGCGCTGGACAAGCCAATCGAACGCCTTTATACGCCCCCTCACGACAGCGACGGGACTTGACCGACGCGGTCGCGGATGGGTGATTAGCTCAGTTGGTAGAGCAGCTGACTCTTAATCAGCGGGTCCACGGTTCGAGCCCGTGATCACCCACCAAATTCTCCTAAAACGCTGATTGAATTTCTCTTTTCCAAAACGCTTGGCTCCCGCTTCAGACGAAAAGTTCGCCTGCGCCGATCTTCACCGCGTGGCCGCCGATGCGGGCATTGCTGATCTCGCCGCCGGCGATATCCAGATGCAGGTGGATGAAGGACGGCCGTCCCATTTCCACCCCCTGCTCGACCAGCACCGGGTGATGACCGTCGACGAACTGGTCGAAAAAATGGATGGCACCGGAGAGAGCGGCCACGGCCGAGCCGGTCGCCGGGTCCTCGAGGTTGCCGGCACCGGGGCCGAACTTGCGCGCGTGGAAGCGCGCCGTGTGGTTCACGCCGCCGCGGCAATAGACATAGGCCGGGGCCAGCCGCCCCTCGGCCATCGGCGTCAGTTGCTCCCAGCGTTGCGAATCGAACTCGATCGAAGAAACCGCCGCAATATCGTGCACCGGCACCATGACGAAGGGCGCGCCGGCACTCCAGAACGAAGGCACGTGGTTCTCGAAGCCGATCTGTGATTGTTTCAGGCTCAACGCATCGGCGATCGCCTGCCGGTCGAAGCGGGCATCGAGCCGTACCGATTTGCGCGGCAGGTCGAACTCGGCAAAGCTCGCAGCCCTCGACTTGAGGCGGACGGCGCAGCGCACCGGACCCACCTTCTCCTCCAGCACCTGCACAAGGTCGATCCCCTCCTCGATCGCGCCATGCTGCGCCTCGGCGATAGCGATCGCCGCGCCAACGGTCGGATGTCCGGCAAAGGGCAGTTCCTGGCTGGGGGTGAAGATCCGGAGCTTCGCCGTATGCGCAGCACCCCCGGGCCTGCGGATGAACACCGTCTCCGACAGGTTGAATTCCTGCGCGATCGCCTGCATCGTCTCGTCGTCCAGCCGGTCGGCGCCGAAGACCACAGCCAGTGGATTGCCTTCGAGTTGCCTGTCGGTAAAGACGTCGTAGATCGCGTAACTCAGCGCCATTCATGTCCCCTTGCGAAGATGCCCCGAACTTTGCAGCGTCGGGGCGCGGGCGGCAAGTGTTAAAAAGCACCCGTGCACAACTCGGAGCAGGTGTCATGGGTTCGTAGCGCTACGCACCTCTATTAAAGGCTCACGAGAGCCGTCCAAACTTCCGGGATTATGTCGCAATACCTGCAGACATTGACCGAGCTTATTTGCTGTCTTCCGCGTAAGCCCTCGTCGGACTTCCTCGGGAAAATCCAATACCAATCGTTCGCCGGTTGCGAGCCACCGACGGCTGAACTTGGCTCTTAATGGCGCGGTGCAACAGCCTCCGGATGAAAGTGATACGTGCCGTCGCCCAATGGCACGACGTCCCCAATTCCCGGGAAAGGGAAATGGTAGCCATGATAGCGAATACCCTCGGTCACGACCTTGGCGAAAATCGCGGTCTTCGCATCCGCGGCCTGCTGCGGGTTGGTATCGTAGTCCATATGGAAATACCATTCCGGATGAGCCGGGTCGTATACCTGATGGTGGCAGACGTCACCGGTGAAGACAATTTTTTGCCCTTCGCTCTCGAAGATGTAGGCGCACATCCCGGCGGTATGACCCGCGACGGAAAACGTGGACACTCCCGGGAACAGGGTCTCGCCGACTGAGAAAAGCCTCAGCCTGTCGCGATAAGGAGCCACTGCTTCAAGTGCTCCTCCCGTCCACTCCGATCGGAAGTCATTCCGATTCAAGTTTTCCGGATCGGTCCATTCAGCCCATTCCCGATCGGTGCAGAAAAGCTTCGCGTTGGGGAAGGTCGCGCTACCGTCGGGATGGATGAGGCCAAAGGCGTGATCCGGATGCAGGTGGGTCATCAGGACCGCGTCGATGTCTTTCGGATCAGTACCGGCCGCGCCGAGATTGTCTATCAGACGACCCATGTCGCCACGCCATGTAAGTGTCCGCCCCGCGCCCGCATCGATGAGAAACAATCTGTCGCCCGTGTTCATCACGACTGGGTTGATATCCATTGGAATGTGGTCGATGGGCAACCGATGGACGGATTTCAGGCGGGCGATTTCGGCCGGATCAGCATCTGGGTAGAAGCCCTCGTAGCTGTGATGGATATAACCATCCCCTCGAATACCCCCAGTCGGAAACGGTACCAACCCACGTTTTGGACGCAGTGTACCTGCCCCCATTCCCCGGGCATGAAACCTGTCCCCGTTGCCATGAGCGCTCTCCCATCTTGCTCAACAGCCTGCGGCACACAGTTACCGCGCTACCTTCCATCATCTCGAGATCAGTAGCAAAACTTGAAGGAAACATCAGCAACTACTAACAATCGTAGATCCGAGTCTTGCCAGCCGTCCCGCGCCTGGCTCGGGCGCTTCGGGCAAGCGTAATCGATCTCAACGCCAGTTGTTCCAGGATCGCGCCGGCTTTCAGTTATTTGAATGACAGTGATGGATATTAATTTAAGTTTTGAATTATAATTGAAGTACAATAAATGACTGCACTTGATAAATATAATACTTGTTTGCAATTGTTGTTTGCTTATAGATTGCTTTCAGGAGGATGAAAACAATGGCAAAGATAGTCGGCACTGATGCGAACGACACCCTGTTCGGGACAGACGAAAACGACAATATCTGGGGTCTCGGCGCCAATGACACGCTGGACGGCGGGCTTGGGAACGATTTTCTCTATGGCGGGGCCGGTAACGACGGCTTGGTGAGTTTCAGCGGCTATGACGAGCTCGATGGCGGCGATGGCGATGACCGGCTGGAACTCAACGGAACGGGCGGCGTGGCGCGGGGAGGTGCCGGCATCGATACGCTGGTCATCAATCTTTCAGGGACGGGCAACCGAGTCACGTTTAACGGCATGAACCGCCACGTAACCTTCGGTGACCCGGCTGAGACCGACAATCACATCTTCTACCGCGGTATTGAGCGGCTGGAGCTGACGACCGGTAGCGGCAAGGACATTGTTGAGGGTGGCACGGGTGACGACGTGATCTCGACCGGAGACGGCGCGGACATCATCGGCGGCCAGTCATTGCCGAACACCCATAATCAAATGAGTTCCCTGGGTGCTGATGTTATCGACGCCGGTGCGGGCAACGACACGATAATCGATCGGTTCGGGGCCAATCATCTTTCTGGCGGCAGTGGCGACGACAGCATCACAACGACACTTTCATCTGCCGAACTCGACGGCGGCGACGGTGACGACACGTTACGGTTCGAGGATGCGGATCGGACCGATGATGTCACGGTCGATGTGGTCAATGGCGTTACATCGACCGGTACGGCCTTTCACAATTTTGAGCGGGTTTACGCACATACCGGCAGCGGCAATGATACTTTGCTCGGTGGCCTCAGTCGCGACAACCTCTTCGGCGGCAATGGGGCCGACCGCCTGTTTGGCGGCGAAAATAATGACTATCTCTATGGCGAAGGCGATGATGACCGCCTTGAAGGCGGTGCCGGAGTCGACTCACTTAGTGGGGGTGAAGGCGATGACCACCTCTCTGGAGGCGACGGTGCGGATCGTCTGATCGGCGGTGAGGGCGCTGACACATTCCACTGGAGTGGATTTGAGGTTCGCCATAGCAGCATCGACCATATCGTCGATTTTGACACCCAAAGTGGCGACGTGATCGAGTTGGGGGGCTTCTATCCTGGCGACACCAACATCTATAATTTCGATTCCTTTGTGGCTGCCTCGCATGACACAGAGGAGGGTCTCTATGTAGCCTTTCATGGTGAAACCGAAGGTATCCTCATCGAAGGCGTTTCGCTTGCGGACTTATCTGCCGACGATATTGCTTTCACGTTGTGAGACTGCAGTGTCGGTGGCTGGTCCGGCGGAAGTCCGCTTTCCACCCTGCGCGGTCCTTCCTGATTGTTGGGATGTGAGGACCGAGGGGCGCGGGCATGTGTGAAGGCGTGGCAGTTCTTCCTGCGCATCAACAGGGCCTAAGGCGCAAGCAGACGCGCGCGGCATAAGCACTACAAATACAAAAAGATAGCGCGATTTATTGATTCAAGGCCGTGGCGAGCGGATGTTACCGAAACAGCCACTTCAGGATAGGCAGGATGAAGGGCGGATAGTTGTTCGCGTCCGGATCCGGCCCGAAAACGGCAATCGCCTCGTCGATCTCCGGCTCGGGATCACCAGCGACATGCGCCGCCACGCGGGCAACCAGCGCCGCCGCCGTTTCCGGATAGCGGTAGACGCGAAGCACGGTCACGGCGCGGTCCATATGCAGGAGGTGATAGCCGGGCTCGGCCGTCGCAAGCGCGAGATCGATGCCGGTTTCTTCCAGCGCCTCGCGGCGAATGTTGCCGGCGATGTCGCAGCGGCCGTCGACGATATCCTCTGGCTCCAGCGAGCCGGAGGGGCTGTAGACGCGGGCCGGATTGGCGGTGTGCGACCCCATGCGCACCAGGATCAACGCGCCGTCGGAGGACAGGATCGCCGGCATGGCGAAGAGATGAAAGGCGCCTTCGGCCCGCGTCTTCCGCCACCAGAGAAAGGTCGAATAGGGCACGACATGCCCCTCGCCCCGAATCCGCCCGTCCTCGATGCGAAGCGCGCGCTGCAGCACCATCCGGCCATCGAAGAGATGCGGGTTGGCCGCGATTTCGCGGTGCCAGTTCTCCTGCGCCCGCTCGACCTCGCCGAGGTGAAACGGATGCGCCGCGCCGTTGACGCGGATATCGACGTCGTCGATCGGGATGATGACGCCTTCGGCCGGCCACGCTGCCCTATTGCTTTCAAGAGCGCCCATGGTCACACATCCAGCGTTATGGCCACGGGGCAATGGTCCGACGCCTTCGGCCGGTCCCAGCCGGTGCGCGGGTAGCGCTCCACGTCGAGCCCCGGCGGAAAAATCGTGCGGAACGGCTGGCCGCCGCGGATGACCTCGGGCACCTGGGAGTGGTTGCGCTTGGCAAGCGCCGGCGACAGCCAGATATAGTCGAGCTGGCAGAGGTGCCGCTCCTGCGGTCCGCGGCTGTGAAACAGCGTCCAGCGGTCCATCACCGGCCGGCGCAGCATCGGGTTTTCCACGAAGCCGTCATGGCTGAACACGTCGAGCGAGCTCGTTTCCTCCTCGTGCGGCACGAACTGGTAGCCGTTGCGCCGGTCGCCGAGGATGTTCACCTTCTCCTGGTAGTCGTTCATGTCGCCGCAGATCGCAAACATCTTGTCGGCGGTCTTCCCGCGGCCGAAGCGGCTCTCGATGATATGGCGCACGGCGCTCGCCTCCGCCACGCGCAGCGGCATCGTCGCCTGCCGGCCGTCGAGCCCTTCGCGCGCCGGCCCCATCGACTTGAAGTGCACGACATAAAGCGTCAGCGGCCGCCCGCCGATGCGCAGGTCGAGCTCCAGGCAATCGCGCTTGAAGATCCGGTCGGCCGGCCGGTTGGTGAGCGCGAGCTGGTCGTTGAAGAGGTCGAGATCTTCAAAGGTCAGCCCCGCATGGCTCTTCACATCCAGGCACTCGATCGGCTGTCCGTCGCGCGTCTCCTCGCGCATCAGCACGGCCACGTCGATCCCACGCGAATCATTGCCCTCGATCAGGTATTTCTGGCGATAGCCGTTACCCACCATGCGGAAGAGATAGTTGTATTCGAAGGCCTGCAGCGAGGCCATGTTGTCGGCCTCCTGCAGGCAAAGGATATCCGCATCGCAATCGGCGATCGCGAGCGCCGACATCTGCCGCGTATCATCGGTGTGCGCGATGGTGCGCGCCTCCTCCAGCCGCTGGTATTCGGCTTCCGTCTTCACGTCGAAGAGCCTGAGGACCCGGTCCTGCTTGAGTTGGTTGCGAAAGCCGGAAAAATCGAAGCGGCTCAAAAGGTTCTCGATATTGAAGGTGGCAAGGCGAAGCGACATTTATCAATTCCGTGGCATGAAATGCCGGGAGCTTAAAGCAATTCCAGGAAAAGTGTGAAGCGGTTTTCCGCCTGGAATTGCGTCCAATACAAAGAGCAATTCCAGGAAAAGTGCGAAGCGGTTTTCCGTCCGGAATTGCGCAAATGATCCAGGCATCGAGCGGCAAATGTCGAGCCTGATTTCCTTGTCGGCCAGTCACGTCTCGGCGAGCGCGACTTCCCGGCCGATCGGCTTTCCGTCTCTGCGCCCGCAATATGATCCATGTCATCCAGAACGCGAACCAATGTGCTCAAATGGCGTTAGTGTATGACCTCGCGCTCATGGAGGATGGTTTGAACACCGAAATCGAACTCAAGCTCGAGCTCTCTCCCGAAGATCTTGACCGCTTTGCCGCATCCGGCCTCCTTGGTGAGCCGGCGCGCACGGAGCAGCAACGGTCCGTCTATTTCGATACGCGCGGCCGTGATCTCTATCAGTCAGGCTTCACGCTGCGCATCCGCACGGTCGGCGCGGCACGCACCCAGACGATCAAGGCGACCGGCCCCGGCGCATCGGTCTTTGCCCGTCCGGAATGGGAGCAGCCGCTTTCCGCCGATGAGCCGGTCGTCGATCACACCACCCCGCTTGCCGCCGCGTTTGACCTTGAGCCCGACGATCTGGAGCCGCACTTTACCGTCGAGGTCGAGCGCAGGACCTGGGAGGTTGACCAGGACGGCACGCAGATCGAAGTGGCCCTCGACCGTGGAATGATCGCCTCAGGCAATCGCCAGACCGCCGTCGGCGAAATCGAACTCGAGCTCAAGGATGGCGACCCGAAGGCGCTTTTCACCCTCGCCCGCCGCATCGAGGCGATCGTTCCCTTCCGCTTGGGCGTTCTTTCCAAGGCCGAGCGCGGCTTCCGTCTGATCGACGCCAGGCCGATCGTCTTCAAGGCGGAGCCGGTCGTGCTCGACCGCGAGATGCGGGTGACGAAGAGTTTCCGCACCATCGCGCTTGCCTGTCTCAGGCACTACCGCCTGAACGAGGACGTGCTGCGTGAACGAAAGAACCCGGAGGCGCTCCACCAGGTCCGCGTCGCCCTTCGCCGACTGCGCTCGGCCATCTCGCTCTACAAGGATGTGCTTGGCGATGAGGAGAGCGCGCGCCTCAACGGCGAGCTGAAATGGCTGGCCGGTGTTTTCGGCAAGGCCCGCGATGTTGACGTTCTCCTGACGCGTGATCCGGAGCCGGAGTTGCGCGACCGCCTGAAGACGGCGCGCGCCGCCCGCTACGTCGAAGTCTTCGAGGCCCTCGACGGCGCACGCGGCCGCGCCCTTCTTCTCGATATCCAGCAATGGCTGCACTGCGGCGACTATCTGTCGACGCCGCCCGCCGAGCTTCGCGACCGGCCGGTGGCCGATTTCGCCGAAGCCGTTCTCGACCGCGCGCGCCGCAAGCTCAAGAAACATGGCCGCGCACTCGCCAAGGTCAGCGACGAGGAGCGGCACGAGGCCCGCAAGGATGCCAAGAAGCTGCGTTATGCCGCCGAGTTCTTTGCCGCGCTGTTTGACGACAAGCGGGGCACGCGGCGCCATAAGCGGTTCATCGATGCGATGGCCGGACTGCAAGACAGGCTCGGCACGCTGAACGATCTCGTGTCCGGTCCCCTCGTGCTCGGCGAGATCGGCCTTGAGGATCATCCGGACGCCGAAACGCTCGTTGTGCACGCCGACAAGGACAAGCTGATCGACCACGCGCAGAGCGCACTTGACGACGTGATCGACGCCAAGCGCTTCTGGCGCTGAGCCACGGTCGCGCCGACCCGGCCATCGCACACAACCGCAAGGCTTCATTGTATTCGCCGGGAAACGGCGCATACTCACGCCCATCGTTGGACTGTTTATACGGGCTCCAACGGCTGAAAGTTCATTCGCGCTTTCGCCCCAGTTCTGGAGGTCGCGCGATGCATTCCACGACCCGCCAACAGGCGATACACCCCCATGACATGCAGGAGATCGAGCGCATCTTCGACGACATCCTGCGTGATCGCGGGCTGACGCGACGCTGCGAAGCCGCAGAGCGGATCGCAAAGCGGCTTGTTGCGATCTACCAAAGCGGCGTTCGTGACTGCAGCGCGCTGAAGGCCCTGGCTAGAACATCCCGCTTTCTAGCGTAATCGCTTGAAGCGGAAAGACGCACTACAGCGCCGCGCGCCTTATCAGGCGCGCAAAGGTCGCTGTAGCACTTTGATTCTAGAGCATCTATCCGCCTCCAGTGATTCCACTTGAGAGCGGATGCTCTAGCCGAGCGACAATGGCCGGGCTCCAGCAAGCCCGTCAGCCTTCGCGGTCCTGGCTGGCGATCGCCCGGTCGATCCGTGCTGCCAGCTCGTGGCTGACCGGCACCATCGGCAGGCGCATTTCCGGGCTGTCGATGAGCCCTGAGCGCCAGAGCCAGTGCTTGATCGGAGCCGGGCTCGGCTCGGCAAACAGCAGCCTCGGCAGATCGGCAAGACGCTGCCAGTCGGCCAAAGCCCCCGGTTGATCGCCGGATATCAGCCTGTTGCGAATGGCGGCGAAGGCTGCCGTTTGAACATGCGCCGAAGCCGTGATCCCGCCTTCCGCCCCTTGAGTCAGCGCCGTGTAGAACAGCGGGTCTTCGCCGGTCAGCACCGAAAAACCTTGGGGCTTGTGGCGCAGCAGATCGAAGGATTGCGTCGCATCCGCCGAACAATCCTTGACGCCGACGATGTTTTCCCGCTCCGCCAGTTGCAACATCGTCTCGTTGCCGAGGTTCACCCCGGTTCTGTAGGGAATGTTGTAGATCAGGATCGGCCGTGCGGTGGCATCGGCAAGTGCCGAGAAATGGGCGAAGAGCCCGCGTTGCGACGGCCTTGTGTAATAGGGGCAGGCGATCAGATAGCCGGTGATATCCCAAGGCGCCGTCCGCTCCAGCGCCTTTACCGTCTTCAGCGTGTCGCTGCCCGAAAGGCCGAAATAGACCGGTATGGACTTGCCCGCCGCAGCCAGGGTCTCGTTGGTGATCCCAACCAGCCGCTCGCCTTCCGCCTCGCCGAGCGCCATGCCCTCCCCGGTGGTAGCACCCAGGATGAAGCCGTCGATCGGCTCTGCGGCATAGTGCGTCACCAGCCGACGCAGCGAGCGCTCATCGAGTTCGCCATCACGAAACGGCGTGATCAGCGGCAGCCAGAGGCCGCTCGGCATTGAATATGTGGTTTCCATGAAATTCCATCTCCTTCAAGAAACCGGAGACGGAGCGCAAGCGAAAACCCCGTCCGAACCGGCGGGGTCGATCTGATCCTTGTGCTTGCTATGCTCTGCGCGCAACGACCGACAGCCCCGGGTACGGGGCTTTTTTCGAGGTCGTCAGTTTGGCGAGACGGCAGATCATGAGGCGAAACTCGAACAGTCCTCCATCTTTGTCAAGCGGCGACGGAGGGCATCGGCCCGGGAGGCGACACGTTCCATACAACGGGAGTTCTGCCGATCAGCCCAATTACATTCCCCTGAGGTCGGACCGGAAGACCGCCTCCGCCCGCGATCGGCGCGCAAGGACGAAGCCCCTGAAACGGTATCGGGATGCGCCGCGGCTGGAGATCCAGGTCCGGCACATCCCGATGATATCAATAGGATTTTCGGAGGGCGAGATCAGACGAGATTGGTCTCGACTTCGATGTTGCCACGGGTCGCCTTGGAGTACGGGCAGATCTCGTGGGCGGCGTGAATAATTTCATGGGCGAGGTCGCGATCGAGGCCCGGCAGGCTGACATTCAGCCGAGCGCTGAGGAAGTATGAACCGTCGTCGACGTTGAGATTGATGTCGGTCTCAACCTCGGGGCCGGCCGGCAGCTTCACCTTGCGCTGTTGCGCAGCAAGCTCGATCGCGCCGATGTAACAGGCCGACCAGGCGGCACCGAACAGGTTTTCCGCGGCCGGATGCGGCTGCGACAGCTTCAGTTCCAGCATGCCGTCTTGGCTGCGGGTGCCGCCGTTGCGGCCGCCGGTGTTGTGGGTCTTGCCAGTGAATACGAGCTTCGTGGTCATGTCATTTCCTCTCTGTTTGATTTATTAAGCGTATCCGCTTCAATCGGATGCGATTTATATAGATGAAGCTGAAGGCGACGTCAACACCATTGCGATTTAATCGGATACGATTTATATTAAGTGCAGATACGGAAAGAGAAAAAAGGACACCCCCATGCCCGCCTCCAAAACAGCGAGCCCTGAGACCACGCCTGCAAAGGGCGGCAAGAAACTCTCCAACTTCCTTTGCTTTGCAATCTATTCCGCAAACCTCGCCTTTGGCCGCGCCTATAAACCCCTGCTCGACAAGCTGGGCCTGACCTACACCCAATACGTGACCCTGGTGGCGCTATCGGAGGAAGACAACCAGACCGTCAGCATGCTTGGCGAAAAGCTCTTCCTGGAATCGAACACGCTAACGCCGATCCTCAAGAAGCTCGAAGCAGACGGCTATCTGCAGCGCCGTCGCGACCCTTCGGACGAGCGGCAGGTGCGCCTCACCTTGACGCCGGCCGGTCGCGAACTGGTGGACGCGGAGCCGGGTTCGGCGCTCCTCGAAGCCACCGGCCTCGGCGACGACTTTCCGGTCGTGCAGCAATCGGTGGCAAGCCTGCGCGACAACCTGCTGCACTCGATACAACGCGGATCCCAGAAGGAATAGCCGTCGCTTCGATCCCTATGGCCGGCAACCAACGACGACGGGCGGCATGAGACCGCCCGTCCTCTCCACCCTCATCTCTGTGCTTGTCACAGAGATCCAGCAGCCGTGCGTCGGCACGGCAGGAGATGCAGAGCCGGAATGCCGACGCTCGACATCAGGATGATTTCCCGCGCCACCGACGCGGCGCCGCTGGCTGGCGACGGGCTTTTTCAGCATGCCTGGGATGATCAGAGATGTCCTTGTCAGCAGTCTGAGGGCGGCCGCTGGCCGCCCTTTGTCGTGTCGCCGGCTCGGGGCTGCTTTGAAGCGGCCCGTTTCGATCGCACTTACGCCTCGACGCGCCTGCGCGACTCCATCATTTCGGCCGCTCGCGCGTAGCCGCCATCCATGCCGTCGAGAAAATGCAGATGCGCATCCGGCCGGGCTGACGGTACCAGGCAGGTCATCAGCGCATGTGATTGCCGGTGCAGCCCGAATTTGACCTCACCCCTTGCCCTTGCCGCAAGGAGGATCGCTTCGACCCGATCGATCTGCCCGACTGCGGCGTCCACCGTCAGGCGAAGACCATCGTCGTATTTGCGAAAGTCCGAATTGGCGGCAACGCCCAGCCAGCGCTCTGGCGCGATATAGACCCGCTCATCCTTCGGCACGCCCATTTCCGCGGGCAACGGATGCGACTGCCGCGCCGCCTCGTCGAAGACGGCAATCACGTCTCTGGCGAGCGCCGCGAAACGCGCCGGCGCCACATCGTCCGTCGGCTCGACCAGCAGCGAAAGAATCTGCCCGCGCCGGCTCGGAAACGGTCGCCACTCGCAGGCAAGCCCCGTCAGATCAGGTTCGGTGCCATCCTTGTCCGGCTCAAGCTGGTAGCGCCCCCTCTTCAGCTGCTGCTCCGCCCATTTGAGCCCGCCGCCGGCAAACATTGCGTAAGTGGCGTCTTTCGAAGCGGCGTAGCGCGCGATCGTCACGTCCTGCCCGTTGGCGCGGATTTCCCTGACGCTCAGCAGGCCGACGCGCAGGTCGAGGCGAAATCGATCCTTCACGAAGGCCGCGATCTGCCTGAGCGCCGCGGTCGCCGTCATTTCCCCTTCCGGCGGAAGCGCAAAGGCGGCGCCATCGCCGCGAAAGACGAAGGGGAAATCGAAATTGCCCCAGGCATTGCCGATCGCGGCGATGGCCGAGGCGCCCGTGTAGTTGACGTCCTCGTAGCGCCCGGACCTGATCGCCCCGGTCGAATCGACGACATCGGTGATCCCCACCAGCCAGTCGTCGGGCAATGGCTCATAGGCATTTGGGTCCAGCACCAGCGAAAACTCGCTATAGGCCTGCACGCGTTGGGGCTCAAACTGCATCAGCTTCCTCCAGTCGACGGACTGATCGCTGTGGACGGGGATTTTCCAGGGAATGCCCGAGCGCTTTGAGGCGCACCGGCATCCATGGGCTTGCCGCCTCACATTAAATCGGATGCGATATAAATACTGAAGCGTGTCATAATGTCAATACAATGCGATTTAATCGCATACGATAATAATCACGGCGAAGATAGCTATACCAAAGCGTGGGTATCCTGAGGGATTGCCGCGGGGCTGAGGTTCCGCCCGATAGTTGCAAGAGCGCGCTCACGCGATCGCGGTGATTTCCAGCTCCTGGTCGCCGACGCTCATGACGTCGCCGACCACCTTGCCCAGGAGCATCCGCGCCACCGGCGAGACATAGGAGATCGATCCTACCTTGGGATCGGCCTCGTCCTCGCCGACGATCCGGTAGGTCTGCACCCGCCCGTCGTCGCGGCTGAAAGTGACCGTGCTGCCGAAGGCGACGGTATCGTTGGACGCTGGCTCCGGCATCAGTTGCGCCGTGCGCAACCGCTCGGCGAGATAGCGCAGGTCGCGCAAGGGCCCCGCCTGCTGGCGGCGCTTTTCGTTCACGTCGTCGACTGCGGCCGCCGCCTCATAGGCCGCACGCGCCTCCTGCACCTGCGCCTCCAGCGCCTTCAACCCGGCTTCCGTCACCAGGTTCGGATGCGGCGAAATCGGACGATCCGGCAACAGCGTCTCGGCGGCGGTTTCGGCACTTTCTTCCTTGGTGAAGGCAACGCTCAATCTTCAGAACTCCGTGTGGCAGTATGGCACGCAGCGTCCTTATCGGCCGGCTGCCTGCCAATCAACACTATACGCACTTGCGGTCGCTGGGTGGAAGAACAACGGCGCCGCCTCGCGAAGGATCTCAGACGATCGGCTTTCCACTCGCCCAGAATTCATCGACCTTGCCCCACCATCGAAGGGTCTCCGGCCGCAGCCATGGGCGAAACGCCTCAGGATGCGTCCCGCGGTGCAAATGTCCATTCTGCAAGTCTTCGAGAAAGCCGACCGTCGCCGCCTCTCACGCTCCCGTCACCGGTCCTGGCTACTCGATGGCTGGCGAGGCGACAACCAGTTTCTGCTTGGCGCCGGACCCCGAGCGCTCGATGGCATCCACCACCCTCACCCGCACGCCGCCCGCCTCGGCGCCCACCGCATCGAGCGCCGCCTTGGCGGCCTCATCGACCTTAGCGCTGACGGCGGCAGCATCCACGCCTCCAAACACGGCGATGGTGATCTCCAGCCCATCGGGCAATTGCACGAACTGGAATTGTCGCACCCCGGCGGTGCCGGTCAGGGGCGAGCGCAGCCGGTGCGCGTGCACGCGCACGACGCCGCCGCCTCGCCCGGGCAGATGCAGTGTCTCTTCCCTGCGTCCGGCGATCGATCCGATCCGCCAGAACGGCAGGCCGCACGGACAGGGTTCCGTCGCCATCGCAACGATGTCGGAGATTTCGTAGCGCACCAGCGGCAGCACGCGATTGGTGAGCGTCGTCACCAGAAGCTTTGCGCCCTCGGTCCCATCCGGCACCGGGCGATCATTCTCGTCCACCACCTCGAAGACGAAGGAATCCTCGGCCAGATGCAGCCCATCGCCAAAGATGCACTCGTGGCCCATGGGCCCCGCCTCGGTGCACACATAGCTGTTGGCGATAGCCGCCTGCCACGTCTCGGCGGCGAGGTCGCGCACCTCCGGCGTCAGCGTTTCGGCGCTGGTGCGAAACAGCCGGGGCCTGATCCGCAGGCGACCGGCCTGCTGCTCCGTCGCCAGCACCCGCACGAAGGAAGGATAGGTCGAAATCACCTCCGGCTGGTGCAGGTTGAGGCCCTCGACGATCTCCTCGATCGGCATGAGCACGTTGAAGCGTGGCGCAGCCGGCCGGATCGCGCGAAGCTCCACGCCGATATGGTAGGAAATATGCACCGGCGACGAGGCAAAGATGGCAACGCTGCGCGTGGTGTCGTCAATGCCGACGATCGCCTGGAAGCGCACCATGTTGGCGATTGCCGCAAGCCAGGCGGCATCGTCGAAGGCTGCGATACCCCGCTCGCCCGTCGTGCCGCCGGTTGCCACCACACGGTATTGTCCGAGAAGAAGCGACCCGGGATCGTCTCCATCCAGGTGCTGCTCGATCAGGCCGCGACTCAGCCTCGGATCGGTGACGACCCGGTCGAAATTCTCCATCAGCGCCCGCTTCGTCAGCACCGGAAAGGCATGAAACGGCGCACCGCTAGCCACCAGCTCGCCAATGCTCTCGCGGTAATAGGTCGATGCCCCGACAGCGTGCCGCAAGGCGGACTGCAACTCGCTGCGCTGAAAGGCCAGTAATCGCTCCCTCGACCATTCCGCGCGCAAAAGACGCGCCTGCGATTGCCTGAGCAAAAGATCGGGATCGAGGGTGGCAGATGCGGTCACTGGTGGCATCGAATTGGTCCTCGTGTCTTGCTTCTGCGGCGCGGCCGCACGAGCGCTCGCCTCGCCCGGCGCGGCCTCGACAGGCGACCAGGCTGGCAGCCCGTGGACAGGACCCGGCGCGCGCCCTTTCGCAACCGGGGTTTGCAAGCGATCATGCCTTTGCACCTCAAGGCCTTGATTGTATCGCGAAAGCCGGGATCTATGCGACAGCGATGCGATGGAGAGCTTCGCCCGCGCGACGTGTCAGCGGCGCGAATACCGCCGCACCGCTTTGGTATTACTGCATGTTTTCCCTTGAATCGCATAGCGTTTGAGGGAACGTGCAGGTGGGTCTCGAACGGACCTGGGCAGGCTTGAGCCCGAAGCCCTGCTGCGTCATGCGAAGGAGAAAGATCGTTGGCCGAACCGTTTATCGTCTATGGCGCGTCAGCCTCGGGATCCGTTCCGATCGAGGCAACGCTGACCCTTCTCAACCTGCCCTATCGCGTCGAGGAACACGCGCCCTGGGAGGGCAAGCAGGAAGCAAACAGGCTCGCGCGCATCAATCCGCTACGCCAGGTTCCGGCCCTCGCGCTGCCGACGGGCGAACTGATGACCGAAAGCGCCGCGATCCTGATCTGGCTGGCCGATGCCTACCCCGATGGGCGGCTTGCGCCGGGAGTGACTGACCCGGCACGACCGGCCTTCCTGCGATGGATGACCTTCGTATCCGCGGCCATCTACGCCCTCTACTGGATTGCCGACGACCCATCCCGCATCGTCGAACGGGAAGAGGACCACGCTGCCGTCAAGGCGCGCCTGTTCGAGCGCATCGCCCATTGCTGGGCGCGGATGGGAGCGGAGCTGCGCCCGGGCAGATACCTTCTCGGCGACGACGTGTCGGTGCTCGACCTCTATGTGGCAACGGCGTCGCGCTGGTCTCCCGGTCGGCGGCGCTTCTACGAGGTTGCAGCGGGGCTCGCGGAAACCGTGCGCCGCGTCGACGCCGATCCCCGGCTGGCGACCCTGTGGGCCGAACGCTTCCCCTTCACGCCCGGCTGGGAGCGCTAGTCCTCTCCGCTTCGGATCCCTGAAGCCCGTCAACAAAGCCGCCGGCTTTCCGCTGGATCTGCCGCCGCAGGCTCGCTCAAAACACCGATGTCGCCTCCAATGACCAACGACCCACTGCCACCGCTCCTCACCGAAGACGACCTACGCCACATTACCGGATGGGCGGTGCTCACAGCCGAGCGGGCGCTCCCGGTCTTCGAGGCGGCCATGCCGGGCGACGACCGCCCGCGCGAGGCGATCGCGGCGGCCCGCGCCTTTGCGCAAGGGGGGCCGCGCACCGCGCATCTGCGCAAGACCGCGTGGGGCGCTCAAGCGGCGGCGCGCGCGGTCGACGATCCCTCGGCCAAGGCTGCCGCCCGCGCAGCCATTGCCGCAGCCGGTGCGCCCTACACCCACCCGATCGAAACGCCGCATCAGATCAATCATATCCTCGGGCCTGCCGCCTATGCCGTCCAGGCGCTCTCGTTCGGTGCGGACGACGAAGCCGGCACCATGGAAACCGAACTGCGCTGGGTGATCGCCTCCGCATCGGAAGAGATCCGGCGCATTGTCGCGAAGATGCCGGAGCGCAAGCCCAGCAAGGGCGCGTTTCACGCCCTGCTCTACCGGCTCGATACCGCTCTGCGCCTCTGACGGCGCCCGCGGCCAAGCGCAGATCACGCCAGGGCGCGCTCCCGTGCCTTGCCCGCCTCCTCGCCGATCCAGGCGATCACCGTCTGCAGCGCCGGTGATTTGCGATAGCGCGGCCAGACGAGGTAGAAATCCGAAGGTCCGGACATCGACCCCGCGAAAATGCGGATCAGCCGACCTTCGGCTATATCCTGCGCCACGAAATCGCCATTGGCGAGCACGATGCCCTGGCCGGCGATCGCCGCCTCGATTGCGTGCGAGGTCTGGTTGAAGCTGATGCCCTTGAACGAGGCCTGCCGGCTCCCGCCGAAATGCCGTTCGATGAACTCCGGCCAGAAATTATGCGCATCGTGCAGCAGCGTATAGCCGGCAAGCGCGTCCGCAGTCTCAGGCACGCGTCGGCCGGCCATCAGCATCTGGCTGCAGACAGCGACGATCTCCTGCTCGAACAGCAGCTCGACCGCCAGCCCCGGCCCGAAGGGCGGCCGCCCGTAGCGCACCGCCAGGTCCACGCCATCGGCCTGGAAATTCGACATGCGATCGGTCGCGAGAATATGCAGGTCGAGGTCCGGATGGCGCGCGGTGAAATCCGGCAGGCGCGGGATCAGCCATTTCGAGGCGAAGGATGGCGTGGTGCTGATCGTCAGCCGCACCGGCTGCGGCTTCAGCTCATCCGTCGCCCGGGCGATGATGTCGAGCGCGCGCCTGACATCGGCGATATAGGCCCGCCCCTCGCCGGTCAGCGCCAGCATGCGCGGCAGCCGCTCGAAGAGTTTCACCCCGAGCTCGGCCTCCAGCCCGCGGATCTGCTGGGCGACCGCCCCTTGCGTGACGCCAAGCTCCTCGGCGGCCAGCCGAAAGTTCAGATGCCGCGCCGCCACCTCGAACACTTTCAGCCCATTCAGCGAAGGAAGCTTTCCCGGTGCGTCACTCATTGAATAGTTTTTCTACTGCCATTTGAAAGCGAAACTTTCTCGTCGTCGCATGAAGGAGATGGTATTTCAATCGCGAGAGCCGCAAAATCCGGCTTCATCCTGAATGCGACGAGGAGAATGGACACATGGCAGTAGAAAAAGTAGCCGTTATCACCGCCGGCGGCAGCGGCATGGGCGCCGAGAGCGCGAAGCGTCTTGCCGCCGACGGCTTCAAGGTCGCGATCCTCTCCTCCTCCGGCAAGGGCGAGGCATTGGCCGCTGAGCTCGGCGGCATCGGCGTCACCGGCTCCAACCAGTCGAATGACGACCTCAAGCGCCTGGTCGACCTGACCGTGGAGAAGTGGGGCCGGATCGACGTGCTGGTCAACAGCGCCGGCCACGGCCCGCGCGCCCAGATCCTCGAAATCACGGACGAACAGTGGCACACCGGCCTCGACGTCTACCTGATGAACGTCATCCGCCCGGTCCGCCTCGTCGCCCCGATCATGCAGAAGCAGAAGTCCGGCTCGATCGTCAACATCTCCACTGCCTGGGCCTTCGAGCCCTCGCCGATGTTCCCGACCTCCGCCGTCTTCCGCGCCGGCCTTGCCTCCTACACCAAGATCTTCGCCGACACCTATGCGGGCGACAATGTGCGCATGAACAACGTGCTGCCCGGCTGGATCGACAGCCTGCCGGCGACCGAAGAGCGCCGCGACGCCGTGCCAATGAAGCGCTACGGCACCAGCGCCGAAATTGCCGCAACCGTCGCCTTCCTCGCCTCTGAAGGTGCGGGCTACATCACCGGCCAGAACCTGAAGGTGGACGGCGGCCTGACGCGCTCGGTGTGAGGGCGGAAGACGCCGGAGAGCGGCGCGGCGGCAAAAGCCGCGGCGCCGCTGAAACATAGCGTCGGCGCGAACGACTTACTTCGGAAACAGGAAGGTCAGCGTCGCGCGCACGCCCCAGCTCGGCGCGCCCTGCGGCGCCTCGGCATAATATTTCCCACCGATCTGGGCCTGAAGCATCTGGTCGCCCACCTTGAAGACCTGCGAAACGCTGAGGTTGATCGGCACGGTCCATTGATCGGCCTCCCAGTCGTAGGTCGACTCCGTGTTGAGTGTCAGGGTCGCACCATGGCCGAGGCCGTAGGACAGAAAGGGTTGCAGGAAGGTCTGGCTCACATCCGCCCGGTCACCCTCGCCGGCAACGCTCCAGATGTGGTTTCCTAGCGCGCCGACGGTCCACGGTCCCTCCTGCTTCAGCACGACCGCCGTCGGGCCGATGCCGAACTTGCCGGTGCCGAGGAAATCGTCGGTGGCGGTCGGGATCAAAAAGGCCGGACCGACACCCCAAACGATGCCCGAAGGGCCGGGATTGGCCGGCGACAGGAAGAGGCTCTGGGTGATGTCACCGAGCCCGAACGTATTGCCGTCGGGCGGCGGCAGGTAGTCGCGATAGGCGATCGGCAGGATCGTGCGCGAGATCAGGTTCCAGTCCGCGTTCAGCGTGATGGGAATGACCGGCTGGACGTTGAGCGTATAGGAGAAGCCATCCTCCTCGGCGCCGGCGCGAAATTCGAAATTGCTCTGGAACGGCACGCTGATCAGGTCGGCGACCGGGTTCGAGAGCTTCTTTGCGAGATCGTCCGCATCCTGGGCCAGCGCCTGCTGCCCCTGCATGGCGGCGGCGACAAGCATCGCCGCCCAAAGCCTGGCTCCTATCTGCCCCACGCGCAATTCCCCCTTGCAGCTTCCGCGGCGGCGTCGCCAGTCTCAGTTGCACCGGACCACGCCTCGACCGAATGGCCGCAGGTTACGTCACCCTTGCCGATTCGGGAACTTGCATTTTCTCTAAAGCAACCCGGCGCCCGGCCGCTGCGCTCGCCATCCCGGACGCTGAGACGACCGGACGCCATCGGACGGCCTTGCCGCGGCGTCACATGACGTTGCGGCAACGCGTCGGAGCGGGATGAGGAGAGACATCCCGCTCTGATCCGTGACCCTCACAGGGTTGCAAACACCTGATATCACTGCTTACGTCGCGCGATGAGCGTCGCGCCCCTCCACACACATGCTTTCTTCGAAGAAGTCCTGGAGGCCGGCTTCGTCTGGACGATTCGTGACGCAACAGGTTTCCCGACCTCGACGAACCAGTCGAATGAAACCGCGATGCCGTTCTGGTCGTCGCTCTCCAGAACTGGACGTCTTTGTCGATCGCTGGCTACCGGGCCTTGAGAAGGACAATTTGGTGGTCGGCATAAATTGGAGCAGCGCCACGGCAATCGGTTTCGATTTCGCGCCTGCCGATGTCCGCCGGCGGTTGCAAAGCTTGAGGCCAATAGTTCGTCAACACCAGTGACGTGCCACGCCATGCACTTCGACGCAGCCGCAAAGATCGGCTGGACTGGCGTCCCTGCGTGGGTTCCGCCGCTATCCTGTTGTCTTTCTTGCAGAAGCGCCTACTTCCCTGTCGAAACCGCATAAAGGAGCTCGGCATGAACCGAAACGGCCTCTATCTCGTCATCGCCTTGCTCGCCGTCGCCGTCGTCGGCCTGGGCCTCTATATCTACCAGGAAGAGACGAAGCCGGGCGTCGAGATCAAGATCGGCCAGGACGGCATTTCGGTTCAGGAAAACTAGGGGCAGGCACCACGCCTGGACGATGAGGATGAACTCAGCGCAAAGCCGAACCCCGCCAATTGCCGCGAGCGCGCATCGCTAGGAACTCTTCAACGTGAACCTCCGCCTCTTCGGCGCTTGCGTGTTCGCCCGTTACCCCGTCGCCAAGAAAGGTCACCCTTCGCCGACGGCGTGAGGAGCGCGCCGGCAATGGACGGCTGAGGCTCTTGATTTTGCGTCCGCAATCATCGCCCATGGCAACAGCCGTCGCGACTCGTTGCCGCCTCACGGCAGGAAGAAATCGCAACACGCCTGACACGCCAAAGGTGCCGCGTTGACAGCAAGCATTTCATGGACGGCTGCAAGCCTGCTCGCGGCCTCGGTCGCATTTGCCGCGATGGCCGGCGAGAGAGCCCCCTCGGGAACCTATTGCGGCCAGCTCTCTTCCGCCGGCGTCCTGTCGGATGCGCAAACGCACTTCGAGACCGATGCGAGCGGCACGATCATTGGGAAATATATGTTCTCCGATCAGGGCCAGCCCGTTCACGGAGAGCTTGCCGAAACCGGTGACGATGGCGACGGCAGCGATCTGACCCGTACCTTCATGTGGCGCGACAAATACGGCTACGGCCAGCTGGTCGTGACCTTCACGCCGGACTTCTCCGAGTTCGAAG
Source organism: Ensifer sp. R-19 (assembly GCF_049905105.1). Taxonomy (NCBI): domain Bacteria; kingdom Pseudomonadati; phylum Pseudomonadota; class Alphaproteobacteria; order Hyphomicrobiales; family Rhizobiaceae; genus Ensifer; species Ensifer sp. R-19. The sequence continues at coordinate 2,012,801 of NZ_CP184569.1, forward strand.
GCAAATGGAACGCCGGCGGATCGGACTTCCTGCCGTGGAACGGCCGGCGGTGTTATCAGACGATCAGCTAGCGTCCCTTATGCATTCACCTGAACGCATGGCGGTCTAGAATGCGCAGGCGAAGTTGAGCCACAGGATGCGGCACGCTTGACGGCCGCATCCATATCCGCTCCCTCACGCCGCAATCACCTCCCGCATCAGCCCTTCCAGCCAATTGGCAAACACCTGCAATCGGCGCGACAGGTGCTGGCGGTGCGGGTAGAGCAGCGCCATCGGCATGGGTGCGGCTGAATGGCCTGGCATGACCTCCACCAGGCGCCCCTCTTTCAGATGGTCGACCACGTCGAAGGCCGGGATCTGGATGAGGCCGAGGCCGGCGAGGCAGCAGGCGATGCTGCCCTCGGCGCTGTTGACGCTGATGCGGCCGGGAACGGCAACCGTGCGCGCCTCGCCGCCTTCGATCCACTCCCAGTCCTCCACCCGGCCGCTTGAGGGCGAGGCATAGTTGACGGCGAAATGACTGGCGAGATCGCTGGGCATTAGCGGAATACCATACCGCTCGAGATAGTCGGGGCTTGCGACATTGATCAGGCGAAGCGTGCCGAACGGCCGGGCGATCAGGCCGGAATCGCTGAGCGGCCCGACCCGCAGCGCACAGTCGACGCTTTCCTCTATCAGGTGCACCGCCCGGTCGGTCATGCCGAGATCGATGTCGATGCCGGGGTAGCGCGTCAGGAACTCCGGCAGCGCCGGCGCCACGATCAGCCGGCCGATGCGGCTCGGCAGGTCGACGCGCAGCCGCCCGGTCGGGTCGGAAGCGCTGCGGCGGAACAGGTTCTCCGCCTCGTCCATGTCCTCAATCAGCCGCAGGCAGCGCTCGTAGAAGGCGGCCCCGTCCTGCGTCGGCGCCACCTTACGGGTCGTGCGGTGCAGCAGCCGTGTGCCGAGCCGGGTTTCGAGCGTCTGCACCGCGGCCGAAACGGAAGAGCGCGGCAGCCCCAATGTGTCGGCCGCGCGGGTAAAACTCGCGCTTTCGACGACGCGCGTGAAGATGCGGAAAAGCTCGATCCTGTCCATGCCGGGCCACGCCAATTGTTCGTCAATTCTGACAAGTCATGTCACGAACTGGCGCTTTATACCAGCGGCGCGGACGGTATTCTCAACCCTGCGATGCCTGTCGCACCGCTGACCTCTCGCGTTGGCGGCGGCAAGGCCCGCGCTATTTGAAACGCGGCGTGCGGCGTTCAGGACAGACAACGTGTTCGGGACAGGCCGTCAGCGCCAGAGCAGACCGGGGACCTGCGCACCTTTCGCGCCGGCGTTCCCGCTCGCCGCAAACCGGCCGCAGCAAGCGGCCGATAACAGGAGAAACCCATGGCAGACCACAGCATCAATGGTAAATCCGTTCTCATCGCCGGCGGCGCAAAGAACCTCGGCGGCCTGTTGGCGCGCGATCTCGCCGAACATGGCGCCCGCGGCGTCGCGATCCACTACAACAGCGCCGCCACCAGGGCGGCAGCCGAAGAAACCGTGGCGGCAATCAAGGCAGCCGGTGCTGCAGCCCACGCCTATGCCGGCGATCTCACCAGCGCGGCCAATGTCGAAAAGCTCTTCGCCGATGCCAAGGCGGCGCTCGGCGGCATCGATATCGCCGTCAACACCGTCGGCAAGGTGCTGAAGAAGCCCTTCGTCGAGATCACCGAGGCCGAATATGACGAGATGAGCGCGGTCAACGCCAAGTCCGCCTTCTTCTTCCTGCGCGAAGCGGGCAAACATGTGAACGACAACGGCAAGGTCTGCACGCTCGTCACCTCGCTGCTTGGCGCCTTCACGCCCTTCTACGCCGCCTACGCCGGCACCAAGGCCCCGGTCGAGCATTTCACCCGCGCAGCCGCCAAGGAGTTCGGCGCACGCGGCATCTCGGTTACCGCCATCGGCCCCGGCCCGATGGATACGCCCTTCTTCTACCCGGCCGAGGGAGCCGACGCCGTCGCCTACCACAAGACCGCTTCCGCCCTCTCGGGCTTTTCGAAGACCGGCCTTACCGACATCGAGGACATCGTCCCCTATATCCGCTTCCTCGTCTCCGACGGCTGGTGGATGACCGGCCAGACGATCCTGGTCAATGGCGGCTACACGACGAAGTAAGTGACTGGCCCCTCATCCGCGCGGTGAGTGAAACGCCCCTCATCCGCCTGCCGGCACCTTCTCCCCGTAATCACGGGGAGAAGGGACACGTGGCTCTCTCCGCGCTCTACTTCGGCGCACCGCGAGGCGTCGTGCCACGGCATACCGCGGGAACCAGGACGTCCGCGTGTGGCTGTATTCGCGGCCAAGGCAAGAAGACGAGAGTGCAGCACACGCGGCGCCGTCCCCTCTCCCCGCCTGTGGGGAGAGGGCTAGTCCTCGGGTTAAACCCGAGGAGAGGGGCAGCGGCTGTCAGGGATGCCCCGCCCCAATGATATCACCTAGCCTGGCACACAAGCCTGATGCATGCTCGGCCCATGGACGGTTCAGCGACAATCGAAACTGGAAAACTCTGAAAGTTCAACGATCCCAACCCGTCGACCTTGAAAAGAGAGGAAGTCCCATGACCAACTCAGCTTGGCACGCCGATCCACTCACCTGGGGCACCGGTCCACATCTCTTCGAGGTCTTTCTGGAGCCGACCGATCCCTACTCCGCCAAGGCATTTAGCAAGCTCGACGCCCTGCTCGACCAGGCCGGCGAAGACAACGTCACCATTAAGATCCGCCTGCAGTCGCAGCCCTGGCATATGTATTCCGGTGTCATCGTTCGCTGCATCATCGCGGCCTCGACACTTGAGGGCGGCAAGAATACCGCGAAGAAAGTCATCGCTGCAGTCGCTGCGCATCGGGAAGAGTTCGAATTCGTCCATCGCTACACCCAACCAGATCATCGAGCGCTTGGAAGGCTATAGCGGCGTCAAGCTCAAGGCCGCATTCGCGATCCCGGATCTCGACCGGGAAATCAAGTGGCATTGCAAATATGCGCGACAGAACGGCATCCACGTCTCCCCGACCTTCATGATCGACGGAATCGTGCAACCGGACGTCAGCAGCGGCGATGATGTTTCGGACTGGGCAAGGAAGTTGCTTGGTTGATGGGGTGCGCGGAAGGCTGGAGCAGCCGGGTCCGTTAAAGTGCTCATGCACATATGCTTGTGGGGAATTGCGCGGCTCGGCCAGGCGACCCACCTCTTGGTCGGCTTTACCCATCGGGCATTCCGGCCGAGCTCGCTTCCAACCCGAAGCGATCGGGCAGAGCGTGCGTGCTGCTGACGCCCCTTCCATTCAAAATAGGATTGGAATTTTAGGACGTTGTGTAATGTGATGCGGATGAGCGCATGGCGCGCGACGGGGCTCGATGAGTGAAATTCATGGCATATAACTGCTTTTTCTGCCGTCACCTACTGGCGAGCCTGGCGCTGCTTCTCGCGCTCGCCCTGCCCGCCCTTGCCCAGACGGCACCAGCGCCGATCACCGTCATTCTCACGCCCGGCCAAAGCCCTGCCGAGATCGAGGAAACCTTGCGCGCCGCGGCGAAGGCAGGCGGGCCGGTCACGGTCGAATGGCGCGACGCGGCAAATCAGGCCGCAGCGCCGGCCAGCGCGGCGACACCTGACAACGCCCACGCCGCCACACCAGCCGTCGCCGCGAACCCGGCGGGTACGCCACAGCAAGCCGCTCCGGTCGCTGACCCCGAGGATTCCTTCGACACCCTTTCCGCCCGTTTTCTCAATGGCTTGCAGATGGGCTTTGCGGGCATCTCCGGCATCGCCGGGGTGATGGCTGACGTCGCGGCAGGCATCCGCGCCGAAGGCTGGTCGGTCGTCTCGGTTGCCGCCATTTCCGTGCTGGCCATTGCCGCGGGGCTCGCCGCCGCCTTCGCCAGTCGCTCCCTTATTCATCGGCTCTTCGGCGCTTCCTTCGAGGTGGTCGACCTCTTGCACCGCGTGCGCGCCTCGGTGATCCGGCTCGGCTTCGACATCGCCTATCTGGTGATCTTCGCCGCCGTCGCCCACACGATCGCCCAGCTGCTCCTGACGCGCGGCACGGGCTCGGCCGAGCTTGCCCATGCCCTGATCACCATCGCCGTCGTCGCCGCCTTCTATGGCGTCGGCGCCCGCTTCCTCTTCGCGCCGACGCGACCCGAAATCCGCCTGCTCGATATCGCCCATCCGCGCTTCCACGCCAACATGCTTGCCACCTATGGCGCGGCCAGCGCCGTCGTCGGCGCCAGCATGCGTTTCGCCCATCAGCGCGGGCTGGACCTTTCCGCCACCGATGGCTGGCTGCTGATCGGCGTCAGCATCCTCACGGTGGTGAAGCTCCACTGGTTCATCGGTGGCGCGGGTGATATCCGCGCGCTCTTTACCGGCGAGAACCCCGGCCCCGTGCGCCGCGCCATCGCCTTCGGCGTGCCGGAGTTCTACGCACTGAGCGCCATCGTGCTCTGGCTGATGAGCGTCATCGTTGCCGGCAGCCCTAATAGCGCGGCCTGGAGCTTTGCCGGCGGCACCACGCAGATCATCCTGCTTGCGCTGCCGATCCTTGCCTTCGGCATCCATTCGCTGGCCGGTGCGGCCGCCGCGCGTCGGCGCACGCCGGCCTCGCACGCCCTGCATGCGGCGATATCAGGCAGCATCCAGACGGCGCTTGCCGGCGCCACCTGGCTGATCGGCCTGCACATCATCATCGAGCTCTGGCGCCCGATCATGGTCCAGGACGACACCGCCGCCGCCGTCGGCTGGATCGTCGTTCTCGAGCGCATCAGCCTTGCGGTCGTGGCCGCCTGGGTGATCTGCAGCTTCCTCTGGCGGAGCTTCGAAGCCTTCTCGCCGTCTGCCCGCGTCGCCATGCCCGGCGACAGCGAGGACGAGACGATGGTTCATCAGACAAGCCGGCTGTCGACCATCCTTCCGCTCGTCCGCAACCTCATCTTCGGCGCCATCTTCGCTGTCACCAGCCTCGTCGTCCTCTCAGCACTCGGCATCAACATCGCGCCGCTGCTGGCGGGCTTCGGCGTGCTGGGTCTGGCGCTTTCCTTCGGCTCGCAGACGCTGGTGAAGGATGTCGTCTCCGGCATCTTCTTCATCGCCGACGACGCCTTCCGCGTCGGCGAATATGTCGATACCGGCAAGCTCAAGGGCGCGGTCGAGCGCATCTCGCTGCGCTCGCTGAGGCTGCGTCACCAGAACGGCCAGATCCACACCGTCCCTTACGGCCAGCTTCAGGCGGTGACCAATTTCAGCCGCGACTGGAGCACGGTGAAGTTCGAGCTGAAATTCGAGCGCGACGCCGATCCTGAAAAGATCCGCAAGGCCATCAAGAAGGTTGGCCTCGCCATGCTGGAGGACCCGGAGATCGGCAGCGAATTCCTGGTGCCCTTGAAGATGCAGGGCATCCAGGACGTCACCGAAAACTCCCTCGTCGTCCGCCTTAAGTTCACCGCCCGCCCCGGCAACCCCAGCATCCTCCAGCGCGAGGCGATGAAGCGCCTGCTTCCGGCGCTGCGCGAAGCCGGCCTCGACCTCGCCTCCAACGCCGTCACCGTACGCTCCGGCGCGGCCGGTGCGGCGGAAGCGGAGGCTGCGGCGGCAAACCTGGCGCTGGCGAAGAAGCCGGTGGCACCGGAAGCAGCAGACGCGGAAGGGTAACGGTCAATCCGGCGCGACGCGGCGACAGACTTCCTGCGTTCGTCGCGGCTGGTGTCAGCATGGCCTTGCCATCGGGCAACGCCTGAACCCTATCAACGACAAAGCCTTCGACAGCTTGACCGGCATGCATTTTCACGGTCGACGATCCCGATGGAACCTACGGCACCGGCCAGGTCATCCGGCTTGCTGCCGATGGAACGCGACAAATGGATCGACTGGCTGGACGCCCCCGCAAAGCCGCGGTTCATCTCGCTCGTCAAGCCAACCAAGTAGGGCCAACCAAGTAGGCCCGATCAGGCCAAGCAAGACCGCGCAATTAAAAAGCGCGACCGACGGCCAACACCCGCTACAGTTTTGACATCATTGTTGCATTACCTCAAACGCACAGACGAGGCTTAGGCGCTGCAGCACCCTGCCGACGCTGCCATGTTGCCGCTGCCACCGAGGATGTTGCCTGATGCGATCCATGCGCCTCGCCCCGTCTGCTCTAGCCCTGTCTGCCCTTGTCCTTTCGCTTCTGCCCGTGGCCACCGTCCACGCCGAACCGCCCACCTACGCGATGCACTATGCGCTGATGCTGGACGGTGAGGAGCCCGTGGCAGGCGAGGTCGCCTGTGTCGTCGGGGAACCGTGCGAGTTCACGCCGTCCCCCGCCAGCAAGATGACCTTCAAGTTGAGCAGGCGGCAAAACGAAATTGAGATCACCTGCCCCGAGCGTGAATGCTCGCTTGGCTATGGCGAACGCCGAACATATTGCGGCACCTGCGAGAAAGTCGACATCTTCGAGGGGCGCGACTATGGCGGCGGCGCAATCGAGTTGGTGCTGCGCAGGTACCCGCGGCTCGGCACTCTGCTGTTGCGCTACCAGACACCGTAACCACGCTTCCAGGCTGGCGTTGCCTGGCCGCCCTGAGTTCTCACGCGCCCCTTGGGGTGAGGCGCGACCAGTCCTCCTCGCTCCATCACGGCAGATCACAGGCGCATCCGGCGGCAAGGCGTGGCCGCCGTCGCGGTCCCTTGCCCCCTGTCCCCGCGGGAACAACACCCACCCGGTTCCGTTGCTAAAACAAATGCACAAAGGCCGGTGGCCTTTCAATCGGGGCATCGGTTCCGGTTCGGTCAACGCCTGGCCCAACGAAAGATCATGGTCAGGCAGCAAGAGCTCGGAGCGCCCCAATGCGTATCATCCTGGTAGCCCTCGTCGCGTCAGTCATGAGCATTCTGGCGTTCAAATATGCCGATCATTCCATCGGCAACACGCACATCGTTGCGACGGCCGAGGAACTTGCCGCCCTCTGAGCGGTCTTTGCAAATAGACCGGTCGCCCCCTCCCGCTCCCAGCGGGTCCTGACCACCGGACCGGCTCGGGCGATGCTCGCAGAAGTCGTTCAGCCCCTCCCGCATAGGTTTCATTCCGTCTTGCAGCGATCTCCGTCTTCTGCAATCCTCATCGCATGCGATCGTATCGGCTCATCATTGCTGCCAAACGTCTGACCGCCCCGGCGGCCCCACTCCCTATGTGCGTCTCTGGATAGCAGCGGGAACGGATTGGCCGACCTTCTCGCTCTAGGGGCGGGAGATCAGGCCGATCCTTCCAACTGATATCGAGACGTTGACGATGCGACATGCGCTCTCCCGCAGCCTGGTGATCCTGCTATGACAGGATCATCCAGCGCTTCCTTCACCTTCATCCTGCTCATACTGCACCGCGCTTTCCCTTGCCGGCACCGACCTGATCCTGCCGGGCGTGTTTTCCGCCAGCGAAGCGACCGCGCAGATGGTGCTTGCCGCCTATGTCGGCGGCAGTGCACTCGGCCTCCTGCTCTTCGGCCACCTCGCCGATCACTTCGATCGCAAGACGCTGATGGTCGCAGCCCTTGCCGCCTTTGCCGCCACCTCCCTTGCCGGCGCCTTTGCGCCTGATATCGCCGTCCTCATCGGCCTGCGCTTCCTGCAGGGTATCGCCGCCAGCGCTGCGCCCGTGTTTGCGCCGGGCGTCATCCGGCAATTGTTCAGCGAGAAGACGGCCGTGCGCGCCATCGGCTTTCTCGGAAGCGTCGAGTCGCTGGTTCCGGCGCTTGTGCCCATCGCCGGCGTGGCACTTCTTGCGCATTTCGGCTGGCAATCGTCGTTCGAGCTTCTCGACGCCGCCGGAGCGATCGTCTTCGTCCTGATGCTGGCGATCGGCCTTCCGCGCGAACAACGAAGAAGCGGCACCCAAGGAACCTATCTGCAGCTGCTGACGGATCCCGTCTTCATGCGCTACGCACTGAGCCAGGCCATGACGCTCGGTGGCGTTTTGACCTTCGTGTTCGGCATTCCCATGGTGATCGTCGAGACGATGGGCGGCACGCTCAACGATTTCATCATCGTGCAGATCGTCAGCGTCGCGGGCTTCATCGTCGCCGCCAATCTGACCGCGAAGATCGCCGAGCGCTTCGGCACGGAAGAAGTCATCATGGCCGGCAGCGCGATGGCCGCCGCAAGCGCGTTCGCTCTCCTCGCCTATGGCCTCTCAGGCGGAATCAATCCGTTGCTCGTGCCCGTTCTCTTCCTGCCCATGGGCATTGGCCTCGGCCTGCGTGGCCCCATCGGCTTCTACCGCGGCATCGTCGCTTCCGGCGGCAATGATGCTCGCGGCTCGGCGCTGATCGTCTTTTTCATCTTCATGACGACCACATTGGGCACGATGGCGGCAGCGCCTGTCATCACCAAAGGACTGCCGGCCCTCGCCCTCGTCGTTAGCGCAATTCACCTGCTTTCGGTCGCCATCCTCTGCGCACTGCCGAAGGTGAAGGAGGCTCCGTCCGCATAGCCGCGACCGCGGCAGACGACCGCGCCCCTGGGCGCGCGGTTTCGTGCCGCCGGCGGGAACTCTCCCTGGATCCCGCAAACATGGCCAGCCGGGGCGCACCCCGACTGCCGCGCGCCCGGCTTGCGCTTCCATCCCCGGGGTATTCTAGTAGGAATATCCCCGGGGTGTTCTGGTAAGAGCATCCCCGGGTGGTTCTGGTAAGACCGGAACGTGCAAAACGGAGCGCTGCAACATGAACAATGACAATCTTTGGTACTGTCTTGTCGGCACGGGCGACACCAACACCGGCATGCTGCGATTCATCGGCGCCGTCGTCGCCTTCATCCTCGTGTTCGGCGCGCTGTTCTGGTTGCTGGGCCTGTAAACCTTTCCCCTTGCCCGCGACGCGGGCGGCCGTCACAGGGTGGCCGCGCCTGCCCCAGCCGCGGCCTGTCTATCGTTCCGCCACCCGGAAATTGGTCGCGCCCAATTGCGCAATGACTAATACGCGACGAACGATGAGAGAACGCTCCAAGCACGAAAGCGGTCTCGCTCTAACCATTTCCCCCAATTGGGTGAGGAACAATTCGTGAAAGCGACCGCGCGAGACTTGCGCGTCGGCCGTTCGGCGTTCACGCCTCCACTTGGTGTCACGATCCTCAGGCGCCTTGCCAAACGGCAAAGTTGCGATAGAAGATCACAAGAGACAACTTAACCGATCACCATCTTGAACCTTCGTTTTGTTGCCGGCGGCCTGGCCGTCGCGCTGTTACCCGAGCCGGCGGACTTCAGGAGGGCGATCGGCCCGTCCCAACAAAAAAAGGCCGGAGCGCGCGGCTCCGGCCCTTCTGTTCTTTCGCTCTCAAAACGCGTGCCAGTACATCCGTGGTCAAGGTCGAAAGCAACGCGCAACTGCGAGCGTCGTGCTCAACAGTTTGCTTGTACTAATTTTATAGGACCGGGCGCGTTTCTGGACAAGCTGTCCCTTTGGGCTACGGCACACGCCAGGGATTAGTCTTGGCGACGCATCGAGGCCCGAAAACGGGGCCGTTTTCCAGCTTTTCCCGCCAAGACAATCAGCGATTACTTAATTATATTCGTCCTAGACTAAGGGATACAGGCGACGGCGGGCGGAAGCCTACCGCAGGGCACCCATCTCGCTCGCGGTCGTCGTCAGGGTCGTTCGGCGCGCCTGGGGAGGCATATGTCGGGGTTCGATCACAGGCACATGAATGGCGCGATACTCGCCGCGATCCTGGTGCTCGCCGCCCTGTTCCGCCTGCATGACGTTCAGCAGCCGTTGGTCGATGCCTTCAGCTGGCGCGAGGCGAGCACGGCGATGATGGCCGACAATTTCTTCCTGCGCAGCTGGAACATCTTCTTTCCAGAGGTGAGCTGGACCGGTCCCGACCCCTCCTATCAGGGCCGCGAACTGCAGGTCGTCTCCTACATCACCGCCCTTCTCTATGCCGTCTTCGGCTGGGACGACACCTGGGGCCGGCTCGTCGCCATCGCCTTCGGCGTCCTTGGCGTCTTCGCGCTGCATCGGCTGATTGCGCGGCTCTGGGACGAGGCCCACGCCCATGCCGGCGCCTTCCTGCTGGCGATCATGCCGGGCGCTGTCATGATCGACCGCTCGTTTCTGCCGGATCCGGCCATGCTGGCGCTGGTGACGACGGGCGCCTGGACCTATGTCGCCTATCTGCAGAACGATCGCCTGCCCGTTCTCATCGCGGCCGGCCTCCTCACCACGACAGGCGTGCTTGCCAAGCTCCCGGGCATCGCCGTGGTCGTGCCGATGACCTACGCGACCTTCGTCGTTCTGCACCAGCGCGGCAGGCTCAGCGTCGGCCGGCTCTTGGCAATCCTGCCCGTCGCACTCGCCGCCGGTGCGCTCATTCTCGGCTATTACTGGTGGGCGCATTATCTCGGCGCCAACTATCCGCCATACCATGTCGCCGGCAGCGGCTATCTCTGGAGCGACGGGCTTTCCCGGTTCCTCGACGAAGCCTTCTACATTCCCGCCACGTGGAGGATCGCCAGCAGCTGGCTTTTCACCCTGCCGGTGGTGATCCTCACCGGCATCGCGCTCCTGACCGCGCCGCCGGCGGCAAACGAAGCGGCGCCAGACGACGCTTCCCCCGCCGGCGCGCCCTGGTTCTTCCATGTCTGGTTCCTGGGGGCGGCGATCGTCTATGTCTTTGCCGCGCGCGAGATCAAGACCAACCCCTGGAACTTCCATATCTTCAATGTGCCGATGGCGGCACTTGCCGGGCGCGGCCTGATCCTGCTGGTCGGCATCGGCCGCGAACAGGGATTTCGCACGCGCGCTCTGCGCCTCGCGGCGATCGCCGCCGTCGTCGTCATCGGCGGCAGCATCCCCGGCCTCTCGCTGATGAAGGCGCCCTATGCCGATCATGGTGAAAAGCTCGGCACGAAGCTGAGCGAACTCAGCCAGCCCGGCGATCTCGTCATCACCGCAACGCCGACGATCGGCGATCCCGTGGCGATCTATTACAGCCGCCGCCGCGGCTGGGTCTTCCCGCCCGGCGGCGGCGAAACCGAATGGTCGATGCTGATGGAGGACAACGATGCGATCGAGGCGCTGGAGGAGCTGCGCGCCCGGAACGCCACCTGGTTCGGCATCACCAAGAACGCCCGCGACATGCAGCGGCGCAAGCTCCTCGAATACAATAAGGGCCTGATCGCGCATCTCGACCGGACAGCCGAGCGCGTCGTCGACGACGATACGATGCTGATCTACCGGCTGGCGCCTCGGGCGGATGCGGCGGCTTCGAATTGAACCGCTCGGCTTCACCCGTCGCGGCGCGTTTGCGGCTCTCATGGGCGCGCGACATGGGTTTTCATAAAGCCGTGACGAAGCCTTTCCGGTTGGCCCCGCCCCTCACCCTGACCCTCTCCCCGCCTGCGGGGAGAGGGAACCGCGCGCAGCTCCCACGTCTCCTTTCCGCCACCTCTGGCATACGGAAACAAGAAGCCGGCTGTGCTCCCTCAAGGTATCCTGCGGCTGCAAGCGAGCAGAGGAAACGGTGAGCATGCCGCAACGTCCCTTCTCCCCGCCTGCGGGGAGAAGGTGCCGGCAGGCGGATGAGGGGCTCATACAGGAAACGCCATGCACCCGGATGAGCGCATGGCGTCCTGTTGTCTTGAAGCAGCGCCCGCTTGGGGCGTGTGAGCCCTACTGCAGCGTGCGGGTCGGGGCCGGTGCGGGCTGGCCAGCGGCAGCGCCGGCGGCATTGTTGGCCGAACGCGCGGAATCGAGGCCGGTCGCGACGACGGAGACGCGGAAGGTGCCGTCGAGCGTGCGGTCGAAGATCGAGCCGACGACGATATCGGCCTCGTCATAGACCTCTTCGCGGATGCGGGTCGCGGCTTCGTCCACTTCGAACAGCGTCATGTCCATGCCGCCGGAGATCGAGATCAGCACGCCCCTGGCGCCGCGCATCGACACTTCGTCGAGCAGCGGGTTGGCGATCGCCGCTTCGGCAGCCTTCAGCGCCCGGCCCTCGCCGGTTGCCTCGCCGGTGCCCATCATCGCCCGGCCCATGCCCTTCATGACCGACTTTACGTCGGCGAAGTCGAGGTTGATCAGACCTTCCTTGACGATCAGGTCGGTGATGCAGCCAACGCCGGAATAAAGCACCCGGTCGGCGATCACGAAGGCATCGGCAAAGGTGGTCTTGGCGTCAGCGATGCGGAAGAGGTTCTGGTTGGGGATGACGATCACGGTGTCAGCAGCCTCGCGCAGCCGCTCGATACCCTGCTCCGCCGTCTCCATGCGGCGCTTGCCCTCGAAGCTGAAGGGCTTGGTGACGACGCCGACCGTGAGGATACCGGCCTTGCGCGCCGCAGCCGCAATGACCGGTGCCGCCCCCGTGCCCGTGCCGCCGCCCATGCCGGCGGTGACGAAGCACATATGCGTGCCGCCGAGGTGATCCATGATCTCGTCGATCGATTCTTCCGCCGCCGCCCGGCCGACATCCGGCAGCGAGCCGGCGCCGAGGCCCTCGGTCACGGCAGCGCCGAGCTGGATGATGCGCGACGACTTCGACATGGCGAGCGCCTGCGCGTCCGTATTCGCCACCACGAATTCCACGCCCTGCAGCCCTTCGTTGATCATGTTGTTGATGGCGTTGCCGCCACCGCCGCCGACCCCGATGACGGTGATCTTCGGGCGCATTTCGGTGATCGTGGGCTTCTTGAAATCGTTCATGGCTTGTCTCCTAGAGCCGACGCCCTGCAGGCGCCGACGGCGGGCGAATCGGGCAGCTGTTATTTTAGGAATTGAAAAAAGCCATGGAGAAGGCAAGGAAAAAGGACAGAACGCCTATCCACATATGAATTTTAGCGGGTCCTTTCGGTGGCAACTTGGCGCACTGCCCCGCGCCGCGCCAGACCAAAAAATGATATTCGGATCAGTATCTTGCCTAGGCCCGGGCCTAGGCAATTGCCCCTCACCCTACCCCTCTCCCCGCCTGCGGGGAGAGGGGACGAGAACCAACGCCGCCTCACGATCTGACATTGTCCGTGCAAGAAGCGGCAACGGAGACTGGCCGAGATGGAACGAGCGGCCGCCGCGAGTCTCCTTCTCCCCGCGTGGCGGGGAGAAGGTGGCCGGCAGGCCGGATGAGGGGCAGATCCGCAGTACAGGCAACCGCCCTGCCCTTTGTTGAGCCCTAAGCCTCAAAACTCGGCCGCGAGCGCACCCGCTCCAGCCAGCTTTGAACATGACGGGCCGAAGCCGGGATCTCCATGCCGAAGACATCGCAGAGCCAGGCCGTCACACCTGCAGTGATGTCGGCGATCGAGAACTCATCACCGGCGAGGAACGGCCGGCCATCCGAAAGTTCGTCGTCGAGCCAGCCCCATTTCTTCGGCACCGCCTCCCGCTCGGTCTCGGCAAAAGCCGGAAACTGCGTCAGCCGTTCGGCGAAGAAGGCGTCCGAATGCAGCGCCACATTGCCGACGGTGCCGAGGATCACCAGTTCGGCGCGACGGTTCCACATCTCCACCTTGGCACGGCTGACGGCATCGCGGCCGAAGAGCGGGTGCTCGGGATTCGTCTCCTCGAGATAGCGGCAGATCGCAACGCTCTCGGTGATGATGGTTCCGTCGTCGAGCTCCAGCACTGGGATCTGCCCGAGCGAATTGACCGCCAGGAACTCCGGCGCCCGGTGTTCGCCCTTGGCGAAATCGACATCCACCATCGGCACCGAAATCTCCTTCTCCGCCATGAAGATGCGTACGCGATACGAATTCGGCCCCATGCCCTGATAAAGCTTCATCTTATCCTCCTGTCGATGAGGCCACCCGCCTCGTTTCCCCAACGCATCTACGCGGGATACTGGTTGTATATAGCAACCGGTTTCATTTAACTCAATGGTTTATTTCAAAGGACAGCAAATCTTTTCACTGAGCCATCGGCCTGTCCTCGGTGCGTCAAAGGCCGCTACGCAATGTTTAGCGACAGCAATGCCCTATGGCGCTCGAAGGCTTCCCGTTCCCGCTGCCAGTGATCGAGATGCCCGTCCCGCTTCAGGCGCTCGGTCGCGGCCGCGCCGATCATCGCCAGCATTGCCGCCTCGTCGCCCATATGTCGAAGCACCTCGACCACCATTGTGAGCAGCGCGTCGTCGCAGGCACGACCATAGACCGCACACAGGCGCTTCAGCCGCCGGCTGCCGTCGCCGAGATCCGCGAGCGCCGCCGCCTTCAATTCCTCGGCATGGAAGGAAAGCGGCACCATCCAGTAGGCGAGATAGGCCAGATCGCGCAGGCGAGGCCCGGGCCCAGCGAGATCGAAGTCGATGATCCCCGCCGGTTCGCCGCCGCGGAAAATGAGATTGTACGGCGCAAAATCATTGTGGCAGACGACCTCCGAGCGGCTTTGATCCGGATCCCGGAAGGCCCAGAGATCGGCCGCCGTGAATTCGAAATCGGCAGTCGCGTCATGATAGGCCCTGAGCAGCGCGGCAGCGGCGGTCAAGGCACGCTCGGAAAGCCAGATCTCGGAAGACACGCCGGCCTCGCCATCAAGGAAGCTCAGGACCTCGCGCCCACGATCATCGAGGCCCAGGAAGCGCGGCGACGCCTGAAAGCCCCTTGCCTCCAGATGAAGGAGCAGCCGGTGGACGCTTGCGCTCTGCGGCGCGGTTGCGCGACGCACCGTATCGCTCACACGCACGACGCTTGCGTTGACGTTGCCGCCGGCAAGCGGCGTTTCTTGTGCCGAGGTTTCGGATGTCATCGGACCGTTCGGGAGGCTGGAGACGAAGTCGGGCCGAGGATCGGCTTCAGGCTACTGCATGTTTCCTTTAATCGTACCCGATTAAAGGACAAAAAACATGCAGCAATTCAAAGTGCTACAGCGACCTTTGCGCGTCTGATAAGACGCGCGGCGCTGTAGCAACTGTCAACGGATCGCGTCCCTCGGCGTGCCGATCAACCGGATATGCTTGAACTTGCTCAGCCATCTTGCTTGCCTCTCCCAAACAGGAGCCTTGCCATGTTCGCCCGATCGACCGTCTGCTGCCTCGCCCTCCTTCTTGCCGCCAGTCAGGCGGCTGCAGCCCTTGCGCCGAACTATCAGCGCGCCCGCGAACTCACCGCCGTCATCGACGCGGTTGCCGCCGCGGTTCCCAGATATCCGATCGACAAGATCATCAGCCAGGGCCGCGACCGCTTTGCGGTGATTGCGGGCAAATGCACCGTCATCGCAAGGATCATCGGCCTGCCGTCGAAACCCGGACTGGTCGGCCCGCGCCAATTCGAGGTCCGGCTCGACAAGCCGGATTGTGATTGAACAGCACTCTAAAAAGCGGGCAATCGGCATCGGCGACAGACCAGATGACATCGCGCATATCCTTCTGGGTGGCGTCAAGCCGGTAGCCGAGGATGAGCAATTGCATGGCGAGTGCGAATAGCGCTGCACGCTTGTTGCCGTCGGTAAAGCCGTGCGCCTTGGCGATACCAACGCATACGGCCGCCGCCAGCCTCCCGACGGTGACCTCACCTTCATAGAGCGCAATGTTGACGGGACGCGCGATCGCGCCTCGAATGGCCCCTTCATCCCGGATGCCCGAAACACCGCCGTGCCGCTTGATGGTCAGGTCATGGGCCTGCACCAAGGCGTCGAAGGATATTGGCTTCATTTGGCGAGTTCGGAGAGCGTCCAATCAAAGCGGGCGAACACGTCTTCTGCCGCCTCCTTTGAGATGTCGTAGGTTTCGTCGCTACTGTCTGCCGCAGGCGCTTGCTCCTGTTTGACGACAACCGTCTGCGGTCGTAGGTTCGAAGTGGACCGCGAAGATCCGACTACGGATTGAGAAATAACTTCGCTATTGTACTTCAGCCGTTCGTGAAAAATGCCGTCCTTGTCGCGGTAAAGCTCACGCCTTATCGCGGCATCCGCAACTCTTCCCGTTGTCTTCCTGACATTCTTGACCATAGCTACGATATAGCATTTGGAAGTGGCGTTCCCAAGAAGGCGCAACCTCCTTCCCTAAAGCCGCCAGCCCCTGCCAACAACGAAGCGCCCGGTCTCTCCGGGCTTCATCGCCTGGTCGCCATAGGCCTTCAACGCCTGCCCGTCGGGCAGCGAAAGCGTCAGCGCAAAACGCTCGCCCTCGAAGGAGCAGGCGATGACCCGAAGCGCCACCCCCTCGCCGTCGCGGCGCACATGCTCCGGCCGCACAAGCACATCGCGCATTGGCACGTCACGGATCGCCCCATTGCTCGCACCCGCCTCGCGCATGCCGCCAAGTGCGGTCCGCAGCGCCGGCCACTCCAGCGCCCTGGGCGCCCCCTCGGACAGCGGCAGCCTGAGCACCGAGCCGCGGCCAATCAGACCGCCGACGACGGCACCCTCAGGCCTCGCGTAAATCTCCGCCGGCGACGCCATCTGCATCAGCCGCCCCTCGGACATGACGGCGACATCGGTCGCGAGCGCCATCGCCTCGGCCTGGTCGTGGGTCACGTAGATCATCGTCGCGCCCGAGCGCTCGTGGAAGATGCGGAAGGTCTCCTCCATCGACTTGCGCAGATGCTGGTCGAGATTGGCGAGCGGCTCGTCGAGCAGCACCACATCCGGCGAGGTCACCAGGCAGCGGGCAAGCGCCACGCGCTGGCGCTGGCCGCCGGAGAGGGCCGCGGGCCGGCGATCAGCATAATCGGTGAGCTTCACCAGCGCCAGCGCCTCGCCGACACTTCGTCGCCAGGCTTCACCGGAAATGCCGCGCACCTTCAGCGGATAGCCGACATTCTCGGCCACCGTCATATGCGGCCACAGCGCATAGGACTGAAACACCATCGCCATGTTGCGCCGTTCCGGCGGCAGCGCCCGCGATGCGTCGGAAAGCCGCCTTTCGCCGAAATCGATCGAGCCGTCGGTTGGTTGCTCGAAGCCGGCGATCATGCGCAGCACCGTGGTCTTGCCGCAGCCCGAGGGACCGAGCAGCGCCAGGAAGCCGCCTTCCCGCACGGTCAGCGAAACATCCGATACCGCCGGCCGCCCGCCGCCGAAATGTTTCGTGAGGTGATTGAGGATCAGTTGCGCCACGGCAGCACGCCCTCGGGAAGATATTTCGCAAGCGCCTCGAGCGCCGCCATCAACAGCACGACCATCACCACGACAAGCACCGAGAGCGCTGCGGCAAGATCGGACGAACCGCTGTCGTCGAGATTGAAGATGGCGACACCGAGCGTCTGGGTGCCGGCCGACCAGAGCAGTGCGGAGACCGTCAGTTCGTTGGCAGCGATGAGGAAGACGAGGATGATCGCAGCCCCGGCGGCGGGCGCCACCAGCGGCAGGATCACGTCACGCATGCGCCTGAGGAAGCCGGCACCCGAGAGACGCGCGGCCTCCTCGAGCGACGGATCCATCTGCAGAAAGGCGCTCATGACGGGTTTCAGGCTGACGGCCAGGAACGAGGAGAAATAGGCGATCAGGATGATCCAGATGGTGCCGTAGAGCGAGACGCTGAGGAGAGGCAACGGAGCCGCAAAGGTGAGAATGAAGGCGACAGCCAGCACGATGCCGGGCAGCGCATAGGGGATCTCGATAAGGATGCCGAGCGTATTGGCAAGCAAGCCCTTGCGCCGGGTCATCAGGTAGGCCGCGGGTACGGAGACCGCGAGCAGGCCAAGTGCTGCGGTGGTCGCAAGGAACGTCGAATTGCCAAGCGCCTTCAGCGTCATCGACTGGCGAAAGAGGATTTCTTCGTAAGCGCGCAATGACACGGTCTGAAGGTTGAGCGGCACGCCATAGGCCGGCACCATCGAGCTTGCGACAAGCGCAGCCAGCGGCGCCACCAGCACGAAGAACAGGATCGCGACCAGCGCCATCTCCACGACCAGGCGATAACGCCCGAGCGCGAAAGCGGCATTGGCGCCGGAGAGGCCGATGATGCGGTAGTCCTTCCCTGAGAGCGCCCGCTGCTGCAGGATCAGCCCGGCCGCGGCGATCACGGCGATGAGGCTCGAAAGCAGCGCGATCTCGCCGAAGGTGCCGGCACCGAAGCTTGCCAGCCTCGTGTAGATCAAGGTCGGCAGCACCTCGATCCCAGCGGGAATGCCGAGGATCGCCGGAATGCCGAAATTGCCCACACCCGAAACGAAGGCGATCGCCGCCCCGGCAATCAGCCCCGGCAGCGACAGCGGCGCGACGATATCGCGGAAAACGCGGAACGGCGTGGCACCGGCAAGCCGTGCCGCCTCCACTCCATCCCGCGGGGAAGCTGAAAGCCCGGCTTTCAGCGCCAAGAAGACCAGTGGTGCGTGCTGTACGCCGAGAAGCAGCGAGATGCCCGCGAGCGAATAGAGCGGCTGCGGGCTGCCGAGCGGCGGCGCGATCCCCAGCGTCTTCAGAAGCGGGCTCGCCGGCCCGGTCATCTCCACCCAGGCGAGTGCGGTCACCTGCGGCGGGATCATCATCGGCAGCATGAAGGCGAAGCTTAAGCTCTGCTTGCCGCGCACATCCGTCAGCGCCACGGCGAAGGCGAAGATAGCGCCGATAACGACGGAGACGATCATGCCGCCGGTCGCCGTTATCAGCGTGTTGCGGATCGCTGCAAAGGTCGCGGGTTCGGTGAGCACGCCGATCGACTGCCCGGAGACGAGCCCGGCAAAGCCGGCCTTGGCCAGGCTGATGAGCGGCAGCAGGCACAGCAGAAACAGGCAGGCGAAAACGAAGGGCACCAGCCAGCGCGGCTCGGCGGCGGGTCTGGCACCCACCCTCGCCTGCGGCACGTCCTGCGTCCGGCTTTGAAAGGGAAAGCGCAGCCAGCGGGGCCGGCTGCGCAGGTCATTGCGTTCAAGCATTCCCGATATCAGTTCGTGCCGAAGATGCCGGAGAAAGTCTTGAGGTCGGCGTCGGAGTTCTTCACCGCGTCGGCGGCGTTGACCGGCAACACCTTGATCGTCTCGCGGGCCGGATAGCCCTCGGGCAGCGCCACGCCGTTGCGGGCCGGGATGTAGCCCATCTTCACCGCCGTCTTCTGGCCCTCCTCGGAAAGCAGGAAGTCGACGAACTTCTTGGCGGCGTCGACGTTCTTGGCAGTCTTCAGGATGCCGACTGGTTCGGTCACAGCCGAAACGCCCTCGGCCGGGAAGACGAATTCCACCGGCGCGCCCTTGGCCTTTTCGCGGATCGCCATGAAATCGACGAGCATGCCATAGGCCTTCTCGCCGGTCGCAACCGCCTTCAGCACGCCGCCGTTGCCGCCAGCGGCCGTGGCACCATTTGCCGCGAGCGCCTTGTAATAGTCCCAGCCGAGACCATCGATGTTGGTCAGCGTCTGCGCATGGATCAGCGCCGCGCCCGAGGTCAGCGGGCTCGGCATGGTCACGAGGCCCTTGGCTTCCGGCTTTGTGAGATCCTGCCAGCCGGCAGGCTTCATCGCGGCCGCGGTGTTGTAGACGATGCCGGTCGTGATCATCTTGGTGGAGTAATAGGCGCCGTCGGCATCATAGAGCGAAGCATCGTAGTTGCCCGCTTCCGGCGACTTGTAGTCGGCCAGATGCCCGGCTTCCTTCAGCCGCTGCATCGTCACGGTGTCGGCGATCAAGAGCACGTCGGCGACCGGATTGCCGGCTTCGATCTCGGCCATCAGCTTCGCCATGATCTTCGTCGTGCCCTCGCGCACCCATTCGACCTCGATGCCCGGATTGGCCGCCTGGAACGCATCGACGGTCGCCTGCGCGTCCTCGTTCGGCTGGCTGGTATAGAGCACCAGGCTTTCGGCGTAGGCCGCGGTCGAAAGCAGGCCCGCGACGAGAGCGCCGGCAAGGACGGAAACAAAGGATTTCATGGATATACCCTCGTGTTGAAACTGGCGCCGAGGGATAGAGAGGACGTTTTACAGGGGTATGACAGACCAGAACCGCAAGCCCCCTGTCGCGCTCCCTTAGCGAGAGAACGCACGCTCCCTTGACAAGACGTGCAGACGGAGAAAGTTTGCACGGAATGCGAGTGGAGAAACTGCCATGGACACTTTTCTGAAAATTGCCGGAGCGGTGCTTATCGTCGTATCGCTGGCGGATGCGCTGCACGCAATCGTGCCGTCTTTCGGCTGGCTGGGCATTATTCTTGCCGTGCAGTCGGCATTGCCGACCGTCGGCGCAGGCATCGCGCTTGCGGCCTTCGGCTCGTTGCTCGGACAGCTCAAGAAAATTCGCCTCGCCGCCGAGCGCCAGGCCGATCTGTTTCAGTCCATATTGGAACGCCGCAGCCAACCTTCCGCCGAATAGGCGCTGCCGACCGTGTGGATCGCGGGTGGAAAGGGCGTGATCGGACGGGGAAGGATGCCGCCAGATGCGCCTTCAAATGTTGCATCAACCAAGCTACCGACGAGCCCGCCGCAAAAGATTCCGTAAAAAATTTCGCGCCGATGTCACACCGGCCGTAGCTCGCTCGTCATGGTATCGGAACCAACGAAAGGAAACGGAACCATGACTGCCAAGATCGACCTTTTCGCTGCCGCCCCCCAGCTGATGAAAAACTGGATGGGCACCTCCGTCGCCGTTGCCGCGAGCCTGGACCCGACCATCATCGAACTCGTCAAGATCCGCGCCTCGCAGATCAATGGCTGCGCCAACTGCATCAACATGCACACCCAGGAAGCGCGCGCCAAGGGCGAGACCGAGCAGCGCATCTACCTGCTTTCGGCCTGGCGCGAGGCGCCGTGCTATTCCGATCGCGAGCGCGCCGCGCTAGGCTGGACCGAAGCGCTGACGCGGCTTTCGGAAGGCCACACCCATGAACAGGCCTACGAAGCGCTGAAGGACCATTTCACCGAGGAGGAACAGGTGAAGCTCACGCTGATGATCAACGTCATCAATGGCTGGAACCGCCTGGCCGTCGGCTTTGGCCTCTGGGTCGATCCGGCAGAGGCAAAGGCCGCAGCCGAGAAGGCCGCCTGATGACGGGCACCCCCCAAGAGGACGCAGCGGCGGTTTTCGACCCGCTGCGTCCGAAGCTGATCCGCGTCGCCTACCGCATGCTCGGCTCGGTCGCCGATGCCGAGGACATGGTTCAGGAGGCCTTCATCCGCTGGATGGGGGCCGACCGTGCGGCTGTGCGCGAACCCGAAGCCTTCCTGCGCCGTACCGTGACCAGGCTCTGCCTCGACCAATTGAAATCCGCGCGGCTCAAGCGCGAAACCTATGTCGGCCCCTGGCTGCCCGACCCCGTGGTCGAGGAGGAGCCGGAGGATGACGTCACCCTGCCCCTGATGCTTGCGCTTGAACGGCTCTCCCCGCTGGAGCGCGCCGCCTTCCTGTTGCACGACGTCTTCGGCCTGAGTTTCGACGAAGTCGCAACGACGATCGACCGCGATGCCGCCGCCTGCCGCCAGCTCGCGGCCCGTGCCCGTACCCATGTGCGCGAGGAACGACCGCGCTTCCAGATCGAACAACAGCGTGGGCTCGAACTGGCCAATGCCTTCTTCGCGGCCTCCAGAAACGGCGACATGAAGACGCTCGGCGCGATGCTGGCGGCCGATGTCAGCGTCCATTCCGACGGCGGCGGCAAACGCCCGGCGGCGATGCGGCCAATCCTCGGCTTCGATGCCGTCATGAAGGTGCACCAGCAACTGGCCGCCCTCTTTGCCAAACACGGCTCAACCCTGGTGCGCACCGGCTTCATCAACGGTCTCCCCGGCTTCGTAACGAGGGAAGCCGACGGCGAGTTGCAGACGACCGCGCTTGAGATCGAGGACGGCAAGGTGGTGGCGATCTATGTGGTGCGCAACCCGGACAAGCTGGTGCATCTGCATTAGGCGTGGGCATTATCCGGCGTTACTGTTCCGGGCGGCACTAAGCCACCCGACAGACTGCTGACAAAACTATGTTTGATCATTGTAAGCTTGCGGGAGAAGCCGGTGCGTCAGCCAAAATCTCCGTCATTCCTGTGCTCGTCACAGGAATCTCTAGCAGTTCCAATGGAACTGCGGACCAGCCCAAGTCCTTGGGCTGAAAGGACTTTTGACCCGGCAGACGCCGGGCCGCTGGATCCCCGCCACAAGTGTTCAGTCCGGGGAGATAGCGGACACCTGTTCGGAGAGATGACTGACAGTTTTGGGTTTGGTCAAGTCGATGGTTGCGACCTTGTGTGAGGCGAAGAAGACGCCATAGGTGCCGTCCCGGGTCAGGGGGCGGATAGCGAGGCGTTCTCCGCAGAAGGCTCTTGGCACACGCCATAGCCTGCCCTTGAAGCTGACATAGGCCTTGGTGGTGGAGACGACGCGGACGATCTCGCCGCTGTCGTAATGCGGGTCGAGGAGGCAGCCGGGCATGGCCCGTGCGCTCGGTCGGTAACGGCTGGCTGGCGGGTTCTGGCCCAGGGCTTCGTGGGGCCGTTGGTGATTGTAGATCTCACGCCAGCGATCGAAGGCGATCTGGGCCTGGCCCAGATCGCTGAAGCCGCGCAGATCGAGGACTTCGGCCTCCAGAGTTCGGTGGAAGCGTTCGATCTTGCCGCGGCTCTGGGGATGGTAGGGCCGGCTGTGCCACACCTCGACGCCGAGCTTGAGCAGCCAGACGCACAGGCGGGTCCACCGCTCGCCGCCCGGTTCGCCCCAGGGCTGGCCGTTATCGACGAAGAAGGCCTGGGGCAGGCCATAGCGCCGGAAGGTCCGCGTCAGCTCAGCCTTGACCGTCACGCCCTGCTGGTCGGCACACGCCCTCAGGCAGGGCGAGAAGCGGGAATGATCGTCGACGATGGTCAGGGGATGGCAACGCTCGCCTCCCGTCAGCTTGACCCAGCCCTTGAAGTCCATCTGCCAGAGCTGATTGGGTTCGGCTTTTTCGAAGCGTTGCCAGGCCTTGCCGGGACAAGTCGGGAAGCCATCGATCCGGCCGTGACGGCGCAATATCGCGTGGACGGTCGAGACCGCCGGCGGCTCCAGCCCGTCGCGCCGCAGGCAGGCGGCGATCTTGCGGGCGCCCCGGGCCGGATGAGCGTCGCGCACCGAAAGCGCCGCAGCTTCGATCCTCTCGCTGCAGCGGCCGGGACTGGCATGAGGACGACGCGACCGGTCCCCAGATCGCCATCGCCTGCCGCCCATCGCGCCAGCCACTTGTAGCCAACATCCGCGCTGATGCCGAACTGACGGCAAAGCTCCCGCCGGTTCGCTCCTTCCATCATCGCCAGACGAACGAACTCGCGACGTTCTTCCATCGCCGACACCTCTCGCCAGGGCATGGACCGATCTCCTCAAGACCAAATCCAGCCGATGATGTGTCAGCTATCTCCCCGAACACCTGTCAGGTATCTCCCCGGACTGAACAACAGGGGCGAGGATGAGGGAGAATGGGACAACCCTCGCCAAAAAGCATTTCGGCTTTGTCAGCGGTCTACCGGCGGTGTCAGGCCGCCCGCTCG
Source organism: Ensifer sp. R-19 (assembly GCF_049905105.1). Lineage (NCBI taxonomy): Bacteria > Pseudomonadati > Pseudomonadota > Alphaproteobacteria > Hyphomicrobiales > Rhizobiaceae > Ensifer > Ensifer sp. R-19. The sequence continues at coordinate 2,036,174 of NZ_CP184569.1, forward strand.
CGCCCAACTCCAGCACTCTCCGGAATCCGCGCAATCACCTTGATCTCGAAATCAAAGCCGGCAAGCCAGTTGACGCCGATGGCGGTCCAATTCGGATAGGGCTTTTCCGGGAAGATCCGGTTCTTGATTGTCATGATCGTCTCGAACTGGTTTTCCGGGTCGGTGTGGAAGGTGGTGACATCGACGATGTCGTCAAAGCTGCAGCCGGCCGCGGCGAGCGTTGCCTTGAGATTGTCGAAGGCGCGCTCGACCTGGCGGGCGAAATCCGGTTCGGGCGAGCCGTCCTCGCGGCTCCCCACCTGCCCGGACACGAACAGCAGATCCTGAGAGCGGATCGCGGCCGAATAGCCGTGGGCCTCGTAAAGCGCGTGCCTGTTTGCGGGAAAGATTGCGTCGCGTGAAGTCATCTGTCTGGTCCTTTGCTAAATCCAGGGCGCAGAAACGGGCGAGCGCTGCCCGATCCGGCAGAACTTCACAAAACCTGCTTCATTTGATATACGCCACGTATATGAACTAACCAAATACGGCGCGTATGTCAAATTCATATACGCATCGTATATGAATTTGAGGACAACATGGCCAGAACGCGCCAGGAAACGATGGAAGAAAACCGCGTGAAGCTGATAGCGGCGGGCCGAAAGGCCTTCGCCGAAAAGGGTTACGCCGCCGCTTCCATGGATGAGCTCACCGCCGATGTCGGCCTGACGCGCGGCGCGCTCTACCATAATTTCGGCGACAAACGCGGGCTGCTCGCCGCCGTCGTCAATGAGATCGACGGCGAAATGGCCGCGCGCGCCAAGGAGATCGGCGGCGCAAACGACGACGCCTGGCAGTCCATGCTTGCGGAAGGTGCCGCCTATATCGAGATGGCGCTCGACCCGGAGGTCCAGCGCATCGTGCTGCTCGACGGCCCCGCCGTGCTCGGCGACCCCTCGAAATGGCCGAGCCAGAACAGCTGCCTGGTGGCGACGAAGCGGTCGGTGGAGCAGCTGCTGGAGAAAGGCGTGCTGAAGCCGGTTGATCCGGAAGCCGCCGCAAGGCTCTTGAGCGGTGCCGCGCTCAACGCCGCCCTATGGGTCGCCGCCAGTGATGATCCGCAGGCCGTGCTGCCGAAGGCGATTGATGCTTTCCGCGCACTGGTCTCGGGCTTTCTGGCGGATCGATGAGGCAGGCGGCGCGATCCGCCGGCCCTACCCGCCGCGTTCCCCCACCAGTTCCCAAAGGTCGATCTTCGCAGCGCGTCCCTTGACCTGCACTAGCCCGATTTCGCGGAAAACAAAGCTGCGGGCGACCGCGTCGTGCACGGCGACGCTCACCAGGATCGACGTATTGAACTCCTTGTTCAACCCTTCGAGCCTGGAGGCGACGTTGATGGTGTCGCCCATGGCCGTGTATTGCTGGCGCGAGGCCGCCCCGATGCTGCCGACGACGGCCGGACCGGTGTGCAGACCGAAGCGTGTGAACAATTCGGGCCGGCCCGCCTGGCGGTTGGCAGCATTCAGGCCCTCGACCGCCGCCTTCATCGCCAGCGCGCAACGACAGCCGTGTTCGGCGTGCCTGATATCCTCGACGGGCGCATTCCACACGACGAAGATGGAATCGCCGAGATATTGCACCACGGTCCCGCCATGCTCTTCGGCGATGCCGTTCAGGAGCTCGAAATAGGCAGAGAGAATGTCGACCACATCCTCCGGCGAATGCTGCTCGGAAATGGTGGTGAAGTCGCGAATGTCGGTGAAGAGTGCCGTCACCTCCTGCCGCCTGCCCTTGACCACCGCCCCGCCCTGAGGGTCTATGATCCGCCGCACCACCTCGCGCGGCACGTAGAGCGCAAATTGCACGATGGCACGGCGGCTGGCAGCAAGCGCGCCCCCGAGCGTGTTGATCTCGGTGATCCACGAATGCGCCACGCCCTTGCCGGTGAAATTCAGATCGCCGATCCGGCGCGCCTCGTCGGCAAGCCGGTAAAGCTTCTGGCTGATCACCCGCGACAGCATCAGCGATCCGAACACGCCGGCCACCAGAAGGCCGGCGGCAATCAACAGGTTGCGCACCAGCAACCGGTTGGCCTGCGCCACGAGATCGTCGAGCGGCACGACGATTGCGACCGAGCTCCCCTTGAACAGGCCGTCAACGCTGACCGGCGCGACCTGCGCCAGATAGCTTTCGCCCTCAAGATCAATCTCGGCAAGGCCACCATTGGCATAGCGCGGATCCTTGCGCAGTCGCGCCACGGCCTCCACGCTCATGTCGAGGCTGCCCATGTCGACGGCGCGCCCGCCCGACCAGGTTCCCAAGATCCTGCCCATGATCGCCGGGTCGGAATGGGCGACGATCGTGTCGCCGTCGCCGATGATGAAGGACCGGGCGCGCGGCGAAATCTCCCGCGGATCGAGCAGCCGGCTGACGGTCTGCAGGTGAATGTTGACGCCAACCACGACCCGGTGGTCGCCCTTCATCGGCGCGGCCAAAGCGAGCGTCGGAACCCGGAGCGTTCCCGCGACGAAGGGCCCGACGGACACCGGCGCACCGCTTGAAACGGCGGCCTGATACCACGGACGTTGCCGTGGATCGAAGGATGTCGGCTCAAACCTCGGCTCTCCGATCGGCCTTGTCTCGCGGTCGAGAAACTGAAGGGTCGACTGAGCCTGCGAACCCTGCCTGGGCGTGATCGTCCGGATGGCGAAGTTCGCCTCCGCCGGCGCCGAAAGGCTCTGGCGGACATAGTCCCTCTCGGTGTTGATCACCTGCACGTAGGAACCGTCAGGATAACCGGCATAGATGCTCGTCGCGTTGGACACGCTTCGAAGCACCTCCAGGAAGAACTGCTGTTTTGCCTCAAGTTCCGCAGGCGGCGTGGGTATGAGTTGAGGTACCGCGGACGCCAGTCCGACGGCCTCATGTCCGCCTTCCAACGCATTCCTGTAGCCTTCGATCAGCCGAAAGCTCATCTCGCGCATGTGCTTGGCGCCGCCGAGAACGGCCGCCGCCCTGCCCTGGCTGAACGCCATCCAGATGATCGGCGTCGCCGTGCAGATGAGCAAGGCGACGACCAGAACGCTGAGGTGCACCCTGAGAGGCCTGGACCAGTTCACGCAACTCCCCCGAAACGTGACTTTATTTCGGCGAAACTATCACCTGCTCGGGCCGGCAGGAATGCGCAATCTTTCAAACAAATAGACCATTTCATTGAATCAACTGCATGTTTCCTTCGATCGTAGCCGATTGAAGGACACAAACATGCAGCACTTCAAAGCGCTACAGCGCCGCGCGTCTGATAGGACGCGCGGCGCTGCAGGAGACAATGAAATGGTCCGATGCGCAGGCCGTCTTTCAGGCCTCAGTTCAGCGGGATGGCGTTGCCGTCCTTGCTGTCCTGGTAGGTGGAGGAGAGTTCGTCGTACTTCGCGCGGATCGCGTCTGCGCGAGCCTTCAAATCCTTGCGCTGCGGCTCGGGCAGGCCGTCGATCAGCGCGTGGATCGACTGGCCCTTCCAAAACGCGTTCGTGCGGTTGTAGCCGCCGGGCTCCAGCGTGAAGACCTCCTTCAGGATTTTCAGGTCGTGCGGAATGGAGAAGCTGTCCCGGGAATCCTCGTGGCTGAAGAAGTAGTAGAAATTGTCGAAGCCCGCCCAGGTGATCGCCGACAGACACATCGAGCAGGGCTCATGCGTGGAGAGGAAGATGAGATCGCGGGAGTCCGGGCGCTCAGTACCCTCGATCTCGTAGAAGCGCTTCAGCGTGTGCACTTCGCCGTGCCAGAGCGGGTTTTCCGTTTCGTTGTTGGTCTCGACGAGCACGGTCGAAAGATCGGACTTGCGCATCAGTGCCGCGCCGAAGATCTTGTTGCCGGCAGCAACACCGGCTTCCGTTGCCGGGATGATGCCGCGCTCCATCGTGCCAAGCAGTGCATCGAGGAGTTGGTAGTTATCGGTCTGCTGTGTCATTCCCAGTGTCCTTTTGTTGGGTTTTGAGAGCAACGCCAGGAAAAACAGGAAACGGCTTCCTGCCCGGAATGGCGGGTTTCAAAGCAACTCCAGAAAAAGTGCGAAGCGGTTTTTCGTCCGGAGTTGCGTATTTCCGAGCAATCCCAAGAAAAGTGCGAAGCGGTTTTCCGTCCGGGATTGCGGGTCTCAGAGCAACTTCAGAAAAAGTGCGAAGCGGTTTTTCGTCCGGAGTTGCGTATTTCAGAGCAATCCCAGGAAAAGTGCGAAGCGGTTTTCCGTCCGGGATTGCGTGTTTCAAAACAATCCCAGGAAAAGTCTGAAGCGACTTCCGCCCGGGATTGCGTGTTCCAAAGATCGGGCCGGCTCAGTGCGCCTCCGCCGCAATCAGCGGCACTTCCGCGCCCTTGGCATCGTAGAGCTTGCCGTTGAGGAAGTAGTCGCCGTCATGCAGACGGGCGATGTCCTGGTAGCGGATCGTGCGCTCCGTTGCCGCGGCGAAGACCGACTGCTGATCGGAATTGCCTGCCGTGAAGTGGTTGAACAAGAGGTTGAGCAGGATCGCCATCACGGCGGCCGACGAGATGCCCGAATGGAAGATCGTCGCGACCCAGGCCGGGAAATGCTCGTAGAAGCCGGGGGCCGCAATCGGGATCATGCCGAAGCCGATCGAGGTGGCGACGATCACCAGGTTCATGTTGTTGTTGTACTCGACCTTGGACAGCGTACGGATGCCGCTAGCCGCGACCGTGCCGAAGAGCACGAGGCCGGCGCCGCCGAGAACGGAGGTCGGGACGGAAGCAACGACGCGCCCCATGATCGGCAAAAGGCCGAGCGTCACCAGGAACATTCCGCCCGTTGCCACCACATAGCGGCTCTTGACGCCGGTGACCGCCACGAGGCCGACATTCTGGGCAAAAGCGCTCTGGGTGAAGGAGCCGACGACAGGTGCCAGGATGCTCGACAGCATGTCGGCGCGCAGGCCGTCGCCGAGCCGGCGCGAATCCACCTTGGTCTCGACGATCTCGCCGACGGCGAGAATATCCGCCGAAGTTTCGACCAGCGTCACGATGATGACGATCAGCATGGAGATGATCGCCGCCAGTTCGAAGGTCGGATAACCGAAGTGGAAAATCTTCGGCAGCGCGAAGACCGGGCCGTTTGCCACCTGCGAAAAGTCGGTCATGCCGGCGACGTAGGCGATGCCCGTGCCGATCACGATCGAAAGCAGGATCGAAAGCCTGGAAATCGAAGCACTGCCGAGCTTGCTGAGCAGCAAGACGATGACGAGCGTCACCGCCGCAAGCTGAATGTTGGCGGTGCTGCCAAAGTCCGGCGCCGCCTTGTTGCCGCCCATGGCCCAGAACGCTGCCACCGGCATCAGCGTAAGGCCGATGGTGGTGATGACGATGCCGGTAACGAGCGGCGGAAAGAAGCGCGTGACGCGCGAGAATATCGGCGTGATCAGAAGACCGATCAGCGAGGCCGCGATGACGGCGCCGAGAATGGCCGGAATGCCGCCATTGCCTGAAATCGCGATCATCGTCGCGACGCCCGAGAACGAAACGCCCTGCACCAACGGCAGGCGGCTGCCGAAGAAAGGCAAGCCGATCGTCTGCAGGATAGTTGCGAGACCGCCAGCAAAGAGCGATGCGGTGACGAGCAGGCCGACATCGGCGGAATTCAAGCCCGCCGCCTGGCCAAGGATCAAGGGGACGGCAACGATGCCGCCATACATGGTCAAAACGTGCTGCAGACCATAGGCGAGGTTGGCGCCGATGCTCAGCCGTTCGTCTTCGGGATTCTGGGCCGGATTCTGGGCCAGATTCTGGGTACGCGTAGTGTCCTCTGAAATGCTTGCCAAGGGTCTCTCCTCCATCCCTTTGCGACGCGTCCCGTCTCCAGCGGGACAAGGCAAAGGCTACTGAAGGAGGGCAAATCGCGCTTGCCTAAAAAACGCGAAACACCTTTCGGATTTTGGGCGGGAATGGTTGGGCGGGAAAGTCGGCGAGACAGGCCGCTTCTCGGCCATTTCCGGCGATTGCAGCCGCAAGCGTCCGACCGCCCGGGCGGTCTGGCGCCGTCACCCGGCACGTCCAGAGGAGAGCAGAGATGATCGCATTCCGCAATGGCCTGGCAGTGGTGTCTCAGGCGTGCCGCCCGCCCGGCAGCGGAATGCGGACTACCGGCTCTCCTTGAACCGTTCCCACCGCTCTTCCCTTTCCTGGGCATAGGCCGGATTGAGCTCGGCGCTGAGATCCGCCCGCTTCAAGGGCTCGCCGCAGCTCTCGCAGAGCGGACCCAGCCCTGCCGGTTTGCCGCAGGTCAGATGGGTGTAGTTGACCGCCCGCCCCTCTTCGGGTGCCTTCACCCAGGCTTCGCCCCAGGCGCGCAGCGCCAGGATGACCGGGTAGAAGGCGTTTCCCTTTTCCGTCAGGTGATACTCAAAGCGCGGCGGGCGCTGGTTGTACTGGCGGCGTTCCACCATGCCTTCCGTTTCCAGCGCCTTCAGGCGCGCGGTGATCATCTGAGGCGTGCCCCCCGTCTGCGCCTGGATCTCCTCGAAGCGATGTCCGCGCATGAACAGCTCGCGCAGGATCAGCACGGTCCAGCGGTCCCCCACGACGGCCTCGGAGCGCGCCACCGGGCACAAGGTGCGTTCGGCAGAATTCTTTTCCACTTTGTCACTTTCTTTTTCATAGGCACTTGTCACTATGATTTTCATATCTAATATAAGCGATGTCGCACGGAATGCAACGGGCCATGAGGGCCCCCGCGATGCGGCCAGGCATTCAAAGGCCAAGCATGAAAAGGCCAGACATGAAAAGGAGTCTGCCATGAACAGCCACGAGACCGGCGATCTCGAGATCGTCGATTCCAGCTTCAGCGCCATCATCAACGCCCCCTTCGAGAAGGTCGACATACCGAGCTGGTGCTTTACGCTTGCCGAGGAGGAATACCGGCTTTGCTCCCCGGCCCATATTGCCGCCGGCGTTACCACAGCGCCCGACGGCAGACGCATGTCGATCAACGTCGAAACGATTGGCGGCACCCTGATGGTGCAGCACTATGTGGAGACGCTGAGCGAGAAGCATCACCTGGTGCTGGAGTCGGTCTCGGATCTCTTCCCGCCTTCGGGCCGGACCACGATCCATGTGCTTTGGGAACTGAGCGTCAGGCGCATTGACGAGCACACGTGCGAATTCACCAACCACGTTCGCTCCAGGGCGACGGAGGAATTCAAGGCCTCGCTCGACCGGCAAGGCATCCCCTTCGACGTGTTCCGCGCGCAGCGACAGCCGATGTCGATTGCGCACAACAAGGGCGAGACACCGCTGTTTGCTGCCAGCATCGAGCGTGCGGCGCTTCGAAACTAGGTCTCTATGAACCAATAAAAATGGAGACGACCATGTCAAAGCCGAATTACAGCAAAGAGACGACAGCCCTGCTCTTTGTCGACCCCTATAACGACTTCCTTTCGGAAGGCGGCAAGATCTGGGACCGGATCAAGCCGATCGCCGAGGACGTCGGGCTGATCGAGAACCTGAAGTCGATCGATGCCGCAATCCGCGCCGCCGGAATACGCGTCTTCATCGCCCCGCATCGCCGCTGGGAACCGGGCGACTACGAAGACTGGGCGCATCCCAGTCCGACCCAGCAGGCCATCATGCACCGCCACTCGTTCGCCCGCGGCGAATGGGGCGGGGAATGGCATCCGGATTTTGCGCCGAAGCCGGGGACGTGGTGGCCAAGGAGCATTGGGGCCAGAGCGGCTTTGCCAATACCGACCTGGACCAGCAGCTGCGGCAACGCGGCATCACGCATCTCATCATCGTCGGCCTGCTCGCCAATACCTGCATCGAATCCACGGCCCGCTACGGCATGGAGCTCGGTTATCACGTGACCCTTGTGCGCGATGCGACGGCCGCCTTCACGCATGAAATGATGCATGCCGCCCACGATCTGAACGGCCCCACTTTCGCGCACGCGATCCTGACAACGGGCGAACTGCTCGAGGCCCTGCCGGCTTCGTGACGAAAGGCGCCGGCGAGAGCCTCGGGCCCGCTGCTCTGAAACGAAGAGACACGGACGGCACGCCGGTTTGTCGCGCCGTCCCCAGTGACCAGGGAAATGACCATGTCAAAATTCGTAGTACTTGGAACAATCGAAGCCGTTGCCGGCCATCGAGAACAGCTCATCCCCCTGTTGCAAGCCCATCGGGCTCGCTGCCTGCGTGATGAGAAAGGAACGCTCCGCTTCGACATCATGACGTCGAACGATGACGAGGCGAAAATCCACATCCACGAGGTCTATCAGGATGCAGCCGCTTTCGACCTGCATCTCGACGGCCCCTCGATCAAACAGTGGCGCGAAGAAACCGCAGGACTGGTCGCGGGCGTTGTCGTCCACAAAGCGACACCTGTCGAATAGGCGCCGAGGGTATGAAGCTCGGCAGCGGCGACCGCCGGCATCACCACGCGGGCCGCTGCCAGCGCCGTCCGAACCAAAGGCAAAATCTGTACCCTTCACCCCGGCAGCGGCGGCAGTTCAGGCGCGACCAGACCATGGAAAGGATCACGCCACGTCTCGATCTCTTCAAGCCGCCGCGACCAGCGCATGAGCGCCGGATAATCACCGATCGGTAGCCGCGCCGCGTCGTTAAAGGGCAGGAATGTCGCCATGCGGAAATCGGCGAAGGACACCGTGTCGCCGACCAGCCACGCGCGACCGGAGAGCTCAGCCTCGAGTATCCTCGCCGCCCTATGAAACTCCCGCAGCCCCTCCTCCACCATCGCTTCCTCGCAGGGGCCGATGCCGTAGCGCAGCTTGGTGCCGCGCTCCCAATGCACCATGTCGCAGGCTTTCACGAAGTTCTCCTTCCCCCAGCTGATCCAGCGGATCATCTCCGGCTCGTCGTCATCCGTCCGCCAGAAATTGGAACCGGTCTGGCGGGAAAGATAGCAGGCGATCGCATCCGCCTCCCAGAGCGACCGGCCGGTGCGCTCCAGGATCGGCAGCAGCAGGTTCGGATTGAGTGACCGGAAACGTTCGGCCTGGCCCGGCGCCATGGGTTCGGCAAATTCGAACGCGACCCCGGCCTGCAGATACCGCGCGACGGCAACCGCCAGGCGAGGATTAGGATTGCGGCTGAAGTAGAGCTTCATGCGGTGGCTCTCCGTTGGTGCACGTCATGAAGACGAACGAAGGCGCCGCGCGCCGACAGGTACGAAAGAAAAATCGACCGCCGCTTCGTCGCGAATGACTCCTAGCAGACCTGACGCGTAGCAGCCTGACTTCGCTCTGGGACAACTGGTTGCGGCCAGGCGCGGCTATGTATGCTATCCTGTCATCAACCAGGCTCTGCAAGGGAGCCCAGGTGACCAACAGGGACACTATCGAGTGGTGGACAAGTCCGTTCAGCGCCGTCTGGCTGCCATCCTTGCCGCCGATGTAGTCGGTTACAGTCGCCTCATGGGCGTGGACGAGGACGGCACCTTGGCGGTCGTGCGGAACCTCCGCGCCGAAGTGATCGAAACCAGGATCGCCGAGCACCAAGGTCGGCTGTTTAAGTCTATGGGGGATGGCTTTCTCGCGGAATTCCCCAGCGTCGTGAAGGCCGTGGCCTGCGCAGTCGCATTACAGAAGGATATGGCAGCACGGAACGCAGAGCTGTCAGAGGACCGAGCCATCCAACTCCGCATTGGCGTCAACTTGGGGGATGTGATTGCTGAGGATGGCGATGTTTTCGGTGAAGGCGTGAACGTCGCTGCGCGGATCGAGGGACTTGCCCCGGCGGGCGGCATGCAGTCACCGGCATGGTTCACGACAACGTAGGAAGTCGCCTTGATCTCTCGTTTGAAGACATGGGTGAGCAGCAACTCAAGAATATCGCCCAGCCGGTCCGGGTCTATAGTCTGGGAGCTCCCTCAGGAACATCGGTGCGACCAACAGCGGTAGAACGAATCAAACCGTCCATAGCAGTACTGCCATTTACCAACATGAGTGGTGATCCCGGGCAACAGTACATTTCCGATGGGATCACCGAGGATATCATTACCGAACTCGCCCGCTTTCACGGCCTATCCGTAGTAGCTCGCCACGCATCGTTTCATTTTGCCAACAAAGGAAAAAGTCATAGCGAAGTAGCGCGGGAACTGGGCGTTGCCTATGTAGTTGAGGGTAGTCTACGCAAATTGGGCGACCGAATACGCATCACAGCCCAGTTGGTCGATGCCATAACCGGCACTCACGTCTGGGCCGACCGCTACGATCGCGATGCGCAGGATATCTTCGCTGTCCAGGACCTTGTTGTGGCCGCAATAGTAACAATGCTGGAGGGCCGCATGTACGCTGCAGAAGCAGCAAAAGCCCGTGCAAAACCAACTACTAGCTGGTCGGCTTATGACTGTCTGTTACAAGGCCGCAATCTATGTGACCATCAGCGTGATGCCGAAGCCGTACCCCTACTTGAGCGGGCAATTGCCGTCGATCCGCATTTTGCACTTGCGCATGCCTGGCTGGCGATAGCTCTTACCATCAGCAATATCATTGTGCTCGATGACGATCAGATGGCCAAGGCCGAGAGCGCTTCGAAACAAGCGCTGGAACTAGATGCCAACGACGCCACGTCTCATTGGGCAAGAGCGCTCTACTACCTTTGGACAGGAGACCATGACCGTTCACGCTTCCATTTTGACAGGGCGCTGACACTCAATCCGGCCGATATACAGATTAAGGGCGACTACGCGAACTGGCAGCGCGCCAGTGGCAGGCCGGCCGATGCGTTGGCCACAATCGATGCCGCCATAGGCTTGGGTCCCTTCGTGCCCGATTGGTTTGCAGCGGTTCGCGGCCTGACGCTCTTTGACCTCGCTCGATATGCTGACGCAGTCGAAGCGCTCGAGAGTGTCCCTGTACAACGCTCCAGTGGCCTCTTGTACCTAGCCGCCGCGCGCGCGCAATTAGGCGACTTAACTGGTGCAAGTGAGGTGATCGCCAAGGTGAAGCTGGTGAAACCGGATTTATCGCTTCGAAATGTGATCCAGGTACTGCACTACGCACGCCCTGAAGCTCAGCAACACTTGATTGATGCCCTGCGGAAGGCGGGGCTGCCGGAGCAGTATGTGCGCCCCTTACGAGCAAGTTGAGTTAACTTCTACTTGTGGCCCATTGCTTCTTTTAGCTGCGCTGCAAACGTTGGTCGCTTTCGGTGAATAGCGGACACCGGCAAGTCGTCCGCCCGGCTGATTTATGGGTTCACGGCCTAGCGCATCCCGCTCTCAAGTGGAAGCACTGGAGGCGAAAGATGCTCTAGAATCAAAGTGCTAGGGCGTCCTTTGTGCGTTCAGTCGAACGCACGGCACTCTAGGTGACGTTGGGTTAGTTGCGACTGCGCCAGAGCAAGACCGACAGCACCGCATGAACTGCGACCGCGGGCCACAGAAGGACGCCCGCGGAGCCAGTTAGTCCGAAATAGGCCAGATAGAGTGTGACTGCCGCACTGTAGATCAGCATGCCGAGGAGACCTGAGTTCCTCCAGCAGGCAACGCCGAGTGCGATCAGGGCAATACCGGCCACCCGGGCCGTCGGGATAGCGGGCCCGGTCAGTGCCTCGCCAAGCAATACCTGCCCCACGAACGAAGGCACCACCACCAGCGCGAGGCCTGTTGCCATCTCCGCGAAGGCGGCGAGATCAAGCACGCGTATCATAGGAACGCACCTCTGCTAGCCGTTTATGTCCAAGCCTTGCGATGCACCGGCGCTAGAGCATCCCGCTCTCAAGTGGAATCACTGGAAGCGGAAAGATGGCCTAGATTCAAAGTACTAGAGCGTCCTTTGTGCGTTCGCTTGAACGCACGGCGCTCTAGGGCGTTGCGTTTGGCTTCAGCTCAAAAGTCAGCTTGTCGATCTTGCCCGTGAAGCGGAAGGGCGTGTCGTAGCGGTATTCCAGCAAGGCGACGCCGGTGCGTGTGTCGAGACCGACGTCAAAGGTCTCATCCTCGGGGAAGGTAACCGGGATGCCGTGGTCGATGCTGTTCGTGGCGACCTCCTGGCCGTCGACCGACAGAACGCCCGTGCCGCCGGCGCCAAGTCCCTTTCCATCCGACTTGAAGTCGAAGACGATCGTGTGTTTGCCGGGTTCGAGTTCCGGTCCCTCCCACATGGTGCGCTTGAGGTCGAGGAGATTGTAGAGGAACACGACCTTCCCACTGCCGACACCGAAGTCTCCCTGGCTGAGGAAGAGGCCGTAACCGCCAAAGCGGCCGCCTTCGGTGACGATCATGCCTTGCGCACCGCCGTCCGGTATCTCGACGTCGGCAGTAATCGTATAGGACTTGTTCAAGGTGCTGGGCGCAGCACTGCCCGGCACACCGCTCAATTCTCCCTGATAGGTGAATTCCGTCCGTCCGGCCGTCAGGTTGGGTCGAGGGGCGTTCCAGCGTGCGAGCGTCGAATTGTCGAGCGGCAGCACGTTGTACTTCTTCGCTTCGGCATAGAAGAGGTCCTGCAATTCCTTGAGCTTGTCAGGCATTTTGGCGGCAAGATCGGTGAACTGCGTCGGGTCTTCGTCGACGTTGTAGAGTTCCCAATTGTAGCCGGTGATCACGTCGGGAGGCGTCTTGGTGCTGAGTTCCCACGGCAGTGTTGCGGGCGTCGTCGCGGCGACCCATCCCTCGTGGTAGATCGCGCGGTTTCCAAGCATCTCGAAGTACTGCGTCTGGTGTTGCGTCGGGGCAGTGGCATTCGCCTTGTCCCATGTGTAGGCCAAGCTGACGCCTTCGATCGGCTCCTGCTTGATGCCGTTGATCGTCTCCGGTTGCGGGATGCCGGCCGCCTCCAGGATCGTCGGCACGATGTCGATGAAATGGTGGAACTGCGCGCGGATGCCGCCCGCGTCGTTGATATGGCCGGGCCAGGACATGACCATGCCCTGCGCCGTCCCGCCGAAATGCGACGGCACCTGCTTTACCCACTTGAACGGTGTCCCCATTGCCCAGGCCCAGCCGGCTGCGAAATGCGGGAATGTCCGCTCCGAACCCCAGAATGGATACCAGAGAAACTGGTCCTTAACCGGAACTTCGACACCGTTGAATGTGGTGAACTCATTCGGTGTGCCGTTGAGCATGCCCTCGGCGCTCGCTCCGTTGTCGCCGCCGATGTAGATGATCAGGGTGTTGTCGAGCTCTCCGAGGTCTTCCACCGCCTGGATGACCCGCCCGATCTCGTTGTCAGCATAGGCAAGGTAGGCGCCGTACACATCGGCCTGCCTGATGAACAGTTTCTTCTGCTCGAAACTGAGCGAATCCCATTGCGGTAAACTGTCGGGCCAAGGCGTGAGCTTCGCGTTCTCAGGCATGATGCCGAGCCGCTTCTGATTGGCGAAGATCGTCTCGCGAACCTTGTTCCAGCCCTCGTCGAAGAGGTGCATGTCGCTGATCTTCTTGATCCATTCGGGCGTCGGGTGGTGCGGCGCATGGGTGGCGCCAGGCACGTAATATACGAGCCAGGGCTTGCCGGGGGCGATCTCGCTCAGTTGCTTGATGTGCTGGATCGCGTCGTCGGCCATGGCCGTTTCCAGGTTCCATTTGGGATTGCCTTCAAACGGATAGATGGCAGTCGTGTTGCGGAACAGGTTCGGTTGCCACTGGCTGGCATCGCCGCCGACGAAGCCGTAGAAATAGTCGAAGCCCATGCCCGTCGGCCACTGGTTGAAGGGCCCCGCCTGGCTCGATTGATAGGACGGCGTGTTGTGGTTCTTGCCGAACCACGCGGTGGCGTAGCCATTTTCCTTGAGGATCGTGCCGATCGTTCCTTTCTCGATGGGAATGATCGAATCGTAACCGGGATACCCGGTAGCGATTTCGCCGACCACGCCGAAACCGACGGAATGGTGATTGCGCCCGGTGATCAGCGCCGCACGGGACGGCGAGCAAAGCGATGTCGAGTGGAAGTTCGTGAAGCGCAACCCCTCTTTGGCGATGCGGTCCATCGCCGGTGTCGGAATGACCCCGCCGAAGGTGCTCGGCGCGCCGAAGCCTTGGTCGTCCGTCATGATGAGCAGCACATTGGGAGCGCCTTTCGGAGGCACGACACGCGGCGTCCACCAGGGCGTCGATTCCGAGGCTTTTTCCTTGATCACGCCGCCAAAAGCCGGACTTGGCGACGGAAGCTGCTTACCCGTAATTGTCGTGGTCGCTCCGGGTGCGCCGAGCGTCCCTGAAACCTGCTGTGCCCATGCGGACGTAAAACCAAGCGCGAAGAAGGCTGCACCCGCAAGCATGCTCTGGCCAATGGTCATGGCGAACACCTCTACTGCAGATCGTTGAATTCTCTCCGAATTAGAACGGTCTAATATACGCATATCACTGCGTGTGGGAAAGGTAAAAGACCGGTCGTAAAACTCGCGCGCGTTAGGTTCAATGTCCCAAGGCGGCTGATGCCGCCACAGGCAAACATGAATCACGCAAAAACATGCTCGTTTGAGCGGGACTCACGTATAGCGATGCAAGCATCCCAGCGATCGACGCGGGCGTCGCGTCTTTCGTTGCCTGAACAATTCCGTTCTGGCTGCGTTCATAATTACGAGCGCTAAATGGGACCGACGTTTAGGAGGTAACATACATGAAGAAGATCATTTCAATCAGCCTGCTGCTCGCGTCGCTGATACCGGGCGCAGCACTGACGCCGGGCACAGCACTGGCCCAAGGCGTAGAGCTCTATCTCGATGGCGGTGGGCCAAGATATGACGATGGCCGACGCTATTACGACGACGAGGACTACGGCGACGACTATTATCGCGACCGCTACTATCGCGACCGCCAGTATCGCGATCGCCGCGCCCAGCGCCGCATTTGTACCCCGCAACGCGCTTTGGCGATAGCGCGGGCCGAGGGCTTGCAGGGCGCCAGAGTCGGTCGAACCACCAATCAGTGGATCGAAATTAGAGGGTCGCACCGTCGCACGATCGTCTTCGGCCTTCAGCCCAACTGCCCGGTTCGCGGCTACAACAACTGGTAAAATGCATTGCGGGGCTTTCCGTCGACGGTTGGGGCGATCTTCGCCCCCACCCCGGCGGCCCGCTATCTCAGGCCCCGCCCCCGGCTGAGAACGGGGGGCCGGCCCGGACGGTGAACCTCGTCAGGCGTTCATGGACGGACGATACTGGCGCTTTTCAAGCACCGTGACAGCGTGAAGGTCTGTGCTCCCTCACGAGGTTTCGGCCTCTCCCCCTGTGAACCTCCCAAGCAGTTTTTTTGCCCTATTTCCCGCCGGAGCTTTGCCCGGCCGGCTTACAGCCGTTCGTCTCATGGAGATGGCGCGCTGCATCAGGCTGACGAGAGAGCGCACCCTGCGCGGCCAAACGGATCGCCCCCACCCTGCGCCTGGAGCGTTGGCCGGGCGGTCCCATTCGGCATCGACCCTGCGGCGCAAGATTGCGAGCGCCATGCCGCCCCCAACAGATCGACCGTCTCGGCATCTGTGAATTTGCTTCCTAATACCTGCGAACCCGGTCTGCCTACCGGCGATCCACGGGCTGACCTATTTCTCTGTCCACCCTCGACGCAGGCAGGGCCTGCCCCATTGATCAGCAAAGGACAGTGAAATGGCACTCAAGGACATTCTTCCCGGCACGCTCGGCTTCGGCGCCGCACCGCTCGGCAACATGTTCCGCGATATCCCGGAACAGGAGGCGCTCGGCACCGTGGAGGCCGCCTGGGACGACGGCATCCGCTATTTCGACAACGCCCCCTTCTATGGCGCCGGCCTCGCCGAAATCCGCATGGGCGAATCGCTGGCCGGCCGTCCGCGTGACGAATACGTCATCAGCACCAAGGTCGGCCGGGTCATCCTCGACGAGATCGAGGATGTCAGCGCCCGCGATCTCGGGGAAAAGGGCGACGTCTTCCGCTATGGCCGGCCCAACAAGATCGTCAACGACTATTCCTATGACGCGACGCTGCGCTCGATCGAAGACAGCCTGAAGCGCCTGAAGACCGACCGGATCGAGATCGCCTTCGTCCACGACGTCGCCCAGGATTTCTACGGCGACGAATGGCTGGATGTGTTCGAGACCGCCCGCAAGGGGGCGTTCAAGGCGCTTGACCGGCTGCGCGACGAGGGCGTGATCAAGGCCTGGGGCCTCGGCGTCAACCGTGTCGAGCCGATCGAACTGCTGCTCGCGCTCGAAGGCCCCCGCCCCGACGGCTTCCTGCTTGCCGGCCGCTATACCCTGCTCGATCACGACCGCGCCCTGCAGCGCGTCATGCCTGTTGTCGCCGAACGCGGCCTCGGCATCATCGTCGGCGGCCCCTATAGCTCGGGTGCCCTGGTTGGCGGACCGAACTTCGAATATGCCCCGGCCACGCCCGCAATCCTTGCAAAGGTCGCGCGCATCAAGGCGATCGCCGACCGCCACGGCATCAGCATGAAGGCCGCGGGTCTGCAATTCGCGCTCGCCAACCCGGCGGTCGCCGCCGTCATCCCCGGCGCCAGCCAGCCGAGCCGCATTGCGGAAGACCGCGCGGCGCTGAACGAGGTCATTCCCGCCGATTTCTGGCGCGAACTCAGGGCAGCCGGCCTGGTCAATCCCGCCGCTCCCCTGCCGATAGCCTGAGCGAGAGCGTGAACTGTGCCCGCCCGCTATCTTGCGGGCGGGGCAGCCGCTACCGGATCCTCCGCCAGAAAGCGCTGCAGGCGCGGCACGGCAAAATCGAGGAACGCGGGCACGCGCGCCGGCAGATGCTGGGCACCGCGATAGAGCGCATGAATTTCATCAGCCTCGGCAATGGCGCTGTCGGCAAGCACCTCGACGAGCTCTCCGCGGGCGATCGGGCCGCGGACGTGATAGTCGGCGATCCGCCCGATCCCGACGCCTGCCATCGCCATGCGGCGGATGGTTTCGCCGTTATTGGTCAGAAGCGAGCCGCTCAGCATCCGCTCGACGATCCGCCCGCCCTCGCGCATCGGCCAGACGGGGTTTGCCCGGCGAAAATTGAACCCCAGGCAATTATGCCTCAGCAGATCCTCCGGCGTTTTCGGCACGCCCCACCTGGCGAGATAGGCGGGTGAAGCGACGATGCGCCTTTTTGTCGTGCCGATCTTGCGCGCCACCAGATTGGAATCCGGCAGGCGCCCGACCCGGATCGCGACATCGGTCCGTTCGAGATAGAGGTCGACCACCTCGTCGGACAGCGAGAGGTCGATGACGATCTTCGGATAGGCTTCAAAGAAAGCGGGCAGGATCGGCTCCAGCGCCGCCGTGCCGAAGCTGACGGACGAACTCACCCGGATCAGCCCCTCGGGTGCTGCACCTCCTTGGGCGATCTGCTGCTCGGTCTCGTCGAGATCGGCAAGCAGCCTCTGGCTCCGCTCGTAATAGAACGCGCCTTCATCCGTCAAAAGCAGCCGCCGCGTCGAACGCTCGACCAGGCGGATGCCGAGCCGAGCTTCCAGCCGTTGAATGAGCTTGGATACGGTCGACGGCGTCATCATGAGCTGCCGCGCCGCCTCGGAAAAACTGCCGGCCTCGACCACCTGGACAAAGACCATCATCTCGCCTGCGCGGTTATCCATGACGCCACCCGGTTCGAATTCGAAAACCCGCCGTCAGGCTATCGCGGAAGCCTCGACCTGTCGCCCCTGCCCCGTCATGCCGGCACGAACGGCCGGAGAGCCTCGACCAGTTCGGTGGTGCCGTAGCAAACCTCGCCCTGCGGTTCGATGTCGATCAACCCGCCCTTGTTGTGCGCATCGTAGAGATCGACCAGGAGCCCGGCAGTGC
Source organism: Ensifer sp. R-19 (assembly GCF_049905105.1). Lineage (NCBI taxonomy): Bacteria > Pseudomonadati > Pseudomonadota > Alphaproteobacteria > Hyphomicrobiales > Rhizobiaceae > Ensifer > Ensifer sp. R-19. The sequence continues at coordinate 2,053,900 of NZ_CP184569.1, forward strand.
TCGCGCTCACAGCCCGCTCAAGCGCCTCCTGCCAATGTTCGCGCGGCACGGCCTGAGCGGTGATCGTGCGGCCCAGCAACTGGCTCAGGGCGCTGGCGACATCCGCAGCGCTATAGCGGCGCGGTCCTTCGGCGTGGACGATGCGCTCGACGTCTGCCGCGCTCGGTCGGCGCAGGAAATCGGCGGCGATGCGCCCCACATCCCCCGTCGAAACCGCAGCAAACACCCGCTCGACCGGGTGGTGCAGGCTCGGCAGAATGCCCGTCGCAATCGCGGTGGGGATACTGCGGGCCCAGCCCTCCATATGCTCCGCCGAGCGCAGGAACACCTTGGGCATGGCGAGCGCGCGAAGGCGTTCCTCGAAGTGACGGAACACGGTGGGCATGCCGATATCTTCGTCGACATGGGCGCCATAGTCGGAGATCGCCAGCACGCGTTCCGGCCCTGCGCGCGCAATCGCCTCGGCCATGTTCGCCGTCATCTGGCGCATCTCTCCCTTCGCGTCCTCGGCGCGCAACGGCGGCGGCAGGATGATCTGCACGGCTTGCGCACCCGCGAATGCCTGACGGAGTGCCGCCGGGTCCTGCAGATCGGCGAGCGCGATGTCGCAACCGATCGCCCGCAACTTCTCCGCCTTGGCCGCGTCGCGCAGCACCGCCCTGACCGGCAGGCCCGCCTCGCGCAGTGCCGTTGCCGTTGAGAACCCCACCTTTCCGGCGGCTCCGAGGATAACAAACATGACCTCTTTCCTTGCTGAAGACAGGCAAGGACTAGGGACCGCGAGGGCCAGCGTCGCACAGATTCGGTCAGGATTTTGCAGCTTCGGTCAGATTTCCGCCGCGCGCCGCATGATCTCGCCAGGCGTCTCGCCCAGAAGCCGGCGCATCGTCGAAGCCATATGGCTTTGATGGGCGAAGCCGGCGGCGACCGCAATCTCGCTCGCCGGCATCATCGTCGTGGTCATCAGCGCACGGGCATGCTCGACGCGGCGGCGGATCACATATTGGTGCACCGGCAGGCCGGTGCTGTTGCGAAACAGGGTCTTCAACCGCGTGGCGCTCAAACCCGCGACCGCGGCGAGGTCGACAAGATGAAGCCGCTTGTCCAGATGGGTCTCGATGAACTCGGTCAGAACCCGCAATTGCCGCGCCGAGAGTTTCGGTTCGCTCCGCCCTTCCGGCCGTTGCGGCCCGCCGGTCGCCGTCTCGATCAGCCGCACCGCAAGCGCATTGGCAAGCAGGTCGATATAAAGTGGATCGGATGGCGTGTCGGCCTCCAGATCCGCCTTGATCGCCCAACCGATCGCTTCGAGCCTGATGTCGCGCAGCTGCAATTGCGGCAGCAACTCCACCCTGTCGCCATGCCGCCCGAGGTCGGCCGCGACCCGGTCGAGCAGCGATCGCGAGAAACTGAGCCGCAGGATCCGGCAGTCGGCATCATCCTCCCAGGAACCCTCGACCCCGGCCGGGATGATGTCGATATCGCCCGGCTTCTGCACCCGCCGCATGCGCCGGCCACCGCATTGGCAATCGGCGTTAACCGGCGGGCCGAAATGCATGCCGAGCCTATGGGTGTCACTGCCCGGCACATGCACCCGGCCGCGCGGAATATGGATGAAGTCGGCCGAAAGCACGTTCCATGCCCGCCCGGCACTGGTGAGCAGGATCTGTGGCGATGGTTGAATGGAAGAAAGTGTCATGACCTGCTGCGACCTGGACCTCGGCATGGGGTGGCCATGCTACGTCGCAACAGGCGGCTTAACAACGGCGGGCGCGCAGTTGATCGCCACCTTTGCTTCCGCTGCCAGATCAGGCTTCCGTTGCTCCATCAGAACGGGTTGATATAGTTGGTGATCGCGATCTGGCGCAAAAGCACCCGGCGGATCACATGCGCCGCCTTTACCCGGTCGGTGAATACAGCGGCAACCCCTGCCGCGCCCGCGGGCAGCCTTGCGGCGAAGGCCTCGTCATCCAGCCTGATCCGCACGATGAAGGGTGCGGCCGATACCGCCTCCGGCGCCACCGCCGTGCCGGAGACGCGCGCCTGCCCGGAGGCGATCGCCTGCAGTCAGAGGAACGGGAAAGTCGCAACGCCGAGTTTGCCGACTGACCGTTAGCTGGCGTCGGATGGCGGCGGGCGAGCTTTTGCCCGCTTGTCTCTGACCGGATTTGGGACAGGCTACCCTCATCGCCCTGGCGGTCTTGATCAAAGTCAAGGAAATCCCGACTGCGCCGTGCGATTGTTTCTGCGCAGTAGCTCAGTCTTTCGCGAAGCGGCCGTGCCGCACGGAGGGGAAAGCGATGAGAAACAAGTCTGCTAAATTGATCCTCGCAAGCATTCTGAGCTTTGGTCCGGCGCTCCCGGCAGCCGCGCAGGAACATAACGACACCGGCACGCTGGACACGGCCAAGGCCGAAATGGCTTTTGCCGCCAAGCCGCTCTATTCACCCTATGCGGGCCGCAATTTTCCGACCCGCCCCCTGTTCGGCGACACGCATCTTCACACCGGAGCCTCATTCGACGCCGGCGCGTTCGGGGCGCGGCTGACGCCGCGCGACGCCTATCGCTTCGCCCGCGGCGAAGAGGTCATGGCGTCGAGCGGCCAGCCCGCCAAGCTGTCGCGCCCGCTCGACTTCCTGGTGGTCTCCGACCACTCCGACAACATGGGCATGTTTCCGGACCTCTTCGCCGGCAAGCCGGAGGTTATCTCCGATCCGCAGGCCAAGACCTGGTACGACATGATCAAGTCGGGCCAGGGCGGCAAGGCGGCGATGGAAATCATCGTCGGGTTCAGCGAGGGCACCCTGCCGCAGTCGATGATCTACGGGCCCGACACCCGCCCCTACAAGAACGCCTGGCAGGACACGATCAAGGCGGCCGAGGAATATAACGAGCCCGGCCGCTTCACCGCCTTCATCGGCTACGAATGGACATCGAACACAGCGGGCAACAACCTGCACCGCAACGTCATCTTCCGCGACAATGCCGACAAGGCGAACGAGGTCTTGCCCTACACGACGCTGAAGCCGCTCGGCAGCGACAATCCGCGCGACCTGTGGAAGTGGATGCAGGCCTACGAGGACAAGACCGGTGGCAGTGTGCTGGCGATCGCCCACAACGGCAACCTGTCCAACGGGCGCATGTTCCCGATGATCGAATCCTTCACCGGCAAGCCGGTGGACAAGGACTATGTCGAGCAACGCGCCCGCTGGGAACGGCTCTATGAGACAACCCAGACCAAGGGCACCGGCGAGGCGCACCCGGCGCTCGCGCCCAATGACGAGTTCGCAAACTTCGAGATCTGGGACTTCGGCAACCTCGATGCCAGCGAGCGCAAGACGCCGGACATGCTCGAATTCGAATATGCGCGCTCGGCGTTCAAGAACGGCCTCAAGCTCGAGGCTCAACTCGGCACCAATCCCTACAAGTTCGGGCTGGTGGGCAGCTCGGACTCGCATACCGGTCTGTCGGCCATGGAGGAAGAGAACTTCTTCGGCAAGACGACCCCCCAGGAACCGAGCCCGGAACGACTGACTGCAACCTTCGTCAAGAACCCTAAGACCAACATAACGGTGATGGACTGGGAGGTCGGGGCGTCTGGCTACGCAGCCGTCTGGGCGGTGGAAAACACCCGCGAGTCAATCTGGGACGCCATGCAGCGCAAGGAGACCTATGCGACAACAGGGCCGCGCATGCTCGTGCGCTTCTTCGGCGGCTGGGACTTCGAACCGGCCGATGCCGAAGGCCGCAATCCCGGCGCCATCGGCTATGCCAAGGGCGTGCCCATGGGTGGCGATCTGACGGCGGCGCCTGAGGGCAAGGCACCGACATTTCTCGTTGCCGCGCTCAGGGACCCGATCGGCGCCAATCTCGATCGTTACCAGGTCGTCAAGGGCTGGCTTGACGACAAGGGCGAGACGCACGAACAGGTCTACGATGTCGCCTGGGGCGGAGACCGCAAGCCGGGCCCGGACGGCAAAGTGCCGTCTGTCGGCGATACGGTCGACATCGAGAACGCCACATGGACCAACACCATCGGCGCGCCCGAGCTGATCGCGGTCTGGAAGGACCCGGAGTTCGACCCGAAGCAGAAGGCCTTCTACTACGGCCGCGTCATCGAGATCCCGACGCCCCGGTGGACGGCCTATGACGCCAAGCGTTTCGGGACGAAGCCGCTGGAAGGCACGCGCATGACCGTGACCGAGCGCGCCTACACCTCTCCGATCTGGTACACGCCATAATCCGGGAGATGGATGACCGCATGCGGGCGGACGCACGAAGACCATGCGCCCGCCGCCCTTCGTCAAGCGAGCGAGCACGGCCATGCTGAAACGCATCTTACGAGAGCCGCTGGTCCATTTCCTGGCACTCGCACTTTTGATTTTCGCCGCGCACGGCCTTCTGCGCACCGGCGCCGATGCGCCGGAAAAAATCGTCGTCAGTGCGTCGAAGATCGAGCAGATGGCAAAGGTCTTCACCAAGACCTGGCAGCGCTCGCCGACGGCGGACGAGCTGAAAGGCATGATCGACGACTATGTGAAGGAAGAAATTCTGGTCCGCCAGGCGCTGGAACTCGGGCTCGACCGGGACGACACGGTCGTGCGCCGCCGCCTGCGGCAGAAAATGGAGTTCCTGAACGCCGCCGACGCCGTCCCCGTGACGGTCACCGATCCGGAACTGGAAGCCTATCTCGAGGCCAATCCGGCAACCTTCGCCACCGATGCGAAGCTGGCATTCGAGCAGGTGTTTCTCAATCCCGCCCGGCACGGCGACACGATTGCTGAGGACGCCGCCGCCTTGCTCGCGGAGCTCCGCAGCAACGACACGGCCGACCCCGCTTCGCTTGGCGATGTCTCCCTGCTTCCCGCGGCAGTTCTGCACACAAGCAAGGCGGCGATCGACCAGACCTTCGGCGGAGACCTTGCGGACGCGCTCGAAAAGGCTCCGCTCGGTCAGTGGACGGGACCGATCGCCAGCAGCTTCGGTCTCCATCTGGTCCGGGTGTCGGAGCATGCGCCAGGCCAGGTGCCAAAACTCAAGGACGTCCGCGACGACGTGGCAAGGGAGTGGGAAAACGCCAAGCGTGCCGAACTTGAGCAGCAACGCTTCGGCGAATTGCTCGCTCGCTACCAGGTCAGCGTCGAAGCCCCCACTGCCGCGGGGGACGGCAGATGAGACCGCCTTGTGCCCTTCTCGCCTTGCCGATCCTCCTGCTGCTCGGCGCTTCCGCTATCGCTCATGAGGTTCGGCCGGCCTATCTCGACATACGCGAAACCGCGCACGACACCTTCGCCGTTCTCTGGAAGGTGCCGGCGCAGGGCAGGATGCGGCTGGCGCTCGACGCGCATCTGCCAAAACAGTGCATCGAAAGGGCCACGCCGATCCGGTGGTTCGAAGGCAGCGCCTATCTGGAGCGGTGGACCGTCGACTGCGCGGGGGGATTGCGGAATGGCACGATCGTCATCGACGGGCTCAAGGCCACGCTGACCGAAGCACTGGTGCGCATCGAATACGAGAATGGCGGCACCGAGGTTGGGCGCCTCATGCCCGAGGCGCCCACCTTCACTGCGGCCGGCACCCAGCCCAGTCTTGAAGTGGCCCGGACCTATTTCCTGCTCGGCGTCGAGCACATACTCCTGGGTTTCGATCATCTGATCTTCGTGCTCGCGCTCATGTTGCTGATCCATGACCGCTGGATGCTGTTCAAGACGATCACGGCCTTCACCGTCGCCCACAGCATCACGCTTGCCGGAGCGTCGCTCGGCTATTTCAGCCTTCCCCAGAAGCCGGTCGAAGCAACGATCGCCCTCAGCATTGCCTTCGTCGCGAGCGAACTGCTCAAGGCCAGACCGAACGAAGCGCGCCTGTCGGAAACCTATCCCTGGGTCGTCGCCTTCGCCTTCGGCCTGCTGCACGGTTTCGGCTTCTCCGGCGCGCTGAAGGAGATCGGATTACCGCAATCGGATGTGCCGCTGAGCCTCTTGACCTTCAACCTCGGCGTCGAGGCGGGACAGATCATCTTCGTTGCCGCGGCTCTGGCGGTTGCCTGGGCGGGGCCCGCGGTGGTTGGTTACCACGCCGCCTTCGCGCGCCGGGCAATCGCCTACGGCATCGGCACCAGCGCGATGCTCTGGTTCATTCCCAGGATCGCCAGCCTGGCAGCCTGAAGCGCGGCGCTCTTGCGCGACATGCAGCCAAGCAAAGTTCTACAGCGACCTTTGCGCGTCTGATAAGACGCGCGGCGCCCTAGAGCCCGGCAATCGAGTTGAGCCGTCCGCACCACCCCATGAACACCGACATCTGCCCGAAGGGCCGCTCGCCTCACCCCGCCTGCTGCGCCCCATGCGCGTGGATCACCGCATCGGCCTCCTTGCCGTAGAGCTCCTCGAAATGGTCGAAGCTCTTGGAAAAGTAGCCGATCCCCTGCGTGGCCGCCCGCAGTGCCCGGGCGAGATCGTCGAGCGCCGATCCGGGCACCAGTGCGCGAAAGATGTCCCAGCCCTTGGCGGTCTCGTCGCGGTCGAAGCCGAGCACCTGGCCCTTGTAGGTGGAGACAATCGGCACCAGGCTGCCGGAATAGATCGAGGGGATGTGGATCTCGATGCGGATAACCGGCTGCATCAGCACGGCGGAGGCCTGCGACAGCGCCTGGCGCACGCCCATCTTGGCCGCCGCCCGAAAGGCGAAGTCGTTGCTGTCGACCGAATGGTGCTGGCCGTCGGTCAAGGTCACGCCGACATCGATCACCTGAAAGCCGAGCGGGCCTTTCTCCATCGCCTCCCGCGCCCCGGCCTCGATCGCCGGGATGAAGTTGCGCGGCACCGCCCCGCCCTTCACCGTCTCGGCAAAGGAGAAGCCGGTGCCGCGCTCGTTCGGGTGCACGCTGAGCTTGACGTCGGCAAATTGCCCGGCGCCACCCGTCTGCTTGCGGTGGCGATAATGCACGTCGGAGGGTTTCAGCACCGTCTCGCGATAGGTCGGGCTCGGTGGCTTGTCGGTGACGCCGACGTGGAAGACGTCGGCGAGCGTCTTGCAGAGATCGCGCAGGTGCATCGGCCCTTGCACGCAGACGAGCTGGGCGCCGGTTCCCTCCTCCTGCATGACCGCAAGCCCGCGGTCGGTCTCGGCGAGTTTGGCGAGCGTGCCGGAAAGCTTGGTCTCGTCGCGCTCGCTGTCCGGCACCAGGATGCGCTCCAGCATCGGCGTCGGCGGCACCGTCCAGTCCGGCGCCTCGGCCGTGCTATTGCCGGCAAGCAGCGCCGGCACCGGCAGATGCTCGGATTTGACCGCCGCGATGATCGCGCCCGCCTCCGGCGTGGCGTTTGGCAGCGGTTTTCCGGTCGCCGGGTCCTGCAGCGAGCCGAGGCTGCCGCCGCCGAGCGTTGCGCCCTGCTTGATCCCCGATGTCAGCGCCCGCACCAGCACGGTCTTGCCGACATTGGCGCGGTGGTAGGCATGGAAGCTGACAGCCGAAAGGGCGGTTTCGGCAATCGAGCCGGCCGCCGCCAGACGGTTTCGAAGCGCATCCACAGCGGGCGCCTCATGGCGCAGCGCCTTCATCAGCCGCATGATGCCATTGGCATGGCTTGCCGAGCCGACCAGCACCGGGATGATCCGGTTTTCCTTCAAGAGCCGCGTGGAGATCGCGTAGATCGTGTCGCTTGCCGGCGCCCGATCTTCGATCAGCTCCTCGAGCAGCCAGTCGTCGAACTCGGAGAAATGTTCCAGCAGTTCGGTGCGCGCCTCCTTCTCGCGCTCCATCACCGTATCGGGGATCTCGATCAGCGCCGAGGTCTGGCCTTCGCGGTAGCGCCAGGCGCGCTCGGAGATCAGGTCGCAGGTGCCGACGATCTTGTCGCCTTCGCGGATCGGCACCTGGCGCAAGAGCAGCGTGTGGCCGGAATAGTCCTGGAGGGCGGCGATCACGTCGCGCAGCCGCGCCCGCGGCTCGTCCATGCGGTTGATGAAGAGAATGCAGGGCGTGCCCGAGGCCTCGATCACCTTGAGATAGGGCGCGGCCAGCACCGCCTCCTCCGGCGCCGGCGAGACGCAGAGCACGCAGGCATCGCTGGCGATCAGCGCATGCTGCGCGTGACCGAGCGCCTCGGTTCCGCCGGGCGCATCGAGCGCGCACCAGGGTTCGCCGCCAAACTCGAATTCCGTGAGGTTCAGTCCATAGGGCGAAACAGCTTTTCTGGAGGCCCCCTCCAGACCGGCCAGCTTTTCTGCCAGCGTGGTTTTTCCGGTCTGTGAGGGCCCAAGTACCGTGAAGCAGCGCATCGGCGATCCTCCCCTGTCGCGATTGCCAGAAGGCGCCGAGCGTTGCGACGCCCTTACTCTATTAATTCTAGGGCAGCTTTTGCGCTTTCAATGGCTATGCGCAAATTCGGCACAGATCCGGTGCCCGCTGCGTCGACAATCGGCGTCGCCGGATGCCCATAATCTGATTGTCAATTTAAACCGGTTGTGAAATTATATCATTGTCGAGATCGACAATCGAAAGCGCGGCGCTAGTTCTATCGAAGCGCCATCCATTCATTGGAACCGTCCGAGCCGGAGACCGTCCGCATGTCCCTCACGCTTTACCAGCATCCGCTTGCGTCCTTCTGCCATAAGGTGCTGATCGCGCTTTACGAGAACGATACCCCCTTCAAGAGCAGCCTTGTCGATCTGCTCGATCCTGAGGAAGCGGCCCGCTTTGCAGCACTCTGGCCGGTCGGCAAGATGCCGGTTCTGACCGACAGCGCCCGTAATGTCGTGATGCCCGAAACCTCCATCATCATCGAATATCTCGACCGCCACTATCCCGGCCGCCAGCGGCTGATCCCCGACGATCAGGATACGGCCCTCAAGGCGCGCCTCTGGGATCGCTTCTTCGATCTCTACATCCATGTGCCGATGCAGAAGATCGTCACCGATACGCTGCGTGCATCAGGCGAAAACGACCATCGCGGCGTCACCGACGCCCGCGCTTCCCTTGCCGTTGCCTATGGCATGGCCGACAAGCATTTCACTGAGAACACCTTCGCCGCCGGCGATGCCTTCAGCCTTGCCGATTGCGCGGCCACGCCTGCGCTCTTCTATGGCGGCATCGTCGAGCCCTTCGATGAGAAATACCCGCATCTCGCAGCCTATTTCGAGCGCCTGCTTGAGCGCGCCTCCGTGCGCCGCGTGCTCACCGAAGCGCGGCCTTATTTCCATATGTTTCCCTACCGGAACCTGATGCCCGAGCGGTTTTTCGAGATGTGAGCCAAGCGCTAGAAACACAAGGGGATACAGGGAGATAGAGCGCCTTCGTGAATCGATATGGGAAAGACGCGGTGACGCCTTCCACCGCCCCGTCCGCTCCTGAAAGCGCCAGCATGAGCGAAGCTTGCCCCTCTCCTCGGGGTTAACCCGAGGACTAACCCTCTCCCCGTCTGCGGGGGGAGGGAACGTGCCCCTTCGCAGCGTTGTCGAGCGGAGCCGCCGTCAGAGAAAAATCGAAGATGCTTGCTGTTGAGACGAGCGGTTGCCACATGTCCCTTCTCCCCGCCCGCGGGGAGAAGGTGCCGGCAGGCGGATGAGGGGCTTCCCTCTATAGTCGATGCTACTTCACCTGCGCCGGCGGCGTGCCGATGGGGAAGGCGATGGTGACGAAGCCGGCGGAACCCTCCGGCCGGTTCTTGGCGCCGAATTCCTGGAAAATCTTCAGCGTCAGAGAGACCGGCGTCTCGGCCATCTTGAAATTGTAGCCCATGGTGCCGCCGATTGCGGCGATACGGCCCTTGAAGTCGCCGAGGCTTGCACCGGGACCGCTGTCGCCCGTCACCTGCTGGTAGAAGTAGCCCGCCACGCCGGCGGAGAATTCCTGGCCGAAGTGCCTGGTAACCGCCCATTCCGCGTGGAATTCCGTACCCGTGCGATAGTCCGTCGCCGGGTTCTCGCCGTTGAAGGCGAAGCCCGCGGCACCCGAAAGGTCGAAACCGGGTTCCGGGTTGAACCAGGTGCCGGCAAGGGTGAAGTCGCCTGCCCAGCGATTGAAGGAGAGATTGGCGAGCTCGCCTTTCTGGTAGTCGCCGATCGGCACGTTGAGGCTGGCGTTCGCCGTCCAGTGGAAATCGCCTTCGTGCCAGCCGAGCACGACGCCAACCACCGGGTCGCCGATGGTGAAGATCGAGTCGCTTGCGGAGGCCGAACGGCCGGCCCTCGGCGCTGACAGCGTTGCATCGATGTCGGGGCCGCCGAAAGGCACGATCGCGGTAAAGCCGAGATTGCCGCCTTGCACCTCCTCGGGCATGACCCAGAGGCCGGTGCCGAAGACGCCGATCAGGGTCGCGTCGACTTCGCCGACGATCTGGCCGCCGAGCGGAAGCTGCTTGTTGCCCTTGAGCTCACCGACATAGAAATAGGTGTCGTTCTGAAAGTAGGTTCCGGGCGGTGCGAGAAGGCCGGCCATCGGGCCACGGGCACCGAGCAGATAGAAGCCGGCACCGTTTTCAGCCGCGTTCGCCGTCGAAGGCGCGACCACGCAACACAGGCCGGCAGCGATTGCCTATGCGGACAGCAAACTCTTGGCAACGCTCATCGAGTGACCCCCCTCATCTCTCGGCAGAGACGATAGCATTCCGCCATCTTCAAGCCAGCCCTAAGAAACAGGAGCCTCAAGAACCGCAACATCCGATTGCAGGACGGTGCAGGCATACACATCTTGCCCGCCCGGCACAGGCCGCTACCTTACCGCCTGTCGCCTTCGGTTTGTTCCACAACGGAGGCTTGCGTTTTCGTTGCTTTCCCAGCGCATCAGCAAAGGATCCGAGACCATGGAATACCGGCTGCTCGGCCGCTCCGGCCTGAAAATCTCTGTTATCACCATGGGCACGATGACGATTGGCGGCCGCGGCAAGTTCGCCGAGGTCGGCAATGTCGGCCTCAAGGACGCCCGCCGCTACGTCGATCTCTGCCTCGACGCCGGCGTCAACCTGATCGACACCGCCGATATCTATTCGACCGGCTACTCAGAGCAGATCATCGGCGAGGTGCTTGGCGGCAAGCGCAAGAACGGCGTGCTGGTCGCCACCAAGGCACGCTTCTCCATGGGGCCCGGACCGAACGACGGCGGGCTCTCGCGCCACCATCTGATCGCCGCCTGCGAGGCGAGCCTGAAGCGGCTGAAGACCGACGTCATCGATCTCTACCAGGTGCATGAATGGGATGGCCAGACGCCGCTCGAAGAAACGATGGAAGCGCTCGACAGCCTCGTCCGAAGCGGCAAGGTCCGCTACATCGGCTGCTCCAACTATTCCGGCTGGCACATCATGAAGGCGCTCGGCATCAGCGCGCTCGAGGGCCGGCAGCGCTTCGTCAGCCAGCAGATCCACTATACGCTGGAAGCCCGCGAGGCCGAATACGAACTGATGCCGATCTCGATCGATCAGGGGCTCGGCGTGCTCGTCTGGAGCCCGCTTGCAGGCGGCCTGCTCTCGGGCAAGCATCGGCCGGGCGAGACATCAGAGGGAACGCGCCAGCTCGCCGGCTGGAACGAGCCGCCGATCCGCGACGAGGCGCGGCTGTGGAAGATCGTCGACATGCTGGTGGCGATATCAGGCGAGCGCGGCGTCTCCCCGGCGCAGGTGGCGCTCGCCTGGCTGATCGGCCGCAAGGGCGTCACGTCCGTCATCATCGGCGGCCGCACGGAAGCACAGTTCAGCGACAACCTCGCCGCCGCCGGCCTGAAGCTTTCCGACGAGGAAAAGGAACTGCTCGACGCCGTCAGCCTGCCGCCGGTGATCTACCCCTACTGGCACCAGCTCCGGAGCGCTAAGGACCGGCTCGGCGAAGCGGATCTGTCGCTGCTGGGGCCGCATTTGTAGAGGAAGGTGCCCTATCCGGCTCGCCAACGCCTCTTCAGCATCATGGAGCAAGTGCCACAAGATTCCGATGAAGGCCGACGCGATCTCGTGAGGAAAACCGACCTCCCTTCTCCATTGGACCGCAACAGACCTTTGCAGTGACCGCTTCGCGGATCCTGTTCCTGTTGAAGGCGGTACTCTCGTGAAGCGTCGCTATACGACCGTCTCAGTGGTATCATGAACCAGCACGGTCGCGGTGTCGGGCAGCCGGATGGTGCATGTCGCGTCAATTGCCTGGCTTCATCCGGCGGATCTCCTGAGGGGGAGACAGCCATGGCAACTGCAAGAGCAGAGCGGCGGCTGGCCGCGATCCTGGCCGCTGATGTCGTCGGCTATTCCCACCTCGTCGAACATGACGAGGCTGGGACGGTGTCGGCCCTCAAGGTTCTGCGCCGGGAGGTGATCGATCCGCTGCTGGCCGACCATCAGGGCCGTATTGTCAAGCTGATGGGCGACGGTGCGCTCGTGGAGTTCGGCTCGGTCGTCGATGCCGTCGCGTGCGCGGTCGCCATCCAGAAGGGGGTTGCCGAGAACCAGGCCGATATCCCGACGGAGCGACGCATCATCTTCCGGATCGGCGTCAATCTCGGTGATGTGATCCATGAGGTTGATGGGGATCTCTACGGCGATGGCGTCAACATCGCGGCCCGCCTCCAGACCTTGGCGGATCCAGGCGGCATTTGCATTTCCGGCACGGCGTACGATCACCTCCCGGGCAAGCTTGACTGCGGCTATGAGTACCTCGGCGAACGCGCGCTCAAGAACATGGAGCGGCCGGTGCGACTGTACCGCCCCCTTCTGGAAAGGACGACCGCAGGAACGGTATCGCCCAGGCCCGCACTTCCGGATCGACCATCCATTGCCGTGCTGCCGTTCAACGTCATGAGCGCCGACCCGGAGCAGGACTTCTTCAGCGATGGACTCACCGAGGACATCACCACCGCGCTATCCAAGCTCAAGGGCTTCTTCGTGATCGCCCGCAACACGATGTTCACCTACAAGGGAAAGCCCGTGGATGTGCGCGCCATCGGGCGCGAACTCGGGATCCGCTATATTCTCGAGGGGAGTGTGCGCAAGTCCGGCAACCGGGTAAGGGTGACCGCGCAGCTCATCGATGCGGCCTCCGAAGTCCAACTCTGGGCCGAGAGGTACGACGGCGACCTCGGCGACATCTTCGTCATTCAGGACGAAATCACTGCAAGCGTCGTCGGCCGCATCGGGCCGGAACTCCTGGCGGCAGAGCATGCCCGCGAAAGCCCCAAGCCGCATCATGGCCTTGATGCTTGGGAATGTGTCGTGCGGGCGGTGTTCCTGTGTTCCCAGTTGTCTGAGGAGAGCAGCGGCAAGATGCTCCCCCTGCTCGATCGGGCAATCGGACTGGCTCCCGGTTATGCCCAGGCGCTCGCGATGAAAGGTTGGATTACCGTGTGGCGCGCGTTCCAGGGGTGGGAGGACATGGGACACGCCCTGGCCCTTGCCAGGGATTTCGTCCAACAAGCCATTGCCGCGGACGATAAGGAACAGTGGACTTACCTTGCGCAGGCGATGATAGCCTTTGCGACGCGTGACAATGTCCTGGCGATGGCAGCGATCAGCCAGGCTGTCGCGATCAACCCCAACTCCGCGTTTGCGCACGGCCAGTTGGGGCTTGCGCATGCCAACGGGGGCCGCGCGGCGGACGCCATTCCTTGCATCGACTACGCCCTCAGACTGAGCCCCCGCGAGGCTTTTCTCGGCGACTTTCAGTTTTACTACGCCATGGCTTATTTCCAGGGCGCGAATTACGAACTTGGATTGAGTTACGCACGGGAGGCGCATCGCTTGCGGTCCGGCCACGCGGTTCCGCTGATCATCGGCACGGCCTGTGCCGGACTTCTGGACAACCAGGAGGCTGCCACGGACTTGCTCGGACGGCTCAAGTCGCTAGTCCCTGACATCTCACGGGACGCCGTCGCAGCAACATCTTCTTTCGTTCGCGCCGAGGATCGGGCGCGTCTCATCGAGGGACTTGCCCGTGCCGGCCTGAATTGACGGGTTGGATCGACCTCGAGAACCGATCGCTCCCCATCAGAGGCACGCACGCAGGAAAATTCCGATCCAGCCGGAGCCACGGCGGTGATGTCTCTCCGGCAGCACCCCGCACAGCAAACGTCGCCATCGCCCCTTGACTTCTCGCCCAGCATCGCCATTTCATATCATATGATACACGAAGTCGCGGCATAGGAGACAAAAATGGCCAGCGCTCAACCGGCTTTCGCCCCCGATCGGCAAGCGGCCCGGCAGGAAGAGGCGGTTATCGTCAAGGCCGTGGTCAAAGCCTGCGACTTCTGGAACCTCACCAACAGGGAGGCCGCCCAGCTCTTCGACGTGCCGATCGCCACCTGGAACCGCATGAAGGCCGGTGACTTCAAGGGCAGGCTCGACCAGGACAAGCGCATGCGCGCGAGCCTGATCGTCGGCATCTTCAAGGGGCTGCGGCTCTTCTTCAACGGCCCGCTCACCTATCAATGGCCGAAGGCGGTCAATACCGGTCCGCTGTTCAATGGCCACTCGCCCGTCGATCTCATGATCGAGGGCGGCATTCCGGTGATGCTGAAGGTGCGACGCTATCTCGATGGCCTGCGCGGCGGCCTATGATATCAGAGATCGACTTCAACGAGCCGGCGACCGTCCGGCTGATCTCGACCGCCTATATTGACGAGCCCGCCGTCAAGCCGCTGGCCGACGATGACGACGAGATCGATATCCTCAACCGGCTGGAGGCGATCACCTCGGCGCGCCTCAGCCCCCTCGCCCTGCCTGTCGGCGTCGATCCGGCCGAACTGCTGAACGAGACCTTCGGCTACGGCTGGTCGCTGATCAATGCCGCCTTCTGCCATGCGCGCCCGCCGGGCAACCGCTTCAACGGCGAGGAGCGCGGCGCCTGGTATTGCGCCTTCGGCCCGCGCGCGCTTCAAACCTGTCAGGCGGAAATCGTCTATCACCGCACCCGGGCGCTCAGCGAAGCCGGCAGCTTTCACGACATCGGCCGCTACCGCGAGCTGATCGCCGGCTTCACCTGCCGCTTTCATGATGCGCGCGCAGAAAAGGGAGCCGCCTATCTCGATCCCGATACCACGGTCGCCTACCCCGCCGGCCAGGCGCTCGCCGCCACCATCCTCGCGGAAGGCGGCAACGGCCTGATCTACCCTTCCGCCCGCGACCCCGAGGGCGAATGCCTCGCCGTCTTCCGCCCCGCCGTCATCCAGAACATCCGCCAGGGCCGCACCATCACCTTTCAATGGTCGGGCGCGCCCGAGCCGCGCATCCTGGACGAAGACTGATCCTCAGGAGCCGGCGGAAGTGCCGAGAGCGGCCCCGCAATGTTCCCGCAATGCAGCCTAACGACAAGGACTCGCCTTTCCGGATTCCGGCGCTAGACTTGCCGGGGCCGGATTCGGCCTGAACAGAAACAACTTATAAATCAAATTGTTATTGACGCCTTTGCCCGGCGGAACACGCGCCACGCATCCGTCAAGAACTGCCCCTCACCCTCCCCCTCTCCCCGCAGGCGGGGAGAGGGAAAACGGTAAGCGTCCCGCCTCGCCGTAGCCCGTTGAAGGCTGCGACCAGACCGGATTGGCCCGACCTGCAATCGCTAGAGATGGACACAGGCAGGCGCCACAGCGTCCCTTCTCCCCACCCGTAGGGAGAAGCTGCCGGCAGGCGGATGAGGAGCAATCCTCACCGTGCGGATGAGGGGTGTGCTGCAAGCGCCGCGCCGGATACCGGCACCGAGCGTCAAACACGAGGAAACGAATGACGATCACACTTTTGCCAGTCGATGCCGTCGATCCCGACACCATCCGAAAATTGGACGTGCATGAAAACCAGATGGATTTCATCGCCAGCAACGCGGAGTCGCTGGAAGAACTCGCCGAACGCCCCGAATGCGTGGGCTTTGCCGTGATGGTCGAAGGCGCGCCCGTCGGCTTCGCCATGTATGCGCTCGATCCGGATGACGGCAATCACTGGATCTATCGTCTGATGATCGACGCCCGCCACCAGGGCAAGGGCTACGGTGCCAAGGCGCTTGCCGCCCTGCTGGAACATATGGCCGGCATCCCCGAATGCGGCGACATCTATCTCGGCGTCTACCCGGAAAACACCCGCGCCCACGCCCTTTATCACCGCTTCGGTTTCCGCGAGACCGGCATGATGCTCGGCGAGGAGAAGGTGATGCGGCTGGATCGCCCATCGAAATAGCCCCTCGGAGCATCGTCCCGCTCGGCAGCGGATGGGATCATTGCGATCCCATCCACATGCCCCGCGGGGCGTTATGACGCGACTGAGGCCGCCACCGGTTTCGTCAGGCGCAGGCCGAGAACCAGCAGCCCGCCCAGCGCATAAACGACGACGACCGAAAGCCAGATCGCGCCCGGCCATTGCGCGCGAACGACGAAGTAGATGCTCGAGAACGCGAGCGGACTGATGATCGATGCCAGGCTCACGGCCGAGGCCAGCACGCCCTGGAACTGGCCCTGCTGGCTCTCATCGACCTGCCGGGTCGCGAGCGATTGCAGCGCCGGCACGCCGATGCCGCCGAGCGCAAAGACCGGCATGATCGCGAAGATCATCCAGCCCTCGGTCGCGAAGGCCATGACGGTCAGGGCAAGGCAGACGCCGGCGACGCCCACCAGAATGGCGCCGCGATCGCCGAAGAGTTTTACCGCCGGTCCCGGGAGAAACGCCTGCGCAAACGTCTGGCAGACGCCAAAGGCGCCGAGCGACAGGCCGATCCAGAACCCGTTCCACTGGAACGTCTCGCTGCCCCAGAGCGCCCAGCAGGTGCCATAGGCCTCGCCCGTGGCGCTGAAGATCAGGAAGAGAAAGACGATCGGCAGCACGCTCTTCACCGAGAACACCCAGCGCAGCGGCCGAAGCGGGTTGAGCGCGGCAAGGTCGATCCTCTCGCGGCTCGGTGCGCGCGACTCCGGCAGCACGAAGTACGCCAGAGCCAAATTGCAGCCGTTCAGGACCGCCGCGGCGACGAAGGGCAAACGCAGCCAGTGGTCGCCGAGCACCCCGCCGAGAACCGGGCCGATGATGAAGCCGATGCCGAACATGGCGTTGAACAGGCCGAAGCGCTGCGCACGCTTGTCCTCGGGCGTGATGTCGGTGAGGTAGGCGGTTGCGACCGACATGTTGGCGCTCGTCAGCCCGGCGATCGCACGGCCCGCAAAGAGCATCCAGAGATTGGGCGCAAAGGCGAGGAACAGATAGTTGACCGCAGCACCCGCGAGCGAGATCAAGAGCACGGGCCGGCGGCCCAGCCGATCGCTGAGCGCACCCAGCACCGGCGCGCAGATGAACTGCATGACCGCATAGAGCGCGGTCATCGTGCCGATATAGGGCGCCACGTTGTCGGCATGGATCACGTCCTTCAGCAGCCAAGGCAGGATGGGAAAGATGAGGCCGATGCCCACGGCATCGAGCACAATGGCAGTAAAAATGACGATGAGGGATTTCTTCATGATGCGTTCCGATCAACGCAAGCACGCCCACGCCAAGAGGCGCCGATGCCTTGCGATTGGGTGACCTGACGATGCAGGCGATAGGTTTTGGGAAACGCTGGCCGATCCGTGCTCAAACGGCAGGGATGGCGTGTGCTTGACTGCCTGGACGTGGATTCGTCCACCTGTTTACTCCGCCACTGAGCGGATCAAGGGAAGCAGTCGCTTTTCGCGATGGCATGCAATTAACACCGGATGGCGGGACGCGGCAAGCCCCACGTTTTTGCGGAAGCAGAAGCGCGCCGCGCTCAGCACCGGCAAATGGTCAACAGGGCCTTTTTCGACTACAGTTGCGGCAGAAACCACGACATTCGTCAGAGCGGACAAGTCCTTGAGCCCGGCCCGACTGTGGCCTCCCTTTCGGTGGCCGCGGAACTCGGGACGGAGCGCCCGCTTTCCGATGCAGAATTCGTGAGTGGAGCGCAGCGATGGAACAGAACTCCGAGATCGGCCCGGCCGAAGCTGACGACTTTCCTGCCATTCGATCCTTGTGCAACGGCTTCCTCGACTGGTGCCGATCGCGCTATGGCGAAAACGCCTGGTTCGTCGACCGGTACTACACGCCGGAACAATGGGCCGCACTCCTGGACAGCCTGCCGAAAATCCATTCGGCTCCAGATGGGGAGATTCTTGTTGCCCGCCTGAACGGAAAGGTGGTCGGCTGTGTGATGATGCAGCGGATCGACGAACGTACATGCGAGATGAAGCGAATGTTCATCAGCCCGGAGGGCCGAGGCTTGGGGCTGGGCCGCCGTCTCGCCGAGGCCCTCGTGCGCGTGGCTGCCGAGCGGGGCTATGCCGCCATGCGGCTGGATACCGGCCGCAACCACGATGAGGCGTTGAGCCTCTACCGCTCCCTGGGATTCCAGGAGATCGCACCCTACTACAAAGCACCTCCCGAACTGCGCAACCATCTCATCTTCATGGAAGCCCCTCTGGCCGGGTAGTCGCGTCCCCCCTCGCGATGTGTCTTCGCAGTGGCAGAGCAAGGTTGCAGAACAGTGTCGAAGCCTGCCTCATCGAGCCATGTTGAGCTCGGAGACCGGCATGGAGATGGTGCAGCGCAGGCCATCCGGCCCAAGGGCGAAGCTCGTTCTCGCCTCAAGCTGGTAGGGCAGCGCCCGCTCGATCAGTTCGCGCCCGTGCCCGATGCCCTCGCCGGCACCGGTTGCCGGCGGCATGCGCACGCCGCTTTCGTGCCAGTCGATGTGAAGCCAGAGCTTTTGATCCTGCCCGGCCTCGACATGCCAGCGAACGGAAAGTGCTGCACCGGCCTGACCCAAGGCACCGTACTTGACGGCATTGTTGGCCAGTTCATGAAGGGCCATGGTCAGCGTTTGCACCGTCGACGAACGCAGCTTCACGCCGCTGGGACCGTCCAGCCGCACACGCCCCATATCCGCATCCACCGCCGCCAGTTCTGCCCGGAGCAGCTCATCGAAGGTGACCCGCTGCTGGTTGGCCAGGCGCGACAACAGGCCCTGGACCCTGGCCAGCGCCGACAGGCGGCTGCGAAAATGCGCGCTGAAATCCGGCAGGTCCTTGGCTCTGCGGGCGGTGGTTTCGGCAACGGCCCGGACAACCGCCATGAGGTTTCGGGTGCGATGCTGCAGCTCGGCAACCAGCGCCTTCTGGCGGTCTTCCCATTGCCGCCGCTCGGTGGTGTCGGTCATCGCGCCCACCATGCGGATCGCCTGCCCGCCTTGATCGTAGAAGAAACGGCCGCGGCCGTGCAGCCAGCGAACGGCGCCATTCGGATGCAGGGTGCGAAACTCCGTGACGAACTCTGTGCGGGCCTCCCGCGCGTGCTGCAGCAAGGCCTCGGTCTCCGCCCGGTCATCCGGGTGGATGCGCGCGGACCAGTTTTCATAGCTGGGCGTCACCTCGTCCACCCCGTAACCCAGCATGCGAAAATACTCGTCGCTCCAATGCACCTCTCCGGTTAGGACATTCCAGTCCCAGAGCCCCAGACCGCCGACCTCCACCGCCGTCCGCAACCGTTCCTCGCTCGCCCGAAGCGCCGTCTCCGTCTTCTCGCGCTCGATCAGGTCGGCCGCCTGTCGTGCCAGCACGTCGAGGAGACGCAGTTCCCGCTCCTTCGGTCGGTGCACATGCGCCCAATGGGTCGACAACATCCCGATGAGCGTTCCGACGCGGGAATGGAGCGGCGTGGTCTGCACGGCGCGGATCCCGCTCTGCCGGTAATGGGCCAGATCCGCCGTCCCCTGCATGAACGCAGCGGTTTCGACATCCGAAACGACGACGCGCCGCCCGGTGCGCAGGGCGAGCGCGCAGGTGGAAGCCCGGTCCATGCTGACCCAATGCCAGAATTGCGCGGCCTCGTCGCTGAAGCCGCGATGGGAAAGCAGGCGTAGCTCTCCAGCGGCGCCCCGGTCGGCATCCAGCATCTGCAGGCTGGCGAATTGCGAGCGCATGATGGCGGCCGCACCATCCAAAATGGTCTCGTAGACGGCCTGCGGTCGCCCGTCCTTGATCAGTTCGAGGCTGATGGCCTGCAGCCGCTCGCTGTCTTCCAGCTCGGCCTTCATCTGTTCCCGGCTTTGATCGTGCGCGATGGTCATCGAGGCGCTCCCTTCCCGACGAGACACCCAAGGGCGCAGCGGCAGCCGTGCAAAGGACGTTGTCGCGCAAATCCGCGCCAACTGCTGGCAGCTTGCTCCGGGCCTACCCCTATCGCCTCAGTGCAATCTCCCTCTATACACCATTTCGGCGAGTGGGCTCCCTCCAGTTGCAACGGTGCGCCGGATCAGTGCACAGCCAGCACCCTCGCCTCTACCGGTTGGTCGATGCCCTTCAGGACAAGCAGCCGGGTTCCGGCGCCCGTCGTGAGCGCTGCCGCCTCAGCGGCGGTCTCGGGTGAGATCAGGATCTCGCCCGCCTCAGCCTGGGATTCGAGCCTTGAGGCCAGGTTGACCGTGCCGCCGATCGCGGTGAAATCGCTGCGGAAGCTCGAGAACTCGCCGATCTCGACCTCGCCCGAGTGAATGCCGACACCGACGCCGAGCGTCTCTCCCTTGAGGTCGTCGAACTGCAGGCTGCCAAGTGCCGCCGCGCAGAGCCGCTGGATGTCCCTCCCGGCCAGGATCGCGGCTTCCGCGTGATCTTTCCTGATAATGGGAAAATTGAAGATCGCCATCAGCCCGTCGCCCATCTGCTTGTTGACGATGCCGTCATGCGCCCAGATCGCCTGGGCGCAGCGGTCCTGAAACAGGCTGACGATTTCGCTGAGCCGGACACGCTCGATGCGCTCGGACAAATGGGTGAAGCCGCGGATGTCGGCAAAAAGAATGGTCGCGCTTGCCGCAACGTGACTCTGCTTCTTGACGTAACGGAAGGAGCGCTCGCAGATCGTGCAGATGTTGGGGTTCATCTTGCTGCGGGTGATGCCGAAGGCACGAAACGGCAGCGCCAGCGGCCCGCGAATGGGGATCGGCATGTGCATCTGGTCCCAGCATCCGCGGCAGATCCTGGCGTCGCCGCGATTGGCCGGCTGCATGGTAGAGGCTTCGGTCATGGTCTGCGTCTCCGGCTCACATGGCCAAAGTGGCGTAGACGGAGCTTCTGCCATTTGTCGCGCTTTAGCAACGGCTGGAATAATACAAGGCGCCTGCCGTACGGCCCGGCCGTTACTCGGCAAACAGGTTCGCGGCCATGAAGTCGACGAAGGCACGGACCTTTGGCGAGAGATATCGATTGGTCGGCCACAGCACGCGGAATGTGCCCGTTTCGCGAAGGCAATCCTCCAGCAGCGATACCAGCTTGCCTTCCGCCAGTTCCGACGACACGGCGAACGGCGGCAGACAGGTGATGCCGAAGGATCGCTCCGCCAGGAAGATCAAGGGCTCGAGTGTGCTCGCAACCGTGGTCACGGGCAGATCGAGCTTGACCTCGCGCCCGTCACGAACGAGCGGCCAGGGTTCGAGGCGGCCGGAGTTCGCGTACCGGTGATGGAGGCAGCGATGCCCGAGCAGGTCTTCCGGCACCTTCGGCCGACCGTGCGCGGCGAGATACTCCGGAGCCGCGACGATCCTGTGCCGGAACGTCCCGAGCTTGCGGCTCATGAGGCGCGTATCCTTGACCTCGCCTGTTCGGATGACGGCATCGAAGCCCTCCTCGATGACGTCGACCAGCCGATCGGTGAAATCGAGGTCGAGGTTGATCAATGGGTAGGCTCGCATGAAATCCGATATGGTCGGCATCAGGAGCATGCCGGCCAAAGGCAGGCTGACACGGAGCTGCCCGCGCGGCGTCGCGTGCGACCGCGACAGCTGCGCCTGGGCTGCCTCGAATTCGGATTGGATGCGGCGACAAGTGTCGAGAAAGAAGCTCCCGTCCTCGGTCAGCGCCATGCTTCTCGTCGACCGATTGAAGAGACGCACGCCCATCTCGTCTTCGAGCCGCGCGATGGCCTTGCCGACCGCAGAACCCGAAAGGCCGAGCCGATGGCCGGCGGCCACGAAGCTGCCTGCCTCTGCGACCTGAATGAAAATGCTGAGCGTTCCGAGCTTGTCCATCGTCTGCCGATTGCGGAATTAATTTCCGAAGTGATGAGAATACCCGCTCGTTTATCCGCTATTTCCCCGTCGATATCCAGAGGTCGTCGCGGTCGATGCGCTGCGACGTTCAAATGGAGAGCCCCATGAATACGAGCCTTACCCCCACTTTCTCAGCTTCCCCCGCTCCGACGACCTTTGTCGTCAACGTCATCCACGCTCACCCCGGCAAGCAGGAGGAAGCCTTCGCGATCATCCAGGACGTCGTGCACTACGTCGCCGAGCGGAAGGAAGGGTTCCTGTGGAGCACTTTGGCGAAGAGCACGGACGGACAGACGGTCGTCAATGTCGAGGCAATCCAGGGAACCGGAAATGTCGGTGAGTTCTTCTCCGACCCGGTGTTCGTGGAGAAGTTCCGGAAGCTGGACGAGGTCTCCCGGAGCGAGTTTCACACCTACTCGGTCGGCGATCTCGTCCTGCCGAAGCGCGTATCCGTGGCCTGATCGCTGCTGCATGTTTCCCTTAGCCGTACCCGGTTAAAGGACAAAAACATGCAGCAATTCAAAGTGCTACAGCGACCTTTGCGCGTCTGACAAGACGCGCGGCGCTACTGCATGTTTCCTTTAATCGTACCCGATTAAAGGACAAAAACATGCAGCAATTCAAAGTGCTATAGCGCCTCTATCATCCCGCCTTCTTCACCGGCGGGATGACCCATGAGCCATCGAGAATGGACGGCGGGCTGTCGTCGGGCCAGTAGAGCCGCATCATCAGGATGAACTTGCCCTTCGGCGCGGGCAGCCAGTTGTTCTCCTTGTCAGCTCCGGGCGTTTCGTTCTGGATGTAGATCTCCGTCGACCCGTCGGCATTGGCCTTGGGGCTGACGCGTGCGCTGATCGAATAGCGATTGATCGGATTGTCGACGAAGAAATAGTCCTCGTCATACATGGTGATCGACCAGAAACCGCGCACCGGCGGCAATTGTCCCTTTGGAAACGTAACGACGTATTTGTTCGAGCCGTGGTAGGCGCGGGAGAAGAGGCCGTCCTTGGATTTCAGCGACGTCGGATAGATCGCATCCTGAGGACGATTGGCGCCGAGGCCGATCGCCGTGATCAGTGCACGCTGCAGATAGCCCGTGCCGTAGATGCCGGTCTTGGTGGTAAAGCCCCATCCATTGATGTCCTGAACGTCGCCATCGCTGAACTTGAAATGCAGCATGATGCGATGGAACGCCATGGCGGGAATGCGCGAGACGAAAGCGGCATCCAGCTTGCTCTTGTCGAAGTCCTTGCCGGGCACGATGCCGATTTCGGCGAACTTGGCGACCGCTTCCGTATCCGCAGCCGTCGGCGGATTGGTCTTCATCAGTTCGCAGAGCAATGTGAAGTACTCGACCGCGTCCATGCGGTTGACCTGTTCGCGCACCGCCGTCTTCATGTCGATGGTCGGGTCGATCTTGCCCGCCGGCGGCGTCCAGTCCTTGCCATAGGCGCTGAGCGGCGAAAGCTTGCACTGATCCTGTAGCGCGTGAACCGCCGCATAGTCCTCGGGCGAGCCATCGCAATAGATGCGACCGAGGATCCAGACGACGCTCGTTGCCGACTTGTATTCGGTCACGCCGTCGGGAATGGTGCCCTGCCAGCCGGTCCCGGTGATCGCGTAGGACTGCGCCCCGTCGCCGGTCGTCCGCTTGCCCGGCACCTGAAACACCGTCGTCCAGCCGTCGAGCATCGGAAACAGGAAGTAGCGATCCTTCATGTCCGGGATCGACAATACCCAGGGCTCCTTGCCCACGTCGACGAAGGCCGTCGTATAAAGCGTATCGGCGTTCGGCGCGGTCACATCCTTGAAGGAAGCGTTCGGATACTCCCTAAGCTTGATGATATGCCCCATCGGCCCCTTGCTGCCTTCGGGCTGCGCCACATTGGTGACGACCCGTCGGGTCATTTCCATCGTCACCAGGGGATAGCCGTAGATATAGGCTTCCACCGCCAACCAGAAATCGTCAGCCGCCTCGACCGGATCGATCAGCGGAGATTCCAGAGCATTCGCAGGTAAAGTTGAAACCGTTGCGAGCAGGCCAGCGCCTCCCAAAGCGACGGCACGGCGTGTCATGTCCATATTCGCCTCCCTCTTGCCCTCATGGCGACGAGAGGTTAGCACATACTAAATAATGCTACTAGGCATTGTATCCGTGTGAATTTCACGCGAGCTAGGGGCATTTGCTGCGATCAGCTGCCCCGACTCGCGGGGCAGCACGAGATGCGACTGCCAAGCAGCCGATCAGAACGACAGGCGGTTGCTGGACCAGACCGGGCCGAGGCGCTCTTCTTCCTTAAGCGTCGCGGAACCGTAGGAGAAGCGCAGGCCCCCGAAGATGGTGCTGGTGTCACCGGAGACCGATGCGCTCAGCCCCGACAGCTCCTCATTGGTGTATTTGTAGCCGGCAAAGAGCGTGACCGGGAAAGCGTCCAGCCGGTAGTTGGCCGTCAGCTTCAGGCTGCGCAGATCGTAATCCAGGTCGTTTTCGCTCATGCGATGAAGCGAGCCGTCGACGTCGAAGCGCAGGTTGTCGGTCGCGTAAATGCGGGCACCGAGCGAGCCCATGTAATGATCGGCGTCGATGTCGTCGAAGTCTTCCACGCTCGCCTGGCCGTAGCCGACCGCACCATGCAGCGTCCAGGTATCGAGAAAATAGGCCCCTTCGAGGCCACCCATGTAATCGTTGAGGTCGACGCCAATGCCCGGGTCGAGCCGCGCGCCTTGCACAAAGACGCCTGCCGCATAGAGATCGTTGCGGTAGTAGCCGTGCAGCGCGCCGTCATAGCTGTTGGTATCGACGTCTTCATAGGACGCGCGCGTGTAGCCGAGATCGACCTGCAGGTTCAGGCCGGCACCGGCATCGAAGTTCACGGCGCCGCGCAGGTCCCAGGCATCCGTATCGATATCGCCGGGTGTATCGACGCCGGCTCCATAGGAGCCCTCGATGTAGCCGACGATGCCGCCGGATGCTTGCTCCACCGGCACTTCATAGGCGTCCTGCGTCCCGACCAGCGGACCGTCGATATCGGCGGCGGCCGCGAACTGAACACTTGATAAAAGAAAAATGACGAAACCGCTCGCCCTGACCATTGCCCCACTCCGGTTGAAACCCCTGAGAATAGGTAAGCAAATATGGTTAATACAATCTCTACGGGAAACCGACCGAGCGGACCGCTAACGGCGCCACAGTTCGGACACTGTGGTAGCCGCTCATCCGGCATGTGGGCTGCTTTCTTCCCGCTCACCGCCCAACACTTGCGGCTGCCCCTCATCCGCCCGGTGAGGGCTTGCCCCTCATCCGGCCTGCCGGCCACCTTCTCCCCGCGCGCGGGGAGAAGGGCACGCGTGGCGCCCGCTCGCCTCGACAACAAGCGCCACAGTTTCACTCCGGGCTAATTGGTTTGCCCCCCGACTAAACCCCGTTTGACCCTGACTGCGGCCGCGTTCGAAAACGCCGCGAACCGGGCTCGTCCCCTCTCCCCGCTTGGCAGGGAGAGGGTTAGTCCTCGGGTTAAACCCGAGGAGAGGGGCAAGCCCACCCTTAAGCGTCAGCAGAGTGACGTCCCTACTGCTTGGCGATCTTCTCGCGCAGGCGCTCGTCCTGTGCGGCGATCTCCGGCGTCAGCGCGTCGCCGAAATCGGCGGCTTCGAAGACCGGGCGGATTTCGATTTCGCTCGGGCCCGGCATCGGGTTCGGGCAGCGCTTGACCCAGGCGATCGCCTCGTCCATGTCCTTGACGGTCCAGATCCAGAAGCCGGCGACCAGTTCCTTGGTCTCGGCAAAGGGGCCGTCGATGACCAGTCGATTGGGCCCGTCGAAGGCGACGCGGGCGCCACGCGAGGAAGGATGCAAGCCTTCGCCCGCCTGCATGATGCCGGCATTGACCAGTTCCTCATTGAACTTGCCCATGGCTTCCAGGAGCTCGGTCGAAGGCATCTTGCCCGCTTCGCTGTCCTCGGTCGCCTTTACAAAAACCACTACGCGCATCGTCCAATCTCCTCTGTCACGCCGTCCCGGTCGTTGCGACCCCTGGGGGTATCGGCGCGGTGAAACCCAGATAGTGAGAGCGGTTTGCGGGCGAAAGACCCGCGCGGATTTTTTCCTATCCCGCTCCAGTGGAGGAAGCCAGATTGGCCTCCCTGGCTAAATGACGAACGGGCAACGATGGGTCCGACATCGCTGGCGAAATTTTTCAGGAAAAATGATGATGTGGAGGGAGGCGAACGGAAAGCCAAGGCCAGCCTGTCCATTGCTGCCCGTCCTCGTAGGCTCCGTAGGCTCGGCGGTCGCAGCACCCTCCACCCTCATCTCTGTGCTCGTCACAGAGATCCAGCCGCCGTGCGTCGGCACGGCGGGAGATGGAGTGCCAACACTCGACATTTGGAAGATCTCTCGCGCCGCCGACGCGGCGCGGCTGGATTCCTGTGACAAGCACAGGAATGAGGGAGATCCTGGTTGGCACCCCTCAACCGGCAGCAGCCCACCTTCACAGCCGCTCGACAAGCCGAACGACCGGCCACATGTTAAGGCTGATGCAACTCCGCCAGCGCCTGCCTCAGATCGTCGATCGGCGTCTGGTTCGCCATCTTCTTGCCCTCGAGCTCCGGCGGCATCTTCCAGCCGGGGTCGATGCCCTCCATGTTGGGCAGTTCGTGCGCGATGCCCTTGTGGCAGTCGATGCAGGTGGCCTTGCCGGAGAGCAGATAGCGGGTATGGATCTCGGCCGCGCGCTGCGTCTGCTTCTGCAGGTCCATGGCAACGGAGGAATGGCAGTTGCGGCACTCCAGGCTGTCATTGGCCTTCATGCGCGCCCATTCATGCTGGGCCAGCTCCAGCCGTTTTTCGAGGAATTTCGACCTTGTGTTGATTGTGCCGAAGATCTTGCCCCAGACCTCCTTCGACGCCTGCATCTTGCGGGCGATCTTGTCGGTCCACTGGTGCGGCACGTGGCAATCCGGACAGGTGGCGCGCACGCCGGAACGGTTGGAGAAGTGGATGGTGCGCGTCAGCTCCTGGTAGACGTTGTCGTGCATCTCGTGACAGGAGGTGCAGAACTTCTCGGTGTTGGTGAGTTCCAACGCCGTATTGAAGGCGCCCCAGAACATCACGCCGCCGATGAAGCCGCCGAGCGTGAGGAAGCCCAAGCCCAGCGTGCCGGCCGGCGTCGCCATGATGTGCCAGGCCCAGAGGATAAGTTTCCTGATCCATGCGATCATGATGTCACTCGCTTCCGGCCGGCTTGAAGCCCAACTCGCTCATATCCTTGAAATTGCTCGGCACCAGCGGGCTGGTGTCCGCCTGCGGCACATGGCAGGCCGTGCAGAAATAGCGCCGTGGCGAAACGTCGGCGATCATCTGCCCGTCGCGCGTCATGTAGTGGGTGACGCTGATCATCGGCGCGCCCGAATCCTGGGTGAATTCGCGCTTGTGGCAGGAAAGGCAGCGGTTGGCATTGACCGAAAGCTCGTAGCCCTCGATCGAATGCGGGATGACCGGCGGCTGGTCGGGGTAGGCGCGCATCTTGCGCTTGTCGTCGACCACCCATTTCGGCAGCGGTGCCGCCGCTTCGGTGGCCATCTGCGGCGTCGGGCCTTCGAGCTGCGGCACCAGCTTTTCCGCAACTTGAGCCACGGCGGCAGTGGTGACGAACACCATCAGCCCGGCGGCCATCGCCATCCAGACGGGCCGCTTCGGGCCAGCAAAGGTGCGAAGCGGTCTTGCCTGAGGAACTGCCCCGAAACAAAGAGACAGGACGTTTCCGCAAATCCGCTTCAGCCGAAAAAACCCTAGAGGGTGACGGGAACGATCTTGACCGCGCATTTTTTGAAATCCGTCTGTTTGGAGATGGGATCGGTGGCGTCGAGAGTGACCTTGTTGATGAGCTGGCTGGCGTCGAACCAGGGAACGAAGATGACGCCGGGCGGCATGCGGTTGCGGCCGCGGATATCGACGCGCGAGCGGATTTCGCCGCGCCGCGAGACGATGCGCACTTCCATGCCCTGGTTGATGCCGCGCTTGCGCGCGTCCTCGGCATTCATGAAGACGCGTGCACCCGGAAACGCCTTGTAAAGCTCCGGCACCCGCATGGTCATCGAGCCCGAGTGCCAGTGTTCGAGCACCCGGCCGGTCACCAGCCAGGTGTCGTATTCCTCGTCGGGGGATTCGGCCGGCGGCTCGTAGGGCACGGCGAGAATGATCGCCTTGCCGTCCTTGTTGCCATAAAATTTCACGCCCTCGCCCGCCTTCACGTAAGGGTCGAAGCCCTCGCGGTAGCGCCACTTCGTTTCCTGGCCGTTGACGACGGGCCAGCGTAAGCCCCTGACCTCATGATAGGTGTCGTAGGGCGCCAGGTCGTGGCCGTGGCCGCGGCCGAAGGTGGCATATTCCTCGAACAGGCCCTTCTGGACGTAGAAGCCGAAGTCCTTGGCCTCGTTGTTGTCGTATTCGGCGCTGACGTCGGTAATCGGATAGCGGTCCACTTCGCCATTTTTGAACAGCACTTCGAACAGCGTCTTGCCCCGATATTCGGGGCTGGCGTCGAGGATTTCCTTCGGCCACACCTCGTCGGTTACGAAGCGCTTGGAGAATTCCACCAACTGCCAGAGATCCGAGCGCGCCTCGCCGGGGGCCTGGACGAGCTGATGCCAGACATGGGTGCGCCGCTCGGCATTGCCGTAGGCGCCCTCCTTCTCCACCCACATGGCGGCGGGCAGGATCAGGTCGGCGCTCATCGCCGTGATCGTCGGATAGGCATCGGAAACGACGATGAAGTTGTCCGGGTTGCGATAGCCCTGCCAGGTCTCGTTGGCGGTGTTGGGTCCCGCCTGGACGTTGTTGTTGACCTGCACCCAGTAGAAGTTGAGCTTGCCGTCCTTCAGCATCCGGTCCTGCTGCACGGCGTGATAGCCGGGCTTTTCCGGGATGATGCCGTGCGGGATGCGCCAGATCTCCTCCGCATGCTTGCGGTGCTCGGGATTGGTCACCACCATGTCCGCCGGCAGGCGGTGCGCGAAGGTGCCGACCTCGCGCGCCGTGCCGCAGGCCGAAGGCTGGCCGGTCAGCGAGAACGGGCTGTTGCCGGGCTCGGAGATCTTGCCGGTCAGAAGGTGCAGGTTATAGACCATCTGGTTGGCCCAGACGCCGCGCACATGCTGGTTGAAGCCCATGGTCCAGAGCGACATGACCTTGCGGCTGGGGTCGGCATAGAGCTCGGCAAGCTGCTTCAGGAATTCCGGCTCGACGCCGGTCAGTTCGACGGTCTTTTCCAGCGTGTATTCCGAAACGAATTCCTTGAACGCCTCGAAATCCATCGGCTCGGTCTTGCCCGGGTCCTTGGAGTTGGCGGCATTGACCTCGACCGGATTGTCGGGCCTCAGGCCATAGCCAATGTCGGTGACGCCGCGGGCAAACTTGGTGTGCTTGCTGACGAAGTCCTCGTTGACGCGGCCAGTCTCGATGATGTGGTTGGCGATATAGTTGAGGATCGCCAGATCCGTGCCTGGCTTGAAGACGATCGGGATGTCGGCCAGGTCCATGCTGCGATGGGTGAAGGTCGAAAGCACCGCGACCCGCACATGCGGCTGGCCGAGGCGGCGATCGGCGACGCGCGTCCAGAGAATCGGGTGCATCTCCGCCATGTTCGAGCCCCAGAGCACGAAGGCATCGGCGTTCTCGAAATCGTCGTAGCAGCCCATCGGCTCGTCCATGCCGAAAGTGCGCATGAAGGCGACGGCGGCAGACGCCATGCAGTGGCGGGCATTGGGGTCGAGGTTGTTGGAGCGGAAGCCCGCCCGCATCAGCTTCGTCGCGGCATAGCCCTCGAAGATCGTCCACTGGCCGGAGCCGAACATGCCGACCGCCGTCGGCCCCTTCTCCTTCAGCACCTTCTTCGCCTGCTCGGCCATGACGTTGAAGGCCTCGTCCCAGCTCACCGGCTCGAACTCGCCGTCCTTGGCGTAGGCGCCGCCGCGCTTGCGCAGGAGCGGCGTCGTCAGCCGGTCGTTGCCATACATGATCTTGGAGAGGAAATAGCCCTTGATGCAGTTGAGGCCGCGGTTGACCTCCGCCTGCATGTCGCCGTGGGTGGCGACGACCTGGCCCTCCTTCACGCCCACCATCACGCCGCAGCCCGTGCCGCAGAAGCGGCACGGCGCCTTGGACCATTTGATCTCCAGCGCGTTTACACCGCCCGGCACCGGCTGTGCGGCGGCAGGCAGCGCAATGCCGGCCGTGGCGGCGGCGATGCCGGCTGCGTGGGCTTTCAGAATGTCACGCCGCGTCAGTTGTCCGCTCATGGCTCCTGCCTTTCCTCTTCCATTTCGACATGCTCGAAAACCATGTTGGCCGAGATCACCCCATCAAGCAGCGAGATCTTCGTCAGGCACTCGCCGAGCTGGCCCGTGCTTCTGCCTTCGATGACGATGACGATCTTGCCGCCGCCATGGCCGTGGATTTCGACGTTTTCCATTCCCTGCAGCATCTGAAGGATGCTCTCGGTGCTGGCAGGCATCGTGGCGACCACGGCGCTCGAAATGTGATAGGGCGTGCCCGCCTTTGCCGTTGCGGCCTCAGACATGAGCCACCTCCGCTTCCATTGCCTTGACCGCGATCGCGCTGACCGGGCAGCCCGAGAGGCAGGCGCCGCAACCGGTGCATTTGGCCTCGTTGATCTCAGGCAGGAACGGCCCGCCGATGCGCGGGCGAAAGCGGATCGCCTGCTCCGAACAGCTTTCGCCGCAGGACTGGCAGGCGACGTTGCGGCGCGCCAGGCACGTATCGGTGATCGCGGCGACATGGGGGAAGCGCCGCACGTCCTTTGCCTCGAACACCGGCTGAGGACAGGCTTCCTCGCAGGCGCCGCAAAAGGTGCATTCGCCGCGCGAAAAGTCGACGAAGGGGAGACCGTCTGCGAGACGGATTATGCCGGTGGGACATCGTTCCCCGCAGGCGCCGCAGCCGGTGCAGGCCGCAAGGCTTGCCTCCGAAACACCGGGCGGCCGGATGCGGGCGGGCTTTGCGGCGGCGCGGCCGGTAAAGAGTTCACGGCGGGAAAGAGGTTCGATGCCCATGGCCAACCTCAATGTCCCGGAGGACCAGGCGGCCCGAAGATGATCTGCAGCATCCAGACGAGGAAGCCATAGCCGCCGACGATGCCGACGGCGACGATCGGCCAGATGCCGAAGGCGAGCACCAGGAAGGTGAGCAGCTCCGCACGCCGCGAGCGCGGCGGCCTTTCGATCGGCTGTGGCTGAACGAGTTCTGGCATTTCTGCGTCCCCCAACACAATCTAAGGTAAGATGCGCCACCCGAAATAAAAATCAATCCCGTAACCGGCAGATGACAAGAATGTATCCTGTTGCAGAATAGATAGCGAACTGAGCGGGTCATTGATCTGGGTCAAAACAACAGGATTCCAACGGGAAAATCGTCCGAAACTCTCGGATCGCGCGCCGAAATAACTCGCGAAGAACAAACAATTTTACGAGATTCGTTATGTTTAAAAGAATACATCGATTCAGGACCGATCGCCCGAGCCAGTCAAACAGCGCAAACGTCGGGCGAATTTCACGGACGGTGAACGCGGCGCTTGCTCGGCCGCAGCGCCTGACACGACCCCTCTTGCAACCCAGGGCTTTATCCCCTATCCCGAACGCATGACACAGCTTCTCGAAATCGGAACCGCGCGCGTGCTGAAATGCGCAAATGATGGCCCCCTTCTCAAGGTGCCGGGCGACGCCAATGATTTTCTCGGCGACGCCTGGGCGCATGAGGCCACCCTGGTGGCGATCCCTGTGGAACGGCTTGGGGCCGATTTCCTCGATCTTTCGACCCGTATTGCCGGCGACGTGTTCCAGAAGTTCGTCAACTACCGCATGCGGCTCGCCATCGTCGGCGATATCAGCGCCAGGCTCGAAGGCAGCAAGGCGCTGACCGATTTCGTGCGCGAGACGAACAAGGGAAATTCCATCTGGTTCGTCCCGGATTTCGAGACGCTCAGCGCCAGGCTTGCGAGCGCGCCGGTCGCCTGATCCCGGGCCGGCAAGGGATAGGAGAACGAGCACGTGGTTTGGCACGACCAAACCATCGTGATCCCGCATCCGTCCCTTGTCACGAGGCGTTACGAGAGCCCATGCTCGCTCCGCCCAACACCCGGCTCCCGGCCGCGATCGCCAGTGCGATCACGGTCAGCACACCCGCGACCACAAAGGTCACCCGCATGCCACCCGCGACCGCCTCCGGCGCGGCTTTGGCGATATCGCTTGCGGCCACGGCCAAGGCGAAGACCGCGCCCATGACCGATGCACCGGTGACCAGACCGAGATTGCGCGAAAGGTTGAGCAGGCCGGAAACGACGCCGCGCTTGTCTGGGCCGACGTCGGCCATGACGGCCGTGTTGTTGGCCGCCTGGAAGAGCTGGTAGCCGGGCGTCAGCATCGCGATCGCCGCGATATAGCCGACGACGCCAAGGAGACCCGGCAGCAGCGCAAGAGCAGCACACCCCGCAACCATTGCCACGAGACCGGCCGTCACCACCGATCGCGCCCCCAGCCGATCGACGATCCGGCCGGCGGCCACGCCGCCGAAGGCCGAGATGACCGGCCCGACCGACATGACGAGCCCGACCGTCGCCGCATCGAGCCCGAGCCCGCGGGAGAGAAAGAACGGCCCGACCACCAGCGTCGCCATCATCACCGTCGAGACCAGCACGTTGGTCGAAAGCCCGACGCTTAAAGCGGGGTCGCGAAACATCGACGGCCGGACGAGCGGCGAGGCGACCTTCGCCTCGACCAGCAGGAAGAGCCCAAGCCCGAGAGCCGCGGCCGAGAGCAGCACGACATTGAGCACGCCGAAACTGCCGCGCCCCAGCGTCATCGCCAGCGCATAGGCGCCGAGCGAAAACGCCAGCAACAGCGTGCCCGGCACATCGAAGCGCGGGCGCTGCCCGCCCTCAGTCTTCCGGTCGGCCGGCAGATGCCGACGGACGAGAAAGAGCGCCACGAGACCAAGCGACACGTTGACGAGAAAGATCGCCCGCCAGCCCGGACCGGCAATCAGCGCACCGCCAAGCGAGGGCCCGAGTGCTGTGCCGACCGCCGACATGGTGCCGAGCAGGCCCATGGCGCTGCCGGTCCTCGCCTTCGGCACCGCCTCGCCGACAAAGGCCATGGTCAGCGCCATCATGATAGCGGCGCCGATCCCCTGCACCCCCCGCGCCGCAATCAGTAGTGCAAAGCCTGGCGTGAGGCCGCAAAGGACGGAAGCCGCGGTAAAGAGCGCGATACCGGCAATAAGCAGCCGCCGCCGGCCGACGATATCGCCAAGCCGCCCGACGCTGACGATCAGCGTGGTGATCGCCAGCAGATAGGCAAGCACCACCCATTGCACCGCCTGAAAGGACGCGCCGAAAGCGTCCGCCAGCGCCGGCAGGGCGACATTGGCGCTGCTGGTGCCAAGCGAGGAGAGCAGCATGGAAAGCGAGAGGCTGGCGAGCACCCAGCGAACGGAAGGCGCTAGAGCGGCCGGGGGCATGGTGGTGTCTGTCGAGGTCATCGGCCACCTCCCGCGCACAAGGCTTCGCGACGCGCAGTTCTCGCACAGAAAATCCCTTGAAAATAAAGAGTTAGAGCAACTTCGTGACTCTGTTTATGCGGCAATCCCATGCGATTGGACCGGGGCATCGGGGACATCGGAAAACGGCCAAGGGCCATGGGCGCCAGTCGGCGTGTAAGCATCGGGAAACCCTCCAAATTCGGTTCCCCGAGAACCTAATCTCCTGAAACATAGGGCGGAAGGCGCAGCATTTGCACTTCATTCGTGCGTTTGACGCCACATCATGGTCGAACTCATGCTATGAAAGGCCATGACCAGACCCGACCTCAACCTGCTCGTGACCCTTGATGTGCTGCTTTCGGAAGGCAGCGTCGCCCGCGCCGCCAGGCGCCTGCAGCTCAGCCCATCCGCCATGAGCCGGGCGCTGGCCCGGCTGCGCGAGGCGACCGGCGATCCGCTGCTGGTGCGCGCCGGCCGTGGCCTCGTGCCCACGCCAAGGGCCCTCGAACTCGCAGCCCGCGTCGGCCCGCTGGTCGAAGCGGCCGAAGCCTGCCTCCGCCCCGCCGAAAGCCTGGACCTGAAGACGCTTACCCGCACCTTCACGCTCAGGAACCGCGAGGGTTTCGTCGAGAATTTCGGCCCGGCGCTGATTGCCCGCGTAGCCAGGCAAGCCCCCGGCGTGCGCCTTCGCTTCGTGCAGAAACTCGACCGGGAAAGCAGCCCGTTGCGCGAAGGCAGCGTCGACCTCGAAACCGGCGTGATTGGGGAAGCGACAGGCCCGGAGCTTCGGGCGCAGGCCCTCTTCCACGACCGCTTCGTCGGCGTGGTGCGATCAGGCCACTCGTTTTCGAGCGGCGAGATCACCGCCGCCCGCTACGCCAGAGGCCGCCACGTCCACGTCTCCCGACGCGGCAACGACACCGGCCCGATCGACGCCGCCCTTCAGCCCCTCGGCCTCAAACGCGAGATCGCCACATCCGTCGGCAGCTTCTCCGAGGCCTTAGCGCTCGCCCGCGCCACCGACCTCATCGCCAGCGTCCCCGAACGCTACACCGGAACACTCCGCGAAAACCTCTTCACCTTCCCCCTGCCGGTCACCCTGCCCGAGATCACCATCTCGCTGATCTGGCACCCCCGCCTCGACGCGGATCCAGCGCACCGGTGGTTAAGGTTGTGTGTGCGGGAGGTGTGTGGGGGTGGAGCTGGAGGGATCCGCGGCTGATCTCACCTGACCAATGGACGTATCACTTGCATGTTCGAGGAATTAGGTCACGTCAGACTAACGGATGCGGAATAGGTCGAGCCAGCGATGATGAATCGTCAGCGGAAGATCCCGCGCTATCCCTACTGCATGTCTCCTTAAATCGACCTCGATCTAAGGACAAAGACGTGCAGCAAATCAAAGCGCTACAGCGACCTTTGGGCGTCTGTTAAAAAACGCGGCGCCGTAGTGCCCCCAAACCAACGTGGACATTCGCCACGACCGATCATCCCCGCATCCTGACATCGATTGAGATCGGCCGGGGCTGCGCACCGTTCGTGTCTTAGAGACCGACGCCCGCAGGGTCCGGAGTTTGTTCGAAACACTCGATCAGCATTTCGGTGAGGACACGTACCTTCCTTGCGGGATGCTGCCCCGGCGGACGGATAACATATACACCTGCCGGAGGTGGCGGATGGCGTGTCATGACCGGAACCAGCGCGCCGGAGGCTATATATTCATGGGTGACGCCATCGGGGAGCCACGCGATGCCGAGTCCTGTCAATGCAGCGGCGGCGAGAGCTAGGGCGTTGTCGGCCTTGAAGCGCCCCCGCGGATAAACCGTAATGATCTTGTCGCCATCCATAAATTGCCAGCCCTCCGTTCCTTGCATGAGGGCCTGATGGGCGACGAGTTCCTCCAGCGTCTCGGGGGAACCATGCGTTTTGACATAGTCCGGGCTCGCGACCAACTTCCCGTAGATCGGCCCGACGCGTCTTGCGACCAGGTTAGAGTCCTGGAGATACCCAACCCGGATCGCGCAATCAAAGCCCTCCGCGATGAGATCGACGAAGCGATCACTGTAGGCGGCATGGATATGGAGCTGCGGGTGGCGTTGCGCCATTTGCGCGAGTACGGGCGCGAAGTGGGTCGGGCCGAAAGAAAGCGGCACAGCAACTCTCAAGCGGCCGCAAAGGTCACCGGCGGGTAGGATCGTTTCCCTTGCCATGTCGATCTCGGCACAGACTCTGGCTGCATGGTCCCGAAACGTGATCCCGGCTTCTGTGAGAGCTGCGCCGCGGGTTGTTCGTGCAAGAAGTTGCACGCCAAGTTCCGCTTCAAGTCGGACGAGCCGCCGGCTGACCATTGACTTGGAGACGCCCAGCCGCCGCGCGGCGGGCGAAACGCCCCCAGCATCAGCCACTTCCACGAATGTCCGCAGATCTTCGATATCCACTTTGGCGTTCCCCATTTCGCGACACAGCTTGGCACAAACGAAGGCTACCGTATCAAAAATGGGAATGGCAGTGTCCGTTTCGTAGGCAGCGCCGCTGTCAGCGCATGTCTGCCGGTAAGCCGACCTCACACAAAACGGCAGCAGAGGATGTATTCATGACCTTTCGTAACGGCCTTGCTTCGCTTCTTCGCCCGGAGGATTCCGTACTCGTTCTGATTGACCATCAGCCCTACCAGCTCGCAAACCTAAACAGCCACGATCCGCAGATGGTGGTCAACAATTCGACGGCTCTGGCGAAGGCCGCCAAGGCCTTCGGCGTACCGACCATCCTGACCAGCGTGATCGCTGAGCGTGGCGGTCTCATCTTCCCGCAAATCACCGATGTGTTCCCGGGCCAGGAAGTGATCGACCGGACGTTCATCAACACCTGGGAGGACCGGAAGGTGGTGGATGCGGTCAAGGCGACGGGCCGCAAGCAGTTGATCATCGCCGGCCTGTGGACCGAGATCTGCGTCGCGATGCCGGTGATCCAGGCCCTCGGCGAAGGCTGGGACGTGACGGTCATCA
Source organism: Ensifer sp. R-19 (assembly GCF_049905105.1). Lineage (NCBI taxonomy): Bacteria > Pseudomonadati > Pseudomonadota > Alphaproteobacteria > Hyphomicrobiales > Rhizobiaceae > Ensifer > Ensifer sp. R-19. The sequence continues at coordinate 2,090,458 of NZ_CP184569.1, forward strand.
CCGACGCTTCGGGAGGGACTTCGGTCGAGGCTCACGAGGTCGCTATCCAACGGATGATCGCGGCCGGTGCGAACATGATGACCTGGCTGGCGCTGGCGTCCGAATGGCAGCGCGACTGGGCCCGCACCCAGCATGCCGCCGAGCTGACGGACGTGCTCAAGCATCATGCCGCTGGTAGCGGCATCGCGTTCCTGTGGGAGCAACAACTGCTCAACACGCCGATACCGAGCAACGCAGGCTGATGCGTGGCGAATTCTCAAGGCTGCCCATTTGAGCGGCCTCTGAAACTGGGGCTGGTCGCTAGAAACGCGACCAGCGTCGCTAACTGGAATTGCAGTTTTCCCGGCTTTGGCGGTCAAAATTCCAGAAAATCGTGGCGAGCTACAGTCGTTTTTCCGGGCGCCACCAGGGCGACCGTCATCGCGCAATGCCCGTCGCCTGGCGTCGAGACAGCTCACCCCGCCCCAGCCTTGGTGAGCCCCTCACGCAAATGCTGCGCATCGCTCTCCTGCGCATAATGCAGCGTCGAAAGAAACGTCTCGATCCCAAACGTCGGCGCCAGCGTCCGAACCTTCTCCATATGCGCGTTCGCCGCAATGTTGTCGCCGAGCCAGCCGTGGCAGGCGGCGACGAAGGCGTGTTGCGTCTCGTCCATGCTCGTAAGATGCATGAAGGCCTCGATCGCCTCGCCATATTGGCGGGCGGCGAAATGGGCCTTGCCGAGGTGGCTCCAGAACCGCTCCGGATGATGCGGGTTGAGGCGCATGGCCTTCAGGATCCATTCCACCCCCTCTTCGGGCCGTCCGAGCCAGGTCAGGAGTTCGCCCTGCTGCACCACGACAAGGTCGTAGTTGGGGTTGAGGAAGAGCGCCCGCTCCTGGTGATAGCGCGCCATCGTCAGCTCGTTGTTGTTGACGTTGACGGCCGCAAGGATGCGGTGCACGTCGGCGTCGTTGTCGTCGAGCGCCAGCGCCCGTTCCAGTTCGGCGTTGACCTCCACCCAGGTCGCGTCCTTGTCGGCGCACCATCCGTAGACCCAGGCCTGCCCGAGGATGCAGGCCCGCCAGGCATGGGCATGGGCATAGCCGGGGTCGAGTGCCACCGCCCGGTCGATCAGCGATTGGGCTTGGCTGTTGTCGGCGACGGTGCTGCGATGGTGCAGCACCTTGGCGGCGAGCGCGCATTCATAGGCCGCCATGTTGGCCGGCTTCGTGCGGGAGAGCTGGTCGCGCTGGGCGGCCTCGACGCGGCCCGGCAAGGTGGCGGCGATCGCCGCCGTCACCTCGTCCTGAATGGCGAAGATGTCGTCCAGCTGCCGGTCGTATTTGTCGGCCCAGATATGGGCGTCGTTGAGCGCGTCGATGAGCTGGACGGTGACGCGCACCCTCTCGCCGATCTTGCGAACGCTGCCTTCCACCAGGTATTGCGCCCCGAGCCGTGCGGCCACCTCGCGCGCGTTGACCGGCTGGTTCTTGTAGACGAAGCTCGAATTGCGCGAGATGACGAAGAGCTCATGGCGGCGCGACAGCGCAGTGATGATGTCTTCGGTCAGGCCATCGGCGAAGAACTCCTGATCCGGGTCGCCGCTCATGTTGTCGAACGGCAGCACCACGATCGTCGGCTTGCAGACGGCCCTTTTCGCATCGGCCTCGTCGGGCGAAGCCGGCAGGATCACGCCTTCGGGCCCGATGCGATAGAGATGCACGGGGCGGCTGATGTTCTTCAGTATCTTCTCGCCAAGGTCTTCGATCGGCAGTTCGAGGCGGTCGGCCACCTGTGTCGCCACCGCGGCGGTCACGCAGATGCCGCCGACATCGGCCAGTTGCTCGATGCGCGCGGCGATGTTGACGCCGTCACCGAAGATGTCGTCGTCCTCGAAGATGATGTCGCCGAGATTGATGCCGATGCGGAATTCGATCCGCCGGTCCTCCGGCACGTCGCTGTTGCGCCGCTTCATGCGCTGCTGGATCTCGACCGCGCATTTGACCGCATCGGTCACGCTCTGGAACTCGACCAGCATTCCGTCGCCGGTGGTCTTGATCAGCCGGCCCTTGTTCTTGGCGATCGCCGGATCGATGAGCTCGATGCGGTGGGTTCTGAGCCGCGCAAGCGTGCCCGCTTCGTCGGCCTCCATCAACCGACTGTAGCCGGCCATGTCGGCCGCCAGCACTGCGGCGAGTCTCTGCTCCATGGGCTTGCCAAACACTTTGAAAAGCGGCCCGTTCCGGGCTTCCGGACCAAGGAGATCACCGCAGAATACTATCGTACGGCGACGCGATCGCCTACCTAAATTAGCACTCACCAAATCAAGAGGGAGCAAGTGTCCGGAAGCAACCCGGCGCTGCGCATCATTCGATTGCGGCATCGAGCGACGAACCAGGCGATCGAGGCTTCTCGAAAGCTGCTCGCGAAGCAAGCCTGGGTCAGAGCAGATTCCCGTTCAGGTCGTCGAGCCTTGGGGCCTACGGTGCCGTCTCCACTTGACATTAATTGACTTAGGCAACTATTTATATGCTCACGGCAACTTTATGAAGGCGTCACCGCATGTCTCCGCAACAAATCGACGACCGCGCCCAGACGGTGCGGCGCTTCAACCGGTTTTACACCCGCCTGATCGGCCTGCTGCACGAGCACCTGCTCGCCAGCGCCTTCTCGCTGACGGAGGTTCGCATTCTCTATGAACTGGCGCACCGGCCGGCGCTGACGGCAACCGACCTCTGCCGCGAACTTGGCCTCGATGCCGGCTATCTGAGCCGGGTCATCGCCGGCTTCGAGAAGAAGGGACTGGTCGAAAAGACACGCTCGCCGGCGGACGGCCGGGTCGCACAGCTGGAACTGACGGAAGCGGGGCGCGCGACGTTCCAGCCGCTGGAGGATGCCTCCCAGCGCGAAGTCGTCGCCATGCTGGAAAAGCTCTCGGTGCCGGAACAGCGGCAACTGGTCGCCGCGATGGGCGAGATCGAGAGCCTGCTGCGGGACGAGCGGACGCCAGGCTATATCCTGCGCGATCCGCAACCGGGCGACATGGGCTGGATCATCCATCGCCAGGGCGCGCTCTATGCGCAGGAATACGGCTGGAGCACCGAGTTCGAGGCCCTGGTCGCGGAAATCATCGTCAAATACATGCGCGACTACGACCCCGCTTCGGACCGGTGCTGGATCGCTGAAAAGGATGGCAAGGTGGTCGGCTCGGTGTTTCTCGTCCGGCACGACGCAACGACGGCAAAGCTCCGGCTACTCTATGTCGAGCCGAGCGCGCGGGGCCTCGGTATCGGCCGCCGCCTGGTCGAGGAATGCATGCGACACGCCCGCCTTCAGGGCTACAGGCGCATGGTGCTGTGGACCAATGCCGGCCTCGACGCTGCCCGCCACATCTATGAGAAGGCCGGTTTCGCGCTGATCGAGGAAGAGCAGCACCACAGTTTCGGCAAGGATCTTACCGGCCAGACGTGGGCACGCGATCTGTGAGGATCTTGCCGGCGGCTTGCACGCGACAGAAGGCCGAAGGCCATGTCGTCCCGCCGGGCGCACCCGTTTACTGCGTTTGCAGTGATGGGGCACGCACCGGCGAGCCGCTGACGAGGCTGAACGTCCCGTCACAGAGGCGGTAGAATCCGTTCTGCGGAACCGGCAGTTCCAGCATTTCCCGCCGCGAGAGGCCGGCATAGACGCCGCGCACCAGCCGGCCAAAGAGCCCGTGGGATATCGCGACCGTCGGCCCCTTGATATCGGCGAGCCAGCTCTTTGCCCGGGCGCAGGCTGCGTCGAAGCTCTCTCCATCCGGCGATCGAAAGTACCAGTCGAAGGCGTCGGAACCGTCGAGCACGCCCGGAAACTCGTTGTCGATCTCGAACATCGTCAGACCGTCCCAGGAACCGACGGAAACCTCCATCAGGCGTGCGTCCTCGCGACGCGCCAGCGGCAGCACGCGCTGCACCCGCTCCGCTGTTTCCCGTGTTCTGCCGAGGGGACTGACGTGCAACTCGACAGTATGCGGATCGTCCGTCATTTCCTCCAATAGCAGCCGCGCAACGAAATCCGCCTGCTCAAGCCCGCGTCCGGTTAGTGGCGAATCCTGCTGCCCCTGGAAGCGGCCAAGGGTGTTCCAGACGGTCTCGCCGTGGCGCAGAAGGTAGATCACGGTCGGCACAGCCGACTTTGAAAGGGAAGCGTTGGTTCGGTCCACCGGAGTTTCGCTCAGAACAAAGGGATGGAGAAACCGGCTAACAAGGTAGCCCAAATAAGTATGCCCATAGGATAGCCATAGAGTAATTTTTCCCGAGGCGACATCTCAAAGTCAGGATCGGTCGAATCTCCCTTGTACATCTTCGGCCCGAAATCGACGGTAAAATCCCAGCCATTGCCTTTGTAAAAGCGCAATGACCAGATGAACCAATAGGTTTCCCGGATCAGAAATGCGGCGAGTACAGGTACGACCAAGTACAGTACGTAAACGGGGTCTTCGTTCTTCAGCAAGATGATTCTCTCACTCCACCGGATCGAGAATATCCGGCGTATCGTTCTTCGGCGAGCCCACCTTGCTGCCGATCTTCCACATGGTCATCAGATCAGGCGGAAACGGTTTCATCAGGTCAGGGGCTTCCGGCTCTGGCGAAAGCCAGCGCTCGTAGTCCTCAGGGTGAAGGATCACCGGCATGCGGTCGTGGATATCGGCGATCATGGCGTTGGCATCGGTGGTGACGATCGCGAAGGTGCGGATATCTTCGTCGGTTGCCGGGTCGCGCCATGTCTCCCAGATGCCGGCAAGGCAGAAGGGTTCGCCCGATTTCATGGCGATGGCATAGGGCTGCTTGTCCTTGCCGGTGCCGTGAATGTCCTTCCACTCGAAGAAGCCGTCGATCGGCACCAGGCAGCGGCGCCGCTGATAGGACGAACGGAACTTCGTCGCGATCGTGTCGCTGCGCACGTTGACGAGCGGCCGCCCTGCCTTCGGATCCTTCGTCCAGCTCGGGATCAGCCCCCAGCGCGCCGAAACGAAGACCGGGCCGAAGAGATCGGGATCGCGGATCACGTCGCGGATGATGATTGGATAGATCAGCGTCGGCGCGCCGTTATAGCGCGGAAACTGGTTGGCGAGCGCTTCGACGCCGCCGCGCGTCGCAAAGCCGAAGGCGCGCAGCAATCCCTCGAGATTGGTCTTCAGATAGACGCGTCCGCACATGATCGCTCCTCTGGAACCGGCGGCAAAACGAACGGCAGCATCGGCTTTGCGCATTCAACAGGCGCCGGAGCCGCAGGCAAAAGGTATAGCCCGGCCGCTCCGGGTCAACGGCCGTAGCCCATGGCCCTCTCCGGGCTCCAAGAAGTTTGGCGCCAGCGCCCTCTTCTACAGCGCCGCGCGTCTTATCAGACGCGCAAAGGTCGCTGTAGCACTTTGAATTGCTGCATGTTTTTGTCCTTTAATCGGATACGATTAAAGGAAACATGCAGTGGCGCGTCACTTCATCTTCTCGACATCGGGCAGCTTCCAGCTCTTTTCGAACAGCGGCTTTTCCGGGCCGTAGAGCCTGAAGAGCAGCTCGAACTTGCGGCTCGGATCGACCGGCACCCAGTTGGCCTCCTTGCCCGCTGGCGCCTTGGCGCCGAAGAAGACCTCGACCGAGCCGTCGGCGTTCTTCTGAACGCCTGACCCGATCGAGGCGACACTTGCCTTGTCCATGTTGCGGATCAGAGCATGGGTCTCGCGGTCATAGGCCGTCACCGACCAGTATTGCTTGACCGGCGCATCCTTCGGCACGACGAGGCGATAATTGGCGCTGCCGTCGAAGGCGTTGCCGTCCTTGTCCTTGTTGGCCATCAGGTAGAACTGCGCCGTGCCGATATGCTTGATGCCGGTGAAGCCGAGCGTGTAGGTCACGCCGCGGGCGTCGACCGGATAGCTGTTCGGGTCGGCATAGGCGTCCGTGGCGGCCGCCACCATGTCCGGCAGGCCGGCCGGAAACCAGCGGATGCCCTCGTTGATCACAGGGAAGCCAGCGTCATAGCGTGCGGAAAGCTCGGCCTTGGCCTCGGCGGCCGCCGCGTCGAGAAGCTTCTTCGTCTCGTCGCTTGGCTGGTAGGGCTTGCCCTTCTCGATCCCGAGCGTTTTCAGATGATCGATCATCACCCGGTCGCGTTCGAGCCAGGGCTCCGTCTGCACGACGCGGTTCAGGTTGTCGAAGAATCTCGCATCGTAGCGGATGGTGCTGTCGAACAGCACATCATAGGCGTCTGTAAAGACCGTTTCCGGCGGCTTGTCGGTCACCGGCATCGGGTAGATCTTGATCTTCTTGCCATAGGCGACCGATTTTTCGATATCGGCGTCGGCATGGCTCTTCAGGTTAGAGCGCAGCAGCGCAAAACCTGTGAAGGTGTCCGAGCGAAGCGGAATGAAGCCCTCCGGCACCTCGCCCATGTAGTCCGGCGGCAGGATCAGGTACTTGCCGCCCTTGCCCTTGTCCGCTCCCTCCGGCCCGGCATCCTCAAGCGGCATCTGCCAGGCATTGACGATGTTGCCGGCGATCGATCCGCCTTCTGCCGGCGGGATTTCGATGACGATGGGTCCGTCCTTCACGTTCCAGAACGACATGAAGTAGATCGCGTCCGGGTTCGGCGTCAGCGTCTGGTTCTTCCAGTTGACCGGCCGCGACCAGTAGACGATCTCGTTGACCTTGGCCTTGGTCTTCGAAAGCGCCTCCTGCAGCATCAGGTCGGCGTTGACCGCCGGCATGCCCCAGATGACCGCCTCCGTCGCCCGGCGCTCGACGGCGCGGCGCTGAAGACCTTCCGGCGAAACGTCCTGTGCGACGACACTCGCCGTTCCGGCAAGGAGCGCAAGCGCTGTAAAGGCAACCCGAAGCATGTGGATCCTCACTTTCGGCAATGTCCATCTGAAGCGCGAAACGCAATGCGGCGTGACGCCAGGCCGCATCTTTCCACCGCGATGAACCGCTGGGAAGTAGACCTCCCGCCTTTTCGCCGCGGAAGTACGTAACAGTTACCTAAATCAGAAAACCAGGCCCGTGATCGCCGGCTCCTCCTCAGACCGGACACTGCCTTGGCATTGAGCCCTTGGCATAGCGCCCTTGGCATCCGGCCCCTTACATCCGGCCCTTGACATCAGGACAAATTAGGTAGATCGGTCTACCTAACGTTTTGGAGAAAGCGATGAGCGAGAAAGCGCCGGCGCGCGAGCGCCTGCTGAAGGCCGCGGCCGAATTGTTCTATCGAGATGGGGTCGGTGCCACCGGCATCGATGCAATCACCGCGCATGCGGGCGTCGCCAAGATGAGCCTCTACAACAACTTCTCGTCCAAGACCGATCTGGTGAATGCCTATATCGAGGCCCGGCACAAGGAATGGCAGGAGCTTTACCGTGAGCGCCTGGCACACGCGGCAACGCCGCGAGACCGGGTGCTGGCGATCTTCGATAGCTATGTCGACCACGCCGAGATGGCTTACTCCTGGGGCTTCCGCGGCTGCGGGCTGCTGAATGCCGCAGCCGAGCTTTCCGTCGGTGACCCCGCCCGCGCCATCGTCGCCCTGCAGAAGGACGAGGTCGAAACGCTGTTCAAGCAATATCTGCGCGAGATGCGGCCGGAAGCCGGGGCCGCGATCGACGAGACCGCAGAACATCTCTCCTTCCTGCTCGAAGGCGCGATGTCGCGCGCCGGGCTCGACGGCAACGACATCAGGCTGAAGTCCGCGCGCAGGATCGCCATCTCGATCATGGAGCAGCTATGACCTCCCAGAATTCCGTTTCTTTCGTCGGCTTTGCCTGCGTGCTGATCGCCTCCGCCCTCTGGGGCACGACCGGCACCACCGCCACCTTTGCCTCAGGTGTCAGCCCGCTCGGCATCGGCGCCGTCGCCATGGGTTTCGGCGGCCTGCTCCTGGCGCTGACGGCGCTGCACTCGATCGTCAAGAGCAGCAGCCGGATCGCTGCACAATGGCCGATGCTGGTCCTCGGTTCGCTCTCGGTCGCGATCTATCCACTCGCCTTCTACAGTTCCATGCACCTCGCCGGTGTCGCCATCGGCACCGTCATCTCCATCGGCTCGGCGCCGCTGGCAGCCTCGCTGATCGAGCGCATCTTCGACGGCCAGAAGCTCACGACCCGCTGGCTACTGGGCGCTGCCGCCGGCCTTGCTGGCGCCGTGCTTCTCACTTTTTCCGAAAGCGCCGGCCACGGCGGCGGAAACGCTCAGGACGCGGCGGCGGTCCTTTACGGCGTTCTGCTCGGCCTCGTCTCCGGCCTGCTCTATGCGCTCTATTCCTGGGTAGCGCGCCGGCTGATGCAGGCGGGCATCCCGCCGCGCGCCGCCATGGGCTCGATCTTCGGCGTCGGCGGCGTGGCTCTCCTGCCGGTGCTCGCCTTCACCGGCGCGCCGCTGCTTTCGTCGTGGACGAACATCGCCGTCGGCGTCTACATGGCGCTCGTGCCGGTGCTCGTCGCCTATGTGCTCTTCGCCTATGGTCTCGCCCGCGTGTCGGCCACCATGGCGACCACGCTGTCGCTGCTCGAACCGGTCATTGCCGCCGTGCTTGCGGTCGTCATCGTCGGCGAGCGCCTGCCGGCCGAGGGCTGGGTGGGTATCGGCCTGATCGTCGGCTCGCTCTTCGTCCTGACCGTTCCGGTGCCGGGGCGGCATCGCCGCGCCAAGCCTGAGCGATCCGATGCCGCGATCGACGCGGCGCTCCACACCCGCTGAAGCCGGAAGCCTTGAGATGAGCGACGTTGCTGCGCTGCCCCAACGCCAGGCAAACCGGTTCTCCGCGATCGTCATTCTGATCTTGCTCGAAGCGGCGCTGGTGGTCTCCTGGAGCGCCGGCTTCGTCGGCATCCGCTTCGCGATCGACCACGCGCCGATCTTCCTGATCCTGCTCTGGCGCAGCCTCGTCTCCGGCCTGCTGCTGCTTCCCTTCGCGCTGACGATCGGGCCGAAAATCCGGATGAAGAATGCGGTCCCGCAAATGCTCTTCGGCGCGCTCGCCATGTCCGGCTATCTCGCGGGCTTTGCGCTGGCCATTTCCTACGGCGTGCCGACCGGCCTCGTGGCGCTGATCGCCGACATGCTGCCGCTGGCGGTCGCCATCCTCTCCTGGCCCATTCTCGGCCAGTCGCTTAACCCTCGCCAATGGCTCGGCTCCTTCATCGGCCTGACCGGTGTGCTCATTGCCTCCGGCTGGTCGCTCGATCTCGGCAATGTGCCGCTCTGGGCCTATGGCCTGCCGGTGCTCGGCACCCTGTCGCTGGCGCTGGCGACACTTTTGCAGAAGCGCAGCCCGGCGGGCGCCATGCCGGTGCATCAGAGCCTCTGCATCCAGTGCCTTTCGGCGGCAGCGATCTTCGCGCTCTTTGCCTGGCATGAAGGCAACGTGCTGCCTGTTCTCGATCCGGGCTTTATCGGCGGCATCCTCTGGCTGGTCTTTATCGCCACCTTCGGCGCCTGGAGCCTCTATTATCTCGCGCTCAAAAAATCCTCGCCCGCCCGCGTCACCGCGATCCTCTATCTGAGCCCACCGGTGACGATGATCTGGGCCTTCGTCATGTTCGCCGAACCCCTCTCCTGGGCCATGGCAGCCGGCCTCACCGTCTCGCTCATCGGCATCGTCATCGTCGCACGGGCGCAACGGCCGGTTCACGGCTGACGGCACGGCTTGCATCTTGCGGTGGTCCTTGCAAAAGCTCTCCACCAAACAATCAGGGCAGCGGCCATGAGCTTTTCCGAAGTCAAACCACGTCACGTGCTCTGCCTGCTCGGCGGAGAGCGGCCCTTCTCCGAGCTGTGCGGCATGATCCAGTCGGCGATCGACAGTTTCGCCCCCGGCTTCGAGATCGACTATACGTTTTCCGAGGACGCGCCGGATGACCGCATGCCGATGTCCTTCGAGGTCTGCTGGGATCGCGTGCAGAAGGGTGCGTGGACTAAAGACGACGAAGAGGCTGTCGGCGACCACCGCTCAGTGATCTATGTGCTCGGCCCTGCGATGACGGCCGAGGATGCCGTGGAGACCTCCGGCACGGCGCTTCGGCTGGTCGTCCATGCACTGGAAAATGGCATCGTTGCCGCCAAGGGCGAGAGCGCCGGCGTCGCACACGGCGTTGCCAGGTGGAAGCAGCTTGCCCGCGACGCGGAGGGCCAGACGGGCGCTTCCCTCGCCCGTCCCTGCCGCCTCGCCTTCGGCAAGCGGCCGATCGGCACGGCCGAATACCTCTACAGCATCGGCTTCCATCTCGTCGGAATACCCGACGTCTACGCGCCAAGAAGCCTTTCTGACGACGAACTGGCGCTGAGCGCGATCATCGACAGCGTTGCCGAGGAGGTCTTCGCCGAGGGTGTCGAAAAGGTCGTGGCGCGCCGCGGCGCCAAGTTGCTGCCCGTCGACGCCTACGACGAGGACGAGTTCAAGTACAATCCCTATGGCGCCCTCCATCTGGCGCCTTAGGCCTAGCCTGAGGTCAGCATGGTCCCCATCGCTGCCCTGTCTGCTTGCCACGAGAGACCCCCACCCACCCTCATCTCTGTGCTCGTCACAGAGATTCAGCAGCCGTGCGTCGGCACGGCGCGAGATGTGACCCCGGCGCTGACTCCCACATTTGTGGAGAAGCCCCTAGCGCCGCGGACGCGGCGCTACTGGATTCCTGTGACAAGCACAGGAATGAGGGAGGTGTTGTTGGCGTCAGTAGCGTCCAAAGTTTCTCTGGCTGTTTGGAGTGAGGGAGCCCACCCACCCTCATCTCTGTGCTCGTCACAGAGATCCAGCAGCCGTGCGTCGGCGCGGCGTAATAGGCGGTCCCGGCGCGATGCCTTCTAGCTTTGTGGGAAGAAGTCCCTCGCGTCGCGGACGCGGCGCGGCTGGATTCCTGTGACAAGCACAGGAATGAGGACTGGAGAAACGCCTTGCCACACCGTCAGGCCCGCTGCCCGTCACACGCCCCTTGCATCACGCTTCGATTCGTAATAATTGAAGTTACATGAAAAAAGACAGCCGCCTTTCCTCCGTTCTGCACGCGCTTCTCCACATGGCCGAGCGCGGCGAACCTTTGACCTCGGACGAGCTTGCGCTCTGCATGCGCACCAATCCGGTCGTCGTCCGCCGCACTATGGGCTTCCTGCGCGATGCCGGCATCGTTTCCTCCGCCCGCGGGCACGCGGGCGGCTGGGCGATCACCGCCGATCTCAAGACCGTGACGCTCCGGCAATTGCACGAGACGCTTGGCGAGCCCGCGATCTTTGCCATCGGCAACCGGCAGGAAATGCCGGAATGCCTCGTCGAGCAAGCGGTCAATGCCGCCCTCGACACCGCCTTCGCGGAAGCGGAAGCGCTGCTGCTCGACCGCTTCGCCCATGTGACGCTCGCCGATCTCGCCGAGGATTTCGCAAGGCGGCACCGGCTTCGAGCTCAGTGAACTGCGCCGGACCGATCCACGTCACGGCGCGATCGGTCCCGTTACGTAAGCGCGGGATGCGGGGGCCCATAGATGTCCCCCGCCCCGCTTCCGGCAATTCCCGGAAAGAACGGTTTTTCCGTCCGGAATTGCATCCATTCGAAGAGTGACAATTCCCGGAACCGCATGAAGGCGGTTTTCCGGCCGGAACTCTATTGCCCAAAGCTCGGGTCGAGACACTGGTTCGGAGAACCGGTGGGCTGGTCCGCGCGCAACCGAAAGGACTTGAACGATGCAACAGGACGTCATCATCATCGGCGGCAGCTATGCCGGCATGGCCGCCGCCCTCCAGCTTCTGCGCGCCCGCCGGCGCGTGGCTATCATCGACGAGGGCATTCGCCGCAACCGGTTTGCCAGCCACTCCCATGGCTTCCTCGGCCAGGACGGCATCGATCCCGCCGAGATCGCCGCAACCGCGCGGGCGCAGCTCTCCAAGTACCCGACGCTCACCTAGATCGAGGGCCGCGCCGTGACCGCCAGCGGCAAGAACGATGCCTTCGTCGTCACCACCGCGGACGGTGCGTCCTTTAAGGGACGACGCCTGCTTTTCGCTACCGGCGTCAAGGACGGCCTGCCCAAGATCGAGGGGCTGACCGAACGTTGGGGCAAGAGCGCCTTCCATTGCCCCTATTGCCACGGCTACGAGCTGAATGAGGGCGAGATCGCGGTCATCGCGGCAAGCCCGATGTCGATCCACCAGGCGCAGCTCATTCCCGAATGGGGCAAGGTGACCTTCTTCACCAATGGCGCCATCGCGCTCGACAAGGAGGGCCGTGCCGACCTCATCAAACGCGGTGTCACCATCGACGAAACCCCGATCGTCAGGCTCGAAGGCCACGCGGAAGTGGTGCTGACCGATGGCCGCCGCCTGCCCTTCTCCGGCATCTTCGTCGCCACCCGCACCACGCCCGCCAGCGACATCGCCGAACGCTTCGGCTGCGAGATCGAGGAAACACCGATGGGGCTGCAGATCCGGGCCACGGCCGCCAAGGAAACAACCATACCCGGCGCCTATGCCTGCGGCGACGTCGGCCGCGTCCCCCACTCTGTCTCGCTCGCCGTCGGCGACGGCGCCTGGGCCGGCGCGCAACTGCACCGCTCGCTGGTCTTCTGATCGGGGAGCCAAGGCCGATCGCGGCCGTCCGTTGCGATCGACCGCGTTCGGCGTAGCATGCACTTGTTGCCTCCAGCTTTGCGTGCCGCGTCAGGCGCGCAAAGCCGCTTCGGCGCTCCCATACAGAGGCCCGGCTGCAATGACGCTCAGATCTGTCCTTCTTGCCTGCGCCTGTCTGCTCGGCGGAAGCATCTCCGCCAAGCCGCTATCGGTCGACCTCGAACTGGTGCTCGCCGTCGACGTCTCCTACTCGATGGAACTCGACGAGCAGCGGCTGCAGCGGCAGGGTTATGTCGCCGCCTTTCTCGAGCCCGAATTGATCGAGGCCATCGAGAACGGCCCGCTCGGCCGCATCGCCGTCACCTATGTCGAGTGGGGCGGCGCGGCGGTGCAGGTCACGCCCTGGACGCTGATCGACGGTCGTGGCACGGCGGTGCAATATTCCGAGCTCCTGCGCCGGCAACCGATCCGGCGGATCGCCTTCACCTCGATCTCCAACACCCTTGCGTTCACCCGACGGCTGTTCGATTTCAGCCCCTTCGAGGGCAGCCGCCGCGTCATCGATATCTCCGGCGACGGCCCCAACAATTCCGGCGTCCCGGCGCCGGTCGCCCGCAATTCCACCGTCGCCCGCGGCATCGTCATCGATGGCCTGCCGATCATGCTGAAAACACACGCAGCCTCGGACTCAGCCTCCATCCCCGACCTCGACGCCTATTACCGCGAATGCGTGATCGGCGGCGACGGTGCGTTTCTGGTGAAGGTGTCCGATAGCGGCGAGTTCGCCAGCGCCATCCTGCGCAAGCTGATCACCGAGATCTCCGGCCTGGAGGTAAGTCGCATGGAGCCGGCCACCGTGCGGCCGGTTCAGGCCGGCAGCGGCTACAATTGCTTCATCGGCGAGGAGATGCAGGAGCGGATGATCGGACGGTAGACACAATCTTGCTGCCCTGTTGCCGTGGAGCGTCCTTCTGCCCTCAAGTGATGCGGCTTGGAGGCAGGATGCTCTAGTCCGCCACATCCCCACCCGTCATCCTCGGGCTCGACCCGAGGATCCATGCGCGCGACGTAAAACACTCAGGCCACCGTTCTGGATGCTCGGGTCAAGCCCGAGCATGACGGAGGGCCAGGTGCGCCAGCTAAGGCACGCGGCGCTATGCGCCATCAGCGCGGTTGCAGGCGCGCCGCTTCAGTCAACGACCGGGATCTCCATCCACAGCCAACAACAGGCAACGTGTTGACTCTGAAATTGCAGGAGCATGAAACGGCTCTCCGACCGAACACTCCGATTTCAGACTGACAAGCAGACACGAAAGCAGACGATGCCTCACTACCTGACCGAACTTTACAGCGCCAAGCCGGCGTGGCTTGCCCTTTCAAGGCAGGGACGCCAGCAGTTCTTCACCGCGATCGGCTCCGCCATGCCGGCGCTGTCGGCGCTCGGCGTGGAACTGATCACCTTCGGCAAGGTCGACCAGTCCAAGCTGCACGCGGCCTCGCAGACCTTCTTCGCGGTCTGGCGCTGCCCGGATGCGACGGCGCTGGAAGCCCTCGTTTCGGGTATCGCGCAATCCGGCTGGCATGAGTATTTCGACACGATCAACGCCGGCGGCAAAGGCACCGATTTTGCCGGCCACCTTACGCAGCTCGGCGAAGCCGCATAGGTCTTGCCTGTGTCCCGCTTCCTTGCAGCGCCGCGCGTCATATCAGACGCGCAAAGGTCGCTGTAGCGCTTTGATTTTCTGCATGTCTTTGTCCTTAAATCGAGTCGATTTAAGGAGACATGCAGTAGCCCCTTCGCTTCAACTCGCGATCGGCTTGAGGGGGCTGTAGAACACGATCTCCGGGTCGTTCTCGTCGAGATTGTCGATATAACCACTCGGCCGAAAACCGGCCCTGACAAGCAGATCCTGCATGACGCGGTTGGACATGTTGGTCGAGGTAAAGAGTTTTGAGCCGGCGCACATCGTCTGGAAATGCGCGATTAGCGCCGCGCCGAGACCACGCCGGCGATGGGAGGCTCCGACCATCAGCATCTCGATGAGGGCGTGACCAAAGAAGTGGCGGGTCAGCACGCCATAGGCCGCAACCTCGCCATCGACCTCGACCAGATGGCAGCAGCCGTTTTCCAGCCAGCCGGCGATGTCAGCGCATCGTGTCGGATCGCCCGCCGCAACGGTGTCGATCGCACAGAGCGCCGGATGGTCATCCTTGACCGCAAGTCGAATTCGCATGGTCCGGTTCCGCAATTTTCGCGGGAACCTACGGCGATTGATCGATCCGCGCAATGACGATGGAATGCTGCCCCCAAAAGGGCGCCATCCCCGCCGCCAGCCAATGCCAGCGGCGGGGGATTGCGCCTTAGCGCGGCGACAGTTGTACGTAATGGTTACGAAGTGGGACGCTTGGCGCGCGCAGTTGCGCGCCTCGCGGCGGCAAGTATTCGGTGGATGAAGCACGTCCGATCATCGGATTGCCATCCGCCACCGCTTCCGCGTAACAAGCGGTTGCCATTAGTATCTCGCCGCGAAACTGCCGGCGCTCGCAACAAGGGCGCGACAGAAAAGGGACGCATGAAATCGACCAAGAAGGACAGCGGGCAAAAGACCGGCAAGGCCGGAACGCTCTTGCAACAACTTGCAAGAGCGCCCGAGAAGCTGTTTTCAGGGTCGTTTCGCCAGCAAATCGCCGCGCTTTGCTTCCGCCCAACGAAAAATGGCAGCGGCATCGAAATCCTGGTGGTCACTTCGCGTGAGAGCGGTCGCTGGGTCATTCCCAAGGGATGGCCGATGAAGCGCAAGAAGCCATACGAGGCGGCGGAAATCGAGGCCTGGCAGGAGGCCGGCGTACGCGGCAAGGTCCGGAAAAAGCCGGTCGGCAGCTACACCTATCTGAAATCGCTCGATGACGGCGACGTCGTGCCCTGCGTGGTCGATATCTTTCAGATCGAAGTCGATGAAATTGCGGATGATTTCAAGGAGCGCGGCGAGCGCGTTCTTGCCTGGGTCAGTCCCGACGAAGCGGCGCGCCGTGTCCGCGAAATCGAGCTGAAGTCGCTGCTGGTCGAATTCGTGCCGCGCTGAACGATAGCATCCTGCGGTCCGGTCCAAACCGCAAACACTCGCCCCCGCATTGACGACAGATTGCCGCAATCGGCGGTTCGGCCTTTGGCGCCGGCGCAACAGCGCCTATATGAGGCCGGCAAAGCCGAGGGCCGAAGCCGGGGTAATAGGATGAACGACGAACTGCAGGGCCGCGCCGTCCATGTCGCGGCGATCCGTGAACGGGCGGAAGCCGAGATGAAGGCGATCGGCGTCGATGACGCTTTCATCGGCCATCTGGTCGATACGTTCTACGCGCGCGTGCTCGCCCATCCGGAGCTCGGCCCCGTCTTCGGCGCCAGGCTTTCGGGCCGCTGGCCGGAGCATATGGAAAAGATGAAGAGCTTCTGGTCGGCCGTCGCCTTCCGCAACGGCGCCTATGGCGGCAAGCCGGTGCAGGCCCATGTCGGCGTCGCCAAACTGACGCCGGATCTCTTCCCGAAATGGCTGGAACTCTTCTCCACCACCCTCGACGACATCGCGCCCAACCAGGAGGCCAAGGCCTGGTTCATGGCGACGGCCGAGCGCATTGCCCGCAGCCTGACGCTTTCCCTCTTCTACAATCCCGCCCTCGACGACCCCGCGCTGAAGCGCGGGTAACGACCGGGCTTTGCCCTGCCGTCAGAGCAAGCGGCCTGCGATCAGGATTTCCTCGGCCTCGTCAAAGGACATTGCGAAAACCCGCTTGCCCAGCTCGAAACTGAAACCGCCCCTCGCAAAGGCGGAAAGCTCCTTCATCGTGCGCTTCTCGTCGAGATCGATCTTGCGAAACGGGCCGAAAGCGCGCTTCCGCGCCAGAACGACGGCGGCATAGAGATCGTCGGCCTCCGCAACCGCCGCGGCGACATCGGTTTTCGCGATGCCCTTCTGCGACAGTTTCTGCGCGATCGCCCGCTTCGACTTGCCGCCGCGCATGCCCGAGCGGGTCTTGATCTCGGCATAGGCCTGATCGTTGAGCGCGCCGTTGTCATAGGCGAAGGTCACGGCGGCAGCGGCCAGTAACTCTACCTGGGTGGTGCTGATATCCTCGAACTTCTCCCGCGCCTTGCGCGCGATCGCATCGAAAAGCTGCTTCTCCGTCAGCATCTGGCGGTGAAGCCGATAGGCCGCGGAATTGCGCGCCCAGGCATACATGCGTGGCGTCGGCTGATCCGATTGCTCTGTCTCGTCGTTGAGGTTCAAGCCTGCCCTACCCTCGTAGTGACCACAGTCAGCAACAGCCGATCGCGATCCGAGGGATCGGACCAGCGCCGCATCGAAATGCGAAATGACCTGACTCTCCCGGACAAGGCAATTCCGCCGCCAACCCGGCTCACAGTTTTCGCGGGCGTTGTTCCGTTGGAATGGCGGCGAGCGCACCGAAAGGCGGGCGCGGGCATGAGGGCGCCGCGACGGAAGGGCCGCGCGGATCTTTCGAACCGGTGGCCCTCCGTTCTCGCGGTCGCTAGTCGAACTTCTCGGTGCTGTCCGCCTTACCCTTCACCCAGTAGCCGGAGGCCTTGAGCCAGGTGAGCGGCAGGCCACGCTCCTCGACGAAATGGCTGCGGATCGCCCGTGTCACCGCGGCCTCAGCCGCAATCCACACGAAGGTGCCGGGCTCGAGCTTCACCGAACGCACGACCGAGAGCAGCGCCGAAGGGTCGCTCGCCCTATCGAGCGGACGATAGGCCCAATGGGTCGTGAGCGCCGCTTCGGTGCGGAAGGCCTGGCGTTCGTCCGGCCCGGTGACAGCCGCGATACTGGTGATCTCGTGGCCATCAGGCGTCTCTTCGATCCGCCGCCCGATGGCCGGCAGCGCCGTTTCGTCGCCGATCAGCAGCCAGCGCCGGAAATCTCCCGAGACGACGGCCGAACCGCGCGGCCCGCCGATTTCGAGGTGATCGCCGACCGCAGCATTCATCGCCCAGGCGGTCACGGGCCCCGCCTCGTGCAGCGCGAAATCGAGCGCCAGGATGCGTGCGTCGTTGTCGTAGCGCCGGGGCGTATAGTCCCGGTGCTCCACGGTGCCATCGGCGCCGGGCACGAAGATCTTGATGTGGTCGTCCGCCCCGAGGCTGACGAAGTCCGCGAGATCTTCACCGGAAAGCGTGATCCTCAGCATGCCGGGCGTAATACGCTCGATGCCGGAGACGACGAGAGACCGCCGCCTGAGCTCATGGCGAACACGCTCGATGCGCGGCGCAGCAAGGTTGGAATAGTTGAGAGGATTGTCCATTTGCATCCCTTAGGGGGCTCGAAAACCTCGATCCGCAGGACACAGTCGCGCAGATCGAAGCCGCTTCAAGCCGTTCGATCATACGCGTTGAGTGACGTTAACGCTTACGTGGCCGGGATACGCCCGGTCATGTCACGCCTTCTGTCTACCGGAAGGGCCTGCACCGATCAATGCGTCATCCTGATCACATCTTCGTGGTGGCGCCAGCCAAAAGAAAAACGCGCCCGCCGTAGCGGAGGCGTTCTTTTTCTGGACCGGAAGCTTGGCGTCTTAGGCAGCCAGCGCCGCCGCTTCGCCGCGGACGAGATCGCCGAGGCGGCGAATGCCCTCGTCGATCATCTGGTCGTTGGCGCAGGAGAAGGAGACGCGCAGCGTATTTTCGCCCGAGCCGTCGGCAAAGAAGGCGCGGCCGGGCACGAAGGCGACCTTCACCGTCTCGATCGATTTCGCCAGCAGTGCGGCACCATCCATGCCCTTCGGCAGCGTCACCCAGACGAACATGCCACCTTCCGGCTTCGTCCAGGAAACACCCTCGGGCATGTACTTTTCGAGCGCCGCCAGCATGGCGTTGCGGCGCTGCTTGTAGACCCGGTGGATCTTGGCCACCTGCTGGTCGAAGCCGCGCTCGGCAACCGTGCAGATCGCCATCTGGTTGATCGTCGAGGAATGGAGATCGGCCGCCTGCTTCAGAAGCACCAGTTTGCGGATCACCTTTTCCGAGGCGCAGACCCAGCCGACGCGAAGGCCCGGGGCCAGCGTCTTCGAGAACGAGCCGCAATAGATCGTGCGGGTGTTGTTGATGTCGCCCTTGCGCGCGATTTCGAGCGCCAGGATCGGCGGCACCGGCTCGCCGTCGTAGCGCAGCGACTGGTAGGCCGCGTCTTCGATGACGGCGATGTCGAGGTCTTCGGCAAGCGCCAGCACGCGCTCGCGGCCGGCCCGGTCGACGGTCTCGCCGGTCGGGTTGGCGAAATCGGCCGACAGATAGGCGAACTTGACGCGGCCGCCCGCTTCGCCTGCCGCCTGGCGGTAGGCTTCCGGCGTGCGGTTGCCGTTCGGGTTCAGCTGGTCGTAGGTCGGCTCATAGGCGTTGAAGGCCTGCAGCGCACCGAGATAGGTCGGCCAGGTGACGAGTGCGGTATCGTTCGGCGACAGGAACAGCTTGCCGAGATAATCGAGGCCTTGCTGCGAACCCGAAGTGATGAAGATGTTGTCGGCGCCTGCGGGAATGCCGATTTTTTCCATCTGCTTGGCGAGCCATTCGCGCAGTGGCTTGTAGCCTTCGCTGACCGAATACTGCAGCGCCGCGCCAACGGCCGGGCCTGCGAAGATCTCCGCATAGGCGTCCTTGAATTCCGCATCCGGAAACAGCGCGGGGTCGGGAATGCCGCCGGCAAACGAGATGATGTCAGGACGATCGAGCAGCTTCAAAAGTTCGCGGATTTCCGAGGCGCGCATCCGGCTCGAGCGCGTCGCGAAGATGTGTTCCCAATCCAGCATGGGGTGTTTCCTCAGAGATTATTGGTGCGGAAAGCGGTTCTCCGCTTTCTCCCGCGTCGTTGTAGAGCGCCGTGCTTTCAGGTGAACGCACAAAGGACGCTCGGGCATTTTCGTTCTAGAGCATCTTTCCACTTCAAGCGATCCCACTTGAGAGCGCGACGCTCTGGACGGCGAAGCGACAGGACCACGATGGCTAATTTATGTCAATATTATTGACCTAAATCCGTGCGTTTTTCGGGCTTTTTGGGCTCTTCGCACGTTGCGTCCGGGGCCTGACGTTACGTCAGTCCAAGCCGAATGCCACGCGGCCCCGGGCAAAGCAAGCCACTGCGTAACTGTTACGCTCTTGCCGCCTGCCTCTGCCGGGCGCACAGTCATGCGTCCACCGATTGTGTTTCATGGCAGCGCCGTCTGTCCGGACGGACGTCAACGGCCGCTGCAGCGCTTTCACGTGCCGCATGATTTGCCCTCGGCTCGATCCGATCGCAGGCCCGATCGCAGCAATGACGCGGCACAAAGGTCCCGATCCACTGGCGATATGGAGCGACATGCCATGAGCAAGCATCCAATATCCGATCAACCCGAACAGAACGGACAGCCTCAGAACGAACCGCTTTTGAGTGTCAGCCGCCGCGACCTGCTGCTTGGTGGCAGTGCATTGGCCGCAGCGGCGCTGACCGTCTCCGCCCCCGCGGCGCACGCGCAGCAATCAGCAGCGCCTGCCGCCGGCGGCGGCAAGCCGAACATCCTGATGATCATGGGCGACGATATCGGCTGGCTCAATCCGAGCATCTATCACCGCGGCATGATGGGCTATCGCACGCCCAACATCGACCGCATCGGCAATGAGGGTGCTCTCTTCACCGATTGGTATGGCGAGCAGAGCTGCACCGCCGGGCGCGCCGCCTTCATCACCGGCCAGTCGCCGATCCGCACCGGCCTGACGAAAGTCGGCCTGCCCGGCGCCGATCTCGGCCTGCAGCCGGAAGACCCGACCGTTGCCGAACTGCTCAAGGCGCAGGGCTATGCCACCGGCCAGTTCGGCAAGAACCACCTGGGCGACAAGGACGAGTTCCTGCCGACCGCCCACGGCTTCGACGAGTTCTTCGGCAACCTTTACCACCTCAATGCCGAGGAGGAGCCGGAAAATCCCGATTATCCGAAGAGCCCGGAATTTGCCAAGCGCTTCGGCCCGCGCGGCGTCATCCACTCCTATGCCGATGGCCGGATCGAGGATACCGGCGCGCTGACGAAGAAGCGCATGGAAACGGTCGACAGCGAGTTCCTGGCGGCCGCCCTCGATTTCATCGACCGCCAGCACAATGCCCAGAAGCCGTGGTTCTGCTATTTCAACTCGACCCGCATGCATATCTTCACGCACCTGAAGGCAGAGTCTCAAGGCAAGACCGGCAAGGGTCTCTACCCCGACGGTATGGTGGAGCATGACGGCCATGTCGGCGAGCTGCTCAAGAAGCTCGAGGATCTTGGCGTTCTCGAAAACACCATCGTCATCTACACGACCGACAACGGCGCCGAAGTGATGAGCTGGCCGGATGGCGGTACGACACCGTTCCGCGGCGAGAAGGCCACCAACTGGGAAGGGGGATATCGCGTTCCGATGCTGATCCGCTGGCCGGGCGTCATCAAGCCGAACACGGTCTATAATGACATGTTCTCGCATTACGACCTGATCCCGACCTTCTGCGCCGCCGCGGGCGAGCCGGATATCGTGGCGAAGTGCCTCACCGGCTATGAGGCCGGCAGCAAGACCTTCAAGGTCCACCTCGACGGCTTCAACCTGATGCCCTTCTTCCGCGGCGAAGTGATGGATTCGCCCCGGCGCGAATTCCTCTACTGGAACGATGACGGCGAACTGGTGGCGATCCGGGTGCAGGACTGGAAGGTCAACTTCAAGATCCAGGAACACACCGGCATCGGCGTCTGGCAGCGCGAATTCACCAGCCTTCGCGTCCCCTGGATCATCAACATCCGCGCCGACCCCTTCGAGCGCGGCCCGGAATCCTTCGAATACGACCGCTGGATGGCAGAGCGCGCCTTCATCCTCGTGCCCTCGCAGGCGCTGGTCGCCAAGTGGCTGGAAAGCTTCAGGGAGTTCCCGATCCGCCAGAAGCCGGCAAGCTTCAATCTCGACGAGGTGATGGACAAGCTCTCGACCGGCGGCAAACAATAGGCATGATGCCCCTCGCCGCTTCCATCTCGCAGGGCAGCCTCTGCGGGATGGCGGCGGCGGAAGAAGCCGCACCCGTTGCCGGAGAGTTCAAAGGAACGAAATTGCGGACAGAGGAGCTGAAGAGTAGAATTTCGCCCTTCATTCGACCGGAGGGACTAGGCCATGAGACTGTTTATCCTGTCGGCTGGCGCCACCCTGGCGCTGGCATCCGCAGCCTTTGCGGCACCCACGGCGCCCGCGACGCAACCCCTGAAGATCTCCAAGGAGTGCAGCCAGTTCACCGGCGACACGCCGAGCTTCTGCACCATCACGGAATCGAACCTTGAGGCGATCCCGGCGGGCACCAAGATCCTCTACTACGGACCGGTGATCACCAATCCGCTCTTCTCCAGCAGCAATGCGGTCATCGCCGTCGGAAACGGCGACTCGGCGCTCGGATACTGCATCGTCTACGAATCGGCCAGCCCGCCGCTTGGAACCTGTGCGTTTCATGCGGGCAGCGGCACGCTCGCCGGTTTCCAGGCGATCGTGAAGGTCACGGTCGACGACAAGCAGATCTGGCACTGGGACGGAGGCTACGTCCTCGGCGCCACCCAGGCCGCCAAGTGAGACGTTAAGAAGCCGGTCTCGCCGGCTGTTTGACATGAGTTCAGGGCGTGACACCTGATCAGGTGACATTGGCGGCGAGGCCGACGTTCGCCACGGACGTCAGTCGCGGATCGATCGGATCGGATGGCTTCAAGCCTTCCGAAGAGAAATTCCAGTGTTTGCAATAGTGATCGGCACCGACGAACCGGTCGTCGAGCGGCCTGCGCCGCGCAGGCCTTGACAGTGGCAGGCGACTACCATCCGCTACGCTCGCTCGCTCATGGACCGCAGCCAAGACGAACGCATGGCCGAACCCGACGACACCCTCGCCTTTTACCGCGACAACGCCGCCACCTATGCCGCACGCGACCGCAAGCCGCCGACGGCGCGGCTCGCCGCCTTCATGCGCGCGTTGCCGCCGGGCGCCGCCGTCCTCGACCTTGGTTGCGGCGGCGGGGACGACAGCCTCGTCATGCTCGAAGCCGCTCTCGACGTCACCGCCTGCGACGGCTCGGCGGAACTGGCCCGCGAGGCGGAAAAGCGCATCGGTCGCAAGGTCAAGGTGATGAGGTTTCAGGAGATCGACTGGCACGACCGCTTCCATGGGATCTGGGCCGAAGCGTCGCTCCTGCACGTGCCGCGCGCCGAGCTCGCCGACGTCCTCGAGCGCGTTCATCGGTCGCTGAGGCCGGGCGGTGTTCTCCACGCGAGCTTCAAGGCCGGCGAGGCGGAGGGGTACGACCGCCTGGGGCGCTACTACAACTATCCTTCGGCAGAATGGCTTCGCACTTGCCTCCAGCACAGCCGCTGGTCGAACATCGAGATCAGCGAGGCCGATGGCGGCGGCTACGACGGCGAGCCGACCCGCTGGCTGCATGTCGCGGCAATCCGATCGGCCTGACGCCCGCTCAGCGCCCGAGTCTCGCCAACCTGCGTGTCCCCAAGGCCTGTCGCATGAAAAGGTGTCACACGCCAGGCTTTAAGCTCTTGTTTTCATGAACGTCGTCGCCGCAAAACCGCTGCACACTTCTGCCCGACAGGCATTCGATCCCCCACCGATGCAAGCGACGCCTACTTCGGCGCCGTTGCGAACATGGCGTCGACAAACCGCTTCGCCTCCGCCTGCTGCTCCCCAGAACTTCCGCGGGTGTAGACCAACGTTCTCCACGCGTCGCGTCCGCTGACGGCCACCGTCACTTCAACACGCGTATCCTCGACACCCAAAGCCTTCCCCGTTGCCTGCAAGGCTGTCATGTCGAGGACCGTGACTGGCTGCCACGCAGAGGTGATCTTGATATCCGAGGCCAAGGCGAACGCAAGCGCCTCCGCATAAACGGCGGTTTCGACGCCTTCGGACGGGAGCTGTTCGTGACCGAACACCGCCTCCGACAGAAGTTCGGCGGAAAAGAAATAGAAGGCGCGACCATCCTCGACTTCGAGTTCCTCGGGCTGCCAGGACGCTCCGATAGTTGCCGCCCTCTGCGTCACCGGATTGGACCAGGATTGGGTTGTGCGGAGGTTCCTCTCCATCTGCCGATCCTCCATCCCGAGCACGGAGGTGCCGACAAACAGAGCGGCCGAAACGGCGAGCGCGACCCCGAAACGAACCTCTGAGGGATCGGCAAGAACTGCCGGATTGCCATCGTCGTAGCTCGCGGGCTGCCCCAGGGCAACGCGCCGGTGCTGCCGGATTTGCGTGAACAGGGAAACGAAGGGAATGCCGAACCCCAGGCCCGCCACCCAGACCATGAACTCCCTGACCAGGAAGAACGCGAAGCGGTCGCGACCGGGCGGCACGGGAACTCGCACACCGACGATTGCCTTGCCGGGCGTGGTCCCCGTGACGGCCATGCTGATGGCAAGCACCACCGCGACGAGGGGCAACAACATCAAGCCCAGCAGCACGCTGGGCATGGAAACCATTCGCAGGTAGGTGCTCGGCGCGTAGAAGACAGCCCACAGACCGATGCCCGCGCCAAGCAGCGGGACAGGAAATTGTCGATGAAGCGCGCCCAAAACCGCGGCCAGGGCCGGTAGCTGACGGCCGGCCTTGGCAGGACCGCGACCGGTTCGGCGACAGGTTCCAGCGCGCCCGGTTGCTCCGGCAGCGTTGCGAAGACCTCGGCAAGTTCGGGATGGCTTGCGGCCACCCGCCGTTCTTCCGCCCCTTCCCGCCAGACGACGGTCTCGTCCGCAATCTTGCCGTCTCGAATGAGGGTACGAACCTCGTCGTCACCGACAGGCCCATGTTGTTCTGGTCCTGCTGAGTAGTACCAAGCTGCCATGCTGTTGCCCCTTGCCTTGCGGCACGAGTAGCAAAAGCCATCGCAGCGGTAAAGTTGCGGAAATCAAAATGAACATTCCAGGAGTTGTCGCCGCGCCGTCGCCACAACAACAGCTCTGGCGCGCCGAAGCGGCAGCAGCCGGCACCGCGCATCGGCCGAACCCGGTATCCGATCCGCTTCGCCTCAGGCCTCGCTGCTAAAGTAACTCAGGATCAAAAGCGTGCAGATCGCTGCAACGATCAAGGCGTCGAAAAGTGCAAAATGCTCGAAGAACGAGAGCATGGCATTTCCTCCTTCCAACTAAACCTATGAGAGCACATATTTCCACGGTTTGGAAGAAGAATACCGGGCTATACTGACGTTCAATCGATATTACTCGGCATTATTATTGCTCTGCAGCAAATTTATTTCGGCACCGCACAATACGACTTCAACATCGAGACCCGGCACAACTTGAAGATTCGGCTCTCGATCGGAATGCCGAACGACTTGATTTCCTTCAACCGCCCGGGACGCGCCGGCCCGCTTGGAGGTGACGCCAGTCCTGCCCGTGGCGGCCTTCAGTCGCCTTCGTCGACGAACGGCTCTGAGGAAAAAGCCCAGCGCCGGCGTCGCGGCAAACCGATTGACGGCGCTACCGGAAGATGTAGACATTAGTAATATCGAATAAAAAGATCCACCGGCCGGCGGGTCTATTTTCCAGGGGGTGCGCATGTCTGAACTGCAAGCGAACAACGCCCGCGCGGGCGGCGAAACGGCTGTCGCCGACAAGGACAAAAGCGGCTTGACGCGGCGCGAGGCGCTCATGAGCGGCGCGGCGTTTGCCGTTGCCGCCGGCATGCCGGCTGGCCTTGCCGCCTTCTCCCCAAACCCGGCCCTCGCCAATGGCACGACACCGCCGAACATCGTCTACATCATCGCCGACGATCTCGGCTGGGCCGATGTCGGCTTCCATGGCTCCGACATCAGGACGCCCAATCTCGACAAGCTCGCCGAAACCGGCGTGACCGTCGACGAATTCTACACCCAGCCCATGTGCACGCCGACGCGCGCCGCCTTCCTCACCGGCCGCTACCCCTTGCGCTACGGACTGCAGACCGGGGTCATCCCCTCGCCCGGCTCCTACGGGCTGGCGCTCGACGAATATCTGCTGCCTCAGGTGATGAAGGATGCCGGCTATAAAACCGCGCTTGTCGGCAAGTGGCATCTCGGCCACGCCAAGGTGGAATACTGGCCGAAGCAGCGCGGCTTCGATACGTTCTACGGTGCGCTGGTCGGCGAAATCGATCACTTCAAGCATTCCTCCCACGGGGTGAAGGACTGGTACCGGGACAACAAGCCGCTCGAGGAAAGCGGTTTCGACAACACGCTCTTCGGCGATGAGGCGGCGCGGGTCGTGGAAGGGCATGATGCCGCCGCTCCCCTGTTCCTCTACCTCGCCTTTACCGCGCCGCACACGCCGTTCCAGGCGCCTGAGGATTATCTCGACCGCTACAAGCACATCGCGGATGAAAACCGCCGCGCCTACGCGGCGATGATTTCCGTGCTTGACGATGGCATCGGCAAACTGGTGGCAGCGCTCGAAAAACGCGGCATGCGCGACAACACGCTGATTGTCTTTCACAGCGACAATGGCGGCGTGACAAGCTCGCTCTTTGCCGGCGACAACAAGGTCAGCGGCGGATTGCCGGCGAACAACGGCCCCTACCGCGACGGCAAGGGCACGCTCTACGAAGGCGGCACCCGCGTCGCAGCGCTTGCCAACTGGCCGGGAAGGATCAAGCCGGGCAAGGTCGGCGGCATGGTCCATGTCGTCGACATGTACCCGACGCTCGCAGCCATCGCCGGTGCGCCGCTCGGCAAGAACAAGCCGCTCGACGGCATGAACCTCTGGCCGGCCTTGAGTGAAGGCAAACCTTCGCCGCGCGGGGAGCTCGTCTACAATGTCGATCCGCTGGTGCTGTGCGCAAGGACAATTGGAAGCTCGTCTGGAAGGCAGCCCTGCCCTCCAGGCTGGAGCTTTTCGACATCGCCGCCGACCCGTCCGAGACGAAGGATCTCTCGGCAGAGAACGGCGACAAGCTGCGCGAACTTCAGGACTGGATCACCAGGCTCGCCGGCGAAATGGTCCAGCCGCTTCTTCTCATGGATGCCGCGCGGCTGACCTTCTATGCACCGCCGGTCGTCGCCGACCCTGCGACGCTGTTCAGCCTTGGAGATTGATTATCAGCGAAGGTCGCGCAAGCGCGGGCGCTTGCCCGCCTAAACCGGCGTCACGGATTTCACGCTGCCGGTACTATCGACGACGCAGTTGTATTTGCGGCCGCCTGCGTCGAGATCGACGCTGTAGCTTGTCGCGTCGAGCGCCCGGGAGCTCGTCGGTAGCACCTTGGTGCTTTCGAGCTTCGCCGTGCCCGCGACCGCGTTGGCGCAGATCAGCTGCAGGTCGGCCGGCGCCGTCTGCAGGCTCGTGCGCGCCATATCCTCAGGTTTGGGCGCTGACTGGCAGCCACCGATTATGGCCAGCGCCAAAGCCACGGGAACAAACCCCTTCGAACGCAACATCCCCTCGCTCACTATCTGTTCTCCCCTTTGAGTATTTGCCTGTCACTGGGTCCTGCGGGACGGATTGGCCACGCCTGACCCTGCGGCCAATTAAAAGCACTCGCCACCCCTGTTCGAGCGACGTCATACCCCCTTGTAGAGTGCTGCCCCCTGCATCAGCACGATCACCTTGGCGCCGATCTCGATGCGGGAATGCAGGTCGGTGACGTCGTCATTGTTCATGCGGATGCAGCCGGACGAAACGTCGAGCCCGATCGTCCAGGGCTCGACCGTGCCGTGGATGCGGTAGATCGTGTCCTGGTCGCCCTCGTAGAGATAAAGCGCGCGGGCGCCGAGCGGATTGTCCGGCCCGCCGGGCATGCCGGCCGCCCATTTGGCGGCGTTCGGGTCGCGGGCCACCATCTCGGCCGGCGGTGTCCAGGTCGGCCATTCCGCCGTGCGTCCGACGCGCACGATTCCGGCCCAGCCGAAGCCCTCGCGGCCGACGCCGATGCCGTAGCGGATCGCCTGGCCGCCCGGCTGCACCAGGTAGAGGAAATGCTGGTTGCCGTCGATGATGATGGTGCCGGGTTGCTCCGCCGTGCGGAACGGCACCACCTGGCGGCGGAAGGCTTCCGGCAGCTGGTTGTTGCGGGCGAAGTATTGCCGCGCTTTCTTCTTGTCGTAATTCACCCACTTCTTGGTGCGGGCATCATAGATCTGCGTCTGTGCCAGTGCGGCCAGCGGACCGAGGCAGAGCGCAGCGGCAAGAACGGCAGCACCGAGCTTGCGCCGCGTCCATGCCGGCTGATCCTTGCTGACAGGACGGTTATGGTCGGATGTCGCGGTCATGGCTTGGCCCACCCGTCGATGCGCGCTGCGTTGTCCTCGGCCCATTTCTTCGCATAGTCGGCCGGCGCCTGCCGCTCGACCTCCAGCGCGTAGCTCATCTTCGTCACTTCCTCCGGCGAGAAATCCACCTTCTCCAGGAACTTCGCAATGTCAGGGTGCTTCTTGCCGAAGGCGGTGGCATAGGCGATCTGGAAATGCGCCGCCTCCCAGGCGGTCGAGGCGCTGGATTTCGACACCCAGAGCGGGTCGCTCGGCGGCACGATCTTCCACTTGGCGGCATCGTGCGGCGGCTCTTCGAGCCTGGCAATCTGGTGCAGCTCGAACACATGGTGCGGCGCGTAGCAGTAAAACACCATCGGCCGCCCGGTCGCGACCGCCGCGTCCACCGCCGCCATCGCCACTTCCTCTTCCGCCTCGAACAGCGTCAGGGTTTCGCCATAGCCGTAGCCCGCCGCCCGCGCCCGTTCGATACCGGTCGAAAGCCAGGTCGCAGCACCGATCCACATCTCGCCCTTGCCGTCGCCGTCAGTGTCGAGGATCTTGGTTTTCTCGGGGTCGCTGAGATCGGCGACCGTCTTGATCGTCGCGGCGGCTTCCGGCGTGGCGCAAAGCCCCTGCCAGGCCGGCACGCTGCGTTCCGTCAGCTGACCGACACCCTTGTCGGTCACGTATTTGCGCACGACATCCTCGAAATTCGGCCGCCAGACTTCGGGCTGGATATCGACCTTGCCCGTCTCGAAGCCGACGAAGGCATTGAGCGTGCCGAGCTCCTTGACCTCGGCATCGAGGCCGAACTTCTTGGCGATGCCGACCTTCAGGATATTGGCCGTCGCCTGGCCCGACGGCCAGTTCGGCATGGCGATCACCAGGTCGGCGGCAGTGGCCGGCACGGTCACGGATGCGGCAAGCATGACAGCCAGCGCCGCTGGCAGATACCTCGACTTTCCCTTCACAGTCCCCTCCGGCCTCGATTAATCGATGCGAATGACGTCGTGAATGCGTATCAGGAATGCGTCCAAGTTCCGGGGCAACACGAGGCGCGCGCCACGGCTATGCGAATGCTATCAAAGTGATACAGCGACCTTTGCGGGTCCGGTAAGACCGCGGCGCTGCAGTGTTCCCTGTGCCGTCTGCCGGCATCTTCGTTTCTTGGCCGGCAGGATGCATAGAACGACGGCCTTCGTCAACGATCCGGCTACACCGCACGTTGCATGGGGAGGGCCTCTTCATCGGCGTTCACGCCGCAGCACCGCGCGAGACCGCAAGCATTGCATGCCGGAGTTCGTGGAGCCTACGGCTCTGCCGCACGGGCAGCCTCTTTCCCGATGGCGCGCCGCGCCCTGAAATCGCGCAGGGCGAACTGGCCTGCAACCAACCA
Source organism: Ensifer sp. R-19 (assembly GCF_049905105.1). Classification (NCBI taxonomy): domain Bacteria; kingdom Pseudomonadati; phylum Pseudomonadota; class Alphaproteobacteria; order Hyphomicrobiales; family Rhizobiaceae; genus Ensifer; species Ensifer sp. R-19. Next base: position 2,119,678 of record NZ_CP184569.1, read on the forward strand.
AATCGCCAGCTCAAGCGCAAAGGTCCAGTGCAGCAGGAAGTTCAGATACCAGGGCTTATAGACCGCCTGCACATGCACCAGGTTCACCCGGAGATCGGCGAAGGGAAAGAGCCAGCGGATATCTGCCGCGATCGAATCCATCACCAGATGCAGGAGCACGCTGATGAGCCCGACACTGACGAGGACGAGCTGATTGCGTCGCCCGGTGGCGATGAGGAGAAGCGCGATCGCCGCCGCCAGCACCAGCCAGAAGACCGGCGTATGCACCCAGTAGTCGTGATGCGGCGTGCGGCGCTGGTCGATCAGGTAGAAATAGGCGAGATCGAAATCCGGCAGAACGGAACAGAGCAGCCCGATGCCGAAGATGGCGCGGGCCTGCGAGGGATTGCGACGCGCAAAGGGGCGGCTCAGCAGATAGCCTGCCGGCAGATGGGCAATGAACAAGGCAGGTTTCCTCCTGAAGCGCAATCCCGCGGAACCGCGTCTTTCACACCCGCAGTCGAGACGTGAATGCTTGAGGATTTGCAACCGAAAATGTCGGATTCGTGGCTGTTGCCCACAGCCGCCGCTGCCAGCGGGTGCTACCAGTTGCCCGGATCAGCACTGTGATCGATGCTGGCGAATTCGTCGGCCTTTTCCCGGTCGAGCGTCAGGCTGGTGGCTTTCTTCGCCGCATCGGTGACGGCGTAGGTGAGCGGCGCCGGCTCGCGCGTCAGATACTGGTACATCAGAAGTGCTGCTTCCTCGGCGCTATCGGCCTCGAACTCTCTGACAACGCTGACGGAAAACTTGTGCATGGCCGGCCCCTGCTCTTTGAACGCACCTATGAGATGGCGCGCCCGCGCCCGGCGTCAATGCGTCACGGGCCCATCCGCCTTCTTCCAGGCGGCGATGCCGCCCTCGATATGGCAGGCGCTCGCGATGCCGGCTTGCTGTGCCGCCTCGACAGCCATCGCCGAACGCTCGCCATAGGCGCAGTAGAAGACGATGCGTTTGCCGGTCGCCTCCGCCAGTTCATGCAGCACGCCGCCGGTCGCGATGTTCTGCTCGAGATCCGGATAGGGCGCGTGCAGCGAGCCGGGAATGACCCCGTGCTTTTCCCGCTCGGCCTTCTCCCGGAGATCGACCAGCGCGATCTTCGCCCGGCCGCAGAGCGCCAGCGCCTCCTTGGCCGAAAGCGCCCAGCCACGCCGCGCGATCTCGTCCTGGTGCAGGCCGATATGGACGTTGGCCGGCACCGCCACATCCATCATCTTCGGGTTCGGCAGCTTGAGGTTGTTCATCAGGTCGACATATTCGTCGACGGATTTCACCCTGAGACGTGGATTGAAGTGCTTCTCTTCGCCGATGGTCGAAACCGTGTCGCCCTTGTAGTCGTGCGCCGGGTAGACGAGCGTCTCGTCCGGCAGCTTCAGGAGCTTGTTGAAGATCGAGTCATATTGCTGGCGCGGGTCGCCGTTCTGGAAATCCGTGCGCCCGGTGCCGCGGATCAAGAGCGTGTCGCCGGTAAAGACCCGCCGCCCCATGTCACCGCCCATCAGGAAGGAATAGGAATCGTCGGTATGGCCGGGCGTATAGAGCACGTCGAGGCTTAGACCCTCGATCGACACCCGGTCGCCCTCCGCAACCCGCATGGAAACGACGTCGGCCGCCGTCTGCTCGCCCATCACGGTGATGCAATGGGTCTGGTCGCGCAGCGCCCCGAGGCCGGTGATGTGATCGGCATGGAGATGGGTGTCCACGGCCTTGACCAGCCGGAGGTCGAGTTCGCGGACGAGCTGCAGGTAGCGCTCGACCTTTTCCAGCACCGGATCGATGATCAGCGCCTCGCCGCCCTGGCGGCTGGCGATCAGGTAGGTGTAGGTGCCGGACACGCTGTCGAACAATTGACGGAAGATCATCGGCGGCTCCTTGCATCGAGGCGTCATGCAACAGACGGCGGCCCGCCCCTCATCCGCACGGTGAGGGGATGCGCCCCTCATCCGCCTGCCGGCACCTTCTCCCCGCAAGCGGGGCGAAGGGACGTTGCCGGACGCCCGAGTTTGCCCTCTCCCCGTGCGGGGGGGAGCTAAGCTTGCACCCACGACCGCGCCAGCCGCAACCTCCAAACGTTGGAGGAGGCGAAGAGCCGAGCGGGTACCGCATGTCTCCTTCTCCCCGCCTGCGGGGAGAAGGTGCCGGCAGGCGGATGAGGGGCATTTCCCTCACCGCGCGGATGAGGGGCACTTCCCTCACCCTTTGCCGATGCGACGCCTCAGCCCTTCGGCTGCGGCACGATGCGGATATAGGGCTTCGGAGCCTTCCAGCCTTCCGGATAGACCTTGCGGGCGTCCTCGTCGCTGACCGAACCGGCGATGATGACGTCGTCGCCCTGCTTCCAGTTCACTGGCGTCGCCACCTTGTGCTTGGCGGTCAGCTGCAGCGAGTCGATGACGCGCAGCACCTCGTCGAAGTTGCGGCCGGTGGTCATCGGATAGATGAGGACGAGTTTGATCTTCTTGTCCGGACCGATGACGAAGACGTTGCGCACCGTCTGGTTGTCGGCTGGCGTGCGCTTGGTCGGGTCGCCGGAAACAGGCGCCGGCAGCATGCCGTAGAGCTTCGAGACGGTGTAGTCGACGTCGGCGATCATCGGGAAGTTCGGCGCATGGCCCTGCGTTTCCTCGATGTCGGCGGCCCAGCCGGCATGCCGGTCGAGCGGATCGACGGAGAGGCCGATGATCTTGACGCCGCGCCGGTCGAATTCCGGCTTGATGCGCGCCATGTAGCCGAGCTCGGTGGTGCAGACGGGCGTGTAGTCCTTGGGGTGCGAGAACAGGACCGCCCAGGAGTCGCCGATCCAGTCGTGAAACCGGATGGTGCCATCGGTCGTTCCGACCTCGAAGTCCGGTGCGAGGTCATTGATTGCAAGCGTCACGATACCCTCCAATGTGTGTGTGCGCCGCGCCCGCCGGGCGCGATGGGAGCACTCTATTTTCTTGACAGCGCCGCGTCCGGCAAGGCGCCCAACGGCCGCTGCAATCCTCTGCTTTCGTCCATTGTTTACGCTCCGGCGACAACCGTCCGGAGGAAAAATTCCTTTAGAAAATCAAATCATTACGGCAGCCTTGGAGCACACCGGGAAGCCCGGCGCCAAGGCGCGATGCCCAGTGTGCCACTTTTGCCGCTTAAGGCAACCGGAAAGACGCAGCCATTGCAACCGGCCGGATCGAGGCTTGCATCATCGATCGTCGGTCGCCGCGGCAAGCCAGCCACGCGTCGAAATGTTGTCGCAACGTCAGCCTCGCCGCTGCACGCGTGTGCAGACGCGCCAAGCGCCATTGATCTTATCCTTGGCTATTCGACAATGCGGACATCGCTCGCCGGTTTCATCCGCCAATGCCGGAAGGTTCGCATCCGACGGGCGACTTGAGCAGGCTCGTATGCCTGTCGCTGCTACTCTTTCTTCATTCGGAATTTCTCGTGACAGCTGCCGCAATTCGTGGTTACCGCGTTGAACTGCGTCTTAAATGCTTCGAGATCCTGCGGATTGGCAGCGACGGCAGCGGCCGCATCCACCCGGAATTTCTCGGCAGCCGCCTTGAACGCGGTCATATCTTGCCAAATTGCCGGCAAGGCGGCCGTGTCTCCGGTTTCGCTGCCGGCGGGAAACAAGACGTCCACGTCGAATTTTGCTGCGTTCTCGCTAAGGCCCTTGAGGGCGGTCATGGCAACGGCAGCGTCAAACGGCTTTTCTCCCTTGACCATGGGAGCGACGGTGCCGACCAGTCTACCGCGCTCCTTCATGATAGCCTTGCGATCTGCAATTGGATCAGCGAAGGCGCTGGAGCCCGTAAGCGCGAGTGCGGCGATGGCAAGAATGAGCGTTCTCATGAGCAAACCCTCTAGATTGCGGTTGAGCGGCATGACGAAACCCAACCAAAATACACGCAAAAAATTCACCCCCCCAATTCACGCTTTCGTGTTGTTCTGGTTTGGAATTTCGCAATTCCGGAAGGAAAACCGCTGCAAACTTTCCCTGGAATTGCTTGTCTTATGACATTGGCTGCCGAACAGGTCAGAACGGAACCGCTGCGGGAGGGTCGCCGCCCTCCCGCAGCGGCGAGGGTCGGATCGTTGGAATTGCGGACCTTTTGATGGGTCGAGCTAGAGTCGGATCGCCCTCGTCTTTCCCTTGAGGCCTGAACGGATACCCGGAGTTCGGCTCCGGATGACAAGCACAGGACAAGCGAAAGATGATGAACGATAGCATCGGGGTCGACATCTCGAAAGACCATCTCGACGTCCACAGGCTGAGCGACGGTGTGAGCCGGCGCTTCGCCAACGACAGCCGTGGCCATAGGACATTGATCGGCTGGTTGGAGCGGCCTGGGCTGCGTATCGTCTGCGAGCCGACAGGCCCCTATCATCGGGACCTTGAGCACAGGCTGGCAGAGGCGGGCTTCGCGCTGGTCAAGGTCAATCCGCGTCAGGCGCGGCGATTTGCCGAGGCCACCGGCAGGCTCGCCAAGACCGACCGGTTGGATGCTGCGATGCTCGCCCGCATGGGGGCGTTGCTCGAACTTCAGGCGCGGCCGGCGCGAGGCCCGACCCTCAACGATCTCAAGGACCTGCGCATGGCCCGCGAGGCATTGGTGAAGAACCGAACGGCGGCCAGGAACAGGGCGAAAAACCTGACCTTGCCGATCCTCAAGCGCCACAACGCCGAACAGCTCAGGCAGATCGAGCGCCAGATCGCGGCCCTCGAAAACGAGATCATGGCGCTCATCAAGGTCGATCCCGACCTCGCACGACGCTTCGACATTCTCGTCTCGATCCCGGGCGTGTCAGCAATCACCGCCTTCGCGCTTCTCATCGACATGCCCGAACTCGGTACACTCGACCAGGCCCAGGTCGCTTCCCTCGCCGGCCTCGCTCCGGTCGCTCGCCAGTCCGGACAGTGGATCGGCCGCGCCTTCATCCGCGGCGGCCGGGCCAATGTCCGACGAGCACTCTACATGCCCGCGCTCGTCGCCATCCGCTTCAATCCCGACCTCAAGGCCAAATACGACCGGCTCAAGGCCGCCGGAAAAGCCTCAAAACTCGCCATTACCGCCGTCATGCGAAAGCTCATCATCATCGCAAACGCATTGCTCAGGGATGGCCGCATATGGGAACCAACCCGTACTTGACCAACACGGATACTCTGGGACCGCCGCTCTCTACTGCAGCAGCGCACAGAACGTCGCGAGATCGACATTGCCGCCACTGATCACGATGCCCACTCTTTGCCCGGCGCAGGGAAGCACGCCCTGCAGCACGGCGGCCGCCGCCAGGCATCCGGTCGGCTCCACGATCATCTTCATGCGCTCGGCGAAGAAGCGCATGGTCTCCACGAGTTGGGCGTCGCTCACCGTGACGATCTCGCGGACACCGCGCTTGAGGATCGGGAAATTGTGTTCGCCGATATGATTGGTGAGCGCCCCGTCGGCGATCGATTTCGGCACCGGGATATGGACGATCTCGCCCTTCCTGAGCGACTGCTGGCCGTCATTGCCAGCCTCCGGCTCGACGCCGACGACGACCGCGCCCGGCGAACGCTCCTGGGCGCTGAGTGCCGTGCCGGCGAGCAGGCCCCCGCCGCCGAGCGGCGTGACGATCAGGTCGAGTTCGCCCACCTCCTCGATCAGTTCCAGCACCGCCGTGCCCTGCCCGGCGATCACATCAGGATGGTCGAAGGGCGGGATGAGGACGGCATCGCGCTCGGCCGCCAGCTTCGCGCTGATCGCCGACCGGTCCTCGGTGTAGCGGTCATAGAACACGACATCGGCGCCATAGCCGCGGGTCGCCGCCACCTTCATTTCGGGCGCATCCTTCGGCATCACGATCGTCGCGGCAACACCCTGCAGCCGTGCGGCATAGGCGATCGCCTGCGCATGATTGCCGGAGGAGAAGGCGACGACGCCGCGCTTCTGGCCGCCTTCCTGCAAGGCGGCGATCGCATTGTAGGCACCGCGGAATTTGAAGGCGCCGGCGCGCTGGAAATTTTCCGCCTTGAAGAAAAGCCGCGCGCCGGTGGCGGCATCGGCTGTACGCGAGGTCAGCACCGGCGTTCGATGCGCCATGCCGGCGATGCGGTCCCGTGCCGCCTGCACGTCGTCGAAAGTTGGAAGGCGCAATGCCGCCTCTGCCGCTGAAACTGCCATGAGCCTCTCCCTGAGCTTGCCACTTCCGAGGCTATTGAATGCGGTCCTGCAAGGCAAGGATGCCAGCGCGGCTACCCACTGCTGGAAACGACGGTGCGGTAGTGATCGACCGCGAAGCTGAAAAGCACCTTCAGCATGAACAGGGCCGACACCGCCGCCATCGCCGGCGTCAAGCCCGGCAACAGCGGCAAGCCAGTGAGGCCGACCGCCAGCAGCAGCCCGCCGACAAAGGTCTGTGCGGCGCGTCCCGCAAGCAGATTGACGACCGCGGCCGCAGCGATCGTATAGGCCCAGACGGCGACCGCAGCACCGAGCCCGGTGCCGACGAGCAGCGCGACGATGACCACATGGAAGTGGATCGCGATGAAGATCCAGCGATTGCGCGGCCGCGCCGCGTAGAAGTCGAGGGCGTGAAGTTGGCGATGCAGCCGGCGGCGATATCGAGGACGAGGACAAGCGCCAGTGCCGCCCGCCACCAGGCAAGGCCTGCCAGCATCTGGCCCGCCGACAGGGCAAAGGTGGCCGCAACACCGACACCGAACAGGAGGATCGCCAGCAGATAGGCCGGCGGCTGCTATTCACCGAACATGTCGTGAAGCTGGGGATGTATGCGAAGAGATCTCATGAAGGCCACACCGCCACACTGAAGAGTTGGCCACTGTGAGCAGACCCGGCCAGGGCGCAAGCAGCTAACCGTAACGCGCGGCCGGTTGCGACCTTGGCCTGCACCCTGTTTGCAGGCCCCGGCTTGCAAGCCGGTTGCCCGTACTAGGTTGCGACCCTCTTGACGGCCGTCATGATCTCCGCGGCGCTCGGGAACACGCCCAGTTCGTCGGGGCCGAAGCGCGCCTCGATCTCGCTCCAGCTGATGATGCCGGCTGCATCGACCAGGAAGTGGCCGACCAGTTGCGTGCCGTGTTCGGCAAAGATGCGCAGATCGGTCTCGTCCGGCTCGAAGCCTTCGCGTGCATTGAGCAGCTTATTGGCCTGCATCGGATGCATCGGTTCGGCGAGCTCGCCTGTCGGGTTGATGCGCGCTGCGGCGAAATCGGCAGGCCGCGTGCGATGGGGCCATTGCGGCGTCTCCGTACTTTCGGGCGGAAGCAGCGCGGCCTGTGGCGCGCCGAAATCCCTGTGCGTCTGGCAGTCCGGATCCGCAAGGACCGTGACCGGCGTCGGCTGGAAGCGGAAATAGAGGCGCGCCCGTTCGACAGGAGTATTGACCACCGCCAGCGTTTCCACGCCGACGGCGCGCAATGCCGGCTCGACGGAGGAAAACTGCCGCATCTGGCGCCGGCAGAACGGGCAGTGCAGGCCGCGGAACAGGCCAATCAGAAACGGCCGGCCGCGAAGGCTCGCAAGCGAAACCGGATCGTCCCGATTGGCGCTTGCAAGCTCGAAGGCGGGTGCGGGTTGTCCCGGCTGCAACGGCTGCACTCTCCGGTCTGCCATCTGCTCCCCCAGTCGACGCCCCTGCGCCGCTCCGTCCCTGCCCGTGATTTTCGCTCCCATTGCCGCCCGCCCCGAGGCCGGGCCATGGCGGAAGATAGCCCCACCCTATCACAGGTGGACGCACGGCCCACGCCGAATGGTGATCTGCATGGCGTTTTGTGCCGCCGGTGCTAATCGAGCCAATCACCCAGCAGCTTCGCGAGCGCCGCGACACCCTGACCGATCTGCGGCACTTCGAGGCTTGCGTAGCCCATGACGATGCCGGCGCGGTCCGGCCGGTGACCGGCTTCATCGGCGCCGTAGAGGGGCGAGATCGGATAAAGGCCGATGCCCGCTGCCCGCGCCCGCGCGATCAGTTCGCCTTCCTGCGTCCGGTCCAGCCGCTCGAACCAGACGACGACGTGCAATCCGGCATCGGCGCCCGATATCGTCACCTCGTCGCCGAGTTCCGCCTTGAGCGCCGCGAGCAGCGCCTCGCGGCGGCGGCCATTGCTGCGCCGGCTCCTGCGGATGTGGCGTTCATAGGCCCCGCTTGCAATCATCGTCGCCAGCGCTTCCTGCTCGAGGCTGGGCGAATGCCGGTCGACGAGCTGCTTGGCGGCGGCGAAGACGGCGCGAAGCGGCGGCGGCACGACGAGATAACCGAGCCGGAGCATCGGCGACAGGCTCTTCGAGATCGTGCCGAGATAGAGGACGTTCTCCGCATGGCCCATCGTCTGCAGCGGCGGGATCGGGCGGATATCGTAGCGATACTCGCCATCGTAATCGTCTTCGATCACGTAGGCGCCGCTGCGTTGCGACCAGGCGAGAAGCTCCTGCCGGCGCCGGGCCGATAGCACGCCGCCGAGCGGAAACTGATGCGAGGGCGTGACATAGGCGAGCCTGACGGCGTCAAGCCCCGCGAGCGCCTCGGTCCGCAGCCCCTCCCCGTCGACGGCAATCGGAACCACCTCAGCACCGGCGGCCGCAAACACCCGGCGCGCCATGACGTAGCCGGGATCCTCGATCGCAACGCGGTCGCCGGGGTCGACGAGCACGCGGGCGGCAAGATCCAGTCCCTGCTGCGAACCGTTGACGATGATGATCTGGTCCGGCGCACATCTGAGCCCGCGTGCCCGCCAGAGATAGGCCTGAAGGGCTGCCCGCAGCTCCGCCGAGCCGCCGGGGTCGTCATAGGCGAGCCGCGGCTGGCGCCGCCGAAGTGCGGCGTTGACCGACCGGCGCCAGGCTTCCGCCGGGAAATCGGCGGCCGACAGGTCGCCGTAGCGAAAATCGGCGATCAACCCACCGGACTGCGGCGGCACCCAGGTCGGCCCGTCGCCAAGGGCCGCTCCAAAGCGCGACAGGCGAACAGGGGCTGCCGGTCTCGGCGCAGGCCGGAAAGTCGTCCCTGCGGGGCGTGGCTTGACACCCTCATGCGCATGCAGCAGCGCCACCCTTGAAGGCGCGCCCTGCCGGCTCTCCAGAAACCCCTCGGAAAGAAGCTGCTCATAGGCCGCAGTCACGGTGGTGCGCGAGACGCCGAGCTCGGCCGCCAGCGCCCGCGTCGATGGCAGCCGATCCTCAGGACCATAGGTGCCGCCGAGGATCTGCGCCTTCAGCGCTTCGTAGATACGCCGGGTGGTCCCGCCCCTCGCCTCGTTGCTCTCCGTCACCAACTGGCCCACTCATTTATACGGAAACTGGATATTCGTTCTGGTCCAGTTTGCCTCTATGAAGTGGCAAGCACAAGGAGCGAGATCATGTACACACCCGCAGCCTTCAAGAAGGAAACACTGAGCGTGCTGCACGCGATCATCGAGGCCGCATCGCTTTCCACTTTCGTCACCGCCACGGCCGATGGCCTGCTGGCCACGCCGCTGCCGCTGCTGCTTGATCGCGACGAAGGCCCCCATGGCACGCTCTACGGCCACCTCGCCCGCGCCAACCCGCAAGGGACGACCGCGCCGATCGGCGCGGCCATGGCGACCTTCATGGGGCCGGACGCCTATGTCACCCCCTCCTGGTACGCCTCCAAGCGCGAGCACGGAAAGGTCGTGCCGACCTGGAACTATTCGGCCGTGCATGCCTATGGCGAGGTCGAGTTCTTTACCGACGAGGACCGGCTTCTCGATGTCGTCACCCGCCTGACCAATCGTCACGAGGCGGCGCGTGCCGAACCCTGGCAGGTGAGCGACGCGCCACCCGCCTTCGTCAAGGCCCAGCTTCGCGGCATCATCGGTCTGCGGCTGCCGATCGACCGCCTCGACGGCAAGCGCAAGTTCAGTCAGAACCGCAGCATTGAAGATCGTCAGGGCGTGGCCGCAGGGCTCGCAGCCAGCGCGCGGCCCGAGGATCGCCTCGTCTCCGGGGAGATACCGGTCTGACGCTCAACGGGCGCCTCGTCTAGCATCTCACCCGATGGATGAGACGTTCCGATTTTCCGTCAACTTTCCCGCGCAAGACCTTAGAACGACTCCGCGCATCAGCAGACGAGGTATCCCATGCCGTCGCTCGACATTCTCCTCACCTTCTTCGTCACCACGGCGATCTTCGCCTATATTCCGGGACCGGCGATGCTCTACGCCGCTGCGCAGACGATGGCGCGCGGCCGCTTTGCCGGGCTGATGGCCTCGCTCGGCATCCATCTCGGTGGTTACGTGCATGTCCTTGCGGCCGCCGCCGGTCTCTCGATCCTGTTCCATGCGGTGCCGACGCTCTATCTCGCGGTGAAGCTAGCCGGTGCCGCCTATCTCGTCTGGCTGGGCTTCACGCTGATGCGTGCCAAGGCGAGCGGCGATGGCCACCTGCCCGCGGTCGAGGCGAAATCGGCCCGCCGCGCCTTCTTCGAAAGCATCACCGTCGAGGTTCTGAACCCGAAGACCGCGATCTTCTTCGTCGCCTTCCTGCCGCAGTTCACCGATGCCTCCGCCGCCTTCCCGGTGTGGGTGCAGTTTCTGCTGCTCGGCACCGTCGTCAACCTGATGTTCTCCTCCGCCGATCTCGTCTGCGTGTTTCTCGCCGATGCCGTCGTCGTCAAGATGCGCCGCTCCACCCGGGCACAGCGCCTGCTGCAGCGCGCCGGCGGCACGGTGCTGATCGGGCTCGGCGCCCATCTCGCCTGGCAGCGGACGTAACCCCACTTGGGCGGCGCATCGAGCGCCGCCGCAAGCCTACCTTGCACCCGCATCACTTGCAGCTATCATGCGTGAACGCCATCGGGGGACACGCGCATGGGAGAACGCGGCCAACCTATTCGCACCACAGGTGCGGACATCCTCGTCGATACACTTCTGGCAAACGATGTGAATGTCTGTTTTGCCAATCCCGGCACGTCGGAAATGCACTTCGTCGCCGCCCTTGATCGCAAGCCGGAGATGCGCTGTATTCTCGGCCTCTCCGAAGGCGTCGTCACCGGTGCGGCCGATGGCTATGCGCGCATGACGGGTCGCCCGGCGTCGACCCTGCTCCACACCGGTCCCGGCCTCGCCAACAGCCTTGCCAACCTGCACAATGCGCGGCGCGCCCGCACGCCTGTCATCAACGTCGTCGGCGACCATGCCTCCTACCATCTTGCGCTCGATGCCCCGCTGACCAGCGATATCGAGGGCCTGGCCCGCCCGATGTCGAACTGGGTGCGGCGGGTGCAAGATCCCTCCGACGTGAGGCCGACGGCGGCGGCCGCCTATCGCGCGTCGTTGACGCCACCGGGCGTTGCCACCATGATCCTGCCGGCAGACGCGTCCTGGGGCGCGCTTTCCACCGACGCGCCTGCGCAAAAGGTGCTTGTCGAAGCCCCGCGGCCGGCAAGTGCGGAGACGGTCCGCGAGGTGGCCCGCCTCGTCCGAGCAAACCCGGAAGGGGTCGCCATGGTCTTAAGCGGCGCCGCCGCAAGGGCCGAGAGCCTCGCCATCGCCGGGCGGATCGCGGCAGCCTGCAACGTCCAGCTTTTCAACGAAGTGCTTGTCGCCCACACCCAGCGCGGCCGCGGGCGGGTGGCGCCGCGGCGCATCCCCTACCCGATCGACATGGCGCTCGAAACGCTCCGCGACGTCAAGGTTCTGATCCTCGTCGGCGGACCGGAGCCGGTGGCTTTCTTCGCCTATCCCGGAAAGCCCGGCCGACTGGTGCCGGAAGGCTGCGCGGTGGTCACGCTTGCCCGCCATGGTGAAGACCTGAAGGGAACGCTCGAAGCGCTGCGCGACGAACTCGGCATCAGCCCGTCCCACCCTCTGCCGACACCGAGCGTCCCCACAGACGAAGGCGAACCTTCGGGCGCGCTGACGGAAGACGCAATCGCCGTCATCGTCGCCCATAAGGTGCCCGAAAATGCGATCGTCTGCGACGAGGCGGCCACTTCGGCCCGGCGTTACTTCGCACTTTCGGCCTTCTCTGCGCCGCACGACTTCCTCATGCAGACCGGCGGCGCGATCGGCGAAGGCATCCCGCTTTCCACCGGTGCCGCGATCGCCTGTCCCGACCGCAAGGTGATCTGCCTGCAGGCCGATGGCTGCGCCATGTACAATATTCAGGGCCTGTGGACGCAGGCGCGCGAAAACCTCGACATCGTCACCGTCATCTTTTCCAACCGTACCTACGCCATCTTGCATGCCGAAATGCGCAATGTCGGCGTCGAAGAGATCGGGACGAACGCGCGCCGCATGCTGAACCTCGACAACCCCGCGCTCGACTGGGTTTCGCTCGCCCGCGGCTTCGGCGTCGAGGCGGCCGTCGCGACCTCCTGCGAAGCCTTCGCCGCGCTCTTCGATGCCGCGCTGTCGCGGCGTGGACCCTTTCTGATCGAGGCTCGCCTTGTGTGAAATTCCCTGCCGTTTTTGCACTGCGTCGAGCACCGGCGCGTCGTAGAGATGATGCTCCTGACCGATGGGATTTACCGGCCTCCGGGCGCGGAAATCACAGGATAAACAATTGATTTAAATAGGCATTTCACAAAAATTCGACCGCAAACTTGCGCCCGGAAACTTCTCGCTTATATTAGCGGCGCCCTAGGTTCGCGCTCATCTGTCCGAGTCGCATTTCAGTTTTGGGCCCCCTTCAACCGACAATGTTCTTTGTCGGTGGACCAACGAAGGAGACACTTCATGTCCTTTAAGAAAGACCTAACCAAGGCCCCCGGCGCATCTCTGTCCCGCGTCAATATCGGAGCCGCCATCAAGCATTCGCGTGAAACCGCCGGCTATACGGTCGACGATCTCTCGGTCACGACTGGCCTGACGGAAGTTGAAATCTCAAAGATCGAGCTTGGCGCCGATACCGATCCCGCCAAGCTGCAGCGCATCGCCGCCGCATTGCAGGTCTCGCCGCAGACCTTTACAAGCGCCTGACAAGCGGGGGCGGTGCGCCGAAGACAGCGCGCCGCCGCCTTCTACCTTCGCGCCTCCTGTCGCGACCGGCCGCTTTGGTCGAAATGGCCAGCGACAGCCCGCTTGCCGATCCAAGAATCCGCTTGCCCGCCCTCAAAGCAGCGCCTGCCTTTTCATTCAGCAGCTATGCGTCCGGAGCACCGCGCAACGCCGGGTCGCGGCGTGGCTCACGCGCACAGCGTCTGGCTCTCGAGAAGCCGTATCAGCTTGAATAACAAGAAAAATAAATGGACGAAAAACCCGCCATTTCAGGCCTTTGCAGATGTTTTCGCGATCGCTCAAAATCAAATAATTTAATATTTTCATTGAGTTTCAAAAAGTATCGTCTATATATCACCTCATCGAATATTGCTTGTGACCTTTGACACGGCGCTTCCGCGCGGCCAGATCTCCTCTCAAATATCGATCACCGCCAGAGAAATATTTCTGGTAAATTCAGCGATTGAAAGGAAATCGTCATGGCTTCAGGCACGGTAAAATGGTTCAACGGCACCAAGGGCTTCGGCTTCATTCAGCCCGACGACGGCAGCACGGACGTGTTTGTACACATCTCCGCGGTCGAACGGGCTGGCATGCGCTCGCTCAACGAAGGTCAGAAAGTGACCTTTGACGTTGTTGCCGACCGCAGAACGGGCAAGAGCTCGGCCGACAATCTCAGGGCCGAATAATTTGTCATTCGCCCTCCTCTGACCACGGATGTACTGGCAGGGAGGCGCTTGAATGACGGGAAGAGGTCGGGGAACAACCCGGCCTTTTTGCGTCTCAGGGCCCTTTTCAGGAGACCACCATGAGCCGCAAAACCTATGAGATTGGCGACAAGGTCACGCTGAGGGCGAGTGCCGCTCAGTCGACCTTGAACAGTCGTCTTGGTCTGATCGTCGGCCTTTTGCCCAATGATCGTGGCGAGGCGCGCTTTCGCGTAAGGGTCGAAGGCGAGACGTTCGAACGCTGCGTGCTGGAGACTGACATCGAGCATGCCGAGACTTCGAAAGAGGACGCCCCCCAGGCGGCCATCACCGGGCCCTGGCTCAAAAAATTGAGCACCAAACCCGGCAGATAACCGCGGCTACAGGGAAAGCCGCGACCGACAACAGGAGAACATCTTTTGCAGGTACTCGTTAGGGACAATAACATCGACCAGGCCTTGCGCATCTTGAAGAAGAAGATGCAGCGCGAGGGTCTGTTCCGTGAATTCAAGGCGCGCAGCAGCTACGAGAAACCTTCGGAAAAGCGCGTCCGCGAAAAGGCAGAAGCGGTACGGCGCCAGCGCAAGCTGCAGCGCAAGAAGCTCCAGCGCGAAGGCCTGCTGCCGGGACCCAAGAAGGCAGCGCGACCTTCGCGCTGAGGCTTGGGGTCGGCAAAAATCCGCCCGTTTCAGGAGACAGGTCATGACGCCACACCCCAACACGGCATTTAAACCGGCCAAGACCTCCGCGAGCGAGAAGGCCTCCGCCACCGATCACACGGCGAGAGCAATCGTTGCTGCCGAAAAGATCGCCCGCGACAAGAAGACCGAGAAGCTCAAGGCCCAGCGCCTTGAGCGCGCCGCCGCCGAACCGCCTGCGGAGGTGCCCGCAAGCAAACCATCCCGAAAATCGCGCCGGCCGTAATATCGACTGAAACCGAACGCGCAAGCCCGGACATGGGAATAAGGACTTGCGCAAGCACCGACAGCGCCGCGCGTCTTATCAGACGCGCAAAGGTCGCCGTAGACTTTGACTTGCTGCAAGTCTTCGTCCTTAAATCGAGATCGATTGAAGGAGACATGCAGTAGGAGAGAATTGTCGGAGAGTCCTTTGTGCGTTCAGATGAACGTACGGCGCCCTGGACGCGCCGAAAACGACGTTTCCCGTCAACAGGAGGTGGCTTCATGTCACCCGCTCAGCGGCATCCATTGGCTCCCTCCGACCTGGCAATGCTCGATGGCGTGTTGCGGCGCGCGGGCTTTCATCAGCGCGTCGACCTTGACGATCAAGACAGCCTTCGCCTTGCCGCCGTCTTCCTTGTCAGAAGGTTCCAGGCGGGCGTTACCACCGCGGATATCCTGCTTGCTGAACTGCAGAACCGGGATGGGCTGCGCACCCCGCGGCAGATTGAAACCGCAAATCTCGAACAGTGGGAAAACGACGGCGGCGCGCCGCAAAGACCCAGCGCGATTACCCGCTACACCGGTGCCCGACGCCTCCCCTGGCCGGGCGCGATATCGCCCCTGAACCCGACACCCGTCCCGGCAAGCGCCCGAAATCCGGCAAGGTCCCGAAATCCTGATAGGCCCGAAATCCGGACAGGCCCGTAACCCGGACAGGCCATGAGTGCCGGAACGTCGAAGGGATGCCCTTCGAAGGGGATCTCCCTTGTACTGGACACATTTGAGGCGCATGGTTCGACGATCGACACTGGCCGACTTGGCATATCGCGGTGGGGGGCTCCCGACCGCCAATTTCCTCCTTTATCGACAGCAGTACGTCCGCGACGTTGCGCGGAGGCGAGAGGCAACCGTGAGCCGAACGGGTGTGTACCGGGTGTGTTCGGGGGCTGAGCAGACATTCTCGCCACAGCCAATTTACGGGCGCTACATTTTACGGGCGCCGCATTGCGCTTGAACGAACGGCGAGGAGCCGCAGATCCCTTACGATTGGACGAACACATGTTCCAGACGCTCACACACAGACTTCGCCGATACGACTATACTCTGGCAGCCATCAAGGCATCGCTCGTCCTGTCCCTGCTCTTCATCACGCTCATGACATTGAGCGGCCTTCTCTGGTGACGGGCGCGGTAGACCCATCGTATCCCACGACAGGACACGGCCATCCGCGACTGCACACCTCCCCGTGTTGCGTTGAACTAGCGATCAGGGGAGAATTGCTTCAAGATTCTCCCGCAGGAGCCATTGCAACAAACCGGCCTCCAGCACCGCGCGCTCAACGGAACATCCCATGGCACTTCACCTCGAAACTCCCCTCCTTGAATCCCGCCCGCTAAGCCTCGCGTCCGATTGCTCCATCTGGCTGAAGATGGAGGCGCTGCAGCCGCCCGGTTCGTTCAAGATCCGCGGCGTTGGTGCTGCCTGCGAGCACCATGCGCGAAACGGCAAGCGGCGTTTCGTCTCCTCCTCCGGCGGCAATGCCGGCATGGCGGTTGCCTATGCCGGCCGCCAGCTCTCAATCCCCGTCTCCGTCTTCGTTCCCGAAACGACCACCGAACGGGCAAAGGCGCTTATCCGCCAGGAAGGCGCCGAGGTGATCGTCCACGGCGCCGCTTGGGATGAAGCGAATGCCCGCGCGCTCGCATCCGCCGATGCCGAGACCGCTTTCATCCATCCCTTCGACGATCCGCTGCTGTGGGCCGGGCACGCGACGATGATCGACGAGGTCGTCAAGGCCGGCCTCGCCTTCGATGCTGTCGTGCTCTCTGTCGGCGGCGGCGGGCTGCTGTCGGGCGTCGCCGAGGGACTGGAGCGCAACGGGCTCCGGGAAATTCCTATTGTCACCGCGGAGACCGAAGGCACCGCGTCCTACCTCGCCTCCGTCAAGGCGGGAGAGCTGGTGGAGCTTCCCTCGATCAGCGGCGTCGCCACTTCGCTCGGCGCCCGAAAGGTCTGCAAGCGTGCCTTCGAGATCAGCCAGATCCGGCCGGTCGAATGCGTCGTCGTCAGCGACCAGTCGGCGGTCGACGCCTGCACCCGCTTCCTCGACGACCACCGCGTGCTGGTGGAACCCGCCTGCGGCGCCGCCCTGGCCATCGCCTACGAGCACGCCGATCAACTCCTGCGCTTCGAGCGCGTGCTGATGATCGTCTGCGGCGGGGCGACGACGACGGTGGAACGGCTGCAGGCCTGGCAGGCAGTCTGACCTTTGGGCGGCACCGCCGCCCCTTCCCGCGTGCAGTGGGAAGACAGCAGCCAGTCCCCAAGGTGCCGGCGCGATAGGCGCGGACCGATTGGGAGGCGTCCGCCGCCCAACGTTGACCATGGTCTGGCGCTCAGGCAGTCTCTTGCCATGGCAAGAGGCGTGCTGCTCGATCTCTCCGGCGTGCTCTATGACGGCGACACGGTGTTGCCGGGTGCCATCGCGGCGGTGCTGCGGCTGCGCGCAGCTCGCCTCCCCGTCCGCTTCCTGACCAACACCACCCGCCAGTCGAAACGCCAGATCGTCGCTCACCTGCAGCGCCTTGGCTTCGATTGCGCTGCCGACGAGGTGTTCACGCCGGTTGCCGCCGCGCGCGCCTGGCTCAAGGCGAACAGCCACCAGCCGCACCTGCTCATTCATCCCGCGCTTGAGGAAGACTTCGCCGATTGCCGCATGGACGGCCCCGTCGCCGTCGTGCTTGGCGATGCCGCGGAGCGCTTCAGCTATGAGGGCCTCAACGCCGCGTTTCGCGCCCTGATGGCTGGCTCGCCGCTGCTGGCGCTCGCCCGCAACCGGTTCTTCCGTGATCGCGACGGCGAGCTGAGCCTCGATGCCGGCCCCTTTGTCGAGGCGCTGGAACATGCGAGCGGTATCAAGGCGAAGCTCTTCGGCAAACCCTCTGCCGATTTCTTCCTGGCAGCAGCAGCGAGCATGGGCCTTGACCCGGCCGATTTGGCCATGATCGGCGACGATGCCGAAAGCGATACCGCCGGTGCGCTTGCCGCCGGGATCGGCACCGCGATCCTCGTGCGCAGCGGCAAATATCGCGATGGCGATGAGCAGCGTTTCCAGCCGGCGCCTTCGGCGGTTGTCGACGACATTACGGCCGCCTGCGATCTCATCCTGGCGGCGCAGCGGGACTGACACCCGAGGTACAGCGCCGCGCGTCTTATCAGACGCGCAAAGGTCGCTGCAGCACTTTGATTTGCTGCATGTCTTTGTCCCTTAATCGAAGCCGATTAAAGGAGACATGCGGTAGCCGAAACGGAACGGCCCTCTCTTCGGACCTCCTCGCTCCTGGCCCCTGGCGATTACGCATACGCGAACTTATATGCTGAAGTGAACCATAGATTGTTCTGCTCTCAGCCAGGAAGGCAAGCATGCGCGAGACGTTCCTGTTTATCGTTCGGGTCACAGTCGTCTGTGCGGCGACCGCCTTCGGCGCCCTGCTCGGCTGGCAAGGTCACGGCTGGGACGGAGCGCTCGGTTTCGGCGTGGTCGGCTTCGGCGCCGGTTCGGCCTTTGTCGCCTTCCCTGGCTTTTGGCTGGACCTGCTTGGGAGTCTCTGTTTGGATCTACTTCGGTTTCTCTGGGAAGTCGTCTAGGGCGCCGTGCGTTCAGATGATCGCACCAATCACGCTCGAGTGCTTTGGTTCTACAGCGCCGCGCGTCTTATCAGACGCGCAAAGGTCGCTGTAGCACTTTGAAGTGCTGCATGTTTTTGTCCTTTAACCGGCCACGATTAAAGGAAACATGCAGTAGCCCATCTTTCTGTCTCAACTGGTTTCACTTCAGGCAGGATGCTCCAGGCCGACTGCTTGCATCTTGCCGCCGCACGCCGTCAGGCTGCCACCCGTCTGCCTCGACCAATCTCGCGCCGATCCGGCAGCAATGACGCGGTTTTGCAAATGGCCTGCCCACGTCACGAAAAAAGCCGGGGCACTGCCCCGGCTTCCTTCATTCAATCGTTCGATAAGGCTTAGTTCTTCGCCTTGTCGACCAGCTTGTTCTTGCCGATCCAGGGCATCATGCCGCGCAGCTTGGCGCCGACTTCCTCGATCTGGTGGCTGTCGTTGACGCGGCGGATGCCCTTGAAGCGGGCCGCACCCGACTTGTATTCCTGCATCCACTCCGAGGTGAACTTGCCGGTCTGGATGTCGGTGAGGACGCGCTTCATTTCGGCCTTGGTTTCTGCCGTGATGATGCGCGGGCCGGTGACGTATTCGCCCCACTCGGCCGTGTTCGAGATCGAGTAGTTCATGTTGGCGATGCCGCCTTCATAGATCAGGTCGACGATCAGCTTCACTTCGTGCAGGCACTCGAAATAGGCCATTTCCGGAGCGTAACCGGCTTCAACCAGCGTTTCGAAACCGGCGCGGATGAGTTCGACGAGACCGCCGCAGAGAACGACCTGTTCGCCGAAGAGGTCGGTTTCGCACTCTTCCTTGAAGTTGGTTTCGATGATGCCCGAACGGCCGCCGCCGACGCCGCAGGCGTAGGAGAGCGCGAGGTCGAGAGCGTTGCCCGAAGCGTCCTGGTGAACGGCAACGAGGCAGGGAACGCCGCCGCCCTTCTGGTATTCGCCGCGAACCGTGTGGCCCGGGCCCTTCGGCGCGATCATGACGACATCGAGCGAAGCCTTCGGCTCGATCAGGCCGAAGTGAACGTTAAGGCCGTGGGCGAACGCGATCGCAGCGCCGTCACGGATGTTGCCGGCGATGTCGGCCTTGTAGATTTCGGCCTGCAGTTCGTCCGGGGTTGCCATCATGATGAGGTCGGCCCACTTGGCGGCTTCCGCAACCGACAGAACCGAGAGACCGTCGGCCTCGACCTTGGCAGCCGTTGCCGAACCCGGCTTCAGCGCGATGCGGATTTCCTTGGCGCCGGAATCTTTCAGGTTCAGCGCATGGGCGCGGCCCTGGCTGCCGTAGCCGACGATGGCGACCTTCTTCGACTTGATCAGGTTGATATCGGCATCACGATCGTAATAGACGCGCATTTTAGTGGTCCTTCCCGTTGTTGTCAGTTGTCTCCGCTACATGGCTCAGGAACCATGCAGCAATTCCTTGTGCTGCAGCGACCTTTGCGCTTCTTGCGAAGCGCGGCGCTGCCATTCCTTGTGCTGCAGCGACCTTTGCGCTTCTCACGAAGCGCGGCGCTGCAGTTACCTTTTCGTGCCGTAAAGCGCGAGGAAGGCTGAAACCGCCTGCTCCGCCTTGCGGCTGAAACTCTTCTTCATCTCGCCGGCCTCTTCGCCGAGCAGCATCTTCAGATGCCAGTCGGAGACAACAAGCCCGTAGAGCGCACCATAGGCCTCGTCGGCGTCGTCGAAGGTCAGCAGCCCCGCCTTGCGCCCGGCTTCGAGCAGTGCGGCCGCACGGCGGCCGATCTGCCGGCGCCCGCGCTCCTGCAGCATATGGCCGAGCTTGGAGCCGTCGCGGCTCGCCTGGCCGATCGCCAGCCGGTTCAGCGCCAGCGACACGTCGCCCGCGAGCACCTCGAGCAGGTCCTTGGCAAACACGATCAGATGACGCTCAAGGCTCTCGGCATCGAGCGCCCTGGCGGCGACGTCCTGGGTGCGCACCTTACTCGCCTGGAAACCGATCATCGCCGAGATCAGCCCGTCGCGATCGCCGAACCACTTGTAGAGGCTTTCCTTGGAGCAATTGGCAGCGCGCGCGATGCCGGCCGTCGTCAGCGCCTTTTCGCCGCCATCGACCAGAAGACGCAATGCCTGTTCGAGAACGGCGCCCTGACGTTCCGTCAGCCCCTCCCCGGCATTCGCCTCCCTTATCGCCGCAGTCATCTGCACGTCGCCTCGCTCCCGATCAGTACCGTACGGTACGGTTCGCACTCTTCTAGTGAAGCGCCCCGGAGGCGTCAAGACGATTCTCACAACGGGGCGAAATTTCGGCGGTGACGGCGAAAGGCGGAGCCCATAGGTTTCGAGCCGACTGAACGAGATCGACCTGCCACCGCCCAAATGGGCTGATCACGGCAAGATCGATCACTCGATATCGATGGAGTTCAACGCATGCAGCAACCGCCCCTGGGTCTTCTGATTGGAGGAAGTTCGCACGTCGGCAAGTCGACATTGGCTAGCGCTCTGGCAAGCTCTCTCGGTCGCGAGCTGATCTCGACGGACAATCTGGGCCGCCATCCCGGCAGGCCGTGGCCATCGGTCCGCCCGCAAGTCGCCGAATATTATGCCAGCCTGTCCGACGAGACCATTCATTGGTTCCTGAAGGTTCACCATGAGAATATGTGGCCGCGCATCCGCCAGATCATCGAAAGCCATCGGCAACTGGCAAAGCCGTTCGTGCTGGAGGGCGCCGCGCTTAGACCGGAATATGTGGCTCAACTCGAACACGGTGAAGTCCTCCCTCTTTTCCTCTACGCGGATAACGATTTCCTGCGTCGGCGCATGTTGGAAGAACCCCGCCGCGGTAATGCGGACAAGCCGGAGGCCGCAATAATCGATAAATTCATCGAGCGCTCGATCCGCGAGAACAGAGACATGCTGGAGGCCGCCCGGGCCGCCAACATCCGCTGTGTCGACGTCGCGGCTCCGGGGGCGCTCGACGCTCTGGTACGGGAGTTTTCGGCGGATTGATCGATCACCGCCGACGATCGCCTGTCATGCGTGGTTTTGGTGCTCTCCTGGTTCAACGACGGCGCCCCTCATCCGCGCGGTGAGGGAATTGCCCCTCATCCGCCTGCCGGCACCTTCTCCCCGCAAGCGGGGCGAAGGAAGCGTGCGGCGCCCGCTCGCCCCAACAATAAGCGCCCCCGATTCCCCGCTAAGGCTCCGTTCTACGTCGACGTTTCTCCGACAGCTGCTCCTCAGTGGTGGGCAGCCGTCGCCCGCGTCCCCTCTCCCCGCCTGCGGGGAGAGGGCTAGGGTGAGGGGCAGAACCGAACGCAGCTTGGATCCGTGTGAACGAACCCGACTACCTCCACCCGCGCACCGCCTCCTCGATGAAAGCCGCCACCGCCGCCACGCTCGGCACGCGCGCCCTCTCCGGATGCATCATCAGGAAGACCGGACGCTCGGCTGTCGTCTCCGGTTCGTCCACCGCCTCGAAGCGCGGGTCGCGCATGGCCGAAACCTCCGGCAGCATCAGTTCGGCGCCGAGCGAAAGCGCCGCCTCCATCAGGATTTCCAGCTTGTCGGCGGTCAGCGCCACGCGCGCATCCGGCCGCAGCCGGTTAAGCGCCTGCATCTCCGGCACGTGGGCGAGCCCCGGACCGTAGCGCACGACCGGGCAAGGCCCCGTCCCCAGCCCCTTTGGCCGGAAAAGCCGGAAGCGAAGCGTGCCGAGGCTTTTCACCCGCACCGAATCCTCGCCCGTGCGCGCCATGCGGATGGCGATATCGGCCTCGCGCCGCTCAATGCTCAGCATCTGGTTGTCGGCAACGAGATCAAGGGTGAGGCCCGGATGCCGCTGCTCAAGGCGCGCAAGCGACGGCGCCAGGATGGCGCTCAGCACGAAGCCGATGCTTGTCACCCGTACCTGGCCCTTCAATTCCGCCGTCCGCCGCAAAAGCGTCGCGAGCGCCAGCGACGCTTCTTCGGAGATCGTCCGCAACCGCTCGACAACAGGGGCAAGCACCGGCGTCGGCGTCAGCCGGCCGTCGATGCGGTCGAAGAGTGCTGCCCCCACCCGCCGCTCCAGCGCTGCGAGCCTGCGCGAAACCGTCGTCTGGTCGACGCCGAGCGAACGGGCGGCCTGGCTGAGCGTCGCGCCGCGCACCAGATGATCCAGCAGCTCGAGATCTGCCCACGTCCCTGCATTCATGCAGATCATCCTCCGAAAACTTCGGGTCACTCTGCATCAATGCAGTCGCTAAGATCAAGCCCATCGACAGACCGCTTTGACGACCCGGTTCACAACGGCCACTTCGACCAAACCAAGGAGCCTTCCCATGTCCGATTCCGCCACCCCTTCGCCCGCCGCCCCGGCAACCCTCTTCACGCTCGCCGGCGTCACGCTCACCCCGCCGCCGCTGGGTGATGCGACGCTGATCCTGATCGACTATCAGAACGAATACCTGGCCGGCCCCTTGCGGCTTTTCGAACCGGAAGCCGCCGTCGAGAAGGCGCGCGAGCTCTTGCTCGCAGCCCGTGCCGCGGGCGCCAAGATCATCCATGTCGCCCATCGGGGTTCGGCCGGCGGCGTGTTCGACCGGGCGCAGCATCGCGGCGCGATCGTCGATGCGCTGGCGCCGCTTGCAGGTGAAACCGTCGTCGAGAAGCCGCGGCCCAACGCCTTTTCGGGTACCGACCTTGCCGAGATCGTCGGTCCGGCCGGCACGCCTGTTATCATCGCCGGTTTCATGACGCACAATTGCGTGTCCTCGACAGCCCGCGCCGCCAAGGACCTGGGCTACGGCATCACCATTGCAGCCGACGCCTGCACCACCCGCGACCTGCCCTCGCCGAACGGAACCGTCCCGGCGCGCGCCTTGCATGATGCCGAGCTCGCCGGCCTTGCCGATCACCACGGCGCCGTCGTGGATGTCGCCGCATTGATTGGCCCGTGCGGCTGACAAACCCGCCCTTCGCAATCGAAACCCGAGGGCGTCCACCTGTCATGGGCGCCTTTGCCGCACGGCCGATGACGAAGATTACGAAAATATAATGATCTCAATGCTTTTCGCCGCGTCCATTCGCTTCTATTTTTGACCTATCCATTTTGGCATCGACGATGCCGGTTAGGCGCATGCGATGAACAAGACAGCCAAGACGGCGCGAGCCGACGCCACGCCCCGCGACGACGCGACCCCCAACGTCACCTTCATTCCCGGTGCGGTGCAGAAGGTGAAGCGCAAGCGCCGCACGCGCCGCTGGCTGTGGCTGCCGGTCGTGCTCGCCGTTGCCGGTGCCGGCTATTACGGCTGGGTGCGCTACGGCGAGGAACCGGCAACGGCTGCCATGGTGACCGATTTGGTGACGCGCGGCGACATCGAAAACAGCGTCACAGCCGTCGGCACGCTCGATGCGGTCAAATCCGTCGATGCCGGCGCGCAGGTCTCCGGCCAGTTGAAGGCGCTGCATGTCGAGATCGGCGACAAGGTCACTCAAGATCAACTGGTCGCCGAAATCGACCCGGCAACGATCGAGAATCGCATCGAGATCGACCAGGCGGAGCTCGCCAATCTCCAGGCGCAGCTGATTTCCAAGAAGGCGCAGCTGGTGCTGAAACAGGCCAATATCGACCGTCAGCGCAATCTCGTCGAAACCAAAAGCGTGGCGCAATCGACGCTCGACCAGGCGATCGCCGATCTCGCTGCCGCTGAAGCCGACGTCAACGCCATCGAGGCGCAGATCCGCAAGCAGCAGGCGACGCTTGCCGGCGACAAGGTCGATCTCGGCTACACCAAGATCTATGCGCCGATGACCGGCACCATCGTCGCCAACCCGGCGAAAGAAGGCCAGACGCTGAACGCCAACCAGACGACGCCGACCATCGTCACCATTGCCGACCTCTCGACCATGACGGTGAAGGCACAGGTTTCGGAAGCCGACGTTACCAGGCTGAAGGTCGGCATGGATGCCTATTTCACGCTGCTCGGCCAGCCGGGCAAACGCTTCGTCGGCAAGCTCCGGCAGATCCAGCCGATGCCCGACACCACCAACAACGTCGTGCTCTATTACGCCCTCTTCGACGTCCCCAATCCCGACGGCGAGTTGATGATGTCGATGAGCGCGCAGGTGTTCTTCGTGCAGGCCGCCGCCAAGGACGTGCTGATCGTGCCGAGTGCCGCGCTGAGCCACCCCGCCAAGGGTACCGGCGAAGCGGCCGGCCAGGGCAACGGCCGACGCGACGGCCAGGGCAATGGCCAGGCGGGCGGCGCACGGGGTGAAGGCCGCAAGGATCAGGTCACCGTCGTCGCCGCCTCCGGCGCGCTCGAAACGCGAGACGTCGAAGTGGGTATCCGCAACCGCGTCAGCGCCGAGATCAGGAGCGGCCTTAAAGAGGGCGAGAAGATCGTGGTCACCACCGGCTCCGGCAGTAGCGGCAACGCCCGGGACGGCCGCAGCCAGCGCGGCATGCGCATGCCGCCGATGTTCTGAGGTTGGCCATGTCCCCGCTCATCTCGCTCAGGCACGTCAGCAAGACCTATTTCAACGGCGATCTCGCCGTCGAGGTCCTGCACGGCCTCTCCCTCGATATCGAGGCGGGCGAGTTCGTGGCGATCGTCGGCCAGTCCGGCTCCGGCAAGTCGACGCTGATGAACATTCTCGGCTGCCTCGATCAGCCGACCGGCGGCGACTATCTGATCGACGGCGAGAGCGTCGCCGACCTCGATACCGATGAGTTGGCCGCCCTGCGCCGCCGCACCTTCGGCTTCGTCTTCCAGAGCTACAACCTCATCCCGACGGCAAGCGCGAAGGAGAATGTCCAGGTGCCGGCCGTCTATGCCGGCATGTCGGCGCGCGACCGGCACGACCGCGCCGAGGCGCTGCTCGAAGCGCTGAAGCTCGGCGAGCGGCTCGACCATCGGCCGAACCAGCTCTCCGGCGGCCAGCAGCAGCGCGTCTCCATTGCCCGCGCCCTGATGAACGGCGGCCGGGTGATCCTCGCCGACGAGCCGACCGGCGCGCTCGACAGCCAGAGCGGCTCGGACGTGATGGCGCTCTTGCGCGACATGAACAACCAGGGCCACACGATCATCGTCATCACCCACTCGCGCGAGGTCGCTGAACAGGCCGACCGGCTGATCGAGATCCATGACGGCCGCATCGTCGCCGACCGCGCCAAGAAGAGCCGCAGCAATGCCGAAGGCGCAGCAGCCCTTGCCCACCATGTCAGCGAGGGTTCGGCGGCGATCGCCGATGTCACCGAAGCGGTGAAGATGGCGTTCCGGGCGCTGAAGGCCAATCTCTTCCGCACCATCCTGACGCTGCTCGGCATCGTCATCGGCGTCGGTTCTGTCGTCGCAATGCTGGCGATCGGCACCGGCGCGCAGGATTCGGTGCTGAGCCGCATCTCTTCCATGGGCTCGGACCTGCTGGTGGTACGCCCCAGCATGGCGAATTTTCGCGGCAGCGCCGGCGGCAGCAACGTGACGCTGGTCCCGGCCGATGCCGATGCGATCCTCGAAGTGCCGAACGTCGCCTTCGCCGTGCCCGAGATGACGAGCTCCGTCACGCTTCGCCACGGTAACATCGACTACCAGACGACCGCCAACGGCACCGTGCCCCAGTTCACGACGGCAAAATCCTGGAAAATGGCGAGCGGCGAGTTCATCAACCAGAACGACATGGACACTTACGCACCTGTCGCCGTCCTCGGCCAGACGGTGGTGAAAACCCTCTTCCCCGATGGCGACAATCCGATCGGCCAATATGTGCTCGTCAACAAGATCCCCTTCCAGGTGATCGGCGTGATGGCGGAAATGGGCGCGACGTCTTTCGGCAACGACCAGGACGACGTGGTGCTGGTGCCGCTGACGACGGGCAGCATCCGCCTCTTCGGCCAGCGCAACATCAGAACCATCACCGTGCAGGTGAAGGACGGCTCGGCGATCGACATAACCCAGCAGACGATCCAGGCGCTGCTCGACCAGCGCCACAAGCGCCAGGACACGCAGATCACCAACATGTCCTCGGTGCGCGAGGCCTTCACCGAGACCTCCAACACGCTGAAGCTGTTCCTGGGTTCCGTCGCCGCGATCTCGCTCTTGGTCGGAGGCATCGGCGTCATGAACATCATGCTCGTCTCGGTCAGCGAGCGCACCCGCGAGATCGGCGTGCGCATGGCGACCGGCGCCCGCCAGCGCGACATCCTGCTGCAGTTCATCATCGAGGCCCTGGTCGTCTCGGCGATCGGCGGCGCGCTCGGCGTGCTGCTCGGGCTCGGCACCGGCGCGCTTGCCGGCCAGTTCGGCATGCCCGTTTCCTTCACGCTCGGACCCGTGGCGCTCGCGTTTACCTGCGCCTTCCTCACCGGCCTCGCCTTCGGCTTCCTGCCCGCCCGCAACGCCTCACGCCTGCAGCCGGCGGTGGCGCTGAGTGCGGATTAAGCGGCGCGCGGCCCTCGGCGGGGCCGTGGACAAATCGAGTGCCACCACCGAAGATAGCAACCGGGCAACCGGGATGATTCGCGATGTAGAAAGCGTTTGCAGTACTTTACGGGCTGATTTTCATTTTTCTCCTGTCATTGGCTTTTGTCACGTTGCCACCTGAAATAGCACGCCAGCTGTCGTCCGCCGACCGAGCGCTGTTCTATGTAGGTCTGGTCGTGGAATTTGCGGTCACGATAGGGCTGTTTGCCTACGCCTTCGACCTGAAGATCCCGCCCTTTCCGCTGTGGCGGCCGTTCAGTTGGTTTCTCGCTGGCTGGTGCCTCTACACCTCGCTGGCCAAGGTTTGGGACCTCGTCTCACTCATCACCTCACCCCAACCCGGAGACGAAGGCTTGATATCAGGTTTCTTGGGTTTGCTGCTCTTGCTTCTGCTCAACTATTTCAGCTGGCTCGGCGTCTGGCGCTATGGGCGGCGTGTATCGCAGCAGCCTGCACGGGCAAGCTAGAAAACGGAACGTTCGGGAACGGTGTGAAGACTGGACAATCCCGTGCGGTCGCAGGCGCGGGAAAGCAGGAGGTCAAGATGGTCAACCTCGTCCTCTACAGCGATCAGCTTTTCCCGAAATGTTCGGCGATCGATCGAAGGCTCGTGGAAATGCTTGAGGCGCTTGGGCCGGGACGCCGCATCGCCTATGTCGCATCCGGCCCGGAGCCGGACCGCAGCTTCTTCCTTGCTGCCCGGTCCTATTACGGCCGATACGGCCTCGATCTCGCGCTGTTCTACGATCTCGACGAGCCCCATTCGGCAGAAGACATCGCAGCACTCTTCGCCTCAGATGCCATTCACCTTTCGGGCGGACATACCGGCGGATTTCTCGAACGGCTGAAGCAAAGCCGCATGCTCGGTCCGATCCGAGACTGGGCCCTCGCCGGCGGCATCCTGATCGGCGTCAGCGCCGGCGCCATCCTCATGGCCCCGACGATCACGACGGACGCGCTCTTCATTGGCCTGATACCCGAGGACATGGCGGACGGCGACGCGCTCGATCTCGTGCCGTTCGCGTTCTTTCCGCATCTCAGCGACGACGACACTTACCTGCCCGCGCTCTTGCGCTACAGCACGCATACGGCACAGCCGATCGTCGCCTGCAACGACGGCGACGGCATCGTCGTCACAGGCAGGCGGGTCGAATGTTTTGGAGATCCCGTGTGGATCGCCGCTGGAACCGTGCAGACAGCGGGCGATATCAGGCTCGACGGATTCTCGATATCCAGGGCGTGACATGGCAGATGCTGAGATCCTCTCAGACCGAAGGCAAATTCCGATGCGCGGGCACGAGGAGCTGCGGGCCATCGTCCTCAAGAGCCCGCTACTTTCTCCGATCCTCGGAAACTGGGAGAAGATTGCCCTGCCGGCTGGCTGGCTGGTGGCCGGGGCAATCGCACAAACCGTCTGGAACCATGCCTTCGATTTGCCTCCCGCACATGGGATCAGCGACATCGACGTCGTCTATTTCGACGCTGACGACCTTTCCGAAGAGGCGGAGGCCGCGCACGCCACCCGGATCGGAAACCTGTTCACTGACTGGTCCGTCCGGATCGATGTCAAGAACGAGGCGCGTGTCCATCTCTGGTACCGGGAGAAATTCGGCAGCCCGATCAAGCCCTATAGTTCGATGGAAGAGGCCATCGCGACATTCCCGACCACAGCCACCGCTGTCGGCATTCGCCCGGCCGACGACGGGCTCGACATTTGCGCACCCTTCGGCCTTGGCGATCTGCTGGCCCCCATCGTGCGGGCCAACAAGAGCCAGATCACGCGCGAGATATACGAGTGGAAGGTCAATCGCTGGCGCGCCCTTTGGCCGGGCCTCACGATCGAAAGCTGGGATTAGCGTCGGATTGAGCCAAGGCTTTCACGCGTTTGGCCGGCGCCCCTCGCCCCACCGCCTCAAGAGGCGAAATCGTCGCCCATACCTGCAGCGCCTACATCGCCCCTGCCCGCACAGCTTCGGCATGCCGTGGGGGCATTGCGCTCTCTCGCGCCCGCATCGGGGCTGCCTTGCGCCTTCCAAGCTGCGCTTCTCCCGCTGTGATCCCGATGTCGGCAAGGCGCTCCGCGTCCAGTTCGCGCAACTGCTGCAACTGCCAGTACCGCGACTGCGGCGAGGCGACGAGATAAAGGCCGATTTCCCGGAACATGTCGAACACCCATGTTTTGTTTCTCACCATGGGCACAGTCTGCGCCTCGACATTCCATAAAAGAAGCTTAGCTTTCATATCTAACGCATAAGAGAAACTTTGATATGAGCACCCTCGATCTCGATTATCTCAAAACCTTCGCGCTGGTGGCCGAACTCGGCAGCTTCTCGGCGGCCGCCGAGCGACTGGGGCTGACGCAGCCGGCAATCAGCCTGCAGGTGCGTGCGCTGGAAAAACAGCTTGGCGTGCGCCTGGTCGAGCGCGTCGGCCGCACGGCAAGGCCGAGTGCGGCAGGCGAGGAACTGCTTGCCCATGCCGGCCGCATCGAGGCTGCAACCAGCCAGGCCATCGAAGCGGTGGCGCGCCATGCCAAGGGCGTGCTTGGCCGGGTGCGGCTCGGCACCGGTGCTACCCCTTGCGCCTTCCTGCTGCCGCCGCTGCTCGCCGATCTGAAGCGCCGCTTCCCCGACCTCGATATCACGGTAACGACCGGCAACAGCGCCGACATCGTCCGGGCGGTCGATGAAAACCTGCTCGATATCGGACTGGTCACCCTGCCCGTCACCGGCCGCATCTTCGATGTCGCGCCGCTCTTCGACGAACGCTTCGTCGCAATCGCCCCTCTGGCAACCGATCTCCCCGAGAGCGTGACCGCAAAAACCCTGGCGAAGTACCCGATGATCCTCTACGAACCGGGCGCCAACACCCGCCGGATTACCGATGAATGGCTGGCGTCGGGCGGCACCGACGTCAAACCGCTGATGTCGTTCGGCAGCGTCGATGCGATCAAGGAAATGGTCGCCGCCGGCCTGGGTGCTGCCCTCGTTCCGGAGATCGCGCTGCGCGCCGGGGATCGCGAACGGCTGGAGGTGCGGCAGGTTACGCCGCCCTTCTCACGCCGCTCCGCCCTCGTGCTTCGCCGCGACAAGCGGCTCGACCGGGCGCTGCGCGAAACGCTCAATGCCCTGAGGACGCTGGAGAACCTGGACGAGGACTAGTGGGAGTTGGACAGGTCACGGAGACCGCCAGTCCCTATCGACGCCGCCTCTCGGGGACGGCACTGTTCGAGATCACGCATTGCACCCAGTTCCCGCAAGAGTTTGAAGCCCACGTAATCACTGCGCGAAAACTGCCAACGGTAGTAGCAGTCCCAATAGCTCATCACCCGATCACACGTGAGCATATAAAACACCGGGTTCGCCCTGATAAATGCCGAGACGACGTCCCGCTCCAGGTCGAGTAGAGCCGCGTGGATATCCCGGATGATTTCGACGACGTATTCGCCGATCAGCGCGATTACGAAGGGAATGGACCAGGGCTGATTGATGCGAAGGACTTCTTGCAGAGCGGCCTGGCGTTGGAAGCCGTCCGTGCTGCGCGTGAGCAAGCAAAGGGCCATCTGCCGCTCGAACAGGCTCAGTCCCGGGAACTCCGGCCTTGCCGATAGATGAACTCGGTTGGGTATGCGCAAGGTCTCGCCGAGAATGTTGACCGAAAACTGGCCGGATACATAGTCGGAATTCAACCTGAGTGCCGAAACAGCATTCACGGACTGACAGCGAAGTGCGATCGGGAAAGCCTCAGGAAACGTCTTTTCCACCATCAATCAATTCCAGCCCTACAAATGCCGCACCTCGGCCGGCATCGAACCCCAGTTGTTGTTGAGCCCATCGCAATAGGTCACGGGGGCTGAGACTAACTCGTCGATATCGACGCCATCGAGGCAGGCGACGTTGATGTTGTAGTAGGTCTCGTCGGTCATGTTCGGCGCGTCGATCCGCTCGAATGGCCTGACGCCGCACTGGCTGCAGAAGAAATGATGGGCGACCGGGTTGCGCCCGCGATAGTCCGTCAACGCCTCTTCGCCGGCGATCAGGCGGAAAGCCTCGGGCTTCACCACCACCGACCAGAGCCGCATCTTCACGCAGATCGTGCAATTGCATTTCCCGGTGCCGGCGCTGATGTCCATGTCCGCCTCGATGCGCACCGCGCCGCAATGGCAGCTCCCCCGATAGGTCCTCAGCATCCCGTTCCTCCCTGCCCCTCTTGTCGGCTCGGACTATGCCACCGGCCCCGCCGATTGAAAATCGTCGTCCCTCAACCGTCTTCCGAATTGAGTGGGCGGAAATCGGGTGGGCGCTCCCCCCTCCCAGCATTAGTCAAGGCGCCTCAACCAAAGAGGAGAAAGTCCATGACCATGCTGCAAGACAAGATCGTTATCGTCACCGGTGCCTCCTCGGGCATCGGCCGCGCAGTCGCCAAGCTCTTCGCCGCCGAGGGTGCGAAGATCGTCGCCAATGCCCGCGGCAAGGCGCAGCTTACGGCCGTTGTCGAGGCGATCCGCGAGGATGGCGGCGAAGCGATCGCCGTCAGCGGCGACGTTACCGACGAAGCCACCCATATCCGGCTGGTGGAGGCGGCGCTGAAACAGTTCGGCGGTCTCGACATCGCCGTCAACAATGCTGGCGTCGTCAACGTCATGAAGCCGGTCGCCGAGATCACCGCTTCGGAATGGCAGCAATCGCTTGCCACCAACCTCACCTCCGCCTTTCTCGGCGCCCGCCACCAGATCCCGGCGATGCTTGCGCGTGATGGCGGATCGCTGGTCTTCACCTCCACCTTCGTCGGCACCAGCGTCGGCATTCCCGGCATGGCCGCCTATGGCGCAGCGAAGGCCGGACTGATGGGCCTCGTAAAGGGCATCACCGCCGACTATGGCGCAAAGGGCATCCGCGCCAACGCCCTGCTCCCGGGTGGAGTCGATACGCCGGCGGGCGGCAGCAAGGAGCAGAAGGAATGGGCCGCCGGCCTGCACGCGATGAAGCGCATCGCCCAGCCGGAAGAAATTGCCCAGGCCGCCCTCTTCCTCTCCGGCCCGATGGCAAGCTTCGTCTCCGGTGCGGCGCTCTTTGCCGATGGCGGCAATGCTGCGGTGAAGTGACGGTCGCGACAGTCTTGTGCGCCGGGGCACGTTGCCCCGGCGCGAACCAAGCGCGCGGCGATACCGAGTGTCCCGATGCGACCCTACCCCAGCGGAATCTCCGTCGTCTCCTTGCCGGTGCGGATCACGAACGACGTGTAATAGCGCGCAACGTTGCTCTCTTCCTTGAAAAGCCGCTCGGTCAGCGCGTCGAGCTCGTCCATGTCTTTCAGTCGCAGCATCAAGAGCGCATCGGTCTCGCCGCTGACGCTATAGGCCTGGATCACCGCCGGCTCCTTGGCGGCAATGTCGAGGAAGCGGCGGACGAATTGTTCGCCGTGACGCTCGAGCTCCACGGTAATGATCGCCTTCATCGTTCGCCCGGCCTTTGCCGGATTGAGGACAGCGACAATCCGGTCGATGACGCCGGTCTGGTGAAGGCGCCTTATGCGGCGCAGGCAGCTTGACGGCGACAGGCCGACTTCAGCCGCGAGATCGGCATTGGTGCGCGACGCATCCTCCTGCAGCAGCCTCAGAAGCTTGCTGTCGATCTTGTCCATCTCCGTCCCCCTGTTGTAGCCATTTGCAATTTTATTGCATGAAAGTGCATATTTTGACCACAACTGCGAAGGGCCTCGCGCTAGTCCTTGGACAACACATTCAAGGAGACACCGTCATGGCCGTTCACATGATTTTCTACCGCAAGACGCTCGCCACACTCGAAGTCTACCTTGACCTGGTCCGCATCATCGTGCCGGTTACGATCGTTACCCATGTGCTGCAGGAACTCGGCGTCATCCGCGCGGTCGCACCCGCCTTCGAGCCGCTGATGACACTCGTCGGCCTGCCGCCAGAGCTTGCCTTCGCCTGGCTGACCGGCCTGCTTGTCGGCATCTGGGGGGCGGTCGTCGTCGTCTTCGCGCTGGTCCCGGTCTCGGAGCTGACGACTGCCGACATGACCGTCTTTTCGGCATTGATGCTGGTGGCGCATGCCATCCCGATCGAGCAGCGCATCATCCAAAAGGCCGGGCCGAGCTTCCTCGTCACCGGAGCATTCAGGATTGGCGGCGGCCTCGTCTTCGCGGCATTGCTACACCAAGTCTTCGCGGTAACCGGATGGCTCACCACGCCGCTGAATCCCACATGGATACCGGTCAACGAGGGCTCCGGCTGGCTCGCCTTCGGCTTGAGCACGCTGAAGACGCTCGCCACCATGCTCGTGGTGCTGCTCGCCTTGAGTTGGACGATCGAGATTCTGAAGCTCGTCGGCATCCTCGGCTGGCTGAACCGGGGCATGGCGCCACTCTTCCGCCTTGCGGGCATCCAGTCGCAAACGGTGCCCTTCGCCGCCGTCGGCGTGCTCCTCGGTATCTCCTACGGTGGTGCACTGCTGATCCGCGAGGCCCGCGAAGCCAAGGTCGAGCCGCGCCAGGTCTTCCTCGCCTGCGTCTTCATGGGCTTTGGCCACAGCCTGATAGAAGACACATTGGTGGTCGTCGCGCTGGGCGCGGATTTCACCAGCGTGTTCTTCGGGCGTCTCGTCTTTGCCATTGCGGCAACAGCCATCGTCGCCCGGGTCATCGCCTCGGCGCCGGACGCCGTGTTCTTCCGGTCCTTCTTTCGCAAGGACGGTACCGAACCTGCGCTGTCGGAGGCGTAGCGGCCAGCGGCTAAGCTCGGCTTGGTGATGTCAGGCGGGCCGTGTCGATTTTCAGCGCCTCGGCCCATCGGTTCGGCCGCCCCGCTGCATGATCGCGTAGCCGGTCAACGACGTGCTCCGGTTCCCATACCGCGACGCATTCGAGGCCTGTACATTCAGCAAGGGAGGCAGGACGCTCAAAATTCTGATCGGCGAAGGTGGAATGATAGAGAAAGAGGCGGCCGTTGATGATGTCCTGTCTGAAGAAGAAGGGCTCCTGCGCATTTTCTGGCGTCAACGGCTGCGAAGCGATTACAGGCCATACACCCTTGGTCACTGCATACCTGAACACACCAAGCGTAAACACGACGGGCAGCGTAGGAATTTCCTCGATTGCGACGTCTTTTGTGAACACGCCGTCGAAAAAGACAATCAACGGCTCGCTCGCAACCTGCGCATAGGCGTGCTGGCCAGACCCCAGGTCGATGCGCAGGATATCGCCGACCTTGCGCCTGACCCTCTTTGGCTTTGAGCTCGTCACACCATTTGTCCCTATTTTGTCAACTTCGGAGATCGCAAGGAGCGCGCACGCCGACGCAACGTATACCGCCAAGGTCATTCCGCAGCCAGGTTCGTAGCCGCTAAGATTCGCCCAAACGCCGCGCGGTAGGCGGCAGGTGTCGTCGAAAGCTGCTGGCGGAAGTGGTGTCGCAGCGTCTGGGTCGAGCCGAAGCCGGAGGCTTCGGCCACCTGCTCCATGCCAAGTGCGGTTTCCTCCAGCAATTGCCGGGCGCGGGAAAGCCGCTCGGTCAAGAGCCAGCGCGCCGGCGTCGTGCCGGTCGCGGCCTCGAAGCGGCGAAGGAATGTGCGCTCGCTCATGCCCGCCGCCTTTGCCAGCACGGCGATCGAGAAGTCTTCACCCAGCCGTTCGCGCATACGGTCGAGCAAGGGCCCGAGCCGGGCGCTCTCGTGCACATCAGGCACCGCCCGCTCGATGAACTGCGCCTGCCCGCCGTCGCGGTGCGGCGGCACGACCAGGCGGCGGGTCACGCGGTTGGCCGCCTCGCTGCCGAAATCGCGGCGGATCAGATGCAGGCAGAGGTCGATGCCGGCGGCACTGCCGGCAGACGTCAGCACCTGCCCGCTATCGACATAGAGCACATCGGGCACCACCTCGATGTCAGGATAAAACGCCCCAAGCTTGTCGGTATAGCGCCAGTGGGTCGTCGCCCTCCGGCCCGAAAGCAGGCCTGCCGCCGCCAGCACGAAGACGCCGGAACAGATGGAAAGGACGCGCGCGCCGCGCTGATGCGCATCCCGCAGTGCCTGGCAGACTGCCTCCGGCACCGGCTGGTCCGCGCCGCGCCAACCGGGCACGATGATCGTGCCCGCCTCGGCCAGAAGCTCGATGCCGCCATCGGCCACAAAGCGCACGCCGCCGGTTGCCCTCAGCTCGCCGGGATCGACCGAGGCGACGGCGAAGCGATACCAGTCCTCGCCCATTTCCGGCCGTGGCAGGCCGAACATCTCGACGGCGACGCCGAACTCGAAGGTGCACAGCCCGTCATAGGCGAGCGCCACGACGAGCGGATTTTGGAGCGATCGGGTAGCGGAAAACGACTTTGGCATGATCTTGAGCATATATGGCAATGTTGCCAACTGCCAGCCCTCATCGGGTGCTGCTACATATCTCTTCGTCAACACGCACCGAGCCAAGGAGAGCCCCGATGAGCTACGTCACCGAAACCCCCGCTGCTTCCCCCGAGATTGCCATTGCCCATTTCGCCGGGCGCCTCAGCGTCGAAACCGATTGCGCCGACGTCGCCCATGCGCTGAAGAGCGGCGAGCAGGATTTCGTGCTCTTGCATGTGGTCGGCTCGGACGCTGCCTATGCCCGCCGCCACGTGCCGGGCGCGATCCACCTGCCCCACCGCGAGATCAGTGCCGAGCGCATGGCCGAGTGGCCTGAAGATACCATCTTCGTCGCCTACTGCGCCGGCCCGCATCGCAACGGCGCCGATCAGGCGGCCCTCAAGCTCGCCCGCCTCGGCCGCCCCGTGAAGATCATGATCGGCGGCATCACCGGCTGGGAAGACGAAGGCTTCGCCTTCGCCACCGGCGCAGCACCGGGTGAAGCGCAGGCCCTGCTCGCCGCCTGAGCGCCGGTCAGCGCGCACCACTGCGGCGTGCGCCTTGTTCAAGATCGCTACGGCACTTCGAACCGCTGGATAATTGTCCCTAAATGGGTTGCTATCCAAGGAATCTGCAGCAAGGCCGGCGTCCCCGCCGGCCTTCAGTAACCCACACCTAACGGGTACCCCCCTTGCACGAGATGTCGAGATGAACGCATCACCCCTCACCGTCCGCCCCTTCGAACGCCACGACGTGACTGATGTGCTGGAGCTGATGCGCGGCCTTGCAATCTTCGAAGGTTACATCGACAAATTTTTCGTGACCGAAGCGGATCTCATCGAACACGGGCTTGGCGATAACCCGCGCTTCGGCGTGCTCGTCGCGGATCTCGGCGGTCGTGCAGTCGGCATCGCCGTACACTATGTCATCCCGTGGACCTACGATCTGAAGCCGACGCTGGTGCTGAAGGAACTTTTCGTTGATGAAACAGCACGTTCCTCGGGCGCAGGCGCCGCATTGATCGCAGCTTTGAAGCGCCACGCCGCCAGGATCGGCGCGCCGCGCATCAACTGGACCGTGCTTGCGACCAACGACGCCGCCAAGCGTTTTTACCGACGCGAAGGCGGCAGCCACGATGCGATCTGGGAACCCTGGACGATGCCGGTGGAGATCACCGCGGATGGCGGCGAAAGCTAGCGATCAGCCTGGCCATGGGCCGCAAAAATGACGTCTAACCCCGGCAAAGCCTTTCTAATCCGCTTGGGCAGGCCGCCGCGCGGCCCTGCCTAGCTCGAATTGACTACTCAAATGCCACATAAATTTGATTGATTTCAGACCCCGCTTTTGTCACACTGCACCTGTAATTGCACACCGCAAACATACAATCCCCGGAAGAGTAGTATGGTTGCGTTTTTATTGCCGTGCAGTTGCTTTATTTGTTTTTATTGCGCGCCTGAGCCTCCGTTCCCCGCGGAGGCTCAGTTCATTTGAGGAACAGGCAAAGAGAAAGGGCCCCGACCAGTTCCGGTCGGGGCCCTTATATTGACTGCCGCAGGGGCACTGCAGAGGCTACACCGCCCCCTCAATGCCCGCCGAGCACCAGCGTCTGCACCGGCAGCATCAGGGCCTGCATGCGCAGGATCATCGCATGGACGAGGCCCACGGCGTCGACCACGTGCAGATAGGCCCAGCGGGCGGTGCTGATATCGGGCGACTCGAGCTCGTCATGGCTGTTGGTATAGGCATTGGCGATGCAGCTGCTGCCGGGCGGAATGTCCTCGAGCACGCCGGGATAGAGCGGCTCCATGACCACGGTGAGCGTGCCGGGCCGCGAAATATTCGCAATATCGATCAGCTGATCGCTGGCGCGAACCTGGCCAGAGGCAATCACATCCTGCACCTCGGTGACGACGAGCGGGATGATGGTGAAAGGCTTGCCGACGCAGGTCGCCTCGCCGATCATGCCCACCCTGATCACCTGCGTCTCGATCTGACCGAAGCCGGCAACCAGCCATGGCTTGCCACCGGTATCTTCAGGGACGAGAACGCCCGCTGGCCGCAGAAGCGGATTGACGACCTCGCCGACCCGGAGTGCGAACTGCTGCACCCGGCCGGACACGCCGGCGCGCACGGTGGTCTTGCTAATATCGACCTCCGCCTCCTTCAGGGCCGCTTCGGCGCTCGCCTTTTGCGAAGGCAGCAGTGAAACGAGCTTGGTCTCCAGTGTCTGCTTGTTGGAAAGGACAGCGGTGAGTGCGCCCTTGCGCCCTTCGAGGTTGACCTGCCGACGCTCGATCTCGCGCCGTGCGACGACGTTGGGGTTCAGCTTGTTGAGTTCGACCTGGGTGTCGTACTCGTCCTGAGCCTGCTGCACCGCCGCCTGTGCCTGCACAATCGCGCCATCGGCGGCGACCAGCTCGGTGCGAGCGACGGCGAGCTCCGCTTCCACTTCGGCGATCTGGCGGCGGGCAACCTCGGCGGCGGCTTCCTGTTCGGAGCTGTCGAGCTTGAACAACGGCTGGCCGGCCTTCACCTTCTCGAAGCGCGTCGCATAGATTTCGGAGACCCGTCCGCTGGTCTCGGGAAGCACCGCGACGGTGCGGAACGCCGCGTTCACATGCGACGTCGACGGGTGGAAGTAGAAGATCAGCGTGATCAGCGAGATCGTCAGGATGATGCAGGCGGTGATGCCCCAGCGCAGTTCGAACCACACCGAATAGATGGTGATCTCCCGCCCGAACCTTTTGCCCTGGACATAGCGGCGGAAGAGATAGTCAGGAAGGATCGTCAGCATCGAGCAAAGCATGAATTCGAACATGGCTCAGGCCTTCCCTTCCATCGACGGCTGATCTGCAGGTGCGGCCGGATGGCTCGCCACCGGCTCGAGCTCGGGCGGCACCGGTTCAGTTGATGCATCCACCTTGCCGGCGATCCTCTCCAGAGAGCGGGAGATCGACGAGAGCGGCGACGAAAAATCCGGCAGGTCGATCAGCGCCAGGATCAGCGCCGCGATCCAGAAGATGTTGTTGTGCGTGAGCAGCGAGATCAGCCCCAGCACCGCCACCAGCTCGTATTGCACCTTGTGGCTCTTGTGCGCCATGGTTTCGGGCAGCGAATGCAGCCTGAGATAGAAGGTGCCGAGGGCGAAGATCGCCAGGATCATGAAGACGACGACGACGTTGAACAGGACGTCGCTTTGTCCCGGCGCCGTGATGAATGCCGGCAAATGATGGATTGCAGTGGGATGGATGGCCTCGGACATTACGCCTCCACAAAACGGACTGGACCAAGAGAATCGTACATTAACACACCCCCAAAAAACACAAGTAAAACCTTGCACCTCAGCCGCAACTTGACCTTGCGGCGCTCGGCGCCCTATCAGATCAACGCGCTAGCACTTTGAAATGCCGGAGGTTTCGAGCAGGATCCTTGCCGGCATGCTGTTCCCAAGGTAACGGCAAACGATGCCCGCTCGCCCTATCGCGCGCGGCAGACGACCGCGCTCTTGCCCATTGCCCCGAAGGAGACCGATATGGCCCAGAACATTTACGACAAGCCGGAATTCTTCGAAGGCTACAGCCAGCTCGGACGCTCGGTGCATGGCCTTGCAGGTGCTGCCGAATGGCCGGCGATTCGCGCCCAATTGCCGGATTTGTCGGGAAAACGCGTCGTCGATCTCGGTTGCGGCTTCGGCTGGTTCTCGCGTTTTGCCCGCGAGGCTGGTGCGGCCCAGGTGCTCGGACTTGATCTCTCGGAAAAAATGATCGCCCGCGCCAGGGCCGACACGTCCGATCCGGCGATCGACTACCGGATCGCCGACCTCGACCAGCTCGACCTCCCCGAAGAGAGCTTCGACTTCGCCTATAGCTCGCTCGCCTTCCACTATGTCGAGGATTTCGGCCGGCTCGTCACCACCATCCACCGGGCGCTCGTGCCCGGCGCCCACTTCGTCTTCACCGTCGAGCACCCGATCTATATGGCGTCGCTCAATCCCGGCTGGCGGCTTGAGAACGGCGAGCGCACCTGGCCGGTCGATCACTATTCGGCCGAGGGACCACGCACCACCGACTGGCTGGCAAAGGGCGTGATCAAGCACCACCGCACGACAGGCACGACGCTCAACACGCTGATATCAACGGGCTTTGCCATCCGCCACGTAGAGGAGTGGCGCCCGACGGAAGAGCAGATCGCGGAGATCCCTGCCCTTGCCGAAGAAGTCGATCGCCCGATGATCCTGATCGTGAAGGTTGAGAAGTAGGTAGCCACTTTGGCCCACCCTCGCGTCACGAGCCTGAGAGGAATGTTTCCATCGCCGCGCTGCGGCACGCATGGGTGACCCCGATCAGGGCCGCTTCGCGACGAGAAACATTCGCTTTGTCCCAATAGGCCTGTCCGGATTTGGCGCTCGGCCTGGACGTCGTCTCCAACATCTCAGGGAGTGTTTTGTTCACGCACCCCAGGACGAGCGCACGTACCGCCTGAATGCCGCATTCAGCGCCGTGTGCGTTCAGGCGGATTTGGGGCATTTCCTTCAGCTGTTGATCCACACCCCTCAGCAGGAAGGCGGTTTCGTCCCGTGGGAACGCATTCGCCGAGAGCACCTTTTGCAGCCGGGCCCGTTCCGCCGAGTAGCTGATCTTGGGGCAGGACGGCGCGGCTTCGGCAGCCGGAGCACTGAAACCGGCAAGCGTGAAGGCCATGGCATAAAGGCAGCCCAAGCGCTGATGTCTCGTCATCTGGATCCCCGACTCCCTGAAATGAGACGGGAACATAGAGATCAGAGCACCATCCAGAAAGTGCAATTCTGCAGCACTGCACGCCTTTGCCGACGCGCAGCGCTGTCGCCCTTTCGGAGTTGCCGCATGTTTGCCCTCCGGTCGGCTGGAATCATGCGGCAAAGAACCCCTCAGCCCTTCTCCTTCAACGTCTCCTTCTGGGTGATCAGCCGGGCGCTGTGCTGGCCGCTGAGATAGGTCCAGAACCAGCTCCAGGCGACCGCGAAGCGGCTGCGCGTGCCGATCAGGAAGTAGATGTGGGCGATGCCCCAGATCCACCATGCAAGCGCGCCCTTCAGCTTGAACCGGCCGAAATCGATGATCGCGGCGCGGCGGCCGATGGTGGCGAGGCTGCCCTGGTGGCGGTAGCGGAAATCGGCGGGCGGATTGTCGCCTGCAAGCCGCGCGCGGATGACATCGGCCACATAGGCGCCCTGCTGCTTGGCGGCGGGCGCAATGCCCGGCACCGGCTTGCCGCCGTCATAGGTAACCGAAGCCGTGTCGCCGATGACGAAGACATCGGGATGATCGGGTGCAGTCAGATCGGCGCCGACGATCGCCCGACCGGCGCGGTCGGCGGCGATATCAAGCCAGCGGGCGGCGGGTGACGCCTGGACGCCCGCAGCCCAGACGAGCGTGCGGCTGGCGACGAATTCCGCGCCGATCATCACGCCCTCTTCGGTGCAGGATGTCACCGGCGTGCCGGTGCGAACCTCGACGCCGAGGCGCTCCAGTTCCTTGACCGCATAGGCCGAGAGATCCTCGCTGAACGCAGCGAGAATGCGCGGACCCGCCTCGACCAGGAGCACGCGCGTTTGCCGCGTATCGATGCGGCGAAATTCGTCTGGAAGCGTGCGATGCGCCATCTCGGCGATGATGCCGGCAAGCTCGACGCCCGTCGGGCCGGCACCGATGACGGTGAAGGTCAGGAGCGCTGCGCGGGCATCCGGATCCTCTTCCAGCTCGGCGCGCTCGAAGGCGAGCAGCACGCGGCGGCGGATCGTCGTCGCGTCCTCCAGCGTCTTCAGGCCGGGGGCGAAGGGCTCCCATTCGTCATGGCCGAAATAGGCATG
The DNA here is from genome assembly GCF_049905105.1 of Ensifer sp. R-19. Classification (NCBI taxonomy): domain Bacteria; kingdom Pseudomonadati; phylum Pseudomonadota; class Alphaproteobacteria; order Hyphomicrobiales; family Rhizobiaceae; genus Ensifer; species Ensifer sp. R-19. Next base: position 2,160,583 of record NZ_CP184569.1, read on the forward strand.
CGTCGCCCCGGTCGCCAACACCAGCGTATCGTAGCCGATGCGCTTGCCGTCCCTGAGAACGACCGCCTTTTCGGCCGCGTCCACATCCGTCACCTCGCCGAGCAGCGTCGTCACCTCCGGCCGGTCGCGCCAAAGGCTGCGGATCGGCCAGGCGATTTCCGAGGTGGCGATCAGCGTCGTTGCCACCTGATAGAGCAAGGGCTGGAAAAGATGGTGGTTACGCCGGTCGATGAGGGTGATGCGAACCGGCGCGCCGGCGAGCCCTTTGACGAGCTGCAATCCGCCGAACCCGCCGCCAACGACGACCACATGATGCCTGTCCTGCATGTTTGCTTCCAGCTGGCTCCCAGCCGGCCTTCTATTGGACATGCCACAAGATTGGGGTTGTGGTCAGCAAGGACAAGCGCAGCCACCTCATGTCACCCTTGCAAAAAGTCAAGAACGGCCGGCGATCAAGGCCTTGTCGCGAAGGTGATCTCGTCGGCCGCGTCCACCAGCACGATCTCGTCACCGAGCGACCATTCGGCCGCGCGCGCGGCCAGACGCGCCGGCACCATCGGCGAGCGGCCGGGACCGGGCGGCACGTCATAGGTGGCATGGGCGTCGTTGGCGAGGATCACGGTGAAGCCCTTGGCGATCGCCGTGCGGGCCGTCGCCGCCAGGCACATCTCCGAGAGCATGCCGCAAATTGCGATCGTTTCGATCTCTCGCTCCCGCAACAGATCCTCAAGGTCGGTGCCATCGAAACCGTCGTCCTTCAGTTTGCGCACCACCGCCTCTTCCGCCTCCGCCGAAAAGAAGAGCTGCCAGCCGTCGGTCTCCGGCTCGTCGGAGGCACCCTCGGGTCCGTCATTCTGCAGGAAGATCACCGGCACGCCTGCCGCACGAGCCTGCCGCAACAGAACCCCGACGGCGCGCTGAAGGCCGACATGGCCGGGCACCGCCTCCGGCCCGGAGATGAAAGCGCGCTGGACATCGACGACCACAAGCGCATCGGCAACGTCGCCTTCGTTCGCGGTGCTCGCCTCGTTTGCCTCATCCGTCATTGATTCTTACTCCGCATAATCGACCGGCACCGCCGTGCCGCTCTTCAGGATTTCCATCGAGATCGAGGCGGAAACGTCGAAGAGCTCCACCTTTCGCACGATCTGCTTGTAGACCACGTCGTAGTGCTCGACGCGCGGCAGCACGACCTTGACGATATAGTCATGGTTTCCCGTCAATCGATGTGCCTCGACGATTTCAGGGATATCGCTGATCGCGCGGCGGAACGTCTCGATCCACTCGTCCGAATGATGCGCCGTCTTGATCAGCGCGAAGACGGTGGTCGGCACGCCCATGCGCTCGCGGTCGAGCACGACGATCCGCCTGGCGATGTAACCCGCCTCCTCCAGCCGCTGGATGCGGCGCGAACAGGCGGAAAGCGAAAGATTGACCCGCTCTGCCAATTCGCCGACCGCGACGCTGGCATCCTGCTGCAACAGCCCAAGCAGCTTCCTGTCTCTCTCGTCAAGCACGCCGATCCCTCCACCCATTGCGATTCAATGCCGTATATATTTGCACAAATTTACCTCTATGCGCAAATTTTTCGCGCCGAACGGCATTCCTCTCGCGAACAAAGCGAACCATTCCGGCGGCTTCGGCCGCATAGTTCTGGCCATCGAACAACGGCGTGCCCGGCGCGCCATAAAGGGAAAGAGGAATGGCGATGCGCAAGATTGGTCTGATCGGCGGTATGAGCTTCGAAAGCTCGGTGGTCTATTATCGCATGGTCAACGAGGCGGTTCGCGAGCGCCTGGGCGCGCTGCACTCGGCCGAGGTGCTGCTGCATTCCGTCGACTTCCAGTCGATCGTCGACCTGCAGAAGGCTGGCCGCTGGGATGATGCCGCCAAGCGGCTTGCCGATGTCGCCCGTGGCCTGGAAGCGGCCGGCGCCGATTGCGTGCTGATCTGCACCAACACCATGCACCTGATCGCAGACGCGGTGCAGGCGGCGGTGAACATCCCGCTGATCAACATCATCGACGAGACGGCGCTCCGCCTCAAGGCCGCCGGCAGCCGCAAGCCGCTGCTGCTCGCCACCCGCTATACCATGGAGCACGGCTTCTACGCAGAGCGCATGCGGAGCCACGGCATCGACATCATGGTGCCGGACGCGGATGGCCGGACGCTCGTCCACAACGTCATCTTTGACGAACTCTGCGCCGGCAAGGTGCTGCGCTCTTCCCGCAGGGCGTTGATCGACCTGATCGACAAGGCCGAGGCGGAAGGCGCGGACGCCGTCATCCTCGGCTGCACCGAGATCTGCCTGACCCTCGACCCCAGGGCCCTGCCGCTGCCGGGCTTCGATTCCACCGCGATCCACGCGGACGCTGCCGTCGAGTTTGCGCTCGAGGGCGCGTTGCTGGCACGGGCTGCCTGAACGGGACCGAGAAACGGGTGCAAACGCAGGGCGGGAAATCCGCCCTCCGCTGTGCGTCCAGTCATTTTCTTGGAAGCGGCTGCAGGAAGATGCGCTCGTAGCTGATGAACGGCGGATCGTCCGCGTAACGCGCATTGGCCGCGATGCCGTCCGGATCGCTGGCAACGTCACGGCGATAGCGGCGGTAAGCCGCCTCGTCCGGAAAGGTAAAGAGCGCGATGGCGACATCGCCAGCGCCCTCTTCACCAAGGCCGGGAAAGCTCGTGCCGATGCCCTCGGGCTTTTCGCGCGGGACAAAATAGCCGTGGTGCGTTCCGCCGTGCCGCTCGATGAGCGTCATCCAGGTTTGGGCATAGGCATCGAACTCCGTCATCCGGCCCTGCGCGAGCCGGTAGCGGATTTCACAGGTGACGGGACTATCCGGCATCAGGCTTCCTCTCTCTTATATCCGGTTCTCGGACCGCGAAGGCCGATGCAATTGCCCCAGGGATCGCGCACCTGGCACATCCAGAGCCCCTCCTGGATCGCCATCGGTCCACGATAGAGAGGTGCGCCGAGCGCTTCGAAATGGGCAAGCGCCCGGTCGAAGTCCTCGACCGCCCAGTAGACGACGGAACCTGCGGCACCACTCGCCACCTTCTCGTCCGCCTGAACGATTTCGAGATCCACCGTGCCGACCTTGAGATAGGCGAAGTCGAACGCCTGAAGCCACCGGCGTTGTGCCGTTGGGAAAGCACGCTGATACCAGGCGAGCCCCGCTTCCGTGTCGGGAACATGCACCAGTATGGCCGCCACGCTTTCGGTCATCGCAATTTCTCCATCCCTCCATCCGCCATCCCGTTGCCCTCGATACAGGATTCGTCGACTGCTCAGGCGGAAATCGCGTCCGAGGCGGATCGCAGCAGGCCGTCCGGGCGCGCGCCGAACGCCTGCCAATCGCATTCGGCAAGCCCGGCCGGCGCGAAGGGATCGATCAGCGTGCCCGAGACGATCGAGGCGAGCAGCGCCTGCATCGGCGGCGTGCGGGCGATCGTCGCGACCAGCCGGTCGCGCAGCCAGGCGAGAAGTGCCGAGTCCGACTGGTAGAACGGCGTAAAGGCCAGCGACAGAAGCTGGAACAGCGCGACATGATTGCGCCGCGCGGCAGCATAGGTGGCAAGGGCGCAATTAAGATCCGGCGTGGTCTCCAGCGCATGCGCCAGCGCCGCCACGTCGAGAAGCGCCATGTTCGCCCCCTGCCCGAGCTGCGGGCTCGTCGAATGTGCACTGTCGCCGAGGAAGGCGATACGGCCGGAGGCGAGCGGGCGCATGGTGCGATGCGCATAGCGCGCCAGCGTCAGTTGCTCCCAGTCGGCGACCTGATCGAGCAAGGGCGCACAATCCGGCCAGTAGTCGAGGATACGCGCCTTCCATCGGTCGAGCCCAGCCTCCCGTACCCTGTCCGCATCCGCGACCCTCAGGCTCCAGAAGAAGGCGACACGCTCCTTCTCGCCGACCTGCGCCCTGCCCGCCGGCAGGATACCGATCATCACCCGCGCCCGGTCGTAGCGCTGCACCAGGGCGTGGGGATCATGGACGAGCCCGTCGCTGTCGAGCGTAGCCCAGAAGGCACCATAGGTGAGCTCGCGCACTTTGGGCGCGACAGCGGAGCCGGCCGATAGCGTCGAGCCCGCACCGCTCGCGTCGATCACCAGATCATAGGCGCCCGTCTCCCGCCGCTCTGCATCCAGAAGCACGGCCTTGCCACCGGCCATTCGAACATCAGCGAGCGTGACGCCGGTGCGAACCGGCAAACCGGCGGCGATCACGGCATCATGCAGCGTGTTGAAAAGCGCCGCCCGCTGCACCGCCAGCCCGAAGCGGCCACCGGCAATTGCGTCGTAGCGCACGTCGAGAACAGTGCGGCCGGATTTTGCGTCGGCGCCATAGAGTCGGTCGATCCGGCTGCCGAGGGCAAGCATGGACGGCAGCAGATCGAGCGCGTTCAGCACCGTCAGTCCCGTCGGCTGCAGCATCAGGCCGGAACCGACCGGCGAGGCCACGTCGAAGCGTTCGAGGATTTCCACCCGATGCCCCTGCCGCGACAACATCAGCGCCGCCGCGAGCCCCGCCGGGCCAGCGCCCGCAATGCCGATATCAAGTGTCTTCATGGGTCCCCGAGGTGACGTGGAAGTCGACGAAACTATAGGGAAAATCAAGGCGCTAGGGCAAGTCTGCACGACGGGACACGAGGTCGCGCCTCGCAACCGCCCCTCATCCGGCCTGCCGGCCACCTTCTCCCCGCAAGCGGGGCGAAGGAGACTCGCGGCACCCGCTCGCTTCACACCACTGCGGCATGCTCTGACAGCAGTCCTGGTTGGAAGGCGGCCATCGTCCACGTCCCCTCTCCCCGCCCGCGGGGAGAGGGTTAGGGTGAGGGGCAAACTTCGCTAGCGAAAGCCCGGAACGAGAGAGAAAGCGCCGCATGCACCAATGAATTGGCCCCCACGGCGAATTTCGCACCGGCAGGGAAACGCACTACGCCTCCGCGTCGTACACCTCGCGTGCCGCGCGGATCGCTCCGTGGTTTTCCAGTGACCAGTCGACGAAATGCTTGAGCAGGCCAAGCAGCGAGCGGCCGAGATCGGTCAGCGCATATTCCACGCTCGGCGGCTGGGTCGGAAAGACGGTGCGGTGAATGTAGCCGTCGCGCTGCAGGTCGCGCAGCGTCTGGGTCAGCATGCGCTGGGAAATGTCGGGGATCAGCCGGCGAAGCTGCGAGAAACGCAAGGGACCGTCGGCCAGCGACAGGATCATCAGCGAGTTCCACTTGCCGCCGATATTGTCCATGACGTCGCGCACGGGGCAGTTCTCCATGTCCATCGGAACGCCGCAGACGATCGCCACGCGCTTGCCCTTCACTTCCCCGGTCAGCTTGTTCATAGGCGGTACCCTTCCTGTAACCACAGCAGAAAAAACTGCCTCCTTTACAGCTGTACCGAGATTACGAGATAAGAGCAAGTCTCAAAAAGAGACCATGTGCCGGCGACCTCCCAGGCCGCCGGCATCAACGACGAGCGAGGAAAGTGCGGGCGATCTCCCGCGGCCATCCCGTCTCAGGTTTAGAGGAAAAGGAAAGACCATGTCCGATACATTGCTCGTCACCGGCGCGACCGGCCAGCTCGGCAAGCTCGTGCTCGACCAGCTTCTTGGCTCCGGCGTCGAGCCGGCGAGGATCATCGCCACCAGCCGTGACACGGCGAAGCTTGCCGACTACACGGCCAAGGGCGTTCAGGCCCGCGTCGCCGATTTCGACGACCCGGCCTCGCTCGACAAGGCCTTTGCCGGCGCCGACCGGATCCTGATCATCTCGACCGACGCGCTGGATCAGCCGGGCAAGCGCCTGAAGCAGCACCTCGCCGCCGTGGCAGCTGCGAAGAAGGCCGGCGCCAAGCATATCCTCTACACCTCCATGCCCAGCCCCCCGACATCGGTGATCCCCTTCGCGCCCGATCATCTCGGCACCGAAAACGCCATCAAGGCGACCGGCATCCCCTACACCATCCTGCGAAACGGCTGGTACATGGAGAACCTGTTCATGGCCCTGCCGCACGCGCTTGAGACCGGGCAATGGTATTCCTCGTCCGGCGAAGGCCGCCTCGCCCACATCGCCCGCGCCGATGCCGCCAGGGCAGCCGCCGCTGCGCTTGCCTCAGCTGTGAACGAGAGCCGCACCTATACGTTGACCGGCGGCGAGCTGCGCTCGACCGACGAGATCGCGGCCCTCGTCGCCAAGGCGACCGGCAAGCGGCTCGATGTCGTGCACATCTCGGACGAGGCGCTCGCAGGCGGCCTGAAGGGCGCCGGCCTGCCGGACTTCCTCATCCCGATCGTCGTCTCCTTCGACGCCAACACCCGCGAAGGCCATATCAACATGGTCACGAACGACGTGACGTCTCTGACGGGTGCAACGCCGGTAAAGCTCGGCGCTTTCCTGGAAGCGAGCAAGGCGAGACTTGCCGGCTGAGGAAGGAATCCGGTCCGAAACGACGCGAGCCCGGCCATCCGTGCCGGGCTCCCAGATTGCGACGAGGGAGATGCCCAATTGCGTCTTCCGCCCCGGCAGCAGGATCTTGTCAGTCGCCGTCGCCACATTTTGTTCTTGTTATGTTCAGTATGATGCGCTATGCATTCCCCCCACCTTCACCACCGGAGAAAGGGGGACATTATGAGCGCTTATTTGACCGTGGGTGCCTTGGACTGCGCCCGCTCGAATGCCTTCTATGACGCAATTCTCGCGACCATCGGATGGAGCAAGCACATAGAGTTTCCGGACTGGCGCGCCTATTCCGAAGGCGGAGCCGGCAAAGGCTTTGTCCTGTGGGTCTGCAAACCTTTTGACGGTGAGCCGGCGACCGCCGGAAACGGCTCCATGGTCGGGTTCATGGCCAAGTCGCCCGCGGAGGTGGATGCTTTCTACCAGGCCGCCATGATCAATGGCGGGGCGGACGAAGGCGCACCCGGGCCGCGTCCACACTATGGGCCCGACTGGTACTCCGCCTACATGCGCGATCCATCCGGAAACAAGATTTCAGTCGTCTACAACGGCTAGGGTTGCCGTAGCGGACAAGCTTTGCGAAAACGACGTGCACGGACGGATCGCGACCATGCTTTGCGGGTTCCCCTGGGCTTGTTTCCCTGGGGGCTGGACGGGCCGTGCGCAGGGCCGCGCCTGCCGCACGGTCCGCTCGGATCTTGCCTGGCTTAGCGTACGGCCTCCACCGGCGAGGCATCTGCCCGCAGCGCGATCTCCGCAAGCACGAGCGCGCTGGTTCCGGCGACAAAGAACCCGGCGGAAAGATTGAGCGTCGTGCCGTCGTAGAAGGCGCCGAATGCGATCGCGAACAGGGTCGCGATCAGGCTCGAGCCGGAGGCTATCAACGACGCCCCGAGGCCCGCCACCTGCCCCAGCGAGCGCATGGCCATGGCGTTCAGGTTGCCGAAGAGCACCCCGATCGCAAAGAAGGCCGCAAAGCCGAGCACCAGCAGCACGGCAAGAGGCGGCCGGCCGGCCCAAAGGGTGGATGCCGCCAGCATGGCGAGCCCCGCCACCGCCAGGCCAATGAAGCCATAACGCGCCATCGCCTCCGAACCAAAGCGCTGCACGAGCTTGGCATTGAGGAACGAGGCAAGCCCGATGCCGGTCGCCAGCATGGCGAAATACAAGGGGAAGGTCTGCCCGATCCCGTAGGCGTCGAAGAACAGATCCGCCGCGGTGCTCAGATAAAGAAGCTGCGCGCCGAAGACGAGCCCGGTCGCCAGGATCAGCAGCGTCACGCGGCGATTTGAGAGGATACGCCGCCCGTTCGACACGAGAAGCCGCGGGCGAAAGGGAATGCGCTTCTCTAGCGGCAACGTTTCCGGCTGGCGCACCACCAGCCACATGCCGAGAAGTCCCGCCGCCGCTAGATAGACCGCAAAGACGCTACGCCAGCCACCGACGGTGATGATCCCTTGCGCGAGCGTCGGGGCCAGCATCGGCACGAGAATGAACAGCGTGAACATGAACGACATCACACGCGCCATGGCGTCACCTTCGAACTGGTCGCGGATCATCGCCCGCGTCGCAATCTTCGGCCCCGAGACCCCGACGCCCTGAAGGAAGCGGCCGAGAATCACCATCTCGAGCGAGCCGGCCGCCATGGCGATGATCGTTCCGAGCGCATAGACGCCAAGCCCGAGAACAAGCGCCCTCTTCCGCCCCATCGCATCGGAGAGCGGCCCCAGCAGCAGCTCGCCAAACGCCATGCCGAGGATGAAAAGCGAGATGATGTGCTGGGTGGAAAGTGGCGGCCGAACGCCGAGATCGGCCCCGATCTGGCGCAGGCCGGGCAAGAGCGCATCGATGCTGATCGAGGTCAGCGAGGTCAAAAGCGCATAGAGAACGATGCGCTCACGGAAACTGGTGGGGAATGTCATTGGCCGCTTACGAGGGAAGGAATGGACTCTACCTATAGCAGACCCACGGCAAAGTTGTAGGCTACAGAAGCGTTGCCGATCACCATGCACTGTTCTGATCGGCGAGATCTTACGATGGCGCAAAGCGCAGGTGCGAAGCATCCGCAAGATTGACGACCGCCCGGTTTCGGAAGAAATCGTCCTGGCGCAGATGCGTGATGCTTCCCGATTTTGCCGGAAAACTCAGGAATCCCGTGGCGCCGATCGGGATCTTCATCCAGGCGGCAAGCACCAGCGTCAGCGTGAAGCCGTGGGTGACGATGATCTGCGTTTGGCAGGGCCGCGCGACGATGGCGTCGACGCAAGGGAAGACGCGCAGCGCCACCTCGCGCCGGGTTTCTGCGCCATCGATCCCGCAGGGATCATCGAGCCGATTGTCATCCGGCGCCGGGGTGTAGCGCGCATCGAGCCAGGCCTGAGGCCTGCCACCGGCAACGCCATAGCTGATTTCCCGGAGATCGGCGGTTTCCATCACCGGCCGTTGAAAGCGCCTTGCTATCGCATCGGCCGTCTGGGTGGCGCGGCGCAGATCGGAGCTATGGATTTCCACGTCCCTTCCGCCAACCAAAGCCACCAGCCGTTCGGCCGTTAACTCCGCATCCTCTCTGCCGCGGGCGGTCAGATCCGTGTCGTACCAGCCACCCACCTTGCCTTCCAGGTGATGGACGGATTCCGTGTGGGTGACGACGAAGAGATCCTTCATGGCATCGCTCGGGTTTCCGCAAGGCGCTGCTGCCGCGCAAGAACTAGGGCGCAAATGTCGCCTCAGACCTCCTGCCCGCAGGCGCGACGGAAGCGGCGCACCGTCTCGGCCATACCGTATTCCAGCGCATCGGCCGTCAGGCCGTGACCGATCGAGACTTCGGCAAGATCGGGGATGTGCCGGGCGAGCAACGGCAGGTTGGCCACCGTCAGGTCGTGGCCCGCATTGACGTCGAGCCCGAGGCTTGCGGCAATCGCAGCCGTGCGGCCAAGTTCGGCGGCGATCTTCTCGGCCTTGTCCGGGTCGTCATAGCAACCGCCATAGGGGCCGGTGTAGAGTTCGATGCGATCGGCGCCGGTTTCCTTGGCAATCCGCAAGGCCTCCGTATCCTCGTCGCCATCGGCAAACAGCGAAACGCGAAAACCCTTCTTCTTCAGCCGGCCGACGACATTGCCGAGCAGGTTGTGGTTCTTGCGGAAATCCCAGCCGTGGTCCGAGGTCGCCTGCGCCGGATCGTCGGGCACCAGTGTCACCTGCTCCGGCCGATGCATCTCCACGAGGCCGAGGAATTCCTCGTTCGGATAGCCTTCCATGTTGAATTCCGTCTCCGGAAACGCCTGGTCGATCAGGTCGCGGATCGGCTGCAGATCGCTGAAGCGGACGTGGCGCTGGTCAGGTCGCGGATGCACAGTGAGACCGGCAGCCCCCGCTTCGAGCGCGATGCGGCCAAGCGCGGTGACGGAAGGCCACGGCAGATCGCGCCGGTTGCGGAGCATTGCGACGGCATTCAGATTCACGGACAGTTTTGCAGGCATGTCTGAACTTTCCAGAAAGCGGGCCCAAGGCGGGCCCAGACGCAGGCAATGTGGTTGCAATGTTCTACTGCATAATTGCTGAAACCGAAAACAGTTTGAGGTCCGATTATGCAGCAATTCCAAGGAGGTCGCAGGGGAGCGATGCGACGTTTGCGCGCGGTTCGTTTGCCCGCCTTGTCTTGACCAAGTCTTGACAATCGACGTCTCTAATATGCGGGAAGGCTCAATCACGGACGGCGAAAATGGCCGACTGGACTTCCGCTACCATCTGCCACAGGGAGAACCGGCGCAATTTTTACGTTTATTTCAGAAAAAACTCAAATTTGGCGTCTACACCCCTGACAACCACCTTTTTAGGGCTTAACTTTCCGAATCAGATCGAATGGCCCAGCCCGCGCCGCGATCGCATTTCATAGATTTTAATTCACATGACACTGGAGCAAGAACGGATGACGACGGTCGAAAGACCCTGCGACGAGACGATTCGACGGGCCCTCCGCCGTATCCTCGAAAGCAAGGCTTTCGCACGTTCAGAGCGCCTCAGGGCCTTCCTCACCTATGTGGTCGAGAAGGAGATGGCCGGCGAAGGCTATCAGCTCAAGGGCTACTCGATCGCGATCGACGTCTTCGACCGGCCCCAGGCTTTCAACGCCGACAGTGACCCGCTCGTGCGGGTGCACGCCGGCAAATTGCGCAAGCTGCTCAAGGCTTTCTACGAGGCCGACGGTGCCGACGACGAATGGCGGATCGCCATTCCCAAGGGAACCTATGTTCCGGAGTACCAGCGCGCCCGCAACGAGGAAGAGCATCAGGCCGCAAGCTCGCCCCGCCAGCCGAAACTGACGAAGCGGCGTTTTGCCGGGCACCGGCCCGCCTGGCCGCCGGCGCCCTTCTCGTCGCCGCTCTCGGTGCTGACCGTGCTGCCGCTGCTCCTTTTCGCGCCGATGCCCTCGCAGGAAATGACGCTGGACATCGACGCGCAGGCAAAACTCTTCAACGCGCGCCACGCGACCGAGCGGGTACTGCCCTCGGTTCAGGTGAAGATGGCCGGCGCCGAAAACGAAGATGCAAAAGCGTTTGCCACGGCGCTTCGCCTTGCGGCCCAGCGCCACAAGACGCTGGCCCGCGCCACCGACGGCGACACCGGTCGACCCGTTTCGCGCAATTCCGCCCTGTCGTTCACCGTGCAGGTGACCTGGTACGATGCGCCGGCGCAGGGCATCCGCGTCACCCTCTCGCATGATGGCGAGAACGTGCCGCTGCGCCAGGACTTCATTACCTGGAAGCGGCTCGCGTCCGAGCCGGACCTGCTTTACGAGAGCATGTCGCTGGCGTCGGAACTGTTTTCGCTCGACGGCGAGATCTACGAGCACGCCCGCCAGGAGCAGATCGAAAGCCCCCTCATGGGCTGCATGGCCGCTACCCAGCGCTATCGCAAGCACCTGACCCGGGGTGCCTTCGAGGAAGCCTGGTCCTGCCAGCAGAAGCTGTCGCCGTTGCGCGGGGACGAACCACTGTTCATCCTGAGCTCCAACAGCCCGCTCAAGGTCATCGGCCACTGACCGCGTGCGCCGCATCTTCGAGGACGCGGCAAGCTCACCGTAACGCTTTGAATCACTGCATGTTTTCCTGGATCGGCCCACAGCGCCGCGCGTCTTATCAGACGCGCAAAGGTCGCTGTAGCCCTTTGATTTTCTGCATGTCTTGGTCCTTAAATCGAGGTCGATTCAAGGAGACAGGCAGTAGGAAACCATGCAGTGGCAGCGGCCCCTCCAGTCGGGGAAAACGGGCGTCAGCCTACCAATATTAAGGACTGGTCATATATTTGATTCGCGTATACGGTGCACGCATGCGTTGGGAATGGATGCCTGGTTGCTCGTCAGGCAAGCATCGAAGTCCTGAGTAGAACCGCGTGGTCCACGCGGGATGCCCCAGCCGAGCAGCAGGCATTGTCGTTGTCGATCAACGAGTGCCTCAGCACGCGGACGCGGTCCGCACCTATGAGACCCGGTGATCGCCGCCGCTTCCGGACGCGGACTGTTACACCCTGGGTCGGCCTCGATTCAGGTCAAATATGCGGAAAATCAAACGTTACAGAGACAACGCGCCGGATAGGCGCGGCCTGTAGACCGGGGACAATCGATATGCCGCGAGACCACTGGAAATACGAAGGCATGCTCGCCGCGCCCGAACGCGTCGGCTTCCTGCCCATCCTTCCCCTTCCCCATCATGATCCGACGGCCCCGCTGGCGATCGCCGACATGGCCGATGCCTTCGGCGTCACCCACCGCACCCTGCATTTCTACGAGGAGAAAGGCCTTCTGACCGCCGCGCGCATGGGGCCGATGCGGGTTTACAACGAAGAACACATCCGCCGCATGGCTGTCATCAACGCCTGCCGCGAGATCGACATGCCGATCGCCGCCATCCTGGAGCTTTTGACCGGCCTTGCCGGCACCGAAGAACAGGCAGACGCCGACCAGTTGTTTCGCGAGGCGCTACTGGCGCGGCGCCGGGAACTTGCCGCCCAGCAGGCGAACCTGCGCCGCCAGATGCAGCGCATCACCGAACTGCTCGAAAGCAGCGATGGCAGCGGTACCGCGACCGATGAAGATGACCATGTCCACCTTTCCCCGATCGAGAGCGAGTGTCTGACCTTCATGGCCGACGGTTATCCGGCCCCGCGCATCGCCGGCCTGATGGAGATGGACGTCGCCGCGGCGCTCACGCTCGAAGCCGGCATCATCCGCAAGTTCGGCGCCAACAACCGCTTCCAGGCAATCGCCAAGGCCGTACTCGCCGGAATGATCTCGGCGGAGTAACCGAAGCACCTTACGGCGGTTTTCGTCTTCGGCTGGAGACGTGTCAGCGCGTCTGGAGGCGGCACGGCCAAAGCCTGTCCGGTAGCCGGCCATACCGCCGGTTTGCCGGCGATTCTCCCGGGATCGTCGACAATGGGATGTCTTCGACGCCGCGCTCATGTTACGAGGCGCTGAAACGACATGAGTGAGATATCCCGATGCTTCCCTGGATCCAGCTAGACCGCGCCACCATTCCCGGAGACGGCGACGAGTTGCGCCTGAAGCAGCGCGGCCAAGAATTTTCCATCATGCTCGGCTCGACCGAACTAATGAACAGCCGGCTGAGCGGCTCGGAAGAGGCGCTGGCGACGCTCGCCTACGAGCGCATCGCCGGCGGCAAGAACATCAGCATGCTGATCGGCGGTCTCGGCATGGGGTTCACATTGCGGGCGGCCCTCGCCGTGCTGCCGGACGATGCCAGCGTCGTCGTCGCAGAGCTCGTGCCGGCCGTCGTCGACTGGGCGCGCGGGCCGATGGCGGACCTCCACAAGGGCACGCTCGACGATCCCCGCGTCGATATCCATGTCGGCGATGTCGGCGCGCTGATCCGCTCGAAGAAGGCCGCTTACGATGCCATCCTGCTCGATGTCGACAATGGCCCGGACGGATTGACGCGCCCCTCCAACGACAGCCTTTACAGCCATACCGGGCTTCGCGCCGCCCAGGCGGCGCTGCGGCCCAGCGGCGTGCTTGCCGTCTGGTCCTCGGCGCCGGACAGCGCTTTTACGCGGCGATTGCGTGAGGTCGGCTTTGCCACCGACGAGGTCAATGTGCGCGCCAATGGCAAGCGTGGCGGTGCGCGCCACGTGCTGTGGATGGCGACCAAGCGATAATCGTCCGTTATGCGGCCGGCCTTATCCAGCTTGCCGCCTACAGCGCCGCGCGTCTTATCAGACGCGCAAAGGTCGCTGTAGCACTTTGATTTTCTGCATGTCTTTGTCCTTAAATCGAGTTCGATTTAAGGACAAAGACATGCAGTAGGTCAAAAGCCCGGACTGGTGAGCCTAATTTGCTTCGTCGATACATACCGAGCGGATGTCGCCGTTGCTCAGCGTCGTCTTGCACCGCTGGTTCGATTTGCAGTTAGGGTCACCGTTGCCCGTCACGACACCGCCAACGCGCTCACATTCCTGGGCAGTCAGTTCAGCAGAGCCGACCGTGGTCTGTGGGCCGGTTGCTCCAGCCTTGACCGACGGCGATTTCACCAGCGGCTTCTTGGTCTCTGCCACCAGAACCAGGTCCGATGGATTTGCAGCGGTGGGGCTGGTCCAGGACGGACTGTTTGTCATGTTGATAGGCGCTGCGTGGATCGTCGTTGCAAAGCCTATTGAGAATGCGGCGACGGAAAGGAAGCGAGCCCGAGACATTTTGCCCTCCACAACCGGTGGTGAAGCTATGATATTAGCAGCAAACAGGGCGGTGCGGAATCCACGTGTCGCTTGGCAGAGAAACGGGTTGTATCCGCCAGCCGAAATCGCGTCCACTATGCTGACAAAAGGCCTCGACGCGATGATCCTGTTGATCGGCAACGTCGCACCCCTTCCGTAGCCGCCCTTAGCGAACGATCGTCAGTCGCTCCGCCGCGCGGGTAATCGCGGTGTAGAGCCAGCGTTCCCGCGTATCGCGGAAGGCCCAGCTCTCGTCGAACAAAACGACGTTGTTCCACTGCGAGCCCTGCGCCTTATGCACCGTCAGCGCATAGCCGTAGTCGAACTCGTCGTAGCGCTTGCGCGTCGTCCAGGGGATCTCGCCCTCGACATCCTCGAAGGCCGCCTTCAACAGCTTGATCTTGGCGGCACCGCGATCCATGTCGTCGTCTTCGGGCCGGATCATCAGGTTGATGCCCGGCTTCACCGTTTCCTTCGACGAGCTCATCACCTGCCACAGCGAACCGTTGAGCAGGCCTTTGGCCGGATCGTTCCTGAGGCAGACGAGCTTGTCGCCGGACTGCGGATAGTCGCTGGTGAAGCCCTTGAGTTCGCGCAGGCGCTGATTGTAGCGCCGGCGGGTCTTGTTGGTGCCGACAAGCACCTGATCCGCTTCCAGCACCAGCTCCTGGTTCACCTGCCCGCGACCGATCACCTGCGTGGTGCCGTAGTCGCCATGCATGATCTCGTTGCCTTCGCGCACCTGCATCGCGAGTTGGATGATCGGATTGTCGCGCGCCTGACGATGGATGTCCGTCAGCAGATAGTCCGGCTCCTGGTTGGTGAAGTAGCCGCCGCCGGATACCGGCGGCAGCTGCCCGGGATCGCCGAGCACGAGGATCGGCGTGCCGAAGCTCATCAGGTCCTTGCCGAGCGCCTCGTCCACCATCGAGCATTCGTCGACGATGATCAGCGCGGCCTTGGCGACCGGGCTCTGGCGGTTGATCGCAAACATCGGCGCGATCGAGGTCTTGCCGGTTTCCTCATCGGAAACCTCCTCCTCGCCGCGCGGACGATAGATCAGCGAGTGGATGGTCTTGGCGTTGCTGGCACCCTTGGAGCGCAGCACCTGCGCGGCCTTGCCGGTGAAGGCGGCAAACAGCACGTCGCCATCGACATGTTCGGCAAAGTGCCGGGCCAGCGTCGTCTTGCCGGTGCCGGCATAGCCGAACAGCCGGAAGAGCGGCGAGCGGCCCTCTTTCAGCCACTGCGAAACGGCCTTGAGGGCCTCGTCCTGTTGCGGTGCGAACTGCATGGGCTTGAGTGTCAGGATTCGGGCGGCACACGCAAGCCCGGATTTATGGGCTGCACGGCCCCTGTGACGGCAGGTTGGCGAGCACTCCGCGGCAATTCACGAAATTGCCACGCAAAATCAATATCTTTTTGCCTGACCGCATCTGTCGCGCTACCCGAGCCAGAGATCTTTTGTTCACGTTTTTTTCTCACAACGCGCGTTCGTCACACAGCTGCGAGCCTTCCCGGCAAGTGTGGCGACACCGCTCCCCTTGTTTCCGGCCGACGGCAGCTGTGGCACTTTCTTGCCGTGCCCCTTGAATGCAACGCCGCATTGTTGCTAACGAGCGGGACATTGATGGCGCCGCGATCCTGCTGGTGACGACCATCGCTCGAAGCCCGTCGAGGCCGGCCACGAATGGCCGCTCCGCCTTTACGGGGTCATGCCGGAGAATGCCCGTGACGACCGACAAGCCCAAAGCCGCGTCCTCTCCGGAAAAGGTCGGCATCGGACGGCTGGCCCCGTGGCTGCAATGGTGCCTGCTCTCGGCAATCTCCATTGTGCTCGCCTCGTTCTTCGAATTCATCGGCCTTCCGGCCGGGCTGTTGATGGGCCCGATGCTCGGCGCCGTTCTCGTCGGCATGAACGGCGGCACGATCCGGCTGCCGCGGCAGCTCTTCTTCTGCGTGCAGTTCATCCTGGCGATGATGATCGCCGGCGCTATGACGCCGGGCATGCTCGTGACCTTCTCCGGCAACTGGCCGCTGTTCCTCGCCGTCATCCTCTCGGTCATCGCCGTCAGCACGCTCTGCGGCTGGGTGATCACCCGCATGCGCATCCTGCCGGGCACGACGGCGATCTGGGGCTCGTCGGCCGGTGCCGCCTCGACCATGCTCTTGATGGCCGATGCCTACGGCGCCGACGCCCGCCTCGTCGCCTTCATGCAATATCTGCGCGTGATCTTCGTCGCCAGCACCGCAACGGTCGTGGCGCATATGTGGGTCACCGGGGCTGAAGCCGAGCAGACCACGCACTGGTTCGCGCCGATCGACGGCTTGCTCTTCCTCGAGACCATGGCCGTCGGGCTCGGCGCCGCCCTTGCCGGCCGCTTCCTGCGCGTGCCGGCCGGCGCCTTCCTGCTGCCCTTCCTCGTCGGCGCCGTGCTCAACGTCAGCGGCGTCATGACCACCGTGCTGCCGCAATGGCTGCTGGCGCTCTGTTTTGCGGCTCTCGGCTGGAACATCGGCCTTGGCTTCACCCGCCAGATCCTCATCCACGCGCGCCGCGCGCTGGTGCCGACGGTCATCTCGATTATCGTGCTGATCTCCTTCTCGGGTCTGCTCGCGGTGCTCCTGATCAAGGTCGTCGGCATCGATCCGCTGACCGCCTATCTCGCCACCAGCCCCGGCGGGCTCGATTCGATCGCGGTCATTGCCGCATCGAGCAATGTCGATCTTTCCTTCGTCATGGCGCTGCAGACCGCCCGCCTTCTGATCATCACCATGATCGGTCCAGCCCTCGCCCGCTTCGTCGCCGACCGGGCTTGAGCCGCTTGGCATCTACACGCCCGACCGCACCTTGAAGCGCGCCAGCGCCGTGATGACCGCCTCCTTGACCAGTTGCACCCGCGGCAGTTCCGCCGCCTGTTCATGGACCAGCATCCAGAGATCCGGGGCCAAGGGCGGCACCTCCGGCAGCAGAGGCACGAACCCTGCCGACTGGACCGCAAAGGCAGGCAACACGGCGAGCCCGAGCCCGTTTTTCACCGCCGCCATCTGCGCACCGAGGGAGGTGAGACGCATCGACGGCTGGAGACCGGGGCAGAGCGTTTCGACCCAGGCCACCATGATCAGGTAACTCAACTCCTCGCTCCAGCCGATCACCCGGTGGCGGTAGAGGTCAGCCGGCGTACCTGGCGTACCGTGGCGTTCAAGGTAGCTGGGTGCTGCATAGAGGCCGAAGGCGAGAGAGCCGATCTTGCGCTGACGATAATTGCCCTGCTGCGGCCGGACGAGGCGCAGCACGATATCCGCCTCCTCACCGATCAGCCGCACCGGCCGGACGCTCGAATGCATCTCAAGGCGGATCTCCGGATGGCTTTGCAGGAGCCCCGCCAGCCCGGGCAACAGCACCTCCTGCCCGAGCAGTTCCGGCACGTCGATACGGACCGGCCCGGCGAGATCGCTGTCCTTCTCGCGCGCCGTGCGCTCGAAGACGCGCATCTGCGCCTCGGCGCGCTCAGCCGGCGCCACCAAGTCTTCGCCGGCGGGCGTCAGGTCATAACCGTCGCGATGGGGCCGGAAAAGCTTGACCTGCAACGCCGCTTCCAGTGCCTCGATCCGGCGCGACACGGTCGACGCGCTCACACCGAGCCTGGCCGACGCGGCACTCAACGACCGCGCATTGGCGACGGCCAGAAAGAACTTCAGATCATTCCAGTCCATTTGCTTTCCATTTTTGGAAAATCGGATTGCACAAAGGTTTCTCGACCGACGCTGAAAAATCAAGCAGATTCCGCGAAATCCCTTGGAGAGAGCAGCATGGCGATCGAGAATGAAGTCTTCCGATTTTCCGAATTTGGCGCGCCAGAGGTGCTCGCTTTCAAAGCCGAGCCACTGGCCGACCCCGCGCCCGGCGAGATCCAGATTCGCCACCTCGCGATCGGCGTCAATTACATCGACATCTATCATCGCCGCGGCACCGCCCCCCTCCCGCTGCCTAGCGGCCTCGGCGTCGAAGGCGTCGGCGTCGTCACGGCACTTGGCGAAGGGGTGGCGGGCTTTGCTGTCGGCCAACGCATCGCCTATGTCGGCGGCCCGCCCGGTGCCTATGCTACCCACCGCGACTTGCCCGCAGCACGGGCGCTGGCGCTGCCCGACGAGTTCGACAGCCTTGAGGTCGCAGCACTCGTCTTCAAGGGGCTGACCGTCGAGTATCTCATCCGCCGCTGTTTTCCGGTCAAACGCGGCGACACGGTGCTGTTCCATGCGGCGGCTGGCGGCGTCGGCTCGATCGCCTGTCAATGGCTGAAGCACCTGGGCGCGACCACCATCGGCACGGTCAGCTCCGCCGAAAAGGCCGAGATCGCCCGCGCCAACGGCTGCGATCATGTGATCCTCTATACCGAGGAGGATTTTGAGGCGCGTGTCGCCGAGATCACCGGCGGCATGGGCGTCGATGTCGTCTATGATTCCGTCGGCGCCGAAACCTTCGCCAAATCGCTCGATTGCCTGCGCCCGCGCGGCACGCTGGTTTCGTTCGGCGCCTCCTCCGGCCCGGTGCCGCCGCTTGACGTCTCCTTACTTGCGGCCAAGGGCTCGCTCCATGTTACCCGCCCCTCGATCGCGCACTACACCGCGGACCGAAGGGAATACGAGACGGCGGCGCGAGACCTGTTTGGCGCGATTGAGGCAGGGATCGTTCGCGCCTCCGCCATCACCACCTATCCGCTGTCTGAAGCGCGCAAGGCGCATGAGGACCTGGAGGCCCGTCGCACGACCGGGTCCGTGGTTCTGCTGCCCTGAACAGCGGGCTGCTTCCAGCAAATCACCGTCCTTTTGCCGGCCGCGCGATTGCCGATCGCGCGGCCGGTCGCTCCGTTTGCTTCGGTTCCGGCAGCGAAATGGCGGAACCGAAACAGCCACCAGTTTTCCGGGAATAAATCCCCCGCGCACCGTGTCTCACGGTTGGATCTGCAAGCATGCGGCTCTTGCGGAACGGGACGAGGAGGCATCCGCCCGTTTCCGGATAGGAAAATCATCTTGAGGAAGGACAATTGCCATGAGAACGTTTCCATTGACGATCGCCATGCTCCTTGCCGCCAGCGTCACGGCCTTCGCCGCGCCGCCGGTCAAGGAAGTCGAATCGGCCAAAGGCAAGGTACTGGCCGGGGAAAACGGTATGACGCTCTATACCTACAAGGACGACCATGGCGGCGTGTCCAGCTGCTACGACAATTGCGCCAAGAACTGGCCGCCCTTCCTGGCGGAAGCCAGCGCCAAGGCCGAAGGCGCCTATACGCTGGTCGAGCGCAAGGACGGCAAGAAACAGTGGGCCAAGGACGGCATGCCGCTCTATTTCTTCGTCAAGGACAAGAAGATGGGTGACATTACCGGTGATGGCGTGAAGGGCGAATGGGATGTCGCAAAGCCGTAATGGCGGCAATGCGGATGCGGGGGCCGAAAACCCCGCATCCGACCGGTTCGAAGAGGACGTGCTGGCGCTGGTGCCGGCGCTGAGGCGCTATGCCCGCAGCCTCGTGCGCTCGGATCCGGATGGCGAGGACCTGTTGCAGGATTGCGTGGAGAAGGTGCTTTCGCGCCGCGCGCAATGGCGCGGCGTCAACCTGCGCGCCTGGGCCTTCACCATCATGACCAATCTCGGCCGCAACCGGCACCGCTACCTCTCCATGCACCCGCAGGTGGCGCTGGAGGAGGATCTGGGGCTCGAGGCGGAGAACCGCGAAAGCGACCCGCTCGAACGCTCCAAGCTCGAACGGGCGCTGAACGGCCTTTCCTCGGAAAACCGCTCGGTGCTGATGCTCGTGGTGATCGAGGGATACCGCTACCAGGACGTGGCCGAGATGATGGCCATTCCAATCGGCACCGTGATGTCGCGGCTCTCACGCGCCCGGCGCCAGCTTGCCGAAGCCATGAAGGACGACAATGTGATCAGCATGCGGAGACCGAAATGACGGAAGATCTCAACACCGTCTCCGAAGACGACCTGCACGCCTATGTCGACGGTTTCGTGACCCCACGGGAACGCGAACGGATCGAGCAATGGCTGGAGAGCAACCCCGCCCGCGCCGAAGAAGTCCGGCAATGGCAGGCGCAGGCGGTGGACCTTCGTGCGCTCTTCGCCGGCTACGCCCACAGCGACACAAACGACCGCGCCCTGCTATCGAAAAGCCGCAACGATCTTCCGCAATCGGACCCGGACAAGGGCAAGCGATCCGCCACCGGCCGTCTGCGCGCCATCGCCGCCGGTCTCGCCCTGTTTGCCGCGGGCGCGCTGACCGGCCTCTACGCGCCATCTCTGATTTCTGCCGATGGCGGCAACCAATCGATCGAGACCGCCGACAGCTTGCCGCGGCAGGCGCAATCAGCCTTCCTGGTCTATGCCAGCGAAGTGCGCCACGCCGTCGAAGTGGGCGCCGACGAGCAGAGCCATCTCGCCACCTGGCTCGGAAAACGCCTCGAACATCCGCTGTCGATCCCCGATCTCTCCTCGCTCGGCTTCTCGCTGGTCGGCGGCCGGTTGCTGCCGGTCAATGGCAAGGCGGGTGCGATGTTCATGTATGAGGACGGCACCGGACGCAGGCTCACCGTGCTTCTCGGCCGGAACGACGACAACCGCGAGACCAGTTTCCGTATCGACAGCGTCGACGGCGTCGAGACCTTCTACTGGATCGACGGCCCGATCGGCTACGCCGTCACCGGCGAGGTGCCGCGCAGCCTGCTGCAGCAGGTGGCCGACGAGTGCTACCGCCAGTTCGACAAGAGCGAGGCGAAGGGAAGTTGAGATCGCGGCGCGCCCTCTCCGGCGCGTGTCCGCCCAATCAGAAAAAGCCGAGGAGCTTGTAGCGGGTCTTGCGACGCGCGTCGTTCCAGAACATCCGGAACAGCAGGAACTTTGTCCACGGCGACATCGGCGGCAGCTTGTCCTTCAGCCGATAGCAGCCGACCGTATAGTCCCAGCGCTGCGAGAACTTTTCCCGGAAGGTCTTTGCGCCATAGCGCTGAACCGATCCCGAACCCTCGATGAAATGGAACTCGGGCCCCTCAACATAGGCGACGAGATCGCGCACCACGAACTCCGTGACGATGTAGGAGGCGCCGGTCCAGGGATAGCTGAACTCCGCATAGCGCCGGAGCAGGATCTCCAGGCTGCCTTGCGACCGATAGATGCCGTAGACCCATTCGGACGGATAGCTCAGATTGCGCGGGATGTTACCGTCGCGCACGCGCTGGGCAAAATTGAAGACGTCGCGGTTGGGGCTGGCAAGGCGTCCCTTGCCGTTGTTGATGCGCCTGACGTCCGAAACCCCGAGCAGCTTGGTCTTATCCGCGTCCAGGGCGGCGACGAGGCGCGACAGGTAGTCGAGCGTCGAAAAGTCGTCGCAGGCCCTGAGGCAGAAATACTCGCCGAGTTCGGTGCCGAGGTGGAAGCACTTGAGGAAGTTCTCGTCAGCCTTGAGGTGCACTTCGTTCTCGAGTACTTCGAAGCGAGGATCCTTCGCCGCGAAGGCTTTGGCGATCTCCAGCGAACCATCGGTCGACCTGTTCTCGACGATGATGGCGCGAAAATCCCTGAAACCCTGATCCGCGATGCACTGCAGGCACTTTTCCAGGGTCTTCGCACCATTGAAGACCGGAAACAGAACGACGAGTTTCGCCTTCTCCATTCTCACTCCAGACATTCGCCGAGCCGCGCTTCAGGCGCGCTCAAGCCGCGTTATAAATCCGAGATCCAGTAATTGCCTCGATCCGGTGAAGCGCACCGAAACATCCGACGTCAATTGCAGACCGCCGGCGTTTGCGATGTTCTCCTTGATCTTCACATAGACGGCGGAGGCATCGAAATACTGCCCGCCTGCCGCGGCCGCATCGACGACCTCGGCGTAATCGGCAAAGAACTTGAAATGCAGCAGCACGCCCATGGCGGCCGGAAAATTCCGGTCATAGGGCAAGGGCTGATGGATGCTGGGCCCGAAACAGCACTCGCCGTCCCAGAACAGCACCGGATACTTGACCATCTCCAGGTCGGTTCCGAACTTGCGATAGCGCGGTCCGCCCTTGACGCTGAAGGCCCGCTTCATCGCATGCATGGCGTAGCCGGTGGCATCGAAATGATCGGCAATCTCCCAGGGGGCCTGTTGCTCCAGCTTTTCAACGTCGGCGCGCTCGAGATCGACCGGATACATGTCGAGCATGGGGGCGAGCATGCGGCGGGCGCCCATGCGCTCCAGCGCCGGAATGAGCCACTTCAGTCCGCGTTCCTCATAGCCATCGTAGACGAGATACTCGTCGGAATCGACATTGACGTACCATCGGCCGGTGCCATAGCGCTCGAACAGCGTTTCTCGCCATTCGCGCCCGCGCCGCGCCTCCTTGAAGCGGACGATGGACGACCAGACGTCGACGTCCGGTTGTGCCACCAGATATTCGCGCGTGCCGTCGGATGAGACGTCGTCGATGCAGATGAAGCGTGTCACCCCGAGCTTGCGGTAATGCGCCAGGAACGACGGCATCAGCTTGAGGTCGTTGTGGGTGATGAACATCAACGGGATATCGTCGGGCGACAAGGTCGCCGGCCCGCGCGCGTTCAGGCACGTCAACGCGTGCCGGCGTCTCTTTTTTCTCTCCCGCCGGGCCATCCTTTTGGTTTCCAACCATGTGCTGAGGCGTTCGAGCGGCGTTCTTTTGAACATCTCCGCCGCCGCCTCCATGGAGGAAAAAGGATATCGCGTTTCGCCCACGGCAAGCTCCAGATCGTTTAGATTAGCAGCCTCTACGTGAAAAACCGTCTGCGATCAACTTGCGAAAATCCTGCCGATCGGAGCCTTCGAAATCAGGGCCGCTCAGGGTCGTTGGCGAGCACGATCGGGTGCCCGTGCGGCGTCGCTTCCGCCGCCCGCTGCCAGCTCTGCGTCAGGTGCTCCAACTCACGGCCAGACGCGATCGAGAGCTCGGTGACGAGGCGCGAGAGCGCGGCTACCCAGCAATCGTAGTAGTCGCTGGCATCCGCCTTGCGACCAGGCTTGTAGAGCTCGGCCGAAAGCGCCTCGGCCCATTCCGGCCAGGAGAACACGCCCTTTTCATGCAGGCGTACGGTCATGGCGAAGGCGTTCGCCTGCCAGGGCTCGGCAAAGACAGGATCGCCCTCCGGCGATTTCGGCAGTTCGGCCGAGGCAATGAGCGGCGATGTCACCTTACACGTGTTCAAGGTAGCTCTCCCAGGCATCGATCGAGACCGTCAGCGTCGGATCGGCGCCCTCGCCCCAAATCTCGGGCCCATCGAAGACGACCGTATACACCCATTGCGGATTTTCGCCGCGGCCATGGGCGTTATCGTCAGGAAAGACGAAGAAGCCCTGCACCGCCTCTACCCGGCCGAGCTTGGCGCGAGCGTAGCGCGGCAGCCGCGTGTGGGTCTCCGGATTGAAATTCTTCGTCTTCACCGGGTCGCCGGCAGCAAAGCGCGGCAATCCTTCCGCCGGGCGGTCGCAAGGCGCGCCCTTCGCCAGCACGCCGGCCACCATGTCGGCCTTCAGCACCCGCTTCGGGCTCGCACACGGCTCCAGCCTGTGGCCGCCATCGAGCTCGGCCTGACTTACAAAACCATGGCGTTTGAGCAGGGTCTCCAGCGCGCGGGTCCAGATCTCGTAATAGCTCGCCGAAAGATAGGTCGCCGGCGGCAGGCTTTCGCGCGCATGCCGGCTTTCGTCGATCGTCCAGGCGCCGAAGGCGCCGCAGGAGAGCGTGACGCCGAGCGCCCGCTTCTCCCATTCGCCGTGGAAATAGGGCTCGTCCTTTTCCGGCGCCACGGGGCCGAGGCCGTGCGCGCCGCCGAGATCGTGCGGACCGTTCATCGAAGCGTCTCCCCGGAAAGCGCGAGCCCCGTGCCGATCATGGCATCGCGCGTCACCAGCCCCGCGAGTTCCTCCTCGCTGAAACCGTCGGTATCGGCCGGACGCTCTGGGATCACCAGATAGCGCAGCTCCGCCGTCGAGTCCCAGACGCGGATGCGCGTTGTCTCCGGCAAGATCAGACCGAACTCCTGGAGCACCCCGCGCGGATCGATGACCGCGCGCGAGCGATAGGGCGGCGCCTTGTACCAGACCGGCGGCAGGCCGAGCACGGACCAGGGATAACAGGAGCAGAGCGTGCAGACGACGAGGTTATGGGTCTCGGCCGTATTGAACACGGCGCGCATATGCTCGCCCTGCCGGCCGGTATAGCCGAGGCTGGCGATCGCTTCGGTCGCATCGCGCTTCAGCCACTCGGCAAAATCGGGATCGACCCAGGCCTTGGCCACCACGCGGGCACCGTTGCGCGGGCCGATCTTCGTCTCATAGGTCTCGACGATCGCGTCGATCGCCGCCGGATCGATCAGCCCCTTCTCGGTCAGCACCGTTTCCAGCGCCTTCACCCGCGCTTCCATGTCGGTGAAATGGTTGTCATGGTGATGATGGTCGTGATCGTGACCATGATGGTGTTCGGACATTGCCTGGCTCCTCGCAACGGCGCACCCCTCGGGCGCAGACGGCGCTGCCTCCTCACTCGCGCGATAGTGGTAGCTGATGAGATCCGGATTCGAAATCGAATTCATCAGCGACCGGCGACCAGAATTGTCACCGTAACAAGTCCGGTTCCATGCGAACCGGCAGCATTGAAAAATGCGCTATTATGTAGGATCCACCAACGCGCGAGGCTAAAGCCAGCAAGAGCGCCGTTTTCCACGTATGTTGCAGTAACGTAATTGCTATTTCACGGCCTCGTGAAAGGGTTCACGCTGTCCGATTTGCAGACCCGCTGACTCAAACTCTCATGAAGACAAACTTGTCCAAAAGGTACTCGCGGAGCATGCTCGGGAGTCGGGAAACGTGCATCGCGCCATAGACATCCGGCAACGTGGTGTTGTCCGCGCCAATCCAGAGTCTTACTCAACAAATGGAGGGCAGCATGAAACCTATTAGAAGCAAGCTTCCACTATTTGCAGCTCTTGTCGCCGCAACCATCGTCAACGGCGGAAATCCAGCTTTTGGCCAGACGGCGACCGAAATCCCACCGATTCTGGTTACCCCGGATAAAGTAGAGTCTCGCATCGGTACGCTCAATTTCAAGGATGGCGCGCCGAGTGCAGACACCGTCGACAAGGTTTATGACACGCTTGATTTCACTCGCGCCCTTGACGCGTTCCTCAACAGCTATGGCGGCGCATCGGCCTATGCGATCCGCAAGGGTCTTCTCAGCATCGGCGCAGAGGACAACACGGTCACCCTTTACCCTGAACTGATGGATTCGAAGTCGCTGTTCCTCACGGCCAATGCCGATACCGTCTACTATTTCAGCATCGTGGATCTGACGAAGGGGCCAACCGTGGTCGAGCAGCCTCCTATGGGGGTAGGCACGATCAACGACATGTGGTTTGGCTGGATCATCGATGTCGGGTTCCCCGGTCCCGACCGCGGCGAAGGCGGAAGATACCTGCTGCTGCCACCAGGTTATGACGGTCCGGTTCCGGAAGGTGGTTTCTATGTTGCGCGGTCGAAGACGAACCGGGTCATCTATGCATCTCGCGGTTACCTTGTAGACAACGATCCGAAGCCGACCGTCGAGAACATCAAGAAAAATATGAAGATCTATCCCTACACGCCGGGCGGTGTCGGCACGAGCATCGCAACGGCGCTCGAAGGCAAAGTCAGGCTTGAAGTGAATCCGCCGGTTCCTGAAACCAAGTTCCTCGAGGCGAGCGGCAAGGCGTTCAATACGATCCCCCCAAGCGACTATTCGTTCTTCGAGATGATCAACGCCAATGTTCAGGCCGAGCCGGCCGATTCCTACGATCCGGAACTTGCAGGCCAGTTGGCAGCCATCGGTATCGTCAAGGGCAAGGAATTCAACCCGGACGACCGGATGAAGAAGATTCTGACCGATGCAGCAGCGGTGGGAAACGCAGCCAGCCGTGTGTTGAACTGGCGTTTCAGCGGGCCCCATCCTGATTGGTCGTACTATCCAGACTCAATGTGGGGAAACATGCTGTGGCAGGGTGGCGCAAATTTCGAAACGCCGCCGCCGATGATCACAAAGGATGGCCTGTTCGACCCGCTACCGCCGACTGGCGCGCGTACCCTCGATTCCAAGACGGCCTTCTACTTCGGCTACACGCTCGACTCGCCCGGCATGATCATGCGGCTCCCCAAGGTCGGGTCGCAATATCTCATGGGTTTCCTGGACGCCAACAAGAACGACCTCGACGGCGGCAAGACCTACAAGGTGACGCTGCCGAAGGACATTCCGGCGGCCGCGTTCTGGTCCTTCACGCTCTACGACAACCAGTCGCGCTCGATGCTACAGACGCCGCAAGGCTACCCGCGCGCCGGCAGCCAGAGCTATCCATCGCCTGCCGCGGAAGCGGAACCGGATGGCTCGACGACGATCTATTTCGGCCCAACCCAACCCGAGGGGGTGAAACGCGGCAACTGGATCCAGACCATGCCCGGCAAAGGCTGGTTTACGCTCCTGCGTCTCTACAGTCCGCTGGAATCGTTCTTCACGAAGGAATGGCGGCCGAGCGAGATCGAACTCGTGCCCTGATGGTGGGAATGTGGGAGCAATGCTGACAAATCGCGGGGGAAGTAGCCTCCCGCGAGGTGCGACGTGATCGCGAGAATTCACACCACCGCTGCGCCTTGCCCATGTGATCGGCGCCGCCGTGCTTTTCGGCACCGGCGCACCCCTCGGGCGCAGACGGCGCTGCCTCCTCACTCGGGCGATAGTGGTAGCTGATGAAATCCGCATTCGAAATCGATTTCATCAGCGACCGGCAACCAGAATTGTCACTGTAACAAGTCCGGCCGCGACTAAACTTTGACGATACATGATGCTTTCGCGCGCAACCGCCTCCGCTATTCTAGCCGCATGAAGGTTCTGATTCTCGGCGCCACCGGCTTCATCGGCTCGACCCTACTCGATCGTCTTGTCAGCGACGGACACATGGTAACCGGCCTCGGCCGCCATGTCGCGAGCGCGCGGCTGAAACGGCCGCAGGCGCAATGGTTCACGGCCGACCTCGCCGACATGCGCGCTGCCAGCAACTGGCGAGGGTTGGTCGAGGCCCATGACGTCATCGTCAACTGCGCCGGCGCGTTGCAGGATGGTTTGGCCGATGATGTCGGTGCGACCCAGGAGACGGCGATGCTGGCGCTTTATGCGGCTGCGAAGGCATCGCCGGTGCGGATCGTCCAGATCTCCGCACCCCAGATCTCAGCGTCATTGGGCGCCGCCGGCAGCGACAGCGCCTTCCTCGCCACCAAGTTCCGTGCCGACACGGCGCTCGCGGCAAGCGGCATCGCGCATGTCATCCTTCGCCCGGCGCTGGTGCTTGGCCGCAACGCCCATGGCGGTTCGGCCCTGCTGCGTGCCCTTGCCGCCCTGCCCTTCGCCATCCCGCTCGTGCATGTGGGGTCACGCGTCGAAACGGTCGCCATGAGCGATGTTGCGGAGGCCGTCAGCGCGGCTGTTGCCGGGCTGATGCCCGAGGGAAGCGATCTCGTGCTTGGCGACGAGACACCGCCGACGCTTGGCGAACTCGTGGCACTGCACCGTGAGTGGCTTGGCCTGCCCGCCGCCAGAACCGTCTCGTTGCCCGCAGCACTTGCAGCACCCGTCGGTTTCCTTGCCGATATCGCCGGCAGGCTTGGCTGGCGTTCGCCGCTGCGCTCGACCGCGCTTTCGGTGATGGCCGGCGGCGTTTCTGCCGCGGGTTGGCCCCGAGCCCCTGGCCCGTTCCTGTCCGCCCGCCAGAGTCTTTCAGCCAATCCATCGGGCGTTCAGGATCTCTGGTTCGCCCGGCTCTACCTGCTGAAGCCGCTGATGGTCGTCGGGCTTTCGCTCTTCTGGCTGCTGTCCGGACTGATACCGCTTTTTGCCTTCGACGCTGCTCGGCAGCATTTCCTGCGGTTTCTCACCGATGGCCCGGCCACGGCGATGACGCTTGCAACCTGCCTTGCCGATATCGCCCTTGGCATTTCCGTCCTCGTCCGCCCCTTGGCGAAGCGTGCGCTGCTGGGCATGCTCGCGCTGACTTTCGGTTATCTCGCCACAGCAAGCCTCGTCGAACCCGCACTCTGGGCCGAACCGCTCGGACCGCTCGTCAAGGTCCTGCCTTCGATCCTCGCCACACTTGCGACGCTTGCCATTCTGGATGAACGCTGATGCTGCTCGAAGATGTACTGCGCCTTGCCCATGTGATCGGCGCCGCCGTGCTCTTCGGCACCGGCGCAGGCATCGCCTTCTTCATGCTGATGGCCCGGCGCACCCGCGATGCAAGATTGATCGCCCATGTCGCCGGAACGGTGGTCATCGCCGATACGGTCTTCACCGCCACGGCCGTGCTGACACAGCCAATCACCGGCTATCTGCTGGCGACGAGCATCGGCTGGTCGCTGACGGAAGGCTGGATCGTGTTGTCGCTGATCCTCTATGTGGTCACCGGTCTCTTCTGGCTCCCGGTCGTCTGGATCCAGTTGCGGCTGCGCGATCTTGCCCGTCTTGCAACGGCAAACGGTGCGTCGCTGCCACAGGAATTCGACCGGCTCTACGCCATCTGGTTTGCCTGCGGTTTCCCGGCCTTCCTGGCCGTGACCGGCATCTTCTGGCTGATGCTCACCAAGCCGCAATTCGCACTATTTTAGCATCGGCCAGAGGCTGACGACGAGCAGTACCGCCATGGTGATGTTGAACCACTTGAGCCGCGACGGCTCCGACAGCCATTGGCGGAGCGCCGAGCCGAAGCCTGCCCAGGTGGAAACGCTCGGCACATTGACCAGCGCGAAGACCAGACCGACGACCAGCACGCTGAAGAGGTAGCTGTCGCTGCTGGTATAGGTCGCCATCGCCGAGACCGCCATGACCCAGGCCTTGGGGTTGACCCATTGGAAGGCGGCAGCAGAAAGGAAGGTCATCGGCTTGGCGCCGGCCTTGCCTTCGCCGAGCGAACGCGAGGTGCCGATCTTCCAGGCGATCCAGACGAGATAGGCGCCGCCTGCGAATTTCAACGCCGTGTAGAGCAGCGGCACGGAGTGGAGCAGCGCGCCGAGACCGAAGCCGACGGCGATCAAGAGCAGGAAGAAGCCGGCACCGATGCCCAGCATATGCGGAACGGTACGCACGAAGCCGAAGTTCACGCCCGATGCGAACAGCATCATGTTGTTCGGTCCCGGCGTGATCGATGTGGTGAACGCAAACAAAAACAACGCCAGAAGCGTATCGGCCTGCATGGTTTCCTCCGGCTCAATTGGGTCAACATAATTGACCTATTGACCGGCACCAGTCGCGAACTTGTCACCATGACAAATTGACGACGGCCATCTCATCGACCTTTACGCGAAATTAGCCGGCCGCAGCGCGATACTGCTTTGCCCGACGGCGTGGGCTCGAAAGCGCGATGCTTTGCGCTAGATTGCCGATCGGACAGAACAACCGCCCGTCCAACACATACGCCTGCGAGGAGAGCCCGATGCATGATCCGATCCCGACAACCACGCTACCCGATGGCCGCCGCGTGCCCGTGCTCGGGCAAGGCACCTGGCGCATGGGCGACGCGCCGTCGCGCAAGAACGATGAAGTGAAGAGCCTGCAGCTTGGCCTCGATCTCGGCATGACGCTGATCGACACCGCGGAGATGTACGGCAATGGCGCCTCGGAGCGGGTCGTTGGCGAAGCGGTCAGCGGCCGGCGCGACGAAGCCTTCATCGTCAGTAAGGTGCTGCCATCGAATGCCAGTCGGATCGGCACCGAAGCCGCATGCGAACGCAGCCTGAAGCATCTCGGTATCGACCATATCGACCTCTATCTCCTGCACTGGCGCGGCGGCTATCCGCTCGCCGAAACCGTCGCCGCCTTCGAGGCGCTGAAAAAGGCCGGCAAGATCGGCGCCTGGGGTGTGTCGAATTTCGACGTCGACGACATGGAGGAATTGCTTGCGGTGCCGGACGGAAAGAACGTCGCAGTCAACCAGGTGCTCTACAACCTCTCACGCCGCGGCATCGAATTCGACCTTTTGCCCTGGTGTCAAAAGCGTGGCATCGCGATCATGGCCTATTCGCCGCTCGACGAAGGCCGGCTGCTCCGCCATCCGGATCTCATCCACATCGCCAAGGCGCATCAGGCGACGCCATCGCAGATCGCGCTTGCCTTCCTCAAAACCCGTCCCGGCGTGATCTCGATCCCCAAGACCGGTTCGGCGGACCGCGCCCGAGAAAACCTCGACGCGATGGACATTCACCTGACGGCGGAAGACCTCGGCGACCTCGACCGCGCCTTCCCGCCGCCGAAGCGCAAGCGATCATTGGAGATGATCTAAACCAGCCGCCAGCTTAAGCATTACCGCAGCAACGCGCGCAGGACCGGACAGGCCTTTCTCTGGCCGGTCAGTCCTTCCGGACTTGCAACGATGCGTCTGAGACCGGCGCGTCGTCGCGTATTGGACGGCAGCTTGATCGCCGAAGCCAGCCCCAGGCGCGAAAGCAGGCGGATGAACCACCAGCCCAGATCGATCTGCCCGTCCTCGATCCCGAGCCTGGCGGATTCCGGAAAGGCGTGGTGGTTGCCGTGATAGGCTTCACCGAAGGTCACCAGACCGAAACGCGGCAGGTTGTAGCCCTGCACCGCGACGCCATCGACGCGCCACCCCTGCTCGCCGCCGCGATGGGCGAAGTGACCGACCAGCCAATGACCGGTGAGCGAGACGGAAACACGGACCGCCACGCCCCAGATCACCCAGGAAATGCCACCGAAGACGAAAAGCACCAGCGCCAGCGGCGCCTGCTGCAGCATCCATGTCACTTCAAGGAAGCGATAGAACCGATCCTGCGCGACACGGTCTTCAATGATAAATCGCGGCGGATGATCGAGCGCGACCACGCAATGCATCTGCCAGAAGGCGTCCTGAAGGAAAGGTCGGCGGTGCGCGAAGAGATCGTGGCAGGCCTGCTGGCGCTGCGCCCAATCGCGAATGTCATGGGCGTAGATCATGCCGAACGGCCCGGCCATGCCGACAAGCACACCGAAGGTGACGAGGATGCGCTCGAGCCAGAGCGGCGCCTCAAAAGAGCGATGGATCAGTAGCCGGTGCATGCCAACCGAATGGCCGAGGCAGATCGTAAGGGCCGTCAGAACGATGAAGATCACAAGGGCGTCCACCGAAAACGTCATTGGCGCACCGATAACGGCCACGAGCGTCATTCCGGAGATCCAGAGCGACTTGCCCGGAACCCAGACGACCCGGCCGTTCACCGGTTCGCTATCGCGCAGCGCTATCATTCTGCCAGTCGACACGACATCCATGGCACCCTCCACGACAAAACCCTGACCAGTTTTTCAGGCAACACTGAAGGACCCGATTGAAAACAACCGGCGCAGAAGTTATTTAGGAAATAAACTAATTACATATTTACCCGCGAATAGGTATTTAGGCAATATCCTAATTACCTATTGATCGACCTGCCGGCGACAAAGGAGATTTTGTGAACGACGACACGCTCAACCCTGATGCAGGCGGATCGGCGCAACGGGTGTTCAACGCACTATCGTCGCTGCATCGGCGCAAGATTCTGGCCTATCTCTCAGCCTCCAGCCTGACGGCGGGCGAGATCGCCGAGCGCTTCAACATGAGCAAGCCCTCGGTGTCGCAACATCTGACCGTGCTGGAGAACGCCGGCTTGATTGCCAAGGAAAAGCGCGGCCAGTTCGTTCACTACACCATTGTGACCAACAATCTGATCAACACGCTGAACGGCTTTGCCCAGGAGGTCTGCCCGGTCAGCCGTCCTCTCAAGCGGGAGAGCGAAGCCAAGGCGAAGTCAAAGTAGGACAGCCCTCATCCGGCCTGACGGCCACCTTCTCCCCGCCTGCGGGGAGAAGGAAATCGCCGCGCCCGCTCGCCCCAACAAAACCGTTGGCGTCCTGCTCGTCCCTGAAAGAACTCCGGGCGGTCAGCGCACAACCGCGTCCCCTCTCCCCGCCTGCGGGGAGAGGGCTAGGGTGAGGGGCTGTCAGGGGGCGGCAGCCCGCGTAACCCACGCTGGAAATCATAGTCCCTACGGGCCGCGGTTCATGGCGGCGATGCCGTTGCGGCAGACTTGGGTCAGCCGGAGCGACTCCCGATCTCCACCACCACCTTGCCCTTGGCGTGGCCGGATTCCAGATAGGCAAAGGCTTGCGCTACATCCTTGAGCGGAAACACGCGGTCGATGACGGGCCTGATCGCCTTGGTCTCGATGAGATCGGCAAGTTCGGCAAGCTCGGCACCATCAGGATGCATGAAAAGGTAGCGGTAGGCGACGCCATGTTTCCTGGCGACGGCGCGGATCCGGTAGGATGCAAGCCAGAAAAGCGCCCTCAGGAACAGGCCACGGCCGAGGTCCTTTCGCGCGGTTTCAGGCTCGGGCATGCCGGCGATGGAAACCACTTTGCCGCCGCGCTTGACCACGCCGAACGACTTCATGAGCGTTTCGCCGCCAACCAGATCGAAGGCGCCGTCCATGTCGCGCAACTGCTCCTCGAACCGTTCTGTCGTGTAGTCGATCACCACGTGCGCGCCGAGCTCTTCGACAAGCGCACGGCCACGCGTCGACGCCGTGGTCGTCACCTCCGCCCCCAGCCATTTCGCCAGCTGGATCGCGAAGGTGCCGACGCCGCCGGCGCCGCCGGGTATGAAGATCCGGCTGCCTTGGCTCACATGAAGCTCGTCGCGCAGCGCCTGTAAGGCCGTGAGGCCGGCAAGCGGCACGCCGGCTGCCGTGTTGAAATCGATCGATGCGGGCATCTTTGCCAGAAACTGTTCAGGCACGACCGCATACTCGGCCAAGCCGCCCATGGCCTCCTTGGGCATACGCGCAAAGACACGATCTCCCGGCGTGAAGGACGTGACGTCTTCTCCCAGCGCCTCGACGACGCCGGCAAGTTCGTTGCCCATGACGGTTGGCAGCGAGTAGCGCTGGACGACCTTGAGCATGCCTTCCCGCGTCTTGTAGTCGACGGGATTGAGACCTGCGGCGTGCACCCGCACGAGCACCTCGCCGCGCGCGGCTCGCGGACGCGGCACGTCACGCAGCTCGGCAGCATCAGGGCCGCCGTATCGTGTGAGTACCAATGCCTGCATCGTGGAGCTCATCCGGCACCTGATATCTTCGGATTTCCTGTCCGGGATTAGTCGGCGAGAAATGCCGGCGAAGTCAACAGAGTGGCGTCCGGCAGGTTCCATCGAGGTTCAGCCTGCCCCTCATCCGGCCTGCCGGCCACCTTCTCCCCGCCTGCGGGGAGAAGGACACGCGTGGCGACCGTCGGGCACAAGCGCACCACGTCGATTGTAGAGACGCTGGTTTTTTGGAAAGTCTGGAAGGGAGAGGCACGAACGGCGCCAGTCCCCTCTCCCCGCCTGCGGGGAGAGGGCTAGGGTGAGGGGCATTCCCAGCCCAAGAGCGTGAGCGCAAATCCAGCTTGAGGGCAGCGACGGGCGCCAAGATCGCATGAGCGGCCCCTCGCCCGCGCAAAAATCACATGCCCTGCGGGCCGCGGTTCATCGCCGCAATACCCGTGCGGCAGACTTCGATGAGGCCGAGTGGCTTCATGATGGCGATGAATTGCTCGATCTTCGACGGCTTGCCGGTGATCTCGAAGACGAAGTGATCGATGTTGGCGTCGATGACCGAGGCGCGGAAGGCGTCGGCCAGCCGCAGCGCCTCGACGCGGTGGTCGCCCGAGCCATGCACCTTGACGAGCGCCAGTTCCCGCTCGATCGGCCGGTCGTGGCCGAGGCTTGCGGCGCGGACCGTCAGGTCGACGACGCGGTGGACCGGCACCAGCCGCTCGAGCTGGTTCTTGATCTGGTCGAGCACATGCGGCGTGCCGCGCGTCACGATGGTGATGCGCGACAGGTGCGCCTCGTGTTCCGTTTCCGAAACCGTGAGGCTTTCGATGTTGTAGCCGCGGCCGGAGAACAGGCCGATGACGCGGGCAAGGACGCCCGGCTCGTTGTCGACGAGAACCGAAAGCGTGTGGGTTTCGGCGACCTCGGTCTCCTTGGCGATGAAGTAGGCGGAGCCGGTCGGTTGAAGGTGTGCGTTCATGTCAGTTGGTTCCTCTACCTATCTCAGACGAGCTGACGGCCCTTGGCGTCGATCGCGTTGGCGACCGCTTCGTCCGTGGCTTCGTCGGGCAACAGCATCTCGTTATGAGCCTTACCCGAGGGGATCATCGGGAAGCAGTTGGCGAGATTGGCAACGCGGCAATCGAAGATGACGGGCGCCGGCGTGTCGATCATGCGGCGGATCGCATCGTCGAGTTCGCCGGGCTTGTCGCAACGGATGCCGACGCCGCCATAGGCTTCCGCCAGCTTGACGAAATCAGGCATCGCCTCGGTGTAGGAGTGCGACAGGCGGTTGCCGTGCAAGAGCTGCTGCCACTGGCGAACCATGCCCATGTACTGGTTGTTGAGGATGAAGATCTTGACCGGCAGGCCGTACTGGACCGCGCAGGACATTTCCTGGATGCACATCTGGATCGAGGCGTCGCCGGCGATATCGACGACGAGGCTGTTCGGATGCGCGACCTGGACGCCGATGGCGGCCGGGAAGCCGTAGCCCATGGTGCCGAGACCGCCCGAGGTCATCCAGCGGTTCGGCTGCTCGAAGCCGAAGAACTGCGCTGCCCACATCTGGTGCTGGCCGACTTCCGTGGTGATGTAGGTGTCGCGGCCCTTGCTCAGCTCATAGAGTCGCTGGATCGCATATTGCGGCATGATGACGTCGTCGTTCGGCGCATAGGCGAGCGAGTTGCGGGCGCGCCACTTGGTGATCATCTCCCACCAGTCGGAAAGCCGCGCCTTGTCGGCGCTCTTGGACGCGGCGCGCCACAGGCGAACCATGTCTTCCAGAACCGTGCCGACATCGCCGAGGATCGGCACGTCGACGCGCACGTTCTTGTTGATCGACGACGGGTCGATGTCGATGTGGATCTTCTTGGAGTTCGGCGAGAACGCGTTGAGGCGGCCGGTGATGCGGTCGTCGAAGCGGGCGCCGATGCAGATCATGACGTCGCAGTCATGCATCGCCATGTTGGCTTCGTAGGTGCCATGCATGCCGAGCATGCCGAGCCAGGCCTTGCCGGAGGCCGGATAGGCGCCGAGGCCCATCAGCGTCGAGGTGATCGGGAAGCCCGTCAATTCGACCAGCTCGCGCAGGAGATGCGAGGCTTCCGGACCGGAATTGATGACGCCGCCGCCGGAATAGATGATCGGCTGGCGCGCATTGCGCATCAGTTCGACCGCTTCCTCGATCTTCTTCAGATCGCCCTGCTTCTTCGGCTGGTAGCTTTTCTGGGTCGGAACGGCTGATGGAGGCGTGTAGGTGCCGGTCGCAAACTGGATGTCCTTCGGGATATCGACGACGACGGGACCCGGGCGGCCGGACTGGGCAACGCGGAAAGCCTCATGGATGATGCGGGCGAGATCGTTGACGTCCTTGACCAGCCAGTTGTGCTTGGTGCACGGCCGGGTGATGCCGACGGTGTCGCATTCCTGAAAGGCGTCGGAACCGATCAGCGAGGTCGGAACCTGGCCGGAGATGCAGACGAGCGGGATGGAATCCATCAGCGCGTCCTGCAGCGGCGTCACCGCATTGGTGGCGCCGGGACCGGAGGTGACCAGCATGACACCGACCTTGCCGGTCGAGCGGGCATAGCCTTCGGCCATGTGGCCGGCGCCCTGCTCGTGGCGAACGAGGATGTGCTGGATATCGTCCTGCTGGTGGATCTCGTCGTAGATCGGAAGCACGGCGCCGCCCGGATAGCCGAAGATATGCTCGACGCCGTTGTCTCTCAGTGCCTGGAGAACGATCTCCGCGCCTGTCATCTGGTTTTCTGTAC
This sequence comes from Ensifer sp. R-19, assembly GCF_049905105.1. NCBI lineage: Bacteria > Pseudomonadati > Pseudomonadota > Alphaproteobacteria > Hyphomicrobiales > Rhizobiaceae > Ensifer > Ensifer sp. R-19. Next base: position 2,196,693 of record NZ_CP184569.1, read on the forward strand.
CGCTCATTGACTTGCTTCCGTCCCTTTTCCCAGTTGGGTGCTTAGCTTGTTTGAAGGCATAAAAAAAGGCCCCGTCAGGAGCCTCGTTCAGCGCATGGGTGGCTACCGCCGGATGGTTACACCATCCTGCCCATGCGCCGTCCCACCACAAGAATAACCGCGAAATTTTTCATGGGCCGAGTTGATAACCACAAAAGCCCAAGGCGTCAACGGCTTTTAGTTACACGATCGGGCTTCCGCGCGGAACATTGTTGCGCAAGCAGGGGCGCCCGACCCGTGGCCGGTTGAGAAAACCGGGCGGCAAGGTGCCGAAGCGGCTCATTCCGGCACCAGATCATGTCAGCCTGTCGCGTGCCGATCAGAACGCCGGCGCAGCGGCCCTGCAATCGCGTCGACACTATTTGATTAACCTGCTAGTATCCGTGACTTCCGATTGCAAGCGTACGTTTCGGCGCGAGGTATCCATCTCAAGCGCGCGAGGTGGATCTCCGTGCGATCATTTGTCTGCCATTGATCGCCACCCTCGGAGCGCTCGCTGCCGGGAGGCGACCTCATGTAAGCCAAGTGCGGCATAGAGGGAGAACAATCAGATGGTGAAGCTTGTGCAGAAAGCGGTGGTGCGTTCCACCGCGACGGTGTCGGCTGCGGTATTGGCATTAATCGTTGGCATGGGAACACCTTCAGGCGCGAAGGCCGGGGATGCTGAGGCCAAGAGCCTGCTCAAGGCCATGTCCGACTATTTGGCGGCGCAGAAGACCATATCTTTTGGTTATGATACTAATCTCGAGGTTGTTACCAAGGATCACCAGAAGCTCCAACTGGCGAGTTCTGGAACGATCGATCTCACCCGGCCCGACAAGATTCGTGCGACGCGCACTGGCGGCTTCGCCAATGTCGAGATGATCTTCGACGGCAAGACTCTCACGGTTGTCGGCAAGGACGCCAATCTCTATACCGAGGTCGAGAAGACCGGCACGCTGGACCAGCTCGTCGACGAGTTGCGGGAAAAGCTCCAGAAGCCCATGCCTGGCGCCGATTTGCTTCTGTCGAATGTCTACGATGTGCTGATGACCGACGTTGTTGACGTAAAGGACCTCGGCAGCGGCGTAATCGGCGGCACCGAATGCGATCATCTGGCATTTCGCACCAAGGAGATCGATTGGCAGATCTGGATCGCTCAGGGCGAGCGCCCCTATCCCTGCCGGTATGTCATCACCAGCAATCAGCTTGACCAGGCACCGCAATACAGCGTCCAGACCAGGGACTGGAAGACCGGCAGTGAGGTTGCTGCGGACGATTTCGGCTTCAAGAACGAGACCAACGCAAAGAAGGTCGATCCGAAGGAACTCACCGATATTGATGAACTGCCCGGCCATCTGGCCATAGGAGGCGGCCAATGACCGTGTCAAAGAAATTGAGAATTTTGCTGCTCGCCGGCATCGTCGGCTTTCCAGGACTGCAAGCTGCAGAGCGCATTCCAGCATTGAGTTCGTACAGTTTCGTCTCGACAGCCGAGGCCAGGGTCGGGCGTCCGCTTACGCCGGTCAGCGTGGCCGGAGTGGCGCGGCGCACCGTGCGCCGCTGCGCAGTTGGCGTCTACTACTGCTAAATCGCAGCCGAGAAGCTCAATGCGCTCCTATGGTCGGGTGATCAAGACGTGCAGCTACTGCATGTTTCCTTTAATCGTAGCCGGTTAAAGGACAAAAACATGCAGTAGGCTCCCACTTCAGGCGGTAGCGGCGAGCGCCGGGTAGTCGACGTAGCCCTTCCCGGTGCCGCCGAAATAGGTCATGCGGTCGGCGTCGTTCATCGGCGCCTCGGCTTTCAGCCGGTGAACGAAATCCGGATTGGCCAGCACCATCTGGCCATAAGCCTCCAGATCGGCGAGCCCGGATGCGAGATCGGAACCGATCGCGTCGCGTCCGCGGCCGGGCCTGTTCAGGATCAAGGGCTGCGTCCAGAGCTTGCGGATCGAGGCGAGCAATGGCTCGTCGCCCGCATGCATGATGTGCAGATAGGCAAGGCCCAGCCTGTCGAGTTCGGCAACCAGATAACGATAAAGATCAGGCCCTTCGGCGCCCTCGTCGATGCCCCACATCGCAAGGCCGGGAGAAAGCCGGATGGCGGTGCGGTCCGCGCCGATCTCCTCGGCGATGGCCGCGGCTACCTCGATCGCAAACCGCGCCCGGTTCTCGATTGATCCGCCATATTCGTCGGTGCGGATGTTGGCGCTCGGCGCCAGGAACTGATGGACCAGATAGGCGTTCGCGCCATGGATTTCGACGCCATCGGCACCGGCCTCGATCGCGCGACGGGCCGCATGGCGGAAGTCGGCGACGGTCCGGCGCACTTCCTCTGACGTCAGCGCCCGCGGCGTCGGGATGTCCTGCATGCCCGTTGCCGTGAACATGCCACTCCCCGGCGCAATCGCCGAGGGCGCTACGCCCTGGCGGTGATGCGGCGTGTTGTCCGGATGCGACATGCGCCCGGCATGCATGAGCTGGACGAAAATATGACCGCCCCTCTCGTGCACGGCAGCAGTGATCTTCTTCCAGCCGGCGACATGCGCATCGGTGTAGATGCCGGGTGTCGTGAGATAGCCCTGGCCGTCGTCAGAAGGCTGGGTGCCTTCGGTCACGATCAGGCCGACGCTGGCGCGCTGGGCGTAATATTCCGCGGCGAGTGCGCCGGGCGTACCGTCATATTCGGCGCGGCTGCGGGTCATCGGCGCCATGGCCAACCGGTTGGCAAGCGTGTAGCGACCGATGCGGACACGGTTGAATAGCAGGCTCATCAGGATCTCCTTCGAGGCTTGTCCTTAAGTTGGAGTCCTTGTCCACTATTCCGTTTCCGGGATAAATATAGCCATACTGAATTTACTATTCCACTGATGGAGCAAAGATGACCCATTTGAACGACATGGCACTGTTCGTCGAAGTCGCGAAAGCCAGAAGCTTTCGCAAAGCCGCCGAAATCGTCGGCATGCCCAACTCCACCCTGTCGCGGCGGATCAGCGAATTGGAGAAGGCGATCGGGCTGCGGCTGCTTCACCGCACGACGCGAAAGATCGAACTCACCGAAGCGGGCCAGCTCTATTTCGAGCGCAGCAAACGCATCGTCGACGAAGCGCGCCTCGCCCACGAGCAGCTCGGCGCGATGCTGGAGCAGCCGAGCGGCCTCCTGCGCGTGTCGATGCCGGTCGATTTCGCAACCATCTACATGACGCCGCTGATCGCGGAATTCGCCCGGCGCTATCCCGGCATCACCTTCGATTTCGACCTGACACCACGGCGCGTCGATCTGGTGGCGGAGCCCTTCGACGTGGTGATCCGTGCCGGCGAACTGCAGGATTCGCGCCTGATTGCACGGCTGCTCGGCCGCCACGCACGCTATCTCTACGCTTCCCCTGCCTATCTGGCGGCGTCTGGGGAGCCGCAGGATCCGGCGGATCTGGCCCGTCACGACTGCATCTCTATGCCGAGGGCAACGGACTGGACGCTGCATGATGGCCGCAACAACAAGATCGAGGTATCGGTCGGCGGCCGCTTCACGGTCAACAATGTCGGCATGATGAGCGCGCTTGCCGTCAACGGCCAGGGCATCGCCTTGCTGGCCGAGCGCATTGCCGGCGACGATTTCGCCGAGGGCCGGTTGAAGCGTGTGCTGCCCGCCTGGGAAGGCACCTCCGTCGCAATCCACGCCATCACCGAAACACGGCTGCTGCCGGCCAAGACCCAACGCTTCATCGAGTTTCTGCAGGAACAGATGGGACGCAGGTAGAGTAAGTCGCGCAGAAGTACGGAGCGGTTTTGCGAAACGACATTCGAAAAAAATCGAAAAAACGCAAGGAGCGAATCTGAAAGATCGCAACGCGCTTTGACCGCGAACGCCTTCATCTTCCGGCCCTAGTGAGAACACGCTAAAATATAGACAGCATGCGGAGAGCAGGATGGCAAACGGGCGCGTCGAGCGGCGACTTGCGGTCATCATGGCCACCGACATTGTCGGCTACTCCCGTCTAACGGAGGCCGACGAAATTCGCACGCTCGGCACTATGAAGCGGCTGCAGACGTCCATCCTTGCTCCCAGCATCGCCGCCTGCGGCGGGCGGATCGTCAAGCTGATGGGTGACGGCACGCTGGTCGTCTTCGACTCCGCCGTCAACGCGGTGGATTGCGCCCTATCGCTGCAGGAGGCGCTCGCTTCCGATCAGCTGGAGCAGCCTCCCGACGACCGCATCCTCGTCAGGATCGGCATCAATCTCGCCGACGTCGTCATTGAAGGAGACGATCTCCTTGGCGACGGCGTCAACGTCGCCGCGCGCCTGCAGGCCTCGGCGTCCCCGGTGGCATATGCATCGCCGATGTCGTCCATCGGCAACTCAGCGCCAAGAACCGATCGGCCTTCCTCGACGGCGGCGAGATCGCGCTGAAGAACATCACGCGCCCCATCCGCGTCTGGCACTGGACGGACGCACCGACAATGGGACCGGCGGCCTCGCAAGCCTGCGCGCACACGTCGATCGCGGTCCTGCCATTCGAGAACCTCGGCGGCGCGACGGAGCAGACCTTCTTCAGCGACGGCGTCAGCGAGGACGTCATCGGCGGGCTCGCGCGGTTCCGCTCGCTTTCCGTCACATCAGCCAGTTCATCCTTCAGTTTCCGCGATCGAAGTGTCGATAGAAGGGAGATCGGCCGCCGGCTCGGCGTCACCTACCTCGTCGAGGGCAGCGTCCGCCGCGCCGGCGAGCGGATCCGCGTCACCGCGCAGCTGGTCGAGGCAGCGAGCGGCGCGCACCTCTGGTCGGAGCATTACGACCGAAGCCTGACGGATATTTTCGCGGTGCAGGATGAGGTGACCCGGACGATCGTCTCCACCCTCGTCGGGCAGATCGAGAGCGCCGGCATGCGGCAGGCGCTCCGCAAGCCGCCGACGAGCCTTGCGGCCTATGAATTCTACCTGCGTGGGCTCGCGCATATTCGCGGCTACGAGCCGGAAGACAACCGGCAGGCATGCGCCATGTTCCAGGCGGCGGTCGACCGCGACCCGCATTTTGCCTTGGCTTACGCCCATCTGGCACTCGCGACCACCGCCGCGCAAGGCTACGCCAATGCCCCGCAGGACGTTCTCGACTGTGCCCTGGCCATGGCGCGCAAGGCGGTCTCGCTCGACGAGACCGAAGGCGGTTGCCAGCGGCTGCTGGCGCTCATTCACGTCAATCGCCGCGAATTCGAGTTGGCCGAGCGGCACTATCGGCGCGCCTATCTGCTGAACCCCAATGATGCCAGTACGCTGGTGCAGATGGGAGGCCTCTTTGCGCGACGCGGCAAGCTTGATGAAGCAATGGAGTGGATCAACGAAGGCTTCCGGCTGAACCCATTTCCGCCGCCCTGGTATAGCGCTGCACTCGGCAACGCCCTTTATATCCTCGGCCGCTATGAAGAGGCGGCCGCGGCGCTCAAGGAGTTGCCCAATCCCGGCCCCTTCACGCTCGCGCGCCTTGTCGCCTGCCATGCGCAGGCCGGCAGCAGCGCCGCCGCCGAGGAGACGAAGGCCCGCCTTCTGCAGGTGCGCCCGGACTTCTCCACGGAAGACTTCATCCGGCGCGGCCTCCTGCTTGAGCTGGACGAACACCGCGACCTGTTCCGCCAGGGCCTGCTGAAGGCAGGACTGCCGGCGTGACGCAATCGGCTGGCCCGATCATGGATCCGTTTCACACCGGAATTGGTTTCAGAACCGCGAAAAGCCCGTGAGCGGCGGCATGATGAAACCGCGCCCATCACCGATGAACGGCGCAAGCCCCTTGGCCACCGCCTCGCTCGGATTGCCGTAAACTTCGAGCCGCTCCACCGTGCAATGGGCAGACACATCCTGGATATGCGCGTCCGACATCTGCCAGTGCCGGAGCACGTCCTGCGAATTACGATAGAGCTGTATGCTCACCGCCTGCATCGCCTTCTCGTCGATGAAGGTCTGCACCATCAGCTGCGGCGCGTGCCTTTCGACGAATGCGATTGCGCCCAGCACCGCCTCGCGGAACGGATCGAGATGGCCGGGGGCGATCCTCATCAGGTTTCGAAAAAGCAATTGCTCGGTCATGCCCGTCCTCCATGTCGCTTGTCGTTTGGCTCCCCGGGCCGGGCTGGAACCGGGAATGACGCTCCGACGCGTTGTCATGGAAGGGTTTGTAGAAGCTCAACTATAGTTGAGGTCAAGCCTGATAAAACGACAAAGTTTTAGGGGCGAACGCTGTTCGTGCACCCCGCATTAACACTTGCCGTGGAAGATTCGCATTGCTGCATGATGCAGCTTCAAACCAAGGGCAATGATATGCTTGACCTCCCTGTGTTGATGCCGCTCGTCATCAGCTTTGCTGCGATCTACCTGTTCTTCCGCTGGGTCGTATTCGACATGAACTCCCCCAAATAGCCGGCAGCCGCGCGCCACCTCGATCCCCGCCATCCCGCCCGAAGATCCCTTGATATCGTCGACCAGACGGAAGCCGCGTCTCACGGCTGTTGTGGTGGCAGCAGGAACAGGGTCATGCCGAAGATCACGTAGACCGTCAGCGCCAGCACGCCCATGTACCAGGCAGAACGGCCGGCATTCGACAGCAGCGTCGCCGCCATCGTCGCGACCAGCATCATCACGATGGCCCCCGGCCAGAACTGCAGGTCCATCGGCTGCGGCCCGAGCACATAGCTCAAGAGCACCAGCAGCGGCGCGACAAAGAGAGCGATCTGCACCGCGCTGCCGAGCGCGATGCCGACGCTCAGGTCGAGCCGGTCCTTGCGCGCTGCGGAAAAGGCGGTCGCCATCTCGGCGGCGGCCCCGACCAGCGCCACGACGACGAAGCCGACGAAGGCCGGCGTCATGCCAAGCTCTTCCGCCGCCACCTGCACCGAGCCGACGAAAACCTCGCTGACGAGCGCCACCAGCACGGTCACCGCCAGAAGCACGCCGATACCGGTCGCCAGCGGCCAATGCGCCTCCTCTCCGCCATGCCCGGAGCCGGCGGAGATGAAAAGTTCGCGATGGGTCCTGAGCGAAAACAGCATCCAGAGCCCGTAGACGACGATCAGGACAACAGACAGGCCGGCGCTCAATTGCTGGGTGAAGGGCGTCTGCGGCTGTCCGTCGGCTGCGCCGATGAGCGACGGCACGAGAACCGCGACCGTCGCCATGAACAGAAGGCTCGCCAGGAAGCGCGCATTCACCCGGTTGAACTCCTGCAGGTGATAGCGCAGTCCGCCGAAGAGGAACGAGCCTCCGAGCATGAAGAGCGTATTGGTGACGATGGCGCCGGCGATCGAGGCCTTGACCAGCAGGTATTGACCGGCGGCGAGCGCCATCAGCGCGATGACGAGTTCCGTCAGGTTGCCGAGCGTCGCGTTGAGCAACGCGCCGATCGTATCGCCGGTTCGTGCCGCGACGGACTCCGTCGCCTGGCTGAGCAGGGCCGCAAGCGGCACGATGGCAGCCACCGAAAGGAGGAACAGCAAAGTGTGTGCCCCCGGCCAGATGTGCTCGCCCGCGATCGCCAGGGGGACGAAAACGAGAAGCCAGAGAATGGGTGTCCGGCGCACGTAATCAAATGCACTGCCCATGGCCGCCTCCCCACGCCAACCGGCAAGCCTAACCGGATGCCATGTCCGGCTGGATGCTGTTGGTCAGGGCATAGGATTATTCCGCTTCAGGCAAAGGCGCATTGACTTTTATCAAGTCGCACGCGCCACGGCCCTACCGTCGACCCGCCGCGCCACGAGATCGCCGAGCAGGCGCTGCCGACCGTGCTGATCGGCGCCACCTCGGCCGGCATCCTGCGCCACCTCCTGGGCTGAGCGTCGGGCAAATCCGCGAAACCACTTGTTAAATCCCCCCGGCTAACATGAGCGACCGTGATGCCGGGGTTTTTGCGTTGCTGAACAATGATCTTCATTCCTCAATCCGCGCGGGAGAGCAGGATCGCCGTGACGGCCTGAAGCCCGGCAACCGGTTCCTGGGGCGTGTCGTCGCGTGCAGCGGCGCGCGCGCCACGATCGCTGCCGTCGCCGAAAACGGCGAAACGTCGCTGACCGAACTCTGGTCGGTCGGGCGACTGATCTCGATCTCCGTCGGCAGAAACCGCGTCGTGGCGCTGGTCTATTCCATGCAGACCGCCTCGGCCGAATGGGGCGAGGAAGCCAACAACACCTTCCGCATCGAAGTCGAACTGATGGGCGAGGTCCACAAGGGGGCCGATGGGCGCGAGGCGTTTTCCGCCGGCATCAGCCAATATCCCTATCTCGGCGCCATCGTGCACCGCATTCGCGCGGCCGACCTTGCCCGCATCTACGATTCCGGCCGCAACGACAGCTGCATCATCGGCAAGCTCACTCAGGATGAGAGCCTCGACGCGACGATCCACGTTCCCTCGATGCTCGCCAAGCACTTCGCCATCGTCGGCACGACCGGTGTCGGCAAATCGACCGCAGTCACGCTGCTGCTCAACAAGGCGATCGCCTCGGATCCGAAGCTGCGCGTGCTGATCCTCGACCCGCACAACGAGTTCGCCGCCGCCTTCCCGGAGCTTGCGGTCGTCATCGACACCGACACGCTCGACCTGCCCTTCTGGTTCTTCCGCCTCGAGGAATTCGCCGAGGTGATCTTCCGCGGCCGCCCGGCGCCGCCGGACGAGCTCGACATGCTGCGCGACATCATTCCCGAAGCGAAGAAGGCTTTCCGGGGTGGCGAATCCGGCCTCATGCGGCGCCAGACGGAGAAAAGCTCGATCACCGCGGATACGCCGGTGCCCTACCGTATCGCAGACCTCTTGGCGCTGATCGACGAACGCATCGGCCGGCTTGAGGGGCGCAACGACAAGCCGCATCTGCGCTCGCTGAAGGTCAAGATCGTCTCGGCGATCAACGATCCGCGCTACCATTTCATGTTCTCCTCGAACACCATCACCGACACGATCCAGGACACGATCGCCAAGATCTTCCGCATTCCCGGCGATGGAAAGCCGATCGCCACCTTCGAACTTGCCGGCATTCCCTCGGAAGTCGTCAATTCCGTCGCTTCGGTGCTCTGCCGCATGGCTTTCGAAATCGGCCTGTGGAGCAATGGCGGCATTCACATGCTTGTCGTCTGCGAAGAGGCGCACCGCTACGTGCCGGCCGATCCCTCGCTCGGGTTCCTGCCGACCCGCCAGGCGATTGCCCGCATCGCCAAGGAGGGCCGCAAATACGGCGTCTCGCTCGGCGTCATCACCCAGCGCCCCGGCGAGCTCGACCCGACGATCCTTTCCCAGTGCTCGACGGTCTTTGCCATGCGGCTTGCCAACGACCGCGACCAGGAGATCATCCGTTCGGCCATCCCGAACTCCTCGACCTCGACCACCAGCTTCATCTCCTCGATCGGCAACGGCGAAGCGATCGCCTTCGGCGAGGCCGTCGCGGTGCCGATGCGCATGCGTTTCAACCGGATAGCCGAAGAGCGCCTGCCGCGCGCCCACGGCATCGTCGACCGGATCGACGAAGACGCACCGCCAACCGTCGACCTGCGCTCGATCGTCAGCCGCATGCGGGCGATCAACGGGCCGGATATTTCCGGCTTCCAGCAGAGCTACATCGCGGCGACGACCGGCAGCGAAGAGCAGCGCTGGGACAGCGAACTCGGAGCCACATCCGCAAGCGAGGCGGAGCATGGCTTCGCCGACGAGGCCCTCTCTGCCGAGCCCTACCGCCCGGACATGCTTCCACGCAGCACCATTTCCCCCAATCCCGAGCTGGAGCGTTTCAACCAGATCCGCCAACAGCTTCTGAACGAAAAGCCCGCGGCCGAGCAGCCCGCGCCTCGCTTCGGGGCACCGCCGCCGACGGCACACGATTCGCCGCCGACCGCGGGCGATCGACCGCGCGAAGGGTCGCTCCGGGAAAGCCTGCTAAAGCGGCCGCTCGGCAGCATCATCCGCAAGACCTAGCGCAAATTCCCGTCGCTCCTTGCGCGACCCCTGGCCTTGCCAGGGAAATTGGGCCTCCGATAGAATACGGATCATGATTGTCTCGTGATCCGGGCGCTCATCCAAAGGTGCGGTCGCAAGGCTTCTGGAATGCCAAGGAACCTTTGCAGCGCCCCGTCGTTGGTCTGCGCAATCCTGTAGCGCGAACAGACAGCGGATCTTCAAGCACTCAACGAAAACGAAGTCAGGAGGCCGCCATGGTCGCAAGCGTAACCCCTTTCTTGATGTTCCAGGATGGCGTCGCGGAGGCAGCCATGGCCTTCTACATCTCGCTGTTCCCGAATGCCGAGGTGCTGGAGATCGAGCACTATGGCCCGGGCGAGCAGGGTCCTGAAGGCAGCATCAAGGTCGCGCTGTTCCGGCTCGGCGCACAGAGGGTCAAGTGCATCGACAGCCCGGTCAAACACGCCTTCGATTTTACCCCCTCCTTCTCCTTCTTCGTCGAATGCCAGAGCGAGGACGAGATCATCACGCTCGCGACCATGCTGGCCGAGGACGGTGCCGTGCTGATGCCACTCGACAACTACGGTTTCAGCCAGCGCTTCAGTTGGGTCAACGACCGCTTCGGCGTTTCCTGGCAGCTGAATTTGGCGGCCTGAGCGCAACTCTGCCGAGCGAGACTGACGTGTCAGCCCCTCAAATCGGCATAGTCCCACGATGCCTCAAGCCGGAGACGGGCCTCTTTGACGACGTCGGCGTAGTCTGCCCGAAAAGGTGCGACCAGTTGCTTTTCCAGATCCGCAAGCAACCCGTGCAGCACAGCGCATTCAGCGGTGCTTTCGAAGCACTCCGCGGCCGGCGTGGGAGCATCATTCTCCTCGCACCAACGGGAAAGAAGGTCGAAAAATACGAGGGCTTCATCGGGAGAAAGGCGGATTTCCGCGCTGTCGGGAAGTGATTTCTGCTCGTTTTTCATGGTCGGGAGTTGGCCCCTCCGCTCGACAACACGGCCTCGGCGCGCTCGATCCGCCGCCAGCTCTCGTCGAGCTGATTGCGGAACCAGGTCATCTGGCGCTTGGCATATTGCCGCGTTGCCGCAGCACCCATCTCGATCACCTCGGCCTCGTCGAGTTCGCCCCTCAAGAGTGCCGCAATCTGGCTGACGCCGATCGCCTTCATGAGGGGCATTTCCGGCGGCAGGTCGAGCGAAAGCAGCGTCCGCACTTCGTCGATCGCGCCGCCCGAAAGCATCAACTCGAAACGGCGATTGATGCGGTCGTGCAGGAGCTTTCGCTCCGGCAGCACCACGTATTTCTCCGCCCGGTCCGGATCGACGATCATGGGGCCGTTCTGCTTTTGGAAGAAGCGGATCGGCTTGCCGGTCGCCTCCACCACTTCGAGCGCCCGGACGATCCGCTGGCCGTCGCCGACGTTCAAGGTCGCCGCCGTCTCCGGGTCCTTGGCCTCGAGCACGCGATGCAGGGCTTCGGGCCCTTCCGCCTTCAGCCGTTCGCGCAGCCGCTCGCGGATCGCGGCCGGGATTTCGGGCATGTCTGAGAGACCGCCGGTCAGCGCCTTGAAATAGAGCCCGGTGCCGCCGACGAAGACCGGCATCCGCACCTCCTGCTTGAGCCGCGCGACCAGCGCCTGCGCCTCACGCACCCAGGCGCCGGTGGAATAGGCTGCGGCGGCCGGCACATGGCCATAGAGACAGTGCTCCACGCCGCCCATATCCGCTTCGTCGGGCCGCGCCGTCAGCAATCGCAGCGTGTCATAGACCTGCATGCTGTCGGCATTGACGACCACGCCGCCGTGCCGGCGCGCCAGTTCGACCGCAAGCGCAGACTTGCCGCTGGCGGTCGGCCCGGTTATCAGGATCGCGTCGCTCTCGGTTTCAAGGTTATTGTCCATGGCTCTCGTTGCCACGCTTATCGCCAATCCGTCAAATCCTGTTCTGACGCCAGCACTCGCGGAAACCGCCGCCGATGCCGTCAAGGCGTCCGGCCTCTATTGGCTGGCCGATGGCGTCGCCTGCGATATCGCGCTCGCCGACGGCACCGACCCGGATGCGGCCGAAACCCTGCTGCGCGATGCAATCGGCGGCGCGCCGATCGATGTCGCCGTGCAGGACGCCGAGAGCCGCCGCAAGCGGCTTTTGATCGCCGACATGGATTCGACAATGATCGGCCAGGAATGTATCGACGAACTGGCCGCCGAAGTCGGCCTCAAGGACAAGGTGGCGGCCATCACCGCCCGCGCCATGAACGGCGAGATCGCCTTCGAGCCGGCGCTGATCGAGCGCGTCGCGCTTTTGAAGGGCCTGCCACTCAGCGTCGTCGACGAGGTGATCGCCAAACGCATCACTCTGACGCCGGGTGGACGCACCCTGATCGCGACGATGAAGAGCAAGGGGCATTACACCGCGCTCGTCTCCGGCGGCTTCACCGTCTTCACCGGACCGATCGCCGAGATGCTCGGCTTCGACGAGAACCGCGCCAACACGCTGATCGCCGAAGATGGCGTGCTGACCGGCGAGGTCGCCTCCCCCATCCTCGGCAAGCAGGCCAAGGTCGATGCCCTCATCGACATCGCCGGCCGCCTCGGCATCTCGACGGACGAAGCGCTTGCCGTCGGCGATGGTGCCAACGATCTCGGCATGATCCAGCTTGCCGGCACCGGCGTGGCGCTGCATGCCAAGCCCGTGGTCGCCGAACAGGCCAAGGTGCGCATCGACCACGGCGACCTGACCGCCCTTCTCTATCTCCAGGGCTATCGCAAGACGGATTTCGTCGGATGATCATCACCGAGACCGAGCGGCTGCGCATTCGGGCCTGGAAGGAAAGCGACCGCGATCTCTTCTTCGCCATCAACAGCGACCCCAAGGTCATGGAATTCTTCCCCTTCCGCCGCAACCGAGCGGAAGCCGACGCGCTCTTCGATCGTGTCGGTCGCGGCATCGCCGAGACCGGTCTGGGCTTCTTCGCGATAGCGCTGAAGGCCGACGACCGGCCGCTCGGCTTCTGCGGCCTCGCCTTGACCGACCTGGAGCCGCACCTGCCCAAGGGAACGGTCGAGATCGGCTGGCGACTGGCGCCGTCCTATTGGGGCAAGGGCTTTGTCACGGAAGCCGCCTGCGAGCTCCTGCGCTACGCCTTCGAGGAAAAGGGGCTCGACGAGGTCGTCTCCTTCGCGATCGCCGCCAACAGCCGCTCGACGGCGGTCATGCAACGGCTCGGCATGCACCGCGACGCCTCCCGCGACTTCGACCACCCCCGCGTCCCCGCCGACCAGCCGGCACTCGTGCGCCACGTGCTCTACGCCATCAGCGCCGCCGAGTGGCGGAAGCGGAACGCGAAGTAGCCAGGCCTTCTTTCGACAGGATTGCCCCTCACTATCCTGCCGGACAGAGAGGGGCCGATCACAACACTCTTGACTCTTGGCGCGCCTCACCTCTCCCGCCCGGCGCCCGGGTAGCTCCGCTCGATCCATTCAACAAACGCCTTCGCCGCATCCGACAGTGCATCGAAGCGCCGCGCCACGAGAAAGAACGCGCCATAGGGCACAGATACCTCGAAAGGCTGGATCAACCGCCCGGCGATCACATCATCGCGCGCATGGTCGCGGTCGATCAGCCCTGCGCCGCTGCCACGGAGCGTCGCCTGCAGCACCATCGAACCATCGGCAAAGATGGCGCCGCGCTCGAGCTTCACCGGCGCGGCACCGGCGGTCGTGAACCATTGTTCCCAGAGAAGCCGGTTGTCCTCATGCAGAAGCGCGTGCTGCAGCAGGTCGTCGGGGCGATCGAGCGGCTGCCCGGCGCCGGCGAGCGCCGGCGCGATCACCGGGATCATCTCGACTTTCGCGAGCGGTCGCGCCTCCACCCGCGGCCATGAAACGGCGGTCAAGCTGTGGCGGATGGCGATGTCGGCGTCGCCACTGCGAAACTCGGCGAGCCGGGATTCCGCATCGATCACCAGGTCGATCTCCGGGTGCGCCTCCTGAAACTCCTGCAGATGCGGCACCAGCCAGCACCCGGCAAAGGAAGGCTCGGCGCTGACCTTCAGCGTGTGCGAGAGCCGCCGCCCCGAAAGCATATCGAGGCTCTCTCCGACCATGTCGAATGCCGACGTCAGCACGCCAAGCAGCACGCGGCCATCGGCCGTCAGCCGGACGCTGCGATGATGACGCTCAAACAGCGGTCGGCCGATCAGATCCTCGAGCTCGCGCACCTGACGGCTGATCGCCGCCTGCGAAACGAAAAGCTCGGCGGCGGCCAGCGTGAAGCTCTCCAGCCGTCCCGCCGCCTCGAAACTCCGCAGCGCCGTCAGGGGCAATCGTCCGCGCTTCATGCATAACCTCAAGTTATCCGAAGCCGACAGTAAACTCGTTTGAGGGACAGGGGCAAGTGCGGTGAAATAAAGGTCAGAAAGGAGGTGCGGCCATGCTCGCGATCATCGACATCCTGTTCGAAGCCCTGCGGCGGATGACCTTCCAGCCGGCCCGCAGGAAGTCCTGCATGCACCCTCGAGCGGCAGAGCGTGGCGACTGTTAGTCTGCGGCGCTTCAACTCCGCACCCAGACCGAGGTTCCGGCAGCACGATCGTAAACGGGGTCCCGCTTTCGGATGACACTCACGGTAATCCAAGCAAACCATCCGACGAATATGAGCCCTGCGAGAATGTTGGCGCCGACGAAGAAAGGGTGGGTGAGCAGAACAAACGGGTCCCAGGCCCCACGTGCCACAGCGAGTTCAAATCCCAACGTCACCAGCATGCCGGGAACGACCGCAGCAAACATCACGGCGTAACGCAGCAAAGCCGAACGGACAGGTACGCCAACGGCGAAGGCATCCCGATGGCTCGCCGTTCTGATAGAAAGCAACTGCTTACCGAGGGTCGCGCCGCGGCGGCTTTCCAGCACCACGAGATACGCCAGGAATACGATAATGCCGAAGAAATCGACGGGCCAGACGTCGCGTTGTTTCCCGTCTGCTCCCAGATAATAGGTTTGCGAAATCCGGGTCGTGGTCCCAGCTTCAACGGTAATCTTGCTGACCGTCAAAGTTCTTTTCAGGTCGAACCCAGCCAACGTAACCCGGCATTCAACGACGCTATTGTAATCGGCTGGTGGCGGTGGCGTAGGCGCTATCGGAAGATCACCGATATCTTCGCAAACCGTACTATGGAAACCAAAACTGGCCTGCACGGCTCCGCCGGTTAGCATGAACAGAACGACGACCACAGCCTGCATCGGCAGGGCGACAAGCATAAAGTCTATGAGGAATGCTATGGCTCGTCGCCAGAAGCCTGCGCGCGATACGACATTCTCAACGCTGTACGTCATCAGATTCCCCCGGCGAAATGGGATCTGTTCGACCCCAGTTCGCTAGGTGTAAAGACAACCTTGCGGGGAAATCAATACCTGCCCTACCCGCGCCAGCCGCTCGTCGCCACAATCGCATCCAACTCCGAAAGAAACGCGGACAACCGCACGCCCTTTTCTGGTCGCGGACGCAGGATGAGGGGCGGCAGCAAACCACTGAAGAGATCTGAATCAAAAACTGAACAGGTGGATTCTATCTTCAAGCCTGTCCGCCGATCGCACTGAAAAGACTCGACAATCGGCGGCATGACCGCAGCAAAACACGCGGCGGCGGCTGGCCATCGTGGCGGGCTCGCCTACTCCACCCGCACCGTGACGAAGCGCAGTTCGCCGGTCTTGCTGGAGAGCATCAGGAGCGCGTTGCGGCGGCCGTTCGACTTCAGCTCCTCGACGCGATCGGCAACGTCGCCGGGCGTATCCATCGCCTCCTGGCCGACCTCGACGATCACGTCGCCTGGCTCGACACGGCGTTCCGCCGCCGCCGAATTCGGCGAGACCTCGGTGATGACAACGCCGTCCACGTCTTCGGCAATGCCGTATTTCTTCCGCGTCTCCTCGTTCAGCGTCGCAAGCTTCATGCCGAGCACGACATCGGTCGCGGGCAGCGGGGCTGCTTCGGGCTTGTCCGGCTTTTGCGTCTCGTCGTTGGTTGTCGCCGCCGGCGCGGCAGCGACCTCATCGCCATCTTCGAGGCGACCGAGCGTCACCTTGACCGTCTGCTCCTTGCCGTCACGGACGACCACCACGTCGACCGCCTTGCCGACAGGGCTTTCGGCAACGGCACGCGGCAGATCGCGCATCTCCGTGACGTCACGGCCGTCGAACTTGACGATGACGTCGCCGGCCTTGATCTCGCCATGGGCAATCGGCCCGCCCTCGATGATGCCGGAGACGAGCGCGCCATGCGGCGTCGCCATCTTCAGGCTCTCGGCGATATCGTCGGTCACCGGCTGGATACGGACGCCGAGCCAGCCGCGCCGGGTCTCACCGAAATCCTTGAGCTGCAGCACGACGTTGGCGGCAAGCTCCGTCGGTACCGAGAAGCCGATGCCGATCGAGCCACCCGACGGCGAGATGATCGCGGTGTTGATGCCGATCACTTCGCCGGCCATGTTGAAGAGCGGCCCGCCGGAGTTGCCGCGGTTGATCGCCGCGTCCGTCTGGATGAAGTTGTCGTAGGGACCGGCATTGATGTTGCGGCCGCGCGCCGAGATGATGCCGACGGAAACCGAGCCGCCGAGGCCGAACGGATTGCCGATCGCCATCACCCAGTCACCGATGCGCATCTTGCGGGAATCGCCGAAAGGCACCGCCTTCAGCGGCGTCTTCGGCTCCACCTTCAAGACCGCGAGATCGGTCTTGGTGTCCTTGCCGACGAGCTTGGCCTTGAGCTTGCTGCCATTGGCAAAGTTGATCTCGATATCGTCGGCGCCTTCGATCACGTGGTTGTTGGTAACGATGAAGCCGGTGGGGTCGATGACGAAGCCGGAGCCGAGCGAATCAACGGTGCGCTGACGGTTGCCGCCCTGGCCACCCTGCCCTTTGAAGAACTCGTCGAAATAGGGCTGGTAGGGCGAGCCCTCCGGCACCTGCGGTGCCGGCGCATCGTCATCGTTCTTGACCTTTTGCGAGGTCGCGATGTTGACGACCGCGTCCAGCAGCCCGGCGGCGAGATCGGCAACGGAAGCGGGACCGTTGGTCGGCGGGCGAATGGCCGTGTTCTGGGCGAGCGCCGTGCTGCTGAAGGCAAGCGCGCTTGTCAGCGCCAGAACGCCCAAGGTGGCGCCAAGCGAGTGAGCTCGGAATTTCGTTCGCGTGGACAAGTCGCTTAAGCTCCTCTGGCTGTTCGATGGTCGACCGCTTCTCTTGGCCGCCACCTCTCCTGCCTACGGCGCCGAGCGCCATAGCACTTTGATTCTTCGCACAATTTTGCGTCGACCGGAACCGGCAAGAGCGCCTATGCGGTAGGAACCGTCGACGCAATCCGCAAACCGCGCGACTTTCGATTTTCACCTGAAGATAAGGCGGAATTCGGAAGCGTCCACACACGATTTCCTGATCCCCGCGCAGAGGACTGCGAAAGGCTGGAGGGTACCGGCTGCGTCTTCTTGGAAGGAGGCGCGACGTGTCAGGTCGTCAGGTCGTGCCCGTGGTCTTTCAGGGCCTGCACGGCCTTGTCGAGATCGGAACCGGCGACGAAGACATAGTCGGTGCTGAAGGTCGAATTGGCGAAGACGCCGACGCCGGCGGCCGAAAGCGGCCTGAGCACGGACGAGAGCACGCCGGGAACGTCAAAGGCAAAGTGCTGTTCGACGCGGAAGCAGCGCCAGCCGAGCGAGCTCTGGACGCTGGAAGGCACGCGGGCGGCTCGGCAGACCAGCGTCATCTCCTCGCGGGAGCTCGACACCGTCCAGAAGCCCGGCCCCGGCAACCATTCCGGTATGCTGGAGCCGATAGTGAGGCGGGTGATCGCGTATTCGGCATCGACCAGCCGGATCAGCAGTTTATGTGGCATTTCGCATTATCCTCGAAGCAACCATACAAGTCCGACCCCGGCAGCCACGGAAAAGAGCCCCGCCAGTCGAAGCTGATGTTCGGGGACATACGGCAAACGCTTCGCCATTTCCACCAAAACCAAAGGGGCCAGTGCGTACACCAGCCCCTCGATGATCAGGAAGAAAGCGATTCCCGTCAGGAAATCTGACATCGTCCGCTTAGTTCCCGGTGGTTGCTGGCGGCGCCGCGGCAGCCGGTGCAGTGCCTTCGGAGTCGTTGAAGTAACGGAAGAATTCCGAATGCGGCGAAAGCACAAGCGTCGTGTCCGGGCTACCGATCGACTGGGTATAGGCCGCCATCGAGCGGTAGAATTCGAAGAACTTCGGATCGCGCGCAAAGGCGTCGGCAAAGGTCCTCGTCCGTTCGGCTTCGCCCTCACCGCGCAGAATTTCCGAATCGCGCTGCGCCTCGGCGACGATCTCGACGACCTGACGGTCGGCGATGGCGCGACGACGCTGGCCGGCTTCGTTACCGCGGGCGCGGATCAGTTCGGCTTCGGCCAGGCGCTCGGCCTTCATGCGGTCGAAGGTCTGCTGCGAGACTTCCTGCGTCAGGTCGGTGCGACGGATGCGAACGTCCTCGATGTTGAGGCCGAGCGATTCGGCATCGGTTTTGAGGTCGGCGCGAACTTCGCGCATCATCGATGCACGCTCGTCCGACAGTGCCGCTTCGAAGCCACGCAGACCGTAGACGCGGCGCAGCGATGCGTCGAGACGGGTGCGCAGGCGTGCCTCGGCCGAATCGCGGTCGCCCGAAACGGTTTCGCGGAAGCGGCGGGGATCGGCGATCTTGTAGACGACGAAGGCATCGACTTCATAGAACTTGCCGCCCGAGACCTGGACGCGGATGTTGTCGAGGTCGAAGCGCAGCGCCTGGTCTTCGACATATTGCACGCGGTCGGCATCCATGAAGGCGAAGGGCAGCTTGAAGTAGAGGCCCGGCTCGGCCTTGACGTCCTGGATCTGACCGAAGCGCACGACGATCGCCTGCTGGCGTTCGTTGACCACGAAGATCGACGAATAGAGACCGACGAAGACGACGGCGAGCAGGATCAGGATGACTGAGGTACGATTGTTGATCACTGTGCTGCTCCCGCTGCTGCTGCTGCTGCACCCGACTGGGCAGGCCGGCCAATTTCATTCAGCGGCAGATAGGGCAGAACGCCCTGCCCGTTCTTCTCGTCGATGATGACCTTCTTCGACTTGCCGAGAACGCCCTGCATCGTTTCGAGATAGAGACGTTTGCGGGTGACTTCGGGCGCCTTGGAATATTCGTCATAGACCGAGATAAAGCGTTGCGCCTCACCCTGTGATTCCTTGACGACGCGGTCCTTGTAGGCGGCCGCCTCTTCACGGATCTGCGCGCCCTGACCGCGGGCCTTGCCGAGCACCTGGTTGGCGTACTGGTTGGCTTCTTCGACGAAGCGGTCTTCGTCCTGTTCGGCACGCTGCACTTCGTCGAAGGCGTCGGCCACTTCGCGCGGCGGCGCCGCATCCTCGATCGCGACGGTGTTGACGGAGACGCCGGCACCATAGGTGTCCATCGTCGCCTGGATCGTGCTCTTCACGTCGGCGGCGATTGCCTGACGGTTGTCGCGGAAGATGTCCTGGGCCGGACGGCGGCCGACGACTTCGCGCATGGCGCTTTCTGCGACCCGCTGCAGCGTGTCGGACGGGTTCTCGACGTTGAACAGATAGGCCTTCGGGTCGGTGACCGAGTAGAGCACCGAGAACTGCACGTTGACGATGTTCTGGTCGCCGGAGAGCATCAGACCCGAATTGGACTGACCACCAGTGCGCCCGCCAATGTTTTGCTGCTGCTCCGTCACCTTGACGATCTCGACCGTTTCGAGCGGCCAGAAGTGATAGTGCAGGCCCGGCATCGAAATTTCTTCCTTCGGCTTGCCGAAGCGCATTTCGACGCCGCGCTCGTCTGGCTGCACCGTGTAGATCGAATTGATCAGGATGAAGCCGACGATCAGCAGGCCGACGATGGCGAAGACACCGCCGTTGAAACCGCCGGGAACGACATTCTTAAGCTGGTCCTGACCACGGCGAATGATCTCTTCCAGATCCGGCGGGCCACCCTTGCCGCCACGCGGCCGATTGGGCCCCTGGCCCCATGGGCCCTGATTGCCGCCGCCGCCGCCGCCCCATGGGCCGCCGCCGCCATTCTGATTGCTCCAGGGCATCAAAACCTCTCTATTGACACTTCCCACGCCAAACGGCCGCGCCACCGCGCGGTCGTTTACGATGTGAAACCGTTATAGGTATCACCCGCACCGCTTTCAACGCGATAGGCCCGAGTTCACCGTAAATGGTTCAAAATAGTTGACGATCCGGCGCGTCAGGCTGTCGCACGCCGCTTCCAGGTAACGAAATGCATGGCGTGACTGTCCTTTTCGCCCTGCGGCAGGTCTTCTTCGAACACCTTCTCGAACACTTGCGCGTCGATATCAGGAAAGCGCGTGTCACCATCGACCTCGGCCTGGACCTCGGTCACGTGCAGGATATCCGCCATGCCGATCGACTGGCGATAGATCTCGCCGCCGCCGATAACGCAGATCTCATCGACGCCCGCCGCCTGAGCCTCGCGGTTCGCGACCGCGATCGCGGCATCGAGCGATGGCACGACATCAGCGCCTTCGGCGACAAAATCCGTGTTGCGGGTGATGACGATATTGGCTCGGCCAGGTAGCGGACGGTTCAGCGAAGCCCAGGTCTTGCGCCCCATGATCACCGGCTTGCCGATCGTCAGCGCCTTGAAGCGCTTGAGGTCAGTCGAAAGCCGCCAGGGCAGATCGCCGTCTCGCCCGATGACGCCGTTGGCGGCAACGGCGACGACGATCGATATCTTCGGATGGATGCTCTTCGTTTCAGTCATGGAACCCGTTCGGTTTGCTGTCGATTTCCCTTGCCCGGTCGTAGGCCGCCCGGTCCGTCACCACGCGGATGTAGCGGTCGACCACCGTGCTTTCCGGCAGGATCTTGCGCATCCATTGCAGCGCGCTTGCGAGCAGCAGGTCGGCCGCACTCATCGTTTCGCCGAGCAGATAGGTCCGGCGGGTGAGCACGTCGATCACATGAGCGCACATTTCGTTGTAGAGCCGCGCCTGCGCCGGATTGTTGATGGTCGCACCGGAGATATGGGCGAGCGCCGTCGGCTCGATCACCCCGGCATAATAGGCGAGCCAGGAGAGATAGGCGCCGCGCTCCTTGTGACCGGGCGGCCGACCGAGGCTGCAATCGGGATGGAGGTCGGTCAGATATTGCACGACCGCCGCCGATTCCCAGATCACTGCGCCGTTGTGAATGAGCGCCGGCACCTGCTTGTGCGGATGCGGATTGTTATCGTCCGGCGCGCCGGAGCCATCCCAGCGGCGGATCGAGACGTAGCGGATCTCGTATTCGGCACCCAGTTCCTCAAGCAGCCAGACGATGCGCGACGACCGCGACAGGGGCGCATGGATCAGTGTGAGCATCATACCTCCCTTGAGGGCCAGCCCTCCCCGGCCACTCTCCGCTGCAGCCCTCGCCAATCGGCTCCATGGCCACGCCCGTATTGTCATGCATGGCAGCGAGGCCCACCCGCACACGCCGGGTCGTCGCTGGCGCGCAGGCGGGTCCGCCCCGCCCAGGTGCCTTAGACCGCGATCGGCGCCTTGATCGTTGAATCAGCTTCGTAGCCGACGAGCGTAAAGTCTTCGAAGCAGAAAGAAAACAGGTCCTTCACGTCAGGATTGATTTCCATCCGCGGCAACGCCTTCGGCGTGCGGGTCAGCTGCAGCCGGGCCTGTTCGAAATGGTTGTGGTAGATATGCGCATCGCCGAGCGTGTGCACGAAATCGCCGAGCTTCAGGCCGGTCACCTGCGCCACCATCATCGTCAAAAGCGCGTAGGACGCGATGTTGAACGGCACGCCGAGGAAGATGTCGGCGGAGCGCTGATAGAGCTGGCAGGAGAGCTTGCCGTCCGCCACGTAGAACTGGAACAGGCAGTGGCATGGCGGCAGCGCCATCTCGTCTACCAGTGCCGGGTTCCAGGCCGAAACGATGTGGCGGCGCGAGTTCGGGTTGGTCTTGAGGCTCTCGACGAGGCCTTCGATCTGGTCGATGTGACGCCCATCCGGCGCGGGCCAGGAGCGCCACTGATAACCGTAGACCGGGCCGAGATCGCCGTTTTCGTCGGCCCATTCGTCCCAGATGGTGACGCCGTTTTCCTTGAGGTAGCGAACGTTGGTATCGCCCTTCAGGAACCAGAGCAGTTCATGGATGATCGAGCGCAGATGCAGCTTCTTTGTCGTCAGCACCGGGAAACCTTCGGCGAGGTCGAAGCGCATCTGGTGGCCGAAGACCGAGCGCGTGCCCGTACCCGTCCGGTCGCCCCGGTCGGTTCCGTTGGTCATCACATGGTCGAGAAGGTCGAGATATTGCTGCATGGTCTGGCGCCGCCGATTCGTATTGCCCTGAATTTAGGACGAAGCCGGCGGCGAACCAATGACCTCCGGGCGATTATCCCGGATAATTCGGCTGCCTTAGAGCGGGATGAGGAAAAGTGCACGCGCTTTTCCTCATCCCGCTCTAACTATGAGAGGCGATCACGTTTATGGTTTTGGGTCAATCGACCCAAAACCATCGTGATCTACAGCGCTTGCAGCTTCCCGAGGTTCTTCGCCACCAGGTAATAGAAGGTAACGCGCGACTTGGAGCGATCGGCAGACATCTCCTTGACCGTGGCGGCGATCGCCGTATCCGCATCGCCGCCGCTGATGCCGAGCTTCTTCTCGCACCATTTCTCCTTGACCCGCTCGAGCTCCTTCGGATCGGTCGCCGACACGAGCGAAGAATCCTTGTTGCGAAGCGCAATCCCAAGGTGACGCACGATCTTGTTCACGATCGCCTCGTCGGCGCCGCTGTCGTATTTCTGCACATCTGCGAGGTAGTCCGTCATGAGGCCTCCAGGTTGCTTTGTTTCTCGAAACTGCGGCCGGACAATGCCTGCCGCATGCAGCAGCGGGAGTTTTTCATGGATGCCGGTCAAGTCAAGGCGGTTCGGGGCCGGCACAGTCCGGGACAAAGTCATATATCCGACACATCCCCCTTTTCTTGGAGACAGGAAAGACCTATATGAACGGTGCCGTCTTCGGGCGGCTATGGCAATAAACGGGCGATGAAATAAACCCATTGGACCCGGGGGCGGTACCCGGCGCCTCCACCAAAAACCGATCTCCTGAGGATCGGCTTTTGATGGGGGCGAAATAGGATCGACAAGGGCGTAAAGATCGACTTTTTGCTCGGCATTGTACCACCGTTATCGGGCTAAACTTATAGTTGCAAACGACAACTATGCTGAAGCACGTCTCGCTGCTTAATCGCGGTGCGACACTTCAAATCAAGTCCTTCCGGGTAGCACCGTAAGGCGGGGTCCGAAGGCACCTGGCAACAGAAGCCTTCACCTTCTCCCCCGCCTCGAAATGGTCTATAGATGCTCAAATAATTGACTCGTCCCTTGTGGATGGGCAATGAAGCGTGACGGCGGCTAGCCGGCAGCAAGCAGTAAGATTGAGTTCGAGGAAAGACGGGACACTCATGGGCCAGGACCACATCCGCTACGACATTCTGGCACAGGACGCGCTCCGCAGCGTCATCCGCAAGGTCCTGACCGAAGTCGCCACGACAGGCCATCTGCCCGGCGAACACCACTTCTTCATCACCTTCCTGACCGGCGCGCCGGGCGTGCGCATCTCGCAGCACCTCAAGGCGAAGTATCCCGAGCAGATGACCATCGTCGTCCAGCACCAGTTCTGGGAACTGAAGGTCACTGACGTCGGCTTCGAGATCGGGCTTTCCTTCTCCGACACGCCGGAACGCCTGGTGATCCCGTTCAACGCCATCCGCGGCTTCTACGACCCCTCGGTCAATTTCGAGCTGGAGTTCGATGTCGCCGCCGGCGAGGAAGAGGAAGTGGAATCGGCCGAAATCACCGCCTATCCGGTCCCGGAAGAAAACGGCGAAGCCACGGCCAAGGAAGACAAGCCTACCGAACCGAAGAACGGCGGCGGCTCCGTCGTTTCGCTCGATTCCTTCCGCAAGAAGAACTGATCACCACCGGCTGCAAGCCGCCTCCAGTCGCAGCCGATTGGGCGGCCAGGATCATGCAGCCACGCGAAGTGCTACAGCGGCCTTTGCGCGTTGAGGACGCGCAGCGCTGAAGGAGCATCGGATCATGACCGGCGACGTCGTCAATCTGCGCCAGTTCCGCAAGCGCCAGCAGCGCACGGAAAAGGAAAAACAGGCCGAACAGAACCGCATCTCCTTCGGCCGCACCAAGGCTGAAAAATCCCTGACAAAGGCGCTGAACGACAAGGCGGAGACCCGCCTTGACCAGGGCCGCATCGAGCGGCCGGCCAAGGACGAAGGCGGCGACAGCAAGGACTGAGCCGCCCTTCCCGAAGAAAAGGCTTCCGGAGCAAGGACTTGCGACCGCTTTTCGAATCGAATTGCCAAGCAGTTGAATCGATCCCGCAGCCCGCGTGCGGCAACTTTCCGCCGCAGCACGCTCCAACTTATTACAATCGATCCCGTTTACGGGGCGATCCGCCCCAAAGTCATTTTGATCCAGAGACCGGACAATGATCCGTAAGCACTCCGCGACCCTGCACGGCCACCGCACCAGCTTCTCGCTCGAAGACGCGTTCTGGCAGGAACTGAAGGCGATCGCCGAGACAAGGGCGATGCCGCTCGCGCAACTCATCGCCGAAATCGACGACCAGCGCACGCCCGATAGCAACCTTTCCTCGGCGCTACGGGTCTACGTGCTGGAATGGCTGAAATCGAAACTTGCGCTGCCGTCGCCTGACGCGAACTGACGCGCAACCCATTGCGCCAACAACAAGAAATCACCTACAGCGCCGCGCGTCTTATCAGACGCGCGGCGCTGTAGCACTTTGATTTGCTGCATGTCTTTGTCCTTAAATCGAGGTCGATTCAAGGAGACATGCAGTTCGCCACTGTGTGGCGCTTGCAACAGCAGCACCGGTTTTGCCCGCATCCGCTCCCGTTCGCCGCCGAATTCGGTTGTTTTCGCAGCAACTTATATAAAGATGTGCGTATCGAGGGTGGCAAGTCTGAGTCGCCACCACTGCGGGAGGCGTATCATGAGAATCTCTACGCGTATCGGCCTTACGGCCTGCTTGAGCTTGGTGTCCTGCCTTTCGGCCAATGCGGCCGATATCACGCCGCTGATGGCGCCGACGGCGCCGGTGGAAGAAACCGAGAGCGGCTGGCAGTTTACCGTCGCCCCCTATTTCTGGATCGCAGGCATTTCCGGCGACACGGCGCAATTCGGTCTTCCCACCGTCCATATCGACTCTGACTTCGGCGACATCTGGGACAATCTGGATTTTGCGGCCATGGGCATAATTGAAGCCCGCAAGGACCGCTTCAGCATCTTCTCCGACTTGATCTATTCCAAGCTTTCCGGCGACGGTAAGGCGCGTGGCATCTTCACCGACACGGTGGACGTGAAGTCCGAAACCTTCGCCGGCCTCTTCGCCGTCGGCTATACGGTGTTCGAGGATCAGCAATCGCACCTTGACGTTGTCGGCGGCGCCAAGGTCTGGTCGGTCGATACCACCATCTCCTTCCAGGGCGGGCCGCTCGACGGCGTCAGCCGTGAAGACGGCGAAACCTGGGTCGACGGCATGGTGGGCTTGCGGGGAGCCTACTACATGACGCCGGAAATCTACCTGACCGGCTGGGGGATCGTCGGTGCTGGCGGCGCCGATATCGATTGGGATGTAGGGCTCGGCCTCGGCTACCGCTTCAGCGACACCATCTCGGCTGTCGCCGGCTATCGTGCGGTCGGCGTCGATTACGACAACGACGGCTTCATCTTCGATACGGTGCAGCAGGGCCCGATCCTCGGCGTTTCCATACGCTTCTGAGCATTCGCATGGGAAAGAACCCGGTTGCCATGCAACCGGGTTTAAGAGGTGGTGACCCAACCGTCACGTTTGTCCGCGCGTCTCCCGACCGCCGTAGCAGACGTCGCACGCAGACTATCTGACCAGGCGAATTGCACCCGGATTGTTGATGGTGTTGTTCGCAAGC
Source organism: Ensifer sp. R-19 (assembly GCF_049905105.1). Taxonomy (NCBI): domain Bacteria; kingdom Pseudomonadati; phylum Pseudomonadota; class Alphaproteobacteria; order Hyphomicrobiales; family Rhizobiaceae; genus Ensifer; species Ensifer sp. R-19. The sequence goes on from NZ_CP184569.1 coordinate 2,222,684, forward strand.
GCCGCCTTGCAATCCAGCTTGAAGCTGCTGTTGCCGATCATGGTGATCTCCTGCGCGACGATGCGCACGCATTCGCCGCCAGTGGAGCCATTGCCAGCATACTGGATCTCACGCGAGGCCGGCATGTAGATGATGCCCGCAAGCGACGAGGCGCTGTTGCCGTTGATCGTCGCCGTCGCCGTATTGTTCCTGGCGGCCACGATCGAGAAACCCGCCCAGTCGCCCGTAAGCGAAGGTGTCACCTTGAAGGTCGAACCGCCGTGAATATCGAGTTGGGCACCGTTCAGCAGGAAGAAGGTGATGCCCTCACCCGTGAGCACCGACTGGCTGGCGAGTTTCAAGGTGCCTCCATCGATGATGTAGGAGCCCGGCCGCAAAAGAACCTTGCCCTTGATCTCCAAGCCGCCATAGGTACCGGGCTTCAGTTCGACGGTATAGCCGGCGGGCGGGTTGTTCGGCGTCTTGCTCGTGCCGTTGCAGTCGCCATTGCCGCCACCGCCGGCCACGAAGTTCTGTCCACATCCGGATAGGTTCACCCAGCTTCCCGTCGTCGGCATTTTCTTCGACAGGAACGGGTCTCGGATCGGGGCTACATCTTCCACTGCCTTGCCGCAGGCGAGTTCGAGATGGGCAAGCGTCGCCGAGACCTTGCCCGTTGCATAAAGACATTCGGCCTTCAGCGTGGCCGAACCGCTGAGATAGATCGACTGCGCATCGCTCGAATTCGAGGTGATGGTACAGCCGGACGTATCGACCGTGGCGCTGCCGCTAACCTCGAAAGCTCGGGTTGCGGTCGAACTCAGTGCCAGCATGCAGGCTTCGCGCCCCGGCATGCGGGCGGCGACGCTGACGCGATCAATCGTATAGGGTCGAAGACCGAAGAAAAGCGGCGGGTATTTGTGCTGATAGGTCGCTGTCGCCGTCGTCTCTACACCGAGGGAGCCGAACGCAACCTTGACTGCGTTGGACGCCACAGGCGCCGAACTCTCCGAACCGAGCTCGTCGACGATTTCAGGCGTGCCGAAATTGGCGAAGAAGGTCTTGTTCGCCAGGTCCTTCGCCGTGGCTTCATCACCGTCGTCGCCATGGACCTTCAGCGCGGAAATGGCGGCCGCATCGAGTCCGTCCTGCATCTTGGCGGATTCGAGATTGATGCGGGCGAGATTGATGGCGATGGAAGCACCCGTGAACAACGGTAGCATCACCAGAGCAGTCATGACGGCAAAGTTGCCGTTTTCGTCCTTAAGGAAGCGGACGAGCTTGTTCTTCAGATCGCTTGGCATCTGTTTGTTGCCCCCTCGGCAGATCACGACGACTTCAGAGCCAGGTGGCCCCAAAGCAAAAAGGCGTCATCGATTCCAATGAGTTGGAGCTAGATGCGGCCAGCTGGCCGCGCCCCTCCCTGCGCTCCAAAACAGATTGCTAATTTAGTTATCAATCGTGGAGAAATGACTTCAGAAATTGTTAAACTTTGTCGAAATCGGTACTGCGCGGAGGTAATCCCCAGCGGAAAATGGAGCATTGCCACTATCCGGCGACGAGCGCATCTGCAGAAACGTGGCAAGTCTGCCTAGGTATGTCGCCAGACCTTCACGGCAGAGATCACCATAATCACGGCGAGCACAGGCAGCAGGACCGCATTGGGCACGACGCCTAAGAGCAATCCGCCAATGAATGTACCCAGAACTGAGCCCGACGCCATGACCAGCAGAAAGCGCTTGTTCTTTCCAAGAACGGCGAAGCTTTGATCGCGACTGTAGCGGGTAAACCCGACAAGCATCGTCGGCAGGCTCACGGCGAGTGAGAGACTACCGGCAAGTTTAATGTCCGCACCAAATAGGAGCACCAGCGTAGGAATAAGCAACTCGCCACCCGCCACACCAAGGAGCGACGCGACAATTCCAATGGCGAAGCCGGCCACCACACCTGCGATGAGCTGTGCGGATCCAGCCAATGGCTGCCCCGTCGTCGTCGCGTCATGCCCCATGACCAGAACGACCGCGATCGCAACGAGCAAAGCGGCGATGACCTTGTAGAGGGTTTCGGATTTGAGACGTGTGGCCCATCCCGCCCCGTACCATGCGCCCATTAGGCTGCCAGCGAGCAGGTTGGCCACAATGCCCCAATTTTCCGTGATCGCGCCAAACGGGACAGTTGCCGTTCGAAACGGAAGCGCCGTCGCAACGACGACCAGGCTCATCGCCTTGTTGAGGATGACGGCTTCCAGAGCGGCAAAGTTGAACATCCCAATGAGCAGCGGCAATCGGAACTCGGCGCCCCCAAGGCCGATCAAGCCACCGAGTGCGCCGATAGTTGCGCCTCCAAAAAATGCAGCCGGCGTATTGCGGGCAGCCGGGGACGTATGTGCAGAATTTTCCATGAACGATAGATATGTCGAAACGCAACGCTATGGATAGCAATCTGATGCCAGCAAGTGTGTCAAATTGCCGATGGTCTATCTCGTCAGCGAAGGAACCCTTCAGTGGATAACAATCTCCGTCGCGTCGTGTTCTTCGTCGCCTTGTTGAACCTGGGCTACTTTGCGGTTGAATTCGTCGTTGCGTTGGCCATCGGCTCGGTGTCCCTCCTGGCCGACAGCGTTGACTTTCTCGAAGATGCGTCCGTGAGCCTTCTGATTTTCTTTGCGCTGGCATGGACGGCGCGGAGCCGCGCTCGGGTCGGCATGGCAATGGCATTCATTCTGCTTGTCCCTGCGCTGGCTTTTTTATGGACGGCGTGGGCGAAGTTCATGGATCCAATCCCGCCTGAGCCCTTTGCCCTGTCCCTGGCTGGCTTTGGCGCTCTCCTGACCAACCTGTTCTGCGCGTACCTTCTTGTCGCTTACCGTCATACGAGCGGCAGCCTCACACGGGCTGCGTTCCTGTCTGCCCGCAACGATGCTTTCGCCAATGTCGCGATCATCGGCGCGGGTCTGGCGACAGCTTACCTGTGGCAATCAGCTTGGCCGGATTTGATCGTTGGCCTGGGGATTGCACTGATGAACCTGGATGCCGCGCGGGAAGTCTGGGAAGCTGCGCGCGAGGAACACGACGTCGCGGTCTAAAGCCTGTCGCGCAAAAGTGCGGAGCGGTTTTGCGATAACGACATGCGAAATATCAAGAACTTAAAGCGCAAGGAGCGAATTTGAAAGATCGCGACGCGCTTTAGTTCATCTGGAGCCTCTTGTGGCTCTCGATAGGCCTGCAAGGCCCGCCGGACCTGCACGGGCGCAACGCACGGAAAACCACCTCAGGAGGCGGGCCTATCGTTTCAGATTCGAGCGCTGGTTATTGCACCGTGACGTCGGGCAGCACGTCGAAGTCCAGCTTCTGGCCGGGTGCCCGCCCGGTACTGCCGCCCTGGACATCGTCGGAGCCGCTCTGCGGCGGGATCGGCTGCTGTTCCTGGCCGGCACCGCGCACGCGCGATGGCCCCTGTTGTGCCCGGCGCACAGCTTCGGCCTGCCGTTCGGCTTCGGCCCTGCGCTCCGCTTCGGCCTTGCGCTCGGCCTCGGCGCGCGCTTCCACTTCAGCCTTGACGCGGGCCGCTTCCGCAGCCCCGGCAGCACGCCGGCGCTCGTCGGCAATGGCACGTCGCCGTTCGAGTTCGCGTCCTTCCACCTTCGCCTTGTAAAGCGCCACTTCGCGGCGCAGCCGCTGCTTCTCCAGCACGTTCGCCTGCAGGATCTCGACCCGGCGGCGCTCGCGTTCGAAGGCGCGCAGCGACAGGAAATTGGCCAGATCGGCCACGTCGAGGCTGACGCCCGGCGCCTCCAGCAGGCCGGCATAGCCGATCCGCACGCGTGGTTCGGTACCGGCAAGCGCTTCCTCGCCGGGCCGGAAGGTCAGGTCGATGCCGCCATCGATCCGGCCGGCCGCAAGGTCAAGCGCCGCTGCGCCCATGAAGGCGGCACTGCCATCGCCAGCCGTAACGTTCTGCACCCTCAGCACGCCGCCGGCGACGCTGAAGGGAGCCTTGACGACGCCGACCACCGATTGGCCGGAGAACACGGCCGCTTCCGCCGCGCTGCGGATGCTGTCCGCCGAAATCTGCCTCTTTTGGCCATCCGCGGCAGCAATCAACTGCGGCAAAGCCGCACTGTTGATGCCGTTCAGCGTCATGCCGTTGAAGGTCGCGGTGCCGGAACCGCTTGCCGCATGGGCCATCGCCTCCGGTGTTGCGCCGGATGCTTCCAGCGCGACGGAAAGATCGAATGTCCCGGTCGCCACCGGTGCGCCGGCATGGGTCCAGCCCGCCTGGGTCAGGTCACCGCCCTTGACGTCCAGGCGCGAGCGCAGGAACCCGGAGCCGTTGGCGTTCCCGACCTGCACCCGCCCGGCAAGCTTGCCACCCAGCCAGTCGCCGGTGGCATCGGTCAGGGAAAGCTCGTCGCCCTTCCACTCCATCTTGCCGGCAAAGCTCGTGATCGCGCCATAGACGCCCGGCCAGAATTTTCCTGCCTGCACGTCGAGCGCGACGTTGAGGCCGGTCCAGGCCGGCTGCGCCAGGGCGCTCTTCGAGAACGCGCCGTTCGCATCCTCGACCGCGCCCAGGATGCCCTCGCCCAGCCAGGCAAGATCGAGCGTATCGACGGTGAGCTGGCCGGTGGCGGCGCCCGGCGATTTGCGGTCCACGGTCAAGGTGCCGGTAAAGGCGTTGTTGTCTGCCTTGCCCTCGACCGCCGTCAGCGCGATCGCCTCCGGGCTTGCGGCGACATCGGCCGAGATCGTCAGTGGCAGGCCGCTCCCCATCTGCGGCAGCGCGACCCCCTGCAGCAGCAGATAGGGCTCGACGTCCCGGGTCTGGAGCGTGACTTTTGCCTGGCCTTCGAGGAAGTGGTCGCGGGAAAGATCGACATTGCCCTTGGCTGCCAGCGACGACTTCTCGGTGGTGAAGGTCACCGTGCCGTTGGCCTTCGACCCTTCGGTGCTTTGCAGCTTGACCGAGAGGATGCCGTTGGCGTCCGCATCGAAGGGCAAGGGATCAAAACCGGTCTGCCCGAGAAGCAGGCGGGTTTCAGGGTTTTCAAGCGTCGCTTCGAGCAGCATCGCCTTGCCGGTCAGCGCCTGCACCATATCCGGCGCCTGGTAGCTGGCCGCAATCTTGGTGCCGTTCGCCGTGCCGAAGATGCCGAAGGTCGCCGGCGCATTGCCTTCCTTGTTGCCGGCCGTCAGCGTCACGTCGAAAGCCGCGTCGCTATAATAGGGTCCGGCCTTGATCAGCTGCCGCAGCGCCGGATGGTTGACCGCGTGCCGGCCGATCATTTCCAGGAATGGCGTCAGGTTCTTGGCGGCAAGTTTCATCTTGGCCGAGACGACGGGCTTGTCCAGATCGCCGCTAGCCCGACCGGAGAAAGCCAGCTGAGCGCCGGCGAGCGCGCCGATCGCCAAGCGTTCGGCCTGAAGCTGGCCGTTCTTCAGCGTCAACACCGCCTGCACGTCCTTGGCTTCTTCACCGAAGGCGGAGAACTCGTCGGCCGAGAGGTCGGCGGCGATCGCATGCTGAAGCAGCGTCTGCGTGGAGGCATCGCCCGCCACCAGTCCAGTCAGCGCCTGAAGCGCCTCGAAATCGATGCGGTTGCCCTTGAGCTGCAGCGAGAGGTTCGGCTGCTGCTCGGCAAAGGACTGCCGTTCGAGCCGGCCCTTCAGGCTCGCCTCACCTGCGGCCAATTCGAGGTTTTCGAACTGCTGCAGCGTATCGGTCAGGTTCACCTTGGCCGAAAAGCCGGCGGTCTTCAGCTTGCGGATCGCCGGGTCGACCGAGCCCGCCAGCCAGTTCGCAAGACCAGAGGGCTGGTTGGAGGCGAGCAGCAGGTCGCCGCGGAAGCTGCGCTGTCCCTTAAGGTTCAGCCGCCCCTTCGCTTCGAGTTGCGTGCGCCCCGGCAAGAGGGCCACGACATTGTCGATCACCCAGCCGGCGCCATCGGGCTGGACGTCGATGCGCACGTCGCGCACCGTCGTGTCGCCGACGACGATCGCCGGCAGCTTCAGGCTGGCCCGGCCTGGCACCTGCGGAATGGGAATCTCGGCAGCAATAGCGAGCATCGCCTCCAGTCGCTGGCGCATGGAGATCGCCGGGTCGCGGCCGGTCTTGGCATTGCGGCTGGGACCGATGCGGCTGACGTCGATCTGCTGGCCGTCGGCGATCAGCAGGAACTTTTGGTCCTTGCCGGTATCGAGCGTCGCCTCGCCGGTGACCACATAGGGATCATCCGTCGAACCGACCTCGAAGCGATAATCCGGAACGCGGATGCTCTCGTTGGTAAGCTGGAAATCACCGTTGATGCGCAACGGCGCCCGCGCGTCATCCTTCTCCTCGCCCTGCCGGTTTTCCGTCAGGGTGAAGCGGCCGCTGTAAACGGGCTTGAAATCGACGATCTTCAGCGCGCCATCGGTCTCGACGCCGAAGGGGCGCTTGTCGGGCGTCACCCTTGCCTTGAGGCTGAGCGCCCCCGCTGCGTCCACCTCGTTGCTGGTAAAGGAGAAGCTGCCCACTTCGCCGTCGAGCGCCGCACGCCCCTCCACTTTCCAGGGACCGGTAAGCGAGCGGGCGGAAACATCGGCAGCAAGCCCGCTCACGCGACGGGTTCGGCCGGTCTGCTCGTCGACAAATTCGATCTGGCCATTGGTGATCTCGACGTTTTCGAGCACGACGGTCTTAGCCGGGATCGAGGTGCGGCGACCGCGCGCCCAGTCGAGCGTACCATCCGGCAACAGCCTTACCTTGGCCTTCGGCCGGTCGAGCCGCATGTCGAAGATCAGCGCCTCGCCGCTTAAGAAAGGCGCCAGTTCCGCGCTCATGGAAAACTGCGCCACCCGGATCAGTGGCTCACCGTCTTCGCTGGCGCCGACGCGCACGTCGTTCAGCGTCACGGTCGGGAACGGGATCAGCCGCGCATCGACGCTGCCATGTACGACGACCGGCTTGCCCATGATGCGGCTCGCCTCGCGCTCGAACTCCTTGCGAAAATCCGTCCAGTCAATGAACCACGGAGCGATCAGCGCCGCGAAGAGCGCAACGACCACAAGTCCACCGACGGCAAGCAGAATTCGCGAAAGCACCGTGCCTACATTCCCATTCAATTCATCGGCGCGTTGCGCGCCGCGCATCACTTGACCGCCAGAGGCTCGCGCCCTGACGCTCTGATTTGCCGCATAATTCGGTCAAGGTCGATTCCGACTTCGGAACTATGCAGTACCACACTTTGGCGCCGGCGCATTGCCCGAAAAATTGGGCCAAAACCAGACGCCCCCGCGCGGGGTTCCGCCTCAGGCGAAGATCTTGCCTGGGTTGAAGATATTGTCCGGATCGAGCGAACGCTTGACCTGCCGCATCAGGTCCAGCGCGTCACCAAGCTCGGCTTCGAGAAACGGCATCTTTCCCTGGCCGATGCCGTGTTCGCCGGTACAGGTTCCATCCATTGCAAGCGCCCGGGCGTTCAGCCGCTCTACAAAAGCCTCGGCCCGCGCCACGTCGGCTGCGTCCTTGTCGTCGAACAGCAGGCCGACATGGAAGTTCCCGTCACCTGCATGCCCGACGATCGGCGCCGTCAGCCCGTGGGCGGCGCTGTCCTCCTGGGTAGCGACGACGCAATCGGCCAGCCGCGAGATCGGCACGCAGACGTCTGTCGACAGGATTGCCGCACCCGGGATCAGGCTTTTCTGCGCCCAATAGGCATTGTGCCGCGCTTTCCAGAGCCGCGCTCGCTCTTCCGGATTGGTCGTCCACTGGAAGCCTGACGAACCGAACTCCGAAGCGATTTCGCCAAACTGGCGCGATTGCAGCTCGACACTCTCGGCGCTGCCGTGAAATTCGACGAAGAGCGTCGGCGTTTCGGCATAGGAAAGGCCGGAATAGCCATTGCAGGCCTTCATCTGCAGCGCATCGAGAAGCTCGATGCGCGCCACCGGAATGCCCGACTGGATGGTGAGGATCACCGCGTTGCAGGCGTCTTCGATCGTCGGGAACGGGCAGACGCCGCCGGAAATGACCTCCGGGATGCCCTGCAGCCTCAGCGTGATCGAGGTGAGGATGCCGAGCGTGCCTTCCGCGCCGACGAAAAGCCGCGTCAGATCGTAACCGGCCGAAGACTTGCGGGCCCGGTGCGCGGTGCGGATCTCGCGCCCCTCAGCCGTCACCACCGTCAGCGCCAGCACATTGTCCTTCATCGTGCCGTAGCGCACCGCATTGGTGCCCGAAGCCCGCGTCGAGGCCATTCCGCCGATCGAGGCATTGGCACCGGGATCGATCGGGAAGAAGAGACCGGTGTCGCGCAGATAGGTGTTGAGCTCTTCGCGGGTAATGCCCGGCTCCACCCGGCAGTCGAGATCCTCGGCATTGACCTCCAGCACCCGGTTCATACGCTGAAGATCGACCGAGATGCCCCCGTGCGGCGCATTGACATGGCCTTCGAGCGAGGAGCCGGTACCGAAGGGGATCAGCGGCACCTTGTGCCGGGCCGCGATCTGAACGATCTCACGAACGTCTTCGGCGCTTTCGGCAAACACCACCGCATCGGCAAGCTGCGCCGGAATGTAGGTGGTGGTGTGGGCGTGCTGGGCGCGGATCGCCTCGCCCGTCTGGAACCGGTCGCCGAAGCGGATGCCCAGTTCTTCCTTCGCCGCCGTGATGCCGGCCTCGTTTCTCACGCCAGCTCTGATCGCCTTCAATGCCACGGAAAACGTCCTTCCTCTTGCATCTGCGGCATCCCCTTTGCAGATGCCCGGGAAGCGCAGTCATTTCAAGGCGCTACTGTGCAAATCGGAATCACTTTGTCCAGACGCTCGCGCACTTCTTGGGGAACGTAGCGCAGGAAAACGCCTGACGTGAGACCGGACTGTCACAAGAGGCTGCGTCGCGCCATCTCGATGCGTCATCTGACGGCGGGCGAACCACTGAAGATCCTTTCGGCAATGCCACGTATGAGGGCAAAAGCCGCAGAAAACACCTACTCAATTGCGGGCATTGGATTATCATGTTGGCGTGAAGGGAGAGAGGCAATGCTGGGTCTCACCGCTTTGCTCACCGCGTCGATCTTTTTCGGCGCCGCCATCTACATCAATCTGGCCGAACAGCCGGCAAGGCTCCATCTCGACGATCGCGCCGCACTGGCGCAGTGGGTTCCTTCCTACCGCCGCGCTTTCGAAATGCAGGCGACGCTCGCCCTCATCTCGGGCCTGCTCGGCGCTGCCGCCTGGGGAAGGACTGGCCATGTGCTCTGGGGCATGGGTGCCGCCATCATCATCCTGAACTGGCCCTATACGCTGCTCTTCGTCATGCCGGTCAATCGCAAGCTGGAGGCAACGCGGCCGGAGGAAACTGGCGAAGAAAGCCGCAGCCTGCTCAAGCGCTGGGGCAGGCTCCATGCCGGGCGAACCGCACTCGGCGGGCTGGCGGCAACGATCTTTCTCATTGCCGCCTGGCTCGAAATGTAGCGTAGGAATGTCCGCCAGTTACCGGCTCAATGCGCCTCCAGCGCCGCCGCTGCATCCATCTCTTCGTGCAGCTTGCGCTCCTCGTCCGCATGCGGCTTGGTGAAGCGGGCAATGACGAGGTAGGCGACCGGCGTCAGGTAGAGCGTGACGATCACCGCCAGCCCGAGACCGCCGACCAGCACCCAGCCGAGCGCGATGCGTGCTTCCGCACCCGCGCCGCTTGCCAGCACCAGCGGCACCGCGCCGACGATGGTGGCGATCATCGTCATCATCACAGGGCGCAGGCGGATATTGGCCGCGTTCTCGATCGCCGAGCGCACGTCCTGGCCGCGATCGCGCAACTGGTTGGCGAATTCGACGATCAGGATGCCGTTCTTCGCCATGATGCCGACGAGCATGACCAGACCGATCTGGCTGTAGATGTTGAGCGTATTGCCGGTCATGATCATCGCGAAGACCGCGCAGGCAAGGCCGAGCGGCACCGTCGACATGATGATGAGCCCGCTGACGAAGCTTTCGAACTGGGCGGCCAGCACCAGGAAGATGATGACGAGCGCAAAGCCGAAGGTGACGAAGAGGCCATTGGCGTTTTCGTTGAGCGTCGCGGCTTCGGCGAGCGGCATGATGCGCGAACCCGGCGGCAGCAGCGGCTCGGCCATCTGCTCGACCATGGTCAGCGCTTCGCCAAGCGCAAGGTCCGACTTGAGGCCCGCGGAGAGCGAGACGGCGCGAAGCTGCGATTCCCGCGAGAGCTGCGGCGCCACCGCCATCTCCTCGACGCTGGCGATGGTCGACATCGGCACGATCTTGCCGTCGCCGGCCTTCAGGAAGATGTTCTGCAGATCGGTCGGGTCGTTGACCGGATTGGTGGAGGAGAGCAGCTTCACCGGGTAGGATTCGCCGTCGACATAGACATCGACGACGCTGTTGCCGTCGAGCATCGCCTGCAGCGCCCAGGCAAGGCCGCCAATATCGACACCCATGTCGGAGGCGCGCTCGCGGTCGATGGTGATCGAAAGCTGCGCCTGGTTGGCCTCGTAGTTGAGCCGGACGTTCTCGAAGCGGCCGGTGTCTTCCATCTGGCGCACCAGCTTCGCCGCCGCATCGCCGAGCTTGTTGTAGTCGTTGCCGACAAGCGCCACCTGCAGGCCGCTGCCGGCGCCGCGAATGCCGAGACTGTTGGGCTGCATCGCAAAGACGCGGACCGATGGAATGCGCGCCGTCACCCTGTTGATCTCGGCGACGATCTCCTGCTGGCTGCGGTCGCGCTTCTCCCAGGAAGCGAGCGTCAACACCATGAAGCCGCTGTTGACCGAGCCGCCCTGCCCCGAGATCGAGAAGATGTTGTCGATCTCGCCGGATTTGACGAGCGGCTGCAGCCCGTCCTCGATGCGGCGCATCTGCGCCTGGGCATAATCGAGCGAGACACCCTGCGGCGCGTTGATGCGCATCATCACCTGCGAGCGGTCTTCTGTCGGTGTCAGCTCCGATTTCAGCGTCAGGAAGCCGGCGGCCCCCATCACCGTGAAGAAAGCGGCAACGGCGAAGACGATCAGCGGCGAGTTGAGGCAGGCGCGAAGTGTCACCCGATAAAAACCGGCCGCCCGCGCGCCGAACCGCGCCATCGGCCCCGGCACCGTATGCTGCTCCTTCGTCAGCATGCGCGAGGCCAGCATCGGGCAGAGCGTCAGCGACACGAAGGAGGAAAGCAGGATCGAGAAGGCGAGCACGAAGCCGAACTCGCGGAACAGACCGCCGGTCTGCCCCGGCAGGAACGACAGCGGCACGAAGACGGCAGCAAGTGTCGCCGTCGTTGCCAGCACCGCGAAGAACACTTCGAGCGTGCCGTGCACGGCGGCCGCCCGTGGCCCAAGCCCCTCGGCGCGCCGCCGCACGATGTTTTCGAGCACCACGATGGCATCGTCGACGACGAGCCCGGTCGCAAGCACGATCGCCAGCAGCGTCAGGATGTTGATGGAAAAGCCGGCGAGATAGATCGCCGCCACCGTGCCGATCAGCGCGATCGGCATGCTGATCGTCGGGATCAGCGTCGCCCGCCAGTCGAGCAGGAACATGTAGATGACCAGCGTTACGATGAAGACGGCGACGATCAGCGCGATCTCGACCTCATGGATGGCGCCGTTGATGAAGACGGCATCGTCGCTGGTGATCCTGAGCTGCGTGCCCTCGGGCAGGATCTGCGTCTGGATCGTATCGACGACCTTGCGCACGCCCTCGGAAATATCGACGGTGTTGGACTGCGCCTGGCGCACGATCCCGAGGCCAATGCCCTGGCGGCCGTTGGAGCGCAGCGCCGTCGTGCCGGTATCGGGACCGAGCGTCACGGTGGCCACGTCACGCAGGCGCACATTGTTGACGAGGATCAGGTTTTCAAACTGCTCCGGCGTCTGCAGGTCGGCCGTGGCGCGCACCGAGATGTCCTGGCTGGCGCTGGTCAGCTTGCCGGCCGGCACGTCATAGGAGGCGTTGGCGAGCGCGGTCCTGAGGTTTGCGACCGTCACCCCGCGCCCGGCGAGCTTTGCCTGGTCGAGGTCGATGCGGAAGATCTTCTCCTGGTCGCCATAGACGGCGACGTCGGCCACGCCTTCGACGGCAGCCAGCCGGTCGCTGATCTCGTTTTCGACGAGCAGCGTCATGTCTTCCATCGACATGGTGTCGGAGGTGAGCGCCAGCCGCATGATCGGCTGGCTATCGGCATCGGCTTTCACGATGCTCGGCTCGTCGACATTGTCGGGCAGCTGGTTGCGCACCCGGCCGAGCGCGTCGCGGATGTCGTTGGAGGCCTGGCCGATATCGGTGGTGTCGGAGAACTGCAGCGTCACGCGGCTGCGGCCGAAGGACGAGGTCGACGAGATGTCGCGGATGCCCTGCACGCGTGAGACCGCACCTTCGACGACCGAGGTCACCTCGCGGTCCATCGTCTCGGGGGCGGCGCCATCGAGCGTGGTGGTCACCGAGATGACAGGCTGGTCGACCTGCGGCAGCTCGCGGATCTCGATGCCGTTCCAGGCGGCAAGACCGGCAACGACGATCAGCGTGTTGACCACCAGCGCGAAAATCGGCCGGCGGATGAAGAGTGCGGTAAAGCCGGTCTTGCCGCGCTCGCGAGCGGACGTCTTGCTGTGCGCTTCGCCGCCGCTCACTTGGTTTCCTCCGCGACCTTCTGCGCAGGTTCTTGCTTGCGCTCGCGACCGGCGATGCGCACTTCGCCGCCGTCGCGCAGGCGCTGCACGCCTTCGGTCACGATCTCGTCGCCTTCGTTAAGGGCCGCGTCGACAAGCACCTTGTCCGGATTGCGCTGGATGATCTTCACCGGCACCTTTTCGCTCTTATCGCCGGCAACGCGCCAGATGTAGGAGCCTTCCGAGCTCCACTGGATCGCCAGCGGATCGACCGTCGGATAGGTGTCGCCGTCAAACGCGACGGTAACGGAAAAGGACATGCCCGCCCTCAGCATGTCGTCAGGGTTTTCGAGCCGTGCGCGCACACGCAGCGTGCGGCTTGCCTGATCGAGGCGGTTGTCGATCGCGTGGATTGCGCCATCGAGCTGGCTGCCCGGCTGGGCGATCGCAAAGGCGGTGACCGGCTGGCCGACGGTGATCTTGTTGGCGAAGCGCTCCGGTACCCAGAAATCGACGAGGATTTCCGAGCGGTCGTCGACAACGGCGATCGGCGTCGTGGTCGTGACATAGTCGCCGACATTGACGGTGATGATGCCGACCACACCCTTGGACGGTGCGACGATATCGCGGCGCTTGAGGTCGAGTTCGGCAGTCTTCAGCGCCAGCTCCGCTGTCTGCATGGCGATTTCGGCGTCGCGCACTTCGACGGCGGTCATAGCGCGTGCGTTGCTGAGATTGCGGTAGCGCTCGACCTTTTCGCGGGCGCTGTCGCGGTTCAGCCGCGCCTGGTCGGCGGCGATCTTCTGGTCGTCGCTGTCGAGCTTGGCGATCACCTGGCCCTGGGCCACCTTTTCGCCGGAGCGGACGAGAATTTCGGTGAGGTTGCCGGTTGCCGTCGGCGTCACGGTGACCGAGTGGATCGCTTCGCCGTTGCCGATCGCGTTCAGCCGGTCGTTGACGACAGCGGTCGCCGAAGGCCGGACCATGACGAGGATGGCATTGTTGCCACCCTGGCCGCGGCCATTGCCGCGCTCGCCACCCTCACCGCCACCGGCGCCGGGCTTGGACAGGGCATCGATCAGCGGGTGCGAAACGCCGATGGCGGCGAGCGTCTCACCTGCGCCGGGTACGAACCGCAGCCAGACGGTTGCGCCCACGAGAAGCACAGCGGCGCTCACCGCAAGCTGTTTCCAAACCCGCATTCAAGTCTCCAGATTAAGCATAAAACACACCCCAGCGCGGCGCGGCCGGCGGTTCGTTCCGATTGGGCGGAGTATCCCCGTTCGCGCGCGTCGGGGCAATGACGGAATGCCATCATTACGCAATTGTAATAAAAGCGAATTTGGTGGCGGCATGATGACGTGCAGAGCAATTCCAGCGCAGCTTTCAGCGTGAACCGCACCTTGCTGCATAGGCCGGCATTTACAGCGGCGTCGGCCGCGCTATCCTGCAACCGCCGGCCGCTTTTTCGAGCGGTTTCGCCGTCTGGTTTTCAAGTTTCTTGAAGGAGAGCAAGAACGATGTGCGATGCCTGTGTGATGGAAACGGTGAAGGCGCGCATGCTGTCGCGCCGCAGCTTCTTCAAAGCCGCTGCAGTTGGAACCGCCAGCCTCGCCGCCGCGAGCGTCGGTGCAGCACCCCCGGCATTGGCTCAGGGACATAGTAGCGTCACGGACTTGACCCACGAACTGCACGAGGATTTCCCGACCTTCTTCGGCCAGCAGCAGTTCTTCCGCGAGCAAAAGTTCAGCTACGCCAAAGAAAAGTTCAATCTGTTCGAACTGCGCATAAACGAACACACCGGCACCCATGTCGATGCGCCCCTGCACTTCTCCGCCGATGGCCTGTCGGTCGCCGAGCTGCCGGTGGAAAAGCTCGTCGTGCCGCTCTGCATCGTCGATATCCGCGAGAAGGCAACGGCCGACGCCGATGCGCAGGTGACGCCCGACGACCTCAAGGCCTGGGTCGCCGCCAATGGCGAGATCCCGGAAAACGCCTGCGTCGCCATGCTTTCGGGCTGGGGCGCGCATATGGGCACGGAGAAATTCCGCAATGCCGATGGCGGCGGCAAGTTGCACTTCCCCGGCTTTCACGCCGAGGCGGCGAAGTATCTCATCGAGGAGAGCAAGGCCGCCGGCATTGCCGTCGACACGCTGTCGCTCGACCATGGCCCCTCACCGGATTTCGCCACGCATTATGCCTGGCTGCCCGCGGGCCGCTGGGGGCTGGAGGCTGCCGCCAATCTCGACAAGCTGCCGGCCAAGGGTGCGACGCTCATTCTCGGCGCGCCGAAGCATCGCGGCGGCACCGGCGGCCCGGCGCGCGTCTTCGCCCTTGTTTGATCCATATTCTTCAATCCGGCGGCGCAAGGCCGCCGCCGGCAACGCCATGCAGGGAAGACCATGAGCACCGTTACTCCGCCGAAGAACCCGGAAACCGATCCGCGCGTCAAAGCCGTGTTCGACGATATCCGCGCCACGCGCAAATCCGATTTCATCAACAATATGTGGCTGTGGCTCGCCTTCGACCCGGATCTGCTGGAGCAGACCTGGCGCGACGTCAAGGCGGTGATGGCAACGCCTTCTGCGCTCGATCCGCTGGTGAAGGAGATGCTCTATATCGCCGTTTCCGTCAGCAATGGCTGCGGCTACTGCGCCCATTCCCATACGGCCGCGGCAAGGGCGAAGGGCCTGAGCGATGCCGAGCACGCGGACCTCTTGCGGGTGATCTCGCTCGCCGCCCGCACCAACCAGCTTGCGACGGCGCTGCAGGTCCCGGTCGATACCGTCTTTGATAAGACGGCGGGATAAAGCATACCGAGCAAAAGTGCGCAGCGGTTTTGCGATACGACATGCGACAAATCAAAACGTGCGACCAAGAATAAGCGGTCTCGAAATCGCCTGTCTTTCCACAGGCTTGGTGCGGCTGGCGCAGAAAACGGAATAAAAGAAGAACATCCTTTCTGGCCTTTCCCCACCGAATCACTACATTGAGCCGCATGATGAGTGGTTTCGACGACATTCCTTTCTTCGACGAGGAGCCGGCGCCGCGCAAGCAGCCGCCAGCCCCCGGAGGTATCCCCGCCGCCGGCGGTATTGCCGCGCGCGCCATGGCTGCGCGCGATCGCGCCCAGCCGCGCCCGGATTATCTCTCCGGCCTCAACCCGGAACAGGCCGAGGCGGTCGAAACGCTTGACGGTCCCGTGCTCGTGCTTGCCGGTGCCGGCACCGGCAAGACCCGCGTGCTGACGACCCGCATCGCCCACATCCTTTCGACCAACCGCGCCTTCCCTTCGCAAATCCTTGCGGTGACCTTCACCAACAAGGCGGCGCGCGAGATGAAGGAGCGCATCGGCGTGCTCGTCGGCCATGCGGTCGAAGGCATGCCCTGGCTCGGCACCTTCCACTCGATCGGCGTCAAGCTGCTCCGCCGCCACGCCGAGCTTGTCGGCCTGCGCTCCGATTTCACAATTCTCGACACCGATGACGTGGTGCGGCTGATCAAGCAGCTCATCCAGGCCGAAGGCATCGACGACAAGCGCTGGCCGGCCAAGCAGTTCGCCGGCATGATCGACGGCTGGAAGAACAAGGGCCTCGATCCCGCGCAGATCCCTGAGGGTGACGCCCGCGCCTTTGCCAACGGCAAGGGCCGCGAACTCTACGCCGCCTACCAGAACCGGCTGCTGACACTGAACGCCTGCGACTTCGGCGATCTGCTCCTGCACCCGATCCGCATTTTCCGTAACCATGCGGACGTGCTGAAGGATTATCACGACAAGTTCCGCTACATCCTCGTCGACGAGTACCAGGATACCAACACGGCGCAGTACATGTGGCTGCGGCTCTTGGCCCAGCGGCCGAAGGGCGTTCCGCAGAATGTCTGCTGCGTCGGCGACGACGACCAGTCGATCTATGGTTGGCGCGGCGCGGAAGTGGACAACATCCTGCGCTTCGAGAAGGATTTCCCGGGCGCCAAGGTCATCAAGCTCGAGCGCAACTATCGCTCGACCGAGCACATCCTCGGTGCCGCCGGCCACCTGATCGCCCACAATGAGGGCCGTCTCGGCAAGACGCTCTTTACCGACCGCACCGATCCGGATGATGAGAAGGTGCAGGTGCACGCCGCCTGGGATTCCGAAGAGGAGGCCCGCGCCGTCGGCGAGGAAATCGAACAGCTGCAGCGCAAGAGCCACAAGCTCAACGACATGGCGATCCTGGTGCGCGCATCGTTCCAGATGCGCGAGTTCGAAGACCGCTTCGTCACGCTTGGCCTCAACTACCGCGTCATCGGCGGCCCGCGCTTCTACGAGCGCCTCGAAATCCGCGATGCGATGGCCTATTTCCGCCTCGTCTGCCAGCCGGCCGACGACCTCGCCTTCGAGCGCATCGTCAACACGCCGAAGCGTGGCCTCGGTGACACCACCGTGCGCACCCTGCACGACTATGCCCGCGCTCGCGATATCCCGATGCTGGCTGCCGCCAGTGACATCATCGAGACCGACGAGTTGAAGCCGAGGGCGCGGAAAGCCCTCTTCGACGTCGTCACCGATTTCCGCCGCTGGCAGAGCCTGCTGGAAACCACCGTGCACACCGAGCTTGCCGAGCAGATCCTCGACGAGAGCGGCTATACCGCCATGTGGCAGAACGACAAGTCGGCCGAGGCCCCCGGACGGCTGGAAAACCTCAAGGAACTCATCCGCTCGATGGAAGCCTTCGAGAGCCTGCGTGGCTTCCTCGAACACGTCGCCCTCGTCATGGATGCCGAGCAGAACGAAAACCTCGACGCCGTGTCGATCATGACGCTGCACTCGGCCAAGGGGCTGGAGTTCGACACGGTGTTCCTGCCCGGCTGGGAGGAAGGCCTCTTCCCGCACCAGCGAGCGCTCGACGAAGGCGGCCGCTCCGGCCTGGAAGAAGAACGGCGCCTTGCCTATGTCGGCATCACCCGTGCCAAGCACCGCTGCCACATTTGGTTCGTCTCCAACCGTCGCATCCACGGCCTTTGGCAATCGACGCTGCCCTCGCGCTTCCTCGAAGAGCTGCCGCTCGCCCATGTCGACGTGGCCGAGAGCGAGCAATCCTATGGCGGCTATGGCCGCGGCGGTTACGGCCAGTCACGCTTCGACAAGGCCGATCCCTTCCAGAACACCTACTCCACCCCCGGCTGGAAGCGCGCCCAGCAGCACCGCTCGGACGCCACCCGCGACAACTGGGGCACCCGCTCCGGCCACGCGGTCGAGCGCATCGGCTACGGCGAAAGCGGCCCGCGCGGCCGCACGATCGACGGCGAGCTGGTGGCGAAATCCACGGCCACGGAACCTTCACGCTTCTCGGTCGGCGACCGCGTCTTCCACATGAAGTTCGGCAACGGCAACATCGCTGCGATCGAAGGCAACAAGCTCACCATCGATTTCGACCGCGCCGGCCAGAAGCGCGTGCTGGATGGGTTTGTCGAGAAGGTGTGAGGAGGTCAGAGCCCTCCTCACGTGCATTCCCCGGTGACCGCGCAACCGGCGATCTCATGGCGTCGACCGGCGAAGTGTACTAATAATTGCAGGCACAATTCTCGCGTTTGAACGAAACCTTGCACCGATCTCCCTCGACGCGAAGTGGATGGAGACATGTCCTGGACGAGCGCTGTTCGCGGCCTGCTGGAGGTAGGCGCTTCAAATGCTGCCGAGGATGACCGCGAAGGCATTCTCGTTGCGAATGTCGCGGCGTGCGTGATCGTCGTCACCACCACGGGCTTTGCTCTCATCTACGCACTCCACGGCGAACCAAGTCTGGTCCCGCTCGTCTATGCCAATCTCGCTCTGGCGGCGGCCGCCGCGCTGACGCCCCTCTTTCATCGGTTCGGGCGCGTGGCATCAGGGCTTTGGGAATTCGGGATCTGCGTCGTGATCCTCGTGTGGATCGCCTCCTATGTCGGCAGAGACTCCGGCGTGCTTTTGACGCTGCTCGGCGCAACGCCGGTCGCCTTCGCGATCCTTGGGTTCCAGAACGTCGCCCTGGTGGCGGTCTTGAGCGCCACGGCCACGATCACGGTCATCGCGGCATCCATCGCGTTCCCGGAGGCGCGGTCAGGCGTCTATGACGCCAGCGGCTTCCTGCAGCTCATCTATTCCTCATCGATCGTCACCCTCACCCTCATGTGCTTCGCCACGATCTACTATGCCTTCCACTTGGCGAGAGAAGCACAAGGGCGGCTGGCCCGCCTCATGGCGTCGATCATGCCGGACGAGATCGTGGCGCGCCTGCTGAGGAATGAGCGGGAAACGATCATCAACGAATTCGAGCACGCGACCGTGGTCCTGACCGACATCGTCCAGTTCGTGAGCCTGTCAAACAGCCTGGGACCGGAAAGGACCGTGAGCCTGCTCAACGAACTCTTCAGCGAATTCGATCGGCTGGCGGCGGCGGTCGGTGTTGAGAAGATCAAGACCATTGGCGATGCCTATCTTGCGGTGGCCGGCGTGCCCGCCCGACACCCCGCCCCCGAGAAGGCGGCCGCCGCGTTCGGCTTCCGCGCCATCGCCGCTGCCCGCGAGATCGGCGAACGCTACGATGTCGTGCTGAGGCTTCGCGCCGGCATGGCGTCGGGATCGGTGACGGCCGGCGTGCTTGGGCGAACGAAATACGCCTACGACGTCTGGGGGGCGCCGGTGAACCTCGCCGCGCGCCTGGAAGCGATCGGCAAGCCCGGCTGCATCACGACGACCGCGGAGATCAGGCGGCGCCTGAACGAGCACTTCCAATTCGAATGCTCGGGCCATGAAGACATCAAGGGCTTCGGCTTGACCGAAATCTGGACCATGCAGTTGCCGAGCGCCGGTACAAACGAAGTCGGCAACCTCGCAAAGGCGGATATGTGAGGTGCCGCACACCGCTTTGCCGCGCCGTGCGCAGCAGTTTTGCGATAACGTCGTGCGAAAAGATCGCGACGCGCCGTAAGCGCCTCAAACCATCTTGCGATAGACGATAAATCCCGACTTCTCCGCCACCTTGTCGTAGAGCGCCATCGCCGTCTCGTTGGTCTCGTGCGTCTGCCAATAGACCCGTGGCGAGCCGGCCGCCCGCGCCGCCTCGTAGACGCCCTCGATCAGTGCCCGCCCGACGCCCTTTCCGCGTGCCTGCGTGTTGGTGAAGAGGTCCTGCAGATAACAATTCGGCTGGATCGCCGTCGTGCTGCGGTGAAAGAGGTAATGGGTGAGCCCAATCAGCCGCCCCTCGCTCTCGGCCACCAGCGCATGAACAGGCGCATAGGCATCGAAGAAGCGCGACCAGGTCATCGCAGTGATCGCGGGGTCGAGCGCGGTTTCGCCGGATCGGCCGTAAAAGGCGTTGTAGCCATCCCAGAGCGGCAGCCATTGCTCATAGTCAGCTCTGGTTATCGGGCGGATGCGGAGGTTTTCGGTCATTGCCGGTTCCGTAGTGGGTTGAATAGAACAGGCGGCGGCAGCGGCACTGCCGCCCTACCCTCTGGTCATCGCCCCTTGGTCATCGCCGCCGTGATCGCCTGAACGTCGGTCATGATCGCATCGCCCATGAAGACGATGTTTTCCATCGAGCGTTCGCCGGCCTCATGATGCCCTGCACCGCAAGCGTCGCGCACCACCACCGGCACGAGACCAAGGTCGGTGGCGTGGCGCACGGTCGGGTCGATGCCGATTTCGGTGGCGATGCCGCAAATCGCAAAGGAGGTGAGCCCGAGATCACGCAGGATCATGGCAAGCGGCGTGCCCTCGAAGGCGGAGAACGTGATCTTGTCGAGGATCGCCTCGTCCTCGCGGGGCGCAAGCTCCGGCACGAGCTCGAAGCCCGGCGTGCCGCGCAGGAACCAGGGATGCACCGCATCCGGATCGTCCGTCCGCTGCCACGCCATCGCCTGGCGCATCTGGAAGGCGCCCATCAGCGGCTTCGGCATTGAGAGGTGCCGAAGGAAGATCACCGGAAAGCCGCCTGCCCGCGCTGCATCCAGCACCTTCAGCACCTGGCCGGTAATCTCGGCGCCATTCTTCATCTGCCTGGTGATACCCACCTGCATGTCGTAGACGACCAGCGCCATGCGCTCCGGACGACAGAAATCCTCGAGCGTCTTTCCAATTTCCAGCTTCGCGGCCATAATCTCTCCTCGGGGTCGCCTCCTCCGGCGCCCACTCCGCCAACATCACGCGCCGGGAATGTGGCGCGTGAGGCCTGCCGTTGCAATACGGGTGAGCGCGCTTCATGCAACTATTCGGACGGGTTTCGGCGTTCACGGCAACCGAGGCGCCAGCGTCGACGCATTCAACTCTCGTCTTCCCGCCGTGCCTTCTTCATCAACGCGATCACTTCCTCATCGCTCGTCTGCTCGAAGTCGCGGTAGTGCAGGCCGACGGCGCGGAAGGCAAAGGGGGTGGCGAGGCAGATGACGAGGTCGACGGAGCTGCGCAGCTCGGCGATTTCGCTTTTCGGCGCCACCGGAACCGCAAGGATCAGGCGGCGTGGGCTTGCCCGCCGCAACGCCCTGATCGCCGCGCGCACGGTCCCGCCGGTGGCAATTCCGTCGTCGACGAGGATCACGTCGCGATCCCTGGGTGAGATTGGCGTGCGATCGCCGAAGTAAAGGATACGGCGCCGCAGGATTTCGGCATGCTGGCGTTGGGTTTCCGCCTCCAGATAGCCCTTTGCCGGACGCACAAGCCGGATCGCCTGGCGATTGAGAACCAATTCAGGCTCCTCGCCGTCGACCAGCGCGCCGAGCCCGAATTCCGCGTGCCCCGGTGCGCCGATCTTGCGCACGATCAGGATGTCGAGCGGCGCGCCGATGCGAACCGCGATCTCATAGGCAACCGGCACGCCGCCGCGCGGCAGCGCCACCAGCAGCGGATCGATCAGCGTCTCGCCCGCGATCGTCTCGGCGAGCTGCCGTCCGGCATCCGCCCTGTCTTCGAAGAGCCATGTTCCCGTAAACACCTCATCTCTCCCAGGTTTCCACCGTCACCGCGGGTCGGATCCCCATCCAGTTGACGAGGAGGAATTTGGCCCGCAGGCGCGGAATGAGGAAAACCCGCTCGGGTTCCCCCCGTCCGGCGTTTGCTGTCAGGCCCGGTTTCCAGGTCGTCTCGCGCGGCCCTGGCATCGGCCAAAGGACATCCATGGGTCTCTTATCCTGGCGCGCCTGAAGGCCGGGACAATCCACCATCTATCGGTTGCCGGGGTGCGCATGTGAACAACCGTGCCAATCCCGACCAATCGGTAAAATTGCAACGGATTTCACCGGGTTTCGTTAAGGCGCCCTCGCTACCAATTGGCCTTGCATATCTGGCTGAGACGCAAGCCGCCTTTGTTGACTTTAGCACGACAGGCCGTTTCGAAATGAGCTTTCTCCCTGCCATATCGATCATCGCACTCCTGGCGATGCTCCCGGTCCTGATTACGCTGCGGGCCTCGATGATCGAGGGCGGCACGGACTTCGCCGCGGCTTGTGCGGTGGCCAGTGCCGCGACCCTGTTCATGATGCTCTCCGCGTTTCCGACGCTGCAGCCTCTGTCCCTGATCGGTCTCGTGTTCCTGGCCGGCGCCTGCCTGCTCGTGCTTTGCGGTTTTCACCACGCGCTCGGCGTTCAAAGACGCACCTCGACGTCCCTCGTCGCGGCCGCGTCCCTGGCGTTCGTCGCGCTGTTGATCGCCGCATTCGGTGCCATGAGCACCACCTTGCATGCGCTCTCCGTCATCGGCATTGCCGCCGCCTTCGTGCTGATCATCGCCGTCTGTTCGCAGCACCGGCGCCAGCCGCCCGGGCCGATAGAGCGGCTCTGCGTCATCGCCTGCGTGGCAACCGGCTGCTCGACGCTGCTCGCGGTCACCGTGTTTTCGCCCGCCGTCCACGCGACCGCATCGGTTTCGCCTGCACCCGTCAGCTGGGATTTCGCCTGCGCCGTCATGCGTTACTTCCACCTGCCTGCGCTGTTCCTGGGCGTGATCCTGATGATCCAGAACCGGGTGATCACCGAGCTCAAGACCACGATCGCGCGCGACGAGCTGACGGGCGTCCTGTCACGGCGTGCCCTGCTCGATCTCGGCCAGCGCGCCCTCACCACCAGTCTCGCGCGGCAACAGCCGGTATCCTTCCTGCTGCTCGATCTCGATTACTTCAAGCAGATCAACGATCGCTATGGCCATGCGGTTGGCGATGCCGCCCTCGGCCATTTTGCCGGAACCGTCGCCACCTGTCTCACCGGCCGCGGCACGCTGGGGCGCATCGGCGGCGAAGAGTTCGGCATTGTCCTGCCCAATTGTACGGAAGATGCCGCTTTTACGCTTGCCGAGGAGATCGGCCGCGTGGTGCGCGACACGCCGATCGGCCGTTTCGATCGGCCGATCCGGCTGACGGTGAGCATCGGTCTTGCCGAGGCTGTCCCGGGCGACACGATCAGCGACATCATGATCCGCGCCGACATGGCGCTCTACGATGCCAAGGCCGACGGGCGCGACCGCTGCACGATTGCCGGCCGCTTCCAGCCGGACGCGAGCGCGCGGGCGCTGGCGGCCGCAGCCGCACAGATGCGTGCCGCCGATAGCCGAAGCTTCGAGCCGCGGCTGCTGCGCGATACCGGCTGACTGACCCCCGCGGCTTGTAATGCCGCTTCCCGAACCTATGTGAGCTTGGCCAATGCATGTCTCCTTGGACCGCAACCGGTTCGCGGACGAAACATGCAGCCATTCGAAACGCTACGGCGGCCTCTCACGCGTCTCAGTGACGCGCGTCGCTGCAGGAGGACATCCATGTTGCGTGCTGTTCGCGCTCTCTTCGTTGCCGGTCTCGCCGCCGTTACGGTGACCGCCCTGCCCGCCCGCGCCGAAACGGTCGGCGAGGTCGGCGTCGACTGGCTCGGAAACGATATCATGATCGATGCCGTCACCGACCCGAAGATCAAGGGCGTCACCTGCCACGTCACCTATTTCGACCGCAGCGTCATCGACAGGCTGAAGAACGGCAACTGGTTCGAGGACCCATCGAACAACTCGATCGCCTGCCGGCAGACCGGCCCGATCGAAATCGGCGACATCGAGCTATC
The DNA here is from genome assembly GCF_049905105.1 of Ensifer sp. R-19. Lineage (NCBI taxonomy): Bacteria > Pseudomonadati > Pseudomonadota > Alphaproteobacteria > Hyphomicrobiales > Rhizobiaceae > Ensifer > Ensifer sp. R-19. The sequence goes on from NZ_CP184569.1 coordinate 2,246,320, forward strand.
GAAGGAAGGCGAGGAAGTGTTTCGCTCAGGGCTTTCGCTTGTCTGGAAGAACCTGCTGGTCACAAGGATTTACGACCGGAAGAACGATACGCTGATCTATCTCGCGCATTCGCGTGAATTGACCGACGGCTCGGCCAAGATGTCGATCAGCACCATTCCGCTCTACGGCCAGACGGTGACCTGGCAAAACGGAAAGCCGCAGTAAGGGTCCCCTGCCGCCTGCGTCAGCCTGCAAGGATATCCGTCTCAAGAGTGCGAAGCGCCCGCCCCTTCACGGGCGCTCGCGAAACCTCATCAGGGCGGAACAGGGCGAAGTGTCTGGGAGCACCCCATTCCACTTCCGCTGCCCTAGTAGGAGTTCGGCGGGACGATGCCCTGATAATATTCGCCGTCACCGCCCTGATAGCCGCCGAAAGGCTGACGATCGCGATAGACGGGGGTCGGTGTGGAGGTTCTGTTGATGCTGCCCGTCGACATCGTGTCAACCGTGGCAGAGGGCCGCTTCATCAGCGGCATGGCCTTTTGCGTGTTCCGCGTTCCGGGAGGATTGTTGGCGTCGATGCCCTGATAGTAGCTATCAGCCAGAGCCGGGCCAGCCATCAACATCGTTACGGAGAGCGCGGCTACAAGTTTCCTTACAGAGATTGTCATGAGTCCAACTCCTGTTGTCGGGACCGAGCACCCGGCCTCCGTTCGGGCACTCAGCAACAACGGTAAGTTAGTACAAGTATTCCAGCTCGCCACATGACGATTTGTCACAATGGTATCGCCCAAGCGTGAAGATCATTGCCGAAGTTTAATTTGACCGGCGCGATCCACTACCTGCCGAAACGAAAAACACCCCAGCGGAGATCCCGCCGGGGTGCCCGTCAATTCTGCCAGGTGTCGAACTCAGGCGGCCTGGGCCAGCTCGTCGGCAATGACCGTGTCGAGGTTGAGGAAGCAGACCATCGTCTTTTCCAAAGCGACGATGCCGCGGCAGAAGGCGCGCTGCGCTTCCGGAATGATCTCAGGCGCCGGCTGCAGGGCTTCGCTCTTGATCGTCATCATGTCGGAGACCTGCTCGACCAGCAGGCCGACGAGCTTGCCGGCAATGTCGGTGACGATGATCGCCGAGCGTTCCGACGGCTCCGTCATTTTCATGCCGAGGCGGGCGGCCATGTCGATGACCGGGATCACCGCGCCGCGCAGGTTGATGAGGCCGAGCACGTAAGGCGGCGTGTGCGGCATCGGCGTCACCGGCGCCCAGCCGCGGATTTCGCGGATCGCCATGATATCGATGCAGAATTCCTGGTCGCCGAGATGGAACGACACGATTTCGAGATAGGCACCGGACTGCTTGAGTGCGTTGGTCATGATCAGAATTCTTCCCAGTTTTCACCGGAAGCCGTCGTCGACGGCACAGAGCCCGGTTTGTTGCCGAATGCGCCCGCCAGCTTGCCCATCAGGGCCTTTGCGGGAGATGGAGTTGGAAACGAGGCCATTTTGGCGGTGCCGATCTTGCGCAGCGGCACCGGTTCGCCGGTGCCCTTGGCGGCCGGCCGTTGAACGGCAGAAGCCGAAGGGGCTTTCGTCTGCACCGAAGCAATTGCCGCCCTTGCCGGCGGCGCCACCGGGGCCGGCGCCAAGGTGGGCATGGCGCGCTGCATCGTGTGGCCTTCGCGGAACTGGCCGACGAGGCCGGTCAGGCGCTCGGCGTCCTGCGCCAGCGTGTGGCTCGACGCGTTGGTCTGCTCGACCATGGCGGCATTCTGCTGCGTCATCTGGTCGAGCTGGCCGACGGCGGTGCTGATCTCGTTGAGGCCGGTCGACTGTTCGCGCGCAGCCATGACGATCGAGGTCATGTGTTCGTTGATGCGTGCGACATCGGCGCCGATCCGGCCGAGCGCCTCGCCCGTCGCCTGGACGAGCTTGACGCCGCTGCCGACCTCGTTGCCGGAGCGGCTGACCAGCGCCTTGATATCCTTGGCGGCACCGGCGGCGCGCTGCGCCAATTCGCGCACTTCCTGCGCCACGACCGCAAAGCCCTTGCCGGCCTCACCGGCGCGGGCCGCCTCAACGCCGGCATTCAGCGCCAGAAGGTTGGTCTGGAAGGCAATCTCGTCGATGACGTTGATGATCTTGCCGATCTCGTTCGAGGCGCTTTCGATCCGCGCCATGGCGGCGATCGCCTCACCGACAATCCGGCCGGATTCCTCCGCATTGGTGCGCGTCTCGCCGACCATGCGGCTTGCCTCTTCGGCGCGCTGGGTCGCGGTGCGGACCGTGACGGTGATTTCGTCGAGGGCTGCCGACGTCTGCTCCAGCGAGGCGGCCTGCCGCTCGGTGCGACGCGCGAGATCGTCGGCGGCCGTGCGCATCTGGCGACCGTTCGATTCGATCGAGAGCGCATTCTCCTTGACGCTCGAAAGCACCACGCGCAGCCGCTCGACCGTCTGGTTGAAGTTCTGGCGGAGCTGATCGAGATTGCCGTCGAAGGGCCGCTCGATCGCCACGGCAAGATCGCCATCGGCGAGCTGCGTCAGCGCACGGCCGAGATTGTCGATCGCCGCCTGGATACGGCGCACCGCTTCCTCACGCTCGCTCTGCTGCTCTTCGCGTTCCTTCTCGATTTCCCGCCGGCTGAGTGCGGCGCTCTGTTCGAGCGATTGCTTCTCGATGGCCGAAAGACGGAAGAGATCGACCGAGCGCGCCATCGCGCCGATTTCGTCGCCGCGGTCGAGCGCCTCGACCTTGGTTGAAAGATCGCCGTTCTGGATCCGCTGCATGCCGTTGCGTAGGCCGAGGATGCCGGCGCGGAGCGTGCTGCCGTGGAACCAGAGCAGATAAAGCAGTGTGGCCATCGCCAGCAGCCCAGCCGCCACCTGAAGCTGGAATGCCTGGTCGGACACAGTGCGCGCCTCGGCAACGCGCGTCTGCACCAACTCGGTCGCCGCTTCGGAAAGTCCGGCCAAAGCCGTGGCGACCCGTTCGCCGGCGCCATCGATCGCATCATCGATCTTGCCGAAGTCGTCGGCCGAAGCCTTGCCTTCGATCAACGTCTTCAGGTCGGTGCCGATCGCCTTGCGCAGTTCCGCGACATCGGCGTCGAAGGTCGAAAGCACCTCGCTGCGGTCCAAGAGCTTGGCAAGCGCCTGGATCTCGACGGACTTCGTTTCGAGCAGCTTCAGGATCTCGGCAATGCTGGCGGCCCGCGCCGGCTGGATCGCGCCCTCTTCTCTGTCGATGATGCTATCCATCGCGTTGAGCACGAGATTGGTCGTCGCCAGATGGACCTCATCGACGGTCGTCAGGCCGTTCTGCGCCGCGACAGCGCCCTGCAAGGCGTTATTGGCTTGGCTGCCCTGGTACCAGCCCACCCCGAGCACGGAGCCAAAACCGACAAAAGCGGCGCCGGCAAGCGTCGCCAGCCGCTGGCTCACGGAAAGATTGCGTTTCAGGGAAGGAGATGTGGCAGTCATAGGGAGTCCATGGTCACGGATCCGCGTGAAGCGGAGTCCTCCTACGATCGATACGGAAAACCGGGGCCGATAAAGCTGGCTGACCTCATGTCATATCGGAGCACGAACACTCCGACCGCGTGGAAAAACAGTGTCAAACAGACCTTAAGCATTCGCTAAGGCGGTCGCCCAATCCCCAGCGAAATCGGCTATTTCAATGTTTGCGCATATGCGCTGCAAGCTCTGGTTTCCCGGCATTTGCGGGCACAATCGAATGGAACCTCAGGCGCGGTTTTCCACCGTTTCCTGCACCGACCGGAACGCGCCTCCGGCCGCACCCGGCAAATCGCCCGGCTTCCCCTTGCCGCGCCAGCTGTTATGATGACGCCATGAACACGAAGACCCAGCGCTCGATCCGCCTTCCCCTTGCCGCAAGCCTTGCGGCTGCGATTGCGGTTGTGCTCCTGCTCGCCTTCCGCGGCTGGATCGAAAATGGCGCCGATATCTTCCTGGCGCTCGCCCAATCCGGCCTTTCCTGGTGCTTCTAGGACGGCCCGACAGCTTCGAGGCCCGCCTCCACCCCTCACCCTAACCCTCTCCCCGCATGCAGGGAGAGGGGACGAGAACGATCGCTGCGTCAGAGCGCCAAGGATCACTGTGGAGCAAGGGTGCGCCACGCGGTTCCTTCGCCCCGCCTGCGGGGAGAAGGTGGCCGGCAGGCCGGATGAGGGGCTGAAAGCACCTCCGCGGCCCCAACCCGGCCACAACCTGCGGCAATTGTCCCATTTGCGCGGTCCCGGTGAAGGCGGTATCAAGGGCCGATCAACCGGACATGGCCGTCTTCGGCCCCAACAAAATCGGTAGCACGCATGAAAACCATCCGCATCGTCCTCTGGGCCGCCGTCGTCGTCATGGCGGGCATCTTGGGGTGGCTGACCTATGAAATGACCCAGTCGAAGCAGGAGGCCGCCACCGGCCCCTTCGGCGTTCCCTTCACGCTGGTCTCGCAGGACGGCAAGGAGATTACCGAGAAGGCGTTTACCGGCAAGCCGACCGCGCTTTTCTTCGGCTTCACCCATTGCCCGGAAGTCTGCCCGACGACGCTGTTCGAACTGAACGGCTGGCTGGAAAAGGTCGACCCGGAAGGCAACAAGCTGCAGGCCTATTTCATCACCGTCGATCCCGAGCGCGACACGCCCGAAATCCTCGGCCAGTACGTCTCCAACGTTTCCAAGCGCATCACCGGCATTTCCGGCCCGGCCGACAAGGTGATGGAGATGGTCAAGGGTTTCCGCGTCTACGCCAAGAAGGTGCCGGTCGACGCTGCCCAGCCCAACGGCGACTACACGATGGACCACACGGCCTCCGTGTTCCTGCTCGACGCCAACGGCCATTTCTCCGGCACCATCGCCTATGAGGAAAACCCGGAAACGGCGGTCAAGAAGCTGGAAAATCTGACCAAGGGCTAACCGTCGCCCTTGACCGATCGATTGCAAGCGCCGGCCCTGCCCGGCGCTTTGCGTTTGCGGGGCAATCGTGATAGCGCACAGCGCACGATTGCCGACGCTTAGCGCACCCCTCCACGGTTTGATGCGGGCGGCGGATTTCCCAGCCGAAGGACAGGGCCTTGAGCGAGATCAGACTTTTCGTCACCACCACCGAGAAGCAGGCGGAAGCCGTGCTCGACCGCCTGAGCGAAGTCTTCGGCGAAGAGGACTTTGCCATCGGCACGACGGAAGTCGACGAGAAGCGCGACGTCTGGGAAGCCTCGATCTACATGATGGCAGTCGACGAGGAGAGCGTGAACGAACGCCTCACTGACGCACTGGCCGAAGACTTCGCCCATCTCCCGATCGAGCGCGAAGTGCTGCCGGATATCGACTGGATCGCCAAGTCGCTCGAGGGGCTGGCGCCGGTGCGCGCCGGCCGCTTCGTCGTGCACGGCTCGCACGACCGCGACAAGGTGAAGACCGGCGAGATCGCCATCGAGATCGACGCAGGCCAGGCCTTCGGCACCGGCCATCACGGCACCACAGCCGGCTGCCTCGAAGTGCTCGCCACGGTTGCCCGCACCCGCACCGTGCGCAACGTGCTCGATCTCGGCACCGGCAGCGGCGTGCTTGCGATCGCCGCCTGGAAGCTCATGCACGTGCCGGTGCTTGCCACCGACATCGACCCGATCGCCACCCGCGTCGCGGAAGAAAACGCCCGGGTCAACGGCGTCGTCACCGGCATGACCTTTGCCACCGCCCCCGGCTTCCACTCGACCGCCTTCAGCACCAACGGCCCGTTCGATCTGATCATCGCCAACATCCTCGCGCGCCCGCTGATGAAGATGGCGCCGCAGCTCGTCGCCAATCTCGCCCCCGGCGGCTCGGTGATCCTGTCCGGCATTCTCGCCGAACAGCGCTGGAAGGTGCTTGCCCATTACAACGGCCAGCACCTGCGCCACGTGCGCACCATCTGGCGGAACGGCTGGGTGACGATTCATTTGGAGAAGTGAGGCGTAGGCGCGGACGCTTGAAGCTGCCCCTCATCCGCCTGCCGGAACCTTCTCCCCGCATGCGGGGCGAAGGGACCTGCCGCACCGCTTCATCCACCGGTTAACTTCCGACTCGTTGCGGCTGCTTTCAGCCGCGCCCCGACCGGCAGCGAAAGCCCCAGCGCATGACGGCCGCTATCGGGCACGTCCCCTCGCCCCGCCTGCGGGGAGAGGGTTAGGGTGAGGGGCAAATGCGGATTGCCGCGCCGGCTGTTGGCCGCAGCGCCTATGCAAGAAGCTTCACGAGAAATGCCGCGAGCATCGGCGTGACAGCGACAGAAGCAAGCCAGGAAAAAACGAAAAGGCCGCCTCGTCTATCATGACGGGCGGCCTTTCGAAACAAAGGCGATGCCAGGGGCATCGCCTGCTGGTTGGCTTGTGGCCAACCATGCCCGCGAGCCTGAGGAGGAGGAGTGCTCGAGCGGGCGTCTACCGTTCCGAAGCTGGCCACCCTTGAGGGAGGAGGAGAACAGAATGACCAACTATTCTCGGAACCGCAGTCTTTTGAACCACCGGATGTTCGTCCGTGTTCGTTGAGGCGGCTTATAAACTATCATTCCGATAGAGAAAGGGGCTTCTTAGCATGGGTGCCATGCGCTGAGCGCATATGTATGGTAAATGGGCAATTGCTCTCCTGCCAAGCTGCAACCAGAAGCGTCACTGTGTACTGGATCGCAGGATATCGCCTCTTTCCCGGCACGGGCGATTTCCGCTAACATGGCTGCACATCTTTCCCGCGGTTTACCGCTCAATCTACCGGAATTCCCCCATGTTTCAGTCTTTTGAAGTCACCTCCACGCCGCAATTCGGCAAGGAGCGCACCGAGGCCCTGCGCGCGTCCTTCGCGGCCCTCGGCATCGACGGCTTTCTCGTGCCCCGCGCCGACGAGTTCCAGGGCGAATACGTACCCGCCTCCTCCGAGCGCCTGTCCTGGCTGACCGGCTTCACCGGCTCCGCCGGCGTTGCCCTCGTCACGCGGCGTGAAGCGGTTGTCTTCGTCGACGGACGTTACGTCACGCAGCTGAAAGAACAGGTCGACGGCAGCGTTTTCACCGGCGGCGACCTCATCGGCGAGCCGCCGCATCTCTGGCTGGAAAACCACGGAGCCAAGGGCTTCAAGCTTGGCATCGATCCCTGGCTGCACACCGGCGCCGAAGTCCGCCGGCTGGAAAAGGCGCTGGCCATCATCGGCGGCGCGCTCGTCTTCCTCGATCACAACCCGCTCGACAGGATCTGGACAAACCGTCCAGCGGCACCGCTCGGCAAGGTCAGCATCCAGCCGATCGAGCATGCCGGCGAACTCGCCAAGGACAAGATCGCAAGAATCGCGGCGGGTCTTTCCAAGGCCGACGCCAGTGCGGTGGTGCTGACGGATCCTTCCTCCGTCGCCTGGGCCTTCAACATCCGCGGCAGCGACGTGCCGCATACGCCGCATCCGCTGGCACGCGCCATTATCCACGCCGACGGCCGCGCCGAGCTCTTCCTCGACAAGCGCAAGACCGGCATCGAGCAGGAAGCCTACCTCACCCAGATCGCCGACATCGTCGCCCCCGCCACCTTCGACGATAGCCTGAGGGCGCTGGGTGCCGCTGGCGCGTCGGTCATCCTCGATCCGGATCTCGCTTCCTTCGCCATCTCCGAGCTGATCCGCTCCAAGGGCGGCAAGGTGGTCGAAGCGGTCGATCCCGCCCGCCTGCCACGTGCCCAGAAGAACCAGGCCGAGATCGACGGCTCGACCCGCGCCCACCTGCAGGACGGCGCCGCCATGGTCGAGTTCCTGGCATGGCTCGACAGCCAGCAGCCGGGAACCGTCACCGAGATCGCCGCCACCAACCAGCTGGAAGCGGCCCGCGCCACCGTCGGCGAGCGCATGCAGAACCCGCTCAAGGACATCTCCTTCGACACGATCTCCGGCGCCGGCGCGCATGCGGCGATCATGCACTACCGCGTCACCACCGCCACCGACCAGCCGATCGAAGCGGGCACCATGTTCCTGATCGATTCCGGCGCGCAATACATCAACGGCACCACCGACATCACCCGCACGGTCGCGATCGGCGCGGTTCCCGAAGAGCAGAAGCGCTTCTTCACCCTGGTGCTGAAGGGCATGATCGCGATCAGCATAGCCCGTTTCCCCAAGGGGTCGCGCGGCGTCGATCTCGACCCCTTGGCCCGCATCGCGCTCTGGAAGGCGGGCGCCGACTATGCCCACGGCACCGGCCACGGCGTCGGCTCCTATCTCTCGGTGCATGAAGGCCCGCAGCGCATCGCCCGGCTTTCCACCCAGGAGCTGCTTCCTGGCATGATCCTCTCCAACGAGCCCGGCTACTACCGCCCTGGCGCCTTCGGCATCCGCATCGAAAACCTCGTGGTGGTGCAGCCGGCAACGATGGTGGACGGCGGCGACCTGCCGATGCTCGGCTTCGACACCATCACCTACTGCCCGATCGACCGCCGTCTGGTATTGCCGGCGCTGTTGACGGACGAGGAACTCGATTGGCTGAACGCCTATCACGCCGAGACGCGCGAAAAGCTGATGCCGCTGCTGACCAGCGACGAGACCCGCGACTGGCTGAAAGCCGCAACGGAAGCGCTTTCACGCTGAGTCAGGCGTTCCGCCTGGGCTCCTGAATGGGAGCCCAGGCAACAGGCATTGCGCGCCCGCAGCCGCCTCTTTGCTACGAGGCTCAAGGGGCGGCAATGGGCCGGAGAACCAGGCCTCTGCGCTTAGATTCCCAACAGCTTCTTCGCTTCGCCGAGCGTCGCCTCGGAGGCGGCGTGATCGCCGGCCTTGTGCTGTTCCTCACCCTTCGCGCGCAGCTCCTTCACCTTGGCCATGTCGGCCTCGGAAAGAGAGGCCGTCGGCATCGCCGCATCGATCGCAGCCATCATGGTCGGGCATTGATTGGCAAAGGCGGTTGCCGGCGCGAGCGCCAGCAAAAGGGCAATCGAGATCCTGGTTAACATGGTCGCTCCTCCACCGCCGGGAGGCCGCGCCTTGCAGAGGCAGCGCAGATGGCGCGTGCGGCTTTGTCGTGCCTCTCCGGCAGTGGAAGGATCATAATCCAGGATGCATGCGCAGCCAAACGGGCGCCGCGGACGGGCGCCCTACATCACCACATGCCGGATCAGCATCACCACCACCCAGCCGATTACCAGCATGCGCAGGGTCGACAGGTTGAGGCCGAGCGCGATGGCGAAGGCGATGAACATGGCGATCGTCACGTCGAGCCCGCCATAGACGAAGGCTGGCGCCACCAGCGTCGTCAGGACGGCGGCCGGCACGGCGTTGAGCGCCGCTTCCAGCCGCGGTGGGATCTGCTTCATCTGGGTGATGAGGATGTAGCCGCCGACACGTGTCAGGAAGGTCGCGACCGCAGCCGCAATGATCAGGTAGATGAGGTTGAGGTGTTGCGGGTCCATGATCATGCCTCCTTCTCGACGCCGGTCGGTGCGGCAGCCGTCCCGCTCGGCGGCAGGCAGGCGGCAAGCACGATGCCGGCGAGCGCCCCGATGCTCACATGCCAGGGCGAGCCGACGAAATGCATGCCCGCAACCGAGGCAAGCGCCGAGACGGTGACGATCGGCAGGAACCGGTCGCGCTTACGGAAGCCCATGACCAGCCCCATGAAGTAGACCGGCAGCAGCACATCGAGGCCGATCGCCTTGGGATCACCGATCATCTGCCCGAAGATCGCCCCGACCAGCGTGTTGATGATCCAGGGAATGTAGATCACCAGGCCGAAGCCGAGATACCAGGAAAAGCTGATCGGCAGGCCGCGCTCGCCGCGCTTCTCCGTCTCGGCATATTGCGGATCGACCAGCAGGAAGAAGGCCAGGAATTTCTGCTCGAAGGTGAAGTGCCGGACATATTTGGCGATCGAGGCCGAATAGAGCACGTGGCGGAAGTTGACCGCAAAGACCGAGAGCACGACCAACCAGGGCTGGACGTGATTGCCGAAAAGCTCGATGCCGACCATCTGGCTGGCGCCGGCATAAACGGTCGCGCTCATGAACACCGCATCGGCAATGGTAAAGCCGTTGTCGACCGCAAGCGCCCCGAACAGTGCGCCGAAGGGCGACGCCGCCAGCATGATGGGAAAGCCGCCACGCACGCCTTCCCAGAATTCGTCTTTTGTCATGGAAACCTCCGCCGGCCAAGGCGATGAAAGCGCCATGCGGCCGGTGCCGGACTGATAGGCGCTTGCGCCCCCGGCAACAACTCAAATGCGCTGATACATTGATTGAATTTTATGATGCCTTGGCGAACGAGGCTTGAACAAAAGGCGCACCGATCGGGAAAACCGGTGCATCTTGTCTATCAGTTTCACGGGCCCGTGCCGGACGGGCGTCCTACTTCTTGACCTGGAACGTGTGCTCGATGCCCGGGAAGGTGCGCGCCTTCACCTCGGCCGCGTAATCCTCGGCAGCCCTAGAGATCGCCGGCGCGAGCTCGGCGAAGTGTTTGACGAAGCGCGGCTTGAAATCGTTGAAAAGGCCGAGCATGTCGTCGGAGACGAGGATCTGGCCGTCGCAGGCGGGCGATGCGCCGATGCCGATCGTCGGCGAGCGCAGTTCCGCGGTGATGTCGCGCGCCACCGGCTCGACCGTGCCCTCGATCACGATGCCAAAGGCGCCGGCATCGTCGATCGCCTTGGCGTCGCGGCGGATCTTCGCCACTTCCTTGTCGTTGCGGCCGACGGAGCGATAGCCGCCGGTCGTGTTGACCAACTGCGGCATCAGCCCGACATGGCCGAGCACCGGAATACCGCGGCTGACGAGGAACTCGACCGTCTCGGCCATTTCCGCGCCGCCTTCGAGCTTCACCGCGCTGCAGCCGGTTTCCTTCAGGATGCGGGCAGCACTGCGGAACGCCTGTTCCTTCGATTCCTGATAGGAGCCAAAGGGCATGTCGATGACGACGCAGGCGCGCTCCGAGCCGCGCATCACCGCCTGGCCATGGGCGATCATCATCTCGAGCGTCACGCCGACCGTCGTGTCGAGGCCGTAAAGCACCATGCCGACGGAATCGCCGACAAGCAGGAAATCGACATGCGGATCAAGCAGCCTTGCGATCGGCGTCGTATAGGCCGTGAGGCTGACGATCGGGCGCTCGCCCTTCAGCGCTTCGATATTGGCGGGGCTCAGGCGACGCTTGGCGGTCTGGACGCTCATGTCAGGCAACCTTTGCAAATGACGCGGATTTCGGGGCGATCACGCGGTTGTCGAGCAGCTTCGTCGTGCCGAAGCGAACGAAGAGCAGGAGCAGCACCGGCCGGTCGCCGATCGTCTCGATGGTTTCGAGCGTCTCGGGATCGCGCACGGCCACGACCTCTGGCCTGGCCAGCGATTCGCTCGACAGAAATTCGGTGACGGCATTTTCGAGCGCCGCCGCGTCGCTGACGCCCGACGCCACCAGGCGCTGCGCCTCGTCCAGCGCCTTCGGTACGATCGCCGCAGCCCGGCGCTCCTCTGCCGTCAGATAGACATTGCGCGACGAACAGGCGAGCCCGTCGGCCTCGCGCACGGTCGGCACGCCGATGACCGTCACCGGCTGGGCGAGGTCATCGACCATGCGGCGGATGATCTGCAACTGCTGGAAATCCTTCTCGCCGAAATAGGCGCGGTCCGGCTGGACGATGTTGAAGAGCTTGGTGACGACGGTGGCGACGCCGGCGAAGTGGCCGGGGCGGACCGATCCTTCAAGCTCGCTGCCAAGCGTCGGCACGTCGACGACCGTTTCCATCGGCCGCGGATACATATCGGAGACACCGGGCGCAAAGAGATAGTCGACCTTACCCTCTTCCAGCATCGCTTGGTCGCGTGCGAGATCGCGCGGATATTTCGAGAGATCTTCGTTGGCGCCAAACTGCAGCGGATTGACGAAGATGCTGGCGACGACGATGTCGTTTTCTTCGCGGGCACGCCGCATCAGCTCCATGTGGCCGACATGCAGGTAGCCCATGGTCGGCACGAAACCGACCGATTTGCCTGCCCGGCGATGTTCGGCAATTGCTGCACGCAGTTCGGCAATCGTGGTGAAAGTCTTCATGTCCGGACCCTCCAATCCGCGCCGGCGCCCTGCCCTTAAGGGTGCTGGTGCGCTGCCTTCGGGACTGGCGACGACCCTGCTCCGCGAAAAGGCATTTGCACAAAATTCGGCTGCAATCCTCTATCTTGTGCAGCGCAAAAAAACAATCGGATTGATGACAGGTTGATGACGCTCGGCCGCGCTTGACTTCCATCGGCAGCCCGTCCGGTTGGCCATCGACGCCACTGCAACCCACGCTGGAGAGCGACATGAAAGCCGGCTTGCGCATTCTTGGTATTGCTCTCCCGACGCTGGCCTTCGCCGGTGGGGCGGAAGCGAAGATCCCTCGTCAACGCCACCTGCCCCGGCAAGATCGAGGTCCACGCCGATGAGGGTGGCCGGGTCTATATCAACGGCAAGGAAGCCAAGCTCAAGGTGTTCAACGAGAACTATTACGAGGCGCACGGTGCCGGCGTCACCATCTCCTTGGGCATCAATCCCGACAGCTCACCCAGCGTCTCCTACACCGGCAAAGGCGGCGCCAATGGTGTGTGCACGCTGAGCTGAGCGGCAACGCTCGCAGCGCTGTTCTTGAGGGCGCCGTCACCTGACCGCTGCGTCTTGCGGCAGCCGCCAGGGCGGATCGATCCGGTTCGCGCCTGCGAAATAGAGCACGATGCGGTTGCCGCCGGGATCGAATAGCTCGGCTTCTCGCCACAACCAGCTCTTGCCCACGGGCGCATGCGCAAAGACGATGCCGGCCTCGGTCAGCCGGTTGACGGTCACATCCAGATCGTCGCATTCGAAATAGACGGTCGTGCCACCGCCGGTCGCGTTTCCCTCGTGCAGGGAAAAGGTTGCCTCCCCAACCGGGCAGAGAAACCGAACATAATGCGGCCGGGCGTCGACGATAGGCGTGAGCCCGAGGCGGCGATAGAAATCCCAGCCGGCATCGAGGTCCGGCATGGTGACAGTCACCTGGTTCAAGCGCATGCGTTCCTCCCGCCATTCGATTCCCCGATCGTGCCGGAAGCTGCAGTCAACGGAAAGCCTATCAGGCGCGCAGGCTACTGCATGTTTCCCTTAGCCGCGGTCGACGAAAGGACAAAAACATACAGAAAATCAAAGTGCTACAGCGGCCTTTGCGTGTCTGAGAAGACGCGCGGCGCTCTAGAGTACGCGCCTGATGGAAGGATATCTGTCGAGTTCGCCTACTTCCCAACGCGCTGCTGCAGATGCTGCGGATAGCGCGCGCCCTGCACCTCGACGGCGGAGAGCGCCGCCTGGATGTCGCCAAGCTCTTCGGCCGTCAGAATGACATCGGCAGCGCCGAGGTTTTCCTCGAGCCGATGCAGCTTTGTCGTGCCGGGAATGGGCGCGATCCATGGCTTTTGCGCTAGCAGCCAGGAAAGCGCGATCTGCGCTTTCGTCACACCCTTGGCCTCGGCAATCACGCCCAAGAGATCAACCAGCGCCTGATTGGCTCTGCGCGCCTCCGGCGAAAATCGCGGCACGATCGTGCGAAAATCGCTTTGGTCGAAGGTCGTGTTCTGGTTGATCGCGCCTGTCAAAAATCCCTTGCCAAGCGGACTGAAGGGCACAAAGCCGATGCCGAGCTCTTCGAGGAGCGGCAGGATTTCGGTTTCCGGCTCCCGCCACCAGAGCGAATATTCGCTCTGCAGCGCCGTCACCGGCTGAACCGCATGCGCCCGGCGGATCGAATCGGCGCCCGCCTCCGACAGGCCGAAATGGCCGACCTTGCCTTCCGCGATCAGCTTTTTCACCGTGCCTGCGACGTCCTCGATCGGCACATTGGGATCGACGCGGTGCTGGTAGAAGAGGTCGATGCGGTCGGTCCGTAAACGCTTCAATGCCGTCTCGGCGACCTCGCGGATGCGCTGCGGCCGGCTGTCCATGCCCCGGCTGACATCGCCGTTGACGAAGCCGAACTTGGTGGCGATCACCACCTCACCGCGGAACGGGGCCAGCGCCTCGCCGACCAGATCCTCGTTACCGGTATAGGCTTCGGCGCTGTCGAAGAAGGTCACGCCGCGTTCATGCGCCGCGCGGATCAGCCTGATCGCCTCACTGCGCTCCGTTGCCGGGCCATAACCGTAGCTGAGGCCCATGCAGCCAAAGCCGATGGCCGAGACTTCGAGATCGCTTTTTCCTAGCCTACGTTTCTGCATTGTCTTGCTCCTTGATCAGGCCGCGAGGTCTGGGGAAACCGAGCGGCAATTCTGGCAGGCGACCGACCGTCCGATCGCCGGACGCTCCACCCGCTTTGCATTGTGCGGCCGCACGATCAGCGCGACGACGGCAAGCGCCAGCGCCAGCAGGACCGTGCAACCGATGAGAACATTATCGACCCGATGGGCAAGCAGAGCGCTGCCATCAAGCCCATCGGCACCGAGTGCTGCGACAGCGACCAGCACGCTGAGACCGAGCGAGTTGCCGAGCTGGTGGGCGACATTGACCACACCGCCCGCCGCCCCCGCGTCACCGGGAGCGATACCGGCAATGCCGGCGACCGTCAGCGGGCTCAGAGTGAAGCCCTGGCCAAGCCCGATCAGCATCAAGGGCGGCGCCATGCCGAAGAGAAAGGACGTGTCGGCCGAGATCTGGCTGATAGAGACCATGCCGATCAGCGCGGAGATCAGGCCAAAGGCAAGCAGGCGGCGGTTGCCGAAACGTGGGCTAAGCCTTGGAACCAAGATCGCCGCAACGAAATTGACTGATGTTGCCGGAATGAAGGCAAGGCCGGAGGCAAGGGGGTCGAAGTGCCGAACACCTTGCAGATACTGGGTGAAGAAGAAAAAGAACCCGATCATCGCGGCGAGGAACAGGACACGCGCCAGATAGGCGCCGACCCTCTCGCGGTTGGCAAAGAGCCGGAGCGGCATGATCGGCTGCCGGGCGCGACGCTCGTTGACCACGAAGACGGCAAGAAGCAGAAGACCCATGGCAAGCGCTGCGAGCGTCAGCGGATCGTACGCCCCCTCCTCCGCCGAACGGACGATGCCATAGACCAGCGCCGTCATGCCGAGCGTCGAGCTTACGGCGCCCGCAAGGTCGAATTCACCCGTGCGCCGTTCCGTTTCGCCGACGTACTTGTGCGCCGCGAGCATCAGGGCGATGCCGATCGGCAGGTTGATGAAGAAACCGACCCGCCAGCTGAGCCAGCCGGCAAGCAGACCGCCGAGCACCATGCCGAAGCTCGCGCCGATGCCGGCGACCGAACTGTAATAGGCGACCGCCCGCGTGCGTTCAGGTCCCTCGGAAAAATACGTCTGGATCAGCGCCAGCGTGGCGGGGGCGAGGATCGCCGAGCCGAAGCCTTGCACGGCGCGCGCGCCAAGCAGCCATTCCGGCGACGGTGCCAGCCCGATCACGACGGAGGCCGCTGTGAAGATGGCAAGCCCGGCAATGAACAGCCGACGCCGGCCGAGAATGTCGCCCGCCCGCGCGCCCAGCAGCAGGAAGCCGCCAAAGGCGAGCGTATAGGCGCTGTGCACCCAGGAAAGCCCGGCGTCGCTGAACTGCAGCTCGTCGCGAATCTTCGGCAGGCCGGTGATCACGATCGAGATATCGAGCACGATCATCAGGTAGCTGACGATGACGATCGCCAGCACCGCCGTCTTGCGGGCTGAAAGGTGTTTCATCAACGTGACGTCCATCGTCGTGCCTACTCCGCCTGCGCAGCGCCGTATTGCGCGTCCGTCACCTTTTCCATCCAGTCGACCGCCTTGCCGTCGAGCGTCTCCTGGATGGCGATATGGGTCAGGGCGGTCGTCGGTGCCGCCCCGTGCCAGTGCTTCTCGCCGGGCTCGAACCAGACGACATCGCCCGGCCGGATCTCCTCGATTGGCCCGCCCTCCCGCTGCACCCGGCCGCAGCCGGAAACGACGATCAGGACCTGGCCGAGCGGATGCGTATGCCAGGCCGTGCGGGCGCCGGGCTCGAAGGTGACGGCATTGCCGGCAGTGCGCGCCGGCTCGCGCACGGGAAACAACGGGTCGATGCGCACGGTGCCGCTGAACCAGTCCTCTGTCCCCCGGGCCGAAGGCTGCGAACCGCTTCTCTTGATCTCCATGAGGTCTTCTCCTTGGCGAACCGGACGACCCGCCGCCCGTTCTGTTGCTGTGCACAATCTAGCGATGGCCGCCGCCAACAATTAGATGGTATAAACGGCATGGACCTATGAGAGAGATTCATGAATGCTGCGCGAGAACATCAATGACCTGATCGCCTTCGCGGCGGTGGCGCGCGAGCGCAGCTTCACAAGGGCCGCCGCCCAGCTCGGCGTTTCGCAATCGGCGCTCAGCCACACCATGCGGGCGCTCGAAGCACGGCTTGGCGTGCGCCTGCTCACCCGCACCACGCGCAGCGTCTCCCCGACCGAGGCCGGCGAGCGGCTGCTTGCCACCCTCGTCCCGCACTTCGAGCAGTTGGAAACCGAGCTCACCGCCTTGAGCGACGTGAGGGACAAACCCGCAGGCACGGTGCGCATCACCACTGCCGAGCACGCGGCAGAGACCGTGCTCTGGCCGAAGCTCGAAAAGCTTCTGCCCGATTATCCCGATATCAAGGTCGAGATCGTCATCGACTACGGCCTCACCGATATCGTCGCCGAACGCTACGACGCCGGTGTCCGGCTTGGCGAGCAGGTCGCCAAGGACATGATCGCCGTGCGCATCGGGCCGGACATGCGCATGGCGGTCGTCGGCGCGCCCAGCTATTTCGAAAAGCATCCGAAGCCCGTCGTCCCTCAGGACCTGACCCAGCACCGCTGCATCAACCTGAGGCTTCCGACCTACGGCGGCATCTATGCCTGGGAGTTCGAAAAGGACGGCCGCGAGCTAAAAGTCCGCGTCGACGGTCAGCTCGTCTTCAGCCGGCTGGCGCACCGGCTTACCGCCTGCCTCGCCGGCTTCGGCCTTGCCTTCGTCCCGGAGGAATCGGCCCTCACCCACATCGCCGAAGGTCGCCTCATCCGCGTGCTCGAAGACTGGTGCGACCCGTTCCCCGGCTACCACCTCTATTACCCCAGCCGCCGCCAGTCCTCACCGGCCTTTGCTGTGCTGGTGGAGGCGCTGCGGTATCGGGGGTAATGGCGGCAAGACCGGCTCCTCCGCACGACCCGCAATTGCTGTTGAAAACCCGGGGTTGCGCCCCACATCTCTCCAGCTAAAAAAATGTTTGAGCCGGTGTCGGAATCGTCGATCGGCATTCGTCCTTAGTCCGTAGACACAAAATCCATTCCCAAGGAGCATTTCATGCGCATGATTTTCGTAAACCTGCCGGTCAAGGATCTGAAGGCCTCGCGCGCGTTCTTCGCTGCCCTCGGCTTCACCTTCAACGAGCAGTTCTCCGATGACACCGCCGCCTGCACGGTGATCTCGGACAATATCTTCGTCATGCTTTTGACCGAGCCGAAGTTCCGTGACTTCATCACCGGCGAGATCAGCGACGCCCGGAAGGGAACCGAAGTCATCACCGCCCTTTCGGCCGGAAGCCGCGCCGAAGTCGACGACATGCTCGCCAAGGCGCTTGCCGCTGGCGCCAAGCCGTGGAAGCCGGCGATCGACTACGGCTTCATGTACGGCATCTCGTTCCAGGACCTCGACGGCCACGTCTGGGAATTCATGTGGATGGACCAGGAAGCCGCCCAACAGCAGGGCTGATGGCCCAATTCAAGAGAACGTTAAGACAATCGGCCCGAGCCTTCCCAAGCCCGGGCCGATTGCTTTGTGTCGATAGCCAACCATGCCCTGCTGCTAGGGGCCGAGGCGCGCCACCAACTCCGCGATGAGCGGATCGGTAAGGTCGGCAATCGGGTCATCGCTCCCGTCTTCTGCCCGGTGGTACTCCCCGGCATCGAACGCTTCATAAACGACGTAAAAAGGCTCAGGCAGCGCATTGCGGCCGGCTGTGAAGCCCGCCTGCACCGCGCGCCAGAGATCGTTCATGACGCCGTCGCAGAAGCTATAGGTCAGCGCGCCGTGATGGTATTTCCTTGCGATTTCGACAGCAGCGGCGTTGTAGAACTCCCAGTTGTCCAAAGCGCCTGCCCACCGAACCACATCATCATGTGTGATGCGGCCTTCCGGCCCCTTGGCCAGAACGAACTCTAGGAAGTCAGACATCTCTCTGCTTTCCCCCCGAACACCAAGAAAGCCCCTACCCGCCGATCAGCGCCAGCCACTCGTCCTCGTCCATGGTCTCGACGCCGAGTTCGCGGGCCTTGTCGAGCTTGGAGCCGGCACCCGGACCCGCAACGACGATATCGGTCTTCTTCGACACGGAGCCTGCCACCTTGGCGCCGAGGCTTTCCGCCTTGGCCTTGGCCTCGTCGCGCGTCATCTTTTCGAGCGAACCGGTGAAGACCACCGTCTTGCCGGCGACCGGGCTGTCGCTTGCAACCGGTGCTTCCGCCGCCTCCGGCGTCACCTCGGACAGCAGACGCGTGACCACTTCGAGGTTACGCGGCTCCTTGTAGAACTCGACGATGGCGCGGGCGACGACCTCGCCGATGCCGTCGATGCTGTTGAGTTCGTTCCAGGCGTCGCCCGAGAAGGCCGACGCTTCGCCCATCGCCGTGCCAAAGTGCTCGTAGCTGCCATAGGAGCGCGCGAGCAGCTTCGCCGTCGTCTCGCCCACATGGCGGATGCCGAGCGCATAGATGAAGCGATGAAGTGCAATCGAGCGGCGTGTGTTGATCGCCTCATAGAGCTTGCGCACGCTGACCTTGCCGAAGCCGTCGATATTTTCGAGCTTGGTCAGCGACGTCTCCTGGCGCTTTTCCAGCGTGAAGATATCGGGCGCCGTGCGGATCATGAGCGTCGGGTCTTCGCTTTCGAAGAAGAACTCGATCTGCTTGGAGCCGAGGCCTTCGATGTCGTAGGCGTTGCGCGAGACGAAATGCTTCAAGTGCTCGACGGCCTGGGCGCGGCAGACGAAACCGCCGGTGCAGCGGCGCACCGCATCCACCTTGCCGGTCTTCTCGTTGATGTCACGCACCGCATGGCTGCCGCAGACCGGGCATGTGGTCGGGAAGCGATAGGGCTCGGCGCCTTCCTTGCGTTCGTCCATGACGACGTCGACGATCTGCGGAATGACGTCGCCGGCGCGCTGCACGATCACCATGTCGCCGATGCGGATATCGCGGCCCTCGCGGATCGGCTCGCCGGAATTGCCGAGCCCCTTGATGTAGTCCTCGTTGTGCAGCGTCGCATTGGTGACGACGACGCCGCCGACGGTGATCGGCTCGAGCCGCGCCACCGGCGTCAGCGCACCGGTGCGGCCCACCTGGATGTCGATCGCCGTCAGCCGGGTGAAGGCTTGCTCGGCCGGGAACTTGTGCGCCGTTGCCCAGCGCGGCGAACGCGAGCGGAAGCCGAGGCGGGCCTGCAGGTCGAGCCGGTCGACCTTGTAGACGACGCCGTCGATATCGTAGTCGAGATCCGGCCGCTCGCGCTCGATGTGGTGGTAGTGCTCCAGGAGCGCGTCGGCAGACGTCAGCCGCTGCATCAGCGGGTTGACCGGGAAGCCCCAGGACTTGAACACCTCGACCATGCCCATTTGCGTGTCGGCCGGCATCGCCGAGATCTCGCCCCAGGCATAGGCGAAGAAGCGCAGCTTGCGGCTGGCCGTCACCTTGGCGTCGAGCTGCCGCAGAGAGCCGGAAGCGGTGTTGCGCG
The DNA here is from genome assembly GCF_049905105.1 of Ensifer sp. R-19. Classification (NCBI taxonomy): domain Bacteria; kingdom Pseudomonadati; phylum Pseudomonadota; class Alphaproteobacteria; order Hyphomicrobiales; family Rhizobiaceae; genus Ensifer; species Ensifer sp. R-19. The sequence goes on from NZ_CP184569.1 coordinate 2,266,033, forward strand.
GGTTGACGTAGAGCGGCTTGCCCTGCGCCGCCATTTCGGCGTTGAGCGCGGCAAAATCGGATTTCGCCATGTAGATTTCGCCGCGCACCTCGACCACATCGGGCGCGCCCGCCGGCAACGTCTGCGGGATCATGCCGATGGTGCGGATATTGGCGGTGACATTTTCGCCGGTCGTGCCGTCGCCGCGCGTGGCGGCCGTTACCAGCCGGCGGTTCTCGTAACGCAGCGACATCGACAGACCGTCGATCTTCGGCTCCGCCGTGAACGCGATCGAATTGTCCGGAAGCTGCCCGAGGAAGCGATAGACCGATGCGACGAAATCGCGGGCGTCTTCGTCTGAGAATGTGTTGTCGAGCGACAGCATCGGCCGGGCGTGGACGACCGGCTGGAAGGTGACGGAGGGTGCCGCCCCAACCTTCCTCGATGGGCTGTCCTCGCGGATGAGCGCCGGAAACTGCGCCTCGATCGCGTCGTTGCGCCGTTTCAGCGCGTCATAGTCCGCATCCGAAATCTCCGGCGCGTCCTGGCCGTGATAGAGCGAATCGTGACGGGCAAGCTCGGCGGCGAGAAAGGCCAGCTCCGCGGCCGCTTCCGTTTCGTTGAGATTCTCGACGGGTTTCAATTCATTGGACATGCGCGACGACTCCGGATTCGGAGTCGTTTTGTAGAGCAACCATCGCGAAAGAAAAGAGCCTGTGGCTAGCCGTTACCCGCCAGCAACCGTGCCGCTGCCGCCCTCGCCTCTTCGGTGATCGAGGCGCCGGCGAGCATGCGGGCGATTTCCTCGGTGCGCGCCTTGTCGTCCATGCGGGCAACGCGGGTCGCGATCGTCTCGGCCTTCTCGGCGGACGGTCCCTTGGAGATCAGGAGATGCGTTGCGGCCCGCGCCGCCACCTGCGGCGCATGGGTGACGGAAAGCACCTGGACGGTGCCGGAAAGCCGCTTCAGCCGCTGGCCGATGGCATCCGCCACGGCACCACCGACACCGGTGTCGATTTCGTCGAAGACGAGCGTCGGCGCCGAGCCGCGATCGGCAAGCGCCACCTTCAGCGCCAAGAGGAAGCGCGAAAGCTCGCCGCCCGAGGCGACCTTCATGATCGGCCCCGGCCGCGTGCCGGGATTGGTCTGGACATGGAACTCGACGAGATCGATGCCGTCGGCCGTCGCCTGCGTCGCATCGCTTTGAACTTCCACCATAAAGCGTGCACGTTCGAGCTTCAGCGCCGGCAGCTCGGCCATGACGGCGGCGGAAAGGGCCGACGCCGTGCGCTGGCGCTTTTCCGAGAGCGAGCGCGCCGACGCGTCGAAGGCTGCCTTGGCAACGCCGACCTGGCCTTCGAGCTGCTTCAGTCTTTCCTCGCCGGCATCGAGATCGGCGAGATCGGAGATCATGCGCACGGCGAGCGCCGGAAGCTCGGTGACCGGAACGGAATATTTGCGGCTGGCACCACGAAGCGCAAACAGGCGTTCTTCCACCCGCTCCAGCTCCTTCGGGTCGAACTCGGTGTTGCGCAGCGCCCGCTCGACCGCCATCTGCGCGTCGGAAAGCTGGTTCAGCGCCCCGTCGAGAAGCTCGACGGTTTCCTCCAGCAGACCCGGCGCCTCATGGCTCTTGCGCTCGAGCCGGCGTACCAGCGAGGCGATCAGCGGAACCGGCGAACCATTGCCGTTCAAGAATTCGGAGGCCTCGTTGATGTCGCCGGCGATGCGCTCGGACTTCATCATTCGCGCCCGCTTCTCGGCAAGCTCGTCCTCTTCGCCGTCGCGCGGGCTGAGCTTTTCTAGTTCCTCGACCGAAGAACGCAGGAAATCCGCCTCACGCGCGGCAGCCTCGACACGTTCGCGGTGTTTCTTCAGACCGCGCTCGGCGTCCTTCCAGGCGCGATAGAGATTGCCGACATGTTGCGCCTCGTCGGAGGTGCCGCCGAAGGCGTCGAGCAAGGTGCGGTGCGCGTCGATGTCGACAAGCGCGCGATCGTCGTGCTGCCCGTGAATTTCGACGAGCGTCTGCCCGAGCTGGCGCATCAGCTGGACGCTGATCGGCTGGTCGTTGACATAGGCCTTGGTGCGGCCGTCAGCGGATTGCACGCGGCGGAAGATCAGGTCGCCATCATCGTCGATGCCGTTTTCGTGCAGCATCAGCCGCGCCGAATGACCGACGGGCACGTCGAAGACCGCTGTCACCTGCCCCTTGTCGGAGCCATGGCGCACCAGCGAGCCGTCGCCACGGCCGCCAAGGGCCAGCGACAGGCTGTCGAGCAGGATGGACTTACCGGCGCCGGTTTCACCGGTCAGCACCGAGAGCCCGGCATCGAAAGCCAGATCAAGCCGTTCAATCAGGACGATATCGCGGATCGAAAGCTGGGCGAGCATCCGGGTTCGTATCTTCCTTGACGGGCGCTGATAAGGATCAAGCGCCGATGAGGTTCTTGGCAGCGCGCGATATCCAGGAGTTGCCGCTTTCACGCGGCTCCAGGCCGCCAGACTGCAGCAGCTTGAAGGAATCGGAGTACCACTGGCTGTCCGGATAGTTGTGGCCGAGAACGGCAGCAGCGGTCTGCGCCTCCTGGGTCACGCCCATCGCGTAATAGGCCTCGGTGAGGCGCGCCAGCGCTTCCTCCACCTGGTTGGTGTTCGGATACTGCTCGATGACGACGCGGAAGCGCGATACGGCCGCGAGATATTCCTTGCGCTCGAGATAGTAGCGACCGACCTGCATTTCCTTGCCGGCGAGCTGGTCGCGGGCAAAGCGGATCTTCGACTTGGCGTCGTCGACATATTCGGAGTCCGGATAGCGATCGACGACGGCCTGCATGGCCTCGATCGCTCTCATCGCCGGCTTCTGGTCCTGCGTCACCGCGGGGATCTGCTTGGTATAGGCCAGCCCCTGGATGTACTGCGCATAGGCCGCGTCTTCCGACTGCGGATAGAGATTGAGGTAACGACCGGTGGCGTTGATCGCCTCCTGGTACTGCCCGTTTCGGTAGGAAACGAAGGCGTTCATCACCAGTGCCTTACGGGCATATTCCGAGAACGGATGCTGGCGGTCGAGCGCTTCGAACTTGCGCGACGCTTCCGTCGTCTTGCCGGCGTTGAGGTTGGCAAGGCCCTGATTGTAGAGCACTTCCGGCGGATCCGTCTCCGCCGTCAACTTGGTGATGTCGATATCGGGATCGTTCTGGCAGGCGGTAATCAGGGCGCTGCCGGCAATGGCCGCGACGATCACGGCGGCGACGCGCGCTGACTTTCTCAGATCAACAGAAACTGCAAGAACCATCGGATATTCCCGTTCCACGCTGCGGGCTTGGACCCCGCCAGACATGCGCTTTTAGAGCAAGTTACCTTGAGACCGCAACGTCATGATCGGTGATTCATGCAAATTTGTGGCGGCCCTATCATGAAAATGCCGGCCTTTCGGCCGGCGACTGGAGGAGATGATGACTTTTTTTGTTTATGCGGACCAGGGCGCAAAGCCCGGAACTGCAACTGCAACCATGTCGCGGGCGCGGGTGCGCTGACGCGGGGTCGCCGTTTCGACGACTTCGTAGGCCGTCGGATCGCTGAGAAGCGCCTTCAGTGCGTTGGCGTTCATCTTGTGACCGCCGCGGTAGGAACGGTAGCAGCCGATGAACGGCGCGCCGGCGAGCGAGAGATCGCCGACCGCATCGAGCGTCTTGTGACGAACGAACTCGTCCGTGTAGCGCAGGCCCTCGACGTTGATGACGGTGTTGTCGTCGGAGATGACGACCGAGTTTTCGAGCGAGGAGCCGAGCGCAAAGCCGGCAGCCCAGAGCCGCTCGACATCACGCATGAAGCCGAAGGTGCGGGCGCGCGACAGTTCGCGCTTGAAGACGGACGGCGTCATGTCGCCCTTCCAGGACTGGCGACCGATCAGCGGGCAATCGAAGTCGATCTCGACCTCGAAGCGCATGCCGTCATAGGGCGTGAACTCCGACCAGGACGCGCCCGATTCGATGCGCACCGGCTTGACGATGCGGATGTAGCGACGCTTGACTGCAAGGGCGCGAACGCCCACCTGCTCGATCGCGTCGATGAAGGGTTCGGAGCTGCCGTCCATGATCGGCATTTCGGCGCCGTGAACTTCGACCGTCAGGTTGTCGAGGCCGAGCGCATAGATCGCGGCCATCACATGTTCGATCGTGGCAATCGACGTCGCCGGCGACATGCCGAGAACGGTGCAGAGATCGGTGTTGCCGACCTGCGAGGAAACCGCCTTGTATTCGCTGATCCGGCCATTGGCGAGAACGCGCTGGAACACGATGCCCGCATCGGCTTCCGCCGGATGGAAGGTGATCGACACTTCTGCACCCGAGTGAACGCCATTTCCCTTCAGCGTTACCGGGCTTGCAATCGTCGTCTGAAACCCGAGCAATTCGATTCCCATTCTCGTCACTTTCAATACCTGTGGCCGATGGCCAAAACCTGCTGGCGGACGCAGCGAACTTCAGGGCACAAACAAGGCGCCCGAGAGTCTCGGAGCAAAATCCGATCCTCTGCGTTTCGAACAGACAGCGCTTGATCGAATCGCATGCGTCCCCAATTCCGAGTCTGAAAATAGGAGTTTGGAGGCACCATTCCAAATCACTGTTCGTTTCGCTTTGTTACGTATTTGCGACGGTCCGCAACATCGAATCAAACATCTGAAATGATGAAGAAAATGCAAAAATGCCCGGGCAGTTGCCCGGGCATTCGGCAAGGTGAAGGAACGGGCCTTCCAATCAGTTCGACTGACGGCGCAGGAACGCCGGGATTTCGAGCTGATCATCTTCTTGCGGGCGCGTCTGCTGCGAAACGCGACCGTGATCGTCAAGCTGGCCGCGACGCGGCGCATAGAGGCTCGCTTCCGGCGAGAGCGGCCGGCGCTGCTGGGAAGCAGCGGTCGGTGCGGAAGCCGTCATGTCGGCGGCCGCTGGGGTCTGTTCGCGCTCACGCAGGCCAAGCGAGCTGGTGATGCGGTTGAGGAGACCCATCGGGCCACGCTCTTCCGCGATCGGGGCTGCCGGCTGGGCGCGGCGGTCCATCTCGGCCTTCACAACTGGCGGAAAGTCTTCGACCTTCGGCATACGAACCTGTTCCGGCTGCTGGCGCATGACCGGAGCAACGGGCTCCTGGCGCATCACCGGCTGCGGCTGAGGCTGGGCCTGAACCGGCTGCATCTGCGGCTGCGGCTGGCGCATGACCGGAGCGGCCTCTACCGGTGCTGCACCGGCGAAAAGCTTGCTCTGGGGACGGAAGTTCTCTTCATGCGCTTGCTGAGCCGGAGCCTGGACCTGTGCCTGGGCGGCGCGGGTCGCGATATCGAGCTCGCGCTCCATTTCGGCTTCGCGGATCGCAGCCGCGATGTGATCGACAGACGGCTGCTGCTGAACCGGCTGCACCGGCTGGGCGACGGGCTGCTGCATTACCGGCTGATGAACCGGGGCCGGCTGGTGCTGGGCAACCGGCTGCGGCTGCTGGGCAGGAATGGCGGCCGACGGACGGACGACCGGTTTGGCTGCTACCGGACGAAAGTCAGCGGAACGACCCGCCACCTCCGCGGCCGTACGGTCGATGCCGGTGGCGACGACCGAGACGCGGATCAGGCCTTCGAGTTCTTCGTCGAACGTCGCGCCGAGGATGATGTTGGCATCCGGGTCGACTTCTTCGCGAATACGGGTTGCGGCTTCGTCGAGTTCGAACAGCGTCAGGTCGCGGCCACCGGTGATCGAGATCAGGAGGCCCTGGGCGCCCTTCATCGAGGTCTCGTCGAGCAGCGGGTTGGCAATCGCGGCTTCGGCAGCGGCCAGTGCACGGCCTTCGCCCGAAGCTTCGCCGGTACCCATCATGGCGCGGCCCATTTCACGCATCACCGAGCGGACGTCGGCGAAGTCGAGGTTGATGAGGCCTTCCTTGACCATGAGGTCGGTGATGCAGGCAACGCCCGAATAGAGAACCTGGTCGGCCATCGCGAAGGCGTCCGCAAAGGTCGTGCGGTCGTTGGCGATGCGGAAGAGGTTCTGGTTCGGGATGACGATCAGGGTGTCGACCGACTTCTGCAGTTCGGCAATGCCTTGGTCGGCGAGGCGCATACGGCGCGCGCCTTCGAAATGGAACGGCTTGGTGACGACGCCGACCGTCAGGATGCCCTTGTTGCGGGCGGCCTGGGCAACGATCGGGGCTGCACCAGTGCCGGTGCCGCCGCCCATGCCGGCGGTGACGAAGCACATGTGGGTGCCGTTCAGGTGGTCGATGATCTCATCGATGCACTCTTCGGCGGCCGCGCGGCCGACTTCCGGCTGCGAACCGGCGCCGAGACCTTCGGTGACGGCGACGCCCATCTGGATGATGCGCTCGGCCTTGGTCATGGTCAGTGCCTGGGCATCGGTGTTGGCGACGACGAAATCGACGCCCTGGAGGCCTGCAGTGATCATGTTGTTGACGGCGTTGCCACCGCCACCACCCACGCCAAAGACGGTGATGCGCGGCTTCAGCTCCGTGATATCCGGCTTCTGCAAGTTGATAGTCATTGTACCCGTTCCTTCTGTTTTCTGGCCGCCTTGCCGAGCCGGCCAAATCTCTCAAAGTCCAACATTTCCTTCATCCGACGCCGTCCCTGTCGGCGCCGAACGTCACTCAAAAGCTCTCTTTCAGCCACTGCCCCATGCGGGCGATGCGACCGTTGCCGGCGCCGAGCGCCGAGAACATGCCGCCGTGGGCGGCATGGGTCTCGAGGTCGGCGACCTGCGGATAGATCATCAGGCCGACCGCCGTGGAGAAGGCCGGCCCCTTGGCAGCCGCGGGCAGCCCGGAAACTCCGAGCGGACGGCCGATGCGAACATTGCGGGCGAGGATGCGGCGCGCCGCTTCCGGCAGGCCCGTGAGCTGGCTTGCGCCGCCCGTCAGAACGATGCGCTTGCCGACGATCGGGCTGAAGCCCGAGCGCTGGATGCGGTCGCGGATCAATTCGAGCGTCTCTTCGATGCGGGCGCGCACGATGCGCGAGACGAGCGCGCGCGGCACATGCGTCGGCTGATCGCGGTCGTCCTCGCCGATCGGCGGAACCGAGACGATGTCGCGTTCGTCGGCGCTGTTGGGCAGTGCCGAACCGTGCACGACCTTCAGCCGCTCGGCGTCTTCGATGCGGGTCGAAAGACCGCGCGCCAGGTCCGTCGTCACGTGGTGGCCGCCGAGGCTGACAGCGTCCGCATGAACGAGCTTGCCTTCGGCAAAGACCGAGATCGTCGTCGTGCCGCCGCCCATGTCGATCGCGGCACAGCCGAGCTCGACTTCGTCGTCGACGAGCGCTGCAAGACCGCTAGCATAGGGGGTCGCCACCATGCCCTCGACCGAGAGGTGAGCGCGGTTGACGCAGAGTTCCAGATTCTTGAGCGCTGCACGCTCGGCCGTCAGCACATGCATGTCGACGCCGAGAACGTCGCCGAACATGGCGAGCGGATCACGGATGCCGCGCTCACCATCGAGCGAGAAGCCCGTGGGCAGCGAGTGCAGGATGGCGCGGTCGGAGCGCAGCGACTGCTGGCCGGCGGCCGACAGAACCTTGCGCAGATCGTTGGCGTCGACTTCCTGGCCGCCGAGATCGATCGTCGCGGTGTAGACGTCGCTCTGCAGCCGGCCGGCCGAAACGTTGACGATCATGCTGTCGATGGTAAGCCCGGCCATACGCTCGGCCGCGTCGACCGCGAGCCGCACGACGCTTTCGACCGCATCGAGATCGGCGACGACGCCGTTCTTGACGCCCCGCGACTTCTGATGGCCGATGCCGATGATTTCGACGTTGTGGGTGCGGTTCGGCAGGATCTGGCTCTCGGCGCGCGGCGTCAGCCGGCCGATCATGCAGACCACCTTGGTCGAACCGATATCCAGCACCGAGACAACGTGAGACCGCTTCGAAGAAAGCGGCTTCAGGCGCGGCAAGCCAAAGCTGGAGGAACCGAACAAACTCATATCCGCCCCTCTTTCTTCTTTTCGGTCTCCTGCGCCTTCAGCATTTTGTCCCTCGCCTTCAAGGCAACTTCGCGCCGGGTGACTGCACCCGGAGTCAACTGAACTGTGGTTCGATCCTGCAGCCTCAGATCCACGGCCGCGATGTCGCGCTCCAGGAGCTGGTGCTGGCTTTCCATGTCGGAGAGCACTTGCATCGCCTGGGCGACGTCGTGCTCCGGCAACTTGACGATGATGCCGTTATCGAGGCGCAGGTCCCAACGGCGACCGGCGACGCGAACGAAGGCCCTCACCCGCGAGCGGATCTCCGGCCAGCGGGAAAACTCGTCGTAGAAATCGGCGGCCGCCGTTTCGGCATCGCGGCCAACGAACAGCGGCAGCGCCGCAAACTTGTTGTCGCGCAGCGGCGCAATCACGCTGCCGCTTCTTTCGATCAGCGAAAGATCGGAGCCGTGCTGCCAGATGCCAAAGGCCTTGCGCTCGGTAAGGTTGACCTCGATCGTGCCGGGATAGACCTTGCGCACCGTCACGCCCTGAACCCAGGGCATTTCCGCGATCAGCTTGCGGGCCTCGGCGATATCGAGCGCCACCAGCGACGTCGTGCCGTCCAGGCCGAGCTGCTGGAGGATATCGATCTCCGAGGTCTGGTCGTTGCCGGAAACCTTGACGTCTTCGATCGCAAATCCCGCGGCGGTGGTCGAAGCTTGCGCGAAGTTCTGTGTATGACCGCCGAGCGACATGCCGTAGAAGCCCGTCGCAGCAAAAAAGGCGAGCGCCGAGATCGTGCCGGTATGGGCCGGAAAGCGAACGCGGCCGGCACCAAGACTGACGAAGAAGCGCACGACACGACGGAGCGGACGCGGCAGCACACGGCCGCCGTCCACATCGACGGCTGCAGCGCCATCGAGGTGACGAACCCTCTTGCCCCTTCTGCCCCTCAACGCAAACACGACGCTTCCTCCACCATCCAACTCAAAAACTCACCGAAACTATAGCCGGCATGCGCGGCCATCTCGGGCACCAGGGAGGTTGGCGTCATGCCGGGCTGGGTGTTGATTTCCAGCCAGATCAGCTCGCCCTCACCGGAGGAACTGTCATCGAAACGAAAGTCGGATCGGCTGACGCCCCGGCAACCGATTGCCTGATGCGCCTTCAGAGCGAGTGTTTGTATTTTTTGGTAAATATTTGGTGAAATCTGTGCCGGAATGACGTGGCGAGAACCACCTTTTACGTACTTGGAGTCATAATCGTAGAAGGCATGGCCCTGCGGGATGATTTCGGTCACGCCAAGGGCCTTGTCGCCCATGACGCCACAGGTCAGTTCGCGGCCGGCGACATAACGCTCGACCATGATTCGGTCGCCATAGCGCCATTCGCTCGAGGTCACCACCTGCGGCGGATGCGACTGATCTTCCTTGACGATGACGACGCCGAAGCTCGAGCCCTCACGGACCGGCTTGACGACATAGGGCGGCTTCATCGGGTGCTTCGGGCCAAAGGCATGGCGATCCATCACCTGCGCGTCCGCAACCGGAATGCCGGAGGCGGCAGCAACGTGCTTGGCCTGCGCCTTGTCCATGGCGAGCGCCGAGGCGAGCACACCGGAATGGGTGTAGGGAATCTCCAGATATTCGAGAATGCCCTGGATCGTGCCATCCTCGCCGAACGGACCATGAAGAGCATTGAAGGCGACGTCCGGCCGGAGTGCCGCGAGCACCTCGGCAACGTTGCGATCGACGTCGATTCGGGTGACGCGGTAGCCGGCGGCCTCAAGGGCATCCGCGCAGGCAGCCCCGGACGACAGGCTAACCGGTCGCTCCGAAGAAAATCCGCCCATCAGGACAGCCACATGCTTGCCGCTCATTCAAACCCCCAAACAATACGCCACTATCGCAAGGTTTCCTTGCGTCTGGCTGATTCCGGTCCCCGCGAGTCACCGGTGCCATTGGGTCACTAGAACGGCATTATGGTTAACGAACCGTTTACTTTCGTTAACCTTAGTCGGGAAACGAAACACGCGCCGTGCGTGCACGCGCGTAGTCGACAGGGCATTTTGGCGGGAGATCAAAGGGTTGCGGAGCAATCCTGAATCGAATGCGTAACAAGCGAAAAAAATGAAAAACCCGCCGCAAACGAGGCGGCGGGCTCCAATCTGACGATGCGATGAGGGATTAGTCGTCGTCGCCGACGATCTTCCAGACGATGCCGGCGATTGCCGCGCCGACGATCGGCGCCACCCAGAACAGCCATAGCTGTGCCAGCGCCCAATCGCCGACGAAGAGCGCCTGCCCCGTCGAGCGGGCCGGGTTGACCGAAGTGTTCGTCACCGGGATCGAGACCAGGTGAATAAGGGTGAGCGCCAGGCCGATGGCGATCGGCGCGAAGCCGGCCGGCACGCGGCCATGGGTGGAGCCGAGAATGATGAACAGGAAGAAGAAGGTCAGCATCACCTCGGCGACGAGCGCTGATGTCAGCGAATAGCCGCCCGGCGAATGTTCGCCATAGCCATTGGCGGCAAAACCGCCGAGCTGGAAACCGGCCTTGCCGCTGGCGATCAGATAGAGCACGCCGGCAGCGGCGATCGCGCCCAGCACCTGGGAGACAACGTAGCCGACGAGCTTGTGGGACGGAAACTTGCCGGCGACCATCAGCCCAACCGAAACGGCCGGATTGAAGTGTCCACCGGAGATGCCGCCGACCGCATAGGCCATGGTGAGTACGGTGAGACCAAAAGCAAAAGAAACGCCGAGCAGGCCGATGCCGACCTCAGGAAAGGCAGCCGCCAGCACCGCGCTGCCGCAACCGCCGAAAACGAGCCAGAATGTACCCAGAAATTCCGCAGAAAGCCTTTTGAACATGCATTCGCTCCTGAAAAACGAAGCCGATCGCTTCAAGTGCCCAGAGTTTGCCACAATTTGATTCCGGTCAAGATGGGTTGTGAGGCGATGTCAAACGCGCGCAAAAGGTGAAATCGACCAAGCGCAGCTCAATATATTGCCCAAGGAACAGGCAGACCCAACCTCTGCCGCAGAGAGCCATGCACCAGCGGAATAATGCTGCGCATGACGCCGATATCGTTCGCATTTCTTACGGTTTCCGGGTTTCGCCATGCCGAAACTTGCGTTAATAGCCCTCAACCGCCTCCCAAGACGGTATGAAATCCATATCAGGAACCATCATAATGACAGACGCGACAACCTCCCTGTCGCCGAAGGACAATGCGTCGAAGCACGCGGCAGTGAACTCCCCTGCCCGGGTGCTGTTCGCAAGCCTCGTCGGCACGACCATCGAATTCTTCGACTTCTACGTTTACGCCACCGCCGCAGTGCTGGTCTTTCCGCACCTGTTCTTCCCGACCGCCGACCCGACCTCGGCAATGCTGCAGTCCTTCGCGACCTTCTCGATTGCCTTCTTCGCCCGCCCCTTCGGCGCCGTCATCTTCGGCCATTTCGGCGACAAGGTCGGCCGCAAGGCGACGCTCGTGGCGGCACTGATGACCATGGGCATATCTACCGTCGTGATCGGCCTTTTGCCGACCTATGCGACGATCGGCGTCGCAGCGCCCCTGCTCTTGGCCCTTTGCCGTTTCGGCCAGGGCCTCGGCCTCGGCGGCGAATGGGGTGGCGCTGTGCTGCTCGCCACCGAAAACGCGCCCGAGGGCAAGCGCAGCTGGTACGCCATGTTCCCGCAGCTCGGCGCACCGATCGGTTTCATCCTGTCGGCCGGCACCTTCCTGATCCTCGGCGAAGTCATGAGCAACGAAGCCTTCCTCGCCTGGGGCTGGCGCGTGCCCTTCATCGCCAGCATCCTGCTGGTCGCCGTCGGCCTCTATGTCCGGCTGAAGATCACCGAGACGCCGGAGTTCCAGAAGGCGGTAGACAAGCACGAGCGCGTGCAGGTTCCGATCGCCGAGATCTTCCGCTTCCACAAGCGCAGCCTCGTTCTCGGCACCTTCGTGGCGCTCGCGACCTTCGTGCTGTTCTATCTGATGACGGTGTTCTCGCTCTCCTGGGGCACGGCAAAGCTCGGCTACTCGCGCGAGCAGTTCCTCGTCGTACAGATGACCGGCGTCGTCTTCTTCGGCCTGATGATCCCGGTCGCCGGCATCCTTTCGGACCGGTTCGGCCGCCGCCTGATCCTGATCGTCACCACCATCGGCATCGGCGTCTTCGGCCTGTTCATGGCCCCGCTGCTTGCCGGCGGCCTTGGCGGCGCCTTCCTGTTCTCGATCATCGGCCTCGGCCTCATGGGCCTGACCTATGGCCCGATCGGCGCAGCCCTTGCCGCCCCCTTCCCGACCTCGGTGCGCTACACCGGCGCGTCGATGACCTTTAATCTCGCCGGCATCTTCGGCGCGTCTCTGGCGCCCTACATCGCCACCTGGCTCGCCACCAACTACAGCCTGGATTACGTCGGCTACTACCTGCTGGCAGCCGCCGCCATCACGCTGCTTTGCCTCGTGCTGTCGACGGAAGACGAGGTTTCGGCCTGATATCGGACTGGCCGCGCCCCTGTGCCCGGCCGACCGCAAACAAGGAGAGCCGCAGCGGCAACGCTGCGGCTCTTTGTTGTTGGGGATGGGGCCGATGAGGAATGTCCTCTCCCGTTGCCCCACCCACCTGCCGTCATCCTCGGGCTTGACCCGAGGATCCACTTCCAGGCGACCCAGGCGGAGCATGGATGCTCGGGTCAAGCCCGAGCATGACGGAAGGTGTGGGATCCTCGTTGGCTCTCATCAAACAAAACGAAAGGGCCGCAGCGTCGCCGCCACGGCCTCTCCAAAACATCCTCGCAACAGCCTCAGGCGATGCCGCGGCCGAGGAATTCCTTGATCTCGTAGCCCGGCATGAAATTGCCGATGCGCTTGATTTCCCATTCGAGCCGGACACCCGAATGTTCGAGAACTTGTTGGCGCACCGTTTCTCCAAGGTATTCGAGCTCGTAGCCGGTCGCCTGGCCGGTATTGATCATGAAATTGCAGTGCAGCGGCGACATCTGGGCGCTGCCGACCATGAGCCCCCGGCACCCGGCTTCGTCGATCAATTTCCAGGCCGAGTGGCCCTCCGGGTTCTTGAAGGTCGAACCGCCGGTCTTTTCGCGGATCGGCTGCACCGTTTCGCGATGTTGACGCACCGCATCCATGTCGGTGCGGATCTTGTTCTTGTCCTCGGCGTAACCTTCGAAGACCGCGTGGGTGAAGATCAGATCCTTTGGTGCCGACGAATGGCGATAGGCGTAGCCCATATCGGCATTCGACAGCACATGCTGGTTGCCCTGGCGGTCGACGGCATGGACTTCGACGACACGCTCACGGGTCTCCGTGCCGTTGGCGCCGGCGTTCATGCGCAGTGCGCCGCCGAGCGAGCCGGGGATGCCGTAGAAGAAGTAGAATCCCCCGATGCCGTGATCGAGCGCCATGGCCGCGATGTTCTTGTCCGGGCAGATGGCGCCGGCCTTGATGCGATTTTCGCCGACGAGCTCGAGATCGCCGAAGCCCTTGGCCGAGAGGCGGATGACAACGCCGGGAATGCCGCCGTCGCGCACGAGCAGGTTCGAGCCGACACCGACCACCATGACCGGCACTTCGGCCGGAACCAGCTTCAGGAAGGTGACGAGATCATCCGTGTCGTGCGGCTGGAACATCAGCTCGGCAAGGCCGCCGGCGCGGAACCAGGTGACGCGATCCATCGGCGCGTCGGGCGTGATGCGGCCGCGCACAGCGCTGACACCGCTTCCGAGCGATTCCAGTAGTTTCTGACCGTTGACCTGTTTCATGCTCAAATTCCTGAAATATCCGCGAGTTCCTTCGGCAGGGCAGCAGCCCAGTAGGTGATGCTGCCAGCCCCCAAGAGAACCACAAAATCGCCGGGCTGCGCAATCTTGCTGACAACCGGCGCGATCGCTTCCGGACCGGAAACGTAACGGGCGTCGCGATGGCCGCCGGCCTTGATGCGATCCACCAGCTCCTCGGCCGTCGCGCCCGGGATCGGTTCTTCGCCGGCCGCATAGACCGGCGCGATCAGGATCGTGTCGGCATCGTTGAAGCAGGCGGAGAATTCCTGGAACAGGCTCGAAAGGCGCGAGTAGCGATGCGGCTGGTGCACGGCAATGATTCGGCCCTGGCAGGCCTCGCGCGCGGCCCTTAAGACCGCCTTGATCTCGACCGGATGGTGGCCGTAGTCGTCATAGACGCGCACGCCGTTCCATTCGCCGGTCAGCGTGAAGCGGCGCTTGACGCCGCTGAAAGAGGCAAGCCCCCTGGCGATCGCTTCCGGGCTGATGCCGAGGCGCTGCGCAACCGCAATCGCCGCAGTCGCGTTCGATACGTTGTGGCGCCCGGGCATCGGCAGGCGCAGATCCTTCATCGGGATCACCTGACCGGTGCGGCGACGGCGGATCTCGATGTCGAAGATCGAGGTGCCGTTCTCCATGCGGATGTTGTGGAAACGCACGTCGGCCTGCGGGTTCTCGCCGTAGGTCACGACCTTGCGGTCCTCGATATTGCCGACCATGGTCTGCACTTCCGGATGGTCGAGGCAGAGCACGCCGAAGCCATAGAACGGCACGTTCTCGACGAACTGTCGGAAGGCGGCGCGCACCGCGTCGAAATTGCCGTAGTGGTCGAGATGTTCGGGGTCGATATTGGTGACGACGGCCACATCGGCCGGCAGCTTCAGGAAAGTGCCGTCGGATTCGTCGGCCTCCACCACCATCCACTCGCCCTCGCCCATGCGGGCATTGGTGCCATAGGCATTGATGATGCCGCCGTTGATGACCGTCGGGTCGAGATTGCCGGCTTCGAGCAGCGCCGCAACCATGGAAGTCGTCGTCGTCTTGCCATGCGTACCGCCGATCGCGATCGCGTTACGGAAGCGCATGAGCTCGGCGAGCATTTCGGCGCGACGCACGACGGGAAGGAATTTCTCGCGGGCGACGATCAGTTCCGGATTGTCCTTCTTGATCGCGGTCGAAACGACGATCACTTCGGCGTCGCCGAGATTTTCGGCCTTGTGGCCGACGAAGACCTCGATGCCCTTGGCGCGCAAGCGCTGCACATTGGCGCTGTCGGCCTGGTCGGAACCCTGCACGCGGTGGCCGAGATTGTGAAGGACCTCGGCGATGCCGCTCATGCCGATGCCGCCGATACCGATGAAATGGACCAGCCCGATGGTTTTCGGCATTTTCATGAGCGTGTTTCCCTGAATTTCTCGACTGTCAAACCGCTGGCAATAGCCTCTACGAGGGATGCAAGCAAGCTTGCTGCGTCCGGCTTGCCGGTTTCCCGGGCGTTTGCCGCCATCTGGGCGAGCGATTGCGGGTTGCCGATCGCATCCTTGAGGATGCCTGCAAGGCGGTCTGCGGTGAGTTCACCTTGCGCGATCACCCGCGCGCCACCCTTGGCGGCGAGTGCTGCGGCATTGGCCGCCTGGTCGTGGTCGAGCGCATAGGGATAGGGCACCAGAATCGCCGGGCGGCCGATGACCGCAAGCTCGGAAACCGTCGAGGCGCCGGAGCGGCAGATGACGAGTTGCGCACCGGCGATGCGCTCGGCCATGTCGGTGAAGAACGGCGAAACCTCGGCCGGTACGCCAAGCTTCTCGTAAGTGGCGATCACGCCGTCCCTGTCTTCCGGGCGCGCCTGCTGGGTGACCTGGAACCGCTGACGAACGTCGTCCTCGAGCCGGCAGATCGCCTGCGGGACTGCCTTGGAGAAATATTGCGCGCCCTGGCTGCCGCCGAAGACGACAAGATGGAACGGCGCGTCGCCGCTGGCGGCGGCATAGGGCGAATTGGCAGCGGCCAGCACGGCCGGGCGCACCGGATTGCCGGTTGTCACGGTCTTCGCAGCAAAGGCGCCCGTACCCTCCGGCAGGAAGCCGCCGGCGATCGCCTTGACGCGCGAAGCCAGCGCCTTGTTGGCCCGGCCCATGACGGCATTCTGCTCATGGATGATCGACGGCACGCCCATGCCGGTTGCGGCAAGCAGCGGCGGAACGGTCGGATAGCCGCCGAAGCCGACGACAGCCTTGGGCTTCAGCCGCGCGATCAGCTTGCGCGCCGCACGCATGCCGGTCCACAGCGTCCACAGCGACTTCGCAACACTGATCGGGTTCTTCGAGCCGATCGTCGCCGAGGGCACGACATGCACCTCGTCGGCCGGGAACTTGCCGGCATAACGCTCTGCGCGGCTGTCGGTGACGAGATGGACCGAATAGCCATTGGCCTTCAGTTCGTGGGCCAGCGCCTCCGCCGGAAACAGGTGGCCGCCGGTACCGCCGGCGGCGAGCAGGATGATGCCTTTAGTCATGTTTTACTCCGCCGGCACACCAATGCCGGACCGAAACAGGCTGCGCTCCACGGCGCGCTTCTCCGGACGGTGACGAGTCAAAGCCAGGATGAAGCCGGCAGTGACGCAGATCGCCACCATGGACGAGCCACCATAGGAGATCAGCGGCAGGGTCATGCCCTTGGCCGGGAGCAGTTCGAGGTTCACGCCGATGTTGATCATCGACTGGATGCCGATCTGGAGAACCAGGCCGGCAACGGCGAACCGGTTGAAGTCGTTGCGTTCGCGGAAGGCATGGTTGAGGCCGCGCATCACCAGGAAGGCGAAGATCAGCACGATGACCATGCAAAAGACGATGCCGAATTCCTCGGCCGCAACGGAAAAGACGAAGTCGGTATGGCTGTCCGGGATGATGCGCTTGACGATGCCTTCGCCAGGACCCCGGCCGAACCAGTCGCCGCGAATGATCGCCTCGCGTGCGGTATCCATCTGGAAGGTGTCGCCCTCGCCGGTCAGGAACTTGTCGATACGGGCCGCCACGTGCGGCAGCATCGTATAGGCGACGAAGAAACCGCCGAGCGCAGCACCGCCGAGCAGGATGATCCACAGCCAGGGCATGCCGGCCATGAAGAACATGCCGCCCCAGACCGCGGTCGTCAGGATCGTCTGGCCAAGGTCGGGCTGGGCGACGAGAAGCGCTGCGACGATGCCGAAGAGCAGGATGGCAAAGAGATTGCCGGGGATTTCCGGTTGGCGCGCATGTTCGGAGAAGAGCCAGGCGCAGACGACGACAAAGGCCGGCTTCATGAATTCCGAGGGCTGGATCGAGATGCCGGCGATGGAAAGCCAGCGCATCGAGCCCTTCACCTCCTCGCCGATGAAGAGCACCAGCACCATCATCGCGAGCGAGCCGCCGAGAAGCAGGATCGCAGCGCGCCTGACCTGGCGCGGCGAGAGGAACGAGATACCGACCATCACCACCAGTGACGGCAAGAGGAAGAGCGCGTGACGCTTGACGAAGTGGAAGCTGTCGAGGCCGATGCGCTCGGCGACGGCGGGGCTTGCGGCGAAGGACAGCATGAAGCCGACGCCCATCAACAGGATGAAGGTCGCCAGAAAGAACCTGTCGATCGTCCAGAACCAGTCGGCCACGGGGCCACGTTCGGCTCGGCTTACCATCTTGTCAGTCCCCTTCTCCGGCGCCTCTTGCGCCCCACGTCCGAATACCTGCACCCGCTTCCGTTTCGACCGGTGCCTTCAGCACCAGCCTGACGGTGACGGACTAAATCAGCATCGTCACGCCATCGATCGCGCGCACATGGCCGACAAACGCATCGCCGCGCACCTCGAAGTTCTTATACTGGTCGAAGCTTGCGCAAGCCGGGGATAACATCACCGCCGAAGGGCCGGCTTCGTCCTTGCCTGCCTCTGCGGCCGCATGCGCCACCGCCTGCTCCAGCGTGCCCGAAATTTCGTAAGGAACCGCCTCGCCGAGCGTCGCCGCAAAGGCAGGCGCCGCCTCGCCGATCAGATAGGCCTTGACGATCTTCGGGAAGAAGGGCGCAAGCGTCGTGATGCCCCCTTCCTTCGGTAGACCGCCGGCAATCCAGTAGATGCGCTCATAGCTCGAAAGCGCCGGCGCTGCCGCGTCGGCATTGGTCGCCTTGCTATCGTTGACGAACACGACCGCGCCCTTGCGCCCAACCGGCTGCATGCGGTGCTTGAGACCGGGGAAGCTCTTCAGCCCGTCGCGGATCTCCACCGCGCTGACGCCAACTGCGAGGCAGGCGGCAATGGCCGCTGCCGCGTTCTGGGCGTTGTGGCCGCCGCGCAGCGTCTGAATGCCATCGAGATCGACGAACAGGCTGGACGTGCCGCCTTCTGCCTTCAGGATGCGCGAGCCTTCGGCATAAAGACCATTGGCAAGCACATGGCGGCGCGAGATCCGCACCGTCTTCGTGCCGGCGCGTTCGACGCGGTCGGCGATCAGGGCCGAGAAGCTGTCGTCGACGCCGACGATGGCTGTGCCGCTGCCGGCGACCAGCCGCTCCTTGATGTCGGCGTAATGCTGCATCGTGCCATGGCGATCGAGATGGTCGGGTGTGAGGTTCAGGAGGATGCCGGCGGTCGGGTTGAGAGTCGGCGCCAGATCGATCTGGTAGGACGAGCACTCGACCACGTAGAAGCGGCCGGCCTTGGGCGGATCGAGGGTCAGAACCGCCGTGCCGATATTGCCGCCGAGCTGAGTGTCGCGACCGCTTTCCTTCAGGATATGCGCGATCAGCGCCGTCGTCGTCGACTTGCCGTTGGTGCCGGTAATCGCGATGAACGGGCAATCGGGCGCATGCGCGCGGCGTTCGCGCACGAAGAGCTCGACGTCGCCGATGATCTCGACGCCCGAAGCATGGGCGAGATCGACCGTCCAGTGCGGCTTCGGATGGGTGAGCGGCACGCCCGGCGAAAGCACGAAGGCGGCAAAAGCGGCCCATTCGACGGAGCGCAGGTCCGCCGTCAGCACGCCCGCGGCGGAAGCCTTGGCGACGCTGTCCGGGTTATCGTCCCAGGCGGTGACGTCCGCGCCGCCGGCCACCAGCGCCTGCGCCGTTGCGAGCCCCGAGCCGCCGAGCCCGAAAAGAGCGACCTTCCTACCGCTGAATGTGGAGACCGGGATCATCGTCCGCTCACCGCAGCTTGAGGGTGGAGAGGCCGACCATCGCCAGGATGACGGCGATGATCCAGAAGCGGATCACAACCTGGCTTTCGGTCCAGCCCTTCTTTTCGAAGTGGTGGTGGATCGGCGCCATCAGGAAGACACGACGGCCGGTGCGCTTAAACCAGAACACCTGGATGATGACCGACAGGGTTTCCATCACGAAGAGGCCGCCGATGATGACCATGACGATCTCGTGCTTAACGGCAACGGCAACGGTGCCAATCAGGCCGCCAAGTGCGAGCGACCCGGTATCGCCCATGAAGATTGCCGCCGGCGGCGCGTTGAACCAGAGGAAGCCGAGGCCGGCGCCGATGACGGCGCCGAGGATGACGGCAAGCTCGCCGGTGCCAGGCACGAAATGGATCTGCAGGTAGTTGGCAAAGACCGCGTTGCCGGCGAGATAGGCGATCAGGCCAAAGGCAGCGGCGGCGATCATGACCGGCACGATCGCAAGGCCGTCGAGACCGTCGGTCAGGTTCACGGCATTGCCGGCGCCGACGATAACGAAGCCACCGAACAGCACGAAGAAATAGCCGAGATTGATCACCAGGTCCTTGAAGAAGGGGAACGTGACCGAGGAGCCGAAGGTCGAGCCGGCGGTACCGCTCGAAAGCGAAGCCTGCATCATGAAGAACACCGCAATCGCTGCGATGATGAATTCGAAGCCGAGGCGCGCCTTGCCGGAAAAGCCCTTGTCCGACTGCTTGGTGACCTTGAGGTAGTCGTCATAGAAGCCGATGGCGCCGAAACCGAGGGTGACGAGCAGGGTCGAGACCACATAGACGCTGGAAAGATCGGCCCAGAGCAGCGACGAGACGACGATGCCGGCCAGAATCATCAGGCCGCCCATGGTTGGCGTGCCGGCCTTCTTGAAATGCGTCTGCGGCCCGTCGGCACGGATCGGCTGGCCCTTGCCCTGGCGGATGCGCAGCGAAGCGATCATCGCAGGGCCGAACAGGAAGACGATCATGGCCGAGGTGAAGAGCGCCGCGCCGGTGCGGAAGGTGATGTAGCGAAAAAGATTGAAAAACTGAAAGTGGTCCGCCAGTTCCACGAGCCAAATGAGCATAAGGGACCTTTCCCCAAAGGTTTAGCAATAGACGTCGTCCAACAGAATCATCTGAAAAACGATACGCATTACAGCGCCGCGCGTCTAACTAGACGCGCAAAGGTCGCTGTAACAATTTGATCCGCTGCATAATTTTTCCCCTAAATCGATTCCGATTTAAGGAGGTATGCAGCAGCATGCGAAGTGTTCGGGCGCGCCCACCTAACCCCAGGCTGTATCCACCGCGCCCATCATGGGTGGTGTCGCCGGCTTATTCCTCGGCTTCAGGTCCCTCGGTATCCGCTGCCGGATAGGTCTCGATCAGCGCCTGCACGATCTTGGCGCAGCCGGTCCCCTTCGACGACTTGATCATGATGACATCGCCGGGCGCGACGGCGGCCAGCGCATACGTCTTCAGGTCCTCGACGCTCTCCCGATAGATCACGGAGACCTCGGGCGGCAGCGCATCACGCAGATGCGCCATCAAAGGTCCGGCAAGCCAGACATCGGTGATACCGGCTTCGACGAGCGGACGGGCGAGTGCGGCATGCACCTCGACGGCGTGTTCGCCCATTTCCAGCATGTCGCCGAGCACGGCGATGCGGCGGCCGCCGACCGGCGGTTCGCTGTCGCGCAGGAGCGCGATCGCCGCCCGCATCGAGCTCGGATTGGCATTGTAGCTCTCGTCGATCACCTTCAGCGTGCCGGTGCCGATCACTAGCGTATGGCGTCGCCCCCTGCCCGTTTCCGCCTGCATGGTCGCAAGGGCCGAAGCCGCATAGTCGAGATCGCCGCCGGCAAGCTTCACCGCTGCCAGAACGGCCACCGCGTTCTCGGCAATGTGCCGTCCGGGCGCGCCGATCGCCACTTCCAGCGTCCGACCACCGATGCCGGCCCAGAGAATGGAGCCTTCCGGACCGCCACTGAATTCGACCAGGCGGAATTCGGCCTTGGGATTGGCGCCGAAGGAATGGATGTGGCTGACGCCGGCCGTAGCCGCGGCATTTTCCAGAAGCTTGTATTGAGGGCTGTCGTGAATGATCAGCGCATGGCCGCCATTGACGACACCTTCGAAGATCTCGGCCTTGGCCTCGGCGATCTCATCGAGGCTCTTGAAGTTGCCGAGGTGGGCGGCGGCGATGCTCGTCACCATGGCCACGTGCGGCCGTACCATGGCAGTCAACGGCCGGATCTCGCCCGGATGGTTCATGCCGATCTCGAAGATGCCGAAGTCGGTTGCCTCGGGCATGCGTGCGAGCGTCAACGGCACGCCCCAGTGATTGTTGAAGGATGCGACCGAAGCATGCACGCGGCCCTGGGGCTTAAGCACATGGCGCAGCATCTCCTTGGTCGTCGTCTTGCCCACCGAACCGGTGACGGCGATGATCTTGGCGGCGCTGCGGTCGCGCGCCGCGCAACCCAGCCGGATCATCGCTTCGAGCACGTCGTCGACGACGATCATCGGCGCGTTGAGGCGTCCGAGCGCCGGCAACTTGCCTTCGCTGACGACCAGCACCGCCGCGCCATTGGCGAGCGCAATGCCGGCATAGTCGTGGCCATCGACGCGATCGCCCTTGATCGCGAAGAAAGCTTCGCCCTTGCCGATCGAACGGCTATCGATCGAAATACCCGAGATGCCCTCGGGCAGGTTGCCAACCGGCCGGCCGTTCATCGCGGCCAGGAGATCGCTGCTTGTCCAGAGCCAGTTCAAATCACAAGCCTCCCAATGCCTTGCGGACCTCCGCATGATCCGAGAAGGGCAGCGTCACGGAGCCGATCGTCTGACCCTCCTCGTGTCCCTTCCCGGCAACGATCAGCGTGTCGCCGGTCTTCAGCATGCCGACCGCCGTGCGGATCGCCTGGGCGCGGTCGCCGATCTCGATCGCGCCCTTGGCAGCAGTCATGATTTCGGCGCGGATCACCTCGGGGATCTCCGAACGCGGATTGTCGTCGGTCACGATCGTCACATCGGCAAGCCTTGTCGCGATCTCGCCCATGATCGGGCGCTTGCCCTTGTCGCGGTCGCCGCCGCAGCCGAAGACCACGACGACGCGGCCGGTCGTGAACGGACGCACCGAGGCCAGCACATTTTCCAGCGCATCCGGCTTGTGGGCATAGTCGACATAGGCGAGCGCGCCGTCCTTGGTCTGGCCGACCAGTTCGAGGCGGCCGGAGGCGCCCTGCAGCTTTTCAAGCGCGGAGAAGGCGGCCTTGGGGCTGATGCCGGTCGACATGGCGAGACCCGCCGCGACCAGCGCGTTCGCCACCTGGAAATCGCCGGCGAGCGGAATGTGGATTTCGAAGATGTCGTCGCCGACATGCACTTCGGCCGATTGCTTGTGGCGGAAGTGCTCGACGCGCTTCAGTGAAATGTAGTCGCCCTTGCGGCCGACCGTGCGTACTTCGAGCTTCGCCTTGCGGGCAGCCGCGATCGCCTGCTCCGACCATTGGTCGTCGGCAAAGATCACCGCCGGCGCACCCTTCGGCAGCAGGGCATTGAACAGCCGCATCTTGGAGGCCATGTAGTGCTCGACCGTCGGATGATAGTCCATGTGGTCGCGGCCGAGATTGGTGAAGGCGGCAGCCGAAAGGCGAACGCCGTCGAGGCGGCTCTGGTCGAGGCCATGGCTGGAGGCTTCCATCGCCGCATGGGTGACGCCGGCTTCGGCAAGCTCGGCCAAGAGCTTGTGCAGCGACACCGGGTCGGGCGTCGTCAGCGAACCGTAATCGTTGCGGCCGGGAGCGACGACACCTGTCGTGCCGATCATCGCGGCCGCGAAGCCCGAATGCGCCCAGATCTGGCGGGTGAAGGAGGCGACCGAGGTCTTGCCGGCGGTGCCGGTCACGGCGACCATGGTTTCCGGCTGGCGGCCATAGAAGGCGGCAGCGGCGCGCGCCAGGAAAGCGCGCGGTTCAGAGAGCTTCAGGACCGGCGCCGACGAGGCATCGGCGTCCGAGCCCGCTTCGGTGACGACGGCGACCGCGCCGCGCTTCAGCGCGTCGGCAATATAGGTGCTGCCATTGGCCTTGCTGCCGGTAACTGCGACGAAGAGATCCCCTGGCTGAACCTGCCGACTATCGGCCGTCAGTCCGGCAACGTCGATATCGGCGGTAGCGCCGCCCAGTTGCGCCGAAAGTTCCGGGAAGTTCGATCCCGCCAGGTCTTTGATCTTCATGAACGCACGTCTCGCATCGATTTCGATCCGCAAGAATCGCGAATCGTCCGCTTTCTCATTTCATGTCTAATAAGACACAAGCAAGGCAGAACCGTCTTCTCCAAACTTTGGTTCGACACCGAGCAGCGGCGCGGAGCGGCTGATGATGTCGCGAACCATGGGAGCAGCGTTCGAGCCTGCCGTGCGCCCGCCGCCCTCGCCGGTCTTCGGCGCGTCGATGAAGGTCAGCACGATGTATTTCGGGTTGTCGATCGGGAAGGCCGCGAGGAAGGCGTTGAAGTTCTGGTCGCTGGCATAGCGGCCATTGACCACCTTGTCGGCCGTACCGGTCTTGCCACCGACGTTGAAGCCCGGCACCAGCGCACGCTTGCCCGAGCCGGCAATGCCGTTCCAGCGCAAGAGGAAGCGCATGTCGTCGCTAGTGCTCTTCTTGACCACCGGCGTGGCGACTGCGTTGGCCTGCTCCTCGGTGCGCGGCAGGAAGGTCGGCTCGATCAGCTTGCCGCCGTTGACGAGTGCAGCACCCGCAACCGCCGTCTGCAGCGGCGTCGTCGAGACGCCGTGGCCGAAGGAGATCGTGACCGAGTTGATCTTCTTCCATTCGCGCGGCTGCGTCGGGGTTTTCACCTCCGGCAGCTCGGTCGGCAGCTTCGAAAGCAGACCGATGCGGGTCAGGAATTCCTTGTGGCCGGGAATGCCGATGAGGTCAGCGATCTTGGCCGTGCCGATGTTCGACGAATACTGGAAGATTTCAGGCACGGTCAGCACGCGGCGCTTGCCGTGGAAGTCCTTGATGGTGAAGCCGCCGATGCGGATCGGCGCCGAGGCGTCGAAGCTGTCGTTGAGCGTCACCTTGCCGGAATCCAGCCCCATGGCGATGGTGAAGGTCTTGAAGGTGGAGCCCATTTCGAACGTGCCGTTCGACATGCGGTTCATCCAGCCCTCTTCCGCACCTTCGGCCGGCTTGTTCGGGTCGTAGTCGGGAACGGACGCCATCGCCAGAACTTCGCCGGTGTTGACGTCGAGCACAACGGCGCCGGCGGCCAGCGCCTGGTAGTTCTTCATGCCGGCGTCGATGACGTCGCGCACGATGTTCTGCACGCGCACGTCGATCGAGAGCTTCACCGGCTCGAGCTTGGCGTCGCTGGTCATGCCGATCGCGGCAAGGTCGGCGAGCCCCTGGCTGTCGATGTAGCGCTCCATGCCGGCAACGCCGCGGTTGTCGATGTTGACGTGGCCGAGAATATGCGCGGCGGTGTGGCCGCCGGGATAGAAGCGGCGTTTTTCCGGACGGAAGCCGACGCCGGGAATGCCGAGCGCCAGGATCTCGCTCTGCTGCTTCGGGGTCAGCTGGCGGCGCAGCCACTGGAAGCGCGATTTCGACTTCAGCTTGTTGTAGATTTCGCGCGCATTGATATCAGGCAGAACCGTCGACAGGCGCTCGACTGCCTCATCGGCATCGACGATCTTGTGCGGCTCGGCATAGAGCGAGACGGTGCGGATGTCGGTCGCGAGGATCTCGCCGTTGCGGTCGAGAATGTCAGGGCGCGAGGCCATCAGGTTGTCGGCCCGGCCGATGCTGGAAACCGTTTCCGGCTGCGCCATGCCGTATTGCACCAGGCGCCCGCCGATGACGGCATAGACGATGCCGAAGCTCGCGATCACGATGGCGACGCGGTTCTTCGCCTGATTGGTGGTCTTCTTGCGCGTCCCCTGAAAGGTGACGTTGAGGCCGCTTTCGGCCGGCCGGTTGTTGCCGCCTGCCGAGAAATGCGCCTTGCTCTTCAATACCATGATGCGGGAGAGAAACGACATCAGCGCGCCACCGAGCCAGTTGCCATGTTATCGGTCTTGTTGATGATCGAGGCGATACCGTCCTTCGCCGACTTGTCTTCCGGCACCGGCAGATCCGCCTTCAGCATCGGCAGTTCCTGCGGCTGGGCGAGCTGTGTGGAAGGCGTCGGCGCAAGCTGCAGGTCGGCACCGAAGGTACCGACCAGACGCTCCAGCCGGTTCGGCTGCGTCAAGAGCGCCCAGTCGGCGCGAAGCAGATCGATCGTGTCCTCTTCAAGCTTGATCGCCACGTCGAGCTTGCGGACTTCCTCAAGCTTGTTTTCGGCGCGATGCTTGATCGTATAGGTCACCGTCGCGGCGGCCGTCATGACGACGATCAGAACGATATCGAGCGTTCGAAGCATGTCTTGTCAGCCCCCCAACCGTGCAAGGCTTGCCAGTTCCGGCAGATTGAAAATGGATAGATCGTTTCCCGGCGACGCGGCTTGCGTGCGGATGCCGGCGCGCAGCTTCGCAGAGCGGGCACGCGGATTGAGGGACGCTTCTTCCTCGCTGGCTGCCACCATGGGCTTGCCAACCGGCGTGAAGGTTGCCGCGCGCGACGAAACCATCGGCAGATGGCGCGAACCGCTCGCCTTGCCGGAGCGATCCTGGAAGAAGGCCTTGACGATGCGGTCTTCGAGCGAATGGAAGGTGACAACGACAAGACGGCCGCCTGGCTTCAGCGCCTTTTCGGCGGCAAACAGCGCTTGAGCGAGCTCGCCGAGTTCGTCGTTGACGAAAACGCGCAGCGCCTGGAAGACGCGGGTCGCCGGATGGATCTTGTCTTTTGCCTTGCGCGGCGTCACCACCTCGATCAGGCCAGCAAGGTCGCGGGTCGTCTCGAAGGGCTGCTCGGCCCGGCGCTTCTCGATTGCGCGGGCAATGCGGCCCGCCTGCTTCTCTTCGCCGAGAAAACCGAAGATGCGGATGAGATCGGAGACCTTGGCACGGTTGACGACATCGGCGGCCGAAACGCCCGAGGCCGACATGCGCATGTCGAGCGGCCCCTTCTTCTGGAAGGAGAAGCCGCGCTCTGCCTCATCGATCTGCATCGAGGAAACGCCGATATCGAGCACGACGCCGTCCAGCCCCTCGGCCGGCGCATAGGCGGCAAGTTCGGAGAACTGCGAATGAATAAGCTTCAGCCGTCCGCCCCACTCGGCGACCTGCTTCTCGCCGGCGGCAATCGCCGTCGGGTCGCGGTCGAGCGCGATGACGTCGGCGCCGGCCTTGAGGATTGCGGAGCTGTAGCCGCCCGCACCGAAGGTGCCATCGAGGATGACCTTGCCGGGCGCAGGCTCGAGCGCCGCGAGAACCTCCGACAGGAGGACGGGAATGTGACGAACCGGTCCGCCTTCGGCTTCAGGAATACCTCCGCCTTGTTCCGTCACCATTCCGCCTCTCCATTCTAGTCTGGACGCAACCCCCGTGATTTGCGCCCTTCCCGGGCCACCGCCTGCGCCTTGACAAAGGCCTGCGGCTCCCAGAGCTGAAAATAATCGCCCCGCCCGACGAACATCACGTCGGTCGAGATTCCGGTGAAGTCGCGGATGAAATCCGTCACCATCAACCGGCCTTCCGGATCGAGCTTCACGAAGACGCCACCCCCATGAACGAGCAGCGACATCTCGTTGGCCTCCGAGGAAAACGGATCCTCGGCCGCCATCTGCTTCTCGAACCGATCCAGGAGCTCCGGCCCGCCGACGCTGATCGCCGGGAAGACGAAATCCTGAAAACAGTATAGCTCCCGGACGCCCCCATCCGACAGCACGGAACGAAACGCCGAGGGAACGGAAACCCGCCCCTTCGCATCGATCCGATTGGCAGCATGTGACAAGAAGCGGTTCATAACGCGAAACGGCCGCCCAAGACTGACGGGCCACAATCATCGACCCGCGAGAACACGTAACCGCACACACAAGACACCCCTGCCGGACACCGGAATGTCCGCCTACCCTCCGAAGCCGGAAGGCACTGGATTCTTGCGATGTTGGGCCGCGAAGCAGCCCCTGCGCAGTGCCATTATGGGATATCATGGGACCATATGGGCGTCAATGGGAATGGGCTCGTAAACAGCCGTCGGGCTGATCAAATATTGATAGGTTGTTAAGTTTAACGAAGGGTTACGAAGAGACCCCCACCGTCCGGGAATGCGACAGCGGAACGGCTTCAAATCGTTGGAAAATCAGAATGTGAGAAAGAGCGCAGTTATGCCTCCGGCACGGGGCGAAAAAACAGCTCACCGAGACGGGCCGGTTCATTTCCAAACGGACACGCATGGAAAATGCGGGCCAGATCAAGCCGGCGCGAAGCAGCCGAAACGCATGATTTGCCTGTCGGCCGACCTGATGTTGCGGGCGTCGGCAACGTCGACGCCTTACCCCGGCAGACGCCGACCCTCGGGTCCGCTTCGAAAGAGAATTCGAGACGGCTCTGTGCCGGACAAAACAAAGGAGAAATCGCCAGTTGGCCTGTAAGCCGGGTTCTGTATGGCCCCGCAGCCCGAAGGCAACGGAACGTGGCAGCCATTCATCTGGGACTGCGCTTGCACGCAGCCTCTTGCAACCCACCCGGATGACTGGCCCGGAAACAGGCTGGACGCTTGCGCGCCCGCGTCATCCCTATTCGGTCTTGCTCCCGGTGGGGTTTGCCGTGCCGTCCATGTCGCCATGTCCGCGGTGGGCTCTTACCCCACCCTTTCACCCTTACTCCGCCAAGCGGAGCGGTTTGCTTTCTGTGGCACTTTCCCTGAGGTCGCCCTCGCCGGACGTTATCCGGCACCGTACTTCCGTGGAGCCCGGACTTTCCTCCCCCCGCGGCCTTTCGGCACTTGCGGAGAGCGGCTGCCCGGCCAACTGGCACGCGCTCCTTAAACCAGCCCGCCGCAGCGCGCCAGAAAAAACGGCAGAGTTTTTGAGCCGCCAACAGGGCAGATCGGAGCAAGGCGGTCCTGGCGCACCCGATCTAGCGAAACGCGACCGAGAAATCCGCATCGTATTCGGGCTCGTCGATCCGGCCGTTGAGCACGAGGACCGCGCCGAGCCGGCCGATCTCGTCGGAGCTCTTCGCCGCCTGGCCATTGCCGCCGGTGACGACGGCGAGACGGCTCCCCTCGGCAAAGCCGATATAGGGCAGTCCGTGGCGGGTGAACGAGGTGACGCAGGGCGAAAAGTGGGTGGAGACCGGCTGGAAGCCGGGCATCACCTCGGCCAGCAGCCCGCGCAGATGCTCCGCCGTTGTCGCGCTGCCCGGCCCGCGGAACCATTGCCGCACCGCCGCTTCGCCCTCGAGGATCCTGTCGGTCGGATCGCCGCCGATCTTGATGTGATGCTTGCCGTCCGCATAGCCGACCGGTGGCAGCAGGTAGTAGCTTTTCTCCTGCTCCGGCGCCGCGCCGATCAGCGACGGCATGCGCTCGAAACCAGACAGATCGCTGCTTGCCACCTCGGCAAAGAATACGGTTCGCGCCTTAACGGTGAGATCGATCGGCCGCGGCAGGAGTGCTACGGAAATCGAGAACCCGCCGGCGGCAACGATCACCCGGCCTGCCACGAAACGCTTTCCGTCGACGGTCGCGACAACCACACGGTCGCGCTCCTCCGCCACGGTCACAACCTCGCTGCGCACGATCCGGGCTCCCGCCTTCTCGGCGCATACCGTCTGCGCCGCGACCAGCGCCCGCGGGTTGATGTAGCCGGCCCCGCGCCTCTCGTGAACGCCGGCGGTGCCATCGGGGAAACGGAACCAGGGAAAACGCTGCGACAGCGCCTCGCCATCGTAGAGCGGCGCCCCGACGCCAAGCGCGTCGCGCGCCTTCTCGACTTGCTCGATATAGTCGTAGGAAGATCCGGGCGCCGGGCCGGCGATCAGGCAGCCAACTTCGTGGTAGAAGCCGATGCCGCTTTCGCCTTCGATTTCGCCGTAACGCTCGATCGAGCGTCTGGCGAGCCGCGCCCACACTGGATCGTCATCGATCGTGCGGGTGATGCGGGCATTGTCGTAGTGGCTCGAAAAGACGCCGGTATGATTGGCCCAGTCCGTCGGCTCATCAGGTCCGATCAGCGCGACCTTGGCTCCCGAAAGCGCCAGGTGGCGGGCGGCCGCAGCACCCATCATGCCCTTGCCGACGACAATGAAATCAAAGCTTTCCGACATGCCGGTCCTCGTCCCTTTTGCTCAAGGGAGATAGCATGCCGGCGCCTGTATGACACGATGGTTGTAGGGTTTTTCCCTGTGCGCCGGAACGCGAGACCTGTCCGGCTAGAGCATCCGCCATCGCCGGATATGGCTGGCGGATGAAGCTCTTCGTTGACTGCATGTTTCCATTGATCGTAGCCGGTTAACGGACAAAAACATGCAGAAAATCAAAGTGCTACAGCGACCTTTGCGCGTCTGATAAGACGCGCGGCGCTTTCGCCAAGCGAAAGAACGCGCCGGCGCTCGTCATGCAATCGATCAGTCGATGATGTTCTGCACCTTGCCGCAGTAGCGCTTGGAAACCGGGTTCATGCGCTTGGCGCCGTGGCCGGCATTGTACTTGAGAACCGTGCCGCACGTCGTACCGCCGGACAGCTCATGCGCCATGGCGAGGTACTTCATGCCGAACTTGATGTTGGTTTCCGGATCGTAGAGACCCTTGGAGGAACCGGAATAGCCCATCATGCGAGCGGTAGCAGGCTTGATCTGCATCAGGCCGATTTCGCCGGCGCTGCCGCGTGCCTTGGGATTGAAATTGCTTTCGACCTTGACGATCGCATGCGCCAGATCGACCGGAACGCCGTATTGCTTGGCGTAGGACTTGATCAGACCCGTGTACTGGACGTTCGAGACGAGATCCGGCTTGGGATAGCCTGTGGTCCGGGTGACGGACTGGATGGATGAGGTCTTGATGGTCTTATCGACATTCCCCGCATACGACGTACCCATCCCGGCGAAGAACATGCCAAGGCATGCCGCCACCGCAGCAACAGACGATATTCTCATTTAGTTTGAATTCTCCGGCCTGGGGAATGGACCGAAGCGCACCCCGCTTCGAACCTCACTTCCCGATCGTTTCATTCACAGGAAGTGAGCGTTGCGCCCTGATACCCCTGCAGTTCCAATGGGGCCGGAAATGAATGCCGCATCATGGTAAACATGTGGCAAAGCTAAAAAAACATGCCAAGAATATCTGCAGAAGTGCCGTTTTGACGAAAAAATCTTCCGCGTCAGGCGGTAAATTCCGGCAGGCCGGAAAGCAATCGGTGAAGCGTATCGAGGGTTGAGATGTCGGCAATGCCATCGACCCTTTGTTGTCGGAAGTGCCGCTGGAACGCCGCGACCGAGCCCTCGGTCTTTTCACAGAATTCGCCAGTTACATCAATGCCATAACCGTAGAGCGACAGCATCGACTGGATGGCCTCCACCGGCTGGCCCTGGTCGCCGCGCTGGAAAAAGCGTCCGCCGCCGATCGGGGCCGGTTCCACCCAGTGCCCGACCCCTTCGCGATGAAGAATGTGCCAGGGAAATTTTTCTCCCGGATCGACCTTGCGAATGGGGGCGATATCGCTGTGTGCGAGCACTCTCTCGGGCGCGATCGACCAGCGGTCGCCGCAGTCCCGACACAATTCCACAACTGCCGCGATCTGTTTTTCCGGAAAGTCCGGCAGACCGCCCGGGTGACCCGGGTTGGCGATCTCTATTCCGATCGAGCAGGAATTGATATCGGTCTCGCCCTTCCAATAGCTCTTGCCGGCATGCCAGGCACGGCGCGCCTCCGGCACGAGTTGATCGACGCGCCCATCCTCGTGGACGAAGTAATGGCTGGAGACCTGGCTTTCCTCGCGGCAAAGCCATTCGAGCGCCGAAGCGCCCGTCGGCATGCCGGTATAATGCAGAACGATCATATCCGGGGCGCGCTGGTCGACGCGGTCGCCGAAATTGGGCGACGGCATGAAGCGTGCACCCGGATAGTCGCAGTATTTGGAGGTCATGCGGCTCGGCGTTCTTTCTCGATCGCCTCATAGGCGGCATTCAATGCCGCCATGCGATCATTGGCGATCGCGTGGAATTCGTGCGGTACGCCGCGCGCAACCAGCATGTCCGGATGGTTCTCCGAAACGAGTACCCGGTAGCGCCTGCGGATATCGGCGAAGTCATCCTTACGCGAAACACCGAGCACCTGATAGGGGTCGCGGCCGTCACCATGGACATGACGGGCCATGATGCGCTCGAAATGTCCCTCGTCCATGCCGAAGATGTCTGCCACGCGCAACAGGAAGGCGAGCTCGCGCTCATGCACGGCGCCATCCGACTTGGCGATGTGGAACAGGCCGTCGACGATATCCTCGAGGATCGGGCAATTCTTTTCGCAGGACGAACACAGCGACGCCATCTTCTCCGCATAGGCCTCGTAACCGGCGACGTCCTGGCGCGCCAGGTTATAGAGACGCGCGACGTTCTGCGCCTGATCCGGCGGAAACTGGAAGATGTCGCGGAAGGCGTCGACCTCGGCCTCGGTCACGATGCCGTCGGCCTTGGCCATCTTGGCCGAAAGCGCGATCATGGCGACGGAGAAGGCCACCTTGCGCCGTGTTTCCGGATCGCCCTCGAACAGGGTGCGCACGGCCTCGACCACGCCGGCAAGCGCATTGCCGGTGGCGATAACGATCTTGAGGAGGCTGTCCCAAAATGACATGCGAGGTTCCCTGTCTCTCCACTCTATAGCATGGACCGATGTGGTGGCAAATCGCAAGCGGTGGACGGCCCGGACCACAAGGATGACGAATTTGTGATGGCCCCTCACTATTGTCAATCCATCGATTGGAACTTGCGACAGTCAGCCGATGGAAAGCTGTTCCCGCGGGAACAGCCATTAAATAAAAAAGAGATGTCATCGCGGCCCGAAAAGGCAGCAATTCCACCGTTCGCAACAGCCAGCCTGCGCGCCCGCGGGCAGCGCGCCCTGCGACAATCCGCGCGCACCTGCCCTGCCCGCCATTCCGGCGCTCAATGGCTCCTTTCGGCAGCAGCTCGACACAACATCCACAGACCCGTCATTTAATTTCCATCCGATTTGCGTTATGGAGGCCCCACCCATCGCATGCCAAAGTCCCGAGGAGGAAACATGGCCAAGAAAAAAGTCGCAATGCTGACGGCCGGCGGGCTCGCGCCCTGTCTGTCATCTGCCGTTGGGGGACTGATCGAGCGCTACACGGACGTCGCGCCCGAATATGAGCTGGTCGCCTATCGCTCCGGCTACCAGGGCGTGCTCTTAGGCGACCGCATCGAGATCACCCGCGACATGCGCGAGAAGGCGCATCTCCTGCACCGCCATGGCGGCTCGCCGATCGGCAACAGCCGCGTCAAGCTCACCAACGCGGCCGACTGCGTCAAGCGCGGCCTCGTCAAGGATGGCGAGAACCCGCTGCGCATCGCCGCAGAGCGGCTTGCCAATGACGGCATCTCGATCCTCCACACGATCGGTGGCGACGACACCAACACGACCGCGGCCGACCTTGCCGCCTATCTCGGCGCCAACGGCTACAATCTGACCGTGGTTGGCCTGCCGAAGACCGTCGACAACGACGTCGTGCCGATCCGCCAGACGCTCGGCGCCTGGACGGCCGCCGAATACGGTGCCCGCTTCTTCGACAATGTCAGCAACGAGCAGAGCGCCGCACCGCGCACGCTGGTCGTCCATGAGGTCATGGGCCGCCACTGCGGCTGGCTGACCGCGGCCACCGCCCGCTCCTATATCCAGACGATCGACGACAAGGAGTTCGTCGACGGCTTCATGATGAACCGGCAGATGAAAAACATCGACGGTCTCTACCTGCCGGAGATGAAGTTCGATCTGCAGGGCGAGGCCGATCGTCTGCGTAAGATCATGGACCGCACCGGCTTCGTGACGCTGTTCGTCAGCGAAGGCGCCTGCCTCGATGCGATCGTCACTGAGCGGGAAGCGGCCGGCGAAACGATCAAGCGCGATGCCTTCGGCCACGTGAAGATCGACACGATCAATGTCGGCAATTGGTTCTCGAAGCAGTTCGCAGCACTGCTCGGCGCCGAGCGCGCAATGGTGCAGAAGTCCGGCTACTACGCCCGCTCCGCACCGGCCAACGGCGACGACCTGCGCCTGATCCAGAGCATGGTCGACCTCGCCGTCGAAAGCGCGCTCAACAAGGTCTCCGGCGTCACCGGTCACGACGAGGACCAGGGCGGCAAGCTGCGCACGATCGAGTTCCCGCGCATCAAGGGCGGCAAGCAGTTCGACACCTCGGTCAAGTGGTTCGGCGACGTGATGGACGTCATAGGCCAAAAGTGGCAGGCGCAGAAGCACTGACCATGCGAACCCCGGCGGGTGCGTATGCCGCCCGCCGACAACGCCTGATTTAAAAGATTGACGGCTCCGCGTTTCCATGGCTGGCTCGGCCAATTCATTGCCGAGATCTAGTTAAACGCGGAGCTTTTTCATGTCCTTTGAACATTGGTTTGCCTTTGCCGCAGCCTCTGCCGTGCTGCTCGCCATTCCCGGCCCCACCATTCTTCTCGTCATTTCCTATGCGCTCGGCCACGGCCGCAAGACGGCAGGCGCCACCGTCGCCGGCGTCGCGCTCGGCGACTTCACCGCGATGACCGCCTCCATGCTCGGCCTCGGTGCGCTGCTGGCGACCTCGGCGGCGATCTTCACCGTGCTGAAATGGGTGGGAGCGGCCTATCTCATCTGGCTCGGCATCAAACTCTGGCGCACGCCGGTCGCAACCGGCTGCGATGCCGACGTCGAAACCACCCCCACCGAGCGCCCGCTGCGCATCTTCTTTCACACCTATGCGGTCACCGCGCTCAATCCGAAGAGCATCGTCTTCTTCGTGGCCTTCCTGCCGCAGTTCCTGGATCTCAGCCAGCCGCTCTTCACGCAGATGGCGATTTTCGAGCTCACTTTCCTGACGCTCGCGATCGTCAATGCCAGCCTCTACGCGGCCCTTGCGACCGCGGCGCGCAGCACGATCTCGCGGCCTAATATTCTCCGCATCGTCAACCGCGCCGGCGGCTCCATGCTCATCGGCGCAGGGCTTCTGACGGCGACGATGAAGCGCGCCTCGGCGTGAAAATGTCGCCCGCGCTTGCCGCCGCCAGCCTCATAGGTTAATGGAGATTCACTCTTGGCGGCTGGCAACCGCTGATTTGCAGGGGCTACGGGGCCCAGAAGCACGAAAGTGACAGAATGGCGAAGTACCGTATTTCCCTTACCAAACAGACGTTTGGCGTGGCAGCTATACTGTCGGCGACCATCGTCTCGGGATGCTCAACGGTAGAGCACACGTCGCTCGAAGAACTGACGGCCGTGCAGACGGTCACCCCGCTCGCAAAGCCCGGCACTGAAATGACGGCCTACGCGCTGCCCACGCCTGATGGTGTGGCCACCGCAACGAGCGCTGCGCTTATGGCACAGACGGCAGCCCAGGCATCGGGCATCGCGGTCACCTATCCGGTCGCGGCTGACCTGGCGCAAGGCGCCGAAGCCGCCCCCTCGATGGTCGCGGTCCCCGCTGCCAAGCCGGGCGACTCCATGGCGCTTGCCATGGTTGCTCCGACAGCGCAAACGAATGCGACCGCTGCCATCGCCGCCGCCGAAACCCCGCTGTCGGGCGACGCGACGCAACTGG
Source organism: Ensifer sp. R-19 (assembly GCF_049905105.1). Lineage (NCBI taxonomy): Bacteria > Pseudomonadati > Pseudomonadota > Alphaproteobacteria > Hyphomicrobiales > Rhizobiaceae > Ensifer > Ensifer sp. R-19. The sequence continues at coordinate 2,300,702 of NZ_CP184569.1, forward strand.
CGGCAGCGGCCGCTTCGCCCGCCGCGACCAAGACGGCCCGCGTCCAGGATCTTCCGGTTTCGACGCTCGCAGTTGCCGCCGCGATGGAATCGGACTTCGACACCGGCGAGCCCGTCGGTCTCGAAACGCTGGTCGCCAACCGCATGATCGTGCCGACCGAGCGTCCGAAGACCGGTGTCATCGGCTCGACGGTCGCAGCCGTTGCCAGCGTCATTCCGGATTCGATGAAGCTCACCAAGGCGCCGACCAGCTCGCGTCCCGACCTCGACAAGCTGATCAAGTATTATGCCGATCTGAACGATATTCCGGTCGAGCTGGTTCACCGCGTCGTCAAGCGCGAGAGCAACTACAATCCGCGCGCCTACAGCAAGGGCAATTACGGCCTGATGCAGATCCGCTACAATACCGCCAAGGGCCTCGGCTATGACGGTCCGGCGGAGGGCCTGTTCGACGCCGAAACCAACCTCAAATACGCGACGAAGTATCTGCACGGCGCCTGGATGGTGGCCGACAACCAGCACGACGGCGCGGTCAAGCTCTATGCCAGCGGCTACTACTACCACGCCAAGCGCAAGGGACTTCTCGACGAACTCGGCATGAAGTAAGCGAAGCCCGCTTACTGATATTCGAACCGTTTTATGAGGCGCTCAATCGAGCGCCTCTATTATTTTGGCGTTGAGCTTCTGTACGTCGTAGCCGAGCCTCGAAGGCGTGAGCCCCAGCCGGACCACCGCGAGCTTCAGCGAAGGCACCAGCATGATCGCCTGGCCGTCATGGCCGAGCATCCAGAAGGCGTCCGCCGGGAAACTGCCGGAACCGGCGCGCACGCCGTTTTCCTCCAGCCACACCTGGCCCTGGCCGTATTTGCCACCTGAAGCCTTGGCCGGCGCGCGCATGAAGGCGACGTAGTCCTTCGGCAGCATGGCCCTCCCCTTCCAGACGCCATCCTGCAATAGGAACTGCGCGAAGCGCGCCCAGTCCTGCGCGGTGGCATACATATAGGACGAGCCGACGAAGGTGCCGCTCGCATCGGTTTCGAGCACGGCGCTGCTCATGCCCAAGGGCGCAAACAGCGCGTCATGCGGGAAGGCAAGTGCGGCCGCTGGATCATCGAAGGTCCACATCCAGATACGCGACAGCAACGTGCTCGTGCCGCTGGAATAGCTGAACGTCGCGCCGGGATCGGACGTCAGCGGTTTGGTGGCCGCATAACCCGCCATGTCCTTCTCGAGATAGAGCATGCGCGTCACGTCGGTGACGTCGCCATAGTTCTCGTTGAATTCGAGACCGCTCTGCATGCCCATCAGATCGGCAAGCGTGATGCTGGCCCGTTCGTCGCTCGCCCACTCCGGCAGGAGCCCGGCACGCGCCACTTCCAATCGGCCCTCGGCCACACGCAGTCCGATCAGCGCCGCCGTGACCGATTTCGTCATCGACCAGCCGAGCAACGGCGTCGAGCGGTCAAAGCCCCGACCATAGTTCTCGGCGACCAGGCGGCCATCGCGAATGACGGCAATCGCCCGCGCGCCCGGACCGGCGAGATCGGCATCTTCGATAAGTCTCTGCAGGGCGGGATCGATCGCGGCTCCCTCGCCTTCCGGCCAAGGTGCTTCGGAAGCCGGCGCCGCCACAGCCGCCGCGGTCGTGATCGGCGGCAGGCTCGTGCCGCCGCCGTCCGGCAGGCTCGTGCATCCTGCGCCCGGCCGGTAGGCGGCGTAGCCCGCCGCTGCAAAGCCGAGGATCCGTGCGGTCACCATCTGTTTTTCCGGTTCGACGGCAACCTTCACCAGCTTCAGCAAGGGGTGTCCCGGCGCCTGGACATCATCGGCCAGCACCGACTGGGCATCGCGTCGCGCAATGAAGACATTGGAGCAGACGATCTTCGCGGCGTACCCATCGCCGACCTTGAGCAATTCCGGCGGCGCGAGCGCGAGCCAACCGAACAGCGCGACGACACCCAACACCAGCGCCGCACCTGATATCCTCAACATGCGTCTCATGCGTTCCCTCCGGCCGTCTCAAATATCCTTGGAGTCTTGCCGACCAAGGACAGAAAGATGCAGCAATTCAAACAGCGGTGGTACTGGTCCGATGGGACGCGCGGTCGCTGTCGAGTTGCAGAGAGAACCAGCATTTCGCCGACAGGAAAAGCCCGCAGACTGCAAGTTTCCAATTTCTGGGGAATGGGGACCCTGGAGTGCTGGTCCCGCGGCGTTAGGCCGAGCGTCGCAAATCCGCCGCTTCGCCTGTCTCAGGCAATGCCGCCACATCCGTGAGCGCCGGCGATATCCACGGACCGCGGACTTCCGCGGCGCCGCTTGCCTGCGCGCAATCCATCTCGCTTTGCTTTTCGATGCCGCGCACGGCGATCGGCAGGCGCAGTACCTGGCCGGTCTTGATGAGGCAGGCGAGCAGCGCAACGCTGCGCTCGCTGCCGTGGGTCGCCCGGATGGCGGTAAGATCGATGGTCACCTGGTCGGGCTGCAGTTCGGCAATCAGGTTCAAGGGCAAGGATGAACCGGCGCCGCCGCCAAGCACAATCCGCACACCAAGCGCGCGCAACCCCTGGAGATTTTCGGAAATCAGGGCGAGATCTTCGGTCGAAAAGTCCCCGGTGATCTCGATCGTCAGGCGTCCCGGCGGCAAGCTCGCCTCGGCGAGGCATTGCCTGACCTGCGCAACAAAGTCTCGATCCTTGAGTTGCGGGGCGAAGGGGGCGACCGTCAGTCCGGTCGGCGAAGCCCAGCGGGCAGCCTCCGTGCAGGCCGCCTGAAGTGTCCAATAGCCAAGCGAAAGCGCACTCGTGCTCTGCTCAGACGGCTCTATGAAGGCTTCCGCGCCGATGACGCCGCGAAGCGGGTGCCGCCAGCGCAGCAGCGCCTCGAAAGCGCGGATGGCTCCGCTTGCCGTCCCGGCAATCGGCAGGAATTCGAGGAAGAATTCGTCGTCCTCGAGCCCGCGTGCCACATCGCGCTCGGCCTCCGCCCGCTGCCGGGCGGCGTGGGTCAGCGTTTCCGAGTGGAAGGCGTGGCTGTTGCCGCTCATCGCCTTCGCCTCGTAGAGCGCCAGGTCCGCACGCTTCAGCACGTCGCCCGTCGCCGTATCGCTTCGCTCGACGAAGGCGATGCCGATGCTGCAGCCGGATGCGACCCGTGCATCGCCAAGATCGAACGGCGCTTCGAACAATGCCTTTACCCGCATTGCGAGTATTTCCGCTTCGACCTGTGACGCGGCATCGGCCGCTGCAAGCACGAACTCATCTCCGCCGAGCCGGTAGACGGTTGCCTCCCCGGAAAAGGCGCGCCTCAGCCGGGCGCCGAAGAGTGCAAGCAGCCGGTCGCCGGCATCGTGACCCATCGTATCGTTGATCGCCTTGAACCGGTCGAGATCAAGTAGGAGCAGGGCATTGCGCTCGAAGGCCGGCCCTTCGGCACAAAGCGCCTGACGAATGTCCGCTTCCAGCGCCGCGCGGTTTGCGAGCCCTGTGAGCTTGTCGCGGTGGACTTCGTGGCGCAAGCGCCGCTCGGCGCGGCGGGCTGCATGCAACTCGTGTTCGAGGCGGCGCGAGTAACGCCAGCGATAGAAGGATCCGCCGAGGAGGAGCGGCATGGCGCCAGCCGCAAGCATTGCCGGAACATCCCAATGCGATTGTTTTGCGAGCACGGTTTCCGTCGCCAGCCACACCGCGGAAACCAGAGCCCCCAATGCCGCGCCGGCAGCCGCAAATCGCTGCTCGGGCTTCGGCAGAAACGTTCCTAACATCATGTCGACGCCCCCGAATATAAGCCGGTGCTAGCACGCCAGGGTTTAATGATTTCTTATGGGTGAAAAATTGTATGGCGGCCGTTCGAGCGCGCTCTGGGGCTGTGGAAACCTCGTCATCAAAGTGTAGCGGAGTCACTTTAGAAGCGGCTAAGTTTCAACTGGATGAGCGGCAGAGATGACCGAACTAGCCCCCGACGTCGGCTTTGGCAGAAAAAATCCGAAGCTGAAAAACGCCCTGCTCCAGCACAAGACCTTCTCCCTTGCCGGCCTCTCGGAGCGTCTCTTCGGCCTGCTTTTTTCCGGTCTTGTCTACCCGCAGATCTGGGAAGATCCGATCGTTGACATGGAAGCGATGCAGCTCGGCCCGGACCACCGGATCGTCACCATCGGCTCCGGCGGCTGCAATATGCTGACCTATCTGTCGGCCGGCCCGCGCAAGATCGACGTCGTCGACCTCAACCCGCACCACATCGCGCTGAACCGCCTCAAGCTCGCGGCCTTTCGCCACCTGCCGAGCCACAAGGATGTCACGCGTTTCCTGGCGACCCAGGGCACGGCCACCAACGTCCAGGCCTTCGACCTCTTCATTGCGCCGAAGCTCGACACCGCGACGCGCAGCTACTGGAACGGCCGCGACCTGACCGGCCGCCGCCGCATCGGCGTCTTCGGCCGCAACATCTATCGCACCGGCCTGCTCGGCCGCTTCATTGCCGCAAGCCACCTGCTCGCCCGTCTACACCGCGTCAACCCGGAAGAATTCGTCCAGGCCGGCTCGATGCGCGAGCAGCGGCAATTCTTCGACGAGCGCCTGGCACCGCTTTTCGATCGCCCCGTCATCCGCTGGATTACCGGCCGCAAGAGCTCGCTATTCGGGCTTGGCATCCCGCCGCAGCAGTTCGACGAGCTGGCAAGCCTCAGCAGCGAGAAGTCGCTCGCCGCCGTGCTGCGCCATCGGCTTGAAAAGCTCACCTGTCACTTTCCGCTGCGGGAAAACTACTTCGCCTGGCAGGCCTTTGGGCGCCGCTATCCGCTGCCGCACGAAGGCGAGCTGCCGCCCTACCTCAATGCCCGCGCCTACGAGGCGATCCGCAACAATGCCGAGCGTGTCGAGGTCCACCACGCAAGCTACACCGAGCTCCTGGCGAGCAAGCCGGCGGCTTCCGTCGACCGCTACATCCTGCTCGATGCCCAGGACTGGATGACCGACCAGCAGCTCAACGATCTCTGGACCGAGATCACCCGCACGGCCGATACCGGCGCGATCGTCATCTTCCGCACGGCGGCAGAAGACAGCATCCTGCCCGGCCGTGTCTCCTCGGCCCTGCTCGACCAGTGGCACTACGATGCCGAAGCATCGGTCAAGCTCGGCGCCGAAGACCGCTCCGCCATCTATGGTGGTTTCCACATCTACCGGAAGAAGGCTTGAGCCGATGCGTGAGGCCGGGATTTCGCACGCGCGGCGCATGGACCACATGTACCGCTACCAGCGGCATTTCTACGATCTGACGCGGAAGTACTATCTCTTCGGCCGCGACACGCTGATCCGGGAGATGAACCCGGCCCCCGGTGCCTCTGTGCTCGAAGTCGGCTGCGGCACCGGGCGCAATCTGGCGCTGATCGGCCGCTGCTTCCCTTCGGCCCGTCTCTTCGGCCTGGACATTTCCTCGGAAATGCTGACCTCCGCCGATGCAAAGCTCAACCGTAGCGGCAAGCGTCGTGCCGAACTTCAGGTCGCCGACGCCACGGATTTCGACCCCGCCATCTTCGGCGAGCGCGGCTTCGATCGCATCGTCATCTCCTATTCGCTGTCGATGATCCCCGATTGGCAGAAGGCGATCGATGCGGCCATCGCCGCGCTCAATCCAGGCGGCTCGCTGCACATCGCCGATTTCGGCCAGCAGGAGCGCCTGCCGGCGAGCTTCCGCCGCGCGCTGCACGGCTGGCTCGATCGCTTCCATGTCACGCCACGCGCAAACCTCTTCGAGGTTCTGCGCGAGAAGGCGAGAGTAAACGGCGCCGATCTCGAACGCCGCGCGATCGGTCGCGGCTACGCCTGGCTTGCGGTCTATCACCGCCCGGCGGTCGCAATCGCCGCCTGAACCGGGACCCGGTCGCGCAGTCGGCTGGCGACCGCCCTTATCTCACGTCGCCAGAGAGCACCGAAATCACCAAAGGGATTTCGCGTTGGAGTAGAAATCGGCGAACTCCCGCCCACCTGCAATTCCCGCTTGAGCTAACCCAATTTTTACGATGATATGGTGAAGATGAGGTTCACGCCTCGCGGGGGAAATCACCGATATGAAAGCCATCGTGTGAGGCAGGATCGTCGCTCGTCTCTAGACAGGTACCTCATGCGCCGGCTTCTTCTGGCTCTACTGCCCATTGCCACCCTCCTTTCCGCCTGTTCGTCGACCGATTACGACCTGATGCAGACGGCATCGATCCCGCCGCGCTTCCAGGATACGGACCCGCAGAACTTCGGCGACCGCACCCCGCAGCACCACAACATCCACGGCATCGACGTCTCCAAATGGAATGGTGATATCGACTGGATGAAGGTGAAGAATTCGGGCGTCTCCTTCGCCTTCATCAAGGCGACGGAAGGCAAGGACAGGGTCGACACGCGCTTCAACGAATATTGGCAGCGGGCGCGTGCCGCCGGCATCCCCTACGCGCCCTATCACTTCTACTATTTCTGCTCGACCGCCGACGATCAGGCCGACTGGTTCATCGCCAATGTGCCGAAAAGCGCGGTCTATCTGCCTCCGGTGCTCGACGTCGAATGGAACGGCGAATCGAAGACCTGCCGCCACCGCCCGACTCCAAGCGAGGTCCGCGCCGAGATGAAGCACTTCATGGATCGCCTCGAAGCCCATTACGGCAAGCGCCCGATCATCTACACCTCGGTCGACTTCCACCGGGACAATCTCGTCGACCAGTTCAAGGACTATCACTTCTGGGTGCGCTCGACCGCCAAGCACCCGAAAGACGTCTATGTCGAGCGCCGCTGGGCCTTCTGGCAGTACACCAGCACCGGCGTTATCCCGGGCATCGACGGCAGTACCGATATCAATGCCTTCGCCGGCTCGGCGAAAAACTGGAAGAACTGGGTCGCAGCAGTCTCACAGCCGAAGTAAGACTGGCATTCTTGCCGGCAACCGCGGCAAGGCACCCCATTTTCTTCTTTCGGTCATAATGCTCTGGAAGAGCAAAGGCAGATTTACAGCGCCCGCACATCTCCAAGGACGCGCAAAGGTCGCTGTAACATTTTTGAACCGCTGCATGATTTGTCCCTAAATCGGTGACGATTTAAGGCGTTATGCAGGTCATCCAGCAATTTGGCTGCCCGTGGTGGTGTCTCCCGCACCCCGCGGCCAAAGAAAGGAATTATGATGATCCGGACTACCCGGCACGCCCTGGCCTCCGTCGCCCTCCTGGCGCTTACCGCCTCCACCGCCTTCGCCCAGACCGCGCCCCAGACGGGCACGCAGAGCGCCGCTCCGGCTGCTGCCTGCGGCGGCGACCTCGGCGCGTTTCTTCAGGGCGTGAAGGCCGAAGCTGTCGCCAAGGGTGTTCCGGCCGATGTCGCCGATCGTGCGCTCGCAGGCGCCGTGATCGACCAGAAGGTGCTGAGCCGCGACCGCACCCAGGGCGTCTTCAAGCAGACCTTCACCGAGTTCTCCAAGCGCACGGTCAGCAAGTCGCGCCTCGATATCGGCCAGCAGAAGATGAAGGAATATGCCGACGTCTTCGCCCGCGCCGAGAAGGAATTCGGCGTGCCGGCCCCCGTCATCACCGCCTTCTGGGCGATGGAAACCGACTTTGGTGCCGTGCAGGGCGACTTCAACACCCGCAATGCTTTGGTGACGCTCTCGCACGACTGCCGCCGCCCGGAAATGTTCCGACCGCAGCTGATCGCGGCCATCGAGATGGTCCAGCACGGCGATCTTGACCCGGCAACGACCACCGGCGCCTGGGCCGGCGAGATCGGCCAGGTGCAGATGCTGCCGGAAGACATTATCGCCTATGGCGTCGATGGCGACGGCGATGGCCACGTCAACCTGAAGAAGAGCTCGCCTGACGCGATCCTGACCGCGGCCAAGTTCATCCAGAGCCTCGGCTTCAAGGCTGGCCAGCCCTGGATCCAGGAAGTCAGCGTTCCCGAAGAACTCCCCTGGGAAAAGACCGGCCTGCAGACGGGCATGAAGGCTTCGGACTGGTTCGCGCTCGGCGTCAGCCCACGCGACGGCAACACCGCCAACGGCAATCTCGAAGCCTCGCTGGTGCTGCCGCAGGGCCGCAAGGGTGTGGCCTTCCTGACCTACCCGAACTTCAACGTCTATCTCGAGTGGAACCAGTCGTTCATCTACACGACCTCGGCCGCCTACTTCGCAACCCGCCTCGCCGGCGCGCCGACCTATGAAGGCGGCAACCCGGAACCGGGCCTCGACGATGTCGCCATGAAGGCGCTGCAAACCAAGCTCCAGACGCTCGGCCACGACGTCGGCAAGGTCGACGGCATCCTCGGCTCCGGCACCCGCGCCGCACTCCAGAAGGAGCAGCTCCGCCTCGGACGTCCCGCCGACGGCTGGGCCACGTTGGAACTCTTGAACGCGCTCTAGAGCAATTCCAGGAAAAGTGTGAAACGGTTTTCCGTCCGGAATTGCGCAATTTCAAACAGTTGGAGCAATTCGCCGTTTCAATGAAACAGTGAAATGCTCTAAAGCCTGTCGCGCAAAAGTGCGCAGCGGTTTTGCGACAACGACATGCGAAATATCAAGAACTTAAAGCGCACGGAGCAAATCTGAAAAATCGCGACGCGCTTTAGGTGAACCTCGGGCCACCGATGTGGCTCGTTCGCAGGATGCATCACCCCGGGGATCGGAACCGATCTCCGGGGTTTCTTGTATCTGCGGTCCAGGCGCCACGACCGCAGATGGGACCGCCCATGCCCGAACGCCCCCTTGCTCACGAATACGACAAGAACCGGGTGGTCCCGGCGAAGGCGCCGGGCTATGAAATAATCGTCAGATCGCAACCGGTCCGGGAATGTCGGGCGCAGCTTTTGCGCCACGATCACGATTCTCCGCCTGGGCGAGGCTGACGGACGATGCAATCAGCACGGACAGGCACACCCATGAATGCGCGAGCCACAGTCGACGGCCATCAGATGAGCGTCAGAACCTGGGCGCTGCTCGCCCTGCTCGGTCTCATCTGGGGCGGGTCCTTCTTCTTCGCCCGCGTGGCCGTTGCCCATGTGCCGCCATTCACGCTGGTGGTGCTGCGTCTGGGCCTGGCGGCACTTGCGCTGCATCTCTATATCCGCGGCCGCTTCGGCATGTATCAGGCACTTTCCGGACGCTGGCGTGAATTTGCGCTGATGGGACTGATCAACAACGCCATTCCGCACGCCTTCATTTTCCTCGGCCAGACCCAGATCGGCGCCGGCCTGGCGGCGATCCTCAACGCCACGACGCCGGTCTGGACCGTCATTATCGCCAACATGGCGACCGAGGACGAGAAGCTGAGTTCTGCCAAGATCGCCGGCTGCCTGCTCGGCCTTGCCGGTACCGTGGTGCTGATCGGGCCGAGTGCGGTTGCCGGCCTGTTCGGTACGACGAGCGGCGTTCCGCTCTGGGCGCTCGTCCTTCCGGTGCTGGCCGCCGTCAGCTATGGCCTTGCGGCAACCTACGGCAAGCGCTTCCGAAATCTTGCACCGCCGGTGACGGCCGCCGGCCAGCTCACCGCTTCGACGCTGATGATGCTGCCCGTTGCGGCCTTCACGGATGCGCCCTGGACCTTGCCGATGCCGCCAATGGAAGCAACGCTTGCCATCCTCGGCCTCGCGTTCGTCTCGACCGCCTATGGATACATTCTCTTTTTCCGGATCATGGCGGAGGCCGGCGCCACCAACGCTTCGCTCGTCACCCTGCTGGTGCCGCCAAGCGCGATCCTGCTCGGCTATCTCTTCCTCGGCGAAACCCTGCAGGCGGCCGATGTCGGCGGAATGGCGCTGATCGCCCTTGGGCTCGCCGTGCTCGACGGCCGCATTCTGCGGCTCAAACGTGCCGTCTGAACGGGGAATCGAACCGCCGAATTCGTGCCCTTCTGAAACGCTCACGCACGGTTACAAACGTTTATATTAACCTTGCGGAAGCGATTGTGAAAAAAATGTGGCAGCCTGAAAAAGATAAATATCTCAATATTATAGCCCTGTGAATAAGGCCGCTCCCCCTCACGGATTTCGCACTGCAGCACAAGTTTCGCTTTAACACATCGTGATTTCGCCCTATGTTTTAACGCGTTAACGCAGGGAGGGTCATCCATGGGCCTTACACATTCGCTGAATGTCCTCATGATCAGTGCAGCGTTCGTATTCGTGGCCACGATGCTCTTCATCTGATGAGCGGCTGCTGAGAGTCCAAACCGAATAGGGACTTAAATTTCCGGAAATCCATTTTGCAGCACCAAGCAAACTAGACCGCCAAGAGAGCAAAGGGTCTAATCGCTGCGACAAACAAGAAAGCGCCTGAAGATCGATCTTCAGGCGCTTTCTTTTTGATGGTATTTCCGCCCGGGAAATCGGGTTTGGATCCTGGGTTCAGGCGGCGGCGCCCGCCGCCCTCGTCCGTGGCGCTTCGTCGAGAGCATTGTTCGCCTCGAGCGCCACCTGCTCGAAACCGACGAGATCCAGGACCGCGGTCACCAGCGGCGAACGGTTCATTGTGTAGAGGTGGAAGTCGCGAACACCGCGTCGGGCGAGATCGACGATCTGCTCGGCAGCGATATGGGTCGCCTCCTTGAAACGCTCGACCGGCTGGTCTTCCAGATGCACGAGCCGGGTGACGATCGCCTCCGGCACGCTCGCGCCACAGAGGCCGGCAAACTTCTGCACCTGCGCCAGATTGTTGATCGGCAGGATGCCCGGCACGATCGGAATGTTGATACCGGCGCGGCGCACCCGTTCGAGATAGCGCTCGAAATCGTTGTTGTCGAAAAAGAACTGGGTCAGTGCCCGGTTGGCTCCGGCATCGACCTTGCGCTTCAGCATGTCGATATCGGCGGCCACGTCAGGGCTCTCCGGATGCTTCTCCGGATAGGAGGAGACGGAAATCTCGATATCGTCGCCCCGCGCGCGGATCGCCCGCACCAGGTCGGTGCTGCTCGCATAGCCGTCCGGATGCGGCTGATAGGCGCTGCCGATGCCGCCCTGCGGGTCGCCGCGCAGCGCCACGAAATGGCGGACGCCATAATCGATGTACTCATCGATGACCGCATCGACTTCCGCCTTCGGTGCGCCGACGCAGGTCAGGTGCGCGGCCGTATTGGCAAAGCCCTTCTCCTCGACCATCCGCCGCACGGTCGTCAGCGAGCGCGCCTTGGTCGAGCCGCCTGCGCCGTAGGTAACCGTCACGAAGGCAGGACCGAAGATGGAAAGATCTCCCGCCGTCTGGAAGAGTTGCACTTCCATTTCGTCGGTCTTGGGGGGGAAGTACTCGAAGGAGAGCCTCAGATTGCCACGCTCGGCCGGATAAAGCGTCTGTGCCGTCATTCTCAAACTCCCCCTGCATGGACGCGCGGCCGCGGCGTTTCATTCTCATTCACGGCGCGCCGGTCGCGCGCCAGCCAGATCGTCACCGTCAGCTTTTCTTCCTCGGCCCCTTCCGGCGAAAGGTCCGTGGTCTTTTCGAGCACCAGGCCGGCCTTGGCGAGCCAATCGGAGATTACCTGATGCGAGAAGCCAAGGCGCGCATGGGCGTGTTCGTCGCGCAGATGCTCGAGCCCGTGCGGCGCAAAGTCGATGATGACAAGACGACCGCCCGGCATCAGCATGCGTGCAGCTTCCGCAATCGCCGCCTCCGGCTCGTCGAGGAAATGCAGCACCTGGTGAATGGTGACGAGATCGAAGGCGTGCCCGTCGAGCGGCAGGTTGAAGATATCGCCGTGGCGGATTGACGCCTTGGTAATGCCGGCGCGTTCGAGATTGGAGCGCGCCACGGCCAGCATGTCGCGGCTGGCATCAACGCCGACGCCGCGACGATAGAGCCCTTCGAAGAGCTGCAGGATGCGCCCGGTGCCGGTTCCGAGATCGAGCAGGCTCTCGACCGGTTCGTCGCCGACCATCTCGCGCAGCTTCGCCTCGACATCGCGCTCGCTGACATGCAGGCGGCGAAGCTCGTCCCAGCCGGCGGCGTTGCGGCTGAAATAGGCCTGCGCCTTCTCGGCCCTCGCCTTCTTCAGGGTGGTCAGCCGCGCCGCATCGCGCGAAAGCACCGCGTCGTCAGCGGACGCCGACGCCAGCATGGCCCGCACGAGCCCAACACGGGCACCCTCCTGCCTGAGACGGAAATAGGCCCAGGCGCCTTCCTGATAACGGTCGATGAGCTCGACTTCGGCAAGCAGCTTCAGGTGCCGCGAAATACGCGGCTGCGATTGCCCGAGAATTTCGGTAAGATCGGTAACGGTGAGGTCGCCGGCGGCAAGCAAGGCGACGAGACGCATGCGGGTCGGCTCTCCTGCCGCCTTCAGCACGTCCACCAGCGCATCCAGACCCAGTTCTTTCTGAACAGCCATCGCGATCCCCATCAACACATAAAGATATGTTTATGTGATTTGCGAGGTCGGTGCAAGCGGATTTGCGCGGAGAGGCCAAACAATGACGCTTGCGGAACAGGGCATGCAAAGGAAAACGGGCGGAGCCTGCGCTTCGCCCGTTCCCGTACAATAGACTTTCAGTTCCAGCGTTCGCGGCGCTGCCGCGATGCACTGGGCGCCGCAAGGAAATGCGGCGCCTTGGCTCTGATCAGCGCGTCAGGCGCTTGTAGGTGACGCGCTTCGGGTTGACCGAGTCCGGGCCGAGGCGGCGGATCTTGTCCTTCTCGTAGTCTTCGAAGTTGCCTTCGAACCATTCGACCTGGCTGTCGCCTTCAAAGGCGAGGATGTGCGTTGCCAGGCGGTCGAGGAACATGCGGTCGTGGCTGATGATAACGGCGCAGCCGGCGAAGTTTTCGAGCGCGACTTCGAGTGCTGCGAGCGTCTCGGTATCGAGGTCGTTGGTCGGTTCGTCGAGCAGCAGCACGTTGCCGCCGGCCTTCAGCATCTTGGCGAGGTGAACGCGGTTGCGCTGACCACCCGAGAGGTTGCCGACCTTCTGCTGCTGGTCGCCGCCCTTGAAGTTGAAGGTCGAGCAATAGGCGCGCGAGTTCATCTCGTACTTGCCGAGCTTGATGACTTCGGCACCGCCGGAGATTTCTTCCCACACGGTCTTGTTGCCGTCGAGCGCATCGCGGCTCTGGTCGACATAACCGAGATGCACGGTGTCGCCGATGCGGATCGAGCCGCTGTCGACCTGCTCCTGGCCGGTGATCATGCGGAAGAGCGTCGTCTTGCCGGCGCCGTTCGCGCCGATGATGCCGACGATGCCGCCCGGCGGCAGCTTGAGCGACAGGCCGTCGATCAGCAGGCGATCGCCGTAGCCCTTGGTGACGCCCTCCATCTCGATGACCACCTGGCCGAGACGTTCGCCGACCGGGATGATGATCTGCGCGTCGCCCGGACGCTGGTTTTCCGCCGCGTTGACCAGTTCGTCATAGGAGCGGATACGCGCCTTGGACTTGGCCTGGCGGGCCTTGGGGCTCGATGCGATCCACTCCTGTTCGCGGGCGATCGCCTTCTGGCGGGAGGCCTCTTCACGGCCTTCCTGCTGCATGCGCTTGGCCTTGGCGACGAGGTAGGCCGAGTAGTTGCCTTCGTAGGGAATGCTGCGGCCACGGTCGAGCTCGAGGATCCAGCCGGTGACGTTGTCGAGGAAGTAGCGGTCGTGGGTGATCATCAGCACGGCGCCGGGATATTCGCGCAGGTGCTTTTCGAGCCAGGCGATGGTCTCGGCGTCGAGATGGTTGGTCGGTTCGTCGAGCAGCAAGAGGTCCGGCTGCGAGAGCAGCAGCTTGCAGAGAGCCACACGGCGCTTTTCACCGCCGGAAAGGCTGGTGACGTCGGCATCACCCGGCGGGCAGCGCAGCGCTTCCATGGCCATCTCGACCTGGCTTTCGAGATCCCAGAGGTTCTGGCTGTCGATGATGTCCTGGAGCTTGGCGCCCTCTTCCGCCGTCTCGTCGGAATAGTTCATCATCAGTTCGTTGTAGCGCTCGACGATCGCGGTCTTCTTGGCAACGCCTTCCATTGCGTTCTCAAGCACCGTCTTCGTCGGATCAAGCTGCGGCTCCTGCGGCAGATAGCCGACGGTGGCACCCTCGGCTACCCAGGCTTCGCCGGTGAATTCCTTGTCGAGGCCGGCCATGATGCGCAGAACCGTCGACTTACCGGCGCCGTTCGGGCCGAGGATACCGATCTTGGCGTCCGGGTAGAACGACAGATGAACGTTCTCGAGAACCTTCTTCGCGCCGTAGGACTTATTAAGTCCGGCCATATGATAGATAAACTGACGTGCCATAAGGGAATGCTCCGCAGGGAAAGGAAATTTGCCCGCTATGTAGGCGAATTATAGGAAGGGGGCAATGAGCAAAGGCATTCGCCTCGGCTTGTCCCCCCACCTATCCCATGCGGCAACCCTGCGCCTCCAGCACATTCGCTGCCGAAGAACAGTGCCTGCGAAGCGGCTCAGCTTCGCCCGGCCGTATCGGCAATACCCTTGGCGCATTTGAACTCGGTCGGCCCGGCCGCCTGGATCAGCGGCGCGAGGCTGGACGCCTTCATGACGTCGCCGGTCAGCCCGATCGTCAGCCCGGTGATGATGCTGCGCCCCTGAACCGTCTGGCATCGCATGCGCACCCGGTCGCCGGCGCCAGTGCCAAAACTCTGGTCGAAGGCTTGCTTGATCGTCGCCTCGTCGAGTTCGGAGCCGATGCGCTGACGGAACAGCGCGCCGACCGCCGAGCGGTTGAGCTCCTCCAGCATGCGCAGCTGCGCCGAGAAATAGTCGTCGACCGAGTCGCTCTGGCAGGTGCCGCTGCGCAGCCACTGGTGCCGGTCGAGGCCGGATTGCACGCCGGGCATGGCGATCAGCAGCCGCGCCGCCGTGTCGTCTGCCATGGCGAGTTTCGGCAGTTCAAGCCAGCTGCCCTTGCGATCCTTCGCGCGCACCTCGGCCGTTACCCCGCAATAGCTTTTGCGCAGGGGCCAGAGGCCATGCAGCGAGAGATTGGTGGCGTCGAAACGCTCTGCGGTCTGGCTTTCGCATTCCTTGCGTTGCGGCCGCGTTTCGCAGAAGCCCGGCTGCCAGCTCACCGCCAGCACATATTCCGTGCGGCTGGTCGCGCCTTCGGAACCCCCTTGATCCGACATTTCCTCGCCGGCAGCAAAGGCGGCCGGCGCAAGGAACAGCGCCAACGCCGCCAGCAGTCCTGCCATCGGACCCGATATCGCCTTACAGAAACTAACCATGATATCCTCCTGCGGAAACAAAACAGGAACGAATATCGCTCAAAACGGGAAAATTGCGACTCTTAATTAAGATGAGCGCACATTCGCGTGTGACCTCATGCGCAACGAGCAACAAGCGGCGATTGCCTTTGCCTTGCAAATCGATTTGATATCGAATTGGTCTGTCGTTGTTGCCGGGGGAAATCGTGTTCGGGCAGGTGAAGACACATCAGAGCCCGACCGGAGCCACCTTGAGCTGGCGCCATTTCCCCGCGACCGCTCATGCGCGCGGCATCCTCCTCATCAGCCACGGCCTTGCCGAACATTCCGGCCGCTACGCCCGCTTTGCCGAAGCGATGGCCGCGCATGGCTTCCAGGTCTATGCCCACGACCATCGCGGCCATGGCGAGACGCGCGCGCCCGACGCCCCGCTCGGCATGTTTTCGAGCCGCGACGGCCTCGACAAGATCTTCGCCGATATCCGGGCTGTGCGCGAAATCGCGACCGCCGCCCATCCGGGTCTTCCCGTCATCCTCTTCGGCCATTCCATGGGCGGGCTGATTGCGCTGAACGCAGCCGAGGCTGATCCCGGCCTCTATGATGCGCTCGCCGTCTGGAACTCCAATTTCCGTCCCGGCCTCGCCGGCCGCGGCGGCCAGATGATCCTGAAAATCGAGAAGGCGCTGAAGGGTTCGGATGTGCCGAGCCCGCTCCTGACCAAGCTTACCTTCGGCATGTGGGGCGGCGCGATCAAGGATCGCAAGACCGATCTCGACTGGCTCTCGCGCGACGATGCCGAGGTCGCGAAATACGCGGCCGACCCGCTCTGCGGTTTCGATGCGACCGTCTCGCTCTGGCTCGACCTTTTCCGGCTATCCTTCGGCGGCGCCCGGCCCGACCGGCTGACGCGGCTCCGCAAGGACCTGCCCATTCATCTCGTCGGCGGCAGCGCCGACCCGTCAACCGAGATGGGCAATGCCATTCGCTGGCTCGGCGCCAAGATGAAAGCGGCCGGTCTGACCAACGTCACCGTCACCGTTTATGACGGCATGCGCCACGAGACCCTCAACGAACTCGGCCGGGAACAGGCGACGGCGGACTTCGCCGCCTGGTGCTTGGGCGCCATCGCAGGCAGGCGCTGACCGGAAATATCATGGCCGACATGTCTCTTCAAAAGATCGCCACGGACCACAACCGCATCTCCTTCGGGCTGACGCTGATGGTGATCTCGGTGCTCCTGTCGCCGCTGATCGACATCTTCGCCAAGCTGGCGATCGCGACCGTCCCCTCGGCCGAAATCACCGCCGTCCGGTTCCTGCTTCAGGTCGTCTTCATCCTGCCGATCGTGCTCTTCCGCGGCAGCCTCTTTGATCTCACCTGGCGCAAGACCGGGCTCCATGCGTTGCGCGGCGGCCTCCTGGTCGTGACGATGCTCTCCTTCATCACCACGCTGAAGGTGATGGAGGTTGCCGACGCAATTGCGATCTTCTTCGTCGAGCCGATCATCCTGACGATCCTCGGCAGCATCTTCCTGAAAGAGACCATCGGCTGGCGGCGTTACACCGCCTGCGGCGTCGGCTTCTTCGGCGCGCTGCTCGTCATCCAGCCGAGCATGCAGGAGGTCGGTTGGATCGCGCTTCTGCCTGTTGTCGCCGCCTTCGGCCTTGCCGTGTTCCTGCTCGTCACCCGCATGGTCGCGCAGAACGAGGACCCCTGGTCGATGCAATTTCATGCCGGCATCTGGGGCGGGCTCTTCTGCCTCGTGCTTCTCTATTTCGGCGAAGGCACCGGTTCCGGCATCTTCGATCCGGTCTGGCCGCAGGGCTACACCTGGTACTATCTGCTCGGCGTCGGCGTCACCGCCACCATCTCCGGCGTGCTCGGCGTCTACGCCTATCGTGCGGCCCCGGCGTCGGTGCTGGCACCGCTGCAATATCTGGAAATCGTCTCGGCGACGATCTTCGGCTGGCTCGTCTTCGGCGATCTGCCTGATGCACTGAAGTGGCTCGGCATCGCCATCATCATCGGCTCCGGCCTCTACATCATCTGGCGCGAGCGCCGCATACACAAGGACACGAGCGTCGCTCCGGTGTCGCCAGCCATCTGACAACAACAATCAGACTACAAAAGAAAGACCATCGGGAGGAAGATCATGAAAACTGGAGGCCAGCTCGTCGTCGACGCACTCGTCGCCAATGGCGTGAAACGCATCGCTTGCGTGCCGGGGGAGAGCTACCTGGCTGTGCTGGACGCGCTTTACGACACCGACATCGACGTGCTCGTCTGCCGCCAGGAAGGCGGCGCCGCAATGATGGCGGATGCCTGGGGCCGGCTGACGGGTGAGCCCGGCATCTGCATGGTGACCCGCGGCCCCGGCGCGACCAACGCGTCGGCGGGTCTCCATGTCGCACGGCAGGACTCGATCCCGATGATCCTCTTCATCGGCCAGGTGCAGAGCGAGGCCCGCGAGCGCGAAGCCTTCCAGGAGATCGAATACCGCCGCGCCTTCACCGAAGTGGCCAAGTGGGTCGGCGAGATCGACGATCCTGCCCGCATTCCGGAATTCGTCACCCGCGCCTTCGCCGTCGCCACGTCCGGCCGCCCCGGCCCGGTCGTGCTGACGCTGCCCGAAGACATGCTGACCCGCAGCGCCGAGGCGCCGGCCGCCAAGGCCTACCAGCCGGTCGAAGGCCATCCGGGCCCGGCGCAGGTAAAGCGGCTCGGCGAAATGCTTGCCGCCGCCAAGCGGCCGATCGCCATTATCGGCGGCACCCGCTGGACCGCGGAAAGCGTCGCGGATTTCCAGCGCTTCGCCGAGCGCTGGAAGCTGCCCGTCGGTTGCTCCTTCCGCCGCCAGATGCTCTTCGATCACCTGCATCCAATGTATGCCGGCGATGTCGGCATCGGCATCAACCCGGCACTCGCCAAGGAGATCAAGGAGGCCGATCTCGTGCTGCTTCTCGGCGGCCGCTTCTCGGAAATGCCGTCCTCCGGCTACACGCTCATGGATAGCCCCTACCCGCGCCAGACGCTGGTGCATGTGTATCCCGATAGTTCCGAGCTCGGCCGCGTCTACCGGCCGGAGCTGGCGATCGCCGCAAGCCCGAACGACTTCGTCGCCGCCCTCGAGGGCCTTGCGCCCGCAGGCGAACCCGTCTGGTCCGAGCGCACGGAAATCATGCACGCGGCCTATCTCAAATGGTCGACTCCGCCGGAGACCGGTCCAGGTGCGGTGCAGATGGGCCCGATCATGAACTGGATCGAGGCGAACGTGCCTCAGGATACGGTCTTCACCAACGGTGCCGGCAACTATGCCACCTGGGTGCATCGCTTCCACCGCTTCCGCCGCTTTGCGACGCAGGCCGCACCTGCCTCCGGCTCGATGGGTTACGGCCTGCCGGCCGCCGTTGCCGCCAAGCAGCTGCATCCGGATCGCGAAGTCATCTGCTTTGCCGGCGATGGCTGCTTCCTGATGCACGGCCAGGAATTCGCGACCGCCGTTCGCTACCGCCTGCCGATCATCACCGTCGTCGTCAACAACGGCATCTACGGCACGATCCGCATGCACCAGGAGCGTGAATATCCCGGCCGCGTCAGCGCCACCGACCTCACCAATCCGGATTTTGCGGCGCTCGCCCGCGCCTATGGCGGCCACGGCGAAACGGTCGAGAAGACGGAAGAATTTGCCGACGCGTTCCTCAGGGCGCGCGCCAGCGGCAAGCCGTCGATCATCGAGATCAAGCTCGATCCCGAAGCGATCACGCCGACGCGCACGTTGACGGATATCAGGAACGGCTGATCGATTGGGAAGTGATGGCGACCGCTGCGAACTGCGGCGGTCGCAAGCGATTGTCGCCTATTCTTCCAGCCACTCCG
This sequence comes from Ensifer sp. R-19, assembly GCF_049905105.1. Taxonomy (NCBI): domain Bacteria; kingdom Pseudomonadati; phylum Pseudomonadota; class Alphaproteobacteria; order Hyphomicrobiales; family Rhizobiaceae; genus Ensifer; species Ensifer sp. R-19. The sequence continues at coordinate 2,319,725 of NZ_CP184569.1, forward strand.
TCGAAAACGCGCCGGCCGCATGCAGGTCGGTCGTCTCCAGCCGGCCGGGTCCGAGATTCTCGAACTTGTGCGGCACGTTGGCTGGCGCCACGACGATCTGGCCGGCTTCGGCGTCGATCGTGCGATTGCCGACGGTAAAGCGGGCGCGGCCGACGCGCACGATGAAGGTTTCCGGATAGGGATGGCGGTGCAGCTTCGGCCCGTAGCCGATCTCGTCCGTGGAAACGAAGATCACCGAGAGTCCAGCGCCAAAGGCCCCGCCTTCAAACTCGCCCTTCCAGACCTCGGGCTCATCCGCCCATTGCTCACGCGAAATCAGATGCGCTTCGGCCATGCCGATCCTCCGTCGTTCGATCACACGAACGCGGCCGAGCGCGATCTACAAAACTGGAGCCTGGCTCAGCCGCGGATATGCTGGGTCTGCTGGTAGACGGCCGTCGAGCGCGCGCCGGAGCGGCAATAGCCGAGCATCGGGCGCTGGAACTCGTCGAGCGCGTCGACCATGCTCGTTACCGCGTCTGCCGTCACGCCCATCGGGCCGACGGGGATGTGCTTGGTTTCGATGCCGAGCTCTTCGGCGCGGGCAGCGATCGAATCGAAGGTCGGCTGATCCGGCGCCTCGAAATCCGGGCGGTGGCAGACGATGGACTTGAAGCCGAGCGCCTTGATCTGGTCGAGATCCTCGACGGTGATCTGGCCGGAGACCGAGTATTCGTCGTTGATCTGGCGGATGTCCATGGTCGTCTTCCTCAGGAAATGTGGTGGCCTCTGATGTAGGCGCAGCCCTTCCCCGCGTCAATTCAAAAGCCGCGTGTTCCAGATGCCAGATCAGACGACGGCAAAGGCAATCGCATAGCTCCGCGCCTCGCCCGGCAGGAGTGGCGTCAGTTCACCGGCGGCCGCCAGCTCCGGCCGCTTGGCAATCCGGTGCGATACCGGCTCGATGCTGATCACATCCGCCTCGCCGCGCTGACAGCGCCACATCTGCAGGAAGGGCAGCGTGTCGATGCGGAACCGCACCTGGAGATTGCGCCCACCGAGTCCGGCAAGGCCCACAAGCGTGACGTCCGACCAGCCGTCGGAACCGATGGCCGCTGGCAGGCAAAAATGCGCGCTCTCGCCATTGCCGAAGCGCCAGGCGCTCTCCCCGCCTGCAAGCGAAGCGCTGAGGATACGGGTGACCGGCCCGAGCAGCCTGCCAGCGATGTTGACGTGATACATCATCATCGGCGGAAAGGCCGAGGTCCCCACGTTGACGACGCGATCCTCGAGCACAACTTCGTGCCGCCCCGCATCGATCCGCCATCGCCGCTCGATCCGCGCCTGCCCGCCATCGGCTAGCGCCACCTCGATCGTCGCCGTGCACTCGGCTCCATCGCTCGCCATCTGCGTGTGGCTGACCGCAGTCCCGGCAAGCGACCCATGCAGCGGGTAGCGCGCGCCGTCCGCGCCGCCCTCGATCGGCTCAGGATGGCGGATATGCTCGGGGCCGCAGGTGAAGAGAAATCCGGCAAGCGCCCGGTCGATCCTGATATCGCCGTCAGAGGGGATCGCGGCACCCGGCGACAGGTCGACGCCATCGACGACGAAGGCGGCGATGTCGAGCGCGGAAAGACGATCGAACAGCACATGATTCTCTTGGCCGTCCGCAGGTTCTTCGAGCGTTCTCAGCATGTCCTCTTCCTCAAATCGGCCGTAGAATCACTGCAATCACAAAGCGATGATATCTGAGGAGAGCCACATTTCATTGGTTGAAGCCGAAGTCTGCTCCGCCTAGATAGAATTTAACCGCTTGTTCATGATGAATTCATTTTTTTCACATTAACGTCGAAATCCAAATGTACCGCGCCACATTCGCTACAATGAAGACAGGTTCTCACGTGACGTCAGCGACCCGCATCGGCCTCTCGCTTCTCGCCGCAGCCGGCTTTCTCGCCGTGGATTTGACGGCCGCTTTCGCGCAGGACTATCGCGGCAGAAATCGCTATGGCGACGACGTCATGCTGGTCACGCCCGATGGCGAAATACTCGACTACGTGCCGCGCGCCGATGAGGTGCAGACCATGCGCGACAGCCGCGGGCGCACGCTGCTGATCGATAGCTGGGGCAATGTGGTGGCGACCGTCGTGCCCAATCGCGGCCGCCAGGATGGCTATGGCGGCTATCGCCGCGAGGGCGACGTCGACATCTATTCGAACCGCCGCAACCGCGACACCGAGCGCGGCTACGGCTATTCCGAGCCTGGCGAAGTCACCGGTTCCATCCCCGACTACCGCGACGTGGTGCCGCCATCCACCGATGGCAACGAGCTGCCGAACAGCCTTCCGGGCCTGATCGACGGCACTGAAGAGGCCGCGATCGATCCGAACGACAGCCAGCCCATGCGCCAGTCGATGCCGCCGGCAATGACGGTCAAGAGCAAGTCGCGCGCCGAGATCACCGCACTGCAGGTCTTCCTCGACCGAGAAGGTTTTTCGCCCGGCGTGATCGACGGCAAGATGGGCTCGAACGTGACCAAGGCGATCGAGGCCTGGCAGCAGTCGACCGGCGAGACGCTCGACCCCAACAACACCGAGGACATCCTCGAGCGGCTGCGCATGAGCGGCGGCATGCCGATCACCAGCTATACGATCACGGCTGCCGACGCTGCCGGCCCCTATGTCGCGTCGATCCCGGAGGACTACGCGCACAAGGCGATGCTGCCGCATATGTCCTTCACCTCCACCACGGAAATGCTCGGCGAAAAGTTCCACATGGACGAAGCCTATCTGCGCGAGCTGAACCCGGGCGTCGACTTCACCATCCCGGGCACCATCATCAAGGTGATCAATCCGGGTGCGAACAAGGCCGGCAAGGTTGCCCGCATTCTCGCCGACAAGGCGCGCAAGCAGGTGCTCGCCTATGACGACACCGGCAAGCTGATCGCCGCCTATCCGGCAACGATCGGCTCGTCCGACACACCATCGCCTTCGGGCACCGTCAATGTCGAGCGCATCGCGCTCAATCCGGGCTACACCTACAACCCGAAGATCAACTTCAGGCAGGGCAACAACGACAAGATCCTCACGTTGCAGCCCGGCCCGAACGGCCCGGTCGGCACCGTCTGGATCGCGCTCTCGAAGCCGACCTACGGCATTCACGGCACGCCGGAACCCTCCAAGATCGGCAAGACCCAGAGCCACGGCTGCGTGCGCCTGACCAATTGGGATGCGACCGAGCTCGCCAAGATGGTCAGCCCCGGCGTGACCGTCGAGTTCGTCGATTGACGCCATTGCGTTGCCGAAAGCTTTTTTGCACCATTTCCCCCAATTGGGTGAGTGACTTCGGCCAAACGGCATAGAAGATGGCATTGCCTGATTGACCATCCACGACAGGCACGTTTTTAAAGATGTATCGCCGAAGCTTGACGACGTTTCGGCAAAGATTTTTCAGACGTATACATTTACAAGACCGCAGCTGCCGACGACCCAGCTGCGGTTTTTCTCCATTGCCCCACCGCGCAGCGCCCCGATGCCTCCGGCCGGCCTTGCATCATGACTTCATGAAACATTGTCATGAGAATTTTCCCCGCAATCGGCTATCACCGAGAGAACCCTGACCTATAGCCGGACGTCCGGCAGCACTTGAAGGATTGCCGCGATGGCGACGGAGCGCACCCTGCCCAACCTCTGGCATGCGACGGCACCGGCCGCGCCCGAAACCAGGCCGCTCAGCCGCGACCTGACGACCGATGTCGCGATCATCGGCGGCGGCTTCACCGGCCTATCGGCAGCCCTGCACCTCGCCGAAAAAGGGATCAAGGCAACGGTGATCGAGGCGAAGATGATCGGCTTCGGCGGCTCCGGCCGCAATGTTGGCCTCGTCAATGCCGGCATGTGGGTCAAGCCCGACGATCTCATCTCGACCCTCGGCCCGGCCGCCGGCAACCGCCTGCTCACCGAACTCGGTGACGGCCCGTCGATGGTCTATGCTCTGGTCGAAAAATACGGCATCGCCTGCGAGGCGGTGCGCAACGGCACGCTGCACATGGCCGTCGGTAGCGACGGTGTCACGGAAATCAAAGACCGCGAAGCGCAATGGCAGAAGCGCGGCGCCCCGGTCGAGGCACTTTCGGCCGAGCGGGCGCATGCGCTCACCGGCGCCGAAGGCTTTTCCGGCGCCCTGCTCGATCGCCGCGCCGGCACGATCCAGCCGCTCGCCTATGCCCGCGGCCTGGCACGCGCAGCCCTTGCTGCCGGTGCCGAGATCTACACCGACACGCCGCTGACAGGCGCCGAACGCCAGGGCGAGACCTGGGTGCTGAAAGCCGGCAACAGCGTCATCCGCGCCAAGCAGGTGATCCTTGCTACCAACGCCTATGGCGGCCTCTTCGCCGAAAGCCCGTGGCAGGCGCATACGCAGGAACTGACGATCCTGCCCTATTTCCAATTCGCCACCAATCCGCTGCCCGATGCGGTTGCAAGCCGTATCCTGCCGGAGCGCCAGGGCACCTGGGACACCGGCCTCGTCATGACGTCGTTCCGCATGGACCAGCAGGACCGGCTGATCTTCGGCTCGATCGGCAGGCTCGACGCGATCGCCGAAGGCACGCACCGCGCCTTTGCCGCCCGCTCGCTGCGCAAGCTCTTCCCCTTCATCGGCGACTTCCGCTTTGAATACTGGTGGGACGGCCGCATCGGCATGACCACCAACAACCTGCCGGCCATGCACACGCTCGCCCCCAACGTGGTTTCCGTCAGCGGCTACAACGGCCGCGGCATTGCGCCGGGCACCGTCTTCGGCCGGGCTCTGGCGAACCACGTCACCGGCGAGACCTCGGCGATCCCGCTTGCTGAAACACCGGTAACCCCGGACACCTGGCGCGGCGTAAAGTCGGCCTTCTACCACGCCGGCGCCCAGGCCAAGCACTTCATCGATCGGCGCTTCTGAGCAGCTCCCAGAGGATGCACCGGACCGGTCGTGCCGGTCCGTTACCTCGATGACAGCTTTCTTTCTCTGTCATCCCGAAAGAAAGCTCCGCGACCATTCTGGGTCGGTCCCGGCAGACCGGCCTTCTCCGGGCCACCAGCCGGCCGGCCAGAATGGTTGCGGCTAACCGCACCTTCATGCGCCCCCCAAAAACCGATTGCGTTATAAAAGCAGTCGACCTATCCTACACCGATTGCATATCACAATCAGACCTGCGCGGATGCCATCTAGGGAAAGGAAGCGGCTATGGCAAAACTCGTGTTCGGAATGAACCAGTCCCTGGACGGCTACGTCGATCACATGGCGTTTGCGCCAAGCCCCACGCTCTTCCGCCACTTCATCGAGGAGGCCGAACAGCAGGCGGGCAGCCTGTACGGTCGCCGCATCTATGAGATCATGCGTTACTGGGACGACGAGCATTCGGAATGGGGTGCGGACGAGCGTGCTTTCGCGGCGGCGTGGCGGAAGCAGCCGAAATATGTCGTTTCGCGTTCGCTGAAGGCTGTCGGCTCCAATGCCCGGCTTGTCGAGGGTGATCTCGAAGGCGCAATCCGCACGTTGAAGGCTGAGCACGACGGCGAGATCGAAGTGGCTGGCCCGGTCTTGGCGCACAGCCTCACCGAACTTGGCCTGATCGACGAATACCGGATCTACCTGCACCCGGTCGTGCTGGGTCACGGCAACCCCTATTTCGCCGGCCCCCGACCGCCGCTCCGTCTGGTGTCTCATGATCGGATTGGCGAGGACGTGGTGAGGTTGACCTACGTTCCTGCTTAATTTGCTAGTCTGCCAGTCCGACAAACCAAAACGCCCCGGATCATCCCTGACCCGAGGCGTCGTCTCTCAATACGATCACGCCGCCGCGCGGTAGCCCGAACCGGCACTGACCTGTACCTGCCCAGAGGTCCGGAAGGCGCGCAGGCGCATGGCGATGTGCTCGGCCTCGCCCGTCAGCGCCTGGCTTGCGGCATTGGCCTGCTCGACCATGGCGGCATTCTGCTGGGTGATCTGGTCCATCTGGGTGATCGCAGTGTTGACCTCCTGCAGGCCGGTTGCCTGTTCGGCGGTGCTGGCGCGGATCGCGCCGAAGACGGAGCTGACTTCCACCACCTGCGCCACGATCTGCTGCAGTGACTGGGCCACCTGGTTGACCGAGTTCACCCCGTCATCCACTTGGTCGCGCGACTTGGCGATCAGTCCCTGAATATCCTTCGCAGCGTCAGCGCAACGCTGAGCAAGCGCGCGGACTTCGGACGCGACAACGGCAAAGCCCCTGCCCGCCTCGCCGGCCCGCGCCGCCTCAATGCCGGCATTCAGCGCCAGGAGGTTGGTCTGGAAGGCGATCTCGTCGATCACGTCGACGATCCGGGCGATGCTGGCCGACGACGTCTGGATCTCCTGCATCACCTCGATCGCGTGGCTGACGATCTCGCCGCTCTGTTCGGCATTGGCGCGCGCGGCAATGACGGTCGAGTTCGCCTGGTTGGCGCCTTCGGCCGTCTGCTTGACGGTGCGCGTCACCTGCTCGACGGCTGCCGCCGTCTCCTCGAGATTGGCGGCCTGCCGCTCCGTGCGCTTGGCCAGATCGTCGGCGGCCGCGGCGATTTCCTTGGCACTCGTATGGATCTGGCTGGCGCCGGCCTCGATGCCGCCGATGGCACGAGAGAGTTCGCCGATCGCGTGGTTGAAGTTTTCGCCAAGCTCCTGATAGGCGACCGGCAGATCGGCGCCGATGCGCGCTGTCAGATCGCCGTCGGCGATCTTCTTCAAGGCGGCGCCGAATGTCTTGCTGATCAGCGCGCGCTCGGCCGCCAGCACTTCTTCCTGGACGGCGCGCTGCTTGGTGACATCGGACGCATCCATGTAGACGGAGATCGACAGATCCATATCGAGGAAGACGCCCTTGACGAGGCTCGACAGCATCGCGCCCATGTCTTCGGCCGAGGTGGTCTGGCGCGAAAACAGACCGGCCTTCGGCCAGTACGCCCTAACGATTTCGGTAATCAGATGTTCGGCGATCAGCGCATAGCCGCCGATGTACCAACGGGGCTCGAGGCCGATGCGCGCGTGGACCTGGCCGATGGTGCGGACCTTGGCGCTGTAGTCTTCATTGAAGTTGGCGTCGGCGATGTTTGCCCAGTGGCCGACCTGCGCGCCCTTGGCACGATCAATATGGCTGTCGGACGAAAAGAAGCGCTTCGTCTCAGGCGTCGCCTTCACCTTGCCATAGAACTTGTCGAGCGCCGGCTTCAGCTCCTTTTCGAGGATCGGCTTCAGCGCCTTGAGGCTCGTTCTGGCGGCATCGTCGAGCGCCATGAAATTCAGACGACCGGCAACATCCTGCGTGCCGGCAGCGGTGTGTTCCGTTTTCATGCGCGAACTTCCCTGCATGCTCTGCCGCATGTTTTTTCGATCTGGGGACGAAAACACGCAGCAGTTCGAAGTGATACAACGACCTTGGCACCTTTGGTTGGGCGCGGCGCTGTTGTGGATCATGGAGACAGGATCGACGGCGCACTGCATGTTTCCTTTAATCGTATTCGATTAAAGGACAAAAACATGCAGCACTTCAAAGTGCTACAGCGACCTTTGCGCGTCTGATAAGACGCGCGGCGCTGTAGGCGTCTGAGATCATGGCCGCAGTCATGGCGGCCGATTGCCCGCTTGCTGATATCGCGAGGGGCAAGCTGTGTCCTTGGCCACTGTTAGAAGCCTAGGGTAAAGGAAGCCTTACGGGCGACAGCTATTTCGCGAGTGCTGAAACAGGATTCAACCGGAACTGACGAACGTCAATTCCGGTTGAAAGGGAACAAGTCGAGGAAAAGATCAGGCGGCGTTGCGCGACGCCCAGGACGGCATGCGTGCGGCCCAGGAACGGCGCGCCTTGACCGGCAACAGCGCCTGCACTTCTTTTGCCAATGCGAAGGCGTTTTCGCGCGCCTTGTCGAGGTTGCTGACACGGGCCGGATCCATCGTCTGCAGCGTGCCGCCGCAGTCGAAAATCTCGCGATAGGCGGCGCGCTCGACGATCGGCGTGTCGAGCACCGAGACGCCGCGCTCGGCGAGCATGGCCTTGATCGTCTGCAGCGCGCGCGTGGTGACAAGCGAATTGACGCGGGTGAGCACGACCGAATGGTTGATGCGTTGCTTGGACCGATCCTCGATCTGGCGGATGAGTTCGAGGATCTGCGCAGCGCCGCGCGCATCCATGGCGCAGCCCTGCACCGGGATCAGCACCTGATCGGAAATGGCCAGTGCCAGTGCGACAATCTGGTCTTTCGCGCCCGCGAGATCGATGACGATGTAATCCGCCTCATCCTTCATCTCGCGAATATGACATTCGAGCGAGCCGGGCGTGATATGCGAGATGACCGTGAGGTTGGCGATGTGGCCGGAAACTTCGGCCCAGCTCGTGATCCAGCGCTGCGGATCGGCATCGAGAACCACGACACGATGTCCTTGCCTTGCCAACTCCGTCGACAGGATCAGCGCCGCCGTCGTCTTGCCCGCGCCGCCCTTTGCATTGGCGAAAGTGATGACCGCCATGATATTCCTCATTCTGTGCGTGTTCCGCGCTGAACCCGGCCATGGCCGGTGGTTCGCCTCTTAACGAAACCTTTCAGATCATGGTTAACGAATTGGTAACGCGGCTACGTGAAACCTGACAGTCACGCGGCCGGAAGACCGGCGGTACGCCGCAATGAAGATGAAAAAGAGCAGAGGTTCCGGCTCTCAGGCCGGCAGTGCGACCGGGTCCGCCGCCCGCTCCGAGCGGTAGCACATCGATGAGAACGGACCGTGCCGCATCGCTTCTCCGGCCGGGTTGACCAGCCTCAGCACGTCATCGGCAAAGGCGCGGGCATTGGCCTGGGCCTTTGCCAGGTTGCTGACCCTGGCAGCATCGAGCGAATAGAGCGTATCGCCCTGCTCGAAGAGTTCGCGGAAAGCCGTGCGTTCTACGAGCGGCGTATCGACGAGGCGAATCTTGCATTCGGCCAGCATCAGCTTGACCTTGCGCATCGCCCGCGTCGTCACGATGGCATTGACCCGCGTCAACAGTACCGCATGGTTGATATTGGCGTGCACATTGTTCTCGATATAGCGGATCAGCTCGAGCACCTGCGTGGCACCGCGCGCATCCATGACGCAGCCCTGAACCGGGATCAGCGTCAGGTCCGAAAGACCGATCGCAAGCGCAACCAGCACGTCGGCCGCTCCCGAGAGGTCGATGACCACATGCTCGACGCAACCTCGCAGCCGTCTGAGGTGGTCGCTAAGGGTCGTCGTGGTGACACCGGAGATGACGGAGAGATTGCTGTCGCTTCGACCGTGCCTAAACCAGTCGGTCATGCAGGCGAGCTGGTCGCAATCGAGAACCGCAACCCGGTCGCCGCGCCGGGCAAGCTCGCTGGCGAGCAGCAACGCCGCCGTCGTCTTGCCAGCTCCCCCCTTCGCATTCGCGAGGGACACAATCGCCATTGCTCGACCCTAACTCACCCACGGCCCTCTGGTTCCGGGCCGAAACATACGCACACCCTAATGGAAGCGTTTCAGATCGCGGTAAACGAACTGTAAAGGGCGCGCTTCCTGGGAACCAAATCGTGACAGTTCCGTGACAATTAGGTGACAAATCGGCTGCAATGGCAAGTGGTATTTTCGACCCCTCTAAACTAAGGGAGATCTGGCGCCTCACCCGGGCGAGGCGCCAGCAACACTATGTCAGATGCACTCGCGGAAGAGTTTCTTCGCGGCATCCAGCGTGAGCTCGACCGGGTTGCCGCCCGCCGTCGGGTCGACGATCGCCATCTCCGACATCTCGTCGATGCGGTCCGTACCGACGCCGAGTGCCGACAGCTTATCCGGAACGCCGAGTTCCTCGCGCAGCTTCAGCACGTAGTCGTAGAAACCGTCGAAACCGCCGGAAATGCCGAGATAGGCGGCGGCGCGCACGATCTTGTCCTCAATCGCCGGGCGGTTGAAGCGCAGCACCGGCGGCATCACCACCGCATTGGTCATGCCGTGGTGGGTGTTGTAGATCGCGCCGACCGGATGCGACAGCGAGTGAATGGCGCCGAGGCCCTTCTGGAAGGCGACGGCACCCATGGCAGCCGCACTCATCATGTTGGCGCGGGCCTCAATGTCCGTGCCGTCCTTGTAGGCGCGCGGCAGATACTCTTTCACCAACCGCATGCCTTCGAGCGCGATGCCGGCCGACATCGGATGGTAGAAGGGCGAGGAATAGGCTTCCAGGCAATGGGCGAAGGCGTCCATGCCGGTGCCGGCGGTGATCACCTTCGGCATGCCGACCGTCAGTTCCGGGTCGCAGATTGTCACTGCCGGCAGGAACTTCGGGTGGAAGATCACCTTCTTTACGTGGCTTGCCGAATTGGTGATGACGCTGGCGCGGCCGACTTCCGACCCGGTGCCGGCCGTGGTCGGCACGGCGACGATCGGCGCAATGCCTTCGACGCTCGCGCGTGTCCACCAGTCGCCGATGTCCTCAAAGTCCCAGACCGGGCGGCTCTGCCCGGCCATGAAGGCGACGCACTTGCCGAGATCGAGGCCCGAGCCGCCGCCGAAGGCGACGACGCCATCATGACCGCCATCCTTGAAGGCCTTGACGCCGGCTTCAAGGTTGACGTCATTCGGGTTCGGATCGACATCGGCGAAGATCGCCCGGCCGAGACCGGCGGCGCTCAGGATATCGAGCGCGTTCTGGGTGATCGCCATCGGCGCGAGGCCCCGGTCGGTGATCAGCAGCGGTTTCTTCATGCCCGCCGCCTTGCAATGGTCGGCAAGCTCCTTGATCCGGCCGGCACCAAACTTGATGGCGGTCGGATAGCTCCAGTTGGCGGTGATGGTCATGCGGTGACTTTCTTCAGATGGTAGGATTTCGGACGGGTAAGGTTCTGGAAGCCGATGACCGAGAGCGAGCCGCCACGGCCCGTTTCCTTGACGCCGGTCCAGCAAAGCGCCGGGTCGAGATAGTCGGCGCGGTTCATGAACACCGTGCCGGTCTCGATGTCGGCGCCGATGCGCGCGGCGCGCTCGGCATCCTTGGTCCAGAGCGATGCGGTGAGGCCATATTGCGAGTCGTTCATCAGCTCGATCGCCTGGCTGTCGCTCTTCACCTTCATGATGCCGACGGCCGGACCGAAGGTCTCTTCGCGCATGAAGGCCATGGAGTGATCGACATTGGTAAGGATCTGCGGCGCGAGATAGGCGCCACCGTCATCCTGCGGGAACAGCTTCGGGTCGATGAGAGCCTTGGCGCCCTTGGCAACCGCATCGGCGATCTGCTCGCGCACGGTCGCGGCAAAGCGCTTGTTTGCCATCGGCCCGAGCGTCGTTTCCGGATCGAGCGGATTGCCGAGCTTGTAATTGGAAACCCAGGCGACCGACTTCTCGACGAAGGCGTCATAGAGCTTTTCATGCACGTAGATGCGCTCGATGCCGCAGCAGCACTGGCCGGAATTGTAAGTGGCGCCATCCATCAGCGTGTCGACGGCCGCATCGAGGTCGGCGTCTTCCATGACGTAGCCCGGATCCTTGCCGCCGAGTTCGAGGCCGAGACCGGTGAAGGTGCCGGCAGCCGCGCGCTCGATCGACCGTCCGCCCTCGACCGAGCCGGTGAAGTTGACGAAATCGAAGCTCTTGGCAGCAATCAGCGCCGCTGATGTCTCATGGTCGAGGAAGATGTTCTGGAAGACGTCGGCGGGAACGCCGGCCTCGACGAAGGCGCGCACCATGCGCTCGCCGACGAGGATCGTCTGGCTCGCATGTTTGATGATGACGGTATTGCCGGCCATCAGCGCCGGGGCGACCGTGTTGATCGCGGTCATGTAAGGATAGTTCCACGGCGCGACGACGAAGACGACGCCATGCGGCTCGCGGGCGATGCGGCGCTCGAAGCGGTCGCTTTCCTCGATCACCAGCGGCTTCAGCGCATCGGCGGCGATCGTCGCGACATAGTTCGAGCGCTCGTTGAAGCCTTTGAACTCGCCGCCGTAGCGCACCGGCCGGCCCATCTGCCAGGCAAGCTCCGGCACCACCTCGTCGACCATTTCATTGAGGCGGGCGACACCTGATAGCACCAGGTTGACGCGCTCGTCGAGCGGACGGCGCGCCCAGGCCTTCTGCGCCTGGCGGGCGCGGGAAACCACCTGTTTTGCCAGCTCCAGCGGCATCGCCGGGCGTTCCGCGTAGACTTCGCCGTTCACGGGCGAAATGCACTTGATCATGCTCATGATCGTTTTCCTGCTTTCATTGCGAATGATGCGGTGGCCGACCCTGCCAGGATCGGCCACCGTGTGAGAGATAGGGACCAGGATCAGGCCCGCTCGAAACCGCGTGCGACCTCCCAATCGGTGACGCGGCGGTCATATTCTTCCTGTTCCCAGTGCCCGGCCCGCGCGTAATGCTCGATGACCTCATCGCCAAAGGCGGCGCGCAGCATCTTGGATTCCTCAAGCGCTGCCGTCGCGTCTCTGAGCGTGCGCGGGATCTCGCGCACGTCCTTGCCGCCATAGGCGTCGCCGACGAAGGGCGCTTCCAGTTCCATCTTGTTTTCAATACCGGAAATGCCGGCGGCGATCAAAGCCGCGAAGGCGAGATAGGGATTGAGATCGGAGCCGCCGACGCGGCATTCGATGCGGATCGCCTTGGTGTCCTCGCCGCACAGGCGATAGCCGGCGGTGCGGTTGTCCTTGCTCCAGACCGCCTTGGTCGGCGCGAAGGTGCCGGCCATGAAGCGCTTGTAGGAGTTGATGTAGGGCGCAAGGAAATAGGTGATCTCGCTCGCGTGGGTCAGCAGACCCGCCACATAGTGGCGCATCATCTCCGACATGCCGTATTTGCCGCTCTCGTCGTAGAATTTCGACGATTTTCCGTCAGCGCTCCAGAGCGACTGATGAATATGCGAGGAGGAGCCGGCGGCCGAATAATTCCATTTGGCGAGGAAGGTGATCGCCTTGCCGCGCGACCAGGCGATTTCCTTGCAGCCGTTCTTGATGATCGCGTGCCGGTCGGCCATCGTCAGCGCGTCGGCATAACGCACGTTGATCTCTTCCTGCCCGGCCGATGCCTCCCCCTTCGAATTCTCGACCGGGATGTCGGCGCCCTGCAGGCCGTTGCGGATCGCCCGCATCACATCTTCTTCCTTGGTGGTCTGGAAGATGTGGTAGTCCTCGTTGTAGCCGCTGACGAGTTGCAGGTCGCGATAGCCGGATTGGCGGGCATCGTCGTAGGACTGGTCGAACAGGAAGAATTCGAGCTCGCTCGCCATGTAGGCCTTGAGCCCCATCTTCTCGAGCCGCGCCACCTGCTTCTTCAGGATCGCGCGCGGCGAGTGCGGCACTTCCTCGTGGGTGTGATGGTCGAGCATGTCGCAAAGCACGAGCGCCGTGCCTTCGAGCCAGGGAATGCGGCGAAGTGTCGAAAGGTCCGGCTTCATCGTATAGTCGCCGTAGCCCTTCTCCCAGCTCGTCGCCTTGTAGCCGGGAACGGTCTCCATCTCCATGTCGGTCGCAAGCAGATAGTTGCAGCTATGCGTTTCCTTCCAGGCGCCGTCGACGAAGAACTGCGCGTGGAAGCGCTTGCCCATCAGCCGGCCCTGCATGTCGACCTGGCAGGCGAGAACCGTATCGATGCGCCCGGCGGCGACGTCTTCCTTCAACTCATCAAACGTATAGCTCATCAACTTCCATCCCATGTTTGGTCACGCGGCCGTTCCCTTGGGTCACGATATTTTTGGGCCGCGTGGACGTGATCCGTTCAAGTAACCGGACAAGCTCCGGAAAAGAAAAGGCGGAAGTCGCGGTCGCGCTCCCGCCCATTTTGTTGGTGTTCAGACTTCGCCGACGGCCTTTTCGGCAGCGGCAATCTCGGCCTGGCGGCGCGCCACTTCGTCGCCGATCGGCGGGCCGCGGAAGCGGCGGGTTTCGAAGCCGAACCAGATCAGAGCCGTCAGCACCAGGAAGCCCACGGTGATGTAGAGCGCCCAGTCGTTCGGCGGTTGGATACCGAGAACGAAGATCAGCACCATGGCGATGATCGACAGAACCGCGAAGAGCTTGAACATCGCCTCGCCCAGGTTCCACGGGCCCATTTTATCCCACTTCGAGGTTCCCCAGGCGAAAAGGCCGAGCGTGATCGGGATCGCGAAGGAGAAGAACAGGAAGATGACCGTGCACGAGACGACGATCGTATAAACCGGCGTTTCGCCGATCGACACGAGCGACGAGCCCCAGACGAACAGGACCGAGAGGATCGAGCCGGTCCAGATCGCCGCAACCGGCGACCGGTGGGTCGGGCTGACCTTGGCGAGCGCCCTGGAGGCCGGCAGACCGCCGTCACGCGAGAAGGCGAAGATCATGCGTGATACCGAGGTCACCGTCGCCAGGCCGCACAGCCACTGGCTGACGAGGATGGCGAGATAGAGGATGTCCTTTATGACCGGGTTGACTTGGGCGTCCATCGCCCAGAAGAACACGTTCCAGCCCTGCTTGGCAGCTTCGTCCATGTTCGGGATCATCAGCACGAAGGCGCACAGCATGATGTAGCCGAAGAGCGCCGACCAGAGCACGGAAGAAACCATACCGCGCGGCACGGATTCCGCCGCCTTGACGGTTTCTTCCGAGGTGTGGGCAGAAGCGTCGTAGCCGGTGATCGTGTAGATCGGCAGCAGAAGGCCGAGCAGGAACACCCAGGTGCCCGACGTCTGCGGCCAGACGTTGCCGCCGGCTTCACCGGAATAGTTGGAGAAGGTGAAGAGCCTTGCGATGTCGTAGCTGTCGGCGGCCGCGAGGCAAACGACGGCAAGCAGGATCGCAGTTGCGAAGATCAGGTAGCCGGAGAAATCGGTGAGCTTGGCGGTGAGCCCGATGCCCATGTGGTTCACGAGCGCCTGTGCGCCGGTGATGATCGCCAGGAAGACGATGCGGGTAGTGGTTGTGTCCTCCAGCGCGAAATAGGGCGTGCCGAAGGAACCCATGAAGAAGTAATAGGTGCCGACGTTGATCGCGCCGAGAACGGTGACGAGACCGAGCAGGTTGAACCAGGCGGTCACCCAGCCGGTAAAGCGGTTACCAAGGATCGAACCCCAGTGGTAGAGGCCGCCGGCCGTCGGATAGGCCGAGCTGATCTGCGCCATGGCGACCGCAAAGACCAAGGAAATGAAGCAGCCAAGCGGCCAGCCGATGCCGATCGCGGCGCCCCCTGCGCCGGCTGTCGCCTGGGCGAGCGAATTGATGCCGCCGGAGAGAATGCAGATGATCGAGAACGACACCGCGAAGTTCGAGAACTGGCTCATGCGCCGCTCGAGCTCCTGGGCATAGCCCATCGAGTGCAAGACACTCATGTCCTGCTTTTTGTCCAAATCGCTGTAGTCTGACATTTTTCTTCCCCTGATTTATTCAGACCACACCGCCCCATTGCGGCAGGGTCCCATCAACCACCTGCCCCGGCTGGCCGGAACAGGACCGCGGCAAGCCGCTCCCCAGGGTCTTTTATTGTGCTGAAAGTGCCACTGCGCCTTTGCGGAGCAATCCTTCCAGATAGTCGGCCATGACCCTTTGGCCGATGTCATTGCGAATGAGATCGTTGCGGATCTCGATCATCACATTCGGCAGTCCGTTGAGGACGCCGTATTCAATCAGACTGTGAGTAACGCCGTCGGCCGGGCCATAGGGCTCGTTGCGGCGGATGTCGTAGGCGACCTGCCCCTTCGTCGCGACCGCCAGCATGTGGTCGGCAAGGCGGCTGTCCGCATCGTGCAGGATACCGACCTCGACGGCCCGCGGCTTGCCGAAATAGACGGGCGTGAAGCTATGCATCGTCACCAGGATCGGCGGCCTGCCGGCGGCCTTGCGGGCGGAAACGAAGCGCGCGACCGAATCGTGAAACGGGCGATAGATCTCCTCGACCCGCGCCTGCCGCTCGTCGTCGGTCATCGTCCGGTTTCCCGGGATCTCGTAAACTTCGCTCAGAACCGGCATCGCCGCCTCTGCCTCGGGCGGGCGGTTGCAATCATAGGCAAGCCGCGAGAAGCGCTGGTAGATCAACGCCGCATCGAGCTTGGCGGCGAGAAGCTTGGCGACGGCGAGCGCGCCCGGGTCCCAGGCGATATGACTTTCGAGCGCTTGCTCCGTAAGGCCGAGCGTACCGAGGCGCTCCGGAACCCGACGCGAGGCGTGCTCGCAGACGAGCACGATATCGCCCTTCCCTGTGGCGTTTTCGATCGCAACCGGATCGCCATCTGCTTCGGTCAAAAGTCGCGTCAACACCGGCATCCCCTTTTGCCCGTTAGACGTTCGTTAATGAAAAGAATTCTTCAGAGATTGGCGAGTGTCAATCAAAATCTGAAACGATCTCTTCAAAATTGCGATTGACTCCAATTGTGACAGCGATGTTTAATCTGTCACAAACCGGCTCTAGATCGGTTCAGGGGAGACATTTTGAGCAGCAAGGCGACATCGACGACGGTGTCGGATGTGATCAATGCCCACTTCACCGCGCTGACCCGCGCGGAGAAGCAACTGGCGGAGACACTTCTCGACAATTATCCCGTATCGGGACTCGGCTCGATCACCACGGTCGCCGAGAACGCCGGCGTATCGACTCCGACCGTCGCGCGCATGGTGCAGAAGCTCGGCTTCCGCGGCTTTCCGGATTTCCAGGCGCGGCTGCACCAGGAACTGGAAGCGACGATCTCCAATCCGATCACCAAGCACGACCGCTGGGCCGCCAATGCGCCGGGAACCCACACGCTCAACCGCTTCGCCGACGCGATCACCAGCAATCTGCGCGAGACGCTGACCCAGATCGATCCACGGGAATTCGACGAGGCCGCCGCCCTCATCGCCGACCGCAAGCGCAGCATCTATCTGCTCGGAGGCCGCATCACCCATGCGCTTGCCGACTATCTCTTCACCCATCTTCAGGTCATTCGTCCGGGTGTCACCGAGATCGCCTCCAACGCCAGCGCCTGGCCGCACTACGTGCTCGATATGCGCCAGGGCGACGTCTTGATTCTGTTCGACATTCGCCGCTACGAGCAGGAGATGGCGACGCTCGCCACATCCGCCCGCGAGCGTGGCGTCGAGATCATCCTCTTCACCGATCGCTGGACTTCGCCGGTCGCCAAATCCGCCTCCCGCGTGTTCCGCTCGCAGATCGAAGTACCGTCGGCCTGGGACAGCTCGGTGGTGATCCTGTTCTTGATCGAGGCTCTGATCGAGGCGGTGCAAAGTTCGAACTGGGAGGAAACCCGGGATCGAATGAAAACGCTCGAAGGCCTTTTCGATTCCACCCGCATCTTTCGCAAACCCGTCTAGGAGTGCTCGCCGACCCGTTCACGGAATTTCATACAGTTGTGCGACAGTGAGCCACCCCGCCAGAAAAAGAAATGTTCTTCCAACGACATAGGCGGCGCGAACGGATAAACCGCTGTCACATTACTTTCATGGCATCTCTTTAACAGCCTAGCCGAAATCGACTGAATACCCCACGAATTTGACTAAACCCATAAGGAGAACACCAGTGATTTCAAGAACCCATCGCCTGCTTTCGCTTTCCACCGCCGTTTTCCTGGCGACGACCGCAATCGCCGCCGCCGAGCCGAGCGCCGAACTCATCGAAGCCGCCAAGAAGGAAGGCATGCTGACCACCGTCGCCCTGCCCCACGACTGGTGCGGCTATGGCGACGTCATCGCCTCCTTCAAGGCCAAGTATCCGGAAATCCAGGTCAACGAACTGAACCCGGACGCGGGCTCGGCTGACGAAGTCGAAGCCGTCAAGGCCAACAAGGACAACAAGGGTCCGCAGGCCCCTGACGTCGTCGACGTCGGTCTCGCCTTCGGCCCGCAGATGAAGGCCGAAGGCCTGCTGCAGCCCTACAAGGTTTCCACCTGGGACGAGATCCCGGACAGCGTCAAGGACGCCGAAGGCTACTGGTACGGCGACTATTACGGCGTGATGTCGTTCCTCGTGAACAAGGACCTTGTCCAGACCGCTCCGAAGGACTGGGCTGATCTCCTGAAGCCGGAATATGCCGGTCAGGTCGCTCTCGCCGGCGATCCGCGCGCGTCGAACCAGGCGATCCTCGGCGTTCTCGCCGCCGGTCTCGCCAAGGGTGCGAAGTCGGGCAAGGAAGCCGGTGAAGCTGGCCTCGGCTACTTCGCCGAACTCAACAAGGCCGGCAACTTCGTTCCGGTCATCGGCAAGTCCGGTACGCTCGCCCAGGGCTCGACCCCGATCATCGTTGCCTGGGACTACAACGCGCTCGGCTGGGCCAAGACCCTCAACGGCAACCCGCCGACCGAAGTCGTCGTTCCGGCCAGCGGAGTTCTCGCCGGCGTCTACGTTCAGGGCATCTCGGCCTACGCGCCGCACCCGAACGCAGCGAAGCTGTGGATGGAGCACCTCTATTCCGACGAAGGTCAGCTCGGCTGGCTCAAGGGCTTCTGCCACCCGACCCGCTTCAACGCGATGGTCAAGGCCGGCAAGGTTCCGCAGGCACTGATCGACGCCCTGCCGCCGGCAGCGTCTTATGAAAAGGCCTACTTCCCGACGCTCGAAGAAGTCGATGCCAACAAGGCTGCCGTCACCGGCGGCTGGGATTCCGTCGTCGGCGCGAACGTTCAGTAAGTCTTTCCACAGACATGTCGCCTCGGCCGGTTTTCCGGCCGGGGCGACATAAGTTATTCGTAAGGAATTCAAGTCTTTGGAGCGGAATGAGGAAAAATGTGCGCGGGTTTCAGCCCGCACCCCGCTCTAACTTGCAAGTATCAATAACGCCCGCGTCGATAACGCGGTTTCAGGGGCGCGAACGGAATGTCATCTGCTAAACCCGACGCCAGCCCGCCGGCGCGTCGCCTACCGCTTCACTGGCTGGGCATTCTGCCCTTTGCCGCCTTTGTGACGCTGTTTCTGATATTGCCGACGGCAAAGATCGTGGTCGGCGCCTTTCAGACACCGGATGGCAGCTTCACGTTCGAGAACATCCGTGGCCTGTTCACGCCCTCGATCCTTGCGGCCTACTGGATCTCGATCAAGATCAGCATAGCCTCGGCGCTCCTCGGCTGCCTGATTGGCTTTGCCATGGCCTCGGCCATTGTCTTCGGCGGCTTGCCGAAGGGCATCCGCGGGCCGCTTCTGACCTTTTCCGGCGTTGCCTCCAACTTTGCCGGCGTGCCGCTCGCCTTCGCCTTTCTCGCTACCCTCGGCCCGGTCGGCATCGTTACGGTGTTCCTGCGCTCGAACTTCGGTCTCGACCTCAGAATGCTCGGCTTCAATCTCCTGTCCTTCTGGGGGCTGACAGTCACCTACCTCTTTTTCCAGATCCCGCTGATGATCCTCATCATCACGCCGGCGCTCGACGGCCTGAAGCGCGAATGGCGCGAGGCCGCCGAAATCCTCGGTGCCACCGGCCTGCAGTACTGGCGCATGGTCGCCTTCCCGATCCTGCTTCCCTCGCTGCTCGGCACGCTGGCGCTGCTCTTCGCCAATGCCTTCGGCGCCGTTGCGACCGCGATCGCGCTCACCGGCTCGTCGCTGTCGATCGTGCCGATCCTGCTGTTCGCCCAGATCCGCGGCGACGTGCTCGGCAATCCGCATCTCGGCTATGCGCTCGCCTTCGGCATGATCGTCGTCACCGGCATTGCCAACGCGATCTACATCTGGCTGCGCGGCCGCAGCGAAAGGTGGCTGAAATGAAGAAGATCTGGGCCTGGGGGGCCCTCGTTTTCGGCCTCCTCTATTTCACCCTGCCGCTCATCGGCATGACCAACTTCTCCTTGAAGATGCGCCGCGGCGAATATTCCTTCGACGCCTATCAGAAGGTTTTCGCCGATCCGCGCTTCCAGGAAACCTTCAGCTATTCGGTGCTGCAGGCGCTGTTCACCATCGTCTTCGGCGTGCTGCTCGTCGTACCTACCGCCTATTGGGTCCGGCTGAAGCTGCCGCGGCTGCGCCCCTATATCGAGTTCATCACGCTTCTGCCGCTCGTTATCCCGGCGATCGTCATCGTCTTCGGCTATATCCGGCTCTACAACACCTCGAGCTGGCTGCCGCTGACGGGCTCGCTGACGGGGACCAACATCCTCCTGATGTTCGGCTACGCGACGCTCGCTCTGCCCTACATGTACCGCGCGGTCGACACCGGCCTTCGCACCATCGACGTCGCCACCCTGACCGAAGCCGCCCAGAGCCTCGGCGCCGGATGGGCCACGATCCTCGCCAAGATCATTCTGCCGAACGTGCTCGTCGCGGTGCTTTCAGGCGCCTTCCTGACCTTTGCCATCGTCATCGGCGAGTTCACCATGGCGGCACTTCTGAACCGCCCGGCCTTCGGCCCGTACATGCAGCTCTTGGGCGCCAACCGCGCCTATGAGCCTGCCGCACTCGCCGTTATCGCATTCGGCATCACCTGGGGCTGCCTCGGCCTCATCCAGCTCGTCTCGCGCTTCCAAAAAAGCGCGCCTCCCAAGGCCTGAGGACCGCACCCATGAGTTTTCTGTCACTCACCAGCATCAAGAAGTCCTTCGGCCCTGTTCACGTCGTGCACGATTTCGACATGGACATCGAGAAGGGCGAATTCGTCTCCTTCCTGGGTCCGTCCGGCTGCGGCAAGACGACCGTCCTGCGCATGATCGCCGGCTTCGAGACACCCTCCGCCGGCTCTATCGTGATCAACGGCAAGGACCAAGGGTCGTTGAAACCCAACCAGCGCAACATCGGCATGGTGTTTCAGGCCTATGCGCTGTTTCCGAACATGAACGTGCATGACAACGTTGCCTTCGGCCTCAAGGTCGCAGGCACTGACAAGTCGGAGATCGACGCACGGGTGAAGCAGATGCTCGGGCTGATCAAGCTCGAGCACCTGGCGGACCGCTTCCCCTACCAGCTCTCCGGCGGCCAGCAGCAGCGCGTGGCGCTTGCCCGCGCCATTGCGGTCAAGCCGCAGGTGCTGCTGCTCGACGAGCCGCTTTCGGCGCTCGACGCCAAGATCCGCGTGTCGCTGCGCGAAGAAATCCGGCAGATCCAGCAGCAGCTCGGCATCACCACGGTCTTCGTCACCCACGACCAGGAAGAGGCGCTGTCGATCTCCGATCGTATCGTCGTCATGAATGCCGGACGTGCCGACCAGATCGGCACCCCCTTCGAGATCTACAACACGCCGTCAACGCGCTTCGTCGCTTCCTTCGTCGGCACGCTGAACATCATCGAGGGCAAGGTCGCGGATCCGGCCTCGGGCGCCGTAACGATCGGCAACCAGCAGGTGGCTCTGAAAGACCCGATTGCCGGCATGAAGGGTGGCGACAGCATCTCGCTGGCGTTGCGCCCTGAAGCGGGCTCGATTGCCGAAGGGGCGCAAGGCGATACGGCGCTTGCCGGCGAGGTCGTCTCGACGAGCTTCCTCGGCTCGGTCATCCGCACGCGGCTTCGCGTCGGCGACGATGTCATCTCCTTCGACATGTTCAACAATCCGGGCGTAACCCCGCCGGTCTCGGGCGACAACGTCACCCTGCGCTTCGCCGCCAAGGACCTGCTCGTTATTCGCGAGTAGGCCTTGCAGAAGACCGATGAACGCTGGCGCGCAGGGCGCCAGCGAGTATGCAGCGGTTCGTTGCACCATTGCCGGAGACCCGCGAGGTTGCAATCATGGCCAAGGCTGAACCAAGTGCCTTCGTCAGGCATATCCAGGATGAACTCTCCGATCTCGGGCCTGTTCAGATTGACCGCTTCTTCGGCGGCTGGGCCTACGTCGTCGCAGACAAGCGCTTTGCCGTCAGCATCAAGGACCGCCTCTATTTCAGGGTTGATCAGGCGCTGAAAGACGCGCTTATCACAGAGGGTTGCCAGCCGTTCACCTATGAGAAGGGCGGCAAGACCGTGGTCGTGCATCGCTTCTACGAAGCGCCTGTCGACTGCCTCGACGATCGCGACGCCCTCCTCCACTGGGCCGGACGCGCGGTTACCGCGGAAGACGACGATCTGCGCGGATAAGTGCCACGCGGTCGGAATGTTGCCGCCATGACTGCATGGCAACCTGACCATCCGGATTAATGTCCTGGCGGGAACGAATTTGTCCTCACCAGCACCCCACAAGCAAAAATCTGTCGTGATTTCCGCTCTTTTCGTCGCGGCGTGCGTTTGACCGGGCAATCCCGGCCTATATAGTCGCGGTGTTCTCAGGGCGGGGCGAAATTCCCCACCGGCGGTAGCGAGAGAAACCTCGAAGCCCGCGAGCGCTCTGGGAGCTTACGCTCCAGGGGTCAGCAGATCCGGTCGAATTCCGGAGCCGACGGTCACAGTCCGGATGGAAGAGAGCAAGCAGGAACGTGGGCCCCGCGACGGGACCTCACGCGCATGCATGTTCGCCCGACGGGATCATTGGAAACGCCAAACCCTGGAAGGCTTGAGACCATGACTATTCTTTCCCACCCCACCGCCAAGATCGCGATCGTTCGTGCCCGCTGGCACGCCGACATCGTCGACCGCTGCGTCGACGCCTTCGTCGCGCAGTGGACGAAGCTCGGCGGCTCGGCGGCCGACGTCGAGATCTTCGACGTGCCGGGCGCACTCGAAATCCCGCTGCATGCGCAGACGCTGGCCAAGACCGGCCGCTATGCGGCGATCCTCGGCACCGCCTTCGTCGTGGATGGCGGCATCTACCGCCACGACTTCGTCGCCGGCACCGTGCTCGACGGCATGATGCGCGTCCAGCTCGACACCGGCGTGCCGGTGCTTTCGGCCGTGCTGACGCCGCACAATTTCCAGGAAAGCGAGCCGCTCATCGCCTTCTTCCGCGAGCACTTCGTCACCAAGGGCACGGAAGCGGCCAACGCCTGCTCGCAGATTTTGGATGCCCGCGCCAAGCTGGCGCTTGTCAACGCCTGATCGTCTGCGGCTCCGAAGTGAGCCTGCCTGGCGGGTGCGCCGTAAGCGCGCTGCCCCTCATCCGGCCTGCCGGCCACCTTCTCCCCGCTTGCGGGGAGAAGGACACGCGTGGCTCCTTGTCACCCAAACTCATCCTCTCTCGAGAACGGCCGGCCCCCCTGAGGTCAATCAGAGCCATCCCGCCAGCGAGAGCTCTCGTCCCCTCTCCCCGCCTGCGGGGAGAGGGTTAGGGTGAGGGGCAGAATTGCTCTCAGATCATGCCGAACTCGCAGCCCCCCGGAACGCCACAAGCACTCCCGTTGAATCCACTTGTGAGCCACCTGATTCAAGCCGGCAGCCCCAGCCGATAAGCCCCTGTCTCGACTCTCAAATTCGCGCCTACCGCGCCGCCTCGCCGTCCTGCAGGCTGCGCTCCAGCGCCGCCATCCGGTGGCGGTGGCCGCCGGCCTCGTAGCCGACGATGGTGACGACGGGCGCGAGCGTCAGGATGATCAGGCACATCGCCATATCGAGCCCAAGCATCGCCACGACGACGGACGCGATCAGCACCAGCGCCGTGCCGCAAAGCAGCCAGAGATGCAGCCGGTTCGTCTGCCGCAGCAGATACGCGTACATCGCGTAGAGCAGGCCGATGTATAGTCCGACTGGAACCGCGACTGTCAGCACAGTTGCGACCGAGCTGATATGGGCCTTGTGCTCGATATAATAGGCCGCCACGTGCAGCCCGGCGCCGGTGGCGACTATCGCGGCGAAGATCGGTATGTGGCCATAACCCCAGACGAAGGACCGCTTGAGGCGGTGGTGGTGCAGCACCTCGGCGCTCGGCAAAAGGAAATAGATCCACCACATGCCGAAAGTGAGCCCGGTGCCGGCGAGGCAGACGAGCGCAACGTCGAGGTTCCAGCCCTCGCCCTCGACCACGGCAGAGATCGAGGCGACCGTTCCGACCACCCCTTCCCCGAGCGCGATGATCGCCAGCAGCCCGTAACGCTCGGCGATGTGATGCGCATGCCAGGGCGTGCCGCCATAGTGCATCTCGGCAATGTAGGGGCCGAGCATCTCGATCGCCGTCAGCGCGACGACCATGGCAAAGGTCACCGCCAGCGAGAAGTCGAAGAAGATCAAAACGATCCAGCCAAGCTGGGCGACGCTGATCGCCTTCACATAGGCCATGCAGGCTTCCCGCCGCGCCGGATCCTGCCGGCTGGCGCGCAGCCACTGGAAGACCATCGCGACGCGCATGACGACATAGCCGAGCACCATGACGCCGTTGTTGAGGTGCTCGCCCTTGTCGATCGATTCGAACATCGGCGGCAGGCCGATCGCCAGGATCAGCACGCCGACCATCTGCACCATGGTGACGCTGCGAAAGATCCAGTCGTCGGTGTCGTAGGCCGAAGCGAACCAGCTGAAGTTGATCCAGGCCCAGCAGATGGCGAAGGTGGCAAAGCCGAAGCCGATCAGCCCTGCGGTGAAGTGGCCCTCGGCGAAGAGATGCGCGAGCTGCGAGGCGGCCAGGCTGAAGGCGATGACGAAAGTGAGGTCGAACAGGAGTTCGAGTGTCGTCGCAGTCCTGTGATGTTCGTGCGTATCACGTCCACTCATGCGCGCCACGTGGTGGTGAGCGCTCGGATGCGGTTCAGTCGAGGTTGCTTCGCTCATGCGGTAAGGTCCCTGCTGACGATCTGCAAGCATATTCAAATATTTGCGGAAGCGTCGTCAAGGCGTGGTGCGCGCCAGATACGAAAACGCCCGGCATCTCTGCCGGGCGTCTCGTCACGATGCCTGAGGGAGGATCAACGGGCGTCGCGATGTTCTTTATGCCTTGGCAGCATCGAGACGGTCGATCGCTTGCACGTTGCCGGCCGAAGCGCCCTGCGGATCGAATTCGGACGCAAGCCAGGTATCGACGATCGATTTCGCCAACTCCGGCCCGATGACCCGCGCACCCATGGTGATGATCTGGGCGTTGTTCGACTTCGCCGCACGCTCGGCCGAATAGGTGTCGTGCGTCAGTGCTGCACGGATGCCCGGCACCTTGTTGGCGGAGATGCAGACGCCGATGCCCGTGCCGCAGAACAGGATGCCGCGGTCGTGCTTGCCCTCGACGACCTGCTGCGCCAGCTTCTGCGCGAGATCCGCGTAAAAGCCGGACTGGCTGAGGTCTACGACCTCGACGTCGGCCCGGCCCGCGAGATGGGCGGCAATGACGTCCAGCAGGGGCTTGCCGGCGCTGTCTGCCCCGATTGCAATCTTCATGATTGTTCCTTTCCATTCTTCAGGAACTGCCGCGGCCGAAGGCTCAGATCGCCTTTACGACACGCTGCAGAATGTCGAGATAGCCGGCGACGTCCCAGGCGGAGCGGCCGATGAAGAGGCCGTCGATATGCACCTGCGCGATCAATTCTTCGCAGTTGCCGGGATTGACGCTGCCGCCATAGAGCACCGGCACGCGCCGGCCGAGCGCCGCTTCGGCGACGTCGGCGATGCGCTTGTGGCGCTCGTCCGCATAGTCCGATGTCGCGGGAATGCCGTTGACGCCGATCGCCCAGACCGGCTCGTAGGCAAGCAGGATGGTCGCCTGCTTCGCCTCGCCTTCGAGAAGCGCCAGTGCGCCTTCGACCTGACGCCTCAGCACCTGATCCGCCTCGCCCGCTTCACGCTCGGAAAGCGTCTCGCCGATGCAGATCAGCGGCACCAGACCATGGCGCACGGCGGCTGCCGTCTTCAGGCCGACGGTGCGGTCGGTCTCGCCGAAATGCTCGCGCCGCTCGCTGTGGCCAAGCTCGACCACGTCGACGTTGCAATCCGCAAGCATCAGCGGCGACACCTCGCCGGTCCAGGCGCCGGCATCGTCCCAATGCATGTTCTGCGCGCCGACCTTGACACTGGTTGCGGCAAGCCGCGCCTTGACCTCGCGCACCGCCGTGAACGGCGGGATGACGAAGCGCTGGACACGATCGTCGCGCGTCGCATCGGTAGCGGCCAGGCCATCGGCAAAGACCATCGCCTCGGCCAGCGTCTTGTTCATCTTCCAGCTGGTGCCGACCCAGAGCCCGGACTTGTTCATGCTTTCTCCGATGCCTTGCTATTGCCGACCCTGACCAGCCGAATGCCTGCCTCTTCGAGTGGTGCTGCATGCTCGGCAGCCACTTCGGCGCCGGTCAGCACCGCATCGAAGGCATCGAGGCCGGTCAGGAAATGGAGCGCCGAGCGCCCGAATTTGTCGTGGTCCACCAGCAGGTATTTGCGCTTGGCCGCCTTCACCATCAGGCGCTTGGCCTGCACCACCTCCTGGTCCTGGTGGAAGGCCGTCGTCCCTTCGATTGCCGAGCTCGACAGAAAGGCGATGTCGACGCGCAGCGACCGAAGCGCCTCGTCGGTGACGATGCCGAAGAAGCCGTTGAACTTCTTGCTGTACTGGCCGCCGAGCGCGATGACGTTGATGCCGGCAGTACCCGAAAGGCTGGTGATCACGCCAAGATTGTTGGTGATGACCGTCAGCGGGCGGATGTCGCGGATGCACTCAGCGATCGCGCCCGTCGTCGAGCTGTCGTCGATCAGGATGCTCTGCCCGGGCTCGATCAGCCCCGCCGCATATTCGGCGATCCGCCGCTTTTCGGCGGTGGCGATCTTCTCACGGTAACGGAAGTCGCTTTCGAATTGTGGGCTCGACTGGATCGAGGCGCCACCATGCACCTTGCGCAGCAGGCCCGCCTGTTCGAGGTCGTCGAGGTCGCGATGCACCGTCATCTTGCTGACGCCGAAGCGCAAGGACAGGTCTTCGACGGACGCCGCTCCGGCCTCCATCAGCACATCCATGATCGCCTGTCGCCTGTCTTCCGGCTTCATCATCTCGGTCCCGATCACGCGCAGCCATGGCCGCGCTCACCGTGAGAAGATAACACCTATTTGTGATATTTCAATTTCTATGGTGTGATTTTGTGATCTTTCAATGTGATTTCTGTGGGCGATTGAAACCGGTATCGATGTGGGGTTCCCAGAACTCCACCGACTCCCGGATCATCTCCACGACGGTGTGGTCGGTCGGCTCGCGCTCGCGGAAGGAAAGCTCGAGACAGATCTCGTTGTCGGTGCCGCCGCCAGCCTTGACCGCGCCGATCAGCTTCTCCGGCGTGATGCGGCCGTCCCGGTTGTAGGCAGCGGTAAACGGCCAATGGCCGCCCTTGTTCATTGATGACTGCTTGATGTGGATGATCGGCGAACGCTCGGGAAACGCCCCGGCCCAGGCATAGGGATCGATATCATCGGGATTGTCCGAGGTGACGTCGCCATGGTCGATGTCGACCATCATCTTCATTGGAATCGGCAGATCGGCCTCGGCCAGCCGCCGGTCGAGCGATCGGCATTCCTCGATCGTGTGGCCGAATTCGCGGCCGACCGACATCGGCTCCCAGAAGACGTAGGAGAGCCCCGCCGCCTTGCCGTGCTCTGCCACTTCGCGCCAGCATTCGATGGCGATCCGCATCATCTCCTCGCGCCGCGCCGGATCGTCGTAATCCCTCAGCGTGAAGATCGCGAACTGCGTGCCCATGCCGGAGGCGCCGAGCTCGGCGGAGATATCGGCAAAGGTCTTGAACCAGTCGACATAGTAGCGCCTCACATCCGGATCCGGATGGCCGAAATGGTTGAGCCGGCCATAGGGGCCGGTCATGCCCGAGGTGATCTTCACCCCGGTGCGGTCCAGCGCTTTGCGAAACTGCCTGACGGTCTTGGCGATCGTCGCCGCCGGCCAGCCCGGATTGACGAATTCATGCGTCAGCTGCACGTAGCCGATGCCGATCTTCTCGGCGATCGTGTCGATCAGGTCGTCGGCTTCGGCGAAACGGTTGACTAGCGGATTGGTGTTGAGCGACAGCGTGAAGGCCACGACCTTACTCCCGGCTACCAGAGAAATTTCGGAAGGATGAAATCGGGGGACGCGCCATGTTCGGCAAAGAGCCGGCGGCGTTCCTCGTCGGAGGCCTGCTCCAGAACCCCCGTTGTGACCAAGACAGAATGAAGCCCCGCACTCGCTGCCCCCGCAATGTCGTGCTCGATGCTGTCGCCGATGGCTGCGACCCGCGTCGGGTCGGGATGCCCAAGGAAATCGAGCGCAGAGGCGTAGATGTCGGCAAAGGGCTTGCCGATCCAGCGCACGCTACCGCCGAGCTCTTCGTAAAGCTCGGCGATACGCCCAGCGGCGAAGGCATTTCCGGTCTTCGTCAGCATCACCTTGTCGGGATTGGTGCAGAGGCACGGAACGCCACGCGCGGCCGCCGGCGCCAGCAACGCCTCATAGTGAGAGAGCGGATAGACGTCGCCTTCGCTCCCCGCAAGAAGCACGATATCGGCATCCGCGCCGTTTTCGCTGCGCTCGAGATCGAGGCCCGTCATTGGCGAGACGTCGCCGTCGCGGCTGATGAGCAGGCATTTGCGCGCCCCGCCGCTTACGCCTTCACGTTCCCGTTTCAGGATCTGCCAGGCGACCTCGCCCGAGGTCAGGAACCAGTCCCAGCTGCCGGCAACGAAACCAAGATCGACCAGACGGCGGTCGTTTTCCGCGGAGCGTTTGCCCGAATTAGAGAGGATGACGATGCGCTTGCCGGCCTGCTTCAGCCGCACCAACGTTTCGGCCGCCCCCGGGTAGGATCCGCGCCCGTCGCGCAGCACGCCGAACTGGTCGATCAAGAACGCATCGTAGCGATCGGCAATCGCACTCAGCCTCTCGATGGTTTGCACGACCGTCACAGCACACCTGCCTTCCTGGCGCCGGCCAGCGCAAGCCGCGCCGTGCCGGCGGCGGCCTCCTCCGAGAGAACCGGCAGGAATGGCACGCCGAACTTGCGCGCGCGGATTGCGGTCCAGGCCGCATTCTTCGCGCCGCCGCCAACGCTGCGGAGCGAACGAAGCGTCGGCCCGCCGAGCGCGGCCAACCGCTGGTAGGCGAGGCTCTCGACCCCGGCAATGCCTTCGAAGATTGCCTTCAGAAAGGTCGCATCGTCGGCCGGCCGTGGGCTCATCCGCGGCAGAAAATCCGAATCGGCGACCGGAAAACGCTCGCCGGGTTTGACGAGCGGATAGTAGTCGAGCCCGGTATCGACGACCGGGTTGATCTCCTCAGAAAGCACGGCGATCCTTTCCGGCGAGAAATGCTCGGCGAGCACCACCCCGCCGGTATTGGATGCCCCACCCGCAAGCCACATCTCGCCGATGCGGTGGCTGTAGAGCCCATATTCCGGCGCAAACAGCGGCCGTTCGGAGAGCATCTTCACCGTCAAAGTCGTGCCAAGCGCGCTGACGCCGTCCCCCGGCTGATCGGCGCCCGTTGCCAGGAACGAGGCGCACCCGTCCGTGGTGCCGGCAACGATCACCACGCCGGCCGGTAGATCAAAGGCTTCGGCCGCCGCCGGCGCGATGGTCGCGATCGGCGCGCCGGCTGGCAGCACGTCTGGCAAAAGCTCGACACGCGCCCCCGTCCTTCCGATCCACTCCGGCCACGAGCGTGATACCGGGTCGTAGCCAGTCTTGAGGGCATTGTTTTCGTCGGAGACATCATAGAGCCCGGTGAAGTGCCCGGCGAGCCAATCGGCTTGATGGATCACCCGGAAAACATCCGGCACCGACTGGAAGGCGAGAAGCTTGGCAAGGCCGGATGTGGCGCCATGGGCAGCACTCTCCCGCGGCGCATGGGCGGAAACCGCATCGAGAAGAGCCCGGTCGGCAACCGGATCGTTGTACATCATCGGCGTCGCCAGCGGCGCACCGCTTTGATCGACCGGCAGCATCGTTCCGGACGTGCCGTCGATCGCGAGCGCTGTAACCTGTCGCCTGTCGATACTTCCGAGCGTTTCGCCGAGCGCCGCCTGCACCGCCTTCCACCAGCCGATGGGATCGCGATGATCCCCGGAGAAGGACGCGAGTCTCGCCGCACCCGATGCGACGACGACGCCATCCGCGGCCATGGCCACTGCCCGCGCGCCCGAGGTGCCAATATCGATGCCGAGGACCAGCTTGTCACCGCTCATTGCAGCACCTGTCCGGCGCGGTTGAGCTGCTGGCGGTATTTCTCAGCATCCCATCCGAGAAGTTCCGCGTTTTCCGCTTCCGTCAGGTAGCGCAGGCGAGCATCCGCCGGAATGCGTGCCGTCACGTCAGCGAGGCACCGCGCCATGGCGAAGGCGCCGGCGGACATCTCCTTCTGCACCAGCACGCCCTTGCCGGGGAAAAGCAGCAACGGCGGCAGGCTCTCGCCGGCAGCACGCCGCTTCGCCTCGATCGCAAGCGCGGTCTCGCCGGGAGCGGCTACTACGACGCCCTTGCCGAGGAAAATCACGTGGTCGGGATAGAGGCTGCCGCCGGCGGCAAGCCGGCAGCTGTCGAGGTCGGCCGCCACCGCGTGCAGGTACGGATCCTCCGGCAGCCGGTAGTCGCTGTCGACGGCAAGCCGCGAAAGGGCCGCCACATCCGCCGTCGGCGCCTCCCGCCTCTGCCCGGTCAGGCAGCGCGTGATGTCGGTCAGCAGGATGGTCGCATCGACCACGCTCTCGGCAGCGACGACAAGGCCATGGTTGCCGAGAACCAGCGCCGAGGTGTTGTCCTGCACCCGTTCGGCTATAGCTCTGGCAAGTGGCAACCCCGGCCGGGCATAGGGCACAAAGACATGCGGGAAACCGGCGAGCCGCTCGGCGGCGATCGCGGCACCGATCGTCTGCACCGCCGTCGCGATCGTCTCGACGCAATGCACATGCACCACCACCCTCTGCGGCATCAGCGCATGCACCGTCGTTTCGATCGAAGGGCGCAGGCCAGAGGGGTTGCGCTCGGCAATCACGAAGTCCTGGGCCTTCTCCGTCGCCGGATCATTGCGCTCCAGCGCATCGAGCAACGGATCGAGCGCCACTGGCACCATGACGTCGCGCTGGCGGGCATGCGCCAGCCAGAGCCCCGAGGCCTTGATCCAGAGCGCCCCACCCTCCTTGATCGAGGTGTTGCCGCCCGCCCCCTGCACCAGCAGCGGATCCGACCCGATACGGGCCGAAAGATCGAGAAGCGCTTCGAATTCCAGACTTCGCATCTCGGTCTCCTTCAAGCCGCCGCCTGCTGACGTTCCAGCCAATGGGTGAAGGCCTGCCGCTCGGCCAGTGTCATGTGCAGGCCGTGTTTGGTCCGACGGTCAAGAATGTCGTCCGCCGT
Source organism: Ensifer sp. R-19 (assembly GCF_049905105.1). Taxonomy (NCBI): domain Bacteria; kingdom Pseudomonadati; phylum Pseudomonadota; class Alphaproteobacteria; order Hyphomicrobiales; family Rhizobiaceae; genus Ensifer; species Ensifer sp. R-19. The sequence goes on from NZ_CP184569.1 coordinate 2,350,787, forward strand.
CAGCGCCCATTCGTTGTCGATGAGGAAGCGCGCCTCGCGCTCGCGAAGGAGCGAGCCGAAGGCCGGCCCGAGATCCTCGACCGCGGTGGCACCGGCAAGCAGCGCATGCGTCCTGGTGCCATAGAGCCGCGCATAATGCTTGGCGAGATCGGCGGGCAGAAAGCGGTAGCGTGCCTTGAGATCTCCCAGGAACTGCTCGAAATCGGCATCCGCCATGTCGCCGCCCGGCAGATGGGCGCGTGCCGTCCAGGCCGGTCCCATCTTGGGGAAGAAGGGTTTCAGCCGTTCCAATGCATGTTCGGAAAGCTTGCGGAACGTGGTGATCTTGCCGCCGAAGACCGAGAGCAGAGGCGCCTGGCCATCGGCCGCATCGACCTCGAAAATATAGTCGCGGGTGACGGCGGAGGGGTTCTCGGCGTTGTCGTCATAGAGCGGGCGCACGCCGGAGAAGCTATAGACGATATCGTCAGAGGTCAGTTGTTGCTTGAAGTAGCGGTTTACCGACTTCAGCAGATAGCTAATCTCGTTGCCGTCGGCCGATACGTCCTCCGGCCGGCCTTCATAGGGGATGTCCGTCGTGCCGATCAGCGCCAGATCGTTCTGATAGGGGTTGATGAAGATCACCCGCTTGTCCGGGTTCTGGACCAGATAGGCCTGCCGCCCCTCCCAGAACTTCGGCACGACGATGTGGCTACCCTTGACGAGGCGCACGCTGCGGCTGGAGTTCAGCCCGCCGATCCGGCCGATCACGTCGTTGACCCAGGGGCCGGCCGTGTTGACCACACACCGTGCCCTCGCCTCGGTCTTGGCGCCGGTTCGCGTATCGGTCATCTCGATAAACCAGAGCCCGTCGCGCCGGCGGATCGCGCTGCAGGCGGTGCGCGTCAAGACCCGGGCGCCACGGGAGCGGGCATCGAGCGCGTTCAGGACGACGAGGCGGGCGTCATCCACCCAACAGTCGGAATACTCGAACGCCTTGCGGTATTCGCGCTTGATCGGCGCGCCCTCCGGCGCGGTCGAAAGATTGAGGCTCCGCGTCCCCGGCAGCCGTTTGCGTCCGCCGAGATGGTCATAGAGGAAGAGCCCGAGCCGCACGAGCCAGGCCGGCCGATCCTCCGGGTTGTGCGGCAGCACGAAACGCATCGGCCAGATGATGTGCGGCGCGGACTGAAGCAGCACCTCGCGTTCGATCAGCGCCTCGCGCACCAGACGAAACTCGTAATATTCGAGATAGCGCAGACCGCCATGCACCAGCTTGCCCGAACGCGAGCTCGTGCCCTGCGCCAGATCGTCCTTCTCGCACAAGAGAACCGAAAGCCCTCGCCCGGCGGCGTCGCGCGCAATGCCCGCGCCATTGACGCCGCCGCCGATGACAAACAGATCATACACTCTGGTCTCGGAACCCACCGTCGTTACTCCTGTCGCCATCGCCGCCATGCCTCACGCCGCCTTCGTCTTGTCCTGCAGGCCATAGGTGGAGAAGCCCTCGATCACGCCTGATATCTCGGCCTCCGACAGGAGCACCGGGCCGCCGATCAGCAGCGTGTGGTAGTACTGCTTGGCGATCGTCTCGAGCTCGACCGCCGCCCACATCGCCTTCTCCAGGCTCGCGCCGGTCGCGATCATGCCGTGGTTCGCCATCAGGCAGGCACTGCGGCCTTCGAGGGCGCGCAAGACGCTGTCGGAGAGCGCCTTGGTGCCATAGCGCTCGTAGTCCGCGACGCGCACATCACTGCCGCCGAAGGCCGCGATCATGTAGTGGCAGGCCGGGATCGGCTTGCGGGCGATCGCCAGAATGGTCGAATACATCGCATGGGTGTGGACGACGGCACCGACCTCCGGCCGAGCGCGCAGGATATCCAGGTGAAACGGCCATTCGACCGACGGCTTCTTCGGCCCTGACCAGCTTCCGTATTCGCCCTCGATCGGCATGGCGACGATCATCTCGGCCGTCATCTCGTCATAGGGAATGCCCGAGGGCGTCACCAGCATGGTCTCGCCGTGGCGCAGACTGATATTGCCCGACGTGCCCTGGTTGAGCCCGATGGCGTTCATGTGGCGGCAATGGTCGACGATCGACTGGCGCAGTTCGCGTTCGCTCATAACTGTCACCTCAGCAGGGATGAACCGGCGGCAGGCCGGCGATGTAGCGGCGGACTTCCTCGGCCGCCATTTCGGCGGCAAAGGTCACGGTGCGCACCGAGGCGCCGGCGATATGCGGCGTCAGCGTCACATTGGGGAGTTGCAGCAGCGGCCAATCCTCCGGTACCGGCTCCACGGCGAAGGTCTCCAGCATCGCCGCCGAGAGATGGCCGCTCAGCAGGTTTTCATAGAGCGCGTCGTAGTCGCAGAGCGGGCCACGCGCCGTGTTCACGAAGATCGTGCCCGGCTTCATCTTGGCGAAGGTCTCGGCGTTCATCATATTGCGCGTCTCCTCCGTGACGCGGGGATGCAGCGTCACGAGGTCCGAGCGGGACAGAAGATCGTCGAGCGAGACCTGCTCGACGCCAGCATTGAGGTCGTCCGCCGAAAGCTGCACATAGGGGTCGTGCACCAGCACCTTGGTGCCGAAGGCGCGCAGCAGACGCACGACCTTCGTGCCGATATTGCCGTAACCGATGACGCCAACGGTCATTTCGCAGAGTTCGCGGCCGGTGCGGTCGGCGCGATAGAGATCGCCGCGCCATTCGCCCTTGCGCAGCGCCTCATGCCCGGTGCGGATCAGCCGCGTCTCGGCGAGGATCGCGCCGAGCGTGAATTCGGCAACGGCGCTCGCATTGCGGCCGGGCGTGTTGACGACGCGCACACCTGCGTCGCGCGCCGCACCCATGTCGATATTCACAGGTCCGCCGCGCGAGACCGCGACGAGCTTGAGGCCGGGCAGTGCCGCAAGCATCCCTCGCGACAGCGGCGCCAGCTGCGTCACCAGGATTTCCGCGTCACCGATGAATTCGACGATGTCCTCGGGCTTGCCGAGGTATTCCTTCAGCCCGTCCATGCCTTCGACGGCATAGCCGTGCTCCATCGGCACATCGGGCCAGGGCAGTTCGAGCGTGCGGATGTCATGGCCGTTGCCGGTCGCCTCGACGATCTTGTCGCGGAACACATCCGGCAGCATGAACCGGTCGCCGATAATGGCTATCTTCTTCATTTCGGTGTTTCCTGTTGATTTCCGGCGTCAGCACTTTGGGAGAGTGCGTGCCAGACGGGTCTGAGCGCTGTTCGCGACTGCTGGTAGGCGGGGAAGAGTTCGTCAAAGCGACAGCTAAGCACCGGATCGGCGGCTTCCGCCGGTCGTTGGTAGGGGGTGACCCAATCGCCGAGGCAATCGGCCATCGAGGGATAGATGCCGAGCGATACAGCGGCGATCATCGCAGCACCGGCAGCACCCGCCTCTTCCCGTTCGCTCGTCTGGACGCTGGCGCCGAGCGCCGCACCGAGGATGCGGCGGAGCGAGGCGCTGCGGGCAGCACCACCCGTCAGCCGGATGCGCGCCGGCAGCGGCCCCATCTCCGCGTAGCAATCGCGCGCCGCCATGGCGAGCCCGTCAAAGACCGCCTTCACCATGTCGCCGAAACCGTGGGTGATCGAGAGGCCGACGAAGGAGGCGCGGGCCGAGGCGTCGACGAAAGGCCCGCGCTCGCCCGCCTCCGAGATATAGGGCTGGAAGATCAGCGGCGTGTCCTTGGCGTCCGCAAGCCAGCCGTCGACATGGGAAAGCAGTTCGTTCTTGGATTTCTCGACGCCCATGCCCTTGAGCAGGCCGGATGCCACCGACAGGATCCAGTCGATGTTGAGCGTCGCTGCCATATTCGACTGCATCTGCGCATAGGTGCCCGGGATCGGCATGCACATGGTGTAGCCGGTCAAATCGCGGTTGAGGCGCACATCGTCGGCACCGTTGGCCAGTCGCATATGCATGCCGGTCGAACCGATGATCGAGCAGCCGGTATCGGTGCCGGGATCATAGAGGCCAGCGCCCAGCGCGGTGCAAACGACATCGACGTAACCGAGCACGATGGGTGTGCCCTCGATGAGGCCCGTGGCCTTCGCCGCGTCGCCTGAGAGCGGGTGATGGGTCGAGGCACCATCGACGATCTCCGGCAGCACATGTTTCAGCTTTTCGAGGCCGAGGAAGGCGATGACGTCGTCATTGTAGCTGCGGGTGCGGAAATTGCCGAAGCTGAAATTGGCCTCGGACGGGTCGGTGGCGCGCTTGCCGGTCAGCCTGAAATAGAGCCAGTCCTTGCAATGGAACGTCGTTGCGACGCCGTTCAACATGTCGGGCGCATGGTCGTGCATCCAGCGAAGCTGCGGGCCCTGCTGGCAGGCGGCGAGCCCCACGCCGGTGCTTAGAAAGCGGGCGATATCACCGCTGTCGGCGCGTAGCCGCTCCACCGTCTCGCCGGCGCGCGCATCAAGCCAGAGCCAGCCCTTGCCAACGGGCTCGCCTGCCCTGTCGATCATCCAGGTGCCATCCCCCTGACCGGTCACCGCGATCGCGGCAACACGGCCAGGGAGGTTTTCGATCTTGTCGGAGAGCTGCTTGAGCGTCGCGGCCGCATCGGCCCAGGTGCGGTCGAGATCCTGCACGCTGCCGGCGCGGCCCACGGCCTCATAGGCGTTCGGCAGGGCCGCCATGGCGATCTGCCGACCGCGCAGGTCGAAGGCCACCGATTTGATGACCGACGTACCCGCATCTATGCCGATGAGGATATCCCGCATCAGGCGAGCTCCTGTCCATGGCTGATCGCCCGGCCGCTTTCGCCGTCGAAGACATGCAGGCTCGACGGGTCGAGATGGATACCGATCGGCTGGCCGACATCAAGCTCCGTCCGGTCGTGCTCGACCAGCACCATGGTGCCGCCGGCAAAATCCGCGGCGATATGGGTCTGGTCACCCAGCCATTGGTTGACGGCCACGCGGCCGGTGACGCCGTCGGCGCTGCGGCGCACCGAATAGGGCCGGATGCCGAGCACCACCTTCTGCCGCTGAACCAGCGCATCACGCACCGCATGCGAGAAGTCCGAGGCTGGATATTCGAGCCGCACGCCATCCTTGAGGCCGAAGGCAACTTTGCTCTCCGATCCCAAAACGCTGGCCTCGAAGACGTTCATCGGCGGCTCGCCGACGAAGGTGCCGGTGAAGAGATTGGCCGGCCGCTCCTTGATCTTCTGCGGGGTGTCGAACTGCTGCAGCACCCCGCCTTCCATGACGGCGATGCGGTCGGCGAGCGCGTTGGCCTCGGTCTGGTCGTGGGTGACGAGGATCGCCGTCAGCCCGCGCTCCTTGATGTAGTGCTTGATGCGGCCGCGAAGCAGCGCGCGAAGCTGCGGCTCCAGTTGTCCCATCGGCTCGTCGAGCAGATGCAGGCTGGCATCGCGGATGAGAGCCCGCCCAAGCGAGGCGCGCTGCTGCTGGCCGCCGGAGATCGAGCTTGGATAGCGCCCGAGAATGTCTTCGATCTCCAAAAGCTTGGCGATACCAGCGACCTTCTCGTCGACGACACCCTGCGAAAGCTTCGAAGCCTTGAGCGCGAAGGCGATGTTCTCGCGCACCGTGAGCGGCGGGTAGAGCGAATAGCCCTCAAACGCCATGGCGACGTTGCGGCGCACCGGCGGCAAGGTCTGCACCGGCCGGCCGGCAAGCGAGATCGTGCCACGCGAGACCGCCTCGAAGCCGGCGATCATGCGCAATGTCGAGGTCTTGCCGCAGCCGGACGAGCCCAGCAGCGCGATGATCTCGCCCTTCTGAACATCCATGTTCAGCTTCTTCACGGCGTGCACGCCGTAGTCGACGGGGCCGTAGAATTTGTCGACGTCCTTGATCAAAAGAGCGGTGTCGGTCATGCCGCTTCTCCATTGCGCTTGGCTGCGAGGTCGGCGCGCGGCAGCAGGGCGCCGCTCGTCTTGTCGAAGAGGAAGGCCTGGGAGCCATTGACGGCAATATGGGCCGGGCCGGCGACCGGACCAGGCGTACCAGCTGGACGCGACACCAGGATTTCGCGGCCGCGGGCGGTCAGTGCCAGCGTCACGGTCTTTTCGTTGAGCGGCGTCTCCGCCTCCACCGTCACAGGGATCGCACCGGGCGCTCCGGCGTCGGCAAAGCTGATCGCCTCCGGACGCAGGCCGAGGACGCATTCCTTACCCGCGACATCGGCATCATAGTCGGCAAGCCGCACCCGGACATTGGAGAGCTCGACGAACACGCCGTCGCCGCTGCGCTGCGGCACCACGTCGAGCAGGTTGATGGTGGGATCGCCGAAGAGCCGCGCGATCTCGATATCGGCCGGCGCATTGTAGATTTCCTGCGGCGTGCCCACCTGGCGGATGCGGCCAGCGGCCATGACGGCGATGCGGTCACCGAGCGCCATCGCCTCCTTGTAGTCCTGGGTGACGTAGACGACGGTGGCGCCTTGCGCCGCGAGCAGCCGCGGCAGTTCCAGCCGCATCTCGAAGCGGAGCTTTGCATCGACGTTGCGCAAGGGATCATCCAGCAGCAGAAGCGGCGGCGAGCCGACGAGCGCGCGGGCAAGCGCGGTGCGCTGCTTCTGGCCGTTGGAAAGCGCCTTCGGATGATGGCTCAGCACATGGTCGATCTTGAGGAGCTTCGCGACCTTCTGCACGCCGGCGGCGATCCTGTCCTTCGACGATCTCGTCGCCGTCAGCGGGCTTGCGATGTTGTCGAAAGCGCTCATGTGCGGGAAGAGCGCGAAGTTCTGGAAGGCCATGCCGACGCCGCGATGCTCGGCATCGACGTCGGTCATGTCCTCGCCACCGATCAGCACCCGGCCCTCGTCGGGCTCGATGACCCCGGCCACCAGCCGGAGCAGCACCGTCTTGCCGGCGCCGGAGGGGCCGAAAAGCACCAGCCGCTCGCCATCGGCGACGTCGAGAGTCAAGTCGTCGAGAACCGTCTGGCTCTTGTAGCGCTTGACGATATTCTTCAGTTGCAGCGTGGTCATGAGTTACCCTTTCACCGCGCCGAGCGACAGGCCTTCGACGAGGTAGCGCTGGGCGTAGAGTGCAAGTGCGAGCGTCGGCGTGACCGAAAGCACGATGGCCGCGGCGATCTGTCCGTATTGGATGCCCGAGGAGGTGACGAAGGCAAGCGCACCGACCGTCACCGGCTGCTTGTCGGCAGATGCCAACACCAGCGCGAAGACGAAATTGTTCCAGGCGAAGATGAAGGCGAGCAGGCCGGCAGCGGCAATGCCCGGTCCGGCAAGCGGCAGAGCAATCTTGCGGAACGTCGCAAACCAAGAATGGCCGGCGATGCGATAGGCATATTCGACGTCGGCCGAGATATCCTCGAAGTAGCCGCGCACGATCCAGAGGATGAGTGGCAGGCAGATGAGCTGGTAGACCCAGATCAGGCCGAAATAGGTGTTGGAGAGGCCGAGCCACTGGAAATACTGCGTCAGCGGCAGTAGCACCAGGAGAGGCGGCGCGAAGCGGAAGGACAGCAGCGTAAACGCGATGTCCTCCGAACCTTTGAACTTGTGGCGGGCAAACGCATAGGCCGCGGGCACGCCGAGCACCAGCGCTACGGCAACGGAGGCGACCGACAGGAAGATCGAGTTGCCGAGATTGCGCATGAAGGCAATGTCGAGCGTACCGGCCGCCGTCTGCAGCTTGCCGGTGATCAGCGCCGCGTAGTTCGACAGTGTCGGCGAGAACACGATCGACGGCGGGATTGCGAGGATCGTCTCGTTCGTCTGGAACGACATCAGGAAGATCCAGAAAATCGGGAACATGAAGAAGACGACGACGAGCGTGAGGGCGAGACCGCGCAAGACCCGTTCGAGCGGAGACATGGTTTCCATTGGTCCCTCCTTTACGCTTCGCCGCGAGCGCGCTCGCGCAGCCGCAGCCAGTTCTTGATGAAGACGTTGGACAGCGTGTAGGTGATCGCCCACAGGATGATCAGCAGCGCTGCCGAACGGCCGACATTGGTCGACTGGAAGAAGTTGAGATAGGCCTCGACCTGGAAGACGGTGAGCGTGTTGCCGGGCCCGCCTTGCGTCATCGCGTAGATGATGTCGAACTGCTGGATGCTGTCGAGCAGCCGGAAGAGCGTCGCCGTCAGGATATAGGGCGTCAGCATCGGCAGCGTGATGCGGAAGAAGACGAAGCTGCGCGGCACGCCGTCGAGGGCCGCCGCCTCGAAGGGCTGCGTCGGCAGCGAGCGCAGGCCCGCCAGAAGCAGGATCATGATGAAGGGCGTGTAGACCCAGATATCGACGAGAACGACGGTCAGAAGCGCGGTGTCCGGCGAGGACGCCCAGCGGAAATCATGCAGGCCGATGAGGCTTGCGAGATAGCTGAGGATGCCGAAGCTCGGATTGGTCATCAGCTTCCACATCAAGGCGGCGAGCGCCGGCGCGATCATCAGCGGCAGAAGCAGCATAATCGAGATGAAGTTGTTGACCGTCGAGCGCCGCTGCAAAAGCAGCGCGATGCCGAGACCGAGCAAGAGTTCCAGCGTCACGGTGAGCCCGGCATAGAGCAGCGACACCTTGAGCGTGTTCCAGAAGGCCGGGTCGGTGACGAAGTTGAGATAGTTTTCGCCCCAGTTGAACTGGCGCGCCCAGGGCTGGCTCAGCCGATAGCGCTGGAAGGAATAGATTACCGCCGTGAAGAACGGGATGAGGATGCCGATGCACACGAGCAACGCCGGCAGGCTCAGCACGTAGGGAAGCATCTTCCTGCTGATCCTGAAACCGGAGGCCGGTCTGCGGAGGATTTCTGTTGAAGCCATGTCGAGCTCCGTTCCTGAAGTCTTTAAAGAGCACGCGGCACGCGGGAGCCTATAGGCGCCGCGCCAGTCCCTCGGCATCTCGGGTTGATTTCGGTGCAACCTCAAACCGGTCGCAACAGGCCGGCTCAACCGGCATCTCGGGATGCCCGGCGCATCCAAGCGCCGGGCATCGCTTGGGAGGCCTATCAGCCGAGACCCGCCTCTTGGAGCTGGCGGTTGATGCTTTCTGCAAGCTGGTCGAGACCTTCATCGACAGGCACCTGCTTGGCGACCATCTTCTGCAGCGTCGCCGCCCATTCGGTGGTGACGTCGAAGAACAGCGGCTGCGGCGTGAACTTGATGGAGGCGCCGGCGGCCGAAGCGTCGAACATTTCGACGTAGCCCGGATACTTGCCGTTCAGCTTCTCGCGGAAGATCTCGTCCTTCCAGATCGACTGGCGAACCGGATCGACGAAGTCCATCTTGGTGGCGCCGAACAGCGCATGCTCCGGACCGGAGGCCCATTGCAGGAAGTACCAGGTGGCGTCCTTATCCTTGGAGAAGTTGGACATGGCGAGCGACCAGATCCAGATGTTCGGCGTCGAGGCTGTCGCTTCCGGGTTTGCGGCAAAGGCGGCATAGCCGAGCTTGCCAGCCATCTTGTTGTCGCCGCCGTTCATGAAGTAGCCCAGGCAATCGGCGTCGAAGATCATCGCCGATGCGCCGGCGCCAAGGTCGGTGCCGACCTGATACCAGGTATAGGTCGACCAGTCCTTCGGGCCGCTTTCCTGGATCATCTGCACGAACTTGGCGTGATAGGCCTTCGATTCCGCGGTGTTCATCGCCGCCGACAGCTTGCCGTCCGCGCCGACGTTCAGGTCCTTCTGGTTGAAGTTGGCATATCCCGACAGGAAGCCCGGGTGGATCGTCGCCCAGGAGCGCGAACCACGCACACCGATGCCGTAAATGCCGCCGATGTCCTTCTGCAGCTTGGCCGCGACCGCGATCATGTCGTCGAGGTTCTTCGGTAATTCGACGCCGGCCTTGTCGAACATCTCGCGGTTATAGGTGATGTTGTTCTGTTCGAACGCCCACGGAATGCACCATTGCTTGGCGTCTTCCGACCCAAGCGCTCCACCCGGCTGGCCGTTCCAGGCGCAGGAGTTCTTCACGCCTGCGAGGAAATCGTCCCAATTGTAGTTGGGATTGGTCTTGGTCGGATCCTTGATCCATTCGTTGAGGTCGGCGATCCAGCCGGCCGGGCCATAGGTCCAGGTCATGTAGGCGCCGGTCATGAAGGCGTCGTATTCGGCCGAGCCCGACGAAAGCGCCGCCGTCACCTTGTCGAAATAGACATCTTCCGGGAACACGTCATAGGTGACCTCGATGCCCGTCAGGTCCTTGAAGGCCTGCAGGTTGGCGATCATCGCATCGGCATACGGGTGCTTGTTCAAAAGCAGCTTCAGCTTCTTGCCGGAATGCGCCTTCCAGTCGAAATCGGCGGCAAGCGCCCGGGTCGACATCATGTTGAACAACGTGCCGGCCGTGCCGGCGGTCAGGCCTGCAGCCCCCAATCCCTTGAGCATGCCGCGGCGATCCACCTCCCCACGCAGGAATGCGCTGATGAGGTCCTTCTCCTTCTCGTACATCCGTCTTCTCCTCCGTTGCGGGTATGATTGCGACTGCCGGCTACCCCACCGGTATTCCTCCCTTTGAGACCCGAACGGCAGATCCTCCCTGCCCTCCGCATGGCCTCGAATGTCTCAGCGCCTCATGCGCTTTCGGCCGCAAGCGCCCGTGCCGTCCGCTCGTCGGTGATAAGGCCGCTTAAGTGTCCACTTGCGAGCACGGCGCGAATGGCCGGCTCCTTGATCTTGCCGCCGGCCACAGCAACCGTGCGGCGGTTCTTCAGGTCCTCGCGGCTGAGCGTGAAGGTCCGGTCGGACAACGCTGTTTCGACTGGTGCGCCGTCCTTGTCGAAGAAGTGGCCGAGCAATTCGCCCATGGCCCCGCCCTTCTGGATTTCCTCGATCTCGCTCATCTCGATCATGCCGGTCGAGACCAGCGATGCCTCGCGCTCGACGGTGCCGATGCCGACCATCAAGAGATCCGCGGTCTTGGCGAGATCGAAGACCTCACGCACGCCGCGCTGGCTGAAGAGCACGTCGCGATCCTCGACCGTGTTGGCGAAGAACGGCACCGGCATGACATAGGCCTCCGCACCGGTGCGCTCGGCGAGCCGGTGGATCACGTCATGCGGGTTGGCCGAGAACTTGCGGGTGAGCCCGCCGAGCAGCGACACGAAGCGGGTGTTGCCGCTTGCCATGCGCGGCAGATATTCGACGCACGCGGCAAGCGTGCGGCCGTGGCCGACGCCGACCAGTGCCGTCTCGCCGCGCTCGATCTCGCGCTTCAGGAACTGCGCGCCGGAAATGCCGAGCGCCTTCAGGGGCAGATCGTCGGAATCGAAGTCCGGCACCACCTCGCAATAGTCGAGGCCAAAGCGGGCCGAAAGCGCCTGCTCGAGTTCGACGCATTCGGAGACTTCGCCGTCGATATAGACCTTCACCAGCCCTTCCTGGTTGGCCTTCATGATCAGCCGGTGGGCTTTGAGCGATGTAAGGCCGAGTCGCTTGGCGACCTCCGCCTGCGTCAGTCCGCCGGCATAGTGCAGCCAGGCCGCCCGCGTCGCCATGCTGGTCTCGTCGTCACGAATACCTGTCCCGCCAATCGTCATTGTCTCCACCCGGTCCTTGTTGCGTTGCATGATAAATTTTGCACCGCGTGATATTTTTATCCGTTAATGAAAGAAATTTCATGGCGTGCAAAAAATGTCAATAGCGATCAGCCGCGCGATCGATCACGTTTGTGGAGGAATGGGATTGGGAGAGCCGGCATCGACCGGCGCGGCGCGCCGTCGGGGCGCCGCTACGGGCGGGCATGCAGTGATGGGCGGCGCCTACACGGCTTACTGCCCGAGGTTTCTCAGATACAGCGACAGCAATTGCGTCTGCGAGGAAATGCCGAGCTTGCGGTAGACGTTCCGGCGGTGAACCTTGACCGTACCGGTGGAGATGCCGAGCCTGAGGCCGATCGATTCCGACGAATGGCCCTGCAGCACCAGCTCGATGATCGAGGCTTCGCGGTCCGTCAGATTGAGATGCTGCCAGACGCCATCGGCCGGCGGGTGGGTCGCCTTGCGGCGGCTGCGGCCGGTTTTCGCCAGCGCCGCATCGAAGCGGCGGCCGAGACCCGCCCAATGATGGCGCACCAGCGCCGACACCAGCGGCTCGACCTTCTTCAACAGGGCGAATTCCGCGGCGCTGAACGGCCCCGTCGCCTCGCGCCGCATCAGCGACAGCACGACGGTGATCTGCTCGTCGACCGGCACGAAGAAGCCGACTTCCTCCGCAAGCCCGGTCTGCACATAGTAGGTGCGATAATATTCCGAGGAGAAAAACCGGTCAGGCGCCAGTTCCCGCATCCGCCAGATGCCCGGCTTGCCCTGTGACGCCGCATGGTAGAACGGGTCGAGCAGATAGGGCCCCGCCTGGTAGAGGCTGACGAAGAGGACGTGATCCCTAGCGTTGAAGGTGCTGAAGAGATCGATCGGCCGTTCCTTGGCGCGATAGGCAAAGACGACCACATAGTCGAAGGTCATCAGCGTCGACATCAGCCGCCGATAGGCGGTGCCGACCGCCTCGTCGTCTAGCGCAGGACCTGCCACCAACGGTGCCATGACCTGAAAAAGCCCCTCGAGATCGACGCTCAAACCGCCCTCCCGGCCGATATTTCCTGCTCCGGGGTATACTCCTCACACAGAGCATTCCGCGTTGAAATACCTCTCTCGGGGTATATACCGGCAGGGTGCGCGCTGACTAGGCTGCATATCAATGACGGTGGAGTGCCAGGACGGGAGATTCCTGGCTGCATCCGAAAACAACCGCAGGGAACAGACGTGACATCCGCTTCGACGAACGACATCGAATTCCGTTCGGTTGCCAAACGTTATGGCGCCGTGACGGCCGTATCGGACATTAATCTCGAGGTGCCGCGTGGCGCCTTCATGGCGCTTCTCGGGCCTTCCGGCTGCGGCAAGACCACCTGCCTGCGCATGATCGGCGGCTTCGAGCAGCCGAGCGAGGGCACGGTCTTCATCAGCGGCGAGCCGATGAACGGCGTTGCCGCCTACAGGCGCCCGGTCAACATGGTGTTCCAGCACTATGCGCTGTTTCCCCATCTCGACGTCGAGCAGAACGTCTCTTACGGCCTGAGGCAGATGCGGCCGCGCATCGCCGGCGCCGAGATTTCGCGCCGCGCCCAGGAGGCGCTGGAAATGGTGCGGCTCGGCGGCTTCGGCAAACGCCGCATCCATGAAATGTCCGGCGGCCAGCAGCAGCGCGTGGCGCTTGCCCGCGCCATCGTCAACAAGCCGAAGGTGCTTTTGCTCGACGAGCCGCTGGCGGCCCTCGACAAGAAGTTGCGCACCGCCATGCAGATCGAGCTGCAGACGCTGCAGCGCGAGCTCGGCATCACCTTCGTGCTCGTCACCCACGATCAGGAAGAAGCGCTGTCGATGAGCGATTTTGTCTGCGTCATGAATGCCGGCCGCATCGTCCAGGTCGGCCCGCCGCAGGAGATCTACGATCGTCCCGCAAGCCTCTTCGTCGCCGATTTCGTCGGCAAGACCAACCGCATCGATGCGACCGTCGACGGCGCCTCGTCGCTTGTCCTTGCCAACGGCGCCCGCTTCGCCACCCCTGCCGTCAATGGAACGAAGGGTGCGGCAACGGTGGCGCTCAGGCCCGAAGCGATCCGCCTGACGCGCAACGGCGCCGCCAGCGCAGACGCGCTTGCCGGCACCGTCACTCACCGGATCTTTTTGGGCTCAGCCGTCGAATACTCCGTCGCGGTCGACGGGCTCGGCGATTTCCTGGTGACGGCCGACCGTCGCACGCTCGGCGACAGCGAACTGGTGGAGCCCGGCGAAAAGGTCGGCCTCGCCTTCGATCCGAACGCGCTGCACGTCTTTCCAGCCTGAACTCTCCCGGCCTCACCAAGCCGGTTCTGCCGCCTACGCATGAACGTCAAACGATAAAGGGAACAGCGTCATGAGCAAATGGTACAGAGAAAATGCCCCTATCACCGCCGATCAGCTCTCGGACGAACTGATGCGCCTGAAGCGCGGCTCGGTTACGCGCCGCCACTTCCTCGGCGTCACCGGCCTCGGGCTTGCGACCGCAGTTCTCGCGCGCCAGCCGGGCCTCTTCAATTCCACCGCCTTCGCCGGCGATCTCGGCACGCAGATGTCGATCGCCACCTGGCCGAACTACCATGACCCCGCGACGTTCGAGGCCTTCCAGGCGGCAACCGGCGTTGCCGTCGAGGTCAATGTCTTCGGCTCCAACGAGGAAATGCTGGCGAAGCTCCAGGCCGGCGGCACCGGTTGGGACCTCTTCGTTCCCACCAACTACACGATCTCCACCTATGTGAAGCTCGGCCTCATCGACGAGCTCGATCTGTCGAAGCTGCCGAATTACGACGCCTCGACCGAGACGGCGCGCTTCACAAACGAAGGCGTCGTCGACCGCAAGACCTATGCCGTGCCGAAGAACTGGGGCACAACCGGCATCGCGCTCAACTCCGGAAAGATCAAGACGCCGGTGACCAGCTGGAAGGACTTCTTCGAGATCGCCATGACCGAGGCCGACGGCCACGCCATGGTCCACGACTACCAGCTCACCACCATCGGCAATGCGCTGGTATCGCTTGGGTTTTCCTTCAACTCGATCAAGCCGGACGAACTAGCCAAGGCCGAGGAGCTGCTGATCAAGGTGAAGCCGCATCTCTACGCCATCAACAGCGACTACCAGCCGTCGATGCGCGCGACCGATGCCTGGATGACCATGTGCTGGACCAATGACGGCGCCCAGCTCAACCGCGACATGCCGGAAATCCAGTTCGTGCTCGGCAAGGACGGTGGTGAAATCTGGTCGGATTTCTACGCGATCCCGAAGAGTGCCGCCAACAAGGCCGCTGGCTATGCCCTGCTGAACTATCTGATGGCGCCGGAAAACGCCATGAAGGAGCACATCGCCAACGGCGCACCAACCACCGACAGCCGCGTGCTGAAGCTGCTGCCGGCCGACGTGACCGGCAACAAGATCGTCTATCCGGACGAGGCATCGCTGACCCCGCTCGAATTCGGCGCCGCCGTGACGCTGACCGACCCCGGCCGCGCAGAGCTGATGGCGCGCTTCAAGTCGGCTTGAACCTGGAAATTGCCCCTCATCCGCCTGCCGGCACCTTCTCCCCGCTTGCTGGGAGAAGGAACAAGCGGCGAGCTCCCTGCCCTCTTGCTTCTGTCGGAAGAGAGGGACCAAGCGAGGGCCACGAGTGTCCTTCGCCCCGAAAGCGGGGAGAAGGTGGCCGGCAGGCCGGATGAGGGGCGCTTACCCACTGTGTGCAGAAGAGGGGCATTTTCCCTCACCGCGCCAAGCAGACCGAAACACGACTGAAACTCGAACGGATGAACTTTATGCCCGCGGCAACGAACACGAAGAGAAACCTGGTGACGGCGGCGCTGGTGGCGCCGGCGGCGGCTTGGCTGATGATCTTCCTCGTGCTGCCATTCATCGCCATGCTGGTCTTCGCTTTCGGCGAACGCGCACCGGAAGGCGGCTATCAGGCGGCCTTCACCTTTGCCCAGTTCGCCAACCTGCCGACACGTGCGGCGGCCTTCTGGAACACGCTCGTTCTCGCGCCGATCGGCGCGCTCGCCTGCCTGCTGATCGCCTATCCGGTCGCCTATTATCTCGCGGTCAAGGCGAACCCGCGCTACCGGCTGATCCTCGTATCGCTGGTGGTCGTACCCTTCTGGACCAGCCTGCTCGTGCGCACCTATGCCTGGATGTACATCCTTGGCTCGCGCGGCATCCCGAACCTTTTGTCGATGATCGGCATCGAGGACGTGAGGATGCTCAACACGCCCGGGGCCGTGCTGCTCGGCATCGTCTACGGCTACCTGCCGCTAATGATCATGCCGATTTATGTGAGCCTCGAAAAACTCGACCGCCGGCTGCTCGAAGCCTCCGCCGATCTCGGCGCCAAGCCGGTCTCGACCTTCTTCGGCGTCACCCTGCCTTTGTCGCTACCAGGGGTGATGACCGGTGTCGCGCTGGTGACCATCCTGCTTCTTGGCGAATACCTGATCCCGCAGCTCTTGGGCGGCGGCAAAGTGTTCTTCATCGGCAATGCACTGGTCGATCTCTTCCTGCAATCGCGCAACTGGCCCTTCGGCTCGGCGATCGCCGTCACCCTCGTTGCCGTTGTCGTGGTGATCCTGATGGTGGCGATGCGCATTGCCTTCCGCGTTGCCGGCACAAGACAGGTGGATCTCGTCTGATGCGCGCCTTTATCTCTTCCGTCTATCTCTTCCTCTACGCGCCGATCGCGCTCGTCGTCTTGTTCTCCTTCAACGCCGGGCGTAACGCCAGCGAGTTCACCGGGTTTTCGACCGCCTGGTACGGCAAGGCGCTGGGCAACACCTTCCTGGTCTCGGCCTTGCAGAACAGCCTGCTAATCGCCTTCACCAGCGCCACGCTTGCGGCGATCTTCGGCACCATGGCGGCCCTTGGCATGGAGCGGCTGGCGCCGCGCAACCGGGCGATCTTCGATGCGCTCTTTGCAGCGGCAATCGTCGTGCCCGGCGTCGTCATCGGCATCGCGACGCTGGTGGCGTTGGTCGCCGTCTTCTCCTTCATCAATCCGGCGCTCGCCACCATCTGGCCGGGCGATCAGCCGCCGCAGCTCGGCCTCGGCTACGGCTCGATCATCGCCGCCCACGGCCTGTTCTCGATGGCGCTGGTGACGATGATCGTGAAGGCCCGCATCGCCAGCCTCGGCCGCGATATCGTCGAGGCTTCGAGCGACCTTTACGCGACACCGCTCACGACCTTCCGGCTGATCGTGCTGCCGCAGATCCTGCCGTCGATCCTCGCCGGCTTTCTTCTGGCCTTCACCTTCTCCTTCGACGATTTCATCATCGCCTTCTTCGTCGCGGGCTCGAAAACCACGCTACCGATCTACGTCTTCGCCTCGATCCGCCGCGGCGTGACGCCCGAGATCAACGCGATCGCGACGCTGGTGCTTGTCGCCTCGCTGCTTCTGATCCTGACCGCCCGCATCCTGATGCGAGAGAAGAAAACAAAATCCGGGGAGTGAAACCATGATCCTGAAAGACCGGGTCGCGATCGTGACCGGAGCCGGCTCCGGGATCGGTCAGGCGGGTGCTGCCATCATGGCGCGCGAGGGCGCCCATGTCGTCGTCGTCGACCGCAGCCTTGCGGCTGCCAGCACCGCCGTCGCGGCGATCGCCGCCAAGGGCGGCAGCGCCGAGGCGCTGGCGATCGACGTCACCGACGACGCAGCGCTCAGCGATGGTATCGCCGATATCCTCTATCGCCACGGCAGCATCGACATTCTGCACAACCATGCCGGCGCTCAAGTGGCGGGCGATCTCGAAGAGGTCGAGATTTCGGGCTTCGACCGTTCCTGGAACCTCAACGTCCGCGCCCATTTCATGGCCGCACGCCTCGTCGTGCCGTCGATGAGGGCGGCCGGCCGCGGCGTCATCGTCAATACCTCGTCCTCCTCAGGCGTGCTCTATGATCGCGAGATGATCGCCTACACCACCACCAAACACGCCGTCATCGCCATGACCAAGCAGATGGCCGGCGACTACGCACGCCACGGCATCCGGGTCAACGCGCTCTGCCCCGGCTGGGTCGACACGCCCTTCAACGAGCCCTTCATCGCCCAGATGGGCGGGCGCGGCGCGATCGAATCCTATATCCGCGAAAAGGTGCCGCTCGGCCGCTGGGCAAGTGTCGACGAGATCGCCGAGTCGATCCTCTTCCTCGTCTCCGACCGCTCCTCCTACATGACCGGCCAGATCCTGGTGGTGGATGGCGGCGAGACGGTGGTGTGAAGACCGGACGTTGACGTCGCGTCCCCTTTAGGTTTCGAAGTGCGGCGGCGACACCGCACTTCCTTCATTTCTGGCGCAA
This sequence comes from Ensifer sp. R-19, assembly GCF_049905105.1. Taxonomy (NCBI): domain Bacteria; kingdom Pseudomonadati; phylum Pseudomonadota; class Alphaproteobacteria; order Hyphomicrobiales; family Rhizobiaceae; genus Ensifer; species Ensifer sp. R-19. The sequence goes on from NZ_CP184569.1 coordinate 2,368,594, forward strand.
CAAAGCCACGGACAACTGGGCTGGTTAGGCGCGTCTCCTATCCTCCCTCATTTCTGTGCTTGTCACAGAAATCCAGCCACGGCGCGTCCGCGCCGTGAATGACTTTTGAGAACGCCGGATCGAAGGTGCCTTTCGCGCCACCGACGCGCCGCTGCTGGATCCCTGTGACGAGCACAGGGATGAGGTTGGCGACCTTATCAAGCCTCCGGAACCGTCCCCCGGCATGCCCAAGCCACCGCCGCAAAGGACCGTGGGCCGTCAGGCTGGCCGGCCTCATAGGCCGCGCGTACTGCCGCGTCGACCTTTGCCCGCAGTCCCTGATCCAGCGAGCCAACATATTTGCCCAAGGGTCCCTCGCCCGCCGCGATCGGCTGCCAGAAATCCTCGAACGACTGATAGTCCATGCGGATCATCAGCGACGTCTGCTCGACCTTTTCAAGGCCATGCGCGGCAAAGCTCTGCATCATCTCACCCGGCCGCATCATCGGCTGGAAGCAATATCGGCTGCGTATTTGTTCCGCATTCTCATCGAGCATCGCCGCCGTATCGAGCACCATGCGCATGCCCGGCATGCCGCCAAGGTGATCCCAGACCACGGCGGCGACCACGCCGCCCGGCCGCGTGACCCGGCGCATCTCGGCAACCGCCTTTCCCGCCTCTGGAACGAAATGCAGCACCAGCAGCGCCAGCGCCCGGTCGAAAGAAGCATCGGCAAAGGGAAGCGCGCAGGCATCGGCCTGCTGAATCTTGATCCTCGGATCGGTGTTGGCCTTAATCGCCGCTTCGACGAAGACGGGGGAAAAATCGATCGCGGTAATCTCGCTGAGATCGGCCGCGTGCGGCAGCGCAAAGGTCAGGCTCCCGGTGCCGCAGCCGACGTCCAGCACCCGTTCGCCGTCGGCAATGCCGGCAAAATCGATGAAGGGCGGCGCCAGCTGCCGGCTCCACCGCCCCATCAACTGTTCATAGCCGGTCGCACTCTGCACATTGAAGCTCGATGTCATCGGTGCCCCCCAGAGCCGCAGGGAGCGCATTGTACCGCGCGCCACGCCTTGCACCAAGGCGTAGATAGTACGTGCCCGTCCGGTTCCTGATGATGGATGGAGGCGAGATGGCCGTTTAGTGCGGGGCTCAACGCGTCTCGCCATAAATCCGTCAGCCAGACCATTGACGGAACTAATTTTGAAGTGCTCATTAGGAACATCAAGAAAAGGGGAAATAAGCGCCTCTTAACGTCCTTTCTGATAATTGGAGCCGTCTCCATTCTCGCGATAATCATTTAAGTCGGACACGACTGTACTTCTGCAGATGGTGACTGGCGAATGGCAGGCGGTATTTCTGAGGCTCGGGCACCCCTGAAATAAAGTGAAAAAACTCGCATTATGAGCGTAGTTTCCACCTGGATGGAATATGCAGCGCACCTCAACTATCTTATTCATCAGATTTCTATGCATAATATTTGTACTATTTATGGCATTTATCATTGACGCTGGTATTGTTTATTTTTCTCAACACATGGCAATGCCAATTATATTTGGAATATTCTTGAGGTCCGCACTTCTCACCGCTTGGCTAGCGATAATATTTGCCATAGTTGAACTTATTAACAACATCTCTGGTTCAATATCTAATTATACTCTTTTTAGATCATTGATGATCTCAGACATGATATTCGTAAATTCTATTATAGCATTTGTTTTCTATATATATTATTTTGGATCCGGATCGCCGGCGGTATCTATTGCAGACTCTGACGGAATTCTTGTTGACAAAGGCCAGTTTACTATGCTCGGCCTTCACAAGACAGTTTCAAATATCGCTACATCTACTTTTTCCGCACTATTTCTACATTTCATGTTTTTGCTTCATGCACTCGCAATCACCAGGCGCACAGATTAAAACGGCTCGAATCAAGGATTTATTGAGGCTCCACTCGGGAAACCTCTCACGCCTCGTCTCACACCTTCACATGCCCGATGCCCTTGGCAGCAATCTCCTCGAAACTCTCGTCGTAGCCGGCATCGGCATAGCGGATGACACCGAGAGCGGTATCATTGGTGAGCGCATGGTCGAGCCGCTCGTCGGCCTCAGCCGTGCCGTCGGCAACGACGGTCACGCCGCAGCTGGTCATATAGCCGGCATAGCCGCCGCCGCCGGAATGCACGACGACGAGATCGGCCATCGACGAGCAGAGCAGCATGGCGTCGAGCAAGGGCCAGTCGGCGATCGCGTCCGATCCGTCCTTCATCCGCTCGGTCATGATGTTCGGGTGCGCCATGGCGCCGGCATCGAGATGGTCGCGCGAGAACGCGATCGGTCCCTTGAGTTCGCCGGATGCGACCAGCTCGTTGACGCGCCGCGCCAGTGCCGTGCGCTCGCCATGGCCGAGCCAGGCGATGCGGGCCGGCAGGCCCTCGAAGGGGATATGCTGACGTGCGAGCTTGATCCAGTTGGTGATGATCTTGTTGTCCGGGAACATCTCCAGCAAAAGGTCGTCGATGCGGGCGATGTCGCTCTCCTCGCCTGACAGCGCCATCCAGCGGAACGGCCCGATGGCGCGGGCAAAAAGCGGCCTGAGATAGGCTTCGGTGAAGATCGGAATGTCGAAGGCATTGGCAACGCCGCCCTCGCGGGCCTGGGTGCGGATCAGGTTGCCGTTGTCGAAGACTTCCGAGCCCTTTTTCTGGAAGTCGAGCATCGCCTTGACGTGTTCGACGATCGAGGCACGGCTTGCCGCCATCAATTGCCCCTGGCCGTCATCGCGCAGCGACTTCACCTGGTCGAGGCTCATGCCCTTCGGCACGTAGCCGTAGACGAGATCATGCGCCGAGGTCTGGTCGGTCACCACGTCGGGCACGATGCCGCGCCGTGCGATTTCCGGGTAGATTTCCGCCGCATTGCCGACGAGGCCGACGGAAAGCGCGCGCTTCTCCTTCACGGCCGCGTCGATCATCGCCAGCGCCGCATCGAGATCCGGCGCGATCTCCTGGAGATAGCCGATCTCCCGGCGCTTCTTCGCCCGCTCCGCATCAATGTCAACGCAGAGGATCGCAGCCCCCGCCATGCGGCCGGCTAGCGGCTGCGCCCCGCCCATGCCGCCGAGCCCCGCCGTCAGCACGAAACGACCGAAGAGATCGCCGCCGAATCGGCGCTCGGCGATGCGCATGAAAATCTCGTAGGTGCCCTGGATCACCCCCTGGCTGCCGATATATTGCCAGGCGCCGGCCGTCAGCCCGCCCCAGCAGATCAGCCCCTTGCGCTGCAATTCGTAGAACACCTCGGCCTTCGCCCATTGGCCGACGATGTTGCAGTTGGCCATGATGACGAGCGGCGCCTTGGCATGGGTCTTCAACAGCCCCACCGGCTTGCCCGACTGGATGATGAGCGTCTGGTCTTCGTCCATCTCGGTGAGCGCCTTGACGATGGCGCGATGCGCCGGCCAGTTGCGCGCCGCCTTGCCGAGGGCGGCATAGACGATGAGATTGTCCGGATCCTCGCCGACGGAGAGCACATTTTCGAGCAGCCGCAGCAGCGCCTCCTGCCGCCAGCCCTTGGCGCGCAGCTCCGGCCCGCCAGGGATCGGGAAACCAGGGTGACGGGGGTTGGCCTTGGGCATTGTCCTGTTCCTCATTGTTGTCTCGGCGGGGTGATTGCCCCTCTCATTCATGTCGGCAGAAGGTCGCTGCCCCCATTTACGTCGGCGGGAGTCGCTGCCCCTCACCCTAGCCCTCTCCCCGCTTGCGGGGAGAGGGGATGGCGTTGCGTTTGCCTCGGTTGCCGAATGCGAACCGCGGCCGTTTCCCCTTCCACGATCGGCCGGTGAATGGCGCACCGCGTGCCACACGCACTGCGGAGAATGGCGGCCACGTCCCCTCTCCCCGCAAGCGGGGAGAGGGTTAGGGTGAGGGGCAACCCCGCCAACACTTATTGGCGGGCAGACCACCAACCTTCACTTCGGCGGCAGCGTCTCGACGAAGGCAATCGCCCCATCGAGCAGCCGCCGGCGCAAGGCATCGTCGCCATAGGCATCCGCACCCGCGCGCACCCAGCCATGCATCGCGCGTCCGTTCATCACCATCAGCTCGATATCGGGCAGCGCAAGCGCCCAGCCGTCATTGCCCTTGCCGAGCCGCACCAGCAGCGAACCCTCGCGTGCGCCAAGGAGCAGGTTGCCATGCAGCAGATAGGCCCAGCCACCGAACATCGCCTTCTCCGAGAGCCCGGCGCGATCGCCGAGCTCCTCGCGGATCAGCTCTTCCAACCCGGCATCGCGTGCCATGGCTCTCTCCCGTCAGCTCCGACCCGAAAGCGCGTAGCGGGCAAGCTCGATGCCCATCGCCTTTTCGACAGACGGATAAACCGTCGGGTCGAGCACGCTGGACGAAAGCGGGATCACCGTCTTTGCCACATGCAGCACGAAGATCCTCATGCCCACCTGAAGCTGGCCTACGCTCAAGGGCTCGCCCTCCGGTGACAGCGTGGTGATGACGTCGGGGAAGGTCGCAAGCCGCCGACCTTCCGCAGAGTCAACCGCCATATACTCGTTCATCACGTGCAGTACCGTCGAGTCAGCGCCCTTCCCCAGCGTGACCGTGCCGATATCGAAGGCTTCCTTGGTATAGACGACCGATTTGTCGGTAATCGTACCTTCGGCGAGGATCGCGCCATTGGTTGCTTTGACGATCGCGTCGATGATGGCGCTGCCGCCCTTGGCTTCGGCCGCAATGATCGCTTCGCCGAGCGCAAGCGCCAGCGAGATGCCGCCGAGCGCCGCATTGTCCCGGACATAGGAAGCACGCACCGGATTGCGGCACGAGGCGATGAAGCCGCCGGACATGTCGGAGGCCGTGCGCAGGATCGGCGAGACCTTGGCGGTGGCGCCGCGCACCACCAGTTCGATATAGCGGTTCTCGTCGCGATTACCGCCGACGGCCGTCTGGATCATTGGTTCGGGCGAGCCGGCAAGGCCGATCGACCCCATGTCGCCGGTCGGATGCGCGCGGATGTCGCCGACGGCATCGACCACCTTGGTGCCGAGGATCGCCGAAGGCAGCCAGCCGTTCAGCGTCGAGGACTTGCCGTTCTGGCCGATGATCAGGCCCGAGAGCTTCTCGCCGAGCGCCTCCTGCAAAAGCTGCACGGCCTTGACGTAATCGACGCCGCGCATCTCCCAGGGCGTGGTGGAGGCAGGCGCCCCGATGGCGGCTGCCGTCGCCACCCAGTCATTGGCGTCGAGCTCGTCAATCGAGACCAGCTCCGGCTTGCCGATCGAGACCGCGGCGTAGCCAAGCATGCGCCCATGGTCGGCCCAGCCGCCACCGCCCGCCGCATAGACGGAACCGCCCTTGACCGCCGCCTCGACGTCCTTTTCCTTCAGTATCCGGCCCATCTCACACCTTCTCCTGCAATCTCTTGTCGAGCCTCTTCACCGCATCGAAGAGCACGGCGGCGCCAAGCGCGATGTCGTCGTTCTCAGCCCATTCCTCCGGCGCATGCGAGCGCCCACCGAGGCACGGTATGAAGATCATCGCCGAGCGGGTGATCCGGCCCATCCAGGCGGTGTCATGCCCGGCCCCGGACGCCATGCGTCGATGCTTCGCGCCGATCGCATCGCAGCTTTCTTCGAGCGTCGAAAGCAGCAGCGCGTCGCCCGGCGTCGGATGGTTATCGGAAATCACATTGGCAGGCGCGATCGTCACGCCCGACGCTTCGGCAACGCTCTGGCAAAGAGGGCCGAGTTCGGTCAGGAACCGCTCCATTTGCGGCCGCAGCTCGGCGCGCGCATCGATCAGCAGCCGCACCCTGGAGGGCACCACATTGGCGGCGTTCGGCTCGATCGAGAACTCGCCGACCGTTGCGGTGAAATGGCCCTCGCCCTTCGAAAACTCCGTTGCCAGCCGCTCGATCTCCAGCACGAGCCGCGAGGCGGCAACCAGCGCATCGCGCCGATGCCCCATCGGCGTCGTGCCGGCGTGATCCGCCTGCCCCTCGACGACGATCTCGATGCGGGTGATGCCGGAGATGGCGGTAACGACCCCAACATCGAGCCGCCCGGTTTCCAGCACCGGCCCCTGCTCGATATGCAGTTCAAGGAAAGCCTTGATGTCGGAGCGCTTCGAACCCGAAAGCCGCGACGGGTCGCCGCCGACCTCGACGATGCCCTGCCGCAAACTGAGTTCGCCCTGGGTACGGCTCAACCAGCCATCCGGAAGAACGCCCGCCATGCCACGGCTGCCGACACAGGAGACGCCGAAGATCGACACTTCCTCCGCCAGGAAATCGACGATCTCCAGATCATGGTCGAGTTCGATGCCGTTGTCCGTCAGCGCCCGCGCCACTTCCAGCGCCGCCGCAACGCCGGCGATACCGTCGAAACGTCCGCCATCCGGCACCGTGTCGGAATGGGAGCCGAGCATGATCGTGCCGAGCACCGATTTGCGCCCCTTGCGCCGGCCGATCAGATTTCCGGCGGCGTCGATCCGGGTTTCGAGACCGGCTGCGCGGAAGCGCCGGTCGAGGAAGGCGCGGCCCTCGAGGAACAGCGGCGTGAAAGCGCGGCGTGTGTAGGGCCGGTCGAGCTCGGTGATGCCGGCCAAACCGTTGACGATGCCGGCGATGCGGCTGGCATTGACCGGCAGGTTGGCTGGGACTTTGTTATGGGCCGTCTTGATCATTACGCCTCCTGCAGCGCAAGCGTCGGCAACGGGCGCACGAACTGCCCGACACCGGGTTCGGCCAGAACCTGCCGACCGTCGAAGGCGAGCCTGCCGCGCAGATACGTGGCACTTACCCGCCAGGGCAACCTGATGCCGTTATAGGGCGACCAGCCGACGACGTTGTGACCGCTTGCCGCCGCATCATAGACATAGGGCTCGGGCGTCATGACGATGATATCGGCATCCTTGCCGGCTTCGAGTGCGCCCTTCTGATGGTCGAGGCGGAAATGCCGCGCCGGGTTCAGCGTCATCAGTTCGGCTGCCCGAGTCAGCGGAATTCCGCGCTCCAGCGCGCCCTTGACGAAGAGCGGCACCATGGCTTCGAGCCCCGGCACGCCGGAGGCATTGGCCAGCATGTCCGGATTGGTCTTGCGATCCTCCGACCAGCTCACATGATCGGTCGAGACCATCGTCACCGTACCGTCGGCCACATGCCGCCAGAGCTTTTCCACCTCGGCGCGCGGGCGGATCGGCGGATTGATCTTGGCCTTGCCGCCGAGGCGCCGGACGTCGTTTTCCTCGTCGAGCGTCAGATAGTGGATGCAGCACTCGATCGTCGCCGCATGTCCTTGCGCGCGGTAGGCGGCGGCAATCTCGTAGCCACGGCCGAGCGAGCAGTGCACCACATGCGCGGGGCAGCCCGTGGCAGCGCCGGTCTCATAAATCTGGTTGGTGGCAAGCAGTTCCGTCAGCGGCGGGCGCGACAGCCCGTGGGCGCGGTAGTCGGTGATGCCCGCCGCCTTGACCTTATCGATCGCGGCGCGCACCGCCTCGTCGTCCTCGTTGTGGACGCCGGCGGCAAGCCCGGTTGGCGCGATCGCGCGGAAGCAATCTTCAAGGAGCGCCGCCGGAATGCGCGGAAAGCGCTTGGGATCGGTGCCGAAGGTCGAGAACTTGAAGGCGGCGACACCCGCCTCCACCATTTCGCCGATGCGTGCCGGCCCCTCCTCTGGGTCGACGGTGCCATAAAGCGCGAAGTCGACACGCGCCTGCGGACCGGCATGGTCGATCTTGCGGCGAAGGGCTTCAGCCGAGCAGACGAGATTGCCCTCGTCATAGGGCATGTCGACGATGGTGGTGACGCCGCCGGCAGCCGCCGAACGCGTCGACCAGATGAAATCCTCCTGGTTCTTCTGCGACAGCGAATGCACCTGCGAATCCACGGCGCCGGGCAGGATCAGCGCATTCCCGAGATCATGCCGCTCGCGTGCCGCCGGTCCCGCTCCCTGGCCGACATGCACCACCTTGCCGTCGCGAACCGCCACGTGCCCGCCCTCGACGATCCGGTGAGGGAGAACAACGGTGCCTTTCAGAACGAGATCGAAATCGGACATGCTGTACTCCCGATGGGTCAGGTGTGGGTCACTTGCCGAGCGCGAAGAAGTCGTCGAACTCCGGCATCGGTGCGGTGGCGACGAAGGAGCGCAGCAGATCGTGGCAGGTGAAGGCATCCTGCAGCGCCTCGATCTCCTTCGAGAGCGGCCGGTCCTTGAGATACATAGGGCTGACGGAACGGGTCTGGTCGTAGGCGCGCTTGACGACGCCCTGCGGCTGGTCACCGACGAGATCGATCGCCTGCGACGACAGCATCGCCTCGATGGCGGCAAGCTGGCGCAGGTCCCGCACCTGCGTTTCCATGCGCTCGACGATCAGCGGCAGGAAGGTCGCTTCTTCTTCGAGACCGCCGGCAACGACGATCGATTGCGCCGAGAGCGGCACGGCCAGCGACTGCACCCGCATGTAAAGTTCGACGGCGAGCTTCATCAGCGGGCCGAGCCCGGTCGCCACCTCTCCCGGCGCCACGAGATTGACCGAGAGATTGCGACGTCCGCCGTTCGATAGAAGAATGCAGCGGTTCAGCACGTTGCGCGCCGCATGGGAAAAGGCGATCTGTGCCGCCTCGATATAGAGCGTTGTGGTCAGCGGCAGCGACGCGCCGGAAGAATGGACCTGCCCGCCAAGCACCACCGGGTTGTCGTCGGAGAGATAGGTCGCCTCCACCAGCCGCCCAGCGGCAACCATCAGCGTGTCGACTACGGCCCCGAAGACCTGGGCGGTCATGCGCAGGCTGAGCGGATCGTGGATGGCCGTCGGCACCGGCCAGTCTGCAACACCGGATTGACCGTAGAGCCAGGAGCCGACCAGCGCCTCGCCGCGGGTCGAGAGCGTTGCCGCCACCCGCCACGGATCGGCCGACGCGCCAAGCGCTAAGGATGACATAACGCCGGTGACGAGCAGCACGCGGATCGCGGCCGCCGCCTCGCGCAGCACGTTGGCCGCCGCGGCGAAGGAAATGGCATTGACGCTGAGCGCCGCCAGCGCGTCGCGCGGCTGCATGACGAATGGCTTCAGGCCCGCTTCGGCAAGCGCCGTCTCGGCCGAAACGAGGCGCCCTTGATAGTAGGCCTCGCCGACGCCTGTCAGCACCGAGGCGATCTGCCCCATCAGCCCGATATCGGCGCAGCCCATCGAGCCGTGCCGGCGCACGGCCGGAATGATGTCGGACGCAAGAAGGGACAGAAACGCCCGGATCAGATCCGGGCTGCAGCCGGTGTGGCCGCGCATGGCGGTGTTGACGCGGATGGCGATCGCCATGCGCACGATCGCCGGCGCGAAGAACTCGCCGGTGCCGAAGTGATGGGCTCTGACCAGCGAATTGTTGAATTCAGCCAGATCGTCGGCCGTCCAGAGACGGTCCTTCATCGAGCCGACGCCGGTGTTGGAACCATAGACGGGAAGCCCCATCGCGACACGCTCGGCAACCACCTTGTGGGCGGCGGCCACCCGTTCCATGCCGCCGTCATCGGCCACCGGCCGAACCCTTCCCGTCCCGATGTCCTCGAGCGTCGCGAAGTCCAGCGGTTTCCCGCAGAGAACGATGGTTTTGACCTGGTGCAGCATGCCGATGGATACCTTTCCGCGCCGGACTCGCTTCGGTTTCGAAACGGTGCGCGGATGCTCTGATGTCTCGCAACCGCCGCTCGCAAGGCCTTGGTTGCTTTATGCATGCTATGCGCTTATCGCCCGCTCGTGCTATATCCCAAATCTGGAACGGGCAATGCGTAATCATGGACATGCCATCGGCGCATGGTACCGCTCGTCTGGCAGAAGGATCGCCGAATGGACTTGGCAACGATCGTGATCGTCGATGCGGTGCTCCGCGAAGGCGGCATCCGCCGCGCCGCCAAGCTCAGCGGACGCGCGCCTTCAAGCGTCAGCGCCGCCATCAAGCGCTTTGAACAGGCGATCTCCATGTCGCTGTTCCGGCGAGAAGAAACCGCACTCGTCCTGACGCTCGAAGCGCGTGCCCGCGCGACTGAAATCAGGGAGGCAACGACCAAGATTGCTGCCATCATGGAGGCGGCAGGTAAGGAGGCGATCGATCCCACGCCGCCGATCGGCCTCGTCGCGCTCGATCGCTTCGTCCGGATCGCCCGCTCCGGCAGCATCCGCGCCACCGCCAAGGCGCTCGGCCTCGGTCAGCCGCAGCTGACACGGCAGATGGCCGACCTTGAACGCCATCTCGGCAGCCGCCTGTTCGAGCGCTCTCATGGCGGTGTCCTCGGCACGGCAACCGCTGAGCGGATCATTCCATTGGTCGAGGCCCTGCTCGACATCTGGGCGCGGTTGACACACGCATCGGCCGATCGCTTCCGCCGCGACGCCGCGACCTGGCGCCTAGGCGCCGTCATGCCGCTCGGTCCCGAAAGCGAGATCGCCCGCATGCTGGCGGCGCTGACGGCGAACTGGCAACGCACCCGCCCGCGCCAGCCGCTATACATATCCAGCACCACGGCGGATGAACTTTTGGCTGGCCTCAGAAGCAGGCGGTTCGACGCCGCCCTTCTCGATGTCGCCGAGATCCCCTTGGATTGCGACGGCCGGCTGGTGTCGCAGATGCCGCTGGCGCTGGCAGGCCCCGCCTCCGTCCTTTCCGCATTCGCAGGCGACCTGCCAAGGTTGCTCGCCGCCTGCCCGATCGCAGTGCCAAGCGTCAGGAGCGGATTGCGCCGCGAGACCGCCCGCTTCCTCGACGACACGCTTGATGAGACCGAGCGTCGCCGCATCGCCCTCGTCGAAGTCGATTCCATTCCTGTTATCATCAACCTCGTCGCTCAACACGGCTACCTCTCGGTGCTGCCGGAATCCTCGCTCGCAAGGATGCACCGGCCTCCGGCGATGATCCGGCTTGGCCCTGCTTATCGGCAATCCCTCACACTTGTCTGGCCGCGCGGCGCTTTCGCCGGCGAGATCGGCGAGTTGATGATTTCGATGATGCGGGCGAGCCCACAGGCCTGATGGCAACGGTGCCGCCGGCGGAATCAAACTTTGATCCCCTGCGGCCAACCGCCTGAAACGACTCGGAAAACTTCCTTCTAAATCAACACATGAAGTGGGTGTTCAAGTCTTGAGCTTCAGTCGTCGCCGGGTCTCGCTCGGGCTCTCGCGATAATGCGCCCGGTAGCTTCGCGAGAAGGACGACGACGAGTTGAAGCCGGAGATCGCCGCGATGTCGGCAAATTCCAGACGTGTCTCGATCACCTTGCGCCGCGCCGCATTGAGGCGAAGCGCAAGGTAATGCTCGTGCGGCGCGACGCCCATCGTGTCGCGAAAGAGATCCTGCAGGTGGCGCGTGCTGACACCGATGCGGCGGGCAAGCCGCGCCAGCGTCAACGGCGCTTCCACGGTTTCCTCCATCAGCTTGACGGCGGCGCCGACGCGCGGATCGAGGATGCGCATGTTGCCGATCGCCGGCATCTGCAGGAGGTCGCCGCGGGTGCGCTCCTGCTCGTAGATGAAGAGGCGCGACACTTCGAGCGCCAGCGAGTAGCCGTGCGCACGGCGGATCAGTTCCAGCATCAGATCGAGCGTCGGCAGCGAGCCGCCGGTCGTGATGCGCTTGCCGTCGATGACGAAGCGCTCGCGCACCATGGTCACCTGCGGATAGCTGGTGGTGAAATCCTCGAAATCCTCCCAGTGGGTGGTGGCGCTGAAATTGTCAAGCAGGCTGGTTTCAGCGAGCAGCCATGAGCCGGATTCAATGCCGGCCATCAGCTCGCGATGCCGGGCAGTCTGCGAAAGCAGCATCTTCAGTTGCGAGGTGGCGCTACGCTGCCAGTTGTAGCTCGAGAGGATGAAGAGCGGCGACGTTTCGCGCTGCGGCCGGAAGATGCCCGAGACGGGGATGGGTATGCCGCTCTTTGTCTCGATCGGCGCGCCGTCCGGGCTGTAGATCGTCCAGTCGTAGAGCGGCCGCCCGGCGATGCGGTTGGCCGCGCGCATCGGCTCGATGACGGAGGCAACGAGGATCAAATTGGTCTCCGGCAGCACCAGGATATCGACGTGCTGCACCTGCGAAACGTTCTGATCCATGCCCAAACTTCTCCGCTCTGTCGCCGATAATGTATAGGATGCAGCCGATAATGAAAAGCAGCGGCGCCCTTCTTGGCTCGTAATGGTCTCAATAAAAGGGAGACAGCAATGCCGCTCAGCATGAACCGCGAGGTATTCATCACCTGTGCCGTCACCGGCTCGGGAGACACCGTTTCGAAGTCCAGCCATGTTCCGATCACGCCGAAACAGATCGCCGAAGCGGCGGTCGAGGCAGCCAAGGCCGGGGCCGCCGTGATCCACTGCCACGTTCGCGATCCGGAAACCGGCGCGCCCTCCCGCAGGCTCGATCTCTACCGGGAAGTGACCGACCGCATCCGCTCCGCCGATATCGATATCGTGTTGAACCTGACGGCCGGCATGGGCGGCGACCTGGTGTTCGGCAATGTCGAAAGCCCCTTGCCCGTCAACGAGAAGGGCACCGACATGGCCGGCGCCACCGAGCGTGTCGCCCATGTGGCCGAGTGCCTGCCGGAAATCTGCACGCTCGACTGCGGCACCATGAACTTCTCGCTCGGCGATTATGTCATGACCAACACGCCATCGATGCTGCGGGAAATGGCCCGCCAGATGACGGCACTCGGCGTGCGCCCCGAGATCGAAGCCTTCGACACCGGCCACCTCTGGTTCGCCAAGCAGCTCGCCGAGGAAGGCCTGATCGAGGATCCGGTACTGATCCAGCTCTGCATGGGCATTCCGTGGGGCGCGCCGGATGACCTCAACACCTTCATGGCGATGGTCAACAACGTGCCTGATAACTGGACCTTCTCGGCCTTCTCCATCGGCCGCAATGCGCTCGCCTATCCGGCAGCGGCGATCCTTGCCGGCGGCAACGTCCGCGTCGGCCTCGAAGACAACCTCTATATCGGCAAGGGCCAGCTCGCCACCAACGGCCAGCTCGTCGAGAAAGCCGTCGGCGTCATCGAAGGCATGGGCGCCAAGATCATCGGACCGAAAGAGGTCCGCGAGAAACTGAAGCTGACGAAGCGCTGAGCAAGGGCAGAACACCATGAGCTTTATCACCAAAGCAGCCTGTGTCGGCGGCGGCGTTATCGGCGGCGCCTGGGTTGCGCGTTTCGCGCTCGCCGGAATCGACGTGAAGATCTTCGACCCGCATCCGGAAGCCGAACGCATCATCGGCGAAGTCATGGCCAATGCCGAGCGTGCCTATGCGATGCTGACCATGGCCCCGCTGCCGCCGAAGGGAAAACTCACCTTCTGCAAGAGCATCGAGGAAGCGGTCGAAGGTGCTGACTGGATTCAGGAAAGCGTGCCGGAGCGGCTCGAACTGAAGCGCGGCGTCATCACCAAGATCGATGCGGCCGCAAAGGCCGATGCGCTGATCGGCTCGTCCACCTCGGGTCTTTTGCCCTCCGATCTACAAGCCGAGATGCACCATCCCGAGCGCATGTTCGTGGCGCACCCATATAACCCGGTCTACCTGCTGCCGCTCGTCGAACTCGTCGGCGGCAAGAAGACGACGAAGGCGACGATCGAGCGCGCCATGCTGGGCGTCGAGCAGATCGGCATGAAGGGCGTCGTCATCGCCAAGGAGATCGAAGCCTTCGTCGGCGACCGCCTGCTCGAAGCGCTGTGGCGCGAGGCGCTCTGGCTGATCCAGGACGACATCTGCGATACCGAAACGCTCGACAACGTCATGCGTTATTCCTTCGGCATGCGCTGGGCGCAGATGGGCCTGTTCGAGACCTATCGCATTGCCGGCGGCGAAGCCGGCATGCGCCACTTCCTCGCCCAGTTCGGCCCCTGCCTGAAATGGCCCTGGACGAAGTTCACCGACGTCGTCGATCTCGACGACGCGCTGGTCGAAAAGATCGGCGCCCAGTCGGACGCGCAGGCCGCCGGCCGCTCGATCCGCGAACTCGAGCGCATCCGCGACGAAAACCTCGTCGGCATCATGCATGCGCTGAAATCGGGCAATGGTGGCGAAGGCTGGGGTGCCGGCAAGCTGCTCGCCGATTTCGAGGCCAAGCTCTGGGCCAATGCCAAGAAGCCGGAAGCAAACCTCGGCGACGTCAAGCCGCTGCGCATCGTCGACACCAAGGTCAGTGCTGCCTGGGTCGACTACAACGGCCACATGACCGAGCATCGCTATCTCCAGGTCTTCGGCGATACGACCGATGGCCTGCTGCGTCTGATCGGCGTCGATCTCGACTATGTGCGCGACGGCCACAGCTACTACACCGTCGAGACCCACATCCGGAACCTCGGCGAAGCCAGGCTCGGCGACGCGCTCTACTCGACCTGCCAGGTGCTGTCGTCCGACGAGAAGCGCCTGCACATCTTCTCGACGATCTACAACGCTGCGACCAACGAGGCAGTGGCGACCGCCGAGCAGATGGCGCTCCATGTCGACAGCAAGGCCGGCAAGTCCGTGCCGGCACCGGAACACGTATTGAGCAAGCTTGCAGCCATTGCCGAAGCGCATGCGCAGCTGCCGGCACCGGAAGGTGTGGGACGCTTCGTCGGCCAGAAGCGCGCCTGACCGCAACAGCGGCAGGTCACGACAAGGCAGCTTCGCCGCACCGGCGGCGGGGCGGCGAACCGCAAAAGAGGGAGGCTTGAGGAGGCATCTCTCGTTTGCGGAATGGACGTCAGCGGCGCGAAAACGAGGGGTAGAGAACAATGAATTTCGCACTGACCGAAGAACAGCAGATGATCGTCGATACGGTCAGGAGCTTCGTCGAAACGGAAATCTATCCGCATGAGGACGAGGTCGAGCGCACGGGGGTGGTGCCGCGCGAACTCGGGCAGGAGATCGCCCGCAAGTGCAAGGAAATCGGTTTCTTCGGCTGCAATTTTCCCGAAGAGGTCGGCGGCGCCGGCCTCGACCACACCTCCTTCACGCTGGTCGAGCGCGAGCTTGGCCGCGGCTCCATGGGCCTCACCGTCTTCTTCGGCCGCCCCTCGGGTATCCTGATGGCCTGCAATGCCGAGCAGCGCGAAAAATACCTGCTGCCGGCGGTCAAGGGCGACAAGTTCGACGCGCTGGCCATGACCGAGCCGGACGCCGGCTCCGACGTGCGCGGCATGAAGTGTTTTGCCCGCAAGGATGGCGACGACTGGATCGTCAATGGCACCAAGCACTTCATCAGCCATGCCGACATCGCCGATTTCGTCATCGTCTTCATCGCCACCGGCGAAGAGGACACGCCGCGCGGCCCGAAGAAGAAGATCACCTGTTTCCTCGTTGACCGCTGCACGCCCGGCTTCGAGATCCGCAAGGGCTACAACTCCGTCTCTCATCGCGGCTACAACAACTGCATCCTGACTTTCGACGATTGCCGCCTGCCCTCCGCCCAGATCCTTGGCGAAGTGCACAAGGGCTTCGACGTCGCCAACGACTGGCTGTTCGCCACCCGCCTGACGGTGGCTGCGACCTCGGTCGGCCGGGCGCGCCGCGCCTTCGACTACGCGCTGAACTACGCCGCCGACCGCAAGCAGTTCGGCAAGCCGATCGGTGCCAACCAGGGCGTCTCCTTCAAGCTCGCCGACATGATCACAGAGATCGACGCCGCCGACCTCTTGACGCTGTCTGCCGCCTGGCGGCTCGACAACGGCCTGCCGTCAAACCGCGAGATCGCGTCTGCCAAGGTTTTCGCCACCGAGATGCTCGCCCGCGTCACCGACGAGGCGATCCAGATCTTCGGCGGCATGGGCCTGATGGACGACCTGCCGCTCGCCCGCTTCTGGCGCGACGCCCGCGTCGAACGCATCTGGGACGGCACGTCTGAAATCCAGCGCCACATCATCAGCCGCGACCTGCTCCGGCCGCTGGGAGCGTGACGGGATGACGACCACCCTCTCTCCCTCCCTCATTCCTGTGCTTGTCACAGGAATCCAGCAGCGGCACGTCCGTGCCGCCCATGACCAAAGCAACAAGCGCATGCGCTTCGAGATGGAAAGAGTTCCTATCGGCTTGCCGACGCAAACCGGCTGGATTCCTGTGACAAGCACAGGAATGAGGGAGAGCAAGACGGCATGACCCCCGCCCCCCGCTCCCTCGACCGCCTGATCCGCCCACGCACCATCGCCGTCTTCGGCGGCAAGGAAGCCCGGCGCGTCATCGAACAATGCGACAAGATGGGCTTTTCCGGCGAAATCTGGCCGGTGCACCCGCGCGAGGCCGAAATCCTCGGCCGCAAGTGCTACCGCTCGGTGGCGGAACTGCCCGTAGCGCCCGATGCCTCCTTCGTCGGTGTCAACCGGCAGCTGACGATCGGTATCATCCGCGACCTCGCAAGCCGCGGCGCCGGCGGTGCCGTCTGCTATGCGTCGGGTTTTCGCGAGGCCGCTAGCGAGCTCCACGACGGCAACGACATGCAGGAGGCGCTGGTCGCGGCTGCCGGCGCCATGCCGATCGTCGGGCCGAATTGCTACGGCTTCATCAACATGCTCGACGGCGCCCTGCTCTGGCCGGACCAGCACGGCATGCAGCGCGTCGAAAAGGGCGTTGCGATCCTGACGCAGTCCTCCAACATCGCCTGCAACATCTCGATGCAGACGCGCGGCCTGCCGCTCGCCTATATCATGACCGCCGGCAACCAGGCGCAGACGGGGCTTTCCGACATCGCCTGCGCGGTGCTCGAAGATCCGCGCGTCACTGCCGTCGGCCTGCATATCGAAGGCTTCGACAGCGTGGCAGCGCTCGAACGGCTGGCAACGCGAGCGCGCGAACTCGGCAAGCCGGTCGTGACGCTCAAGGTCGGCAAGTCGGAGGCGGCGCAGCTTGCGACCGTCTCGCACACCGCTTCACTTGCCGGCAACGACCGCGTCTCCTCCGCGCTTCTTGCCCGCCTTGGCATCGGCCGCGTCGATACGCTGCCCGCGCTTCTCGAAACGCTGAAGCTCCTGCATGTGGCCGGCCCGCTCGACAGCAACGACATCTCCTCGATGAGCTGCTCCGGCGGCGAGGCCTCGCTGATGGCGGACGCCGGCGAGCGCTACCGGGTGAACTACCGACCCTTACGCGACGAGCAGAAGAAGCCGCTCAAGGATGCGCTCGGCGAGATGGTAACGATCGCCAATCCGCTCGACTACCACACCTTCGTCTGGGGCAATCGCGAGAAGCAGACCACCGCGTTTACCGCCATGATGAAGGGCGGCTATGCGATCAATCTCGTCGTGCTCGATTTCCCACGGCTTGACCGCTGCGACGCGACCGACTGGGAGACGACCTGCCACGCGGTGATCGACGCGGCACGGGCGACCGGCGCCCGCGCCGGCATCGTCGCAAGCCTTGGCGAGAACATGCCGGAGGCGACGGCGCTCTTCCTGATGAAAGCGGGTGTCGTCCCCTTCTTCGGTATCGAGGAGGCGCTGGCGGCGATCGAGACGGCCGCCGACATCGGCGCCGCCTGGGCGAAACCGGTCCCGCCCCGCCTGCTCGACGGCAGCGGCAGCACTGCTGGCGAGGCAATCACGTTCAGCGAACATGAGGCGAAGGTGGAGCTTGCCGCTTCGGGCCTCAAGGTGCCTGAAGGCAGAACGGCGGCGACCGCCGAAGAGGCCGCAAACGCTGCCGAGGCCCTCGGTTTCCCCGTCGTGCTCAAGGGTCTGGGCGTCGCCCACAAGACCGAAGCGGGCGCCGTGAAGCTCAACCTTGCAAGCCGCGATGACGTCTACGCCGCAGCAAAGGCCATGGCCGCCGTCGCCTCGGGTTATCTGGTCGAGAAGATGGTGGCAAAACCCGTCGCCGAACTGATCATCGGCGCCATGCGCGATCCGGTGGCAGGTCCGGTACTGACGATCGGCGCCGGCGGCATCCTGGTGGAACTGCTCGACGATTCCGCCATCCTGACGCTGCCGACGACGCCGGAAGCGATCAAGGAGGCGATCGCCGGACTGAAGATCCGCAAGCTCATCGACGGCTATCGCGGCGGCCCTGCAGGCGATTTCGCGGCATTGGTCGAGGCTGTCGCCGCAGCGGCATCCTATGTCGTTTCAAACGCTTCGAAGCTCGAAGAACTCGATATCAATCCTTTGATGGTGTTGCCGAACGGCCAGGGTGCCGTTGCGGCCGACGCCCTCATTCGCCGGAGGAACTGACCCATGACCGGACCGATCCTCACGCGCCGCGAAGGCGGCATTCTCGAAGTCACGATCGACCGGCCGAAGGCCAATGCCATCGACCTGAAGACCAGCCGGATGATGGGCGAGATCTTCCGTGATTTCCGCGACGACGACAGCTTACGCGTCGCGATCATCACCGGCGCCGGTGAAAAATTCTTCTGTCCGGGATGGGACCTGAAGGCGGCCGCCGATGGCGACGCGGTCGACGGCGACTATGGCGTCGGCGGTTTCGGCGGCATGCAGGAGCTGCGCGACCTCAACAAGCCGATCATCGCGGCGATCAACGGCATCTGCTGCGGTGGCGGTCTCGAAATCGCGCTGTCGACCGATCTGATCCTTGCCGCCGAACACGCGACCTTCGCGCTACCTGAAATCCGCTCCGGCACAGTTGCGGACGCCGCCTCGATCAAGCTTCCGAAGCGCATCCCCTATCACATCGCCATGGACATGCTCCTGACCGGTCGCTGGCTCGACGTGGCGGAAGCCCACCGCTGGGGCTTCGTCAACGAGATCCTGCCGGCAAACAAGCTGATGGAGCGCGCCTGGGAACTCGCCCGCCTGCTCGAAAGCGGACCGCCGCTCGTCTATGCCGCGATCAAGGAAGTGGTGCGCGCCGCCGAAGGCGAGGCCTTCCAGACGACCATGAACAAGATCACCCAACGGCAGTTCGAGACGGTCGACATTCTCTATTCTAGCGAAGACCAGCTGGAGGGCGCACGCGCCTTCGCCGAGAAGCGCGACCCCGTCTGGAAGGGCCGCTGACAGACCCCGCCATCCTTGGTGGCGCAGGGAACCGAGCCGGGCGACCGGCATTGAGACGTGACGAGACGCGCGGGCAAAGCCGCGCGCCATAAACCACGCGTCCATAAGCCAAGCTTATGGAAATAAATTGTAATTTAGGGCGTTACAAGATCGGTTCCAGCGACTACGCTTATCGATCTGAAGCTAATGCGCCCGGTCGACGAAAGGAGAACGAAACCCGACGAAACAAGAAGCGGCCGCCCGGGCCGATCCGAAATGCCATCGATACAATGGCTGTACGCAGCAATCTCTAACAACCACAACGAACGGCGAATGCCGACAAAGAAGGGAACAGGGGAATGAGCGATTACAAGGATTACCTCACACAACAGGTCATGCTCGGCAAGATGAACCGGCGCGAGTTTCTCGGCCGCGCAGCCGCTGCCGGCATTCTCGCCTCGACGGCCGGCACGCTGTTTGCGACCAGCGCGGCGGCGCAGGAGCCGAAGCGCGGCGGCCATCTGAAGCTCGGCCTCGAAGGTGCCGCCGCCACCGACTCGAAGGACCCGGCCAAGGCGCTTTCGCAATTCATGTTCGTCGTCGGACGCAACTGGGGCGACATGCTGGTCGAAAGCCATCCGACGACAGGCGCACCGGTGCCGGCACTTGCCGAATCCTGGGAGCCCTCGGCCGACGCATCGACCTGGACCTTCAACATCCGCAAGGGCGTGAAGTTCCACGACGGCAAGGAGTTGACGCTCGACGACGTCATCAAGACGTTGCAGCGCCACACCGATGACAAGTCGGAATCGGGCGCACTCGGCGTGATGAAGTCGATCAAGGAAATCAAGGCCGACGGCGGCAAGCTCGTGCTGACACTCACGGAAGGCAATGCCGACCTGCCGCTGCTGCTGTCCGACTACCACCTTATCATCCAGCCGAACGGCGGTCTCGACAGTCCCGACGCGAT
Source organism: Ensifer sp. R-19 (assembly GCF_049905105.1). NCBI lineage: Bacteria > Pseudomonadati > Pseudomonadota > Alphaproteobacteria > Hyphomicrobiales > Rhizobiaceae > Ensifer > Ensifer sp. R-19. The sequence continues at coordinate 2,388,502 of NZ_CP184569.1, forward strand.
GATCGGCACCGGCCCCTACAAGGTGACGAGCTTCGAACCCGGCGTTCGCGCCACCTTCGAAAAGAATGCCGACGACTGGCGCACGGATCGTGGCTATGTCGATTCCGTCGAACTGATCGCCATGAACGATGCGACGGCCCGCATCGCCGCCCTCTCCTCCGGCCAGGTGCACTTCATCAACCGAGTCGATCCGAAGACGGTCAACCTGTTGAAGAGGGCGCCCACTGTCGAGATCCTGAACACGTCGGGCCGCGGCCACTACGTGTTCATCATGCATTGCAACACGGCGCCGTTCGACAACAACGACCTGCGGCTGGCGCTGAAATACGCGATGGATCGCGAAACCATGGTCGAGCGCATCCTCGGCGGCTATGGCAAGGTCGGCAACGACTTCCCGATCAACGACACCTATGCCCTCTTCCCTGAGGGCATCGAGCAGCGCGCCTATGACCCGGACAAGGCGGCCTTCCACTACAAGAAGTCCGGCCATAGCGGCTCGGTGCTGCTGCGCACCTCCGACGTCGCCTTCCCAGGCGCGGTCGACGCGGCGGTGCTCTACCAGGAAAGCGCCAAGAAGGCCGGCATCGAAATCGAGGTCAAGCGCGAACCGGGCGACGGCTACTGGACAAACGTCTGGAACGTCCAGCCCTTCTCGACGTCCTACTGGGGCGGCCGCCCGACCCAGGACCAGATGTATTCCACCGCCTATCTCTCGAACGCCGACTGGAACGATACCCGCTTCCAGCGCGCCGATTTCGACAAGATCCTGCTCGAGGCCCGCTCCGAGCTGGACGAAGCGAAGCGTAAGGAGATGTACCGGACCATGGCGATGATGGTGCGTGACGAAGGCGGCCTGATCCTGCCGATGTTCAACGACTTCGTGAATGCCGCCGGCAAGCAGGTGAAGGGCTACGTGCATGACATCGGCAACGACATGTCGAACGGCTATGTCGCAACCCGGGTGTGGCTGGACGCATGATGATGGAAAGCGGACCGCTCACTGGTCCGGTTCCGACGGACGGGAGCGCGGATGGAACCCATCCGCGCCCTGCCGAACTTTCCGGAGTACCAGCAAAACCCAACCCTGCGGATGGTGAAATCGGCGGCACCTTCTGGCGCCGCTTCACCTTCCGCCGCCCGCTCGCGGCGCTGATCCTGCAGCGCCTGGGCCTGAGTGTCGGCCTGCTCTTTGCCGTGTCGCTGATGATATCAGGCGGCATCGAGGCGCTTCCCGGCGACTTCGCCACCACCTATCTCGGCCAGTCCGCAACGCCGCAGGCGGTTGAAAACATCCGCAAGGATCTCGGCCTCGACAAGCCCTGGACCGAACGCTACCTGTCCTGGCTCGGCGGTGCCGTCAAAGGCGATTTCGGCACCTCCTGGGCCAGCAAAAATTCGGTCGGCGAGCAGATCGGCAAGCGCCTCGGCAATTCGCTGTTTCTCGCCTTCTTCGCAGCGCTCGTTTCCGTGCCGCTCGCCGTCGGCCTCGGCATGCTGGCGGTTCAGTTCCGCAACAGGCTGCCGGACAAGATCATCAACGTCGTGTCGCTCGCAGCCATCTCGCTGCCCGAGTTCTTCGTCGGCTATCTCCTGATCATGTTCTTCGCCGTCAAATATGGCATCGCGACCTTCCCCGCGACCGTCTATGACAGCATGAGCTTCACTGAACGTCTCTCGGCGATAGCACTTCCGGTCGCGACGCTGGTTCTCGTCGTGCTCGCCCATATGATGCGCATGACCCGTGCGGCCATCCTCAACGTGATGTCTTCGGCCTATGTCGAGACAGCGGAGCTGAAGGGCCTCAGCATGTTCCGCATCATCGCGCGCCATGCGGCTCCCAATGCGGTGGCACCCGTCATCAACGTCATCGCCCTCAACCTCGCCTATCTCGTCGTCGGCGTCGTCGTGGTCGAGGTGGTCTTCGTCTATCCCGGCATGGGGCAATACATGGTGGATGCGGTGACCGTGCGCGACATGCCGGTCGTCCAGGCCTGTGGCCTGATCTTTGCCGCCTTCTACATCTTCCTCAACATGGCGGCCGACATTCTCGCAATCATCGCCAACCCGAGACTGAGGCATCCGCGATGAACCTGAGATCCATTCCCTTCAGCGCCTGGGTCGGCATCGCCGGCATCACCCTTGCGATCTTCTGTGCCGTCTTCGCGCCCGTCATCGCCCCCTTCGGCGAACGCGACGTCGTCGGCGACATCTGGCTTCCGGCCGGCGGCGACTTCCTGCTCGGCACCGACAATCTCGGCCGCGATCTGCTGTCGCGTCTGGTCTATGGCGCCCGCACCACCATCTTCGTGGCGCTGGCGGCAACCGTGCTCTCCTTCTCGCTGGGCATGTTCTTAAGCTTCACGGCGGCCGTCGTCGGCGGCTTCACCGACCAGTTCTTCTCCCGCTTCAACGACCTGATGATGGCGATACCGACGCTGATCTTCGCCCTCGTCGTTCTCGCCGTGCTGCCGCAGCATCTGTGGATCCTGATCCTGGTCATGGCAGTGCTCGACAGCACCCGCGTCTTCCGCATCGGCCGCGCCGTGGCACTCGATGTCGCGGTCATGGAATTCGTCGAGGCCGCAAGGCTGCGCGGCGAAGGCTCGCTCTGGATCATCTTCCGTGAGATCCTGCCGAACACGCTGTCGCCGCTGCTCGCCGAATTCGGCCTGCGCTTCGCCTTCTCGATCCTGTTCCTCTCCACCCTCTCCTTCCTCGGCCTCGGCATCCAGCCGCCGTCCGCCGACTGGGGCGGCATGGTCAAGGACAACAAGGATGGCATCATCTTCGGCATTTCGGCGGCCCTGATCCCGGGCGCGGCAATCGCCACGCTGGCGATCTGCGTCAACCTCGTGGTCGACTGGCTGATGAAAAGAACCTCGAGCCTCAAGGGAGGACGCGGCGATGCCTGAGATGCTTTCCGTCAAGAACCTCAAGATCGAAGCGACCAGCTATCCGCCGGGCGAACCGCCCAAGGTCGTGACCCTCGTCGAGGGCGTCTCCTTCGACGTTGAGAAGGGCAAGGTGCTCGGCCTCATCGGCGAATCCGGCGCCGGCAAGTCGACCATCGGGCTTTCGGCGCTCGCCTATGGTCGCGGTGGCGTGCGCATCACCGGCGGCCAGGTCCTGCTCGATGGCAAGGACATCCTGACGCTCGACAAGAACGGTATCCGCTCGATCCGCGGCGCCCGCGTCTGCTACGTCGCGCAATCCGCGGCGGCGGCTTTCAACCCGGCCCACCGGCTTGGTGACCAGGTGATCGAGGCGTCGCTCCGCCACGGCATCATGAGCCGTGAGGAGGCGAAGAAGCGGGCGCTCTATCTCTTCCGGGTGCTGGGCCTCCCCAATCCGGAAACCTTTGGCGACCGCTATCCGCACCAGGTCTCCGGCGGCCAGCTCCAGCGCGCCATGACCGCCATGGCGCTTTGCCCCAATCCGGAGTTGATCGTCTTCGACGAGCCGACCACTGCGCTCGACGTGACGACCCAGATCGACGTGCTTGCCGCGATCAAGCATGCGATCGAAGAGACGCATACGGCAGCGCTCTACATCACCCATGATCTCGCGGTTGTCGCCCAGATCTCCGACGACATCATGGTGCTGCGCCATGGCAAGACCGTGGAATACGGCACCACCAAGCAGGTGATCGAGGCACCGCGGGAGGATTACACCCGCGCACTCGTCAGCGTCCGCCAGACCAAGCGCGACGAGGCGGCCGACCAGACCGGGGCGCAGTTGAAGATCGAGCATGTCAGCGCCGGCTACGCCAACGGCTTCAAGGTGCTGCACGACGTCTCGATGCATCTGCCCAAGGGCCAGACGCTGGCGATCGTCGGCGAAAGCGGCTCGGGCAAATCGACGCTCGCCCGGGTCATCACCGGCCTCTTGCCGCCGACCGAGGGCCGCATCAGCTTCGAGGGCAAGGAACTGCCGCGGGCCTTGAAGGGCCGCAGCAATGACGAGCTTCGCCGCATCCAGATGATCTACCAGATGGCCGACACGGCGATGAACCCGCGCCAGACGGTGCGCGACATCGTCGGCCGGCCGCTCTCCTTCTATTTCGGCATGCACGGCCAGAAGAAGTCGGAGCGGGTCAAGGAACTCTTGGACCAGATCGAGATGGGCAGCCGCTTCCTCGATCGGTATCCGGCCGAGCTGTCCGGCGGGCAGAAACAGCGCGTGGCGATCGCACGCGCCTTGGCCGCCAAGCCGGAGCTGATCCTCTGCGACGAGCCGACCTCGGCGCTCGACCCGCTGGTGGCCGAAGGCATCCTGAATCTGCTTTTGAAGCTTCAGGAGGAAACCGCTGTTTCCTATGTCTTTATCACCCACGACATCGCCATCGTCCGGGCGATCGCCGACAGCGTCGCGGTCATGCATCGCGGCCGCCTCGTGCGCTTCGGGCCGAAATCGAAGGTGCTGTCGCCACCCTTCGACGACTATACCGACCTGCTTTTGAAATCGGTTCCGGAAATGGAGATCGGCTGGCTGGAGCGCGTGCTGAAGACGCGAAGGATGGAAAGCGCCGGAAACTAAGGCAATTCCAGGAAAAGTGTGAAACGGTTTTCCGTCCGGAATTGCGCAATTTCAATCAGTTGGAGCAATTCGCTGTTTCAATGAAACAGTGAATTGCTCTAGGGCCATCGCGGAAAATGCGCGTTGCCTGTTGTGCGACGCAATCTGAAGGGAAGCCGGCTGCACAGAGGCGATCGGCTTCCCTGCCCCCAATGCTCGGTTTCCGGGATCCGCCGTGTCACGACCCGACGGGCGCAGTCACGCTTCGCGTGAGCTCGCGTCAATGCTCCCAGAAATGCTTCTTGACCTCGCTATCGACCTGCTTTTCGGTCAGGCCGATATCATCGATCAATTCCGGCGAGTCGGCCGCCATATGGGCAAGCTGATCGCGGTAGTGCTGACGATCGTCCCACATGGCAAAGAGACGCTTCGGGTGAAACCACTTGGTGATGCGGCCATCGCCGGGCTCGGATGTCTGCTCAACGTCCTCGGATACGGAGTGGTAGAAGTCGGACATGCCTGACAGAAGCTTGCTCATGGTCGTCCTCCCGCGTGATGTTCAGCGCAAACTCTAGCCTCATAGGACTATGCGGCAATCGCACATGTGCAGTGTTTTGCTTCCAGCATTTGTAGTATTTTGCTGGAGCCGCAGCAGAACCGAACCGGTGAAACGACAAGGAGGCAGGTATGACCCGCATCCTCAGGCGTCGCTTTGTGCCTGCGATCCTGTCGGATCGCGAGCGTGCGGTCGCCGAACGCTTTGCTGCCGGCCTGACCTACCGCCAGATCGGCGAAGCGCTCTGCATCGCGCCATCGACCGTGCGCAGCCATCTCGCGACGATCTATGGCAAGCTTGGCGTTCGCAACAAGATCGCGCTGGCGTCAGAGATAGCCGGACCAAGGGAGTTAACGACCGCGGCACCGGCAGAGCAAGGGCCACCGGTCCTCGCCCTGTTCCCGATCGATAGCCTGAACGAAGAGCAGCGCTGGCGCCGGTTTGCCGACGGCCTTTCGTCGGATATCTGCGTCGATCTCGCGCGCTACGCGGATCTGCCCGTTGTCGCCTTTCACACCATGAGGCTGCTCGGCAATCGTGCGGAGAGCTACGACGACCATGTCCAGGCCATCGGCGCGACCTATGCGGTGACCGGCCAAGTGCGCGCCGACGACCGGCAGGTGCGGCTGACGATCCAGCTCTCGGAAACGCGCTCCGGTATGACGCTATGGAGCGAACGCTACGACCGGCCGATCGGAGACATACTCGCGCTTCAGGACGATTTGACGGAGAGCGTTGTCAACGCGCTGGCAGGCTGCTTCGGCAAGCTGGCCGCCCTCAGGCGCAATGCCAGCCGCAAGAAGACCCCCTCGAACCTGCATTCCTACGATTACTATCTTCTCGGCGTCGAAGAGCTCAACCGGTTCAGCGCGGAAGGAAACGCCGCGGCAATTCACCTCCTCACGCGGTCGCTCGAATTGGACCCCGCACGGGTAAGGGCCTGGACCGAACTGGCCTATGCCTACTCCGTCCAGGCCTGCAACGGCTATGGCATCGACTTTGATACGACCATCGGGAACTGGCGATCGGCTATCGAGGAGGCCTTGCGCCTCGATCCGGCAAACCCGTTCGCCCATACCTGCCTTGGCGATCTCAAGGCGTGCCTCGGCGACCTCAAAGGTGCCGCCGACGCCCAGGCGCACGCGTTCGAGCACGGCAAGCACAATGCCGATACCCTGGCGCTCTTGGCCGGCAGCAAGGCTCTGGTGGCCGGAGATCCGGACGAAGCGATATCGCTGATCGAGAAGGCGCTGTCCCTCAATCCCTTGGCTCCCCCCTGGTACTACGGCATGCTCGGTCGCGTCCTCTTCGTCATCGGCCGTCATGCGGAGAGCCTTTCGGCGCTGGGACGCAGTTCACAAGAATCGCCCAATACGCTGATGTTTCAGGCCATGGGACACGCCCGTATCGGAGAGACCGAAGAAGCGGCAAGCGCCGCATCACGGTTACGCACCGAGTTCCCGGACTTCTCCGTCGAGCGCTTCATCGCCGGTTACCCGGTCACCAACCCGCCGGCGCTCAAAGCCGTTCAGGAAGGAGCCCGGCTGGCGATGCTCGACTGACGGCGCAATCTCACTTCTGCCGGCAATCGACGTCGCCCACGCGCTGGGCGGCTTCGCCTTCAAACGTCACAGACGGTTCTGCCTTCGCGGCGCAATCGCCCTTGGCGCCAGCACCCGCGCGGAAATGCACGACCGGCTGACCCTCGATCATGATGCTCGGCACCACCTCGTAGAGTTCCGGCGGGCAATTGGCGACGTCGGAGAGCCTGAGCGCCGGCTGGCCGCCGATCATCACGCTGGAGGCGCCCGAAAGCGCGCAGGACGGGATCGGCGCCCGCGCCTCCTCGGCCATTGCAGACGGAGCCGGCACGGCGAACCAAAGGCAGGCGGTGACGGCCGCTACAGCTTTCATGATCTCTCCTCCAATTGTCCCCTTGCCGGTGCAAGCTATGACACGGCCGCGCCCCCGCCTCAATATTCGGTCGGCACGGTCAAAGGCTCGGCTTCGGGCGCATCAAGGAAGGCGCGGACCGTCTGAGGCATGTGTCGCGAACCGAAGGAAAGCACGCCACAGCGCGAGAGCATCTGGCGCAGATCCGGCTGAGCCCCAAGAGATCGCCAGATCATCCGAGACGCATAAGGCAGGTTCTCCTTGCGCCAGGAGACCCCCATGGTGGTACCGCGCAGATAGACGCGCTGGTGCACTTCGAAGGGTAGAAGGATCGTCTGCGCCAGCATCGGCTCGCGCCCGATGCTGCGCTCGGCGACGAAGATGCGGTTTCGCCAGAAGGTGACGAGACCGACATATTTCGAGAACTGCTGGATCTCGTTTTTCGGGTCGCGGATGCGCTCGATCGATTTGACCCGGATCGAGCCCGCCTCCTCGTAGATCCGGGCGCAGGAGCACACAACCAGCCCCGGCCAGGAGAGCGAAACATGGTAAGTCTGATAGTAGCCGATATGGCGCCTCAAGCCCGCGATGTCGCCGGGAAAGCCTTCGAGCAGCAGACCGGCGTCCGAGCGATCGCGGTCCGGTCGCGTCATGCGCGCCTCGAACTGTTTTGCCGGCAGCGCGAAGTCCTCGGCCGCCAGTCCGAAGAAGCGGGCGATGCGCGTGACATTGTGCGGTGACGGCCGCGCTTCGCCACCGATGTAGCGATTGAACTGCTGCCGGTTGATGCCGATCTCACGGCAGATCTGCGAGATCGAGCGCCGCGTCGAACAGGCAAAGCGAAGATTGGCCGAGAAGATGTCGATGTCCTGCACTGCGCTACCCGCCCTCACCTTGGCGCCAACCACCTTGATAGAAGCCGGCGGCGAAGGGATAGCGTAAAAGAGCGTAAAAAAGCGTCAAGTCGCGAAATTGTGCACGCGCCTGCAGCCATTAGGTTTCCTCGATAAACATTATGCCAAAGGGAACCTTGAAATGACCGAATTCACGAAGCGACCCGACGGCCTTCTCGTCCCCGCGAGCATGGCTTCGACCGGCATCAGCCGGCGCGGCTTCCTGGCGGGTACCGCAGCGCTCGGACTTGCGGCCGGCCTCGGCGCAACGCTGGCGGCAGGCGACGCGCGCGCGCAGGAGCCAAAGCGCGGCGGCCATCTGAAGCTCGGCCTCAAGGGCGGCGCCACCACCGATTCGCTCGACCCCGCCGCCTATAGCGGTTCCGTCTCCTTCGTCATCGGTCACCTCTGGGGCGATACGCTGGTCGAATCCGACCCGAAGACCGGCGCGCCGCTGCCGGCCCTTGCCGAATCCTGGGAGCCTTCGGCGGATGCGTCGCAGTGGACCTTCAAGATCCGCAGCGACGTTAGTTTCCATGACGGCAGCAAGCTGACGGTCGCCGATGTCGTTGCGACCTTGAAGCGCCATGCCGACGAAGGCTCCAAGTCCGGCGCCCTCGGGCTGATGCGCTCCATCAAGACCATCGAGGAAAAGGGCGGCGCACTGGTGCTGTCCTTGACCGAGGGCAATGCCGACCTGCCGCTGCTTCTGACCGACTATCACCTGATCATCCAGCCGAAGGGCGGCGTCGACAACCCAGCCTCGCCCATCGGCACCGGCCCCTACAAGCTTGCAAGCTACGAGGCAGGCCTGCGCGCCACCTTCGAGAAGAACGCCGCTGACTGGCGCTCCGACCGCGGTTTCGTCGACTCGGTCGAGATCATCGTGATGAACGACACGACGGCGCGCATCGCCGCCCTTTCTTCCGGCCAAGTTCACTTCATCAACAACATCGACCCGAAGACCGTGCCGCTCTTGAAGCGGGCGCCGCGCGTCGAGATCCTCCGGACCGCGGGCAAGGGTTTCTATAGTTTCCTGATGCATTGCGACACCGCGCCCTTCGACAACAACGATCTCCGGCTGGCGCTGAAATATGCGGTCGACCGCCAGGCGATCCTCGACCGGGTGCTCGGCGGCTTCGGCACGCTCGGCAACGACTATCCGGTCAACGGCAACTACGCACTGGCGCCTGAGGGCATCGAGCAGCGGGCCTATGACCCCGACAAGGCCTCCTTCCACTTCAAGAAGTCCGGCCACGACCGGCCGATCCTCTTGCGCACCTCCGACGCCGCCTTCCCGGGTGCGGCGGACGCTGCCGTGCTCTTCCAGGAAAGCGCCAGGAAGGCTGGCATCGAGCTCGAAGTGCGTCGCGAGCCGGAGGACGGCTATTGGACCAACGTCTGGAACGTGCAGCCCTTTTGCGCTTCCTACTGGGGCGGCCGGCCGACGCAGGATTCGCGCTACTCGACCTCTTACCTTTCGACCGCCGAATGGAACGACACGCGCTTCAAGCGCGAGGACTTCGACAAGCTCCTGCTTCAGGCCCGCTCCGAGCTCGACGATGCCAAGCGCAAGGAAATGTACCACAGCATGGCGATGACGGTGCGTGACGAAGGCGGCTTGATCCTGCCCGTTTTCAACGATTACGTGAACGCTGCCTCGGCTTCGCTCAAGGGCTTCGTCGACGACATCGGCAACGATCTTTCCAACGGCTATGTCGCAAGCCGCGTCTGGTTCGACAGCTAAGCAATTCCACGTCCCGAATTGCCCGAGAGAACAAAGAGATAGTTAGAACGACATGTCAGAACGTGAATTCACTGTGATCGAAAACGAATGGATCCGGCTGAAGGACGGTACCCGGCTTGCCGCCCGCATCTGGATGCCCACCGGCGCGGGAGCCGCGCCGGTTCCGGCCGTGCTCGAATACCTGCCCTACCGCAAGCAGGGCGGCACGAGTCTGCGCGACGAATCTACCTATCCCGTCTTTGCCGCCGCCGGCATTGCCGGCGTGCGCGTCGACATCAGAGGCTCCGGCGAAAGCGATGGCGTCATCGATGGCGAGTACACGCCGCGCGAACTTTCGGACGGGTGCGAAATCATCGAATGGATCGCGGCGCAGCCCTGGTCCAACGGCAAGGTCGGCATGATGGGTATCTCCTGGGGCGGCTTCAACTGCCTCCAGGTCGCCGCCCTGAAGCCGCCGGCCTTGAAGGCCGTCGTCTCCATCGCCTCGACGGTCGACCGCTACAACGACGACATCCACTACAAGAACGGCTGTCACCTCTCCGCCCAGCTTTCCTGGGCGGCGACCATGCTCGGCTACCAGTCGCGCTCGCCCGACCCTGCAATCGTCGGCGACCGCTGGAAGGAAATGTGGATGGAGCGGCTGGAGAACGAGCCCTATTTCATGGAGGAGTGGATGGAGCATCAGCGCCGCGACGCCTTCTGGCAGCACGGCTCTATCGCAGAGGATTTCGACGGGTTCGACGTGCCGGCGCTGGTGATTGCCGGCTGGGCCGACGGTTACCGCAACACGCCCTTAAAGGCAGTCGAGGGCCTCGGCGACAAGGCGAAGGCGCTGATCGGTCCCTGGGTGCATAAATATCCGCACTTCGCCTTCCCGAAACCGCGTGCCGATTTTCATGGCGAGGCGATCCGCTGGTGGAACCGCTGGCTGCGCGACGAGAAAAACGGCGCCGAAGACGGGCCGCAGGTGCGCGCCTATATTCTCGATGGCCCGCGCCCGTCGCTCCGGCGCGACAGCGATCCCGGCCGCTGGGTGGCGAAGGACGCCTGGGCATCGCCGGAAATGCAGCTTTTCGGCATCTCCCATGATGGCCGGCTGACGCCTTCGGCCGGCGGCACCGGCGTCGGCGAGATCTACCTGAAATCGCCGCTCGATACCGGAACGGCGTCCGGCGAATATTTCACCCTGAAGCCCGACGCCGAAATGGCCGGTGACCAGCGCATCGACGACGCCGGCTCGCTCACTTTCGAGACGGCGCCGCTGCTTGCCGCCGCCGACTATCTCGGCCAGCCGACGCTGACCGTCGATGTCAGCTGCCAGGCAGCAACCGCCAACCTCGCCGTGCGCCTCGTCGACGTGCATCCGGATGGCACCGCGACCCGCGTCGCCTTCGGCGTCCTGAACCTCGCGCACCGCGACGGCAACGAAAGCCCAAGGGCGATGGAGCCCGGCCGCAAGACGCGCATCACGCTGGTGCTCGACGCCTGTGGCTACCGCTTCCGCGCGGGCAACCGCATTCGCGTGTCGCTCTCCACCTCCTACTGGCCGCTGATCCTGCCATCACCCACGGAGCCGGGCCTCACGATCGACACATCAAGCCTGTCGCTGGCGCTGCCGCTGCTTGGCGCTCACCGCGAAATCGCCGTGCCCGAGCCGGAAAACCCCGATCCGCTGCCGAAATACCGCGAACTGACACGCGGTACATCGAGCCGCACCGTCGAGCGCGACATGACCCACGGCATGACCCACTACCGGATCTACGAGGACACCGGCCTCTCCGAACATCCTGAGACCGGCCTTGCCACCCAGGACATCCGCGACGAAACCTGGTCGATCGCGCCCGACGATCCGCTCTCGATGATCGGAACCTCGACCTGGACCTGTGTCGCCAAGCGCGACGGCTGGTCGGTGCGCACGGTCTCGACCTCGACGCTCCACTGCACCGAAAGCGAGTGGATCACCGAGGCTGAAGTCGTCGCCTATGAGGGTGACAGGCAGATCTTCGAGAAGCACTTCAAGAAGCGCATCCCTCGCGATTTCATGTGAGGTGCGCGCCAGGAACGGGCGGGCCGTTGGCCGCCGCCACGCCCGGTCCGGCAGCACTCTCTTGACTTCATCGGCAAGTCATTGTACCAATCGGTAAACACTTGACCGATTGGTACACAAATGCGCCACTTCTTCTCGCGTCACCAGCCTCCCGTTCATATCAACCGCGGCCTCATCGCCGGCATCGGCGGCCTTGTCGCCATTGCTGCCGTAGGCGCGCTCACCAATCTTGTCGGCCATCCCATGCTGATGGCGCCCTTCGGCGCCAGCTGCGTGCTGATTTTCTCGGTCGCATCAAGCCCTCTGTCGCAGCCGGCCAATGTCGTCGGCGGCCATGTCGTCGCCACCCTCGTCGGCCTGGTCTTGAGGGCCTTTTTCCCCAACGAATGGTGGGCGGTGGCGATCGCTGTCGGCGCGGCGATCGCGCTGATGGCGGCGCTGCGCATCACCCATCCGCCGGCGGGCGCCAATCCGCTCGTCGTCTTCGCCGCCGATCCCGGTTTCGAGTTCCTGCTCTTCCCGGTGCTCACCGGCTCGCTGATCCTCGTCGCGGTCGGCGCGCTGTTCCACCGCTTCGCCCGGGTCGAGTATCCGCTTGTGAGGAAACCGGCATGAGCCGCATCGTCGCCGAACGTCAGGACGTCATCGCCACGCTGGCGGAAATCTTCCGCGAGCATGGCTATGACGGCACCAGCCTCAGCCTGATCACCGAAAAGACCGGCCTTGGCAAAGGCAGCCTCTACCATTTTTTCCCCGGCGGTAAGGAGGAGATGGCCGAGGCCGTGCTCGGCGATATCGCCGCGTGGTTCCGCACCCACATCTTCGAAGCACTGCGCCACGCCGAAGATCCGGCGCAAGCGCTGGAGGCAATGTTTGCGGGCGTGGACAACTATTTCCGCCAGGGCCGCAGGCTCTGCCTGATGGGCGTGATCGCCGCAAGCGGCGCGCACGACCGTTTCGCCCGCGAACTCAACGGTTACTTCTCCGACTGGCGCGCCGATCTCGCTGCGACGCTTGAACGCGCCGGCACGCCAAAGGCGGAATGCAACCCGCTCGCCGAGGAAATCGTCGGCGGCATTCAGGGGGCGTTGATCCTCGCCCGCAGCCTTGACGATCCCGGCGCCTTCGGCCGGGTGCTCGTCCGGCTGAAGACGCGGTGCCTGCCCTTCCCGCCAAATTGACAAAAATCAGATCACCGCTTGAGCCTACCTTGACAAGCGCCTTCGCGCGCAGATATTAACCGATAAGTTAAATAACTCTACGGTTAAGGACTGGGCGCATTGGGGCGCCAAGCGAGGAGGCTTCATGACACCGGCGACCGCAAACGCAACGCGCAAGGACATCGGACTGGAAATCGTGCGCGACTTCGAAGCGCCGGTGAGCCTCGTCTTCAAGGTCTGGTCGACGCCCGAGCACATGCTGCGCTGGTGGGGACCGCGGGATTTCACGCCGCATTCGGTGAACATGGACTTCCGTCCGGGCGGCGCTTGGCGCGCCTGCATCCGCTCGCCCGAAGGCCAGGACTACTGGATGAGCGGCGTCTATCGCGAAGTGCGCGAGCCCGAAAAGCTCGTCTTCACCTTCGCCTGGGATGAAGACGGCGAGCCCGGCACCGACACGCTGGTCACGGTTTCCTTTGCCGATATCGGCGGCCGGACACGGCTGACCTTCCAGCAAACACCATTCGAGACCGTCGAGGAGCGCGACTCGCACCAGGAAGGCTGGGGCGAGTGCCTCGAGCGGCTCAAGGATTACCTCGAACATGTCTGAGATCGCAAACCTGCAAAGCCCTGTGACGCCCGGCCCTAGGGCGACCCGGCGCGAATGGATCGGGCTCGCCGTGCTGGCCCTGCCCTGCATGCTCTATTCCATGGACCTGACCGTGCTGAACCTCGCGGTCCCGCAACTGACCGAGGAGCTGAAGCCCTCCGCCGCCCAGCTTCTCTGGATCATCGACATCTACGGCTTCATGGTCGCGGGCTCCCTGATAACAATGGGAACGCTCGGCGACCGCATCGGCCGCCGGCGGCTGCTGATGATCGGTTCGATCGCCTTCGGCCTCGCCTCGATCTTCGCCGCATTTGCCTGGAACGCCGAAACCTTGATCCTCGCACGTGCCGTGCTCGGCGTCGCGGCGGCGACGCTTGCACCCTCCACCCTCTCCTTGATCCGCAACATGTTCCTGGACGACAGGCAGCGCACTTTCGCAATCGGCGTCTGGCTTGCCAGCTTCTCCGCCGGCGGTGCCATCGGGCCCGTTGTCGGCGGCCTCATGCTGTCGCAATTCTGGTGGGGCTCGGTCTTCCTTCTCGCCGTTCCCGTCATGGTGCTGATCCTGGTTCTCGTACCGATCCTGCTGCCGGAGTTCCGTGATCCCGAGGCCGGTCGGATCGACATCACCAGCGCCGGCCAGTCGCTCGTTGCCGTGCTTTCGGTGATCTACGGCGTGAAGCACATCGCCGAGGCCGGACTCGACACGACAGCGACCTTCTTCATTCTGCTCGGCATCGCCGTCGCGATCCTGTTTGCACGCCGCCAGCTCCGGCTTGCCGATCCGCTGATCGATCTGGCGCTGTTCAGGACGCTCACCTTCAGCGCCGCACTGGGCGTCAACATCCTCGGCATGTTCGTCGGCTTCGGCGCGTTCCTGTTCGTTGCGCAATATCTGCAGCTGGTTCTCGGGCTTTCGCCTTTCGTTGCCGGCCTCTGGTCGGTGCCGACAGGCGTCGCGATGATCGTCGCCTCGATGGGGGTGCCGGTGCTCGCAACGCGCTTTGCCGCCTCCAATCTGATCGCCTCCGGTTTCGTGCTGGCGGCCGTCGGTTTCGCGATCTGCACCCAGGTCGGCACATCGAGCAGCCCGCTGCTCGTCACGACGGGTCTCGTCGTCCTCTGCCTCGGCTTCGCCTCGATCGGAACCTTGACGACGGACATGATCGTCGGCTCGGCGCCGCCGGAACGCGCCGGCGCAGCCTCGGCGATCTCCGAGACCAGCTTCGAATTCGGCGGCGCGCTCGGCATTGCCGTGCTCGGCAGCCTGCTGACCTCGGCCTATCGCGGCCGCATGGACGGGCTGGTGGTAACCGGCCTGCCGGAAGAGACGATCGCCGCGGCCCGGCAGACGCTCGGCGGCGCGGTGGCCGTCGCCGCCGATCTACCGTCGGCTGAAGCCGAGCGTCTATTGACGGCGGCACGTGACGTCTTCACCCAGTCCTTCGCCTTCACCGCCTCGATCTGCGTATTCCTGTCGCTCGCCACCGCGCTCATGGCCTTCCTGCTCCTGCGCAAGGCGAGCGATGACGGCGACGGCAAGGCCACGGCGCTGGTCCACGAGGCAGCGCCCTCGGGCAACGTCGGATAACACCCGCGGCGCAAGTCGCCGCGGCATCAGAACGCAATCAACGCTGCACCCAGCAACGTGGGCCATCGGCCGGCGAACGGTGACATGCGCCCGAAGGGAGGAAACCGATGAAAAAGCTCTATCGCGGTAGCTGCCACTGCCGTGCCGTCACCTTCGAATGCCAGCTCGATCTCGCCCAGGGCGTTCGCCGCTGCAACTGTTCCTTCTGCGCCAAGACACGGATGCAGAAGGCCTTTGCCCTTCGCGAGGAGTTCGGGATCACCACCGGCAAGGACAAGCTCACGAGCTATCGGGCCGATAACTCGAGCTGGATCGAGGGCGACGTCGACCACTATTTCTGCAGCCGCTGCGGCGTCCGCCCCTTCTCGCGCGGCTACCACAAGGATTTTCTTGGCCACTTCTACGCAGTCAACGCCGCCTGCCTCGATGGCGTCAGCGACGCGGAACTGGGCGAAGCGCCCATTATCTATGAGAACGGCCGCGCTGACGACCATTTCAACCCACCGGAAGACACGCGCTTCATGTGAGGCGCGGTCCGCCGGGAGTTGTACCGCGTCAGGCGACGGTCAAGGCCCGCAGCGCGTCCAGCGCCCGTTCGGCATCCGCTTCCGGCACGAAGATGTGGTCGTGATAATAGGCCGCGATCACATTGGCGCTGATGCCCTCGCGCGTCAGCGCCACCGAGACAGCCGCCGTCAGACCAACGGCTTCCAGCGCCGAATGCACATTGAGCGTGATGCGCCGAAGCAGCGGACCGTAATCGAGCCCCGCCTCGTCCGCAGCACTGCGGGCAAGCACCAGCGTCAGCCCCTCGTCCTCGCGATAGGTGGCGAGCGGCTCCAGCGCCTGGTAGCGCGCCTGATCGCGGTAGGCGACGGTGCAGTAGACATAGGTCTGCGGAAACAGCACCGGGTTCATCGTCGCCAGCAGTTTTGCGAGATCCGTTTCGCCAGCCATGACATCTTCCCCGTTTGCGCATCTGATCGGCTGAAGTGGTAGCGGATCGTCACGTTGGCGTGAAGCACGCGATCGCGATTTGACCATTGTCATTCCCGTGAAAACATGAAGTCATCAAGCGCCTGGAGTGGAAACCGGGTGGTGGAGGAAATGATGGCGTTGCGCAGCAAGTCGGCACGTGCCTCTTACAGACCCCTCGGGATGCTGGTGGCTACCTTCGCCGCGCTGCTGGCGGCGGTACCGGTCGCCGCCGCCCAGGAACCGGCCGTCGTCATCCCACCGCCCTCGCTCGACGAGAAAGTGTCCGGCACGACGGAGATCGCCGTCTTTGCCGGCGGCTGCTTCTGGGGCGTTCAGGGCGTTTTCCAGCATGTCAAAGGCGTGAAAAAAGCCGTTTCGGGCTATTCCGGCGGCAGCGCTGCGACCGCCGACTACGAGACGGTCAGCGGCGGCAAGACCGGCCACGCGGAATCAGTGGAGGTCATCTACGATCCGCGCGAGGTGACCTATGGAGGATTGTTGCAGGTCTTCTTCTCCGTCGCCCACAACCCGACACAGCTCAATTACCAGGGCCCTGACCATGGCACCCAATACCGGTCGGCGCTCTTTGCCGTCACGGATGAGCAGAAGCGCATCGCCGACGCCTATATCGCCGAACTCGGCAAGTCACGCGCCTTCCCCGCGGCGATCGTTACGGAAGTCTCACCCTTTAGGGGATTCTACGCCGCCGAGGACTATCATCAGGATTTCCTGACGCGAAATCCGACGCACCGCTATATCGTCTACAACGACATGCCGAAGATCGAGAACTTGCGGGTGCTCTTCCCGCAGGCCTTCCGGGCAAACCCCGTGCTGGTGTTCAAGGCGAAAAGCTAGCTGATAGAAATAGCGTGACGCAGCTTTCCGCCCGGAACGGCAACGCACCAATTGTCAGCGGGTTCCTGCAAGTACCGCCACGCCCTCGGCCAGCCGCCGAAACCCTTCCCGCGCGCCGTCGCTCATGTGCCGCGCCCGCAGCCAGGCGTGGATCATCTGCGGCTCCTCGCGGAAGGTGACGTTGACGCCGGCCGTAGCAAGGCGCGCGGCATAGATCCGGGCGTCATCGCGCAAGGGATCGAAGAAGGCGCCGGTGATATAGGTCGGCGGCAAGCCCGAGAGATCCTTTTCCGCCAAGGGCGCTGCGAAGGGATTGTCGGCAGGCGCCTGCAGGATCTTGCGATAATAGCTGGTATCGGCGGTCGTCAGCCCCGGTGCTTCGGCCATCTCCACATAGGAGCCGGACACGAGGTCGCCACCGAGACCCGGATAGATCAGCACCTGGCCGACGATGCCGGCGAGCGCCTCCGCTCGCGCCTTGAGCACGATGCCGGCCGTGAGATTGCCACCGGCGCTGTCGCCGGCAACGACGACCGGGCGACCATCGGCGAGCAACTCCTGCAGCACCGCATAACAATCCTCGAAGGCCGCTGGCCAGACATGCTCGGGCGCCAGGCGATAATCGACCGATACCAGCTCTGCCCCAGCAAAATCCGCCAGCTCGGCGCAGATCGCATCATGGCTGTTAAGCGAACCGACGACGAAGCCGCCGCCATGGATGTAGTAGATGCGGGTCTTCGTCGAAACGGTCGCCGGCCAATAGCGCCAGATCGGGATGCGGCCATCGACGAGCCTATCCTCGCGGGTGAGACCGGCCGGGCTCGGCGCATCGAATTCGGCGCAAAGCGCGTCGTACCATTGGCGCTGCTGCTCGATCGAGGCATCGACCGCATCGGCCGGATAGAACGCCTCGCAGCGGCGGTGAAAGGCGAGGATCCCCTCCTCCGTCGGCATCGGCCGCTTCGTCATCTGGTCCACATCGTCCTCCTCTCATCCCGCTTTCGCGCAAGCTTAGCATCGGCACGCCCGCTCCCTGTTCGAAAACCGACATGACAGGAAAAAATCACCGACCGATCCGCTTGCGTTTCGGCGCTTGCCAGCCCTGCCCCGCACCTATTAACTCGCGCCATGGCCTTCACATTTCGACAGTTGCAGTATTTCGTCGCCGTCGCCGAGCAGGGTTCGATCACCCGTGCGGCGCAGAACCTTTCGATCTCGCAATCCTCGATCACCGAGGCGATCAAGGAGCTCGAAGGCGATCTCGGCGTCGAGCTCTTCGACCGCCATCCGCGCGGCCTGTCGATCACCCATAACGGCCACCAGTTCCTGCGCCACGCCACCAAGATCCTCTCCAATGTCTCCGACGCCCGACGCAGCTTTTCCGACAGCCGCGAGGAAACCGGCGGCAAGCTCAATCTTGGGGTCACCTCGCTTGTTGCCGGCTACGTGCTCTCCGATCTCTTGGCCCGCTACCGCCGCGCCTGCCCCGGCGTCGAGGTCAGCGCCATCGAGGACAACGGCTCCTATCTCGAACATCTCTTGATCGGCGGCGAGCTCGACGTCGCCGTCATGGTCATCTCCAACCTGCGCGATCGCATGGCGCTGCAGGCCGAAATCCTCGAGACATCGCCCTATCGTCTCTGGCTGCCGATCGGCCACCCTCTGGTCAGCGCCGACATCATCTCCGTCAGCGATATCGCCAAGGAACCGCTGATCATGCTGACGGTGGATGAAATCGAGGAGAACACCGGCAAATTGCTGTCGGCACTCGGCGCCCGCCCGCATGTGGCCTTCCGCACCCGCTCGGTGGAAGCGGTGCGCAGCCTGGTCGCAACCGGCGCCGGCATCGCGCTCCTGCCCGATCTCGTCTACCGCCCGTGGTCGCTTGAAGGTGACCGGATCGAAAGCCGCGACGTCTCCGGCGCGCTTCCCGTCGTGCAGGTCGGCATGGTCTGGCGCAAAGGCTCCGGCCTGCCGCAATCGGCGCGCGATTTCGTCGGCATCGCCGAGGCGCTTCGAAGCGCCCGCCCGCGTTAACCCACTGGATTTGTTTGCTTTCAGGCCGCTTCTGAGCGTTGATATCGGAAAAACCGAAAGCGACATTCTGTTTAATGAATTTGCGAATGCGGAGAAATCAAGGCACGCTTCATTCTGGGAACGAAGCCGTAAAATGCGGCTCAAAACTGGGAGAATTCAGATGAAGCAGATGCTTAAATCCTGCACGGCATTGACCCTGTCGCTTGGCCTTGTTGCCCCGGCATTCGCGCAGGAGCCGCTGAAGGAACTCGGCAAGGGTGAAGGCGAACTCTCCATCGTCGCCTGGGCCGGCTACATCGAGCGCGGCGACACCGACAAGAACTACGACTGGGTCACGGATTTCGAAAAGCAGACCGGATGCAAGGTCTCGGTCAAGACGGCCGCCACCTCGGACGAAATGGTCGCGCTGATGAATGAAGGCGGCTTCGACCTCGTCACCGCCTCCGGCGACGCCTCACTGCGCCTCGTTGCCGGCAAGCGCGTCCAGCCTGTTAACACCGATCTGATCCCGAGCTGGAAGACGATCGACGAGCGCATGCAGAACGCGCCGTGGTTCACGGTCAACGGCGTTCATTACGGCGTACCCTATGTCTGGGGCCCGAACGTGCTGATGTACAACAAGGACGCCTTCAAGGGCGAAACGCCGAAGAGCTGGAATGTCGTCTTCGAGGAAATGAACCTGCCCGACGGCAAGTCCAACAAGGGCCGCGTCCAAGCCTATGACGGTCCGATCCATGTGGCCGACGCCGCCAACTACCTGATGGCCCACAAACCCGAGCTCGGCATCAAGAATCCCTACGAACTCAACGAAGACCAGTACAAGGCGGCCCTCGATCTGCTTCGCGGCCAGCGCAAGCTGGTCGGCCGCTACTGGCACGACGCGATGATCCAGATCGACGACTTCAAGAACGAAGGCGTCGTCGCCTCCGGCTCCTGGCCGTTCCAGGTCAACCTGATGGAAGCCGAAAAGCTGCCGATCTCTTCGACCATTCCGGAAGAAGGCGTCACCGGATGGGCGGATACGACCATGCTGCATGCCGAAAGCGCCCATCCGAACTGCGCCTATATGTGGATGGAGCACTCGCTGTCGCCGAAGGTGCAGGGCGACGTCTCCGCCTGGTTCGGCGCCAACCCGTCCGTCGGTGCCGCCTGCAAGGGCAACGACCTTTTGACCGACGCCGGCTGCAAGACCAATGGCTATGAGGACTTCGACAAGGTCAAGTTCTGGAAGACGCCGGTTACGAAGTGCGAAAGCCAGGGCGAATGCGTGCCCTATCACCGCTGGGTCTCCGACTACATCGGCGTGATCGGCGGCCGCTGAGCCGTCGCGACCACATCGCAAGCATCGCCCCTCACCCTAGCCCTCTCCCCGCACGCGGGGAGAGGGAACGCCCCCGGCCAAGCCTCGGGCGTGACCTTTGAGGCAAGACGCCCGCCACGAGTCCCCTTCGCCCCGCCTGCGGGGAGAAGGTGCCCGGCAGGGCGGATGAGGGGCGCTTCCCCTCACCGCGGGGATGAGGGGCCACACTTTCCGGAGTACTTCAATGACCACCGCCGTTCTCTTCGACAATGTTTCCCGCCACTTCGGCGCCGTGCGCGCCGTCGATGGCGTGAACCTCGAAATCGCCGAGGGCGAATTCTTCGCCATGCTCGGTCCCTCCGGCTCGGGCAAGACCACGTGTCTCCGCCTGATGGCCGGCTTCGAGCAGCCGACCGGCGGCCATATCGAGATCTTCGGCGAGACGGCCGAGGGCGTGCCGCCCTATCGGCGTAGCGTCAACACGGTGTTTCAGGACTACGCCCTCTTCCCGCATCTCTCGATCCTCGACAACGTCGCCTACGGGCTGATGGTCAAGGGCGTCGGCCGCGAGGAACGCCGCAAGGCAGCCGAGGACGCGCTCGCCATGGTCAAGTTGCCGGGCTACGGCACTCGCCGCCCCGGACAACTCTCCGGCGGCCAGCGTCAGCGCGTGGCGCTCGCCCGGGCGCTCGTCAACAAGCCCAAGGTGCTTTTGCTCGACGAACCGCTCGGCGCGCTTGATCTGAAGCTGCGCGAGCAGATGCAGGAGGAGCTGAAGAGCCTGCAGAAATCGCTCGGCATCACCTTCGTCTTCGTGACCCACGACCAGGGCGAGGCGCTGTCCATGGCCGACCGCATCGCCGTCTTCAACGATGGCCGCATCCAGCAGCTCGGCAGCCCCGAAGACGTCTACAAGCAGCCGAAGACGCGGTTCGTTGCCGATTTCGTCGGTTCGTCCAACGTGCTGCCGGAAAAAATCTGCCAGCGGCTCGGTTTGAAGGCACCCTCCGCCAGCCTGCGCCCGGAGGCGATCTCCATCTCCACCCCGTGGACCGGCGCGCTCAGCCTTTCGGGCACCGTCTCGGCCCATAGTTTCCTCGGCGCCGTCAACCGCGTCGTCGTCGATGTCGATGGGGCCCGTGTCGCCGTCGCCAGCCCCGCAGCGCTCACCGTGCCTGCGGTCGGCAGCCCCGTCACCATCAGCTTCGCCGCCGACGAGCTGCACCCGATGGAGGACGCATGACCGCCTTTGCCGAACCCCTCGTTCTGCCCGAGCGCCGCGGCCCCGCCGGCCGCCTGTCGGACTTTTTCTGGAAGCACCCGCATCTGCTGCTGACGGTGATGCTTGCGCCGCCGCTGCTCTGGCTCGGCGTCGTCTATCTGGGCTCGCTCTTTGCGCTGTTGCTGCAGAGCTTCTTCTCGATCGACGATTTCTCCGGCCTGATCAATTACGAGTTCACGCTGGCGACCTATCGCCAGCTTTTGAGCGAAACCAATCTCGACATCATCCTGCGCACGGTGACGATGGCGGCAACCGTCACGCTCGCTTCCGCCGTCATCGCCTTCCCGATCGCCTATTACGCGGCGCGCTACGCGCAGGGAAAATGGAAGGTGCTCTTCTATCTCGGCGTCATGCTGCCGCTCTGGTCGAGCTATCTGGTCAAGATCTACGCCTGGAAGCTGATCCTCGCCAAGGAAGGCATCCTCACCTGGATCTTCGAAAAGCTGCACCTGCTCTGGCTGCTCGACGGTTGGCTGTCGCTTCCCGTCGTCGGCGGCAACTCGCTCTCGGTCAGCTATACCGGCACCTTCATCGTCTTCGTCTATGTCTGGCTGCCCTTCATGATCCTGCCGATCCAGGCAGCGCTCGAGCGCGTACCGGGCAACCTGATTGAGGCTTCCTCGGATCTCGGCGGCACGCCGGCGCAGACCTTCCGTCACGTGCTCTTTCCCTTAGCGCTGCCGGGCATCGTCGCCGGCTCGATCTTCACCTTCTCGCTGACGCTCGGCGACTACATCATCCCGCAGATCGTCGGCTCGTCCCGGCTGTTCATCGGCCAGGCGGTCTATGCTCAGCAGGGCACCGCCGGCAACATCCCGCTCGCCGCCGCCTTCACGGTGGTGCCGATCGTCATCATGGGCGCCTACCTGTTTGTGGCCAAACGCATGGGGGCTTTCGATGCGCTCTGATCGCTTGAACCGCTCGCCGATGGGCTTGAAGATCGCGGCCGCCGCCGGCCTTGCCTTCCTGCACCTGCCGATCCTATTGATCTTCCTCTACGCCTTTACGACGGAGGAAAAGAGCTACCAGTTCCCGCCGCCGGGGCTGACCGCGCAATGGTTCGCCGTTGCCTGGAACCGGCCCGACGTCTGGGCGGCGCTGACGCTCTCGGTCAAGGTCGCCGCGATAGCCACGTCGGTGGCGCTGGTGCTCGGCACGCTCTGTGCGGCCGCCGTCAGCCAGACGCGCTTCTTCGGCCGCGAGACGATCTCGCTGCTTGTCATCCTGCCGATCGCGCTTCCCGGCATCATCACCGGCATTGCGCTGCGCTCCGCCTTCTCGATGGCCGATATCCCCTTTTCCTTCTGGACCATCGTTCTCGGCCACGCGACCTTCTGCATCGTCGTCGTCTACAACAATGCGGTCGCCCGCTTCCGGCGGATATCAGGCTCGCTGATCGAAGCCTCGATGGATCTCGGCGCCGACGGCTTCCAGACCTTCCGCCACATCATCCTGCCGAACATCGGCACGGCGTTGCTCGCCGGCGGCATGCTCGCCTTCGCGCTGTCCTTCGACGAGGTGATCGTCACCACCTTTACCGCCGGCCAGCAATCGACCCTGCCGATCTGGATGCTCGAAGAGCTGATCCGCCCGCGCCAGCGCCCGGTGACCAATGTCGTCGCCATGGTCGTGGTGCTCGTCACCTTCCTGCCGATCCTCGGCGCCTACTACCTCACCCGCGACGGCGACCAGATCGCCGGTGCCGGCAAATAACTCGACTATCAAGGGAGAACAGACATGGACACCCAACTGCTGATCGGATCGCGCTTCGAAGCCGGCACCGAGGCCGACGAACACATCCTGAACCCGCGGACGGGCGGCAAGATCGTCGACCTGCCGGAAGCCTCGCATACCCAGGTCGAGGCGGCTGTCGACGCCGCCGAGCAGGCCTTCACCAGCTGGTCGCAGACCACGCCGGCCGAGCGCTCCAACTATCTGCTCAAGATCGCCGATGCGATCGAGAAGGATGCGGACGGCTTTGCAGCCCTTGAGGCGCTGAACTGCGGCAAGCCGATCAACGCGGTGAAGAACGACGAACTGCCGGCCATCGTCGACTGCTGGCGCTTCTTCGCCGGCGCCGTGCGCAACCTGCATGCGCCGACAGCTGGCGAATACCTGCCCGGCCACACCTCGATGATCCGCCGCGACCCGATCGGCATCGTCGGCTCGATCGCCCCCTGGAACTATCCGCTGATGATGATGGCCTGGAAGCTGGCGCCGGCAATCGCCGGCGGCAATACCGTCGTCTTCAAGCCCTCCGAGCAGACGCCGCTAACGGCGCTGAAGCTTGCCCGCGTGCTCGCCGACATCCTGCCGGAAGGCGTCGTCAACGTCATTTCCGGCCGTGGCGAAACCGTCGGCAATGCGCTGATCAACCATCCGAAGATCTCTATGGTCTCGATCACCGGCGACATCGCCACCGGCAAGAAGGTGCTGGCGGCCGCCGCCAAGACCGTCAAGCGCACGCATCTGGAGCTCGGCGGCAAGGCCCCTGTTATCGTCTATGACGACGCCGATCTCGAAGCGGTGGTCAATGGCATCCGCACCTTCGGCTACTACAATGCCGGCCAGGACTGCACCGCCGCCTGCCGCATCTATGCCGAGGCCGGCATCTACGAGAAGCTGGTCGCCGACCTTACCTCCGCCGTCTCGACCATCCGCTACAATCTTGCCGACGACACCGAAAACGAGATCGGCCCGCTGATTTCGCGCCGCCAGCGCGATCGCGTTGCAAGCTTCGTCGAGCGTGCCGCCGACCAGAAGCACATCGAGATCACCACCGGCGGCAGCGCCGGCAGCAGCGATGGCTTCTTCTTCCAGCCGACCGTGGTCGCCGGTGCCACCCAGGAGGACGAGATCGTCCGCCGCGAAGTCTTCGGCCCGGTTGTCTCGGTCACCCGCTTCACCGGCAAGGACGATGCGATCGCCTGGGCCAATGACAGCGACTACGGCCTCGCCTCCTCCGTCTGGACCAAGGACATCTCCCGGGCGATGAAGGCAGCCTCGCGGCTGCAATACGGCTGCACCTGGATCAACACCCATTTCATGCTGACCAACGAGATGCCGCATGGCGGCGTCAAGCAATCGGGCTACGGCAAGGACATGTCGGTCTATGCGCTCGAGGACTACACCGCCGTTCGCCACATCATGATCAACCACGGCTGAGGCGCACACGCGCCTGAGCTCGGCTCGCATATCGCATGCAAACGAAAACAAACGGGAGAAGTTTGCCATGTACCGTCGTCAATTGCTTGTTGCTGCAGGCGCTCTGAGCCTCAGCGCCCTGGTGCTCTCGCCGGCGGCCTTCGCCGCCGACGCCGCGCCGGATGTGGTCGCGGCCTATGTCGCGGCCTGGAACGCCCATGACTCGGCCAAGGCCGCATCCTACTTCGCCGACGACGTGACCTATTACGACGCGTCCGTCGGCAAGCCGGTCACCGGGAAAGATGCCGCCAAGACCGGCGTCATCGACAACTTCCTGAACGCGGTTCCCGATGCGGTCTGGACCATGAAGGGCGACCCAATCGCAGCCGGCGACAAGGTCTCCTTCGAATGGGAGTTCTCCGGCACCAACTCAGGCGCCTGGGCGGATGGCACGGCCGCGACCAACAAGAGCTTCAAGTTCACCGGCGCTTCGGTCTTCACCATCAAGGACGGCAAGATCGCCGCCCAGAACGACTATTACGACGCCCTCGGCTTCTACAAGCAGCTCGGTCTGATGTAACGGGCGGCGCTTAGCCTTGCGCATTGGCAGCCGCAAGCTCCGGCTTGTGGCTGCGCTCTCCTTTTGTCCGCAAATCATGATTGTAAAACTCATAAATGACTTGCGCCGCACGAAATCTTGAGTAACACGATCACCTTATGAGTTTCTGACCGCGCTCAGAAGGTGTTGCATGCTTGCAGGACAGCGTTCTTTCACGGCTGAGTTTCCGATCGGGCTTGCCCGGATGCGGGTGACGCCATGACGGTTGCCGTTTCCGAACCAGTCGTCGCGACAGGCGGCCCCAAGGCGCTGTCGGCCGCCTTTGCCGGCACCCATGCCTGGTGCAACGAGAAGATGGTGCTCTCGGACGAACTCTCCGACGGCGTTGCGCTGCCGGACTTCTTCGCCTCTGGCGCCTTCGACCGGGCGCTCGACGTCTACACGGAAAAATCCGGAGCCAGCGATCGGCGCGCCGTCGCCTCCATGTGGTCGCTCTATTATTTCTCGAGCCTCACCATCCCCTATCTGGTGGCGCGCGTGCTCGACCATCAGGTGCTCCCCGTCACCTTCGATCAGATGAAAGTGGCGCTTGCCGAAGACGGCCTGCCCCGAACCTTCGGCGTCGCCACATCGGGCGACTGGCAGGCGGGCGATGACACCGACGTCTTCGCGACGCTCGCACCGCTGATGCAAGGGCATCTGCGCGAGGTCGTCGGTTACCTCAAGTCCGTCGGCGGCATCGCCCCGAAACTCGCCTGGAACAATGCGCTCGTCTACATCGACTATGCGCTGCGGGCCTCGGGCATCGAGCCGCTGAACGCCCAGGCCGATGCCCTCATCGGCAGCAAGTCCCTGCCGGACGGCACGCCCAATCCCTTCTTCGATTGCCTCCGCCACGAGGAAGAAGACGGCGCTCGCGTCTGCCGCCGCAAGATCTGCTGCCTGCGCTACCTGCTGCCCGGCGTGCCGAGCTGCGGCAGCCTCTGCGCCCTTCCTAGCCAAAGGAACCAATAGGCTTGCCTCATCGCTGCATTTTCCAGACCGCCCGGCGGTTCTTCCTCGTCATCCTTGCTGCTCTGACGCTCGCAACCGCCGCCCATGCGGAAGGCCAATGGCCGATGACCGTCACCGATGCGATCGGCCGCGAGGTGACGCTCCCGGCAAAGCCCAAGGCGATCCTGCTCGGCAGCGGTTTCAATCTCGTCGCGCTGTCGCTGATCCATCCCGATCCCGTCAGCCTGCTTGCCGGCTGGTCCGGCGACATGAAGGGCGACAATCCCGAGATCTACGAAAGCTTCCGGCGGAAGTTTCCCGCGATCGCAGACGTCCCGCAGATCGACGACGGAACCGGCCCGGGCCTTTCCTTCGAGACGCTGCTGACGCTGAAGGCCGACCTTGCGATCCTCGCCAATTGGCAGGCCGACACCGAACCCGGCAAGCGCGCCATCGACTATCTGACCGGCATCGGTGTTCCTGTCATCGTCGTCGACTTCAACAATGATCCGCTGACGAGCACGCCGCGCATGATGCGCCTGCTCGGCAAGATCCTCGAACGGGACGAACAGGCAGACGCCTTCGCTCAGTTCTACGAGGACAAGCTGGCCTTGATCCGGGCGCGCCTCGCCGCCAGGCCGGAGCCACGCCCTCTGGTGCTGATGGACGCCTTCCCCCAGGCCGACCGCTGCTGCTGGGCCTATGGCACCGGCGGCCTCGGCGAGTTCCTGACGATTGCCGGCGGCCGCAACATCGCCGAAGGCACGCTGCCGCGGCCGGGCGGCACGGTCAACGCCGAGGCGGTCATGGCCGCCAATCCCGACATCTACATCGCTACCTCCTCGCCCGGCGGCAAGTACGGCACGCTCTCGATCGGCCCGGGTATCAGCGAAGACGAAGCGCAACAGACGCTCGCCCGCACGATCGAGGCGCCCGCCCTTTCGAGCATCCGCGCCGTACAGGAAAAGCGCGTCCATGGGCTTTGGAACTTCTTCAACGCCATCCCGCTCAACATCGTCGCGGCAGAGGCCTTCGCCGCCTGGATCCGGCCGGATCTCTTTTCCGATCTCGACCCGAAGAAAAGCCTTGCCGAGATCAACACCCGCTTCGCCGCGGTCCCGTTCGAAGGCACCTACTGGGTGGACCTGAAACCGGCGGACTAGCATCCGCTTTGTCCTCACCAGCAATAGAGTCCGTCCTTGGCCGAGAACCATCGGCTGCTGCTTATGGTCGCGTGTTGTCAGCCGCCGAGCACCCTATATAAGTGCGGTCACGGCCTTGCCTCTTGAGGGCAAGGACCGTCTAAAGCTTTGATCGGCTGCATGGTTTCCCTCTTGCATCGAATCCGATTCAAGGAATGATGCGGTGAGGAGGATCCGGATGCTTTGGTTGATTGCGTTACCGCTGGGTCTTGTCGTTGTGTATCTGGCAACGCGCTTCAGCCGTTTTCGCCAATGGGCGGAACCGATCCTCTCAGTTGCCGTAGCGGTCGGCCTGCTCGTCGCCTTCATCATCTGGTTCAGCGATCGCGACGGTCGCAAGCCCGCAGCACCTGAACCGGTCCAGACGACGCAGCCCGCGGGCCTGACCGCCGCCGACATTGCGCTTGATGGCCTGACCTTCGAGCAAAGCCAACCGGGACGAAGCTTCCGCCTGCGTGGCACGGTGACGAACAAGGGCCAGACGCTGCTCGAATATTTCCGCCTCTCCGTCACGCTGGAAGATTGCCCGGACGACGTCTGCCAGACGATCGGCGACGACGCGGCCCTCATTCTCGCCCGGGTGCCGGCCGGCCAGAGCCGGCCGTTCGAGACTTTCCTCACCTTTCCGAACCGCGAAGGCCAGAGCCTGACGGCGCCGAAATGGACGGCCGACATCGTCGAGGTCCGCGGCACAAACCGGTGAACAGCGGGTGCAATGCCCGGAATGCGACACAATTCCGGCGGAAACCCGCTTCAAAGTTTATCAGGAATCGCTTGTGAACAGCGCGCGCTCAGCGATTCGACAGGAGAGTGGGACACTCTAGGCGGCGTCCGGACGGCGTAGGGCTTCGACGAAGGCAACCGTCGTCGTCACCTCGGCGAACTCGGCGCGCAAGGTCGCGACATGGGCCCGGTGGACATCCCGGGCCGCGATTACCGTTCCATCTCCATCCGGCTGGTCGAAGCAATCGCACGCATCCTCGACGAGGATCATGCGGTAGCCGAGATTGGCGCCAACGCGCACCGAGGTGGAGACACACATGTCGGTCGAGATGCCGAAGGTAACGACTGTATCGACGCCGAGACGCCGAAGCCTGAGGTCGAGATCGGTACCGATGAAGGCCGCGTTGACGCTCTTGGTGACGAGTGGTTCGCCGGCCTGCGGCTCGAAGCCGGGCCGGAAGGCATTGCCGGGTGCACCGGCTCCAAGCGTCGAGCCCGGCATGACGCTGTCATTGCGGACATGGATCACCGGCCGGCCGGCCGCGCGCCAGGCGGCAAGCAGAGTGAGACCGTTCCGGTCGATATCGGCATTCCATCGGCGCGGCCAGGGGGCGCTGTCGAAAGCCTGCTGCATGTCGATCGGCAGCAGCACGGCATTGTCGGGCACGACTGGTATTTTCATGGCAAAGCTCCTTCGTTGCGAGAAGGAAGCTATCTGTCCTATCGTCCGGTTTCACTGGACAATATGTCGCCAAACCGGACAAACGTCCGGACTTCGCGCAAAAGGAGATACAATTTGACGGAACTCGACGACAAGGATCGGCTGCTGCTGGCAGCGCTTCGCCAGGATTCACGCCAGAGCCTGGTGGCGCTCGCCCGACATGCCGGCCTCTCGCGCAGCGGCGTGCACGAGCGTCTGCGGCGCCTCGAAGCCAAGGGCGTCGTCGCCGGCTACACCATCCGTCTCGGCGTCGAGGACAAGAACCCGACGGTCAGGGCCTTGGTCGCCATCACGTTCCAGTCCAGCAAGAATTGCGACCACATCGTGCCGCACCTTTCCGCCATGTCGCCGGTCGTCACATGCTGGTCGCTCGCCGGCTCCACCGATCTGATGGTGCTCGTCGAATGCGCTACGAACGGCGACCTCGACACGATCCGCCGGCAGATTTCCCTGATCCCGGGTATCGCCACTGTGCAGACGCATGTGGCGCTCCGGACCCATTTCGATCGCAGAGATTAGGTGGGACGGCCTCGGCCGATCCCACTCGGTTGATGAGATGGATCAGACCGGTCGGCTGATCTCGTCGAGATACCAGTTGATGTAACGAAGCTCGTTATGCTCCATCGGCGCGATCGGACCCGGCACGAAATAGTGCGAGCGCACGCCGCGCGACGTGTGCTCGATGATCGCCTTGTCCTCCTCGGTCGTCACCTTCCACAGCCAGGTCAACCTGTCGAGATCGTAGTCGCACCCTTCCTCGGCCTTGCCGTCGACCAGCCAGATCAGCTCCATCTCCGACGTCTCCGCCGTCTTCGGGATGAAACGGTAGATCATGCCATGATCGGGATAGCAGACGAGGAAAGTGGTGCCGCCCAAGTGGATCGAGGTGACGCCGCCGTCGAAATCGCTGAAACGCCCCATGAGCCGGCTCAGCGCCTGGCCGTCCTTGCTGCCGGTCTTGGCGCCGTCATAGAGCGGATAGCGGAAGGCGTGCACCGCCTCCTTCCCCGTGACAGATGTCTGCCAATGGTTGCCGGAGCCGACCTCGATGCCGAGTTCGCAGGTGCGCGCCTCCATCCGGGCGTTCAGTTCCTCGATCATGTGCAGCGGCTGTTCCAGCGCATGCGTTTCGGAATATTCCGGATGCGCCGGACCGCAGTGATAGCACTCGACATAGTTCTCGACCGCGAGCTTCCAGTTGGCATCGACCGGATAGGTCTGGCGATGGGCGATCTTGGCCGACCCCCAGCCATATTGCCCGCAGGTCGCGTGCAGGAGATGCTCGACATCGCTGAAATCGAGCGGCTGGTCGGCGAATGAGATGAAGATCAGCCCTTCGATGACACGCACATGGAGCTTCTTCAGCCCATGGTCTTCGCGCCGGAAATCCTTCGGCATCAACCGCGCCGCCTTCAGCGCGCCGTCATTGCCATAGGTCCAGGCATGGTAAGGGCAGACGAAGGCGCGGGCATTGCCCTTCTTCTTGGCGCAGACCTCGGCGCCGCGATGGCGGCAGACATTGAGCATCGCGTGGATCTCGCCACTGGCCGTGCGGGTGACGATCACCTGCTCGGAGGCCATGCGGAACACCTCGAAGTCATTGACGTTCGGGATCGCGCTCTCGTGCGCCACGCAGTGCCAATGGCGGCGGAAGAGGCGCTCAAGATCGCGTTCATAAATCTCCGGGTCGAGATAGAAGGCGCGCGCCAACCCATGGCCGGGACGATGGGCGGCAATCAACTGGTCGATGCGGTCGCCGGTGACAGTCGTAGTCTTGAGCTCCGAAACGAGCATGGGGTTGAACTCCAACAATTGGACCGGAAGGACCGCGTTCCGGCGCGCGTGTAAATTTCATCGGGCACCGGATGGCGCGCCCCCTGCCGTTGGTGCGAGATCCGCCCCTCACCCTGACCCTCTCCCCGCGCGCGGGGAGAGGGGAAAGTAGCCGTTTGCGCCAGGACATCCGCCCCGCCCAGGTCCGCGCCAGCATCGCGGCGCGTTTCCCTTCCCTCGTCTGCTCTCTTGGAGCGCGACGTCGAAAGGCGCCGCCTCCTCTCGCCTCGCCGCCTGAGGCTTGGGGCTGGCCAGGCGTCTCCTTCTCCCCGTCAGAACGGGGAGAAGGTGGCCGGCAGGCCGGATGAGGGGCGCCTTCCCCCACCACGCGAACGAGGGGCAGCTTCAAGCACCTACGCCTCCGTCCCCAATGCAAACGCCATCGCTCGCGAACTTCGGCGACACCTCAGCTCGACGTAGTCCTTGCAATCTGTAGATGACGGATCGGCCAGACCTGGCCCCCGCTGCCCCCGCCCCGCGACCGGGGCGGAGAGCTAAACTCAGCAGAAGATCTGGAACCTCTCCCTGATCGCCCGATCGATATCCGGCGCGATCACCGAAGGGGCTGCTTCGGCCAGAATGCGGTTTTTCCTCTCGATCGCCCGCGCCACCAGATCGGGGCGGCCGATCTCGACCCATTCCTTCGGGCTCGTGCGATCGGCGACCGCCGGATAGATGTATTCCGTCTGCATCAGCCCAAGCGTCTGCGGATGGCCGAGATAGTGACCGGGGCCATCGAGGCAGACCGAGCGCATGGTCTCGAGCGAGACCGAATCCTCCGTCACGTCGATGCCGCGGATGCAGCGCTGCACCTGGCCGAGCAGATCGTCGCCGAGCACCAGCGACTCCAGGCAGAAGCCGAGCAGCGAGGCATGCATGCCGACGGCCTCATAGACCATGTTGAGGCCGGAAAGCCCGGCCATGACATTGGAGATCGCCTGCTCCCAGCCGGCCTGCATATCCGGTAGCTTGGCGTCGGCAATGCCGGCAGCGGCCCCACCGGGCAGGCGGTAGAACTGGTGCATCTGCGCGCAGCCGGCCGTCAGCAGCGCCTGCTCGCCGGAGCCGCCGGACATCGCCCCGGTGCGTAGATCCGAGACGAACGGCCAGGTGCCGAAGACTGCGGGATGGCCGGGCGACATGGCGTTGACATAGACGACGCCCGCCAGGCATTCGGCGACCGCCTGGACAATCGCGGTTGCCAGCGGCGCCGGTGCGGTCGCACCCGCCTGGCCGGCCGAAAGTAAGAGGATCGGCATCCCGGCGCGGATGCACTTTTCCATGGTGATGCAGCTTTCCTCGGCAAACTTCATCGGCGGCACGACGAAGCAGTTCGAGTTGGAAACGAAGGGCCGCGCCCGCCACTTGTCCTCGCCGCCGGCGATCATGTGGATGAGATCGAAGCAACCATCGACATGCGAAGGATCGGAAAAGCTGGTGCCCACGTGCTTGGTAGTGCCGGCGCAGCAGGCATAGAGCGTGTTGACGTCCATCAGGAAGTTGTCGGCTACATCGCGACAGACCATGGCGCGCTGGAAGAAGTGCACGTTGTCGAGGTGATGGACGAGCTGTGCGGCGTTCAATAGGTCCTTGGCGGTGGACTCGCGATATTCGCGTTTCTCGACGTCGACGATATGCACCGCAGCACCGGCCGTGCCGTAATAGACGCGGGTGCCGCTGAGTTCGAGATCCTGCTTCGGATCGCGGGCATGAAGCGTGATGTCGCGCGCGGCGATCGCCAGCATGTCCTCGACCAGGGCACGCGGGAAGCGGATGCGCCCATCGTCGCCGAGAATGGCGCCTGCGGCGGTCATGATCTCGATGCCCGATTTCGGCGCGTTGGCGAGCCCGATCTGTTCGAGCGCATCGAGCGCCGCCTCATGGATGCGCTTCACGCCGGCATCGGTCAGCGGCTTGTATTGCCCGCCGGAAAGGCCGGGCCGCACCGGCCGGATGTTTTCGGCCAGCGGCGCCGAACGCAGCGCCACCCGCGCCGCCCGCCCGCCGGACCGTCTCGAAGCCGCAACTGCACAATCGTCAGCCATCATCATCTCCCAATGGGGCAGCTTGCCCCCTCATTCGCGCGGTGAGATTAAAGCCCCTCATCCGCCTGCCGGCACCTT
This sequence comes from Ensifer sp. R-19, assembly GCF_049905105.1. NCBI lineage: Bacteria > Pseudomonadati > Pseudomonadota > Alphaproteobacteria > Hyphomicrobiales > Rhizobiaceae > Ensifer > Ensifer sp. R-19. The sequence goes on from NZ_CP184569.1 coordinate 2,421,264, forward strand.
CTCCCCGTTTTGACAGGGAGAAGGGACATGCTGATCCCGCTCGTTCCCCTCCTCACCGTTCATGAGGAAGAGGATTATCTGTCTTCTGCGCCCGCCTCGTCCGTCCCCTGCCCCTTTCCCCGCCTGCGGAGAGAGGGAACGAGTCCGGCGCCACGCGTCCCTTCTCCCCGTCAGAACGGGAGAAGGTGCCGGCAGGCGGATGAGGGGCAGTCCTCAAGCACCGAACACGATGCCCGACGCCCAAACGCCTCACCTACATCCGCACCCGCTCCGCCCGCGGGTCGTACATCGGCTTCAGCGACGCCTCGGCCGCGACCCGCGTCCCGGCGATCTCGATCTCGAAGCGCGAGCCGAGCACGTCGTCTGCGCTCTCGCCTTCCGAGGGCACGTAGCCGAGGCCGATGGCGCCGCCGAGGTGGTGGCCGTAATTGCCTGATGTGATCGTTCCGACGATCTTGCCATCGCGAACGATCGCCTCGTTGTGGAAGAGCAGCGGCTCCGGATCGGCGAGACGGAACTGCACCAGTCGGCGTGAAAGACCGCGATTGTGCTTGGCAAGCACCGCTTCCCGACCGATGAATTCGCCCTTGTCGGCTTTGACCGCAAAGCCGAGACCGGCTTCGAGCACATGGTCCTCGTCGGTGATGTCGTGGCCGAAATGGCGGAACGCCTTCTCAATCCGGCAGCTGTCGAGCGTATGGATGCCGCAGAGCTTGAGCCCCAGATCCTGCCCCGCCTCCTCCAGCGCCTCAAACACGTGCGCCGTCTGGTCGGTCGAGACATAGAGCTCCCAGCCGAGCTCGCCGACATAGGTAACGCGGTGCGCACGGGCGAGGCCCATGCCGACCTCGATCTCGCGTGCCGTGCCGAAGGGATGGGCGGCATTCGAAAAATCGTTGGGGCTCACCTTCTGCATCAGCTCGCGCGCCTTCGGCCCCATGACGCAGAGCACGCTTTCGCCGGCGCCGACATCGGTGATGACGACAAATTCATCGGCGAGATGTTTGCGCAGCCAGGCAAGGTCGCGCTGCAGCGTGGCGCCCGGCACGACCAGCAGGAAGGCGGTTTCCGAAAGACGCGTCACCGTCAGATCGCTTTCGATGCCGCCGCGGGCGTTCAGCATCTGGGTGTAAACGATGCGGCCGGGCTCGACGTTCATCTCGTTGGCGCAGAGCCGCTGCAGGAAGGAAAGCGCATCGCGCCCCTCCACCCGGATCTTGCCGAACGAGGTCATGTCGAACAGGCCGACGCCGTTGCGCACGGCGAGATGCTCGGCCTTCTGGTTCTCGAACCAATTCTGCCGCTTCCAGGAATAGCGGTATTCGCGCTCCTGACCGTCATTTGCAAACCAATTGGCGCGCTCCCATCCCGCGACTTCGCCGAACACGGCGCCGCGCGCTTTCAGGTGTTCGTGCAGCGGCGAACGCCGCACGCCGCGCGCCGTCGCCATCTGGCGATAGGGGAAGTGATCGGCATAGAGCAGGCCGAGCGTCTCCGAGACGCGATCCTTGAGATAGGCGCGGTTCTTCTGGAACGGCTGCGCCCGGCGGATATCCACTTCCCAGAGATCGAAGGGCGGCTCGCCGTCGTTCATCCATTGGGCGAGCGCCATGCCGGCGCCGCCGGAGGAGACGATGCCGATCGAATTGTAGCCGGCTGCCACCCAATAGCCCTTCACTTCGGGCGCTTCGCCGAGATAGTAGCGGTCGTCGGGCGTGAAGCTTTCGGGGCCGTTGAAGAAGGTGTGGATGCCCGCCGTTTCCAGCATCGGCATGCGGTTGACCGCCATCTCCAGGATCGGCGCGAAGTGGTCGAAATCGTCAGGCAGCTGGTCGAAGCAGAAATCCTCGCGGATGCCGTCCATGCCCCAGGGCTTGGCCTTGAGCTCGAAGGCGCCGATCAGCATCTTGCCGGCATCCTCCTTGTAATAGGTGCACTCGTCCGGCACGCGCAGCACTGGCAGGCGCTTGAGCTCCGGGATCGCCTCGGTGACGATGTAGAAATGCTCGCAGGCGTGCAGCGGCACGGTGACGCCGGATTGCCGCGCGAACTCCCGGCCCCACATGCCGGCGCAGTTGACGACATGATCCGTCTCGATTGTGTAGGTCTCGCCGTTCTGCTCGCAAGTGACGCCGGTGACCCGGCCGTCCTTCTTCAGCACGGCCGTCACCTTGACGCCCTCGATGATCGTCGCGCCGTTCTGCCGCGCCCCCTTGGCCAGCGCCATGGCGATGTTGGCCGGATCGCATTGGCCATCGAGCGGCAGATGCACCGCCGCCTTCACGTCCGAAGTGTTGAGGTGCGGATACATCGCCTTCACTTCATCAGGCGTGATCTCGCGCACGTCGACATTGAAGGCGCGCGCCAATGACGCCTGGCGATAGATTTCCTCCTTGCGTTCCTCCGTCAACGCCACCGTGATCGAGCCGTTCTGGCGCATGCCGGTGGAAATGCCGGTCTCGGCCTCGAGCTTGACGTAAAGATCGGCGGAATATTTCGCCAGCCGCGTCATGTTTTGCGACGCGCGCAGCTGGCCGATAAGGCCGGCCGCATGCCAGGTCGTGCCCGAGGTCAGCTGCTTGCGCTCGAGCAGCACCACGTCGGTCCAGCCGAGCTTGGCGAGATGATAGGCGACGGAACAGCCGGAAACGCCGCCGCCGATGATGACCGCACGGGCTTTCGAGGGAATGGGCTTGGTCATGCGCGCAGTCTTTCATTGGAGGGATCCCAGAGCGGCTGGTCCGCCTCGACCGTCGCCTTGAAGCGGTCGCCGAAGATCTCGACCTCGATTTCCTTGCCGGGCACGGCAAGATCAGCGCGCAGCATGCCAAGCGCGATCGACTTGCCGACCCGGTAGCCCCAATTGCCCGAGGTCGTCTCGCCGACCACCTGACCATCGGACCAGAGCGTCGACATGTAAGGCGCGTCGCAGCCGTCGGCGGCGACCGTCAGGGTGACGAAGCGCTTGCTCACGCCCTGCTGCTTTTCGCGCTCCAACGCCGCCTTGCCCTTGAAGCCGGGCTTGCCCCAGTCGACGAAGCGCTCGAGCCCGCCCTGCAGGATGGTGTAGTCGGTCGAAAGATCGCCCTTCCAGGCGCGATAGCCCTTCTCGATGCGCAGGCTGTCGAGCGCCTCCATGCCGAAGGGTTTGAGGCCATGCTTCTGACCGGCCGCCCAGACGGCGTCGAAGATGACGGCCGTATCCTCCACCTTGGTGTGGATTTCCCAGCCGAGCTCGCCGGCGAAGGAGACACGCACCAGCTGGCAATAGCGGCCGGCGATCTGAGCGGTCTGGTGCGTCAGCCAGCCCTTGGCGAGATCAGCATCGCTGACCTCGGCGAGGATCGCGCGCGACTTCGGCCCGGTCAGGATCTGGCAGGAGAAGGACTTGGTGACATCGTCGATGGTGAAGGCGGCATTGGCCGGCCGGTGCTTCGTCAGCCACTCGAAATCGTGCCACTGCGCCGTTGCGGCGGTGATCAGGAAGAAGAAGTCCTCGTCAATCATCATGACCGACATTTCGGTGACGATCCGGCCCTTGTCGTCCGCGAAATAGGCAAGGCCGATACGACCCGGCTTCGGCACGCGCCCGGTGATGAGGCCCGAAAGCCACGCGGTCGCCCCCTCGCCCTTCACCCGGAAGCGCGAGAAGCCCGGCAAATCGAGAATGCCGGCGGCATCGCGCACGGCCAGACACTCCTCCTCGATGCGCTTCGCCCACGGCCCCGCGCGACCCCAGGTCTGCGTCGCACCTTCAGAGGTGTCGTCGCCGGGTTTGGCGTACCACATGGCGCGCTCCCAGCCGTTATAGGGCTTGAACTGCGCACCGAGTGCCTGGATCCGGTCGTGGATCGGTGACAACTTCTTGCCGCGGCCCGCCGCCCAATAGTGTTTCGGGAAATGCATCGCGTACTCGTGGCCGTAGATCTCCATGCCCTTGGCGATACAATAGTCCTGGTCGGTATAGTTGGTGTAACGGCGTGGGTCGCAGGACCACATGTCCCACTCCGTCTGGCCCTCGGTGATCCATTCGGCCAGTACCTTGCCGGCGCCGCCGGCCTGACAGATGCCGAAGGTAAAGACGCAAGCCTCAAACGCATTGGGCACGCCCGGCATTGGGCCGATCAGCGGGTTGCCGTCGGGTGCATAGGGGATCGGGCCGTTGATGATCCGCGACAGCCCGGCCGTGCCGAGGATCGGTACGCGTTCGACGGCGTCGTTCAGGTACCATTCCAGCCGATCGAGATCGTCGGGGAAGAGCTGGAAGGAGAAATCCTCTGGCATCGGATCGTCAGGCGTTATCCAATGGGCGCGGCAGTTGCGCTCATAGGGCCCGAGGTTCATGCCGTTCTTCTCCTGGCGGAGATAGTAGGAGCTGTCGACGTCGCGAAGAAGCGGCAGCTTGTGGCCCGCCTCCTTCGACCAGGCGGCAAGCTCCGGGATCTCGTCGAACAGGATATACTGATGGCTCATCACCATCATCGGCACGTCGCGGCCGAACATCTTGCCGACCTCGCGGGCATAGTAGCCGGCGGCGTTGACGACGTATTCGCAGCGGATTTCGCCCTGCGGTGTGGTGATCACCCATTCGTCGTTCTCTCGGCGCGCCGCCGTGACGGGACAGAAGCGGATGATTTTTGCGCCCATGTCGCGCGCGCCCTTGGCGAGCGCCTGCGTCAGCTGCGCCGGGTCGATGTCACCGTCATAGGGATCGTAGAGCGCGCCGGTCAGCTCGTGCGTTTCGAGGAAAGGGTAGCGGGCGCGCATCTCGTCGGGCGACAGGATATCGAGATCCATGCCCTGGTAGCGACCCATGCCGACGACGCGCTTGAACTCCTGGAGGCGCTCCTTGGAGTGGCCGAGCCGGATTGAGCCAGTGACGTGATAGTTCATCGGATAATCGACGAGTGCGCCGAGGTCGCGATAGAGCGATGCCGAGTAGCGCTGCATGTTCATGATCGACCAGGAGGACGAAAACGTCGGCACGTTGCCGGCCGCATGCCAGGTCGAGCCCGCCGTCAGCTCGTTCTTTTCCAGAAGCACGCAATCGGTCCAGCCGGCCTTGGCAAGATGGTAGAGCGAGGAAGCGCCGATCGCTCCCCCACCGATGATCACGACCCGTGCGTGCGACGGCAAATTCGACATCAACTGTTCCCTCGTTTTGGCGGAATTCTTGCCGGGGAAGCAGTGCGCCATCAAGCGACGGAAACAGGCTTTATTGATCGACAAATTCGATTAGATTGAAGCGATTGCAAAGGGAGCGCATGGCATGCAGGTGGAACTGATCGAAACCTTTCTCGACCTGATGGAAAGCCGCTCCTTCAACCGCACCGCCGAGCGGCTGAACATCACCCAGTCGACCGTCTCTCATAGGGTCAAGGCGCTCGAAGCCCAGTTCAACCGCAAGCTCTTTACCCGCAACAAGGGCGGAACGGTGCCGACCGCCGCCGGCCTGCGCTTCCTCGACTATGCAAAAGCGCTGCAAAACCAGTGGCATGAGGCAACACGCGCGGTCACCAGCGCCGGTGCGCTGGAGCGCTCCATGCGCCTCGGTATCCAGCACGACCTGGCCGAGGCCTTCGCCGGCGAATGGATGGCGGCAATTCGGCAGGACTTGCCCGCCACCGAGGTCTATATGGAGGCCGATTATTCCAACCAGATGAACCGAGACCTCGGCGCCGGCGACCTCGATCTTGCGATCCTCTACACGCCCCACTACCTGCCCGATCTCTATTACGAACGGATCGGCGATCTGCATTACGTGCTGGTCAGCACCGAGGCGCGCGAACTGGCCGAGGTCCGCTCCGAGAACTATATCCGCGCAAGCTATTCGCCGACCTTCGACCGTGCCCACCGGCTGGCCCTGCCGCACCTTTCCGCAGCCCTGCTTTCGGCCGGCCAGAACATGGCGATCACCCGGCTGCTCGCCGCCCTTGGCGGCGCGGCCTATGTGACGGCGGCAACTGCGGAGCGGCTCGCCGCGGACGGATTTGCCGATCGGGTGCAGGATGCGCCGGCCATCGCCCAGACCGTCTATGCCGCAACGAGCCTTCGAACACGCCACGCGCACCAGCACCGCAAGATCATCGGCGCCATGGGCGCGCTGCTCTCGACGTTGCCTGTTCCGAGCGGGCCTTAAAGCAATTCCAGGAAAAGTGTGAAGCGGTTTTCCGGCCGGAGGTGCGTCGTTTCAAAGACCTAGTAACGGCCCTTGAGTTGCCCCTTCAGCCGCTCGGCATCCGCCTCGGTCACGCCTGGCGGCGCCACCACCTGCATCCAGGCGTCGATATAGTGCTCGGGTGCGTAGACATGGCCGTAGCCGATCGGCGAAGTCGTCGCGAGCGCCATGTCGGCGAGCAGCTGGAACATGGTGACGACCGGGAACCACCGGAGCGCCGGCGAGACGTCCGCACCGCGCGGCGCCTTCATCCAGTCCGGCTCGCGGTAGAAGGAATGGGGATCGAAGAAGGTGATCGGGTCGCTAGCATATTGCAGGTAGACGATGCGGACATTGCCCCAGCGAGCCCCCGGAATTTCAAGCGCGTTTTCCTGGTTGGTGAAGCGGATCACCGAACCGTCGCGATAGAGCGGCCGCCATTCGGGTGAGCCGGGATTGCGATTTCTCGTTATCTGCAGCCAGGTCTTGGTCGGGAACGGCGAGCCGACCCAGAGCGCGCCCTCGAACGGATCGCTGATGATGTCGAAGGGATCGACCGAGCCTTGCGAGTTCATCGAACCGAGGCTTAGGCCATAGAGATAGAGCCTCGGCCGCTTGTCCTTCGGCAGCGTCGTCCAGTAGCCATAGACCGCATCGAACAGCGCATCCGCAGTCTCGGCGCCGTATTCCGGCTCGACCAGCAGCGACAGCCAGCTCGTGAGGTAGGAGTACTGCACCGCGACGCTGGCGACATCGCCCTTCAGGAGATATTCGAGCGAATCGAGACCGGGCGGGTCGATCCAGCCGGTGCCGGTCGGCACCACGATCAGAAGATTGGCGCGTTCGAAACCGCCGACGCGTTTCAGTTCCTCCAGCGCCAGCTTCGCACGTTCCTTGGCGGTTTCAGCCGAATTGAGGCCGGCATAGACGCGCAAGGGCTCCTTCGCCTCGCCGCCGAAGAAGGCGCCGATGTCCTTTGCCGCCGGTCCGGAGGCGATGAACTGGCGTCCCTGGCGGCCGAGCTCGTCCCAGGTCATCAGCGACGCCCTGCTGCCCGTCTTCAAGGGATCGGTGGGTGGGGCTAAGTCGGGGTCGATCAACGCGTCGAGCCGCTGGAACGAGCTGTCGGCCGCATGCAGCGCGAAGCGGAAGATGACGCCATCGGCGGCCGACCAAAAGAGGGCCAGCGCCGCAATCACGCCGGCGACCTTCGCCAGCGGCCGCGTCAGCACATGCTCGAAACGACGGGTGAGAAACCGGAAGGTCAGCCGGAACAGCCGCGCCAAAAGCACGATGGCGACGAAGACAAGCGCCGCGATCAGCCCGAGCTTGAAGGGTTCGGCGCTCTCGACCGGAGCGAGCCCCATGATCTCACGCACCGTGTTCTGCCAGTAGGCGGTGCGCCAGAGGAAGGTGAGCGCAACGGCGATGCAGCCGAGGGCGGCGGCCATCTTCACGAAGAAGCCGGTGCGTCCGCGTATCTCCGGCAGGTCAAGCAAGGACCAGACCCAACGCAGCAGCACGCCGATCGCGTAGCCGGCGCCAAGCGACAGGCCGGAGATGACCGCCTGCACCACATAGGGACGCGGGATGAGGCTCGGCGTCAGCGACATGGCAAAGAAGAAGACGCCGACGATCAGCCCGGTGGTCGAAAACGATGCGAGCAGCGTCAAGAGAAACCGTGGCACCGGCAACCTCGACAGCGGCGTCTGTTGAAGATGTTCCATGGCGTCGGGCCCCACTCATGCTGACGCTGTCACCGGAAGACCATAGGCCGTTCCGCCGCCGGCAATGTCGCTTCCCCGACGTGTCCAGTCAATTGCCGCAACCGGAAGACGCACGGACGCAAGCTGGACTCTGACGGTCGCACCCCTCACGCCCGGGTCACCTCGATCGGTGTCTTCATGATGATTTCGCGGTGCGGGAACGGGATCGAAATACCGGCCACCTTGAAGGCGTCCCACAGCGCCATCATCACCTGGCCGCGAATGTTGGTCAGCCCGTTGCTCGGATCGGAGATCCAGAACCTGAGCTTGAAATCGAGTGACGATGCGCCGAAGCCGGTCATCCAGCAGACCGGCTCCGCGTGGCCGCTCGCAACCCGTGGGATCGATTTGGCAGCCGCGATGGCAATGCGCGCCACCTCGTGCGGATCGCTGTCATAGGAAGTGCCGAAACTGACCTCGATGCGGACGAAGTCGCTGGAGAACGACCAGTTCACGACCTGCTGCGAAATGAAGTCCTCGTTCGGAATGAGGTATTCCTTGCCGTCCCTGGTGATGACGGAGACGAAGCGGGAACGCAGGTCGCGCACGGAACCGAAGGTATCCCCAAGCGTGATCGTGTCGCCCGGTTTGATGGATTTGTCGAGCAGGATGATGATGCCGGAAATGAAGTTGGAGACCACCTTCTGCAAACCAAAGCCGATGCCGACGCCGACCGCCCCGGAAAAGACCGTCAGCGCGGTCAGGTCGATACCGGTCGCGGACAGCGCGATCGCACCGGCAAAGCCGATCAGCACGATCTTGACCAATTTGCTTATCAGCACCTTGAAGGACGGCGTGAGTTCTGCCGACCGCTGGATCCAGTGCGCCGAGACGTTGCCCAACAGCACGGCAAGCCAGATCAGCGCGGACGAAAGCACGACAGCCTTCAGGACGAGCAGCAGCGACAGACGAACGGCACCGAGGTTGACGGCAACGCCATCAAGGGTCGTCAGGATCACCCGGTCCAGCCCGACCGCATAAAGCGCAAAATAGATCCAGCCCACGACGGCGGTGACGCGCGCCAGCGTCTGGTTGCGGATGATGCGGGTGAGCACGGAAATCACGAACCAGGCGGCCGTCAGGGTCAGCGCAGTCGCCACCAGCCAGCGATACGACGGCCAACCGAAACGCAATATCATCCCATCGGCGATCCAGAGCCACACGATCAGGAAAAGCCAGCGCAGCCGCCGCATGAAGGCGATGATGACGCGCAGCAGGTCCGGATTGCCCTTGATCAGGCGGGCGCGGGCTTCGACCAGCGGCTCTATCCGCTTTGCCAGCGCGCCGCAGATCAGGTAGCCGGCAACGATGATGGCGATCTGATAATACGTCCACTCGTTCAAAAGGACCGTCCGCGACGAGGAAGCGACGGCGTCGAACGCTTCTGCGAAATCCATCGTCTCTCTCCGAGAGAACCAGGCGTCCGACCGAGCGTTTTTTTTTGGGGGGGGGACGCCCTAATCCTTTGAATCTAGGGCATCCTTGACACTTTCAATGCCGCCACCCGAAGCCGGTGCGTCGATCCCCCTTGAATTCGGATGCCTCGCAAGATCCGCCGCACCTACAAAATCGTGGCAGGACCGGAGAAAATCGAGCGTCTTCAAAGGATTATTGCCGGGTGGACGCTAGATCCGCCGCTCCTTGATCGTGTTCATGACGAAGCTCGTTTCGATCGAGGCGACGCATTTTAGCCGCGCAATCTTTTCCTTGATGAAGCGCTCGTAGTGCTCGAGCCCGGCGCTCATCACCTTCAGCACATAGTCGCGCGAGCCGGTCACCAGATGGCATTCGAGCACCTCGTCCCAGCCGCGCACCGCCTCCTCGAACATCACGATCTCGTCCTCGTGCTGGCGGCTGAGCCTGACGGTGGCGATTGCGGTCATCGTCCAGCCGTCGATCGACGGATCGATCAGCGCCGTATAGCCGCGGATCACACCGGTCTCCTCCAGCCGCCGCAGGCGGCGGAGACAGGGCGAAGCCGAGAGCCCCACGCGCTCGGCAAGTTCGTTGTTGGTGAGGCGCGCGTCCGCCACCAGCTCCTTCAAAATCCTGCGATCCGTCTCGTCGGCAATTTTCTGCGCCATATCTTTCCAACTCAGCCAATTCTTTGCGCAACTCAAAGACATCGGGCCGGAAATAGCAAGGATCGGTCCAAGCATCTGATATAATTTGCCAGTTAGTCGAGTCCGCTTCCCTTCAGGAGACAAGTCATGACCGCACCGCATCCCTCCAAGACCCACATCGGAAACCACAAGCTGCATCCCGAAACGCAGATGCTGAACTATGGCTACGATCCGGAACTGTCCGAGGGCGCCGTCAAGCCGCCGGTCTTCCTGACCTCGACCTTCGTCTTCCGCTCAGCCGAAGAAGGCCGCGATTTCTTCGATTTCGTTTCCGGTCGGAAGGAACCGCCAGCGGGTGTCGGCGCCGGTCTCGTCTATTCGCGCTTCAACCATCCGAACAGCGAGATCGTCGAGGACCGCCTCGCCGTCTACGAGCGCACCGAGAGCTGCGCGCTGTTCTCGTCGGGCATGTCGGCGATCGCCACCACCCTGCTCGCTTTCGTCAAGCCCGGAGACGCGGTGCTGCACAGCCAGCCGCTCTATGGCGGCACCGAGACGCTGCTTGCCAGAACCTTCCTCAATCTTGGTGTTGCGGCCGTCGGCTTTGCCGATGGAGTCAATGAAGCAGCCGTCAGCGCCGCCGCCGAAGAGGCGATGGCGAAGGGCCGCGTCTCGGTGATTCTCGTAGAAACACCAGCAAACCCGACGAACAGCCTCGTCGATGTTGCCATGATCCGCCGCGTCGCCGATCAGATCGGCAAGAAGCAGGGTCATACCCCTGTGGTCGCCTGCGACAACACGCTGCTCGGCCCGGTCTTCCAGCGGCCGATCGAACACGGCGCCGACATCTCGCTCTATTCACTGACCAAATATGTCGGCGGCCATTCCGACCTCATCGCCGGTGCGGCTCTCGGTTCGAAGGCTGTCATGAAGCAGGTAAAGGCGCTGCGCGGCGCGATCGGCACCCAACTCGATCCGCATTCCTGCTGGATGCTCGGCCGTTCGCTGGAAACGCTGTCGGTGCGCATGCAGAAGGCCGACGACAATGCCCGCGTCGTCGCCGAGTTCCTGCGCGAGCACCCGAAGGTCGAGCGCATCCACTACCTGCCCTTCCATGACGAGGATTCGCCGGTTGGCCGCACCTTCAGGGCGCAGTGCACCGGCGCCGGATCAACCTTCTCCTTCGACATCACGGGTGGCCAGGACGCGGCATTCCGCTTCCTCAATGCGCTGCAGATCTTCAAGCTCGCCGTCAGCCTCGGCGGCACGGAATCGCTCGCCAGCCACCCGGCGGCCATGACCCATTCCGGCGTGCCGATCGAGGTGCGCCACCGCATCGGCGTGCTGGAATCGACCATCCGCCTGTCGATCGGTATCGAGCATCCGGATGATCTCGTCGCCGATCTTTCAAACGCCCTGTCGGTCGCCTGACACGATATCGCGGCCGCCGGTCGAGCCGGCGGCCTCCTAGATCATTTCATTGTTTCGCCGAAACTGTGAAATGATCTAAGTCTTTGAAATAACGCAATTCCGGACGGAAAACCGTTTCACACTTTTCCTGGAATTGCTCTAGTGCGAGAGAATGTTGATGATGTTGCCGAAGGGGTCGCGCATGAAGAAACGGCGCACGCCCCAGGGCTCGTTGGTGATGTCGTAGACAATCTCCACGCCTGCCGCCTTGGCGCGCGCGTAAATTCGATCGACGTCGTCCACTTCGATCGAAAGCACCGGCACGGGTGTATTGTTGCCGCCTTCGCTGGCGACGCTCAGTTGCGGCATCGCCGCAGCACCCTTGGCCGCAAAGGTCCGGATCCATCCATGATCCATCACCACGTCGAGCTCCAACAAGTCGCCGTAAAAGGCTTGTGCCATCTGTGGGTCCGGGGCGTGGAGATTGGAGACGATACGCAAGACAGTCATGGGTTCTTCCTTATCCGGCGAGCAACGGAGCGCGCTCTGCGCTCACAGGTGTCGGTTTTCACGGCGATGCGGCCATACTGCCTTCCAAACGTGCCTGATTGAAGAGGGAATCGTCGGACAGCCTCAGGGTGTAGCAACCGCCGCCTGAGGTCGCAGGCCCGCACCGGCAAGCGCCACGCGCACCAGTGTCGCCGCCGCCTTGCCTGCCGTTTCCATATAGCTGGCATCCCGGTGCAGCAGCACCACGGCGAAGCTGCCGTCGAGCAGAAGCAGGATCTGCTTCGCCAGCATGATCGGCTCGGCAATGCCGGCTTCGATAAAGGTCTCGGCCATCCACGCCTCAAACTTCTTCTTGTGGGCTGCACCGATGCGGATTGCCGGATGGCCCGGCATGTTGGCCAGTTCCGCCGAAGTGCGCAGGAAACCGCAGCCCTTCCACTTCGGGTGACGTGCCGCCCGCGCCAGGTTGACGAAGATCGCCTCGACCTTAGCGGCCAGTTCCCCTTCGGCCGTGTCGAACCACTTCCGGAAAAGCTTGAGATTGGGCTGGTCGCGGCCTTCGAGATAGGCGGCGATCAGCTCGTCCTTGCTTTCGAAGTGGTAGTAAAGGGTGCGTTTGGTCACGCCCGCCGCTTCGGCCACGGCATCGACGCTGACGGCGCGGATACCCTCCGCATAGAAGAGCTTTTCCGCCGCTTCGACGATCACATCCCGGGTCGATTTCTCTGCCTTCGCCATCGCTCAAGTATACCGACTAGTGAATATACATGGCATCTTCACTCACCTAGCCTCTCCCCGTCAACCCTAGCCGGAGAGCGACCATGTCCAAGACCGTACTGATGCAGATTTCCGAGGGGATCGCCCTCTTCACCCTCAACCGCCCGGAGAAACTCAACGCGCTGAACTATGAGCTGATCGACTGGCTCATGGTCCTTCTCGACACGATCGAAGTGAACGACGCTGTCGGCGCGGTGATCATCACCGGCGCCGGCGACCGCGCCTTCTCCGCCGGCGGCGATATCAACGAGTTCTCCGAAAGCGTGGCTGCGGGCGTAAACCCGGCTGTGCGCGATTTCGTCCGCCGCGGCCAGCTTCTGACGGCGCGGCTCGAAGCCTTTCCGAAGCCGGTCATCGCCGCGGTCAACGGCATCGCCTTGGGCGGCGGCTGCGAGATCACCGAGGCTGTGCATCTGGCGATCGCCAGTGACCGGGCGCGCTTCGCCAAGCCGGAGATCAAGCTCGGCATGCCGCCGACCTTCGGCGGCACCCAGCGCCTGCCGCGGCTTGCCGGCCGCAAGCGCGCACTCGAATTGCTGTTGACGGGTGAGGATTTTTCGCCGGAACGCGCTAGGGATATCGGGCTCGTCAATCACGTCGTCGCCCATGAGGAGCTGATGCCCGCCGCCCGCGACCTGGCCAGCCGCATCATGGGCTATTCCCCGCTTGCCGTCCGCTCGATCATCACCGCCGTCACCCGCGGCCTCAACATGTCGATCGCAGAGGGGCTGCTGGTGGAAAGCGAACAGTTCGCCCAGATGGTGCCGACCGACGATCTCTCCGATGCGCTCGCCGCCTGGAAGCGACGGCACGTCCACGACGACCCGCCGCGCGACGGTTCCTTCTCGCGCCACTACTAAATTCAACCAAACGGTTGACAATCTTCGCAATCGAAGTGATATTCAACAACATGGTTGAATATCAGAACGAACATCTCGATGCCGTGTTCCACGCGCTTTCGGATCCGACGCGCCGCGCCATGCTCCAGAACCTTTCGCAAGGCGAGAGACTGGTCGGCGAGCTTGCGGCCCCCTTCTCGATCTCGCTGGCCGCGGCATCGAAGCACATCAAGGTGCTGGAAGGAGCAGGTCTCGTGCGCCGCGAAGTGAAAGGTCGCACGCATGTATGCCGCCTCGATGCAGCGCCGATGCATGCAGGTATGGAGTGGATGCGCCACTACGAAGCCTTCTGGCGAACGCGCATTGACGCACTTGAGGCGCTGCTGCTCGCCGACGACGCAACTGTTCAAAACGATACGGAGGAAAAGCCATGACATCGCCTGCCACAGCCTTTGCCAGCGCCGACTACGGCCGCGTCATCGCCCCCGATGCGGTGCGCATCGAACGCCTGCTTCCCGGCCCGATCGAGCGGGTCTGGTCCTATCTGACAGAGGAAAACAAGCGCCGGCTCTGGATGGCATCGGGAACGATCGGCTCTTCCGAGGGTGCAGCGGTCGAACACGTCTTCCGCCATTCGGGACTGACGACAGAGGATGATCGACCGCCGAAAAAATACGCCGATCACGCCGGCGAGGTTCGCAAGCACGGGCATGTGCTCGCCTGGGAGCCACCGCGCCTGCTCGCCTATAGCTGGGACGAAGGCACGGATACGCCCTCCGAGGTCCGCTTCGAACTCAGCCCGCGCGGCGACAAGGTGCTGCTGATCGTCACCCATACCCGGATCGCCAACCGCGGCATCATGACGAGCTTCTCCGCCGGCTGGCACGTGCATCTCGACCTGTTGCGCGACCTTTTGGAAGGAGAGCAGCCTGCAGCCTTCTGGAGCAAGTTTGCTGAGCTTGAACAGCAGTACGACGCGCGCATCCCCAAGCGCTGACCGCCCGAGGTGACGAGACCTCAGAAGGGTGCACCGGCAAGGATTGACCGCCTTGCCGGTGCTTTTTGTCACGTGCGGGCGAAACCGAGGATGAAGAGCGCCAGCGAACCGATCGAGGCGAAGGTGCGCACGTGGTTCCACCAGACCCAATCGGTGAGATAGCGCCCAAGCCACAGATCGGTCGCGGCCTGCCCGGGTGCAGCGGCCGCAAGCGCGTCGTTCATCGGCACGTTGAAGACGATCGTCACCAGAAGCACGCCGACGACATAGACCAGGCCGCCCGCGGCCAGCAGCCATCGGCCCTCGCCGCCCGAAATGAACGCGACGACAATCAGCGCCAGGCCAAGCAGCGCCGTGCCCATGAAGGCGCTGAGGAAGATCGGGTTCTGGATGACGACGTTGATGGCGTTCATCGCGGCGATCCCCTGCTCCGGCGGCAGCCGCGACAAGGCTTGCATGATGCAGACCGAAAAGATGAAGAACAACCCGGCCATCAGGCCGGAACCGATCGCGGCGGCAAACGCCAGAGCGGGGATCAGCGGGATCATGCGGCAATACTCCAGACACCAGTTGCTGCGGTCTCGCGGGCGTAGGTTGCAAAGTCGCGCGGCCGCCGCCCAAGCACGCGCTCGACGTCAGACGTCACACTCGAATTGCGCCCGTCGAGCACCGAGGTGAAGAGATAGCGGATGAGTTCGACATAGTCATCAGGCACACCGTCAGCCTGCAATTGCGCGGCGAAGTCGCCAACCGGCACGGCCTGATAGGAGATCGGGCGTTTGGCCGCGGCAGCGATCTCGGCCACGGCTTCAGCAAAGGTCATCAGCCGCGGGCCGGTCAGAGAATAGACCTTGCCGACATGATCATCGTCGAGAAGCGCTTCAACCGCGACGTCAGCGATGTCGTCGCAGCTGACGAAAGGCTCGGTGACTGTATCCACGGGCAGGAAGACCGAACCGCTTGAGACCCCCTCGGCCAGGAAGCCTTCGTTGAAGTTTTCGAAGAACCAGCTCCCCCGAACGATCGTCCAGTCAGCGCCGGAGGCCTGCAATTCGCGCTCGGCCGCTTCCGCCTCGTCCTCGCCGCGCCCCGACAAGAGCACCAGCCGCCTGATGCCGGCGCCCACGGCAAGGCTTGCGAACTTGCGGATGGTCTCAACAGAGCCGGGCACCGCCAGATCGGGCTGGTAGCAGACATAGATGCGATCGACATTTTCGAGCACAGGCGCCCAGGTCGCCTCGTCCGTCCAGTCAAAGGACGGTGATGCCGAGCGGGCGCCGATGCGCACCGCAACACCCCGCTCTTGAAGGCGCTCAGCCACCCGCCGCCCCGTCTTGCCGGTACCGCCCAAAACCAGTGTGACTTTCTGAGACATCGTTTCCTCCTAAGGTTCATCAACAAACATGAGCATCTCTCACATTTGCAAATGTGATAAATCCTCGTATTTTAAGAGTCAAGCCAAAATGTGAGCATCACTCATGATTTCAGAAACAAGCCCATCCGCGGTTCCCGCCGAAGACGAAACCGCCCTGCGCCGGACACCCAGCCAGAAACGCAGCCGCGAGCGCGTCGAACAGATCCTAGCCTGCGCGACGGCGCTCATTCAGGAAAAGGGCAGCGACGCCATGCGCATGAGCGAAGTTGCTGAAAAGGCTGGAATTTCGATCGGATCGCTCTACCAGTACTTCCCCGACAAGGCGGCGATCGTGCGCACGCTGGCCGAGCGCTACAATGCCGTGTGCAACGAGTGCATCGCGGCCGAGCTTGCCAAGGTCACATCGCTCGCAGAACTGCGCGACGCCTTCTGCGTGCTGTTCGACATCTACTACGACATGTTTCTGGCCGAGCCCGTCATGCGCGACATCTGGTCGGCAATGCAGGCCGACAAGGCGCTGCGCGAGATCGATCTTCTGCAAAGCCGCGCCGGCGGAAAACTGCTTGCCGATGTCTGGGCCCGGCTTGTGCCCGAAACCCCGCGCGAAACCATCGACAGTGCCGCTTTCCTGATCATGCATCTCGGCGATTGCACCATGCGGCTTGCGGTGTCGGTCGATCGCGCCGAGGGCGACCGCATCGTCGAGGCCTATAAACGCATGATCATCCGCGATTTTGTCGCGGATGGACCGGGCGGCGGCGCAAGTCCAATTGACATATTAGGGGTGCGATCCTAATCATCAGAGATCGATTGGTTCCCGGGACACGAACGTGTTTCGGGAGTAAACGGGAACGTGACGGATGGACCCATGCTGGGCATTCACATCACGGCCGACCCCGCGACTGTAGAGCGACGTCGATCTGCCATTCCGGAGCGATCCGGAAGAAGCCACTGGAAGAGACCACGAGAGGGTGGTCGATCTGGGAAGGCGAGGCTGATCCAGGGCTTCCCGCCCAGCGCCGTGAGCCAGGAAACCTGCCACTCGATACGGGCATAGGGCCCACACCGGGAATTTCCCGATGCCATCACGGAGGTTGTCATGGCTACGTCTACTGTTTCGAGCATTCCGCTCTCCCTCAGCGATCGTCTGACCGCTGGCGTCATCGCGCTTTTCATCGGCGCATTCCTCGTCTTCGGTGCCGGCCTTGCCAATTCGGCCGTGCTGCACGACACCGCGCACGACACCCGCCACTCCTACGGCTTCCCCTGCCACTAAGACGATGTTCCGGAACGTAACTCACGTTCCGCATCGAAGTGTCTGCGGACATGAACGCATCCGGCCTGTGCCGGATGTCGGTGTTTGTGCATGCCGGTTTCGTCCGGCGCGCAACGGCCATCCGCATGGCAGAACGGGAAGGCTTGCAAACCACGCCGCAGCGCGTGGCTTTTGCCGTTATCGAGGGACTTCAAGATGATTGTCAGAACGCTTCTGGCCGCGATCGTGGCTGGACTGATTGCCGGTGTCTTCATGACCGGCGCCCAGGAATTTCGGGTAACCCCGCTGATCCTGCATGCGGAGGAATTCGAAGGCGAGGCTCCGGCCGCAACCGAACAGCCCGCTGCACAGCCTGGAACGACGCAACCCGCCGCCGAGGGCCATGACCAGCATTCGTCGCTGAAGGCGGTCTCACCGCTTTCCGCCATGCTCGATGCCCTGTCGCCGATCACGCCAGCCTATGCGCATGAGGGCGAACACGAGGAAGGCGGCATCATGTTCGGTATGAGCCGGTTCTCCGGCACACTCATTGCCAACCTCGTCACCGGCTCCGGCTTCGGCCTGCTCCTGGCCGGCGTCAGCCTGGTGATCGGCTACCCGATCACGCTTAGGAACGGCGCGCTCTGGGGCGCCTGCGGCTGGCTTGCCGTGCACATGCTGCCGGCAATCGGCCTGCCGCCGGAACTGCCGGGTTTCCCGGCCGCCGAACTCGGCGACCGCCAAACCTGGTGGCTGGCGACCGTCGCCCTCTCCGCAGTCGGTCTCTATCTCGTCGTCCTGCGCGAAGAAATCGTGTCCAAGGTCGTCGGCCTCGCGTTGATCGCCGCGCCGCACGTCTACGGCGCGCCGCAGCCGGTCGATATTACGAGCAACGTTCCGGCCGTGCTCGGCGCCGAGTTTGCGGTTGCCGCACTCGCCACCACGCTCGCCTTCTGGATCGTGCTTGGCGTCGTCTCCGGCTTCATCAACGAGCGTTTCGCGAGAGCAAACTGATCCGGCCGATCACGCCCCCCCATGGGCACCTGAACAAACGACGGCGGGGTTCAGGCCCCGCCGTTTTGCATGAGATGCGCGGCCAGCCGCGCGCGGCGATCGTCCGGCTCCAGCAGGACGCAGGTATCGCAGAAGCTGCCACCCTCCGTTTGGAAGTAGAGGCAACAGCCGCAACGGATCCGATATTGGCGCGACAGTTGCGCGCCGCTTGCCGGATCGACCGCGGAGATCTCCTCGTAGCAGAGCTCTTCCGAGAACAACCGCGAGCCCCGCCGCTTGACGATCGCAAGCGCCTCGGCCATGCCGCGCGCCTCGTCACCGATCGCGCGACCGATCTCCAGGAACGCTCCGGCAAGGGAATCCGCTGCCAGCCGCCACTGCGCCCCGGAAGAAAGCCCGGTGCGCTTTTTCAGGACCGCGATGACCGGCGCCAGATGGGCCGTGAAGCCGCGCTCGAAAGCGCTGATGCCTTCGGCATGCTGCGGCCCTTCCGCCACACCGAGGCGGAAATGATAACGCTTGCCGGCAACTTCCCGATCTTGGTGAAGGCGGGTCCACTCTTCGAAGCGAAGCCCGGCGATCTGCGCCTGAAGACCCGCGCCAAGATAGAGCGCGCCGAGAACCACACTCAGCTGGCGGCTGTAGAAGGCGATCAGATGTGCCGCCCGAATCCGGTCCGTCATGCCGATTGCGAAAAAGTCCTGATAGGCAAGGCTCTGCTCGATCCCGGTCCCACCAGCGGCCCAGAAGGCGGCCGGTGCGCTGAAGGCACTGTCCGCCGGCCCGAGCGAGACACCGGCGTCGGGGAACTGCGCGTGCAACCGCTCGACCACTGCCAGCGCCTGCGGCGGATATCCCTCGACCGTCCGCGCCATCCGCTGGTGATTTCTCGAATTCATGCCGTCTCCGTCGCCAGCCAGCCGCCCTCATATCCCGCGCGCTCAAGACCGCGCCGGATCGCCGGCAGGCTGCGTGTCAGCTCCCAGACGAAGCCGCTCCGCCAATTCTCGATCATCATCACGACGAGCCCCTGGTCAAGGCCGACGACACGCTCGTCGATCCAACCCGCAGGCCCCTCGCCTGCAAGGCTCGGATTGAACCCGCCCGGAAAGCGCCCTTCCTTCAGAAGCCCGGGATAGCCGGCCGCGACATGGCCGAGGGCCGATAGGGACGCATCCGGATCGAAAGGCAGACAGGCCGCTGCAGCCCAGGGCACGAGCGTGCCGTCATCCGGACCGAAGGGTGCGCCGCGGTTGACGTAGCCCAAAAGCCGCTGCCAGCGTCCGTCCTTGAGGCGCAGCCGGCCGCGTGGCGCATGGCAGGCACTGATCCCCCAGAGGCGTTCGCCATAGCCGGCGAAGCCACCGGGATTTCGCCACGCATGGTCGCGCTGCAGCGCGATGGCGCGCCGGGTATTCTCGAAGTAATCCGTCCCCCTTTCGCGCATCGGCCGATCGCCGAGACCGCGAAGGTCAAGCCAGGCCTGCGGGAACAGGTGGATGAACAGCGGCACCGCATGGAGATGGGGCCCGCCGTCAGCCGCGATCCAGTCGTAACCCTCCGTAAAGGCGGCGTAGTGCTCCGGCTCGATCGCATGATCGGGCGCCCCGAGCGCCAGCACATAGAGCAGCAGCGCCTCGCTGTACCCGCGCCAGCGATGCTTCAGGAACCGGCCGGGCGGGCGCCAGCCCATCGTCAGTGTGTCACTGCGGTTCAACGCCCAGCGCCAATCCACGCGAGCATAGAGCTCTTCGGCGAGCGTGCGGATCTCGCATTCCCCCGTGTCCTCGCCGGAGAAGTAGGCTGAGGCGGTCAGGCATCCGGCGATCAGCAGCGCCGTGTCGACGGTCGAGAGTTCGCTGCGCCAGGTGCGCTCGCCAGTCCGCATATCGAGAAAGTGATAGTAGAAGCCGCGATAGCCGCTCGCCCGCTGGTCGCGCGACTGCGGGCTCTCGGCCAGGAAGCGCAGCGTGGTCAACACCCGCCCGATCGCCTCGCGGCGCGAAATCCACCCGCGCTCGACGCCGATGGGATAACAGGAAAGGCCGAAACCGGTCGCCGCAATACTCGACGGCGCGCCCGGCAGCGACGTGTCCGCGATCAATCCGGTGGCCGGATCGGCGTGATCGAGGAAGTATCCGAACGCCGCCTTCTGCAGACCATCGGTTTGAAATAGCTCGGCATTTTCCGTCTGTTTCAGCATTCCGCCCTTCCGGACCCTGGCCCCAGTCACAAGTACTTCTGGGCTAACGCCGGCAAATCACTCTTTGTTGAAGGCCAGCTACACCCAAATAGTCGCCGAAATCCAATCCTGTGTTACATTCTTCTAATCTGACCGCGCGCAATGACTGGTTGAAGCGATGTTGAGCGTGTTGGCGTTGATCCTCTCATTGAGTGGTGGCCCGAGCCCATCGACCGCCGCGTCGACGGATGTCGATGTCGAACTGATCCTGGCCGTCGACATGTCCGGCTCGATGGATCTGGACGAGGCACGCATCCAGCGCGCCGGTTACGTGGAGGCGCTCCGGCACCGCGATTTCCTCGATGCGGTCGCAAGCGGGCAACTGGGCAAGATCGCCATCGGCTATTTCGAATGGGCCGGAACGGTTAACGAATCCTCCGTCGTCGCCTGGCAAGTGATCTCAACCGCCGCCGACGCCGATGCCTTTGCCAAGCTGATCGAGGCGCGACCGGTCGGCACCCGGCGCGGCACGTCGATCTCGAACGCGATCACCTACGGTACGGTGCTGATCGATTCGAACGCCTTCAACGGCATACGCCGGGTCATCGACGTTTCCGGCGACGGCCCGAACAATATCGGCCCGCCGGTCATTCCCGCCCGCGAGACGGCAGTCGCCCGCGGCATCACCATCAACGGGCTTGCGATCCTCATCCGCCCCTCGGTCTCGACCGGCCCGCTCGACCAGTATTACGCCGAATGCGTCATCGGCGGTCCCGGGTCCTTCGTGCTGCCGGTGCACGAGCCGGAGGATTTTTCGATCGCAATTCGCCAGAAGCTGGTGCTCGAGGTCAGCGGCCTGCCGCCGCCGCCCACCGTCCGCCTGGCCGATGCCCTTCCGGCATCCGACTGCCTGATCGGCGAGAAGCTCAGGCCCGGCTTCCTCGACCGCGTCTATCCCGAACTCGACAAATAGCCCCTCGCCGCCCCTACAGCGCCGCGCGTCTTATCAGACGCGCAATGGTCGCCCTAGCACTTTGAAACGCTGCATGTTTCGTCCTTAAATCGGGTACGATTTAAGGAAACATGCAGTTGTCGGCGCGCAACCCATGCGCGTCAGATTGTCGTTTCCCTTCGCTTCGCCCGGCGATAAGATGAGCCGTTATTTCGCGGATCGATTCATGTCCTTGACCACCACGCCTCCACTGGCCGACATGGCCACAGACACCGCCGCCGACACTGGCAGTCAGCATATCCGCGACACGTTGCGCGATGCGATCGTCGAGCGGCGGCTCGCCCCCGGCACCAAGCTTTCCGAAAGCGATGTCGGCGAACTCTTCAATGTCAGCCGCACGCTGGTGCGCGCCGCCCTGCAGGCGCTCTCCTATGAAGGGCTCGTCAGCGTCGAGAAGAACCGCGGCGCCTTTGTCGCCCATCCCTCGATCGACGAAGCCCGCCAGATCTTCGCGACCCGCCGGCTGATCGAACCCGGCGTCGTTCGTGCCGCGGCGCCCCATATCGGCAAGGCCGAGCTCGCCGAGCTCCGGCGCATGCTGGCGGCCGAACGGCAGCTCACCGAACAGCGCGGCCACTCGGCCCGCCGCGCCGAGATCAAGGCATCAGGCGATTTTCACCTGGCGCTCGCCGATCTCAGCCGCAACGCCATTCTTCGCCGCTTCATGGACGAACTCATTGCCCGCTCCTCGCTGGTGATCGCGCTTTACGGCCAGTCGACCGTTTCGAGCTGCGGCCACAACGAACACGACGAGATCGTCAACGCGCTGGAACGCGGCGACGTCGATACCGCAGCCAAACTGATGGTCCACCATATCGACCATATCGAAGCCGATCTCGACCTGCGCGTCCACAAATCGACCGACCTCAAGGCAGCACTCGAGCTTTAGGGCCCGCCCTCAGACTTCAGGAATCACGAAAAGTTCACGGGCCGAAAAAAGTCGCTGATCCGGCGGAACCATTCCCGCGCCACAGCGTTGGCCTCGCGCTCGAAAAAGACTGAGAACGAGGAAAGCAAATGAGCGAGAAGTTCTTCGCCACTCCCATCCCCCTCCGGTTATCTGCAAAACGGCAGACCGTCGTCAGAACGGTCTTCGAAGCCGTCGAGTTGCTGCGGCAATGGCCGGGACGTCGCGGACGGGAATACCGCGCGGCTCTCAGGCGCTGCCTGGACGCGCTGGATGGATTGACGAGTACGGACCGGGCCAGCCGCTGCTTTGCTGCCGCTGCCCGCGAATCGGGCCTGCTTCTGGCCTGACGTGGAAGTCCCCAAGGTCCGTAGATCGGGTCTCTCACGATGCGCCGAAGGACGATCGGCGCATCGCCCCCCCAAGGGCGCGCGGAACAAGCGCGGCTTCACCTTTGACGAAAGAGACGATCAGTCGGCGAGTTCGGCCGCTTCCTTCGTCTGACGGTCGGCAAGCGCCTTCAGTGCTTCCTTGTCGAGACGCCAGTCCGGCGAGCCATAGCCAAGCGGCCATTTGTAAGGCTCCTTGTCGTTGAAGAACACGACGGTGGTCAGGAGCGGAAAGGCCCGGCGATAGGTCTGTTGGTCGAGGATTTCCTTGTACCAGGCGCGCCTGTAGTCCGCCGAGCCCGAAACGCCAAGTTCGGCGATCATGACCGGTTTGCCGAAGCCCGCGACGCGCTGGTATTTTTCGTTCAGCGCCTCGCCGAAGCGACGCTCACGCCCCCAATAGTCGACATCCATCTTCTGCAGGCCCCAGACGGGGATCCCGACGACATCGACGACATCGTCACCCGGATAATAACCGGCGAGATTGCGATGGCCCTTCGGCGACCAGACGAACCGCGCTTCCGGCGCCAGCTCCCGGCATTTGCCGACGAAATAACGAAACGCCTTCTTGTAGCCTTCCTTGTCTGGGCGCGCCCAGGGATAGCGACCGTCGGGGTCCTCCATCTCGTGGCCCCAGCGCACATAGACCGGGCCATCGAAAGCGGCCGCACGGGCACAAACGTCGCCGATCTCGCGATCGAAGCGGCCTTTGCCGATATCGGCAAACAGCCTTTCGCCGCCGGCGCGCCAGTCGGTGGCATGGGTATAGGGCTCGACCGAGAGCATCAACGCCCGCCCCTGCCGCGCCGCGGTCGCGATCTTGCGCTTCAACAGCGCCCGGTCCGGCTTCTGCCAGTAGACGAAGACATGTTCGAGCTCGAGCGCATCGCTGTCGGCAACGGCGTCATGTGGATCGTAGACGCCGATGGCGACCGCCCTCTCCGTTGCGCCTTTTGCCTGCGGCGCGATCGCCGCAGTCGTCAGCGCCCGGTCGATGCCATCGGCCGGGTCATCCGCGCGCGCCGCCGGTGTTCCGGTGACGGCAAAAAGCGCCAGCGTTCCCGCGGCAAGGGCTGCTCTCAAAAGTCTGGCAGACAACGAACATTCTCCGGCGGATCGTCTCTCGACGCCGCGAATGAAACCGGACACATCACGCGTGCGGCGGTCAGAAGGTCACCGCCAAAGAGGGGATCGCCCCGATCCCCAACGATCCGAGGCGGCTTCACCGCACCGGAGTTACGCAAACTCGAACAGAGCAAACTCGAACAGAGACAGTCCCGTTAGAGCGAAGCTCTCAGGAAGCAGTGCGACGTGCGGCCGAAGCCGCTCGGCGAACAGATATAGGGCGCGCGGCCCAGATAGCTGGTTGCGCTCTTTTTCACCGGCTGCGGCGCGACCACATCCTCATCAGCCTCGGCGACCCGCAACTGCTTCTCTTCCTTGCGTATCTTGACCGAAGGACTTGCATAGGCGCTGGAATGGCTCGACGAAAACAGCGGCGTTTCACCGATGACCGTCGACGAGCAGCCGGCGGACAGGAGCAGAAGGCCAAGAATGGAAGCGGTCGGTACGAGATACTTGAAACCCGAAATGGTGGTTCGGCTCTCGCCGGCACATGCGGTCTTATCTCGCATAAGCATCCTTTCGAATTGGCGGCTATGGCCGCCCGGTGCCTCCTTTGGGGGATATGGCGGCATTGTTCAACCCCCTTTCCATTATAAATTGCTTAAATTAACAAATTCTTTCTTAGGCTTTTCTTCCAGCGGTTGCAGCTGAAGGCACTGGCCCATGCGCCAACGCGGCCGCAGATCGATCGCACACTGGACTCGGAAGGCGACATCAGGATCGGGAAGACAAAGCAGGAAAGCCAGATGCTTGCCCGACAGGAGACGCGAAGGCGAACGCGCCCACCACCGGCGACCCTACCCACTCCACTGGCCACCACGCCCGGTGGTAGATGCGGCAACGGTAACGCCGGATGGTTCGCAAGGAAAAATCTCGCACGACAGCGGAAAATTGGCGGCAAAGACGCCGCAAACGCCACGCTTATCGGTCAAGTGGCACGCCATGGAACGAAAACAGCGCCCCATTCCTCATTTTTAGCCACCGCGCATTTACAGTTCGTTGACCTCTGGCAGCCACTTTGGTGCCAGGCGCAACATGTTTGAGCGTATGCGCCCACTCCAAAACTGCCCGCGTCCTGCGGGCATTTTTTTTGCTGTACCGGTCAGGGCTCAAAGAGAGCCGGCGCGATGAATGCTCGCCATCCGGCCTTCAACCTTCAACCGTAATGTGGCTTCTGGAACAGGCACAATTACTGGCTGCCGATAACCTGGCGCAACAACCCCAACATGTTTCGTTCTCCACATTTCAGGCAGCCGATTTGGAGAGAGATGAATGGTGGGCCCGGAGGGACTCGAACCCCCAACCAAGCGGTTATGAGCCGCCGGCTCTAACCATTGAGCTACAGGCCCACGCTGGATCTGCAGGCGTCCTCAAAACGTACCGATTCGAGGATAAGACATGCAGCAACTCTAAGTACTACAGCAACCTTTGCGCCTCTGATAAAAACGCGTGGCACCGTAGTGATCCAGGTGCGCGAACCAATGGCAGTTCGCGGTGGCAATGGCTCTAGCCGAAAACCTTTTTGCCGACAAGCCATTGCCGCAATGCTCACACAATCGCCGAGCATGAAGACGCCAGGGACGGAACAACCGGAGAGACATAGACCATGATTTCCACACGCACTGCCCGCACGCTTTCGATCGCCGCTTTTGCCGCCGCTTTTGCCGGTGTAGCCGCCGCTCAGGCGCAGGAGACCGACAAGGACAAGGCAACCATCGTCGTTGCCGGCGAAGGCCGCGCGACGGTCGCGCCCGACATGGCGGTCCTGCAGCTCAGCGTCGTCAAGGACGCCAAGACCGCCCGCGAAGCGCTGGACGCCAACAACAAGGCCATGGCCGAAGTGCTAAAGGCGTTGAGGGCCGACGGCATTGCCGATCGCGACCTGCAGACGAGCGGCTTTTCGGTGAACCCGCAATACAACTATCCGACCAATACCGACGGCGGCAATCGCCCGCCGGAGCTGATCGGCTACCAGGTGGTAAACGGCGTCAGCGTCCGCGTGCGTGACCTCGCCAAGCTCGGCGAAATCGTCGACAAGTCGGTGACGCTCGGCGTGAACCAGGGCGGCGGCGTGCAATTCACCAACGACAAGCCGGAAGGAGTCATCACCGAGGCGCGCAAGGCGGCGGTCGCCGACGCCATCGTCAAGGCGAAGGTTCTCGCCGAAGCTGCAGGCGTCTCGATCGGCAAGATCCTCAACATCTCAGAACAGGGCTTCCGTCCCGAGCCGGTCCCGATGATGCGCGCCGGCATGGCCAAGGAATATGCCGCCGATGCCGTGCCGGTCGCAACCGGCGAGAACAGCTACAACGTCACGGTCAACGTGACCTTCGAAATCAAGCAGTAAGCTTGCAAGGCCCGCCGCAACCGCGTGGGCTTTCACCTAATCCTCGCCCCTGGTGCCGGAGATCGGCGCCGGGGGCGAAGTGTTTTTGGGCGGCACGCCGAGTGTGCGCCTGCGGATGTGTGTGGAGGTGCGAAGCAGGTATTGCCGCGGTTGCGGCTACCGACAGTCCGACCGCCAAAGGAAGCCTTTGGGTCGAAACCGGCTCGCCCCACGCACGGTCATCCTCGCCCTTGAGGCGAGGATCAAGACCGTCATCGATGTGCGCGTCGGCGCGGGTCAGGCTCGAGGATGGTGCTCGAGGAGAGGCGTTTTCCCAAAATAGCTGGCAGAGGGGCCGCCTCGGAGCGCGTGCCTGGGCATGACCACCCGTTGGCAAAAACGAAAAAGGCCCCCCATGCCGAAGCATGAGGGGCCATTCTTCCGCCGGACGGGGGAGACAAGGCGGGAAGATTTGTTACCAGCGACCGATCGTCGGGCAGCCGCGGGCGTTTGCGAAGACGATCGTCTGGCGGTAGCCGTGGCGGCGGCCTTCGACGACGACGCGGCGCGGCGTGACGTCGGCGACATAGGCGCGGCGCAGGCCGCGATCGCGGGCCTTGTCGACGGCCATCCACGGTGCGCAGCGGCCGCGGCGATCACGATCCCAGTGGCGGTCACGGCCGCGGCCGCGACCCCAGTCGCCTTCGTCACCGTAGCCGCCGTTATAGTCGCGGTACTGCACGTCGTCGCGGTACTGCACGTCGACGCCCGGGCCGAAGCCGAACTCGATCGAGTCCGCCGAAGCGGTGGAGGCTGCACCAAGCAGGCCAGTCAATCCAATGACGGCTGCGGCTGCGGCGTTAAAAAAGCGGTTCTTCATGACATCTCTCCGGGCTTGAAGGGTTCAATGGGGCAATCACCGTCCCAAGCGATTGAGCAAAGGATAGGTTTCCCAAGCTGAACGACAGCGGAACCTGGTGTTCATGGGAGGTTCAGAATGCCGGAGCGCGATCCGCCCCTCTTTGGCGCGAGATTCGCCTTGCAAGGAAGGCGGTCACACGGAGCGCTTGTGAATGATAAGCTACTGATCCAAAATGACTTCTTGCGATCAAGACGCGCAACGAAGCGGCTCGGAACGCAAGGAGCAAATCGCCCGCACGATCATCGCGGCAAAGGCAAATCAGGCGCCGCCGGGATGGCCGCGCCCAAACAACGCCGAGGTATCTTCTGGCGTCGAAGGTGGTGGTCAGCCGATTCGCGGGCAACCATAGGCATTGGCGAAGACGACCCGGCTCAAATACCCGCGGCGCCAACCGACCACGACGACACGGGAATGGGTGACCCGCTCGACCCGGGCGCGTTGGAAGCCCAGGCGCCAGGCCCTGCGCAGTGCTTCGCGCGGCGAGCAGTAGCCGCGATGGCGAACGAGATCGACGTCGCCACGCTCCATCGTCGGCAGCGGCATCCGGGCCGCAGCCTCCGCCGGCAGGCTCGCGAAGCTCGTCACGGCGAGCGCAACCGCCAGAACCGAATTGCGAAACATGGCTTTCATGGATCTTCTCCTGGTCAACGCAAAACAACAATCCGGTCGGCAACCGGTGCCCTAGGATAGGCGGCTCGCGCGCGCCTGCCATCGTAAATTTCCGCCATCGCGCGTTTCTGTCAATCCGAGCTCTCGTCAGCCGGCAAGCGCCCGTTCGAAAACGCGGATGTTGCGATAGTGGCTGAGGCGGGTGATGGCGCCGTCTTCGATCTCGAAGATCAGCACGCTTGGAATGGAATAGCTCTGGCCGGACGCGGCGGGGAAGCCCTCCATCGTTTCGCGATAGGTTCCGCGCGCCGTCAGGTCCGCCGCCACCCGCTGGCCGAAGGCATCGCGCATCAACACCACATCGCCGAACTGTTCGTCGAAACGGCGCAGATAATTCATCAGCCAGGCGCGCAAGGGGCCAACGCCGACAGTGCGCTGGCCGGTCAGCGAATCGAGCTCGACATCCTCATGGACGAGCCGAGCCAGCGCCTCGAAATCACGTTGGTTCAGCGCTTCGATGAAGCGATTGGCAATGGTCTGTGCATCCGTCATCCTGTTCCTCTCCGACGCCGCGCTGTCGCCCTTTGGTCTCCATGCTCTAACTAGAACGGATCCCGTTCCGGTCAATTGCGCCCTGTCGCATCGATCGGACAGGCATCAAGCGCCAAGGTGCAGCACGATCTCGCGGCGGTGCGGCCGGTCGCGATGTTCGAAGAGGTAGATCCCCTGCCAGGTGCCAAGCAGCATACGACCACGGGCAACGGGAATGCCGAGCGAAACCGGCGTCAGCGCCGCCTTGATATGCGCCGGCATGTCATCCGGTCCTTCCTGGGTGTGCACGACCCAGCTCATCGAGGGATCGGAGGATGGCGGCACCAGACGGCGGAAAAAGGCGTCGAGGTCGCGCCTCACATCCGGGTCGGCATTTTCCTGGATGAGAAGCGAACAGGACGTGTGCCGGACGAAGACGGTCAAAAGCCCCTCGCCGTCCGTATTGGCCCGCACGAAGGCGGCCGCCTCGTCCGTGAACTCGTAGAGCCCCTGGCCGCGTGTGGAAATGGTGATGCTCGTCTGCGGCACGTCGATCTCCAGCCGGCAATTGCACCGGCTGCAAGGCAGGTGCAACGCGTTGATGTGCCCAACGCTTCTACCCCTGGACCGTTCCCGGTCCAAGGCAGTGACCGCAGGAAAAAGGCAACGCGCCGCTACATCTCGAGGAACGTCTGGAAGCCGCCATAGATCATGCGCTTGCCGTCGAAGACTTCCTTCCAGGCATCGCCCTGCAGCCGCGGATCGGCCATCACCTTGGCGACGATCGTGTCGCGGTCGGCGCGGGACTTATAGGCGATCCACGAGAAGACCACGGTCTCGTCGTCCTTGGCCTGCACCGAGCGGGGGAAGGACGTCACCTCGCCATAGGGCACGTCATCTGCCAGGCATTCGTTGTAGGAGAGCGCGCCATACTCCATCCAGACATCGCCGGCCGCCTTGGCCATCGCCTTGTACGCCTCGATATTCGCCTTCGGCACGGCAACGACAAAACCATCCACATAGTTCATTGAGAAATCCTCCTTGGTTCTTTCGACCAGCATAGGACGCTCGGGGCATAAAGGTTCCGACACCAGTTCCAATTTTTTTTAAGCGGCGCCTGTCGGAACGGGCATCGCCCGTTCGTCCTTAGTTGGTACCAATCACCACGGGAGACATATCCATGCAGAAGATCACGCCCTTTCTCTGGTTCGACGATCAACTGGAGGAAGCCATCGGCTTCTACACCTCCATCTTCCGCAACGCCCGCGTTACCGACATCAATAAGGGACCTGATGGCAGGGCCTTCACCGCGAGCTTCGAACTCGAGGGGCAGCACTTCATGGGGCTGAACGGCGGCCCGCATTTCAAGTTCAACGAGGCGGTATCGTTTTTCGTGCGCTGCGCCGACCAGACGGAGGTCGACTACTATTGGAGCCGGTTGCTCGAAGGCGGCACGCCGCAGCATTGCGGCTGGCTGAAGGACAAGTTCGGCCTTGCCTGGCAGATCATTCCCGACGCGCTGATGCGACACCTCAGCGATCCCGATCCGGCACGCGCCGCCCGTGCCCAGCAGGCGATGATGGGCATGATCAAGATCGAGGTCGCCGAACTCGAGCGGGCCGCGGCCGGCTAAAGCAATTCCAGCTAAAGTGTGAAACGGTTTTGCGTCCGGAATTGCGTAAAAAACAGCTGGAGAGTTTCCGCGGGCCCGTTTTTGACCGGAAACGCTCTAGCTGCCGCAGCCGCGTAATTGCCGATTGTAGATCGAAGCCATGCCGGCCGCCCGCTTGGCGCCGGTCTTGGCCGTATCGCTCCAGTTGCCCCGCGCATAGCCCGCGTGGCCGTGGTAATAGGCGACGTAGAGCCGGTAGGCGTCGTTGAGCGCGATACCGTTCTGCTGTGCGCTCTCGCGGTGATACCAGGCAATGAAGCGGATGGCGTCGCCGAAGTCCGAGCGTCGCGCCGCCCAGCGGCCGGTCTCGCTCTGGTAGCGCGCCCAGGTGCCGTCGAGCGCCTGGGAATAGCCGTAGGCCGTCGAAACGCGCGTCCAGGGGATGAAGCCGAAGAGCTTGGTGCGCGGCGGCCGCGCATTATGGCGGAAGCCGGACTCGGTATAGATCGTCGCCATCAGGATCGGCACGGGCACGCCGTATTCGCGCTCGGCGCCATAGGCGGCACGGCGCCAATTGTTGAACAGGCCATCTCGCTGCTCGAAAACCGCACAGGCATTCCGGGTGTCTCTCGGCACCGTTCCGCAGCCGGCCAGCAACAGGAGGACGACGACAAATACGCAACGCATCGCAGAACCTCGGGTTTCCGAGAGATTGATAAAGTGTAAACGTTAAGGATCTCTTTTGATTCAAAGGCGAACGATCGGGAGAACGGCATGGCGATGTCACGAATGCTGCTGCCGCTTCTCTTCGCCGCGGGCCTTGGCGGTCCCGCAAACGCCGGCGACATCGGCCGGCTTTATCAGAGCGACGCGATCGTCACCGGCACCGGCGAGATCAACCGGCAGATCGGCTTTCGCGAATGCCTCAGTGAAGTTTTGGTCAAACTGTCGGGTGATCCGACGATCCTCGACGCGCCCGGCTTCGCAGCGCTGGTGGCTGAGGCCGGCAGCTTCGCCTCGTCGTTTTCCTACCGCGACCGGCTCGAAGGTATCCCGATCCACGACGAACAGGGCACTCACGATCGGCCGCACGATCTCACCTGCCGCTACGCGCCGGCGACGATTGACCCGCTTCTTGCAAAGCTCGGTCGAAAGCCATGGCTTGCGCCCCGCCCGGTGATCGCCGTACTGCTGGCGGTCGAGGATCAGAGGCGCCGTTTCGTGCTGGCGCGCGACGGCGACGAAAGCCCCTATATGGCCGACTCGCTCCGCGCGGCCG
Source organism: Ensifer sp. R-19 (assembly GCF_049905105.1). Classification (NCBI taxonomy): domain Bacteria; kingdom Pseudomonadati; phylum Pseudomonadota; class Alphaproteobacteria; order Hyphomicrobiales; family Rhizobiaceae; genus Ensifer; species Ensifer sp. R-19. The sequence continues at coordinate 2,452,321 of NZ_CP184569.1, forward strand.
CGACACCGCTGGCGCTCTCGGTCACCCTGCCGGACAGGGCGACCGTCGCCGGTGGAAAGCTGGACTTTGCCACGATATCGCAAGCGAGCCTGGAGAGCTTCGCCAGGCTCGCAATGCCGAGCGAGGGGGACGTGACGCTTGCGGGCACACTGGTCTGGTCCGATCAAGCGCGCGGCTGGAACGTCAATTGGCGGATGCTGTCCGCCGGTAAAAGCTATGAATGGCAGGTCAGCGGCGTCAGCTTCGACGACGCTTTCCGCAATGCGCTACGCGGAGCGGCCCGCATCCTCTCCGGAAACGGGTCGCCCTGAGCAGATCCAGTATCGCTGGCCGTTCAGCCTATCCGAGCGAGGCAATCAGTTCGCGATAGGCTGCCTCTGGAAATGCCTTGAGCGTGGTCGAGCGCACATTGCCGGCCATGCCGAGCGTGAGGGCGAAGCGTGCGGCGATCGCGTCATCGGGTGCCTCGACGACGGCCACCATGTCGTAGTCGCCCATGGTCAGAAAGAAATGCTTGAAGGAGCCGCCCATCTCGCCGAGCACTTGCCTTGCCGCGTCGAGCCGTTTCGGAGACTCGCGCACATTCTTGACGCCCTGCTCGGTCCAGTTGAGGAGCATGACATAAGTGGTCATCCTACACCTCCACGGGGGCACGCTTCACGCCCGCGGTGCGATTGCTCCCGCGACTTAGACGGGGTGCCCCAGATTGCTGCGAAAGCGCGACTATACTCCTGGGCGCAGAGCCTCACAATAAATCGCTTGGGTGAGGCCGAAACGAAAAAGCCGGGCGATCGGCCCGGCTTTCTCGGTTTTCTGTGAGGCGTGCGGCTTAGCTGTCCAGGAACGAGCGCAGCTTGCGGATTGCTTAGCTGTCCAGGAAGCTTCTCAGCTTCCTGGAGCGGCTCGGATGCTTGAGCTTCCGGAGCGCCTTCGCTTCGATCTGGCGGATACGTTCGCGGGTGACCGAGAACTGCTGGCCGACTTCTTCGAGCGTGTGGTCGGTGTTCATGCCGATGCCGAAGCGCATGCGCAATACGCGCTCTTCGCGCGGCGTCAGCGAGGCGAGAACGCGGGTGGTCGTCTCGCGCAGGTTCGCCTGGATGGCGGCGTCGATCGGCAGCAGCGCGTTCTTGTCTTCGATGAAGTCGCCGAGGTGCGAGTCTTCTTCGTCACCGACAGGCGTTTCGAGCGAGATCGGCTCCTTGGCGATCTTCAGGACCTTGCGCACCTTTTCGAGCGGCATGGCGAGCTTTTCGGCCAGCTCTTCCGGCGTCGGCTCGCGGCCGATCTCGTGCAGCATCTGGCGCGAGGTACGGACGATCTTGTTGATCGTCTCGATCATGTGCACCGGAATACGGATCGTGCGGGCCTGGTCGGCGATCGACCGGGTGATCGCCTGACGGATCCACCAGGTGGCGTAGGTCGAGAACTTGTAACCGCGGCGGTACTCGAACTTGTCGACCGCCTTCATCAGGCCGATATTGCCTTCCTGGATCAGATCGAGGAACTGCAGGCCGCGGTTGGTGTATTTCTTGGCGATGGAGATGACGAGGCGCAGGTTCGCTTCGACCATCTCCTTCTTGGCGATGCGCGCTTCGCGCTCGCCCTTCTGCACCATGGAGACGATGCGGCGGAACTCGGCGATCGAGATACCGGTTTCGGTGGCGAGATTCTGGATCTCCTGGCGAATGTCGCGGATCGTCTGGTTTTCGCTCTTGGCGAATTCCTTCCAGCCCTTGCCGGCCAGGTTGCTGATCGACTTCATCCAGTTCGGGTCGAGTTCGGCGCCCGAATACTGTTCGAGGAACGAGTCGCGCTTGACGCCGTAGGATTCGGCAAGCCGCAGCAGGCGGCCTTCGTTCTGCATCAGCCGCTTGGAAATGTCGTAGAGCTGCTCGACCAGGCTGTCGACGCGGTTCTGGTTGAGCGACAGCGACTTGACCGCCTTGATCAGCTCGTCCTTGAGCTCCTTGTAGCGGCGCTCCTGAGCGGGCGAAAGCGTGCCGGTCGCAGCAAGGCGGGCTTCCACCTGCTGGTCCTGCAGCTTGCGCAGCTTCTTGTAGGTCTCGGCGATGATGTCGAGGGTTTCCATGACCTGCGGGCGCAGTTCCGCTTCCATGGCGGCGAGCGAGAGGTTCGACTCGTCGTCGTCTTCCTCTTCCTCCTCGGTCGGCATGACATCGCCGCCGACATTGGTGATGTCGTCGTCGTTGGCGGCCGTGCGCACCTTGCGGGTCTTTTCCTTCTCCTCGGCAGCCTTGCGGTCAGCCTCGATCTTTTCCGGGCTCTGGAACTGCGGAGCAGCCTTGGCCTCAGGACCGGAATAGGTGGTTTCGAGATCGATGATCTCGCGCAGCAGCGTCTGGCCTTCGTTCAGTTCGTCGCGCCAGATGATCAGCGCCTGGAACGTCAGCGGGCTCTCACAGAGACCGGCGATCATCGTCTCGCGGCCAGCCTCGATGCGCTTGGCAATCGCGATTTCGCCTTCGCGGGACAGGAGTTCGACCGAGCCCATCTCGCGCAGATACATGCGGACCGGATCGTCGGTACGATCGGTCGGTTCCTTCTTCTTGCTGGTCGCAAGCGCCGTGCCGCTGGAAGGGGCGAGTTCGCCGCCTTCGCTCTCGCCGTCGTCGTCGCTCGCCTCGTCGTCACCGCCGCCGGCAGCCTCTTCGGCTTCCTCGTCCTCGATCACGTTGATGCCCATGTCGGACAGCATCGCCATCGTGTCTTCGATCTGTTCGGAGGTGACTTCCTCGGACGGAAGGACGGAGTTGAGCTCGTCCATCGTCACGTAGCCGCGCTTCTTGGCGGCCTTGATCATCTTCTTGACAGCGTCGTCGGAAAGATCGAGAAGCGGACCGTCCGGAGCACCTTCGCGTTCTACGTCAGCTTCTTCGTTTTCTTTGACTTTGGTTGCCATTTAGTTCGTCGCTTTCCTTGTCGCAACCGGCGTGAGCCCGGTGCAAATGCCGCTCGAAGGTTCGGGCACGCCGCGTACCCGCCACCGAATCATTTCCCCTGACGTAACGGGATGATGTTTAATTCCTGTTTAACCACGAATGCGATCGTGGCAAAGCGGGCAAGCTTCGACAGTCCTGCCACTGAAACGCCTCTGGCATGATTCCCTAACCGCCGTGTCATTTCGCCATTTCTTATTCGGAAATGGTGATTCCCAGAATTTTCGATCCCGTCAAGCATTTCCGCTGAAAAACCGGCTGATTCGGCAAAAATCACCGTTCCTATCGCTTTTTGGGGTTTATCAGCTTCCGCTGAAGATGTAGGCGCTGCCTGCCAAAAGACAAGGGTGCCCCCGATTTAATCGGCAAGGTCCCGTTGTGCCATATCCGCATCGCAACCAGGGCTTCATCTTTTCCCTGCTCCTAAACCGAACGACCGTCGTATTTGACGATCCTGACCGCCTCCAGATCGAACTCCGGCAGGCAGCGCAGGTTGATCGCCGCCATCTTCCCATGCGGCCCCTCACCTTCGCCGAAAGGGGCGATGCCGCAGGTATCGCAAAAATGATGCTGGATGACATGCTTGTTGAAGAGATAGGTCGAGAGGTCCGTTTCCGGTGTCTTCATCGTCAGCCTGTCTCGGGCCACGAAAGCGAGCAGCCCGCCGCGGCGGCGGCATAGCGTACAATTGCAATCGACCGCCTCGGCGAAGTCCCCTTCCACCTCGAAGGCGATCTTGCCGCAATGGCAGCTTCCCTCATAACGCATGCACCGATCTCCCCTTTTCCGCCAACAACCCTTTCGATCTCCGGCCAAGATAGAGCGACAGAGCGTCCAAGCAAGCGGGTTTGCGAGCGGTGATATCCGCGCAAATCCATTCCCCGAGAAGCCCATTTCAGACGGAAATTCGCAAGATTATTCCGGTTTCTCGCTTGCGCCCGACCCGATCGCGGACGACCTTCGCCGCCGATCTCATGGAGGCTCAAATGCTCATCAAGGAAACCGACGCCATGCGCGTGCTATCGATCGCGCGGCGCCTCACCATTCCCGACGTCAAAAGTGAAAGCGCCGCGCTGGCGCCTGTCATCGAGGCGGAGATGGAACGCTCTCGCCTGGCACCCGCGGGGCCCTGGATTTTCATCGCGCAGAACCTGCCGAAAAATGCCAAGACCCTGTTCGACTGGCGCATCTGCCGCCCGGTCACCGGCGGTGACGACTATGGCGGCGACCTTGACCTGATCGATCTGGAACCGATCATGGTGGCGTCCGCCCGGCATCAGGGGCCGATGCGCAGCCTCTTTACCCAGGGCTACGCACCGCTCGTCGGGCAGATCGAGATGAGCAGGCACAATTTCTCCGGCGAGAGCCGCGAGATCTATCATCGCTGGACGGGCCAAGGCGCCCGCTACCACGAGATCGAGATCCAGTTCGGCCTCGCCAACTGAGCCGCCCCAGCGCCTTACCAGTCCATCACCACCTTGCCGGAGTTGCCGGAGCGCATGGCCTCGAAGCCGTCGCGGAATTCGTCGATCCTGATGCGGTGGGTGATGACCGGGGATAGATCGAGACCGCCCTGCACGAAGGCGATCATCTTGTACCAGGTCTCGAACATCTCGCGACCGTAGATGCCCTTGAGGTTGAGCATCTTGAAGATCACCTTGTTCCAGTCGATCTCGAAACCGGCCGGCGCGATGCCGAGGATGGCGATCTTGCCGCCATTGTTCATCTTGTCGATCATGTCGCGGAAGGCCGGTGCCGCTCCCGACATCTCCAGCCCGACATCAAAGCCCTCGGTCATGCCGATCGCCTTCATCACGTCGGCGAGGTTTTGCTTCGAGGCGTCGACGACGTAATCGATGCCGACGCTTTTGGCGAGCGCGAGGCGCGTCGGGTTGATGTCGGTGATCACCACCTTGCGCGCACCCGAGCGCTTGGCAACCAGTGCCCCCATGATGCCGATCGGCCCGGCGCCGGTGACGAGCACATCCTCGCCGACGAGATCGAAGGACAAGGCCGTGTGCACGGCATTGCCGAACGGATCGAAGATTGCCGCGATCTCGTCCGGCACGTCCTCAGGGATCGGCACGACGTTGTATTCCGGCAGGCAGACGAACTCGCCGAAGGAGCCCGGCCGGTTGACGCCGACGCCGAGCGTGTTGCGGCACAGATGCCCACGGCCGGCGCGGCAGTTGCGGCATTTGCCGCAGACGATATGGCCCTCGCCCGACACCCGCTCGCCGACATGGTACTTGGTGACGGCCGAGCCGACCTCGGCGATCTCGCCCATGAACTCGTGGCCGACGACCATCGGCACCGGGATGGTCTTCTGCGCCCACTGGTCCCAGTTCCAGATGTGCACGTCGGTGCCGCAGATCGCCGATTTCTTCACCTTGATCAGCACGTCGTTCGGGCCGATCTCCGGCACCGGCACCCGCTCCATCCAGAGGCCTTCTTCCGGCTTCGATTTGACCAGCGCCTTCATCATGTTCGTCATTATAGCCTCCACCAAACCTTCTCTGGGGCTTGCCCCTCATCCGGCTGCCGCCACCTTCTCCCCGTCACCACGGGGAGAAGGGACCTGTGGCAACCTTCCATCCCCTCTCCTGCGAGCCGTAAAGCACGTCCCCTCTCCCCGCCTGCGGGGAGAGGGTTAGGGTGAGGGGCAAACTCGCCCTTCCCTCGGATCGGGCGAACTCTCCGTTCCGTTCGCTCAGATCACGCCAAGCTCGCGGCCAACCGCTTCGAAGGCGGCGATCGCCCGGCGCACGTCGTTCTCGCTGTGGGCTGCCGACATCTGCGTGCGGATGCGCGCCTGCCCCTTCGGCACCACCGGGAACGAGAAGCCGATGACATAGACGCCCTTCTGCAGCATGCGCGCCGCCATCTCCTGGGCGAGCGCCGCATCGCCGAGCATGACCGGGATGATCGGGTGCCCTTCGCCGGCGAGCGTGAAGCCGAGTTTCGACATCTCGGTGCGGAACAGGGTGGCATTGGCATAGAGCCGCTCACGCAGTGCATCGCCGTTTTCGATCAGGTCGAAGACCGTGAGCGAGGCGGCGGCAATGACCGGCGCCAGCGTGTTGGAAAACAGATAGGGCCGCGAGCGCTGGCGCAGCCACTCGACGACCTCGGCCTTGGCCGAGGTGTAACCGCCGGAGGCGCCGCCGAGCGCCTTGCCGAGCGTGCCGGTGATGATGTCGATGCGGCCCTCGACGCCGCAATGTTCGGCCGAGCCGCGGCCATTCTTGCCGACGAAGCCGACCGCATGGCTGTCGTCGACCATGACCATGGCGCCGTATTTGTCGGCGAGGTCGCAGACGCCTTGCAGGTTGGCGATGATGCCGTCCATCGAGAACACGCCGTCGGTGGCGATTAGCTTGAAGCGACTGCCCTCCGCCTTCTTCAGCTCCTCCTCCAGTGCTGCCATGTCGTTGTTGGCGTAGCGGAAGCGCTTGGCCTTGGAGAGCCGCACGCCGTCGATGATCGAGGCGTGGTTGAGCGCGTCGGAGATGATCGCGTCCTCTTCGCCAAGCAGCGTTTCGAACAGGCCGCCATTGGCATCGAAGCAGGAGGAATAGAGGATGGTGTCTTCCAGGCCGAGGAACGACGAGATGCGGGCCTCGAGTTGCTTGTGCTCCTCCTGCGTGCCGCAGATGAAGCGCACCGAGGCCATGCCGTAGCCGTAACGGTCGAGCGCCTGTTTGCCGGCCTCGGCGAGTTCCGCGTTGTCGGCAAGGCCGAGATAGTTGTTGGCGCAGAAGTTGAGCACGCGGTCGCCCGAGGCGACCTCGATCGCGCCCGCCTGCTTCGAGGTGATGACACGCTCCGACTTGTACAGCCCGGCCGTCTTCAGGCCCTCGAGTTCAGAACGAAGATGGGACAGAAAGGCTGAAGTCATGGCGCTCTCGCTCACAGAAAACATCGCGTTCCTGACGAGTATCATGACGGCTTTCGACTTGCAGCAAATTCCAGCGCGCCGAGGAGGCCGGCGCAAAAACGACAGGGCATTTCACGGCGAGATGGCGTGAGGGATATATTGTGTCGCCGCAGGCGCGCTCACGGACATATTCCTTCGCCGCGTCAGCACCCGCCGTGCGCGAACTCACCCGTCCACATACCCGTCGATGACCGCCAGGAACGCTTCGCCGTAGCGCTCGCGTTTGCTTTCGCCGATGCCGGGGATGTCGAGCAGTTCGTCGAAGTCCCGCGGGCGCTCCTTGGCGAGCGCGATCAAGGTCGCGTCGGGGAAGACGACATAGGGCGGGACGTTCAGCTCCTTGGCGATCGAGAAGCGCTCGGCACGAAGGAGTTCGAACAATTCGAGGTCCGAACCGGCGAGATCGGCGCGCTCGCGCTGCGAGCCCGATTTTGCCCCCCGTGCGGCCTTGCCCGAGGTCGGACGGTCCTTGCGGAAGAACACCTGGCGTTCGCGCTTGAAGACGGCGCGCGCATCCGGCTCCAGCTTCATCGCCCCGAAGGCAGCATGATCGACGCTGATCAGCCCCGCCGCCAGCAACTGCCGAAACACCGATTGCCAGGTACGGGCAGGAAGATCCTTGCCGGCGCCGAAGACGGGCATCTCGACATGGCCGAAACGCTCGGTCTTTTCGTTGACCGTCCCCATCAGCACATCGACCACATGACCGGTGCCGAAGCGCTCGCCGGTGCGATAAACGGCGGCAAGCGCCTTGATCGCCGCTTCCGTGCCATCCCAGGTTTCGACCGGTTTCAGGCAGGTGTCGCAATGGCCGCAGCGCCCGGGATGGGCTTCGCCGAAATGCGCGAGGATCGCCTGGCGGCGGCAGCCGGCGGTCTCGCAGATCGCCAAGAGCGCGTTGAGCTTGCCGCGCTCGATGCGCTTGATGTCGTCGGCCGCCCCGCCCTCGTCGATCATCCGGCGGCGCTGCAGCACGTCGGCCATGCCATAGGCCATCCAGACCTCCGACGGTTGGCCGTCACGGCCGGCACGCCCGGTCTCCTGGTAGTAGGCCTCCACCGATCCCGGCAGATCGAGATGGGCGACATAGCGCACATCGGGCTTGTCAATGCCCATGCCGAAGGCGACGGTCGCGACAAGGCAGAGGCTCTCTTCTTTCAGAAACGCGTCCTGATGCTTGTCTCTGAGCGTCCGGTCCATGCCCGCATGATAGGGCAGCGCCCGGATACCCTGGGCATTCAGCCATTCGGCCGTGTCCTCGACCTTGGCACGCGACAGGCAATAGACGATACCGGACGAACCCTTGAAGCGCGAAAGGAAGCGTAGCAGTTGCTGGCGCGGCTGGTCGCGCTCGACGATTTCATAGGCGATGTTCGGCCGGTCGAAGCTGGTCGTGAAGACCTTGGCATTGGTCAGCGCCAGCCGTTCGACGATGTCGTCGCGCGTATGCGGATCGGCAGTGGCCGTCAGCGCGATGCGCGGCACGCCTGGATAACGCTCCGCCAGCAACCCGAGCGCGCGGTACTCCGGGCGAAAATCATGGCCCCATTGCGATACGCAATGCGCCTCGTCGATGGCGAAGAGCGCGATGCGGGCATCGCCGAGGAGATCGGCGAAACCATCCGTGACGATCCGCTCCGGCGTCACATAGAGAAGGTCGAGCGTGCCGTCATAGATCTGTCGCCGCACGGCGATCGCTTCCTCGCGGGTCAGCGACGAGTTGAGGGCCGCAGCATTGACGCCGAGCTGCTTCAACGCCTCCACCTGATCGCGCATCAGCGCAATCAAAGGCGAGACGACCACGCCGAGCCCGGGACGGCAGAGCGCCGGGATCTGGAAGCAGAGCGATTTCCCGGCGCCGGTCGGAAAGAGAACGACGGCATCGCCGCCGCCGGTCACGTGCTCGACCACTTCCTGTTGTCTACCGCGAAAGGCGGAATAACCATAGACGCGCTTCAGCACATCGAGCGGCGCCGGGCCGGCGTCGTCGAAGAGATGGCTGGCAGCGCTTGCGGCGCGCTTCGCCCTTTCGACAAACTCCATCACGTCTCCTTCACGGGAATCACTGCCTGCAATCATCGCAAGATGCGACCGCAATGCCATAGCCGTCAGGGCAAATGAAGAGAACGCCGTGATAATCCCGCGTGATCAGCAGGCTTTTCAAGGTCGGGGATTGAGCTTTTGCCAGCTTGACCTTGCCAACGCAGCAGTACTTTAGTGGCTCCCAAAAATCAGGAAGTCATCATGGCGAACATTTTAGCGGCGAGCGGCGGCGTCAAGCAGATCATCTGCATCAACTGGGGTACGAAGTACGGCGCTCCGTTCATCAACCGGCTTTATGCCATGGTGGCGCGCAACATCACCCCGCCCTTCACCTTCACCTGCTTCACCGACAATTTCGAAGGACTGCGTCCGGAAATTCTCTGCGAGGACCTGCCGCCGCTCAACATCGCGGACATGCCCACGAACACGCCGGGCATCTGGCAGAAGTCGCGGCTCTGGGGACCGAAGCTCGCTAATCTCCAGGGCCCGGTTCTCTTTCTCGACCTCGACATCGTCATCGTCGGATCGCTCGATTCCTTCTTCGAGGTCGGCGAACCCGACGACGTGATCCTCGCCAGAAATCAGACAACGCCCTTCGAGCGCCTCGGCCAGACCTCGCTGTTCCGCTTCCCGGTGGGCAAACTCGTGCCCCTGCAGCAGAAGTTTGGCGCCAATCCTCAGGCGATTGCCGACGAGTATCGCTTCGAGCAGCGTTTCGTCACGCGCAATGCGCCCGGTGGCGTGAAGCTCTTCCCAAGGCGCTGGGTCCTGCATTACCGGCAGGACTGCCATTGGACCTTCCCGCTCAACTATTTCTTCACACCGCGCCTGCCGGCCGATGCGCGTGTGGTGCTTTTCCCGCGCAGCCTGCTGCCGCAACATGCGATCGACGGACAATATGGCTATCGCGGACGCGTCGACACGCCGCTTGGACATATTCGCCGCCTGTTCAACGGCGACCGCCGCGAGAAGAACCCGTTCCGCTACCTGCGCCACTATATCCGCCCTGCTCCATGGGTGGCCGAACATTGGCGCGAATAGTCGGCGTTCTGTTAAGATCGGGCAGGATTTCAGCGTGGCAGCGTGAGTTTTTAGATTAACGCGCCGCCGGCCCCTTCACGCGACCGGAAAGCACCCCGAAACCCTCGATGATCGCCTCCTGGTTCTCAAGACGAGTCACTTCGAGCTGCACTTCCTGAAGCGTGCGCAGCAGTTGCGGCACCGCTTCGAGGTCGCCTTCCTCCGTCGCATGCGCAAGCTCACGCTCGAGTTCACGCCGCTGCCAGTGCAGCGCCTTGGACCGCTGGTGCAAAGCCAGAGCCTGCAGATAACCTTCGCGCGCATCCTCGGGGGCTGCAGCCGTCGTCGCGGTCCAGAGCCGCGCATAGCGGATCTGCTGGTCGATCGCGGCGAGCAGTGCGCCGAAGCCTTCCCCATCCAGTTGCTCGATCAGGCCTTCGCGCGTCAGGCGCGGCCCCTGCGCGGCAGCAGCATTGAGCACCGCCGCCCAGCAGCGCTGCAGGTCGCGATGGTCGAACTCGATCGTCGAGATTTCGTCATACTCGTCGAACAGCAGCTGCGGGTGGTTGACGATGGTGAACGCCAGCACGCTTTCGCGTAACTCTGGCGGCCTCGTTGAGCGGTCAGCTTTCAACAACTGATTAAGCTTCGAACTGGCAGCAGTCCCCGCCTCGACAATAGCGCCCTTCAACGCGTCCGCGGGCTGCATCGACCGTTTGCCCCCTACGCGGCCGCCGCCACGCTCGAATGGGCGACGCTCGCCCCCCCGCCCCGATCCCGACGATTGCAGGAAGGCGTTCAGCCGGTCGCGCATGTCCTGGCCGTAGTGGCGGCGCACGCTTTCGTCGGCGATGACGGAAGTGACCTGCTTCAGCCGCGCTTCGAGCTCGGCGCGTTTCTCAGGCGTGTCGAACGATCCACCCTGGATCTCGCGCTGCCAGACCATGTCGGCAAGGGATCGCGCATTGGCGAGCACCTTGTCGAAGGGCGCGCGACCCTCGTGGCGCACCAGATCGTCCGGATCCTTGCCGTCAGGCAGCATCGCGAAACGCACCGAGCGGCCAGGCTTCAGGTGCGGCAACGCCAGGTCGACGCCACGATTGGCGGCACGGATGCCGGCGCCATCGCCGTCGAAGCAGAGCACCGGCTGCGACGTCATCTTCCAGAGAAGGTCGAGCTGGTTTTCGGTCAATGCCGTGCCGAGCGGCGCAACCGCGTTCTCGACGCCCGCCTGGTGCAGCGCGATCACGTCCATGTAGCCTTCGACGGCGATGATCGTTCCGGCGGCATCGTCCGGCCCGGCGTCACCCAGGCGGGCGGCCCCTTGCGAGGCCCGGCGGGCGCGGGCGAAATTGTAGAGCACGTTGCCCTTGTGGAAGAGCTCGGTCTCGTTGGAGTTCAGATATTTCGCCGGCGCATCCGGAGACATCGCGCGACCGCCGAAGGCGATGACCTTTTCGCGTGACGACAGGATCGGGAACATGATGCGGTCGCGGAAACGGTCGTAGGAAACCGGCACATCGGGCCCGTGCACGACGAGACCGCAGGCTTCGATCTGCTCCTTGCCGATACCCTTGCCAGCGAGAAATTCCTTGAGCGCGTTGCGGCTGTCGGGCGCAAAGCCTAGGCGGAAGGTCTCGATCGTGCGGCCTGTCAGGCCGCGTTCGCGCAGATAGGCGCGGGCCTTGGCGCCGCCCGCGGTCTGGAGCTGATCCTCAAAAAACGCGGTCGCCAGCTCCATGACGTCGAGAAGGCTGGTGCGCTCTTTCTCGCGCCGCTCGGCCTGCGGGTCGGGCTGCGGCATGGCAACGCCCGCCATGTCGGCGATCTGCTGCACGGCCTCCGGGAAGCTCAAGCTTTCGAGATCGGTCAGGAAGCGAAAATGGTCGCCGGAGACGCCGCAGCCGAAACAATGGTACCGGCCCTTGCGATCCTCGCAGTGGAAGCTCGGCGACTTCTCCCCATGGAAGGGGCAGCAGGCCCAATAGTCGCCGCGCGAGACATTGGTCTTGCGCCGATCCCAGGTGACGCGTTTGGCGATCACGTCCGAAATCGGCACGCGATCGCGTATCTCGTCGAGAAAGGATGGTGAAAAGCGCATGAAAACCTCTGGTCGATCTTCCATATAGGCGGCAAGGCCGCTGGACGCCACAACAGTGATCCGGCTTGCCCGCTATTCACAGGACGGAAACGGGATTCACGCCCGCTTCCACAACCAAAAGACGCAATTGAGATCTTCCAATGACCAAAAGTAGAGCTTGACTCGCCGAAGGTGAATGGCATCAATTCGGCGTCCCGAACTGGAACACCCATCATGGCCATCGCCGTCGAAGCGCTCGCGTCCAGTCCCGTCTTCTTCAGCACCGTGCTGGATTACGCCCGCGGCATGGTCTCCATGTATGGGGATAACCCGCGCCTCGCTTCGATCTTTGCCTCGCAGCAACGCTGGCTGATGGCCCAATCCGGCCCTGCCCTCCATCACGACCGCGATCCCCAAGATCTGTCGAGCGGCCTCTATAGCGGTCGTTTCATCAACTATGTCGTCGCCAACGATATCGCCAGCCGCAACACCGCGGATCGATCGCGCGTTCGAAAACGAAATCCTTGCGCACGCCGAGGAGGCGACGCCCGTCACCTATGGCCGGGCGTGCGCAGTTACTTGAACGAGCTCTTACTTGAGCAGTTCCTTCACGAGACCGGACGCCTTGGCGAAGTCCATCTGGCCCGGATAGCGCTCCTTGAGCACGTTCATGCACTTGCCCATGTCGCGCAAGCCTTGCGCGCCGGTTTCCTGGATCACCGAGGCGCAGAGTTCACGCACCGTCTCTTCCGGAAGCTGGGCCGGAAGGAACTGGTTGATGATCACGATTTCCTGGCGCTCCTGCTCGGCAAGCTCCGGCCGGCCGCCCTCGTCATAGATGCGGGCCGACTCTTCGCGCTGCTTGATCATCTTGGCGAGGATCTGCAGGATGTCGTCGTCGCTGACCGGGTCCTTGCCCAGGCCACGATTGGCGATGTCCCGGTCCTTGATCGCCGCCTGGATCAGCCGCACGGTCGAGGTACGCCGTGTGTCCTTGGCTTTCAGGGCTTCCTTCAGTGCGTCAGCGAACTGGTCGCGCATGTCCATACTCCATGTCGAAACCGGCCCGCGGTGCTCTGCCCGGAACCGGCTCGAAACCATCATTGTTGTCGTCGTCTTAAACCAGTGTGACAGGCGCAATCAAACGGAATACGCAACCGCTTGAATTAAAAGGAATTTTATTTCCTGACAATTCACAGCGGCCGGTTGACCCGGATCAGCGCTTTGGCTATTTTCCCGCACCTGCACGACATCGGCATGAGAGCACTTTCCGCGGGGATTCCGCGCGTCCATGCCTGAGCACATGAAATGGCGATCGACCGCCGGGCTTTCAAGCCCCGCTTCACGCCGCAACGGGATAGGAACGATGACCGCGACACCCGCATGGACCATTGAAAAACCAACCGCACTGCTCGTTCTGGCCGACGGCACCGTGATCGAAGGCAAGGGCATCGGCGCGACCGGCAAGGTGCAGGCGGAAGTCTGCTTCAACACGGCGCTGACGGGCTATCAGGAAATCCTGACGGACCCCTCCTATCTCGGCCAGATCGTCACCTTCACCTTCCCGCACATCGGCAATATCGGCGCCAATGACGAAGACATCGAAGACCTGACGCCGGCAGCACGCCACGGCGCGGTCGGCGTCATCTTCAAGGCCGACATCACCGAGCCGTCGAACTACCGCGCCGTCAAGCACCTCGACGCCTGGCTGAAGGCCCGCGGCATCATCGGCCTCTGCGGCATCGACACCCGCGCGCTCACCGCCTGGATCCGCGAAAACGGCATGCCGAACGCCGTCATCGCCCATGACCCCCAGGGCGTCTTCGACATCGACACGCTGAAGGCCGAAGCCAAGGCCTGGAGCGGGCTTGAAGGCCTCGACCTCGCCAAGGTCGCGACCTCGGGCCAGTCCTCGCGCTGGGACGAGAAGCCCTGGGTCTGGGACGAGGGCTATTCGACGCTCGGCGAAACCGATGCCGCCTACCATATCGTCGCGCTCGACTATGGCGTGAAGCGCAACATTCTGCGCCTCTTCGCCGGCCTCAACGCCCGCGTCACCATCATGCCGGCTTCGACCAGCGCCGACGAAGTTCTGGCGCAGAAGCCGGATGGCATCTTCCTGTCCAACGGCCCGGGCGACCCGGCGGCAACCGGCGAATATGCCGTGCCGGTCATCCAGAACCTGCTGAAGAGCGATATCCCGGTCTTCGGCATCTGCCTCGGCCACCAGATGCTGGCGCTGGCCCTCGGCGGCAAGACCGAGAAGATGCACCAGGGCCACCACGGCGCCAACCACCCGGTCAAGGATCACACGACAGGCAAGGTCGAGATCGTCTCGATGAACCACGGCTTCGCGGTCGATTCGAAGTCGCTGCCGGAAGGCGTTGAAGAGACTCACATTTCGCTCTTCGACGGCACGAACTGCGGCCTGCGCGTCGCCGGCAAGCCGGTCTTCTCGGTCCAGCACCACCCGGAAGCCTCGCCCGGCCCGCAGGACAGCCACTACCTCTTCCGCCGCTTCATGAACCTCGTGCGCGAGAAGAAGGGCGAGCCGGCATTGGCCGAGCGCTAAGCGCAACAAACATTCGGACAAAAGGCCCGCCTCGCGCGGGCCTTTTCTTTGGCGACAGGGCATCGGCCGATATCGCCAATCGTGTCCGCCAAGGCGGGAGGACAGCTCGTCGTCTTTGTCTGTCAGCCGTCGGCGAGACGCTCGGCGATGAAGTCGACAACCGCCCGGACCGACGGGAGCTGGCCGCGGCGATGCGGCATCAAAAGCGTCGTCGTGACCAACCCCGCCTGCCAGTCGGGCAGCACCCGCACGAGGCTGCCATTGTCGATCTCGGCATGGCAGAGCTTGCGCGGCAGCGCGGTGATGCCGAGCCCGGAAAGCGCCGCCTCGAGGAGAACGCGGGACTCGTCCGCGACAAAGCGCGGCTCGGGGCGCACAGAGACCGGAACGTCGTCCTCCCGGCGAAGCGTCCAGCCATCGCTTGCGAGCGACGTGAGCAGGCCATCGTGGTCCTTGAGTTCATCCGGCTCGGCAGGCGTGCCGCGCCGCGCGAGGTAGCCGGGTGCTGCCACCAACCAGATCACTTCGGAGGCGACCCGCCGCTGGACGAGACCGGAATCGGGCAAGGGCGCGAAATGATCGCGCACGGCGATATCGAAGCCTTCCTGGATCAGATCGACGAAGCGGTCGGTCGCATGCAGCACCACCCGCATCTTCGGATAGGCTAGCGCCAGTTGAGGCAGCAGCCCCGAAAGCGTCATCTGCGCCGTCGGCACCGAAGCGGTGATGCGCACCGTGCCGCTTGGCTCTGCGAGCCTGCCCATGACCACCGCCTCCGCGGCTTCCGCCTCGATCAGCATCGCGGCCGCATGGCGATAGAAGTCCTCGCCGATCTCGGTCACCGTGAAGCGGCGGGACGTCCGATTGATGAGCCGGACGCCAAGCATCTTCTCAAGCTCCGCCACGCGCTTGCTGAGCGTCGATTTCGGCACGTTGAGCACACGCGCAGCCGGCGCGAAGCCCCTATGGTCGACCACATGGGCGAAGATGATGAAGTCGTTGAGATTGCGCATCGCGGCTCCCGATGTCCACGCCTATGGATGACATGTCCGTATTTGGCCAATTTTCAAAAGACCGTCCACAAATTCATCGCCCCGCATTGAAACCGAATATCCAGGGAGAGGCTGGGCCCCTTCGCAATGCTGACCCGCTGACGGATGAGGTCACGGACGTGACTTGCGGTTGACCCTTCGCCGGGCTTCGCGCATCCTCCCGTGCAACTGGAGGTGACGATGATTACAGGTCCACAGTGCCGCGCCGCCCGGGCGCTGATCGAAATCTCGCGCGAGATGCTGGCAAGCTTTTCAGGTGTCGACGAAGACACGATCCTCAGGTTCGAACGCAAGCTCGAGACGCCCAGCGACGAGACAATCCTATCGCTGAGGCATGCACTCGAACATGCCGGCGCAGTGTTTCTGCCGGAAGGCGAACGCGGCATCGGCGTGCAGCTGAAGTTCACGCGCTCCGAGGCTCGCCGCCTCTCGATCCTGGAAAGCGAGGGTGGCGTCGTCGGCGACGACGAGGTTCCCGGTGCGTGAATTTCTGACAAAATTTCAATGCCTTGGCCGATCCGCCTGAATAAGATTGGCCACCGCTTGAATCGATCTGCGAACAAAAAAGCCCGCCGTTGCCGGCGGGCTTTTTTGTGATGCGATTGCCAGCGCTTACTTGCAGGCGGCGCAGAAACGCTGGATGCGGCGGCAAGCCTCTTCGAGCTGAGCTTCCGAGGTTGCGTAAGAAATGCGGAAGTTCGGGCCGAGACCGAAGGCCGAACCGTGCACGACGGCAACGCCTTCGGATTCGAGCAGCTCGGAGACGAAATCCTCGTCCGTCTCGATGACCTTGCCCGACGGCGCGGTCTTGCCGATCAGGCCGGCGCAGGACGGGTAGACGTAGAAGGCGCCTTCCGGCGTCGGGCACGCAATGCCCTTGGCCTGGTTCAGCATCGAGACGACCAGATCGCGGCGGCCTTCGAAGATCTTCTTGTTCTCGGGGATGAAGTCCTGCGTGCCGTTCAGCGCCTCGACGGCCGCCCACTGCGCGATCGAGGTGGCGCCCGAGGTCTGCTGACCCTGGATCATGTCCATGGCCTTGATGAGCTGAAGCGGACCGGCAGCGTAGCCGATGCGCCAGCCGGTCATGGCATAGGCCTTGGAGACGCCGTTCATCGTCAGCGTGCGGTCATAAAGGCCGGGCTCGACTTCGACCGGGGTCGCGAACTTGAAGTCGCCATAGGTCAGGTGCTCGTACATGTCGTCGGTCAGCACCCAGACATGCGGATGCTTCATCAGCACGTCCGTCAGCGCCTTCAGTTCGGCATGGCTGTAGGCAGCGCCCGACGGGTTGGACGGCGAGTTGAAGACGAACCACTTGGTCTTCGGCGTAATCGCCTTGTCCAGGTCCTCCGCCGTGAGTTTGAAGTTGTTTTCCTGGGTGGCCGAGACGAACACCGGCGTGCCGCCGCACAGCGCCACCATTTCCGGATAGGAGACCCAGTAGGGCGCCGGGATGACGACTTCATCGCCCGCGTTCAGGGTCGCCATGAACGCGTTGAAAAGAATCTGCTTTCCGCCGGTGCCGACGATCGTCTGGGCGGCGGTGTAATCAAGGTTGTTCTCGCGCTTGAACTTCTTGGCGATCGCTTCGCGCAGTTCCGGAATGCCGGAGACCGGCGTGTACTTCGTCTCGCCGCGGTTGATGGCGTCGATCGCCGCCTTCTTGATATTGTCGGGCGTATCGAAGTCCGGCTCCCCGGCGCCGAGGCCGATCACATCACGACCTTTCGCTTTCAGCTCACGGGCTTTCTGCGAAACGGCGATAGTGGCGGAAGGCTTTACACGGGAGAGGGCATCGGCAAGGAAGGCCATGGGTGAAGGTCCTGATCGTTTCGAGACGAGGTGATCGCTACGGAACGTAAAAAGCCAGGCTCCATAGCGGTTAGGTCTATGTCGAAAGACGCCCGGTCTTGCAAGCGCCGGAACGGCAAAAACGCCGGAAACGCGGGCAAAAAGCGTCACCATGACAAAGTTTCATGAGTGCGATCAGCGTTGTCGATCGCCAGTCGCGATCCCGAGGCGATCCTCGCCCACAAGTCCAGCGCCGAAAAAAGGAATTATGGCGGTCGTTTGAACGGCCACGAAACGTATCAGTCGGAAACGGTTCTTGATCGCGATTTATTCAAAAAAATCAGCGGCGTTCGGCATTTTTTGAAATGCCATAATTTGGCCATCACAACTGTCGCGGTCCGCCGCAATTCCGTCCTGCAACAGCCGGTTTCCGGGCCTTTTCTTCGATCATCCGAACACATTCGCATTACGGGGGTTATGCAATGTTTCTCGACGACGAAATCGCCTCATTGAAAACCGGGCAGAACGAAGCGCGCTGGGGCATGTATCTGGCGATCGCAGCGCTCGCCGCCTGCATCCTGATGATCATCGGCCTGATGACCCAGGCCGCGGCCGAAACTGCCGACGCCAAGCCTCAGCAGATGGCAGGTTATGTTCGCCCCAACGATATCGGCGCGGGCGCCCTGCTCTTCCCGTCGAAGGAACCCGGCTACTTCGTCGAGGCGCCGCGGCTGGCGACGGACGTGACGATCGACGTCAACGGCCCGATCATGCGCACCCGCGTGACCCAGCGCTTCGAGAACCCCAGCAAGGGCTGGGTCGAAGGCACCTATGTCTTCCCCCTGCCCGAGGATTCGGCGGTCGATACGCTGAAGATGCAGATCGGCGACCGCTTCATCGAGGGCCAGATAAAGCCGCGCCAGGAAGCCAAGGAGATCTACGAACAGGCGAAGGCCGAGGGCAAGAAGGCGGCACTGCTCGAGCAACAGCGCCCGAACATCTTCACCAACCAGGTCGCCAATATCGGCCCCGGCGAAACGGTCGTCATACAGATCGAGTATCAGAGCGCGGTCCGCCAATCGAACGGCCTTTATTCTCTCCGTTTCCCGATGGTGGTCGCGCCCCGCTACAATCCGCAGCCGATCGTTCAGACCGTCGACCTCGACAGCCGCACCGGCTATGCCGTCAACGATCCGGTTCCCGACCGTGAAAAGGTCGAAGCGCCGGTTCTCGACCCCAAGGAAAACGCTAAGGTCAATCCCGTCACGCTGACGGTGAACCTGAAGGCAGGCTTCCCCCTCGGCGAGGTGAAATCCGGCTATCATGACGTCGATATCGCCAACCTCGATGATCTCAGCCGCCGCGTGACGCTGAAGGGCGACAGCGTGCCGGCCGACCGCGACTTCGAGCTCACCTGGAACGCGATCGAGGGCAAGAGCCCCTATGCCGGCCTCTTCCGGGAGACAGTCGGGAACAAGACCTACCTGCTCTCCTTCGTCACGCCACCGGCTGCCGCAAGCGAGACCGATGCCAAGCCGGTCAAACGCGAGATCGTCTTTGTCATCGACAATTCCGGTTCCATGGCCGGCCCCTCGATGGAACAGGCGAAGGAGAGCCTGGCGCTGGCGATCTCCAGGTTGAAGCCCGAAGACCGCTTCAACGTCATCCGCTTCGACGACACGATGTCGGTGCATTTTCCTGAGCTCACCGAGGCGACACCGGACAAGCGCGAGGATGCGATCGCCTATGTCCGCGGTCTCACCGCCGACGGCGGCACGGAAATGCTGCCCGCGCTGGAAGCTGCATTGCGCACGCAGGGTCCAGTTCAGGCCGGCGCGCTTCGCCAGGTGGTCTTCCTGACCGATGGCGCGATCGGCAATGAGGCGCAGCTCTTCGACGAGATCCAGAAAAACCGCGGCGACGCCCGCGTCTTCACCGTCGGCATCGGCTCCGCCCCCAACAGCCATTTCATGACCAAGGCTGCCGAATACGGCCGCGGCACCTTCACGCTGATCGGCTCGGAGAGCCAGGTGGCGACACGCATGGGCGAGCTCTTCACCAAGCTCGAAAGCCCCGCGATGACCGATATCTCCGCGAGCTTCGAGGCCGCATCGGCAAGCGACATCACCCCAAACCCCATGCCCGATCTCTATCGCGGCGAGCCGGTGGTGCTGACCGCCGAACTCGATGGCACCGCACCCAAAGGCAAGCTGCAGATCCTCGGCAAAGCCGGCGACCAGCCCTGGCGGGTCGAGATGGACATCGCCAAGGCCTCCACCGGCCAGGGTATCGCCAAGCTCTGGGCGCGGCGCAAGATCGATGATCTCGAGGCAAGTGCCGCTGCAATTGCCGATCCCGCCACGCTCGACAAGCGGATCGAGACCGTGGCGCTCGCCCATCACCTCGTCTCCCGCGTCACCAGCCTCGTCGCGGTCGATGCGACGCCCTCGCGTCCGGCCGGCGAGCCACAGGCCGAAACCAGGCTGCCGCTCAACCTTCCGGCCGGCTGGGACTTCGGCAAGGTCTTTGGTGAAGCGCCCGTCGAGAGCGCCCCCGGAAAGGTCTACGAACGCGACGCTGCGGTCGAGAGCCGGACCAAGCTTGCCATGGTGACGGCGGACCGCATGCTGGCGGCACCAACCGCACGGGCGGCAGGCATGATCGCCGAGGCCAACAACCAGGTCACCCTGCCGCAGACGGCAACGGAAGCGGACAAGCAGATCCTGATCGGCCTGATGCTGTTGGCCTTTGCCCTCTTCGCCGGCACGACCTTTGTCTTCTGGCGCGTGCCGATCGCCGCCGTCGTGCTTGCGGGAGTGCGCCGCCGTGGCCGCTGACAACGAAAGGCCCGAGCCAGGCCCGGGCTTTCTCGCCCGCCTCTCGGCGGTCGAGACGATCGTGCTCGCGATCATCGCGCTCATTGCCCTTGCCGGTCTCCTGCTGATCGGCAAAGGTTTCTACATGAAGGCCAAGGCCGAGGTCTCGCAGGTGCTTCTCAAGCGCACTTTCGAGGCGCAGTTGCACGGCAACCCGGATGGCAAGCCCTGGCCCTGGGCCGACTTTCAGACCGCCGCCGAGATCACCGCGCCGCGATTGAACCGCTCTGCGGTCGTGCTCGAAGGCGCGAGCGGCGAAGCGCTCGCCTTCGGCCCCGCCTGGCTGACGACGACGCCCTTGCCCGGCGACGAAGGCACCTCCGTCATCGCCGCGCACCGCGACACGCATTTCCGTTGGCTGAAGGACGTCAATCCCGGCGACCTCCTGGTGCTGACGCGCAAGGACGGCCGCCGCTTCCTGTTCCGGGCCGGCGAAAGCCGCGTCGCCCGCTGGGACGAAAGCGGCATCAACGCATCGGCCACCGGCCACCATCTGGCGCTTGCCACCTGCTGGCCCTTCGATGCGATCGAACAGGGGCCGATGCGCTATATCGTCAATGCCGAGCTCATCGGCGAACAACGGCCGGTGTCGCTGACGACAGGCTCGATCTCGAAATAAACCGCTTTTGATCGGATGTGACTTGAACCGCTCCGTCTCCCGCTCCAGCGTGCCAGTTGAACGAATCGGCCCGGAGAAGCGCAATGCGGCGAGCGGATGCAGCAGCGTCGAAACAGCTAGGTAGGCGGCGGCACACCCGGTCGCTCGCGGTGCTCGTCGCTTTGGCCGCGATCGCCGCCCCCTTGGGCGCTCACGCCCAAGAGACGCGCGAATTCCCGAGCCAGCACGGCACCCTGCGCGTCGAGACCCTGGCGGCCGGCCTCGAACACCCCTGGTCCGTCGAAGCGCTACCCGATGGAGGGCTGATCGTCAGTGAACGTCCCGGCCGGCTGAGGATCGTGCGCGACGGCAAGGTGTCGAAGCCGCTGAAGGGGGTGCCCAAGGTCGCTGAACGTGGCCAGGGCGGCCTGCTCGACATCGCACTTGACCCTGGTTTCGCAAAGAACAGGACGCTCTATCTGACATTGGCCGCCAATGGCAAAGGCGGCTACGGCACCGCCGTCGTGCGCGCGAAACTTGCCGAAAACGAGAGCGGTCTCACCGAGGTCAAGGAACTCTTCCGGATGAGCAAGTTCACCGGTAAGGGACAGCATTTCGGTTCGCGCATTGCGATCGCGCCCGACGGCAGCCTGTTCTTCGGCATCGGCGACCGCGGTGAACGCGATCGGGCGCAGGACCCGCGCGATCATGCCGGCGCCATCCTGCACATCAACGCCGATGGCAGCGCTCCCGGATCGAACCCCTATCGCGGCGGCACCGGCGGCCTGGCGGAGATCTGGTCGAAGGGTCACCGCAATCCGCAAGGGATCGCCTTCGACCCGAAGGACGGCACGCTTTTGACGGTCGAGCACGGCGCGCGCGGCGGCGACGAGGTCAACAATCCGCAGGCCGGCCACAACTACGGCTGGCCGGTCATCACCTACGGCAAGGACTATTCCGGCGCCGAGATCGGCGAAGGCACGGCGAAGGACGGCCTCGATCAGCCCCTCTTCTATTGGGATCCCTCGATCGCCCCCGGCGCGCTCGCCATCTATCGCGGCAGGATGTTTCCCGAGTGGGACGGCGACCTTTTGGTTGCCGCGCTGAAGTACCAGCTTCTCGCGCGGTTGGAGCGTGACGACAACGGTGCCATCGGCGCCGAAGAACGGCTGTTCGATGGCGAGTTCGGCCGCATCCGCGACGTCGTCGTCGCGCCAGATGGCGCATTGCTGATGGTGACCGACGAGGAAAACGGCGCCGTTCTCCGCGTCTCCAAGGGCGCAAAGCAATAGCAATTGAGCCCGTCGCTGCCGCCTCACGACAGCTGGCCGCGGAACTCCTTGCGGAACATGAACTTCAGTCCCGACCAGACGGCATCGACGGCGCAAACCTTCACGTCGACGAGGCCAAGCGGCAGGAAGATATCGCGCAGCACGTCCTCGCTCAGCGTCGTCGCCACCTTCGACGCTTTCTTCGGCCAGGAAATCCAGAGCATGCCGTCAGGCCTGAGCCGGGCCGCAACCTCCGGCGCGAGCCCGTCCAATTCGGACCTCTGCGTCTCGAACATATGGACATAGTCGTAGTTGCGCCCGCCAGCCGGACCGAGCACGGTTTCGCAACTCGAGAAGCCGGAAAAGTCCGTGATTTCGCTGAGGCCGGGCGGAACGCCGAGAAGCAGCGCCGCCTGCCCGTCCTTCAAACCCAGCTTGCGGGCAAGCGGCGTGCCGGAATATCCGCTGTCATTCATCGCCATCTCCGACGCCCATGACGCTGACGATGAGCCTTGCCCGCCCAGAACGCAACTGCTAGACGGCGCCTGTCCGAGGAGAACCGACATGCCCCGCATTCAGGCCAATCTGCTGCTGTTGATATCAGGCGCGATCTGGGGCGCCGGCTTCGTTGCACAGTCGACGGCCATGGATGCGATCAGCCCGCTGTGGTTCATCACGCTCAGATTTGCGATCGCGACGCTGGTTGCCATGCCCTTGGCCATTTTGGAAACGAAGCGGGCGGCCGAACCGCTCAAGCTGACGACCGTGCGCAATTTCATCTTCATCGGCCTGGCACTCTTTGCCGGCGCAGCGACCCAGCAGTTCGGCCTGCTCGACACCAGCGTCACCAATTCCGGCTTCCTCACCGGGCTCTATGTCGTCTTCGTGCCCGTGCTGACGGTCATCTTCCTGCGCCGCAAGCCGCATTGGGTCATCTGGCCCGGTGCGCTGATGGCTCTCTTCGGCATCTTCCTTTTGAGCGGCGGCACCTTGTCGGCGCTGACCGGCGGTGACTACCTGACGATCCTGTGCGCCCTGTTCTGGGCGGTGCAAATGCTGCTCGTTGGCCTTTTCGCGCCCATCAGCGGCCGGCCGATGTTGCTGTCGATGACGCAGTTCGCCGTCTGCGCAGTGCTCGGCTTGCTTTTCGCAGTGAAGATGGAGCCGCTGAGCTTTGCGGCTGTCGAAGGCGCTCTCTTCGAAATCCTCTATGCCGGCATCTTCTCGAGCGGCCTCGCCTTCATCCTGCAGGTGGTGGGCCAGCGCTATACCACGGCGCCGCAGGCCGCCATCTTCCTGTCGAGCGAGGCGCTCTTTGCTGCCCTCTTCGGTGTCCTGTTGCTCGGCGAGATCATCACCCCGATCGGCTATGCCGGCTGCGCGATCATCTTCGCGGCAATGCTTGCCGTCGAGATCATTCCCGAACTGACCAAAAATCGGCGCGCGGAAGCTGCGGCCTGAACTGGCCTCTGCGAGCGCAACCGACACTGCGCCATGAACTATATCAGCGACCGGTCCAAACGCCGGACTGGCGCTTTACTTGCTATTGTACCGGGCCATCAAATCGTTGCTTCGCCGCCAGGCGCGAAGCGGGCGCAATCGACCCGTCCAATTCAATACCTGTAGGTTTTCTGCAAGAATCGTACGTAAGAAACGTACGACGCGAGAAGCATCAAACATATCAGAGAGTTGCGAATACCGGACGGCGCCAGCATTCGACTGGCCTCCTTGCGGCTGCATCGAAAAACAGCAAAAACCCACTCAATTTTGCGGCGTTCATTTTCAAAAAGCTGTGATTTCAACAGCTTGCGATATATCTTGAAGAAGGGGCAACAGCTGCGGAAATGACCGATTTTTGAGCAATGACAAGACGCAATACCACGCTCGAAAAGTTTTGCTTGCCAATTCAAAATAAACCCATCACTCTTACTCTGTTCGGGCAATCTGCGAACACGGGAAGATCTTGAAATAAAAGCGGGCCGGAGACGCAAAACTCCGGGCGGCCAGACCGGGAAGACGCATGAAAATGCAACTTCTCCAATGGCTGGCTGCGGTAACAGGACCCTTTCCTCAAACGTCGAGAACTGCCTGCCAACGCCCATTCGGGCAAAACTGCAATGCTGCCCGTCCGTCAAACGGGTGGAGAGAAAAGGACCTGACGCATGGCCGAAACTGGCACTGTAAAATTCTTCAACACCGACAAGGGCTTTGGTTTCATCAAGCCTGACAACGGTGGTGCAGATATCTTCGTACACATTTCCGCAGTCCAGGCCTCCGGCCTGAACGGTCTGACGGAAAACCAGAAGGTGAGCTTCGACACCGAACCGGATCGCCGCGGCAAAGGCCCGAAGGCGGTCAACCTGCAGATCGCCGGCTAACGCCGACATCCGCTGACAGATTCAAAGTTGAAGCCCGGCAGACTTGCCGGGTTTTTTTTGTTCAGGCTCGGTTCACAGTGGCGGCATTAACGTCCTCTCATGAAATCCGGATTGATCCGGTCCATGCGATAGGATTTGAAGCCCATGAACAAGTTCATCAAAGCCGCCGTTCTTTCGGTCGCTGCAGCCGCCATGGTAATCCCGACGTTCGGCGTTGCTGAAGCGGGCGGCCGCCATCACCACGACAATGACGATGCATGGGTGGCAGGCGCAGCGGGCCTCGCCGCTGGCGCGCTGATCGGCGGCGCGATCGCCTCGCAGCCGCGTTACAACAGCGGCTACGGCGAGCGCGTCTATATCGATCCGGAACCGGAATACGATTACTACGAGCCGCGCCCGGTCTATCGCCCTCGCCCCGTCTATCAGGCCCGTCCGGTTGTCGTCGATAACTACGGCGGCGGCAGCTATGGCGGCGGTTACCGCTCGCTCGAGCCCTGGACGCCGTCCTGGTACCGTTACTGCTCGCAGCGCTACCGCTCGTTCAACCCGGACAACGGCACCTTCCGCGGTTACGACGGCCGCAGCTACTTCTGCACCGCCGGCTGATCAAGGCCGCGGCAAAGCAATACAAGAAAACGCATGGCTCTCACGAGCCATGCGTTTTTTGATTCCCGTCCGTTGATGCGGCTTGCTCGGGCGGATCAGAGCCCGCGCAGATAGGGATTGGTGCGGCGCTCCTCGCCGATCTGCCCGCCTGGACCATGGCCGCAGATGAAGCCGACAGTGTCACCGAGCGGCAGGATCTTGTCGCGGATGGAATCGAGCAATTGCTGGTGATTGCCGCCCGGCAGGTCGGTGCGCCCAATCGAACCGTGGAAGAGGACGTCGCCGACATGGGCGAAATTCTGTGCCCGGTTGAAATAGACGACATGGCCGGGCGCATGGCCGGGGCAATGCAGGACCTCGAAGACATGGTCGCCGAACGAAACGGTATCGCCCTCTTCGAGCCAACGATCCGGAATGACGTTCTGGACCTTCATCGCCAGCCCAAAACGCTCGGCCTGGCTCTCGAGCCTTTCGAGCAGCGGCAGATCGTCCTTGTGCGGGCCGATGATTTCAAGCCCGAGCGCATCCTTCAATTCCTTGGCGCCGCCGGCGTGGTCGATATGGCCATGGGTGATCCAGATCGCCTTCAGCGTGATGCCGTTCTCGCGGACCGTCTGCAGGATGAGGTCGACATCGCCACCGGGATCGACGATCACGCCTTCCTTGGTCTCGCTGTCGAACAGCACCGTACAATTCTGCTCGAAATGGGTAACCGGAATGATGCCCGCCTGTAACATGTGCGCCTGCCTCTATGGGGTCTGCTGCATGTTTCCTTGCATCGTCGCCGATTGAGGGAAAACCCATGCAGCACTTCAAAGTTCTACAGCGATCTTAGCGCGCCCGGCGGGACGCGCGACGCTGTAACTCTCCTATAGCGGCAATTGGCGCCGGTGACAGCGCCAATCAGCGCAGAACGGCGACTTGGCTGGTGGCCGGTTGCGGTGCGGGCCATTGCACTGTGGTCATCAGCAGCGCCGAAATTGCCAGTTCCGCGGCGACGACGATCCTGACCACCGGCTTGAGGCTGCGGGCGGTGAAATTGCTCTGATCCAGCTGAATGTCCTGCATCTTCGTCGCCTCTCCCGCTGCTTGTTTCTTCGGGCCTTGGGCCGCGGCAGCAGAGGAAGAATGTCACGGCGTCACATTTCGTGACGTTCCCGGGGGAACATCCGCGCGCGCGGAGGCGTTTCGCCCTCACCACTAAAGGAGAAAGATAATGTTGAAACTTACCCGCCCCCTGCTGCGAGCCACTGCGGCCGCGGGTTTTGTGCTGACGCTCGGCATGCCGGCCGCCTTTGCCGCCATGACCGCGACCACAGTCACGGACCTCAACATCCGCACGGGTCCGGGCCCTCAGTATCCGACAGTCGGGCTTGCGGCCCGCGGTAGCACCGCGGTCATCGACGGCTGCATCGAAGGCAGCAAATGGTGCCGCATCGACATCAATGGCGTGCGCGGCTGGGTCTATGCGCAATATCTGACGACGGACTTCGGCGGTTCGGCCGTCGTGGTTCAGGAACGTCGCGCCGACCTCGCTATTCCCGCCGTCACCTATGAGGCGCAGCCGAACGATCCGGTGATCGTCAGCAGCGGCGATGAGTTGATCGGCCCGGTCGAAGAGATCGATCCGATCGTGCCACCGGACACCGTGCGCACCTACGTCACGGCGAACCCTGGCGAGACCGTCTATCTCGACGGCGAAGTCGTGGTCGGCGCCGCGCTGCCGCAGACCGTCGCGGTCCGCCGCGTGCCTGACTATAACTACGACTATGTCAGCATCAACGGCCAGCCCGTGCTGGTCGAGCCGGCGACGCGACGCATCGTCTACGTCTATCGATAGGCATTTGTTTCTCCGGCGACCGAGCGGTCGCCGGAGCCTACGGCGCATGCACGAATCATCCGCTTCATTGTGCGAAGACTGAAACCGATCCTTCTCGACGCCGGCGCAAGCTTCTCTGTCTGACGCCACGAAACGCCGCTTCCAGCTGAAATCAAACCATTTCAATGGGCTAGGATCCGGGCACCGGGGCGGTCATTTCATTCAAATTGACAATAATCCAGATTCGGCTTCAACCTATCGGTGCCGGATCATCGGCTTTAGTGGCCCGTCCACGACGAGCCACGACACGGAGGGATCAATGGAAGCATTAATGCCTATCATTACCCAATTGATCGCGGGGGCGGCCGGCGGCAACGCGGCCAGCGCAGTGTTGAAGCAGCAGGCATTTGGTGTCGTCGCACGGACCATCGTCGGCGCGATCGGCGGCCTGGGCGGAGGTTTCCTCATTCAGATGCTCGGCGGCGAAGCAGCCGCGACAGGCCTTGCCATGCAGGCCATCGGCGGCCTCGTCGGCGGCGGCGTGCTGAGCGGTATCGTCGGGCAATTCCTCGGCAAGACGGCCTGACCCCTACCACGATCATATCCGTAGTAAGACAAAAGGCGGCCATCGGCCGCCTTTTCTGCATTCGAGACAATTGCGGATGCCGTTACTCGGCGGCCGCGGCAACCGGGTAGACTTCCTTCATGTAGTCGTTCATCAGCGTTTCGCAGATCGTCGCCGGCGTGAAGCGATGGGGACCGATTTCGGAAACCGGCGTCACTTCGGCAGCGGACCCCGTGAGGAAGCACTCGCTGAAGCTGGACAGTTCCTCCGGCATGATCGCCCGCTCGACGACCTCGTAGCCGCGGCGCTTGGCAAGCTCGATGACCGTGCGGCGGGTGATGCCGTCGAGGAAGCAATCCGGCACCGGCGTGTGGATGACACCGTCCTTGACGAAGAAGATGTTGGCGCCCGTCGCTTCGGCCACGCGGCCGCGATAGTCGAGCATCATCGCATCCGCATAGCCCTTGGCTTCCGCCGCATGCTTGGAGATGGTGCAGATCATATAGAGACCGGCCGCCTTGGACTTGGAAGGTGCCGTCTGCGGATCCGGGCGGCGATACTCGGCGATGTCGAGGCGAATGCCCTTCAGTTTCTCCGCCGGGTTGAAGTAGCTGCCCCACTGCCAGATGGCGATGGCGACGTTGATGCGGTTGTTCTGCGCCGAAACGCCCATGCTTTCGCTGCCGCGCCAGGCGATCGGCCGCACATAGGCCTCGGAGAAGCCTTGGCGCTTCAGAAGCTCCACGCTTGCGGCGTCCAGCTCTTCCACCGAATAGGGAATCTTGAAGCCAAGAATGTCAGCCGAGTTATGAAGGCGCTGGTTGTGCTCGCTCAGCTTGAAGATACGTCCGCCATAGGCGCGCTCGCCCTCGAAGACCGCGCTGGCATAGTGCAGGCCGTGGGTCAGCACATGTACCTTGGCGTCCTTCCATGCGACGAATTCGCCGTTGAACCAGATCTCTCCGTCCAACTGATCAAAAGGAACCGCTGCCATGGTGTCATCCTCCGGCGCATATGCGCCATTCTTAGTTGATTATCGTCCTGCTTTCAGTTTATCGGCAAACTGATTGAGGGAAAATTCAATTTCGTGATTTTGGATTTGCGATCGGAACGGCGCGGCATATCCTTTCAAGGTGTTGCCAATGCCAAATGTCTCGCTTACCGAGCAAGGACGCTAACGATGCGGTAAAAATATGTCAATAAAGCTGACGTATTTTTCCGAATGTTTCGCAAGTTGCAATCTGGCTGAAAGGAAATGACCGCGTGGCCGGCCAATCCAAAGAGAACACCCGGTATCTCACCGATGCCGCCGCCGATGATGACACGATCGATTTCGAGATCATCGAGTTGCTCTTCTTTGCCTATCGCGACTTCACCTCCGACCCGGATGCGATCCTCGAAAAGAGCGGCTTTGGGCGGGCGCATCACCGGGTCGTCCATTTCGTCGACCGCGAGCCCGGCATGACCGTCGCCGACCTCTTGGACACGCTGAAGATCACCAAGCAGAGCCTCGCCCGCGTGCTCAAGCAACTGATCGATTCCGGCTACATCCGCCAGGAGACCGGCCCTGAAGACCGACGCCAGCGCATGCTCTATACGACTGAGGAAGGCAAGGCGCTGGCGCGTGCGCTGGCCGAGCCACAGTCCCGCCGCATAGCCGATGCATTGGCAAGAACGGGTCCGGGCGCGCGGGAGACGGTCAAACGCTTTCTCGCCGGAATGAAGAACGCCGCAGACTGACACGAGGCTCGCCGCCGGCAGACGGCTCGGGAGCCTGGAACCAGGGAAGCGTGGAATGACGACAAAAGCGACTGTCTCGGACGATGCGGCTCACCTTCTGGTCGTCGACGACGACCGGCGCATCCGCGATCTCCTGAACCGCTATCTGGTCGAGCAGGGATTTCGCGTGACGACCGCGTCCGACGCGGACGAAGCACGGCGCAAGCTGGTCGGCCTCGACTTCGACCTTCTGATCGTCGATGTGATGATGCCGGGCGAAAGCGGCATCTCGCTGACCAACAGCCTGCGCCAGATCAAGACCGTGCCGATCCTGATGCTGACGGCGCTGGCGGAATCGAACTCCCGCATCGAGGGCCTGGAAGCCGGCGCCGACGACTATCTGTCGAAGCCCTTCGAACCGCGCGAACTGGTGCTGCGCATCAACAATATCCTGCGCCGCAACCAGCCGGCCCAAGCGCCCAAGGTCGACCAGGTGATCTTCGGCCCCTACACCTTCTCGGTGGTGCGCAAGGAGCTGAGGCGCGGCGCCGATCACATCCGGCTCACCGATCGCGAGCAGGAGATCATGACGCTGTTTTCGCAGCGCGCCGGCGAGACCATCCCGCGCCACGAACTGATCGGCGACGATGCAGAGGTCGGCGAGCGCACGATCGACGTGCAGATCAATCGCCTCCGGCGCAAGATCGAGGATGATCCGTCCAATCCGGTCTGGCTGCAGACGGTGCGCGGCATCGGCTACCGGTTGAGCGTGGACTGAAATGGCGGGCCTTCCGATGAGCGCGGCAAACCATGGCAAGCTTTGACGGCATAGAGCACGGGGCAACCGGATCGAGCGACAACGCCTGGAGGCGCTTTACCCGTTGGTTGCGCCGCCGCCTGCCGATGGGGCTATACGCCCGTTCGCTGCTGATCGTCATCATTCCGATGGTGCTCTTGCAGTCGGTCGTCGCCTTCATCTTCATGGAGCGCCACTGGCAGCTGGTGACGCAGCGCCTGTCAGCCGCCGTCACCAGCGATATCGCCGCAATCGTCGACCTCATCGACACCTTCCCCGCTGACCGCGACATCAGCGAGATCATCCGCATCGCGCGGGATCAGCTTGATCTCAGCATCTCCGTCGACCCGCCCGGCGAGCTGCCACCACCCAGGCCTAGTCCCTTCTTCGAAATCCTCGACCAGATCCTCGGCGAGGAGATTTCCAACCAGGTCCGCCGCCCCTTCTGGATCGATACGGTCGGCAACTCCAAGCTCGTCGAGATCCGCATCAAGCTCGATGACGGCCGCATCCTGCGGGTCTATGCTCGGCGAAACCAGGCCTATGCCTCCAACACCCACATCTTCCTCGTCTGGATGGTGGCCGCATCGCTGGTGCTGCTGGCGATCGCCATCCTGTTCCTGCGCGGCCAGATCCGGCCGATCCTGGCGCTGACCAAGGCGGCCGAAAGCTTCGGCAAGGGCCAGAAGATCGACGACTTCGCGCCGCGCGGGGCCGACGAGATCCGCCGCGCCGGCCTTGCCTTCATCCTGATGCGCGAACGCATCGAGCGCCAGATCGAACAGCGCACCGCGATGCTGACCGGTGTCAGCCACGACCTCAGAACCATCCTCACCCGCTTCAAGCTGCAGCTGGCGCTCGCCGGCAACAATCCGGATCTCGAAAGCCTGAACCAGGATGTCGAGGACATGCAGAACATGCTGGAGGGCTACCTCGCCTTCGCCCGCAGCGAAGCGGAGGAAGATGTCGGCCAACTGAAACTCAGCGACCTGATGACCCGGCTTGCGGCGGAGGCCGAACTGCTCGGGAAGACGCTGACCACCTCGGTCGAGGGCGAGGACGAGGTTCGGGTCAGGCCGAACGCCTTCACCCGCCTCGTCGCCAATCTCGCTTCGAACGCCTATCGCTACGCCAACACCGTCAACATCGACGCGCGCCACAGCGCCAAATGGGTCACCATCACCGTCGACGATGACGGTCCGGGCATCCCTGAGCGATCGCGCGAGGACGTGTTCAAGCCGTTCTTCCGTCTCGACGAGGCGCGCAATCTCGACAGCTCCGGCACCGGCCTTGGCCTTGCGATCGCCCGCGACATCGCCCGCAGCCACGGCGGCAACGTCACCCTTGGCGACAGCCCGCTCGGCGGCCTGAGGGCAACGGTGCGCGTACCGGCTTGACCTTCACGTATTAACGGGCCACTGCTCGCCCGGGAATTGGGACCGAGGGAGAGAGCTGTGTCGAACGTTGTCGATTGGAACGACTGGGAACGACGGCTGGCTGAACTCTGGGCTGCCTTCGACACCATCGACGCCAAAACCTTCATCGCGCGTATCGAGGCGCTTGCGGCCGAATTGCCGTCGGGACACGCCATAGGCCTGTTCGAACGGGCCTCCGCGCAGGATTCGACCGGCCACGAGACGGAAGCCGAACCTCTCTATCGGCAGGCATTGGAAAACGGTCTCACGGGAATTCGCCGGCGGCGCGCCACCATCCAGCTCGCCAGCACGCTCCGCAATCTCGGCCGCGCTGGCGAAGGCGTCGCCCTGCTCACCGCGGAGCAGACCAAGCCGTCAGACGAGCTCGACGATGCGGTCGCCGCATTCCTGGCCCTGTGTCTGGTCGACGCGGGGCATGCGAAAGAAGCAGCAGCGCTTGCGCTTGGCAGCCTCTCGCGCCACCTCCCCCGCTACAACCGGTCGCTCAAACGCTACGCTGACGCGTTGCTGGCAGACGCGTAAGCGCTAGCGCTGATAGATCGACGTCAGGCCACGGCGTTCGTTGAAGCGATGCCAGGCGTCGATGCGGCGCGGATGGCGGGCGCGCATGACATCGAGCGGCGCGAGCAGTCGGCCCTTACGACCGAGGGCTTTGTCGAGGATCTCGATGATCCGCCGGTTCGGCCAGGGCTTGCGCGTGATCGTCAGTAGCGCCCGGAAGGCTTCATCCTCGCGGCCCGCGCCAAGTTGATGGGCAATCAGCCCATAGGCAAAAGCCGTGGAGCGGCTGACGCCGGCGTGGCAATGCACGAGAATGCGGCTCGAAGCATCCTCCGCCGCCGGCCGCATCGCCTCGAACACCTCGAGGACCAGATCCGGGAAATGCTGCGTGGCGGTCGGGTTTTCCTGGTCGCGCATGCGCACCACCCGGTGGCTGGCATCGGCAATAACGGGCACGTTGGCGTCAGGCAGTTCCGGATCGAGCAGAGACAGCACATGGCTTGCGCGCCAATCGCGCGCGGCATCGGCGGCGCGCCACAGGCAGGAGACCTTGACGCGTTCGGGGATCACTTCGAAGGCGATGGTCATTGGGATCACATCAATTTTTTGCCGTTGGGAACTGGCCGCTCGGTGGCAGCCAGCACGATCGCGCCGGCCTCGTCTGCAAAACCCAGCGTCAGCACTTCGGAGCGAACGGGCCCGATCTGGCGCGGTGGAAAATTGATCACGCCCAGCACCTGCCGCCCGACGAGATCTTCCGGACGATAATGCACCGTGATTTGCGCCGATGACTTTTTAATGCCGATCTCTGGCCCGAAATCGATTTTCAGCTTGAAGGCCGGCTTGCGCGCTTCCGGAAAGGGTTCGGCTTCGACGATCGTGCCCACGCGAATGTCGACACGCTCGAAATCAGCAAATTCAATCGTTTCAGTCACGGCAATTCCCTTTGTGAAAAGTACTCAGTCGCCGGGCTTAAAGCATCGGGCGAGATTCCGGAAGCGCACCGGTATCGGCAGGCTCCCCGTGAAATCTTGCCTCTTCCCAGGGGCGGCGCGCGAACTGCTCGGCAAGGAAATCGACGAAGACGCGCACACGCGGCGGCAGGAAACGCCGGTGCGGATAAACCACGGTGATCGGTTCCGCCTCGGCATAATTACAATCGGTCAGAAGCGGCACCAGCAAGCCCGCCCGGATATCTCCACCGACAAGAATTTCGGAGAGCCGCACGATCCCGATGCCGGCGAGCGCGAGGTGCCTCAGCGCTTCCGTGCTGTTGGCTTCGACGGAACCACGAACACGGATCGCATGCCGGCCGTTGCCATCCTGGAACTCCCAGACGTTGAGGCGGCCATGGGCGGTAATGGCAAGGCAGACGTGCCGTTGCAGGTCATCAGGCGTCTTGGGAACACCGTGCCTTTCGAGGTATCCCGGCGCCGCACAGATGACACGACGGTTCGATGCCAGGCGCCGCGTCACCAGCGTACTGTCGCTTTGCGCCGCAACCCGTATGGCGACATCCGCGTCACCGTTCATGAGATCGACGATCGCGTCGCTGAAATCGAGCTCCAGATCGATCGCCGGGAACCGCTCGATGAAGGCCGGAAGCATGGGCACGATCAGGCGATGACCGAAGGCGCTCGGCAGGCTGACCCGCAGGCGGCCGCGCGGCTCAGCGCCCGGCTGGATCGCAAACTCAGCATCCTCGATATCGCCGAGGATGCGACGGGCCGACTCCGCATAGGCGCTGCCTTCGCTGGTGAGGCTGATGCTGCGCGTCGATCGCTGCAGCAGCCGCACGCCGAGGCGCGCCTCCAGTCGGCCGATGATCTTGCTGACGGCCGATGGTGTCATGCGCAGCCGCCGCGCCGCCGCCGAGAAATCCCCCTCCTCGACGACGGCGAGAAACACCGCCATGGCTTCCTGCCGGTCCATTGCATCTATTCCATTTCGTCACAGATGAACGGAACTTAACATGGATTATCGCGGCCGACGATAGGCTGTAGCTTGGACCTGGAACTCAGACAGCGGAGACCGAGGGGTGACGGAAATGGATGCGCAGCGGAAGGATATGCCGGCGAGCTACCAGCTACATTCCTGGGCGCGACGTCAGCGCAACGCCGCGATCCGCGACATGTGTCGCCGGGCAATGGGCGCGATCTGGAGGTGCCTGTTCGACCGGCATACAGGCCCTGGACAAGGCGCAGGCGCTCCCCCAGGCGCGTCGTAGAGCGACCCTCACGCCGGCGCCATTGCGGCACCGGAGTTTCGTGAGATCAGCCCGCCAGCTCTTCCGCGCGTTTGCGTGCTGCGGCGATCGCCTTGTCGAAAAGCGGCTGCATGCCGTCGTCGGCCATCAGCACGGAGAGTGCTGCCGCTGTCGTACCACCGGGCGAGGTCACGTTCTGGCGCAGCCGCGCCGCCTCGTCTGGGGACTGATGCAACAATTCGCCAGCGCCCGCAACGGTTTCCCGCGCGAGCCGCATGGCGAGGTCCGCCTCGAGGCCGGCCTTGCGGCCCGCCTCCGCCATGCACTCGACGAGGTAGAAGACATAGGCCGGACCGCTGCCCGAAACCGCGGTTACCGCATCGATTTCGGCTTCGGTCCGGACCCATTCGACGGGCCCGCTGACCTTCAGCAGATCGTGAACCTGGCTGCGCTGCGCTTCGCTGACGCGCGCATTGGCAAAGGCACCGGTAACGCCGCGGCCGATCATCGCCGGCGTGTTCGGCATGGCGCGAACCGTGGCGGCAGCAGCAAGGTGGGTTTCGATGAAGGCGAGCGTCTTGCCGGCGGCAACCGAGACAATGACGGTATCCGCACCGACGAGCGGCTTCAACGGCGGCAGCACGGCGTCCATCACCTGCGGCTTGACCGCGAGGAAGATCACGCCCGCCTGAACACCGGATGGCGCCTGGGCCGCATATGTCACGCCGTTGTCGGCAATGAGTTTGGCCATGGCCGGTGGCGGGCCGGGATCGACGACGAGCACGTCGGCACCCCTAACGCCGCTCTTCAGCCAGCCGGAAAGCATGGCGCCGCCCATGTTGCCGGCGCCGACGAGGACGATGGGACCGGAAGCGGCGTTCGCCATGATCAAGCCTCTCCAACCGTTTCGAACAGGACCGCATCGACGGCGCGCTGCGCGTCCATGCCGGACCAAACGACGAATTGAAACGCCTGATAATAGGATTCGCAAGCGTCGAGTGCGCTCGAAAGCAGAACTTCGACCTGCTGATTGGTCGGCTCGGCACCGCCGGCAAGCAGCAGCGACTGGCGGAAGATCACCACTTCCTCCTGGCGCCACAGGTCGAAGTGGCCCATCAGCACCTGCCCGTTGATATGGGAGAGCAGGCGGATGACTTCGTTGACCCGGCTTTCCGGCACCTTGATGTCGAAGGCGCAGGCAAGGTGCAGAGCCTCGAACTCCTCCATCCAGGAGAAGGAAACGTGGTAGTCTGCCCACTTGCCTTCGACCGTCATGGCGATTTCGTCTTCGCCGGATCGCTCGAACGACCAGTCGTTATTTGCGGCCACGAACTCGATCATATCGACCGGGTTGGATTGGCGCTCGACTTCCATTTCCAAAAGGCTCATGCATCACCCTGTATAGGTGTGGCGCAGACGTGCATCATCACGCTCACAAGACGCAACGCTGCAAACCCAACACCGATTACAAACACACTATGATTGCTGAACTCACATCCATCCTGGCTGACTTACCCTGCCCGGAGCTTGCGTGGTTCGTTTCGAATCATCATTTAAAATCAGTGTATAATGGCGGAGTCAGGCTGCCAGCCCCCGGGCCGAAAAATAGCCGGGATGAATCGCGTCCACGTTGTCATTTGGATGAAGCGCGAGAGCTTAACTGACTCTGCCATAAGGGTTTTTTGGCAGTGTCCACAGGTGGAAAACTTTTCAGGTTTTATTAACCAGCCTTAACGCCGTTTCAATCGATCCAGGATTAACGACAGCAA
This sequence comes from Ensifer sp. R-19, assembly GCF_049905105.1. Taxonomy (NCBI): domain Bacteria; kingdom Pseudomonadati; phylum Pseudomonadota; class Alphaproteobacteria; order Hyphomicrobiales; family Rhizobiaceae; genus Ensifer; species Ensifer sp. R-19. Next base: position 2,488,319 of record NZ_CP184569.1, read on the forward strand.
AACGCCCGCGAAACCAGTTCGCGGGCGAAGTAAAAACGCCAAAATACCGTTATTTCGGCGGAATCGCGTTACTTGCCGGCCTCGGCGAGACGCGCTTCCAAAGCCTCAATGCGGGCGAGCAGCGCATCGTTTTCCTCGCGCGCCTTGATCGCCATTTCCTTGACCATCTCGAACTCCTCGCGCTTGACCACGTCGAGCGAGTTCAGTGCGCGTTCGGCCTGTGCGCGGAAGGCGGTCTCGACCTCGCGGCGCACGCCCTGGGCGGCACCTGCGGCATCGGTCATGATCTTGGCAAAGTCATCCAGAATGCGGTTAGCGCCTGTGCTCATCGTCGCGATCTCCATTTCAGCCATCGCCTCGCATTGCGATGCGGTCATGAATTTCAGGTAGGGTCAGCGGCGAGCGGATGCAAGGAAAATCACGTGCCAAATCACGCCGCTGTGTCCGAAGCGCCCCCATCGGCGCCTTGACCCGGCGGAAATCGCTCGCCATGTTCCGCCGAAACGACCGGCCCCTGCACGAGAAATAGGCACGAGAACATATCTTGGAAACTCTAGCGACCCGTCTCGCCATCCTTCCCTTCCCCGAAATCGACCCCGTCATCTTCCAGATCGGGCCTCTCGCCGTCCACTGGTACGGGCTCGCCTATGTCGCAGGCATCCTGATCGGCTGGTTCTATGCGCGCCGCCTGGCGATGAACAACGCGCTCTGGCGCAACGAGACCCCGGCGGTCACGCTGCAGCAACTCGACGATTTCCTGCTCTGGGCCGCCGGCGGTATCGTACTCGGAGGCCGCATCGGCTACATCCTCTTCTACGACCTCGGCTCCGTTCTCGCCAATCCGATCCGCGCCATTGAGATCTGGAACGGCGGTATGTCGTTCCATGGCGGCTTTCTCGGCACGACGCTCGCCATGATCATCTTCGCGCGGCGCAATGGCATCGTTCTCTGGAGCCTGTTCGACATCGTCGCGGCCGTCGTCCCGATCGGCCTGTTTTTCGGCCGCATTGCCAATTTCATCAATGGCGAACTCTGGGGCCGTCTCTCTTCGATGCCCTGGGCAATCGTCTTCCCGACCGGCGGGCCCTTTGCCCGTCACCCGAGCCAGCTTTATGAAGCAGCCCTCGAGGGCCTCGTGCTGCTCGGCGTGCTTTCCTGGTTCATCTACCGTCGCCAGGCGTTGAAATCCCCGGGCCTCGTCACCGGCATCTTCGTGCTTGGCTATGCCTTGAGCCGCATTTTCATCGAATTCTTCCGCGAACCGGACGCGCAGATCGGCTATCTTGTCGGTGGCTGGCTGACGATGGGCATGGTGCTTTCGCTGCCGATGGCGCTCGCCGGCATCTGGGCGATAACCCGGGCGCGGCGCGCAGCCGCCTGAGAGCGGATAAGGCAAGGGCGTGCGGCTTCCGGCCGCCTCCCGCTAACTGGACGAAGGCATGACGACACCACTTGCGGACAAGATCAAGGCGCTGATCAAGGCTCACGGGCCGATCAGCGTCACCGATTACTTCTCGCTTTGCCTCGCGGATCCTGAACACGGCTACTACCGGGTTCATGAACCCTTCGGCAAAGAGGGCGATTTCACCACGGCGCCGGAGATCAGCCAGCTCTTCGGAGAGATGATCGGCGTCTTTCTCGTCCACGCCTGGCAGCAACACGGCAAGCCCGAAGGCGCGGTGATCGCCGAGATCGGCCCCGGCCGCGGCACGATGATGGCCGACATGCTGCGTGTGGTGCGTCGCCTCGCACCCGAGCTCTATGCCTCCGCCAGCATGCATCTCGTCGAGACCAGCGAGCGCCTGCGCAAGATTCAGTCCGAAACCCTGGTCGCCCATGGCAACAAGGTCGAGTGGCATGCAAGCTTCGAGACTTTGCCCGATGGCTTCCTGCTGCTTGCCGCCAACGAGCTGTTCGATGCCATTCCGATCCGGCAATTCGTGCGCACCGCGCAAGGGTTCCGCGAGCGCATGGTCGGGCTTGATGCCGATGACCAACTGACCTTTGCTGCCGGCGTCGCCGGCATCGATCCGGGCCTCTTGCCGACGCCGGCGCAGGGTTTGGCCGAAGGCACGATCTTCGAGATCGCCCCTGCCCGCGATGCTGTCATGTCCGCCCTTTGCGAGCGGCTGAAGATCAGCGGCGGCACCGCCGTGATCATCGATTACGGCCATCTTGCCACCGGCTATGGCGATACGCTGCAGGCCGTTCGCGATCACGAATATGATCCGCCACTCGCCAATCCGGGCCGGGCCGATCTCACCAGCCATGTCGATTTCGAGCAGCTCGCCCGCCGCGCCGAGACCGACGACGTGCAGATCAACGGCCTTGCGCACCAGGGCGATTTCCTGGTCGGTCTCGGTCTGCTGGACCGCGCCGCGGCACTCGGTCGCGACAAGGATGCGCTCACCCAAGAGGGCATTCGCCAGGACGTGGAAAGGCTCGCCGGCGCCGGTGTCGGAAAAATGGGGGAATTGTTCAAGGTTCTCGCCGTGAGCAGCCCTCCGGTGCCGCTGTCGCCCTTCCGCAAGCCGAAGCCCTGAGCGCACAGCCTACAGCGCCGCGCGTCTTATCGGACGCGCAAAGGTCGCTGTGGCACTTTGAGTTGTTGCATGTTTTTATCCTTAAATCGGCTAGGATTTAAGGAAATATGCAGTAGCGCACGGTTCAGCCGTAAAGATAGTTCGGGAGCCAGAGAGTTATCCCGGGCCAGAGATACATGATGACCATGCAGAGCACGACGATCAGCATATAGGGCATCATGCCGGCGAAGATCTGGTTGATCGTCACATGCGGCGGCGCGACACCCTTCAGATAAAAAGCTGACATCGCGACTGGGGGCGACAGAAATGCCGCCTGCAGGTTGACGAAGACGAGAACGCCCCAAATCACCGGATCGATGTCGAAGTGCTTTAGCAGCGGCAGAAAAATCGGCACAAAGATGATGATGATCTCGGTCCACTCGAGCGGCCAGCCGAGCAGGAAGATGATCGCCTGCGAAAGAATCATGAATTGTACCGGCGTCAGATCGAGCGATAGCACCCATTGCTCGATCAGCGCCTGGCCGCCAAGTATGGCGAAGACGGCAGAAAACAAGGCCGAGCCCACGAAGAGCCAGCACACCATGGCCGTTGTCTTCGCCGTCAGGAACACCGCTTCCTTTGTGCGCTTCCAGTTGAGCGTCCGGGCCTGGAATGCGAGCAGGAAAGCCCCCGCCGCGCCGACGGCCGCAGACTCGGTCGCCGTGGTGATCCCGAAGAGGATTACGCCGAGCACGACTATGGTGAGGATGGCGAGCGGCATGACGGAGGAGATCAAAAGCTTCACCACCTGCAGCCGCTCCGCACTCATATTGCGGTAGTAGCGGACGAGCACCACCGCAGCGATCGTGGCAATCAACCAGAAGGACACGTAGAAGCTTGTCGCCGGCCCGTTGATCGCGGTCGGCGCGGCATCCGCCGCCGGTGCCCCGAGCTGTTCCAGCCCTTCCGGCGCCTCCGCCTCCGCCGATGCCTGCGGATGGATGACGACATACCACCATACGAGCGCCATCGTAAAAGCCGTCAGTGCTAGCGGGACCAAGGCAGCGCAGAAATTCTTGACGAGAGCCCAATAGGTGAGAGACCCCTCCTCGGTTTCGAGAGCCAGCGCCCTTGCCGGTGAGACTAGTGCGCGAGAGAGCCCGGCCAGCATGTTGTGCGAGTACGACGCTTGCAGGCCCCGCATCCACGCGCTGACGGGCACTTTGGTCTGCTCCGCAGGCAGCGGCGGAGCGATCTTGGGGCTGATGAGCGCCCAGCCGAGAATATAGGCGAGGTAGAGCAGCGCGAGGAAAAACCCGGGGAACATGGCAGCGGCGTAGAGCTTGACAACGGATTGTCCCGCGACTGCGGCATAGACGATGATCATCACCGAGGGCGGGATCAGAATGCCGAGGGTACCGCCCGCCGTGATCACACCGGAGGCAAGCTTCACGTCATAGCCGGCGCGTAACATCGGATTGAACGCAATCACGCCCATCAGCACGACCACCGCACCGACGAGGCCGCTGGCGATGCCCCAGAAGGTACAGACGATGAGGGTAGCGACGGCGAGCGACGCAGGCACCCGCTTGAATGCGAGCTGAATGCTGTAGAACATCTTGTCGACCAGCGCACCCCGCTCCATCACGTAGCCCATGAGCACGAACAACGGGATCGAGATCAGAACGTCATTGGTCATCGCCCCATAGGTACGCTGCACCATCAGGTCGAAGACGCGATTGTCGATCCAGTGCTCGGCCGGATTGTAGAAGGCGTAGAAGCCGAAGAGCATGCCAAGCCCCATCAGCGTAAACGCCGTCGGAAACCCCATCATGATGACCACCACGATGAGCATCAGCATCGTCAGTCCGAGGAGTGGATCGCTCACGTCTCGCCGTCTCCCCCCATTCCCCGTTGCCGCGCCGCCCTGTCGATCGCCTGCGCACGCTCGATCGCAGCCTCGCGCGTTTCCGCGTCGACATGCTCGCTGTGCTCAAGCTGCTCGGCGACGACGTCGAGCTCCTCCACATCCTTGAGCCGACTTGGCCATTCGCCGGTCCGCAGGCAAACGATGCAGCGCGTGATCTCGGCCAGCCCCTGAAGCAGGACGAAACCGCCAGCGACCGGAATGACGGTTTTGAAATAGTAGATAGGCGGCCCCTCCGCCGTCACGGTCGAATGCTCGCCGATCCGCCAGGAAAGTGCTGCATAATCGTAGCCGGCGTAAACGAGCGCGGCGACGCCGGGCAGGAAGAAGAGGACGTAGAGGACCAGATCGAGGGCGGCTTGCGTGCGCGGCCTCATGGAGCTGTAGAGGAAGTCGCCGCGTACATGAGCATTCTGCGCCAAGGCGTATGCCCCCGCGAGCATGAACAGCGAGCCATAGAACATGTTGCTGGCATCGAATATCCAGGCCGTCGGCATGTTCAGGATGTAGCGTTTGACGACCTCTACGCAGACCATCGTCATCAGCCCGATAATCAGCCAGGCTGCGGCTTTACCGATCCACACGCTGGTCGCATCGACCCTGAGCAGAAAATGCTGAACGTTCACGCATGCCCCCCGCTGCAAGAGGGGCGCTACAGCGGCGCGCCTTTCAAGAACGCACAGAGTTCGCTGTAACGCTTTGATTTATCGAATAGTGTGATCCTTCGACTGTCTCCGATGTGCGAAATGAGATGAGCCGGTCTTCCGCCTGAATCCCGTCTGATTGACGCGAAGCGGCCGTGCCTCAGAGATCCTTCGCCACGCCGTCCTGTCCGAAGTAGTGGTCGAATGCCAGCCGCCGACTGACGACGGTGTCCTGTTCCCAGCGCGTGGCCCGCTCGGCAAAAACGAGCTGGGACTGGAGCACTTCCTTGAACAGCGGGTTTTCCGCTGCCTTCTTCTTCACCACCTCGTCGTAGACCTCCAGTTGCTTCTTGAGAATTGCCTCCGGGGTCTTGTAGAACTTGACCTTGTCGACGGTCTGCATCTCCCGGTAGTCCGTGGAATAGCGATCGATCGCCTTCCAGGCCATATCCTGAGATGCCGCCTCGACGGCGTTGGTGATGATCGCCTTCATCTGATCAGGTAGACCGTCGTACTTCGGCTTGTTGAACATCACTTCGAACTGCTCGCCATTCTGGTGGTAGCTCTGCAGCATGCAAATCTTCGATACATCCGGGAAACCGAGCACCCGGTCGGACGAGGCGTTGTTGAACTCGGCCGCGTCGATCAGGCCTCGATCGAGCGCCGCAACGATTTCGCCGGCCGGCAGCGCGTTGACCGCCGCGCCGAGGCCGGTGAAGACATCGATCGAGATGCCCACGGTACGGAACTTCAGGCCCTGAAGATCCTCGGGCTTTGCGACTGGCTTCTTGAACCAGCCAAGCGGCTGGGTCGGCATCGGCCCATAGGGGAACGAGACCACGTTGGCGCCAATGGATTCATACAGTTTTGCGAGTAGTTCCTTGCCGCCGCCGTATTTGTGCCAGGCGAGCAGCATGTTGGCATCCATGGCGAAACCCGGGCCAGAGCCCCATAGCGCGAGCGCCGCCTGCTTGCCGTAATGGTAGACGAGGACGCCGTGACCGCCGTCCAACGTTCCTTGCGATACGGCGTCGAGCAGGCCGAAGGCCGGCACCACGGCACCAGCGGGCAGCACTTCTATCTTCAAATCGCCACCGGTCATATCATTGACCTTCCTGGCGAAGTCGAGCGCGAATTCGTGAAAGATGTCCTTGGATGGCCAGGTGCTTTGCCAGCGCATGCTGATCGGCCCCTGCGCCTTGACAACGCTAGGCGCGGCGACCGTTGCGACCCCCGCTATTGCCGCACCGCCCAGGAATTTGCGACGCGAAATCCGTCCCTCGATATGGGTTCTTCGCTTCATATGCTCCTCCCGAAGGCACAAGCATTTCTTGCTATATTAGATAATACTCTTATGCAGAGCCCCACGCAAAGATTGCACGCAGCGTCGCTCAAAAGCCTGCAGGTAAGGCGCCATCCCGACCTCTTGTTTTTCCGCGGGCCTCGTGCAGATGCGGGCGTCGAAGGAAGGCGTTTTCGTCAGCGCGTAGCGGCGGTGGCCGAGCGATGACTGCCCCTCGAAATCACAGGCCGCTGGCTCCCCCTATCGTTCGGGAATTGACAGCCCAGCCATCGCGGGTCAACATCGCGCCGGCAAATCAGCCGCCAGTCGCCGGGCCGGAGCGCGCCCCCAAACCCATTGAATTTATTCATAAAGCAAAGGCAAATATACCGATGCAGCATGACGCCGCGCTTTCTCCCGTGCAGAGCTCGCTTTTCGGCGAGAAGGTCGGGCCGGCAATCGCCCATGGCTATTTCACCCGCCAGGGCGGCGTTTCCGAAGGGCTCTATCGCGGCCTCAATGTCGGCCTCGGTTCGAAGGACGAAAGAGCCCATGTCAACGAGAACCGCACCCGCGTCGCGGGCTGGTTCGGCGCGCCGCTGGAACGGCTGGCGACGGTTCATCAGGTCCATTCCCCCAACGCCATCGTGGTCGACGAAAGCTATGACGGTAGCCGCCCTGAGGCTGATGCGCTGGTGACGGCGACGCCCGGTATCGTGCTCGGCGTGCTATCGGCCGATTGCGGCCCGATCCTCTTTGCCGACGCAGAAACCAATATCATCGGCGCCGCCCATGCCGGCTGGAAGGGCGCGCTTGGCGGCGTGCTCGAGAGCACCATCGACGCGATGGTCTCGCTCGGCGCCCGGCGCGATCGCATCGTCGCCTGCCTCGGCCCGTCGATCAGCCATCGCAACTACGAAGTCGGTGCCGAATTCGTCGAGCGCTTCGTCTCGGCGAACGACAGCTACGCAACCTATTTCAGGCCGTCAGACCGCGACGGCCACGCAATGTTCGACCTGCCGGGTCTCACGATCAAGCGGTTGACCGAAGCAGGCGTAGCAGCCGAAAATCTCGATATCTGCACCTATGCCGACGAGGAGCGCTTCTTCTCCTACCGTCGGACGACACACAGGCAGGAACCGGACTACGGCCGGCAGATTTCCGCCATTTGCATACGGGGGACCTGACATGGCGCTTCAATTTGCCCAGGAAGAATATGCAAGCCGCCTCGATCGGCTGACGGAGAAGATGCGCGAGGAGAAGCTCGATGCCGTGCTGCTCTTCGCCCAGGAGAGCATGTACTGGCTGACGGGCTACGACACCTTCGGCTACTGCTTCTTCCAGACGCTGGTTGTGAAGAAAGACGGCTCGATGGTCTTGCTGACGCGCTCGGCCGACCTGCGCCAGGCACGCCACACCTCCAATATCGAACGCATCGAGATCTGGGTGGACCGGGCCAATGCCGATCCGACCCTGGATCTCAAGAACCTCTTGAGCGAACTCGACCTGCTCGGCTGCCGCATCGGCGTCGAATACGATACGCACGGCATGACCGGCCGCGTCGCCCGCCTGCTCGACCGCCAGATCCAGACCTTCGGCGAGATAATCGACGCCTCGTACCTCGTCAGCCGTCTGCGCCTCATCAAGAGCGACGCCGAGATCGCCTATGTCGAGAAGGCAGCAAGCCTGGCCGACGATGCGCTCGACGCCGCGCTGCCGCTGATCCGTCCCGGGGGCAACGAAGCCGACATCCTCGCCGCGATGCAGGGCAAGATTCTGGCCGGCGGCGGCGACTATCCGGCCAACGAATTCATCATCGGCTCCGGCGCCGACGCGCTGCTCTGCCGCTACAAGTCCGGGCGCCGCGTGCTTGACAGCCAGGACCAGCTCACCCTCGAATGGGCCGGCGTCAGCGCCCACTATCATGCGGCGATGATGCGCACCGTCGTCATCGGCGAACCGACCAACCGTCACCGCGAACTCTACAGCGCCTGCCGCGAAACCATCCAGGCGATCGAGATGGTGCTTCGTCCCGGCAACACCTTCGGCACCGTCTTCGACATGCATGCCAAGATCATGGACGAGCGCGGCCTCGCCCGTCACCGCCTCAACGCCTGCGGCTATTCGCTCGGCGCCCGCTTCTCGCCCTCCTGGATGGAGCACCAGATGTTCCATCTCGGCAACCCGCAGGAGATCGAGCCGAACATGTCGCTGTTCGTGCACATGATCATCATGGATTCCGACAGCGGCACCGCCATGACCCTCGGCCAGACCTACCTCACCACCACGGATACTCCGCGCCCGCTGTCGCGCTATGGCCTGGACTTCATTTCTGCTTAGGGAAATCCGCCTAGAATTGCTTTGAACTGGCAGACGACAGGAGACGTTTCAAAAACTGCCGCGAAGAAAACGGACGGTTTGAACATGCGAAAGCTCACCACGCCTATCGTTGGCCTCGGACTCCTCGTCGCCCTGGCTGGCTGCAACAGCACCGACATGCTGACGCCGCAGGTCGACGTCGGCGCGGGAACCTTTCGCTCGCCGCCGGTGACGCAATCCGACCTCGACGCCATGTCGGCTGAGACCGCCGTCGCCCCAGTGCAGCGCGAACCCGTCAGCCAGACCACCGCCTACTCTCCTCAGCCGGCCCCTTCGAACACGCCGACGGCCTATGCCAGCGGCGATGCGACCTATACCGATCCGGCCGGCACGTTCGAGGCCCAGGCAAGCCGGCTTGCCGCCGGTTCAGCACCCGTCCAGAACACGATCCAGAACCAACCGCCCCCGGTACAACAGACGCCAGTGCAACAGACCGCAGCCGCTGCCGAAGAGATCCAGAACGAGCCGAGCGTCGCTTCGCTGCCGAAGGCAAGTGCCGCCGCCAGCGGCACGATCCGGTTCCTGCCGATCATCGGCGCACCGGTCCAGGCGGTCACGCCGCTCTCCAAGCAGCTTGGGGCCGAAGCGCGCGCACACGGCCTGACGATCAAGGGCTCTGGCGATGCCAGCAGCGAACATATCCTCAAGGGCTACTTCTCGACGCTCAAAGACGGCGACAAGACCACCGTCGTCTATGTCTGGGATGTGCTCGACGGCAGCGGAAACCGCCTGCACCGTATCCAGGGACAGGACTCGGTTCCCGGCGGCGGCGCCGACTTGTGGAGCGGAGTCCCGGCGGCAACCATGCAGGGAATCGCGACGAAAACCATCAACGCCTACCTCGAATGGCGGCAATCTCAGGCCGGTTGATGCAAAGTTTTTAGGATATTGGCCTTCGCGGCGCAGCATTCCCCTTGCATTCAAGTTCAGTCTCGCTAAAAAGCGGCCGATCAGCTCTGAACGGCGGCCATCCGCAAAGAATGTCCGCGATTGGAATGGCTCTCGGAATCTGCGCGGAACACACCGCTCCCGGAAAAGTACCGGACGGTGACCGCGCCAGCTCAAGGCGGTCCGTCAATGAAGGTTTTCGCAGGCAATTCGAACCGGCTGCTGGCCGAAGCGATCTGCAACTATCTCAACCTGCCTCTCGGCAAAGCGGCGGTACGCCGGTTCGCCGATCAGGAAATCTTCGTCGAGATCGGCGAAAACGTGCGCGGCGAGGATGTGTTCATCATCCAGTCGACCTCTTTCCCCACCAACGATCACCTGATGGAACTGCTCATCATGATCGACGCGGTGCGCCGCTCTTCCGCTCGCCGCATCACCGCAGTGCTTCCCTATTTCGGCTATGCCCGCCAGGATCGCAAAGCCGGTCCGCGCACGCCGATCTCCGCCAAGCTCGTCGCCAACCTGATCACCGAAGCCGGCGCCGACCGCGTTCTGACCCTTGATCTTCACGCCGGGCAGATCCAGGGCTTCTTCGACATCCCGACCGACAATCTCTATGCGATCCCGATCCTGGCGCGCGACGTCAAGGAAAACTACGACCTCAAGAACGTCATGGTCGTTTCGCCCGACGTCGGCGGCGTGGTGCGCGCCCGCGCGCTTGCCAAGCGCCTCGACTGTCTGCTGGCCATCGTCGACAAGCGTCGCGACCGTCCCGGTGAATCGGAAGTCATGAACGTCATCGGCGACGTGAAGGGCAAGGACTGCCTGCTGATCGACGACATCGTCGACTCGGGTGGCACACTCTGCAACGCGGCCGAAGCGCTCCTAAAGAACGGCGCAACCAGCGTCACGGCCTACATCACCCACGGCGTTCTCTCCGGCGGTGCGGTTGCCCGCGTCACTTCGTCGATGCTGAAGGAACTGGTCATCACCGACTCGATCCAGCCGACCACGGCCGTCCAGTCCGCCCACAACATCCGCGTGATCACCACCGCTGGCCTGCTTGGCGAAGCCATCAGCCGCACCAGCCAGGAAGAGTCGGTTTCGAGCCTCTTCGACTGAGGCCATTCCCAACTCGGCAATTCATAAACGCCGGCGCCAACGCGCCGGCGTTTTTCTTTGTGGGATGCGATTACCTGCCCAGCGCCTGCACCACCGGCTGGTCGACGAGGTTGTCGATGAACCAGTTCGGATAAACAGGCACCGGCACCGTCTCGGCGTCGAGCGTCGCGATCTCCGCTTCCGTCAGAACGAGATCCGCAGCGCCGAGATTGTCCTTGAGCTGGTGCGGCTTGGAGGCTCCGAGAAGCACGCTCGTCACCGCTTTCTTCGAAAGCAGCCAGGCGATCGCCACCTGCGCCACGCTTGCCCCATGCTGATCGGCGATCCCGCGCATGCATTCGACCAGCTTGAAGCCCTGTTCCTTGTCGAAGGGCAGGATGTCGAAACCGGAATAGCGGTTGTCGGGGTCGCCGAGATTTTCGCGCGTGTATTTGCCCGAGAGAAAACCCGATGCCAGCGGGCTCCAGACAGTCAGCCCCAACCCGTAGCGCTGCATCATCGGGATGACGTCACGCTCCACGTCGCGGCCGAGCAAGGAATAATGCATCTGGCCATGGGTGAAAGGAGCCAAGCCGTTGGCCTTCTGGATCTCAAGCGCGGCCGCCACCTTCCAGGCCGACCAGTTGGAAAAGCCAATGTAGCGCACCTTGCCGGAGCGAACGACCGCATCGAGCGCGAGAAGCGTTTCCTCGAGCGGCGTGCGGGGATCTTCCTTGTGAACGATGTAGGCGTCGATCCAGTCGGTGCCGAGACGCTTCAGGCTCTGATCGACCGACCAGAGGATGTGGCGGCGCGAAAGACCGGCTTGGCTGAGTGGCGTTCCGGTGCGGAAGCCGACCTTGGTGGCGATCACCACCTCGTCGCGACGGGACTTGAGCGCCTCGCCGAGGATGCGTTCCGACTGCCCGGAGGCATAGGCGTCGGCCGTATCGAAGAAGTTGATGCCGGCATCCAGCGCCTGTCCCACAAGGGCATCGGCCGCTTCGGCATCGGTCTTGTAGACGGCGCCGAGGCTGCGATCGCCGGCGGTGAAGGTCATGGCGCCGAAGGCAAAGCGCGAGACCACCAGACCGGTGTTTCCAAGCGTCGTGTATTGCATGTCGTTCTCCATCCTTTGCGAGAGGCAGGTTCGAATTGGGAACACCATGCCAAAGTTGATTGCCGCAAAAAACTACCGTCACCTTGATAGGTTTGGAAGAAATGCTTCATAATCGAAGGATGGCAAACGACCCCTTCAACGGACTGAGAGAATTTCTGGCAGTTGCCGAGAGCAGCAGCTTCACAGCCGCGGCAGCGACGCTCGGCGTTACGCCCAATGCCGTCAGCCAGACGATCAGGGCGCTCGAAGCCCGCCTCGGTCTCCAGCTCTTCGTCCGCACCACGCGGCGCGTCGCCCTCACCGAAGCCGGTAGCGCCTTCCTGAAGCGCGTGCGCCCTGCTGCCTCCGAGATCGCCGATGCCTATGAGTTGCTCGGCGATTTTCGCGACCGGCCCATGGGCAATCTCAGGCTGACCGTGCCGCGCATGGCGATCCCGCTGGTGCTGACGCCGCTTTTGCCGCGCTTCCGCCAGGCCTATCCGGACGTTTCGGTGGAAATCTCGATCGACGATGCGGCTGTCGATATCACCGAGCGCGGTTTCGATGCCGGCATCCGCATCGGCGAGGCGGTCGAACGGGATATGATCGCGGTCCGGCTGACGCCCGACATCACCTGGGCGGTGGTCGGCTCGCCGTCCTACTTCGTGAAACAAGGTCGGCCGCAAACGCCCGAAGAGCTGACACGCCACGAGGCGATCCGCTATCGCTACCCGGCATCCGGCACGATCTACCGCTGGGAGTTCGAGCGGGAGGGACGCGACTTTTCCGTCGACGTACCCGGCGGGCTGACGGTCAACGATTTCCAGATGCTCGTGGAGATGGCGCAAGCCGGCACCGGGCTTGCCTACCTGCCGGACCTTTCGGTGTGCGACGCTGTCGCAAGCGGGCGCCTTGAACGGGTGCTCGAAGCCTACCTGCCGAGGTCGCCAGGCCTCTTCATCTATTTCCCCGCCAAGGCCCAAACCCAACCCAAACTGCGCGCCCTTCTCGATTTGACGGCAAAGGTCGCGCGGGAGCGGAAGTAGGTCGCGTCAGCGCCCGCGAAAGACCACGACGCAAGCCTCGCCGCCGCTGAACAGCCGTGACCGCGTGAGAAATCGCTTTTCCCGCCCGTTGTCGAGCGAGAACATGCCCCCCCGCCCCGGCACCACGTCGATGATCAGTTGCGTGTGCTTCCAGACCTCGAACTGGCTGGCGCTGATATAGACCGGCACGCCGCCGATCTCGCCGAGCTTCACGTCGTTGTCGCCGACGATGTAATCATCCGCCGGGTAGCACATCGGCGACGAGCCATCGCAGCAGCCGCCGGACTGGTGAAACAGGATATCCGGATGGTCGCGCCGGATTTCGGCAATGAAATCGAGCGCTGCGTCCGTCGCAAGCACGCGCGGTTCGTTGATCCCGATGGTTCCTGTCACCTCGGCGGACATCGCAAGCCTCCCTGCTCCCACTGCGTATCGTTTGATGTTGGTCGGCTGAGGCGCGGGTGGAGAGCACACCTCAGCCGCCGCACGAGCCAGAGGAAAGGTGGAGATTACCTTCCCTCTGGCTTCTGTTGCCCTCCCCGACGGCGGGGAAGGCAGGGTCCGATCAGAAGAAGCCGAGCGCCTTCGGGCTGTAGCTCACCAGCATGTTCTTCGTCTGCTGGTAGTGATCGAGCATCATCTTATGGGTCTCGCGGCCGATGCCGGACTGCTTGTAACCGCCGAAGGCCGCATGCGCCGGATAGGCGTGGTAGCAATTGGTCCAGACGCGGCCGGCCTGGATTTCGCGGCCGAAGCGGTAGCAACGGTTGGCATCACGGCTCCAGACACCGGCACCGAGGCCATAGAGCGTGTCGTTGGCGATCTCCAGCGCTTCTGCCTCGGTCTTGAAGGTGGTGACCGAAACCACGGGCCCGAAGATCTCCTCCTGGAAGACCCGCATTTTGTTGTGCCCGCGGAAAACCGTCGGCTTGACGTAGAAGCCTTCCGACAGTTCGCCTTCGAGCACGTTGCGGCCACCGCCGGTGAGCACTTCGGCGCCTTCTTGGCGGCCGATGTCGATGTAGGAGAGGATCTTTTCGAGCTGTTCGCTCGATGCCTGCGCGCCGATCATCGTGGCGCTGTCGAGCGGATTGCCCTGGCGGATCGCCTCGACGCGTTTCACCGCCCGCTCCATGAAGCGGTCATAGATGCTCTCCTGCACCAGCGCGCGGCTCGGGCAGGTGCAGACCTCGCCCTGGTTCAGCGCGAACATGGCAAAGCCTTCGAGCGCCTTGTCGAAGTAATCGTCATCCTCCGCGAGCACGTCGGCAAAGAAGATGTTCGGCGACTTGCCGCCGAGCTCCAGCGTCACCGGAATAAGGTTCTGGCTGGCATATTGCATGATCAGCCGGCCGGTGGTCGTTTCGCCGGTAAAGGCGATCTTGGCGATGCGCGGGCTGGTAGCGAGCGGCTTGCCGGCTTCAAGACCGAAGCCGTTGACGATGTTGAGCACGCCCGCCGGCAAGAGATCACCGACGAGATCGGCCCAGACGAGGATCGAGGCCGGCGTCTGTTCGGCCGGCTTCAGGACGACGCAATTGCCGGCGGCCAGCGCCGGAGCCAGTTTCCAGGCGGCCATCAGGATCGGGAAATTCCAGGGGATGATCTGGCCGACGACGCCGAGCGGTTCGTGGAAGTGATAGGCGACCGTGTCGTGGTCGATCTCGCCGATCGTGCCTTCCTGGGCACGAATGCAGGCGGCGAAGTAGCGGAAATGGTCGATGGCAAGCGGAATGTCGGCCGCCATGGTCTCGCGGATCGGCTTGCCGTTGTCGAAGGTTTCGGCCCGCGCCAGCAGTTCGAGATTGTCCTCCATGCGGCCCGCGATCTTCATCAGGATGTTGGAGCGCTCGGCGGCAGACGTCCGGCCCCATTTCTCTCGGACGGCGTGGGCGGCGTCGAGCGCCAGCTCGATATCGGCGACGTCCGAGCGCGCCACCTGGCAAAGCACGCCGCCGGTCACCGGCGTCGTGTTGTCGAAATAGCGTCCGGCCACCGGCTCGCGCCATTCGCCGCCGATGAAGTTGCCGTATTTCTGCCTGAATGGGCTTTCGACGATCTTCTGATGCAACATGGTCTTTCCTCCCTGAGAACCAGCAACGGGGCTGTGAGAAGGAAGGTGCGACTGAACGTGCGTCTTCGATAGTGAGGCGCAAGCACCAGCGACGCGATGTGTTTCAGAATTGAGACAGGCGGGCTTGGATACCGTGCTGCAGTGCAGCAAACTGGGCGGCAAGTCTGCGGTTGCTTCAGTCAACGTTTGCCCCTCATCCCCCTGCCGGGACCTTCTCCCCGTCGTCACGGGGAGAAGGGGCAAGCGGCATGCTCCCCATTCCCCCAAGGATCAGGGCCACCACAATCGCAAAGACCGCTCGGGGCCACGCCCCCTCTCCCCGTCTGCGGGGAGAGGGTTAGGGTGAGGGGCAGCCTTCAGATGGGTAGGAAGATCAGTTGACCTGGAGCCGCTTCATCTTGCGGTAAAGGGTGGCGCGGCTGATGCCGAGCAGCTCGGCCGCCATGGAGACGTTGCCGCTGGCACGGGAAAGAACACGCCGGAGCGCCGCGCGCTCCGCATCGGGAAGCTCGGCGGCATCGCCTGACGTGTCCTCTCGAAGAAGGTCGGAGGCCGGAACCCCGGCGGCGATGCGCCGGTCGTCGAGGTCGAGCCATTGCCGTGCGGCACGCGTTGCACCGAGCACGAGGTCGTCGCGGTCGACGGCAAGGAGCGCCGGCCCGGCTCGATCCACTGGCACCAGCACGATGCGCGCACCGGCGAAGGCACGACGGAAGAGGCCGGCCTCGATGCGCGCGGCGGCGTCACGAACCGCCTGCGACAGGATCGACATGGTGATCTCGGAGGCATCGTCACGGCAGGTTGAAATGTCGATGGCCGCCGCCAATCGCCCGCGATGATCGCGGATCGGCGCGGTCGCGCAGCTCAAGCCGATATTGCTGCTCAGGAAATGCTGATCGCGCTGGATGACGACGGCGCGCTCATCGGCGATCGCCGTGCCGATGCCGTTGGTGCCCACATTCGCCTCGCTCCAGACCGTTCCCGACCAGAGCCCGACGCCGCGAAATTCAGCGTCGTCGCCGACCGCTCCGCGCCGCTCGAGCGCCACGCCGTCATTGTCGGTGAGGAGCAGGCAGCAGCCAGCCCTGCCGACGGTCGCAAACAACCGGTCGAGTTCGATGCCGGCCTCCGCCAGCAGCTCACCGGAGCGCTCGCGGACGGAGCGAAACTCGCTGTCCGACAGCCGAAGCGGCGTACGGGCTTCCTCCGGAGCAAGCTTATGCAGGGTCATGCAGCGCCGCCACGACGCGGCCACCGATGAGCTCGCCGCCGCCGAAGACTGGTGCGCGACCCGATAGACAAGTTCCGAATGATCCCTGACGGCAGGCATCGGCTTCCTCCCTGAAAGCGTCGACCGGCGGAAGGCGGATGCGACCGATCTCCCAAACGGCGCACCTGCTTGGGCGGCACTATAGCCAACGATCTCCGCAAAGGTCCAGCCAGACGAAGGTTCGAGGGTCAGCCCCCCTCAGCGAGTTTGATCGGTGCATCACGCGGCCGATATCGACAGCGCGCCCGAATGTGATACGCGAAAGGATCAGATCGCCGCGACTCACCCCCACAACAGCCGGTTGCCGCCATGTTTCGTGACTTCTCGCCCCAGAGCCTCTTCATGGGCCTGCTGATCGCCTTCGTCGGCTTCGCCAGTTCCTTCGCCGTCGTGTTGCACGGCCTGACCGGAGTCGGCGCCAGCGAAGCACAGGCTGCCTCCGGGCTGATGGCGTTGTCGATCTCCATGGGCGTCTGCGCGATTGTCATCAGCGCCATCACGCGGCTGCCGGTCAGCATCGCCTGGTCGACGCCGGGTGCCGCACTGCTCGCGAGCGCGGGCGTCGTCGAAGGCGGCTTCAACGCTGCCGTCGGCGCCTTCCTCGTCTGTGGGCTGCTCGTCGTCGTCGCCGGCCTCTGGAAACCGCTCGGCCGCCTGGTTTCGGGCATTCCTGCCCCGCTCGCCAATGCCATGCTCGCGGGGGTGTTGCTCAGCCTCTGCTTCGCGCCGGTCAAGGCGATCGCCTTCAATCCGCTTCTCGGCTTGCCGATCCTCATCGCCTGGGCGGTCGTCGGCAGCGTCAACAAGCTCTATGCGGTGCCGGCCGCGCTCGTCGCTTTCGTACTCGTCATCGCCTTCGGCGTCGAAGTCCCGGCGGGCGCCTTCTCTACCCTGTCCTCGGCGCTGGTGCCGACCGTCGAGTTCGTGACCCCACAGTTCAATGTCGCAGCCATGGTCAGCATTGCGCTGCCGCTCTTCATCGTCACCATGGCCTCGCAGAACATCCCCGGCATCGCGGTGTTGAAGGTCAACGACTATCACCCCGCCCCCGGGCCGCTGTTTGCGACCACCGGCCTCTTTTCCATGCTGAGCGCGCCGTTCGGCGGCCACGCGGTCAATCTGGCGGCGATCACCGCCGCCATGTGCGCCGGAAGCGATTCCCATCCCGATCGCAACCGACGCTACTGGTCGGCGATCAATGCCGGCGCCTTCTACATTCTCTTCGGGCTGCTTGCCGGCGCCGTCACCACCTTCGTCAGCCTTGCGCCTTCCATCCTGATCGAGGCGGTGGCCGGCCTCGCGCTCGTCGGCGCCTTCGCCAGTTCCGCCATGGCCGCCTTCACCGAGGCAAAGACACGCGAGGCGGCCGCCATCACCTTTCTGGTGACGGCATCGGGCGTCAGTTTCGCCGGTGTTTCCGGGGCCTTCTGGGGTCTGATTGCCGGTGGGCTGATGCTGGCGCTTGCGCGTCTTACCCAGAAAAAGGCCTGAACCCGCGGCAAAGCTTGCATTTCAAGCCGATCTCGTCTATGCACCGCCCCGTCCGCGTAGACACCCTTGGAGGCAACGCGGATGAAGCCCATGTGGCTTCGGTTCATCCGCCATGTCGGATGAGCTCTCCAGATTTAGACATAGAAAGGTCTACCCATGAGCCACGCAACTTACGAGCTCAAGGCCGAGACGCGCGAACGGGTTGGTAAGGGGTCCTCCCGTGAACTTCGTCGCAACGGTCTTATCCCGGCTGTCATCTACGGTGACAAGCAGGCCCCCCTTTCCATCGCACTCTCCACCAAGGAAGTGACGATGAAGATCCACGCCGGCGGTTTCATGACCACCGTCGCGGTCATCGACGTCAACGGCGAAAAGATCCGCGTCCTGCCGAAGGACTACCAGCTGGATCCGGTCCGTGACTTCACCATGCATGTCGACTTCCTGCGCGTCTCCAAGGACAGCCAGGTTACCGTTGAAGTTCCGGTTCACTTCGAAAACGAAGAGAAGTCCCCGGGCCTGAAGGCTGGCGGCGTTCTGAACATCGTTCGCCACGAAGTCGAACTCAACGTTTCGGCCAACGACATTCCGGAATTCCTCAGCGTCGATCTCTCCGGCCTCAAGGTCGGCGATGCCGTTCACATTTCCAACATCAAGCTGCCGAAGGGCGCGACCCCGGTTATCACCGACCGCGACTTCACCATTGCAACGATCGTTGCTCCGGCCGGTGGCGTGAAGGAAGAAGCCGAAGGCGAAGCAGAAGCCTGATTGGCTTTTGGGTGACTGGCGAAAAGCCAGTCCCGCTGCACTTCATCGAGAGCCCGTCCCATTCGTTTGGGGCGGGCTTTTTGCATTGGTCCACAGGCCTCTCGCCACACAGCGCCGGCATCGCGTCTCATCATTTATCACGAAGCGATTTCAGCAACATTTAAGGTTTTGATGATGTTCTTCTGTCGGGGAAACTGGGGCTCAGACTGAAGAGAATCCGAAATGAAATGCGTGGCAGCACCTTCCAAGGCGTGCATCCGATGATGCATTCCGTGGAGAACCGATTTATTGCGATTGTCTGTGGCGCAATGCTCGTTTTCATTGCCCCTCTGCTCGTTCTCTTCCTGAGTATATCCAGCGACCGCATCGCACGCGAGCGGATTCACAACATCGAACTGCTGATGGCCGCAAGCGCCGAGGCGCTGGGCAAACCCATCTGGGACTTCGACAGCGACGGCATAAAGCACATCGCCCGATCGCTGATAAACGGCACCGATATCCTCTCTGTCACCGTCCGCGACCAGACCGGCTCGATCCTCGCCCAGATGCCGCTCGGCGGCGCTGTGCCCGGCACCAAGGACCGGATCCTCAGCCTGCCCATTTCCTATCAGTCCATGGATGGGATGAAGGAGATCGGTCGCATCGAGGTGAGAGTGCCGACGCCCGGCCTTCTGTCGCAATTCAGCAAGGACGAGCTGGCGATCCTCGCCATCCTGCTCTTCGCCGTCGCAATCGTCTTCGCCGCAGCCCTCGTCGGCAATCGCTTCACGGTGATGCGCCCGCTGATGCGCCTGACAGCGGCGATCGAGGCGACGCGCCGGCTCGGCTCACGCCACCGGGTCGACTGGACCTCCGACGACGAAATGGGCGCGCTTGCCGCCAATTTCAACGAGATGCAGGACCGGCTCGAGCGCGAAGAGACCGAACTGAAGAATGCGCACGAACGCGTCACCGATATCTACAACCTGACGCCCGCGATGCTGTTCTCGCTCGACGTCGACGGACGCCTGCTCGCCGTCAGCGACTACTGGCTGCTGGCGACCGGTTACGATCGGGACGACGTCATCGGCCGCGACTTCGTCGATTTCATCGATCAGCACTGGCACGAAACCTATCGCAGCCATGCCAAAACGATCGCGGTCGGCGACCATGAGATCCGGGAGGTCACCGTTCCTTTCCGCAAGACGGATAGCCAGCTGATGACGGTGCTGATCCAGGAGACGAAGGCGACCGGTGAAGGCAGCCTGTCGCTCTCCGTCATGACCGATGTCACGGCGCTGAAGCAGGCGGAAAGCCGCAACCACACCCAGGCGATCACCGACCACCTCACCGGCCTGCTCAACCGCCAGGGGTTCGAAGCGGCACTCGACGACGCGATCCAGCAGGCCGACGAATGCGGCATGCAGCTTGGCTGCCTGTTCATCGATCTCGACCGCTTCAAATGGATCAACGACAATTTCGGCCATGCGGCCGGCGACGAAGTGTTGCGCCACACGGTCGAGCTCATCCGTGACGCGCTGAGCCCCGGCGACATCATGGCCCGCCTCGGCGGAGACGAATTCGCCATCCTGATTTCCGACCGGGACGCGGCTGCGCTCGCAAGCGAGATCGGCGAACGCATCGTTTCGGCACTGCGCGAGCCGATGCCGATTGCCGGCAACGAACTGCTCGTCAGCGCCAGCGTCGGCATCTCGGTCTACCCGGCCCATGCGGAAAACGCCTCCGACCTCCTGCTCAAGGCGGATATGGCCATGTATGCGCGCAAGCACGATGGCAAGAACGGCCTGCAGCTGTTTGACGCCAGCATGCTCGACGCTTCCCGCGAGCGCCATGAGATCGAACAGTGCATCGAGGCTGGGCTGAAGGACGACCACTTCGAGGCCTGGCTGCAGCCGATCGTCAGCCTTGCCGACGGACAGATCGCCGGCTTCGAGGCGCTGATGCGCCTCAACCACCCGGAAAAGGGCCTGATGCCGCCCGGCAAGATCATCGGCATTGCCGAGGAAACCGGCACGATCGCCCGCATAGGCGACCACATCCTCGAAAAGGCGATCCGCCATCTGGCTGCGATCTCCGAGCTGGACGGCACGCAGAACACCTACCTAGCCGTCAATTTCTCGCCGCTGCAATTCGAGCTGACGCTGCCGCACAAGCTCGCCGCACTGCTCCTGAAGCACCATATTTCGCCAAGCCGGATCGTCGTCGAGATCACCGAAGCCGTCCTCATGCTCGACAATCCGGAAGTGCACGCGGTGCTGAAGCAACTCAACGAATTCGGCTGCCGCATCGCGCTCGACGATTTCGGCACCGGCTATTCATCGCTGAGCTACCTCAACCGTTTCCCGGTCGATATCGTCAAGGTCGACCAGTCCTTCACCCGTTCGCTGAGTTCCGGCACCGCCGACATCCGCCGCAAGAGCCGCATGCTGATCAAGGGCATCCGCACGATCTCGCACCAGATGGGCTGCACCGTCGTTGCCGAAGGCATCGAGACGAAGGAGCAGTGGCAGCTGCTGCGCAAGCTGGGTGTCGATTGCGGCCAGGGCTATCTCTTCAGCCGGCCGATGCAGATCGACAGCATGCTGAAGATGCTGGAAAGCGACTCGGAGGCAAAGACGGCGGCGGTGGCAGACAGGCGGGCATGATGTTCGCTGCCAGCGGTCACGCTCTCCGATGGAGGTTCGGGACGCGGCAGCACTGCGCGGATACCGCAAGGCATGCAGCAAAAGGAGGAAAGCACGTGAAGGCGCTGATCCCAATATTTTTCCTCGGTCTCTTCACGACCGCTGAGGCACAGACGATCAAGTTCGTCACCGAGGAGTACCCCCCTTACAACTTTTCGACCGAGAACGGTCCGAGCGGTGCTGCGGTAGATCAGGTCAAGCGGATCATGGAGCGGCTGAAACAGCCTTACACGATCGAGGTTCTGCCCTGGGCGCGGGCCTTCATGCTGGCCGAAACCGATCCGGCCTATTGCGTTTTCACCACCGGCCACGACGCCGAACGCGACAAGAAGTTTCTATGGGTCGAACCTCTGCTGGTCGATCATATGGTTATGGTTCGCCACGCCGGCTCAAACATAGCACCGGCTTCGCTGGAAGCAGCACGTCAGTACACCGTAGGCACCCAGCGCGAGGATTTTTCCGCAACCTATCTCAGGGACCACGACTTCCCGAAGATCGACTATGCCGCAAACCTCAATTCGAGCGTGAAGAAGCTGATCGCCGGACGCGTCGATCTGCTGATGACGTCAGAGAAAACCTTCCAGAGCATGCGCGCCGAGGGCAAACCGGTCGAGGCGGCGCTGGTGCTTGAAGGCAAGCTCTACGGCATCGCCTGCCACCGCGATGTATCGCGGGCAACCGTCGCCGCGATGCAGCGCGAACTGGACCGGCTGGTCGGCAACGGCACCCAGGACGAAATCTTCAAGCACTACGGCCTCACGCCGAATGCCAGCCTGCGCGCCGAGAAATAAGCGTTGACTTCCCGCGGGCACGATGATCTTGGATGGCCCCACCCCGAAATCATCGACGCGTGACGACATGCTGATCATCGTAGGGCTTGGCAATCCAGGTTCGAAATACGCCACCAACCGGCACAATATCGGCTTCATGGCGGTCGACGTCATTCACCGCCGGCACAGCTTTTCCTCCTGGTCGAAGAAGTTCAAGGCCGAGATCGCCGAAGGCGAGATCGGCGGCGAACGCGTGCTCCTGATGAAGCCGCAGACCTTCATGAACCTCTCAGGCGAAGCGGTCGGCGAGGCCATGCGCTTCTACAAGCTGCAGCCGAAGGATATTACCGTCATCTATGACGAACTCGACCTGCCGGCCGCCAAGGCGCGGCTCAAGGTCGGCGGCGGCCATGGCGGCCACAACGGCATCAAGTCGATCGATGCCCATTGCGGCAAGGAGTATCGCCGCCTGCGTCTGGGCATCGGCCATCCCGGCGTCAAGGACCTCGTTCACGCCCACGTTCTCGGCGATTTCGCCAAGGCCGACCAAGCCTGGCTGATACCGCTGCTCGACGCCATCGCCGACAATGCCGACATGCTGGTGCGCGGCGAGGATTCCCAGCTTCTGAACAAGATCGCGCTCGCGACCGGCGGCAAGCCGGAAGCGGACAAGCCCGAAACCCCGAAGAAGCAGAGCGCGCAATCGCACATCCACCAGGCGCGCAATTCAGCCCAGCCAAAGAAGCTGCCGGCGACCGGCCCGATGGCCGACATGCTGAAGAAGATGTTCGGCTCGAAGGGCGACTAGCTTCCCGTTTCCGGAGCGAGCACTAGTTTTCGCTCAGGTCGGCTTTGAAGACCGGCCTGGAGCACGCCCTATGAGCCTCCCGGTGATTGACTGGCTTCTCGCTTCGGATCCTTCGATCCGCTGGCAAGTGATGCGTGACCTGCTGGATGCCCCGGAACCTGTGTGGAGGGCCGAGCGAGCCAAGGTGGAGACCGAAGGCTGGGGCGCCAGACTGCTTTCGCATCAGGACGACGACGGCCAATGGGCGGGCGGCGCCTTCGTTCCGGCTGGTTTTGACGCGCGCGAGTGGTCCGAGCGCGGTCAACCCTGGACGGCCACGTGCTTTTCGCTGTCGCAGCTTGACTTCTTCCGCATCAAACGGATAGCCGCGAACCTGAAAGAGACCCGAACGCCTAGGCGGCTCTGTGCGCTGCCAGAAAGATCCGCACCGCCTCGGCCGCATGGGCCTGCAAGACGTCAGGCGCCGGAATGGCGCCGTCGCCGAGCAGCATGGCGTCGTTCACCGGCCCACCCATGACGAGCCAGTTGAAGAACCCGCCAGCGACCTGCACATCCTTCACCCGGATGTCGCCCTTATCGCCATAGCGCTTGAAGGCGACGGCAAGCCGCCTGATCGAGCGCATCGGTCCGCGCTCGTGCAGCGCTTCGCCAAGCTGCGGAAAGCGCTCGACCTCGGCAATCACCAGGCGCCGCACCTGCATCAGCCGCGGCGTCATCACGATCGTCAGCAGCTGGGTGGCATAGTCGAGCAGGAATTCCTCGATCGGCTCATCGCCGTCAGGATCGGCGACCTGCTCCTGGAACTCATCGCCTGCCCCACCCGTCATGCTGCGCACGACCTCCAGAAACAACGCCTCCTTGCTCTGGAAATGGGAATAGACGGTCTGCTTCGACACCTCCGCCGTCGCCGCGATCTCATCCATGTTGGTGCCCAGAAAGCCGTGTTTCAGGAAGAGATCGCTTGCTGCCGCCACGATCCCCTTGCGGGTGCGCTCCATGCGCGTCTTTGCGCCGTTGCTCAATCCTGCCCCTCCGCCTTGCTGCACGTCACAAATCATCTGCCCCACACGATAGGCCAGTCGGATTGACAAATCAAACTGGACGGTACAGTCTAGTTAGTGAGACGATGTCGGGAGAGGGCCATGGTGAAACCACAAGCAAGAAATCGAATTGCCGCCTGCCGCTGCGGGCTGGTTGCCTTTGAAGCCGTCGGCGAACCGATCGTCGGCGCCGCCTGCTATTGCAGCAGCTGCCGCACCGCCGGCGAGCGCTTCGAGGCCCTGCCCGAAGCCTCGCCTGTGCTGGAAGCCGACGGCTCGACGCGCTTCGCGCTCTACCGGAAAGACAGGATCCGCTGCATCAGGGGCAGCGAGCTTTTGCGCGGGCATCGGTTGACGCCCGAGGCGCCGACGCGAAGGGTGATTGCGAGTTGCTGCAACGCCGCGATGTTCCTCGAATTCAAAGGCGGCCACTGGCTGAGCGTCTACAATCAGCGTTTCGCCCCGGACGAACAGCCGCCGCTCGAAATGCGGACCATGACGAAAGATCGTAAGGCAGGCGTCGAATTCGCCGATACACTGCCGAGCTACAAGACGCATTCGGGCCGCTTCATGTGGCGGCTTTTGACCGCCTGGGCGGCCATGGGATTCAAGGCGCCCAGGATCGACTATGTGAAAGGCGAGGCCGATGGCATCTCAGGCTGAGAAGATCGAGATCGAAAACATCGTCTCTCCCGGCCATAAATACCGTGTCGACCGGGTAAAATACGAGGCAATGCGCGAAGCCCTGCTCGCGGTTCTGCCACCGGCCACACCAGGGCTGACCGTTGCGGAAGCGATGGAGCGGCTATTGCCGTTGTTGCCGCAGGACCTTTTCCCCGAGGGTGCAAAGGCCGGCTGGTGGCTGAAGGCGGTTCAGCTCGATCTCGAAGCCAAGGGCACGATCAAGCGGGATGCAAGCAAGCCGCTTCGTCTACATAAGAAAACATAAAGCGAACCGGCGACCCCCGCCATCCTTCGTACCGGCCGCTCGTTATTCCTCGGGTTCGGTGGTGAAGAGCAGCGGAAAACCCGCTTCCTTGGCAAGATCGGTCGCCGCCTTGGCCTTGGTTTCCGCAATGTCGCGCACACAGACGACGACCACCGAAGTGCCCATCTTGTGCGCCGTCATCATCACGCGGTAGCCGGCCTCCTCGCTCATATGGAACACGGCCTTGAGCACGCCGACGACAAACTCGCGCGGCGTATAATCGTCGTTGAGCAGCATGACTTTGTAAAGTTTCGGCCGTTCGAGCTTCGGCTTGACCTTCACTTTGATTTTTCTGGCAACCTCGTTGTCACTCATCGGAACCACCCCGTTGATGACAGAAAGAACGGAAATTCCTTAAACCAGAACCGATTTAGGGACAAAATCGTGAAGCAGATCTAAATGTTACAGCGACGCGCGGCGCTATATGCGCACTATCCTACGGGCGGGCGCACCGATCAAGCAAAAGCAGGGGCGGCAGTCACCGTCGGTCAGTTGGCGGGCCAGTGCCCGACGAACATCGTCGCCGCCTCGTCATAGGAGCGGGCCCGCTCCAGTGCCGCCTCGGGCGCCTGCTTGCGCGCAAGAAGCGCATGATAGAAGCAATGCACGAAGAGCGGCGCATCGGCCCCTTCGGGCGAACCATCGGGAGCGACGTAGAGGGCTGCGCCACCCGCCCCGACAAAGGCATCGCCGTATGCCTTGCCGCCGGTTTCGCAGCAGGTGCTGAGAGCGATCTTGCCGCCGAGCCTGGCATGCTCGGCAACGACCGAAGGCGGCAGGCTACCGTCGACTAGCATCGATGTGTCGATGCCTTCGCAATACTCGCCGAAGACGAAACCATTTTCGTCGCCGTGACCGCAAATGACCAGATGCTGATGCACGAACTCGCCGCCGGCGATCAAGGTCAGGAAGTCCCCGGGTGTCCCCGGCAGATGCAGCGTGACGACGGCGCTAAGGCTCTCCAGCATGGAACGGATCAGCAGGGCTTCAAGCGTGTCGCCGATATCGACGACGGCCACCGGCACGCGCGGGAACATGAATTTCTGATCGATCAATGTGGGCTCCTCAGATTTTTCACCGCGACGGGGCCGGCGGATTTCTGAGGGCATATGCGGGCCCAAATACCGCGCGTTCAACGGCGCAAGCCCCTTATTTACCGTGAACGGGGTGTCCACCCTTGACCAGGAAGCGCCCTTCCCGCATAGCCACGCCAACGGAATTTAAGGATACGGACGAGACCCCATGGGCTTCAAATGCGGTATTGTCGGGCTGCCGAACGTCGGCAAGTCCACGCTCTTCAACGCACTCACCAAGACGGCGGCCGCTCAGGCGGCCAACTATCCCTTCTGCACCATCGAGCCGAACACCGGCGAAGTGGCGGTGCCGGACCCGCGCATGCGCAAGCTTGCCGACATTGCCAAGTCGAAGGAAATCATCCCGACGCGCATCTCCTTCGTCGACATCGCCGGCCTCGTGCGTGGCGCGTCGAAGGGCGAAGGCCTCGGCAATCAGTTCCTCGCCAACATCCGCGAAGTGGATGCTGTCGTGCATGTGCTGCGCTGCTTCGAGGATGATGACATCACCCACGTCGAAGGCCGCATCCACCCGGTCGCAGATGCCGAGACGATCGAGACCGAGCTGATGCTCGCCGACCTCGACAGCCTTGAGCGCCGCACCGAGCAGACCCGCAAGCGCGCCGGCGGCAAGGACAAGGACTCCATGGCGCAGCTTCCGATCATGGAAGCCTCGCTGAAGCTGCTGCAGGACGGCAAGCCGGTACGCACGCTGCTTGCCAAGCTCGATGCCGAAGAACTGCGCATTCTGCAGAGCCTCAACCTCCTGACCGCCCATCCGGTGCTCTACGTCTGCAACGTCGCCGAAAGCGATGCGGTCGACGGCAACGAACACACCCGCGCGGTTGCCGAAATGGCAAAGGCGCAAGGGGCCGAAAGCGTCGTGATCTCGGCGGCGATCGAATCCGAAGTGGCACAGCTGCCGGAAGAAGAATCCAAGGAGTTCCTGAGCGCGCTCGGCCTAGAAGAAGCCGGTCTCGACCGTCTGATCCGCGCCGGCTACAAGCTGCTCGACCTCATCACCTACTTCACCGTCGGCCCCAAGGAAACCCGCGCCTGGACGATCCAGCGCGGCACCAAGGCACCGCAGGCGGCCGGCGTCATCCACACCGACTTCGAGCGCGGATTCATCCGTGCCAACACGATCGCCTACGAGGATTACATCACGCTCGGCGGCGAAGTGGGCGCCAAGGAAGCCGGCAAGGCGCGCGACGAAGGCAAGGAATACGTCGTCCAGGACGGCGACGTCATCCACTTCCGCTTCAACACGTAAGACGTGGCGCGGCGATCTTGCGTAGCAGGCGCAAGATCAAAGAGACAAGGCGCGCTGCAACGGTGCAGCGCACGCAGAGAACTCGGTATCACGGCGCGGCATGCAACCGCGCCGTTATCGTTTGCGGTAGCAGGTCCATGACCATGCGGCGCAACCGCTGCCAGAAGATGCCGATGAAGAGTACGGTCACGCCGACCACCGCGAAGGCGACGAAGACGTAGCTGTCGAGCGACGCGCCGGTCTGGCTCAGCATCGTCCACACCGCGCCCCCGAGCGACACCAGCCCCGACGTGACGAACGCACGCCGGTCGATGACCAGCCCGACCAGCATGAAGGCCGCAACGATCAGGATCGCGGCAACCGCTTGGCCGAAGCCGGCCTGACCGTCCCACCAGGTGCTGCCACCGTTCGACAGGAAAACCAGGCCCATCAGTGCGTAGAGCAATGCCGGTGCTGCGGCCAGGTGCAGCCAGAATGCCGTATCGGAGCGCGCGGTCTCACGCTGTGGATCGGAAACGTCGTAGCGCATGGCGGCCGCAAAAAGGCCCAAGGCTCCAACAAGAACGGTGAGCGCGAGAAGCATGAAATGGTCTTCGTTGGCAAGGTCGATCCCCAAGATCTTCTCGAGGGCAAGAAGGATCGCGACCACGCAGACGAGTGCGATCGATACCATCAATCCGGCCAGCGCCAGTGGCACACGATAGCGCCAGTAGAACAGGCCCAGCGGGATCGGGAACGCCGATAGGTAGGCGAGTGCAAAGATCAGCGGTTTCCAGGCATCCTCCTGCTCGCTCACGAACAACAGTGACGTCGTCCCGACCCAGTGCACGAGCGCGACCGTCAGCGCCACCGACGGCAGTGCCAGCCGTTGGCGCCGCACCAGGATTTCGGCCAGGATGAGAATGACCGGCAGCGTTGCGAACGGACCACCCAGACCCCAAAGGCCGATCAGCACGACAATGACGCCGGTGGTGATCAGGATATCGTGAAATCCCCGCACGAAGCGCGGCTGCTCGCTGTCTTCGGCTGCACGCGCATCAAGCGCAGCGTCATGTCGCTCCGCGGCGGCATCCGGCGCCGTCGGCCCGAAGATCATGCCGCGGTCCGCAAGATAGGCTTCCAGATCTCTCACCTGGTTCGCTGAGATGATCCCTTTTTCGGCAGCGCCTGCGAGCGCTCTGTTCAGTTCGGTCACGAATGCTCCTCGATCAAGCGCCGGCGGATGCGCCAGCTAGACAGGTGGTTGCATGAACGTCCGGCATGCGCAACCTGGAAATTCAGCCCGCGCTGCCTCGCAACAGAGCCGCTCAAATGGATTCCGCTTCGATAAATTATGCAGTAGGTAGACGGCAGCAAATCAGACGGGACAACTCAAGCATGCTGTATTTCGAGGATTTTTCCGAAGGGCGGCGTTTCGACTACACGCCGGTCGAGATGAAGCCGGCGGAGATGATCGCCTTCGCCAGTGAGTTCGACCAGCAGCCGATGCATCTCGACGAGGAAGCGGGAAAACGCAGCATTCTTGGCGGCCTTGCCGCGTCCGGCTGGCACACCAGCGCCGTCGGCATGCGCATGATGCTCGACGCCTTCATGGGCAATTCGACGTCTCAAGGGTCGCCCGGCATCGACTTCATGGACTGGAGGAAACCGGTCATCGCCGGCGATATCCTCAACGGCTTCAGCCTCGTGCTCGAGGCGCGGCGGTCGAAATCGAAGCCCGAACTCGGCATCGTCAAATTCCGCAACGAAATCACCAACCAGGCGGGTGAGCCCGTAGCGGTCTCCGAATGCACCGTTCTCTTTCGCTGCCGCGAGAAGGGGCAAGCCTGATGATGACGATGGAAGAATTTTACGCCGCCAGGGCCAGGACCGCCATCGGCAGCCTGACCTTCACGGCCGAAGACATCATCCGCTTCGCCCGCGACTTCGACCCGCAGCCTTTTCATCTCGATGAGGAAGCGGCACGGCATTCGCTGTTCGGCGGGCTTTGCGCATCGGGCTGGCATACCAGCGCCGGATGGATGCAATGCTTCGTCCGCTTCTGGAGGAACGAGCAGCGCCGGCTCGCCGCCGAGGGTCTGCGTGCGCCGAACCTCGGCCCCTCGCCCGGTTTTCGCGATCTCAAATGGTTGAAGCCGGTCTATGCCGGCGACACGGTCACCTATTTCGTGACCTTCCTCGAAAGCCGCTCGCTCACCTCGAAACCCGGCTGGCGGATCAACACGATCCTGTGCGAAGGCGACAACCAGCACGGCGAGGCGGTGATCCGCTTCGAGAGCAAGGTGATCGAGTTCGTGTAGCAACGAGCGCCGCCTTCGGGCGACGCCCCTCCAGAGACATCTTAATTCCAGCGCGGTTTGCGCGTAAAATCAGCATCAGACAAAGCGCGGTGCCGCCTGTCACTTACCCCGTGCGGGATGCCCGCCTTGCATCAAGGAAACGGGAGTGTTGGCCATGGAAAAAACCCATGTCTGTGAACTGGCGGACGCCTATCTGCGTCTTGGCGGCCATCGCCGTGTCGTGATCGACGATAACGAGACATCCGTCAGAAGTTGGGAAGACGAGCCTCCGGAAGCCGAACAGTTTTGGCAAAAGGAAGTAGAGACACTGCCACCCGCCACACAGCGTGAAGTTCAGCTGATGTTGCGGACGATCAATCGCCTCTGAAGCGATCGAAAATGATCCGGTGCGGAACGGCAGCGCGGATTTCGATCCGCGATGCCGCTATCGCCCATCAGGATCAGTGACCTTCGAATTCGATCAGCGTGCGGACATTGACGCCAAGCGCTTCGAGCTTCTTGCGCCCACCGAGATCGGGGAGATCGATGACGAAGCAGGCGGCGACGATATCGGCGCCCATCTGCTTCAGAAGCTTGGTGGCCGCTTCCGCCGTCCCGCCGGTCGCAATCAGATCGTCGACGAGGATCACCTTCTCGCCCGGCTTGATCGCGTCCTTGTGCATTTCCATTTCGTCGACGCCGTATTCCAGGCTGTAGGCGATGCGCACGGTGTCGTGCGGCAACTTGCCCTTCTTGCGGATCGGCACGAAGCCGGAAGAAAGCTGGTGTGCAATCGCGCCACCGAGGATGAAACCGCGCGCTTCGATGCCGGCGATCTTGTCGATCTTGGTACCGGCGTAGGGATGCACCAGTTCATCGATCGCGCGGCGGAATGCGCGCGGATTGCCGAGCAGCGTGGTGATATCGCGAAACATCACGCCCGGCTTCGGATAATCAGGAATGTTCCGGATGGCGGAGATCAGTTCCGATTGAACGGTGGTCATGGGCAAAAGGGCCTTTGCGTCTCTTGTTACCGCAAACCCATAACACCATCGGCCTCTTTGTCTATAACGGTTTCTTCTCGCGTCGTCGGCGGGAACAATTGGCCGCCCTTGGGGGTTGATGCTACTCTAATCGTGCGGTCGCCCGACCGGCGCGCCGCGCTCTCGCATCAAACTTTAGACAGGGAAGGAAGCACCATGCGCCTGTTTGAATGCGGTTCCCTCGTCCCGGGTTGCGAATGGCACACGCGCGCCGACAACGATGCCGAAATCGTGCGCCGCGCCGTCGAGCACATGCGCGAAACGCACGGCGAGACGGTTATTCGCGAAAACATGATCGACAACATCAAGGCCCGGATCACCGACGAATCCAAGGCGGCGTAACCGTCCGGCCAAGGCGGCGTAAGCCGTCCGGCCAAGGCAGGGTAGCCGTCCTCAAGGCGGCGCTAGCCGTCCGATTAGTCCGGCTGCACCATGGCTTCGAGCCGGGCGATGAGGTTTGCCCGGTCGAGACTGAAGTTGCGCTCGATCCAGAGATTTTCGAGCTCCCCGAGGATTTCGCCCACGCGCGGGCCGGCCGCAACGCCGGCCTTCAGCACGTCGCCGCCATTCAGCGGGAAGCTCGGCCGCTTCCAGGCCTCGGCGCGTACCAGCAGCCGGCGCAGTGACGCGGTCTCGGACAAAAGCGCCGGGTCGCCTTCCGACTTGCGCCGTGCCGTCGCCAGCGCCAGCCGCAGCCCTATGACAATCCCCTCCACGCCATGACGATAGAGCAACCGATCGAAGGCCGTATCGACGGTGGTCGCGGGGACCGCCGGCGCCTTGGCCCAGCGGTTGAAATAGGCAGCTTCCGCTTTCGACAGACGCAGACGCTCCGCCATTGCCTCCAGGCGCTCTTCGTCCGGCGGTACGATCGCGGCCAGGCGCAGAAGCGGATCCGGTGCCCAGCCAAAGGCGCGCTCGGCGGCAACGATATCCGGGATCGCGTCGATGCCCCATTTTTCCGTTTCCGGCAGAATTTCGGTGAGCACACCGGCTTGGCGCATCCACAGCAGCGCGCGGCCGGGATCGGCGGCGGAAAGCAACTTCTTTGTTTCGGCCCAGACCCGCTCGGCCGAAAGCGTTGCAAGCTTCGAGCGCGCCCTGGCACAGGCGCGCAGGCCCTCGGCATCCGGCCTGCCGCTGCCGTAGTGGGCGAAGAAGCGGAAGAAACGCAGAATGCGCAGATAGTCCTCGGCAACCCGCTCTGAAGCATCGCCGATGAAACGCAGCGTGCGCGTCTCGATGTCCGAGAGCCCGCCGACATCGTCGAACACGTCGCCGCGGTCGTTGGCGTAAAGTGCATTGATGGTGAAATCCCGCCGTTCGGCATCCGCCTTCCAGTCGCTGCCGAAAGCGACTTCCGCGCGGCGGCCATCGGTCGAAACGTCACGCCGGAGCGTCGTGACTTCATAGGGCGTTCCGTCGATGACGAGCGTAACGGTGCCATGATCGATGCCTGTCGGCACCACCTTGATGCCTGCCGCCTTCGCCCGCTCGAACACTTCGTCCGGCCGCCAGGTGGTCGCCATATCGATGTCGCCGGCCGGCAGCCCCATCAGGCTGTTGCGCACCGCGCCGCCGACGACCCGGACCTCGCCGCCCTCGACGTTCAGGACCTCGAAAACACGGCGGAGAGAGGGCGATGAAAACCAGCCTTCGCCGGCAACGGAAGTCATGCGTAAAGCCTTTCATAGAGCATGCGGAGAATGCCGGCGGTGATACCCCAGATGTTGCGATCACCATAGGGCATTCGATAGAAATGCCGCTCCTCGCCCTGCCAATGCCCGCGACCGCGGGCGTGATTGCTCGGGTTCATCAGGAAGGACAGCGGCACCTCGAAGACGCTTTCGACCTCGTCCGGATTGGCGATCAGTTCGAAGCCGGGCTTGACCACTGCCAGCACCGGAGTAATCCGGAAACCGGACATGGCCATGTAGTGCGGCAGCCGACCGATGGTTTCGACGAAGCGCGGATCGAGGCCGATCTCCTCCTGCGCTTCGCGCAGCGCCGCCACTTCGACGGAACGGTCCTCGGGGTCGACGGCCCCGCCGGGAAAGGCAACCTGGCCGGAATGCTTGCGCAGGCTCGCCGTGCGCTGGGTCAGGATGACGCTGGCATCGTCGCCATCGTCGACGACGGGCACGAGCACTGCGGCATCCTTCAGATGCAGCGTCTCCAGATAGGGCACGATGCCCGGATTGAGCAGGAAATCGCCATGGTCGCGCCAGGAGGTTTCCACCGGTCCGCCCATCTGGGTCAGCGCACGTCGACGGAATTCGTCAGCGGAGAAGAGATGCCGGTTCATCGCGACAGCGCTTCCAGCTCTGCCGCCGGCATGATCGGGAAGACGGCGCCGCCCGAGCGCACGCAGAACATCTCGGTGCCATCGACTTGCTGCGTCTCACCGAGTTCGACGATTTCGTACATGACGGGCCGGGAGACCAGCGCCTCCAGGCGCCCGCGCACATGCAGATATGGTTTCAGCTCCCGGTTCTCGCCGTGGATGACGAAGCGCAGCGGATGCTCCGGCCCGGCTTCGACCACATCGCCGACATTGGTGCGGAAGGTCAGGACCTGGCCCTGTTCTCCCTCGGTCATGCTCATTTCGACGGCCACGAACGGCGCATCGACGATGCGGATGCCGACCTTTTCCACAGGGGTCACGAGATAGGTGCGCCCATCCTCGTCCTTGCGCAAAACGGTGGAAAACAGCCTGACCAAGGGCTGCCGGCCGATCGGTGTGCCGAGATAGAACCAGGTGCCGTCGGCGCGGATCTCCATGTCGATGTCGCCGCAGAACGGCGGATTCCAGCGGTCCACCGGCGGCAGGCCGCGCGCCTTTTCGCCGGTCTGCCCCGCAGCACGCGCAATCAGTGCCGCCAGTCCGGCGGCATCGCCGGTTTGCTGAATTTCGGCTTCTGCCATTGTTCCGTCCCGTTTGACCACGATTTTCAGATCGAGACCTTTGATATGTCACGAGATAGTGCGTCGGCGCCGACTTGTCAGCCGTCCGGTAGGGTCTAAATTGGAATTTGGCAACTGAAATCCCGGTATAGGGCGATTCGGTTTAACAACGGGCGACCGGGGAGTACGACCATGACTGTCATGAAGGGCGCGGCCGACGCGATCGACGAGAAGACGATTGTCGCCGCGGCCGAAAGCGCACTCGGCGAAATCGCCCGGGTGCGTGCGGAAGTCGGCAAGGTTATTTTCGGCCAGGAAAGCGTTGTCGAGCAGACCCTGCTCGCCGTTCTCTCCGGCGGCCATGCCCTGCTCGTCGGCGTTCCCGGTCTTGCCAAGACGAAGCTCGTCGCCACGCTCGGCACGGTCCTCGGCCTTGATTCCAGCCGCGTGCAGTTCACGCCCGACCTGATGCCCTCCGACATCCTCGGCTCGGAAGTCATGGACCAGGATGCGGCCGGCCATCGCTCGTTCCGCTTCATTCCCGGCCCGATCTTCACGCAATTGCTGATGGCCGACGAAATCAACCGCGCCTCGCCGCGCACGCAATCGGCGCTGCTGCAGGCGATGCAGGAGTATCACATCACCGTGGCCGGCGCCCGCAAGGACCTGCCGGCGCCCTTCCACGTGCTTGCCACCCAGAACCCGTTGGAGCAGGAGGGCACCTATCCCCTGCCCGAGGCGCAGCTCGACCGCTTTCTGATGCAGGTCGATGTCGGCTATCCCGACCTTGCGGCCGAGCGGCAGATTCTGCTCGAGACCACAGGTGTCAGCGAAGCAACCGCTCACCCGGTCATCGATGCAACGCGGCTGCAGCAGATCCAGGCCCTGATCCGACAGATGCCGATCGGGGAAAAGGTGGTCGACGCGATCCTGTCGCTCGTGCGCTCCGCCCGTCCGGGCAACGGCAATGCCGCGACCGACAAGAACGTTGCTTGGGGTCCCGGGCCCCGTGCCGGCCAGGCGCTGATGCTCTGCGCCCGCGCCCGCGCGCTTTACGACGGGCGCCTGGCGCCGTCGATCGACGACATCCTGGCGCTTGCCGAGCCCGTGCTTCAGCACCGCATGGCGCTCACTTTCGCTGCCCGCGCCGAAGGCATGACCGTGCGCGACGTCATCGCCGATCTGGTGAAACAGGCCAGAGGCTGACGAATGGCCACCGTCGGGCACATAGTCTCGCGTACTCCTGCTGGTGAAGTACTTTCCCGCGCGCAACAGCGCGCCATGCTCGTTCCCGATTGCCTGGTGGAGGCACGGCGGATCGCCAATACCGTGATTTCCGGCTGGCATGGCCGGCGCAAGCGCGGCATTGGCGAGAATTTCTGGCAGTTCCGGCCCTATAGCGACGGCGAGAGCCTGTCGCGCATCGACTGGCGCCGCTCGGCCCGCGACGACCACACCTATGTCCGCGACCGCGAATGGGAGGCCGCGCACACCATCTGGCTGTGGGCGGATCTCTCCCCGTCGATGATGTACAAGTCGAGGCTCGGCGCGGTCTCCAAGGAGAGCCGCGCGCTCGTGCTGATGCTGGCGCTCGCCGAGATCCTCGCGCGCTCCGGCGAACGCATCGGCTGCCCCGGCATCATGGAGCCGATCTCGGCCCGCAATGCCGCCGAACGGCTGGCGACCGCAATCATGCTGAGCCCGCTCGCGGAAGGCCTCCCCAACACCGGGATGATCCGCAGCGCCAGCGATCTCGTGCTGATCGGCGATTTTCTCGATCCGGCGGAAAAGATCATGGACCGCCTCGGCCCGCTGGCACGCCGGGGTTTGCGCGGCCATGTGGTCGAGATCGCCGACCCTGCAGAAGAGGTGTTTCCCTATAGCGGCCGCACCGAATTCACCGACCCGGAGACCGGCGAGAAGCTGACGGCCGGCCGCGCCGAAGTGCTGCGCGAGGACTATCAGCGCGCCTATGTCAGCCGCCGCGACAGCCTGGGCGTGACGCTCCGCCATCTCGGCTGGACCTTCACCCCGCACAGAACCGACCGGCCCGCCTCGGAGGCGCTCGTCGCCGTGCACACCTATCTCTCCGGCATGCCGGGACGCGCGACGCACGGGGGCCAGCTATGAGCAGCTTGCCCTTCCTGTTCACCAACCCCGCTATCCTCGCCGCCCTGGTTGCCCTGCCTGTCATCTGGTGGCTGCTGCGCATGACGCCGCCAAGGCCCGCGGCCGAAGTGTTCCCGCCGCTGCGCATCCTGGCGTCCGTGATGAAGCGCGAGGAAACCCCGGCGCAAAGCCCCTGGTGGCTGACCCTGCTGCGCATGCTGATGGCCGCGGCGGTGATCCTGGCGATCGCCGATCCGGTGTTCAACCCGCGGCAGAACACGCTTTCCTCCGCTGGCCCGCTGGCGCTCGTCATCGACAACAGCTGGGCGACGGTCTCCGATTGGGATCGGCGGGTCGAGGCCGCCAATGCGCTCATCGACGATGCGGAGGCGAAGGATCTGCCGGTTTCGATCGTCTTCACGACCGATCGACAGCACGATGCGACCCCGGCTTCCGCCACCACCGCGCGAGACCGGCTGGCCGCGGCGCAGCCGCAACCGCTGCCGGCCGCGCGCGATCGGGCGCTTGCCGCCATGAAAGCCGCCCTCGCGAACTCGCCGCCTGGCACGCTTGCGTTCCTCAGTGACGGGATCGAGGCTGGGGACGGTCAGACGATGCGCCAAGTCGCGGAGATCGGCGCGGCCAACGTCCGCCGGATCGAAGGCAATGCGGAAAGCGCCATCGCGTTGACGTCCGCGACCAACGAAAACGAAGGCATGCGGGTCACGGCATCGCGGCTGCCGCTTGGCGAGCCGCGCGCCTATTACGTTTTTGCCCGCGACGCGCGCGGCACCGCCATTGCCGAAGGCGAACTCCGCTTCGCTTCAGGCGTCACGGCAGCGAATGCCCTGTTGAGGGCCCCCTTCGAGCTGCGCAACGATTTCGCACGTCTGACGATCGAGGGCCAGGCGACAGCCGGCGGCATCCACCTGCTCGACGATGGCAATCGCCGTCGCCGCGTGGCGTTGCTGAGCGGCGAGGTTCACCAGTCGCAGCCGCTGCTTTCACCGCTCTATTACATCAAGCGGGCGCTCGAACCTCACGCCGACCTGATCGAGCCGCGAGAGGAAGCGATCGGCAAGGCGATTGCCGAACTTCTCGCTCAAAATCCGTCGATCCTGGTCATGGCCGACGTCGGCCGGTTGCCGGACGAAAGCTATCCGCTGGTGACGCGCTGGCTGGAGAATGGCGGCATGCTCGTTCGCTTTGCCGGCCCGAGGCTGGCCGGCGCGCCTGCCGACGACCCGCTCGTCCCCGTCATGCTCAGGCAGGGCGAACGGTCCCTCGACGGCGCGCTCTCCTGGTCAGAGCCGCAGCCGCTTGCCGACTACCCATCTTCCAGCCCCTTTGCCGGTCTCGAGCATCCGCGCGATGTGCTTGTCAAACGCCAGGTTCTGGCGCAGCCGACACCGGACCTTGCCGAACGGACCTGGGCCAACCTCGCCGATGGCACGCCGCTGGTCACCACAGCCGAACGCGGACGTGGACGCATCGTGCTCTTCCACGTGAGCGCCGACCCGGGCTGGTCGAACCTGCCGATTTCAGGCTCCTTCGTCGACATGCTGCGCCGGTCCATCCAGCTTTCACGTGCCGGCGGCATTGCCGGTGACCAGACAAGCAAGGCGCAGACCCTGCCGCCCTATCGCCTGGTAAACGCCCGGGGCGAACTGACCACGGAGACGGGCAGCGCCCGGCCGCTTGAGATCGCCCCCGGAGTTGCGCCGATTGTTTCCGCAGACACACCGCCCGGCCTCTACGGCTCGGAAGAGGGTTTTGTTGCCAACAATCTTCTCCCCGACGGCGGCAGCATCGCTCCGATCAGAGGCAACCTCGTCAGCGAACGCGCGGAAGGGCTGGAAGGCGTGCGCCCGTTCTCGATCCGGCCCTATCTCTTCGGGCTCGCGCTGATGCTTTTCCTGATCGACACGTTGATCGTGCTTTCCATGGCCGGCGGCCTCACAGGATTGCGCCGCCGCGCTGCCGGTGGCGCCGCCACGGCAGCCGTGCTTGCAACCCTTGGCCTTGCCACCCTTGGTGTTGCTGCCCTGGCACCCACGATTGTTCACGCGCAGGATAGCCAGCCAAGCGACGCGCAGACACTGCAACGCCTCGACACGACCCACCTCGCCTATGTCATCACCGGCGAGGCCGAGGTCGATCGATTGTCGGAACAGGGCCTCCTGGGCCTCAGCAACTACCTGACCTATCGCACGGCTCTGGAACCGGGCGCCCCCGTTGGCGTCGATCTGGAACAGGACGAGCTGGCGTTCTACCCGATCATCTATTGGCCGGTATCCGCCACGGCGCCGATGCCGAGCAGCAGAGTGATGAGCCGGATCGACGCCTATATGCGCAACGGCGGGACCGTGCTCTTCGACACGCGCGACCAGTTCTCCTCGCTCACGCCTTCGACGGCGGGCGACAGCCCCAATGTGCAGCGCCTGCAGGAGATGCTGAACGGCCTAGACATTCCGCCGCTGGAACCGGTGCCTTCCGACCACGTGCTGACAAAGGCCTTCTACCTGCTTTCGAATTTTCCCGGGCGTTACACCGAGAGCCAGTTGTGGGTGGAAGCCGCCCCCCATGACGCCGAGGAGCAGAGCAACCGACCGGTGCGCGGCGGCGATGGCGTCACGCCGATCATGATCACCGGTAACGACTTCGCCGGCGCCTGGGCTGTCGACGCCAACGGCGCGCCGCTTCTGCCGACGGTACCGCCGGACGAAATGCAGCGCGAATATGCCTATCGGGCGGGCGTCAACATCATGATGTACATGCTGACCGGCAACTACAAGTCCGATCAGGTTCATGTGCCGGACCTCCTCCAGAGGCTTGGGCAGTGAGGGCTGATCGATGACTTATGGTTTTGCTCCGCTGCTTCCACTGGTGTTCTTCGTGCCGCTTCTGATCGTCGCGGCGCTGTTCATCGGCTACGGTCTGTGGCGAAAGATACGCGGCGCCTGGCTGCGCGCCCTCGCCTTGGCCGCACTCGCCCTGGCGATCGCCAATCCTTCCATCTTCGTCGAACTGCGTGATCCGCTCTCGACGATCGTCGCGATCGTGGTTGACCGCAGCCAGAGCCAGCAGAATGGCGACCGCACCGAGCAGACCGATCGTGCGGTCGAGGGCCTGAAGGCGCGGCTGGCGGCGATACCGCTCATCGAGCCGCGTATCGTCGAGGCCAAGACCGATCCGGCGAGCGTCTCGCCGGCGACCAACCTCTTCACCACACTTACGACAGCGCTCTCCGATGTTCCGCCAGCGCGCATCGGCGGCGCCATCTTCGTGACCGATGGCCAGATCCACGACGTGCCCGATGTCAGCCGCAAACTGGGTTTCGACGCCCCGGTTCATGGCCTGATCACCGGCAAGCCTGATGAGTTCGACCGGCGCGTCGAGCTCATCAACCCGCCGCGTTTCGGCATCGTCGGCGAAGAGCAGAAGCTCTCGTTCCGGGTTGTCGACGACGGCGCCGCACCCGGCGGGACCGCGGAAGTCAGCATCCGCCTCAACGGCAACGAAATCGCCCGGGAACGGGCCGAGCCGGGCACCGACGTTCCCTTCAGCTTCAAGGTTACGCGCGGCGGCAACAACGTGCTCGAATTTGCGGTGGATGCGGTTCCAGGCGAAGTGACCACGACCAACAACCGTGCGGTTCACGTGCTCGACGGCATTCGCGAAAATCTGCGCGTGCTGCTTGTGTCCGGCGAGCCTCATGCCGGTGAGCGTGCCTGGCGTAATCTCCTGAAATCCGACGCCGCGGTCGATCTCGTGCACTTCACCATTCTGCGCCCGCAGGAAAAGCAGGATGGTACGCCGATCAACGAACTGTCGCTGATCGCGTTCCCGACGCGTGAACTGTTCGTCGACAAGATCAACGAGTTCGACCTGATCATCCTCGATCGCTACCAGCATCGTGGCCTGCTGCCGATCCTCTACTACGACAACATCGCGCAATATGTGGAGAACGGCGG
Source organism: Ensifer sp. R-19 (assembly GCF_049905105.1). Taxonomy (NCBI): domain Bacteria; kingdom Pseudomonadati; phylum Pseudomonadota; class Alphaproteobacteria; order Hyphomicrobiales; family Rhizobiaceae; genus Ensifer; species Ensifer sp. R-19. The sequence continues at coordinate 2,527,752 of NZ_CP184569.1, forward strand.
CGCGCTTCTGATTGCCGCCGGGCCGGAACACGCCGGCGACGATTCGATCGCCGCAACGCCGCTCTCGGCCGTGCTGCCGGCCGCACCCACGGGTGTGATGAACGAGAAGGCCTTCTTCCCCCGCCTGTCGGAGGAAGGGAAGAAACATCCGGTAACCCGCGGCCTCGAAGGCTCCGACAGCGAGCCGCCGCACTGGGGCCGTTGGTTCCGCACGGTCGATGTCGACAGGCCTGAGGGCAATACGGTGATGGAAGCGGCCGACGGCAAGCCGCTGCTCGTGCTCAACCGCGTCGGCAAGGGCCGCGTCGCCATGCTGCTCTCCGACCAGGGTTGGCTTTGGGCCCGCGGCTTTGAAGGCGGCGGTCCGCATGTCTCGCTCTATCGCCGCACCGCCCATTGGTTGATGCAGGAGCCCTCGCTCGAGGAAGAGGCGCTGACGGCACGCGCCCGGGGCCGCACGCTGGAAATCACCCGTCAGACGATCGACGGCGACCCGGGTCCCGTTTCGCTCGTCTCACCCTCGGGTCAAAAGCAGGACGTGAAGTTGACGGAGCGCCAGCCGGGTCTCTATTCGGCAGAACTCGCCACGACCGAGACCGGTCTGTTCGAGATGGCCAATGGTGAACTCACGGCCCTTGCCCATGTCGGCGATCCCAATGCGCCCGAGTTCAAGGCGGCGATCTCGACCGAGGACAAGTTGCGCCCGTGGGCGGAGAAGACCAAGGGACTGGTGCGGCGTCTCGCAAGCGCCGACGGGCCGCTCGATCTGCCCACGGTCCTGCCGGTCAGGGGCTCGATACGCTCGGCCGACGACCAGCGCCTCTCGATCCGCATGACCGACGAAACCGTGCTGAAGGGCATCAACTCGCTGCCGCTGTTTACCGGCCTCCTCGGGCTTGCGGCACTGCTCTTCCTGATCTCCGCCACCTGGTATCGCGAGGGACGATGACCGAACGGACCGTCGTCGTCAGCGACCTTCGCGACACACCACATTTCTTCGATGCCGTGGCCGACCGCATCTGGCGCGCCTGGTGGGAACCGCAGGGCTTTCCTCTGAGCCATATTACCTGCCTGCTGCAGGAGAGCCTCACCGAAGATGCAGAATCCCTTTGCCTGGTGGCGCACGCCGGAGATCGCTTCGTCGGCACCGCCTCGGTGATCGCCTCGGACCTCGAGGAGCGGCCGGATCTCACCCCTTGGGTGGCGGCCGTCTGGGTCGACCCGCCGTTCCGCGGCACCGGCATCGGCGGCGACATCGTGCTGAAGGCCGCCCGTGCGGCGCTCGATTCCGGCGCGGAGGCCGTGCATCTCTGCGCCCTTCCCGGCAAGCGCGCCTTCTACGAGCGCCTCGGCTGGCGGCTCGATGAAAAGGACGTGGGCGAGGATCGCCTCGACGTCTTCAGCATGCGCCGTGCGTGAAAGGTTTTCGATGTTCGAGGTAACGGACGCGCCTCCGGCCGAGGCGCTGGAAGCGATCGGCAATGGCCTCACGGCCTTCAATGCCGCCGATGTCGGCCCGTCGGAGCGGCGACCACTCGCCGTGCTCGTTGGCGGTCCCGAGGCGAAGGGGCAACGCGGTGGCTTGAACGGCTACACCGGCTGGGGCTGGCTCTTCGTGCAATGGCTGTGGCTGCCGGAGGATCTTCGTGGCCAGGGCCTTGCCGGCAAGCTGCTTCAGGCGGCGGAAGACGAAGCTCGACGCCGCGGCTGCCACAATGCCTGGATCGACACCTTCAACCCGCAAGCCCGGCGCGCCTACGAACGCCAGGGCTACGAGGCGTTCGGCGAATTGCCGGATTTCCCGATCGGCCGCACCCGGGTCTTCCTGAAGAAATCGATCGTCTCCGGCTAGAGCGCCGTGCGTTCAATTGAACGCACAAAGGACGCTCTAGCACTTTGGATCTAGAGCATCCTTCCACCTGAAAGCGGGATGCTCTGGTCTCAGACCGCGAGCTGCAGCTCGAGCGGCACGGCGGATGCCACCGCATCGTCCCGCCAGCCGATGGTGCCGGCAAGGCCAGCATGCACGCCCTCGGCCATCGGCACGACGAGCACGCGGGCGGGATCGACCGGTCCCGGAAATTCGAGCGCACCGTAGCGCACCTTCTCGAAACCGAGCGGCTGATAATAGGGCGGATCGCCAACGAGGATCACCGCCTCCGAACCCTGCCGCCGCGCCGCTTCGACGGCGATGCGCACGAGCTCCCGGCCGATACCCATGTTCTTGTGCGACGGCCGTACGGCCAGCGGCCCAAGCAGATGGCCCTTGATCGATCCTGCCATCACAGGCGTCATCCTGACCGAAGCGATGGTCTCGCCGTTGTCGGCACAGATGAAGGACAGCGACCGATCATGCGGCCCTTGCTCGCGGATGCGCGCGGCCGCCCGGGCAAACCGGCCGGGGCCGAAGGCTTCTTCATTGATGATTTCGATGGCTGCGTCATGGGACGCGTCTTCGGTCAGGTAGACGAGATCGTGCTTTTTCATGGGATCGAGAAACCAGGCATGCGAACAGACATAGGGATGGCTTCGCCCGAAGCGGGCGTTGGCAGCATCAGCGTCGTCGCAGGTTTCCCGAGAACATCATCAGTGCGGTTTCTTCCAACACGAAAAAAGTTGTGAGATCGCCGATATCAGAAAAATGCCCGCTGTCAAAGTCTAAAACGCACTGTTCGGATTTCGCCATCTATCGGACGCCGCTGGAAGCGCTATCTATGAGCGCAAGGATCACGAAGGAGATTTAAAGATGGGTAGATTAGTGGACGGCGTCTGGCAGGACGTCTGGTACGATACCGTCGCAACGAACGGCCATTTCAAGCGCAGCGCTTCGCAGTTTCGCAACTGGGTCACGGCAGACGGATCCGCGGGACCTAGCGGCGACGGCGGTTTCAAGGCGGAGGCCGGTCGCTATCATCTCTATGTTTCGCTCGCCTGCCCCTGGGCGCACCGCACGCTGATCTTCCGCAAGCTGAAGAAGCTGGAGGACCTCATTTCCGTTTCGGTCGTCGATCCGCTCATGCTCGCCCAGGGCTGGGAGTTCAAGGACGGCGGCATCGGCACTGGCGACCATCTCTTCGGATCGAAGGCGCTGTGGCAGATCTATACCCGCGCCGATGCCCACTATTCCGGCCGCGTGACCGTACCGATTCTCTGGGACAAGCAGCAAAACACCATCGTCTCGAACGAATCCTCCGAGATCATCCGCATGTTCAATTCCGCCTTCGACGGGCTGACCGGCTCGACGACCGACTTCTACCCGGAAGAACTGCGCGCCGAAATCGATGCGTTGAATGCCGACGTCTACAACGACGTCAACAACGGGGTTTACAAGGCGGGCTTTGCCACCACGCAGGCCGCCTACGAGGAGAGCGTCACCGCGCTCTTTTCCCGGCTCGACAAGCTGGAAGAACGCCTCGCGTCGCATCGCTATCTGACCGGCAGCCGCCTCACCGAGGCCGACTGGCGCCTGTTCACCACGCTGGTGCGTTTCGATCCGGTCTATGTCGGCCACTTCAAGTGCAACATCCGCCGGATCGCCGACTATCCGAACCTGCAAGGTTACCTCCGGGAGCTTTACCAGGTCCCGGGCGTGGCCGAGACCGTCGATATGCGCCACATCAAGGAGCACTACTACCGCAGCCACACGACCATCAACCCGACCGGCGTCGTGCCAGTGGGTCCGGTGCTCGACCTCACCTCCCCGCACGGACGCGAGAGGCTGTAGACCGATTGTTCGAGCGGCTGGACCGCCTCTACCAGTGAATGTCGAAGGCAGCGCTGCCGGCGAGTTCCGCAAGCCGGCGACGCGTCGCCGGCGTGGTATCCTCCGGCAGCGCATCGAGCGTGAAGAAGCCGCTCGCGGCGATCTCCAGATCCGGTGTCTTCGGCGTGGTCTGCCTGACGCCGTCGCAGCGGTAGAAGACGACATGGTCGCGGCGGCTCGTGCGCCTGTTGTAGTAGACCTGGATGAGCACCGGCGGCGCCGTTGCCTCCAGGTTTCCCTCTTCGCGCAGCTCCCGCAGCAGCCCGTTAATCGAGGCTTCGTCGCGATCGAGCCCCCCACCCGGCAGGTGCCAGCCCGGCAGATAGGAATGGCGCACGAGAAAAACCCGGCCCTCGTCATCGAAACAGGCAGCGCGAACGCCGATCGTCATGCCGCGCGCAAGGGCGTAATAGCCATGCGCGAGCCGCATCAGGAGCCGGAGATACCAGCGCCGCATCTCCGGTGGCCGTTCCTCGTTCAGTCGTCTCGTCCTTCCCATGTTTTCGGCCCGCACGCGATTCATCGGGCGACCTGATTCCCCTCGGCCGGAATATGCGCTAGACGGGGGCGATGTTCAAACTTGCCCATATCTCCGATGTCCATCTCGGGCCCCTGCCCGAATTGTCCTTAAGGGAGCTCGCGTCGAAGCGCATCACCGGTTTCGTCAACTGGCACCGCAACCGCAGCCGGCATCTCTTTACCGGCACGCTCGACACGCTGCTGGCGGATATCGAGAAGAAGGATCCTGACCATCTGGCGATGACAGGCGATCTCGTGAACCTCGCGTCTTCGCTTGAGATCAAGGCAGTGACCGAATGGCTGACGGATGCCGGCAAGCCGGAGAACATTTCCATCGTTCCGGGCAACCATGACGCCTATGTGCCGGGCGCCTACGAAAAGACCACCCGTGCCTGGTATCCCTACATGCGGGGCGACGATGCGCCGGCTCATTGGCACGACCGGCACCGTTGCTTTCCCTATATGCGGGTGCGCGGACCGGTCGCGCTGATCGGCTGCTCGACCGCTGTCGCAACGCCCCCCTTTGCCGCAAGCGGCTATTTCGGCCAGCGGCAGGCACGCGCGACCGTCAACCTGCTGCGGGCCGCCGGCGAAGCGGGCCTCTTTCGCATCGTCATGATCCACCACCCGCCGATCCGCGGCGCGGCCTCGATGCACAAGCGCATGATCGGCATCCGCCGTTTCGCCGCGACGATTTCCTCGGGCGGTGCGGAGCTCGTGATCCATGGCCACACCCATCTCAACACCGTCTACTGGCTGAAGGGCCAGAATGCACCGGTCCCGGTCGTTGGCATCGCCTCGGCCTCGCAAGGCCCGGGCGGCCACAAGCCGCCAGCAGCCTATAACCTCTTCACCATCACCGGCGAGCCGGGCAATTGGCAGCTGACGCGCGAACGCTATGCGCTGAACGGCGATGCAACGACGGTGACACTCGCCGAAACGACGCGTTTCTGAAGCCGTCAGGCGGGCCACTTCGCAGAATATTCATCGCCCAGCGAATATTTTCCCGCATTCATGCGTCATACCCCAGTCGTGCGCCGCCCGCTGGTGGTGTGCATTGTCTTCTGGCATGCTTCGTGGCTGAAGCCGCCCGACGGCGGCTCACCTCCTTTCGGAGCGTCAAGGACACGCGATCATTTTGAAACGACGCGCGGGCTTTCAAGGGCATGCGCGAAGAACGGGAGATGGCATGATGTACCGAAAGGCCCTGCTTGGCGCCCTGATTGTGGCCGGCGCAACCAGCTTCATGGCGCAGGCCGTGATGGCAGCCGGCGAAGACACCAGCGAACCGCCCAAGAAGACCAAGACGACCAGCGAATGCACGGATGGCAAGGTGTGGGACGCAAAGAAGAATGCCTGCGTCAACGCCAAGAAAAGCGACCTCAGCGACGATATCCTGTTCCAGGCCGCCCGCGAGCTCGCCTATGCCGGCCAGTATGAAAATTCCATCAAGGTGCTCGGCGCGGTCAAGGACCAGAAGAGCGCCCGCGTCCTCAACTATCTCGGCTATTCCAACCGCAAGGCCGGCCGCATGGAACTCGGCATGCAGTACTACAAGCGCGCGCTCCAGGCCGACGAGAACTACATTCTCGCGCGCTCCTACATGGGCCAGGCGCTGATCGAACAGGGACACGTCGAGGAAGCACGCGTGCAGCTCGTCGAGATCCGCGATCGCGGCGGCGAAAACACCTGGGCCTACCGCGCACTGTTGCAGTCGCTTGGCGGCGTCCGCCAGTACTGACCCGACGGGAGCACGGACGGCGCCCGGCGCCGCCCCGATCGCAGCGCCAAACGACAGAGCGCCGAGCGCGCAAGAGACGCGCCGGCATCTAGCCCTTCTTGGCGCCTCCGCTGGTGCCACTTGCAATAGGCGCGCTCTCGTTCTTCTTCTCCGACCATTCCGGCGGCAGACCGAGCGCGCCACCGGCGATGCCGCCGAGACCGGATCCTTTCCCGAAAACGGCGCAATTGGGATCGGAGGGCTTTCCGGTCACCGCATAGGCGACGCTGTTCTTGACGTTCTTCATCGAAGGCAGTTCGAAATCGGATTTCATCGGGTCACCCGATTTTTCCAGCAACGCACTGAAATCGCCCGAAAAATCTCCGGCAAGCTCAAAGGCGTCGGCTGCCGTCGATGCGCGGGAACCATTGGTGAGGATGTTGGCACCGCGCGCCCATGTCAGCCCGGCGATCTGCTTGCCCCGCGCGTCGAAAGCCTCCGCCTCGACTGCGAGACTTCCGAGACCGATCGGAATGCGCGGAACCGGAACGGGAGCGACCGCCGAGGTGACGGTCGACACGCCCGCAACAACGGCATTTGTCGATTTGACCTTGCTGATCACGGAGCGCACGGCCATATCCGCCGGCTTCGATATCGGCACGATATCGAACTGCGCACTCAGTGCTTCGCAGAGCGACCGGTCGATCGCCGTCGCCACCAGTTTCTTCTGCGGATCTCCAAGCTTGTCGAGATCGGCATTGGAAGCGAAGGTCGTCGGGATCACGTGCACCGTCTTCACGTTCTTGGTCGAGGCGGCATCCACCCGATACTTCGTCTTGGTCACCATCCCGTCGCTGGCGACGAAATCCTTGTAGGACGATAGCGATCCGGTTTCCATGACCTGAGCGCTCTGGCATGCGGCAAGCCCCGCAAGCAGCGGAACCACCGCACCAATGCGCATAGCCATGGCTCCTCGTCGAAGCTGGGCTCGGCCCCATCGGCCGCCCCCGATCCGGGCGGCATTCATTCTCTTGCTACGATGCTGTGCGTTCATTGGCGTGTCCCCGACATCGACTTGCAGTTGTGCGATGAGGTCCGGCCAGATTCGGGCCGAACTTTGACGCGATCTCGGGGCGCGGGTGCAGTTTACGGTAACGAAGCCCTTGGTTAACGGCGGCCGGCAAGCAAAAGCTTTTTGGGAAAAGACGCTATGAAGCAGCAGAATTTGCTTTCCGTTCCGGCACTTCCCTTGCAGACTAAGGGGCAAATGTTTCATATCATCCGGCTCGTGCCTCGCACCGCGAATAAATGCACGATCCGGCACGTTTCATTTGGAAGAGCAATGCGTCCAGCGGCAGAAACGAAGGACTTCAGACGCGACTTGGTCAGCCTCCTGCCCAAATTGCGTCGGTTCGCGATGACGCTGACGCGCAACGCCAATGATGCCGACGACCTCGTCCAGGAAGCCTGCGAGCGCGCGATCACGCGCAGCCACCTGTGGAACGGAGAGGGCCGGCTGGAAAGCTGGGTCTACGCGATGACGCGCAACCTCTGGGTCGACGAGATTCGCAAGCGCAAGGTCCGCGCCGGCAGCGGCACGGTCGATGCGCTCGGCCAGGACGAGCTCAGCATCGAGGCTTCGGCCGAAAAGGCCGTCTACGCCAACCAGTTGCAGAAGATGATCCTCTCGATGCCCGAGGGCCTGGCGAGCGTGTTCCTGCTGGTCAACGTCGAAGGCCATAGCTACCGCGAGACGGCCGACATCCTCGGCATTCCGATCGGCACTGTCATGAGCAGGCTGTCGACGGCGCGCCTCAGGCTTGCCGCCATGATCTCCGAGAATACCGAAAGGAGGGCCTGACCGTTGCAACAGACAAAGGGTCACGCACTCGAAGTTCGCCTATCCGCCTATATCGACGGTGAGATCGGCGAAGCGGAACGAAATGAACTCGACGCGCTTCTCGCCCGCGACGACGACGCCAAGGCTTTGTTCGAAAAGCTGAAAGCCGGCAGCAGCTTCGGCGATACGGCTTTTGAGGATTTTCTGCACGATCCCGTGCCGCTGGCCCTGGTGCGACAGATCAAGCAGGGTCCCGGTGTCAGCCCCAAAACCGAACGCGTGACGGCGACAGCCGCCAACGTCAGAAACGTGCGCATCTGGCCGCGCGTGCTTGCCGCATCGGTTGCACTGATGCTGCTCGGCGGTTCGGCCGGCTTCGTCATCGGCACGGCAAACAATGTGGGCGAACCGGCCGAAGTGGCAGCGGCGCGCGGTTGGCTGGACGATATCGCCGACTACCACCGCGTCTATTCGCGCCAGAAAGAGCATCTCGTCGAGGTTCCCGCCTCCGAGGCCCCCAAGATCGAGACCTGGCTTGCGTCCAGCGTCGGCGTTCCCTTCAAGATTCCGCAGCTTGGCGGCAAGGGCCTGACCTTCGAAGGCGCCCGTCTGCTGGTGGCGAACGGCAAACCCGTGGCACAGCTCGTTTACCGCAGCACTGAGGGCGAGATCTTCGCGATCTGCTTCCTCAAGAATACCACCGGCCCGCAGTCGAACGATTTTGACGAGAGCATCCGCGATGATCTCGGCATGGTCTCCTGGCAGAGAGGTGGCGCCTCCTTCGTGCTCGTCGGCCCTTCCGCCCATGTCGGGATGCAGGATATCGCCGAGGCCGCCGCCGCGACGATCTGAGTTCACGCCTTCAAAGCTTGGCTTTGCCGCAACCAACACGAAAATTCTGGAGCCGCCCCCTTGGCAACACCAGTTGCCAAGGCGGATTTCGCTGCCATGAAAAGCAGACATCGGCCGCGGCTCGGCAGAGAGCATAATTCCTGCGCCCATATTTGGATCAAGCAGAAATTTGTGTAGGCAACCAAACGGTTACACCTGCGCCCACGTCGCAAAATACACATATCGCCATGGTCAAATATTGAGTCCGAATTGGAGCGTCACAGCTCCCGCAAAATTGGCAAAAATCGGCAAGAAAAAACCAAAGGTTGACATTGCAATACTTTACCTCTATCTCTGACAAATCGATATTTGCTTGCTAAGCTTTGGTTACCGCGCATCTAGCAACTGCGCCCTGAACGAACCTTCCTTTCAAAAATCGCTATCACCATCCGCAGCGCTCCCGCGTCGCGGTCGTTCAATATGCTATGAGAGGGTTCTTCATGACCACCGGCACAGTTAAATGGTTTAATTCCACCAAGGGCTTCGGCTTCATTCAGCCTGACAACGGCGGCCCGGACGCCTTCGTCCACATCTCCGCCGTCGAACGCGCTGGCATGCGCGAAATCGTCGAAGGCCAGAAAGTCTCCTACGACATGGAGCGCGACAACAAGTCGGGCAAGATGTCGGCCTGCAACCTTCAGGCGGCCTGAATCGGTATCGGCTCTCCCTTGACCACGGATGTACTGGCACTGCCGAGAGCATGATACCCATCAAGGTCAGGCAATATGCCTGGCCTTTTTTATTTCCGCGCATCGAATGCACGTTCCCGCGACTGCATTGCACATCGGGAATGACGTGACTGCCGTCGACGCGCCTGTAAGATCGGGATCCCCCATGACAGAGACCCACACCAAATCGCGCCAGCGGGCCGAGATTGCCTTTGCCAAGGAGCAATCGCAATTTTTTGCCCGAGGCAGCGCAGTCGAGGAACTCGACGCCATCGTGCAGGCACGCGAAGAGAAGACCTCGCGCCTGCGCGAAGCACGCCTGGCGAAGGAATTGCAAGATCGTCTGGCGGGTGCTGCCGCCCCCATTTCGAAACGCGTCAGAAAAACCTGACCTTCAGTCAGGGTGACACCTCAACTGGAAGAGAGACTTGAGAAACATCAGAAACAGTGAACTCACCGACCGTCGCAGCGCCGCTGCCGATGCGAAGAAAGCGCTTCTTGAAGCCTACCGCGCGGCAAAGGAAGCCGCAGAACCGACCCAGCTCGCCCGCCAGGCCGAGCGTCAGGCAGTCGCTGCGGCCCGCGAGGAACGGCGCGCTGGTCGCGAACGGGCGAAGGCCGAGGAGCGCGAGCGTTTGCAGGCCGAGGCGGCAGAGCGCGAGGCCGCCATCGCAGCCGCTGCTAGAGCCGAGACCGAGGCACGCGAGGCCGCTGACCGGAGCCGCATTTCGCGCGTGATCGAGGACGAGGCCGCTCGCAAGGCCGAACGCGACCGGCGCTACGCCAACCGCAAGGCGCGGCAGGCATAACAGGCGACCGGCGCGTCGGCATGACGCCGTCATGCCGAGCTGCGACTGCCCTGTCTCAACGATTGATCGAAAACGCCGCCCGTCCATTGAGGGCACGCGGCGTTTTTGTTGATCAGCCGCGCTTCATTTCCAGAACGCGGTTCGCCGCCGACACGATCGCTTCGAGCGAGGCGGCAACGATGTTGGTATTGATACCGGCACCGAACAGTTTTCCGCCCGGATGCTCCATCTCGACATAGGCGATGGCCGCCGCGTTGGAGCCGTGCTGCAGTGAGTGCTCGGAATAGTCAGCGACCGAAAGATCGATGCCGAGGTAGATCGACAGCGCGTTGATGAAGCCGTCGATCGGGCCGGTGCCCTTGCCTTCGATGCGCTTCACCTCGCCATTGTCGGTGATCTCGGCGGCCACCACGCGCACGCCCTTGTGCTCGCCGACCGGATAGGTGTGGTGATCGACGAACTTGATGCGCGCGCCCGGCTGCTCGACATAGCGCTCGATGAAGCGCTCGTGGATGCGCCTGGAGGGCACCTCCTTGCCTTCCTCGTCGGTAATGCGCTGGATGTCTTCGCGGAACTCGACCTGGAGGTTGCGCGGCAGGTTGATGCCGTAATCCTCCTGCAGGATGTAGGCGATGCCGCCCTTGCCCGACTGCGAGTTGATGCGGATGATCGCCTCGTAGGAACGGCCGACGTCGCGCGGATCAATTGGCAGATACGGCACTTCCCAGAGCGGCTTGTTGGCCGTCTTGATCGCCTTCATGCCTTTGTTGATCGCGTCCTGGTGCGAACCAGAGAAGGCCGTATAGACCAGCTCGCCGACGTATGGATGGCGCTCCGGAATGACCATCTGGTTGGAGTATTCGTAGACTTCCTTGATCCGCTCGATGTCCGAGCAGTCGAGCTGCGGGTCGACGCCTTGCGTGAACATGTTCAGCGCCAGGGTGACGACGTCGACGTTGCCGGTGCGCTCGCCATTGCCGAACAGCGTGCCTTCGACGCGGTCGGCGCCAGCCATCAGGCCGAGCTCGGTGGCGGCAATGCCGGTGCCGCGGTCGTTGTGCGGGTGCAGCGAGATGATCAGGTTTTCGCGGTTGTCGAGGTTGCGGCACATCCATTCGATCTGGTCGGCATAGATGTTCGGCGTCGCCATCTCGACGGTCGAGGGCAGGTTCAGGATCAGCTTGTTTTCGGGCGTCGGCTTGACGATTTCGGTGACCGCATTGCAGATCTCCAGCGCCACTTCGAGTTCGGTGCCGGTAAAGCTCTCGGGCGAATACTCGAAGCGGTAGCCGCCACCGGCCTTGGCTGCCATGTCGGTGATCATCTTGGCAGCGTCGGTGGCAATCTGCTTGATGCCGGCGACGTCCTTGGCGAAGACCACGCGGCGCTGCAATTCACTGGTGGAATTGTAGAAATGCACGATCGGCTGGTGGGCGCCCTCGAGCGCTTCGAAGGTGCGGGTGATCAACTCGGGCCGGCACTGCACCAGCACCTGCAGCGACACGTCCTTGGCGACGTTGCCCTCCTCGATGCACCAGCGGGCAAAGTCGAAGTCGGTCTGCGAGGCCGAGGGGAAGCCGATCTCGATTTCCTTGAAGCCCATGTCGAGCAGCAGCTGGAACATGCGGGCCTTGCGATCGTGACCCATCGGGTCGATCAGCGACTGGTTACCGTCGCGCAGGTCAACCGAGCACCAGATCGGCGCCTTGGTGATCGTCTTCGACGGCCAGGTGCGGTCGGTGAGTGCGATCTGCGGGTAAGGCTGATACTTCACCGACGCTTCCGGCATGCCGTTCTTGATGGAATGGGACTTCTGGATCATTGCAGCTTCTCTTCATCACTGAGCGCTCTGGCAGCATTGCCATAACCGATCGGGGACCGGATTGCGATGGCAAATGCCGCGGCGGGCGCGCCTTTGTCCTAAAACTCTATGGGGGTCGAGGAGCATCCGCCGGCGTGGCTTTTCGGCCGCCGGGCGCTCCTCAGCGAACCCGGCAACCGCGAGTAAGGCCGAGAAGAAGAAGCGATGCGAAGGCGCGCGACGGCGCACGATTGTCATCGTGTCCGGCGGGGATCGAGGCGATCCGATATGCGTCAGCCTTGGTCATGGTCAAAGCCTATACACGGCTTGCCGAACCGGAGCAAGCGGCACAATGCGCGCAGGTCGCTGCAAAAGAAAAGGGCACCGCCGCGATGCCGGTGCCCTTCATATCCGTTCGGCTGAAGCGAACTCAGATGTCCGCAGCCGAGGTGATGATGCGCGACACGAGACCATAGCTCTTGGCCTCTTCAGCCGACAGCCAGTAATCGCGCTCGGTGTCCTTGGCGATCTTTTCGACCGTCTGGCCGGTCGCTTCGGAGAAGATCTTGTTGAGGCGCTCGTTCATCTTGATGATTTCGCGTGCCTGGATCTCGATGTCCGAAGCCATGCCGCGGGTGCCGCCCGACGGTTGGTGAAGCAGGAAGCGGGTGTTCGGCAGGCAAAGGCGACGCTCCTTGGGAACGCCGACATAAATCAGCGCGCCGGCGGATGCGACCCAGCCGGTGCCGATCGTCCAGACCTTCGGCTTCACGAACTTGATCATGTCGTGAATGCTGTCGCCGGATTCAACGTGGCCGCCCGGCGAACTGACGAAGAGACGGATGTCCTCATCGCTGGCCGACGCAAGCGCCACGAGCTGCGAGCACACTTTCTGCGCCAGTTCCTGGGTGATCGTGCCGTAGATGAAAATCGAACGCGACTTGAAAAGGTTCGCCTCCGTTTCCTTGCCGAGCGGCAATTCGGTCTTCTTGTCGTCCTCGTCGTCGTTGTCGTACATCCGTGTTTCTCCGGCGTCTCATGAAGTCTTCAGTCAAAGTCAGATAATGCGACTCGACGCCGAAGACAATGCAACAAACCGAAGCGGCGACAAAGCGGCAAGGCGCACTTCGCTTATGGTAAAAACACCTACCGCCAAATGCCGTATAGACAGGTGGACAAAGGCCAATAAAATCAACCGCGCCAAACATTCAGAACGGGGCCATCCTCCCAGGCCTCGCCGATCCATGGGGACACGCATGAACAGACGCATCCTGATTGCTGCCGCGGCGCTGATCGCTTCCGCCGCCCCGGCCTTCGCCCACCTCAACCCGGAAGAAAACGGCTCGTTTGCGGCCGGCTTCTCGCATCCGCTCTTCGGCCTCGACCATATCCTCGTCATGGTCGCCGTCGGCCTCTGGGCCGCCCAGATTGGCGGCCGGGCACTGTGGATCGTGCCGACGGCCTTCGTCTCCATGATGGCGGCGGGCTTCGCGCTCGCCATGGCCGGCGTCGGACTGCCCTTCGTCGAGCCGGCGATCTTGGCCTCTGTGGTCGCACTCGGCCTGCTCGTCGCCATGGCGGTGCGCCTCGACACCGCTGCATCGGCGGCCATCGTCGGCGTCTTTGCCCTCTTCCACGGCCACGCCCATGGCGGTGAGCTTGGCAGCGCCGGGGCACTCGCCTTCTCGGTCGGCTTCATTGGCGCGACCGCAGCGCTTCATGTAGCCGGCATCGGTCTCGGCATCGCCCTTCAGCGCCTTTCCGGCGGCAACGTGCTGGCGCGCATCCTCGGCGGGCTGACGGCAGTTGCGGGTGCAGCCCTGATCTTCGGCTGAGATCAGGAAACGTGCAGCACGGACGCATTATCTTTCTGAACGGCACGTCCAGTTCCGGAAAATCCACGCTGGCAAAGGCGCTCCGGGAAATCCTCCCGGAGCCCTTCTGCTACTATGCGTCAGATCAGCTTGCCGACGCCGGCTTTCGGGTGCTCAAGCGTGGCATGCACCATGGGATGCGCGGCGAACGCAACAGGTTCTTCGACGGATTTCACCGCTCGATTGCGGCTTTCGCCGAGGCCGGCAACGATCTGATCGTCGAGCATATCGTCGAGGAGAAAAGCTGGTCCGACGAGATCAGAAAACTGACAGCACATCTGGACGTCTTCTGGATCGGCGTTCATGCGCCTATCGAAGACCTTGAGCGTCGCGAGCGCGGCGATCGCACGATCGGTGAAGCCCGGTTTCACCTCAAGACGCATGCCCACTGCAACTACGACCTCGAAGTGGATACGCACGAACCAACCGATCAGGTTGCCGCGCGCATCGCTGATGCCTGGCGCCAACGCCGGGCTTTCAAGCCGTAGCGGAGACCCCGCTTTTTCCCTTACCCGCGACCGCGATAGGTCGGCACGCCCTGATCGGGCAGCCACAGGCCCTCCGGCGGCTTGCCGGTCTGCCAGAAGACGTCGATCGGGATACCGCCACGCGGGTACCAATAGGCGCCGATGCGGAGCCAGCGTGGCGAAAGCAGCGAGACCAGCCGCTGGGCGATCTCGATGGTGCAGTCCTCGTGAAAGGCGCCGTGGTTGCGGAAGGAGTGCAGGAACAGTTTCAGCGACTTCGATTCCACCAGCCACTCATCCGGCACATAGTCGATGACGATATGGGCGAAATCCGGCTGCCCGGTCATCGGGCAGAGCGAGGTGAACTCCGGCGCGGTGAAGCGCACCAGATAGTCCTTGCCCTTGTTGCCGCTCGGCACCCGCTCCAGCACCGCCTCTTCCGGGCTTTGCGGCAGGTCGACCTTCGCGCCCAATTGCGAGAGGCCAGATACGTCAGTCTTGCTCATTTGCCTGTTGCTCCGTGAGAACATCCGCGCGTGGGTTCGGTCGATACCGGCTTGCGCCCTCGCCGACCCGCCCCGTTTGCGGCCCTTAAATCAGAACTGCCTTAAGAAGGAAATCTTCTCGCAGTTCAAGCGATATCGGCCGTTTGTGTTTTCAATGGCGCGCTGACGTCGTCTTGACGCGCACGCCGTGCGCCTTCTCGCCCTCCGGCTCCACATGGATCGCTATCCTGGCGCCCGGATGCACCACACGGATCGCATCCTCGATCCGGTCGCAGATATCGTGCGCCTCGCCGACCGGCATCGCTTCCGGCACGACCATGTGGAAGTCCACAAAGATGGCCGGACCGGCCTGACGGGTCTTGAGATCGTGCACGCCGAGCGACCCCGCGGCATTGGCGGCGATCGCCTGCTTGATCGCCTCTTCCTCTTCCCCCGAAACCGCCCGGTCCATCAATCCATCGATCGAACGCGAGATCACCATCCAGCCCTGGAAGAGGATGTTGCAGGCGACGACGACGGCGAGCAGGGGGTCGAGGATCGCGTAGCCGGTCGCGATGGCAAGCACGAGGCCGACGAGAACGCCGATCGAGGTGACGACATCCGACAGGATATGGTGACCATCGGCACTCAGCGCCGGCGAGCGATGGTTGCGGCCGGCTGTGATCAGCACATAGGCCCAGATGGCGTTGACGACTCCCGCGGCGAAGTTGATCGCCAGGCCCAGAGCCGGCGCTTCCATCACCACCGGCGCCATGATCGCCGGCACCGCTTCCCAGACGATCAAAAGAGCTGCAACGACAATCAGCACGCCTTCGATGACGGCTGAAAAATACTCGGCTTTGTGGTGGCCGAAGGGATGGCCGGCATCCGCCGGCTTGGAAGCATAACCAATCATCAGATAGGCGATCACTGCGGCGATCACGTTGACCGTGGATTCGAGGCCATCGGACAAAAGGGCCACCGAGCCGGTGAGCCACCAGGCGAGAAGCTTCAGCCCCAGCACGGCCAGAGACAGCGGAATGCCCCAAAAGGCAAGCTGCAGGACGGTTCTGTTGTCGGACGCAGACATTTTTATCATTCCCTATGCAGATGCAAACGAGTTGCAAACGCAAGCCCATTGAAACGCAAAACCGCCCGCGCGAATTTCGCGCAGGCGGTCTATCGCTAAGCATATGAGCGATTGGGCCCCGCTTGTCAAAGCTTGGTTCGGCTGGCTCCGGTTTCTCCGCAGGCAATGACCTCGAGGGCCAACGGCTTGGCTTCGATTTCGTCGCCGTCGGCAACCTTGCTGCCCCGGCCAATGAAGAAGAACACGACGGCTGCGGTCGCCACCGTGATGCCAGTCAGCAGCCAAAGCAAGGCACTGAACGCATCGCCATAGGCGTGGAGGAGAACGGCGTGCGATGTCTGCGGTGCAAGCAGCGCTGCGTCCGTAAGGTTGCCAGTCACGACGCGCTGGGCCATTGCAGCGGCATTCGCGCCGGCCTCCGGCCCCAGGTTCGAAGCGGTGAGCGCGGAGAGAACTGCGGTCACGATCGCGAGCGCAACCCCCTCGCCTGCCACGCGCGTGGTGCTGAAGATCCCCGTCGCCATGCCCGCGCGCTCCTTCGGCACGACGCTGACGGCAAGCCCGTCCATCAGCCCCCAGGGCAGGCTGATGCCAAGTCCTATCAACAGCAGAGGTGCGAGCAGCACGGCCGGCTCGGAACCCACCGGAAACCGGCTTAGCCAGAAGAGCCCTGCCGCCGAGATCAGCAAGCCCGCTCCACAGATCGCTGCCGGCGTGAACCAGCGCGTCAACAGGCCTGCGGCAATCGGCAGGATCAGAAGCGGCGCAGACATCGCGATCATCATCTGGCCACCTGAGACCGCGCTCATGCCTTCGATGCCGATGAAACGCACGGGAAGCAGGATCAGCAAAACGACGAAGCCATAGGCGGGAGCGGCCGCAAGCAATTGCACGCCGACGAAGCGCGGATAGCGAAACAGCGTCAGATCGAGCATCGGCCGCGCGACCGAGCGCTCGATCCACCAGAAGGCCAGGAAGAAAAGCACGGAGGCCGCGAACATGGCGACCGCGAGAGGGTGGCTCCAGCCGCTTTCCGGTGCCTGCAAAATGCCGAAGGTGAGCGCAGTCAGCGCCGCGGTGAAATTCGCAGCTCCCTTCCAGTCGAGGCCCGTGGCATCCGGATCCCGCGTCTCCCGCATCAAAACCGCTCCAAGTGCCAGCGCCAGGCCAGCGAGAGCAACGACGAGCAGGAAGATCGCGGGCCACCCGAAGGCCTCGACCATGAGGCCCGAGGCGATTGGCCCGAAGGCGAGGCCGACGCCGAAGCTGGCGCCAACGAGGCTGAAGGCTCTCAGCCGCTCGTTTCCTTCGAACTCCTGGGCGAGCGAGGCCATGCCGCCGGAGAAGGCGGCGGCTGCGCCTATCCCTTGAAGCGCTCGCAACACGTCGAACCAGACGATATTGCCGGCGAATGCCAGAGCAGCCGAGAACAGCAGGAAGGCAGCAAGTCCGCCGAGGAAGACGCGCTTGCGACCGAAACTGTCGGCAACTGCGCCTGCCGCCATCAGCGAACTGCCGAAGGTCAGCATGAAGGCATTGGTGACCCAATTGAGCGCGATCGGATCGGCGCCGAGGCTGCGGCTGATCGCCGGCAACGCCACGGCTGGTCCCGTGAAGGTGAGCGGCATCGCAGCCGCCGCGCAGCAAACCGCGAGCAGCACGAACCGGCGTCCGCGCCCGTCTTTGAACTTTTCTCTCATATCGTCCATCCGTTGGAGCAAAGGAGATACCCACACAGACTTCCTGGAAACCTGCAGCTGGACGTCCGCCGCTTGGGCATCGATTGACGAATGCAGGATAGTTTCGCCATAATCGGCTGAGAATTGTGCCAAGAGGACAGGCATACCGGAACAGAACGCTCGAATAGGAAGTCAGCAATGGATCGCCTGAGTGGGTTGACCGCCTTCGTGCGCACCGCCGATCTCGGCAGCTTCGTCGCCGCTGGGCGCGTGCTCGGCCTGTCCGCCTCCGCGGTCGGCAAGGCAGTCACTGCTCTCGAAAAGCAGCTCGGAGTGCGCCTGCTGCAGCGCTCGACCCGTAGTATCCGGCTGACCGAGGAGGGACGCCTCTTTCACGAGCGCTGCCGCCGCATTCTCGACGACCTCGACGATGCAGAAGCCTCATTGGCCGAGGCGGTGGCCGTTCCGCGCGGACGGCTGCGTGTCAGCGTGCCGATCGTCAGCTACCATCTGCTGTTACCGGTGCTGCCGGAGTTCGTGCGGCGCCACCCCGAAATCGAGCTCGACCTCGACTTCAACGATCGCATCGTCGATCTGATCGACGAGGAAGTCGACGTCGCCGTCCGCAGCGGCGTGCTGCCGGATTCCCGGCTGATGACCCGGGCGCTGCGACCGTTCCAGCTTCTGCTCTGCGCCGCCCCCGCCTATCTCGATCGGCACGGCACACCCGAATGCCCGCGTGACCTCGACGGGCACCATGCGATCCGCTTCCGTTTTCCCAACAGCCGGAAGCTGCAGGAATGGCCGATCGCCATGCCCTCAGACGGACCCGGACCGCAGATCAAGACCGTGCTCACCAGCAACAACATGGAGGCGCTCAGCGGCGCCGTCCTCAGCGGTCTCGGCATCGGCTGCCTGCCGGATTTCCTCGCGCGCCAGCCACTCAGTGACGGCCGGCTCCGCACGGTGCTCGACGCCTATCTCGACGCTCCCGGACAGTTTCACCTCCTCTGGCTGTCAAACCGCCATCTATCGCCAAAGGTGCGCGTGTTCGTCGATTTCCTGGGCGAGCGGCTTTTTGCCGATCGCTGCGAGCGCGCGCCAGCCATTCAGGCGACACGGTAGGAACAAAAAGGGCCACCTCCATGACGGAAGCGGCCCCTTGGTTCTTCAATATCGTCAAGATCTTCCCAACGTCAGCATCGCCCGAATGCGGGAATGCTCAGGCGGCCTTGATCTTGGCGCGCTTGGCAAGATGCGCCACGACGTTCTCGATCATCCGCATGCCGGCGTCGCCGCCAAGCGTCATGATCGATTCCGGGTGAAACTGCACTGCAGCCACCGGTTCCTTGGTGTGCTCGATACCCATGATCGTGCCGTCTTCGCTTTCAGCTGTAATCATGAAGTCGTTAGGCAAGCTCGACGGATCGGCGAAGATCGAGTGGTAGCGCCCGACGGTCACTTCCTTGCCGAGACCGGAGAAGACGATGCCCGGTTCCAGCACGCGGATGCGCGACGGCTTGCCGTGCATCGGGATCGCGAGTTGGCGCAGGTCCCCGCCATAGGCTTCGGCAAGCGCCTGCAGACCGAGGCAGACGCCGAAAATCGGCAGTTCGCGGGCCCGCGCCTTCTTGATCGTTGCCCTGCAGTCGAAATCTTTCGGATTGCCGGGTCCTGGCGAAAGCACGACGAGATCCGGCTTGACGCGATCGAAGATCTCTTCCGCGACCGGCGTGCGTACCGTCGTGACGGTTGCCCCAGTCTGGCGGAAATAGTTCGCGAGCGTATGAACGAAGCTGTCTTCGTGGTCGACGAGCAGGATGTTGACGCCGGCGCCGACCGCCGCAACGTCGCGGCTTGCCTTGCCGGCGTTGGCGGATTTCGCATCGCGAATGGCAGCGATCATGGCGGAGGCCTTCAGTTCGGTTTCGGCTTCTTCTTCTTCCGGGTTTGAATCGTAGAGCAGCGTCGCCCCTGCCCTGACCTCGGCGATGCCGTCCTTGATGCGGATCGTGCGCAGCGTCAGGCCCGTGTTCATGTCGCCGTTGAAGCCGACCATGCCGATCGCGCCACCATACCATGCACGCGGGCTCTTCTCATGGCTTTCGATAAAGCGCATGGCCCAAAGCTTCGGCGCACCGGTGACCGTCACCGCCCAGGCGTGACTGAGGAAGCCGTCGAAGGCATCCATATCGTCGCGCAGCCGCCCTTCGATATGGTCGACCGTGTGGATCAGGCGCGAATACATCTCGATCTGGCGGCGGCCGATGACCTTGACCGAGCCGGGCACGCAGACGCGGCTCTTGTCGTTGCGGTCGACGTCCGAGCACATGGTGAGCTCGGATTCGTCCTTCTTGGAATTCAAGAGCTTCAGTATCTGCTCGCTGTCGGCGATCGGGTCGTCGCCGCGCTTGATCGTACCCGAGATCGGGCAGGTCTCGATGCGGCGGCCGGAAACGCGAACGAACATTTCCGGCGAAGCGCCGACCAGATATTCCTGGTTTCCGAGATTGATGAAGAAGGAATAGGGCGACGGATTGATCGCCTTCAGCCGATTGGAGATTTCCGAAGGCTTGCTCTCGCAGCGCTCGAAGAACTTCTGGCCGGGCACCACTTCGAACAGATCGCCACGGCGGAAGCTCTCCTTCGCCTTGACGACGAGCTCGGCGTATTCGCCGGGGCGATGGTCGCCATGCGGCGGGATGCTGTCGACTGTCTGGAATGGTTCGCTCGCGATCTCGTCCGCCTTGCCTTCGGTCGTCTTGCCATCCTTGGCGAAATCGTAGCGGTCGATCCAGGCCTTGGCGGCATAGTGGTCGACGACGAGGATCTCGTCCGGCAGGAACAGCACCATGTCGCGCTGGTCGTCGGGACGCTTGAGCTTCAGGTCGATCGCGTCGAACTGGAAGGCGAGATCGTAGCCGAAGGCGCCATAAAGGCCGAGGCTCGCGTCCTCGGCCGAATGGAAGAGATTGGTGACGGCGCGCAGCACGCTGAACACCGTCGGCATCTTCGAGCGCTCTTCCTCAGTGAAGACGCGGTCAGGCTGATTGATCGTCAGATCGAGGCGGCGGCTGGTCGAGGCGCCGAGGGTGATGTCCGCGACTGTCTTCAGCTGCTCGGCGATGATCGACAGCAGCACTTCGCCACGGTCGTTATAGGCTTCGATCCAGAGCGCGCGGCCGAACGAGGAAATGCCGAGCGGCGGATCGACGACGGCCGTGTCCCAACGGGTGTAGCGGCCGGGATATTCATAGTTGGAGGAAAACACCGCGCCGCGGCGTTCATCGAGCTTGTCCACATAGCTCGCGATCGCCTGCGTATAGGAGGCTTCGCGTCGCCTGCGCGTCACCACGATGCCGCCTTTGGTGGTGTAGCTCTCCGCTCCGCCCTCGAGAATTACCGTTGCCATTCGCCTCGCTCCGTAAAAGCCCGGTCCTTGAGCGGCCCAAACATGAAAAAAGCCGCCTCGAAATCTCCGGGCGGCTTCATCTCTCAATCACGCATGACTGGTCAAGGCCGCTTCAGCGAGCCCACCACCAGGTCGAAATGTTGCGTGCATTTTCCATGGGCGAAAGTGTTAGCGTGGGTTGATGCCTTGCGCAAGCGGGAAAGCCGCGCCGGATATCACGGATCGATCAAAAAAAGAGGCGGCTCTTGCGAGCCGCCCGACTGGAGTTGATCTGATCCTATCAGAACTTCGCCTTCGCCGTAACCAGGAAGGTGCGGCCGCGGCCCGTATCGATCGTGCTGCCTGCAATCGTGCTCGACGACGGCGTGTAGGTCTTGTCGAACAGGTTCGTCACCGTCGCCGTCACCTCGAAGCCGTTCTCGAACTTGTAGTTCGCGAAGAGGTCGACGAGGCCATAGCCCGGAACGTTCGGCGGCGTGCGGTTGATCTCGCCGACGAATGCGTTCGACACCGCATAGAGCCGCGTGCCGACCGTCAGGCGCTGGTCTTCGAGGAAGCGCGCACCGAGCGTTGCGCTGATGATGTTATCAGGCAGGTAGCTCTGGACACCGAACCCGTTCACCTGGGAAGGCAAATTGCTGTCGGTGTAGGTGTAGGCGAGATCACCGAAGACATAGCCGGCATCGTAGGCCGCCTGGAGTTCGAAGCCCTGCACCGTCGAGGTGCCGGGATTGTTGACGAAGAAGATCTGGCGACCACCACCCAGCAGCGCTGCGGTGATGTAGTTGTCGATGCGGTTGTGGAAGTAGTTCGCCTTCACACGCAGGCTGTCGCTGGGATCGAGCAGCCCGTCGAAGGTGAAGTTCGCGCCGATTTCCCAGCCCTTCGAGATTTCAGGCTCGAGGAACGGATTGGGGAAGAACGACTGGCCGGTCGTACCCGGGTGCGTGCCGCCGGCGAAGGTCTCGTTGACGGTCGGCGAACGCGAGGTCTCGGCGTAGGTCACGTAGGGCTGGAACCAGTCCGTCGGGTTGAGCGCGACCGTGACGCTCGGATTGAGACGGCCGTCGGACTTGTCGACCGTGTAGGGACCCGCCGGCAGGCCGATCGGGTTGCCTCGCACCACGGCGCCGGAACCATCGAGGCTGAAGTGATCCCACCGCAGGCCGGCCGTCAGATCGACGATACCATAGGTGAAGGTCGTGTTGCTGAAGACGCCGGTCGTGGCATTGGTGCCGCTGCCGTTGACGCCGCCAGACGGGCGCGCCGTGCTGTTGATGACGTCATAGTCGTCGCGGAAATATTCGACGCCGTAGTTCGCCCGGACGGCAACCTCACCGAGATCGAACAGCGAGGTGTTCGAGATATCGAAGCCCTTGCCCGTGTCGGTGATGCGGCGACCGGCCGCCGTGCCGCCACCGCGAACATCGGTGTCGTACTTCATCTTCAGCCGGTTCCAATAGGCATTGGCCCGGAAATCGATGAGTTCGTTGTCCGGCGTGTAGGAATAGCTGGCCGAAACGGTCTGGTTCTTCACGTTCTGGAAGTAGGAGTTCGCGAAGAAGTCGTTGTCATAGGTGATGCCGGTGAGCTTGAAGGTGTGGTCCTGATCCGGAGTCACCTCGAACTTCAACAGGCCGGAAAGCAGGTCTTCCTCGGTGTAAGGCACCGTTACGCCGTTGCCGTTGTCGTAGTTGCCGGGATCAGCCTTGCTGATGCCGCCGAGCACCGAGAAGACGTCGTTGAAACGATAGGCACCGATCAAAGATTCCGACCAGCCGGCCTCGTTGCTGCCGTAGGTGGCAGAAGCGATGCCGCCGTAGTTCTTGCCGTCCAGGATCAGGTCTTCGACGTCGTAGGTCTTGAAGTTGACCGAACCGGCCAAAGCACCGCCGCCGACACCGGTGACGGCACCGCGGGTGACGTCGATCTCGGAAAGGAATGCCGGATCGAAATAGGCAAGGCCCTGGGCTTCATGGCCGGTGAAGCGGAAGTTCTGGCGCACACCGTCGATCATCATGTTGACGCGGCCGGAACCCTCGAAGCCACGGATGTTGACGGCGACGCCCGGGTTCTGCGGGTTGTTGGCGGTTGACGTGCCGGGAACGCCGCGCAGCAGGTCGTCGGTCTCGAGACCGGATTGCAGGTCGATCTGGTCGGACGTGACGACACTGACCGGGCCGGCCTTCGCATAGGGGTCAGCGGTGCGTGAGCCCTTGGCAACGATCGGCGACAGGTAGGTTTCGCCCTTCTTGGTCTCCTCGGCCTTTTTCTCTTCCGGCTTTGCCTGGTTTGTCGAACTCTGGGCGAATGCGACGGTAGCGACTGAAATTGCAAGAGTTGTCGTGCAAGCCAACAGGGCCTGGCGACGATGCCGGGTGAGCATGGACCAATCCTTTGAGGTTCGAGGCCGGGCTTGCTGTTGAGCGGCAAACTCAAGGGGCTGGCTGGGCGCGTTCTGGGCGTTGCGACATGTCGTCGCCTCATTTATGCCGCATAAAAAACATGAGTATAATTGTCAACATACAAAGATACTCCCCACAATTTGTGGGGTCGTGCCAATTCGAGGCGTTGCCGAACTGCAACGCTTTTGCCGGAGAGTTGGAGCGGACGAGGAAAAGTGCATGCGGCCTTCCGCCCGCATCCCGCTCTAATTTATTGGAATCGGTCACGTTTATGATTTGGTCGATTCCAACCAAAACATCGCGATCTCATGAAACCAGATCCGGTTCTGCGCGTTCCCTCCGCTCAAAGCCCGCCGCGCGGGCAGTGAGAAAGGTACTGGATGCGTCGCTCTTTCCCCTTGATCCTGCTGTCACTCCTGATCCTGACGGGCGCCAGCCTGCCGAAACACGGCCCCATCCCGATAGAAAAGCCGCCGACGGATGCAGGAGCGGAAGAGGCTGTTCCCACACCCGACAAGAAGCCGGCGGCACCGGCGGACGACGGCAAGGGCGCGACGGAGAAAGGGCCGACGGCAGCCAACGGCGAACAGCCCGTTCCGCAGCCGAAGCAGGCGGATGGAGACGAGCAATCGACAAAGGACAAGAAGCTGCCGGCGGACGAAAAGGACCAGCGCGCCGACGAGAAGAAGGATGCCAAGCCCGCACCGGCGCCAATCGTCTATCCACCGGTCGAGACGGAGAATGCTGCCGAATATGCCAAGTGCCTCGCCGACCTGAAAGCGGTTGGCGCGACGTTTGTCGAAGCCAAGCGCATCGACGACGGCAAGGGCTGCGGCATCGACAAGCCACTGGAGGTCACCAGCATTCTGCCCGACGTTACGCTCGCGCCGAAGGGAGTGATGCGGTGCGAAACGGCGCTGGCGCTGGCACGCTGGACAAAGGAAGCCGCCCAGCCGGCTGCCGAGGTCGCCTTCGACAAGAACATCAAGATCAAGGCGCTGAACCAAGCGTCGACCTATATCTGCCGCCTGCGCAACAATGCAACGTCAGGCAAGATCTCCGAACATGCCCACGGCAACGCCGTCGACATCGCGTCCTTCCGCTTGAGCGACGGAACGACGATCGCCATCCAGCCGCGCGACGAGGATGGCACGATGGACGGCGCCTTCCAGCGCGCGGTCACCGCCTCCGCCTGCCTGTATTTCAAGACTGTGCTCGATCCCGGCAGCGACGCCGCCCACGAAACCCACCTGCATCTCGACGTGATCGATCGGCGCAATGACTATCGCTATTGCCGCTAGGCGGGGATCACCTGGCCCGGTCGCCGCAACTCAGTCATTGCTATAGCCGAGGGCGACAAACTCGCCCTCGAAACGCCCGGCCACCTCTCCACCGTCAAGCAGGTCGGCAACGACCACGGCCCGCGCCCTGCCCCGCCGTTCGAGCAATCGCAGAAAGCTCGGCCACTGCCCGGCATTCGCTAGCGACGAGCGAGCCGAAAAGGCACCGGCCACCGGCTTTAGATAGTCCATGCGGTTGCTCTGGATCACCAGGCGCGCAGCCACGCCGCTTTTGCGCAACCGCACATGCAAGAGCGACCACGCCGACAGGATCGATAGCGCCGAGGCGCTGCCGCCGAACACCGTTTCGCGGTGATTGATGTTGGGTGCCAGGGGCGCCGAGAGCAGGATATGGTCTTCCGCTACCTCCTCTACATGAACCTGCATCGCCGCCGAAAGCGGGATATGGGCGTGAAGATAGGTCTGCAAATCCTGGGGCGTCATCGCGGTGTCCATTGTGTCTGCTACAGTGGCGTACGCCTTGCGTGTCGCGCAAAGGTCGCCTCCGATCAATGCACGAGACCCCGTGTCCTGGCCAGTGCCGCAGGCCCGCGTTCAGTCGCCTCCGGCCAGCCTCATAACCACAAAGATACCGGTCGGCGCGCCTTGCAGGACGGCACCCCGGCTCCCAAATACAGGCATGAGGAAAATCCACCCGTTTTGCGCCCAGTCTCAAGGAAATGTGTCATGGCATTGACGATCTACCAGCTCTCCATTCCCGCATTCATTCGCGGTCTTGGTGTGCTCACCAAACTGCTCGACAAGGCCGAGGCTCATGCGCGCGACAACGGCATCTCCCCTGATGATCTCGTCATTGCCCGGCTGGCGCCGGACATGCTGACGCTTGCCGGCCAGGTGCAGCGAGTGAGCGACACGAGCAAGGGTCTGGTCGGGCGCCTGACTTCGATCGAGGTTCCCCGTTTTCCGGACGAGGAAAAGACCCTGGACGAACTGCGTCAGCGCATCGCCAACACGGTTGCTTTTCTTGAAATTGTGCGCCCCGTCGACCTGGAGGATAGCGGCAGCCGCGAGGTCGTCCTCAACTTCCCGACCCTGAAAGTGACGCTCACGGGCGAAGAGTATCTGCTGAGATTCGTTCTGCCAAACTTCTATTTCCACCTGACGACGGCCTACGACATCCTGCGTCACAAGGGCGTCTCGATCGGCAAGGCCGACTTCCTCAGCCTCACTGCCTAACTTCCATTCTGGAAGCGAAGATAAAGGAATGCAAAACACGACAACGCCGCGCATCCCGCCGGATGCGCGGCGTTGTTTCGATCAGGCCAGTCGGTCGCTCTAGAACAGCCCCTCGATGTAACCCCGCTCGTTCAGGAAGATCTTCTCCGACGACGGCACTTTGGGAAGGCCGGGCATGGTCATGATCTCGCCGGTGATGACCACGATAAAACCGGCGCCGGCCGCAAGTCGCACCTCGCGGATCGGCACCGCATGGCCGCTCGGCGCGCCGCGCAGGTTCGGGTCGGTCGAGAAGGAATATTGTGTCTTGGCCATGCAGATCGGCAGGTGGCCATAGCCCTGGTTCTCCCAGGTGTGCAGTTGATCGCGCACCGACTTGTCGGCGATCACTTCGCTCGCATGATAGATGTCCTTGGCGATTGTCTCGATCTTGTGGAAGAGCGGCATGTCATCCGGATAGAGCGGCGAGAACTGCGAATGGCCGCCCTCGGCCAGATCCGCCACCTTGCGCGCCAGTTCTTCGATTCCCGCCGACCCCTCGGCCCAATGCCGGCAGAGCACGGCGTCGGCACCGAGTGTCGTCACATAGTCCTTGATCGCCTGAATCTCGGCCTCGGTGTCGGAGGTGAAGTGGTTGATCGCGACGATCGCGGGAACGCCGAACTTCTTAACGTTCTGTACATGCCGGCCAAGGTTGGCGCAGCCCTTGCGCAGGGCCTCCAGGTTTTCCTTGCCGAGATCGTCCTTCTTGACGCCGCCATTCATCTTGATCGCCCTGACGGTGGCGACGATCACCGCGGCATCGGGCTTCAGCCCCGCCTTGCGGCACTTGATGTCGAAGAATTTTTCCGCACCTAGATCGGCGCCGAAGCCGGCTTCCGTCACGACATAGTCGGCGAGCTTCAGCGCCGTCGTCGTCGCGATCACCGAATTGCAGCCATGGGCGATGTTGGCGAAGGGACCGCCATGCACGAAGGCGGGATTGTTTTCCAATGTCTGCACTAGGTTCGGCTGCATCGCGTCCTTGAGCAGCACCGCCATCGCGCCATCGGCCTTGATGTCGCGCGCAAACACCGGGCTCTTGTCGCGTCGGTTGCCGACGATGATATTGCCGAGGCGCTTCTCGAGATCCTTCAGATCGGTTGCCAGGCAGAGGATGGCCATGACCTCGGATGCAACGGTGATGTCGAAACCGGTCTCGCGCGGATAACCATTCGCGACACCACCGAGCGGCCCGACAATGCTGCGCAGTGCCCGGTCGTTCATGTCCATCACGCGACGCCAGGCGATGCGGCGGATGTCGACGTTCTGCTCGTTGCCCCAGTAGATGTGATTGTCGAGCAGCGCCGCGAGCAGATTGTGCGCTGAAGTAATGGCGTGGAAATCGCCGGTGAAATGGAGGTTCATGTCCTCCATGGGCACCACCTGTGCGTAACCGCCGCCGGCGGCTCCGCCCTTGATGCCGAAGCAGGGGCCGAGCGACGCCTCGCGGATGCAGACGATCGCCTTCTTGCCGATACGGTTGAGCCCGTCGCCGAGGCCGACCGTCGTCGTCGTCTTGCCTTCGCCGGCCGGCGTCGGATTGATCGCCGTCACCAGGATCAGGTGGCCGTTTTTCTTTTCGCGCTGGCGGGCGATGAAATCGGCCCCGATCTTAGCCTTGTCGTGGCCGTAGGGCAGCAGATCTTCCGCCGGGATGCCGAGTGCCGCCCCTATCTCCAGGATCGGCTTTTTCTTCGCCGCACGCGCAATCTCGATATCGGACTTAACCTCGGTCATGACATGTCCCCTCCCCAGGGTCTCGTTTTCATCCACGCCTTTCAAGGCGCAGTTCGCGATGCCGGAGCGAGATGAGGAAACGTGTCTGCGGCTTTCGGCCCGCATCCCGCTTTAACTCAAGTAAGGTCTGCGGCAGCGCCCGGAAGTTCAGGCGCCACCTTGCCGTTCAGCCCTATCGGGCGAGGATATCGCGCATTTCGACGATGTTCGAGCGTACCCTCAGCGTATAGAAGCCCATCGTCGCCAGATGCGTCGGCATGATCCAGCCGGCCTCCTCGCCGTTGGAGATGATCAGCGGCTGGATGCGCAATGCGGCGCGCAGTTGCTTGATCGTTTCCGTCCAGATCGGCGTCAGGCCGCGCTGGGCAACGACGTTGTCGAAGTCGGCGCCGGCGGCCGACAGAATGCCGTAATAACCGTAGAGCTGGCCATAGGCGAACCAGAAGCGGTCGTCGGCGCGCGTGTCGAACCAGCCGCCATTGTGGTTTTCCGACCGTTCGCGAATGATCGCCGAGGTGTTGCCGAGATCGTTGGCAACACGGTCGAGGAATTCGACGAGGTTGTCGGAGCGGCCGTCGAAGATCGCTTCGCATTTGCCGAGCGAGATGTTGAAGGCCCTGAGGTCCTTCATCGCCGCCCGGTAGAAGCTCGGCGTCGGCGTCTTCGGGCCAAACGGGTTCAGGCCGAAATACCAGGTCTCCTCATCGAACTGGATATTGCCGCGCGCACTCTGCAGGTCGCTGTTGATGCCGGACGTGCCGCGCACGCGACCAAGCGAATCGACCAGTTCGACCGAGGTGCGGCGCACCGCCTGGTTGATGCCGCGCTGGAACGACGCCTTGTTGTCGAGCCAGGGCGTGTCGTCCCAGTCAAGCCCGAAGAACCCGAGCTTGTAGAGCAGCATCGACGATATCCACGCATTCTCGTTGACATTGTAATCGATAAGGTCGGCGGCGACATCGACGATTGCCGAGGTCTGGCACACGGTACCGGCAGGCAATTGCACCACCGCCAGCGCCTCCGGTGTCGATTCGGTCTGAGGTGCAGCCGCCGCCGCAAGGTTGGTTGCCGCCGCACCGGTCGTCGATTGGCCCGTCGTCGCACCCGGGCCGCTCTTCGGCGAGCCCGCCGGCACCTTGTGCTCGGCCAGCTTGTAACGCTCGACATAGTCAGGATCGAAGTTCGTCCAGGCCTGCGTCTGCCAGATGAAATAGCCGTAGAGGAAGATGAGGCCGAGCAGAACGATGCCGATTGGTCCTTTGATGATCCAGCTCCGCTGCCGATACCAGTTACTGGCCGCAACGAACGGCCAGAGCAGCCAGGCAACGGCGAGACCTATGCCGCGGCCGATCGCGGTAAAGACCCGCTGGAAAAACGCAACGATCGGATCGAACATGTCCTATTCCTCTCTGAGGCCGTAAAGCTTGTGGCGGAAGGCCGCCTTGTCCTTGAGATATGAACCCGTCAGCGTCGCCACAACATAGGCCTTGAAGCTTTCGCCATAGCGCTCGTAGGCGTCGTAGAAACCCTGCTTGTCGAAGACGAAGCGCGAGACGAAATCGCGGGGCACGAGCTGGGAAATCAGTCGGTTGACCAGCCACTGGTCGGGATGGGTGGGTGCTGCGCGCACCAGCATGAAGCGGTTCGCCGGTGCCACGTCCTGCATCTTGATCGTGCCGGTCGCGGCAACCATGCGGATCATCTCCTGCAGGAACGGATAGGCCCCGTCCCTCGCGACGACAGCCGCATTGCGGTGCATCCAGGTCTGCAGCCAGATCCGATCGGCATTGGCGAGATTGGCCGTCGGGTCAATTTCGTCGATCAGCCCGCGCACGATCATGTCGGCCCGGTGCTGATAGAGCCCCGACTCCTCCACCCAGGACGCCTGCGGCAATTGCAGCCGCTTGGTCGAGGCGAGGAAGTCGTAGATCCGGGCATGATCGTTGATGGCGATATAACTCACCTGCCACGGCCGCGAGCGGCGGAAGCCGGGGACCGAAGGGTCGCAGATCACGGTCGTCGTCTTGTCGTCGAGAAAGACATAGACGCCGCCGAAATGATTGGCCCAGAAGGCTTCGTGGCGGAAGACGAGCTGGTCCGGCACCAGCGCATTCTGGCGGATATCGCCGGTGAGCTTGGCAAGCTCGACCATGCGGTTCAGCATCTCGTCGTCGGCCCAGGCCGTCGGCACTTTCTTCAGCCGGTCGACGAGGCCCCTGAGTTCGGCGGCCCTGCCGAGCATGTCCTCGGCCGACAGCACCCGGAAACGCACCTCGTTGATCGACAGCAGGTCGTCGATGTCGTCGACGACCGAAACCGAATCCTCGATCTCGCCGTAGAGCGCGTCCTTGATCGTGATCGCATTGATCGCGCGGCCGTTGGCGTTGAAGAATTCGTGCATCAGCGCCGCCGTATTGGAGAAGCTCGTATGCACGACCGGCAGCTCCGCCTGATCCGGTGTCATGATGATGAACCGGCGGTTGACCCGGTTCGGATCGAGATAATCACGGTCACCCAGTTCGTCAGCGATTTCGGGCGAAAACCCGGTCATGTCGATGCTGAACGCCGTCAACGCCGTCGGGCGCAGGCCGAAGCCTTCGAGTGCCTTGTTGTAACGCGCGATCAGGTGCGGCTCGGAGACATCGAGCAGCCGTCCATAGATGAGCTCGGCTTCGAGCAAGCGTTTCATCGGTCAGCTCTTCCCATCATAACCCCTGCCACCGGCCGTCGCGCTTCATCGCCTCGATCTCGCGGATCGCCTTTTCGCGCTGGCGCTCGCGGCGGATGATGTCGGTGACGGCGGCATCGTCGGATTTGTCGGTGTAGCGGAATTCGCTGTCGGCGTAGCGGTTGATCTCCTGCAGCACCATGTCGATGGTGATCGGGCCGCGTAGCGCCTCGATCATCGCTTTCTTCTCGTCGTAGCTCTTGTGCATGAACGAGCCGGCATCCCTGAACCAGTCATCCGGCAGCTCGACATCCATGGCGCGCAGCTTGATCGCGTCGGTGATGTTCTTGATCGCGCGGCCGGTAAAGCGCGGCTCGGCCTCCTTGATCATGTGCAGATAGGCGCCGACATCGGCGAGCGAGGCGAGCGCGCCCCGTTTCTTCTGGTAACGCTCCCAGACGGCGATGAGGCCATCCTCCTTCGGCCGCGCGTGCTCGGCATAGGATTGCGACACGGCCCGCTTGATCTCCTGCCCCTCGAACAATTGGTGTTCGCCGAGCGGGATCTTGTGGTTCTTGCCAACGAGCAGCGCGAAGATGTCGACATAGTCGTCTTCCGTCTGCGGCCCGTCGACCAGCCAACGGGCGCCGGCGCGCTGGCGCAGCGCATCGTCGACATTCTCGGGATAGTTGGAGAACATGCCGAAGGTGCAGTTGCCGCGCACCACCGTCGAAGCACCGGCGAAGCTCTCCATCAGCACCGCCGTCACCTCATGCTGGCCGGCGGAAGCGCGATCATCGGAGCGCTTCGCCGCCACCTGGTCGACATCGTCGATCGTGCCGAAGCCGATCGCGCGCGGGTTGATGACGTTGTTGACGAACTCCTTGCAGTTCTGGCCCGATTTGCCCTGATAGGAGGAGATCTGGTCAACGCCGAAATTCTCGTAATGGAAGGCGTAGCCGGCAATCTCGCAATATTCGTTGAGCATGCCGGCGAGCATCTGGATCAGGATCGTCTTGCCGGTGCCCGGCATGCCGTCGCCGATGAAGGTGAAGAGGAAGCCGCCAAGCTCGACGAAGGGGTTCATCTGCCGGTCGAAGTCATAGGCCATCAGCATCTTGGCAAGCTTCAACGCCTGGTACTTGGCAATGTGGTTGCCGATGATCTCCTCGGGCTTCTTGAAGGTCATCACCAGCGGCTTGCGCTTCTGGCCCGGTGCGACATCGAAGCCGTTCAGCGTGAAATCGTCCTGGTCGAGCCGGATATGCACGGTCTCGAAGCTCTGCAGTCCAGTGAACCGCGCCTTGCGCGCGATCAACCCCTCGACTGCCACGCGCGAAAAGGCGCGCGCCCGGGCGGTCAGCGCCAGATCGTCAGGCGCCCCGGCAATGCCGCGGTCGAGCGCCGAGATGAGGCTCTTCAATGCGTCCTGCGGCGTGTCGAACAGAAAGTCGGGCTCGACCGCATCGTCCACCGGCTCGCCCTCACCTGAAAGCGTCGAGCCGAGATAGGCGGCAAGCGTAAACGCGGCGACATAGGCAGACGCCGAAAGCAGCGCCTTGAACTGGTTGGCCTCATCTCCTCCGAGCGGCGATGTGGCGTTTTTCGCCTGCAGTTGCTCGAGGTTTGTCTGCCGCGCAAAGACGTCGGCCACGGCGAGCGCCACCTGAATACCGCGGCGTGTGCGATAAAGCACGGCGTGCTGGGCCGGCGACAACATCGGATCGCCTTGGCGCACTGACTGAATGGTCTTGGTCAGCTCGACTTCGCGTGTGCGCCGCTGGCCACCGGTCGAAACCGTCGAGACGAAGCGGCGGCCGGTGCCGGCAAGCGTCGTCCCGGCGGATGCATCCTCGCGCTCCAGAATGATGAGCTTCGTCACCAGCCCCTGCGCCACCGCCTGATGCTTGGCGATGTCGTCCTCGTGCAGCGTCGTCAGCCCCGTATTGAGTGTCATCGTCAAACCTCGCTTACGACCTGGTTGCCGGAAATGACGTGGACCTTGTAGTCGCCGAACACCTGTTCGGCCTCGCCGGCGGCATAGAGCGCCTGATAGGCGTCGTGCGGCACCAGCGCGTGCTTCTCGTAGGAGGAGACACCCATGCGCGCCGCTTCCAGATTGGCGGTATCGATGTGGAACTCCTCCTGCGCCGGCGTCGATGACCAGAAGCCGCGTTTGGCGGGCCTTTCGGCCTTGGAGAAGACCTCCTGCACGGTCCAGGTCAGAAGCCAGGCATTCTCGGTCTTTCGCACCTTGGAGAGGATGTCGTTGATGCGCGCATTGTTCTCGGTGATCCCGGCAGAATAGAACGGGCCGAGCACGATGCGGCGCAGCTGCTTCGGATGGAGCTCGTCAAAATCCTTGTCGAGATTGGTCGCGATCGTCACCGGGGTCAGCGAATAGCTGCTGTTCTTGGAGGCGAAATCGTCGAAGCGGCTGGCGAGATCTGGATTGAGCAAACCACCAACCGGCAACGGGATCTCGACCTGCGGATTGAGCTTGCCGTCCTCGGTCACCAGCATCTCGACGATCTTCTCGGAGGAATCCTCGATCGTCGCCATGTAGACCATCGGCAGGGTATTGGCGCCGTCGAAGGCGCCCCAGCTCACGATGTAATAGGGACGCATCGTCTTGGAATTGACGGCGACGCGGATGGTCTCCGGCAAGATAAAGGGCGAGAAGATCTCACCCTTGCCGATCTGGTCCAGATAGAGCCGCTCGGCCATGCGCGTCTGCAACGCCTCGGGAAAGGCCTTCTGACGGAGGATGAAATCGACCATCTCGTCCCTCAGCGCATCGGCCGTGGGAATGTCGGCGAGGCGCTTTGCCGCCGTCTGGCGATCGTTCTCCAGTTCCAGCACGTTCTGGAACACCGGAAAACCGCTTTCGGCGCGCGAGATCCGGAACTGATCGACGAAGCCGATGCGGTTCTCCCAGCAGTCGATCGACGCCTTCAACCGGCCGAGATAGGGGACGATCACTTCGCCGACGACGGTGTTGCGATAGAGCGGCGAGTTGCGGTCGCCGAGAAAGAGCTCGAGCCCGGCGAGTGCGGCGTGGATCGACGCGAAATATTGTGCGACAGCGGATGAAGCCGCGACTTTCATGCAAATCCCCGTGGCGCGTGCCAGACGGCAAACTCGGTTCCGATCATTCGCCTGCCGATCACTGCTTCACGTAGTTGGCAGTGTTGTGCTTGTCCATGACAGCCTGGAAGCGACGGGCAAAGGCGTCGTCCGCCAGCTTCTTGCGGCGCTGGATATCCTGCGTCGAAAGCATGTTCTTTTCATGCATTTCGAGGAGATCGCCGATATGGCGCTGCGCAGCGGCACCGATGCCGGCCATCGTCTCTTCGGCGGCGGTGTCGACCTGGCTGCCGAGCGTGTTGATCTTGTGGGCGACATCCTGCTGGGCAGCCGTCTTCAAGGAGTCTTCCAGCGCCTTGTAGAGCACGATGCGCTGTTCGGTATCGATCGTCAGCTTGTTGATCAGCGTGTTCTGCGCGGCGATCTGGTTGTTGAGCGAATCGACGAAGGTCTGGAACATCGCGGTGTAGCGTTCGAGCGTCTGGCTCTCGGCGAGCAGCTCCTGTTCCTTGGCCTGCTTCTCGTTGTATTCGGTGGCAAGCGCCGAGCGTTCGCCTTCGAGCTCGGTGCGGACCTTCTGCTCCGTGGAGGCGGCAATGCGGTTTTCGATGTCGAGCAGCAGGGGGTTCAGTTCCTCGATGCGCTTCTGCACCTCTTCGAGGTTCGCCATCGTACCCTTGCGGCGCTCGATCACCTGGATCAGGCTCTGCTCCGAGGTCTTGTAGCGCTGGTCGAGGACCGACTTCTGCTCCTTGAGGATGCCGACGATCATGTCGGACTTCGACAGCAGCTCCTGCAGGTTGCCGGCAAGCGACATGTTGCGCACGCGGTCGGTGCGCATGCGCTGCATCTTCTGCTTGGAGAAGATGCCGATGAACTTCTCATAGCCGGTATAGTTCTTCATGCTCTCGAATTCGGAGCCGAAGACATTGGTCGCATCCTCGAGGCCGATGATCAGGTCGGCAATGTTGGCTTCCATCACTTTCTGCTGGTTGATCACGTCCTGGATGCGGGCGTTCTCGATGTCGAAGTTGACGTCGCCGAGCTTGGTCTCGGCCTTGGCGAATTGCTCCAGCACCACACCGGATTGCTCGAGCTTGCCGCGCATCTGTTCGACGACGCCTTTCGTCTTCTCGATCTCCGCGTCAAAATTCTGAAGAGTCGCCATGTCCTGCCCCTCGATCCACCGTGGCGCGATCCGCCAGCCCAGCCGAATTATTCAGCCTTCGATTGCAGTTATATAAAGGGTGTTTATGGAAAGAGAACAAGCCTGCCGCAGCGGCTTTTTTCGATCAAGCGTTGCAGCGAAGTGCTTGAGATATCGAAGGCATTGCCTATTTGGCGGCCGGCGGCGCCTTGAGATAGGCGATCACGTCGGCAATGTCCTGAGGTTTCTTGAGACCGGGAAAAGTCATCTTGGTGCCGCCGACCATCGCCTTGGGGCTCAAGAGATATTCGCTCAGCGTCGCCTCGTCCCAAACGTGCCCCTCGGCGCCGAAGGTCTTCATCGCCTCGGAATAGTTGTAGTCGGCAACCGACGCCACCGGCCGGCCGACCACGCCCATCAGGCTCGGGCCGACGCGATTGACCGGCTCGCTGGCGGTGTGACAGGCCGCGCACTTGCGGAACACCGCGGCACCCGCCGTCGCGTCGCCGCCGGCGTGGGCAGCCGGAGCTGCGACACCAAGACAGAGGAAAAGACTGGAAAGCAGGCGCCGCATCGAAAACCTCTTGCTGACAGGACCCGACGAGAATGGCACCGCGACCAAGGCGGCCGCAAGCGGCCAGTCGGTCGCACTCACTCGCAACGCATCAGGTCGTCCCAATGGCGCCGGCAATAGGAGACGTATTTCTCGTTGCCGCCGACATCGACCTGGGCACCCTCGCGCACCACCTTGCCCGTACCATCGAGACGCACGACCATCGTCGCCTTGCGGCCGCAATGGCAGATGGTGCGCACCTCGCGCAACTCGTCGGCGAGCGCCAGCAGCGCCATCGAGCCCGGAAACAACTTGCCCTGAAAATCCGTACGTAGGCCATAGGCCATGACCGGAATGCCGATCCGGTCGGCGACCCGCGCGAGTTGCCAGACCTGCGCCTCGTTGAGGAACTGCGCCTCGTCGACGAAGACGCAGGCGATCTCGCCGGCACCATCGGAATGAAGCGTTTCGATCAGCGTATAGATGTCGTCATCGCCATGGAACGGAATGGCGTCGGAGGCAAGACCGATGCGCGAGGAGATGCGGCCTACCCCTGCCCGGTCGTCATGCGCAGCGATCAGCATCACCACACGCATGCCGCGCTCCTGGTAGTTGTAGGAGGCCTGCAACAGCATCGTGCTCTTGCCCGCGTTCATCGTCGCATAGCTGAAATAGAGTTTGGCCATCTTCACCGCGTCCGGTTTCCGTCTCCCGGGTAATGACGAGCCTTGTCCCGGAAGGCCAGAGCGTGTTTGCGGCACCCACAGTTTTTCGCCGGACTAGACCATTTCGTGGACAATGCGACATTCAGCGTCGCATCGTGCACCCCCTCAGCATATTGACGCAATACACTTCCTTCGACATCAAAGCGCTTGAATTCGCTATCCAATGGTGTTTGGCTAAAACAATAATAGAGGCAGGGGAACGACAACGATGAAAAAACGACTCTCTCTCAAACTGATGCTGGCGGGCGCCGTTTCGGTCGTCGCCCTCGCCGCTGGACAGGCTGCAGCTGCCGAGCCGGAAAGCTGTGGTACCGTCCGTTTCTCCGACGTCGGTTGGACGGACATCACTGCAACCACCGCGACCGTTTCCACCGTCCTCAAGGGCCTCGGCTACCAGACCGACATCAAGGTTCTCTCGGTTCCGGTCACCTACACCTCGCTCAAGAACAAGGACATCGACGTCTTCCTCGGCAACTGGATGCCGACCCAGGAAAACGACGTTCGCCCCTATCTCGACGACAAGTCGGTCGAATCCTTCGGGCCGAACCTGGTCGGCGCCAAGTACACGCTGGCGACCAACGCCAAGGGCGCTGAGCTCGGCATCAAGGATTTCAAGGATATCGCCACCAAGAAGGACGCGCTTGAAGGCAAGATCTACGGCATCGAGCCCGGCAATGACGGCAACCGCCTGATCATCGACATGGTCGACAAGGACACCTTCGGCCTCAAGGGCTTCGAGGTGGTCGAATCCTCCGAACAGGGCATGCTGGCGCAGGTGTCCCGCGCCGAAAAGGATGGCTCGCCGATCGTCTTCCTCGGATGGGAACCGCATCCGATGAACGCCAACTTCAAGCTGACCTATCTTTCGGGCGGCGACGACATCTTCGGCGCCAACTTTGGCGGCGCGGAAGTCTTCACCAACGTGCGCGCCGGCTACACCACCGAGTGCCCGAACGTCGGCAAGCTGCTCACCAACCTCAAGTTCTCGCTCCAGATGGAAAACGAGATCATGGGCAAGATCCTGAACGACGGGCAGGAGCCGGACAAGGCTGCCGAGGAATGGCTGAAGGCCAATCCGACGGTCGTCGATCCGTGGCTTGCCGGTGTGACCGCCAAGGACGGCGGCGATGGCCTGGCCGCGGTCAAGGCCGCTCTTGGCCTCTGATCGGCATCAAGGCGGGGAAAACCCCGCCTTTTTTCACCGCGTCATGCGCTCCTTTTGACCTGACGAGACGGATTTACCTTCGTGGAATATCTGACCGATAACCGCATCCCCATTGGCGGCTGGGCCAAGGCGTTCGTCGACTGGCTGACGACGAATTTCGAGCTGTTCTTCGACCAGCTCGCTCGCTTCCTCTCCGGCGTTGTCGCCGTGCTGCTCTGGATTCTCCAGACCCCTCACCCGCTGATCGTCGTTGCCGTGATCACGGCGGCTGCCTGGTGGTTCCGCCGCTCGATCGGCGTAACGCTGTTCACCGGCCTCGGCCTGCTGCTGATCATCAACCAGGGCTACTGGAAGGAAACAACGGAAACGCTGGCTCTGGTGCTCGCCGCCAGCTTCGTCAGCATGGCCGTCGGCGTTCCGCTCGGCATTGCCGCCGCCCGTCGCGCCTGGATCTATGCCATCATGCGGCCGATCCTCGACCTGATGCAGACGATCCCGACCTTCGTTTATCTGATCCCTGCGCTGATCCTCTTCGGTCTCGGCATGGTTCCCGGCCTTATCGCCACCGTGATCTTCGCGATCCCTGCGCCGATCCGCCTGACCCGCCTCGGCATCATCTCGACGCCGCCGTCGCTGGTCGAGGCCGCCCAGGCCTTCGGCGCAACGCCCGGCCAGGTGCTGCGCAAGGTGGAACTGCCCTTCGCCATGCCTCAGATCATGGCCGGCCTGACCCAGACGATCATGCTGTCGCTGTCGATGGTGGTGATTGCCGCCCTCGTCGGCGCCAACGGCCTTGGCGTTCCGGTCTTGCGAGCCCTGAACTCGGTGAATGTCGCCAAGGGCTTTGAAGCCGGCCTCTGCATCGTCATCCTGGCGATCATCCTCGACCGCCTTTTCCGCTCGTCCGACGAAGGAGAAGGCGCATGACCACCGCCGTCGTATTCAAGAACGTCGATATCATCTTCGGCAACAACCCGCAGATCGCGCTGCAGATGGTCGACCAGGGCAAGACCCGCGACGAGATCGGTGCCGAAACCGGCCTCGTGCTCGGCGTCGCAGGCGCCTCGCTCGAAATCACCGAGGGCGAGATCCTGGTGCTGATGGGGCTTTCGGGCTCCGGCAAGTCGACCTTGCTTCGCGCCGTCAACGGCCTTGCGCCGGTGGTGCGCGGCGACGTCGAGGTGAAGACCTCGAACGGGCCGCTCAATCCCTACCGGACCAATGCGAAATCGCTGCGCGACTTCCGCATGCACACGGTCTCGATGGTGTTCCAGCAGTTTGCGCTCCTTCCCTGGCGCACCGTTGCCGACAATGTCGGCTTCGGCCTCGAGCTTGCCGGTATGCCGGACGCCGAGCGCAAGGCGCGTGTCGGCGAACAGCTCGACCTCGTCAACCTGACGAAATGGGCGGGGCGCAAGGTCAATGAGCTTTCGGGCGGCATGCAACAGCGCGTCGGCCTCGCCCGCGCCTTTGCCACCGGCGCACCGATCCTGTTGATGGACGAGCCGTTCTCGGCGCTCGACCCGCTGATCCGCACGCGACTGCAGGACGAACTGCTCGAGTTCCAGCGGAGGCTGAAGAAGACCATCATCTTCGTCAGCCACGATCTCGACGAGGCGTTCCGCATCGGCAACCGCATTGCCATCATGGAAGGCGGACGCATCATCCAGTGCGGCACGCCGCAGGATATCGTCAAGAATCCAGCCAACCAGTATGTCGCGGATTTCGTTCAGCACATGAACCCGATCACCATGCTGATGGCGAAGGACGTGATGCAGACCGGCGTGCAGCGCGGCGCGACCGTTGCCGGCGTTACCGCCACGGCCAAGCCGACGACACCGCTCGTCGACATTCTCGACGCCATGTCCCGCCAGCCGGGCAGCATCGGGGTCGTCGACAACGGCTCCGTCGTCGGCACCATCGACGCCCAGGACATCGTTCAGGGATTGACGCGGCACCGCAACAAAAGTTGACGAAGCCGCTCATCAAGCCAATAAAAGCCCGGAGCGTCGTTCCGGGCTTTTTTCGTCACAGCATGTTTCCTTAAAACGTAGCCGATTTC
The DNA here is from genome assembly GCF_049905105.1 of Ensifer sp. R-19. Lineage (NCBI taxonomy): Bacteria > Pseudomonadati > Pseudomonadota > Alphaproteobacteria > Hyphomicrobiales > Rhizobiaceae > Ensifer > Ensifer sp. R-19. Next base: position 2,566,898 of record NZ_CP184569.1, read on the forward strand.
AGGATAAAAACATGCAGCCATTCAAAGTGCTACGGCGACCTTTGCGCGTCTGATAAGACGCGGCGCTGTAGGCATTGATGGCATGGCAGGAAAGGTTCAAAGACATGAGCGACAAGCCGAGCGTATTGCGCGACACCGATGACGAAGCCCGCACGCTAGCCCGCACGCTGCTGCGCGGCGCGCGCAGCGGCTCGCTCGCCGCGATCGAGCCTGACAGTGGCGGCTTTCCCTTCGTCAGCCGCGTTCTTGTCGGCATGGATGTCGACGGCGTACCCGTCATCCTGATCTCGAAGCTGTCCACCCACACCCAGGCGCTGCTTGCCGATATCAGGGCCTCGTTGCTGACCGGCGAGCCCGGCAAGGGCGATCCGCTCGCCCATCCCCGCCTCACGGTGCAATGCACGGCCGAACAGGTCGCTCGCGACAGTGAAGCCCATGCGCGCATCCGCGAGCGATTCGTTCGCCGTCACCCCAAGTCGAAACTCTACGTCGATTTCCCCGATTTCGGCTTCTTCCGGCTGAAGCCCTTGCGCGCCAGCCTCAACGGCGGTTTCGGTCGCGCCTATGTGTTGACCGCGGAAGATCTGCTGATCGACACGCCCGCCATCGCCTCGCTCGCCGCCACGGAAGCCAGCGCAATCGAGCACATGAACGCGGATCATTCGGACGCCGTGCAGCACTATGCGGTCAAGCTCTGCAATGCGCCGGAAGGCAATTGGAAGATCGTCGGGATCGACGCCGCCGGCCTCGATCTTGCAGATGGCGATCGGCTGAAACGCCTTGAATTCCCGGCACCTATCGAAGACAGTTCCAATTTACGGGCAATTTTGCGTGAACTTTACGGTTAATCGCGGGATAGCTACCCCCATTTCTTGCAGTGGGTGGTTGCCCTTTTATGCATCACGACTAATTATCATGCTTCGTCAACCATAATTACGCGTGATGTACTTTTCGCATGGAGCACGCAATGCAGCCACTTTCGCCTGAAAAACACGATGAAGCCGAGGTAGCAGCCGGTTTCCTCTCGGCCATGGCAAACCCTAAGCGCCTTCTCATCCTCGATTCCCTCGTCAAGGAAGAGATGGCAGTCGGCGCATTGGCCAACAAGGTTGGGCTGAGCCAGTCGGCTCTCTCCCAGCATCTTTCGAAGCTCCGTGCCCAGAATCTCGTCAGCACCCGCCGCGATGCGCAGACGATCTATTATTCGAGCTCATCCGACGCAGTGATGCGGATTCTAGGCACGCTCAACCAAATCTACGGCGACGAACCGATCGTCACCGCAGAAAAGACTCCGGTCCGCAAGTCGGCCTGATATTCGGTTCGCTCTGCGAACCCGTCGAACAGCCCCACACGAGAAATCGCGCGGGGCTTATTCTTTTCAGCAGGGCGCCACCACATCCGGCTTCTCCACGGACGTTTACCGAGCCTTGAGACTTCGGCGGCACCATGCGCCGCAGCAGGGTCGGCCGGAGCAACGGACACAAGGGAATGCGTGACAAGGTCCGTTGGGGTATTGCCGGAACCGGCACAATCGCAAACAGTTTTGCATCGGATTTCCGCTTCGCGGGTAACGCGACGCTTGTCGCGGTCTCATCCCGCAGCGCTTCGAACGCCGCGGCTTTCGCCACACGCTTCGGCGGAATCCGCAGCTCTCACGATATCGGCGCGCTCGCCGCCGCCCCCGACATCGACGCGGTCTACATCGCCTCGCCCAATGCGCTCCATCGCGACCATGCCGCCCTCTTCCTCGCGGCCGGCAAGGCGGTGCTGGTCGAGAAGCCACTGACGACATCAGTCGCCGACGCGCGCGCCCTTGAAGACGCAGCCGCCATCAGCGGCACCTTCGCGATGGAAGCGCTGTGGACCTGCTTCCTGCCGGCAATCGCCGAGGTTCGCGCACGCCTGCGTGCAGAGAGACTCGGAACCATCCGACATGTCCGGGCGGAACTTGCCTATGAGAAGCCGTTCGACCCAAACAACCGGTTCTTCGATCCGGCGCTGGGCGGCGGTTCTCTGCTTGATCTCGGCATCTATCCGATTGCGCTTTGCCTGAACCTCTTCGGTCAGCCGAAGTCCATTGGCGGCAACTGGAGAAGCGCGCCCACCGGCGTCGATGTCTCTGCAGACGTCAGGCTGGCCTATGACGGCTTTGATGCTGACCTCAGCTGCGGTTTCGATCGAGACGGCCACAATCGCTTCGTCATCGACGGCGAGCGCGGCACGCTCGTCATCGACGCGCCATTCCTGAAGGCAAGCCGCCTGTTCGTCGCCACCAGCGCCCTGGCACGCAAGCTGCTGACATCGACGGGGGAAACGTTTTTCAGGGCTGCGCGGCGAATCCCCCTGCCCGGTCTCAAACGCTTCGACCATGCGTTTCCCGGCAACGGCCTGCAATTCGAGATCGAGGCCGCCAGCGCGGCCATTCTGGAGGGCCGGCGCGAGCATGCGCTGATGCCGCTATCGCGCAGCATCGAAGCGCTGGAGATCATCGAGGCGATCCGCGCCAAGGCACCCCACGCCTGAACAATGGACCGACGCCCATCCCGAAGAGTTCCTAGAGATCGAGTGGACGATAGTCCCGCCAGCCGCTGTTGAGCGCGAGCACGACCTCGGTCAGATGCCGCGCCGTCGCGCCGGAGAAGAATGGTGTTTCGCCGCGGTTGATCGCATCGGCCTGAACGGCAATCCCCCGCACGAAATCGATCTGCGACGGAAAGGCCGGAAGCGCCGGCGCTGACGATGTCTTGGGGTAGCGCACCCTCATACCGGGGTAGAGCCGGATGGGCAGCTTGCGCCCCATCTTCCATTCCAGCCAGTCGAGCCCGCGATGTACTAACGAGCGCTTGGCGCCGAACGCTTCGACATGAACGGGCGAGCGATTGTCCCAGAGATCGCGAACCACGATCGTGCCCTTGTCGCCGATAACAGTCATCGACCGGTCGCGCGGTGCCGCCAGGCCGCAGGTGACGCGCGCCGTCACGCCCGAGCGGAACGTCAGGCAACCCACCGAGAAATCAGGGCCGAGCGTTAGCGTCTCGGTTCCCGGACCCTTGTCCGGAAAGGTCAAGGCTGAAATGGCGCTGACCTCGGCGACCGGCCCGAAGAGCGAGACGAGCCAGCTTGCGGCATAGCCCGCGTGCTCGAGCGTGCAGCCAACCTCGAACTCGTGCACGCCCGGCCAGCGGGCGCCCGAGCGGCTGCGCCAGGCGCGCCAGTTCGCCTTGAAGACCGGCCCATCCTCCATCTCGGCATAGACCAGACGTGGCGTGCCGATGGTCCCGGCCGCAAGCAGGTTCGCACAGAGCGCCTGCGCATCACTCAGGCCATTGGCCGGCGCGCCGGCAAGTACCAGAGCACGCTCGCGGGCAAGCGCGACCAGTTCGCTCGCCTCCTCCACCGTCATCGCCAGCGGCTTCTCGCAATAGACGTGCTTGCCGGCGGTGAGAGCGGCACGGTTGACCGCGTAATGGCTTTCCGGCGTCGTCAGATTGACGACGATCGAGACGGTAGGGTCGGCGAGCACCGCATCCAGCGAGGCATAGGGCGAAACCTTCCAGTAGCGCGCAAAGGCGTCGAGACGCTCCGCGTCGCGATCCCAAACGCCGGCGAGCCGGAGCTGCGGATGGTTGGCAAGCGTCGTCATGTAATAGTCGGCGACGAAGCCGGTTCCGACAAAGGCTATTCCGGTCACGCTTTCAGTCTCCTACCGCAATTCCAGGAAAAGTGTGAAACGGTTTTCCGTCCGGAATTGCGTAATTTCAAACAGTTAGAGTATTTCACTGTTTCAATGAAACAGTGAAATACTCTAGCGCGCATCGGCAAGGAACGAGGCGACATAGACGAGCGGCGCATTCCAGTTGATGGCGATTTCATTGGATCCATAGGCTTCGATGTCGTCGGCATAACACGTCTGCGGCGCACATCCCTTCAGGTGTTGCCGTGCGACGTCATCGACGAACGTGGAATTCGGACCGCCGGCGAGAGAGCCAACCGGCGGGTTCGGCAGTTGCGGGTCCCGCTGGTGCGCATACCAGCGACTGTGCTGATTCTTGGGCGCGCGGGTGCCATAGCCGGTGACATAGGACAGCGCCATGGCATTGCGGCCGAGAATGTAATCCATGCCCTCGCGCGCACCATCGAGAAAGCTCTTCTCGCCGGAGAGATCGAAAGCGGCCGACAACACGATGATGTTCTGCAGCATCAGCTGGTTCGATCCCCAGTCGTAGCGTCGGCCCTCGGGTCGGTAGACGAGCCCGAAGGGCTCTGCTTGCTGCACCGACAGGAAATGCCGCGCTGCCGCAAGCACCGCGTTTCGGATCAGTTCACGCTCGTCGTCCGGCGAGCCCGTACCATAGAGGGCCAGTTGCAGTCGCGCGAAGCCTGCGACGTTGCGCCAATCGAAGGCGCCGGCGGGAGACAGCGTATCCGCCGCCCAAAGCGGCGACGCCCGCAGCACATCGAGATAGGGCTCGTCACCGGTCGTCAGATAGAGCTCGGTCGCCGCCCAGAAGAGCTCGTCCGAAATGCTGTCATCGTCGTAGTCGCCACCACCGGCAAGTCCGTCCGATTTTGGCGCAAGGAGTGCGGGATTGGCGTTGGCCGCCACCCACGCCTTGCGCGCAGCCGCGAGCAGCCGTGCCGAGAACGTCGGATTCTGATCGGCGAAAAGCCGGGCGCCCTGAGCCGCGACGGCTGCGACATCGAGCGTTGCGGCAGTCGACGGGCGGTAAAGCGCCCGCGGCTGCGGATCGTCGCTCGGCAGCATCGGCGGCGCGGTCCAGGTGGTGTCGTGGACTTTGTGGTGCACCATGCCGGCGAGCGGCTCGCCATCCGGAACCATCATGCGCAACAGGAACTCGAGCTCCCACCGCGCCTCGTCGAGAATGTCGGGCATGCCGTTGCCGTTTTCGGGAATGCGAGAGAGACCGTCGCGCGTCACCGGCGAAGCCGCGAAATAGACATGCCCGCGCTCGTAGGCGGCAAGCAGTTGCGCTGCGGACAGGGCGCCGGTCACCGCGTATTTGCCGTGGTCGCCTGCGTCGTACCAGCCGCCGGAAACGTCCAGCCGATAGGAACAGGACCAGCCGCCGTAAAGCACCTCGGCCTGCTTGCTGTCGAGGCATGAGACTGCCGTATCGCCCTGGTTCGGCGCCACGCCGACATGGCCCGCGGACCGGGCGTAGGCCTTGCCGGCAATCGCTGCCTTGATCTCGATGCCGCTACGCTGCGGATAGAACCAGGAAAGCGCATCGACGCGCAGACGGTTATAGAGATTGTCGCCGATCGAGAAGCGGTCACTCGCCCAATCGCCGGACACGAGACGATAGCCATCGCCAGCCGTTGCGAAGGATGAGAAATCCGCGACCTGCGTTTCGACGCCCGCCATCGGATCGAAACCGCTTGGTTGCGTCTTGCCCTTGCCGACGACCTTGTCCTTGGCGTCGAGCAGCTGGAAATCGATGGGGCGCTTCACATCGGCAATGAAGGTCGCGCGCTTCGGACCGCCGGTGAAGTAACCGAGCTGGTTGACGCGAATGGCAGGCCCCTCGGTCGCGCGCTTCGCCGCCTGTGACACGGCGCCGGTCGCGACCAGCGATACATCATCAAGACAGATGCGACCGGCCTCCGCACCCCCGAGCGGCAGCACCAGTTGCGCCTCATCCGGTTCGGTTGCCTCAAACTCCACGGAGAACGGACTGCCGCCCGGCGACCCCACCGTCGTAAACTCGGCAACGGCGGTCCAGGGATCTGCGGCCCGCTGCACCCTGACAGCGATCGCCCGCGCCGGCTTGGCGGCAATCCTCAGCGACAGGCGATAGATGCGCCCGGGCACCAGCGTCAATCCATTGACGCCGACGATCTGGCTCCAGACTTCTCCACCGCCCTGGACCTCCACGCAGAGCAGCCCACCCTCCCGCTGGAGGGTCAACCCGTCGCTCGCCCAGAACGTGTCCTGCCCCTTTTCAAAGCGACCGTCGGCGATCAGTCCGGCAGCGACTGCCGGAGCTGGCAGGAAGAGCGCCGCAATTGCCGCGTGTACTATCCCGAACCTCGACACGTCCCAGCTCCCGATTGGTCAGGCCGGGCCGCGGGGGGCGCATACCCATTCACGGGCGGCCATGGGCCCGGCAAGGCATGGCAACGCAGCGTTGCCGCAAACAAGTTAAGCTAGAGAAAATTTCCAGTCAGAAGACAAAAATTCGCCACCCCAAAGGCTCTCTGTGCGGGGCTTCCGAGGCTTGACGCGTCCCGGGGCGCTGATAGTTTGACCAAAGGGTAAAAAATTCAGGCGGCGGACGCCGCCTGACGAAGAACAGACCGAGGAGAACTGCAATGTCGAACCGTCTCAACACCCCGAACGATCTGCGCGCCTTCTGGATGCCGTTCACCGCGAACCGGCAGTTCAAGAAGGAACCGCGCCTGTTCGTCGGCGCCAAGGACATGCACTACACGACCCATGACGGTCGGACGGTTCTGGACGGAACGGCAGGTCTGTGGTGCGTCAACGCGGGCCATTGTCGCCCGAAGATCACCGAGGCGATCCGCGAGCAGGCGGGCGAGCTCGACTATGCGCCGGCCTTCCAGCTCGGCCACCCCAAGGCCTTCGAGCTCGCAAATCGCCTGGTGGATATCGCGCCCGAAGGCATGAACCATGTTCTCTATACCAACTCCGGTTCGGAATCGGTCGATACGGCGCTGAAGGTCGCGCTCGCCTACCACCGCGCCAAGGGCGACGGCTCGCGCTTCCGCCTGATCGGCCGCGAGCGCGGCTATCACGGCGTCAACTTCGGCGGCATCTCGGTCGGCGGCATCGTCTCCAACCGCAAGATGTTCGGCACGCTTCTGACCGGCGTCGACCACATGCCGCACACGCACCTGCCGGCGCAGAACGCCTTTACCCGCGGCGAACCGGAACATGGCGGCGATCTCGCGACCGAGCTCGAACGCATCGTCACGCTGCACGACGCCTCGACCATCGCCGCCGTCATCGTCGAACCGGTGGCCGGCTCCACCGGCGTGCTGATCCCGCCGAAGGGCTACCTGCAGAAACTCCGCGACATCTGCACCAAACACGGCATCCTGTTGATCTTCGATGAAGTCATCACCGGGTTCGGCCGCCTCGGCACGCCGTTTGCCGCGCAGTATTTCGACGTCAAGCCCGACATCATCACCACGGCCAAGGGCCTCACCAACGGCGTCATCCCGATGGGCGCCGTCTTCGTCACCTCCGAGATCCATGATGCCTTCATGAATGGCCCGGAGCACATGATCGAGTTCTTCCACGGCTACACCTATTCCGGCAACCCGATCGCCTGCGCCGCCGCGCTTGGCACGCTCGACACCTACAAGGAAGAAGGCCTGCTCACCCGCGCCGCCGAACTCGCCCCTTACTGGGAAGAGGGCCTGCACTTGCTGAAGGACTGCCCGAATGTCATCGACATCCGCAATCTCGGCCTGATCGGCGCGATCGAACTGCAGCCGATCGCCGGCGAACCAACCAAGCGCGCCTTCTCGGCTTTCCTCAAGGCCTATGAGAGCGGCCTCTTGATCCGCACCACCGGCGACATCATCGCCCTGTCGCCGCCGCTGATCATCACCAAGGCGCAGATCGACGAACTCTTCGGCAAGCTGCGCGCCGTTCTCAACAGCAACATCTGAGCAGGCTGACCGCCAACGATCTTGACCCTTTCCCCGGCGACGGGGGAAGGGTTACTCTTATCTGCCACATCGAACCTGGGCGATCACACCGATCGCACCGGGCGCCAAAGAAAACTGGAGTTGCCTCATGTCCGAAGCGCTGGAACGTTACATCGATCAGGGCGTCGGGCGCGAACCGGCAGACATCGTGTTGAAGGGTGGGCGCTTCTTCGACCTCGTGACCGGCGAACTCGTCGCCTCCGACATCGCGATATCAGGTGACCGCATCGTCGGCACCTTCGGCAACTACGACGGACGCGAGGAAATCGACATTTCCGGCCGCATCGTCGTGCCCGGCTTCATCGACACGCATTTGCACATCGAATCTTCGCTCGTGACACCGCATGAATTCGACCGCTGCGTCCTGCCGCTCGGCATCACGACCGTCGTCTGCGACCCGCACGAGATCGCAAACGTGCTCGGTACCGAAGGCATCCAGTTCTTCCTCGATTCGGCGCTCGAAACGATCATGGACATCCGCGTCCAGCTCTCGTCCTGCGTGCCGGCGACACATCTGGAGACGTCGGGCGCCGATCTGCCAATCGAAAGGCTTCTGCCTTTCCGCCACCATCCAAAAGTCATCGGCCTCGCCGAGTTCATGAATTTCCCCGGCGTCGTGCACAAGGACCCGGTCTGCCTCGCCAAGCTCGACGCCTTTCAGGGCGCGCATATCGACGGCCACGCGCCGCTGCTGTCCGGCAAGGACCTGAACGGCTACCTCGCCGCCGGCATCCGCACCGACCATGAATGCACCTCGGCTGAGGAGGCGATGGAGAAGATCCGCAAGGGCATGCACATCCTGGTACGCGAAGGCTCGGTCTCCAAGGATCTGCACGCGCTGATGCCCATCATCACCGAGCGCCTGTCGCCGCATCTGGCGCTCTGCACCGATGACCGCAATCCGCTCGACATTGCCGAACAGGGCCATCTCGACCACATGATCCGCACCGCGATTGCCGCCGGCGTCGAGCCATTGGCGATCTACCGCACCGCCTCGATCTCGGCCGCCCGTGCTTTTGGGCTGCGCGACCGCGGGCTCGTCGCGCCCGGCTGGCGCGCCGATCTCGTGGTGATCGACACATTGGAAAACTGCAAGGCCGAGACGGTGTTTTCCGGCGGCCGCCGCGTCACCGATGCGCTGTTTGCGACCCGAAACCCGGTTGAGCCCGTCGGCCTCGACAGCGTCAAAGCCGGCCATGTCCATGCCAGTGCCTTCGGCATCCCCGTCTCGGATGGCGATACGTCGGTCATCGGCGTGCTCCCCGGTAAGATCATCACCGAACACCGCCGCTACCGCCTGCCGGCCGTCGGCAACCAGACCGGCCTCGACCTCGGCCGCGATATCATCAAGGTCGCGGTGATCGAGCGCCACGGCGTCAACGGCAACCACGCCAACGGTTTCGTCCAGGGTTTTGGGCTGAAGAAGGGCGCGATCGCCTCGACCGTCGGTCATGACAGCCACAACATCTGCGTCGTCGGCGTCAATGACGAGGACATGGCGATCGCCGCCAACCGGCTCGGCGAGATCAAGGGCGGCTTCGTGGTGGTCGAGGACGGCAAGGTGACCGGAGAGATCGCGCTTCCGGTCGCGGGTCTGATGAGCCTCGAACCTTACGAGTCCGTCCGCGATACGCTGCATCACCTGCGCCACGCCGCTTTCGCCCTTGGCGCGACGCTGGAGGAACCCTTCCTGCAACTCGCCTTCCTGCCGCTGCCGGTCATCCCGCACCTGAAAATCTCCGACCGCGGACTGGTCGATGTCGACAAGTTCATGCTGATCGGGTGAGTTCCATCCCTGCCCGCGGGATCCTCAATTGTCTGCCACGGCCGGCGACAGTTCCTTGCGGAAATAGACGACCCGCTCCGTCTCCTCGAAGCCAAGCGCCATGTGCAGGCTCTGGCTCCTGAGATTGTCGGTCGCCGTGTCGGAAGCGAGTTCCTGGCATCCTTGCGATGTTGCCCAGCGTTCCACCGCCGTGATCAGCGCACGCGCGACGCCGCGACGACGATATCCGGGCAACACATAAATCCCTTCGAGAAAGGCCACGGGCGAGGTTTCGCAGCCGTTGACATAGTCCCGGCGGATCGACGCCTCGGCAAAACCGGCGGCAACACCAGCCTCGTCCTCGCAGAGGAACGACGCATAGCGATCGGTCTCGGCAAGAGAGGACTCGACTTCCGCGCGGTGCTCCGCTTCCGGCGTATCCGGCCAGAGCGCCAGACGCATCTCGACCCAGCGGCCGATGGTTTCGCCATCCATCAACAATACGCGCATCAGAGCTTCCCGCAGAAGGCCGATAATCCGTCAATCTGGATGCTACCCGCTCCGAGGCGCGCCGGATATCCGGGCAAATCCAGGGGCTCGACGACAGCGGGGACCAGAAACGCCTGCGGTTCGCGGGTGAGATTGAAGACGAAGAGCAAGCGCTCGCCATCTTTTTCGCGAGCGAAGGCCAAGAGATCGCTGTTGCTATCGAGGAAATGCATCGCGCCATCGTGCAGAACCGGTCGCGATTTGCGGAAGGCGAGCGTCGCGCGGTAGTGGCCAAGCACCGTATCCGCGCCTTCGGCCATGGCATCCACGGCCAGGCGGCGGTGTTCAGCCGGAACCGGCAGCCAGGGCTTGCCGCCGGTAAAGCCGGCATTGGCCGCCGCCTCTTCCCAGACCATCGGCGTCCGGCAGCCATCGCGGCCCTTGTAGGAGGGCCAGAAGCGGATGCCATAGGGGTCGCGCAGGTCCTCGAAAGCGAGTTCCGCCTCCGGAAGTCCCAGCTCCTCGCCCTGATAGAGACAGATCGACCCGCGTAGGCTCGAAAGCAGCGTGATGGCGAGCCGCGCCACCCTCTCCCGCTCTGCTTCGTTCCGAGCGAAGCGGCTGACGTGGCGCGTCACGTCGTGGTTGGAGAAAGCCCAGCAGACCCAGCCGTCGGTGACGGCCTTCTGGAAATTCTCGACGCAGCGGCGGATATGGGCCGCGGTGAAGTCCGGACCGAGCAGGTCGAAGGTGTAGCACATGTTGAGCTTGTCGCCGCCGCCGGTATAGGCAGCCACGGTCTTCAACGAGCGGGCGCCGTCGCCCACCTCGCCGACCGTCATGCGGCCCTCGTAGCGGTCGAGCAGCGCCCGGAACCGCCTCAGGAAAGCGATGTTTTCCGGCTGGCTCTTGTCGTAGAGATGGTCCTGCATGCCATAGGGGTTGACGTCGGGAGCGTCGTTGCTGGTGGCGTCCGGATCGGGAACGAGCGGCGGGTTGTCGCGCAGATACCGGTCGTGAAAATAGAAGTTCACCGTGTCGAGGCGGAACCCGTCGACGCCGCGATCGAGCCAGAAGCGGGCGGCATCGAGCACCGCGTCCTGTACCGCCGGATTGTGGAAGTTGAGGTCCGGCTGCGAGCCGAGGAAATTGTGCATGTAGTACTGCTTGCGCACCCCGTCCCACTCCCAGGCGGGGCCGCCGAAGATCGACAGCCAGTTGTTGGGCGCAGTGCCATCCGGCTTCGGATCGGCCCAGACATACCAGTCGGCTTTCCCGTTCGTCCGGCTCGAGCGGCTCTCAGCGAACCAGGGGTGGCGATCGGAGGTGTGGGAAATCACCTGGTCGATGATCACCTTGAGGCCGAGACGGTGGGCCTCACCAAGCATCTCGTCGAACTCCGAGAGCGTGCCGAACATCGGATCAACGTCGCAGTAGTCCGATACGTCATAGCCCATGTCGGCCTGTGGCGAAGTGAAGAACGGCGACAGCCAGATCGCGTCGACGCCAAGCGAGGCGATATGCGGCAGCCGCCGGGTAACGCCCTTGAGATCGCCGATGCCGTCGCCGTCGGTGTCCTGAAAGGAGCGCGGATAGACCTGGTAGATCACCGCGCCGCGCCACCAATCGTCATTCGATGCCTGCCGAGACGTCATGAAATGCCCCTTGAAGACCGATGCTCCACGCCAGAGCGGGATGATGAGGAACCAAGGTGTATCGCCGCCCGGCGCGGGAGTAAACGCCGTTCCTTCCTCTCGGTCCGCCGCGAGCCCTTCACCAGAAACAATCTCTTGCCGAGATCGGCTGAGCCCCTTATCCCGTCTCAGGCGAAATCTTGTGAGGAGGAAAGTCGTTGGCCGGGAAGATGCTTGCGATCGGGGAGTGCATGGTCGAGCTCATGCAGGCGGAAGGCGGGCTGCTGCGTAAAGGTTATGCCGGCGACACCTTCAACGCCGCCTATTATGCGCGGCTGTTCATGCCTGATGACTGGACCGTCGGCTATTGCTCCGCGGTCGGCACCGACACGGTTTCCGACGAGATGCTGGCCTTCATGGCGGAAAAGGCGATCGACACGTCAGCCGTGCGCCGGATCGAGAGCCGCTCGGCCGGGCTCTACATGATCCATCTGAAGGACGGCGAGCGCAGCTTCTCCTACTGGCGTTCGCACTCGGCAGCCAAGCTGCTCGCCGACGATGCCGATCATCTGAGAAGCGCGATCGAGGGCTCGGACCTGATCCTCTATTCCGGCATCACGCTGGCGATCCTTGCACCCGACGCGGTCGAAACGCTGCTGTCGGAACTGCGCCGTGCGAAAGCGGCCGGCAGCCAAGTGGTCTTCGACCCGAACATCCGCCCGCGCCTCTGGGACGACGCCGAGCGCATGCGCCGGACGCTGACCGATGGCGCCCGCGCCGCAACCCTCGTCATGCCGAGCTTCGACGACGAGGTCACGCATTTCGGCGACGCCTCCATCGAGGCGACGATCGCGCGTTACAGGGGCCTTGGCGCCACCAATGTCGTCGTCAAAGATGGCGAGAAGGGCGTGACGCTCGCCTTCGGCGATGCGCCGATTGAGCACGTACCGGCAACACCGGTCGAACGCGTCGTCGACACCACCAGCGCCGGCGACAGCTTCAACGGCGCCTTCGTTGCCCGCCTTGTCGCCGGTGATCAACCGGCTAAGGCCGCCGCCTTTGCGGCAAGTGTCGCCGCCGGCGTCATCGGTCATCATGGCGCACTGGTCGCCAGGGAGAGGCTACCTGCCGCTTGAGCGGCAGGACGAAGCGCCTATCGGCGCTTCTTCGCCTTGGACTCGTAGGGGTTGTCGCCCGCGCGGAAATGCATGCGGATCGGCACACCCGGCAGATCGAAATCGTTGCGCAGGCCGTTGATCAGGTAGCGCACGTAGGATTCCGGCAGCGCGTCGGGACGTGTGCAGGAGATCATGAAGCCCGGCGGGCGAGCCTTCACCTGGGTCATGTACTTGAGCTTCAGGCGGCGACCGGACACGGCCGGTGGCGGATGCTGAACCGTCTGCGATTCCAGCCAGCGGTTGAGCCGCGCGGTCGAGATGCGGCGGTTCCAGGTCTTGTCCGTTTCGATGATCGCCTGCATCAGCCGATCGAGGCCATAGCCGGTGTGGCCGGAAATCGGCACGGCGCGGATGCCGCGGGCCTGCGGCAGGAGCCGCTCGGTCTTTTCGCGGAGGTCGGCGAGCACCGCCTGCCAGTCCTCGACCAGATCCCACTTGTTGAAGGCGAGCACCGCCGCGCGCCCCTCGCGCAGCACGAGATCGACGATCTGCAGGTCCTGCTTCTCGAAGGGAATGGTCGCGTCAAAGACGATGACAACCGTTTCGGCAAAGCGAATGGCGCGCAGCGCGTCGGCGACCGAGAGCTTCTCCAGCTTCTCCTGCACCTTCGCCTTGCGGCGCATGCCGGCGGTGTCGAACATCTTGATGGTACGGCCGCGCCAGTCCCATTCGACCGAGATGGAATCGCGGGTGATGCCGGCTTCCGGCCCGGTCAAAAGTCGGTCTTCGCCGAGGAAGCGGTTGATCAGCGTCGACTTGCCGGCGTTCGGACGACCGACGATCGCCACGCGCAATGGCTTGGTCTCGTCATAGACTGTCTCCGCCTCTTCCTCTTCGCCCTCTTCGTCTTTGAACGTCGGGCGCAGATCGATATCGGTCTCGGCCACGTCGTCTTCCGGCGGATAGGCCCGCTCTTCGCCGATCGCAGCGACGATCGCGTCGCGCAGGTCCAGCATGCCCTGGCCGTGTTCGGCCGAGATCGGGCAAGGTTCGCCAAGGCCGAGCGTAAACGCATCGTAGAAGCCGCCATCGGAGCCGCGCGCCTCGGACTTATTGGCCACCAGCACCACCGGCTTGCCGCGCCGGCGCAGCATTTCGGCCAAGGTTTCGTCGGCCGGCGTCAGGCCGCCCTTGGCGTCGACCAGGAACAGCGAAAGATCCGCCTCGTCGATCGCGGCTTCCGTCTGCGCCCACATGCGACCCTGCAGCGTGTCGGGCCCCGATTGCTCGAGACCGGCCGTGTCGATGATGCGGAAGCGCAGGTCGATCAGCTTTGCCTCGCCCGGACGACGGTCGCGGGTGACGCCCGGCGTATCGTCGACGAGCGCCAGCTTCTTGCCGACCAGGCGATTGAACAAGGTGGACTTGCCGACATTGGGACGCCCGACGATGGCGACGGTGAAGCTCATGGATCTATCCGTTTCCGCTTGGAGCGCCGCAGCCGATGGGCGGGCCGCGCTCGTAATTTCGTTCTGTGCCGCATTCAGGCGGCTCGCGAGCGTTTCCGTAGAGGAACTGCCCTATCTGATTGTTTGCCTGCAATTCGCAACGCAAAACCGCTGCGCACTTTTGCTGGAACTGCTTGTCTGCCTTCCGCAGTTCCGGACGCAAAACCGCTACGCACTTTTGCTGGAACTGCTTTAAATGCTTTAGCGCACAACCCCAAGATCGAGATCGATTTTGGGATCATGCGCTGATTCGAAAGGGTCGTGCACCCTGTGCCCATCCACGTGGAATGGGCGGAAACCTTAGGCCTTGCCGCTGGCCGTGATCACGTCGAGCAGCATCTGGGCGCGACCGGTGATGTTGCGCGGGCTCTGCGTGTCGTCGACGATCTGCTGGAACCAGGTCTTCGCCTTGGCGTAGTCGCCGGCCTTGTAGGCCGAGAGACCAAGCGCTTCGCGCGCCGAGTGGCGCATATTGTTCTGCGGCGTCGCAAGCTGCTCGACTTCAGCCGAAACCTGATCGTAGCTGCCGGTATCGACGAGCAGATAGGCTGCACGCAGTCGCGCCGCTTCCTGAATGGCAGCCGGAACGCTGCCGTCCTTGCCGATGGCGGAGAATGCCTTCACCGCCGCATCGGTGTCGCCCTTCTGGGCCTGAAGCGTTGCAGCGCGCAGACGAGCCAGCACCGGATAGGCGCCGTAGCCATCCTTCTCAAGCGCGTTCAAGGCAGCGAGCGCCTCGTCCGTCTTGTTTTCCTTCGCCAGATTGAGCGCCTGCAGGAAGGCGTCGCCCGACTTCGAGGAAGCTCCCTCCTGCCAGTACTCGAACCCGACCTTGCCGATAGTGCCGAGAACGATAAGCACGGCGATCGCCGCGATGAGACCGCCGAAACGAGCCCAGATGCTCTTCATCTGGTCGGAACGCAGTTCCTCATTGACCTCGCGGATAAAGCTGTCGTCTTGGTTCGCCATCTACTGCCCCGGCCTTGCCTGCCCACTGGTACGCCATTCCGACCGTCATCGACGGGAACAGCGCACAATCTCAAACTGTTCGAGCATGCACGACGCGTTCTAGCGCACGCATCACGCTCTCATGGATTTTGCGCCTTCTACCCGATTTTGCGGCGCTTGTAAGGGGGCCGACGTTATTTAGAGCGCCTACGGTCGACACGAGGTCACCTCCGTCGCTCTAAATTTTTTTGTTACACGCAAGTCGGGACGCAAAACCGCTGCGCACTTTTGCTGGAATTGCCTTAGCCCATCACCACGGGGGCAACCCCGATCAACCACTCGTGAAGCTTCCAGACGAAGAGCCCGTAGGCGACGAGACCGATGACGATGGCCAGCACGTCGTTCGTCGATGACTTGAACACCGGCAGCACGCGCTCCCCTGCCCGCTCGCGATGCTTCAGCGAGATGCGCAGGATCACCGCCCAGGCGAGAAACGATCCGAAAAGCAGGACCGAGGACGTCTCGCCGTTCGCCAGCAGGTGCGCCAAAGCCCAGGTCTTGATCGACAGGATCTGCGGATGCTTGACTGCCACCGCAATGCGGCCCGCCGGCAGGAAGCCTGCAGCGAGGAAGACGAAGGCAAAGAGCATCAGGAGCAGCGCTATGTGGCGCAGGAACACCGGCGGATCGTAGAGCATGCCCGTTTCAGTGCGGGCCTGGCCGAAACCATAGATGATCAGACAGAGGCCAATGAGGCTGAGGATCGCATAGATCCCCCTCCAGGTGCCCTTGCCGCGACGCTCGATGATGCCGGCGCGAAAGCCGGGCGCAACCACGCGGATGAGATGCATGCCGAGAAAGATGATGATGCCGAGAACGAGTATCGCCATGGGGCCACCGCTTTGTTCGAGATATCGGAGATAGCGTCGCGTGCCGGATCTGGCGCGCTTGAGTCGCCGTAGCTCTTTGATTTTCTATGCCATTCGCCTTTGGACCGATTCCAGTCCAGGTTGCTATGGAGTAGCCTTGATGGCGCCTTTTTTCCAGCCCGATCAAAGGAATGCCGCAATTTCGAACCATCTGCGACAAAAATTCATTGCTGCAGTTGATCATGATCCGAACATTTCTCGCCTTTTCCCTTGCCCTGGTTCCTGCGCTTGCGCGGGCCGAACCGGCGACGCCGGCCACCGTCCCCGCCGCTGACCGGCAGCTGGTCATCGTCTCCTTCGACGGTGCCCATGACAACGCGCTTTGGGAAAAGAGCCTGGCGATGGCCAAGCGCACCGGCGCGCATTTCACCTATTTCCTGTCCTGCACCTTCCTGATGACCCGGGCCGACGGCAAGGAGATCTACAGGCCGCCGGGCCAGAAGCCCGGCCGCTCCAATGTCGGCTTCGCCCAGAGCCGCGAGGAGATTGCAGCACGCGCCGGCCATATCTGGCAGGCCCATCTTGATGGTCACGACATCGCCAGCCACGCCTGCGGTCATTTCGACGGCAAGGGCTGGAGCAAGGCCGATTGGCAGAGCGAATTCTCGACTTTCAATGCGGCGCTCAGCGACGCCTGGAAGAAAGCCGGCAAGCCTGAGGCGGAACCGGCCGGCTGGGCGGAGTTCGCTAAGACCGGCGTCAAAGGCTTCCGTGCCCCCTATCTATCGCTAAGCGACGGCCTGCTGCCGGCGCTGAAGGCGGACAACTTCACCTATGACGCAAGCCTGGTGACCAAGGGTCCGGGCTGGCCGGCAACGAAGGACGGGCTGCCGCGCTTCGGCCTGCCGCTGATCCCCGAGGGACCGTCGCAGCGCCCTGTCATCGGCATGGACTACAATCTCTTCGTCCGCCACTCGATGGGTGTCGAGAACAAGAAGGACAGCGCCCGCTTCGAGGAGCGCACCTACGAGGCCTACCGGAAAGCCTTCGACCGCGAATATGGCGGCGACCGCATTCCCCTGCAGCTCGGCTTCCACTTCGTCGAAATGAACGGCGGCGCCTACTGGCGTGCGCTCGATCGACTGCTCTCGGAAGTCTGCGGAAAACCCGACGTTGCCTGTGTCAGCTATGCCCAGGCCTTGCCTGTCATCGAGCAGGCAAAAAAGAAGGCGGGTCGCTCCGCCTTCTGATTGCCGTAGAGAGCGCCGGCCTTAGGCCGGCTGCGCGTCTTCTGCAGCGCCGCGCTCCAGATAGCGCTGGTCAATTTCCGGCAGCGGTTCGTCGGAGATTGCCGCCTCAAAGGCTCTCAGGCGCTTGTGGATCGACAGCAGCTCGATGATCGTCGACCAGTAATTCACCAGATATTGGAACGAGTTGCTGACTTCGCCGAAGGCCGTGGCGATCTGCTGCCAGATACCCATCGTGATCTTCCCGGCGACGAATGTCGGGATCAGGATGAAGTTCAGGAAAATCGCATCGAGCTGGCCATAGGAATAGCGCGCGATGTTGAAATATAGATAGTGCCAATACATGCGGAAGTAGTTTCGGCGAACGTTGCCGAAAAGCTCCCTCACCGTGACCGGTTGCGCGCGATCCTCATTGTCCTCGCCGTAGACCAGTTCCTTGCGGTAGGCTGCCTCAACGCGCTGGTTCTTGAAGTTCAGCCCCGGCAGCTTGATACCGGCGAGCGCCAGCAGCGCCGTGCCGAACACCGACCACACGATCGCCAGCCAGAAGAGCGCGTGCGGGACTGCGCCGATGATCGGAAGGTCGGAGACGTGCTGCGACATGTTGAACAGCAAAGGCAGGAACACCACCAGCGTCATCACCGAATTGATCAAGGTAACGCCGAGCCCTTCGAGAATATTGGCGAAGCGCATCGTGTCTTCCTGCACACGCTGCGACGCCCCCTCGATGTGGCGCAGCTTGTCCCACTTCGACATGTAGAAATCGTTCATGGCGGTGCGCCAACGGAACACATAGTGGTTGGTGAAGAACGCGGTGACGACGTTCAACGTGACGCCGACGAAACCGATTTCAAGGAAGCGCAGTTGCAGCGTGTAGAACTGAGTGGTGGTAATGCCGGGCTTTCCGGCAAGCGCATCCTGCAAGAGATCGAAGAACGGACCACGCCAATTGTTGAGCGCCACTGACGCCTGCACAGCGAAGTAAGCGATGAAGATGATAAAGGCCGAGCCCCAGATCGACCAGTTCGCCCAAGGGTGATCCTTGGCGATGATCTTCCAGGCACCGCCGAATATCGCCACGAAGATGGTGAAGTAGAGATAGAACCAGAGATTGTCCGGGGTGAAGAAGTACGCAAGGCCGATCGGTGGCTTTTCGCCCGGGGCCAATGGCGGCAGGCCAACCGCGGCGCCGATTTGCGGGCCGACCGTGTACCAGACGAGAATGCAGATAATCGACCAGAGGGCACCGGAGGTGAAGAACAGCTTCGGCTTCGGAAAGAAGGAATGGAACAAAGGGTCTACTCACGTTTCGGTAAGGCGATGTGTCACCGCTCGAAGCGCCGAAACTAGGGCAAAGCGCCGTCGTCAACAATCGGATAATATAAACGTTACTGTTATTTCATCCGGGCAAACCACGGCGAACAAGACCTTTTTCCGCCGCAGCCCATGGCACCCGTCAGCCCTTCAGTGCTGCAGATATCCGCTTTAGTTCGGCAAGGATGACGCCGCCGCAGAGGAAGAGCACGGCTGCCGCAATCAAGGTTGGCGCGGAGAAGCTGCCGGTGCGGTCGGCCAGCCAACCGGCGACCAGAGGACCGATAATCTGACCGATGCCGAAGGCGGCGGTCATCAGCGCCAGCGCCTTGCGCGGGCTTTCCGGCGCGAGCTGCCGGCCGATCTGCAGCCCGTAAGCCGTGATCATCATGAAGGTCGCCCCAAGCATCAGCCCGCCGGCAAGCGGCGCATAGGGCAAGGGCAGGCTGACCGTCAGAACCAGCCCGACCGCCTCGACCAGAAGGCCGATTGCGTAGACGCCGGCAAGGCCGAAGCGCGGCACGGCAAAGCGCCAGAGATAGACGGACAGTGCGGCGGCAAGGCCCGTCAGCAACCAGGCGAGAAACTCGATGCCGTGGCCGCCGCTTGGGTCACGCGCCATGGCGACGAGGAAGGTGGCAGTGATCACGTAACCGAAGCCGAAGAGTGCGTAGGTGAACGTCACCACCGTGAGCGGTCGCGTCCAGCGAAGCGGCTTCTCGCGCACCGTGCCCGCACCGGACGAAGGAACGCCGGGCAGAAGTCCTGCGACGATAATGGTCCCGATCAATCCAACCAGAGCCCCGGTGAACCAGTCGCCCATGGAGGTCGTCAGGCCGGCATGACCCGCAAGCGGGTTTGCCCAGACGCAGAGCGACGAAAATGCGATGCCGAGGCCGACGCCGCCGAAATGGACGGCCGGCACATGCTCCGATCGTGCAAGCAGGCCGTGGCCAAGCACGATGCCGGAGATGAAGATCATCGCAAAGGCGCTGGCAAGGCCGGCCAGAAAGCGGATCAGCGCCAGCACGACGACAGAGGACGAGAGCCCCATCGCCGCAAGCAGCACCGTCGTGGCGATGAGCGATAGAAGACCGATCCGGCGCTCGTGCCCGTGCGCCCAGCCATAGGCGGCGAGAATGGCACCGGCGAGATACCCGATGAAATTGGCCGAGGCGATGAGGCCGGCATCGCCGGGCGAGAGACCAAGATCGGTCATCATCGCCGGCAGGATCGGCGTGTACGAGAATCGGCCGAACCCCATGGCGACGGCCATGGCAATGGCGCCGGCGGTTGCCGTGGCGGAGATATTGGCCTGAAGCGGTCTGTCGAGCGTGGTCATGTCAGTTTATTGCACCGCAACACGACGCGCCACAAACGACAATAATTGAACGACCTATTGAAGAAATCGAACGATCGCCGATTTCAATGGGTTAGAGGAGCGATGACGGCCGCGGCCCGCAATCGCATCCCTGATCTAGCCCGGCAGCGTCACGACCAACGGCCCGCCGCGCGTGACGACGACGGTGTGCTCGTATTGCACCGTTGGCGCCCTTGGATCGCTGTAGAGCGTCCAATCGTCGTTGCCGCCTTCGGCCCATTGCGCGCCCATCGACAGGAAGGGTTCGACGGTGAAGACCATGCCGTCCGTCATCCGGCGCCGTTCGCGTGGATCAGGCCAGGTGGCGATCTCGGTCGGCTCCTCGTGCAGCGAGCGGCCGATGCCGTGGCTGGCGAGGTTGGTGACGAGCGAATAGCGGTTCTTGCGGGCAAAGTCGCCGATCGCGTTGCCGATGGCCGCCAGCGGCTGGTCGGGACGCACCTGCTTGAGGCCCACCCACATCGCCCGCTTGCCATCGCGGCAAAGCCGGTCGACCACGGCCGTAACCGGTGGCACCGGGAACGAGGCGCCGGTATCGGCGAAGATGCCGTCCTTCTCGGCCGAGACGTCGATGTTGACGAGATCACCGGCCTTGATCACCCGGCTGCCGGGAATGCCGTGGGCGATTTCCTCGTTGACGCTGATGCAGGTGGCGCCGGGAAACTTGTAGCAGAGCTCGGGCGCCGAGCGCGCGCCGGCCTCTTCCAGCACCTTGCGGCCGATCGCGTCCAGTTCCGCCGTGGTGATGCCGGGCTCCAGCGCCTCGCCCATCGCCTGCAAGGCATTGGCGCAGATGCGGCCGATTTCCTTCAGCCGCAGCAGATCTTCTTCGTTGTTAAGGGTCATCCGTGTCTCGCTTTCGCGCTCACATGTAGCGTGTCGCTATACGTTATGCCAGCACCGAACGGGACGGCCGGGGGCAAACGTTACCCCCGGCTCCGGAACGTCAGACGGCGGCTGACGCAACTGCCTTTTCCTCGGCCAGTGCCTTGCGCACCAGCGGCGCCACCCTGGTGCCGTAGAGCTCGATGCCGCGCATGATCTGGTCATGCGGCATCGGCCCGATGGCCATCTGCAGCAGGAAGCGATCGTTGCGGAACAGCTTCCAGTTCTCGACGATCTTTTCCGCCACCGTCTCCGGGTCGCCAAGGAAGAGATTGCCGCTAGGGCTGCGCGCCTGTTCGAAATGCCCCCGGTTCGTCGGCCCCCAACCGCGCTCGCGGCCGATGCGGTTCATCACCTCTGCCTGCGGGCCGTAGAACTGGTCGGCGGCGAGATCGGTCGTGTCGGCGATGAAGCCGTGCACATTGATGCTGGTTTTCAGCTTGGTCGCATCCTGGCCGGCCCGGCGCGCGGCCTCGCGGTAGAGATCGAAGAGCGGCGCAAAACGGCGCGGCTCGCCGCCGATGATGGCAAGCGCTACCGGCAAACCAAGCGCGCCGGCCCGCGCCACCGATTGCGGCGTGCCGCCAACGGCGATCCAGAGCGGCAGCACCTCCTGCAGCGGCCGCGGATAGACGCCGCGATCGTGGATCGCCGACCGCATTTCGCCCGACCAGGTGACTTTCTCGCTTTCCCGCACCGCCATCAGCAGATCGAGCTTCTCGGCAAAGAGCTGGTCGTAATCGTCGAGAGACTGACCGAAGAGCGGGAAGGATTCGATAAACGATCCACGGCCCGCCATGATTTCAGCGCGGCCATTGGAGAGCAGGTCCAGCGTCGAGAACTGCTGAAAGACGCGCACCGGATCATCCGAGCTCAGCACCGTCACGGCGCTGGTCAGCCGGATGTTTTTCGTCTTGGCGGCGGCAGCCGCCAGAATGACCGAGGGTACCGAGGCCGCATAGTCAGGGCGGTGATGTTCGCCAAGACCGAAAACGTCGAGGCCGACCTGATCGGCAAGCTCAATCTCTTCGAGAAGGTTCTTGAGGCGCCGCTGCCCCTCTTTGCCCTTGTCTGCCGCATTCGGATCGACATCCGCAAATGTGTAAAGCCCGAGTTCCATGATGCCCGTCCTATTTCTGTTGGGACAACAGATAGTTGCCGCGCGCGTGGGCAGCAAATGCTCATCCGGGAAACGCTGTGTTTCCCGGATGAGAATGAATGGAGCCTGTGTCGGATGATTGGCAGGAACCGGATGATGCGGGCGAAAACCGCCCCGTCCGGGTTCTCAGCTCAGCGTGCGCTTGACGGCGTTGCGCCAGCCCCTGAGCTTTGCCTTGCGCGTCTTCTCGTCCATGGCCGGCTCGAAGCGATGGTCACGCGCCCAGGACTGGGCGAACTGCTCCTGCTTCGGCCAGACGCCAGCACGGCTGCCGGCAAGCCAGGCAACGCCGAGCGCGGTGGTCTCGAGAATGACGGGCCGGTCGACCGGCGCGTCGAGCAGATCGGACAGCCGCTGCATCGTCCAGTCGGAGGCGACCATACCGCCATCGACGCGCAGCACCGTTTCCTTGCCGTTGTTGCGCCAGTCCTTGTGCATCGCCTCGAGCAGGTCGCGCGTCTGGTAGCAGACCGCTTCGAGCGCGGCGCGGGCAAACTCGGCCGGGCCGGTGTTGCGGGTCATGCCGAAGATCGCGCCGCGCGCATCCGGATCCCAGTGCGGCGCGCCAAGCCCTGTGAAGGCCGGGACCAGATAGACTTCCTGCGTCGGATCGGCGCTTTCAGCGAGCGTCCCGGTGTCGGGTGCCGCCTTGATGACTTTGAGCCCGTCGCGCAGCCATTGCACGGCAGCACCGGCAACGAAGATCGAACCTTCCAGCGCATAGGTCGTTTCGCCGTCGAGCCTGTAGGCAATGGTGGTCAGCAGCCGGTTCTTCGAGCGCACCATGTCCTTGCCGGTGTTGAGCAGCGCGAAGCAGCCGGTGCCATAGGTGGATTTCAGCATGCCCGGCTTGAAGCAGGCCTGGCCGATCGTCGCCGCCTGCTGGTCGCCGGCAACGCCAAGGATCGGGATGGCGGCGCCAAGGATTGCCGGGCCGGTGACGCCGAAATCGGCGGCGCAGTCCTTGACCTCCGGCAGCATGGCGCGCGGCACTTTCAGGATCTTCAGCAGTTCGTCGTCCCAGGCATTCTCCGAGATGTTGTAGAGGAGCGTGCGCGAGGCGTTGGTGGCATCGGTCACGAAGGACTTGCCGCCGGTCAGCCGCCAGATGAGAAAGGTGTCGATCGTGCCGAAGCAGAGCTCACCCTTGGAAGCGCGCGCCTGGGCCCTGTCGACGTTGGTCAGCAGCCAGTTGAGCTTGGTGCCGGAGAAATAGGGATCGAGCAGCAGACCGGTCTTCCTGGTGAAGGTCTTTTCCAGCCCCTGCTTCTTCAGCCTGTCGCAATAGGACGCAGTGCGGCGGTCCTGCCAGACGATGGCATTGTGGATCGGATTGCCGGTTTCGCGATCCCATACGACGACGGTCTCGCGCTGATTGGTGATGCCTATGCCGTCAAGTTCGCCGGCGGTGATGCCCGCCTTGGCGATCGCTTCCTGGACCGTCGAAAGGACCGTCTGCCAGATTTCCTCGGGATCGTGCTCGACCCAGCCGGATTTGGGGAAGTGCTGCTTGAATTCCTTCTGGCCGGCGCCGACGATCTGCTGCTGACCGTCGAAGACGATCGCCCGGCTTGAGGTCGTACCCTGATCGATCGCGAGAATGTATCCGCCCATATGCCCCTCCCCGGCCACACGCATGTTTATTCACCCGTCCTCAAGGGCGGGATCTCATTTCGAAAACTTCAATACGATGGAAAAACGAATGTCAAACGAAAACAAAACGCAACCGATCGGCTTCGCTGGCCCCCGCGGCAACTCTGCGGCCCGGAGCTCAAAAACACAATTGTCAGTGCGCCCGTTTTACGCGTAGGCTGGCGCTGTTGCGCCGCAACAAAGCAGTCCGAAGCGGCACAAAGGGAGAGAGCAGCAATGACGAAAACAGCGGTCATCACCGGTTCGACGAGTGGCATCGGGCTTGCGATCGCCAAGGCTTTCGCCAAGGGCGGTGCCAACATCGTGCTGAACGGCTTCGGCAGTCCTGATGAGATCAGACAAGCGACGGACGACGTCAGCGCGCTGACGAGCGGAACGGTGCTTTATCACGGCGCCGACATGACGAAACCCGCCGAGATCGCCGATCTGATCGTGACAGCAACCGAGCGCTTCGGCAGCGTCGATATCCTCATCAACAATGCCGGCATCCAATATGTCGAGAAGGTCGAGGATTTTCCGGTCGAGCAATGGGATCGGATTATCGCGATCAACCTCTCCTCCTCCTTCCACACGATCCGCGCCGCCATTCCCGGCATGAAGGCGAAGGGCTGGGGCCGCATCATCAACATCGCCTCCGCCCATGGCCTCGTCGCCTCGCCTTTCAAGGCCGCCTATGTCGCCGCCAAGCACGGCGTTCTTGGCCTGACCAAGACCGTCGCTCTCGAAGTCGCCGAAAACGGCATCACCGCGAATTCCATCTGCCCGGGCTACGTGCTGACGCCGCTCGTCGAAAAGCAGATCCCCGATCAGGCGCGTACCCGCGGCATCACCGAACAGCAGGTCATCAACGACGTGATGCTGAAGGGCCAGCCGACCAAGAAGTTCATCACCGTCGAACAGGTGGCAGCGCTTGCCGTCTATCTCGCCGGCGAGGATGCGGCGCAGATCACCGGCACGCATGTGTCGATGGACGGCGGCTGGACGGCACAGTAGCCACACGCACGGACACAGCCAAAAATTTCCACGGCCCTTTGCTTTTCTGCATAACCACCTAAGATCAAAGTGATTTCAGGTAATATGCAGCAGCAGGGAATGAGTGGCATGCCCCAGCCGAACGGAAGCATCAGCTTCATCCTCAACGATCGCGAGGTCGCGCTTTCCGACATCGCACCGACCGCGACCCTGCTCGATTACTTGAGGCTGGAACGTCGGCTGACCGGCACCAAGGAAGGTTGTGCAGAGGGCGACTGCGGCGCTTGCACGGTGCTCGTCGGAAGGCTTGCCGGCGACAGGCTCGTCTATGAAGCCGTCAACGCGTGCATCCGTTTCCTCGGCTCGCTGCAGGCAACCCATGTCGTCACCGTCGAGCATCTTGCCGGCCAGGACGGGACGCTGCATCCGGTGCAGCAGGCCATGGTCGATTTCCACGGCTCGCAATGCGGCTTCTGCACGCCCGGCTTCGTCATGTCGCTTTATGGCCTGTGGCTCGCAAATGACGATCCCAGCCGCGCCGATATCGAAAAGGCGCTGCAGGGCAACCTCTGTCGTTGCACCGGCTATGAGCCGATCGTGCGCGCCGCGGAAGCGGCGGCAAAGGCGCGCCCCTCCGAAATCTTCGACCCGATCACGCGAGAACGCGAAACGATCACCGCCCGGCTGAAGGCACTGGCGCCGACCGAGACGATCACCATTCGCCAGGGCGACACCTGTCTGATCGTGCCTGCGGACGGCGACGGCCTGGCGACAGCGCTTGCCGACAATCCGGGGGCGACCGTGGTTGGCGGTTCCACCGATGTCGGCCTCTGGGTGACCAAGCAGATGCGGCCGATCAACCCGGCCATCTTCATCAACGGCATTGCCGAGTTGCAGCGCATCGAGGAGACGGAGCCGGGTCTGACGATCGGTGCCGGCGTTAGCTACACGATGGCCTATGCCGCGCTTGGCAAAGCCTTTCCCGGCCTCGGCCCGCTGATCGACCGGATCGGCGGCGAGCAGGTGCGCAACATGGGCACGATCGGCGGCAACATCGCCAACGGCTCGCCGATCGGCGACAGCCCGCCGCCCTTGATCGTGCTCGACGCCACCGTGACGCTGCGCTCGACGGAGGGTCGCCGGACGCTGCCGCTCGAAGAATTCTTCATCGCCTATGGCAAACAGGACCGTAAGCCGGGCGAATTCGTCGAAAGCATCTTCGTGCCAAGTCTTCCGGCCGGCGATCTCTTTGCCGCCTACAAGATCTCAAAACGCCGCGACGAGGACATTTCCGCCCTGCTCGGCGCCTTCCGCCTGTCGGTAGACGGCGGAGTGGTCCGCTCCGCCCGCATCGCCTTCGGCGGCATGGCCGGCACGCCGAAGCGCGCCACGAATGTGGAAACGGCGCTGATCGGCAAGCCCTGGACCGAGGAGACGGTTCGCGCAGCACAAGTCGCCTTCGAGACCGACTACCAGCCGCTCACCGACTGGCGGGCGACAAGCGACTACCGCATGCTGGCGGCGAAAAACCTGCTTCATGCCGTTTCTTCCTCGAAACGCAGTGGCGAGCGGCCGATCCGCAACTGGTGCGCTACGCCGCGGGAGACAGATGATCATGGACAAGTCCACCTTCGAGGAACGCAAGGCAATCCGGGGCGAGATGCACGCGGCGCAGCGCCACGACAGCGCCCACAAACATGTCGCCGGCACCGCCGACTATATCGACGACATGCCGGAACCCGTGGGCACGTTGCATGGCGCACTCGGCATGACCGACCGGGCGCATGCGGAGATCACCGCGATGGACCTCTCGGCCGTCGCCGCCGTACCCGGGGTCGTCTGTGTGCTCACCGCCAGGGACATGCCGCATTCCAACGACATCAGCCCGAGCCACCTGCATGACGAGCCAGTGCTTGCCGATGGTCTCGTGCAGTTTCATGGGCAACCCGCCTTTGCGGTGATCGCCGAGACCCGCGACATCGCCCGCCGGGCCGCACGGCTGGCGAATATCACCTATCGCGACCTGCCGCATTTCACCGACATTCTCGACTCGGTCGCCCATGGCGGCGAGCTGGTGACCCAGCCGCTGACCCTGCAGCGCGGCGACGCCGAGGCGGAGCTGGAAAAGGCCCCACGCCGGCTCAAAGGGCAAATGCGCATCGGCGGCCAGGAGCACTTCTACCTCGAAGGCCATATCGCGCTCGCCATACCCGGCGAGGACGACGAGGTCACCGTCTGGTCCTCGACCCAGCATCCGAGCGAGATCCAGCACATGGTCTCGCATGTGCTCGGCGTGCCCTCAAATGCGGTGACGGTGAACGTCCGCCGCATGGGCGGCGGCTTTGGCGGCAAGGAAACGCAGGGCAACCAGTTCGCCGCCCTTGCCGCGGTTGCGGCAAAGAAGCTCAATCGCGCCGTCAAGTTCCGCCCCGACCGGGACGAGGATATGACGGCAACCGGCAAGCGCCATGACTTCCTCGTCGACTACGACGTCGGCTACGACGACGACGGCCGCATCCATGCGGTTCATGCCAACTATGCGGCGCGCTGTGGCTTTTCGTCGGACCTCTCCGGCCCCGTCACCGACCGGGCACTCTTCCATGCCGACAGCTCCTATTTCTACCCGCATGTGAAGCTCACCTCGCAGCCGCTGAAGACCAACACGGTCTCCAACACCGCCTATCGCGGCTTCGGCGGGCCTCAAGGGATGGTCGGCGGCGAACGCATCATCGAGGAAATCGCCTACCAGCTCGGCAAGGATCCGCTGGAGATCCGCAAGCTGAACTTCTATGGCGAGAACGGCTCGGGCCGGGACCTCACGCCCTACCACCAGAGGGTCGAAGACAACATCATTGCCCGCATCGTCGCCGAGCTTGAGGAGAGCGCCGACTATCAGGCGCGTCGCCAGGCGATCCTCGACTTCAACAAGACGAGCCGCATCATCCGCAAGGGCATCGCGCTGACGCCGGTGAAATTCGGCATCTCCTTCACCATGACCGCCTTCAACCAGGCGGGTGCTCTGGTGCACATCTATCAGGACGGCTCGATCCACCTGAACCATGGCGGCACCGAGATGGGCCAGGGCCTCTATATCAAGGTTGCGCAGGTGATTGCCGACAGTTTCCAGGTCGACCTCGACCGGGTGCGCATCACCGCAACGACCACCGGCAAGGTGCCGAACACCTCTGCGACCGCCGCCTCCTCGGGCTCTGACTTGAACGGCATGGCGGCTCATGACGCCGCACGCCAGATCAAGGAGCGGCTGGTCGCCTTCGCCTGCGAGCGCTGGCAGACGACGCCTGATCATGTCAGCTTCGTGCCCAACCATGTGAAGATCGGCGAAGAGCTCATCCCCTTTCCCGAATTCATCAAGCAGGCCTATATGGGCCGCATCCAGCTGTCGGCCGCCGGCTATTACAAGACACCGAAGATCCACTGGGATCGTGCCAGTGGCCGCGGCACGCCCTTCTACTATTTCGCCTATGGCGCGTCGGTTTCGGAAGTGTCTGTCGATACGCTGACCGGCGAATACATGGTCGACCGTGTCGACGTGCTGCACGATGTCGGCCGTTCGCTCAACCCGGCGATCGACATCGGCCAGATCGAGGGCGGCTTCGTGCAGGGCATGGGCTGGCTGACGACGGAGGAACTGTGGTGGGACGACAAGGGCCGGCTTCGCACCCACGCCCCCTCCACCTACAAGATCCCGCTTGCGTCGGATCGGCCACGAGTCTTCAATGTGACACGGCTTGCCGAATGGTCGAGCAAGCCGAGAAGAAACCATCCGCCGTTCGAAGGCGGTGGGAGAGCCGCCCTTCATGCTGCCGATCTCGGTTCTGGAGGCGCTTTCCATGGCGGTCGCCAGTGTCGCGGATTATCGCGAGTGTCCGCGGCTCGATGCCCCGGCAACACCGGAGCGCGTGCTGATGGCCGTCGAGCGTCTGCGAGATCGCTGACGGCCATCGGGATTTACCTCAGATCCGCGGTAGCTCATTGATGCTGAGCAGGCGACGGGCGTTGGCCATCGCCTCCTCGTCGTCGCTGTGGGGGCTATGAACATCCATGAAACCCATATCTCTCTTCATGTGGTCGGAGAGAGCGTTGACATCCAGCATCGGCTTGGCGGCGACGAGCCCCCCGAACAGGGCGGCCGTGAGCCGAATGACCGGCTCGAGTGAAAGAAATGGTTTTCTTTCAGTACGTTCGAATGTGTCGCAAGTCATTTCAGCACCTGTTCGTCTTGGGAAGTTGACTTGGAGGATGCCGTGGAGGAGGATCGAAATCCAATCGAACATCCGTCTGCATGCATCAAGAGAACTTATCCATGAAGATGTCGAAGCAGTTTCCGCTGAATGCGCTGCGGGTCTTCGAAGCGGTCGCCAGGCTCGGCAGTTTCACCAAGGCCGGCGAAGAACTGGGCATGACCCAGACCGCCGTCAGCTACCAGATCAAGTTGATCGAGGAGAATGTCGGCGAACCGCTTTTCCTGCGGCGCCCGCGTCAGATCTCGCTGACCGACGTCGGCCAGCGGCTGGCACCGCGTGTGACCGAAGCCTTCGAGATGCTGCAGGAAGCCGTCTCCAATGCCCGCGGCGATATCGACAGCGCGCTCCTCATCAGTTCGACCCCGACCTTCGCCTCGCAATGGCTTGCCCGCAACATCGGCAGCTTCCAACTCGCCCATCCCAACATTGCCGTGCGGCTGACGACGAGTGACTCGCTCACCGATTTTAGCCGCGAGCCCGCGGACCTCGCGATCCGCTCCGGCGGGGGCGTCTGGCCCGGCCTCGACACCCATCCGCTGATGCGCGTCGAGTTCAGCCCGATGCTGAGCCCGGCGCTCGCCGAGACCATCGGCGGCGTACACGAACCACGCGACCTCTTGAAGCTTCGCATCATCGATGCCGGCGATCCCTGGTGGCCGATGTGGTTCAAGGCCGCCGGGGTCGACGATCCCGATCTCGAGGGACGGCCGCACAGCCGGCTTGGCGCACAGACCTTCGAGGCACGCGCAGCCGTCGCCGGCCAGGGTGTCGCCATCCTGACGCCAGAATTTTACCCCGACGACGTGGCGCTCGGCCGGCTCTACCAGCCGTTCGATCTGCGCTGCAGCGACGGCTGCGACTACTGGCTTGCCTATCCGCACGCGCGCCGCAACACGCCCAAGATCCGGATTTTCCGCGACTGGATCCTCGGCGAGCTTTGTCCGCCGAGCTTCCTGCACGCAAATAGCGCTTGACGAGAGCCCTGCCCCCTTTTCCCCTCCGTCGTTTTTGCGCAAGGTGCAGCGATAGAGACAAAAGGGGATCTGAATGTACGAGTTCGCCATTGCCTGGGAATGGCTGGCCTTTGCCGTCCGCTGGCTGCACGTGATCACGGCCATCGCCTGGATCGGCTCATCCTTCTATTTCATCGCGCTCGACCTCGGCCTCACGAAGCGCGACCACCTGCCGGTCGGCGCCTATGGCGAGGAGTGGCAGGTGCATGGCGGCGGCTTCTACCACATCCAGAAATACCTGGTGGCGCCGGCCTCGATGCCTGAGCATCTCACCTGGTTCAAATGGGAATCCTACATGACGTGGCTCTCGGGCTTCGCCATGCTCTGTCTCGTCTATTACGGCGGCGCCGATCTTTTCCTGATCGACCGCCATGTGCTTGATATCTCCGCAACCACAGCGATCCTGATCTCGCTTGCCTCGCTCGGCATCGGCTGGATCTTCTACGATCTGCTCTGCAAGTCGCCGATCGGGGGCAACACCTGGGGGCTGATGGCGCTGCTCTATGTGGCGCTCGTCGTCATGGCCTGGGGCTACACCCAGGTCTTCACCGGCCGCGCCGCCTTCCTGCATCTTGGCGCGTTTACCGCGACGATCATGTCGGCCAACGTCTTCTTCATCATCATCCCCAACCAGAAGATCGTCGTCGCGGATCTCATCGCCGGGCGCACGCCGGACCCGAAGCTCGGCGCCCAGGCGAAACAGCGCTCGCTGCACAACAACTATCTGACGCTGCCGGTCATCTTCTTCATGCTGTCGAACCATTATCCGCTGGCCTTCGCGACGGCATTCAACTGGATCATCGCAGCACTCGTCTTCCTGATGGGCGTCACTATTCGCCACTGGTTCAACACCACCCATGCCCGCAAGGGCAAGCCAACCTGGACCTGGCTTGTGACTGCGCTTCTCTTCATCCTGATCATGTGGCTTTCGACCGTGCCGAAGGTGCTGACCGGCGGCGAGAAGGCCGAGGTCGCACCGGTCTTTTCGCGCTTCGCCGCGAACGCGCACTTCCCCGCCGTCAAGGATACGATCTCGACCCGCTGTTCCATGTGCCACGCGGTAGAACCCGTTTATGAGGGCATCACCCAGGCGCCGAAGGGCGTGATGCTTGAAAGCGACGCGGAGATTGCCGCCCATGCCCGCGAAATCTATATCCAGGCCGGGTGCAGCCATGCGATGCCGCCCGGCAACGTGACAGACATGACGACGGACGAGCGCCAGCTGCTGACAGCCTGGTTCGAAAGCGCCGTCGAGGAAGGCAAGACACAATGACCACCACCCTCCTCCGCGGCCGATTGCTGAGCTTCCACCGCGCCCCCACGTCGATCGACGACAGCGCCGCCTATGGCTATGAGAGCGACGGCGCACTTCTGGTCGAGGGTGGCCAGATCCTTGCGAGTGGCGCTTACGCCGCGGTGAAGGCAGACGCTCCTGAAGGTGTGGCGGAAATCGATCATCGCCCGCACCTGATCGTGCCCGGCTTCATCGACACGCACCTGCATTTCCCGCAGATGCAGGTGATGGCCTCCTATGCCGCCAACCTGCTCGAATGGCTGAACACCTACACCTTCCCGGAGGAGTGCCGTTTCGTCGAAACCGCCCATGCCGAGCGGATTGCGAAGCGCTTCTTCGACGAGATGGTCCGCCATGGCACGACGACGGCGACGGCCTATTGCTCGGTGCACAAGGCGTCCGCCGACGCTTTCTTCGCCGAGGCGCTGCGCCGCGACATGCGCATGGTCGCCGGCAAGGTGATGATGGACCGCAACGCCCCGCAAGGCCTGCTCGACACGCCGCAGATGGGCTACGACGAAACCCGCGCGGTGATCCGCGAATGGCACGGCAAGGGCCGCAACCACGTGGCGATCACGCCGCGCTTCGCCATCACTTCGACGCCGGAGCAGATGGACGTTGCCAAGTCGCTCGTACGCGAGTTTCCCGACCTGCACGTACAGACCCATCTGTCGGAAAATCGCGACGAGATCACCTTCACCTGCGAGCTCTATCCGGAAGCCAAGGACTATACCGACGTCTACGCCCGCTACGGCCTGCTCGGGCCGAAAAGCCTGTTCGGCCACTGCATCCATCTGTCCGAGCGCGAGGCGGATGTCATGAGCGAGACCGGCTCGGTCGCCGTCTTCTGCCCGACCTCCAACCTCTTCCTCGGCTCCGGCCTCTTTCCGCTGCGGGCGCTTACCCGCAGGGACAAGCCGGTGCGCGCCTCGGTCGCCTCCGATATCGGCGGCGGCACCAGCTATTCCATGCTGAAGACGCTCGATGAGGCCTACAAGATCCTGCAGTTGCAGGGCGAGCGGCTGAACCCCTTCGACAGCTTCTTCATGATGACCCGCGGCAATGCCGAGGCGCTCTCGCTCGTCGACAGGATCGGCACGCTCGAAGCCGGAACCGATGCCGACTTCATCGTGCTCGACACGGCGGCGACGCCGGCAATGGCGCTTCGGGCAGAAGTGGTCAATTCGCTCGCCGACGAGCTTTTCCTGCTACAGACCATGGGCGACGACCGCGCAATCGTCGAAACCTATGTCGCCGGCAAGCCGGTGAAATCGGCACTCGCCGCCGCGTGACCGTCCAAATCCAGAGAGGTCAAGAAAATTGACCTCTCTGCGTTCTGGCTATTAACAAGCCTCCGGCAAACATGGTAATGGCTCGTTCAATATCCGTTGGACGAAGGCCGTTTTCATGACGCAAATCCTCGAAATCAGCGATCTCAAGGCGCTCGCCAAACGTCGCGTGCCGAAGCTCTTCTTCGACTACGCCGACAGCGGCGCCTGGACCGAAGGCACCTATCGCGCCAACGAGGAGGATTTCGCCAAGGTCAAGCTGCGCCAGCGGGTGCTGGTCGACATGACCGACCGGTCGCTCGAAACGACGATGATCGGTCAAAAGGTTTCGATGCCGGTGGCGCTTGCCCCAACCGGCCTCACCGGCATGCAACACGCCGATGGCGAGATGCTGGCTGCCCAGGCCGCCGAAGCCTTTGGTGTCCCCTTCACGCTCTCGACCATGAGCATCTGCTCGATCGAGGACGTCGCCTCCGTCACCACCAAGCCCTTCTGGTTCCAGCTTTACGTCATGCGCGAGCGCGAATTCGTGCTGAACCTTATCGACCGCGCCAAGGCGGCGAAGTGCTCGGCGCTGGTATTGACGCTCGACCTGCAGATCCTCGGCCAGCGTCACAAGGACCTGCGCAACGGCCTCTCCGCGCCGCCGAAGATGACGCCCAAGCATCTCTGGCAGATGGCGACGCGCCCCGGCTGGTGCATGAAGATGCTCGGCACCAAGCGCCGCACCTTCCGCAACATCGTCGGCCACGCAAAGAGCGTTACCGACCTGTCTTCGCTCGGCGCCTGGACGGCGGAACAGTTCGACCCGCAGCTTTCGTGGAAGGACGTCGAGTGGATCAAGGAGCGTTGGGGCGGACCGCTGATCCTCAAGGGCATTCTCGATCCCGAAGACGCCAAGATGGCGGCGGCGACCGGTGCCGATGCGATTATCGTCTCCAACCATGGCGGCCGCCAGCTCGACGGCGCCCACTCCTCCATCAGCATGCTGCCGCGCATCGTCGATGCCGTTGGCCACCAGATCGAAGTGCATCTCGACGGCGGCATCCGCTCCGGCCAGGATGTGCTGAAGGCCGTCGCCATGGGCGCCAAGGGCACCTATATCGGCCGCCCCTTCCTCTATGGCCTCGGCGCCATGGGCAAGGACGGCGTGACCAAGGCGTTGGAAATCATCCGCAAGGAGATGGACATCACCATGGCGCTCTGCGGCAAACGCAACATCAACGACGTCGACCGCAGCATCCTGGCGGAATAGGCCACGGCATCAGCCACTCCCGCCCTCATTCCTGTGCTTGTCACAGGAATCTAGCCAGCCCAAGTCCTTGGGCTGAAAGGACTTTTGACCCGGCAGACGCCGGGCCGCTGGATCCCCGCCACAAGTGTTCAGTCCGGGGAGATAGCGGACACCTGTTCGGAGAGATGACTGACAGTTTTGGGTTTGGTCAAGTCGATGGTTGCGACCTTGTGTGAGGCGAAGAAGACGCCATAGGTGCCGTCCCGGGTCAGGGGGCGGATAGCGAGGCGTTCTCCGCAGAAGGCTCTTGGCACACGCCATAGCCTGCCCTTGAAGCTGACATAGGCCTTGGTGGTGGAGACGACGCGGACGATCTCGCCGCTGTCGTAATGCGGGTCGAGGAGGCAGCCGGGCATGGCCCGTGCGCTCGGTCGGTAACGGCTGGCTGGCGGGTTCTGGCCCAGGGCTTCGTGGGGCCGTTGGTGATTGTAGATCTCACGCCAGCGATCGAAGGCGATCTGGGCCTGGCCCAGATCGCTGAAGCCGCGCAGATCGAGGACTTCGGCCTCCAGAGTTCGGTGGAAGCGTTCGATCTTGCCGCGGCTCTGGGGATGGTAGGGCCGGCTGTGCCACACCTCGACGCCGAGCTTGAGCAGCCAGACGCACAGGCGGGTCCACCGCTCGCCGCCCGGTTCGCCCCAGGGCTGGCCGTTATCGACGAAGAAGGCCTGGGGCAGGCCATAGCGCCGGAAGGTCCGCGTCAGCTCAGCCTTGACCGTCACGCCCTGCTGGTCGGCACACGCCCTCAGGCAGGGCGAGAAGCGGGAATGATCGTCGACGATGGTCAGGGGATGGCAACGCTCGCCTCCCGTCAGCTTGACCCAGCCCTTGAAGTCCATCTGCCAGAGCTGATTGGGTTCGGCTTTTTCGAAGCGTTGCCAGGCCTTGCCGGGACAAGTCGGGAAGCCATCGATCCGGCCGTGACGGCGCAATATCGCGTGGACGGTCGAGACCGCCGGCGGCTCCAGCCCGTCGCGCCGCAGGCAGGCGGCGATCTTGCGGGCGCCCCAGGCCGGATGAGCGTCGCGCACCGAAAGCGCCGCAGCTTCGATCCTCTCGCTGCAGCGGCCGGGACTGGCATGAGGAC
Organism: Ensifer sp. R-19; assembly: GCF_049905105.1. Lineage (NCBI taxonomy): Bacteria > Pseudomonadati > Pseudomonadota > Alphaproteobacteria > Hyphomicrobiales > Rhizobiaceae > Ensifer > Ensifer sp. R-19. The sequence continues at coordinate 2,601,780 of NZ_CP184569.1, forward strand.
GACGCGACCGGTCCCCAGATCGCCATCGCCTGCCGCCCATCGCGCCAGCCACTTGTAGCCAACATCCGCGCTGATGCCGAACTGACGGCAAAGCTCCCGCCGGTTCGCTCCTTCCATCATCGCCAGACGAACGAACTCGCGACGTTCTTCCATCGCCGACACCTCTCGCCAGGGCATGGACCGATCTCCTCAAGACCAAATCCAGCCGATGATGTGTCAGCTATCTCCCCGAACACCTGTCAGGTATCTCCCCGGACTGAACAACAAGGGCGAGGATGAGGGAGCTTGGAGTGACCCTTTCGGCAAAACGCGAAGCGAGCGCAAGACCCCTTACGCCTCAGCTCCCCCGATAGGTCGAGTACCCATAGGGCGAAAGCAGCAGCGGCACGTGATAGTGGCTCGCCGGATCGGCGATGCCGAAGCGCAATGGGATGCGGTCGAGGAAGGCCGGTTCCGGCAGCGTCGCGCCTGACCGGCGCAGATAGTCGCCGGCATAAAAGACCAGCTCGTAATTGCCGACCATGAAGCCGACGCCTTCGACCATCGGCCCGTCGACGCGCCCGTCGCTGTTGGTATGAACGGTGCGGATCAACTGCCGCTCCTCGCCTTCGAGCCAGTAGAGATCGATGCGCAGCCCCTCGGCCGGCTTGCCGAGCGCGGTGTCGAGAACGTGGGTCGTCAGTCTGCCGGTGCTGCTCATCCTATCCTCTCATTCATCAGTTGGCACGGGATGGGCGCGGAAGACCGCACACGATTTCCTCATACCGCCAGATTGGGGCTCTCAATGACGAAGGGCTCGTCGTAGAAGTATTCCTCAAGATTGTTGCCCGGCCCATCGCGATCGACGATCAGGAAATCGCTGACGGCGCCGATCGACATCAGCGGGTGATGCCAGACGTTGCGGCCGTAATTGACTCCTTGCTTGCCGCTCGCTTGGAATACCCGCGGCGTGCCCGGACGCCCGTCCTCGTCTTCCGCGACGACGACGACCCAGGGGCGATCGTCGAGCGGTGAAAAGCTCTGGCTGCCGAGCGGGTGGCGCTCCATCATCGTCACTGCATAGGGAAAAGCGCGCGGCTGACCGCGGAAGATATTGATGATGACATTGGCGCCGTCGCCGACCACATCGGCGCGCGCCAGCCCGTGGAAACGTTCCGTGTTGCCGCCGTTGATGTAGCGCATCGTCGCCGGATCGGCTTCGATGATGGTTCCGAAGGGTGCAAAGGCGTCGCGCGTCAGCGGTTCGATGGTAAGCAGGCGCGACATCAGGCGTGGACCTCGCAGGTTTCCACGGCATTCGACAATGTCAACTCCAGTTCGACGGTCCTCCGAAAGAGCGAGGACGCGTATCGAACGGTTTTGTCAGGCATTTTCGTCTCCAGGAAGCATCGACTGCAGCCGCAGGCGGGCGATTTTTTCCACCTGCGCGCAAGCGGTTTCAAATTCCTCTTCGGGCGAATTGTCAATGCGGCTTTCGAACGAGGCGAGAATCTGGCCCTTGGTGAGCCCCTTCACGGCGATGATGAAGGGGAAGCCGAATTTCTTCGTGTAGGCATCGTTCAGCGCCGTGAAGCGCTGATGCTCCTCGGGCGTCAACCGATCGAGGCCGGCAGACGCCTGCTCGGTGGTCGAGTCTGCCGTAAGCTTGCCCGCGATCGCCAGCTTGCCGGCGAGATCCGGGTGGGCGCGCAGCACTTGCAGCTTTTCGCGCGGCAACGCCGCACGAAAAGCCTGGCAGAGCGCCGAATGCACGTTGCCCGCCATCAAACCCGCCGCCGCGGCGCGATCGTAAGCGCGTTCGGCCACCCAGGGCGAATGCTCGAACACGCCGCCGAAACGGGCGACGAAGGCGTCGCGGTCGGACATCAGAGCGTCCCTTCCGGCTTGTGGTGCTGGTACCAGTGTTTGGCGATGTCGATGCGCCTGGGCACCCAGACCTTATCGTGCGACATCACGTAATCGATGAACCGGGCAAGGGCTGCGGCGCGGCCAGGGCGGCCGACGAGCCGGCAGTGCAGGCCGATGTTCATCATCTTGGCATCGCCCTGACGGCCTTCCTCATAGAGCACGTCGAAGCTGTCCTTGAGATAGGTGAAGAACTGGTCGCCGGAGTTGAAGCCCTGGTTGGTGGCAAAACGCATGTCGTTGGCATCGAGCGTATAGGGGATGATCAGATGCGGCTTGTCGGCCGGCAGCCCCCGCACCCAATAGGGCAGTTCGTCGGCGTAGCTGTCGCAGGAATAGAGGAAGCCGCCCTCCTCCAGCACCAGCTTCAGCGTATTGGCCGAAGGCTTGCCCTGGTAGATGCCGAGCGGGCGCTCGCCGGTCAGTTCCGTATGCAGACGGACGACTTCGCGGATATGCTCGCGCTCGACCTCCTCCGGAAAATCCTTGTATTCCAGCCAGCGCAGGCCGTGGCTGGCGATTTCCCAGCCGGCTTCCTTCATGGCCGCAACCGCTTCCGGATTGCGCGCCATGGCGAGCGTCACGCCGTAGACCGTCAGCGGAACGTTACGGCTCGTGAACATGCGCCACAGCCGCCAGAAACCGGAGCGTGCGCCATATTCGTAGATCGATTCCATGTTGAGATTACGCTGTCCCTGCCAGGGCTGCGCGCCGACGATCTCGGACAGCAGACATTCGGACGCCGCGTCGCCATCGAGAATGCAGCTCTCGCCGCCCTCCTCGTAGTTCAGCACGAACTGCACGGCAATGCGCGCATCGCCCGGCCAGTTTGCCTTCGGCGGATTGCGGCCGTAGCCAACGAGGTCGCGCGGATACTTAGTCTCAGACATCAAATCACCCTTCGATTTTTCCAGAACGGTATCACCGCCGACCGGATTGTCGATACCGAAATCTACCCGCGAAGGGTTGCTGGGCGACGAGTTCGGAATGAGACGAAGGCTGAATTCTGCGCTCTCACTAGCGATGCGCCATCAATGCCGCGACGATGAGCGGCAAGGGCCGGATCGATCCCGAACCAAGAGAGGGATCGGCGGCAACGCGCTTGGCGCGCTCGGCGCGCGCATTCGTGGAGATCTTGCCGAGCGGGTGCTGCGAATGCACGCGCAGGGGCGCGCCGGTCTCTTGCTCGACGAAGAGGGCAAGGCTGCCGATGGCAAGCGGCGTCGCCAGGCATGGCTCGAACAGGTCGCGAAGCGGCGCCTCGACCTGGCGTATCGCGTCCGACGCGAGCGGGCCAGTCAACATCATGTGAAAGCGGTACTCGTCCATCACATGAGGATCGCCCCAGCGGTGCAGGTTGGAAAACTGCGGTGCGGTCAGCCGATCCGGATCGGAGCGCTCGATCTCGTCTTCGCTGAGTGGCGCACGAAAAGCATCGAACTCCTGAACGATATTGGCGGCCAGCAGATGCATCGCGGTGCTCGGGACCTGCGGCATCAGGCCAAAGCACCGGCCGATGCGGGCGACCTCCAGGCGATCGATTTCGAACGGTGTCTGCGCGCCGGCAAAATGCATCAGCGCCTTCAGGAGCTGTGATTCCGTCATATCCGGATGCAGACGAAACGGCGACATCATCACCGCATGGAAACCGAAGCGGCGCGGTACGGCCGTATGGTAGGCGATGTCGGCAGAACTCAGGCCCGCAACCGAAGGCAGTTCCGTCGGTTCGCCGGAATAGACGTTGCGCCCAAGCCAGCTTGCGGCAACCGCGGAAAGCGGGTCGGCCATCGGCGGCGTAAAACAAATGGCGTAGCGCATGTCTGGCTCCGGTATCCGTTCGAGCGGGATGAGGAAAAATGCCTGCGGTTTTCCGCCCCGCTCCAATGAGATCGATCACGCTTATGAGTGCCGATCCGGCTCGGGATCATCGTGATCTATTGGCCGCGTCTTAGGTGATTTGCGTGACAGATTGACGAAGTGGATCCTGCAAAACCACGCGATCCCGCCGGCTTGCGCCGGATTTTCGGAACCATCCAGCCCAACGGCCGTTCCCTCAAGGTAACAATCAAGGATGGAGAAGAAGCGTGAGCTATCACAACGCAAACCTGCAGGATGCCCGGATCAAGGAAACCCATGACCTGATCGGAAGCGACAAGGTTGAAGGCACGAAGGTCTATGGCTCCGACAACAAGCACATCGGCTCGATCGAGCGCGTGATCATCGAAAAACGCAGCGGTCGCGTTGCCTACGCCGTGCTCGGTTTCGGCGGTTTCCTCGGCCTCGGCGAAGACCACTATCCGCTGCCCTGGGCGAAGTTGACCTATGACGAAAACCTCGGCGGCTATCGCACCGACGTGACGCGCGATCAGGTCGAGCGCGCACCGAAATATCGCGGCAACGAGGAATACAACTGGAACGAGGAAAACGGCCGTCGCGTCTACGACTACTACGGCGTACCGCCCTACTGGATGTAAGGTCGGACTTTCGAATGTCTGAATATTCGAGGCTCCGCCAGCGGCGGGGCCTTTCCTATGCCCGATCCTAGAGCGCCGTGCGTTCAAGTGAACGCACAAAGGACGCTCTAGCACTTTGAATCTAGAGCATCTTTCCGCTTCCAGTGATTCCACTTGAGAGCGGGATGCTCTAGAGATGCTTCTCGCGAAGCGCCGCAATGTGGTTCCGGCACAGGAAGGATTCCGGCAGATCGAGCGTCGCGAGACCGGCGATCTCGTCGACAACGAAGCGCGCCAACCGATGCGCAATCCCGAAGCTCACCTTGAAGCCGCCGGTCAGCACGGAAATGTTCGAATGATCAGGGTGCCGCCCGACCATGGGTTCGCGCCCCGCCGACTTTGGCCTGAGCCCGGCCCAGCGCTCGACCACCTCCGCATCCGCCAGACACGGCGCCAGCAACGTGGCGCGTCGAAGGAGATCGTCGAGCTGTTCGTCCGTGGACAGTGGATCGGCAAAGCTGTTCTCGCTGGTGCTGCCGATCGCCACATGGCCATCGTCATGAGCGATGATGTAGACGCCATCGGTGAAAATAACCGGCAGGCCTGGATCGACATCCGCCCTCAAGAGCGCGGCCTGGCCCTTGACCGCCGTGCCGCTCGTCGCTTTCAGCGGCCCCGACACAGCATCGATCAGCGGGAAACTGCCGATGCCGGCAGCGATGATGCAATGGTCGAAGCTGAGCCGGCTGCCATCGTCACGCTCGGCCCTGCCGTGCGCCGGAAGGATGGCGCGCACGCCCGAGCCTTCATCGATCTGAACATTCTGCAACTGCAACAGGGCGGCACGCAGGGCCGACAGCGTGCGGCGCGGCGACACCCGCGCGGCCAGCGTATCGAAAACGACGCCATGCGCCGTTGCCTCCGTGCCTGGCCAACCCTGCGGGCCTTCCTCCTGGACATGCCAGAAGAATTGCCGGTCGCCCGCGCGCCATTGCTGTCGTGCGTCCTGTTCATGCCGGAGCGCAATGTCGCGTAAGTGCGGCTTGGCGAGCGGCATCAGCCGCCCGGTGCGGCGATAGCCGGTCGACACCCCCGCCTCGGCTTCGAGCTGCGCGATCTCCTCTTCGAGGGACACCAGCGCTTCGAACTGGAATTGCTTCTTGGCATTCCAGCGGTCGGGCATATGCGGCATGAGCGCGCCCAGTAGGCCGCCGCTCGCGCCGGCACCGATGGCCTGTTGCTCGACGAGCCGCACCGTCATGCCCTTGCGCGCGGCGGAAAGGGCGGCCCACAGCCCCATGATACCGCCGCCGACGACCAAAAGCTCGCTCATCGATTGACCTTCTCCGGCCGGCGGATTATCGCCTTTGCCATGACAGGACCAGCAGACCCGATCGACCCGCCAGCGCACCAAAACCTTGATTGGCACGAGGCCGATATGCCCTATTCCCGGGAGTTTGGCGATCACTTTTATTGCCGCACCGATGGGCGGCTGGAATGCGGTCACGTCTTCCTTTCGGGCAACGGCCTGCCGGAGCGCTGGGTCGGTACGGGCACCTTCCGCATCGGCGAACTGGGCTTCGGCACCGGGCTCAATTTCTGCGAGACATGGCGCCAGTGGAAGGCAACCGCTGGAGCCGGCGACCGCCTGCATTTCGTCTCATTCGAGCGATTTCCCATGGCCGCCGACGAGATTTCCCGTGCGCTCAGCCACTGGCCGGAAATCGATGCGGAACGGCTGGCCCTGATCTCCCGCTGGCCGGCAGACCCCGACGGTGACGTCCGCATCGACTTTGGCGACGGCGTCACCCTCACGGTCGTCTGCGGTCCGGCGCTCGAAGGTGTCGCCCGCACCGAACATCCGTTCGACGCCTGGTATCTCGACGGTTTCGCCCCCTCGCGCAATCCCGACATGTGGTCGGAAGAGCTGATGCGGCACGTCTTCGAAAAAACCGCGCCCAGCGGTAGCTTCGCGACCTATGCCGCCGCCGGTTTCGTCCGCCGCAATCTTCAGGCCGCCGGCTTCGTCGTCGAAAAACGCAAGGGTTTCGCCGGCAAGCGCGAGATGCTGCGGGGCGACCGCCCCTACTGCATGTCTCCTTAAATCGACCTCGATTTAAGGACAAAGACATGCAGAAAATCAAAGTGCTACAGCGGCCTTTGCGCGTCTGATAAGACGCGCGGCGCTGTAGGCGCTCCCCCCGATTTCAACGTGTCTTGAACGGTTGCGCCATCGCCCTGCGAAAATGCGTCAGCGGGAACGATTTACTCCACAAGAGAACTGAACTGTCGCAAATGGCGGGCCATCGCGCCTGCGGATCTGCGACACAACCCCATCGGCAACACGGTGGGTCCTTCATGAACGACGATCAGTTTCCCGATGCAGCAACCGGTGATGCGGCCTCGACCCCGCTGGAGCGGCGACGCAGGCCAGGCGGCCGCGGCGCCGAGCGGTCCCGCAAGTCCGCGGGCGGAAAATACCTCAATCTTGTCAATACGCTGGCGAAGTCCACGGTGCTTTCGGAAGATGCGCTCGAAGCGATCCATGACGCGTCGCTGACCATCCTCGAAGAGATCGGCATGGACATCATCCTGCCGGAAGCACGCGACCGGATGAAGGCCGCAGGCGCCGATGTGACGCCCGGCACCGACCGGGTGCGCTTCGACCGCGGGCTGATCATGGACATGATCGCCTCCGTGCCTCCGGCCTTCACGATGCACGCCCGCAACCCGGCGCGCAACGTCGCGATCGGCGGCAACAATCTCGTCTTCGCCCAGATCGCCAGCGCGCCCTTCGTCGCCGATCGTGATGGCGGCCGCCGCACCGGCAACCATGAAGACTTCCGCAAGCTGGTAAAGCTCGCCCAGTCCTACGACATCGTGCACACGACCGGCGGCTATCCGGTCGAGCCGGTCGATCTGCATGCCTCAGTCCGCCACCTCGACTGCCTCTCCGACATGGTGAAGCTTACCGACAAGGTCTTCCACGCCTATTCGCTTGGGAAGCAGCGCAACACCGACGGCATCGAGATCGCCCGCATCGGCCGCGGCATCTCCATGGAGCAGATGGAGCGCGAGCCTTCGCTGTTCACCATCATTAACACCTCCTCTCCGCTCCGCCTCGACGGACCGATGCTGCAGGGCATCATCGAGATGTCCTCGCGCAATCAGGTGGTGGTGGTCACGCCCTTCACATTGGCCGGCGCGATGGCACCGGTGACGATCGCCGGCGCACTGGTTCAGCAGAACGCCGAGGCACTGTGCGGCATCGCCTTCACCCAGATGGTCAGGCGCGGCGCACCCGTCATGTATGGCGGTTTCACCTCGAACGTCGACATGAAGACCGGCGCACCCGCCTTCGGCACGCCGGAATACATGAAGGCGGTGGTCGCCGGCGGCCAGCTCGCCCGCCGCTACAACATCCCCTACCGCACCTCGAACACCAATGCCGCCAACACGCTCGACGCTCAAGCCGCCTACGAGTCCGCCATGTCGCTCTGGGCGCTGACCCAGGGCGGCGGCAACTTCGTCATGCATGCAGCCGGCTGGACCGAGGGCGGGCTCACGGCCTCCTTCGAGAAGTTCATTCTCGACGTCGACATGCTGCAGATGGTGGCGGAATATTTGACGCCGCTCGATGTCAGCGAGGATGCGCTAGGCCTCGACGCCGTGCGCGACGTCGGCCCCGGCGGCCATTACTTCGGCACGCTGCACACGCTGCAGCGCTACGAGACCGCCTTCTATTCGCCTATCCTGTCCGACTGGCGCAACTTCGAGACCTGGACAGAAGCCGGACGGCCGACCACCTACGATCATGCCAACCGGATCTTCAAGCAGAAGCTCAACGAATATGAGCGCCCGCCGCTCGATCCGGCGATCGAAGAGGAACTTGATGCCTTTGTCGCCAGACGTAAGGCAGAGGGCGGCGTCCCGACGGACTTCTGACGGAGCGCCGCGTTGGCTGATTGCACGAGCAGCCGCTAGTATGGAGGCGAGCCCTACAAGCCGGGCTCAGGGAAAGACGGCAGCCCGCGCCGTGGCGATCAATTGCTCCGTCGTTGCAGCGACACAATTGCGGTCAATCTCAGCGACCGTCCGCTCCCTCACATGCGCGGAGAGCTGTTTTCTGAAATCGCCGAGCGTCCTTGGGGCGGCGCAGATCACCAGGCTGTCGAAAGCGTGGTCGGCCGCGTAACTTTCCAGCCTTTCAGCAACGTCGGCGACGAAGCGCTGCTGCTCCTCGCGAACGGGATCGCTCTTGTATTCCATGGCGGAGCGGCCGTGCCCGTCGGACGAGTGCGCTCTGCCCGGCTTATCCGCCATGATGTCCTGAACGCGTTTCGGTTCGGTGTGAAAGGTTTCCTCGTCCGGCCGCTGGCGTTCCTCCTTCAACAGGTTCACGCCCTTGACGATGCGCGCGGTGTTGCCGTCCGCGACCAGTATCCATGTCCGGTTCTGCACGATTGTCTCCCAGTGAAAGGTGTTGATCGTGGCGGGCCGAAAAGGCCCTGGAAGGAAACGCGCGAGGCTCGGTTCGGTTCCATCAAAACGCCGCTCAGCAGCAATTGTTTCGGCCTGTAACGGCGATCACATCCGCGCGACATAGGCCTCGAAGCTGCGCTCCGCTGTCACCTCGTAACGCTCGCGCTCGACGTGAACGGAGCTGATCCTGTCGACGCGGAAATCGCGGAAATCCGACCTCAGCTCGCACCAGCCCGTCAGCAGCCAGAAGTGGCCGAAGACGCTTAAGCCCAGCGGCCAGATGATCCGCTCTGAGTGCTCGTTCTTGAGGCTGTCATAGCTGAGGCGAAGCTTGCGCCGCTCCGCGATCGCCTGGCGCAGATCGCCGAGCAGTGCCGGCGGTTCCGGCTGGAGCGCCGAGCGGAAGGCGCGAAGTGGTGCCGCCATCAGCCGCTGCCGGTGTTCGGGAGGCAAGCCGTGGGCGATCTTCTCCATCGCCTCGCGCGCCGATCGAGCAAGTCGCCCGTCGCCCAGCATCTGCACGGCCCTGGCACCGAAGGCGAGCGCTTCGAGCTGCTCGAAGGTGAAGGCGAGCGGCGGCGCGTCGAAGGCCCCGCGCAGCAGATAGCCGACACCACGCTCGCCATCGATTGGCGCACCGGAAGCGATCAGATGCTCCATGTCGCGATAGATCGTCCGCTGCGCGACCTCCATCTTCTCGGCGATCTCCCGCGCCGTCATCGCCCGGCCGGTCGCGCGCAGGAGCTGGATAATGCGAAACAGCCGGTCGGCGGGTCTCATCCGTGGTCTCCCTTCGCCATTCTCTCCCACGTTTGAAAGGGCTATAGCGACCGTCCGGCAGGCACAAGCATGCCGGTGTCGACTATGGCCATAAGGCTGTCAGTTGCCCTATGCTAAATCAAGCTCCAACAGACATGGAGCATGAACATGACCAGCGACCACATCCTTGAGCTTGCCGTTTGCATCGTTCTCGACAAACCCGCGGCGACAGCCACGCGCCGCCGGGCGATGCAGGCCGTTTCCCGCTATCCCGGGTTCGTCTCCTGGCGCGCCGTCGATTCCTGCGAGACCTCGGGCATGTTTGCGGACCTGGTCGAATGGGAGACGCTTGAGGCCGCCCAATCGGCCGGTGAGCGCGTTCGTGTCGATCCGGAGTTTGCGCCTTACGCGGCGACAATCAGCGCGGTAATGCTGGTGCAGCATTTTACCGACGGCCAGAAGATCTGAGCGGCCAGAGAAACGAGCGAAGGACTGCCTAGCGATGGCCGAACCACTGAAGAACCTGCTGCACCCCGGCGTCGTCACCGATATCGCCGACCGGATCGCCCGTGGCGCCAGCGCCTTCGATCGGGAGAAATTCTTGCGGCTAGCGGGCGATGGCCTCGAAACGCTGGAACTGATGCAGCGTTCGCTCAAGATCCGTGATGCGCTGGTCGAAACGCTGCCGCAGCCGTTCCCTGAAGCGGCCGCCATTCTTGCGGCCTGCCTGCCCCGAGACGATGCGCCCGGTCTCAGCGGCTGGGCATTGCTCCCCCTCAGCCAGTACGTTGCCTTGCGCGGCCTTGGGGAGTTCGACCTGTCGCTGTCGCTGCTGCGTGCACTGACGCCGCATTTCACCGCCGAGTTCGGCATTCGCGTCTTCATCGATCGCGATCAGGAGCGCGCTCTTGCCACGATCCACTCCTGGACCCAAGACACCAACCATCACGTCCGCCGGCTGGCGAGCGAAGGCACGCGCCCGCGCCTGCCCTGGGCAATGCGGCTGCCGAAACTCATCCGCGATCCGAAGCCGATCCTGCCGATCCTGACGGCCCTTCTCGACGACCCCGAGGACTATGTGCGCCGCTCGGTCGCCAACAGCCTCAACGACATCGCCAAGGACCATCCGGATCTGGTGGTGGCTTTCGTCGCCGGGCATATCGGCGACGCGGCGCCGGAGCGCCGCCAGTTGCTGCGCCATGCCTCGCGCACGCTCCTGAAGCAGGGCCACCCGGACGCGCTTGGCAATTTCGGCTTCGCTCCCCCGGCCGGCATCAATGCCAGGTTCTCGCTCGACCGCTCCGAGATCGTGCTCGGCGAAAGCCTCGGCCTGCGCCTGGCCGTCAGTCATGACGCCGAGACGAGCCAGAAGGTGATGATCGATTACGCCGTGCATCACCGCAAGGCGAACGGCGCGTCATCGCCGAAAGTGTTCAAATGGACCTCGGCGACGCTTGCGCCCGGCCGCTCGATCGAGATCGAAAAACGCCATGCGATCCGACCGATCACCACCCGGCGTTACTATCCGGGCGCGCACCGCATCGTCATCCTCGTCAACGGCCAGGAAGCGGCTGAAGCCGGCTTTGATCTCGCGCTGGAGTAGATCTTATTTCGCACCTGCGAAAAGATGCACCTTGACTTTTTCGCCCAAAACGACGACATGGTGCCCAGCGTCACCTTCAGGCCGCCGCGTGAGCGCGCCCTCGGCAACACAGAAAGCCGTGAAGAAGGAAAAGCGCACCCATACGCCGTAAGCGGCGACAGCACAGGCGCTTGACGACTTTTTTCTTAACCCACAAGTTCCCAATTCACGCGGGGTTCTTGACGCCAAACGACACCGGAACAGCAAGGATGCGGTTCCGGCGAATGCGTTTGGCGCCCCCAAAAGGTATATGCATTTGTCCACCTTTAAAGATCTCGGCCTCTCCGAGCACATTCTGGAGACCCTGTCCGCCAACGGCTTCGAAAAACCGACGCCGATCCAGGCGCAGGCCATTCCTCAGGTGCTGAAGGGCAACGATCTCATCGGTCTCGCCCAGACCGGCACCGGCAAGACGGCCGCCTTCGGCCTGCCGATGATCGAAAAGCTCGTTGCCGAAGGCAAGCGCCCCGATCCGCGCAACATCCGCGCCCTCGTACTTGCCCCGACCCGCGAACTGGTCAACCAGATCGCTGCCAACCTCAAGCTCTTCGTCAAGAAGTCTCCGCTGAAAATCGGCGTTGTCGTCGGCGGTGTCTCGATCAACAAGCAGACCGAGCAGCTCGCCCGCGGCGTCGACATCCTGGTCGCAACACCGGGCCGCCTGCTCGATCTCGTCAACCGCAAGGCCGTGACGCTGACGCAAGGGCGCTACCTCGTCCTTGACGAAGCCGACCAGATGCTCGACCTCGGCTTCATCCACGACCTGCGCAAGATCTCCAAGCTCGTGCCGAAGAACCGCCAGACGCTGCTGTTCTCGGCCACCATGCCGAAGCAGATTGCCGAGCTTGCCGGCGAGTACCTGACCAACCCGATCAAGGTTGAAGTCACACCTCCGGGCAAGGCCGCCGACAAGGTCGAACAGTATGTTCACTTCGTTCCCGGCAAGGACCTGAAGACGACCATCCTCAAGAAGACGCTGACCGACAATCCGGACGGCCTGTCGCTGATCTTCAGCCGCACCAAGCATGGTGCCGAGAAGCTGATGAAGCACCTCGACCACGTGGGCTTCAAGGCCGCCTCGATCCACGGCAACAAGAGCCAGGGCCAGCGCGAGCGGGCACTGAAGGCCTTCCGTGATGGCGAGATCCGCGTGCTTGTCGCCACCGACGTCGCCGCCCGCGGCATCGACATCCCCGGCGTCACCCACGTCTACAACTATGACCTGCCGGAAGTGCCTGATGCCTATGTTCACCGCATCGGCCGCACCGCGCGCGCCGGCCGCGACGGCATCGCGATAGCCTTCTGCGCTCCGGACGAAATCCGCCTGCTGCGCGACATCGAGAAGCTGATGGGCATCAACATTGCTGTTGCCAGCGGCGAAGCGCCGGCCGACCAGGCCCGCCCCTCCAAGAGTCGCAGCGGCCGCGGCAACAACGGCGCCGGCCATCGCAAGGGCAATGGCGGCGGCCAGCACCAGAACGGCGGCCGTCCTCCGCGTCGCGAACGCCCGGCCGGCGAGCCGGTGGCAGCGACCAGCGGCTTTACCGGCGATGACCTGTTGCGCGACGAGCGCCGCCCGCAGCGCCAGGAGCGCCGCGATCACGGCCATCCGCAGAACGACGGCCGTGGCGAAGGCAACCGCAACCATGAGGGCAAGAAGCACCACGGACGTCCCGGCCAGAAGCAGGGCGACCGTCGCGACCGCAACCATGGCGGCCGCAACGAAAACCGCGGTGGTGGCGAGCGTCGCGAAGGCGGCCAGGGCCAGCGTCGTGGCAACGGCGGCAACCGCGGCCACCAGGGCTGATTTCTAAAAATCGCTGAAATGAACGGCGGGCCTAAGCGACCCGCCGTTTTTTTATGCCCGCTGCTTGCGGTTGGTAAGATAGACGCCCGCGACGGCGATCACCGTCCCCATGACCATCGGCAGCGTCAGCGCTTCGCCGAAGAAGAGCCACGCCTGCACTGCGGCAAGCGGCGGCACGAGATAGATGAGCGAGGCTGCGCGCGACACCTGGCCGCGGCGGATGAGATAGAGCAGCAGCGCGATCGCGCCCATCGAAAGCCCTAGGACCGACCAGGCGAGTGCGAGCACGACCTGGAGGTTCCAGGTGACGTGCAGATCTTCCAGCAGCAGCGCCAGCGGGATCGTCACGATCAGCGCGCCGAGATATTGCAGTGCTGCGATGCTGCGGATGTCGCCGCTCTGGAGATGGCGCTTCTGATAGAGCGTGCCATAGGTGACGGCGGCCATGCCGAGCACGTTGACGATGACAGGCAGGAGGTGGATCGGCGTCGCGCCGGTATCTATCGCCAGCACCTTCGGCAGCACGGCTAGCGCAATGCCGAAGAAACCGAGCACCAGTCCGAGCTTCTGTTGGGTCGTCAGCTTTTCGTCGATCACGAAGGCCGCCGCGACGGCAGTCATCAACGGCTGCAGGCCGGCAATGATGCCGGAGATACCGGCGGGAACACCCTCACCGATCGCCCACCAGACGGCGCCGAGATAGAGCCCGTGCAAAAACATGCCTGACACCACGGCATGGCCGGCCACCGACCAGGACTTTGGCCACCGGGCGCCGGTGACGATGCAAAACAGGATGAAGAGCGCGATCGCCAGCGTGTAACGCAAAACCAGAAAGGTCAGCGGATCCGCGTAGGCAGCCGCATATTTCGCGACGACCCAGCCGGTCGACCAGAGCAGAACGAAGATGGCGGGAGCCAGGCGGGCGAGCATGATGGGCCTATCGGATAACGGCGGCAGAGCGGCGGCGTACAGCCCGCTCAACGGAAGGCGGCCTCAAGTCGCTGAATACTCTGATCTACCGGATGATTTCGAGCCTAATCATTGCGATTTAGGCATTGAGGCAAGTAGACGCGACCACACTGATGGTCAAAGCAATTTTTCTGATGGCAAGCATCAGCCAATCGGAACCATCAGCCGGAGCGAGGAAAGCGACAGCGAAACGAAGCCGGGCTCGTACTCCTCGCGATAGTGCAGCAAGGCGGTATCGGCCGCATGTCCTTCGGCCGCCATCCAATCGAACATTTTCTGGTAATGAGCAAAGGCGTCGCCGCTTTCCGGATGATGCAAGGCGGTGACGAAACGCATGGCCGGCAGGTCGACGTGTCCAGGGTGAACCGAGGTCTCGGCCTTGTCGGCGACATAACCGACAAGATAGCGGAAGCCGTCAGGGCGATCGTTCCAGGAAATACCGACGAGAGCTGCATGGTCCCCGGGATGAAGGTGTTGGTGGTGCCCCTGCATCTCGGCGATCAGTCGGCGCACGGCCCCTTCGGCCGCCTCGCCAAAGGTACCTTCCCAAAACGAGCCGGCTATGCGCTGGGCCGGTCTTTCAACGATTTCGAACGCCATGACCACCTCATCAAACGAAGGTCCTGCAATTTTTGGCCTGTCACACGAAGGCCAATCGCAGGAGTAGAACGGAATTTGCCTCAAAGCAGTTCCACGAAGGCGCGGGCCGCGTGGCTAAACTGCCTCTCGCGATGGGTCAAGAGTTCGAAATTGCGCTCCGCCAGTTCAAACGGCAACTCGACCAGCCGGCCGCTATCAACGAAGGGCTGGGCGGCGAGCCGGGACACGGCCGTGACGAAAGGACCGCTTTCGACGGCCGTCAGTACCGCTTCGTTCGAAGGCAGCTCGAGCTCGATCTTCAACCCGTCAAGCTCCGCTCCATAATCCCCCATCGATTGCAGGAACATTGCCCGCGTGCCGGAGCCCTCTTCACGCAGCACCCAGCGCGCGGCAAGCAGCATCTCCAGATTGACCGGGGCGCCGACAAGCGGATGCGCGGGCGAAGCATAGACCGCGATGCGATCGACCGCGACGCGGCGGTGGTCGAGCTTGGCACCATCGACCCGCCCTTCAACGAAGCCGAGCTGCACCGTCCCCTCCTCTACCGCCTCGGCAACGACGGCGGTGTTGCGCACGGTGAGTTTCACGTCGACCTGCGGATAGTCGTGGGTGAAGCGCGCCAGACGCGCCGGCAGCCAGTAGCTCGCAACCGTCTGGCTAGCGGCAATCGACAGTTCGCCGCGGCGAAGCTGGGAAAGATCGTTGAGGCAGGCCGCCGCGGCCATCGCCCGAGCGAGAACCGCCCTCGCCTCCGGCAGGAACGTCTTGCCCGCGTCCGTCAGTGCCAGACCACGGCCGACGCGATCGAACAGACGCACGTCGTGCTGGGTTTCGAGCGCCGCGATGGCAGCACTTGCGGCCGACTGGGTGACGTTCATCGCCTCGGCGGCTTTCGTCATGTGCAGGCGCTCGGCGACCGCGACGAAGATTCTAAGTTGATCGAGTGTCATGGCAAATCAATCGCAAAAATCGATCAGAATGACAAGAATAATCCGTTAGACTGATTCATGGATCGGCGTAGGTTGCCCGCCATGTCCAGATCGCATCCCACATTTCGCTCCGCATTTTGCTCCGCCTCCTCCCGCCTGACCTGCATTCTTCCGGGCCTTTTCCTCTGCTGCCTCGTCGCGCTCGCGGCCATCGGCCTTGAATGGATCGAGTGGCGCTGGACGGGCCGGGCATGGCTGGAGGCCCTCGTTCTTGCCATTCTGCTTGGCACCATCGTCCGCACGATCTGGACGCCCAGCGCCCGCTTCCTCTCCGGCATCCATTTCTCCGCCAAGGTTCTGCTGGAGACCGCAATCGTCCTGATCGGCGCCATGCTGAGCTTCGATGCGCTCGCCGAAAGCGGGCCGACCCTGCTTGTCACCATCGTCGCCATGGTTGTCATGTCGATCGCCACCGGCTACCTGATCGCACGGCTGCTCGGCCTGCCGAAGCGGCTCGCGACCTTGATCGCCTGCGGCAACGCCATCTGCGGCAATTCCGCCATCGCCGCCGTCGCTCCGGCAATCGGCGCCCGCGGCGAAGAGGTTGCCGCCGCCATTTCCTTTACCGCCATTCTCGGCATCGCCGTCGTCCTGTCTCTACCCTTCGTCGGCGGCTGGCTCGGCATGACGCCGCAGGGCTACGGCGTCTTTGCCGGCATGACCGTCTATGCCGTGCCGCAGGTTCTCGCCGCTGCCAGCCCTTTCAGTTCGCTCTCGGTTCAGGTCGGCACGCTCGTCAAGCTCGTGCGCGTGCTGATGCTCGGCCCCGTCGTCTTCTGTTTCTCGCTGATCGGCGGCCGCGATGCTGAACCTGAAGCCGAACCGAGCGAACGCCGCACAGTGGGATCGCGCCTCACTCCTGTCGCCCACTTCGTCCCCTGGTTCATCCTCGGTTTCCTGGTCGTCGCCATTGCCCGCAATAGCGGCGTAGTCCCCGACCCGGTCGCGACAGGCGCCGTGAAGGTCTCCACCTGGCTGACCGTCATCGCCATGGCCGCTCTCGGCCTCGAGGTCGACGTCCGCACGCTCGCCAATGCCGGCCCGCGCGCCAGTGCCGCTGCCCTGCTCTCGCTTCTCGTGCTCTGCATCCTGTCAGCGCTCGCGATCGCTTGCCTGGGCCTCGGCTAGCACCGAAAATCCGCGCCCAATTTTAGAGCATATGCATATTTTGCAGCCGCTCGGCCGCCACACCTTTCGGCGGCCGGATCCCGCTGCCGGGTTGTTGGGCAGTTTTCCCCGTGAATGGGCGAGAAGATCGATGCCAATTTTCTTTTCCGGCGACTGAGCACGCTTCTTGCATTGCAACCAGCGTTGTACTCAAATGGTCAAAAATAAGGGGACCACGCCTTTGGCATTTGACGAAATGATGAATGCGGATAGCAGTCCGCGCCAGCCATATTCGACCTATCATGAATGGTATGCCAGCCAGGACAAAAATCGGCTCATAGCCAAATCCAGGGAAGCCGAGAACATATTCCGGAAAACCGGCATCACCTTCGCGGTCTACGGACACGCAGACTCATCCGAAAAGCTCATCCCCTTCGACCTCATCCCCCGCATCATTTCCGGCCGCGAATGGCGCAAGCTCGCCCAAGGCATCGAACAGCGGGTCATCGCGCTCAACGCCTTTCTCGACGACATCTACCACAAGCAGGAAATCATCCGCGCCGGACGCGTGCCGCGAGAGCTGATCGAGAAGAACGTCGCCTTCCTGCCGCAGATGATCGGCTTCAGGCCGCCGGGCGGCGTCTACACCCATATCGTCGGCACCGACATCGTGAGAACAGGTGAAGATCAGTTCTACGTGCTCGAGGACAATGCGCGCACGCCATCCGGTGTCAGCTACATGCTGGAAAACCGGGAGACGATGATGCAGATGTTCCCCGAACTCTTCCATCAGAACCGCGTGCGCCCGGTGGAGAACTACCCGAATCTCTTGCGCCAGAGCCTGGCGTCGCTGGCACCCCTCGGCTGCAGCGGCAAGCCGCGCGTCGCCGTGCTCACGCCCGGTATCTACAACTCCGCCTACTATGAACATGCCTTCCTCGCCGACATGATGGGCGTCGAACTGGTCGAGGGTTCGGATCTGCGCGTCATCGACGGCAAGGTGAAGATGCGCACCACCCGCGGCTACGAGGCGATCGACGTGCTTTACCGCCGCGTCGACGACGACTTCCTCGATCCGCTCACCTTCCGTCCGGATTCGGCGCTTGGCATTCCCGGCATCATGGATGTCTACCGCGCCGGCAACATCACAATTGCCAATGCGCCCGGCACCGGGATTTCCGACGACAAGGCGATCTATTCCTATATGCCCGAGATCGTCGAGTTCTATACTGGCCGCAAGCCACTGCTTGAAAACGTGCCGACCTGGCGCTGTTCCGAGCCACAGAGCCTGAAATACGTGCTCGAACATCTGGAAGAGCTGGTGGTCAAGGAGGTGCACGGATCCGGCGGTTACGGCATGCTGGTCGGCCCGACCGCCAGCAAGAAGGAGCGCGCCTTCTTTGCCGAAAAGCTGAAGAGCCGCCCGACCAACTACATCGCCCAGCCGACGCTTTCGCTTTCCACCGTGCCGATCCTCGTCAACAAGGGTATCGCGCCCCGGCACGTCGACCTTCGCCCCTATGTCCTCGTCTCCGACAAGGTGCAGATCATTCCCGGCGGCCTGACGCGCGTGGCACTCAAGGCTGGTTCGCTCGTCGTGAACTCCAGCCAGGGTGGCGGGACCAAGGACACCTGGGTACTGGAGGACTGAGACCATGTTGGGAAGAACTGCAAACGGTCTCTACTGGATGTTCCGCTACATCGAACGCGCCGAAAACAGCGCCCGACTGATCGATGCCGGACTGCGCATGGCGCTGACCCGCAGCGAAGCCACGGAGGGCGACTGGGACGGCGTGCTGCAAAGTGCGGGCGTGCGCGAACTCTACGACGAAGTGCACGAGACGCTGACGAGCATCGACGCGATCGATTTCCTTTTGCGCGACCGCGCCAATCCGTCGAGCGTGATGTCGTGCATCGAGGCGGGACGCCACAATGCGCGCATGGTCCGCACGGCGCTGACGCGCGAGACCTGGGAAGCGACGAACGAATGCTACCTCGAAATGAAGACGATCCTCTCCAGGAAGGCCCGTCCGACCGACATGCCCGAGATCATCGATACGATCAAGCGCCGCGCCGGCCTCATCCGTGGTGCCTTCCACGGCACGATGCTCCGGAACGAGATCTTCAACTTCTCGCGCATCGGCACTTTCATCGAGCGAGCGGACAACACCGCCCGCATCCTCGACGTGAAATACTACGTGCTCCTGCCGGCAGTCGCCGCCGTCGGCTCGTCGATGGACAATGTTCAGTGGGAATCGATCCTGCGCTCGGTCTCGGCCCACCGCGCCTATGGCTGGGTCTATGATGCCGAGCTCCGCCCCGCCAACATCGCCGACTTCCTGATTTCCAACGGCCGCATGCCCCGCTCGCTTGCCTATTGCTACGAGAAGATCGCCAGTAATCTCGGTTACCTCGAACGGGAATATGGCGAGCGCCACGCCGCCCACGACACGGCCGACCGCACGCTCGCGTCGCTGCGCAGCCAGTCGATCAAGGACATCATGGATGTGGGCCTGCACGAATATCTCGAAGACTTCATCAGCCACAACAACCGTCTGGGACAGGAAATCTCCGACGGTTACCGGTTCAACTGAGTTCGGGAGAATGGCATGCACCTGAAGATCAGCCACACGACCGAATACCACTATGACGAACCCGTGCAATACGCGCTGCAGCGTCTGCGGCTGACGCCACTGACCCAGGCCGGCCAGACCGTTCTCGGCTGGGATACCCTTGTCGATGGCGCGGCAATCGAAGTGAGCTACGACGACCACTTCGGCAACCGGGTTCATCTCGTCAGCGTCGACGGCGACCGCGACGCGATCCGCATCACCGCCTCCGGCGAGGTCCATACGGAGGACCGCGCCGGCGTCTTCGGGCCGCACCAGTCCTACGTACCGCTCTGGCTCTATGCCCGCGAAACGCCTTTGACCAAGGCCGGCAAGCTGATCCGCGAACTCGCAAAATCCGCCGAAGGCGACACCGACCTTGCCCGCATGCATGCGCTGATGGAGACAATCCACAAGGCGGTTGAGTACAAACCCGGCGAGACCCACGCGGAGACGACGGCCGAGGATGCGCTCGAAAGCGGCAGCGGCGTCTGCCAGGACCACGCCCACATCCTGATCGCAGCGTCGCGCTCGCTCGACCTGCCGGCGCGCTACATCTCGGGCTATCTGATGATGGAAGGCCAGCCGGATCAGACGGCGAGCCACGCCTGGGCCGAAGTGCATCTGAACGGGCTCGGCTGGGTCGGCTTCGACGCCGCCAACAAGATCTGCCCCGACGATCGCTACGTTCGCATAGCTTCCGGCCTCTGCTACCGCGACGCCGCGCCGATCTCCGGCCTGATCCATGGCGAAGCCAAGGAAACGCTGAAAGTTTCGGTAACCGTCGAGCAAAAGCAGCAAAGCCAGAGTCAGAGCCAGTCACAAAGCCAGTAGCCTCTGCGCCAGTAACCTCTTCGATGGGGCGCCATAAACACCCCATCGAAAGCTGGATCTCCCGGCATGAAAGCCGCAGACGCCCGCCCGGTCGTTTGTATTTCAATGTTTCATCGAAACACTGAAGTGATCTAAGTCTTTGAAATTACGCAATTCCTGACGGAAAACCGTTTCGCACTTTTCCTGGAATTGCTCTAGCGCGAGGCGCTCGCCTGCAGGATGCGGCAGAGCGAAACCAGTCCGCCGTCATAGCCGCCACTGACCACGTCGCGGCAACGCTTGATGAGCTTGACCCGTTCGGCGCTCGACAGCTTGTTGAACGCCGTGAGCGAGGCGCCTGGAGAAACTGCGCCACCGGAACCAACACCTGCACCGCCACCGCCCGCACTGCTGCTGCTTCCGCCGGAACTGCCTGTGCCGGTCCCAAGCCCCAGGCCCACCCCGACATCGACACCGTTGTCGCCACCGCCGGTATTGACGTCGAGGCCGGCAGTCAGGCCACGTCGGCCACCAACACTGGCGTCAACGGAAGAGTTGAGCCCGTTGTCACCGCCGAGACCGATATCGGCATCCGCGTTGATGCCATTGCTGCCACCGACGCTCGCCTGCGCATCGGCGTTGACGCCGCGCGAACCGCCGACCGTGGCATTGGCGGCGGCGTTGACGCCGTTGGCACCGCCCAGCGACGCGTCGACGTCGGCATTCACGCCGTCCGATCCTCCGAGCCCCACACTGGTGTTCAGCCCGTTCGCTGCGCCGACGGACAGCCCGACACCGAGACCATCGCGCTCCGCGCTTTGGCCAAATGCCGGCGCGGATAACGCCACCGTCGCAAGAAGACCCAGCGACAACGCAAGCACATTCTTCCGCATGATCGTCCTCCTTCTCAAGCGTAGGGCCGGAATGACCCAGGCTAGAGGAGACGTCGGAAGATCAAGTCTGGTTGCGCTGACTCTACCGGAAGCCAAACGTTTCGGAGGTTGTAGATAATACAAACCGAAGACGTGCAAAGATTGCGCTTCTTTTTGAAACGACTGGCCGGAGCGCGAATGGAAATGCCGCACCGACGAGCGGTGCGGCATTGCACGCCAGCAAACAGAAAAGTCAGTGGCTGTCGCGGTTCATAGGGATTTCCGAGCCGCGCGGGCCGACAAGGAAGTCGAGATCCGCCCCCGTATCGGCTTGCATGACCGTCTTGACGTAGAGACCGCCATAGCCGCCGGCTAGTGGCTTGACTGGCGACACCCAGGCCGCACGACGACGGGCGAGTTCCTCGTCCGAAATGTCGAGGTGAATGGTGCGGGCCGGCACGTCGACGGCGATCATGTCTCCGTTCTCGACCAGCGCCAGCGGGCCACCATCGGCCGCTTCCGGTGCGGTATGCAGGATGACCGTGCCATAGGCCGTGCCGGACATGCGCGCATCGGAAATGCGGATCATATCGGTGATGCCCTTCTTCAGCACCTTCGGCGGCAGGCCCATATTGCCGACCTCGGCCATGCCCGGATAACCCTTCGGGCCACAATATTTCAGCACCATCACGCAGGTCTCGTCGATGTCGAGATCGTCGCGGTTGATGCGGGCGTGATAGTCCTCGATGCTCTCGAAGACCACGGCGCGGCCCTTGTGCTGCATCAGATGCGGCGAGGCGGCCGATGGCTTCAACACGCAGCCCTTGGGCGCCAGATTGCCGCGCAGCACGGCGATACCGCCCGACTGCGTCAAGGCCTTTTCGCGCGGCACGATGACGTCGTCATTGTAGTTGGTGACGTCCTTGACGTCGTTCCAGATCGTGTCGCCGGTGACGGTCAAGGCATCCTTGTGCAGGAGACCCATTTCGCCGACCGCCTTGATCACGACCGGGAGACCGCCGGCGTAGTAGAACTCCTCCATCAGGTATTTGCCCGACGGCTGCAGATTGACGATCGTCGGGACGTCACGGCCGAGGCGATCCCAGTCGTCGAGGCTGAGATCGACGCCGATGCGGCCGGCGAGCGCCAAGAGGTGCAGCACCGCATTGGTCGAGCCGCCGACGGCGCCGTTGACGCGGATGGCATTCTCGAAGGCCTGCTTCGTCAGGATGTCAGACGGCTTCAGATCTTCCTTGACCATGTCGACGATGCGGCGGCCGGAGAGCTGCGAGATCACTCGCCGGCGTGCGTCGACCGCGGGGATCGCGGCATTACCGGGCAGCGTCATGCCGAGCGCTTCGGCCATCGAGGCCATGGTGGAAGCCGTGCCCATGGTCATGCAGCTTCCGGCCGAACGGGCCATGCCCTGCTCCGCATCCATGAATTCCGCCAGCGACATCTCGCCGGACTTCACCATCTCGGAGAACTGCCAGATCGCCGTGCCCGAGCCGACATCCTTGCCGCGCCATTTGCCGTTCAGCATCGGGCCGCCGGAGACGAGAATAACCGGGATATCGACGCTGGCAGCCCCCATCAGCAGGCTCGGCGTGGTCTTGTCGCAGCCGCCGAGCAGCACGACGCCATCGACCGGATTGCCGCGGATCGCCTCTTCGACGTCCATCGCTGCAAGGTTGCGGAACATCATCGCCGTCGGACGTAGCGTGCTCTCGCCGACGGAGAACACCGGAAACTCGACCGGGAAACCGCCGGCCTCATAGACGCCACGCTTCACCCGCTCGGCGAGATCACGCAGATGCGCATTGCACGGCGTCAGTTCCGACCAGGTGTTACAGATGCCGATGATCGGTCGACCATCGAACGTGTCCGCCGGCAGGCCCTGGTTCTTCATCCAGGAGCGGTGCATGATGGCATTTTTGCCGGTGCCGCCGAACCAATCCTGCGAACGCAGCTTGCGCGGCCATTCAGCTTTCTTCTTCATCTTATCCTTCCTTAGGCGGCCCGCGCAGTCACGCGGGCCTGTGACGGCGCCCGTTAAGCGAGCGTGTAGGCCGTCTTGACGGTTGTGTAGAACTCGGCGGCGTAGCGGCCCTGCTCGCGCGAGCCATGGGACGAGCCCTTGCGGCCGCCGAAGGGCACGTGGAAATCGACGCCGGCCGTCGGCAGGTTGACCATGACCATGCCGGCCTCGGCATTGCGCTTGAAATGGGTCGCATGCTTGAGGCTGGTGGTGGCGATGCCCGAGGACAGGCCGAAGGGGGTGTCGTTGGCCACAGTGAGCGCCTCGTCGTAATCGCGGACGCGGATGACGGACGCGACCGGCCCGAAGATTTCTTCCCGCGAAATCCGCATCTGATTGGTCGCCTCGGTGAACAGCGCTGGCTGCAGGTAGAAGCCGGGCGTGTCGCGCTTCAGGAGCTCGCCGCCGAAGGCGAGCTTCGCGCCCTCCTGTTTGCCGATGGCGATGTAGTCGGTGTCCTGGTTGAGCTGGCTCTCATCGACCACCGGGCCGATATGGGTGCCGGCCTTGAGCGCATCATCGATCGTCAGCCCCTTCATCCGTTCGCCCATGGCGGCCACGAAGCGATCGTGGATGCCCTCGGTGACGATGATGCGCGAGGAGGCGGTGCAGCGCTGGCCGGTGGAGAAGAAGGCGGAGTTGACCGCCGCTTCGACCGCCACCGACAGATCGGCATCGTCGAGCACGACGAAGGGGTTCTTGCCGCCCATCTCCAGCTGGTATTTGCGATTGTGCTCGACCGAGGCGAGCGCCACCCGTTTGCCGGTGCCGGTCGAGCCGGTGAAGGTGATGGCGTGGATATCGGGGCTGTCGAGCATCGCCTGGCCGACGACCGAGCCCTTGCCCATGACGAGGTTCAGGACACCCTTCGGCAGGCCGGCGCGATGGAGGATGTCGACGATGGCCCAGGAACTGCCGGGCACCAGTTCGGCCGGCTTGAAGACGACGGTGTTGCCGTAACAAAGCGCCGGCGCGATCTTCCAGGCGGGGATGGCGATCGGGAAGTTCCAGGGCGTGATGATGCCGACGACGCCGACCGGCTCGCGGGTGATCTCGACGCCGATATTGGGTCGCGCCGACGGCAGAACTTCGCCCGCCAGTCGCAGGCATTCGCCGGCGAAGAAGTCGAAGATCTGGCCGGCACGCACCGTCTCGCCGATGCCTTCGACCAGCGTCTTGCCTTCCTCGCGCGACAACAGCCTTCCGAGCTCGTCCTTGCGCGCGAAGATCTCGTCGGCGGTCTTCCTCAGGATCGCGTGGCGCTCGAGGATGCCGGAGTGCGACCAGGCCGGAAACGCAGCCTTGGCAGCGGCGATCGCGGCGCGGGCATCGTCGGCAGACGCACGGGCATATTCGCCCACAACGTCATTGGTGTCGGACGGGTTGATGTTGGCAACCCCGTCACCGCCGACCCACTCGCCGGCAATCAGGTTCTGGTACAATGTCATAGGCTTCGAGCCTCCCTCATAAACGCGCATGACCGTCCCTCGCGAACGGTGCGCTTAGGAGATGTGTCAGAGCTGGCGAATGGCGACCTGTTCTTCCGCAGCGATCGCTAGCGTGTTGCGAAGCGGAAGGCCGAAACCATGAGCCTCGATCTCGAACACGTCACCTTCTTCTGTGCGAATGCCGTCGCCGAAGGACAGCGTCGCCGTGCCGAACATGTGCACATGGACGTCGCCCGGCTGGCGGAACAGGCCGTATTTGAAATGGTGATGCTCAAGATTGGCAAAACTGTGCGACATGTTGGATTCGCCTGACAGGAACGGCTTCTCCCACAGCACCTTGCCGCCGCGCAGGATGCGCGACATGCCGCGGATATCCTCAGGCGCAACTCCGATGCGGATTTCCGGGCCGAAGCTCGCCTGGCGCAGCTTCGAGTGCGCCAGCCAGAGATAGTTGACCCGCTCGGTCTTGTGGTCGGAAAACTCGTTGGCGACGGCGAAACCAATACGGAACGGAACGCCCGTGTCGGAGATCACGTAGATGCCGGCCATTTCCGGCTCCTCGCCGCCATCCTCGGCAAAGGCGGGCGAAATGAGTGCCGAACCTGGCGCCACGGCGGAGGTGCCGTTGCCCTTGTAGAACCACTCCGGCTGCGCGCCGGTCTCGCCGGCCTTCGGCTTGCCGCCTTCGAGCCCCATGCGGAACATCTTCATCGAGTCCGTCAGGGTTTCCTCGGCCGCCTCGCTCGTCTTCTTGTGCATGGCGTCGCGGGTTGCGGCCGAACCAAGATGGGTGAGGCCCGTGCCGGTCAGGTGCAGATGCGCCGGATCCGGATGGGTGATCGGCGGCAGGAAACGTCCCTCCGCATAGGCCTTGTCGAGGTCGACGGCGGCGCCAAGCCCCTTGGTCTCGATCGTCTCCTTCAGGCTGCGCCCGGCATTGGCCGCTTCCATCGCCAGAGCGTAGACGCTTGCAGCACCATTGACCGCACGCGCGGTTTCACCGGGCAAACGCACCGCAACCGTTATCGATCCGTCTTCGTTCGTGATCTGCGAAATCAGCACGATCCTGTCCTTCCTGTCGTCGTTCGGGTCGCGGTCTTCGCCTTCTCAAGGCAAAAGCGTCCCCGTGGCTGGCTTTCGCCACCCAATTCCGGCGGGCCAATCCGCCGATCCTGGCAGCCGCGGCTGCCGGTGAATGTTACTGGTTCGCGTCGGGTCTTATGGCTTTCGGCTCAACCCTTGTTCTTGTTGTAGACATCGAAGAACACGGCAGCGAGGAGCACGAGGCCCTTGATCAGCTGCTGGTAATCGATGCCGATACCCATGATCGACATGCCGTTGTTCATCACGCCCATGATGAAGGCGCCGATCACCGCGCCGATGATCTTGCCGACGCCGCCGGACGCCGAGGCGCCGCCGATGAAGCAGGCGGCAATAACGTCGAGTTCGAAGCCGACGCCGGCCTTCGGCGTTGCCGAGTTGAGGCGGGCGGTGATGATCATGCCGGCCAGTGCCGCAAGCACGCCCATGTTGACGAAGGTGTAGAAGGTGAGCCGTTCGGTGTTGATGCCCGAGAGCTTGGTCGCCTTGACGTTGCCGCCCATGGCGTAGATGCGGCGACCGATGGTCGAGCGCGTTGTGATGAAGGTATAGAGCGCGATCAGCACGGCCATGGCGATCAGCACGTTCGGCAGGCCGCGATAGGTCGCAAGCTGGAAGCCGATGAACAACGCAACGACGGCAATGACCGCCATCTGTACGGCGAAGAAGACGAATGGCTCGTTCTCCGTGCCGTGCTGTTCGTTGATCTTGCGGTCGCGAATGCCCGCATAGATCGCGTAGCCGACCAGAGCTATGACGGCGACGAGCGCCACCATGTTCTGAATGGTCTCGGGCGCCGGGTTGAGGAAATAGAGGAAATCCGGAACGAAGCCCGTCGAAAGCAGCTGGAACTCCTTCGGGAACGGGCCGATCGGACGTCCGCCGAGCACCACATAGGTGAGCCCGCGGAACACCAGCATGCCGGCAAGCGTGACGATGAAGGACGGAATCTTCTGGTACGCAACCCAATAGCCCTGGGCCGCCCCCATGATGCCGCCGACGATCAGACAGGCCGGGATAACGACAAAGGCGGGCAGCCCCCATTTGACCAGCATGATCGCCGAGATCGCGCCGATGAAGGCGACGATCGAGCCGACCGACAGGTCGATATGGCCGGCGACGATGATCAAGAGCATGCCGAGCGCCATGATGACGATGAACGAGTTCTGCAGCACCAGGTTGGTGATGTTGACCGGCTTGAACAGCACGCCGTTGGTCACGAACTGGAAGAACAGCATGATCACCACGAGCGCGACGAGCAGGCCGTATTCGCGGATGTTGTTCTTGAGATAGTCCCCGATCGAGGGCTTGTTGTTTTGGGTGCTCGTATCGGCGACCATTAGTGTTTCTCCCCTGAACGCATGATGGCACGCATGATGGATTCCTGGCTCGCTTCCGCCTTCGAGAGCTCGGCGACGATGCGGCCCTCGTTCATGACGTAGATGCGATCGCAGGTTCCAAGCAGCTCCGGCATTTCCGATGAGATCATCAGGATGCCTTTACCCTCGGCGGCAAGCTGGTTGATGATGGTGTAGATCTCATACTTCGCGCCGATATCGATGCCGCGTGTCGGCTCGTCGAGAATGAGAACTTCCGGATTGGTGAACAGCCATTTGGACAGCACGACCTTCTGCTGGTTGCCGCCCGAGAGGTTGACCGTTTCCTGATAGATCGAGTGCGAACGGATGCGCAGCTTCGAGCGATAGTCGGAGGCGACCTTCGCTTCCTTGCGGTCGTCGATGACGCCGTTCGCGGCAACCGCCTTCAGGTTGGAGAGTGTCGTGTTCTCCTTGATGTTGTTGATCAGCACGAGGCCGAGCTGCTTGCGGTCTTCGGTGACGTAAGCGAGACCCGCATCGATCGCCCGCGGAATCGTGCTGACATCGACGGGCTTGCCGCGCATCGTCACGTCGCCGGTGATCTTGTGGCCCCAGGACTTGCCGAAGATGCTCATCGCCGTCTCGGTGCGCCCTGCCCCCATCAGCCCGGCAATGCCGACCACTTCGCCGGCGCGCACGGTGAAATTGACGTCGTGCAGGAACTGCCGGTCGCGGTGGTGCTGGTGAAAGACGTTCCAGTTCTTCACTTCCAGCAGCGTCTCGCCGATCTTGGGCTCGCGCGGCGGGTAGCGGTCTTCCATGGCGCGGCCGACCATGCCTTTGATAATCCGGTCCTCGCCGACATCTTCGGTCTGACAGTCGAGCGTTTCGACGGTTCCGCCATCGCGCAGGATGGTAATCTGGTCGGCGACTTTGCGGATCTCGTTCAGCTTGTGCGAGATGATGATCGAGGTCATTCCCTGCGTGCGAAACTCCATCAGGAGCTTCAAAAGCGCATCGGAATCGGTTTCGTTGAGCGAGGCGGTCGGCTCGTCGAGGATCAAGAGCCGCACCTTCTTCGAAAGCGCCTTGGCGATCTCGACCAGTTGCTGCTTGCCGACGCCGATGTCGGTGATGAGCGTTGCCGGGCTCTCGCTGAGGCCCACCTTCTTCAGGAGCTCCTGGGTGCGGGCAAAGGTCTGCGGCCAGTGGATCACGCCGTTGCTGGCGATCTCGTTGCCGAGGAAGATGTTCTCGGCGATCGACAGCAGCGGCACCAGCGCCAGTTCCTGGTGGATGATGATGATGCCAAGGTCTTCGCTGTCGGAGATCGTCGAGAAGCGACGCGCTTCGCCACCGTAGTGGATCTCGCCTTCATAGGTGCCGGCGGGATAGACGCCGCTCAACACCTTCATCAGCGTCGACTTGCCGGCGCCGTTTTCGCCGACGAGCGCGTGGATCTCGCCTTCGCGGACCTTGAAGCTGACATTGTCCAGCGCCTTGACGCCCGGGAACGTCTTGGTGATGCCCCGCATTTCAAGAATGATATTGTCCATGTTCAGTCATTCCAGCGGCAGTCTGCGAGAGAGTACCGGCTCCGTCTTCTGGATAAAAGGGCCCGCGCGCTTGCACGGGCCCTTCCCGTTGAAAAAGATCAGTTGTTGATCTGGTCTTCGGTGTAGTAGCCCGAGCTGACGAGCACGTCCTTGACGTTGGACTTGTCGACGGCAACCGGCTTCAGCAGGTAGGACGGAACGACCTTGACGCCATTTTCATAGGTCTTGGTGTCGTTCACCTCAGGCTCCTTGCCTTCCATGATCGCGTTGACCATGCCGACCGTTACCTTGGCGAGTTCGCGCGTGTCCTTGAAGATCGACGAATACTGTTCGCCGGCAAGGATCGACTTGACCGACGGCAGCTCGGCGTCCTGGCCGGTGACAACCGGCATCGGCATGTCGCCCGAGCCGTAGCCGACGCCCTTCAGCGCCGAGATGATACCGATCGAGAGGCCGTCATAGGGCGAAAGCACGCCATCGACCTTGGCGTCGGTGTAGTTCGACGACAGCAGGTTTTCCATGCGGGCCTGGGCGACAGCACCGTCCCAACGCAGCGTGCCGACCTGGTCCATGCCCTTCTGGCCGGACTTGACGACGATCTTGCCGCTGTCGATCAGCGGCTGCAGAACTGACATCGCGCCGTCGTAGAAGAAGAAGGCGTTGTTGTCGTCAGGCGAACCACCGAAGAGCTCGATGTTCTTGGGCTCGGTTGCGCCATCGAGCTTGAGGCCCTGCACCAGCGACGTCGCCTGCTGCACGCCAACCTGGAAGTTGTCGAAGGTGGCGTAGTAGTCGACATTGCCAGAGTCACGGATCAGACGGTCATAGGCGATAACCTTGACGCCGGCGTCATGGGCCTTCTGCAGGATGTCGGAGAGCGTCGTGCCGTCGATGGCGCCGATGACCAGAACCTTGGCACCCTTGGTCACCATGTTCTCGATCTGGGCGAGCTGGTTCGGGATGTCGTCGTCAGCGAACTGCAGGTCCGGGGTGTAGCCGGCTTCCTTGAACAGCTTCTCCATCGTCTCGCCGTCGGAAATCCAGCGGGTCGACGTCTTCGTCGGCATGGAAATGCCGACCGTGCCCTTGTCCTGCGCAAATACGGGCGCAGCGAAGGACGCGATCGAAATCGCAGCGGCTGCGAGAAGCGAAGTCATCAATTTCATCAGTTCTCTCCCAAAAAAGTTGAAGCCGGCAGGCAGAGCCTTTCCGTCTATGCGCAGCAATCCGCGGACCGGGATCTCGTCTCCGGCCGCGGATCAAGGTGAAGGAGAGGCCTCCCCGCCTCGCATGCTCCTACATGCGCTGGCACATGAGCAAAAACTGGAATCAAAACATATAACTGTCAAATACAATATTACTTTGAACGCATACCAAAATTGTTATAGCACGTGCGAACAGTGTGATTTTTGAAAATATTTGAAAACCAAAAAAACCACAGGGGTTGGAAATGCGTGACCAGAAGGCAAGCGCCACCGGGACGGCCGGCGAACTCTTCGATTCAGCACTCTTTCGCTCCGGCTTGAAGATCAGCCACCTCCGGCTGATTCTTGCAATTGACGACCACAGGCGCATCAGCGCCGCCGCGGAAGCCCTCGGGACTTCGCAGCCGGCAGCCTCGCGTATGCTGTCGGAAATCGAGACGATGCTGAAGGCGCCGGTCTGCGAACGCATTGCCCGTGGCGTCGAACTGACGCCTTACGGCGAAGCGCTGGCACGGCGGGCGCGCACGATCTTTCTGGAGCTTCGAGAAGCCTCGCGCGAGATCAACGAGCTCAAGACGGGCAGCGGCGGCTCGGTCTCTCTGGGTTCCGTCACCGGCCCGGCGCTCAATCTCGCCGTCCCCGCCATTCGCCAGGTGATCACCGCCTATCCCGGCATCGAGATCAACGTCCAGATCGAAAACAGCAACGTTCTGGCAAGGGAGTTGCTTGCCGCGCGCCACGATTTCATCATCGGGCGCATCCCCGACGACCAGCCGCCGCGGCTCTTCAACATGGTGGAGATCGGGTTTGAAGAAGTCTGCCTGATCGTGCGCGACGGCCATCCGCTGCTCGACAAACCTGTGGTCGGCGCCGAGGATCTGCCCTCCTACGACTGGGTGTTCCAGCCGCCGGGCACGCTGCTCAGGCGCGCCGTCGAGGATAGTTTCGTGGCGGCCGGCGTGAGATTGCCGGCGACCGTCATCAACACCTCTTCGATCATCCTGACGCTGTCGATCGTGCGCCACACCAATGCGATCGCGCCGGTGGCGCTCGACGTCGCCAACCTGATTGCCGGCAACGGCACACCGGCCGGCGAGATCCGCATCCTCAAGACCGAAATCCCGATCCGCATCAAGCCCTATGGGCTGATCACCGCCGAGGGCCGCGCGCTGCCGCCGAGCGCCAAGCTGCTCTACGATCTCATCCTGAAGCAGGGCCGTGCGTGATCAGCCCGGCATGATCAAGTGATCAGCCCGGGCATGATCATGTGATCAGCCCGGGATAACCTCCGGCTGTCATGGTTTCCTTCCAATTGGAGGCATCATGTTCGGAATGTCGGTGTTTCAGTCGGTGCTCGAGCGACTGAAGACGGAAGAGGAAAGCGAGCCGGATCCGGCCGAAGCGTCCCGTGTCACGACGCCGTACGCGCCGGTGTTTGCCAGCGCTCTTTCGGCCGAAAGCGTCGGCGCGGCCTCCTTCGGCGCGGTCGAGCGCGCCTATCGCGACGCCTCTTTCGTCGAGCCGCCGCCTCCGCCGGTCATGCCCGACTATCTCGATCGCACCAGCCTTGTCGAGGTTGCTGCGGAGCTGGCGCTTGCCGACGGCGAAACACAAATGACGCTCGCGGCAAAGCGGCGTGCCTTCGCCGCCCTGAACCATCCAGACCGGCTGCCGGCCGCTTTCCGCGCCAATGCGACCGTGCGCATGAAACTCGCCAACATGCTGATCGACGAAGCCTCGCAGCAGATACGCGCAATCAACCCGGCGGCGTGATCGTCAGCCCGCGGCGCCGTCCCCGTCGCTCTTGCCCTGCTCTTCGTCCGCGGCTTTATCCACGCTCTTCTCGCTCGGCTTATAGAAGACCAGCAGCGCTGCCGAGGCATAGGCCGTCATGGCCAGGAAGATCATGCCCCACATCGCCTGTTCGCCCAGGAACTCGACCACCGTCCAGACGGCGCAGAAGGCCACGATCAGCAGGCGGACCCATAGCGGGCGGTAAAAGGGGTGGTCCGGGTCGATGAACTTGAGCATTCTGTCCTCTGGTGGCCTTATCATGTGCGCCCCATTTACGGGATATTCATTGAAGACAGCAAGTCCAGCGGTCCTCACGCCCCTTGACGGACGCAACTAAAATGGAATAAAAATTCCGAAATGACCCACGTCGGCTACTTCATTCCAAATGAATGGACGGGCCGACTGGGTGCGGAGGTACCAAGGGAGAGGCGCCGGCGCAGCGTTCCAACACGCGATTTTTCGTGGCAATTCTCCGATCGATTCGCGGAATCAGTGTTCCGCGGCGCCTTTGCGCGATGAGCGCCGATCATCACGCCCCTTCCCGGTCGCGAGCCGGAATTCGAGAGAAACTGAGATGACAGTCAGATTTGGTCTTCTGGGCGCCGGACGCATCGGCAAGGTTCACGCGAAAGCCGTCAGCGGCAATCCGGATGCCGTGCTCGTCGCCGTTGCCGACGCCTTCCCTGCCGCCGCCGAAACCATCGCCAAGCAATATGGCTGCGATGTGCGCACCATCGAGGCGATCGAAAAGGCTGACGACATCGACGCCGTCGTCATCTGCACCCCGACCGACACCCACGCCGACCTGATCGAGCGTTTCGCGCGCGCCGGCAAGGCGATCTTCTGCGAAAAGCCTGTCGATCTGGATGCCGAGCGCGTCAAGGCCTGCCTCAAGGTGGTGGGCGAAACCAAGGCCAAGCTGATGGTCGGCTTCAACCGCCGCTTCGACCCGCATTTCATGGCCGTCAAAAAGGCGATCGACGCCGGCAAGATCGGCGACGTGGAAATGGTGACCATCACCTCGCGCGATCCGGGCGCCCCGCCGGTCGATTACATCAAGCGTTCGGGCGGTATCTTCCGCGACATGACGATCCATGACTTCGACATGGCCCGCTTCCTGCTCGGCGAGGAGCCGGTCTCCGTGACGGCAACCGCCGCCGTTCTCGTCGACAAGGCGATCGGCGAAGCCGGCGACTATGACAGCGTCTCGGTCATCCTGCAGACGGCTTCCGGCAAGCAGGCGATCATCTCCAACTCCCGCCGCGCCACCTATGGCTACGACCAGCGCATCGAGGTGCACGGCTCGAAGGGCGTCGTCTCGGCTGAAAACCAGCGTCCGGTCTCGATCGAGATCGCCAATGGCGAAGGCTACACCCGCCCGCCGCTGCACGACTTCTTCATGACGCGCTACACCGAAGCCTATGCCAACGAGATCGAGAGCTTCATCGCCGCGATCGAAAAGGGTGCGGAAATCACGCCGTCGGGCAAGGATGGTCTCGCCGCATTGGCGCTCGCCGACGCCGCCGTGAAGTCGGTTATCGAGAAGCGTCAGATCAGCGTCGCCTGAGGCTACGGCCGGTAACACATCAAATGGAAAGGCCGGGCGCCACACGCCCGGCTTTTTTCATGCCACCACTCTGGCAAACCGGCATCCGCGCAGGTGCCTCAGCCCTCGGCGCACACCGGCATCTTCTCCCATCGCGGCGCTTCCCGGCCAGTGCTGGGCGCAGCGCCCGGTCGGCCGGAGAGATAACCTTGGATCTGCAGGCAGCCCTCCTCCGCCAGGATCTGCCTCTGCCGTTCGGTTTCGACGCCTTCGGTCACGACCGCGAGCCTGAGGCTATGGCCGAGCGCGATGATGGCGCGGACGATCGCCTGTGCGGAAGGGTCCCTTTCGAGGGCGGCGGTGAAGCTGCAATCAATCTTCAGCTTGTCGAAGGGGAAGGTCTGCAGGTTGCTCAGCGAAGAATGTCCGGTGCCGAAGTCGTCCATGACGATCCGGACGCCGAGGACGCGCAGGCGAACCAGCACCGCCAGCACATCCTCGCGATTGTGCATCAGCGCCGCCTCGGTGATTTCGAGCTCCAGCCGCCAGGGATCAAGGCCGGTCCGACGCAATATGCTCGCGACCTGGTCGAAGAGATTGGGCAGAAGGAACTGGACCGGCGAGATATTGACGGAAATCGGCAGCGGCTCGTTCCATTTTGCCGCTTCCGTGCAGGCCTGTTCCAGCACCCACTCGCCGATCTGGATGATCGAGCCGCTTTCCTCCGCGATCGGGATGAACACGTCAGGGCCGATCAGCCCGCGCTGCGGATGGTTCCAGCGCAGCAATGCCTCGTAGCCGATGATCCTGTCGCTCTGGACTTCGACCAGCGGCTGGTATTCTAGAAAGAACTGGCGGCGAAGCACCGCATGGCGCAGGTCGTTCTCGATCTGCCGGCGGGTGCGAACCGCCTCATCCATTCCCCGGTCGAAGAAGCAGGCGATGCCCTTGCCGCTCTGCTTGGCGCGGTAGAGTGCCGTGTCGGCATTGTTGCGCAACTGATCTGCCGTCTGCCCGTCGACCGGATAGAGCGCAGCACCAATGCTGACGCCGACGGCGGTCGGATCGCGATTGGTATCCATTTCCGCGGCAAACAGCGCCAGGATGCGGTCCGTCAATTGGCGCGCCGCCACCGGCCGCTTGCCGCCCACGTGGATGATTGCGAACTCGTCACCGCCGAGCCGGGCGACCGTGTCGTGCTCTCCGGCAGCCTGGCGCAGGATATCGGCAACCTTCTTCAGGATGCGGTCGCCTTCGCCGTGGCCGAAGATATCGTTGACTGCCTTGAAGCGGTCGAGGTCGAGGCAGAGGATCGCCAACTCTTCGCCCCGCGCAGAGGCCGCCGCCAGCGTCTGGGCCAGCCTGCGGTCGAAGAAGGCGCGGTTCGGCAAATCGGTGAGCGCATCATGATGGGCCAGATGCTCGATCGTGCGCTCGGCTTCCTTCCGTGCCCTCAAGTCGCGCACGAAGATCACTTCGCATTCGCGGCCACGATACTCGATCGTCCGGCACATGAATTCCACCGGAATGGTGCGCCCATCGGCGTTGAGAAGATCGATCTCGCCGGGACCATCCCCGCGCCTGTGTCCCTCGAGCCCTTCCTCGCCGAAGACGAAGATCTCCGACGGGCGGCGCCCGGACAGATCGGAAAACGTCCGACCGGTGAGGCCGGAGAAGCGCTCGTTGGCTTCGACGATGACGCCATCGAAAACGATCGCCATGCCTTCGAGCGAGGCGTTGGCGAGCCCTCTGAGATCGGTCAGCTGCCGATCGACGAAGAGGGCGCCGAAGGCGAGCACGATCAATGTCGTGGAGGCTGCGATGACCCCGCCGGCGAGCCAGGCGGGATGAATGGTGCCGGCGACAGCCACATTGGCCTCCGGCATGAGCGTCACGCCGCTCATCGACGTGAAGTGCATGGTGCAGATTGCCAGCACCAGCAGCAAGGAGGAGACGACCAGCCGCCGCATGCTGCGCAAGGCATGAAAAGCATGAAGCGCGGCACCCGCCAGCAGCGTTCCCACGACGAGCGCCGAAACAGTCGCTTGCGGATCGTAGCTTATGTGCCCGTGGATCTCGATCGCCTGCATGCCG
The DNA here is from genome assembly GCF_049905105.1 of Ensifer sp. R-19. Classification (NCBI taxonomy): domain Bacteria; kingdom Pseudomonadati; phylum Pseudomonadota; class Alphaproteobacteria; order Hyphomicrobiales; family Rhizobiaceae; genus Ensifer; species Ensifer sp. R-19. Next base: position 2,636,888 of record NZ_CP184569.1, read on the forward strand.
GTGAAATGCATCGCCGCGACGCCGGCGCCAAGCACGAAGCCACCGCAGGACATCGAGAGACGTGAACCACCACCGAGGCCGATTGCAAAGGCGACCCACGACGCGGCTATGGCGACGACCACCGACAGAGCGGTGCCCCAGAGGCCGTAAGCAACCGGCACACCACCATCATAGGCCAGCATGGCGATGAAATGCGTCGACCAGACACCGACACCGCAGGCAAAACCGCTGGCCGCGATCCAGAGGCTGCGCTGGCTACCTTCGCTTCGCCGGGCGCGCAGCAGCAGCAACATCGTTGCGACACTGCCCGCCAGGCAGACGATCGCGGCGGCCACGATAAGGCGCCAGTCATGGTCATCACGTATGCATGCAATCACTGAAAACATGAGTGTCTCCCGCGTCACCGCCACATTGACAAGGAGTCGCTAAATAACTGTAAATTGCATTACTAGAGGTGCTCACCTTCGATACAACCCCAAAAAAGGTTGCGTCAGGCGATGCACTTCAACCGTGCATCAGGAAACGCCGGTGGCGGTAATATCGCCGTCGATCGCGCCCAGCGCCCGCTCCAGATGCCCCTCGAAGACGAGGCGTTGCTCGTCGGGCGCGACCGATATTTCGGGAGCGCCCTGGAGGCGGACCTGCATGGACTGGGCAAGTCCTTCTTCGATCCCCGGCAGCATGAGATCGAAGTATCGGATGCCAGGCCCGGTGACGTGGACAGGCATGCGCTCGTAAAGGCTCAGCATGCGCGAGATGCCGTTGCCGAGCGCAATGCCCGCCTGGCGGAACGCGTAGCCGGCCATGCGATGTCCCTGCCGCGCGCTGGCCGCGATCTTGTCGAGCTCGGCGACGGGAACGAACTTGGCGGGGATGGTATCCGCCGGCACCTCGAAGGCGGCACGCAGAATCCCATAGAACCCGGCTGCCGCCTCGATGCAGCCATAGGCGCCGCAACGGCAAAGGCCCGCCGACGGCGCGTGCAGCATGTGGCCGAAATTCGGCGCGCTGACATCCATCTCGCCGCTCTGGCTCTTGCGGGCAACGCCAAGGCCGATGCTGTGGCCGAGAGAGATCGCCGCAAGCGCCCTGAACCCACCTTCCGGCTTCCGTTCGGCTTGCGCTGCGAGCGCCTGCGCAACCAGCAGCGTCTCATTGCTGAGCATGACTTTCGCGCGCCATTGCGGCGCAAGCAGTGCAGCGAAATCCAGCTCTTCCCGACCGAAGACCGGCGACCACAAAAGCCGCGCCGTGTCGCTGTCGACCAGCCCCTTGCTGCTGATCGAAACGGCGAGCACGCGATCCCGCTCCAGCCTTGAGCGCTGCAGCAGACGTTCGAGCGCATCCACGAATGCGCGGGCGAAAGGGACCGTGCCGCGCTCGTCGTGGTTTCGCGATTCGTCGAAGCGGTCGAGAAGCGTGCCGCCGTAATCGATCAGCGAATATTGCACGATGTCGGAGGAGATCCTGACGACCACGAGATGGCCGTAGTCGCGCCGCGGTGTGAAGAGCACACGCGGCCGCCCTCGCCCACCCTGCACCTGGTGCTCGGCCTTGGCGAGCACCCCCGCCTTTTCCAGCTCCGCCGTGATCGCGGAAACGGTCGCCGAGGCAAGCCCCGTATCAGCAGAAATTTCCGTATGGGAGAGATTGCCGGCACGCCTGAGCGCCGCAAGGACCAGCGCGCTGTTTTGCTGACGCACGAGCTCAGTGCTGGACTTGGTCAGCATGAGACGTCCCTGTCAGTGGCGGATCCTTCGAACACATGCCCCTCCCAAAGCATCTGTTGAACGGCAAGACAAGGCGCCGGACGCCTTGTCGACAGCCTTGTGGCACGGATTTTATCGGCGGCCGAGAAACAACGGACGCGACCGCTCGCTAAGCACCTTGTTGATGCCGCAACCACCGCATTCACGCCGTGTTGACAGCCTCAAAAATCCATGACATTCATTTTCTCGACTGTCGAGAAAATAATTCCGCACGGTGTAGCGGCACGATCTACGACAGCGTTCCAAGGCTGGCGGAGGATGTGCGGGAGGTTCGCACGCTCAGCCGGCCCTCACTCGGGAGGATGAAATGAAATCCGTTTTGAAGCTGATGGCAGGTGTTGCCGTCATCGTTTCCCTGCATTCCGTTGCCCAGGCAAAGGACCTGGTCGTCGGCGTGTCCTGGTCCAACTTCCAGGAAGAGCGCTGGAAAACCGACGAAGCCGCGATCAAGGCCGCACTCGAAGCCTCCGGCGACAAGTACATCTCCGCTGACGCACAGTCGTCGGCCGCCAAGCAGTTGACCGACATCGAGTCGCTGATCGCCCAGGGCGCCAATGCACTGATCGTGCTTGCCCAGGACAGCGACGCCATCGGCCCGGCGATCGAAAAGGCCGCTGCCGAAGGCATCCCGGTCGTCGGCTACGACCGCCTGATCGAAAACCCGGCCGCCTTCTACATCACCTTCGACAACAAGGAAGTCGGCCGCATGCAGGCCCGCGAAGTGTTCAAGGTGAAGCCGGAAGGCAACTACGTCTTCATCAAGGGTTCTTCGGCTGACCCGAACGCCGACTTCCTCTTCTCCGGACAGATGGAAGTGCTGAAGGAAGCCGTCGATGCCGGCAAGATCAAGAATGTCGGCGAAGCCTACACGGATGGCTGGAAGCCTGAAAACGCCCAGAAGAACATGGAGCAGTTCCTGACCGCCAACGACAACAAGGTCGATGCGGTCGTCGCCTCCAACGACGGCACCGCCGGCGGCGCCATCGCTGCCCTCGATGCGCAAGGCCTCGCAGGCTCGGTCCCGGTCTCCGGCCAGGACGCCGACAAGGCGGCGCTGAACCGCGTTGCCTTGGGCACGCAGACCGTTTCGGTCTGGAAGGATAGCCGTGAACTCGGCAAGCGCGCCGCAGAAGTCGCCGTCGAACTTGCCGGCGGCAAGAAGATGGAAGAAGTCGCCGGCGTCACCACCTTCAACGGCGGACCGAAGGGTGTGGCCATGCAGTCGGTCTTCCTCGCACCGCTGCCGATCACCAAGGACAACCTGAACGTCGTGATCGACGCAGGCTGGATCTCCAAGGAAGAAGCCTGCCAGGGCGTCAAGGGCGACGTCGCGGCCTGCAAATAAACCGCATCAGCAGAACTGAGCGCTGACGTCAGACAAGCGCCGCAACGCAACCCGTTGCGGCGCTTGCGCAAGGTGTGTGCCGGGCGGACAATGCCAGATGCACAACCAGCGCAGCTCAACGAAAACGCTCGATCTCTGCCGTCGCACCGGACTTGTCGCGTCGATCCCGGCTCTTGGTGCCACCTGACGCGACGACATCAACACAAAAAGTGGGGGAAGGCACGTCCATGGCCGACATCACACAAGGCAATACGCAGGGCGCACAAGCAAACCGCGCCCGCACAGCGGACGAAAACCCGGTGAAGCGCTTCTTCCGCGCCACCGAAATCGACACCCGGCTGCTCGGCATGGTCGGCGCGCTCGTCATCATCTGGATCGGCTTTCAGATCATGACCGGCGGCCTGTTCCTGACGCCGCGCAACCTGTGGAACCTGACGGTCCAGACGTCTTCCGTCGCCGTGATGGCGACCGGCATGGTGCTGATCATCGTCACCCGCAACATCGACCTTTCCGTCGGCTCCGTGCTGGGCTTCTGCGGTATGGTCATGGGCGTCATGCAGGTAAAATTCCTGCCGCAGTATCTCGGCCTGGAACATCCGGCCATCTGGATCATCACGCTTTTGAGCGGCATCGCCGTCGGTGCCGCCATCGGCGCCCTCCAGGGCTCGATCGTCGCCTTCCTCAACGTGCCCGCCTTCATCGTCACGCTCGGCGGCCTGCTCGTCTGGCGCGGCGCCACCTGGTTCGTGACCAGCGGCCAGACGGTTGCGCCGATGAATACCACCTTCCGCCTGATGGGCGGCGGCACAGAAGGCTCGATCGGCGCAACGGCAAGCTGGATCGTCGGCATCCTCGCCTGCATCGCCATCGTCGCTGCCATCCTCAATTCGCGAAAGCAGCGCAAGCGCTTCCGCTTCCCGCTGCGCCCGGTCTGGGCGGAGTACTTCCTGGCGATCCTCGGTTGTATCCTGGTGCTGGGCGCAATCACCGTCGCCAATAGCTACTACTGGCCGACCAACATCGCCCGCAAATATGCCGACGCCAACGGCATCGCCTGGCCGGAAGGCGGACTGCAGATCTCGCACGGCATCGCCATTCCGGTTCTCGTCGCCATCGCCGTCGGCATCGTCATGACCTTCATCGCCACACGGCTGCGCTTCGGCCGCTACGTATTCGCGCTCGGCGGCAACCCGGAAGCAGCCGAACTTGCCGGCATCAAGACGCGCTGGGTCACCGTCAAGATCTTCACGCTGATGGGCATACTGTGCGCCATCGCCGCGGCAATCTCGACCGCCCGCCTCAATGCGGCGACCAATGCGCAGGGCGAGCTCGACGAGCTCTATACGATCGCCGCCGCGGTCATCGGCGGCACCTCGCTTGCCGGCGGCGTCGGCACGATTGCCGGCGCCATGATCGGCGCGCTCGTCATGCAATCACTACAGTCGGGCATGGTGCTCCTGGGGATCGACAGTCCGTTCCAGCGCATCGTCGTCGGCGTGGTTCTCGTCGTCGCCGTCTGGCTCGACACCATCTACCGCGCCCGCGCCAAGTAAGGAGTACGATCCATGAAAGACCAACGCACTCCGCTCGTGGAAATGAAGAACATTTCCATCTCCTTCGGCGGCATCCACGCGGTGGACAACGCCTCCGTCGATCTCTACCCCGGCGAAGTCGTGGCGCTGCTCGGCCACAACGGCGCCGGCAAGTCGACCCTGATCAAGATCCTCTCCGGCGCCTACAAGCGCGATGCCGGCGAGATCCTGATCAATGGCGAGGCTGCGGACATCAACAACCCGCGCGACGCCAAGAAATACGGTATCGAGACGATCTACCAGACGCTCGCCGTCGCCGACAATGTCGATGCCGCCGCCAATCTCTATCTCGGTCGCGAGCTCAGGACCCCCTGGGGCACGCTCGACGACGTGGCGATGGAGGCCAAGGCCCGCGAAGTCATGGGGCGCCTCAATCCCAACTTCCAGCGCTTCAAGGAACCGGTGAAGGCGCTTTCCGGCGGCCAGCGGCAATCGGTGGCGATCGCGCGCGCGATCCTCTTCGACGCCCGCATCCTGATCATGGACGAGCCGACGGCAGCGCTCGGGCCACAGGAAACCGCCCAGGTCGGTGACCTCATCAAGCAACTGAAGCGCGAAGGCATCGGCATCTTCCTGATCAGCCACGACATCCACGACGTCTTCGACCTCGCCGACCGTGTATCGGTGATGAAGAACGGCCAGGTCGTCGGCCAGGCCCGCACCGAGGACGTGACCAAGGACGAGGTGCTCGGCATGATCATCATGGGCAAGGTGCCGCCAAAGGCGATCCCCGGCCCCGGCGCCATGCAGGTGGCATGAACCAATACTCGGCGGCGCGCCTCACGCCCGCCGCCGAGCCCTTTTTGTCGACCGGCAGAAGCAGGGCAAGCAGTTGCATTTTCAGCAGCAACCACAAATTCCCCTGCGAACTCCGCCTTTTCACCATTGATGCGGCGCCAAAGCTAAGCTATGAACCGCTCACAGCCTGCTTCGGCGGCCCTGCCGCCAACGGATGCACCCGTAGCTCAGCTGGATAGAGTGTTGGATTCCGATTCCAAAGGTCACAGGTTCGAATCCTGTCGGGTGCGCCATTTTTGCCGAATTTACGACTTCTCGCGATCGGCTACGCGCAGGCCATCTGACAAAATTCGTTGTCGCATGAAAGGCGATGTTCGGCGGCGAAGGGCGTTACTCTGCTCTTCCTGAGCGCTTCGCGCCTGTTCTATTCAAGGGCCTACTGCATGTTTCCTTTAATCGTAGCCGATTGAAGGACAAAAACATGCAGCAATTCAAAGTGCTACAGCGACCTTTGCGCGTCAGTAAGACGCGTGGCGCTGTAGGGCCCGCCGCAGGCGAAAGACGCGCTTCGCCCGACATAGCAAGTTTGAAAAACACCGGCAGCGGCTTAAACTCGGCGACCGAGCTTCCAGCAGGAAGTTCGTCCGCCCTTTCCTGACCCGCCGGCCGAACATACGGATGTCGTTCGGGAAAGTTGCTTCCCCTGGAGGTGTGGCATGCCCAACAAACCCAGCATTGTCTTCGCACATGGCCTCTGGGCCGACGGATCCTGTTTCAGCAAGGTCATCGAACTGCTGGTTGCCGACGGCTACGAAGTGATCGCGACGCAAAACCACTTGAATACCGTCGCCGACGACGCCGCGGCAGTTCGCACGTCGCTGGGCCGTGTGCGCGGTCCGGTTGTTCTGGTCGGACATTCCTATGGAGGTACCGTCATCACCGCTTCGGGCACCGATGATCGCGTCAAGGCGCTCGTCTATATCTGCGCGCTGGCGCCGGAGAACGGTGAAACGACGGCGGCCGACCAGACAAAATTCCCCCAGGCCCCCGTCTTCCAGCATATCGAGGTGGCGGACGGCCGGCTGTTTCTTCGTCCTTCGGGGATCCCGGAATTCGCCGGCGATCTGCCTGAAGCAGAACAGAGGCTCGTCTGGGCCACGCAGATGGGGCCACTGGCAGACCTGTTCGATCAACCCGTTCCGGGTGCGGCGTGGAAAACAAAGCCGACATACTACATCGTCGGTACCGAAGACCGGACAGTTCAGCCCGACCTGCAACGCTTCCTCGCCAAGCGCATGAATGCAAAGGTGACGGAACTGGCCTCTAGCCACGTCCCGATGCTGTCTCAACCCCGCCGCGTCTACGAGGTGATCCGCGAGGCCGCCGACAGGGTGCAGCAATCGGCCGGATAATGTCTGCCTGCCGTTCCGTTCGATTGATACGCTCTGGACCAGTCAAGCGGGCGCCGTCGAATGACGGCGCTGTTGGCGACTGGATCGATGGTGAGGCTGGCGAGGTTAGTCTCGCGCACGCATCGGCAAGGCGACGTTCCCGCCGCGTGCGAATACTGGGACGCAACGGGTACGATCACCTACGGCGGACTTCGTTGAAGGGGTATCGCGACGCTGTGTCGATCGCAGTCGGACACATCAACTACCTGCATTGGGAGCCCGAAACGATCGCCGTGCGGGTGCACGGAGACTCGCCGTGATCCGCTATTGCGCGCAGCTTGAAGTGATCTTCGGCGGGCACAAAGTGCCGCTCAGTGCCTACTGGCACACGGACACGTATGAATGCAGAGACGGGCAATGGATGGTGGTCTGGTCGCAGGCAACTGCCGTTCAATAGCGAACGGCCCACCTGTTCCTCAAGCCTCTGCCATGAACGCGAAGGGTCCGATTTCGGCTGGCCAAGAGACGCCGAGGCGACGCGCGATCAAATCGCGTCGCGCTCCGTGCGCAGATTGGAGACGACGCGGCGGTTCTGTACCTTGCAGGAGCGCTCCGTGCAGTCGCGCACCTCGCGGTCGTTTCCATACCCCTTGGCCCACATGCGGTTTGGGTCCACGCCCTTCGAGGCGAGATAGGCCATCGCTGCATCGGCGCGCTGCTGCGACAACGTGGCCATCTTCGATGCGGAGCCGCTGTCGTCGGAAAAGCCCTGCAGCTTGACGAGCCAGCGCGGGTTGCTGTTGAGCCAGATGGCCTGCTTGTCCAAGGTTGCCTTGGCGACGGGATCGAGCGTGGCCGAGTCCTGGGTGAAATAGGTCCGGCGGCCGACATTGAGGATGAAATCCTCTTCGCTGCCGGCCGAGACAGTCTCGAAGCCGGGCGCCGGATCGTCGGTTTTTCCGGTCATCGGCACCACGGTCGGTTCTTCGACCGCGGCAATCTCGGTGGTGTTGCAGGCGGTCAGCGTCAGCAGAATGGCCGCAGCAGAAAGCAGCCTCGTATATCCGGGCGTAGCGGGCATCGGGGTGGTATTCCTCATTCGACCTGGGTTGCGACCGGGGTTGCTTGGCTGACCTCGGGGGCCTTGTCGGCAATGTGCGGCAGGACTTGCACGGCGGTGCCGATGGGGCACCGCTGATAAAGATCGATCGCGTCCTCGTTGAACATGCGGATGCAGCCGCTGGAAGCATCCTTGCCGATGCTGCCCGGCTCCAGCGTACCGTGGAAGCGATAGCCGGTATCGACGCCATCACGAAGCAGGTACATGGCGCGCGGGCCAAGCGGGTTCTTCGGCGAGCCCCCCTCGACGAACTCAGGCAGTTCGGGGTGACGCTCGCGCATTTCCGGCGGCGGCGTCCAGCGCGGCCAGAGCGATTTGCGGTCGATCGTAGCGCGGCCATACCATTTGAAGCCCTCGCGCCCGACGCCGACGCCATAGCGGATAGCTGTCTTGTTCTCCATGATCAGGTAGAGAAAATGGTGCCGGGTATCGACGACGACCGTGCCGATCGGCTCGGTGCTGAAATACTTGACGACCTGACGCTGCCATTTCCTGTCGATCTTGGCGAAATTCGTGCTTCGGTAGGTCACGCCATTATCGACTGCGGGGTCGGAAAAATAGGACGCCCCGGCAGCGAAGGCCGGTTTCTGGGCTGCGCCTGCGCTAAGCAGCGCCAAACCACCAAGCATAATATCCCTGCGGGTGCATTCCATCGGCAATATCCCCCGAAAAGCCAAGCAGCGAGCCGCAGTAAATCAGATTTTTCATTTGCCACAACGGAAAATTATCAGGCACCGATTCTTTCAATGACTGTTTTGCAAGAAGCGTTTCGCCGATAGTTGCAGACTATCACGCGATTTTGCCTGCTCTGCAGGTCTAGGGGATAGGGTCTATCGCCGGATCGATCGCCCCCGTGAGCAACACCGGCAAGTGACGCTTGCGAAGCGCCATAATCGATTGGCTCTTCTCAGTAGTCGCAACAATGGCACATTGGTTATTGTCGAATTTGACAACATTGGGTGACGACATTTGGGCGAACATACCCTCGCGGCATCTTGGGAACCAAGGCAGCGGTTGTCGATCACGTCACCTGCAACAGGCTCGTTGGCGAGTGCGGTCCTAAAGCCTGTCGCGCAAAAGTGCGCAGCGGTTTTGCGATAACGACACGCGAAATATCAAAAACTTGAAGCGCAAGGAGCGAATCTGAAAGATCGCGACGCGCTTTAGTTGGCCCTGATGTCCCGCGCCTGGCCCGATTCTCTCAGCTCTTCGACCGTCTTGCCGAGGCAGCTTCCGCCCTGTTCGGTGCCTACGGCCTTTGCCCCTCCGCCCAGGGTAATCGTCCCGGCGAAGTTGTCCGAGGCCAAGTAGGTCGCCGTGCCATCGGCCGTTACCTTCGACAGGTAAAAGGCATGCTGCGTGCCCTTGTATTCGCAGGCGACAGCGAACGGAAACTGATCGAACAGATTACCCTCCGCGAGGGCAACGGATCCGAAAGCTTGAGCGCTGGCCGCAACCAGCAGCAGTGTCAGAGATTTGGACATATTCGTAGAGCGTATGCGCACCATCGATCCCCCCAACCCGGTATAGATAAGGTGTCCGTCGGAAAGGATGGTGACGCCAAGCTCCCGCTTTGACAAGCCCGACAGGCTGCATTCGAACTCGGCAATGTTCGACCGCAGGTGGGCTGTCAACTCCGGCCAAGAGAACGGCGCGCGAACGCGGCTGCCGGCGAACCGCCGGCTTGGCAAATTCTCTGAGCGGTCGTCAGGCCGGGTGGCTGAAGCGCGCGATCTGCGCACCCTTCATCAGGTTGCGGAAGTTCGATCCGCTCATGTGCACCAGCGTCCTGTGGTCGCCGCCCTCGAAGTAGACGTCGTTTACGTCGCCCAGACTTTCGTCGAGCAACACCGGTACGTCATAGGCCGAGCCGATGGGCGGCACCGCGCCGATATCGCAATCGGCGAAGAGGTTGCAGACTTCCTCTTCCGAAGCGAGACCGAGGCGCCGGTCCATCACGTCCTGCAAGGTGGAGAGCTCAACCCGGTGCGTGCTCGGCACAACGGCAAGCACGTACCCCATCTCGTGGTGGACGACCACGGACTTGGCAAGCCTGCTGCCGGGCACATGTGCCGCTCTCGCCGTCTGGCTGGTGGTGGCTGTGCGGTGATGGGCGACGGTGTCATAGGCGACACCCGCACCATCGATATAGTCTTGTAGTTTTCTGGCGATCGTCATCGTCGACACCCCTTCTTCCGTGGTGGCGCGGAAAGGTTATTGTCCTCCCATCCACCACGAAGTCAACGACGGACGGGACCGACGATCAGCGCTCGTCCTTCAGCATAGCAAAGGCCTGGTCACGCGCCGACATCTGGGCGACCGGCAGCGGCCAGGCGATCGCGAGCCGCGGATCCAGGGCATTGAGCCCGCCCTCGGCATCGGGCGCATAGGGTTTGTCGTGCAAATAAATCAGCTCACAATCAGCGGAAAGCGTCTGGAATCCATGCGCGAAACCACCGGGGATCATCATCGACCGGCCGTTCTCGGCGCTCAGCACCTCGCCATGCCACTGAAGATAGGTCGGAGAGTCCGGCCGCATATCGACGGCGACATCGAAGATTTTGCCCGCGAGACAGGAGACAAATTTCGTCTCGTCATGCGGCGCGCGCTGGAAATGCATGCCGCGAACCGTGCCTGCCACCCGCGTAAGCGTATGATTGATCTGGGCAATAGAGCCGCCGGCGCCAAAATCGGCGAGTTCCTCGCGGCAGAAGAAACGTGAAAAGAAGCCGCGGTCGTCGCCAAAGCGCTGGCGTTCGACAACAACGAGACCCGACAGGGGTGTAGGAATACGGTCAAAACGCGACATTGAAACTTCCACGAGTGAGCGAGGCGCCCCCGCTTTCCCCCCTTAAGAAACCGGCCTTGACCGTATTTGCAATTGTCGACATGAAAGCGTTCACAGGAAAGCGTTACGAATCGACGAGGCTGCAAGATCGCGAATCGTGACCTGCGGCGTATCCGAATAAAGGGTAGCAGTTATGGCAGCAGCAGACGATCGTCTCGCATTCGAGGCTCACAAGAAGGAAATGTCGCTCGCGCTCGGCAAGGACGAGGACGCCTTTCGCCAGTCGCTCGAGACATTGGTGACGCTCGACAAATACGACTATGCCTATCTCTGGTCGTTCATGGGCGTGCCGATCATCCAGATGCCGGCCGATGTCATGGCAACCCAGGAAGTGATCTGGAACACCAAGCCGGACGTCATCATCGAAACGGGCGTCGCCCGCGGCGGTTCGGTGATCTTCATGGCCGCGATGCTGCAACTGATCGGCAAGGGCAAGGTCATCGGCGTCGATATCGACATCCGTGCGCACAATCGGGATTCGATCGAAAAGCATCCGATGTCGTCGCGCATCACACTGATCGAAGGCCCCTCGACGGCGGCCGAGACGCTGGCGAAGGTGAAGGCGGAAATTCCTGAGGGCGCCTCGGTCATGGTCGTGCTCGACAGCGACCACAGCCGCGACCACGTGCTGGATGAACTGCGCACCTATGGCCCGCTGGTCACCGAAGGCCAGTACATGGTGGTGGCGGATACGGTCCTTGGATGGGCCGATTCATCGCAAACACCCACCAAACGCTCGAAAATCTGGCGCGCCGGCGACGAGCCCTATGCGGCGCTCAAGGCGTATATGGAAGAATCGACCCGCTTCGAGACCGATGAGGCCCTGAACGGCAAGCTTGTCCTTTCAAGTTCGCCGCGCGGCTATCTTCGCTGCATCGAAAAGTAGGGGCACGAAAAGAGCGGCTCGACCAGGCCTTCGTGCCGCTCGCCAACTCTCGATCGCGAAAACACGAACACTAGGCAAGTACCGGATGACTCGGAATATTGTCATCTCACAATCCATGTACTTTCCTTGGGTTGGGATGCTGGAGCAGATCAAACTGGCGGACGTGTTCGTCCACTACGACGATGTGCAGTTCTCGCGCGGCAGCTTCACAAACCGCGTACAGATCAAGACCCAGAACGGCGTCCGCTGGCTGACCGTGCCCTTGAAAGACCTTCGCATGGGGCAGCGGATCGATGAAGTGCTGATCGACAATCGAGACGACTGGCGGGCCCGCCACCGCGATATCCTCCGGCAGGCCTATATGAAGGCCCCCTTCGCCAAGGATATGCTGGAACTGGTCGACGATGTGTTCGCAAAGGACGCATCGACGATTGCGGATGTTGCACGCAATTCCATGCTCGCGCTTGCTGCCTACTTCAATCTGGACAGACCGAAGTTCGTCTCGTCGGACACGCTGACCATTGGCGGTGCGAGCAGCGAGAGAGTATACGACATCACTGCGCATCTCGAAGGGACGGTTTACATCACCGGCCACGGCGCACGGAACTATCTCGATCACGATCTCTTCAATCGCAACGGAATATCGGTTCAGTACATGAACTACGAACGTACACCCTACCCGCAGATGCACGGAGAGTTCACCCCTTATGTGACGGCATTGGACCTCGTCGCCAATTGCGGTACCAAGGGCGCAAGTGTCGTGCATTCCGGAACTGTCGATTGGAGGGAGTTTACCAAGTGAAATCCGAGAACCTGGATAACGTGGCGTCGGAATATCTTCCAAACGCAGTCACATCGATCGAGAACAATCTCATTCTCAACTGGTATCCGCAGCGCATGGTCGAACGCTTTGGCAAATGCCAATCGCTGCTCGATCTTGGAATTGGCCACGGCTACACCCCTCACCTTTTCAACAAGGTCTGCGACCGCCACGTAATCGTGGAAGGCTCGCAGTTCGTCATTGATCTTTTCAAGAAGAACAGCCCGGACTTTTCCGGCGAGATCGTCTTCTCCTATTTCGAAGACTTCGAAACGGAAGAGCGCTTCGACGTCATCATCATGGGTTTCGTTCTCGAGCATGTCGACGATCCGGGCCTCGTCCTCGACCGGTTCCGGCGCTTCCTGAAACCCAATGGCCGTCTGTTCGCCGCGGTGCCGAATGCCAAGTCGTTGAACAGACGACTGGGCGTGGAACTCGGCAAGATCGACGACATCTACAGCCTGAACGCCAACGATCTGGCGCTCGGCCACAAGCGCCAATATTGCCGGGACACTTTCCGCGCCGAACTCGAAAATCATGGCTTCCGCGTGGTGCACGAGGAAGGCATCTATCTGAAGCCTTTGCCATTGCCCGTGTTGCAGACGCTGCCCGATTTCGAGGCCAATCTGCATGCCATGCTCAAGGTCGGCATTGAGTTCCCCGATCTTTGCGTCGGCCTGTTGATGGAAGCAGAACTGGCATGAAGACCGCCGCCATCATCGGCACGCGCTCGATGTTGGGGGGCCAGCTTGTCGCGCGCCTGCGGAACATGGGCGTCGAGACCATCAGTGTCGGCCGGGCGAAGACAGATGACATCTTCTTCGACATCGAAGGCGGCTCGGCAAAGGCACCGGATGGCCTGACCGCGGACGTGCTGTTCCATTGTGCAGCGAGCTTCGCCGACGACGGTCCATCGGGGACACAGCAAAACTTTGCGGCAAATGCCGCAAGCGCGCTTCACGTCGCCGAGCTCGCCAAACGGCTGCAGACCAGGGCGGTCATATACGCCGGATCGCTTTCCTCGGACGCGACGCTGGATGCGGCACCCCTGACATCCTACGGACTCACCAAGCAACTGGCAGAGCAAATGCTGGAATGGAGCTCGCAGAAACTGGGCTTTCGCTTCTGCAGCCTTCGCTTCTCGCAGCTTTATGACGTGGAGGGCCGCTGCTGCGCCCACCAGCCGTGGATGGGGCGTATCATCGCCTACGCGTCCCGTGGGCTCGACCTTCGCATGCCTGCTTCCCATGGTGTGCGCAACTTCCTGCACGTGCAGGACGCGGCAGATATGATGATCCGCGCGGCCGAAACGGGCATATCCGGTGTTTGCAATGCGGTTCACACGGAGGCGATGACCTGCGACAGGATCGCTGAAATCGCCTATGAAACCTTTGGGCTCGGGGGCAATGTCGTGATCGCGGCGGAGAAGGCTCCCTTTCGGAAGGTGAATTTTCCTGATGGTGCGGAAACACTGGCCGAGTTGGGCATGCCGCCTCTGATCACGATGCGAGACGGGATTGCCATGATCAAATCAGCCGGAACCGCCGAAGCATTCGGCCCGATGGACGTCAAGTAATGCACGACGACACAAAGCAATCGAAACAGCCGATTACGGTCGTGGTGACTGCGGTAGGCGCAATCATCGGCCAGGGTATCGTCGCGTCGCTCCGCCGATTGGAAGCACCGATCCGTATCATCGGCATCGATCGTGATGCCAATGGCATCGGTCGACACTTCTGCGACGACTTCGTCGCCAAGCCATCATGCGATGAGACCTCTCCCGTATATCTGGAGTTCTGGCTGGAACTGCTTCGGCGAGAAAACGTCGCACTGGTGCTACCCGGCCTGGAACTCGATGTCCTGTTCTTCAATGACAACCGTGCATGCTTCGAGGCGACCGAGACGCGCGTCGTCTTGAACAGCTCGCCGCTGATCGCGCTGGCGCAGGACAAATGGGACATGGGCGAGGCACTGCTGCAAGCGGACCTTCCGGCCATTCCGAGCACGCTTAGCCGCAGCCTGGAAGCTTGCACCCGCGAGCTCGGCCCCTTGCCGCTGCTGCTGAAGCCCCGTCGCGGCAACGGCTCCCGGGGAATAGCACTCCTGCGGGACGCGGCCGATTTCGATTATTGGACCCTGAAGAGCGCGGACGATTTCCTCATCCAGAAATTTGTGGGCAGCAACGACCAGGAATACACGGTCGGCGCGTTCGGATTTGGTGATGGCACGACGCTGCCGCCGATCGTCTTCAAGCGCAAGCTGTCCGTCGCCGGCAACACCCAATATGCCGAAGTCGTCGACGAGCCGCTCCTGACCGAGGCCGTGCGCAGGCTATCGCAACACTTCAAGCCGCTCGGACCGACGAACTATCAGTTCCGGCTGGAAGGCACGATCCCCTACCTGCTCGAAATCAATCCTCGCTTCTCGAGCAGTACCTCACTGCGTGCCGCCTTCGGCTACAACGAGGCGGCGATGGCGCTCGACTACTACGTTTACGGGAGAAAACCCGAAGCACCGGAGATCAAGACGGGCCGGGCCTGGCGCTACTCCGAGGACCTGGTGGTTCTATGATCGCCATCATTTCCGATATTCATGGCAACCTTCCCGCACTCGAGGCGGTGCTCGCACGCATCGACGAACTCGGCTGCAGCTCGATCCTGTCGCTGGGTGACGTCGTCGGATACTACGCTCAGCCGGGCGAGTGCGTAGACGTGCTGAAGGCACGCGGCATCGCAAACATCCTGGGCAATCACGATTATTACATCGTCAGCGGAGAAGGCTGCCCGCGATCGAAGATGGTCAATGACATCATCGAGTACCAGAGAGGCATCATTTCGGCCGATCAACGCGCCTGGCTCGCCGGATCGCAAACCTACGTCGTCGATGGATCGACCTATTTCGTTCACGGCAGCTGGCAGGATCCGATCGACGAATATCTCTACAAGGTTTCGGAGGCGCAGTTTCCCGACGGCTGCGAACGGCTTTTTGCCGGACACACCCATGTGCAGGTGCGCCTGGAGATCGGCGGCAAGGTCTTCTGCAATCCCGGCTCGGTCGGGCAACCGCGCGACGGCGACCCGCGCGCCGCCTTTGCGACGCTCTCGCCGGCAGGCATCGAACTCCACCGTGTCGCCTACGACATCGACAGGACGGCCCACCACATGCGGCAGGCGGGCTTCCCGGAGCGCTTTTACGAAAACCTCTATCTCGGCGCGCAGATCGGCGGCCGGATTGACAAGATCGTTGCCGCAGACGCAACCAACGACCGATCGGCTTGAGCACAGGCGACCCACATGACGAAACCTCGCATTCTCTACACCAAGCCCTCAATCACCGAACGCGAAGTCGCCTATGCCACCGATGCAGCGGCGAACGGCTGGGGCGAGCGCTGCTACGATTACATCAATCGCTTCGAGTCTGCCTTTGCCGCACATCTCGATGTCACCCATGCGATTTCGACATCGAGCTGCACCGGCGCGCTGCACATGGGCCTTGCCGCTCTCGGCGTCGGGCCGGGTGATGAAGTCATCCTGGCTGACACGAACTGGACCGCATCCGCCGCCCCGATCGTCCACCTCGGAGCAAAACCGGTCTTCGTCGATGTGCTCGCCGACAGCTGGTGCATCGACCCTGACAAGGCCGAAGCGGCCATCACGCCGAAGACCAAGGCGATCATGGCCGTGCATATCTACGGCAATCTCTGCGACATGGACCGCCTGCTCGAAATCGGCACGCGGCACAACATCCCCGTTGTCGAAGACGCAGCCGAAGCACTCGGATCGGAATGGCGCGGACGCAAGGCCGGTTCGCTCGGCGCCTTCGGCGCATTTTCCTTCCACGGCACCAAGACCATGACGACGGGCGAAGGCGGCATGTTCGTCACCAGTGACAGCAAGCTCTATGAAAAGGTGCTGACCCTTTCCAATCACGGCCGGGCACGCGGACAAAAGAAACAGTTCTGGCCGGACGAAGTCGGGTTCAAGTACAAGATGTCGAACCTTCAGGCGGCCGTCGGCCTGGCGCAGATCGAACGCGTCAACGAACTGGTCGAGCGCAAGCGCGAGATCTTCTACGCCTACAGGGAACAGCTCGCGGGCGTGAACTCCATCTCCATGAATCCGGAACCGGAAGACACGAAGAACGGCTTCTGGATGCCGACGGTCGTCTTCGCGCCGGAAACCGACGTCACGCGCGAGAAGCTTCAGGGTGCTTTCGCCGCCGAAAACATCGACGCCCGCGTCTTCTTCTGGCCGCTGAGCTCGCTGCCGCCCTTCGAAGGTGCGTCGGCAAACACCGTTGCCTATGACCTTCCCGGCCGGGCGATCAATTTGCCGAGCTATCACGACATGACGTCTGACGAGATCGGCCGGGTCGTGCAGGTCCTGCGCGACTGCGCAGCACATTGATGGCCGAACTCAGCGAAGCGATAAGGCAGACCGGAATTTCTGCCTGAGCGCCCGTTTGTGCGTCTTGAACCAGGGGGCGACCCGGAGGTCCATGTGCAGCTCAAGCGCGCGCTTCATCGCCTTCAGCTCGGCGGCCGACCATTGTCGTTCTGCAATCATCTCAAGTGCAATTCGTTTGTAGCGCCTGCGCGCTTCCAGCAGGTCTAGCGGCGGCAGGTGGTAGTCGGCCTGGCGCTTGATGCGCTGAATGAAACGCCCTTCCTGTGACAGGGCGACCGCATTGTCGAAAATCGCAGGCAGCAGCGCGAGATGGTCCGCAGCCCACGCGAACCCGTAGTCGGGAAGACGCCGCAGGGCCACGCCTGTGGCCTCTCGGCGCCATAGGCCGTAGAACCAGCTCGGGTGGCAGCCGAGAAGGATGTCGCGAATGCGCAGCGCTCGCTCCCCCGATAGCTGAGACGGCAGGCCGTAAAGTCGCTCGATCCGCTCCGGCAGCTCTACTATCCTCAACACCGGCGAAACGGCAAGCGAGGCATGCGGCTCCCTGTCCAACGCCGCGACGAGACCGGCAATGTGGTTCGGATCGGCAAGGTCATCGTCGGCACGCCAGCAGAAATAAGGAGCGCTGCTCATAGCGTGCGCTCTGTGGAAGTTCTCAGTTGCCGAAACCGTCTCACGGTAGAATACATGCCGAAACCGCGTGTCGGTCTTCACGAAATCCGCGCAGATGTCGGAGGTGCCGTCGGTCGATCCGTTGTCCGAGATGAAGACCTCAAAATCCTCGAACGTTTGGTCCCGAAGGCAGGCGAGGCACTCAGCGATGAAATCCGCGCCGTTATACGTTGGCAGCCCGATACCCACCCGCGCCATTTCCGTATCCTTCCCGGCAATTGATTGAGCCGGCAAATCGTGCAATGAACCGTGCGCGTCCGCCCCGAAAGTCGCGTTTCCGGCTGTGATAATTCGATCGCCTGGATTGTCAACATCGCACGAGCGATCCACGCGCAAGGTAGCATGGGTTATCTCAACGGGAGGAATGCGTCGCGCGCTGTACGCGCGTCACTGTGAGGTAGCTGCATGAAAGTCGTCATACTCGCCGGTGGTTACGGCACGCGCATCTCGGAAGAGAGCCATCTGAGACCCAAGCCGATGATCGAAATCGGCGGGCGGCCGATCCTCTGGCACATCATGAAGATCTATAGCCACTACGGCTTTTCGGATTTCGTGATCTGCCTCGGCTACCGCGGCTACATGATCAAGGAATACTTCTCCAACTACATCCTGCACTCTTCCGACGTCACCTATGACATGGCGACCGGCGAGACACTCTTCCATTCCAACAAGGCCGAGCCGTGGCGCGTGACGCTCGTCGACACCGGCACGGACTCAATGACCGGCGGGCGCCTGAAGCGCGTCGCCGATCACCTGGGCGATACCTTCTGCCTCACTTACGGCGATGGCGTTGCTGACGTGAACATCAAGGCGCTTACCGATTTCCATCGCAGCCACGGCCGCGAAGCGACCGTGACCAGCGTCGTTCCGCCGGGGCGTTACGGCGCGCTTGCCGTCAGCGACGGGCGGGTTCAGAGCTTCATCGAGAAGCCCGCCGGCGACAACAACCGCATCAATGGCGGCTTCTTCGTCCTCAACCGGTCCGTGCTCGATCGCATCGAGGGCGACCACACCTCGTTCGAAACCACGCCGCTCGAAGGCCTGGCCAGTGACGGCCAGTTGATGGCCTTCCCGCATGACGGTTTCTGGCGACCGATGGACACGCTGCGCGACAAGAACCAGCTCGAAGAACTCTGGCAACACGGTTCGGCGCCCTGGAAAGTCTGGTCATGAGCCGGCTTGCCAACCCCGCCTTCTGGGCCGGCAAACGCGTGCTTCTGACGGGCCACACCGGCTTCAAGGGAAGCTGGGCGCGGCTCTGGCTGGCGCAGATGGGCGCCCGCGTTGCCGGCTATGCCTTGCCGCCTGCCGCTGAGCCGTCTCTGCACGCCCTGCTCGGGCCAAGCGAAACCGCAGGCGAACATCTGAGCGATATCCGCGACGGCGATACGCTTGCGACGGCCATCCGCCAGTTCGACCCGGAAATCATCCTGCATATGGCGGCCCAGCCGCTGGTGCGCGAAAGCTACCGGACACCGGCCGAGACCTTCGATGTCAACGTCATGGGCACGGTGCGCCTGCTGGAGGCGGCCCGCACGGCGCCCGCGCTCAGAACGATCGTCGTCGTGACCACCGACAAGGTCTACCGCAACGACGAAAGCGGCCGGCATTTTCCGGAAGAGGCCGCACTCGGCGGCCATGACCCCTACTCCGGCTCGAAGGCTGCCTGCGAACTGGTCGTTTCGACCTGGCGGGATTCGTTCCTGCGCGAGCGCGGCATCCGGGTCGCGACCGCCCGCGGCGGCAATGTGCTGGGCGGTGGCGACTTCTCCGTCGACCGATTGGTCCCCGATATCGTCCGAGCTGCACTATCGGGCGAGATGCTCGATATCCGCAGCCCCATGGCGACCCGGCCCTGGCAGCACGTGCTCGATTGCCTCAACGGTTACTTCGTCTATGCCGAAGCGCTGCACGAGGGCCAAACCGATGTTGCAGCACTGAATTTCGGCCCCTCCCCCGCAGAACGGCAGATCCCCGTGCGCGATGTCGCCGGCGCAATCCAGATCGCCATGGGTCTGCAGACAGGATGGCGCGACAGTTCGTCTGAGGATCGGCCCCGCGAAATGCAGACGCTCGGCCTCGATCCGGCCCTTGCGCTGAAGGCCTTGTCCTGGACCGCGCGGCTCTCGCAGGATCAGGCGATCGCCTGGACCGCGCACTGGTATGACGGCTGGCGTCGCGGCGGCTCCGCCCGCGACCTGACGCTCGGCCAAATCGACGCTTTCATGAGAGGCTAACGACTTCGATGCCCCACAACTGCCGTTTCTGTTCGACGCCGCTCACGACCGTCGTCGCCGACCTGGGATCGACGCCCTGGTCGAATTCGTTCCTGGAGCCGACAGAGGAAGCAATCGCGCGCGAACGCTCGTTTCCTCTGAAGGCCATGGTCTGCTCCGAATGCCTGCTGGTGCAGACAACGGAGACAGTGCCGGCCGACGAGATCTTCACCGACGGTTACGCCTATCTCTCGTCGTTCTCGACCAGTTGGCTGGAGCACGCCCGCCGTTACGCCGAGACCATGACCGAGCGCTTCGGACTCGGCAACGCGTCGCAGGTCGTTGAGATCGCCTCGAATGACGGCTACCTGCTGCAATATTTCGTCGCCAAGGGCGTGCCCGTGCTCGGCGTCGAGCCCGCCGCCAATGCGGCACGGATCGCCGAAGACCGCAACGTTCCGACCGAGGTGGCCTTCTTCGGCCGCGAAACCGCGACGGCGCTCGTCAATCGCGGCATCCGCGCCGACCTGACCGCCGCCAACAACGTGCTGGCGCATGTGCCCGACATCGCGGATTTCGTGGGCGGCTTTGCCATTCTGTTGAAGCCTGACGGCGTGGCGACATTCGAGTTTCCGCATCTGCTGCGTCTCATGGAAGGCGTGCAGTTCGACACGATCTACCACGAACACTATTCCTACCTGTCGCTGGCCGCCGTCGAGCGCATCTTCGCAAACTCGGGCCTGAAGGTCTTCGACGTCGAGGAACTCACGACCCACGGCGGTTCGCTGCGCGTCTTTGCTCAACTGGCCTCCGGTGCGCGCGAAGCGACCGAAAGGCTCGCAGCCGTCCGCGAGAAGGAAGCCGCTGCCGGCCTGATGCGGATGGAAACCTACGCTGCCTTCGACGACCGGATCGCCGCCGTCTGCAAAGGGTTCCAGGAGTTCCTGGCGCGTGCCAAGGCCGAAGGCAAGACGGTGGCCGCCTATGGCGCCGCCGCTAAGGGAAACACCTTCCTCAATGTCTGCGGCGTAAAGCCGGGCGACATTGCCTTCGCGGTCGACCGCAACGATTTGAAGCAGGGCAAGCTGTTGCCGGGCACCCATATTCCGGTGCATGCACCGGCCCATCTCCAGGTTGCGAAGCCCGATTATCTCGTCATCCTGCCGTGGAACCTGACCACGGAAATCGTTGCGGACAATGCCGCCATCCGCGACTGGGGTGGACAGTTCGTCGTTGCAATTCCGGAGCTGAAAATCTTCTGATTCCCGGCGCCGGGCGGAGAAAATGTGGACATGCTTCCGCCCGGACCGCACACCAAGCAGCGAAAATCCATAATGTATGTCGCCTGGGGTTGGTCTGCCCCAAATTTGACGTGTTCAGATTGAAATTCAGCGATGGCGTGGGTTCCAACAGTTGCAAATTAGCACCCTAAGGAGGTGCAATGTCCACTATTGACCTATGCCTTGTCGCCACCCGGCGACCGGACCTGCTTGCCCAGACGCTGGCCAGCTTCCGGGACAGGATCTTTCTCAGGCTCGAGCTGCGCGGCGCCTATCTCAACCTTGATCCGATCTTCGGATCGCCCGAGGATCACAGCGCTTGCGTGGAGATCTTCCGGAGACACTTCCCCGACGGCATCGTCTTCCAGCCGGAGAACCCCGGCTTCTGTGCGGCCGTCGCGAGACTCTGGTCGGCGACCAGCGCCGACTGGGTTTTCCATCTCGAGGACGACTGGATTACCCTGAGGGACATGGGAGAGGAATTGCTGGCCCCCTTTGCCGATCCGGCGACCACCCAGGTGTCATTCCATACGGCGGACCAGAACTGGGATATCCGCCGTAAGGGCCACTTCCACCGGCGAAACGAGTATGCGCGTTTCCTCGGAATCAAGATCCCGCTGTTTCGCACCTTCCCGAAATTCACGACGTCTCCGTCCATCCTTCGCGGCGGCTTTGCGCGCCATTGCGCCGGGCTGATGGATTTTTCCCGCGACCCCGAGAAGCAGTTCTATTCCGGCGTAAATCCGGCAATGGAAACCTACGTCGCCCGGTGCCGGAACTACATCTTCTCGCCTGAGGCCCGCCCGGTCATCAAGGACATCGGGCGGGAATGGCGTGAACAGCGCCGTATCCAGAAGGTGATCACCGACTCGACCTCGATTTGGCGGCAAAGCGCGTAAACGCGTCGGCTCTACTGCATGTTTCCTTCAATCGTACCCGATTAAAGGACAAAAACATGCAGCAATTCAAAGTGCTACAGCGACCTTTGCGCGTCTGATAAGACGCGCGGCGCTGTAGGCGCGGTTCCCTCCCACCAAGGGTTAAGCAAGCGGGATGCTCGTCCCGCTTGCTTTGCTATCGTCACGCGGTTGCAACAGCGTCCTTGCGCTGGAACCCCTTGCTCGCCACCATCAGGCTGCGCGTATAGTCCTCGCCGATGCGCCCGGTGACGAGATCCGCCGAGGACAATCGTTCGACCACGCGTCCACCCTGCATAACCGCCAGCCGGTCGCACATATGGGTGACGACGCCAAGATCGTGGCTGACCATGATGAAGGTGAGCTTGTGGTCACGCCGCACCTGTTCCAACAGGTTCAGCACCTCCGCCTGAACCGAGGCGTCCAGCGCCGAAGTCGGTTCGTCGAGCAGCAGGATCGAGGGCTCGAGGATTAACGCGCGGGCGATAGCGACACGCTGACGCTGACCACCCGAGAGCTGGTGCGGATAGCGGAACCGGAACCCCGACCCGAGACCGACTTCGTCGAGCGCCTTGAGGATGCGGCGTTCGCCGTCCGCCACGCCGTGGATCGCCAGCGGTTCGAGCAGTTGCCGGTCGATCGTCTGGCGCGGATGCAGCGAGCCGTAGGGATCCTGGAACACCATCTGCACGGCGCGATAAAAGGCCTTGTCGCGCTTGGCCCCCTTGAGCACACGATCATGGACCCGGATGGTGCCGCCCGTGACCGGCGCAAGACCGGCGATCGCCCGTAGCAAGGTCGACTTGCCCGATCCGGACTCGCCGACGAGGCCGAGGGATTCGCCCGGCGCAATCTCGACGCTGACGTCGTTCAGCGCCTTGAACTCGTCATAGGTGACGGAGAGGTTCGAAACGGAAACGGCTGATGTCATTGAGCCCACTCCGGCTTGCGGTCGAGAACCGGCAGGGGATGGCGATCGGATCCGATCGCCGGCATGCAGTTCAGCAAACCTTGCGTATAGGGATGCTTGGCATTGGCGAGTTCGGACGCCGCCAGTTCCTCGACGATCCTGCCGGCATACATGACGATCACCCGGTCGCAGAAGGACGAGACCAGGCGCAGGTCGTGCGAGACGAAAATCAGGCCCATGCCGCGCTCGGCAACCAGCTTGTCGAGGATACCAAGCACTTCGAGCTGCACCGTCACGTCGAGCGCCGATGTCGGTTCGTCAGCGATCAAAATTTCTGGCCCCGCAACCAGCATCATGGCGATCATCGCCCGCTGCCCCATGCCGCCCGAAACCTCGTGCGGATAGAGATCGTAGACGCGCTTCGGATCGCGGATCTGCACGGCCGCCAGCATGTCGAGCGCCCGCTCCCGGGCTTCGCCGCGGCTGACACTCTCATGCTGCCTGAGCGTCTCGACGATCTGCCGGCCAATGCTCATGACCGGGTTCAGCGAATATTTCGGGTCCTGAAGGATCATCGCGATGCGCTTGCCCCGGAGGTCCCGACGGACCTTTGGCGATGCGGAGAGCAAATCGATACCGTCAAAGGACAGTTGCTTTGCCGTCACCTGCGCATGACCCGGCGTCAACCCCATGATCGCCCGGCCCGTCTGCGACTTGCCGGAGCCGCTTTCGCCGACGATGCCGAGGCGTTCGCGGCCAAGCGTGAAGGAGACGCCGCGCACGGCCTCGACGAGGCCGGTGCGGGTCGGGAACGAGACCTTGAGGTCTTCTACCGTCAGAAGCGTACTCATTGGCCGCTCTCCCGGGGATCGAGCGCGTCGCGCAGGCCGTCGCCGAGCAGGTTGAAGCCGAGGCTGACGATCAGGATCGCAATGCCGGGCATGGTCGCGACCCACCACTGATCGAGGATGAAGCGGCGGCCCGACGCGATCATCGCACCCCACTCCGGCAAGGGCGGCTGGGCGCCGAGGCCGAGAAAGCCCAAGCCTGCGGCCGTCAGAATGATGCCGGCCATGTCGAGCGTGACGCGCACGATCAGCGACGACATACACATCGGCATCACGTGCCGGAAGACGATGCGGATCGGCGACGCGCCCATGAGCTGCACCGCCGAGATATAGTCCGAGTTGCGCACCGTCAGCGTCTCGGCGCGGGCAATGCGTGCATAAGGCGGCCAGGAGGTGATCGCGATCGCGATGACGGCGTTTTCGATCCCCGGTCCGAGCGCCGCGACGAAGGCGAGCGCCAGCACCAGCTTCGGGAAGGCAAGGAAGATATCGGTGATGCGCATCAGCACCGCATCGACCCAGCCGCCGGCATAGCCGGCGACCGCGCCGACGATCAGGCCGATCGGCGCGGCGATAACAGCGACGAGCAGCACCACGGCAAGCGTCAGCCGCGAACCGTGGATCAGCCGCGAGAGGATGTCGCGACCGAGATCATCGGTGCCAAGCAGGTAACCGGGGCTTCCTGGCGGCTGCAGCCGGGCGTTGGCAAGATCGCCGATATAGGGCGAGTGCGGCGCCAGGACATCGGCGAAGGCCGCAACGAAGACCAGCGCCAGCAGGATGATGAGGCCTAGAACGGCAAGCCTGTTGGCGGCAAAGCGCTGCCAGGTCATGTAGGCGCGGCCGAGACGGGCCTGGGTGCGCGACTGCGGGCGATCGGACAGCAGCCATTCGCGCCGCGTCATCGGGCGTGTCGGGGGACGTGTTTCGGTAACGGTGCTCATCGCTGGCGCGTCCTCGGGTCGAGCGTCCGGTAGAGAAGATCGGACAGGAGATTGATGCCGATGAAGACCGATCCGATGATGATGGTGCCGCCAAGCACGGCGTTCATGTCGGCATTCTGCAGCGAGTTGGTGATGTAGAGGCCAAGGCCCGGCCAGGCGAACACGGTTTCGGTCAGCACCGAGCCTTCAAGCAGGCCGGCATAGGAGAGCGCAATGACGGTCACGAGCGGCACCGCCGCGTTGCGAAGCGCATGGCCCCAAATGATGCGGGTCTCGGACAATCCCTTGGCGCGCGCCGCGACGATGTATTCCTGCTGCAACTCGTTGAGCATGAAGCTGCGCGTCATGCGGCTGATATAGGCGAGCGAGAAGTAACCGAGCAGCGACGCCGGCAGGATGATGTGGCGGAAGACGTCCCACAGCACGTCCCACTGCCGCTGCCAGAGCGCATCGAACAGGTAGAAGCCGGTGATCGGCGTGAACGTATATTCGAAGACGATGTCGATGCGGCCGGGATAGGCGACCCATTTCAGCCGCGCGTAAAAGACGAGCAGCGACAGGAGCGCCAGCCAGAAGATCGGCACCGAGTAGCCGACGAGGCCGATGACGCGGACGATCTGGTCGGCGATGCTGCCGCGCTTGACGGCGGCGAGAACGCCGAGCGGCACGCCGAAGATGGCGCCGATGAGGGTGCCGAGCGTCGCAAGCTCCATGGTCGCCGGGAAGACGCGGCGGATGTCGGTCATGACGGGGTTCGTGGTCAGCACCGAAACGCCGAAATCGCCGGTCAGCGCCTGGCGGACATAGATGAAGAATTGTTGGTAGAGGGGCAGGTTCAGCCCCATCGCCTCGCGCGTCCTTTCGACGACATGCGTCGGCGCCCGGTCGCCGAGAACGGCCAGAACCGGGTCGATCGGGATCACCCGGCCGATGAAGAAGGTGACGGCCAGAAGGCCGAGATAGGTGGTGACGACAACGACAAGAAAGCGCAGCACGGCTGACACGATCTTGCCGGGACGGGCGCGTTTGCGCCCGTCCACTGTCCCTGTTGCGCTCATGCTCAAGGGAACGATCCTTTCGGTTTATTCCTTCGAGACGGCTTATTCTTTCGAAATTCCGGCGACGAAGTTGGTGTCGAAGCTCGGACCAAGCTTCAGGCCCTTGACGTTGCCGCGGTAGCCGGCGACTTCGGTCTGCTGGAAGATGATGACGAACGGGCTTTCGCCCAGAACGGTCTTCTGCAGTTCCTTGTAGGTCTCGGCACGCTTGGCGCTGTCGCGCTCGAGCAGAGCGTCCTTGGTCTTCTTCGTCAGCTCCGGAACGTCCCAGGCATTGCGCCAGGCAAGCGTCTTGTTCTTGCCTTCGTCGGAATTGTCAGGGTTGCTGGTGAAGGTTTCAGCGTTGGAGTTCGGATCGAAATAGTCCATGCCCCACTGGCCGATATACATGTCGTGGTTACGAGCACGATACTTCGTCAGCGTCTGCTTCCCGTCGCCCGGGATGATTTCGAGCTTCACCCCGGCCTGGCCTAGCGTCTGCTGGAAGGATTCGGCAATACCGGTGACCGGCTGGCCGTTGCGAACGTCCATGGTGACGGTGAAGCCGTCGGCAAGGCCGGCCTTCGTCAGCAGTTCCTTCGCCTTGGCGACGTCGAGCTTGTAGGGGTTCTCGTCGAGGGCACCCAGAACGCCCTTCGGCAGGAAGCTCTGGTGGATCTCGCCGATGCCCTTGATGAGCGTCGAGCCGATCGCATCATAGTCGACCAGATACTTGAAGGCTTCACGCACTTCAGGCTTGGCGAGGTTGGCGTTCTTCTGGTTGAGGCTGATGTAGTAGACCGTGCCCTTCGGCGCATTCGTCGTGGCGAGGTCGGCGTTCTTCGAAACGGCGTCGTAATCGCCCGGCTCGAGGTTGCGTGCGACGTCGATATCGCCCGCTTCGAGCGCCAGGCGCTGGCCCGAGCTTTCCTTCATGTGGCGATAGATGACGCGGGCGAGCTTGGCCTGTTCGCCATAGTAGTTGTCGTTGCGCTCGAGCACGATAACCTCGTTGGCGCGCCACTCGCGCAGCTTGAACGGACCGGAGCCGGCGTAGCCGGTCTTCAGCCATTCGTTGCCGAAGTCGTTGTCGTACTTGAAGTCGTCGCTCGGCGTGACCACTTTGACGTGTTCGAGAACGAGTTTCTTGTCGAGGACTGCGCCCACGGTCGCCGTCAGGCAATTCAGAACAAAGCTCGGAGCATAGGGCTGGTCGACGGTAAAGACGAAGGTCGTCTCGTCGGTAGCCTTGGCCTTTTCCGTCACGTTGTCGCCGTTGAGGCCAAACTGGGTGAGGATAAAGGCGGGGCTCTTGTCGAGCTTGACGGCGCGCTCGAACGACCAGGCGACGTCCTCGGCGGTTACCGGGTTGCCGGAGGCGAACTTAAGGCCGGACTTCAGCTTGAACGTATAGGTCAGGCCGTCATCGGACACGGTCCAGCTGTCGGCGAGGTCGCCGACGACCTTGGTTGTGTCGTTGATGTCGAGGCGCACCAGCATGCTGTAGGTGTTGCCGGTGATTTCGGCCGCGGTCAGCTCGAAGGCTTCGCCCGGATCCATGGAGATGACGTCGTCGATCGCAAAGGCTTCGACCAGCGTGTCCTTCGGCGTTTCGGCAAAGGCCGGTGCGGTCGCGGCCATCACCATGGCAAGCGCCGCAGAAGCGGTCAGAAGACGAAGACGTCCATTGAGCTTGTGCATCATTTTTTGCAGTTCCCTCGTTTGCGCCCTTTTGGGCCCTTCTTCATGGGTTCAGGCGGCCTCGTGCCAAGCCTGCCCCAGAACTCTCCACCAGTTCTCCCGGCATATCTTTGCCAGTTCGGCGTCACCATATCCGGCGCCTCTCAACGCAGTAACGAGCGCATGGTTACCGGCTGCGTCAGCGATCCCCACGGGGATCGTTGCGCCATCGAAATCCGATCCGAGCGCCACGCATTCGATGCCCATGCGCTCGACCATGTAGTCGACATGGCGAACCATGTCGGAAAGCGGCGTCGCGGCATTTTCCTGGCCGTCGGCGCGCAGCATCGTTGTCGCATAGTTGAGCCCGACGAGCCCCTTGCTTTCGCGGATGGCGTCCAGCTGCTTGTCCGTCAGGTTGCGCGCAACCGGCGTCAGCGCATGCGCGTTCGAATGGCTGGCAACCAGCGGCTGGTCCGTGGTTTTCGCGACGTCCCAGAAGCCCTGCTCTGTGATGTGGGCGAGGTCGATCAGGATGCCCAGCCGGTTGCAGGCACGCACGAGTTCGAAACCCGCATCCGTCAGCCCCGGCGCTGTGTCCGGCGACTTCGGATAGGAGAACGGCACGCCATGGCCGAAGACGTTGTGGCGGCTCCAGACCGGCCCAAGCGAGCGCAGGCCGGCGGCATAGAAGGTTTCGAGCGCCGACAGATCCGCACCAATCGCCTCGCAGCCTTCCATGTGGAGCACCGAGGCGAAGACACCTTTCTCGACCGCTCCGCGGATTTCGGCGGTCGAGCGGCAAAGCTTCCAGGCCCCTGCCCGGTCGAGGCGAACGGCGATGTCGGCGAGCTCGATGGCGATCGCCAGCGACGGCAAGTGTTCGAGGGGCGCGGAGAGCGGCGTTTCGTAATGGCCGTTTTCATCCGGCGGCTGCAGGACCAGATCGCCCGAGGGCACGTAGATCGCCGAAATGCCGCCGATGAGGCCGCCCGCTTTGGCGCGCGGCGCGTCGATGTGGCCCTCGCCGATACCGTCGACGAATTCGCGGACCGGGTCAGCCCCCTTTCGGGCGTTCTGCCACAGGCGCAGAAGCACGTCGTTATGGCCATCGAAAACCGCCTGCATTCCTGAATTCCTTCATCATTTCAGGGAGATCGAACGGAGCACCTACGGCCGCGTCCGGGGAAAGGTTGTGGCGATGCTAGTGAAAGGCCAAAGCCTTTTCAATGAATATCAGGGGGTTTTACCCAGGGCTGCCTGTAGCGAAATGTTGCATGATTGTCGCAATCTCGCCGTCAAACACAGCGGCGACAGGTGTGCAATGCCGATCAAGGGATGAAAATCTGGCGTTTCTAATGCAAGGAATTGGCTCGGTCCCGCTCGCAGGGATGTCGCACCGCATGATGCGGTACTGGGGGTTTGGTTGCTGCGTCCGTTTTCACTCGCAGGTTCGCAAGGGCATTGGAGCCGCATCGCCGCCACGCTCCTCCTCGCCGTAACCCTTGCGGCCTGTGCCGGCCGGCCGGTCGGCGTGCTCGTTCCTTCGGGCACGACGGGTGGCGCCTCCCAGGTCGACCTGATGGTCGCGACAACGCGCGCGCCCACGGCGGAACCGGGCGTGCTTTTCAGCGGCGAACGGTCGGACCAGCTTTCCCTGACGGAAATCGTCGTTTCAATTCCGCCGGAGAAAAACCGGCAAGTCGGCCAGGTGCAATGGCCGAAGAAGCTTCCGGCCAATCCGGAGCGCGACTTCTCCACGGTCAGCGTCACGCCATTGCGTGAGGGCAACGACGTCCAAAGCTGGCTGAAGGGTAACCTGCCGAAGAGCCGGCGCGTGCTGATCTTCGTTCACGGTTTCAACAACCGCTACGAGGACGCGGTCTACCGCTTTGCCCAGATCGTCCACGATAGCGGCACGGACGTCGCCCCCGTCATCTTCACCTGGCCCTCGCGGGCCAGCATCTTCGACTACAATTACGACAAGGAAAGCACCAACTATTCGCGTGACGCGCTGGAGGAACTGCTTCGGCGTGCGTCGAGCAATCCTCAGGTCGGCGAAATCACCGTCATGGCCCATTCGATGGGCTCATGGGTGACGGTCGAAGCTCTGCGCCAGATGGCGATCCGCGACGGACGCATCGCGCCCAAGATCACCGACGTCATCCTGGCCTCGCCCGATCTCGACGTCGACGTCTTCGGCCAGCAGATCCGCGCCATGGGCGACAAGCGCCCGAAATTCACGCTGTTCGTGTCGCGCGACGACCGGGCGCTGACGCTCTCCAGGCGCATTTCCGGCAATGTCGACCGTCTTGGCCAGATCGATCCGACCGCCGAGCCCTATCGCACACAACTCGAACAGGCAGGTATCAGCGTCATCGATCTGACGGCGCTGAAGGGCGGCGACAAGCTGAACCATGGCAAGTTCGCCGAAAGCCCGGAAGTCGTGCGCCTGCTTGGCAACCGGCTGATCGCCGGCCAGACCGTGACCGATTCCGATGTCGGGCTCGGCGAACGTCTGGGCGCCGTCACGCTCGGCGCAACGCAGACCGTCGGCAGTGCCGCAAGTCTCGCGGTCTCGACGCCGATCATGATCTTCGATCCCAACACCCGCAAGAACTACGACGCGCAGCTGCGCCGTCTGGGTCAATCGATGGAAAACACCGTCGGCTCGGCAGTGACCCCTTGGGTACCGCCGGAGGGCGGTGAAGCTGCCAAAAGCAGCTCCCCCGACCGTCACTCACGTTAGACGGGCAGCTCGCGCCGCTCGGCTTCCGTCACCATCGCGAGGTCGAGCACCTTCTGCAGGTTCGCCGCGTGACGAAACCCGGGCTCTTCGGTCTTGCCCTCGCGGACTGCCGCAACGAAGCGCTCATAGTTGGTCAGAACCGTACCCGCGTCGACATCGCGCCAAGTCGCGGTTTCAACGTCAGTGCCGAGGCAGGCCCGGAGCGTCGAGCCATCGGGCGTGTGCACCACTTCGAGCGCACCCTTGTCGCCGTGCAGCCTGAGCCTGAGCTCGTTCAAGTGCCCGGTCGCCCATCGGCTGGCATGGACGACGCCCATGGCGCCGTTGCCGAACTCCGCCGTCATGACGAAGCTGTCATTGGCATCGAGATCATACTCGCCGATGCGGTTATCAGGTGCCTTGTCGAAGGTCTTCAGACGGGCGAAAACCCGCGACGCGTCGGTGCCGGCGCCGTAGCCGGCGAAGTCGAGAATGTGGATGCCGACATCGCCGAGCACGCCGTTCGAGCCGTGCTTGGTCGAAAGTCGCCACAGCCATTGCGATTCCGTTGCCCAGTCGCCCCAGGCCTTGGAGACGAGCCAGCTCTGCAGATAGGACGCCTCCAGATGCCGCAACTGGCCGACATCACCTGCGAGCACCATCGCCCGTGCCTTCTGCAGCGGCGCGACATTGCGATAGGTGAGGTTCACCATCGTCACCAGGCCGGAACGCTCGGCCGCGTCCGCCATCTCCGCCGCCTTGGCGTAGTTTTCCGCAAGCGGCTTTTCGCAAAGCACGTGCTTGCCGGCGGCAAGCAATGCTAGCGTCGTCGGGTGGTGCGCCTTGTCGGGCGTCACGTTCGTCGCCGCATCGAACTTGCCCCAAGCGATCGCCTCGTCGAGCGAGGTGAAGGTCTCGGCAATGCCGTGCTTGTCGGCAAAGGCACGCGCACGCTTGGGGTCGACATCGACCGCGCCGACCATCTCGACGCCTTCGATTTTGGCAAAGGCCTGGGCATGGCTGTTCGCCATGCCGCCGGTTCCAACTACAAGAAGACGCATGATGCTCACCTGTATCCTGCTTCGCCGGCCTGGTGCAGCCGGGGGCCACGCTCGACGATCGGCTCCAGCGCCTTTTCGACCGGCACGTTCGGCGCATCGTGGATCGCCGTGTAGCGGTTATCGGCGTTGTAGGCCCACTTCACCGAATTGCGCAGCACCTTCTGGACATTGGCGTCGTGATAGGTCGGGTAGGTCTCATGACCGGGGCGGAAATAGAAGATGTTGCCGGCGCCACGGCGCCAGGTGAGCCCCGAACGGAACACTTCGCCGCCGGCAAACCAGGAGATGAACACGGTTTCGAGCGGCTCGGGCACCGAGAACTGCTCGCCATACATCTCCTCGTTCTCAAGTACGAAGTTCTCGTCAAGCCCCTCGGCGATCGGATGGCGCGGGTTGATCGCCCAGACGCGCTCGCGTTCGCCTGCCTCGCGCCACTTCAGTGCGCAGGGCGTTCCCATCAGGCGCTTGAAGATCTTGGAGAAGTGGCCGGAATGCAGCACGATCAGACCCATGCCTTCCCAGACGCGCTTGGCGACCCGCTCGACGATTTCGTCGCTGACGGCGCCGTGGTCCTTGTGACCCCACCACAGAAGCACATCGGTATTGGCAAGGCGCTCGACACTCAAACCATGCTCCGGCTCCTGCAGCGTCGCCGTCGTCGCCTCGATCGCGCTTTCCGTGTTCAGCGCCGCCGCGATCGTGTTGTGCATCCCGTTCGGATAGATGCTGCGGACCACCTCGTTGGTCTGCTCGTGGATATTCTCGCCCCAAACAACTGTTCTGATAGGCACGTTCATTCTCCTTAGCGTTTGCCCTCACGGGCATGTCGTCCTGCGATTGATGGGGTCGCCAGGAATTGGCGACCCCGAAGCTCCAGGTTCGCCTGAGCTTTCAGGCAGCCCCTCTCATGGGCGCACGACCCAAAGCCAGCCCCGCCGCATCGAAGCGGTGAATGTTGTCGCCGACCGGCGAGATCTGCACTGTGTCTCCCGGCTGGTGGTGCGAGGTGCCGCCTTCCCGGACGATGACCGGTTCCGCGGCACCGATGTCGAGATAGATATAACTGTCGGATCCCAGCATCTCGGAGTGCACCACCGTCCCTGACCACCTGCCGTCGCCCGACCTGATCTCCAGATGCTCGGCCCTGATGCCGATCGTGTGGGCGTCATAGGGAGCAGCAAGAGCACCAGAGAGAAAGTTCATCTTCGGCGAACCGATGAAGCCGGCGACGAAGACCGAGTTCGGGCTCTCGTAGAGTTCGAGCGGCGTGCCAATCTGTTCGACCCGGCCATCTCGTAGCACGCAAATGCGATCAGCCAGTGTCATCGCCTCGACCTGGTCGTGGGTGACATAGATCATCGTCGTGTTGTGCATGCTGCGATGCAGTTTCGCGATCTCGATCCGGGTCGCAACCCTAAGCGCTGCATCGAGATTGGAGAGCGGCTCGTCGAAGAGAAAGACCTTGGGATCGCGTACGATCGCACGACCGATGGCGACGCGCTGGCGCTGGCCACCCGAGAGCTGCCGCGGCAGCCGCTGGAGATAGGGGGTCAGTTGCAGCATCTCCGCTGCCGCCTCGACGCGTTTCCTGCACTGCTCCTTATCCTTGCCGGCGAGTTGCATGCCGAAGGACATGTTCTCGAAGACGGTCATATGCGGGTAAAGCGCATAGGACTGAAACACCATCGCGATGCCGCGCTTGGACGGCGTCAACTGATTGACCACCTGTCCGTCGAAGGAAAGCGTGCCCGAAGAGATGTCTTCAAGCCCGGCGATCAGGCGCAGCAGCGTGGACTTGCCGCAGCCGGAAGGTCCGACGAAGACCATGAACTCGCCGGCCCGGATATCCATGCTGACGCCCTTGATCACCTCGAAGGCACCGAAGGACTTGCGGATGTTGCGCAATTGAAGCTCTGCCATGTTTTTTCCCTTTATCCTTTGACGCCGCCGGCCGTGAGCCCGGATATGATCCGCCGCTGAAAGATCAGCACGAGGATAACCAGTGGCACGGTGACGATGATCGATGCGGCCATGATGTTGCCCCAAGGGACTTCGTACTCACTGCTGCCGGACAACAGCGCGATCGCGACCGGCACGGTGCGCTGGCTGTCTGATGACGTGAAGGTCAGCGCGAACAGGAACTCGTTCCAAGCGGCGATGAAGGCGAGCAGCCCCGTCGTCACCAGTGCCGGCCACATCAGCGGCATGAACACGCGCGTGATGATCACCCAGGGCGTCGCACCATCGACGATCGCCGCCTCCTCGATCTCGACCGGCAGATCGCGCATGAAGGTGGTCAGCACCCAGACGGTGAAGGGCAGCGTGAAGATCATGTAGGAAAAGATCAGCGCCAGGGGGGTGTTGAAGATGCCGACGGCGCGGATCAACTCGAACAGGCCGGCAAGCACCGCAATCTGCGGAAACATCGACACCGACAGGATCGTCAGGAGCAGAAGTCCGCGCCCGCGAAACCGCACCCGCGCCAGCGCATAGGCGGCGGTAACCGCAAGCAGCAGCGACACGCAGACTACGATGGTCGCGACCATCAGCGAGTTGGCGAGGTTGCGCAGGAAGCCGCTGCTCGTGACGATGCCGGCGTAGTTGTCGAAGGAGATCTCGGTCGGCCAGTAGTCGACCCGGAACAGCGCCGTTCCGGATTTGAAGCTTGTCAGCACCGCGTAGTAGAACGGGAAGACGGCCATTATGATGATGGCGGCGACGAGGGCGTAGAACGCCGTGCGCTTGGCAAAGGTGGCAACCATCAGCGCTCTCCTCCTTCGAGGTTGACGCGGCCGAACCACATGTAGGCGACCGTGATCGCCGCAATGATCAGGAACAGCATCGTCGAGGCAGTGGCGCCATAGGCGAACTTGTCGAAGTCGAACAGGTTCTCGCGCGCCAGCACCGACATCGTCTTGGTCTGGGCGTTGTTGGGCGTCAGCACATAAATGAGATCGAAGATGCGCAGCGCATCGAGCATGCGGAAGATCACCGCGACCATCAGCGCCGGACGGATCAACGGCAGCGTCAGCCGCCAGAAGACCTTCAGCGGATGCACGCCGTCGATCTTGGCCGCCTCGTAAATATCCGTTGGCACCATCTGCAGGCCGGCAAGGATGAGTAGCGCCATGAACGGCGTCGTCTTCCAGACGTCGACGATCAGCACCGCGACCATCGCGGTCTCCGGATTGGCCGTCCAGGCGATCTTCTGGCTGATCAGGCCGAGGCCGAGCAAAAGATCGTTGAGAATGCCGAACTGGTCGTTGAGCATCCAGGCCCACATCTTGGCGGAAACGATGGTCGGGATTGCCCAGGGGATCAGGATCGCGGCGCGCACCAGCCCGCGGCCCGGGAAATGGGCGTTCAGCACCAGAGCAACGATCAGACCGAGCACCGTCTCGATGGTGACGGAGACGGCGGAAAACTTCAGCGTGTTCCAGACGGCATTCCACCAGGCCGGATCGGCAAGCAGGCCATTATAAACCGTGCGCCCGCTCTTCAGCGTGATCCAGCTCAGATAATTCTTGAAGCCGACGAACTCGGCACCTTCAAGATTGGTCAGCGATGCGTTGGTGAAGCTGAAATAGACGGTGCGTATGAGCGGCCAGCCGGCGACGAGCGCGAGCACCAGCAAGGTCGGCGCGAGAAAGATCCAGGCGGAGCGAATGCGGCTGGCGTTGAGGTCGGAACGGATCCCTGCCTGTTGTCCGAGGACGGAAGGGGGATCTGCGAGTGAAAGATCGGTCATTGTCTTGGCTCACTCTTGCCATTCGGCGCGCGGCCGAGCGGTTGGCCCGAGAGGAACGACGCCACTAGGCAATTCCAGGAAAGGGTGAAGCGTTTTCCCATCCGGAATTGCTTGCTTTCAAAGCACTTGTTCAGAGCGCTGGGCATCGTCGGCGGTTGCTCGGTGGAGCGAGGGAAGGCCCGCAGGCGCTCCCCTCGCTCCCGGGAGGATTACCAGCTATCGCCCTTCATCTCGGTGAGCTCGACTTCGAGCAGCTCCAGGTTTTCCGCAGCCGTGCCGTTGCCGGAGAGCGAGTTATGGACCGCATTCCAGAACTTGGCCGAAACCTCGTTGTACTTGACCTTGGTGACGGCTGACGGGCGCGGCACGGCGCTCTCGAAGATCGGCTTCCACGCCGGCATGAACGGCTGGGCCTTGGCGACCTCCGCGTCGTCGTAGAGTGCGGCAATCGTCGGCAGGTTGGAGAGCTCGATCGCTCGGCGCTTCTGCACCTCTGCCGAGGAGAGGAATTTGGCAAGCGCGATCGCTGCTTCCTGGTCGTCGGAATATTTGGAGACGGCGACGTTCCAGCCGCCGAGCGTCGAGGACGGCTGGTCGCCATCGGTCGCTGTCGGCAGCGGCGCAACGGCAAACTTGCCTTTCACCGCGCTGTCGGCGCCATTGCCGAGCGCATAGGCATAGGGCCAATTGCGCATGAAGACGGCGTTGCCGGTCTGCCAGACGCCGCGTGATTCCTCTTCCTGATAGGCGAGCACGCCCTGCGGCGAAATCGTGCCGACCCACCCCTTGATGCGGTCGATAGCTGCGGCCGCCTTCTCGTTGTTGATCGAGATCGTGCCATCGGGCTCGACGATCTGGCCGCCGCCGGACGATTTGATCCATTCGAGCGCATTGCAGGTCAGCCCTTCATAGGCGTTGCCCTGGAAGACGTAGCCCCAGAGGTCGGCCTGGCCGGAGGCACGTTCCTTCTCCTGGATTTCCTTGGCGGTCGTCGCCAGTTCATCCCAGGTCTTCGGCGGCGCCTTGCCGTACTTTTCCAGGAGGTCTTTGCGATAGAAGAGCGCCGGCGCATCGGTGAAAGCAGGCAGGGCCACGAGACGGCCGTTGACCGTCTGCGAGGCGATGATCGACGGGAAGTGCTGTCCGGCGACATCCTTCGCCGCCTCTGTCAAGTCGACGAACTGGTCGGCAAGCTGCGGCGCCCAGACGACGTCGGTCTGGTAGACGTCCACATCCTTGTTTCCGGCGGCGAGCCACAGGCGGTACTGGCTGAACTGCTCGCTACTCGACGGCGGCATGGTGACCAGGCTCACCTTGTGCCCCGTCTGCTTCTCGAAGATGTCGAGCTGCTCGCGGATGAAATTGACGTTCTTGCCGGTCGTGTTGGCGGCAAGCGAGAGCTCGGCGGCGCTGGCCGTTCCGGCTGCAACGATCGCGGCACAAAAACTCAGGGCATTGAGCATGGTTGTCATTGGGTCGACTCCTCCTGTTCCCCCTCCACCGCACGAAAGCTCCTCAGCAAATTCGAAAGCGGTTTGGATTGAAAAAAGTTGGCAGAAGACGGAAAAACTGTCAATCCATGGATCAGAAAAAGTCATTCTTCCGTGAATTGTTAAAAATAATTATTAAATTTCAATAATATAGCGAAGGAGGAGGAGTTTTCACCAACATCGCGCAGCAACCCATAAAATCAAAGGGGAACTGCATTAATTTAAAACGGTTTGGTAAAACTCCATCGCAGGCCGGTACGCAGGACGCCCCTGACAAACCGATTGTTACCGGCAACGAAGGTGTATACTTCTGGGACCGGGCTAGGCTGAGGAAACGCATACCGAATGAAACTGCGGGAGTTCGCACAACAACTGGGCCTTTCGCCGACCACCGTCAGCCGAGCGCTGAGCGGCTATCCCGAGGTTAGCGAAAAGACGCGCAAGCGCGTGGCCGAAGAGGCAACTCGCCTTGGCTATCGTCCGAACATCAATGCCGTGAGGCTCGCCACCGGTCGCGCCGGCGCCATCGGCGTCGTCATGGGGCGCTCCGGCGAATTCCATTTCTCCGAGTTCATGGGCGGCCTGGCCGAGCGGCTCGGCACCGAGGACATCGACATCCTCGTCAGCCCGATTGATGACAAGAACCCTACGGGCGAGATCCAGCTTTACACCCGGCTCGCCGTCAGCGGCCGCGTCGACGCCGTGATCGTGCATTCACCGGAGCCGAACGACGAGCGCATCGCCCTCCTGCATAAGCTCGGCATGCCCTTTCTCGTCCACGGCCGATCCGATATCGACGTGCCGCATGCGTGGCTCGATATCGACAACGAGGGCGCCATCCGCCGCGCGACCTCGCATCTGATCGATCTTGGCCATCGCCGCATCGCCATGATCAACGGCCGGAAAGGACGCACCTTCTCGCTTCACCGCGACAAGGGCTACCGCGACGCACTCCAGGCGCGCGGCCTCCCATTCGATCCGCGCCTCGTCGCCCACGGCAATTTCACCGACGAGCTCGGCTTTCGCTTTGCACGCTCGTTCCTCGAGCAGACGCCGCGCCCCACCGCCTTCGTCGCCGGTTCGATGATGACGGCGCTCGGTATCTATCGGGCGGCGCGGTCGATGGGCCTGGAGATCGGGCGCGAAGTCTCGGTCATCGCCCATGACGACGTGTTCCCCTATCTCACCGCGGAGAACATGGTGCCGTCGCTCTCGGCGACGCGGTCTTCGATGCGCGCGGCCGGCGCACGCTCGGCCGATCTCGTGCTGCAGCTTCTCTCGGGCCGGCCGACCGAGGAGGTTCACGAACTCTGGCCAGTGGAACTGATCTTGCGGGAATCGACCGCACCCCCGCCAGAGAGCGCCTGAGGACAGGCTGCTGACCGCCTCAGTGGAAGGTGGATTTGGAGAACAGGTTGAGCACAACCACGCCGGATATGATCAGGCCCAGTCCCAGGATCGCCGCTAGGTCGAGTTTCTGCCCAAAGGCGAAGTAACCGACGAGCGAAATCAAGACGATCCCGAGCCCGCTCCAGACCGCATAGGCGATACCGACGGGGATGAAGCGCAGCGTATAGGACAGGAAGAAGAAGGCGATCGCGTAGCAGACCACCATCAGGACCGTCGGCCCCAGGCGGGTGAAATGCTGCGCTGCCTGCATCGCCGAGGTGCCGAGCACTTCGAAAACGATCGCCGCAACCAGGACGGTATAGAGCATGGCGGGGTTCATCGGGGACTCCATCCGGGTTACTGCGCCGAAAGCGCCTTGAGATTTTCAGCCAGACCGGCCCGCGCCTCGGCATCGAGATCGTGGCTCTGCATCAGATCCGCCAGCCAGACGCCGTCGCAGGCAAAGCGGGCAAGCACGCAGCCGGTCGAGGCGTCCGTTTCTGCGAACTCCGTTGATCGCCGGCTGACCCAATCGCGCCAGCGGCTCTTCAGATGCGGCTCGGCAATGAGGGCGATCGTCAGCATGCGCCAGCCCGGCACGTCGGTGGCGGGATCAAGCGCGAAGCAGACGTCGATATAGGCACGGGTAAAGCGCCCCTTCGCCGCCGGATCGTGCGCCATCGCCGCCTCGATCTCACGATCGAACCGCGTCACCAGGTCGTCGAACAGCCCGTCCAGCAGAGCGAGCTTGTTCGGGAAGTGGTGCAGCAGCCCACCCTTGCTGACGCCCGCCGCCTGCGACACGGCATCGAGGGTGATGCCCGCAACGCCTTGCTCATGCGAAAGGCGTGCAGCAACCTCCAGCAATTGCTGGCGCACCTGTTCCGGCTGTTTCTTGCGACGATGAGCTTCGGTCATGCTCCATAAAGATACCGTCTGGACGGTTTGTCAAGAGGGACCTTGGTCGACCGCGATGAAACGCCGCAAACCGGTGCTCTGAAAATCGTTGTCCGCCCCGTCGCCGCACGCTAGGACCGCAGGGAATGAAGGACGCGAGCATGGCGGAAACGGAAACCACGACCCTCTACGAAGCGATCGGCGGCGACCCGACAGTTCGCGCGCTGACCCGCCGCTTCTACGAGTTGATGGACACGCTGCCGGAAGCGGCACGATGCCGCGCCGTGCATCCGCCCGACCTTTCGGGCAGTGAAGAGAAATTCTACGAGTACCTGACCGGCTGGCTTGGCGGACCGCCTATTTATGTCGAGAAGCGCGGCCATCCGATGCTGCGCCGCCGCCATTTCGTCGCTGAGATCGGCCCCGAGGAGCGGGACGAATGGCTGCTCTGCTTTACCCGAGCGCTTGAAGAAGCGATCGCCCATCCGAAGCTGAGGCAGATCATTCTCGACCCGATCACCCGCCTCGCCCTTCATATGCAGAACAAGGAATAGCCGTGATGTCGCACAGCGGATTTCGCGCAACGACGCTTTTTGTTGCCGGTTTGATGGGCCTGACCGGCGTTGTCAGCGCGGCCGCCGCTTCGCACGGCGACGATCCAAGATTGCTCGCCGGCATTTCCGCGATGTGCCTGGCGCATGCCCCGGCCTTGATCGCGCTCTACGCAGCCTGGCCGAGCTTTCGCACGGCGGCCGCTGCGGCCTTGCTGATTGCAGTTGGAACGGCGCTGTTCTCGGCGGATCTCGCCATGCGCCACATCTCGGGTCACGGCCTGTTCCCGATGTCCGCTCCGCTCGGCGGCACGACGATCATGGCGGGCTGGCTTGCCGTTTCCCTCGGCGCCTTCCTGCCGCGAAAGACAGCCTGAGAAAAAAATTCACCTCCCGAATGGACCCATTTGGGAGGTGAATGGCATATAAAATCAAAAATTTACGCGGCCTATCACGCGCGAGGCCGCCTGATCAGGCGCCTTCGACGGCCGAAAAACCTTCGAACTTCGGCGGACCGAGATACATCGCCTTATTCTCGCCGGCATTCCTGTGCGCCGCGCGAAAATTCTCAGACTTCGTCCAGGCTGAAAACGAATCCCTGTCCTTCCAGACCGAATTCGAAACGAAGAGCGTATAGCCCTCCTCCGGCACGCTGTCGCCGCGCAGCAGGTGGAAGGAAACGAAGCCGGGCATTTCCGAAAGGCTGGAATCGCGCCCCTTCCACACGGCTTCGAAGGCCTCTTCATGGCCGATGGCGATACGGAAACGGTTCATGGCAACGTACATCTTGGTCTCCTACAGCGACCTTGAACTACTGCATAATTCCGGACGGAAAACCGCTTCGCACTTTTCCTGGAATTGCTCTTATGCGCTTTCCTTCTTGCGGGCGGCATCGTTTGCAGCCCGCGGAAAGGCGAGAATAGTTCCTTCCTTCGGCTCTGCAAGACCGAGAGGGTCGCGAACCGGCGGGCGCGTCTGCCAGGTTGGAAACTCGGCGACGTTGGCGTCGTCCAGCATGCGCGCGCGGCGCGTCAGGATCTCGTAGAGTTCAGGCACCAGGCCATCGCCATGCTGCGCCGCCAGCTTGTGCAGACCGATCATCATGCACAGGTCAGGACGTTCTTCGTTCATTGTGCAAACTCTCGTCTTGTCTTGGGAGGGTTACCGCTCGTCGCGGCTGGCGGTGAGGTCCTGAAGTGCCCGCTCCAGGCTCGATTTCGAGCCGTTGCGCAGCGGCACGAAGGCCTTGCCCCACTTCTTGCAGCCGGTCTTCACGCGAAGACACGCGTCATGGCTGATGCAGTCGATCGGGCAGAAGACGCAGTCGACCGACGGCAGCACCCGGTCGATGCGGGAAACGGCTTCGCGCAGGCCGCCATCATGGTGAAGCAGCTCAGCGCCAAACGAGCTGGCGATTTCGCGTAAGTGCGCCACCTGACAATCGCGGCCGCCGACATAGAGAAAACTGCGCCCTTCGAGCGTTGCCTTGCCGGCCTCCTGGCGGGCTTCGGTCGGTTCTGAACCCGAACGACCCTTGCCATTTTTCGCCGCATTCTGGTGACGCTTGCCGCGCATGCAATCCTCTCCGCGTGATCGTGCGACAAGGGCCTTCACAGGCAGCCGGTCGCATCGGGACATCATCTCGACACACGCCCTTCGGCTGCGTGACGAGGGCAACCTATTAAACTTGATAATCCGAGTAAAGTATAAACATGAGTTTTTTCATCATATTTCTTTCGCCAAATCCCGGCCCGCACGACAAGGCGTACGGAACGGCGCCCGCCTCAGCGGACGCTGGCAACCATCGGAACGATGAAGGATTTGGAGCTCGGCCCCCCGGCAGGAAAGGCCGGGAACGGCGCCGCATTGCGCACGGCATCGACGGCTGCGTCGTCGATGGCGGGAGAACCTGAGCTGCCGGCGACGTTTACCCGCGTCAATTCACCGTTGGCGGTCAATGTGAAGCGGACGGTCGCCGTGCCGGAAACGCCTTCGCGCCTTGCCGAAGACGGCACCTTGAATCTCCGCATGATCTTCCTGCGGACCTTGCCGTCATAATTTTCCATATTGGCATTGCCGACCTCGGATGCGCGGCTATTGCCGGTCGCGGCTGCGGCACTGCCGCTTTCCTGGCCGTCCTGCTTGCCCTTGACCTGGTTCTGCGCCTGCTCGCCCTTGTCACCCGTCTTCTTGCGGGTCACTTTCTTCTTCTTGACCGGCTCCTTCTTCGGTTCCGGCTTTTCAACCTTCTCCTTCTTGGGCTCTTCGATCTCGGGCTTTTCTTCAGGCACCACGGTTTCGACCGGCGCAACACTCGCCGTCACGACGGCCTCGGCGACCTGAAGGGTCGGCATCTCTTCAGCCGGCAAAATCACGTCAGCCTCGGTCGCGGTCAGATCATGCGGCTGTTCGGCAACGATTTCCTGAGTTGTCGACGTGAGATCTTCGAGGGGCGATATCTCCTCCGGCTTGACCTCATCCGGAACGTCCTCGGTCGGCTCGACGATCTCCGCGGGATCGCCGGATTGTAGTGTCTCTTCAAAGGCATCGCCAAGGATCGCGACCTCGGTCGCCTCTCCGCCGAGCATGAGGGCATGCTCTTTTTCCGGCGGCCTTGGGCCAAACAAGGTAGCAAGCACGACGCCATGCGTTGCAAGCGAGATGATGGCGGCCCCAGCCCAGATGACGATACGCTTCATTACAGCCTTACCTTCGCCGCACCGGGCGGCGCAAACTTCACGCTCCGAAGGAGCGGCCTCACTTAGCCCTTGAGTTCCACCGCCGATTTCGAGCCGGTCTTGATCCCGCTCATGCAGGCGCCGGGCTGCACGCCGTTGCCGACGCAGGCCGGCGCATCATTGATCAACAGGCTCTTCACCGCATCGCAGTTGGTGCCGGGGAGATCAAACTGGCGAACCTTGGTCTTGCCGGCGGGCAGATCGCGGAAGTCGAGCACGGCCATGCGCTCGACGAGGCCCTTCTGGTCGAAGATCACGAACTCGAAGGAAACCTTGCTCAGCGACTGCGCAAGCGCGTTGCCGGCGACAAAGGTGAGCTTGCAGCCCTTCTGCGACGGCGCGACGTCGTTCAACTCGATCGTCAGCCCGAGGGCGGGCACAGCCTCCTGAGCGTTGACACTGCCCGCAGCAATGAAGGCCGCAAGCGCAACGGAAACAATTGGAAGGCTGGAAAACTTCATATCGACATCACCCCAAAGGTTGCAGCGAACCACCGAACGAGACCCGCACGCCCTTGTCCACAAGCCGGCAACAACTAACTTGAGTGCATAAGTCCGGTATTGCGTCCATAAATAAATATGAGTAATGAAGTCAAGATAGTAAACGAATTGCACGGCAGGAAATGCTGGAACAACAGCGCGGCCTGCCCTCTCGAAACGGCCAAACGCAG
The DNA here is from genome assembly GCF_049905105.1 of Ensifer sp. R-19. Classification (NCBI taxonomy): domain Bacteria; kingdom Pseudomonadati; phylum Pseudomonadota; class Alphaproteobacteria; order Hyphomicrobiales; family Rhizobiaceae; genus Ensifer; species Ensifer sp. R-19. The sequence continues at coordinate 2,679,579 of NZ_CP184569.1, forward strand.
TGACCAACGACAGTGACCTTGCACGCCCCTCCGAGCCGCCGATCCAGGCCGGGCGCGCGCAGCGGATTATCGAAAGTCGCGAACTTTTCGGCAGCGAAAACGAGATCCTCATTTCCCACGACGGCGCGATCTACCGCATGAAGATCACCCGCCAAGGCAAACTGATCCTGAACAAATAGGCAGATGAAAATGACCGAGAGCCTCCGCCCCACTCCTTCCGAGATCCGCGCCTACCGCGCAGAAAACCCGAAGATGCGCGAGCGTGATATCGCAGCCCAGCTCGGTGTTTCCGAAGCCGCTCTCGTTGCTGCCGAATGTGGGCTGACCGCCGTGCGCATCGATGCCGACGCCAACCGCTTCCTGTCGCGCGTCGAGGAACTCGGCGAAGTCATGGCGCTGACCCGCAACGAAAGCGCGGTCCACGAGAAGATCGGCGTTTACGAGAAGATCACCACCGGCGAGATGGCGAGCATCGTGCTCGGCGAGCAGATCGACCTCCGGGTCTTCCCGAGCGCCTGGGCACACGCTTTCGCCGTGACGAAGACCGACGATCAGGGTGAAGCCCGCAAGAGCCTGCAGTTCTTCGACAAGTGGGGCAATGCCGTGCACAAGGTGCATCTGCGCCCGGAATCGGATGTTGCGGCCTATGACAAGATCGTCTCGGACTTCCGCCTTGCCGACCAGACGCAGGACTTCAGCGCCGACGTGAGCGTGCCGGCAGCCGACGACAAGCCGGAAACCGTGGTCGATGTCGTCGAACTGCGCGACCGCTGGACGAAGATGACGGACACGCACCAGTTCCACGGCATGCTGCGCAAGCTGAAGATCGGCCGGCGCCAGGCGCTCAGCAACATCGGCGAGGATTTCGCCTGGCAGCTCGACCCCTACAGCATCGAAGCGATGATGCGCGCGAGCGCCGAAATCGAACTGCCGATCATGTGCTTTGTCGGCAACCGCGGCATGATCCAGATCCATTCCGGTCCGATTGCCAAGATCGCGCCGATGGGCCCGTGGCTGAACGTCATGGACCCGACTTTCCATCTGCATCTGCGCACCGATCACATCGCCGAACTCTGGGCCGTACGCAAGCCGACGGCCGACGGCCATGTCACTTCGATCGAGGCGCTCGACGCCAAGGGCGAGATGATCATCCAGTTCTTCGGCAAGCGGAAAGAGGGTCTCGCGGAACGGCCGGAATGGCGCTCCATCGCCGAAGGCCTGCCGCGTCTCGACACGACTGTCGCCGCCTGAGGACAGGATAGGACACTCAGATGATCAAGGGTCTCGACTTCCGTCGCCTTCGCCGCTGGGAACTGGCGCTCGCCGCCTTCGCGCTTTCGGCTCCCTTCCTGTTGCCAGCGGTGGCACCCGGTGCCCCCTCCTTCATCCGGCCGGCGATGGCCGAGGACATGCAGAAGGCCGACGTCTCGCGCGTCGTATCGGTCGGCGGAGCGATAACCGAGATCATCTATGCGCTCGGCGAGGAAGGTCGCCTCGTCGGTCGCGATTCCACCAGCACCTATCCGGAAGCGGCAAAGGCGCTGCCGGATGTCGGCTACATGCGCCAGCTCGCACCGGAAGGCATCATCGCTGCCAACCCGAGCGCAATCATCGCCGTCGAAGGCAGCGGTCCGCCGGAGGCGTTGGCGGTGCTAAAGGAAGCGAACATCGCCTTTACCAGCGTGCCCGAGGCCTTTGACAAGGCCGGCATCCCCGCCAAGATCCGTGCGGTCGGCACCTTCCTCGGTGTCGAGGAAAAGGCCGAAACCCTGGCAAAGAGCGTCGAAGCCGATCTCGATGCGGCAGTCTCCGAGAATGCCGCCCGCCCGGAAGCCGAACGCAAGCGTGTGCTCTTCATCCTGAGCACGCAGGGCGGCAAGGTCATGGCATCGGGACAGGGAACCGCGGCCAACGGCATCATCGAGCTCTCGGGCGCCATCAACGCGGTCGGCACCTTCCCCGGCTACAAGGCCCTGACCGACGAGGCGATAATCGAGGCCAAGCCAGATGTCGTCCTGATGATGGACCGCGGCGGCGAACATTCCGCCGAGGCGGACGAACTCTTCGCCCTGCCGGCGCTCAGCCTTACCCCTGCCGCCAAGAACAAGGCGCTGATCCGCATGGACGGCCTGCACCTGCTCGGCTTCGGCCCGCGCACCGCAAGCGCCGTCCGCGAACTGAATGCCGCAATCTACGGGAAGAAGGCCAATGCCTCGCAGTGAGGCATTGGCCCGCGGCATGCGCCTGACCGCTTTTGCCGCCGATATCCGCAACGAGTGGCGCTCGGGCAACCGGTCCCGGCTGGCACGTCTCGTCATCGTCGCCCTCATCGCGCTTGCGGTCGCGACCTTCGTCGGCTCGATCATGACCGGTGCCGCCGATGCATCGCTCGCCAACGTCTGGCGCTGGCTGATGGGTGAGGCCGATCAGGCCCTGAGCATCCGCGACCGCATCATCATTCTCGATATCCGCCTGCCGCGCGCCGTGCTCGGCATGCTCGTCGGCGCTTCGCTCGCGGTTTCCGGCGTCGTCATGCAGGGCCTTTTCCGCAATCCGCTGGCCGATCCCGGCCTCGTCGGCGTGTCCTCAGGCGCGAGCCTCGGCGCCGTGCTGCTGATTGTGCTCGGAACCGCCGCCTTCGGGCCGCTCTTCGCGCTGTTCGGCTTCTATGCGTTGCCGGTAGCAGCCTTCGTCGGCGGCCTCGTCACGACGCTGCTGCTCTACCGTATCGCCACCCGCGGCGGCCAGACGTCGATTGCCACGCTGCTGCTCGCCGGCATTGCGCTCGGCGCGCTGACCGGTGCGGTCACCGGCGTTCTCGTCTTCAGAGCCGACGACAAGCAATTGCGCGACCTGACCTTCTGGGGCCTCGGTTCGCTCGCCGGCGCCAACTGGACTAAGATCCTGGCTGCAGCGCCGATCATCCTCGCTTCGCTCGCGGTTACCCCTTTCCTGGCGCGCGGGCTGAATGCCATCACGCTCGGCGAAGCGGCCGCCTTCCATATGGGCATTCCTGTCCAGCGGCTGAAGAACATTGCGATCGTCAGTGTCGCCGCGGCGACCGGCGCATCCGTTGCGGTCAGCGGCGGCATCGGCTTCGTCGGCATCGTGGTTCCGCACCTGCTGCGGCTCGTCATCGGTCCCGATCATCGCTACCTGCTGCCCACCTCGGCGCTGCTCGGCGGCACGCTGTTGATCCTCGCCGACATGATCGCCCGCACCATCGTCTCTCCGGCGGAACTGCCGATCGGCATCGTTACCGCCTTTATCGGCGCGCCGTTCTTCCTCTGGATCCTGCTGCGCGGCCGTTCGAACATGGGACTCTGAGCGAAACCATGATCAACGTTTCCAATCTCTCCGTTCGCCTTGGCGGGCGACCCGTCATCCACGGCGTCTCGCTCGAGGCGCTGCCCGGCGCACTGACCGCCATCGTCGGCCCGAACGGCTCCGGCAAGACCACGACGCTGAAGGCGATCTCCGGGGAGCTTTCGCCGTCGAGCGGAACGATCCGCATCAATGGCCGCGACCTGCGGGGGCTGAAGCCATGGGAGCTCGCGCTGATGCGCGGCGTGCTGCCCCAGTCTACGGTCATCTCCTTCCCCTTCACCGTGCGCGAGGTCGTGAGATTGGGTCTTGCCGCCGGTGCCAATGTGGATCCCGCCGTGCACGACCGGGTCACGGCCGAGGCGTTGGAAGCGGTGGACCTGGCCGGCTTTGCCGGACGCTTCTACCAGGAACTGTCGGGCGGCGAGCAGCAGCGCGTGCAGCTTGCCCGCGTCCTCTGCCAGATCACCGATCCGGTCATCGACGGCGAGCCGCGCTACCTGCTGCTCGACGAACCGGTGTCGAGCCTCGATATCCGCCACCAGCTCGGGATCATGCAGCTCGCCCGCAAGTTCTGCGAACGCGGCGGCGGGGTCGTCGCAGTGATGCACGACCTCAACCTGACGGCCATGTTCGCCGACCGAATGGTGATGATGAAAGCCGGCAAGGTCCGCGCCTGCGGCACGCCGCGCGAGGTTCTGACCGACGAGACGATGGAAGCCGTCTTCGGCTGCCGCATGCAGGTGGGTGTCGCACCGGCGCCGCACGTGCCGTTCGTCCTGCCGCAGACAGCATCGCTCTGACGCCACGCCCGAGGACCCGGTAGATGCCTGTTGGGCTTCCGGATTTCTCAAGCCTCAGCACCAAGATTTATCGAAACAATTTCCGCACTTGTGCGTTGTTCTCCCGAAGCGCCGGCAAGGGCCTCTAGTTGTGCTCGCCGGTACCGTCAGACAGCGCCGACCGTTCGCGGCCGGCGCATGCGTGAAAGGGAGTATCCATCATGGCGCCTAGCCTCTTCTCCGGCTCGAGCTCGCGATCGACAAAAAGCAACGGCAAGCTCGCCGATATCTCCATCGAAGAACAACTGGGCGAGTTGCGCAGTGATGTGGCAACGCTCGTCGCATTGCTGGCCGATCGTGGAGCGGCCGCCTCAAAGCAGGCACGTGGCAAGGCACAGGACGCCCGTGAACAGGCCGAAGCCGGCATCAGCGAATTGCTGGCAAGCGGCGAAGACCTGCTGGCCGAACTTCGCGACCGTTATGCCGGCACAGAAAAACAGGTCCGCCACGCCGTTCGCGAGCATCCCATCGCCACGCTCGGCGCCGCCGCCCTGATTGGGCTCGCGGTGGCGGCGCTGCTTCGGCGCTGACTTGCGGTCGGTCGAACCGGACCCGCGGGCAACGGCTCGCGGTTTCGAACGCGATGAGAAAAAGCATATAGGTTTTCCGCCCGTATCCCGACCTAGCCTAAGAGGCCCTATCACGACGGGGAGTAACGCATGGGACCATTGACGGCCGCCCTGGCCAGCCTCTTGGCCGCCGATATCAGCGCCGCCGCCTCTCGTGTGAAGCGCAACGCAGCCCTATGGAGCGTCATAGGGCTGTTGCTCGTCACCGCCTATGTCTTCGCGCTAGCCGCAGCCTTTCTTTATCTCAGCGCGCGCTATTCCCCGGTCGCGGCCGCGGCGGCAATCGCCGGGGCTCTGGTCGTCACCGCGCTGGTGCTGGTTGGCATCCTCATGTCTCTGCAGAACCGTGACCGGCGGCGCCAGGAAGAACGCCGCCGTCGCACGCAAATGCAGACCAATCTGACCCTGCTCGCGGCCGCCGGCATCCTGCGCAAACAGCCGCTTCTCGCCGTCGCGACGGCTGTTGCGATCGGCGCGCTTCTCGGCGCCGGCAAGCGACGCGGACGCAAACACGACGACTGATGCACGCAGCAAGCCAGTCGTCTCAATGGCGGGTGCGATCCCGTTAGAGCGGCAACCGGATCAGCGCCGTGACCCCGGCGGGGAGATACTCCACCTTCACCGAACTACCCAGCACCTTGTCGAGGCTGCGCTCGATGAGGATGGAGCCGAAGCCGCGCCGCTTTGGCTCGCGCACCGGCGGCCCACCAACCTCGGTCCAGGTGAGATGAAGAACGGTGTCGCCGTCTTCGACGACGTTTCGCGCCGTCAATACCACCTTGCCTTTCGGCACCGACAGCGATCCGTATTTCACGGCGTTGGTTGCAAGCTCGTGCAGGACCAGCCCGAGGCCGACGGCCTGGTCGGGACCAAGCGACACTTCGTCCTTGTGCAGTTCGATCTGGTCCGCATAGGCGCTCACATGCGGCAGCAGTTGCTTGGCGATCAGGTCGGCAAGCCGGATGGTGCCCCACTCGTGATCAGAGAGCAGACCATGCGCCTCGGAGATCGCCTGCAAGCGGCCGGCAAACGCGGTCATGAATTCGGCCGGGTCGCTCGTCTGGCGAAGCGTCTGGCGCGCAAGCGATTGCAGCATGGCCAGTGTGTTCTTGACCCGATGATTGAGCTCCTTGAGCAGGAGCCGAGTGCGCTGCGCCGAAGCCTGCTGGTCGGTGACATCGATCGTCACGCCGATGAACGTAAGCGGATTGCCCTTGCCGTCACGGTCGTGCACGCGGCCGCGGCCAAGCAGCCAGCGACCGGTATCGCCAATGCGGAACATGCCGTCATATTCATCGTCAGCCTTCATCGCCTGGCGAAGCTTGGCGAAAGTCGCGCCGCGGTCGTCGACGTGGATCGCGCCGAAGATGTCCCGGACGCCAACCGAACGCTCGGCCGAAAGTCCGAACATACGTTTCAATGCGCTGTTGCCGGCGATCGCACCTGAGCGGATATCCCAAAGCCAGCTGCCGATGTTGGCCGCTTCGAGCGCCATCGCGTGCCGCTGCTCCTCACGCGACAACGCCGCCTCCTTCAGAGCGCGCCGACGGGCTTCGTCCTTGACCTTGAAGAGCGAGGCTGCGAGCGCGGCAAGCCGGCATAATTGGTGGATGAGCGGTTGCGACACCTCAGCGCGCGGCTTGTCGTCGAACACACAAACCGTGCCCACTGCCTGCCCGTCGAGCACGATCGGCGCACCGGCATAGAAGCGCAGAAATGGCGGTCCCTTGACCTGTCGGTGACGCGCGAACCGCGGATCGGTCGAAGCGTCGAGCACGACGAGGCTGGAGTCGGCCGCAGCGGTCACATGCGGGCAAAACGCGTCTTCGGATGGGGCACGGGTCTCATCGGTGCCGACAGCCGCCTTGAACCACTGCCATTCGCGGTCGATCAGCGTCACCAGTGCGATCTGAGCGTCGAAAAGCCCGGCAGCAATTTCGACGATCCCGTCGAAATCCCGATCCGGGATGGCCATGTCGGGGACGGTCGCATGCAGAACGCCAAGACGCTCGGGCGCGTCGAGCAGCTTCGTCACGGGCGGGTCCGTTTTCTCTGTCCTCACGTGCATACGGTCTCAATTCTCAATCTGAACGAGATGAGGAAGCCCTGGCGATCCACCCGCATCCCGCTCGATTCTGGAGCGTCTCGCCCCAAAATCGTCATCACTGCGCATTCGTCAGTCGATGCCAGCCGTCACGGCGTGTCCCCCTTGGGCTCAAGCCACCAGTGAAAGCAGGACACCGCCACTTTTGCAACGGTGTCCTGCCCGAAATTCTTCCCTCAGGAGATGAAGGCCCGCGACGTGATCGGAGCCGAGGTTTCATCCGGCCCGTAGTCGTTTTCACCCTTCACCTGCAGGATATCCTGCAGCCGCTGACGCGCGCGGTTGACCCGGCTCTTGATCGTGCCAAGGGCACAGCCGCAGATCGTCGCCGCCTCCTCGTAGGAGAAGCCGGAAGCTCCGACCAGGATGATCGCTTCGCGCTGGTCCGGCGGCAGCATCTCGAGCGCGCGCCGGAAATCCTGCAGGTCGAGCGAGCCGTATTGCTCGGGATGATGGGCCAGCGACTCGGTGAAGTGACCGTCGGTGTCCTGCACCTCGCGCCCGCGCTTGCGCATCTGGCTGTAGAGCTCGTTGCGCAGGATCGTGAAGAGCCAGGCCTTCATATTGGTGCCCATCTCGAAATGGTCCTGCTTCGCCCAGGCCTTCATGATCGTGTCCTGCACCAGATCGTCGGCACGGTCGTGGCGACCGATCAACGACATGGCGAAGGCACGCAGGCTCGGCAAGGCGGCAAGCATCTCTCGCTTGAAATCATTTTTTTCGGACGACATTCTGGCACTTACTCCCTGCCCTGCAGCGCCGATTGCTGCTCGGCTGCGTCGAGCTTTTCCAGAAGATCGAGAAAACGCGCGGGTATCGCCTCTTCCTGCACGGACTGATAAAGCGCTTTCAGCTTTGCTGCGATCTGCGCATTTGGGTCTTCTGTCCATAAGGTCGTGCCGGTAGTCCGCCCTGCCCCTGTTTTATATTTCATTGTCAAACTGTCGCCTTCGAGTGTCCATAGCCGCCATAACGCAGCAGAAAATTGAAATGTTCCCTCGCGGAACCTTTTTTTACGTCCGGCGTTCTCGCAACGTCACCGTAGAAAGATACCCGAGGGAGTTCCCCTATGACATTGTCCACGCGGATAGCACCGCTTCTGCCGTATCTGCGCCGCTATTCGCGCGCGCTGACCGGCTCGCAGACATCAGGCGACGCCTATGTCGCTGCCGTTCTCGAAGCGCTGATCGCCGACACGTCGATTTTCCCGGAAGCGAGCAATGATCGCGTTGGCCTGTTCCGGCTCTTCACCTCACTTTTCGGTTCCTCGTCCGTGCTTGTGCCAGAACCGATCTCGCCTTTTGCCTGGGAACAGCGCGCATCGATCAATCTCGCAACCGTTTCGCCCCTTGCCCGCCAGGCCTTCCTGCTGGTCTCGGTCGAAGGTTTCCGTCCCGAGGAGGCCGCCGAGGTTCTCGACGTGTCCACCGATAAGGTCGGCAGCCTGCTCGACCGCGCCTCGCAGGAAATCTCGCGCCAGGTCGCGACCGATATCATGATCATCGAGGACGAACCGCTGATCGCCATCGATATCGAACAGATGGTCGAAAGCCTCGGCCATCGGGTCACCGGCATCGCCCGGACGCGCGACGAAGCGATCGCCCTCTACAAGAGGACGCGTCCAAGCATGGTGCTTGCCGATATCCAGCTCGCCGACGGCAGCTCGGGCATCGACGCGGTCAACGACATCCTGAAGACGAGCGCCATTCCGGTGATCTTCATCACCGCTTTCCCGGAACGGCTCCTGACCGGCGAGCGGCCGGAACCGACCTTCCTGGTCACCAAGCCGTTCAACCCGGATATGGTCAAGGCACTGATCAGTCAGGCGTTGTTCTTCAACGAATCGACAAAGGCGGCGGCCTGAGTGCAACCTGCATGTTTCCTTTGATCGCAGCCGGCCAAAGGCAAGAACATGCAGGTCATTCAAGTGCTACAGCGTCGCGCGTCACAAAGGGCCGCGACGCCGTAGTTCATTTTACCGTTTCGTCGAAGCGGCGAAATGACCGGCTTTCCCGACATCAGCCGTTCCTGATATTTGCGCCAGTTCCCGATATTCGCGCGGAGGCACACTCGCCGGCGCGACTTCATGTCAACCGGCCTCATCCCGCCGTTTCACATTTCCCGCAGCATCTCTTTGGCTTACCCCGTAAACACGACAGCCAGTGCCGAGGGAAGGCACTGGCTGGTATGTGCAACTCACTCGGGGAGTGTGAGTTGTAGGCCGGCGGTCTGCCTCCGGCGCGGCATTGGGGGCTATGCGCGCCACCGTCCGGTCGCAAACAGAATGCGCGACGGGGCAAAAGGTTCCAAGCACCCGCCCTGACCGTTTCGGCCTACCGCTTCACTGCATCTTGTCGAGTTCGTCACGATGGCGGTAGAGCGCCAGGAAGCGGCGGTAATCGCGGTCATAGGTGCCGCGAGCACTTGCGTTCGGCAGGCGCTCGTGCCCCTCCGACGCCATTTCCGCCCCTGCGGCGGCGAGATCCCGGTGGATGCCGCCGGCAACCGCAGCTGCCATAGCCGTACCGAGCAGCACCGCGTCCGGTGCCTGCGGCGCAACCACGCGGCAGCCGGTCACATCGCAGTAGAGCTCCATCAGAAGCGCGTTGCGCACGTGGCCGCCGGTGACGTGCAGCGTGTCGAGCTGGTAGCCGACCTCGCGCATCATCTCCAGGATGTGACGGATGCCGAGCGCGATCGCGACGCAGGTGCGCCAATAGAGACGGCAGAGCGCATCGAAGGAGGAATCGAGCGGCAAGCCGCTGATAACACCGAGCCCATGCGGGTCGGCGAGCGGAGAGCGGTTGCCGTGGAAATCGGGAAGCACATGCAGGCGATCGGCAAAAGCGGCGCCCTGCTCGGCGCGCAGTTCCTGCACCCGGGCGATGATCCGGCCGTGGGTCTCTGCCGTCGGTTCAAAGCCGCCGCCATGCAGCCGCACGATATGGTCGAGCAGCGCACCTGTCGCCGATTGCCCGCCCTCGATCAGCCAGGCGCTCGGAAGAACCGCTTCGTAATAGGGGCCCCACATGCCGAAGCCCGGCTTCATATCCTTGGAAAAGGCGACAATGCAGCTCGATGTACCGGCGATCAACGCGAGTTGTTTTTCGAGCTTCTCCGGCTTCCCGATAAACTCGCCGACGACGCCGAGCGCACCGGCATAGGCGTCGATCAGACCCGGCGCCACCTGGCAGGCTTCGTCGAGCCCAAGCTCTGCGGCGGCCGCAGCGCTCAAATGACCGATCGAGCTTCCGATCGGCAGCGTTTCTTCCGGTAGTCCGCCGCGTTCGATGAGATCTTCAAGCCCGATCTTTTCGAGATAGTCCGGCTGCCAGCCGCGCTTCTCATGCGCCAGATAATTCCACTTCGCCGTCAGCGTGCAGCGCGAACGCGCAGCGCTCCCCGTCGCCCGCCAGGAAAGATAGTCGGCCAGATCGAAGAAGAAGCCCGCCTTCTGCCATTGTTGCGGCAGATTGCGCTTCAGCCACATCAGCTTCGGCATTTCCATTTCCGGCGACATGACGCGGCCGGAGAAGTCGAGCACCGGATGGCCGGTCGCCGTGCAGAAATCTGCCTCGGCGAGCGCCCGATGGTCGAGCCAGACGATCGTGTCCCAGCGCGCCTCGCCCTTGCGGTTGACGGATAGCGGCTCGCCTTCGCGGTCGCGTACCACCAACGAGCAGGTGGCGTCGAAGCCGATCGCGGCAACGCTTTCAGCGGCGATCCCGGCCTTGTCCTTGGCCGCCTGGACCGCGCCACAGACGGCGCGCCAGATATCTTCGGAATCATGTTCGGCGTGGTTTTCTTCCGGCCGGTTCATGGCAATCGGCAGGTCGGCACGCGCGAGCAGCGTGCCCTTCCGGTCAAAGATACCGGCGCGCGCACTGCCGGTGCCGACATCGACCGCAACGACGAATTCACGCATCAATGAAAGTCCCGCCCCTCTTGTCCCTGCTATCGGCGGACAAACTGTAACAATTCGCCCATGTCGTCAAACAGCACGTCGGGACCGAGATTCGCGAGACTTTGGCGGTGCCGGTCGGATCGGGCATGGCTGCCGCCGGCAAAGGCGAAGACCCGCATGCCCGCCGCCTTCGCCGCTTCGATACCCGCCGGACTGTCCTCGACGACGACGCAATCCCTGGGCGCGAAACCCATTTCGCTGCTCGCATGCAGGAAGAGATCAGGCGCCGGCTTGCCGTGTTTCACCATGGTGGCGGAGAAGATATTGGGCTCGAAGAGGTCGATGAGCCCGGTGACGGTCAGCGACAGGCGGATGCGTTCCGGCTGGCTGGACGAGGCGACGCAACACGCACCCTCGAGCCCTTCGACCGCTTCGCGGATACCTGCAATCGGCTGCAATTCGGTGCGGAAGCGCTGATACAGACGAAGGCGCATGCCCTCGAGGAAGGCATCGTCGGTGGCAAGGCCATATTCGTCGTGGAGGATCGCCGACATGCTTTTCAGGCTGCGCCCGAGAAATCGTTCCGTCGCTTCTTCGGCGGTCATCGGAACGCCGGCGGCCGAGAGCACGTCCACCAGCACTTCCAGCGAGATCGGCTCGCTATCGACAAGCACGCCGTCGCAATCGAAAATCACCAGCCTGGACGCTGTGTCCGCCATCGCACCCTACCCCTTACAGCTACGCGCGATAGAAGGCGCCAAGGTCGCTGTAACGCTTTGAATTGGCGCATAATCTCGTCCCTGGTTCGATGTGATCCAGGGAATTATGCGGTGAGCTTGTCGTCCAGATAAAGCTGGAGCGTAGCGCGCGTACCCCTTTCCCAGAGGGTTTTCAATGCATGGCTGAAACGGCGGCGGAAGAGATCGGAGCGCGCGACATCGCCGAAGATATCGCCGAGCTCCAGGAAGGCCACCGGATCGTTCTTGGCAGCAAGCGCCGCCTTGTTCAGCCGGTCGGCGCTCTGGTCGTTGAAGACGATCGCCTTGCCGCTGTCGGACGTGCCGGCGAAGTAGCGGCACCACAGTGCCGAAACCAGCGACAGACCGACGACATCTTCGCCGCGCGCTAGGCGATCGGCCGTCGACGGCAGGATGAATTTCGGCTGGCGGTTGGAACCGTCCTGCGCCAGACGCGGGATCGTGTCACCGATCTTCGGATTGGCAAAGCGCGTCTCGATCAGCTTGTAGTAATCGCCGAGATCGGTGTTCGGCACGGGCGGAATGACCGGAATGATCTCGTCATGTTCAAGCTTGGCAAGAAAGGCACGGATCAGCGGCTCTTCCATCGCCTCATGCACGAAATGAATGTCGAGCAGAGCCGCCGGATAGGCGATCGCCGCATGGCCGCCGTTGAGGATGCGGATCTTCATGTGTTCGTACGGCGCGACGTCGGGCACGAACTGGACGCCGACCTTCTCCAGCGCCGGACGGCCGAGCGGGAAATGGTCTTCAAGCACCCATTGCTTGAATTCCTCGCAGAACACCGGCCAGGCGTCCTCTATGCCGTAATCGTCGGCGACAATGCCGATTTCACGTGTGCCGGTTGCCGGCGTGATCCGGTCCACCATGCCGTTCGGGAAAGCGACATTGGCATCGATCCAGTCAGCGAAATCAGCATCGACGAGCCGAGCAAGGCCGGAAACAGCGGCATGCGTGACCTCGCCATTGCCGGGAATGTTGTCGCAGGACATCACGGTGAAGGGCGGAACGTTCTTGTCGCGGCGCGCTTTCAGGCCGGCGACGATCAGTCCGAACACGGTCTTCGGAGCAGCCGGGTTCCGCGCGTCGGCGACGATTGCCGGATGGGTCGGGTTGAATACACCCGACGCCGGATCGATGAAATAACCGCCTTCGGTGATCGTCAGCGACACGATGCGGATCGCCGGATCGGTCAGCCTCGCGATGATCGCCGGGATGTCGCCTGGTTCCAGGTAGTCGATCATCGCGCCGGTGATATGGGCGCCGGTGCGGTTGTTGTCCTGCTCGACGACCGTCGTCAGGAAATCCTGCGCCGCGAGTTTCGCCCGCATCGTTGCATCGGAGGCAAGTACGCCGGCACCGATGATGGCCCAATCCCGGTCGTGGCCGGCATTGAAGAGATCGTCGAGATAGACGGCCTGGTGCGCCCTATGGAAGTTGCCGACGCCAAAATGCACGATCCCCGCCGTCAATTGCGACCGGTCGTAGTTCGGCACGCCGGCCTTGGCCTTGATCGTGTCGAGGGCGGCAAGTGAGAGTTTGGTCGTCATGATCCCGTATCCTTTCGAGGCTTCACCGGCTGCGCAGGCTCAGCTCATCCAGTTGCCGCCGTCGACGTTGTAGGTCTGCGAGACGACGTAGTCGCTCTCGGCTGAGGCGAGGAAGATCGCCATTCCGGTCAGGTCCTCGGCCGTTCCCATGCGCCCATAGGGCACCTCCGCGCCAACCAGCTTCTTCTTTTCGCCGAGCGGGCGGTTTTCGTATTTGGCAAACAGCGCGTCGACGCCGTCCCAGTGCTCGCCGTCGACCACACCGGGCGCGATCGCGTTGACGTTGATGCCGTGCTTGATGAGGTTGAGGCCGGCCGACTGGGTAAGGCTGATGACCGCCGCCTTGGTGGCGCAATAGATCGCGACCAACGCTTCGCCGCGGCGGCCCGCCTGGCTCGCCATGTTGATGATCTTGCCGCCCCTGCCCTGGGCGATCATCTGCTTTGCGGCCGCCTGCAGCGCGAACAGCGTGCCGGCAACATTGATCGAAAACAGCCGGTCATAGCTTTCGCGGGTGATTTCGACGATCGGCGCAAGGTCGAAGAGTGCTGCATTGTTGACGAGGATATCGAGGCCGCCCGCTTGCCTGACGACCGCTGCGATCGCAGCATCGATCGATGCCTGCTGCGTCACGTCCATCTCGACCGCGTAGGCGCCGGCACCGATCTCGGAGGCCGTCTGCCGTGCCCGTTCGATATTGATGTCGGCGATCGCGACCGTGGCGCCTTCGCGGATATAAGCCTCCGCGAAGGCACGGCCGATCCCCCGCGCAGACCCGGTGATCAGCGCGCTTTTACCTTCGAGCCTTCTCATCGCACTGCCAATCCCTTGTCGTCGAACCTGTGGACGCGCTGTGGGTCCGGCGTCAGGAACACGCGATCGCCGTGGGTGACGGCAAAGTCGCCGCTGACGCGCGCCGTCACCGTGCCGATGCCGTCGTCGACATTGACGTGCAGGAAGGTGTCGGAGCCGAGGTGTTCGGCGACGCCGACCGTGCCCTGCCAGCTGCCACTATCTTTGGAGAGCGCCAGATGCTCGGGGCGGATGCCCATCGTATGCGCCTGATAGGCAGAAGCCGCAGGACCAGTGACGATATTCATGCGCGGCGAACCGATGAAGCCCGCGACGAACAGATTGTCCGGCTTGTGGTAGAGGTCGAGCGGCGAGCCGACCTGCTCGATGCGCCCACGATTGAGCACCACGATCTTGTCGGCCATGGTCATGGCCTCCACCTGATCGTGGGTGACGTAAATCATCGTCGTCTTCAGGTCCTGGTGCAGCTGGCTGATCTCCAGCCGCATGTTGACGCGAAGCGCTGCATCGAGGTTCGACAGCGGCTCGTCGAACAGGAAGGCCTTCGGCTGGCGCACGATCGCCCGGCCGATCGCGACGCGCTGGCGCTGACCGCCGGAAAGCTGCCGCGGCTTGCGGTCGAGATAATCGGTAAGGTTCAGCACGCGCGCCGCATCCGACACCTTCTTGTCGATGACGGCCTTGTCCTCGCCCGCCATCTTCAGCGGAAAGGCGATGTTCGAGCGCACGCTCATGTGCGGATAGAGCGCGTAGGACTGGAACACCATCGACAGGCCGCGCTGTGCCGGCGGCAGTTCGGTGGCGTTCTTGCCATCGATGACGATGTCGCCGTCGCTGACATCTTCCAGGCCGGCGATCAGCCTGAGCAGCGTCGACTTTCCGCAACCGGACGGGCCGACGAAGACGACGAACTCGCCATTGTTGATGTCGAGGTCGATCGAGGGGATGACGGCATGGGCGCCGAAGACCTTCGAAACCTTGCTGAGTGTAATGCTTCCCATTGTCGTATCCCTTATTTGACCGCGCCGAAGGTGAGGCCGCGTACGAGCTGTTTCTGCGAGAACCAGCCGAGTATGAGGATGGGGGCGATCGCCATGGTCGAGGCGGCCGAGAGCTTGGCGTAGAACAGGCCTTCGGGGCTCGAATAGGAGGCGATGAAGGCAGTCAGCGGCGCGGCTTTCGCGGCACTGAGGTTCAGCGTCCAGAACGCCTCGTTCCAGGCGAGGATGATGTTGAGCAGAAGCGTCGAGGCGATGCCGGGGATCGCCATCGGCGTCAGCACATAGATGATCTCCTTGGAGAGCGAGGCGCCGTCCATGCGGGCGGCCTCCAGGATTTCGCCGGGGATCTCCTTAAAGTAGGTGTAGAGCATCCAGATGATGATCGGCAGGTTGATCAGCGTCAGCACAATGACGAGGCCGGTACGGGTGTCGAGCAGGCCGGTGTTGCGGAACATCAGATACATCGGCACCAGCACGCCGACCGACGGCATCATCTTGGTGGAGAGCATCCACATCAGGACGTCCTTGGTGCGCTTGGTCGGCGAGAACGCCATCGCCCAGGCGGACGGAATGGCGATTATCAGGCCGATCAGCGTCGAGCCGAAGGAGACGACGACCGAGTTCATGAAGTGCAGGAAGTAATTCGATCGGCTCTGCACCTCGTGATAGTTCTCCGTCGTCCAGTCGAAGAAGAACAGGGACGGCGGCGAGGCGATCGCCTCGGCCTCGGTCTTGAAGCTCGTCAGGAACGTCCAGAGGATCGGGAAGAAGATCAGGATGCCGATCGTCCAGGCGACGACGGTAACGACGATCTTTCTTTGGGTGGAGACATTGCGTGCCATGGTTCTCAAGCCTCCAGCGTCTTGCCGATCATGCGCATCAGGAAGAATGCGACGATGTTGGCGAGGATGACGGCGATGATGCCGCCGGCGGATGCGCCGCCCACGTCGAACTGCAGCAGGGCCTGCGCATAGACGAGGAAGGTGAGGTTCGTGCTCTGCGTACCCGGCCCGCCATTGGTCGTCACCAGGATCTCGGCGAAGACCGAGAGCAGGAAGATCGTCTGGATCAGGATCACCACGGTGATGGCGCGCGAGAGATGCGGCAGCACCAGATAGATGAAGCGGCTCCAGGCGCCGGCGCCGTCCATCTGCGCGGCTTCCTTCTGCTCTTCATCGAGCGACTGCAGCGCCGTCAGCAGGATGAGCGTCGCAAAGGGCAGCCACTGCCAGGCGACGATCAGAATCACCGACATCAACGGTGCATTGGCGAGAAAGTCGAAGGGCTGCAGCCCGAAGAGCTTGGCCACCCAGGCGAAGAGCCCGTTGACCGGGTTCATGAACATGTTCTTCCAGACGAGTGCGGCGACCGTCGGCATGATCAGGAACGGCGCGATCACCAGGATGCGCACGATCCCCTGCCCGAACATCGGCTGGTCGAGCAACAGCGCCAGTGCGATGCCGCCGACGACGGTGATGAACAGCACACCGAGCACGATCGCGAGCGTGTTGAAGATCGCCTGGAAGAAGGCGGGATCGGTGAGGAAGTAGCTGTAGTTCGAAAAGCCGGCGAACTCCTCCATCCCCGGCATCAACAGATTGTAGCGCAGGAACGAGAAGTAGATGGTCATGGCCAGCGGAACGATCATCCAGGCCAGAAGCAGAAGCACCGAAGGCGCGATCATCAGCCGCGCGGCGGAGCGGGTGTGCAAGGTCGCCATGGCGTCCCCCCAATGAAGGAATTCAATGCTGTTTCGAGATCGGGCCGGGCCGGCGCGTTTGTCCGCACGAGCCCAGTGGCCGCCTCCGGGAATTACCGGGGCGCCAGCCATTTGCGGCCGGCACCCCGGGCCCTTGGGAGCGCTATTTGATGTAACCGGCCTTGGTCATTTCGCGTTCGGTCAGCTTCTGGGCGCTGGCAAGCGCATCGTCGACGCTCATCTGACCGGCAAGGGCCGCCGAGAACTGCTGGCCGACCGCCGTGCCGAGACCCTGGAATTCAGGGATCGCCACGAACTGCACGCCGACATAGGGCACCGGCTTGACGGCCGGGTTCTTCGGATCGGCCGCGTTGATCGAGTCGAGCGTCATCTTCGCGAACGGCGCCGCCTTCTGGTACTCGGGGTTGGCGTAGAGCGAGGTTCGCGTGCCCGGAGGTACGTTCGCCCAGCCTTCCTTGTCAGCCACGAGCTTCAGATAGTCCTTGCCGGTTGCCCAGGCGATGAACTTCTCGGCCGAAGCGACCTTCTGCGAGCCGGCGGGGATCGCGAGGTTCCAGGCCCAGAGCCAGTTGCCGCGCTTGCCGAGGCCGGTGTCCGGAGCGAGCGCGAAGCCGACCTTGTCGGCAACGGTCGATTCCTTCGGGTTGGTGACGAAGGAGGCCGCAACCGTCGCATCGATCCACATGCCGCACTTGCCGGTCTGGAACAGCGACAGGTTTTCGTTGAAGCCGTTCGAGGAAGCGCCGGGCGGTCCGGCGTCGTTCATCAGCTTGACGTAGAAGTCGAGTGCGTTCTTCCATTCCGGCTGATCGAACTGCGGCTTCCAGTTCTCGTCGAACCAGCGGGCGCCGAAGGCGTTCGCGGTCGCCGTCAGGAAGGCCATGTTCTCGCCCCAGCCGGCCTTGCCGCGCAGGCAGATGCCGTAGAGTTCGTTGTTCTTGTCGGTGATCTTGCGCGCCGCGTCGGCGATGAAGTCCCAGGTCGGCGCGTCGGGCATGGTGAGCCCCGCCTTCTCGAACAGGTCCTTGCGGTACATCACCATCGAGCTTTCGCCGTAGAACGGCGCAGCATAGAGCTTGCCGTCGATGGTCAGGCCGGAGCGGATCGCCGGCAGGAGGTCGTCGACGTCGTAGTCGGCGCCGAGATTGTCGAGCGGCAGCAGCCAGCCCTGCTTCGCCCAGATCGGCACTTCATAGGTGCCGATCGTCATGATGTCGTACTGGCCGCCCTTGGTGGCGATGTCGGTCGTCACGCGCTGGCGCAGCACGTTTTCCTCGAGCGTCACCCACTCGAGTTGAATGTCCGGATTCTTGGACGTGAAATCCTCCGTCAGCTTCTGCATCCGGATCATGTCGCCGTTGTTCACGGTCGCGATCGTCAGGGTTTCTGCTTGGGCCAGACCCGACAGCGCGACTGCCGAGCACGTGCCCAGCAGGAAAGTTCTCAAGTTCATCGACTTCCTCCCAGAAGAATTGAGCATTTGCCTCGCTCATGGGCAATTACTCACTTCTCATGACAAATTGTCAATGCGCAATCGTTGCTGCGCCGCACACAGAAACATTAGAAGATTGTTTTGATTGCCGATTTTTTCTTTACGCAAGTGCGAAAGGCCGGCGCTGGGCCGGCCTTTTAACGGACACGCTCTTTGCGATCAGGCGTTGAGCAGATAGCGCGCCGTCGCCTCATCGGTGATAAGACCGTTGATGATTCCACCCTTCACGGCCGCCCACAGCGCTTCGTACTTGCGCCGCCCCTTGGCAAGGCCGATCACCGACGCCTTGTCCCGCGAGGGAAGCGGCACCGAAGCGACGCGTTCGTTGAAGCTGCCGGAGAGCAATACGCCGTCATGGTCGAACATCCAGCCGCAGATTTCGCCGGCCGCGCCAGCTCTGGTAAGACCGGCCATCTCGTCCTGCGCCAGGAACCCGTCCTGGCAAAGCGGCGCGTCCGGGCCGAGTTCGCCGACGCCGACGAAGGCGACATTGGCTTCTGCGCCGAGCTTCAGGGCCACCTGAACCAGGCTCTGGCTGTGCAGCACTTCCCTCTCCTCCGGCGAGGCGGCGAGCACGGGCAGCGGCATCGGAAAATGCCGCGCCTTGACCGCATCGGCCATGCTGAAGATGACGTTGTAATAGGCGGCCGAGCCGTCGAGGCCGATATTGCCGGTTAGCGAAACGATGCGGTGCTGCGGACATTCCATCGGCGGCAGCTGGTCGACCGCCGCCTTCAGCGTGCGTCCGGTGCCGATCGCCAACACCTGCGGCTCCGGCAACTTCAGCCAGCGCTCGATTTCGGCAGCACCCGCCTCGGCAATGCCGACGGTCGTCGAGGTCGACCCCGGATCGCTCGGCACGACCTCCACATGCTTCAGCCCGTATCTGTCGCGCAGGCCCGCCGCCGCCTCCAGACATGCGGCGATCGGATGGTCGAGCCGAACCTTGATCAGCCGCTCGGACATGGCGAGAGAAACGAGCCGCTGCGCCGATTGGCGCGAAATCCCCATGACGGTCGCGATCTCGTCCTGGGTGCGGCCGGCGACATAGTATAGCCAGCCCGCCCGGGCGGCATCATCAAGCCTGTTGTTCGCCTCGCCCCTGCGCGCCATGCCTGTTCTCCGTTCCCCCGGATGACGATGATTTTGGGTCGAACTCCCCAAAGACATCGTGATCGATTCTCTTAAGTTAGAGCGGGGAGCGGCCGAAAAACCGCAAACACCATTCCTCATCCCGCTCTAATTTGCTGCCACTATTTGCCCTGCCCTGTCAAACATCGGCCAAGAACAATGGCTTGGCACGCCGGCAGAAAAGCCCGGGATCACAAGGCTTTCCGGTGATTTCGACCGCAAACTTTTACCGTTTGATAAAAAAATAAAGCGTGTTACCGTTCCATCATCCTGAGAAAACATTGGGAGCCAAAAATGGGAACGACACAATCTGGGATCCTCGGCGGCCGCCTGCCGCTCGGGGAGTACGAGAGCAATTTCTCCGACCTCCATCCGCCGCTCGACAAGCACGAGGCCCTCGTCGCTTCCGACCGCTGTTATTTCTGTCATGACGCGCCGTGCATGACAGCCTGTCCCACCTCCATCGATATCCCGCTGTTCATTCGACAGATATCGACTGGAAACCCGATCGGATCGGCCAAGACGATCTTCGACCAGAACATCCTGGGCGGCATGTGCGCCCGCGTCTGTCCCACCGAAACGCTCTGCGAACAGGCCTGCGTTCGCAACACCGCCGAGGAGCGCCCGGTCGAGATCGGCCGCCTGCAGCGCTATGCGACCGACGTGGCGATGATGGAAAACAAGCAGTTCTACACCCGCGCAGAAAGCTCCGGCCGTAAGGTCGCCGTCGTCGGCGCCGGACCGGCGGGACTGGCGGCGGCCCATCGGCTCGCCGTCAAGGGCCACGACGTCGTGATCTACGACGCCCGTCCGAAGTCGGGCGGCCTCAACGAATACGGCATTGCCGCCTACAAGTCGGTCGACGACTTCGCCCAAAAGGAAGTCGACTACGTGCTGTCGATCGGCGGCATCGAGGTTCGCAACGGCCAGGCACTCGGGCGGGAGTTCAGTCTTGCCGAACTCTCCGAGCAGTATGATGCCGTCTTCCTCGGTCTCGGCCTCGTCGGCGTGAATGCCCTGCGCATGGAAGGCGAAAACGCCGAGGGCGTCGAAGATGCCGTCGACTTCATCGCAGCACTGCGTCAGTCGAAGACGAAGGCCGACATCCCCGTCGGGCGCCGTGTCGTCGTCCTCGGCGGCGGCATGACCGCGATCGACGCCGCCGTCCAGGCAAAGCTGCTCGGCGCCGAAGAGGTAACGATCTGTTATCGCCGCGGCAAGGAGCACATGAACGCCTCCGAGTTCGAGCAGGATCTCGCCACCTCCAAGGGCGTCACCATCCGCCATTGGCTGCAGCCGAAGCGCATTGCCGAAAAGGACGGCAAGGTCGCAGGCATCGAGCTGGAATACACCACGCTTGAAGACGGAAAGCTGACGGCGACCGGCGAAACGGGTATCATTGCCGCCGATCAGATCTTCAAGGCAATCGGCCAGAGCTTCCTCGGAAGCGGCCTTGGCGCCCTGCAGCTTGAAGGCGGCCGTATCGTCACCGATGCCGAAGGGCGAACCTCGATCGACAACGTCTGGGCCGGTGGCGACTGCGTGCTCGGCGGCGAAGACCTCACCGTCTCGGCCGTCGCCATGGGCCGCGATGCGGCTGAATCGATCAACCAGGCCCTCGCCGCGGCAGCGCCGCATGCGAGCGCGGTTGCCTAAAGGATCGGGAGGAGAAACCAATGGCTGATCTTCGTAACAATTTCGTCGGCATCAAATCCCCGAACCCGTTCTGGCTGGCGTCCGCGCCGCCGACGGACAAGGCCTATAACGTCGAGCGCGCCTTCAAGGCGGGCTGGGGCGGCGTCGTCTGGAAAACGCTCGGCGAAGAAGGACCGCCGGTCGTCAACGTCAACGGACCGCGCTACGGCGCGATCTGGGGTGCCGACCGCCGGCTGCTGGGCTTCAACAATATCGAGCTCATCACCGACCGCGACCTTTATGTGAACCTGCGCGAAATGAAGCAGGTCAAGATGAACTGGCCGGACCGGGCCCTGATCGCCTCGATCATGGTGCCCTGCGAGGAAGAGGCGTGGAAGGCGATCCTGCCGTTGGTGGAAGAAACCGGCGCCGACGGCATCGAGCTCAACTTCGGCTGTCCGCACGGCATGTCCGAGCGCGGTATGGGCGCTGCGGTCGGCCAGGTGCCGGAATATATCGAGATGGTCGTGCGCTGGTGCAAGCAGTACACGCGCATGCCTGTCATCACCAAGCTGACGCCGAATATCACCGACATCCGCAAGCCTGCCCGCGCCGCCAAGGCCGGCGGCACCGACGCCGTGTCGCTGATCAACACGATCAACTCGATCGTGTCAGTCGATCTCGACAACTTCGCCCCGAACCCGACGGTCGGCGGCAAGGGCACTCATGGCGGCTATTGCGGCCCGGCGGTCAAGCCGATCGCACTCAACATGGTCGCCGAAATCGCCCGCGATCCCGAAACCTATGGCCTGCCGATCTCCGGCATCGGTGGCATAACCACCTGGCGCGACGCGGCCGAATTCCTGGTGCTTGGCGCCGGCAACGTGCAGGTCTGCACCGCGGCGATGACCTACGGCTTCAAGATTGTCCAGGAAATGATCTCCGGCCTTTCCGACTGGATGGATGCCAAGGGTCACCGCGACCTCGACGACATCACCGGCCGCGCCGTGCCGAATGTCACCGACTGGCAGTATCTGAACCTCAACTATATCGCCAAGGCCAAGATCGATCAGGATTCCTGCATCAAGTGCGGCCGCTGTCACATCGTCTGCGAGGACACCTCGCACCAGGCGATCACCCAGTTCGTCAATGGCGTGCGCCACTTCGAGGTAATGGAAGACGAGTGCGTCGGCTGCAACCTCTGCGTCAGCGTCTGTCCGGTCGAGAACTGCATCACCATGGAAGAACTGCCGGCCGGCACGATCGACCAGCGCACCGGCAAGCCGGTCGACCCGAACTACGCCAACTGGACGACCCACCCGAACAACCCGATGGCCCGCCAGGCCGCGGAGTAAGGGCGCCCAAGCGGGTTCGCCCGCGATTGCATCAAGCAAAGCCGCCGGACATCCATCCGGCGGCTTTGTCTTTCAACCCTGGAACTCGACGACCACCTTGCCGAACGGCCCGCGATCGAGATGCGCCAGCGCCTCGGGCAACTCTGCGAAGCGGTAGCGGGCATCGATGACCGGCCTGATCCCGGTCCGATCGATGGCGCCGACCAGATCTTCCAGCGCCCGGCGATGGCCGACGCCGATACCCTGGATGACCGGCGACTTCAACAGGACAAACGGCGCCGGCGCCGAGATCTCGCCGCCTTCGAGCACGCCGATGATAGAGATCCGCCCCTGCACGGCCACCGCTTGCAACGACTTGCCGAGATTGGCGCCACCGGCGAGCTCGAGGATATGGTCAGCGCCATCATCGCCGGTAATCTCGAGAACACGCTCCGCCCAGTCTTCCGACAGCCGGTTTACGCCATGATCGGCTCCAAGCGCGCGCGCACGTTCGAGCTTTTCCTGACTGGCTGATGTCACGATCACTTCGGCCCCGTGCGCCTTGGCGATCTGCAGCCCGAACAGGGAAACACCGCCGGTGCCCTGCACGACGACGCGGTCGCCGGCTTTCGGATGTCCCCTCTCGACCAGAGCGAACCAGGCCGTCAGCCCGGCGCAGGGCAAGGTACTCGCCTCGCCATCGTCGAGGCTCTCAGGTGCCTTCACGAACCAGCCTTCTGGGAAGGCGACATATTCGGAGGCAACACCCGGGTTGAGGCCCCCAAGCGCAAACGACGTCGGATGACGGGCGGTCCCCGGCTTCTGACCATCAATCCAGGTCGGATCGAAGACGGAAATCACACGATCGCCCGGCTTAAACCGCGTGACGCCGCGGCCGACCGCTTCGACCACGCCGGCCATGTCGGAACCCGGCACGAAAGGGAAGGCAAGCGGCATACCCATGCCGTTTTCCAGCACCAGCTTGTCGCGGAAATTGAGCGACACGGCGGTCGTGCGAACGAGCACCTCGCCCGCACCCGGCTCAGGAACGCGCCGCTCCGTGACCTTCAGGTTCGAGGCGCCGAACGTATCGATCGTCCATTCCTTCATCAGTCTTGCCATGGTCTTTCCTTTCATCGGTTTGAGCTGATGAAGAAACCATAGCGTTGAATTTATCTCTCCAGTTGCGATATGATTTCGCCATATTGGTTCCACCAAGGATACAAATATGAGCTACCTGAACGGAGTTTCGGTGTTCGTGGAAGCGGCCGACGCCGGCGGCTTTTCTGCAGCGGCCGAAAGGCTCAACCTATCGCGCTCGGCAGTCGGCAAAACGGTCGCCAAGCTGGAACAGAGGCTGGGCGTTCGCCTCTTCCATCGCACTACCCGCACCCAGAGCCTGACCGACGAAGGCCAGCTCTTCTACGAAAACTGCCTGAGGGCGCTCGGCGAAATCAAAGCTGGAGAGGCGCTGCTGGAATCGGGCAAACTGGAGATCCAGGGCCGCCTGCGCCTGTCGATGCCTGTGCATTTCGGCCGCCAATGCATCATGCCGCTGCTGTCGGAACTGCTGCGGCTGCATCCGCACCTGGAATTCGATCTCAACTTCAGCGACCGCAACGTCGACCTCATCGAGGACGGCTTCGATCTCGCCGTCCGCTCCGGCCCGCTGAGGAGCGATCCCGAACTGATGACGCGCAAGATCGCCGACCAGCGCATGATCGTATGCGCTTCTCCGGGTTATATCGAGGCAAACGGCGCACCGAAGACGATTGAAGACCTGATGACGCATCAGGCGATCCTCTACCGGCGCAGCGGTCAACCCCTCGCCTGGTCTTTTCCCGTCAAGGCCGGCCAGCCCCAGGCCATCACACCGCCGGCGCGGCTGCGGCTCGACGACCTGACCTCAATCGCCGACGCGGCGGCTGACGGCTTCGGTATCGCCTGGCTGCCGTGCTGGCTCGTGGGAAACCGAATCGCCGCCGGCTCGCTGGTGCGGATTCTCGCCGATGCGCCTGCCCTCTCCTATGGCGCCTATGTCGTCTGGCCGAAAACCCAATACATGCCGCCAAAGCTGCGCCTGCTGATCGATACGCTTGCCGCGCGCCTGCCGGCCATGATGGCATGAAGCAAGCAGTAGCCGCCGTTTCCGGCCCAGCCGCCACAAGCCAAGAATGCCGTGCCATGGAGGGCAGCCCGATCGAACTCAGGCACCGAACCCCGCTGAATAGCGTTCCCCGCCGATAACGAACAGGACACGAAAACGAAACAGATTGTGTAAAAATGGTAAGTTGTCGGCCCGCGCGATCTGGATAATAAGGGAGAACTCACACGGGGGCGCGCGACGTTCGATCAGGGATTGGCGACGCATCTTCCGACGGTTTTGAAACTGCGGCCGGACAAAGCTCCGGCAGAGCCGGACTTTTGCTTGACGATCATTTCGGCCAACCGACGCAAGCGAATGCACCTCGTCTCCGGGGCGATACTCGGTTCGTTCGTGCTGGCCCATTTCTTCAACCATTCGCTCGGTCTCATTTCCATCGAAGCGATGGAAACCGCCCGCAAGGCCTTCAATCTCATCTGGCACAGCGTCCCCGGCACGGTGCTCCTCTACGGCGCCCTGCTGCTGCATTTCGCCATGGCGCTCGAAAGCATCTACCGCCGGCAGACGCTCAGAATGCCGGCGCGCGAAGCGCTGAAGATCATCTTCGGTCTCAGCCTGCCGTTTCTGCTGATCGGCCATGTTACCGCCGCGCGCGTCGAACCGCTCTTCACAGGCGTCGATACGGATTACCCGGACATGCTCCGGATTCTCTGGTCGAACTCGGTCAACGCCATCAGGCAATCGGTCGCCCTCTTGCTCGTCTGGGGCCATGGTTGCCTCGGCGCCTGGTTCTGGATGCGCGGTCGCCCCTGGTTCCCGCGCTATGAAATCCTGCTTTACACAGTCGCAATCCTCGTGCCGATCTTCGCGCTGCTCGGCTTCCTCAGCGGCGCCCGCTCGATCGAGAGCAACTATGAAGAACACGGTGGCTACGGCGACAGGGCCTACACCAAGCCGGCGGTCGATCTCACGCTTCTCGAGGACATCCGCCTCGGCCTCTATCTCGGTTTCGGTGGGCTGATCGGTGGCACCTTCCTGCTGCGGGCCATGCCGAAGGGTGGCCGCATTCGCGTCCGTTATCCAGATGGCCGGACCGCGACCGTCAATCTCGGCTTCAGCGTTCTGGAAGCAAGCCGCGCCGCCGGTATCCCGCATGTCTCGGTCTGCGGCGGCCGCGGGCGTTGCTCGACCTGCCGCGTCCGCGTCATCCAGGGATTGGAAGACCAGCCTGCCCCTGAGGACGCCGAGCTTGCGACGCTGACCCGTATCGGCGCGCCCGACAATGTCCGTCTCGCCTGCCAGTTCCGCCCTGTGCACAACGTGACCGTTGTGCCGATCCTCGACAGCGACAGCCTCGGCATCAAGCAACAGATCGGACGCGAGGGCGGCGAAGGCCGGGAGCGACGCATCGCCGTGCTCTTCTGCGATATGCGCGGCTTTACCAGCATTGCCGAACACAAGCTGCCCTTCGACACAGTGTTCCTGCTCAACCGCTACTTCGAGATGGTGGGCGAAGCGGTCGAGGATTCCGGCGGCGTCATCGACAAGTTCATCGGCGATGGCGCACTCGCGATCTTCGGCCTCAAGAGTTCCTACACCGAGGCCTGCCGGCAGTCGCTCGCCGCCGCCGTGCGGATCTCCAAGGGCATCGAGACGCTCAACCAGACCTTCCGCGGCGAACTCGACGAACCGCTGCGCATCGCGATGGGGCTGCACTCCGGCCCCGCCATCATCGGTGAGATCGGCTATGGCCAGGCGACGTCGCTGACGGCGGTCGGCGACACGATCAACACCGCCAGCCGCTTGGAAGGCCTCGCCAAAGAGCACGACGTGCAGCTCGCCGTCTCCGCCGAACTCGTCAATCGGGCGGGTCTCGTGATCGAAGGACACGAGCGGCTGGACATCGGCCTGCGCGGCCGGCAGGCGACACTCGAAACCTGGATCGTCGAGGATGCCGCGCGAATCTCCGCGGCCTTGCAACCAACGCCGTCAAACGCTTAGGTTGGTATTCCCCGCCCTCATACTCCCCGGAATCGTGAATGAAGCAGGACGTATCCCCGAAAACGCCCCATCAGGTTCACGCCAAAGGCATCGAGAAGCTGAGGGCACATCTGGCGATGATGAGCTTTGCCATTTTGATCGCCGGTTCCTTCTCTTTCGGTGGTCTTGCAACCCAGCACATGGGCGCCGGACCGCTGACGCTCTGGCGCTATCTGCTGACTGTCATCGTGTTGGGGCTGATGACCTTCGGCTATGCGCGCGTGCCTTTTCACTTCCCCAAGCAATCGTGGCGCTTCGTGATCCTCGGCGGCCTGATCGCCGTCTACATGCTGACGATGTTCAAGGCGCTGGAATTCACCAACCCGGTTTCCACCGGCGCGGTCTTCACCCTGATGCCGTTGCTCAGCGCCGGTTTCGCCTATCTGCTGCTCGGCCAGCGCACGCGCCCGGGCGTGCTCGCGGGCCTCATCATCGCAGCCCTCGGCGCCGTCTGGGTGATCTTCCGCGCCAATATCCAGGCGATCCTTGCCTTCGATATCGGCCAGGGCGAGCTAATCTTCTTCGTCGGCGTCGTCTGCCACGCGATCTATGTGCCGCTGATCCGCAAGTTCGGCCGACAGGAAAACCCCTTCGCCTTCGGCTTCTGGGTCGCGGTCTTCACCGTGCCCTGGCTGCTGGTGCCCGGTGGCATCGGTCTCATCACCACGGACTTTACAGCGCTTCCCGCGATCGTCTGGGTCGCCGTCCTCTATCTCGCCGTCGTCACCACCGCCATCACCTTCCTGCTGCTGCAATATGCTTCGATGCGGCTGCCGGCATCCAAGGTGCTCGGCTATGGCTATTTGACGCCGAGCTTCATCATTCTGCTCGAAGGGCTGCTCGGCCACGGCTGGACCAGCCTGCCGGTTCTTGCCGGCGCGCTGACCACGGCCTGCGGCCTGCTCCTGATGGCGCTGCTGCCCGATTGAAGATGTGCGGGCGGCTCAGGCCGCCGGCTGCTCGCTGACCTGCAGCCCGTCGACAAAGAGCCGCTCCAAAAAGCGCGCTGCGTCTTCGAACCGTCCCTCGCCGGCATTGCCCTGGCCAAGCACGGCGCGTACCTGCACGTCGAAGTCGGCATAATGCTGGGTCGTTGACCAGATCGCAAAGATCAGGTGGTAGGGGTCGCATTTGGCGATCTTGCCGGCTTTCGCCCAGGCGCGGATCACCTCCGCCTTCTCGTCGACCAGCGCCTTCAACGGCCCCTTGAGCTCGTCCTCGATATGCGGAGCACCCTGCAGCACCTCGTTGGCGAAGAGCCGGCTTTCGCGCGGATAGTCGCGGGCCATTTCGAGCTTGCGCCGGATGTAGCTGCGGATCTCGGCGACCGGATTTCCCTCGGCATTGAACTCGCGCAGGGGATCGAGCCAGGTATCGAGCACCCGGTCGATCAGCGCCCGGTGCATCGCTTCCTTCGTGCGGAAATAATAAAGCAAATTGGGCTTCGACATGCCCGCCACTTCGGCGATCTGGTCGACGGTCGCGCCGCGGAAACCATTGGCGGAGAAGACTTCAAGCGCCGCTTCCAGAATGCGCTCTTCTTTCTCTTCCTGGATGCGTGTCCGCCTCTGGGTCCTGGCCGCTCTCGGTAGTACCATCTGTCCCCCTGGCGATCCCCGCGCGCCTCGCCGCGCAAGAACCGATCTGCCCAATTTCCGGCCTCGCCATCTTCTTGGGCAACAACTTCGTTTTTTTGCTTTTCCGGCTTGAGTGCCGCAATGGAAGTTGTAATGTTTACCAACCGGTCAAATTATCAGCCAGTTCACCGCCAAAGGCAACGGCTGATCGAAGGGCACCAGAAAAAACCAAGCCTGGATTTGACCAAGGGAACATAAGGGCGCGCCGATTGAGGCAAGGCCCTGAAAAGATGAGGAGACCGCCGTGGCTGCACCTGGCGAGAACATGCGTGTCAATGCCGACCGCCTGTGGGATTCACTTATGGAAATGGCCAAGATCGGCCCTGGCGTTGCTGGCGGCAATAACCGCCAGACATTGACCGACGCGGACGCCGAAGGGCGCCGGTTGTTCGAGTCCTGGTGCGAGACGGCCGGCCTCACCATGGGCGTCGATAGTATGGGCAACATGTTCTTCACACGCGCCGGCACCGACCCGGACGCTCTGCCCGTCTATGTCGGTTCGCATCTCGACACCCAGCCGACCGGCGGCAAGTTCGACGGTGTGTTGGGCGTGCTCTCCGGCCTCGAAGTCATTCGCTCGATGAACGACCTCGGCATCAAGACCAAGCACCCGGTCGTCGTTACCAACTGGACGAACGAGGAAGGCGCACGCTTCGCGCCGGCCATGCTCGCCTCCGGCGTCTTTGCCGGCGTGCACAGCCAGGACTTCGCCTATGGCCGCAAGGATCCGGAAGGAAAGACCTTCGGCGATGAATTGAAACGCATCGGCTGGGTCGGCGACGAAGAGGTCGGCGCCCGCAGGATGCATGCCTATTTCGAATACCATATCGAGCAGGGCCCGATCCTCGAAGCCGAGGGGAAGGACATCGGCGTCGTCACCCACTGTCAGGGCCTCTGGTGGCTGGAGTTCACGCTGACGGGACGCGAAGCCCATACCGGCTCGACGCCGATGAACATGCGCGTCAATGCCGGCCTCGCCATGGCCCGCATCATGGAAATGGTCCAGAGTGTTGCCATGGTGAACCAGCCGGGTGCCGTCGGTGGCGTCGGCCAGGTGGTCTTCTCCCCCAATTCCCGCAACGTTCTGCCGGGCAAGGTGGTCTTCACCGTTGATATCCGCTCGCCCGACAAGGAGAAGCTCGATCGCATGCGCGCCAGGATCGAGGCCGAAGCGCCAAAGATCACCGAGCCGCTCGGCGTCGGCTGTTCCATCGAGGCGATAGGCCACTTCGAACCGGTGACCTTCGACCCGAAACTGGTTACCGCCGTGCGCGATGCCGCCGAACGGCTCGGCTACAGCCACATGAACATCATCTCGGGCGCCGGCCACGACGCCTGCTGGGCCGCCAAGGTGGCGCCGACGACGATGATCATGTGCCCTTGCGTCGGTGGCCTCAGCCACAACGAGGCGGAGGATATCTCCAAGGAGTGGGCCAGCGCCGGCGCCGACGTCCTCTTCCACGCCGTCGTCGAAACGGCTGAAATCGTCGAATGAGTTTGCGGGCGGGACGAAAGTTCCGCCCTTTTTCGTGGCGGCCGTGTGGGCGCCGGAAGCGCAATCGCGAGGATCAAGTACCATGAGCACTGTCATCAAGGGTGGAACCATCGTCACGGCCGACCTGACCTACAAGGCGGACGTCAAGATCGAGGGCGGCAGGATCGTCGAGATCGGCCCCAATCTTTCCGGTGACGAGACGCTGGATGCGAGCGGCTGTTTCATCATGCCGGGCGGCATCGACCCGCACACCCATCTCGAAATGCCCTTCATGGGCACCTATTCCTCGGACGATTTCGAAAGCGGCACGCGTGCGGCACTTGCCGGCGGCACGACCATGGTGGTCGATTTCGCGCTGCCCTCCCCCAACCAGTCGCTGCTCGAAGCGCTCACCATGTGGGACAACAAGTCTACCCGCGCCAACTGCGACTATTCCTTCCACATGGCGATCACCTGGTGGAGCGAGCAGGTCTTCAACGAGATGGAGACCATCGTTAAGGACAAGGGCATCAACACCTTCAAGCACTTCATGGCCTATAAGGGCGCGCTGATGGTCGACGACGACGAGATGTTCTCGTCCTTCCAGCGCTGCGCAGCCCTCGGCGCGCTGCCGCTCGTGCACGCGGAAAACGGCGATGTCGTCGCCCAGCTCCAGGCGAAGCTGCTTGCCGAAGGCAACAACGGTCCGGAGGCACACGCCTATTCGCGGCCGGCCGAAGTCGAGGGCGAAGCAACCAACCGCGCGATCATGATCGCCGACATGGCCGGCTGCCCGGTCTATATCGTGCACACCTCCTGCGAGCAGGCGCATGAGGCGATCCGCCGGGCCCGCGCCAAGGGCATGCGCGTCTTCGGCGAGCCGCTGATCCAGCATCTGACGCTGGATGAAACCGAATATTTCAACAAGGACTGGGACCATGCGGCCCGCCGCGTGATGTCGCCACCCTTCCGCAACAAGCTGCATCAGGACTCACTCTGGGCCGGTCTCGCCTCGGGCTCGCTGCAGGTGGTCGCGACCGACCATTGCGCCTTTACAAGCGAACAGAAACGCTCCGGCCTCGGCGACTTCACCAAGATCCCCAACGGCACCGGCGGTCTCGAAGACCGCATGCCGATGCTCTGGACCCATGGCGTCAACACCGGCCGCATCACCATGAACGAGTTCGTGGCGGTCACCTCGACCAACATCGCCAAGATCCTCAACATCTACCCGAAGAAGGGCGCGATCCTCGTCGGCGCCGATGCCGACCTGGTCGTCTGGGACCCGAAGCGCACCAAGACCATCTCGGCCAAGAACCAGCAGTCGGCGATCGACTACAACGTCTTCGAGGGCAAGGAGGTGAAGGGCCTGCCACGCTACACGCTGACCCGCGGCGTCGTCGCGATCGAGGAAAGCACGATCAAGACCCGCGAAGGCCACGGCGAATTCGTCCGCCGCGATCCATTCCCGGCCGTCAGCTCCGCTCTTTCTACCTGGAAGGAAGTCACGGCACCGCGCGCCGTCCAGCGCACCGGCATTCCGGCGACCGGCGTCTGAGGCCTCATGTTTCGCGGCTTGCACGTCTTCGCGCCGCTCTGTCCCACCGGACATGCCCTGCCAGATCAGCGGGGCACTTCGGCGCGGGTGGCGTCAGGCAGGCACGAGCGCGTCGAGCTCGGGCAGAAGCATGACGCTTTCCAATTGCTTCGGGTCCGTGCGCGCAATGACGGCCGAACAGGGCTCATTCGAACGGTTCTCCGGCAGGTGTGGCATGCCGGCGGGGATATAGACCATGTCACCGGCCCGGGCGACGACGTGTTCCTCCAGCTTCTCGCCAAACCAGGTCCAGGCCTCGCCCGAAAGCACATAGATCGCCGTCTCGTGGCTCTCGTGCAGATGCGCCTTGGCGCGCGCGCCGGGCGGGATCGTGACGATATGCATGCTGAGGCCAGTCGCACCTACGGTCTCCGCCGCAATGCCCTCGAAATAGTTGAGCCCCTGCTGGCCGGCCTGCACGCCTTCAGGACGAACCACGCGACAGCCCGGATTGGATGATCGAGACATGACTGTTCTCCAGAATTCCCTGAAAAACCAGCAACAAACGGCTCCGCACCCAAATCCGCGATTGCATGTTGCCGGTCCGGATAGCAGTCTGACACAGACCAGCCAGAATGAGTATTCGCCGATGACGTCCAATACCGCATCCGTGGTTTCGGCCCGGGACCTCTGCCTGACTTTCGAAACCGCCGATGGACCGGTGCATGCGCTGACCGGCGTCAATCTGGACGTCGCCAAGGGTGACTTCGTTTCCTTCATCGGCCCGTCCGGCTGCGGCAAGACGACGTTTCTCAGAGTGATCGCCGATCTCGAAAAGGCGAGCTCCGGCAAGATCAGCGTCAACGGTATGACGCCCGAGGAAGCGCGCAAGCAGCGCGCCTATGGCTACGTGTTCCAGGCGGCAGCGCTTTATCCCTGGCGCACGATCGAGAACAACATCGCCCTGCCGCTGGAGATCATGGGCTATTCGAGGGAAGAGAAGAAGGCGCGCATCGAGCGCACGCTCGACCTCGTCAACCTCACGGGCTTCGGCAAGAAATATCCCTGGCAGCTGTCTGGCGGCATGCAGCAGCGCGCCTCGATCGCCCGTGCACTCGCCTTCGATGCCGATCTGCTTTTGATGGACGAACCCTTCGGCGCGCTCGACGAGATCGTCCGCGATCACCTCAACGAACAGCTGTTGAAGCTCTGGGCCCGCACCAACAAGACGATCTGTTTCGTTACCCACTCGATCCCCGAGGCCGTCTACCTCTCAACCAAGATCGTGGTGATGAGCCCGCGTCCCGGCCGCGTCACCGACGTCATCGAATCGACGCTGCCGCGCGAACGCCCGCTCGGCATTCGCGAGACGCCGGAATTCTTGGAGATTGCCCATCGCGTTCGCGAGGGCCTGCGCGCGGGACACAGCTATGACGAATAGTGCCGTGATCCGCCCGGCCGAACGGACCGACATGGCCGCCTGCGCCGGCATCCTCAACCGCTGGATCGACGCAACACCGTGGATGCCGCGCGTGCACGATCATGCCGACGTCGAGCGCTACTACGCCGACACGGTGTTTGCCGAACGCAGGGTGATCGTGGCGGAGCGGAAGAACGACGTCGCCGGCTTCCTTGCGCTTTCCGACGACCGCTACGTCACGGCGCTCTACATCGACGCGCCTCACCGCGGCACCGGCATCGGCTCGCAGCTCGTGCAGGCCGCCAAGGACTTGTCTCCGGAAGAACTCAATCTCTGGACCTTCGAACACAATCGTGACGCCCAGCGCTTCTACCAGCACCAGGGCTTCGAAGTCGTGCGGCGCACGGACGGCGACAACGAAGAGAAGCTGCCGGATATCCACTATCGCTGGCAGGCCAAGGAGATGCAGGCATGAACCTCGCCTTTGGCCTCTGGATGCTCTTGGCAACGACGATCTTTCTCGGCGGCGCGACCGCCTCGCGCGCCTATGTTTCGAATAATCACCTCGGTATGCTCGTCCTCGCGCTTGGGCTCTACGTCATCGGCAACATCATCATGGTGAAGCTGATGCGCGAAGGTGGCCTCGGCCTCGCAATTTCGCTTTCGGCGATCGTACAGCTCGTGCTCGTCAACATCATCGCCTTTGCGGTCTTTGGTGAACGGTTGAGCCTCACACAGGCCGCCGGTGTCCTTCTCGGCATCGTCGCCATGGGTCTGATGTTGTTGCCCGCAAGCGGAAAGGCGTGACAATGCAGGAACCAAGCTTCCTCAGGGACAAGTTGCTGCCGGTCGGCACCGTCGTCGTGCTGCTGATCGCGCTCTGGTACGTCGCAGTCGTCTTCCTGAACGCGCCCTTCGAGCGCGACACGGCCGCGCGTGCCGGCACCGAAATCACCTTCTCCGAGATCATGCGCAACACCATGGCGCAGGAACGCCCGGTGCTGCCGGCGCCGCACCAGGTGATCGCCGAGATCTGGGACACGACATTCAACAAGGCAATCACGTCGAAACGCAGCCTCGTCTACCACGCCTGGATCACGCTTTCGGCGACCCTGCTCGGCTTCGGCATCGGTGCAGCACTCGGCATCCTGCTCGCGGTCGGCATCGTGCACAACCGCGCCATGGATCGTTCGCTGATGCCGTGGGTGATCGCCAGCCAGACGATCCCGATCCTCGCCATCGCGCCGATGATCATCGTCGTCTTGAACGCCATCGGCATCTCGGGCCTGCTGCCGAAGGCGCTGATTTCCACTTACCTTTCCTTCTTCCCCGTCGTCGTCGGCATGGTGAAGGGGCTACGTAGTCCGGAAACGATCCAGCTCGATCTGATGCACACTTATTACGCCTCATCGGCACAGACCTTCTGGAAGCTGCGCTGGCCGTCGTCCATGCCCTATCTCTTCACCTCGCTGAAGGTTGCCGTTGCCATCTCGCTGGTCGGCGCGATCGTTGGCGAGCTGCCGACCGGTGCTGTCGCCGGCCTCGGCGCCCGCCTGCTCGCCGGTTCCTATTACGGCCAGACGGTGCAGATCTGGGCGGCCCTCTTCATGGCGGCAGCACTCGCCGCTGTCCTCGTCATGATCGTCGGCTTTGCCCACACCGCCGTCCTGAAGCGCATGGGAGCCAAGCCATGAACCTGCCAGTCCTTGCAGCAGCGATCATCTTCTGGCTCGCCGCCTGGGCCTTCAACGAGTGGCTGGTGCGCCAAAAATTCCAAAGCGACGTCGCCAACAGCGCCGCACGATTTGCCGTGCCCTTGCTCTTCGGCATCACCATCCTGGTTCTCTGGGAAGGCATCGTTCGCGGCTTCTCCGTGCCGTCCGTGCTGCTGCCGGCACCCTCCATGATCTGGCAGAAGCTGATCAATTCGCTGCCGACGCTTGGCGCCGACTTCCGCCAGACCTTCCTGAAGGCGGTGCTGATTGGCTACGCGCTCGGCTGCGGCCTCGGCTTTGCCGTCGCGATCCTCATCGACCGCTCGCCGTTCCTGCAGAAGGGCCTCTTGCCGCTCGGCAACTTCGTCTCGGCCCTCCCCGTCATCGGCGTCGCGCCTATCATGGTCATGTGGTTCGGCTTCGACTGGCAGTCGAAGGTCGCGGTCGTCGTCATCATGACCTTCTTCCCGATGCTGGTGAACACGGTCGCCGGCCTTGCCGCCGCCAGCCACATGGAGCGCGATCTGATGCGCACCTATGCGGCTTCCTGGTGGCAGACGCTCGTCAAGCTGCGCCTGCCGGCCGCCTGGCCGTTCATCTTCAACGCGCTCAAGATCAATTCGACGCTGGCGCTGATCGGCGCCATCGTCGCCGAGTTCTTCGGAACCCCCATCGTCGGCATGGGGTTCCGGATTTCCACGGAAGTGGGACGCATGAATGTCGACATGGTCTGGGCCGAGATCGCCGTCGCGGCGGTCGCAGGCTC
The DNA here is from genome assembly GCF_049905105.1 of Ensifer sp. R-19. Classification (NCBI taxonomy): domain Bacteria; kingdom Pseudomonadati; phylum Pseudomonadota; class Alphaproteobacteria; order Hyphomicrobiales; family Rhizobiaceae; genus Ensifer; species Ensifer sp. R-19. The sequence continues at coordinate 2,714,449 of NZ_CP184569.1, forward strand.
CGCCTTCTACGGGGTGGTCGCGCTCATCGAGCGCGCTGTCACCTTCTGGCATCCTTCCATCCGCGGAGGGCGCGCCTGACGCATACTGCCTGAGCAATTCCAGAAAAAGTGTGAAACGGTTTTCCGTCCGGAATTGCGCAGTTGAAAGAAAATGAAACAAAAACAAGAGGGAACTGACATGAACAAAAGACTTGCATCGCTTCTCGCCGCAGGCGTCTTTTCGCTGGCAGCGTTCCAGGCTGAGGCCGTCGAGAAGGTGACACTGCAGCTGAAATGGGTGACCCAGGCGCAATTTGCCGGCTACTACGTCGCCAAGGACAAGGGCTATTACGAGGAGGAAGGTCTCGACGTCGACATCAAGCCCGGCGGTCCTGATATCGCACCGGCACAGGTGATCGCCGGCGGCGGCGCCGATGTGATCGTCGACTGGATGCCCTCTGCCCTTGCCACCCGCGAAAAGGGTGTCGCGCTCGTCAACATCGCCCAGCCCTTCAAGAAATCGGGCATGATGCTGACCTGCCTCAAGGAAACCGGCGTCACCAGCCCCGACAAGTTCAAGGGCCAGACCCTCGGCGTCTGGTTCTTCGGCAACGAGTATCCGTTCCTCTCCTGGATGGCGCATCTGAAGATCCCGACGGATGGCGGCCCGAACGGCGTCACGGTCCTGAAACAGGGCTTCAACGTCGACCCGCTGATCCAGAAGCAGGCCGCCTGCATCTCGACCATGACCTATAACGAATACTGGCAGGTCATCGACGCCGGCATCAAGCCGGACGACCTCGTTACCTTCAAATACGAGGACCAGGGCGTGGCGACGCTCGAAGACGGCCTCTACGTGCTTGAAGACAAGCTCAAGGACGCCGCCTTCAAGGAAAAGATGGTCAAGTTCGTGCGCGCCTCGATGAAAGGCTGGAAATTCGCGGAAGAGAACCCGGATGAAGCCGCAGGCATCGTGCTCGAAAACGACTCCACCGGCGCCCAGACGGAAAAACACCAGAAGCGCATGATGGGCGAAGTGGCCAAGCTCACGGCCGGCTCGAACGGCGCGCTGGATGAGGCCGACTACAAGCGCACGGTGCAATCGCTGCTCGCGGGCGGCTCCGATCCCGTGATCTCCAAGGAGCCGGAAGGCGCCTGGACGCACGAGATCACCGATGCCGCACTGAAGTAGACATCGCCAAATCGTCAGAAGAGGGTCGCACGATCGTGCGGCCCTCTTCCGTTTTCTCGGCGGCCGTTCGCATCCGCCAAATTGCTGCCGGGTACCGGGCGTGGGGGTGGTAACCCTGGAAGCAACGGCGCTACCCTTGCTTGCCATTGTCAAGATCGTGTCAAGATCGCAACCATAACCGCAGAACAGGTCGAATATTGAGGCACCATCGCTTCATGCGCACTTGTAAGCGTCGAAGGCCGAGATTACATAGGCCCCGATGTTTGTTGGAGGCAGGCATGGTGGAGGGCACCCTTTTCCCGATGTTTTGCCTGCGGTAACCGGTCCCAGTTCCGCCCGCGTCTACGGTCTGATACCGTGCACGCGGAGCGCGAAATGAGGAAAGCGCAGTCTCCTGTCCCCGCGCAATCCGCCGGGGCGAGATGTCGGCGTGATAAAATCGCCTGATTGCCCGTGGATCCTGCATCGAGCGGTGATCCGCTCGATGTTGTTTCCATTGCCGGGACTGTGAAGCCGATGGCTCTAAAAGTACTGCCCGTTCTCAGCGTGTGCGCTGCGATGACCTTTGGTTCGCTTTCGTCCGTCTGGGCGGAGGAAGCGACGCAACCGAAGCCGACGCAAAACCTCCCCTCCATCGTTGTCACCACAGCGGTCGACCAATCGATCAGCGACCGCGTCGTTGCGACCGGCACCATCCAGGCGGTCGAGCAGGTCTACGTCGCCCCCATGGTCGAGGGCCTTTCCATCCGGACCCTCAATGTCGATGTCGGCGACAAGGTCGAAGCCGGCAGCGTGCTCGTGGTCCTGAACGACGACGCCCTTCGCCTGCAAAAAAGCGAACTCCAAGCGTCGCTTGCCAAGGCGGAGGCCGGGCTTGCTCAACTGAACGCACAGCTCAGCGAAACCAGGGCGAACGCTGACGAGGCCAAACGCGTCAGCGACCGCGCTGCGGGACTTTCGAAGAACGGCACGGTTTCGACGGCTGAGGCCGACCGGGTGCGGGCGCTCGCGATTGCGACGCAGGCACGCGTCCTTTCCGCGGAGCAGGCCGTCGCCGTCGCCAATGCCGACATCAAGGTGGCCGAAGCGCAGATCGACGACATCGACCTTCGCCTCGCTCGTACCGAGGTCAAGGCGCCGGTCGCCGGCGTGATCTCCGCCAAGAACGCCAAGGTCGGCGCGATCGCCACCGGCAATAGCGAACCGCTCTTCGCCATGATCCGCGATGGCGCGATCGAGATGAAGGCAGACGTCGCCGAAGCCGACATCATCAAGCTCGCTGTAGGCCAGCCGGCAACCGTGACGCTCGCCGGCGGCAACACCAAGGTCGAGGGCACCATCCGCCTGATCGCCCCGACCGTCGATCCCGTCAGCCGCCTCGGAACCGTCTTCATCAGCCTGGTCGATACCGAGAAGGCACGCGCCGGTATGTATGCAAGCGCGCTGATCACCGCCCAACAGAAGCAGACAGTGGTCCTGCCGCAAACGGCCGTCACCAATGAGAACGGCCGCACGATCGTCCGCAAGGTCGAAAACGGCGTCATCCGCATCCTGCCAGTCAAGACAGGGATTTCCGACGGCAAGTTCATCGAAGTCCTCGAAGGCTTGAAGGCTGGCGAGGAAGTGGTGGCGAGGGCCGGAGCCTATGTCCGCGACGGCGACCGCATCAACCCCGTCAAGTCCGCTGAACCAGCGACCAACTGACAGGAACCGTGACCATGAACTTCTCAGCCTGGTCCATACGCAATCCGATCGCACCGATCCTTGCCTTCGTCGTTCTGATGGTGCTCGGCTATCAGTCCTTCGTATCGCTGCCGATCACCCGCTTCCCCAACATCGATGTGCCGATCGTCTCGATCAACGTGACGCAGAGCGGCGCATCGCCGGCCGAGCTTGAAACGCAGGTCACCAAGGAAATCGAGGACGCGGTCGCGAGCGTCACCGGCGTCGACCATATCCAGTCGACGATCAATGACGGCACGTCGACGACCGCCGTCATCTTCCGCATGGAAGTGCCGACGACCCAGGCGGTGCAGGACGTCAAGGACGCGATCGACCGCATCCGCAGCGATCTCCCCACCTCGATCGAGGAGCCGATCGTCTCCAAGGTCGACGTCGAGGGCCAGGCGATCCAGACCTTCTCCGTCTCCGCCCCCGGCATGTCGCTGGAAGAGCTCTCCTGGTTCGTGGATGACGTCATCAAGCGCGAGATCCAGGGCAAGAAGGGCATCGGCCGTGTCGACCGCTATGGTGGCGCCGACCGCGAGGTTCGCGTCGAGCTCAACGAAGACAAGCTGAATTCGCTCGGTATCACCGCCGCCGACGTCAACGGCCAGCTCCGCCGCATGAACATGGACCTCGGCTCCGGCCGCGGCCAGGTCGGCGGCAGCGAGCAGGCCATCCGCACCCTCGGCGACACCCGCAATGTCGACCAGCTCGCCAACACGATGATCTCGGTGCCGAGCGGCCGCTTCGTTCGCCTTTCCGATCTCGGCACGGTCACCGACACCTATGAGGAGCCACGCTCCTTCTCGCGCTTCAACGGCAATCCCGGCGTGACCTTCGCGGTCTTCCGCGCCAAGGGCGCCAGCGAAGTGAGCGTCGCGGAGACCGTCGCCAAATCGCTCGAAAAGATCCGTGCGGCAAATCCCGATGTCACCATCGAGATGGTCGACGATTCCGTCTACTTCACCTACGGCAACTACGAGGCAGCGCTGCACACGCTGATGGAGGGCGCACTGCTCGCCGTCATCGTCGTCATGCTGTTCCTGCGCAATTGGCGCGCCACGCTGATCTCGGCCGTGGCGCTGCCGCTCTCGGCGATCCCGACCTTCTGGATCATGGACCTGCTCGGCTTCTCGCTGAACCTCGTCAGCTTCCTCGCGATGACGCTCGCAACCGGTATCCTCGTCGACGACGCGATCGTCGAGATCGAGAACATCGAGCGGCACATCCACATGGGCAAGTCGCCCTATCGCGCGTCGATCGAGGCAGCGGATGAGATCGGTCTGGCGGTTATCGCGACGACCTTCACGATCATCGCCGTCTTCGTGCCTGTGTCCTTCATGCCGGGCATTCCTGGCCAGTACTTCATCCAGTTCGGTCTGACGGTTGCCGTCGCAGTGTTCTTCTCGCTGCTCGTCGCCCGCCTGATCACGCCGGTTATGGCGGCCTACCTGATGCGTCCCTCGGACGCAGGCAGCAGTCGCCACGACGAAGACGGCTTCATGATGCGCAACTACACGCGTCTCGTGCGCGCCACGACACACTACTGGTACACGCGCTACCTGACGCTGCTTGCCGCGATCGCCTTCTCCGTTGGGTCGGTATTCGCGCTGATCCTCTATGTGCCCGGCAGTTTCCTGCCTCCGGAAGACGCCTCGCGCGTCAGCCTGTCGATCGAGCTGCCGCCGGACGCCATGCTCGAGGACACCGACCGAACGACCACGGAGATCTACAACCGGGTCAAGAATATCGAAGGGGTCGACAACATATTCGTCCTTGGTGGCGCTTCGCCGAAGGGCGACCTGGAATTGCGCCGCGCGACCGTGACGGTGCTTCTGAAAAAGCTCGACCATTCGCTCGTAAACAAGATCGTCAACGACGTCATCGGCCGCACGCCACTGATCGGCCCCCACCTACCGAAGATGGCCCCCGCTGGTCGCATCATCCCGCAGTCGCAGATCGAGAAGGAAATCTTCGCCCGCGTCCGTGACATACCGGACGTCCGGGTCATCAAGCTCAACGACCGCGGTGAGCGCGATCTCTCCTTCAACCTGCTCTCCAACAATGAGGCCGATCTCGACCAGGCGGTGGCGACGTTGGAAGGCAAGCTGCGGAGCGACCCGCTGCTGGCCAATGTCAGCCCAGACGGGGCGCTTCCGCGCCCGGAACTGCAGATCCGTCCGCGTGACGAGCAGATGTCGCGCCTCGGCATCACCACGGCGCAGATCTCCGAAGTGATCCGTGTGGCCACCATCGGCGATATCGATGCGGCTTTGACCAAGATCGCGCTCGACGGCCGCCTGATCCCGATCCGCGTTCAGATCAACCGCGATTTCCGCACCGATATCGCCGCCATCCGCAACCTGAAGATCACGACCGCTTCGGGCACGACGGTGCCGCTCTCGAGTGTTGCCGACATCAACTATTCGGAAGGTCCGAGCTCGATCAAGCGCTACGACCGCAACCGCGTCGTGACGCTTGGGGCGGACCTGCCGGTCGGCGTCGCACTGAATACCGCCTCGGACCGCTTCAAGCAGATCGCCGGCCAGGCCGGTTTGCCGAAGTCCGTCGAGTTCCTCGAAAGCGGTGACGCTGAGGTTCAGGCGGAGATGCAGCAGAGCTTCGGCAACGCCATGCTGCTTGGGCTAATGCTGGTGCTGGTGGTGCTGATCCTGCTGTTCAAGGACGTGATCCAGCCGTTCACCATCCTGTTCTCGCTGCCACTCGCGATCGGCGGCGTTGCTGCGGCGCTGATCCTGACGCAGAACGCGCTGTCCATGCCGGTGCTGATCGGCATTCTGATGCTGATGGGCATCGTCACCAAGAACGCGATCCTGCTCGTCGATTTCGGCATTGAGATGATGCACCACGGCATGGACCGCCAGATGGCAATGATCGAGGCCGGCCGCAAACGCGCCCGTCCGATCATCATGACCTCGATCGCCATGTCGGCGGGCATGCTGCCCTCCGCGCTTGGCGTCGGCGAAGGCGGCTCGTTCCGCGCGCCGATGGCGACCGCCGTGATCGGTGGCATCATCGTTTCGACGGTGCTGAGCCTGGTGATCGTGCCGTCGTTCTTCCTGATCATGGACGACCTCTCGCGGCTACTCGCCCGCCTCTTCGGGCGGTTCGTCGGCCAGAAGGACGAAGAGAACCTTCCGCTCGACCGCGAAGCCCTGACGGGTCTGGTGCATGAGCAGAGCAAGACGATCGAAGGCCTGGAAGACCGGCTGAAGACGCTGGAATCGGACCAGAGCAAGGGACGACCCGGCGGCAAGGTCATCAACCATCCGGCGCTCGCCGCCGAATAGGCCAGGTCTGAAGCGGCGCTTCGCCCGGGACTGTCACAATCCAGGAACGAGCCCGCGCCCTGCAAGCGCGGGCTTTTTGTCATTCTTATTTGATCGAGGTCAAACCACCTTCCGCCAAGCTTTATTACCTTGCACTTGGATCTTACTCAGGACGGGTGTGATGAAGACGTTGCGATTGAACTCGAACGATAGGGCGGTGCTGCTCGGTTCTTGCTTCTTCGGGAAGCTGCCGATGGCGGCAACGAACGCAATTCTGGAGGATGTGGTCGTTTCAACCCACGAGGAGCACGACATCCTCTTTGGCCAAGGCGAGCCGCTCGATCACGTCTTTTTCGTTCTTTCCGGCCTGGTGCGTCTCTACCGGCTGGGCAAGGACGGACGCGAGGCGGATATCGCCGTGTTTCCGCGAGGTGAGCTTTTCGGTGAAAGCGCCATGTTCCTCGGCAACCGCGCCACGGCCAACGCCCAGACGATCGAGACGACGATGCTCGCCCGCATCGACAGCCGCAAGCTGCGCAAACTCGCCGAGCAAACGCCTGAAGTCGCCGACGCGTTGATGCTGCTACTGTGCCGGCACGCGCAAATGGCGGAAGATTGCCTGGCGGAAGACCGGCTGCTGACGGCCCCGCAGCGGGTCGCGAGCTATATTCTCGGGAACTGCCCGGACGGCATCACGAACTTTTCCTTCCGCCTGCCCTTCCAGAAGAATGTGCTGGCCGGCAAGCTCGGCCTGGCGCCGGAAGCACTCTCGCGCGCTTTCTCGGCACTTCGCCGCTCGGGCGTGACGGTCAAGGGCCGCGTGATCGAGATTCACGACCGGCAGGCGCTCGAACGCTTCTGACGCGCCGACCAAGATATTCGGCTGTCAGAAGCCTGGCGGCATCACAGCCCGCCGTGCAGCGTCAGGAAATCGACGATTCGGTTGATGCCGTCTCCGCGTTTCATGTCCGTGAACACGAAGGGCTTTTCCGCCCGCATCCGCGTCGCATCCCGCTGCATGACGTCGAGATCGGCCCCGACATAGGGAGCCAGATCCTTCTTGTTGATGACGAGCAGATCGGACTTCGTGATGCCCGGCCCGCCCTTGCGCGGGATCTCCTCGCCCTGGCAGACGGAAATGACATAGATCGTCAGATCGGCAAGGTCGGGCGAAAAGGTGGCCGCGAGATTGTCGCCGCCGGATTCGATGAAGACGACGTCGAGATCAGGGATACGCCGGTTGAGATCGGCAATTGCCTGCAGGTTGATCGTCGCGTCCTCGCGGATCGCCGTGTGCGGGCAGCCGCCGGTCTCGACGCCGACGATGCGGTCGGACGGCAGGGCCTGCATGCGCACCAATGCTTCGGCATCTTCCTTGGTATAGATATCGTTGGTGACGACGGCGACGGAATACTTCTCCCGCATCGCCTTGCAGAGCTTGTCGGTCAGCGCCGTTTTGCCCGAGCCCACCGGCCCGCCGATGCCGATACGAAGGGGACCGTTCTTCGATGCCATCTGGATGTCCTTTCAAGGGGTCTCTTCTTAGGATCGGAAGAGCCGAGAATGCAGGGTTTCGTGTTTCAAGGCCGAAATATCCGCCATGATCGTGGCCGAGCCCAGATCGTCGAGCGAGACGTTGGCCGCTTTGCCTGCCGCCGCCGCGATGATCGGTTCGAGCGCCGCGATCACGCCGACGCCATCCCGCTGGCCGATGACGCCGCAGCGGATCGCCACTGAAACGGCGTTCGAAACGGTGGCGTTGAGAAAGGCGGCAAGCGCAGGCTCGAGGCCCGTTTCATGGGCGCCGGCCACGGCACCGACCGCCACCGGATAGGCGACGGTCTCCGGGAGCACATCAAGAACCGGGTGCGGCCACGACTGTGCGGCCGCCAGAAACGCCTGGCCCTGCAGCATGGTTTCCGTATGCCGCTCGCGGCTTCCCGCCAGAGCTTCGGCAAGGTCTGCGACCGCGGCCAGCCGGACGCTGTCATTCACGGCACGATAGCTCTCGGCAAAAAGCAGCGCATCGTTCCAGCCGGAGCCGTGGCAGAGGACTGTCTCCAACCAGGAGCGAAGCTCCATCGCGTCCGTGACCAAGCGATCATGAACCGCCTGTTCAAGTCCGCTGGAATAGGAGAAGGCACCGACCGGGAAGGCCGGGGACATCCAGGTGACCAGGCGAAGCAGAGCTTGCGTATCGAGCCGCTCAGCCATGATGGTGATGGCTGTGGCCATGGTTGTGACCGCCGGCGTGGTAGGCGCCGCGCAGCGGCTGGAAGGGTTCCGATACCTCGCTCACCTGCGCGCCCAAGCCTTCGAGCATCTGGCGGATGACCGGATCGCGGGCAATCAGAATGCGGTTCGGCTCGATCTGCGCAGGCAGATGGCGATTGCCGAGATGCCAGGCGAGTTCGATGAGATGCAGCGGATCACGCGGACGGATATCGAAGAGCATTTCTGGTGCGGCAACGATCCGGATATAGCCGCCGCCTTCGAGCACCAGAAGGTCGCCATCGGCGAGCATCACCGCTTCCTTGAGGTCGAGCATCACCACATCGTCGTTTTCGAGGTGCAGCAACTTGCGGCGAAGATGACGGGCGTCGTGCGCAAGCGTCACGCTGTGAAGCGGAGTCGTGCCGGCTGGGCCCGGCGAAAGCACCTGGGTGGAGCGGTACGGCATCTTCAGAGCACCTCGACCTTTTCCGGCGACACAAGCTCGATGCGCGCCTCGATGAGCAGATCGGCCATGGCTGCCTGGAAGGCTTTCAGATGCGGCTCTTCGAAATGCGCATCGACAGCCGCCTTGTCCTTCCAGGTCTCGACGAACACCAGCGCGTCCGGATCGGCAGGCTTGCGGTAGAGGTCGTAGCTGATGCAGCCGGCCTCGCGGCGCGTGGCCTCGATCAGCGGTGCTGCCAGCGACACGACGTCATCTCCCTTGCCCTTGTGCGCGGTCAGGTAGGCGATAATGTAAACCATTGAACCCTCGATATCTTTTGTGCCCGCCAGTGTATCAAGAATTCGCTTCTGCGCCAGTCGCAGAGCCGGTTTTCAACCATCTGGCATGCAGCTCCCGAACAACAAAAAGCCCGAAGACCGGATCCGATCTTCGGGCTTTTTCAATTCAGAAAAAGAAGCGTTCTGGCCGCATCAGGCAGCAAGCTTCTGAGACTTCAGCGTCTCCAGAATGTTCTGCGGCGAGGAAACGCCGTAGGGGTCGCTGTCGCAATTGTCGGAGTAGCCTTCTTCCTCGAACCACTGCTCCACGACGCCGTTGTTGACGACGGCGGCGTAGCGCCAGGAGCGCATGCCGAAGCCGAGATTGTCCTTGGCAACGAGCATGCCCATCTTGCGGGTGAACTCGCCCGAACCGTCCGGGATCAGCTTGACGTTTTCGAGGCCCTGCGACTTGCCCCAGGCATTCATGACGAAGGCGTCGTTGACCGAGATGCAGTAGATTTCGTCAATGCCTTCGGCGCGGAAGTCGGCCGTCAGCTTTTCGAAATCAGGCAACTGGTAGGTCGAGCAGGTCGGCGTGAACGCGCCCGGCAGCGAGAACAGCACGACGCGCTTGCCGGCGAAGTAATTGTCGGAGGACACGTCCTCCCAGCGGAACGGATTCGGGCCGCCAACGGCCTCGTCGCGAACGCGGGTGCGGAACGTTACAGCGGGTACTTTTCTGCCAAGCATCGTCATCTCCTTTGGATCACGATGAATTTGGACCGGCTCGACCCAAAACCATGAACGTGATCACATCCATCAAGTTAGAGCGGGATGCCGGCGGAAAACCGCAAACACGTTTCCGCATCCCGCTCTCGTTCGGCTCTCGGTCGGCAGGTCTTGGGAGGATTTCTGACAACCGAGAACGATCAGCCGCTTTCCTATCGGATATTGCGCTGCGGCGCAGCACGAAAGGCCTCGATTCACATGCGGGCATGGCAGCCATGCGATGATCGCATGGCTGCGTGACACCTCAATTGTGGATGCGCAAGGATAGTCCGAGGCTCGGCGGAACCGGGTTCCATAGGCCGGTTCTCAAGCCCGCCTCACGCAGCGCCCGCGCTGTCCATGTGTTGCAGCCGAAGAGCGCGTTGAACCTGCCCTCGGCTTCGAAGAAGCGGTCATTGCCATTGTAGGAGAAGCCGTCGACCGGAACGACAGTCCCGGCGTCGCGTATGAAACTCTCGGCAATGAAGCCAAGCAGTCGTTCATATCCGGCCGCGTCCAGTTCGAAGCTGGCAACGGAGGCCTGCGGCTCAACGATCCGGCCGGCGATATCCACATGCATCACCGAGCGATCGAGCGTCAGCGCCTTGAAGACCGGCATGGCCTTCAGCTCCGACCAGGTCGGCGTTTCCAGATAGAAGGAGCGCCCGCCCCAGCCGAAGATCAGCCATTGTGCCTGCGGATGATTGAGCGGCACGCCGGCCGCTTCGATGAAGCCGAACCGCGCCCTCGTTTCCTCCGTCAAGGGCACGGCGATATCGGTGTGGATGGGGCCCGAGAGCACCAGGATGCGCGTCGCGCCCGCCCCGGCCGCAGAGGCGGAAACCGGCAAGAGCGGCCGCGGCAGCAGCGTTCCGAGAACGACCGCAAGTACCGCAGCCAGCAGGCCGAAGAAGGCCCATTTCAGGCCGCGCTTCATCCTCCGTCTCTGCTTGCTCAAAACAGGAAATAGCGCTGCGCCATCGGCACGATCGTCGCCGGCTCGCAGGTCAGCAACTCGCCGTCGGCGCGTACCTCATAAGTCTCCGGATCAACCTCGATATGCGGCGTCAGGCTGTTGTGGATCATGGACGCCTTGCCGATACCGCCGCGGGTGTTCCTGACGGCCACCAGCTGCTTTGCAACGCCGAGCTTGGCGGCAAGACCGGCATCGAGCGATGCCTGCGACACGAAGGTGACCGACGAACTCGTGCGGTTCTTGCCGTAGGCGGCAAACATCGGCCGGTAATGTACCGGCTGCGGCGTCGGGATGGACGCGTTCGGATCACCCATCGGCGCCATGGCGATCGAGCCGCCGAGCAGCACGAAGTCCGGCTTCACGCCAAAGAAGGCCGGGTTCCAGATGACGAGATCGGCGCGCTTGCCAACCTCCAGCGAACCGATCTCGTGGCTGAGACCATGGGCGATCGCCGGGTTGATCGTGTATTTGGCGATGTAGCGCTTCACCCGGAAATTGTCGTTGTCACCGGTTTCCTGCGGCAAGGGCCCACGCTGGCGCTTCATCTTGTCGGCGGTCTGCCAGGTGCGGATCGCCACCTCACCGACGCGGCCCATGGCCTGGCTGTCGGAGGAGATGATCGAGAAGGCGCCGATGTCGTGCAGGATGTCTTCGGCGGCGATCGTTTCCTTGCGGATCCGGCTTTCGGCAAAGGCGATATCTTCGGGGATCGACGGCGACAGGTGATGGCAGACCATCAGCATATCCAAGTGTTCGGCGAGCGTATTCTTGGTGTAGGGCCGCGTCGGATTGGTCGAGGACGGAATGACGTTCGGCTGGCCGCAGATCTTGATGATGTCGGGCGCGTGGCCGCCCCCGGCGCCTTCGGTGTGGAAGGCATGGATCGTGCGGCCCTTGATCGCCGCGATCGTGTCCTCGACGAAACCGCTCTCGTTCAATGTGTCGGTGTGGATCATCACCTGCACGTCGTATTCGTCGGCCACGCCCAGGCAGCAATCGATCGCCGCCGGCGTCGAGCCCCAATCCTCGTGCAGCTTCAGCGAGGTGGCACCGGCCAGCACCATCTCGACCAGCGCGCCCGGGCGCGAGGCATTGCCCTTGCCGGCAAAGGCGATGTTCATCGGGAAGCCGTCGGCCGCCTCGATCATACGGGCGAGATGCCACGGGCCGGAGGTGCAGGTGGTGGCAAGCGTGCCATGTCCCGGCCCGGCGCCGCCGCCGAGCATGCAGGTGAGGCCGCTGACCAGCGCCTCCTCGATCTGCTGCGGGCAAATGAAGTGGATGTGGCTGTCCATGCCGCCGGCGGTGACGATCTTGCCTTCGCCCGCAATCACTTCCGTTCCTGGGCCGACGACGATGGTGACACCCGGCTGCGTATCCGGATTGCCGGCCTTACCGATCCCCGCAATCCGCCCGTCCTTGAGGCCGATATCCGCCTTTACGATGCCCCAGTGGTCGACGATCAGCGCATTGGTGATGACCGTATCGACGGCGCCCTCGGCGCGCGTTGTCTGGCTCTGCCCCATGCCGTCGCGAATGACCTTGCCACCCCCGAACTTCACCTCCTCGCCATAGGTGGTGAAGTCCTTCTCCACCTCGATGAAGAGCTCGGTGTCCGCAAGCCGCACCTTGTCACCGACCGTCGGGCCGAACATGTTGGCATAGGCCGCGCGCGACATCTTGTAGGGCATGGTTCAGGCTCCTTGGGACGAAGAAGAAAGTGGGTGGAGGCGGCGAAGGCGACCGCTCGCCGCCAGCGCGTCGACATAGCGGCGCTCGGCGGCAAAGGGATGCCATTGCCACCCGACATGGCCGAAGCCGGCAACAACGACGTCGTCACCGGCCATCGCGATATTGGACAGGATATCGGCAATGACGATCAGGCCGCTGGATGGGACGACGTAGGGATCAGGTGAGAAGCCGCCGAGATCGTGATCCAGCTGGTCATGCACTGCCACCGGAACGACGCGAAAACCGCGGTTGGTCGAGCGGCTGAAACTTTCGAAACCGATGGTGTAGTCGTCACAGAAATCGTCGAGATCCGGATTTGTTTCGGCAAGCCCGGCCCGCATCGCGGCGAACTTCGCGCCAGATCGGACGCACCAGATTTCGCGGGCCTGGCGCACCGCCGCACTCGTCTTCCAGCGGCCACCGCCGAGCATGGAGAGACCGGGGCGCCCGGTGTTGCAGACGGCGACGATATCGGTCTTGTGGCCACCGGGGCCGACGGAACGGCAATCGTTGAAACGCACGACGATATCGGCGGCATCGATCACCGTGCCAGCTCCGTCAGGCACTTCGCCATTGCCCACGATCATGATGATGCGGCCGCCGCTCAAGGTCTAGTTTCCGTCAGGCTCGACAATGGCCTGGAGTTCCTTCGTCCGGGCCCTGGTTAATTCGGTGAGGCAACCGGAGACGAGCATCGGCTCCATCGAGCCACCGCGGGCTTCGAAGCCCGAAAGCTCGCATTGGCCGTCACGGTAACCGATCCAGGCGCGCTGCGCCTTCTTCAGGGCCTCTTCCGCGCCAACGTAGTTCGCATCGATCTCGGCGAGTTCCTTGTCCTGCTGCTTTGTCGCTGCCAGTGCCAGCTTGTAGACCTTGTTCAGTTCCGTGTCGGCCGCCTCGTAATCCTTGTTGGCGCAGATGTTCATGTCCATCTGCGTCACCGCATTCTGGCAGTCGACCTTGTCCTCCTGCGCCAGAGCCGGCGCAAACGGCAGAACGAGAGCGATGGCAAGTACAGCGAGGCGCTTCATAGCTTGCCCATCACCTGCTGGCGGAAGCCATAGACTTCGCGCTTGCCGGAAAGAGGGATCAGCGTCACCTGACGCGTCTGCCCCGGTTCGAACCGCACGGCGGTGCCAGCCGGAATGTCGAGCCGTTGGCCGTAGGCGGCCTTCCGGTCAAACTTCAGCCCGGCATTGGTTTCGGCGAAATGGTAGTGGCTGCCGACCTGGATCGGGCGGTCACCGGTATTGGCAACCTCGATGGTTGTCGTGTCGAGGCCGGCATTGAGCTCGATCTCTCCGGCAGCCGCGATGATTTCTCCTGGGATCATGGTTCTCTCCTCAAGCCGCCTTCGAACCGGCGCAGCCCTGCGGTTTCAGCACCCGCTCGGTGGAGGCCGGATATTTTTCAAGCAGGGCCGCCGGGCGCACCGGCCGGCTGGTGAATTCGCCGCCGCAATTCGGGCAGGTGCCACCGAGCTTTCCGTCGACACAATCGACGCAGAAGGTGCATTCGAAAGTACAGATCATCGCCTCGCGGCTATCCGGCGGCAGATCCTTGTCGCAGCACTCGCAATTGGGGCGCAAAGCCAGCATGCTTGCCTCCTGAGATCAGGGTTGGAGGGATACGGCCGGAAAGGGCCGCGTTTCCTTCGTTTAGCGGATCGGTTCGTGAACGGTGACGAGCTTGGTACCGTCGGGGAATGTCGCTTCGACCTGGATGTCGTGGATCATCTCGGGGATGCCCTCCATCACCTGATCGCGCGTCAGCACCTGGGCGCCCGCCTCCATCAGCTCGGCGACCGAGCGCCCGTCGCGGGCGCCTTCCACGACGAAATCGGTGATCAGCGCGATCGCCTCGGGATGGTTGAGTTTCACGCCGCGCTCCAAGCGCCGGCGCGCGACCATGGCCGCCATGGAAATCAACAATTTGTCCTTTTCGCGCGGAGTAAGATTCATGCGTCGCCACCGGTTGTTCGTGAAGCAATTCCCAGGAAATCTGCGAAGCGGTTTTCCGCCAGGAATTACAAAGTTTCAACGTGTTAGATCATTTCACTGTTTCAATAAAAATATGAAATGACCTAGAGAACCCAGACTTTCGGCACTGTCTTCTGCTTGCGCAAGTGCGAAATAACCGGGATGAGGATTTTTCTGAGCGCGAACCCATCCGACGCCACGAAGCGGGCAACCAGCTTGTCGCGTCCATCGACCTGAAAATGGCTGATGCCGACGCCAGCCTCGCCGTCAATGAGCGATCGAAGACGCGGCAACAAGGGCTCGCAATCGGGGCCGACATAGAGGAGCGTGGCAAAGGCGGCCGCGCCGTCGAGCACCGCCCGGCGCTGGCCGAGGCTGGCGACCTCTCCGGCAAGCGCCAGATTATCCGCATGCAGCAGCTTGCCCTCGACGCGGATGCGCCAGCGGTCGCGGAAGAGCCCGGTTTGCACCACCTCGCCCATCGCCTTGCGGCCGAGCAGGACCGCCTCCACCGCCAGGAACGTTGCATCCGTGGCAAGCTCCACCTCCAGCGAACGCGACAGGGAGGCACGGTCGAAAAGGATCGTCTCCTGCGGCAGCCAGTCGACCCGCGCGCCGGCGGCAACCTCGATACGCGTGGCCACCTCGACTGTATCGGCGCTCGCCTTATAGATCTTCTCGCAGGCCTGCGTCGTCACCGCCACATCGGTTCCGGCCCTTGCCGCAACCTCCCAGACCATGCGGTCGCCGCCGGTGAGGCCGCCGGAGGAATTGATGAGCACCGCTTCCATGGAGGCGTCGAAGGTCTTCGGCAGCCGGATCTTGGCGCAGCCTTCCTGATAGAGCTCGGCAATGCGGCTTTGGCCGAGCGCCGTCTTGGCGACCACCCGGCCCTTACCCCAGGCCCGTTGCGGGGCGATGCTTGCTGCCTTGTTCATGTTTCGACCGCCGAGCGGTGTCCTTTAATTCCTGGCGCTGCACCCATTGGGTCGGTCGCCTTGCCTTCGCGCTATCGTCCGCATCGCGGAACGACAAGTCAAGTTATTGTTTTGCAAAGAAAATCGCCAGGATGCTGCATTTCCATGCAGGCGCTGCGCAGAAAACAGGCAGCCGCTTACGCCACGCGATCCGGTGGCTCGCGGCCCTCGAAGAAAGCGGTGACGTTGACGACCACCTTCATACCCATGGCAACCCGCGTTTCCTCCGTGGCACTGCCGAGATGCGGGAGCAGCACAACATTTTCGAGCCTGCGCAGACGCTCCGGCACATTCGGCTCCGCCTCGAAGACATCAAGGCCGGCACCGCGAATGACGCCGCTTTCGAGAGCGGCAACCAGGGCCGCTTCATCGATGACATCGCCGCGCGCCGTATTGATGAGGTAAGCACCCGGTTTCATCAGCGCCAAGCGTTCCGCATTGATCAGATGCCGGTTTTCGCCACCACCGGGGCAATGCAACGACACGAAGTCCGAAGCTCTCAGCACATCCTCGACCGTGTCCAATTGCCGGGCGCCGTAGCGGCTCGCTTCCGCCGGGTCGATGCGCGAACGGTTGTAGAAGACGACATCCATGTCGAAGCCGAAATGACAGCGTTTGGCCATCACCTTGCCGATGCGGCCAAAGCCGATGATGCCGAGCGTCTTGCCGGTGACCTTGCTGCCGATCATGTGGGTCGGGCGCCATCCGGTCCATTCGCCGGCCCGAACCTGGCGCTCCCCCTCGCCCGCGCGGCGCGCGACTGCAAGCAGCAGCGTCATGGCAATGTCGGCGGTGCAGTCGGTCAGGACACCCGGGGTGTTGGTCACGACGATCTTGGCGGCCCTGGCGGCAGCGACGTCGATGTGGTTGTAGCCGACGCCATAATTTCCAAGGATCTTCGCCCGGAGGCCGCCGGCGAAGAGTTCGGCCGGAAGCCGATCGGAAACGGTTGGAAGTACTGCGTCATAGGTCCGGAGCGCATCGGCCAGCCCTTCGGCCGTCATCGGCACGTCGCCTTCGTTCAAGGTGACGTCGAACCGCTCTGCAAGCACCTGTTCCACGGCCGCCGGCCAGCGACGGGTGACGAGAATGCGGGGTTTCGAGCTCATGCCTGCCTCCGGAACAGAATCGTCGGGAGATAGTGCACGAAACGGCGCGACACGACAGCCATCTTGACAAGCGAAACACCTATCACGAAAAGCGAGAAGGAGGCGCCGTTGCAGGCGCCTCTTCCCGTGACTTCAGACACATCAGGCCTTGGCAAAGGCGAGTAGGTCGGCGCTGAGCTGGTCCTTGTGCGTGTCGGTGATGCCATGCGGGGCACCGGCATAGACCTTGAGCTCGGCATGCGGCACCAGCGTCTTCGAAGCTCTGGCGGCCGCATCGATCGGCACGATCTGGTCGTCGTCGCCATGGATGATCAGCGTCGGCACGTCGAACTTCTTCAGGTCCTCGCTAAAGTCTGTCTGCGAGAAGGCGACGATCGAGTCATAGGTGTTCTTGTGCCCGCCCATCATGCCCTGCAACCAGAAGCTGTCGATCATGCCCTGAGAGGCGACCGCACCCGGGCGGTTGAAACCGAAAAACGGACCCGAGGCGATATCGCGGTAGAGCTTCGAGCGATCCTTCAGACTTGCCGCCTGCAGCCCGTCGAACACCGCCTTCGGCAGGCCGCCGGGGGTCTTGTCGGTCTTGACCATCAGCGGCGGCACCGCCGAGATCAAACCGGCCTTGGCGACACGGCCCGTGCCGTGGCGGCCGATATAACGGCTGATCTCGCCGCCGCCGGTGGAAAAGCCGGCAAGGAAGATGCCCTTCAGATCGAGTGTATTGATCAGATCGGCAAGGTCGTCGGCATAGTGGTCCATGTCGTTGCCGTCCCAGGGCTGCGACGAGCGGCCATGGCCGCGGCGGTCATGGGTGATGACGCGGAAGCCATTGGCGGCGAGGTGGAAGGCCTGCGCTTCCCAGCTGTCCGACGACAGCGGCCAGCCGTGGCTGAGCACGACGACCGGGCCATCCTTTGGACCCCAGTCCTTGTAGTAGATCTCGACGCCATCGCGGGTGGTGATGCGGCTGCCCGAAATCCCCCCACCTTGCGAACCGGCGCTCGACTGGTTGTTGCTTGCCGCTGACGCGTCGGCGGCCTTAGCCGGGCTGTTGGCGGCCGATAGGGCTGCAGCGGTCGCCGCAGCGCCGAAAGCGGCCGAGAGGACATCACGGCGGGAGATGCTGCTGGTTTCGGTCTTGCTGACTGCCTTGCTCATGGAAACGCTCCTTCTTGCCTGCGGTCATGCCGCGCTGCCGGTAAATAACTAGCTATTAAATCGTGCGCGATATATTCGCATTTAAATCGCCATCGATTAGATCGTGCACAACTCTTTATATTGTGATCGCACACCTGTCAATGCCTTGCGATTATATCGCGAACGATTTATTTTAAGGAAATGACAGGAGAGAACGATGACTGGCACCGAACTCAAAGATGACGATGCGATGCTGACGCTCGATAGTTTCCTCTGCTTTGCAGTCTATTCCGCAAACCACGCCTTGACGCGCATCTACAAGCCTCTGCTGGAGGAACTCGACCTCACCTACCCGCAATATCTCGTGATGGTGCTGCTGTGGGAAAAGGACGACCAGACCGTCGGCAGCCTCGGCGAACGGCTCTTCCTGGAATCGAGCACACTCACCCCGATGCTGAAACGCCTCGAAGCGGCCGGCTACATCGCCCGCGTGCGGGATAAGACGGACGAGCGGCAGGTCCGGGTACAATTGACCGACATGGGCAAGGCACTGCGCCGGAAGGCGGTCGATGTGCCGCGCGGCCTCACGGAGGCAACAAAACTCGGCGCCGATGATCTCGAGCGGTTGCGCGCCGAAGTCTCGTCACTGCGAGACACCTTGCTGAAATAGCCAATCGCTGCGCCAAAGCCCCATCGCTTAGATGAGCATCCTTCCGCTTCCAGCAGTTCCACTTGAAAGCGTTATGCTCTCGGCCTCGCCAAAAAGAAAAGCCCGGCGATCGCTCGCCGGGCGCAACAGATCGGACGCAAGGTCCGAAATCAGAACTACTCGTTCTGGAAGTAGGTGTACTTGCCGTCGTCGCCCTTCTTCCAGGTGTACATGACGTAGTCCGGGCGGGTGATGTCGCCCTTTTCGTCATAGCCGAGCTCGCCGATCGCGGTCTTGAACGGACCCTTGGCCTTGATCGCTTCGGCAACAGCCTGCGCATCGGTCGTGCCGCCAGCCTTCGCAGCTTCTGCGATGACCTGGAGAGCGGCGTAGGAATAGAGCGTATAGGCTTCCGGCTCGAAGCCGGCAGCACGGAACTTCTCGACGAGTTCCTTGGAAGCGGGGTTCTTGCGCGGATCCGGCGCGAAGGTCATCAGCGTGCCGTCGACGGCGTCGCCGGCGATCGAGGCCAGTTCGTTCGAAACGATACCGTCACCCGACATCATCGTTGCCTTCAGGCCCTGGTCCTTCATCTGGCGCATGATCAGGCCGGCCTCGGTGTGCAGACCGCCCCAGTAGACGACCGAAACGCCGGCTTCCTTCATCTTGGCGATCAGTGCGGAGAAGTCCTTGTCGCCGATATTGACACCTTCATAGAGGGCTTCGGTGAGGCCGGCTTCGTTCATCGACTTCTTGGTTTCATCGGCAAGGCCCTGACCATAGGGGGTCTTGTCGTGAATGACGGCGATCTTCGCGTCCTTGAAGTTGGCGGCAAGGTAGGCACCGGCTACTGCGCCCTGCTGGTCGTCACGGCCGCAGGTGCGGAACGTGTTCCACATACCGCGCTCGGTGAACTGCGGGTTGGTCGCAGACGGCGTGATCTCCAGGATGCCGTTTTCGGCATAGACTTCCGATGCCGGGATCGACACACCGGAGTTGAAGTGACCAACGACGAACTTCACACCGTCAGCGACGAACTTGTTGGCGACCGAGATGCCCTGCTTCGGGTCCGAAACGTCGTCGCCGAGCACAAGCTTGATCTGTTCCCCGTTGATACCGCCAGCGGCGTTGATGTCGGCAGCGGCCTGTTCGGCACCTTTCTGGAGCTGCGCACCGAAGGCGGCGTTCGGGCCAGTCAGCGGGCCGGCGACACCAACGAGAATATCAGCCCAGGCGGTGCCGCTGAAGGCGACCATCGCCGTCAGCGCAACGGCCGACAGAAGAGATTTTTTCATTCTTGTTACTCCCAAATATTCGAGCGGGTCTCGTTATCAACCTGCGCAATGCCCACCATAGTTGCGCCGGTGTTTCCTTCGCACCGGCCGCGGCGGACCGGCACGCGCTGTTCCCTTTATTTGGTCTTCCAGGAGAAAGGTGAAGCCTTCTCGTAGAGCCAATAGTAGATTTTGGTCATTTGCTTGGTCCGGTAGTACCGGAAAGCTACGGTAGCAAACAACAAAAGCACGATCGTGTCCACGATATAGTATTGCAGGCTGAACATTGTGCCGCCGAAGAGGGCGTGATGGATGAAACGGATCGCCAGCCCGAGCAACGCCACGTAGAGCAGCAGCCGCGGAACGTTATGCCAACTTTCGGCCACGCTCTTGCCCGTGCGCCAGGCGGTCCAGCCGCCAAGCACGCAGCTTATGAAAAGAAACTGCCAGATCGACGCTTCTTCGTAGAGAATTCCCTGCATGTCACTTGCTCCAGATGCGGCCGATCAATGACGGCCGCCTTCGAGATAGGCCGCGCGCACTTCCGGATTGGCGAGCAGATCCCTGCCGCTGCCGCTCATCGTCACCCGTCCGTTGACCATCACATAGCCGCGGTCCGAAAGCTTGAGCGCGCCGAAGGCGTTCTGCTCGACGAGGAAGACGGTCAGGCCTTCCTCCTTGTTGAGTTTCTTGATCGCTTCGAAGATGCCCTTGACGATCAGCGGCGCAAGACCAAGCGACGGCTCGTCGAGAAGCAACAGCTTCGGCCGGGCCATCAGCGCGCGGCCGATCGAGAGCATCTGCTGCTCGCCGCCTGACAGCGTGCCGCCGCGCTGCGCCTTACGCTCCTTGAGCCGGGGAAAGAGCCTGAAGATCTTTTCCACGTCCTCGTCGAAATGCTTCAGGTTGTCGAGGCTCGCCCCCATCTGCAGGTTTTCGAAAACCGTCATGCGCGGGAAGATGCGCCGTCCCTCCGGCGACTGGGCAATCCTCATACGCGCGATTTCGTGGGTCGGCAGGCGCGTGATGTCATGGCCGTCGAACATCACCGTGCCGGTGCGCGCCTGCGGGCTGCCGCAGATCGTCATCATCAATGTCGACTTGCCCGCGCCGTTGGCACCGATCAGCGAAACGATTTCTCCGCGATGGACCTCGACATCGACGCCGCTCAGCGCCCGAATGTTGCCGTAGTAGGTTTCGACGGCTTTCACTTGCAGCAGCGGCGCAGTCATTGCTTGGTGCCTCCCTGCCCGCCTTCGATTTCCTCGATTTGTTCGATCACCTGTTCAACCTCTTCATCCTCGACACCCAGATAGGCCGCGATGACCCTTGGATCGTTCTTCACGAAATCCGGGGTGCCGTCGGAGATCTTCTGCCCATATTCGAGCACGACGACATGGTCCGATATCTCCATGACCACGGACATGTCATGCTCGATCAGCAGGATGGAGGTGCCGGTGTCGCTGCGAATGCCCTGCAACAGTTCATTGAGGGCATGCGATTCGCGCGGATTGAGGCCAGCCGCAGGCTCATCGAGGCACAGCAACTCCGGTCCCGTGCACATGGCACGAGCAATCTCCAACCGCCGCTGCGCGCCGTAAGGCAAGTCCCCGGCCGGGTCGTCTGCCCGGTCGATCAGCGATGCCTTTTCGAGCCAATGCTTGGCGAGTTCAGTCGCCTCCCTGGAGGCCTGCCGGTAGGCAGGAAATCCAAGGAGCCCGAGCACGGTATAGCCCGACGCCAGCATTAGTTTGTTGTGCTGCGCGACCAGTAGGTTCTCGAGCACGGTCATGCCGGAGAACATCCGGATGTTCTGGAACGTACGCGCCACCTTTGCATGCTTGGTGATCTCGAAGTCCGGCAGCCGCTCGAGGAGATACTCCTTTCCGGACTTCTGCTTCATCGTGATCATACCCATCGTCGGCTTGTAGAAGCCGGTGATGCAGTTGAATACCGTCGTCTTACCTGCCCCGTTCGGGCCGATCAGCGCGGTGATGTCGCCGCGATAGGCCTCGAAAGAGAAGTCGTTGATGGCCATCAGACCGCCGAAGCGCATCGACAGGTGCTCAACCTTGAGAATGGGATCTTGTGTCATTGTCATCGTCGTGGTCTCGAGGGCCATCAGCCATGCCCTTCCTTGGTAAAGCTGCCGGAGACGGCCTTGCGTTCGCGCAGGAACGCGGTCGGTTCACGCGATCCAACGAAGCCGCGCGGCTTCCAGACCATGACGACGACCATGGCCAGGCCAAAGATCAGCATGCGGTAGAGTTCCGGCGTGAAGTTCGGTCCGAAGACGGCCTTCAGGAAGTCAAGCTCACGCAGAATTTCGGTACCGCCGATCATGACGATCGCTGCGATCGCAATGCCCGTCAGCGACCCCATGCCGCCGAGGACGACGATCGCGAGGATCACTGCGGATTCGAGGAACACGAAGGATTCGGGCGACACGAAGCCCTGGCGTACTGCGAAGAAGGACCCGGCGATGCCGCCGAACATGGCGCCCATGGCGAAAGCCGTCAGCTTGGTGGTAACCGTGTTGATGCCAAGCGACTTGCAAGCGATCTCATCTTCGCGCAGCGCTTCCCAGGCGCGCCCGATCGGCATCCGACGCATGCGGATCGTCACGAAAGCCGTGATCAAGCAAAGACCGAGGATCAGGTAGAATAGGAAGATCTTGTAGTAGACCGACGAGATCGGCAGCCCCATCAATGCGGCAAAGCCATCCTTGGAGGCATCGAACTTGATGCCGAACAGCGTTGCCTTGGCAATGCCGGACACGCCGAACGTACCTTTGGTGACCTCGGTCCAGTTGATCAGGACAAGACGGATGATTTCGCCAAAGGCGAGCGTGACGATCGCCAGATAGTCTCCGCGCAGACGCAGCACCGGGAAGCCGAGGACCACGCCCCAGCAGGCGGCGAGGAGGCCGGCCACCGGCAACAACACCCAGAAGGACAGGCCCAGATAGGTGGAGAGCAGCGCGTAGGAATAGGCACCAACTGCGTAGAAAGCGACGTAACCGAGGTCCAGCAGGCCGGCGAGGCCGACGACGATGTTCAGGCCCCAGGCGAGCATCACATAGATCAGGATCTGGATGCCGAAATTGTCCACCCATTTCAGCGAGCCCTGAACACCGGTTAGCGCGACGATGACCGGCGGATAAAGGATCAAGGCAAGTATCGCAATCGTCGAGAAATTGCGGCTGAAGAAGCTTTCCTCCTTGGCAACTTCCGGCGCCGCCGCTTTGGCAGCCTTTCGCTGGGCAAGCCGCGGCTGGACATAGGCGACCATGAGGAAGCGGCCAACCATGGCGATGATCACGAAGATCGCCAGCAGGCCCCAACGTTGTGTCAGGATCAGCTCGTTGCGGATGTTCTGGTCGGTCTTGAGGCCGACGAACAGCACGAACAGTCCGAGCGTGATGAGGCCCGCGAAGACAGACTCGCGCAGGGCCCGCGCCGTCACCTCAGTGCCGGCGCTTGCAGTTGTAGAAGCAATGTTTGCCATTGAATTATACCTTCTCGACTTCCGGTCGTCCGAGAATACCCGACGGCTTGAAGATCAGAACGATTGCGAGAATGGAGAATGTCGCAACGTCCTTGTAGTCGATGGTGAAATAGGCCGACCACAGGGACTCGATCAGGCCGATCAGAAGTCCGCCCAAAACAGCGCCCGGCAGCGAGCCAATGCCTCCGAGAACGGCGGCGGTGAATGCCTTGACCCCGGGAACGAAGCCGTCGGTAAAAACGACCACGCCGTAATACATCAGGTACATGGTTCCCGCGACAGCAGCGAGTGCCGCACCCATGATGAAGGTCACCGAGATCGTACGATCGACGTCGACGCCGAGCAGAGCCGCCATCTTGCGATCCTGCTCGGTGGCGCGCTGTGCACGACCAAGCGGCGTCCTGTTGACGATGTACCAGAAGACGGAAAGCAGGATCGCCGTGATGATGATGATGATGATCTGCTTCAGCGAAATGGAGATGCCGAAAACCTCATAGACGGACGAGACGAGCGGCGGGATCGGCTTGTTGCGCGGTCCCTGCGTCACCTGGATGAAGTTCGACAACACGATCGACATGCCGATTGCGGTGATCAGCGGCGCCAGCCGGAATGACCCGCGCAGTGGCCGGTAGGCCACCTTCTCGATCGTCCAGTTCCACAGCGACGCCGCGAGCATAGCCACGACCATCATAAGCAAAAGCGCAAGTACAACCGGCACGCCTGCTATAAATGAGGTGAGAAGCAGAAAGACAATCAAAGCAGCAAAGCCGCCGAGCATGAAGATATCGCCGTGGGCGAAGTTGATCATGCCAATAATGCCGTAGACCATGGTATAACCGATTGCGATCATACCATAAATAGACCCAAGAGTCAGCCCGTTGACGAGCTGCTGGACGAAATACTCCATCAATCTTCCCCTGGACCAGATCCTTGAAGGTCCGGTCTCTTGTTTTTTGAGCTCATTTTGAGCGCTGTGTTTGATCGATTCCATACCTTTTTCAAACAAAAAGGAAAGCTAAAAAACGCGACTTCGGCAAAAACTTCCCCGATAAAATCGATTTGACGCTTTTAGAGCCAGAAAAACCAAAACTTCCGCAGCTTTCGCCCGCAAAATCATCAACTTTAGCCGTAAATGCCCGGGGATTAGCCTGGAGGCCTAGCCACCAAATGGCCAGGCCGGTGCGCTGCTTCGCCGCTCAGGTGCGTATCCGCTGCCCGTTTGCGTCGAACAAGGGATTCGCCTGGAGACGTGCCGGCAGAATCTCGCCCAGGAGTTCGATCGACCAGCCATCGCTGCGATCGGCGATCTCCTTCGATACGTATCCCATGGCCACCGAAACGCCGCTCGTGTGCGCATAACCGCCCGATGTCACCCATCCGCGCACGACTCCGTCGAGATAGATCGGCTCGTCGCCGATGACGTCGGCATCCCTGGCCTCGAGGACGAAGGTCCTGAGACGCAGGGCGCCACCGTCCGCCTTCTCCTTCATTGCAGCCACCTTGCCGATAAAGTCCGCGTCCTTGCCGGTCGCGATGAAGCGGCCGAGGCCGGCCTCGACCGGGCCATAGAGCGGACGGTACTCGCGCGCCCAGCTGCCGAAGGATTTCTCGACGCGCAGCGCATTCAGCGCCCTGAGGCCGAACAGCCGGATCCCGGACGCTGCCCCCTTCTCCATCAGCAGCTCGAAGAGATAACGCTGGTATTCGGGCTTCATCCAGATCTCGTAGCCGAGATCGCCGGTGTAGCTCACGCGGCCGACGATCACGGGCGCCATGCCGAGGTCCATCCGGCGGATGTCCAGGAATGGAAAGGCGGCGTCGGAGACGTCGAGATGGGTGAGACCGGCAAGCACGTCACGCGCCTTCGGTCCGGCGATCGACAGGCCAACCAGTTCCAGCTTCAGCGCCTTCAGCGAAACCGAGCCGTCCTCAGGCAGATGCGCCTCGAACCAGCGCATGTGATAGTCCTCGGCGATGCCGGAGCCGATCAGCAGGAAGTCTTCCTCCCCGAGCTTGGCAAGCGTGAAGTCGCCGATCAGCTTGCCGTCGTCCTTCAGCATCGGCGCCAGCGTCATGCGCCCCACCTGCGGAATACGGCAGGCCAGCAGCCGGTCGAGCCAGGCTTCAGCGCCCTCGCCCGTGATCGCATATTTGGCAAAGCCCGACGTCTCCATCAGGCCGACGCCCTCACGCACGGCGCGCGCTTCCGCGCCAACCGTCTCGAAATCCGTCGAGCGCCGCCAGGAGAAGGCGTCCTTCACCCCTTCGGGCGCAAACCACAGCGGCGTTTCGAGCCCATAGGACGCGCCGAAGACCGCGCCAGCCGCCTTCAGCCTGTCGTAGATCGGCGTCGTCAGCAGCGGCCGCGCACCCGGCAGTTCCTCGTTCGGATAGCGGATCGAGAAGCGGCGTGAATAGTTTTCGCGCACCTTGGCATTGGTATAGGCGAGCGTGGCGAAATCGCCGTAGCGGGAAACGTCCATGGCAAAGACGTCGAAGCCGGGGTCGCCATGGATCATCCAGTTGGCGAGCGCCAGGCCGACGCCACCGCCCTGGCTGAAGCCGGCCATGACGGCACAGGCCGACCAGAAGTTCCTGAGACCGCGCACGGGACCGACCAGCGGGTTGCCATCCGGCGAGAAGGTGAAGGGGCCGTTGATGATCTTCTTGATGCCGGCCCTGTTGAAGGCGGGGAAATGCCGGAACCCGACTTCGAGTTCCGGCGAGATGCGATCGATGTCTTCGGCAAGCAGTTCGTGGCCGAAATCCCAGGGCGTGGAGATCGGCGACCATGGGCGGCAGGCCTTCTCATAGGTGCCCATCAGCATGCCGTTGCGCTCCTGGCGCAAGTAGATCTCGCCGTCGAAATCGACGCAGTGCATCAGTTCCTTGCCGCGCGTCTGATTGAATTCGATGACCTCGGGCATGTCCTCGGTAATGAGATACATGTGCTCCATGGCGAGAACGGGCAGTTCGAGGCCGACCATGCGGCCCACTTCGCGCGCCCAGAGACCGGCGGCGTTGACGACGTGCTCGGCGACGATCTCGCCCTGGTTGGTGATCACCCGCCAGGAGCCGTCCTCCCGCTGCACCAGGTCCTCGACCTTGGTGTGCAGATAGATCTCGGCGCCGTTCTTCTTCGCCGATTTGGCGTAAGCATGCGTCGTGCCATAGGGATCGAGATGGCCTTCGACCGGATCGAAGACCGCGCCGACGAACTGGTCGGGATCGAGCAGCGGCATCAGGTCGTGCGCTTCCTTGGGCGTCAGCAGCTCGGCCTCGAGCCCCATGTAGCGCCCCTTGGCGAGGATCGACTTCATCCAGTCGAAGCGCTCGTTGGTGGCCGCCAGCATCATGCCCGACGTCATGTGCAGGCCGACGTCCTGACCGGAATACTCCTCAATCTCCTTGTAGAGCTCGACCGTATATTTCTGCAGCTTGGCGACGTTCGGGTCGCCGTTGATCGTATGCATGCCGCCGGCCGCATGCCAGGTCGAGCCGGACGTGAGCTCCGACCGCTCGAGCAGGACAGCATCGGTCCAGCCGAACTTCGTCAGGTGATAGAGCACCGAGCAACCGACGACACCGCCTCCGATAACGACGACCTTGGCATGGCTTTTCATGCGTACACTCCGTCTTTCCATGCTCCGGCGGAGGCATGGCCAAATTGTCAGGAAGAAAATCAAGACCGCTTGCCTTCCGGACAGAAGCGCAGGCGGCGAATGATGGCAGCCTAGTCAGAAAGGCGGCGCCGATAAAGACACGGCTGCGAAGGGCGCTTGTCCATTTCCGCCGTTTGCTGGCGGATCGGCGACCCGTTTGCGGCATTTCATGCCGCATTTGTTTTCAGCCTCTCGAAAGAGGCCGTTCAGTCTGAAAAAGCGGCGGTGAGATCGAACGCCCGCCCCATCCGCATCAGGTCGTCGAAGAGCGATTCGGCGTAGCTCCGCGGCACGATCAGTTCAAACGTATCCTCGTCCGTCCGGGCGAGATTGACCGGGATGTGGCCGCACAGAACATTGGCACTCCCCCCAAGCGAGAAGGCCGCGGGATGAACGTCGAGGCCGATACCTTTGGCAAGGATGCTGCGCACGTTCGGGCCGGTGAGGCGGAAGACGACGCGCCCGTCGCTTTGGTCGACGACATAGGCGCCCCCGTCGCAGAGCTCTTCGAGGCGACGCACGAGCCCGCTCGGCGCCTCCACCTCGGAGACCACCAGCCATTCCCCAGGGCCTGAGAAGCGCAGCGACAGCTCAGGCGCCGAACCAATCGCCCGCCGCACTGCCTCCGCCTGCCCGGCACGGGCAAGAACCGTCGCCATCGTACGCCAATGGCCGATCATCAGGTGATCGGCGGCCGCGGGCCTCGGTGCAGAGCGCAGTTTCCGTTCCAGTGCGTGGCGGTTGTTGTAGTCGCGAACCATCGCCGCCTCCTCAGGCCTTCAGCTTTGCGTTTTGCGGATCGACGAAGACCGGATCGCAGACCTCGGCGACGATCTCCTGATCGCGCAGCTTGTCAAAAACGATGACCTTCTCGCCGTACCGCTCACGCCCGGACTTCAGGAAGGCAAGTGCGATGGCATGCCCCAGGACGGGCGAGAAGCCGGCCGAGCTTACCCAACCCTGATCGTTCAGCGTCGAGGGCTTCGTACCTTCCTTCAGCAGATGGGCGCCGGCGCGCATGTCCTTGTCCGTATCGACGGGCTTCAGCCCGACGAGCTGCATGCGGTCGGCCGCCGTCAGCCCGTAGCGGGTCGACAGCCGCTTGCCGATGAAGTCGGCCTTCTGCATCGACAGCATCCGTCCGAGGCCGGCGTCGTCGGGCGTCACGCGCCCGTCGAATTCGGCATGCGTCAGCAGTCCCTTCTCGAGCCGCAGCACATTGAGCGCCTCGACGCCATAGGCGCAGATATCGTGGGGCCCGCCGGCCTCCATGATCTGGTCCGCCACCGCTTCGCCGTTGCCGGCCGGCACGGCCAGTTCGAAGGCGAGTTCCCCGGAGAAGGAGATGCGGAAGAGCCGCGCGGCCACGCCGCTTTTCAGAACAATCTTCCGGGCGGAAAGGAACGGAAATGCGCCGTCTGAAATGTCGCCGTCGACAATCTGCTGCAACACCGCGCGTGCCTTCGGGCCGGCGATCGCCATCTGCGCCCATTGGTCGGTCGACGAGGTGAAACGGACTTCGAGTTCCGGCCAGAGCGCCTGGGCGCAATATTCCATGTGCGCCATGACCGGGCCGGCCATCGCCGTCGTCGTGGTGACGAAGAAATGCGCCTCGTCGAACCGGCTCACCGTGCCGTCGTCGAAGACGAACCCGTCCTCGCGCAGCATCAGGCCATAGCGCGCCTTGCCGACCGGCAGCTTCAAGACCGGGTTGCAGTAGAGCCGGTTGAGGAACTCCGCGGCGTCGGGGCCGAAAACTTCGATCTTGCCGAGCGTCGAGACGTCGCAGAGGCCGACATTGGCTCGCACGTTCAGCACTTCGCGATCGACGCTTTCGCGCCAGGTCTTCTCGCCGGCGCGCGGGAACCACGCCGAGCGATGCCAGAGCCCCGCCTCGACGAAGGTCGCACCGTTTTTCATCGCCCAGCCATGCAGCGGTGACTTCCGTGCCGGCGCCGCGTGTTCGTCGCGTGCCGTCCCGGCAAGCGCACCAAGGGAGACCGGTGTGTAGAAAGGCCGGAAGGTCGTGGTGCCGACCTCCGCCGGGCTGACACCGCGCATGCCCGCGAGAATGCCGACAGCGTTGATGTTGGAAAGCTTGCCCTGGTCGGTCGCCATGCCGTTGGTGGTGTAGCGCTTGGCATGCTCCACATGGCCGAAGCCTTCGCGAAGCGCGAGGCCAAGATCCTTCGCATGCACGTCGTTCTGGAAATCGACGAAGGCCTTCGACTTGGCACCCGGGATATACCAGAGCGCAGTGAAGGAAGAGGCTTCTTCAGCATCGACGACAGGAACGGCGGCCGAAACGGCGTTGAAACCGAGATCCGCCGCAATCGTTGCGGCCTTCTCCGCACCATCGGAAAGGCAGCCGGCGAGCGTATAGATACCGTTGGCAGCACCGACGGGGCGCAGACCACCGCCGACATCGGGGGCGGCGAATGCCTTCAACTCTTCGGACCAGACCGGCTTGGCACCCCGCTGGCAGGCAAGATGCACGACCGGGCTCCAGCCGCCGGACATGCCGAGTGCATCGCAGGCGATCAGTTCCTCGAAGCCGGAGCGCTCGACGACGATGCCCTTGAGGCGTTGCCTGCCCTTGGTATCGACGATGGAGGCCGAACGGATGACCCGGACACCATCGGGCGCCTGATCGCTGGCCTCGGCCCTGGCATCGACGATCGCTGCGATCGCGACGCCTTTCGCAGAAAGCGCCCGCGCCGTGCGATAGCCGGCGCTGCCGCTGGTGAAGAGCGCAACCGTCTTGCCTGCGGCCACGCCGTAGCGTTCGGCATAGGTGGTCATGGCACCGGCCATCATCACGCCGGGGCGATCATTGCCGCCGAAGACCAGCGGCCGTTCCTCGGCACCGGTTGCGAGCAGCGCGCGCTTGGCAACGATTCGCCAGACGCGCTCGCTCACAAGCTTCGACGACGGCTCGGCGACGTGCTTCTGCACGCGCTCGACGGCGCCGAAGACGTTGTCGTCGTACCAGCCGAAGACAGTGGTGCGCGAAAGCAGTGTGACGTTGGGCAGCGATTGCAGTTCCGCGACCGTGCGGTCGGCGAAGACGGATGCCGGGGCACCGTCGATGGTCTCGCTGGTCGAAAGCAGGGAACCGCCGAGCCGGAAATCCTCGTCTGCAACGATGACCCGGAGGCCGGCGCGGCCGGCCGTCAGTGCCGCCATCAGCCCGGACGGACCGGCACCGACGACGAGCAGATCGCAGAAAGCCCAGGATTTCTCGTAGGTCTCGGGGTCGCGTTCGAGCACCGCCCGGCCGAGGCCCGCAGCACGGCGAATGAAGGGCTCGTAGATCCGCTCCCAGAACTGCTTCGGCCACATGAAGGTCTTGTAGTAGAAGCCGGCGCCGAGGAAGGGCGACAGCACGCCGTTGACTGCCCCGATATCGAAGCCGAGCGACGGCCAACGGTTCTGGCTTCGCGCCGTCAGCCCGCCATAGAGTTCGGCGACGGTCGCCTTGGTGTTCGCATCGGTGCGGGCACCGGAGCCGATGGTGACGAGCGCGTTCGGCTCAGAGGGCCCGGCGCTGACGATGCCGCGCGGCCGATGGTACTTGAAGCTGCGGCCGACGAGCAGCTGGTCGTTGGCAAGTAGAGCCGAGGCCAGCGTATCGCCCGCAAAGCCGCGCAATGGACTGCCGTCGAAGGTGAAGCTCAGCGTTTTGCTGCGATCGATCAGACCGCCGGAGGAGAGACGATAGCCGGTCATCGCTCAACCCTCCGCGCAAACTCGGCGGCATCGACGACGGAATAGACCTCGTGGGTTGCCGTATCACGCTCGACCACCAGGAAGCGGCGACAGCCGGCAACGTGATGCCAGTGCTCGAAGGTCCGGCCGCGCGGGTTGGCGCGCACATAGACATAGTCGTGCCAGGCTTCGTCAGAGTCCATCGGTTCGGGGCGGCCGCGCGAAGCATCGCCGCGGACCGCGAATTCTTCCTTCGGTCGAACCCCGCAATGCGGGCAGGTAATCAGGCTTGCCATTCTCTTCCGTATCCTGAAGCCGACCTCGGCCCCCGTTCATTCCGTACTGCCGGGCGGGCCGGCAAAGTGCTGTCAGTGAAGGTTGGGCTGCGGGCCGGCGCCGGCCTCATCGACGGCATAGCCGCGGGCGAAGCGATCGAGCCTGAGAGCGCGCGCCACCGGATGGGTATCGTTCCTGGCGATCAGATGAGCGAAGCAATAACCGGAGGCCGGCGTCGCCTTGAAGCCGCCATAGCACCAGCCGCAGTTCAGGTAGAGATTGTCGATCGAGGTGCGGTCGATGATCGGCGAACCGTCCATGCTCATGTCCATGACCCCACCCCAGGCGCGCAGCACCCGAACGCGTGACAGGCCGGGGATCATCGTCACCCCCTCCTCCATCACGTGTTCCGCCGTCGCAAGATTGCCGCGCTGAGCATAGGAGGAATAGCCGTCGATCTCGGCGCCGAAGACGAGGCCGCCCTTGTCCGACTGCGAGATGTAGAAGTGGCCGCCGCCATAGACGATCACGTGGTCGATGCAGGGCTTCAGCCCCTCTGTCACGAAGGCCTGAAGTACATGGCTTTCGAGCGGCAGCTTGAGGTCCGCCATCTCGCCGACGCGCGAGGAATTGCCGGCCGCAGCCAGCGCCAGCTTGCCGCAGCCGATGAAGCCCTTGGTCGTTTCGACCCCGGTGACGACGCCGTTTTCGCGGCGGATGCCGGTCACTTCGCAATGCTCGATGATGTCGACGCCATGCCGGTCGGCACCGCGGGCATAGCCCCAGGCGACCGCATCGTGTCTCGCCGTGCCGGCGCGCCGCTGCAACAGCCCACCAAGGATCGGATAACGGGCGTGGTCGTAATTGAGAAAGGGGATCATCTTCTTCAATTGTTCACGCTCGATGAGCTCGGCCGCCACGCCTTCCATCCACATCGCGTTTCCGCGCCTGATATAGGCGTCGCGCTGGGCGTCGCTGTGATAGAGCATGATGACGCCGCGTTGCGACAGCATCACATTGTAGTTGAGATCCTGCTCCAGCCCTTCCCAGAACTTCATCGAAAACTCGTAGAAGGGTTCGTTGCCGGGCAGCATGTAGTTGGAGCGCACGATCGTCGTGTTGCGCCCGACATTGCCCGAGCCGAGATAGCCCTTCTCCAGCACCGCGACGTTCTTCACGCCGAATTCCTTGGCGAGGTAGTAGGCGGTCGAAAGACCGTGCCCGCCGCCGCCGACGATGATCACGTCGTAATGCGGTTTGGGCTGGGGCTGGCGCCATTGCGGCTTCCAATTCAGGTTTCCGGAAAGGGCGTTCCTGACGAGCGAGAAGGCGGAATAACGCATGAAGGCATCCAGGTGAGTTGCGTCGGCACATTTGCACAGCCGTGAGGCGGAAGCCAAGACGCAAGCCTGGCGCAGGTGCAAAAAACCGTTCGCTGGCTCATCGTGCACTTCGCTGCGCAGCGGAGTGGATCGATGTTCGTCTCCAATCGAATGCGCCTACCGCCAAAAGCACGGGTACCATCCTGTTCCCGATATGCTATGGGCTTGGTGATGGACGGAAAGTAAGGGCGAATGCTGGAGATACTGCAACAATCGGCGATATCAGCGGGTCGGGCCATTCTCGACATCTACAACGCAGGCCCGGCGGTCACCTACAAGCCGGACTTTTCGCCGGTCACCGACGCCGATGCCTGCGCCGAGCGCATCATCCTGGCGGACCTCGCCCGCGCCTTCCCGGAGGTGCCTGTGGTCGCCGAAGAGGCTGTCGCCGCAGGCTTCGTGCCTGACATCGCCGGCAAATCCTTCTTCCTTGTCGATCCGCTCGACGGCACGAAGGAATTCATCGGCCGGCATGACGACTTTACCGTCAATATCGCGTTGATCGAAAACGGCGCGCCCGTGGCCGGCGTCGTTTACGCACCGGCGCTCGGCATCCTCTATGCGGCGAACCACGGCAAGGCAGTGAAGGCGGTCATCGACGAGACCTTTCGCCTCGACCATGAAACGATCATTGGCTGCCGCAGTTGCGGCGATCGCATGGTGGGTCTAGCCAGCCGTTCGCACAACAGCGCCGAGACGATCGCCTACCTCGCCGAGCACGGCATAGCCGACTACAGAGCGGTCGGCTCGTCCCTCAAGTTCTGCCTTCTCGCCGAGGGGCTCGCCGACGTCTATCCGCGCTTCAGCCGCACGATGGAATGGGACACGGCCGCGGGCGATGCCATCCTCCGGGCGGCTGGCGGCGAAACACTGACGATGGACGGTGCGCCGCTCACCTACGGCAAACGCAACCAAAAGAACGACAGCGACTTCGCCAACCCCTGGTTCGTTTCGCGCGGCAAGCCGTAAGGACCCCGCCGGGAACCCATCACTCTTGCCGAATTCCGGCCGCGATCAGCTGGCCGAGCGTCCTCTCGTTGAACGGCTTGTCTATCCGCGGGACGTCCCGCAGATGCCCTGGGAAAAGCTCCATGTCGCTGTAGCCGCTGGTGAACCCAAACGGCATGCCGCGTGCAAGCATCGCATCGGCAACGCCGAAGCTCGTATGGTTATCGAGACGGACGTCGAGGATTGCAAAGTCAAAGCTCTGTCGAGACAGGATCTCCATCGCCTGGTCCGCATTCGCCGCGATCGTCACCTCGGCAATACCGAGCGACGTCAGGATTTCTTCGGCATCCGATGCAATGAGGAAATTGTCTTCGAGAACAAGAACGGTCCGGACCTGCGGCGGAACTTCGTCCATCCAGCTTACTCCACCTTTTGCGCGCACCGACAGGGCATTTGCGCCGATAAGAGCAAGCTATAGGCGCCTCGAGGCGGCCCGGCATTTAAATAAGACATGTAGCGTCGATTGGGGCCAAGCGCGGAACAACCGACCGGTACTGACGTTCAACACCGGTAGCGGATCACGATCGCAAGCGATCGCTGTTTCGCGGCTTTCTCAAGATAGAACGGGAGCAGGAGAATGAAGCAGACAGCCTCCGTGCTTAAACCGAAGGTCAAGGACGAAGAATTCGACATCGGCCTGACCAGGGCCTACCGTCAGCAGATGGCAGCGGCACTGTCCGACATCCTTGCCGATACCTACAAGCTGGTGATCAAGAGCCACATCTACCATTGGAATGTGGTCGGCCCATTGTTCAAGCCGCTGCACGAATTGACGGAAGAGCACTACAACACGCTCTTTCAGGCGACTGACGTGATTGCCGAGCGGATACGTGCACTGGGTCACCTCGCCCCAGCCAAACTCACCGAGGCGGCGGCATTTGCCCCGAGCGGCGGCTCCGTCAACCACGCGAGCGCGGCCGACATGGTGGCCGACCTGATTGCCGATCACGAGGCGGCCGTGCGCCGCATGCGCGATGCCGGCACCAAGGCGGACGAGAACGACGACCTTGTCACCACGGACATGCTGACCGATCGCCTCAACTTCCACGAAAAGGCGCTTTGGATGCTGCGAGCGATCGTCGCAGCCTGATCCTATCGGGGTCCGGCATCGATGCGGCGACGTTCGCCGCATCGGAAAGGAAAGGATACGGCTCCCTTCAACGGCATTTCAGATGAAGGGCCGCTTGGGTTCATTCAACCCTTCCCAGCCCGAAATCGCAAGCAATCCATCGATATCGCGGACATTGCAGCCCTTGTCCGCCCAGCGGATCAGGTCGCGCTCGGCAAGCTTCTTCAACGTCTTGTTGGTATGGACGATCGAAAGACCCAGCGTATCGGCCACATGCTGCTGCGTGACCGGAATGGCGACGCGACTGCTGCTGAAAAGGTCGAGTGCCTTTGCACGCTGGTAGAGAAAGGCAAGCAGGTAGGCGGCCCGTTCCAGCGCCGAGCGGCGACCGATGCTCAGGAGGTTCTCATCCAGAATGCGCTCCTCGCGCGCCGCGATCCAGGTGAGGTCATAGGCGAGTTCGGGATAGTTGGCGAACAGGCGGTTCAGCTTGCCGCGCTCGAAAACGCAAAGGGTCACCGGCGACAGCGCTTCAATCGAATGCTGCATCTCCCCCATCAGGCTGCCCTGCAGGCCGATCAGATCACCCGGCATCACATAATTCAGGATCTGGCGGCGTCCGTCATCGAGCATCTTGTAGCGAAAGCCCCAGCCGGAAAGCACCGTGAAGAGGTGGGCGCTGTGCGCGCCTTCAACGAGGATGGTTGCGCCGCCATCGACTGCGAGTTCACCGGTCTTGAATTGCGACACAAAGGCGAGTTCTTCATTTGTGAAGGCGCGAAAATGGTCGAGCTTCCGCAATGGACAGCTTTCGCAAGGTGTGCGTTTTTCGTTTCGAGTTGCAGTTCCGTTCATCGTTCCATCCGCGAAAATGCCTTCGGCCACGCGTTCAATGCAAAACTGCAAGTAGCGCCGGAGCTGCCCGGGACAAGGGACGGCCTTGAAAACACATGGTTTTCAGGAGCCTCTTGCCGAGACGCCAATGGACAGGCCGTCCTTGGCGCCCTATCTCTTGCATTCGATCCCACCGCTGGAGCTTCCGCCATGCTGCACCCCGCCTTCGCCCCCAACAATGTTGCCGTCGTCACCGGCGCCGCCTCCGGCATTGGATTGGCAGCATCGCGCCATTTCGCCTCGCTCGGCCTGCGCGTCGTGCTCGCCGACCTCGCAGGCGAGAGATTGGACAAAGCGGCCGCCGAGGTCGCTGCCGTCGCGCCGGCGGGTGCGCAGCACGTCGTTGCGGTCCCGACTGATGTCTCGCGCCTCGAAGATCTGGAAGCGCTCGAACGCGAGACGCGTCGACGGTTCGGAGAGGTGCACGTGCTGATGAACAATGCCGGTATCCAGCCCGGCAGCGCCATGCTCGGTGCGTTGGCAGCCTGGGAGGCGACGATCGGCGTCAATCTCTGGGGTGTCATCAATGGTGCCCGCACCTTCGCGCCGGGCATGGTTGCCCATGGCAAGGCGGCGGTCATCATCAACACCGGCTCGAAGCAGGGCATCACCACGCCGCCGGGCGACCCGGCCTACAATGTCTCGAAGGCGGGTGTGAAGGTCTTCACCGAAGCGCTGGAACACGAGTTGCGCAACACCGCCGGCAGCCAGGTTCATGCTCATCTCCTGATCCCCGGCTTCGTCTATACGTCGCTGACGGCCCATGGCCGCACCGAGAAGCCCGCCGGCGCCTGGACGGCCGAGCAGACCGTCGACTTCATGATGGAAAGTCTCGCCCGCGGCGATTTCTATATCCTCTGCCCCGACAACGACGTCGCCCGCGCCACCGATGAGCGACGCATTCTCTGGGCTGCCGGCGACATCGTCGAGAACCGGCCGCCGCTGTCTCGCTGGCATCCGAAGTACGCGGAAGCGTTCAAGGCGTTCCTCGAAAAGGATCGCGACTGATCCCCGGACGTAAACACAGCGTTCGCCGCAGCGCTTCTGGTGCTGGCGCCGCGCTCCGTGTTTTGTGAGCAGAGACCAATGAGGAATCAAGAATGACGAGCGGCATCCACCACATCACCCTGATTGCCCGGAAGGTCCAGGCAAACGTCGATTTCTATGTGGGGTTCCTGGGTTTGCGCCTCGTCAAGCGGACGGGCGGATACGAAGACGCCAACCAGCTGCACCTCTTTTATGGTGACGCCGAGGGCTCGCCCGGATCGCTCGTCACCTTCCTGATGTGGGAGGACGGCGGTCGCGGCCGGGTGGGCCACAGCCAGCCGAGCGAAATCGCCTTCGCTATCCGGCCGGAGAGCATCGGCTTCTGGCTGACTCGGGCGCTGCAATTCAACATCGCCACCTCAGGGCCGTCGCAGGAGTTCGGCGAACCGGTGCTGCGCCTCAAGGATCCGGACGGCGTCATCGTCAAGCTCGTCGGCACCGAGGCGGTTTCGGCCACGGCTCCCTGGAGCACGCGCGATATCCCGGAAGAGGATGCGATCCGACGCCTGCGCGGCGCCACAATCCTTACCGAGAAGCCGGCAGAATCCGTTCGCTTCCTGAAGACCCATTTCGGTTACAGTGAAACGGCCTCCAGCGATACCATCCGTCGCCTCACCTCCGCCTCCGGCGACGTTATCGACGTGCGCGACGCGACTGGCTTCTGGACGTCTGCGCCTGGAACCGGGACGATCGACCACGTTGCTTTCCGCGCGCCGGATCGGGCTGCCGTGGAACAAGTGGGGGTCGACCTGCGACGCGATGGCGCCGGCGCCATCAACGCGCATGACCGCAAATACTTCTATTCGCTCTACGTGCGCGAGCCCGGCGGCTCGCTCTACGAACTGGCAAGCGACGTGCCCGGCTTCACCGTCGACGAACCCGAGGAAACCCTCGGCACCGAACTCTTCGTCCCCGCACATTTCGGCGCCGCCAGGGAAGAATTGCTGCTCGCCATGCCGCAGTTCGCACTGCCGGGAGAACCGCGCCTGACGCAAAGGGATCTACCCTTCGTGCACCGTTTCTACCATCCGGAGCACCTGAACGACCGCACCTTCATGCTGCTGCACGGCAGCGGCGCCAACGAGACGCAGCTCCTCCATCTTGCGCACCAGGTCGACCGCGAAGCGACACTCGTCGGCATTCGTGGCCGGGCGAACGAAGAAGGTTTGCCGCGCTGGTTCCGCCGCTATTCACCGACGACCTTCGACCAGAAGGACGTGCGCGCGGAGGCCGATGCCTTCGCTGCCTTCGTCGAGGGAGCCGAAGACGGCTACCGCATCGATCTCGAGAAGACCGTCTTCATCGGCTACTCCAACGGCGCCAACCTGCTGGTCGCGCTGATGCTCCTGCATCCGGGACTGATCCGCAACGTCGTGCTGATGCGCTCGATGCTCGTGCTCGACGATGTGCCGCCTCCTGATCTCTCGGGCACGAACATCCTGCTGCTGACGGGCCAGCACGACAGCTACGGAGAATTCGCGCCTCGCCTGAAGGCGGAGCTGTCACGCACCGGCGCGGATCTGACGACGACAGAACTCGACATGGGGCACGAGATCGGCGCACCTGATATTGCTGCAATCCAGCAATGGCTGGAGGAGAAGGGGCTGTAAGTCCCCCCGCCCCGCCTCCGACTGTCCGGCACCCCCTCTGGTCGGGCTTCACCCGAGCATCCATTGCCAAGCCGGTGCCGCATCGTGGATCCTCGGTCGAACCCGAGGATGACGAGAGCGTCGCGTTACGACGATGTCAGCCGCCTACGCTTCTTTTTCCGCCCTGGCAAAATCCGCGAACGCCTTGACGAAGGCTGCCAGTCGGTCGCGGGCAGCCGCATCCGTCAGCGTCCCCTCGCCGTCGAAAAGCGTGTCCGCTTTGGGCAACATCAGCCGCTTGCCCGACCAGAGCTCGGCACCGAGCGTGCGCATGACGGGCAGCCACGCGTTCTGACTGAGAATGGTGCCGAAATTGCCGGGCGAGGCGCCGGCGAGCGCGAAAGGTCGGTTGCGAAACACCTTGGCGATATCGGCCGATGGCCGGCTCAACCAGTCGATCGCGTTCTTGAACACGCCCGGAATGGAGTTGTTGTATTCAGGCGTGAACAGGATGACGCCATCGGCGGCCATCACCTGCTGCTTCAGAACCGTCACAGCCGGCGGAATACCGCTCTCTTTTTCGATATCGCCATCATAGAGCGGAATACCGTGCAGTGTCGCGGTGTCGAATTTGACGTCATCCGGCAGATTTTCCGCGGCCGCCCGCATCAGGCCCGTGTTGAACGACGCTTTGCGCAGGCTCCCGGATATGCCGAGGATTTTCGTCATGAGATCTGATCCTTCCTACTCTACAGGTCCTTGCGGGCGCGCCTCGACAAGGTGAGGGCGGGTTAAGGGCGGAAAGCTGCACATGTTTTCCTCACCCCGCTCTGATGCAGAACGCGACAGCCGTCATGATGGGTCCGTGCGCGACCGATGTCCAACAGGACCAGAGGGATAGAGACAAAAAAGCCGGGGACGAACCCCCGGCTTGTCGTTCGGACCAGACTGTTAGACCAGCGGCTTCAGCCGTGCCTCGATCTGGGCGCGCTTCGGCTCCAGGAACGGCGGCAGCGACAGGCTCTCGCCAAGCGTTTCCATCGGCTCGTCGACGGCGAAACCGGGACCATCGGTCGCGATCTCGAAGAGAACGCCATTCGGCTCGCGGAAATAGAGCGAGCGGAAATAGAAGCGTTCGACCTCGCCGCTCGACGGCAGGCGGAAGCCATTGAGACGTTCGGTCCATTCCGTCAGCGCCGCATTGTCGGGCGCCCGGAAGGCGACGTGATGCACCGCACCAGCGCCCTGCCGGGCAATCGGCAGACCCGGCTGGACCGCGACATGCAGTTCCGCCGCTGGTCCCCCTTCGCCCATCGTGAAGACATGGACCTCACCCTCACCATCCGGCGACGGATAGGTCCGCGCCGCGCTCATGTTCATCACATGAGTCAGGACCAGTTCTGTGTTGGTGATGTCGGGCACGCTGATCGTGATCGGCCCGAGGCCCTTGATCTGATGTTCGGCTGGAACCGGGCTCTTTTCCCAAGGATGCGAGGGCTGAAGTCCGCCGTCGTCGATCAGCCGGAAGCGCTGGCCTTCGCGGTCCTCGAAATCAAGCGACAGGCGTCCGTCGATTTCGGAGACTTCGCCGACCGTTACCTTCAGCTCGTCGAAACGACGCTTCCACCAGCGTACACTCTCGGCGCTGCCGACCCGGAGGCCCGTGCGCGAAATGCTGTGCGTGCCGCGGCCCTCGGGCCCGACCGGCCAATCGAAGAAGGTCAGGTCGGTTCCGGGCGTGGCACGGCCGTCAGCGTAGAAAAGGTGATAGGCGGTGGTATCGTCCTGGTTGACGGTCTTCTTGACCAGCCGCAGACCAAGCGTCTCGGTATAGAAGCGCAGGTTCTCCGGCGCGTTCGCGGTGATCGCCGTCAGGTGATGGATCCCAGTCAGTTGCAAGCTCATGATTGCCTCCAAAGCGTGGCATTTCTGTTGAGCACCATATGGGATGTCGGATCGTTTCCGACAGTGGATCAATAAAGAACGGAACGTTCCCTCACGGTGAACAATCACCCCCGCATCGTCGCTGAAAAAGCACCGACTTCATGGTTGCCACCAGTGAGATCGGGCGCAACCCGCACACCCTCAACGCCGATTGAGATCGCCGAGATAGGTGTTTTCAAGGCGGGAGATTGCATAGGCCCGCGGGTCGATCTCGACCAGCAGCATGGTTTCCTGCCCTGCCCCCGCCTTGGCGAGCAACTGCCCGTCGGGTGCGGCAATGCGCGACAGGCCGGCGAAGGAAAACAGCGGGTCCGAGCCGTGATGATTGATGTAGGCGACGAACACCTGGTTTTCGAAGGCGCGCGTCTGGATCATGTGCTCGGCGATGAAATTACCGGACCAGCCGGCCGGAAGCGCCGTCGGCACCAGCACGGCCTCTGCACCAGCCAGAGCCAGCCGTCGCACGTTCTCCGGAAACTCGACGTCGTAGCAGATCAGCATGCCGCAGGTGACGCCACGGTGCACGAAGAGCCGGGTCGACGGTTCCGGCGCCCGGAAGATCGCGCGCTCGTAATCGCCGTAGAGATGGGACTTGCGGTAGATGACCGGTGTTGCCTCGCCGTCGACGTAGACGGCGCTGTTGTAGACGTCGTTGCCGTCGCGCTCGGCAAAGCCGGCGATGATCGCAATGCCGGTCTCCGCCGATATCGCCTTGAGACGCTGAACGATCGCACCGTCTGCGAGCTCGGCGAGCGCCGTCAGCGCCTCACCGGCGCCATAACCGGTGACGCCGAGCTCCGGCGTCAGCAGCAGCGTCGCGCCTTCGGCCGCAGCATCCTTGGCGGCGCGCGCGATGCGGTCGAGATTGGCGACGACGTCACCCGCCGCCGACTGCATCTGGAGAGCGGCGAGCTTCATCATTTTCCATCCGACGACATGGCACCGAGCAGCTTCGGCAGGTCGCCGAAGCGGGCGACGAGACCGAAGATCACCGCAGCCGTCGTGACGAAGAGAACCGTCACCGAAGCCA
The DNA here is from genome assembly GCF_049905105.1 of Ensifer sp. R-19. Lineage (NCBI taxonomy): Bacteria > Pseudomonadati > Pseudomonadota > Alphaproteobacteria > Hyphomicrobiales > Rhizobiaceae > Ensifer > Ensifer sp. R-19. The sequence goes on from NZ_CP184569.1 coordinate 2,755,291, forward strand.
TGGTCGGCGTGTAGCCGTAGCGAAGCGCGTTGAAGATCTTGATCGGCAGCGTTTCCACGGTAAAGCCGACCGTCATGTAGGCAACGATGTATTCGTTGAGCGACAGCACGAAGGCGAAAGCATAGCCGGAGACGATATAGGGCAGGATCAGCGGCAGCACGACGGTGCGGAAGATCGTGCGCTCGTCGGCCCCCATGGTCGAGGCTGCCTCGACCAGCGAACGGTCGATCGAGGTAAAGCCGAGCGAAAGGGTCACCAGCGGCAGCGTCACGAAGAAGATCGCGTGGCTGACCACGGCCGTCCAGGGTTGGCCATAAAAGCCGACCGTCGCCCAGAAGGTGAGCATGCCAAGCGCGGTAATGACCGGCGGCAGGGTAAAGGGTGCGACGCCGAGAAGCTGGAAGATGTTCGCCCAGGGCGCGATACGCCGCCACAGGAACCAGGAGAGCGGCAGCGCGATCGCAACCGCAAGGGCTGCCGAAAGCATCGCCAGCGTCACCGAGGCAAAAAGGGCGTTGCGCCATTCCGGATTGAGGAAGATCTCGCCGTACCAGGAGAGCGAAAAGCCCTGGGGTGGAAAGGCGAGCGTCTGCTTCTGATTGACCGAGACGCCGGCAACGACGATCAGCGGCAACGACAGGAACAGGCCAATCAGGAAGAAATAGGCCTTGCGGAAGATCGAGGTCATGCCGCTTCTCCCTTGCGTCCGGCAATCACGGTGAGTGCCACGAGCCCGAGCGTCACGAGCACGAGGAAAACGGCCATGGCGGCGGCGAACGGCATGTTCGACTGGTAGATCGCCTGGTCGGTGATCAGCACCGACAACGTCCAGTGCTGCGGCCGGCCGAGAAGCTGCGGCAACAGGTAGGAGCCGAGCGCGAAGATGAAGACCATGATCAAGGTGGCTGTGATGGTGTTGCGAAGCGCCGGCACGACCACGGTGAAGAAGGCTTTGAGCGGCGAGGCGCCGAGCGTGCGCGCCGCTTCCGTCAGGGTCGGATCGAGACGCACAAGCGCCGGGAAAAGCACCAGCACCGTATAGGGGAAGGCCTGGTAGACCATGCCGGTCAGCACCGCACCAAAACTCGGCGTCAACGCCTTGGCCTCGGCCATTATGCCGAGCGCGACCAGGATATTGGTGATGCCGGCGGTGCGCGAAAACAGCGTCGACCAGGCAAAGCCGATGATGACTTCCGACAGCGACAGGATCGACAGAAGCGCCACCAGCCAGACGACCTGCACCTTCCGCGCCATGCGCGTCAGCATGTAAGTGAAGGGCAAGGCGAGCACGACGCAACAGATCGCCACGATGATGGCGAGCATCAGCGAGAAGCCGAGCACCCCGCCGAAGAAGACGGAGAGGAAGCGGGCGTAATTGTCGAAGACGAAGGCCGGCGTGTAGAAGCCGCCCTGCTGGCGCTGGAAGAAGCTGACGGCGATCATCGTGCCGAAGGGCACGACGAAGAAGATCGTCAGCATCGCTGCAGGAAAGAGGAGCGGCGCGTAGTCGCCGAGGGTCTGGGGCGGTTCGCGTCTCATTTCTTCAGCACCACGCAGACATCGGGAGTAAGCGCGATGCCGACCTCCTGGCCGACCGAAACGTCGGGCCGGGCGCGCGGCGTGGAGACGGCGACGATCTGATGTCCGGCGATGTCGACGAAGGTTTCGATCGTGCCGCCGAGATCACGCACGAAGGTGACCTTGCCGGTGAGCGCGCCGGCGCCAGGGGCAGTCAGGTGCACGTCTTCCGGGCGCACCGACAGGGTGCCCTTGGCGGCACCGGCCGGCAATTCAAGGCCGGGGACCGCCTGGCCGAGAACGACGGCGCGGCCAGAGCTGTCGCCCGTAACATCGAGCAGGTTCGTCTGGCCGATGAAGTCGGCGACGAAGCTGTCGGCTGGTCGGCGATAAATCTCGATCGGCGACGCGGCCTGGCGGATTTCGCCACCGCTCATGACGACGACGGTATCGGCCATGGTCATCGCTTCGCGCTGGTCGTGGGTGACGACGATGGTGGTGATGCCGAGCTTCTGCTGAAGCTGGCGAAGTTCCACCTGCATCGCCTCGCGCAGCTTGGCGTCGAGCGCCGACAGCGGCTCGTCGAGCAGGAACAGTTTCGGCGAGATCGACAGTGCGCGCGCGATCGCCACGCGCTGGCGCTGGCCGCCCGAGAGCTTGGCGACCGGACGGTCGGCATAACCAGTCAGATGGATCATCGACAACAGTTCGTCGACGCGCTTCTTCTGGTCTTCCTTTGCCGCACCGCGGATGCGCAAGGGATAGGCGATGTTTTCGCCGACGGTCAGATGCGGGAATAGCGCCAGCGACTGAAACACCATGCCGAGATTGCGCTTGTGCGTCGGTACCCGGGTGATGTCCTCGCCGTCGAGCCGGATCGCCCCACCGGTCGGCAGGTCAAGGCCGGCGATCATCCGGAGAAGCGTGGTCTTGCCGCAGCCGGAGGGTCCGAGCATGCAGACGAAGGTGCCGTGCGGCACGGTCAGGTCGACATTGTTGACGGCCCTGAAGGTTCCGAATTCCTTGACGACGTTTTGAAGGGCAAGTCCGGACATTGTTTCTCCGCGGAAAAGTCCCCTCCGCCTCATGGGAGGGGTTCAGGCGGGGAGCGGCCGGCAGCCCCTCCCCGTCGTTAGGTCGGTGTTTCTCCCCGATGACCGGAGAGCAGGCAGGATCAGCCGACGATCAGCTCGGTCCACTTCTGGTTCAGCCAATCCGACTTCGTCTGGTAGAGGTCGTAGCGCGGCACGATCGGCTCGATATCCGACGAGACGGCTGCGAATTCCTTGTCGGTGAGATCCGTGACCTCGCGCTTGACGGTCGGCGACGTCCCGACCTTACGCGACAGCGTCGCCTGGATCGAGGGCTGGCACATATAGTCGATGAAGATATGGGCCTCTTCCGACTTCTGCGAGGCACGCGACAGCGCCCAGCAACCGGAATCCTGGATGCCGCCTTCCTTCGGGAAGGTCGAACGAACAGGATGGCCATCAGCGGCGGCAAGGCCGGTCACGTCGTGATAGTACTGGCCCATCGGGATTTCACCCGACTTCAGCGACTGCTCGAACTGCGCCTCGTCGCGGTACCACAGGCGGACGTTCGGCTTCACTTCGGCAAGCTTGTCGAATGCCTTGAGCAAGCCCTCTTCCGTGTCGAGCGCATTGGTGCCGCCGAGGAACGTCTTGGCCGTCACTTCGAGCAGGAACGAGTTGGAAACGAGCGCCAGAAGGCCGAGCTTGTCGGCATTCGCCGGATCCCAGAAGGCGGACCAGGAAGTCGGCGCTTCCTTGTAGACGTCGGTGTTGGTCACCAGCGTGATGTACCAGGAGACGGCGCCGATGCCGGCAATGCGGCCGTCCGGATACTTGTTGACGAAGCGATCGAGCAGGTCCGATGCGTTCTTGATCTTCGCCGTATCGATCGGCGTCCAGAGATCGGTCGACTGGCCTTTCAGCATTGCCACCTGCGACATCATTGAGACGTCGGCCGGCGCCTGGCCGGCGCGGGCGGCCTGTTCGAGCTGGACCAGCCAGGCTTCACCGGTCGGTTCGGCGATCGATTCAACCGCGATGCCGGTCGCCTTGGTGAATTCCGGGAAGATGTTCTTGTCGAACGAATCCTTGAAGTAGCCGCCATAGACGCCGACCTTCAGCGACTTGTCCTGCGCCCGCAGGATCGACGGCATCGCCAGCATGGAAGCGCCGGCAAGACCGGCGCCAAGCAGCGTGCGGCGCTTGATGGGAGTGGTGATCATTCTCGTTCTCCTTTTTGTTTCGGCGTTGCCCGCCTCGTTCCCTGTTGTATTTGATTCCTTACATGTTTTCAGTCCGGGGCGCGATCAGGATGCGTCCCAAAATCCGTGGCCTAGTGCGCCGGCGCCCTCCGCTCGAGCATGCGCGCATATTGCGTCAGCGGATAACACAGCACGAAGAAGATCACCGCAACCAGGCCATAGACCGTGAAAGGTTCGAAGGTTGCATTATTGATCGCATTGGCGGTTCTGAGAAGCTCCTCGAAGCCGATGATCGAGGTGAGCGCCGTGCTCTTGATCAACTGCACGAGGAAGCCGACGGCGGCCGGTCGGGTAATGGCAAAGGCCTGCGGCAGGATCACGAGGCGCAGTTCCTGAAGCCGATGCAGCCCGAGGCTTGCACCGGCATCCCACTGACCACGCGGCAATGCTTCCACGCCGCCGCGCCAGATCTCGGCAAGATAGGCGCTGGCATAGAAGGTGAGCCCGAGGGCGGCCGCCGTCCAGGGTTCGATGCGGAAGCCCAGCATCGGCAGGCCGAAGAACATGAGGAAGAGCTGCATCAAGAGCGGCGTGCCCTGGAAGAGCGCGATGTAGCCGGAACCGAAGCGGCGCAGCCACGGACGTTCCGAGATGCGCGCCGCTAGGATCGCGAGCCCGACCGCGGCACCGCCGGTGAAGGCGACGGCCGACAGAAGAGCGGTCCAGCGGGTGGCGAAGATCAGGTTGCGCAGGATGTCCCAGAAGGTGAATTCGATCATGACACGCCGGCTCCCAGCACACGCCGGCCACCGGCAACGAAGAGCCGCCGGACGGCCATCGAGAGGGCGAGGTAAATCAGCGTGACGACGAAATAGGTCTCGAACGAGCGGAAGGTACGCGCCTGCAGGAGATCCGCTTCGTGCGCCAGTTCCCGCACCGCGATCTGCGAGACGACCGCCGATTCCAGCATCATGATGATGACCTGGCTGGTGAGCGCCGGGAAGATTACCCTCAGCGCCTGCGGCAGGATGATCTTGATGAAGACCTGTCGCGGTTTCAGCCCGAGCGCAAATGCCGCCTCGCTCTGCCCCTTCGGCACCGCGTCGAGCCCCGCCCCGACGATCTCGGTCGTATAGGCGGCCATGTTGAGCGTCATCGCGACGATTGCCGCGATGATCGGGTCGAGGCGGATGCCGAGGCTCGGCAGGCCGAAGTAGATGAAGAACAGCTGCACCAGAAACGGCGTGTTCCTGACGACCTCGACGTAAACGGCCACGGCCTTGCGCAGTACACCGTAACGGCTGCGGCGGGCGGCCGCGAAGAGAATGCTGATCAGGATGCCGAGCACCGTGGTGCAGGCGATCAGGAACACGGTCATGGCCGCGCCATGGGCGATTGCGCCCGCGGCGTCCTTGAGCCAACCGAAGCTGAGGCCGTAGCCCATCGTCGCAACCTTTCCAACAGGTCCGCGAGAAGCAGGGCTCCTCGCGGCCATCAGGCTCTAGTTAGTCCTTGAGGTTGTCGGGGTTGAGCGGCGTCTTCAGCCAGGACTCGGAGCTCGCGTTCAGCTTGCCATCGGCAAGCATCTTGGCGACCACGTCGTTAACCGCCTTCTTCAGGCCGTCTTCGTTCTTGTTGAGGCCGATATGCGACGGCGAGGTCAAAAGCTGGAACTTCTGCTCCGGCTTCAGCGCCTCCTGGCGCGCAAGCACCTGGGCGCCCACGTCGTTGCCGACGACCATCAGCTGGGCCTGGCCGGAGATGAAGGCCTGGATCACGGCATTGTAGTTGTCGAAGCGCTGAATGTCGGCGTTGGCGGGAGCCGCCTCGGTGAGCGAGGTGTCTTCGAGCGTGCCGCGATTGACGGCAATGGTCTTCTCGGCGAGGTCTTCCTTGCCGGCGACCTTCAGCTCGGCCGGGCCGATAACGGCGATGTAGTAAGGCGCGTAGGCCGCAGCGAAGTCGATCACCTCGGCGCGTTCCTTGGAGAAGCCGACGCTCATCAGGATGTCGACGCGCTTGTCGTTGAGATAGGGAATGCGGTTCTGGCCGGTGACACTGACGAGGTTGAGCTTGACGCCGAGGTCGTCGGCGATCTGCTGCGCGACGTCGACGTCATAGCCCTTGATGCTCATGTCGGCGCTGGCCGAGGAGAAGGGTGGGAAGTCGGAGAAGATGCCGACATTGATCTGGCCGGCGGACTTGATGTCGGCAAGCGTATCGGCCTTGGCGATGCCGGCGGCCGCACCGAGCATCAAAGCGGCAGCGAAGGCTGTCTTCAGTTTCGAATGGATCGTCATGGTTATTCCCCTACCCGGAAGCTTTGTGGTTGTGCAGTCTGGTGGTCGGCCGCCGTTTCCGGTCCGGCAGCCGACAAACGTTTGTGTCAGGCGGACTTGCCGGTAATGGCCGGGCTATAGACCATCAGGCTCAGGATCTCGAAAAGCACCTGGGCGCCGGCATGGGCCGTGTTGGTCGTCGAATCGTATTGCGGCGCCACTTCGACGACGTCGCCGCCGACGAGATTGATGCCCTTGAGGCCGCGGATCAGTTCCAGCACCTCGCGGGTCGTGAGACCACCCACTTCCGGCGTGCCCGTGCCCGGCGCAAAGCTCGGATCGAGGCTGTCGATGTCGAAGGAGAGATAGGTCGGGCCGTCGCCGACGATCTTCTTCGCCTTTTCGATGATTGCGGGAATGCCGAGGCCTGTGACTTCCTCCGCATGGATGACGGTCATGCCGGACTCGTAGGAAAACTCCCAGAGATATTCGGCCGAGCCGCGAATACCGATCTGCACGACGCGGGTCGGGTCGAGCACGCCGTCGAGAACGGCGTTGCGGAACGGGCCGCCATGGTGGAACTTGGTGAGGTCGTAGGCGCCGCCGGTGTCGCAATGGGCGTCGATGTGGATCATGCCGACCGGACGCTTCTTGCCGACCGCCTTCAGGATCGGATGGGTGATCGAGTGGTCGCCGCCGACCGAAAGCGGAAGAACGCCGGCATCAACGATCTGGTTGATGCGCTTTTCGATATCCTCATGGCTGAGCTCCAGCCGGTAGCGGCTCTGGAACGGTACGTCACCGATATCGGCGACACGCAGTTCCTGCACCGGGGTGCAGCCAAGCACGTGGTTATAGGGGCCGATGCGCTCGATCGTACGCAGCGCCCGCGGTCCGAACCGCGAGCCCGGACGGTTGGTGACCCCGAGATCCATGGGAATGCCGACAATCGCCACCTGAAGATTGCCGAAATCCGGGTTCTCCGCATCGACCGGCATATGCGGCGCGGTCAGGAAGGTCGGGATGCCGGAGTAAGGCGCAAGCCGCGTTCCGCTCTTGTTGAAGATCTTGTCGGCAACCTTGCGGAAGGTGGGGTCGAACAGCTCGCCGCCATGGCTTTCGCCGTATTTCGCCTTCAGTTCGGCAAGCTTGTTGTCGTCCCTGGCCATCGGTTCAATCCTCCGTCATCCATAGCCCGAGGCATGCGCGCGAGGCGCCACAGAATTTTGTCTGCGGATGGGGCCGGCTCGTCCGGCGCGATCATGTTCCCCAGGCTTTTTCGCCTTTGTTGACGATTATTAGGCGGCAATTCCCCTAGAAAATCAATTGACATTGTTATAGCGTTTCGTGTGAGAAAAATTCACATAACAGCAATTGCCGGAACCGCTCGATTTGTCCAGCCGCCTGCCGCCCTTGAACCCTTTGCGAGCCTTCGAAGCGACGGCGCGACGGGGCTCCGTATCGGCTGCCGCGCGTGAGCTGAACGTCACTCACGGTGCGATCAGCCACCAGATCCGCGCGCTTGAACTCTCGGTCAAGGCGGCCCTCTTCGAACGGGGCGGCAAGCGGCTGAAGCTGACGCCGCAGGGCGCGCTGCTCCTGCCGGCCGTCACCCATGCCTTTGCCGAGATCGCCGCGGCGACGGCGGCGATGACGCGTCCGACGACGAGCGGCGAACTGCGCATTACCTGCGTTCCCGCACTTCTCTCCTTCTGGCTGATCCCGCGGCTGCATCTCTTCACCGAACAGTATCCGGACGTGCGCCTGACGCTGATCGCTTCCAATGACGAGGCCTATCTGCATTCGCCCGATGTCGACGTCTGCCTGATCTATGGCGACGGCAACTGGTCGGGCGCGTGGGCGAAGCTTTGGAGTCGGCTGGAGCTTTTTCCGGTCGTGAGCCCGACACTGCTCAACATGCGGCCGCTGCGCTCCGTGCGGGATCTGCGCGACCACGTGATGCTGCATGGCGACGACGGCCGCGAGTGGAACACCTGGCTCGCCGCAGCCGATGCCAGTGACCTGCAGCGCGGGCGGCAGCATTTCATGAGCGATGCGCGGCTCTCGACCGAAGCCGCGCTGCACAATCAGGGCGTGGCACTCGGCGACACTATCACCGCCGGCAGCCTGATCGCGCGCGGCGAACTGATCGCCCCCTTCGACCTGACCGTGCCTGCCAACGACGCCTTCTTCGTCGCCTGCCGCAACGAGGTGCTGGCCGCCCCGATCGTGCGCATCTTCATCGACTGGATGTTTTCGACGCTCGAAAGCGACCCTATGCCGGAACTGCAGACTTCGGCCCGCACGATTATTCGCAGCCGGGCCTCGAAATTGGAGCCAACAGATCGTAAATCGGGCAAGGACAGCTTTCAGCCGGTCTCGGCGCCGAGCCGCGCCCGCCGCGCCGATCGCCCGCAGAAACGTAAAGCCAAGGCCTGAGGCAGGATGAGGAAAATGTACGCGGTTTTCCGCCCGCATCCTGCTTCAAACCATCGTGATCTAACGCAGGAACACCCGCCATGCCGCATTTCAACCCGCTCGTCGAAAAGCTCTCGCCGCCGCCCGTGCCCTCGGTGCTGGCCTGGGCGAAGTCCTACGACGGCTCCCGTGGCCCGCTGATCGACCTGTCGCAGGCCGTGCCCGGCTATCCTGCGCATCCGGATATGCTGGCATGGCTCGGCGAGACCGCCGCCTCCACCGCCTATACCGGCTATGGCGCGATCGAGGGCGAAGCAGTGCTGCGCGAAGCCTATGCGGCTCATGTCGCCGGGCTCTATGGCGCGGCGGTGACGGCCGACAACATTCACATCACCTCGGGCTGCAACCAGGCCTTCATCTGCACGGCGATGGCGATTGCCGGCGCGGGCGATACGATCCTGATGACCAACCCCTACTACTTCAACCAGGAAACCACGCTTTCGATGCTCGGCATCAATGTCGAGCTCGTACCCTGCGACGCCGGTGCCGGCTTCCTGCCCGAGGTCGACGCGATTTCTGCAGTGCTTCGCCCCGGCATCCGGGCACTTGCGCTGGTCTCGCCCAACAACCCGACCGGCGCCGTCTATCCGCCGGAGCTGCTCGCCCGCATCCACGAGGCCTGCCGCGCCAAGGGTGTCTGGCTGATCCTCGACGAGACCTATCGCGACTTCCTGCCCGACGCGTCCGTCGCGCCGCACGGCCTGCTTTCGAGCGAAGGCTGGCAGGAGAGCTTCATCGGCCTCTACAGCTTCTCCAAGTCCTTCTGCATACCCGGCCATCGCCTCGGTGCCATCACCGCCGGCCCTGCTGTCATCGAGCAGGTGACGAAGATCATGGACAACCTGCAGATCTGCGCGCCGCGCTCGGCCCAGGCCGCCGTCGCCAAGGCCATCCCCGCGCTTGCCGACTGGCGCCAGGCCAACCGCGCCGAGATTGCCGCGCGCGCCGATGCGCTGCGCGATGTCATGAGCCGGTTGCCGAAATGGAAGCTGCAGGCGGTCGGCGCCTATTTCGCCTACGTCCGCCACCCCTTCCCCGATATCGACTCACAGTTCATTGCCGAGAAGCTCGCAAAGCTCGCCGGCGTCGTCTGCCTACCGGGCGATTATTTCGGCGAAGGCCAAGAGAACTACCTGCGCTTCGCCTTTGCCAATGCGGACGCCGAGACGATCCGCAAGCTCGAAGAGCGGCTGGCAAATTTCACACCGCCGGGCCTCTAAGAAGTCAGCAGAAAGCGCGCGGCGTTATCCGCGCCGCGCAATGAGGATGCCGATCAATACGATCGCCCCGCCGATCGCCTGCATCAGGCCGACCGGCTCGGCAAGCAGTATCCAGGCGAGGATCGCCGCCACCACCGGCTGCAAGAGCAGGGTTAGCGACGAAAAAGCAGGCGGCAGATACGCGAGCGCATAGGTGATCGCCACCTGCCCGCCGGCATGGCTGACGAAGGCGAGTCCGAAGAGCATCGCCCAGCCGAAGGCCGTCACCGGGAACAGCGACTGTTCGAAGACAACCGCCATCGGCAGCATGCAGATCGCCGCCGAAGCGGTGCTCCAGATCATGATGCGCACGGTGCCAAAGAGGCTGCGCAGCCGGCCGATCGCCAGGATATAGCCGGCATAGAACATCGCCGCGACGACGGCGACGCCGTCGCCGACGAGGTTGCCCTCGCCCAGCGCCATCGGGCCACCCTTGAGGGTCACCACCCCGGCAACGGCCGTCACGAGGCCAATGACGAAGACGGTGCTAATACGCGCCCGAAACAGAAGCCAGCTTGCGAGCGTCACGAAGACGGGCGCGAGGTTGGCAAGCAGCGTGGCATTGGCGACCGACGTCTTGGTCAGCGCATAGTGCCAGGCCGCAAGATCGATCGCGAGAAACACGCCGGGCAGAATGAGCAGCGCATATTCCGAGAGCTTTTGCGGGCGCCGGTCATTGGCACTCTCCCCGCGAAACCACGACCACGCGAGCAGCGGGATCAGCGCCAGCGCCACCCGCCAGAAAGCGGTCGCCATCGGCCCCACCTCCGACAGCCGCACGAAGATCGGCGAACCGCCGATTGCAGCGCCGCCGATGAGGAGTGCCGCCATGGCAACGCGATTGTGGGCTGTGGAATGCGATGCGTGGGTCACGGGAGATATCCGGAAGGGGCTTGGTAGCCAGAGGCAAGAGGCCCTGAGCGCTTCGCAGCTATCAGATGGGCGCGGCCGGCGACAACCCCTGCTACCACAAAGCCCGAAAGAAAAAACGGCCGCCGCTGGATGCGACGGCCGATTTTCAATGCGTGGCGCTCCACCGCCGCTCAGGCAGCGTCCGGAACGTGCACGGTCTTCACTTCGAGGAAGTCCTCAAGACCGAACATGCCGCCCTCACGACCATTGCCCGACTGCTTGTAGCCGCCGAATGGGCTGCCGTAGCGGTGCGGTCCGCCATTGATATGCACCATCCCGGCCCGCAGGCGTGCAGCGACGCGCTCCGCCCGCTTCGGGTCGCCCGTCTGCACATAGGCGGCGAGACCGTAATTGGTGTCGTTGGCAACGGCGATCGCTTCCTCCTCGGTGTCGAAGGGGATGATCGCAAGCACCGGCCCGAAGACCTCCTCACGGGCGATGCGCATGTCATTGTTGACGTCGGCAAAGATCGTCGGCTTGACGAAGTAGCCGGTCTCGAAGCCCTCCGGCTTGCCGGCACCGCCGACGAGCAGACGCGCGCCCTCGGCAATGCCCGCCTCGATCAGCGCCTGCACCCGGCCAAACTGGACGTGGCTGACGAGCGGGCCGATATGGCTGCCTTCCTTGGTCGGATCGCCCACATTTGCCTCGCGGCCGACGCGCTTGGCGATCTCGACCACCTGGTCGTAGACGCTGCGCTCGACCAGCATGCGGGTCGGCGCGTCGCAGGATTGGCCGGAATTGTTGAAGCATTCGAGCACACTGCCGGTCACGCGATCTTCGAGATCGGCATCGGCAAAGACGATGTTCGGCGACTTGCCGCCAAGTTCCAGCGTCACGCGTTTGACGGTCTCGGCCGCATCCTTGCTGACGGCGATGCCCGCGCGCGTCGAGCCGGTGAACGACATCATGTCGATGTCGCGGTGCTTGGAAAGGGCAGCACCCGCATTGATACCGTCGCCGTTGACGAGGTTGAAGACGCCGGCGGGGAAGCCCGCCTCATCGATCATCTCGGCATAGAGCATGGCGTTGAGTGGCGTGAATTCGCTCGGCTTCAAGACGCAGGTCGAACCGGTCGCAAGCGCCGGCACCACCTTCAGCGCGATCTGGTTGATCGGCCAGTTCCACGGCGTGATCAGGCCGCAGACGCCGATCGGCTCGCGCAGGATCACGTCGCCGTTCGGCAGCCGGTCGCGGGTCTTCAGGCGCTTCAGCGCATCGATGAAGCCTTGCAGGTGGCCGACGCCGACATCGGCCTGCTGCTCGCGGGTCATGGTCTTCGGCGCGCCGAGTTCCATGGTGATGGTGTCGACCATCTCGTCATAACGGCGCGTGTAGACGGCGAGCAGTTTTTCGAGCAGCGCCAGCCGTTCTTCGACGCTTGTCTGGCTATAGGTGACAAAGGCCTTCTTGGCGGCGGCCACGGCCCGGTCAATGTCTTCGGCCGTGCCCATCGAGATCACCGCAACAGGCTTTTCCGTCGCCGGGTTCAGGACCTCGAGGTCGTTGGCGACGATGGGATCCACCCAGGCGCCATTGATGTAGAACTTGCGTTTGTCGAGCATTCGCTCCTCCTTCCCGTCAGTTTGTCTTTTGTTTTTCAGCAAGCCAGTCGCGGATAAGCGCTCTGTAACGCTCGCCGGAAAAGCTCGGAAAATGTCCGCCGTGAACGATACGCGCGGGTACCTTCAGCAGCCGTTCCATCGACGCCAGGTAGTCGTCGGCATTGGAATGATAGGTGTCCTCGATCAGCGGCCCATCGTAGACGATGTCGCCGGAGAACATGATGCCGGTCTTCGCCTCGAAGAGCGCGATACCGCCGGGCGAATGGCCAGGCGTATGGATCACGTCGAAGACCCGGTCGCCGAGATCGATATGATCGCCGTCTTCCAAAAGCCGCGCCGCCGGCGCCGCCTTCACCGCGTAGGTGGTGGAGGCATAGGGTTCGGGCGGCAGCGCGTCAAAGATCTCGTCGGCGACGTAAGGGTCGGCGAGCGTGTTCTTGCGCGTCGGATGGGCGAGAAGCTGCGCTTCCGCCGCGTGCACGCAGCGGCAGTCGAACTCGTGATGGCAGCCGATATGGTCGAAGTGGGTGTGGCTGGCGACGGCGGTCAGCGGACGCTCGGTGACGAGCGGCACCCATTCCTTCAGCGACACCACGCCCATGCCGCTATCAACAAGCATGTCGCGGTCGCGGCCGCGCACGTGCCAGATGTTGCAGCGATAGAACTCCTGGATGTAGGGCTCGTCGATGGCGGTGACGCCGTCGTCGAGCCGCCGCACGCGATACCAGTCCTTGGGGGCAATTCTCTGCATGGTGCTACGCATGTCCGCCTGTGGCGGGCAAGGCTACGACGTCGGCAGCGCGCACTGCAAGTGGCACGATCTCGCCTTCGCGCACGCTTGCCGATTGCGGCAGATGCGCCACCAGCGCCCTGGTATCCGTGGCACAGGGCTGCAGATGGCAGCGATAATGGGTGCCGAAAAAGGCGCTGCCGGCGACCCGTGCCTCGCCGAGCGCCACGGTCGGTCCTTCCGCCCGGTCGTCGGCGCGGAAATGCTCCGGCCGGATGGTGAGCGTGATGCGGTCACCGGCCTTCGGCGACGATGCCGTGAAATTCTGAGCAGGCAGCGCCAGGCTGCCGAGCGCGGTCTCAACCCGGGCGGAGCTCGCATCCGCCGCCGCAACACGGCCGGAAACGAAGTTGACCTCGCCCATGAAGCCCGCGGAAAACAGCGAACGCGGCCGCATGTAGACCTCCGAGGGCGGGCCGAAATCCTCGATCCGCCCCTGGTTCATCACGACGATGCGGTCGGCGATCGCCATCGCCTCTTCCTGGTCGTGGGTCACGTGCACGAAGGTCGTGCCGACCCGCTTCTGGATCGCCTTCAGTTCGTCCTGCATCTGGCGGCGGAGTTTGAGATCGAGCGCGCCAAGCGGTTCGTCGAGCAGAAGCACGTCCGGATCGACCGCCAGCGCACGGGCAAGGGCCACGCGCTGACGCTGGCCGCCCGAGAGTTCATGCGGCCTTTTGCCGGCGGACGCCTTTAAGCCCACGAGGTCGAGGAAGCCCAGTGCCTTTTCGTCACGCTCGGCCTTGGCAAGGCCGCGCATTCTGAGGCCAAAGCCGACATTGTCGACGAGGCGCATATGCGGAAACAGCGCATAGTCCTGGAACATCGTCGTCGTCGGGCGCTTAGACGGCGCCACATAGGTCATGTCCTTGCCGGCGATGGTCACACGGCCAGCGCTTGGCGACTGGAACCCGCCGAGGATCGAGAGCAGCGTGGTCTTGCCGCAGCCCGACGGTCCAAGCAGGACGATGAACTCACCTGCCCGAATATCGAGCGAGACGTTGTCCAGTGCCGTGAAGGCGCCGAAGATCTTGCTGACGTTTTCGATCGTGACGGAAGCGGTCATTGTTTTTTCGTCCTTCCGAACAGGGAAAGCTCAAGGATGAGGAGCACGGCGACAGAGGCCAGGAACACCAGCGAACCGATGGCATTGGTCTTGGGGTTGAGACCCGAGCGCAGCATGCTCCAGATCTCGACAGGCAACGTCACGTCGAAGCGCGACAAGAGAAAGGCAATGATGAACTCGTCCCAGCTGAAGGTGACGGAGAGGAAGAAGGCGGCGAGGATCGACGGCATCAGCATCGGCGCCGTCACCAACGCCATCACCTTGAAATCGTTGGCGCCGAGGTCACGCGCCGCCCGCTCGATGTTGATGTGATGGTCGCCCATCGAGGCGTAGATGATGGCAAAGCAGAGCGGCAGGTTGATCACCACATGGCCGATCCCGACCGTCATCAGCGACAAGGGAACGTGCAGTGCATTGAGCACTGACAGCAGCCCAAGCGCGATGATCAGGTAGCTGACCGTCATCGGCGCGATCAGCAAGCCGCGCTGCAGGGCCGAGCCCGGCAGCTTGTAGCGCGCCAGCGCATAGGCCGCGAGGAAGCCGAGCAGCACCGAGATGACCGAGGAGGCAAGCGCCACGACCATTGAGTTGCCGAGCGCTGCCATCAGCTTGCGGTCGGCGAAAACCGCCTCGTACCACTGCAGCGAAAAGCCGTTGAAGGGCGGCACCGGCAGCCGGCCGTCCTGGAACGAAAAGAGCACCAGCACGGCAACCGGCAGGAAGATGAAGGCGTAGACGAGGACGAGATAGGTCCAGGACAGAACGCTTGCGGAGATCTTGCGCAACATCGTCAGGCCCTCTCGATCTTCAGCCAGCGGGCGCAGGCAACGTAGGCGACGGTGACGGCGAGCATCAGCACGATCGACAGCGCCGCGGCCATCGGGAAATCCGCCCTGCGCCCAAGCTGCAGCATGATGATCTGCGGCAGCACCAGCTCGTTGTTGCCGCCGAGGATCTGCGGCGTGACATAGTCGCCGATGCAGAGCACGAAGGTGAGAAACGCGCCGGTCATGATGCCGGGCAGGGTCAAGGGCAGCACCACGTGCCAGAAGGTCTGGAAGGCATTGGCGCCAAGGTCGGCGGCCGCGCGGCGGTAGTTGGGCGACAGCTGGATCAGGTTGGAATAGATCGTCAGCGTCAAAAGCATGACGAAGAAATGTACGAAGCCGATGACCGTCGCCGTGCGGGTGCTGGCAAGCTCCAGCGGCTCGGAAATCAGCCCGATGTTCATGAACATCTGATTGATCACGCCGTTCTTCGACAGAACCAGCAGCCAGGAATAGGAGCGGACCACGTAGGAGGTCCAGAACGGTAGGATGGCCAGGATCAGCGCCATGCGCTGCAGCCGCTTCGGCACCCGCTCGGCGATGATCCAGGCGAGCGGATAGGCAAGCAGCACCGAGATCACCGTCACGATGACGGTGATTTCCAGCGAATTGACCAGCCCCTGGAACAGCGCGTTCTCGGAGAAGAAGCGCGCGTAGTTGTCGAAGTTCCAGACGCGGACGAGCTCCCGCCCTTCCCGCTTCCAGAGGCTCATCGCCGCCATGAAGGCGAAGGGCACGACGAAGAAGGCGGCGGTCCAGAGCAGCGCCGGGGCAACGAAGCCCCAGGCCTTGCGCCGGTCGGCGTCTTCGAGCGCTGTCGCTGATGTCAGGGTTCCGGCGTCTGCCATGGCTATCCCGGGGCTCAAGGGTTGCGGGGCATGGTTTGCCCTCGTTCGCCGCCAAGGCGGCGTTGATCAGGCGAACGCGATGCCGATCGCATCCGCCCTTGTCGTTACTGCTGCAGCATCTCCGTCCAGGCGTCCTGGAACTGCTGGTCGAGTTCGGCCGACGGGATCGGATAGAGCTGCGTCTTCTTCAGGTATTCGGCCTGCTCGCTGAAGCGCAGCGCCGTCTTCTGCTGGTCGTTCAGGAATTCACCCGCCTTGGCGTTGGCCGGCATCGCCCAGTAGCAGGACGAGGTCGCAAGCCGCGCCTGGCCTTCCGGACTCAAGATGTACTGCACGAATTTCAGCGCCAGATCCTGCTTGGTCGAATCCTTCATGACGCCGATCGATTGCGCCCAGCGCACCGCACCCTGCTCCGGAATGGTCCAGTCGAGGCTCGGCTTGTCGGCCGAGAGAACCGCGGTGATCCACTCGCCGCCGCCGACGAGAATGTCGACTTCACCGGTCGCAAGCGCCGTCTGCGAGGACACGACGTCGCTCACCTGTTTCGACACGGCGCGCATCGCCGCAAGCTTTTCCTTGATCGCCGGCATGTCCGCTTCGGTCAGCTCGGAGGTCTTCTTGCCGAGGCCAAGCCCGACGAGACCGATCATCGGCAGATAGTAGTCATAAAGCGCGATGCGGCCCTTGTACTTGTCCGACCAGATGACCGACAGGTCCTGCATGTCCTTCGGGTCGACCTTGGTCTTGTCGTAGGAAATCGTGTTGTAGCCGAACTTCTCGGTGACGGCGTAGGTCTTCCCGTCCTTGGTGTTGTTGGCCTCCATGCGGACTTCCGGGAAGATGTCGGCGGTCGGCAGCGCATCGGCAGGCATTTCGGCGAGAAGATCGAGATCGATGGCGCGGTGCACATCAACGCCGTCGATGACGAGCACGTCCCAGTCGCCGGGCTGCGATTGGTCGAGGATCGAGAGCCCTGCCCCGGTGCCCTCATAGACCTTGACGTTGACCTTGACGTCATTGGCCTTCTCGAACGGCTCGAGCAGCGCCGGATCGGTGTGGTCGCACCAGACGAGCGCATTGAGCTCTTCCTGGGCGAAGACGGGTGCAGGCGCTGCAACCGCCGACAGCGTGGTGATCGCGATTGCGGCGCTGGAGGAGAGAAAACGGCGCAGGGGCGCACCGTCACGAACTGACTGCATCATGCTGTTGCCCTCATGGCTTTGACGCTCGTTTCGGCGTCTTCAAAAAAAGATTGAATGAATTCATTTTTTAAGTCAATCTCAATTTTGAACCAATTCATAATTCGGGGAAACATCAGATGACGGGACTGCGCGCACGGCAAAAAGCCGATCGGAACCGGCGGATTCTTGACGCCGCCGCCGTGCTTTTTCGCGAAGTCGGCTATGACAGCGCGCGCATCGAGGACATCGCCGAGCGCGCCGAGATCTCGGTCGGGACCTTTTACAACTACTATGAAAACAAGGGCGACATCCTGCTTGCCACCGTGTCGATGGAAGTCGAGGAAGTGCTCACTGCCGGCCGCTCGATCGTCGACAACCCGCCCGCCTCCGTCATGGGTGCCCTGGACGCGCTGATCGGCGAATACTACGACCACTCGCTCTTCTATCTCAGCAAGGAGATGTGGCGCACCGCCATGGCAATTGCCATCCAGCAGCCCGATGGCCCGTTCAGCAAGCGCTATACGGAACTCGACCGCCGGCTCTGCGATCAGATCTCGACCCTGATCCTCAAGCTGAAGGCCAAGGGTGTCGTCGCGCTCGATATCGACGCCGAGGCGGTCGGCGAGATGTTCTTCAACAATCTCAATATGATGTTCACCGAGTTCGCCAAGCGCGAACCAATGACGCTCGACGACCTGAAAGCCCGCGTTTCCCGCCAGAACCGTCCGCTCGCGACACTGATCTCGGCCCGCTGACCATCACAAAAACACGACCGGAGCAAATCTGCGCCCGGAAAAAGAGGAAACACGATGCAGGATCTCGAACAGTCGGTGCTTTCCGCCGCCGACCGGCTGGTTGCCGCCTTCGCGCGGCACGACCGCGCTTCCTATTTTTCGGCCTTCGCGCCGGATGCCACCTTCATCTTCCACACGCTGGACCGGCCGCTTCTGAGCCGTGCGGCTTATGAGGCGGAATGGGCCCTCTGGGAGGAACGGGATGGTTTTCGGGTGCGCGCCTGCCGTTCGAGCGAACGGCATGTGCAGGCGGTGGGTGATGTCGCGGTCTTCACGCACCGCGTCGAGACGGAACTGGAATTCAATGGCGAACCGGCGACGGCGGACGAACGGGAAACGATCGTGTTCCGGCGGGCATCGTCAGGCGATTGGATCGCCGTGCACGAACATCTGTCTCGCCAAAGCTGAATCAAGAAAGATCAGAAAGCGCCCACGACGACGGCGCTGACGAAGGAGAATGCGGCCACGATCGCAATTGCGTGCGGGACAAGGTGGACGAACGACCGGCGCTGGGGTGCTGATGCATAAGCCGCGTATCGGGATTGGACCATCGGCCTCGAAGCGTTCATCGCGTCTCTCCGTCATTCACTCGCGGGATTTAGTCCGCCTTCTCTCTTGTTCTCCTATATTATCGATTGAGTTTATAGATATTATTTTCCGCTAAATGCGCATGTCGTAAAAAATCGGTTCGGCGAAACCGCCGTCGTTAATGGCGATTGCGGTCGCGGTCCAGGAGGTGTTTCGACCAGGTTTCGCTGAACCACGGGGTCAGCAACGAAACATCGGAGCCGTGATGCGAGCGCGTAAGCGCACTGTCGGCCTCGACACAGGTCCAGACGGTGAAGGCGGTCAGTTCGTGTTTACCGAAAGTCTGGATCAGCGGAATGTCGGCCGCGTCACGGCCGCGAGCGACCGCAATCCGCCCTGCCCGTCGCTGATTGTTCTTGGCGTCGAACGTATGCCAGCGATCTCCAAGAAAGACTTCGAACCACGCGTTGAAATCCATCGGCGCCGGATGATCGCTCTTCGGGATGTCGGCCATGTAGCCGTTCACATAGCGCGCCGGCATGTTCATGCAGCGGCAAAAGGTGATCGCCAGATGCGCATAGTCGCGGCTGACGCCGACGCGATCCTCATGGGCTTCGAGCGCGGTGCGCATTGCCTGGGCATAGCCGTAGCTGAAGACCAGGCGCTCATGCACATAGTCGCAAATCGCCTGCACGCGCTGCCAACCGGCAGGCACATCTCCGAACAGTCGCCACGCGAGGGTACCGAGCCGATCCGTTTCGCAGTAACGGCTGGCCGCGAGATAGGGTAGCCAAGCGGCCGGCAGGTTTTCGACCGGCACAGCATCCGCCAGCGGATCGGAGGCGTCGAGCCTGCCGTCATCCTCGATCACCGCGTCATAGGAGAGCTTGAAGTCGCCTTCGGGCACGGTCATCCGGAAACATGTATTGCCATGCGGATCGGTGATCTCTTCCATCTTCACGATTGGCATGGAAACCGGCCCATGTTCGCGCCGAAGAGTTGCGCGCCGTTCCGGCACGACGGAAAGATAGGTCATCATCGGGGTCGGCTGCGGGCAACGAATGCCGATTTCATAGCCAAAGCGCACGAACATCTCGAGGCCTCCAGGAAATCAATCGGGAGTCATATGCTCCCCGCCTGCCTTGCCCGCAGAAATGCGGGCCCTCTTTGGTATATCCGTTTGCATACGAAAGCCGCTCCCACAGACTGGCCGCATGCCAAAGATGCAACGGGCCCTTCGAACGGGCGAACCGATGCCCTACAGCGCCGCGCGTCTTATCGGACGCGCAAAGGTCGCTGTAGCACTTTTGATTTTCTGATCCTCAAATCGGCGACGATTTGAGGAACCGTGCAGTAGGGGATTAATACTAGCGCATCAGCCGGCAAGGCGGAATTACACTCCGCGGGAAATCGACCATTCGACTCGCGCGCAAAGGGCGTGGCCGCCTTTATGGCAAGCCACCCCATCATAGAGCATCGGCCTTTTGCCCTACAATCCGACCGCGTCCTTGAACTGGTACCACCAGGAACCGATCGTCGAATATTGCGCCCGGAACATGCGCCCGCCCGGGAACGGATACCAGGGCAGCTTTTCGAAGACGTCGTAGCGCGTGGTGTCGCCATCGATCGCCTCGGCGAGCGTGCGGCCGAAGAGATGCGATCCGGTGACCCCATGGCCGCTGTAGCCGTGGGCGAAATAGGTGTTGCTGCCGATCCGGCCCATCTGCGGCACGCGCGTGAAGGAGAGCGCGAAATTGCCGCTCCACGCATAGTCGATCTTCACGCCCTTGAGCTCAGGGAATACCTTTTCGAGATTGGGTTTGAGCTTGGCGACGACATCGGCCGGGTCGGTGCCGCCATAGACGGTGCCGCCGCCGAAAATCATCCGCTTGTCGGCGGAAAGTCGGAAGTAGTCGAGAATATAGCGCACGTCCTCGACGCACATGTCGCTCGGGATCAGCGATTGCGCCAGCTCTTCGCCGAGCGGCGCCGTCGTGATCATCTGCGTCGAAACAGGCATGACCCGGGAGATGAGCTTCGGCACCGCGTCGCCGAGATAGGCATTGCCGCAAAGCACGACAATACGTGCCGAAACCTCGCCGCCTTCGGTATAGACGGTCGGCCGCGCCGCCTCGTGGTCGACGCGCGTCACGGGCGACTGTTCGTAGATCGTGCCGCCGATGCTTTCGAGCGCGCGCGCCTCGCCGAGCACGAGATTGAGCGGATGCATGTGCCCACCGGTCGTGTCGAGCATGCCGCCGCAATAGGCATCCGACGTGACGAGCTTGCGAAGCGCGTCACGATCGAGAAGCTGGTGATCATCCATGCCGTATTTGCGCCAGAGCGCCTGCTTGGCTTCGAGTTCTTTCATATGCGCCGGCGTATAGGCGGCATAGATGTTGCCCGGCTTCAGGTCGCAGTCGATCTGATACTGGCTGACGAGACGACGGATGATCTTGCCGCCTTCCTGCACCAGCCCGCCGATGAAGCGCGCGGCGTCGTCGCCGTAGCGGCGCTGGATCGTCGATAGGCTGGCGTTGAGGCCGTTGACCACCTGGCCGCCGTTGCGGCCGGAAGCACCCCAACCGACCTGGGCGCCCTCGACGACGACGACCTTGTAGCCTTTTTCCGCAAGGTGGATCGCCGTCGACAGGCCGGAGTAACCGGCACCGACAACGCACACGTCGGTCTCGACGCGGCCCTGAAGTCGGACCGGCGTGCGGATGATGTTGCGGGATGCGGCGTAGTAGCTGGTCGGGTAGCTGCCGTCGCCGGCATAGGAGTTCTGTTTCGTGACCATCAGACAATTTCCAGATAGGCGCTGAATTCGTAATCCGTGACCTGCTCGGCAAAGCCTGCAATCTCCTGGCGTTTGCAGGCGATCAGCATCGAGCGCAGCACGGGATCGAAAATTTCGGCGGCAATCGGTCCTGCCTCGAAGCTATCGACCGCTTGCCCCCATTCCGAGGGAATTTTGGGCAGTTTCTCCGCTGCATAGGCCCGACCCGAAACAGGCGCCGGTGGCTTCCACTTGTTGCGGATGCCAACGAGGGCAGCGCCGAGGATCGCGGCGATGACGAGATAGGGATTGGCGTCGGCTCCGGCGACGCGATGCTCGATGCGGCGCGCGGCCGGATTGCCGCCTGGAATGCGGATTGCCGAGGTGCGGTTCTCATAGCCCCAGCAGACGGCCGTCGGCGCGTGCGTGTCCGGCCTGAGCCGCCGGTAGGAGTTGAAATGCGGCGCAAACAGCAGCGTCGTCTCGGCCATGCCGCGCAAGAGGCCGGCAACGGCGTTCTTCAGCATTGGCGAACCTTCGTCGCTGCCGTCGTTGAAGACGTTGTTGCCCTCCTCGTCGAGCAGGCTGAAATGGATATGCATGCCGTTGCCCGACCGTGTGCCGTAGGGCTTGGCCATGAAGGTGGCGGCGAGGCCATGCTTGCGCGCGACACCCTTGACGATGCGCTTGAAGAAGATGGCGTCGTCGGCCGCCTTCAGCGGGTCGTCGGTGTGGAGTAGATTGATCTCGAACTGGCCGATGCCGTTCTCGGCGATCGCCGCATCCGCCGGCACGTTCTGCCGGGCACATTCCTTGTAGACGTCCGAGAAGAACTCGCCGAAATCGTCGAGCTCGTCGATCGACAGGATCGCATCGGAATCGAGGCGCTTGCCGGTATAGGGCGAGATCGGCGGCACCGCGCTGTCGGGCTCCGGATCGATCAGGTAGAACTCCAGTTCGGTCGCAACGACGGGGCGAAGACCGAGTTCCTGATATTCGCGCACGACCGCCGCCAGCGCCTGGCGCGGATCGGCAAGAAACGGCTTGCCGTCCTCAAGCTGCAGCCAGAGCGGCACCAGCGCGCTCGGTCGCGAAGTCCAGTTGACCGGCAGCGCGCCGCGGCCGGTGACACCGCAGATACCGTCGCGGTCGCCGCTGGCGAACACCTGCTCGCTGTTGATGATATCCTCGCCCCAGACATCGACCCCGACGATCGAGAGCGGCATGCGGATGCCGCCGCCGAGCACCTTCGCCGCCTGCTCCACCGGCACGCGTTTGCCCCGCATGATGCCGTTGAGGTCGCAGACCACCGCCTGGATACTTTCGATCGGCCCGTTCTGCTCGAGCCATGCCTTGAATGCGCTGGGGTCTTCCGCGTCGAGCGACATATCGCAAATCTCTTTTTGTGATCACATTTTGTGATAGTTGACATAATTCAGGAATTGGAGTCAAGCATCGGCAATGGTATCAGGCGCATGAAGGACGCCAGGCAGAAGGAATGCGATCGTGAAACCCCTTGTTTTGCCGCCACTTGCCCGACCCGACGGCATGACCACGCATGACTATGCCTTCAACCGGCTGCGCCAGGCGATCATGGTCGGCGCTTTCCGCCCCGGCACATCCGTCACCATCCGCGGCCTTGCCGAAGCGCTCGAAAGCAGCCCGACGCCGGTACGCGAGGCGCTACGTCAGCTGACGTCGATCGGCGCGCTGCAGTTCCTGGAAAACCGCCGTATCGTCGTGCCGCACATCACGCCCGCGCGGTTCGAGGAACTGATCTTGCTCCGCATCGCGCTCGAAAGCCATGCCGCCCGCCGGGCTGTCGCCCATCTCTCCGAGCGCCAGATCGAGAAAATCACGGCAATCGATGACAGTATCGAGACGGAGATCCGCAAGGGGAACAAGGTGGCAGCGCTGATTGCCAACCAGGCGTTCCATCGGATGATCTACACGGCCAATCCGGATCCGGTCGCCATGCCGCTGATCGAAAGCGTGTGGCTGCAACTCGGGCCCATCCTCGGCATCGCCATGGAGCACGTCACCGAACTCTATGTCGTGGATCGGCACCGCGAGGCGATCGAGGCCCTCCGGCGGCGCGACGAAGATGCCGTTGCCGATGCGATCGCCGCCGACATCCGAGAAGGGATCGGCGGCTTCGACCAGCAGGCGGTCGCGCGCCTTCTGCGGCTGGCGGCCTGAGCCGACGGCAGGCCACGGCCTCATAAATTTTAGTGTGACTAAAATTCCGTATTGACAACGCTCAGGCACGGCACCAAAGTCGTGAAAATACAGATGCATAGCGACGGGAGGCGCGAGCCTTCCGGCCCAATGCCCGCGCATTCGAGGGGGAGGAGTCCGCTTGAAGAGCCAAAGATTTTCAGCCTGGGGTAACACCTGCGCCGGCCTATAGCATTCCCCAAAACCGCCACATCACGCCGGTCCGCCCGGCCACCCCATCCGCCCGTCGATGAGCGCTACAGTCGCGTGAATGGCGAGCGCATCCCATTTCCTCAAGCCAGAACTGGAAACATCATGAACGAACTCACCAAGAGCCGTTTTGCTGCGCTCCGCCGCAAGATGGCCGAAAGCAAAGCCGGCCTCGTCGCGCTCGCGCCGGGATCGCACATGGATTGGCTGATCGGCTACCATCCGCATCCGGACGAGCGCCCCTGCCTGCTTCTGATCGGCCCGGAAAAGGAAGCCTTCCTGATGCCGGCGCTCAACGCCGAGGGCACGCGCGAACATACCGACATCGCCTTCCACAACTGGGCCGATGATGCCGGTCCGGCCGATGCCCTGAACGCAGCCCTCGCCAATGTCGGCGCGACTGCACCTGGCTGCGTCGTGCTCGACGAGACCATGCGCGCCGATTTCGCCCTGCTGCTGATCGATGCGCTGCCGGAGGATACCGCGCGCGAATTCACCCCGGCAACGCTTGGAAGCCTTCGCATGCGCAAGGACAAGAGCGAATACGCCCTTTTGAAGATGAATGCCGGCATTGCCGACCGCGCCATGCAAGCGGCCTTTTCCAAGATCCGTCCGGGCATGACCGAAAAAGAGCTGGCCGCCGAGATCCGCGGACACTTTTCCTCGGAAGGTGCGGCACCGGCCTTCTGGATCGTCGGCGCAGGCGGCAATGGCGCCTTCCCGCACCACTCGGCGAGCGAGCGGGTGATCGAGGAAGGCGATGCCGTGGTCATCGATATCGGCGGCCGCAAGCAGGGTTTCCCGAGCGACATCACCCGCATGGCAATCGTCGGCCGCGCGCCTGAGGGATACGGCCAGATCCACACCATCGTGGAAAGGGCCGTGCAGGCAGCGTTGAAGGCGGCCCGTCCCGGCGTGCTCGCCAAGGATGTCGACGCGGCCGCCCGCAAGGTGATCAGCGATGCCGGCTACGGCGAATACTTCGTTCACCGCACCGGCCACGGCATGGGCATCGACGGCCATGAGCCGCCCTACATCACCGCCACTTCGGAAACCGTGCTGGAAGAAGGCATGGTCTTCTCGATCGAGCCCGGCATTTATCTGCCCGGCCGCTTCGGCATCCGGCTGGAAGACATCGTCATCCTGCGCGAGGACGGGCCGGAGGTTCTCTCTTCCCTTCCCCGCGACGTTCACGTCGCCAAGGCCTGATCAAACAAGATCTGATCAAAGTTGCGGCGCCTTCTGGCGCCGCTTCTCTTTGTCCGGTTCGCTTGGCAGCACAGCAATGCCTATTGGGTCGGCCGCTTGCGGGGTTTCGTCGTCGTGTTGCCGGCTGGACCATCCTGGCCGGGACGTTGCCTGTAGGCTGGCTGCCGCTGTTCGACCGGCGGCCAGATCCAGTAATAGCCATAGGGCTTGCGCTGGACGCCTTCGTAATACTCGCCCTTTCTGGTGCGCATCTGCGCTTCCGCATCGCCCGCGACGCTCGTCACGGCAAAGACCGCGCCCACCATGGCGATGGCAAACAGATATCCCGATTTCAACATCGTCAAGCTCCTTGCCTCCTGTCTACGCCGGAAGCGTGCGAGGTCAACCACCTTCGAGTTCCATCAGTTCCTGCTTGACGACCTCTCGCGCCTTATCCATAGTGGTGAGATGTCAGACCAATTTGGCGCCGAGGGGGAGGCTGAATGACTGAACAAGCCAGAGCCGCGCTTCTGCCATTGCCGCCCGCCGACCGGGCCCAGCAGGTCATTGCCGCGTTGGCTGACTACATCGAACAATCGGGGCTTAGACCCGGCGAACGCCTGCCAGCTGAACGCGAACTGATGACGGCGCTTGCCGTCGGTCGGTCGACTATTCGCGAAGTCATCCGCCACTTTCAGGCGCTCGGCGTCGTCGAGGCGCGCAAGGGCAGCGGCACCTATCTCTTGCGCATGATCACGGGCGCCACCGTCCATATGCCGCTCACCCTCGACGCTGCGCATCTGCGCGACGTGCTTTTGATGACGCTCGAGGTCCGCCGCGGCATCGAGGTTGAGGCCAATATGGTCGCGGCCCGCCGGCGCACCGACGAAGACCTTGATATCATCGAAGTGAAGCTCAACGAGATGGAGCGGGTGCATATCGCCAAGGGCACGTCAGGTCCGGAAGACCTTGCCTTCCATCTGGCGATCTACGATGCCACCCACAATCCGCTCTTCCGCCAGCTCCTCGAACAGATGCGCGAAGCCTTCGAGCGCTTCTGGGAGGAGCCGTTCGATCGGTCGGACTTCGCCCGCCGCTCCTTCCCGTTCCACCGTACCCTGTTCAACGCGATCGCAGCCCAGGATCCTGACACCGCGCGCGAAGAAACGCTGAAAATCCTCGCGATCGTCGAGGAAGATATCAAGGAAATGTCCAAATGACCAACGGCCTCGATCCGTTCGACCACGCCTCGCTGACCGTCGCGCATGACGAAGGCCACGCCTTCGATGCCGTCGTGCCGCCGATCGTTCAGACCTCGCTTTTCACCTTCAAGGATTATGACGACATGGTCGCGTCCTACCGGGGCGAGCGTGTGCGACCGATCTATACCCGCGGTCTCAACCCGACCGTGCGCATGTTCGAGGAGATGCTGGCGAAGCTCGAAGGCGGCGAAGACGCGATCGGTTTTGCCAGCGGCATGTCGGCGATCTCCTCGACCGTGCTGTCCTTCGTCGAGCCGGGCGACCGCATCGTCGCCGTCAATCATGTCTATCCCGACGCCTTCCGCCTGTTTGGCACGCATCTGAAGCGCATGAAGATCGAGGTGACCTATGTCGACGGTCGCGACGAGGAAGCAGTTGCCAAGGCCCTTCCCGGCGCCAAGCTCTTCTACATGGAAAGCCCGACAAGCTGGGTGATGGACACCCACGACGTCGCCTCCCTCGCCCGCCTTGCCAAGGACCAGGGCATCATCACCGCCATCGACAACAGCTGGGCAAGCCCGATCTTCCAGCAGCCGATTTCGCTCGGCGTCGACCTCGTCATCCATTCCGCTTCGAAGTATCTCGGCGGACACAGCGATGTGGTTGCTGGCGTGGTTGCCGGCTCGAAGGAACTGATCGGCCGCATCCGCTCCGAAGCCTATCCCTATCTCGGCGGCAAGCTCTCGCCCTTCGACGCCTGGCTCCTGATCCGGGGCTTACGCACCCTGCCCATCCGCATGAAGTCGCATGAGCGCTCGGCGCTTGAAGTCGCGCGGCGGCTGCAGGCCCATCCGCTGGTCGAGACCGTCTGCCACCCCGGCCTCGGCAACACCCTGCCGCCGGGCCTTTCGGGCACATCCGGCCTGTTCTCCTTCATCTTCCGCGAGGGCGTCGATGTCAGGCGCTTTGCGGATCATCTCGAACTCTTCAAGCTCGGCGTTTCCTGGGGCGGACATGAAAGCCTCATCGTGCCGGGCGAAGTCGTGCTGTCGCAGAAAGCCCAGCCCAATTCCGCGGCCGCCTTCGGCATCTCGCCGCGGTCGGTACGGCTCCATGTCGGCCTGGAGGGAACGGAGGCCCTCTGGAGCGATCTTGAAGCGGCGCTCGCCGTCGCTTCGACTGGCTGACAGGAGCGGCTGCAGGCGGTTTTCCGCCGGCATCCCGCTCTCCCCACTTTGAACCAAACCAACGAAGAAAAGAGGGAACAAGAATGAAGAAACTGATCACTGCCACGCTTCTCGCCAGCCTGATGGCCGGAAGCGCACTCGCCGATACCAAGCTGAAACTGGTCGAGGTCATCACCAGCCCCGAGCGCACCGAGACGCTGAAATCGATCGTTGCCAAGTTCGAAGCCGCCAACCCCGGCACCACGGTCGAGATCATCTCGCTGCCCTGGGGCGAAGCATTCCAAAAGTTCGCGACCATGGTTTCGGCCGGCGAACTGCCTGACGTGATGGAAATGCCCGACACCTGGCTGTCGCTCTATGCCAACAACGGCATGCTCGAAAGCCTGGAGCCCTACCTCGCCAAGTGGGAACACACGGGCGGCCTGACCGAACGCGCGCTCGAACTCGGCCGCGACGTCAACGACACCGCCTACATGCTGCCCTACGGCTTCTATCTGCGGGCGATGTTCTACAACAAGAAGCTTCTGTCGGAAGCCGGCGTCAGCGAACCGCCGAAGACCATGGACGATTTCGTCAAGGCATCGGAAGCCGTATCCAAGCTTCCGGGCAAATCCGGCTACTGCCTGCGCGGGGGACCGGGTGGTCTCAACGGCTGGGTGATGTTCGGCGCCACCATGGCCGGCAGCAACAAATTCTTCAATGAGGATGGCACCTCGACCATGAACAGCGAAGGCTGGGTCAAGGGCCTGACCTGGGTGATCGACCTCTACAAGAAGGGGCTGGCGCCGAAGGACAGCGTCAACTGGGGCTTTAACGAAATCGTCGCCGGTTTTTACAGCGGCACCTGCGCCTTCCTCGACCAGGATCCGGATGCGCTGATCGCCATTGCCGAGCGCATGAAGTCGGAAGATTTCGGCGTCACCACCATGCCGAAGGGTCCGAGCGGCAAGGCGTTTACCACCATCGGCTTTGCCGGCTGGTCGATGCTGTCGGCAAGTCAGAACAAGGATCTCTCCTGGAAGCTGATCGAGACGCTCGAGGGGCCGGAAGGCAACATCGAGTGGAACAAGCGCACGGGCGCGCTGCCGGTGCACAAGTCGGCCGAGAAGGATCCCTTCTATGCGAGCGCGCAGTTCAAGGGCTGGTTCGACGAGCTTGCCGACAAGGACGTCGTATTGACGGTGATGCCGAGCTACCTCGAGGAATTCGCCTTCTTCAAGGATTCGCTCGCCATCAAGACGACTCAGGAAGCCCTGCTCGGCGACATCACGCCGGAAGAGCTCGCCAACCAGTGGGCCGACTACCTGACCAAGGCGCAGCAGAAGTTCCTCGCCAGCAAGAAGTAAGCCTTCGGCCGGCGGCGGTTCGCCGCCGCCGGCCCTCGTGACATTGAGCGGAATGACGTGGGCGCGGTCTCCGCCCGCATCCCGCTCCGACTGAACGAAAACGAGGCACGTCGAAAAAACCGGCGGCCGCACAGGGGAAATTTCGATCGATGGACCATGTCGCCCGCCAAAGCGGCCTGCCGGCAGGCAGGACGCCGCTGAAGAAGCGCATCGCCGACGGCGCCGCGCCCTATCTCTATAGCGCGCCGGCGCTGATCCTGATCGTCACCGTCATGCTGGTGCCGCTGGTGCTTGGCGTTTCCTACGCCTTCCGCGACATCCAGCTCTTAAACCCGTTCTCCGGTGCCTATATCGGCCTTGATCATTTCCGCGCGCTTGCCGAGGACCAGGCCTTCTATCGGGCGCTGCGCAACACGCTCTGGTGGACCGGCGCTTCGGTCTTCTTTCAGTTCGTCTTTGGCCTGATCCTGGCATTGCTGCTCGACAAGCCCTTCTACGGCCGCGGCCTTGCCCAGGCGCTCGTCTTCCTGCCCTGGGCGGTGCCGAGCTTCCTTGCCGGCCTCAACTGGGCCTGGCTTTTCAATCCGGTCGTTGGTCCCTTGCCGCATTGGCTCTATGCGCTCGGCATCATGAGTGAGCCGAACAACATCCTCTCGGACCCGCAGCTTGCCATGTGGGGGCCGATCATCGCCAATGTCTGGTGGGGCATTCCTTTCTTCGCGATCACCCTGCTCGCAGCGCTTCAGGCG
The DNA here is from genome assembly GCF_049905105.1 of Ensifer sp. R-19. Taxonomy (NCBI): domain Bacteria; kingdom Pseudomonadati; phylum Pseudomonadota; class Alphaproteobacteria; order Hyphomicrobiales; family Rhizobiaceae; genus Ensifer; species Ensifer sp. R-19. The sequence goes on from NZ_CP184569.1 coordinate 2,784,447, forward strand.
ATCCCGCGCGACCTCTATGAGGCCGCGAGCATCGACGGCGCCGGCCCGGTGCAGCGATTTCTCTCGATCACGCTGCCGTTCCTGGCGCCGACCATCGCCATCACCATCCTCCTGCGCACCGTCTGGATCTCGAACTTCGCCGACCTGATCATCGTCATGACCAATGGCGGACCGGCCGACCGCACCCAGATCGTCGCCAGCTATATCTTCACCCAGGCCTTCAAGCGGCTGGATTTCGGTTACGCCTCGGCGATCGCGCTGGTGCTTCTGGCACTGCTGCTCGCCTATTCGATGCTGATCGTCATCCTGCGGCAATGGCTGTTGAGCAAGGATTGAGACCGATGCGCGCCAAACCGCTTTTCCTCATGATCGCGCACCGATCGGCCATCCTTGCCTACATCGCCTTCGCGCTCTTCCCGCTCTATTGGCTGTTGAAGGTTGCAGTCACGCCCAACGACCTGCTCTACTCGGAAGGCATTCGAATGTGGCCGTCGCGCGCCAGCCTCGAACATTTCGATTTCGTGCTGCGCCACAGCGCCTTTCCGGTGTTCTTCAAAAACAGCCTGATCGTATCCGGCTCCACCGCCGTTATCGTCACCATCCTCGCCTCGCTCTCGGGCTATGCGCTGTCGCGCTTCAACTTCCGCGGCAAGTACTGGCTGGTGGCGCTGATGCTTTTGACGCAGATGTTCCCGCTGGTGATGCTGGTGGCGCCGATCTTCAAGATCCTCTCACCGCTCGGCCTCACCAACAGCCTGACCGGCCTCGTCATCGTCTACACCGCCTTCAACGTGCCCTTCGCCACCTTCCTGATGCAGTCCTTCTTCGACGGCATCCCGAAGGATCTGGAAGAGGCGGCGATGATCGACGGCGCCACCCAATTCGTCGCTTTCCGCCAGATCATCCTGCCGCTGACGCTGCCCGGCATTGCCGCAACGCTCGGCTTCGTCTTTACCGCCGCCTGGAGCGAACTTCTGTTCTCGCTGATGCTGATCTCCGGCAACGACCAGGCGACCTTCCCTGTCGGCTTGTTGTCCTTCGTATCGAAGTTCTCCGTCGACTTCGGGCAGATGATGGCGGCCGGCGTGCTCGCACTCATCCCCGCCTGCCTCTTCTTCCTGCTCATTCAACGTTATCTCGTCCAGGGCCTCACGGCCGGCGCGGTCAAAGGCTGAGGATTGCTCTCATGGCTTCCATCGATATCGCCAACATCCAGAAATCCTACGGCATCCACCCGGTACTGCACGATGTCGATCTCAAGATCGGCGACGGCGAGTTCGTGGTGCTCGTCGGCCCATCCGGCTGCGGCAAATCTACGCTGCTGCGCATGATCGCCGGGCTTGAAAGCGTCACCTCGGGCGAGATCCGCATCGCCGGAAAGCGCGTCAACGAGCTGGCGCCGAAGGACCGCGACATCGCCATGGTGTTCCAGTCCTATGCGCTCTATCCGCATATGTCGGTCGCCAAGAACATGAGCTATAGCCTCAGGCTCCGGAAGACGGCCAAGGAGAAGATCGCGAGCATCGTTTCAGGGGCCGCCGCCAAGCTCGGCCTAGATCCGCTGCTCGAACGCCGGCCGCGAGCACTCTCAGGCGGCCAGCGCCAGCGCGTCGCCATGGGGCGCGCCATCGTGCGCGAACCCAAGGCCTTTTTGTTCGACGAGCCGCTGTCGAACCTCGACGCCCGCCTGCGCGAGCAGATGCGCGCCGAAATCAAGAAGCTGCACAAGGACCTCGGCGCCACCTCGATCTACGTGACCCACGACCAGATCGAGGCGATGACGCTTGCCGACCGCATCGTCGCCATGAACGGCGGCTTCGTCCAGCAGGTCGGCAGCCCGCTCGATCTCTACGACCGTCCCGCAAACCTCTTCGTCGCCGGCTTCATCGGCTCGCCCGGCATGAACTTCTTCGAGGGCACCTACCTGAACGGCACCGCCCCGCGATTCGAGACGGAAGGCGGCGTTGTCATCCCGGCACAACCGCATCCGGCGCTCGCCGACGGCGCCCGCGCCACCCTCGGCATTCGCCCGGAACATGTGGAAATCGGCGTCGAAGGGCCGGATGTGCTGAGCGCCAATGTCGACTTGGTCGAGCCGACCGGGTTCGGCATCATCCTGCATCTCTCCTTCGGCCACGCCGGCTTCAAGGCCTTTACCAACGACCGCCGGTTCCTCACCGCTTCGGGTTCGCTTGCCGTGCGCCTGCCGGTCGACAGGCTGCATTTCTTCGACGCCGCCGGCAATCGGGTCTAATCGCGCGCACCGTCCCTGGTGAAAATTTAGGCGCAACCGGCGACCTGCCGGCTGCGCCGGTTGACTTCCACAAGGCGAGGCGTACGGTCGTCCTGTCGCAAGTATCAACCGCCGTGGCGCCAACTTAAGAGAAGCAAGCACCGCCAAAACGACAGATTGACGATAGCCTTCCTTGCCTGCGCCCGGCGATTTTGAGGAAGTGTCATGCGAATTCTTGTTGTTGCCCTTGCCTTTTCGACAACGATGCTCTGTCCGTTCGCAACCCTCGCGCAAGAGGGCGATGCCGCAGCCGGAGCCACCGTCTTCAAGAAATGCGCTGTCTGTCATGTTGCCGACAGCGATACCAACAAGGTTGGACCATCACTCAACCATCTGTTCGGGCGAACGGCCGGCACCCACGCCGACTTCAGCTACTCGCCGGCGATGATCGATGCCGGCAAGGGTGGGCTCGTCTGGGACGAGGCGCATCTGCGCGACTATCTGCACAATCCAAAGACCAAGGTGAAAGGCACGAAAATGGCCTTTGCCGGGCTGAAGGACGACACGGATATCTCCAACCTCATTGCCTACCTCAAGCAGTATTCGCAGTAGGCTGAAAAGACTAAAGGCAAGCGCCGTCCGCACGGAGACGGCGAATTGCGACTATTCGACGTTCGTGCAATAATTGCAGGTACAGCGCCGCGCGTCGTATCAGACGCGCAAAGGTCGCTGTAGAACTTTGAATTCCTGCATGTTTTTGTCCTTTAATCGGAGACGATCAAAGGAAACATGCAGCTGGCTCTACGGATTGCGTATTCATGCCCACAGCCGCCAGCGGCGAGGAGGGACAGAAATGGCCGTGGTAGTTATTCTGGTTTTGTTGGCCGTTGGGTCGGTGTTGTTCCATCTGTTGAGCCCGTGGTGGTGGACGCCGATCGCGTCCAACTGGAATTACATAGACAATACGCTCATCATCACCTTCTGGATTACTGGCGTCGTTTTCGTCGCCGTGGTGCTTTTCATGGCCTATTGCGTCCTGCGTTTTCGGCATCGCCCGGGAAACCGAGCGGCCTATGAACCGGAAAACAGGAAGCTCGAAGGGTGGCTTGCCGGCGGCACGACGCTCGGGGTCGCCGCCATGCTGACCCCCGGCCTCTTCGTCTGGCACCAGTTCGTGACCGTGCCGGATGGCGCAACGGAGGTCGAGGTCGTCGGCCAGCAGTGGTTGTGGAGCTTCCGGCTCCCAGGCGCGGACGGCAAGCTCGGCACCTCCGAGACCCGCGACATCACCCCGGAAAATTCGCTCGGCCTCAATCGCAATGACGCAGCGGCGCTTGACGATTACGTCATCGAAGGCGGTGAGCTGCATCTCGAAATCGGCAAGCCGGTCAAGATCCTGTTGCGCTCGGTCGACGTTCTGCATGATTTCTACGTGCCGGAGTTCCGCGCCAAGATGGACATGGTGCCGGGCATGGTCACCTACTTCTGGCTGACGCCGACACGCACTGGCACGTTCGAGGTTCTTTGCGCCGAACTCTGCGGCGTCGGCCACCCACAGATGCGCGGCACCGTCATCGTCGACAGTGCGGCCGACTACCAGACCTGGCTTTCGAGCCAGCAGACCTTCTCGCAATTGCAGGCAAAGGCAGGGACGAAAGAAACGGCGCAGGCAGGAAATGCCGCCCCGGCGCAGTAAGAAGCGCCCCGACGGCCAAAGCGGGATGAGGAAAAGTGCTTGCGGTTTTCCGCTCGCATCCCGCTTGTGAGCGAAAGCAATTCCACGGTTAATCGTCCGGAATTGCGTGGTTCAAAGCGTTGGATCGAAATGATCCGGTGTTGGGAGGTTCTCGCAGATGGTCGACATCCGGCATAGCACGGGCGAACCGATAGGCCCCGCGGAAGTGGAGGACGTCGAGCTTTATCATCCCCATAGCTGGTGGACGCGCTACGTCTTCAGCCAGGATGCCAAGATCATCGCCGTGCAATATGCCTCGACCGCGATCGCGATCGGCATGGTCGCCCTGGTGCTCTCCTGGCTGATGCGGCTGCAGCTCGGCTTTCCCGGCGCCTTCGCCTTCATCGACGCCGAGCGCTACTACCAGTTCATCACCATGCACGGCATGATCATGGTGATCTACCTGCTGACAGCCCTCTTCCTTGGTGGCTTCGGCAATTACCTGATCCCGCTGATGCTCGGCGCACGCGACATGGTCTTCCCCTATGCCAACATGCTGAGCTACTGGCTCTATCTGCTCGCGGTGCTCGTGCTCGTCGCAAGCTTCTTCGCCCCCGGAGGCCCGACCGGAGCCGGCTGGACGCTCTACCCGCCCCAGGCGGTTCTCTCTGGCACGCCCGGCGGCAAGGACTGGGGCATCATATTGATGCTCTCCTCGCTCATCCTCTTCATCATCGGCTTCACCATGGGCGGCCTCAACTATGTCGTCACCGTGCTGCAGGGGCGCACCCGCGGCATGACGCTGATGCGCATGCCGCTCACCGTCTGGGGCATCTTCACCGCGACGGTCATGGCGCTGCTTGCCTTCCCCGCCCTCTTCGTCGCCTGCGTCATGATGCTGTTCGACCGGGTGCTCGGCACCAGCTTCTTCATGCCGGCGATCGTCGAGATGGGCGAGCAGCTGCAGCACGGCGGCGGCAGCCCGATCCTGTTCCAGCACCTCTTCTGGTTCTTCGGCCACCCGGAGGTCTATATCGTCGCGCTGCCTGCCTTCGGCATCGTCTCCGATCTCATCAGCACCCATGCCCGCAAGAACATCTTCGGCTACCGCATGATGGTCTGGGCGATCGTCATCATCGGCGCGCTTTCCTTCATCGTCTGGGCGCACCACATGTATGTCAGCGGCATGAACCCCTATTTCGGTTTCTTCTTCGCGACGACCACGCTAATCATCGCCGTGCCAACGGCGATCAAGGTCTACAACTGGGTGCTGACGCTCTGGCGCGGCGATATCCACCTGACGCTGCCGATGCTGTTTGCGCTCGCCTTCATCGTCACCTTCGTCAATGGCGGGCTGACCGGCCTCTTCCTCGGCAACGTCGTCGTCGACGTGCCGCTCTCCGACACGATGTTCGTCGTCGCGCATTTCCATATGGTCATGGGCGTGGCCCCGATCCTCGTCATCTTCGGCGCGATCTATCACTGGTATCCGAAGATCACCGGCCGCATGCTCAACGAGGTGATGGGCCAGATCCATTTTTGGGTCACCTTCGTCGGTGCCTATCTGATTTTCTTCCCGATGCACTATCTCGGCCTCATCGGCATGCCGCGGCGCTATTATGAAATGGGCGAAACCGCCTTCGTCCCGGCCTCTGCCCATACGCTCAACGAGTTCATCACCATCATGGCGCTGGTCGTCGGCGCCGCTCAGCTCCTCTTCCTCTTCAATCTCATCTGGAGCATTCGCCATGGTCGTGAGGCCGGCGGCAATCCCTGGCGGGCAACAACGCTCGAATGGCAGACACCGGAGACGCCGCCGCGCCACGGCAACTGGAAGGAACTGCCGGTCGTCTACCGCTGGCCCTATGACTACAGCGTGCCGGGAGCGGCCGAGGATTTCATTCCGCAGAACCAGCCGGGCTCCGCAGGTCATGCGCCGGAGGGTGCCTCATGAATGTCACCTTGATCCTACTGGCCGTGATTCTCACAATCGCCGGCTGGTGGCTCAGCCGGCAGCGGCTCTTCTCAAAACCCTGGCTGGAGATCGGTCACGCGTTTGACCCGCGTCCAGATGGTCGTCCTTCGATCCCACCCGCAAAAATCGGCCTCGGCGTCTTCCTCGCCGTCGTCGCCGCGCTCTTCTCGCTTTTCATCAGCGCCTATTTCATGCGCATGGTATCCACCGACTGGTGGTCGACGCCAATGCCGAAAGTCCTCTGGCTGAACACCGCCATCCTCGGGCTCGGCAGCCTGCTTCTGCATGCGGCGCGCGTCACCGCGGAGCGCCATCATGACGAGGCAAGCCGCACGGCCCTGATCGCCGCGCTTGCCGTGGGGCTCGCCTTCCTCGCGGGCCAGGTCTTCGCCTGGCGCGAACTGACCGATGCCGGCTTTCTCATCGCCGATAACCCGGCCAACAGCTTCTTCTACATGATATCAGGCATGCATGGCCTGCACATCCTCGGCGGCCTTTTCGCGCTCACCCGAGTGATCGTGAGAACGCGCGCCGGCCCGATGGACGAGAGGGCCGTGCTGTCGATCACGCTCTGCGCCACCTATTGGCATTTCATGCTGGCCGTTTGGCTGGTGCTTTTCGCGCTCTTTTCCGGCTGGGCCAACGACTTCGTCGAGCTCTGCCGGCAACTCTTGACTTGAGGGAGCCAAAGGATGTCCGTCGAGACACATTCGCCTGTCCGAGAACCGCTCCACCGCCCGGCGGGACTTGCCGGTTTCGCCGCCGACTGGGCTTCGGATCAAAGGACGTTCAAGAACGTCTCCTGGGGCAAGGCGATGATGTGGATCTTCCTCCTCAGCGACACCTTCATCTTCGGTTGTTTCCTCATCGCCTACATGTCTGCGCGCATGTCGACGGCCGTTCCGTGGCCCAATCCGAGCGAGGTCTTCGCGCTGCACATCGGCGGTTCCGACGTGCCGCTGATCCTGATCGCCATCATGACCTTCGTGCTGATCACCTCGAGCGGCACAATGGCCATGGCCGTCAACTTCGGCTACCGCCAGGATCGAAGGAAAACCGCTTTGCTCATGGTGGTGACGGCGCTCTTCGGCGCCACCTTCGTCGGCATGCAGGCCTTCGAGTGGACCAAGCTGATCACTGAGGGCGTACGCCCCTGGGGCAACCCTTGGGGTGCTGCCCAATTCGGCTCGACCTTCTTCATGATTACCGGCTTCCACGGCACACACGTCACGATTGGCGTCATCTTCCTGCTGATCATCGCCCGCAAGGTCTGGCGCGGCGACTTCGACACCGGCAGGCGCGGCTTCTTCACGAGCCGCAAGGGGCAATACGAGATCGTCGAGATCACCGGCCTCTATTGGCACTTCGTCGACCTCGTCTGGGTCTTCATCTTCGCATTCTTCTATCTGTGGTGAGGCATGGCCATGACCGAAACGACGGCACACACCGACACGATACCGCAGGCAGGGTCGCGGGCACCGGCGCATGAACAACACCAGCAGCATCCGATCGGCCTCTACCTGGTCGTCTGGGTGCTGCTGTTCGTGCTCAGCACCTTCTCCTATCTCGTCGACTATGTCGGGCTGCAGGGCTATCTCAGGTGGTCGCTGATCCTGCTCTTCATGGTGCTGAAGGCCGGCCTCATCGTCGCGATCTTCATGCACATGGCCTGGGAGCGGCTGGCGCTGATCTACGCGATCCTGCTGCCACCGCTGCTGGTGCTGGTCTTCGTCGCTCTGATGGTCTCGGAATCGCACTACGTGCTCTTCACCCGCCTTGCCTTCTTCGGCGCGGCACCGTGATCGTGAAGCAGCAAGCCGCCCGCACGATGTCGCAGATCGCCTGCATCGTGGCGTCGCCGCAAAACCGACATTCGTGCCCCATGCGATGACGCATTCGAATGCGCCCGCGTCTTCTGTATGCTAAGAGAAATCGCTTCGATGCTCTTCGACGCTTTTTCTCACGAAATCAGTGGCATGACCGTCCCGCTAGCTCTCGTTCTACGATCCACAGATTGCTCGGCTCTGGTCGTGCAGTTTGATGATTATGTCGTAGACAGGCTCTAGTCGGCGCGTCTCACGCCCTAAAATCCGGCATCCAATCCAACTAGGGTCGCAATCAATGGCAGAGTTTCCGCAAAAGGCGAAAGTCGTAATCATCGGGCTGGGTGGCATAGTGGGTGCCTCGATCGCGCACCACCTGATCGAGCGCGGCTGGGACGATATCGTCGGCATCGACAAGTCAGGCGTGCCGACCGATATCGGCTCGACCGCGCATGCCTCGGACTTCTGCTACACCACCAGCCACGATTATCTTTCGGTCTGGACGACGCAGTATTCGATCGATTTCTTCGAGAAGATGGGCCACTACGCCCGCATCGGCGGCCTGGAAGTCGCCCGCACCGGCGATGATGTCTGGATGGAGGAGATCAAGCGCAAGCTTTCTTCCGCCAAGGCCTTCGGCACCCGCGCACACTATGTCTCGCCGGCCGAAATCAAGAAGATGTTCCCTCTGATCGAAGAGGATCAGGTGATGGGCGGCATGTTCGACCCGGATGCCGGCCTCGTCATCCCGCGCTCGCAGACGGTTGCTGGCAAGCTGGTCGATGCGGCCGAAAAGTCCGGCAAGCTGCAGGTCTACGGCAACACGCCAGCAAAGTCGCTTATCGTCGAGAACGGCCGCATCAAGGGCGTCGTCACCCACCGCGGCACGATCATGGCCGACCACGTCATCGTCTGCTCTGGCATCTGGGGCCGCCTGATCGCCGAAATGGTCGGCGAGGATCTGCCGGTCATGCCGGTCGACCATCCGCTCACCTTCTTCGGCCCGTATAACGAATTCGAAGGCACCGGCAAGGAGATCGGCTTCCCGCTGCTGCGCGACCAGGGCAACTCGGCCTATATGCGCGACACCGGCGACCCGAAGACCACCGAAGGCGGCCAGATCGAGTGGGGTTATTACGAGACCACCAATCCGCGCCTCTGCCATCCCCGGCATATTCTCGAAAAGCACGAAGCGCGCCTGTCGCCGTCACAGCGCGACCTCGAGATGGAGCAGATCATCGAGCCGCTCGAGCGCGCCATGGAGCTGACGCCGATCCTCGGCGAGCTTGGCTATAACGAGAGCCACTCGTTCAACGGCTTGCTTCAGGTATCGGCCGCCGGCGGCCCCTCCTGCGGCGAGAGCCAGAAGGTGCGCGGCCTCTGGTACTGCGTCGCCATCTGGGTGAAGGACGGCCCCGGCTACGGCAAGCTGATCGCCGACTGGATGACCGACGGGCGCACCGAGATCGACCATGCCTCGATCGACTATTCCCGCTTCTACCCGCACCAGCTGGAAGAGAAGTTCATCGAGGGCCGTTGCTTCGAGGCGGCGCAGAAGATCTATTACCCCGCCGTGCACACGCGCGAACCCTATGCGAGCGGCCGCAACGTCAAGCGCTCGCCCTTCTACGAGCGCGAGAAGGAGCTCGGCGGCTACTTCATGGAACTCGGCGGCTGGGAGCGCGCCCACGGCTACGCCGCCAACGAACATCTTCTCGAAAAATACGGCGACCGCGTTCCGGTGCGCGAGAACGAGTGGGACAGCCGCCATTTCTGGCGCGTGTCCAACGCCGAACATCTGGCGATGAGCGAGGATTGCGGCATCGTCAATCTCTCGCATTTCCATATGGTCGACATCGAAGGCCCTGATCATGTCGAGCTTCTCGAATGGCTTTGCGCCGCCAAGGTCGGCGGCGACGGCAACATCGGCAAGGGCATCTACACCCACTTCCTCGACGACGAGGGTATGGTGCGGGCCGACTTCACCGTCTTCCGCATGGCTGACCGCTGCCGCCTCGTGAACGGCGCCGATGCCGGCCCGCGCGACTTCCAGTACATGCGCCGTGTCGCCGAAGACCGAGGCCTTGACGTCACCATCACCGACGTTTCGGAAAAGTTCATCACCATCGGCATCTGGGGGCCCAACGCTCGCGAGACGCTGAAGAAGGTGGTTGCCGATCCGGCTGGCCTCGATATCGAGAACTTCGCCTTCGCCGCCATCAAGCCGATCGAAATCGCCGGCAAAAAAGTCACCGCCTTCCGCATCTCCTATGTCGGCGAGCAGGGCTGGGAACTGCATATGAAGTACGAGGACGGCCTTGCCGTCTGGGACGCGCTGCGCGCAACCGGCGTCATGGCCTTCGGCGTCGAGACCTATGCCAACTCGCGCCGCATGGAAAAGAGCCTGCGCCTGCAGAACGCCGATCTTCTCACCCAGTACAACCTGATCGAGGCCGATCTTGCCCGTCCGAAGGTCAAGGACGTCGATTTCCGCGGCAAGGCCAAGCACCTCGAATACAAGGCACGCGAACACCAGCCCGCCATGCTCTGCACGCTCGTTCTGACGGAGAACACCGATAGAAACGGCGTGAAGCGATACCCGGTCGGCAGCCTGCCGGTCATGGACCCGGAAACCGGCGCGGTGTTGGTCGACGAACTCGGCCGCCGTTCCTACACCACCTCGATCGCCTTCGGGCCGACGATCGGCAAGAACATCGCGCTTGCCTATCTGCCCTGGTCCCATTGCCAGGTCGGCCGCAAGTTGAACGTCGAATACTTCGCCGAGACCTATCCGGTCGAAGTCGTCGGTATCGGCTACAAGCCGCTCTACGACCCCGAGAACCTGAAGCCGCGCACCTGATCGATCGGCACCAGACACCAAAAACGAAAAGGCCCGCTCACATCCGAGCGGGCCTTTTGTATGTCTACCCAGATTGCCGTCAGGGCAGCACGTGCCCGGCCGCAGTAAAGAGGCGGTACCAGTCTTCGCGCGACAGCGTGATATCCGCGCCGGGCGCGATGTCTGCCAGCCGTTCCGGGCTCGTCGTTCCCAGGACCACCTGGATATTGGCCGGATGCCGCGCGATCCAGGCATAGGCAATCGCCGACGGCGACACCGCATATTTGCCGGAGAGTTCGTCGAGCACCCGGTTGAGTTCGGGAAAATTCGTCTCGTCGCCGACGAAGACACCGCCGAAAAAGCCCTGCTGGAACGGTGACCAGGCCTGCAGCGTCATGCGGTTGATCCGCGAATAGACGACCACCTCGCCGTCGCGGTCGATCGACTGCTCGAGACCCGCCATGTTCGCGGCAATCCCAAACGCGACCGAGGGGGCGTGGGCAATGCTCAGCTGGATCTGATTGGCGACGAGCGGCTGGCGAACGGCCGTCTTCAGGAGATCGATCTGCCGTGGCGTGTGGTTCGACACGCCGAAATGCCTGACCTTGCCGCCCGCCTGCAGCTTGTCGAAGGCGTCAGCCACTTCCTCCGGCTCCACCAGGGCATCTGGGCGATGCAGCAGCAGAAGATCGAGATAGTCGGTCTTCAGCGCCGCAAGTGAGCGGTCGACGGACTGGAGGATATGGTCGCGGGAGAAATCGAAATAGCCGCGCCGGATACCGCACTTGCTCTGGATAACGATCTGTTCACGCTCGGCAGGCTTCAGCCGCAACGCATCGCCGAACCGACGCTCGCAGGCATGCAGTTCGCCGCCATAAATGTCGGCGTGATCGAAGACGTTGATGCCGACGTCCCGCGCCTTGCCATAGAGCCGGGCAATGGCGTCATCACTGAGATCGGCGATCCGCATCAGGCCGAGAACGGCGGATGAAACGGAGAGGTCGGTTGTTCCCAGATTGAATTTTTTCATCGGATTACGCTCGCACCGTCAACATTGTTTCGAAGGAGGATTTCCGCCCGCAGGCGCAACTGGCTGCGGAAGCGAATCTTTGATCCTCAATCTCTACCAGCCCGAGGGCGCTTGGCAAACGCCTCGGGCATTGTTGACGATCGTGCGAAGCGAGTAGCGAAGACGAGCAATGCGCCGGGTTGCCCGCTAGCGCTTTGCTGTTGTCCTATTGTCGTGGGAGCCGACAGGATCGCCCGGCCCACGACCAGCGGTTTGATCAGGCAGCCGACCGATAACGCTCAGCCGGCTCGGATTGTGCGAAATTCGGCAGCATCGCCTGGCGCGCGGCGTCGAACGTATGCCACTGGCCGGCGTCCGGCAGCGGCGGGATCGTCACCAACTCGCGGCGATCAAAGCCGACTAGTGCCGCATCGACGAGATCGCCGGCCTCCATCACGCCCGCAAGCGTTTCGACATCGACGCCCGCATGATCCCAGATCTCGGTGCGCGTCGCAGCCGGCAGCACCGCCTGCACATAGACGCCCTTGGGCGCCAGCTCGACGTTCAGCCCCTGGGAAAGGAACAGCACGAAGGCCTTCGTCGCACCATAGACAGTAGCACCCATCTCCGGCGCAAGGCCGACGACGGAAGCGATGTTGACGATCGCCCCCTCACCCCTCTCGGCAAAACGCGGCGCTACGGCATGGGCCAGCCTGGTGACGGCAGTAATATTGAGCGAGATGAGCTTCGAAATGTCCTCGCCCTTTTGCTGAAGGAAGCCGCGCGGGATCGATGTGCCGGCATTGTTGACCAGAACACCAATGCGCTCATCCTCGCGCAGGCGCTGCTCGACCTTGGCCAAATCCTGCTCGTCCGTCAGGTCGGCGGGCACAACGTCGACATTCACGCCGGTTTCGCTCCGCAGCCGCTCGGCAGTCTCTGCCATGCGCACCGCATTGCGTGCGACCAGAATGAGATCGTGACCGCGGCGCGCAAATCGCTCCGCATAGACGGCGCCGATACCGGTGGAAGCACCGGTTACGAGGACTGCAGGCTTCTTGCTCATCGGGTGTGCTCCTTTGATTTATTCATGATAGTAATCATGTATTTGGATATATGACAGCCATCATGTATAATGTCAATCGAAATTTAGGAGACGGTGATGCGCGTGAGCCGACAGCAGGTCGAAGACAACAAGCGAACCATTCTGGAGGCGGCTGGTCGGCTGTTCCGGGAGCGTGGTTTCGAGTCCGTCACAGTGACGGATGTGATGAAGTCGGCCGGGCTCACCCACGGCGGCTTCTACGGCTACTTCAAGTCCAAGGATGATCTGATTGCCCAGACCCTGGCCGGACTCCGGGGAGAAGCCGAGCCAAAGTCGACGGACTTGGCCGCCGTCGCACAGCGCTATCTTTCAGCGGAGCATCGAGACGATTTCGCACATGGCTGCCCGCTTGCCGCCCTGGCGTCGGAAGTGAGCCGGCAACCCCAGGGAGCACGCACGGAAATGACAGCGTTTCTCAAACGTCAGTTCGAGCGCCTGGGTAAAATAGCGCCGGGCTTGGACGAAGAGCAGCGGCGCCGTGCCGCGATCGGCAATTCGGCGAGCATGATCGGCGCGCTGATCCTGGCCAGGATGACCGACGATCCGGCCATGTCGAACGAGATCCTCGAGGCGACGCGCGGCTGGCTTTTGGCGGAGGATGGCGAAGGGGCCAAGGCCGCCGACGTCGCCTGATATTCGCTGTGCTTCGTGTGACCTGCCACCAAAGTTTCATCCGGCGGCGATTAGAGTCTCGGCGGGTTTGAATACGCCAAATGGCGCGGCGGGAGCAACCGGCGGAAACGCGAAGCTTTCATCTTGCGCAGCGTTGGAGCCGGTTGCGGCGATGATCCCGGCGTAGCCTGCCGGGGTTTGGTATCCGAGCGACGAGTGTGGCCGGAAATGGTTATAGTCGGCAGCCCAGTCAGCAATGGCGCTGCGGGCATGATCGAGGCCGAAGAACAGGCTCTCGTTGAGCAACTCGTCGCGCATCCGACCGTTGAAACTCTCGACATAGCCGTTTTGCATCGGCTTTCCCGGCGCGATGTGGTGCCACTCGATCTTGTGATCCTTCGACCAGGCAAGGATGGCATTCGAGGTGAGTTCGGTGCCATTGTCGGAGACGATCATTCCGGGTTTGCCTCGCCGTTCGATCAGCGTCGTCAGTTCTCGGGCGACACGTCGACCAGAGATAGACGTGTCCGGGATCGCTGCCAGGCATTCGCGCGTCACGTCATCAACGACATTGAGGACCCGGAATCGCCTGCCGCAGGCGAACTGGTCGTGGACGAAATCCAGCGACCAGCGGGCATTGGCCTTCGCTTCGACCAGGATCGGTGCACGCATGCCGACAGCACGCCGCCGGGCTTTTCGCTTGCGAACGGAAAGCCCTTCCTCGCGATAAAGACGGTAGATGCGATTGACGCCCGACCGCTCTCCATCTCGCCGAAGCAGGATGAACAGGCGACGGTAGCCGAAACGCCGCCGCTGGTTGGCCAGGTCGCGCAGCTTCGCTCGCAGATCGACCTCCGGCGGTCGACGGGACCGATAACGGATCGTCTTGCGGTCGGCGGATATGATCTGACAGGCCCGACGCTCCGAAAGACCCATGACGGCCTTCAGATGCGTGACGGCTTCACGCTTGGCGGCAGGCCCTACCATTTTTTTGCAAGAAGCTCGCGGAGTGCGGCTGCATCCAGCATCTGCTCGGCCAGCAGTTTCTTTAGCCTGATATTCTCGTCCTCAAGCGCCTTCAACCGCTTCGCCTCGGAGACCTCCATGCCGCCGTACTTGGCTTTCCAGTTATAAAACGTTGCTTCTGAAATTCCGTGCTTGCGGCAGAGGTCGGCCACCTTCGCGCCAGCCTCCTGCTCCTTCAGCACCGCAATAATCTGCTCTTCCGTAAATCGCTGCTTCTTCATTCGTCCGTCCTTTAATAGGCCGGACTCTAATCCATTCTGGAGGGAATTCTCAGGGGCAGGTCACGTGCCCTCGCCCGTTCTCTCCGGGTAGCGCTAGAACGCCAAAAGCCCGGCGGATTTCTCCGCGCGGGCTTTTTGGATGTTTGGTTGCGGGGGCCTGAGTCCACGGAGACTTGTAAAATCTCAGCCTCAAGCCGTCCGAGCGCTGACAGTTTCCGCTTACACCACAACAGACCATTGTGCAGAATAAGACCCGGTCGTGCTCGGTGCCACCGAGCGCCTCGGATTATTAGCTGGTGGCGGGATGGCAACTCCGTGGTGCCAAGGAGTAGACATTGAATAAAGTCGTAGAAGCAAAGCTGGGGATGTACGACGCCCTCATGGCTATGCTGAACAAGGGGCAGTGGGTCGCTTGGCCGAATGGCAACCAGTACCTCGTCATCAAGCCGGAGGATTTTCGCGAGCTTATGGAGCCGTATGATAGGCTCATTGATGCCGAGGATGAAGCTGGGAAAGCAGCGCAAAATGAGTAGAATCGTTCGCGTTGCCATGCTCCCTAGGGCATGGGGCACACATAAAATACATATTCTGGTTGACACCCCTCGGCAGACTTTGCCGGGACGCTCCGCCTATCACCTTACCCTTACCCTTACCCTTACCCTTACCCTTACCCTTACCCTAACTCTCTCCTAGTCACGCTAAAGAACGGATCGATATGTCTGAGACCGAGATCGAGAACCTTAAGGGCGCTTTGCGTGCCCGCCTGCGCCGCGATTTCACTGAAGTGCCAAGCGCCCGCGACACAAGCCGGAGAGCGCATCTTGAAGTTTGGGAAAGCAAGCGTGGCCGTCGGGCTATTGGCATAGAGTTCGACCATACGAACAGCAACCTGTCTGGATACACGCAGTTTGTAACCAGGCCGATCGCCCGACTCGGCATAAAGACCCTGGATGAGGCGATGCTAGTATTGGATGGCCTATGCCGGTAGTGCGAATCATACGAGTTCGTGGTCCCAGGGAAGGCGCCCGCTGCCATCCGAAAGTTTGATTGGTAGGATTTTCGAATGGCTAAGGGCGAGATGTCGAGAGAAGAACTCTTCGCATTGGTATGGGAGCGCCCAACCAGCGAGATTGCAATCGAACTCGGCGTCTCCGACGTCGCAGTCGGTAAGCTTTGTGAGAAAATGCAAGTTCCAAAGCCTCCTCGCGGTTATTGGGCGCGCGTGGAAGCAGGTCAGACGCCGCGGCGCCCGGCTTTGAAGGCCTTTCGAGAGGAACTGGAAGCGCAACGCAAAAGCAAAATACAAGCCCGAACAGCCGGACATTTCACGGAACTTCAATCGAAATTCCTGAATGCTGCACTCGACGAACTTCGCAAACGCGGCGTCGACCACTCGGCCGATACTTCGCGCATGAAGCATATCTCGACCCTCAATCAGGATGTCGCCGCACAGGTGCTACTTTTGATTCAGGGGCAAGCACAAAAGTGGGCGGAGAGTGGTCGGGTTGCCGTCAACTGGGGGACGTCGGTCAGGGCAAGCATCGGAAAACTCGTCGAGCGATTGATGCCGCTTGCCCGTCCACAGTTGCTGGCCTTCGAGACAGAAGGCAAACGCCATTCCTTCTCGGCGGCAGGTCCGCTCGTATTCGTTCGATGGACGGCAGAACTACAGGCGAGAATCGCGGCGATCGCCGCGATCGCCCGGAATCAAGATCTCAGTTACGTGGCGCAGCCACTGTCGGCCGCAGATCACGCATGGTCGAGCACCCATCTCTACCAACCGGAATCAGACTTCATTCTGAGTAGCTACCTATGCATATCGCCGGATGCCGCTTGGATCGAATGGTATCGGCCATCGTGGCGCGAGGACAACCCTCCAGAACGGCACTCGACGAACAAAATCAAATTGCGTGACGTCATGCCAATCGACTTTCTCGATGGGGAAGAGAGCAAGCTTCTGCCTCCAGCCATTCCCGAGGCGAAAATCAAACCGTACCAGTCACGTTTACAGGCACTCGATGAAGCTGAACGCGTCCACGAAATGATCACGAATGCTGCCTATGCGATGGACAGGTCAGTTCCAAACGAGATCTTGGCAATGGCTGATCGAATTTGGTTTGGGGCTGACCGGCCGTTTCAGGCTGCCCGCGAAGCGTTTGCCCATATCCAGACAGATCTGGAACGCTGGGAACAGGAGATCGAGGCCGAGCGATCACAGTTGGCGCAAGCGGTACTCGGCGTAAAGTTAGGCGACATCGTTGCCGCACAGCAGAATGGTGCGCTCGTTCGTGTTTCGGCGGAATCAGTTTCGCTCTCCTCCACTGACGAACGTGTTATGTTTACAATATCAGGTAGGCGATTTCGTAAGGACGGCGCTCTTGGCAAGATGAGTGAAACAATAAGCTTCGCTGTTGACCGCAGCAAAGCATGAAGGCAGTTGGCCTAATTGTCAGCCGCCAGGAAACTCCACTTGCGACCACCGAGTGCTGAACTCATTCCCGCCGGTCGCGCGTTACACGACCAATCGCTTGATCGCATCTTTCAACTCCACCACCGTCATCCCCTTCAAAGTTCGCGCGAATAAACGAGTTTGCCATCTGAAATCGCAACTCGCGTTTCTTTATCGAATCCCTCTTTCAAAGCCAGCGGCAGCAAGAGGCCGCCCTTGTCGCTATCGTCCATTGGAGCGTTATGCATGCAGCCGTGACGGCCTTTCCGACCGCATCAAACACCATTCTTGCTCCGATAAATTAGGCCAAAGTCGGCAACTGGTAAGAGTAAAAACAACTGCGTACCATTAGCATCGTAGACTGCAGTTATTTGGGGATTCCGCGCCGAGATCTGCAGTTTCTGTATTGACCGAAACGCCTCCGTGCAGTTATTTAGTGCTTAAAATTTGGTTGCTCCAGTAACCCGTTTTCGACCAAAGAGACAACCAATATGACCGCGATCCTCACAGCCTGCACTCAGAGAAAGCGGGTTTCCCACAACCCATTGCTCTGCGCGAGACATCTACCTGAGGGTAAGCTTTCCGACGTGGCGGGAACATGGGCCGATCGCCTGAGCCAGGCGGCGACTACCTGCCCAGCGAAGGACCTCTATTGCGGCCGATCCTTCTCCGAGGCTGTCAAGGCAGCTCAAAATATCCAGGCTGAACTTCACATCGTATCAGCCGGTCTTGGCCTCGTTCCCGGCGATGTCAATGTGCCATCCTACAACCTCACCGTCTCAAAAGGGACGGCCGACTGCGTTTTGAGCAAACTTAATGGCGAGTGCTCTGAGGCGGATTGGTGGGGAGCGCTAGGCGGCCCTGATCCGCTTCTTCAGGTGATCAAAAAGGCAAGCCCAATTGTCATTATCGGTCTTCCGTCTCCCTATCTGCGAATGATCGCACCGACCTTGGCGCTTCTTTCGGATGACCTCTGCAACAAGCTGAGGATTGTCGGAGGCCGTGACGTTCCAGATTTGGACCCGCGCCTTGAAGCCTTTCGGCTTCCCTATGACGATCGTTTTGATGGGCCTGACAGCCCGCTACCGGGGACAAAAGCAGATTTCGCTTCCCGTGCAGCACGCCATTTCGCTGAAGAAGTGCTCGCAAAGGCCCCGACCGCTTCTACCGACGACCACCGAAGCCTCGCAGAAGCAGAGATGTCCACATGGAGGCGTCCCGTCGCCAAGGCCGGTGTGCGGATGTCCGATGCAGATCTCAAATCGATCGTTCGTGCCCGTTGGGCGAGTGCGGGCGGACGCTCAACCCGGCTTCTGCGAATACTGCGAGATGAGCTGAATGTCGCTTGCGAGCAAAAGCGTTTCGCAAAACTCGCGGCCGAGATCCGAGAGGAGCAGGCTCCGTGAGCGAGGAAAAAAACAATCTCATGGTTCGGGCGGTCAAAACCCAGCAGGGTGATGGCATCGATGTCTACGCCTTCTTTCTTCACGGCTCGGACCTGACACGGATCGCCGACATCAGCCGCATTCACCGTGATGAGAAGGATCTCAAGGGCTTTCAGCGAAAAGAAATACGCAGCCACGTGAATGCTATCGTCGAATTTCTGGATAGCGGCCCGGTTCTCTTCCCGAACGCCATCACGCTCGCTCTGTCCTCCGACGTGACATTCGACGTTTCGCGCGGGCCAAAACCGAAGGGCCTTACCGAAGTAGGGCAATCGGGAACGCTGAACATTCCCATCGGCAAGGATGGCCACCGTGCGGCCTGGATTGTGGACGGTCAGCAACGCTCCCTTGCGCTCGCGAAAGCCAAAGACAGCCGTTTTCCTGTACCCGTCGTCGGCTTCGTCTCCCAGGACGTGCAGGTTCATCGTGAACAGTTCATTTTGGTCAATAAGGTCAGGGCTCTCGACGTCAGGCTGATCAATGAACTCCTTCCGGAAGTCGGCTCGCTATTGCCGAGAGATCTTGCGGCAAACCGCCTTCCGAGCGAACTCTGCAATCTTCTGAACCGCCAGCAGAAATCACCGTTTTATCGTCTGATACGCCGCGCCTCCGATACTAGCAATGACAATAGCGTCGTCAACGATACCGCGTTGATCGACGCGATCAAGAAGAACCTAAAGGGGCCATACGGCGCGCTGAGCCAGTATCTAGCGGCAGACGGCAACAATCCCGATTCGATGTTCGACGCGCTCGTCCTCTATTGGTCCGCCGTTCGCGACGTATTTCCGGATGCTTGGGGCAAGCAACCGACTGAAAGCCGCCTAATGCATTCGGCGGGCATCAAAGCAATGGGCTCTTTGATGGACCAGGTCATGCTTCGCGCGGACAGTTCCGCCACGCCCGAAATCGAAGTTAGAGAAGCACTACAACGGATCGCCCCACGTTGTGCCTGGACAGAAGGGACATGGGAAGGCCTTGGCCTGTCATGGAATGAAATCCAGGGCACGCCGCAGCATAATCGACTGCTTGCCGATCATCTCATGCAACTCGACCGCAAGCTATCGAGACCGTTACGATGAAGTTTATTTTTGCCGACAGTCTCGATCACGTCGATCCCGGCTACGATTTCATCAGAGATCGTTACTCCGAGGGACGGACGCCCTACTGGGACGATGCGTATCCGCACGAGATCATGGGCTATGCGCCCTACAAAGGAATGCTGGTTTCCCGCGGCATTGTCGGCGGCGCTGCTGTCGGAGGAAAATACACCGAGGCCCAGGCCATGCGCTTCCGTCGAGTTGGAGCACGCGAGTTCCTTCGCCTGGATAAGCCGCAATTCGAGCATCTGCCGATATTTGGCGATTGCGGCGCCTTCACCTACCATAAGGAAGACAGGCCGCCTTATACGCCCGATGACACCGCGGAATTCTACGACGATGCGCGCTTCACCCACGGCTGCTCCGTCGACCATATCATTTTCGATTTCGATGAAAGCCTGAAGGGTTTCGAGGGCGGCACGGAAGAAGCGCGCCGGCGCTTCGAAATCACGCTTGAGAACGCATCGGCCTTCCGGACTTCGGCCCAGCATATGTCAAACCGGTTCACGCCCATGGGCGTCATTCAGGGGTGGTCGCCTGGAAGCATGGCAGAAGGCGCACGTCGCCTTGTCGCGATGGGCTACGATTACCTGGCGCTTGGTGGTACAGTGCCGTTGAAGGCCTCGCAGATAAAAGCCTGCCTTGCGGCGATCCGTGACGTCATTCCGGGAAACACACGTCTGCATATCCTGGGCTTTGCCAAGGCTGACGATATCGACACGTTCGGTTCCTTCAACATCACGAGCTTCGACACAACATCACCTTTGATCCGCGCCTTCAAGGACGCCAAATCAAATTATTACCTGCCAAGCAAGACAGGCAAACTCGACTATTACACTGCGATCCGGGTACCACAGGCGCTCGAAAACCCCAAACTGATGCGACTTGCCAAGCGCGGCGCTCTCAACCAGGAGCAACTGGTTGCGATGGAAAAGAGCGCGCTGGCCGCTCTGAGGTCTTATGACCGAGGTGATGCTGAACTCGAGGAAACCCTCGACACGGTACTCGAGTACGCGACGCCCGCCGTCATGGGCGAAACAATTGGCGAGTTGCCAGGTGCAAAAGCTGTCAAGGATCTGAGAGACAGATACAAACGGACACTGAGCGACAAGCCTTGGAAACGTTGCACATGCCCGATCTGCTCTTCTCTTTCGATTGAAGTCGTGATCTTCCGCGCAAGCAACCGGAACAAGCGGCGCGGCATACATAATCTGGGCGTCTACAACGCCCTTGTTGACCAACTCCCTAGTAACAGTGGGCGAAATGACGATACTCAAATTTCCAGCGATCAGAGCCAGACAGAGCGAAGCGCACAAAGTCCTTTCATTTGCAGCGCTAGCGTCTGACCTGCAGAAATTTGCCGTCATCGAGCGGGTCGCGCGCGATGCCGAGGGCGGATTAAGCGGGTTTCAGCGTCCGCAGATCGCTGGCCATATCCGGGAAATCCGCGACTATCTGGAAAAGCCGGAGGCGATCCTCCCAAACCCGATCGTCGTTGCCTTCACGAACAATGTTGAGATCAGCGACGAAGGTGGCGACGGCCGATGCATGGTCGAAATCGACATTGCGGCGGGGGCTCCGGGAATGGTGGTAGACGGCCAGCAGCGATTGACAGCGCTTGGCCAGGTCTATGAGAAGGACTTTCAGGTCTTCGTCTCGGCGATTATCTGCCGCGACGACGAGGAACTCCGGCGTCAATTCGTGCTGATCAACAACACGCGGCCGCTTCCAAAGTCATTGATTTATGAACTGCTGCCGACCGTTACCGGCCTTCCGCGCAGGCTCGGCGACCGTTCGGTCGCCGCCGATATCGCCGCGCGCTTGAACTACGACGAAAACTCCTCGCTCAAGGGTCAGGTCTACCAGCACACCAATCCGAGTGGTCTGATCCGGGATACGGCAATCCAGCGAGTCATCATCAATTCGCTGAGCGACGGCGTCATGCGCGAAATGATCCGCGAACCTGATGGCGCCGACCTCTGCTTCAAGCTGATCAGCGATTTTTACAAGGCCGTTCAATACATCTTCAAGGACGAATGGAGGAACCACACGCCGAAGACGTCCCGGCTTGTCCATGGAGCGGGCATCATGGCGCTCGGCTATGTGATGGAAATTCTGGTACTCCTCGACGGCGCACGGACGTTTGATGATTTCGCTAAGGGCCTCGCCTGCCTGGTCGACAACACCGCCTGGACATCCGGGGAATGGAATTTTGCGGAAAACGACAAGCGCCACTGGAAGTCGGTGCAGAACGTCAACCGCGATATCGTGACGCTTGCGCAGTATCTCGTCGGCATAGTTCGTGCCGACGTCCGACGTCGGCGCAGTGAGGACCAAGCAAGTGCAGAGGAACCGCGTCAGAAAATTGCGGGTCTTTAATGAGCTACGCGGTTAAGGAACTCTTCAAGACGCTCCAAGGCGAAGGTGCCCAGGCAGGCAGGGCGGCGGTGTTTTGTCGTTTCGCCGGCTGTAACCTCTGGTCGGGCCGTGAAGAGGACCGCCATAAGGCGGTCTGCCAGTTCTGCGACACGGATTTCATCGGTACAGATGGCGATGGCGGTGGCAAGTTTCGTGATGCAGCGGACCTAGCGGCCGCGATTGCCCGGACTTGGGGAAGCGGTGAAACCAGAAGGTACGTCGTCTTCACCGGCGGCGAACCGCTTCTGCAGATCGATGCAGCGCTGATCGCCGCTGTTCATGAGTTCGGGTTCGAGATCGCCATCGAGACGAACGGGACGATCGAACCGCCGGAGGGAATTGATTGGATTTGCGTCAGTCCGAAAGCCGGGGCGCCGTTCAATCTGAGATCGGGAAGCGAACTCAAGCTTGTTTACCCGCAAGCGGACTTGCTTCCCGACGATCTGCCCGATGTCGCTTTCGAGCACTATTTCCTTCAACCAATGGACGGACCGGCTCAGAGCGAAAACATCGCCGCGGTGACGGCCTTCTGCCTTGAGAACCCTCGCTGGCGCCTCAGCCTACAGACACACAAGATGATCGGGATCCCATGAAAATCACGCAAGCATTCACATTCGAAGCGGCTCACCGACTTCCGAACGTGCCTTCGACGCATAAGTGCCACCGGATGCACGGACATTCGTACCGCGTTGAACTTCAACTGAAAGGCACTGTCGATCCCAAAACCGGCTTCGTAATCGACTTCTTTGATGTGGAGAAAGTCTTCGGCCCGGTTCTCGAAAGCCTCGATCATCATACACTCAACGATATCGACGGCCTCGCAAACCCGACCGCTGAGAACATCGCGGTCTGGATCTGGCAAAAGGTCAAGCCGCTGCTTGAGGAGTTGAACTCCGTCAAGGTGTTTGAAACACCGTCCTGCTGGGCAGAGTATGAAGGCGAATAACGGGGAGCGTGCAATGTCGGCAACTGCACTGGTGCTGTTTTCGGGGGGGCAAGATTCTACGACCTGCCTCGCCTGGGCGCTCGATCGATTTAAACGCGTTGAGACGGTCGGCTTCGATTACGGTCAGCGCCATAGGATTGAACTCGAGTGCCGTGACACATTGCGCACTCAGATGCGCGCACTCAATCCGATCTGGGCGGATCGTCTGGGAGACGATCATACGATTTCGCTCGCCGCCCTCGGCGAGATCTCCGACACTGCGCTGACGAGCGGCATGCAAATCGAGATGGCGGAATCTGGCCTGCCGAACACATTTGTGCCCGGCCGCAACTTGATTTTCCTGACATTCGCAGCGGCCCTAGCCTATCGCCGTGGCTTGAAGCACATCGTCGGCGGTATGTGCGAGACCGATTATTCCGGCTACCCCGACTGTCGTGACGATACGATCAAGGCCCTGCAGGTAGCGCTCAACATCGGAATGGAAAAGCGGTTTGTCCTGGACACGCCGCTCATGTGGATCGACAAGGCTGCGACCTGGCAATTGGCCAAGGATCTAGGCGGCCGAGCATTGGTCGATGTCATCGTGAAGGACAGCCACACCTGCTATCTCGGCGAGCGCGGCGAGTTTCATGAATGGGGATACGGCTGCGGCACATGCCCCGCCTGCGAATTGCGGGCGAAGGGCTATGAGAAATTCGTTGCTGAAGAGGTGCAAGATGGAGAGCGGGGTGAACATGCGAAACAGGCGATGGATTGAGGGCGGGATCGTTCTGGCTGGCTTCGCCGCCTGCATTCCCCTTGCCAACTACATGATCGGCAATGTTGGTACAGTCTGCGTGCCGAACGGCCCCTGCCTTATACCGGTCGGTCCCGGGCTTACCGCGCCAAGTGGGGTGTTGCTTGTCGGCTTGGCTCTCGTCCTTCGTGACCTGGTCCAGCGTCGCCTCGGACTCTGGTGGGCGATCGGAGCCATCATCGTAGGCGCCTTCCTGTCCACGACATTCACGCCCCCCGCTCTCGCGCTCGCATCGGCGACCGCGTTTCTGACGTCGGAGCTCGCGGACCTCCTCGTCTTCACGCCCCTGCAGAGAAAGGGTCTCGTCAAAGCAGCGTTTGCGAGCAGCATCGCCGGTCTCATCGTCGACAGCGTGATGTTCCTCTGGCTAGCCTTTGGCTCACTCGATTTCCTGGCCGGGCAAGTTGTTGGCAAGCTGATTATGGTCGTCGCCACGCTGCCGGTACTGTTCTGGATCCGCAATCGCGACAGACGCTTAGGACTTATGCCCGCTTGAGCAACCGCGTTTCATGCTGATGCTGATGCTGATTGACGGACTCCATGCCACGTTGCCTTCAAGTCGTGATTGTGCCTGATGATACAACAGAGAGTAAATGGGAATTTCGGAATTGGAGACACCGATTAGTTCCAGACCGAGCACACCTCCAACGCCTCAAAATGTGCGTGATGTCGGGGATCAAACTGCTCGCAATTACCGATACCAGCACTCCTATGCCGTTATTCTGCTCGCTTCTGCCTGTCGCCGTGAGCGCGATTATCAGGCCATCTGGTGCGAGCATCACGAAGACATCCTTGCTGAACGAAGTGACGGGAAGTTCGATGGATGGCAGATCAAAACCCGACGGCCCGAGTCGGGCGCGTGGACAACATCGAGCCCAGACTTTATCGCTGCCCTAGGACGATTTGTGGCCCTCACACAATTCATGGGTGAGACGCTCGCTGACCTGCATTTTGTTTCAAATGCTGAGTTTCAAGCACCGATCAACTCGAAAGACCGCAGCCGTATTTCGCGCAGCCCTATTGCCCTCTTAGCTGCGGTGAAACAATCCTCCGAACTTTCAGCCGTTACACCGCCATTTTATGACGTCGTCGGTCGTCTAGCGGATCAGTTTCGTGCCTCGCCTCAACACGTTTTCGACACGCTGCGTAAAGTTCACTTGGTTGTCGGGCCGTCGCGCGGCGAGATTGACGCCACGCTTTCCAACGAACACCTTGCGCGTATCGAGGCGCACAAGAATCGCACAGCAGAGGAACTCAATTCGCTCAGGGACGCCCTTGTAGGGCTAATCGCGCGAGCGTCGTCACTGCATGTCACATCTCCAGAGCGCCACCTTTACGCCGTCACATCCCCGGGTTCCGAAGGCCCGACAGTCAGTGCCAAACGTGTTGCGATCGAGGTTCTGACGGAGAATGTAGTCGCGACAACGTCCGTTCGTCGCGATAGAATCCTCGCAGGCCTTGGATTAAAGCTAGACGATATACTCGGGCTTCTGAACTCGTCCGAGAAAAGTGGGGGCCTGAATAAAGAGCAAGTCGCGGCCCTACTCAACGCTTTCTCCGAATTCGATGCGACGATAGACGACCCGATGCCGCTTCTGCTTCGCAAGGCGGGCGAACTGCGGACCCTTCAGGCCAATCTGGCAGACCGGATGGCGGATGATCCAGATGACGACAAACGGTTCGAACCGGTTCTCGACGCAGTGAAAAATGGCGACTTCGATGCCGCTGACGAAGCGCTCGAAACTCTCGCTGAAACCGGGGCGGTCGGTCGTGAAGCCATACTTGCCCAGACGGCACAGCTATTTGCGATGCGTGGATCACTTGCTGCGGCAAGATTTCGATACGAAACCGCCGCTGAACACTTCGCGACCAGCGCAGCAGTCGCTCGAGCGTTCGATAAGCAGTGGTCTTTCTCACTGCTGGCCGCGCAGGCGGATGCCCTGACCGAACAATCGAGATTGAACGGTGGCATGGCAGGATTTCGCAAGGCGCTGGCAATTCTCTCAGAGCGCGTACAGTCTGCGCCACCAAAGTCGTTTGCTTGGTTCACATCCATCACGGATCTAACTGCGACATTCGGGCTTGCCTGTGAGCGTGCGGCGGCACCAGAGGCGAACGAGATGATACGCTATGCGCTAAATCTCTCGCGAGAGGCGCTGCTTCTGCTGGATGAAGAGAAACATAAAGAACTTTGGCTCTCACTCGCCAACAACTTAGGAGCTATTCTGAATCATGCGGTCCGTCACGCTTACGAGAAAGAAACCGCGGAAAGCTTGAACCAAGAGGCGATCGCGCTCCTTTTACGGGCGGCCCAAATCGCTAAGTCAGCCGGCAGTTCAGAACTGACAAACATTGAAATTAATCTTGCGACGGCTTACCGGCGGTCTTCGGCCGCCGCTGCGGATCCCCGAGTAGCATTGGAAAGCGCAATTTTCCATCGCCTCGAGGTTCTAAGCAATGAAGAGGAATTATCGCAGGGCCAGCTTGGAAACACTTATGATAGCCTCGGGAATGATTACGCCGAGCTTGCTGTCGTCGGTATTCCGGATCTGGATCGAGACGCTTTTCGGCGCGCCATGGCAGCATATAGGAAGGCATTGGCAGTCCGTAGCCGCTCGCTTAGCCCTGTAGATTGGGCTCGCACCCAGTTTAATATTGCCGCCAACTACGGACGGGCGTTTTGGAAATTCCGACATCCCGCCAGTCGCCGATATGCGCAGGCAGCTCTAAGAAGACTGGAACTCGCACTTTCGGTCCTCACGCGTGAAAGTTCACCTCAAGACTGGGCGAACGCGTGTGCGCACTCCGGTACCATAATTGCGGAAATGCTGGGGGAAGGTCACGATGTCGATGTCGTCATCGTCGAAAAGACGATTACGCGCCTCTCTGAGGTTGCTGACTTCGCTGACCGTGTTATCGATGCGGAACTTGTGCTGCGCACCTTGGATACGCAAGCGAGCGTCGTGCTGCATCTTTATTTGGGGCGCCATCCCGCCGCTTCTCGAGTTATCACCTTAGCGAGTGGACAGCTTCAACCTCGGCTTGCCGCATATCGGAACACGTCTTGGCGCGTTCTTTTTGAATTGGCGGACGCACAGCACGCCTTCATGCTCGGCCACCTCTCGAACGATCACGTAAAAGTCGAGCAGGCCATCGGCGCTTTGAAAGAGGCACTGTCCAAATCTCACGCGAATGATCAGGAAGAGTTTGTCGAACTCGCTCGAACTGTTCTGGCTGATATGGAGGAAAAAATGGCAGAGATGCCGAAATAGTCGGTCGGCAGCAATTTTAGGCTTTCCCGCATTCGAGCCCTGGATGCCCGAAACCACCATTCCTTAAGGTGCGATCGATCGCAGGAATACCCGCTCATCAATTAGAGCGGGCAAACGAAGATCACTTCCGGGTCCAGCAAAGAACATATTCGTCGTCCGTCGTGGCCAACCTGCCGGGAACATGTCGACGCTTTCGTCGATCTTGCCGTCAAATCCTCGCATTTCGGAATATCGCCCGCATGACCTAGCTCGCCGCTTCAAACATCAATCTATCGCGCTCAGCCAGTTCTGACCAATACATCACTCCAGGTCGCTCGTTTTGTAAAGGTTGAGATAGCTTTTGATCTGAGGCCAATCGGTCACCTTTTCGTGCAACTTGATCTTAAGCGTACGAATGTCGCGTTCTATCAGTTCGCGGCCTGCTGACGTGTCCAGACTTTTCAGGGACCAAGGATCAGTCCAAAAATCCGCAGGGATTCCTTTGATAAGATCTTTCGCTTTCTTGCCCGCGGTCAAGCCGTTATCGCCCATCACAGGCGCATCCGAAAAAACGGGATCATAGTCGGATTTCAACTTTTCGACGATCATTTCAGTGAGCGTTTGAATGCTTGCCTTTAATACAAGGTTTGGAAACTGAGCGGCGTTTTTGTAGTCGATCTGATATTCACCAAAAACCGCCGTCCAGATCGCATACAGGACAGATAGCGCATCGCTCTCGTCCTCCTTCGCCTCCGGAAAAGCGCGCACTATCGCGCGTATTGATTGCTCGACGGCACTCGGAGGCAGGCTTGGCGCTGGACCATCTGTGTGCCGGTTGTTCACCCAATCGATCATGCGATAAAATGGGCTATCAGTATTCTCGGACACAACGTCAATAGCGGTCGCGAACTTCGGCACCGTTACCGAGGCTTGCGTAAGCCGCGTGCGAAGGGTCGACTCAATCTGATCGAAATTCGCAACCAGTGCCCGCAGGTTGTCTGTCGGAACCTTGTGAGCCTTATTGTTGATCGTAACGAACTGGAATGCGCGTTCCAACTTCGGCATCTGAACAAAAAGAGAAACCGGAATCGGAGCATTGAAGTCAAGGAGAGCCATTCCCCGAAGTCTATGCTGACCATCGATAATGAACGACGACTCTTTGACTGCATCGGAAAATGTTATCCGAACCATCCCATCAACCGGTGCCGACATGTGAAAGCATGCGGCGTCCGCTTTCATCTCCTCCAGAGTGTCCACTTTGGCAACGGTCTCATCAAGCGCGATTGTCACTCCAGTCGGTATCACGTTGTTGGGGGATGCCTTGAAGAATTTAGTAATCTGCTTCAACCTGGATTCAACCAGTGCGCGTTGCACATTCCCGCTGTCGATCTTGATATCGTCAGCGTGCGCCCAACGGATGATGTCCTTAGGATTTGCTACAAAGACCAGAAACGGAACGCTCCCC
This sequence comes from Ensifer sp. R-19, assembly GCF_049905105.1. Lineage (NCBI taxonomy): Bacteria > Pseudomonadati > Pseudomonadota > Alphaproteobacteria > Hyphomicrobiales > Rhizobiaceae > Ensifer > Ensifer sp. R-19. The sequence continues at coordinate 2,812,832 of NZ_CP184569.1, forward strand.
CCTGGCTGCTGGTCGACAAAAAAAGCTTCATAGCTATTCACGAACGAGTACTCCATCCAAATCGTGTTCTTCGACGCATCTAACGCAGACGATCTGCGTATTGAGAAAGTGGTAAGTGTCGCGCGTGTTTTTCTTAAAAATATGAAGTTGTTCGTCTTCCTGCGCGTAAAAGTGTACTCCGCAAAGCGCACAGGCGCCTTTCTGTTTCCACAAAAGAGCAAATTTCATCTCAGCGGAAGCAACGTCAGCTTTGATGTTGTTTGGACTCTCTGATTTCGTTAACGCCTTTTCGATCGGGAAGTCCGCATAATTGATACTGTGCCCCTTGATTTTGTTGCAAGAGTTACAGCTCGCAGCGAGATTGTCAGTCCCGCGCCCTCCTCCCCTCGACTGAGGGAAGATGTGATCTACTTCGAAGGCTCGCGCGTTGTGTCCGGCGCCGTTTCCACTTCCGTTATTGATGCTCTGCTCTTCATAGGTGAGTTGCTGCCCGCAAATGTAGCATCGATGACCTTTTTGGCCAGCAAAAGCCTTGATCCGTCTGTTTTGATTTTTAGTAAGCGACGCGCCGGCATTTGTATCGAGCCGTTCGCAAATCAAACGAACATAGGAGACGACCTGATCCCGGGTTGGCTCTGATAGATTGAGCAGATCGTCAACGACGTCTTCGAGCTTCGACTGGAGAGTGTCATCGTCCAAGTCCTTATGTTTCCGAAAGACCACGATCCCCTGTACAATCAACCGCGATAGGAGATAGTTGGTGAGACGGATATTGATGAAGTCGAACTCATCTAAATTTCTCAGGCTTCTCGGAAGCTCGATTGCCGCCTCTCGTCTAAGGAGGCTCCAGAGAATCTCACCCCAGTGTGCCGTTTTGCTTTCGAGATCATCAGGTAGGACATACGAACGCTCTAAAATGATACCTGTGGGTTCCATATAAATCTCTGAGAAGATGAAGCGGCAATACGCACCGACTCGTATCTTCTGCAAACTTCGCATTGCCACGTCAAGATTGCTTCGATGCAATCGCCACTCCAGGTAGCACTCAAATGAGAAGGATGGACGCATGTACGGCCCGGGGCTTGACGAAGCAGAACTAATAGAGGGTTTGTGGCACGTTGGTGGGCGGTGCGAGACTGACCTTTTCTCGGAGGAGGTAACGGAAGCGATTGAATTAGAGGGGATGGGTTTTCCCCTCGATCGATGGATTCAAAGCGAGTTTCGCAAACGAAGGCTGTGCCCACACTGCTCAGCGTACCTCGCGAAAGCAACGCATGAACTTTCGGGCAATATGCCTGATGAGGTGGGCCTATGTGAACTTTGGCTTTGCCCTCGTTGTGGTTTTTGGCAGTGGCATGCTCTGCAGGATCACGGTGACATCTGGTCGGGGGTCGCTGCATCCATCACTCGTGCATTCGATTCCAAAATACCCCCTGAATGCGCCGGTGAATTGGCGCAATATCTCATTCGTGATCCAGATCGATGGCACGACCTTCACCCGACATTGCTAGAGAAATTGGTGGCCGATATATTTCGAGCGAATTACGCCGACGCCGACGTCATTCATGTGGGAGGCCCAGGAGACCTTGGTGTTGATGTCATCTTCGTCGAGTCAGCAGATCGGGAATGGCTAATTCAAGTCAAACGGCGACGGAAGGGTACGTCTGAGGGCTTCGAAACATTGCAGAAATTGCTCGGAACTTTGCTACTAAAAGGGGGAAGATATGGAATCATAGCCACCACTGCTGATCACTTCACACACGCTGTGCACAAGCAAATTGGCCGCGCGGCCGACGTCGGCGTCCCGATCGATCTTGTCGACAAGGGAAAGTTGATAAGAATGATCGATCCCCTTATGCCTGAAAATCCATGGCGCAGGCAGTTCACCAAGTTGTTCCCAATCTCGCGGCTAACGCCAACTCAACAGGCGAATGTTGAAAGTGCGTTGGTCGAAAGCCTGCCTCCGCCTCGGCAACTGCGACTATTTTAATATGGTATCTCAAGCCAACTCGTTCATTACTTTTCTGAACGCCAGGATATCAGCTACTGGCGCGATAGAAACTTCTGTAGCGAGCTAACAATCAAACCTTAACCTATAATATGATTCTATGACACACTCAGCATTGTCGAATCGCAGTTCGATCCGACTGAGTAGTTGTGGTACTTTAAACGCGCGCGCGAGGCGGAATGACAAGGAGGAGATGTGTAGCGGAGCGCCTTTGGGTCACAGAGCTTCGGAAATGCTAATTCCGGGCATGTTTGTAGAGTTGCCGGGTCGCGTAGGTCTCGGAAAGCTCGAAGCGGTGTCCGGCACACTGTCGGCCGTATCACTGTTTCGGTCAGCTCGCTCCACACAAACAGTAGATGTTGAGCTTGCCCAACTTCAACGCGCCTACCTCAGCCCGCAAACCCGCGTTTACGCGCGGCGGGCTAATCGATTCCGTGTTGGCCGCGTTGTCGATTTCCAGCAGCAAGACCAGGGGCTTATAAGCTATGAGGTGCGGTTCCCAAACGGGAAATCGGAGGATTATAGCGAGGCAAATCTTTTTGTTCGGCCGTGGAACGCTCCAGAGGATCCGGCCGAAATACTGGCCGAAGGTGCCGCGGAGACCCAGTTTCTCCACGACCGCCGGCAAAAGGCGTCCGACACATTGCTCGGACTGAACAGCGCGGCTCAAGGCTTCACCTCGCTCATTTCGGCAAGCGTTGACTACGTCCCGCACCAGATCGCTGCTGTAAAGCGGGTCCTTGGCGATCCCATTCAGCGTTACTTGCTTGCAGATGAGGTCGGCCTGGGCAAAACCGTCGAGGCAGGACTGATCATACGCCAGCACCTCATTGATGACCCCACAACCCGAGTCGTTATCGCCGCACCGGACCATCTCGTGGAGCAATGGCGGAACGAGCTTTCGGAGAAGCTCAAGCTTGATCAGTTTCCGGACACCGTTCACTATTGCAGACATTCGGACCTAGCCAAAGTCGCTTTGTCTCCGGATATTTTGGTTGTCGATGAAGCCCATCACCTCGTCGGGCTTGATCACGGAAACCTTCTTTCGTCTGCCGAACGATTGCGCTCGCTGGCGTTGAAATCGCCCGTCCTGTTGTTGCTGTCCGCTACCCCTCCACTGGGTGAAGAAGCTAGATTTCTTGCACTTTTGAACCTACTTGATCCGACAAGCCATCCGCTTGAGGACGTTGGCGGCTTCCGCGAAAAGCTTAAGCAACGGCGAAATATCGGACGCCTGCTTTTGAGCCTAAACCCAGACTCTCCTGGCATTGTGTTGCGACAGAGGGGGGCGGAGTTACAGAAGCTTTTCCCCAATGACACTGTTGTCCAGGACTTGGCGCCGCGCATTATAGAGGGAACACGCGATAGCACTATCGACCTTGTTGCCGCTTGCTCAGCGCTCAAAGTCCATGTTGCGGATAGCTACCGCATTCATCAACGGTTGATCCGGTCGCGTCGCGCAGACGCGGCGGGCTGGGAGTTCACTCCTCGCGGCCCCGTTCGCAATGGAGAAACCAGTCTAAGTCACCTGCGCAGCGAGGAAGATCCTGACGATACGACTGAACATCTGCTCGCGACCCTGGAAGACTGGCGGTTCGCTGCCGCCGAAGCATCGATCGGCCAGCCAGACGCGGTTGAGCGCGCCACACACCGCTACCGGGAATTGTTGACTGCGGCCAGCAATGGGGGACGGGATCTGCGCGCATGGCTTGAAGCTGCGCGATCAACATTCGATGGCGAAGAAGATCTGCTCACGGCACTCCGCTCGATTGCCCAAGACAGAGGTGATAGCGGCCGCGTTGAAACAATGGTCGAAAGCACTACTCGCTTGATTAAGGCGGTTCGATCCGACGGCCTCCATCCCCGGATTGTGGTATTTTCCTCCTCGGCCGAGATCGCGACAAAGTTTCACGATGCCTATCAGAGGTCCAACGACGATTGTGCCACGTTCCTACTGACTAAGAACACTGCGCAGTCTCGTCAGGTTCTGACCGCGTTCGAATTTTCTGGAAAAACATCGGTTTTGGTCACCGACATGTCGGGGGAAGAAGGCCTCAATCTAAGCTTCGCAGACGCGATTATTCACCTAGATCTGCCGCTCTCGGCTGCAAGAGTGGAGCAGCGGATTGGAAGGCTTGATCGATTTGGTCGAAGAAAAGGTACGATCCGCCATCGTGTTTTACTTCCTTCCGAAAACGATATCAGTCCATGGAAAGCATGGTTTGATCTGCTGACTGACGGGTTGGCGATCTTCAACCGGTCAATTAGCGACATCCAGTTCTTACTCGACGACTTCGAAAGAGAGGTTTTCAACACTCTACTCTGCAACGGTCCCGATGCTTTGAAAGCACTCGTCTCCGACATAAGGTTACGGATTGTCGAGGAGCGGAAGTCGCAGGATGAGCAGTACGCTTTGGATCGCATCGCGCTCGCGGACGAGCGTGTCGAGACTTACATCGAGGCTTTGGAGGCGGCTGAGGAAAACGAGGAGCTAATCGAAACTGCGGTCGATGGCTGGCTTCTCGATACGCTGCAGTTGAGAAAGCGTCCGTTCTCCCCACCCGCACAAGACCCGTTCAGACTGGATGCCACCAGACTCACACTTATTCCACGGATACCCTGGCAATCCGAACTGTCCGCAGACGGCACGCGGCCCTATAGCTGGAAACGTCGTGTTGCGACGAAACGGCCGGACGTCGTGCTCTTGCGCCCCGGGACGCCTCTGGTGGACATCGTTCAACGCTTCACACGGTGGGACGATCGCGGTACCGCGTTTATCACATACCGCTCATCGCCCGCGTGGGAGGGCGGACTTTGGATCGGCTTCAAGCTCTGTTTCATCATAGAACCCGCAGTCGAGCTTTCCGATTTGCTAGCACCTAGCCGTTCCGACCTCGCACTGTGGAGGCGAGCGCAGCGTTATCTAGCCCCACGCAGTTATACAGTCTTCATTGATGTGAACGGTGAAGAAGTCACTGACCCGAAGCTTCTCGCTATCCTCGAGCAGCCTTACCGCAAGGGAAGTCGAACTGCGGCTGGCGACCTTAATCTCGGCAGCCGACCGCATGTCTTCGCTGAGATCATCGATCCGGCGATATTTCCGGAATTATGCCGCAAAGCACGCGACCGCGCGCGTGCAGGTCTGGCTGCGCGTCCAGAGGTGGCTGAAATGCTCTCGGCGGCTGCACGTTTGGCTGAGGCAGATGTTGAACGCCATCGGTATCGCCTCCTCCGTCGTAGCGCGACCAGTGACCCCACTGTTGACCGCGACCTTACGCTCCTGATGACAATCGTGCCGAGCGTCCGTGAGCCGTCGATCCGACTGGACTCCATGGGATGCGTCGTGGTCTCTGCTCGTCCGCCGGGGGAGCATGCATGATTGAACTGGACGGACATGAAGCGTTTGCTGCCTTAATCGGGCTTCTCGCGGACAAAGAGGATGGTCAGGGATGGCGTTCGGCCTCCCCGGCCATAGAGCGTCTTCGGCACGCGCTTTGTGAAAGTCCGTGTTTGGCAAGTCAACTCGATCTTGCGGTCCTGTTACGCCAAGCCCTGCGCCATGAACATGCCAGACGCGGCTACAAAGTGTCGCCAACGGTTCTTGTCACCCATAGCCGGCTTTCTGATTTTCGCGGCTGGGAGAAAGCGGGCCTCGAGGTCGAAGCTGCATCGAGCGGCGTTCACGTGACTGCTCTTCCATGGCAACCGGACTGGCTTGGAAATGGAAGGCGTTTTACGGTTGAAGGGGTCGATGGATTAGCGGCTTCAGAGACTACGCGCCGCGAATTTGGCGCCGCAGACGATCCGGGCGACCCGTTTTTAGCATCGATCAAAAGACGCGCTTATCGCAGTCGTGGACAGCGGGCGGCAGTTCGCGCGGCCTTGTCCACGCCCGTGGGCGGTACTCTTGTTGTTGCATTACCGACTGGCGAGGGGAAGAGTATGATCTTCCAACTCGCTCAGAGCGTTGGCTTCACAGGGAGTGACAACCAGTCCGGAAAAGGCGTGACGCTCGTCATTGTTCCGACCGTGGCGCTCGGGATCAATCATGAGCAAGAGGGTGTCGAAATTTGCGGATTGAGCAAGCCGCTTTTGTATCAGGGGGGAAATGACGTCCAAAACGCCGTCATCGCTCAACGCATTGTTGATGGCTCACAAGGGTTGTGTTTCACCTCGCCCGAGGCAGCTTGCGGGGCGCTTCGCGCTCCGTTGCGCCGCGCGGCCGAAGCTGGGCATCTGCGCGCTCTCGTCGTAGACGAGGCCCATCTTGTCGATCAATGGGGCACAGGGTTTCGCACCGAGTTCCAGGAACTGAGCAGCCTAAGAAGAGAATTAATAGCGGCCGCACCCCCAACACAACGAATGCGGACAATACTTCTCTCTGCGACCTTGACCGATACGTCCCTTGAGACGCTTCAGACGCTTTTTGGAACGGATGGCCACTTTGAGAGCATCGCTGCCGTCCAACTTCGGCCCGAGCCGGATTACTGGATCTCCGCTGACACCCCCGAGGCTGTTCGAGTTGACCGCGTGCTTGAGGCCCTTCACCACGCACCGCGCCCTGCCGTTCTTTATGTCACGGAGGTGGACGAGGCGAACGCCTGGTACTCCCGCCTCATCGATGCGGGTTTCCGTCGAGTTCGAAAACTTCATGGCAAGACGCAGCAACACGACCGCGAGTCGACGGTGTCACAATGGCGCGACGGCGTTCTGGATATTGTTGTCGGCACCTCAGCGTTCGGCCTCGGGATTGATTATGCTCATGCACGGTCGGTAATCCATGCCTGCGTACCAGAGACACTCGACCGGTTCTACCAAGAGGTTGGTCGAGGAGGCCGGGACGGAAAGGCGTCCCTCTCGATCATCGTTCCCACCCCGAAGGACTACAAGACAGCAGAGAGTATCAACGCTCAAAAGGTTATAGGCATCGACCGCGGCCTACAACGGTGGTCCACAATGTTTACGCGGAAGTTGTCGCTCGGCAGCGCGCGCTTTGCAGTTCGGATTGACGGTCGGCCAGGGTCCGAGGAAGGCGATATCGATATGGTTGGCGACGCGAACACCGATTGGAATCTGCGGACGCTGACACTGATGGCCAGAGCCGGACTCATACGCATGTTGGGCACCCCTTACCCGCGGATCCTTGAGAAGGGCGACTGGCTCGAAATTGATATCGTTGATGACCACCATCTCGATGAAAACACGTGGCGCGAACGTGTTGAGCCGTTTCGCCGTGAGATTTGGCTTGCCAACAAACGCAACCTCGATCTTATGCGCAAGTTTCTGGCCAGCGACCGCTGTCCTGCGGAGGTTTTTGAAGAGCTGTACGGGGCTGATCGTGTCAGCCGTACTTGCAGTCGCTGCAGCAAATGCCGGGTAAGCATGGCATCTCGTCATCAAACAAGGCCGGTTGGCGAACCGCGCGCGCCATGGCCTGGAGTGATTACTCCCGAGATCGATCGGCTTTTGGATCGCGACGGTCGACTTCTTGTGACCTATGACCACGATGAACTTGACCGCAAGGCGTCGCGGCGGCTTGGCGAAAGTTTTCACCGTTTGCAAAAAGACGGCCTGTCGAAGCTGCTCATTTTGGGGCGTCCGCCTTTTGATATGGCACGAGTACTGCAATTTGCGGAATATGTACCGTTTTTCGTGTCACATGTCCCATCACTCGCTCTTTCGCGCCTCCCGAAAGGGCCGGAGATAGTTTTAGTCGGAAACGACCAGCAACTGTTCGCACAAAACCTGGAGCCACGTAGCGGGGCTCCTAGGATTTTCATCGCTCCTCGGGATCAGAAAAGCCATGACCAGCGTCGTTTGCGCGATGTCTTCGGTGGCCGCACACTCACTCTCGGCGATTTTTTCTCACGGGTTACGCAATGAGTATCATCACCACCGCACAGGCAGTTCCCAGCCGCCTTTTCGCAATATACTCCTCGTTATTTGACTCCGAAAACGGCGAGGTGAAGGAACGAATCGAGGCATGGGCGACCCCGCCTTCGCTCGCAAGCCGAGGTGCCGACGAGGATGGCGACTCGTCAACCACATTGTTTAGCAATACGCTCTCGGAAGCGCGCAGAATGGGATTGGTCGAGGAAATCGACGGAAGGTTACGGCTGACCGACGAAGCCCGGGGCGCGGGAAAACGCGCGCAAGACTGCGAGCATTATTTTCGTGAGTTCCTCCTTGCAAAGCTGTTTGATGCCAAACAATCGGAGGAAGCTCAACAAAGTGCCTTCATGCTGGCGCTGTCTTGGTTCTTGAGCGCAAACCCCTTGAAGCCAATGAATTTTTCGGCTCCTCCGCAAATCGAGTTGCGAGCGGAGATCGGGGAAAATGCGGATGAAACTGAGCTGACCTCGCTTAACAGATACCAAAATTTTCTTTATTGGGCCCGTTACTTAGGGTTCGCGACGATCATCGGCGGACGTGATGCTGAAGACACAAGCTCACGCCGTGCGGTCCCTGATCCTGTGCGCGCGATTGACAGGGTCCTTCCCGTCATTTTCTCGCAAGAGGATGAATTGCCGATAGAGCAGTTCTTAAGCCGGCTGGCCGCAATCTTCCCGGTCTTCGAAAAGGGCAGCGTCCGTCAGCAGTACGATTCCATGCGTTTGAACCCGCCGGCTAATGATGCTTCCGCACATCGCCTTTCGATCGCCACGAGCTTGGCACTTCAGCGTCTTGCTGATCGCCAACGGCTCGCCCTGAACGTTGTCGCCGACGCTCCGGCTCGCGTTCTCGATTTCGGTATCCGCGATATAAGAATTAGCCATGTGAAGTTGAGGAGCAACGCAAATGCGTAACGTCCTCTGTTGGGATCCAAACGCTGTCCGGCAGGTGATAAATCCCTTTGCCGAACATATCCCTGACAGTTTGTTTCGAGCGGTTCACAGCGATTGGGATCTGAAGGTAAGCCCTCCCGTTGGAAAGTCCTTCCAGGAATTGAAATTGAACGAGGCCTCCTGGAGAGATGCGGAGCCGAGTGAGTTCCTCGCCGATTTTCTTAGCTCCGACCGCCCTCACGTGCTGGCCGCGATCCTTGGTGAGACAGGATCGGGCAAGTCTCACCTTGTCCACTGGATGCGTCTTAACATCAAGGAAGATGGAACGCGCATGGTTCTCGTGGTCCCGAAATCGGGAACGAGTCTGCGTGCTATTGTTGGTATGATCATTGGGAAGCTGCCGGCAGAAGAACAGCAAAGCTTCCTAGACACGCTGCAATCCGCAGGTGACGGGACCCAGACCCGAGATGACCAGAAGCAGCAACTGCTCAATGACATTGCCCAGGTCATCCGCGAAGAAGTCTTGCCCAATGATGCGGATGAGGTTGAACAGGAACTCGTAACGCACCTTCCCCATCTTTTCCAAGACCCTCATATGCGAGCGACGCATTTTCTGGGTGACGACACAGTCATTGCAGAAATCGTCGATCATATTTTCACGCGCTCGAACGCGAAGGACCGCCCAGACCGACGCCGTACATTCGAGGAAGCGGATCTCCCTCTCGGTGGCACGGACTTCGTCAATGCCTCCAAGCAGGCGCGAGACGCCATGGACATCATCGCCATTGACGCAACCACCTACCTCCCGCTTGCGATCAAGATAATCAATCGCAACCTTGACCGGGCGGTCGCTCGCACCTTGAGTTTTTCCGGCGACCGCATCGAAGAATTGATGGCCCGCCTCCGTACGCACTTGAAGCGCCAGGGCATGGAACTTGTGCTTCTCGTTGAGGAATTTGCGCGTCTCCAAGGCATTGACCGCGCGCTGTTACAAGCGATCACATCACACGGAGATGATCGTCAATGTAAAATGCGTTCGGCGATCGCTGTCACCACAGGCTTTTTTGAAAGCGTCGCTGAAACGGCATACATGCGAACGACGCATGTTGTAGACATGAATCGATCGGCAGGTCGCACTGACGGCATGAACGTCACTGCGTCATCGTTAAGCCAGTTCGCCTCGCGCTATCTCAACGCTGTCCGGCTCGGGCGAGACCGCATCGATGACTGGAGTAAAACAGCTACGCCAGGAGAAGATCCTCCATCACGCTGTGCGACCTGTCCTTATCAAGGTCAATGTCACACGACGTTTGGTCAGGTGGATGGCTATGGGCTCTATCCTTTCACCGGTACCGCGCTTTGGAACTCGGCATCCCGTGCCGACAACACGATGCCGCAAAGTCTAAACCCGCGAATCCTTCAGAACGACCTTCTTGTGGAGGTTCTTGACAATTGTGGAGACGCGATCCGAACCGGCACGTTTCCGCCCTACAGACTGCTGGAGAAACTGGGCGGCGTTAGAGTATTGCCTTTGTCAGCTCAGACCCAACTCCAGAACCGCAACCCCCACGTATTCGAACGTTGGGAAGCGTTTCTCGAACTGTACGATGGATCGGGCGAGATCAAGAACCTCGATGCCGCGCTTCGTTCTGCATTCGATATTCCCGAAATTCCCGGTGCATCGGAAGTAAGTACGAAGAGTACCACGACGGAAACCCTCGAAGCTCCGCCAGAAAAATCAAAATCTCCGACCGTCAGCCGCGAGGACGTCGCGATTGAGCAATGGATCAACGGCGGAGGTCTCGATCAGAGGGTCGCCCAGCAACTTCGCGAACTTATTTTTCCTGCGATCGTAGACTCCATTGATTGGGATATGCTCGGTCTTGCGCGTACCAACTTTATCGGCAGGACTGGGAAGCCCTTTCAGATCAACAGCATCAGCTTCGATCGGCAGACCACTCAAATACAGGAACACCTTCCGGTAAAAATCCGCATCCCGGGAGATCTCATTCCTGCACCAATGGCTGGTGCAGCGCTGCAAGGCCTGCTCCGTGCAAATCGACAACAATTCCGATGGGATTTCGAGAACGGCGACACGATGCTGGCCGCCTTCCTCGACTGCGTCGAGGCCTGGTCGAAAGCCATCGAACAACAATTGCGACTTTTTTGCGCTCCTTCACCGACATGGAATCAGGCTGATGCTGCTTTGGAGTTGCTATGTGTAGGCGCCGCCATCGCCGGTAAGATCAGGCCGGACGCGCTTGTCGCCGATATGATCGACGGCGCTTTTACCCCTTGGCAGCCTGATTGTGCTAGTACCGCGCGTGAGATGGAGGCCCTATATAAGGTCCTCGTCCAAAGCCGCGAAAAAATTGTTGGCATCGCCCGAGCCCAGACATCAAGCATGAAGGGCGGTCGCGCGGGCGCCATGCTGAACCCGGCGCGCGTAGTTGGCCCGGTGCGTGGTATTCGGCGGTCTAAATGGCGTCTTCTGCTCCAGCCCCCCGAAGGTGATCGAAGCGAGATCGCCAAGATCTATCGCGATGTTCAATCTGCGCTTCCAACGGCGGCGGGTGCTGAGATGGCGATAAGGCAGCAATGGCTGAATGAGATGGAGGAGGCGTTTGGCAAAGAGGCAACGCGGGCGTCCATTGTGAGCGCGCTCGAAAATGCGCACCAGACGGCCTTCGCGGCCGGCATAGGTTCAAACAATACAGGAAAGAGTCTCCTCGACGCACTCCAAACCTTCCAATCCGCTCTCTTTGACGACTCCCTTGCTGCTGCTCGCAATTTGGCTAAGCAGGACGATGGGTTAGCCGCACTTCCACATTTCGGGAAAGGGCGCCGGAATGCAGTCGAGGCAGGTCTTCTGCTGGCCAATGTAGCGAAACGGTTCTTGGACTCCATTGACGAAAACTTCACCGCCTACGGTGAAAGCCTTTCGGCAAAGCACGGTGGCTTGGCGAACAATCTTCAGCAGATCGACACCTCGCTTCAAAGCATTGAATCAGGTCTCGACGAACTTTGTGCCACCACGGAGGCATCAGATGTTACTTGAACGTGCGGCCGGTCTAGCAACCAAAATCGCAGAATTTCAGCGTCTGAAAGGGGCAGCGGATGAGGCGGCGATCTTTCAGACGCGCGCCAACCAATTCACCGCACTTGCTGGAAAGCTTTCCTTGGCATTGCAAAGTCTCCGAGACTTTTCTGAGGCTGGCGTCCGGGTTCCGGTGTTCAATTCGGATGCTAGATCTTACGCCGCCAAAGCCAAGCAACTCCGTGAGGCGCTTGTCGACAATCCGTCAATTATCAACGATCCGCCGTTCGATCTCAAATACGAATTCGCTGATCGAATAAACGCAATCGCACTCAGCGCCGAGAAGGGATTGAGTGCCTCGTGGAGCGCTTATGTGGCGCAGCGTGCGGATCGTGGCTCTACGGAGGTCCTTGGTGCGCTCGCAGCAATTCCGCAATTCCAAGAGAGTGTAAGGAAGATCCGACAGTGCCGCAGCGCTATCGAAAGCATAGGAGCGATTGTCCCTTCGGATCCAAAAGCCGCGATCAAACAGATCAACACGTTTGTGACTGACCTGGAGAAGGCTTGGGCCGAGCTTTCGGCTGATGACATCCCCGCGAGTGTTATCACCTTCATCCGGACGGCAGCGAGCGAGGGGGCAATGCTAGCCTCCTTTACCGAGGAAGTCAGAACGTGGCTGAACGACAAAGGTCTAACCTCGGCGTTCAGGATCAGGCTCAGCTAGGTATCTCTTCTATGGCGCTTTCGCAGCAGGCACTGGTTGTCCTTGATATTATTGAATCCGTCGAAATGCGGTCGCTTGAATGGGGGTTTACGGACGGCTCTCTTAGCGAGGCTGAACTCCTTACGCTCATGCGGTCTCGGTTGGGTGGTATTGCTAACGCAGATACGCTGGATAATCTTGTCGAGGAACTCATCGACGCTAAAGTCATCATTGAGATACACGGCTCAGGAAGCGGTGTACGCCTGCGGTCGCGCTTTGGTGAGGCGGTCCGTCTGCTTGCTGCGAACCGGCAACTTTTCCCAAATAAGCCGTGGCAAGGGGCGCCGCATCTGGTCACGGACTTCCGCGTCGACCGAAGGCCGCGGCGTTTTCCGAGACGAGATCAACTGCCGCGCGACGTATTCGCCCGACATGAGACAACATTCTCCGCCAGCCAATTAAGAGAAGATCTATGGGTGGCTCTGACTGCTCGGCCCGGAATGAAGCTAGCGGCGTTTCAGGAACGCGCGGCTGTGCGGATTGCGGCTCCCACTGATGATGGCGGTACAATCGTGACTGCTGGTACGGGCAGTGGAAAAACCATCGCGTTCTACTTGCCGGCAATGATCCGCATTGGAGAGGCGATAGGGTCGGACCATTGGGTCAAAGCTGTCGCCATATATCCGCGCACTGAATTGTTGAAAGACCAATTCCTCGAAGCCTTTAGGATGGCACGCGCCGTGGACCAGGCTCTTGCGACGAATGGGCGCAGGCAAATGAGGATTGGCGCTTTGTTCCGCTCCACGCCGTCTCGCGCGAATGAGCGGAAGCTGGTCGAGGCCGAATGGCCTCGACGCGGACAAGATTTTGTATGTCCCTTCATGCGCTGCCCAGTTTGCGACAGTGAGTTGCTCTGGCAGAAGGCCGATATCGAAGCAAAGACCGAACGCCTGAGATGCGTACGACCGCAATGCGTCGGGATCATTGACGATAGCCGGATCGTGCTCACCCGGGAAAGGCTGCAGCGCCAGCCGCCTGATATCCTTTTCACAACAACCGAAATGTTGAACCAGCGCCTGTCTGATCACTGGATGAGAGGGCTCTTTGGGGTGGGGCTGCCACCGGCCAAACGCCCATTCTTAGGTCTGCTTGACGAGGTGCACACCTACGAAGGTGCTTCCGGCGCGCAAGCCGCTTTGACACTGAGACGATGGCGCCATCTTCTGTCAGCACCTGTGAGTTGGGTGGGGCTATCGGCGACATTGGGCGACGCTGCACGGTTTTTTGCAGATTTGACAGGCGCTCATCCAGATCGCGTTGTCGAAATCACGCCGACCTCTGAAGAGTACGAAGAACAGGGAGCGGAATATCAGATTCTGCTGAGGGGCGATCCGACGTCTCGAGCATCATTGCTGTCGACGACGATCCAGACGTCAATGCTTCTTCCCCGGCTCCTCGATCCGCCTGAATTGACCGGCGCGTCAGGTGCTTTTGGCCGCCGCGCTTTCCTGTTTACAGACGATCTCGACGTCACCAACCGACTGTTCGATGATCTGCGCGATGCGGAAGCCTATACAATTTTCGGGAAGCCCGACAATCAGCGAAGCCCGCTCGCGAACATTCGCGCCGGCGGCGGCGACGCGACCGTGCGGGACGTGGAAGGTCAGCGATGGCGGATCTGTGAAGATATCGGCCATCCCCTCGACCGAAGGCTTGTGGTCGGCCGTACAACGTCCCAAGACACCGGGGTCAATCAATCCGCAAACATAGTCGTGGCGACGACCGCACTGGAAGTCGGCTTCAACGATCCGACCGTCGGGGCTGTCATTCAGCACAAAGCGCCCAAGGGCATGGCATCGTTTCTTCAGCGCAAGGGCCGAGCCGGTCGTGATCGCGATATGAGGCCGATAACGCTGACGGTTCTGTCCGACTACGGCAGAGATCGGGCGTTTTACCAGGCCTACGAGCACCTGTTCGATCCGGTGCTAGAACCCCAGCATCTGCCGACCAGGAACCCTTATATTCTGAAAATTCAGGCCGTTTATGCGGTGTTCGATTGGCTGTCGGCAAGGACGACTGGTTTTGAGAGGGCTTGGCAGTGGGACCTATTGAGCCGTCCGCAGACACATGCCAATCAATCCGCTCAAGCCGTCTTGGAACGGACAAAAACCAAGCTGACGGAAGTTATTCAGGGTAACCCAGCAACGATCGATGATCTTCGTAGATACCTAATGGCCGCGCTCGCGATCGACGGAAATACCGTTGACAGCCTGCTTTGGGAGGCTCCACGTTCGCTCCTGCTCGAGGCGATCCCAACCCTGGTGAGACGGGTCTTTCGGCAGTGGAACCTTGCGTTTCCAGGGCAGCAAGGCGAACGAGACCTACAGATCAACCACCATCCGCTTCCTGACTTCGTTCCGCGCAGCCTGTTCAGCGATCTAAGTCTTCCCGAGATTCGGGTAATCATTCCCCCTGCGACCACGAATCATGAAGAGCGCGCGGAAATGATGCCGATCCTTCAGGGGCTCCAGCAGTTCGCGCCTGGCCGCGTTACGCGGCGGTTCGCGTTCGAACGAGGAGCGCTCTCGCACTGGATCCCGGTGAATCCTGCCTTTCCAGAACAGGACATTCGCATCGGCGACTATGCTGACGAGCACGAATTCGTCGGCGAATTTACTGGTCGTTTTAATGGCGTCACAGATGGTGCACCGGTGTTGGTATTTCGCCCTTGGACGATCCGCCTCTCAAAAGCGCCTCGCAGCGACGCGTTGCCGAGCAGTAACGCAAGATTGGCCTGGCAGACCGATATTTTCCCAAACGGCGAACCGCTGAGCGTCCCGATACCGCCACGCTCGTCCTGGCGAAGTTTGGTGGGGTCGATCGACTTCTACCTCCATAGATTTCGATCGAGCGTCCATGTACGGAGGTTTGCTCCGGCGGCTTTTGCGAACGTGCGGACCCTCCAAGACGACTTCCCGGTCAATGTGCGCTTTACGAGCGACGACAACCGTCCGGCTGCCTTAGGGTTTGAACTTGAGGTCGATGGTCTTCGGGTCGATTTGAACTTTCCGCCTCATCTTGCAATTGCAGCGACCGGGTTGTCCGGTCCTCTCCTCGCGGCATGCAAGCTCGCCTTTGCGAAGGATGCTTTCCGGTCTGACGAGGCATTGCCATCGGATCTCAATATCTTTCAGCGCGACTGGCTATTCCAGATCCTGATATCTGTACTACTGGCGGATGCTTCGGTTACCGGACGGACGTTATCTGATGTTGCTGCTGACGTCCTCAGCGAGGAAAGGCTCGAGGGCGCATTCAACGATACAATGAGTGAACTATTCGGCGCGCTGCCACCTTCTTTACCGGAGGACGACGACTTTGATGACAAGTCTGACGGTGACGAAAATGCGACGGGCCTAAATCACCAAGCCGCGGCAACGGCACGACCGGGACGACTTCAGCAGGCTCTCTCGGCTCAATTGCGGCTACCGATCGTTCGAGAACGTCTGCGCGCCCTAGGTGAACAAATTCAACAGCCCCAAACCGAAGCATTTGCCAGATGGGTGCGCCTCCTCGTCTTGGAAACTTTAGGTGAAGCTATCTTGCAGGCCTGTATATCCGCGGCACCGCGTCAGGCCACAGTAGATACGCTCCTTGTCGACCTCCGCGATGATGTTGAATCCGGGCAGGCAAGCGTTTGGCTCACTGAAACAACGTTGGGCGGTGCTGGTGTGCTACAGGCGTTTGCGGAACGCTTTGCATCGGAGCCCCAGATTTTCTTGGCCGCACTTGAAGCATCATTGGCGGCAACGGACTTGGAATTGGTCGACGAGAGCCTCCGGCAGATCCTCCGCCTGACACTTAACGACGACGGCGTTGCTAGCGACATGACCCGTCTTCGCAGCACGAATTCGCATAGTGAACGCGCAAGCGTCTGGCGAAGATTGTCGCAACGGCTGTCGCGGAACGGCGGCATCGACGTTAGCCATGCCTTCGCAGTCTCTCTAAATAACCGACTGTTGCGAGCAGGCAGCGGGCCTCAACTCGATCAACTCCTGCTGGACTTGCAATCTTATTGGGATCAACTTGAGCAGCGGTTCGCGATATCGGTTGGCCTTCGCGAGTTCGCGTACATCTGCAGCAAAGACATACGGCTGTCCACCGCTGTGCGGGCATTCCTATCCAGCACGTTGCCGGCAGCAGCTATTGGAAACGTTACGATCCTATCGGCCGTTACCAGCCTCCTGTGGCCACGGGCGCATGACGTGCGACAGCGCACGCTCCAATCGTATAACCCCTATCGAGAGGCCCGGAGCACGGATCCTGCTGTCGTACGGCATCTGCTTTTGACGCGCTCGACACCGACTGTTGAACTGAACGACCCAGACTGGTTTCAAAAGCTGTCGAGCGCGTTCGAGGAGCACGGGACGTGCCGGCTTGCTGCCGATGCAGGAGATACAGTTGCGCTTAGGCGGACCATCGTTTCTCTCGTTGCGACCCCTATCAACATTGGTGTTCTACAACTGTATCCCGTCATCGAGCGCATAGACCGGGAAGAAGGCCGCATCTTAGCGACGCTCATGCTGAGGGAACAAATCTAATGCAATCTCATGCGTCTCGCGATCTTCAGGGGCCGGCACAGTCACGTGCAGTCCGGGATCTGCTTCAAAGCGTATTCGTATCGGAGTTGGTCGCTCCGAGCCCCAAGCTGTGGCTGTTCTTTGCCTGGATATCTGACATCGAAGTTATCGATAATTCTGCCCGTCAATTCGCGGCACTGCAGCCCGACTGGCCGGGTAAGGCGATTAGATTATCGGAAGTGTTGAAAGCGCTTCTTTCGCGCGGCGTCCAACTTCGCCTGATCATTCGAGAGGATGGCCATAACGACTATTTTATCGCGCGGTTGCAAACCCTTAAAAGCGAATTTGGCGATCAAATCAAATGGACAATCGAGAAAAGCTTCCACGCGAAAGGGCTCCTGGGGTCAGACTATTTTTTAAGTGGATCGATGAACCTGACCTTGAGTGGAATATCGATCAATGGGGAGCACCTGGTGTTCCGGACGGACCCGGCCGCCATCGCGGAACAAACGATTGAGCTCGAATCCAGGTGGGAGGCGCTTCTTAGATGATTGCCGCTGAGTTGACAGAATCACGCAGTCTGAAAGACGATATCGTATCCGTCTTGGATTTAAGTTCGGCGCGGCCGGATGTCGCCGAGTTATGCGGGCAACTTCTCGAGACGGTTTCCGACTCAAACTTCCCCGGCGCGCTCGTGCCTGTTCCAAAAGCGAACGGAGCACTCGATATCTATATCGCTGCTCACACAATGCGGGCATGGCGGCAACTATCTCCGGTCCTGCGGGCATTTGCAGGCCCTACACTGACATCGTTTACAGGTATCACAGAACCTCTTCCGGAGGCTGAAGCGACTGCGCGTATCGTCGCAAATTCAAACCCCGCTGCGACAGCCGTGATGCATGTCCCATCTGATACAAGGAGCATCGTCACGGCACTTCGAGCTCTTGTTCGCGTCAGGGAAACCTTCGCACGTGCACCAGATCTTCAGACGGCGGCGCCGGAGCCTACAAGCTGGCTACTGGCTCGCTTTCAAGATAATCTGAACGTGCGGCGCCGCGACGCTGCTGCGCAGATCCTTAAACGCCTTGGCGACGAACTCCGTCTAGATGCGCTCAACATAAAGTTTCTTGAGGTCCAACTGGCGGCGGCATTTGAGGATTGGGCAGCCGTCATCAAGTTGCCTGGCTTCGCTAGTTTGTGTCTTGCCCGTCGCCCCCCAGCCATCACCGCTTTGCTGCTTGAAGCCCTCTACCAAACCCATCTCGCCAAACCCTTTGAGGCCGGTGATCGAGAGGCGACACGAGAAATCTACAATTCGACGGTGCGAATTTTTGCCCAACCAATGCTAGGCTTGCCGGTGCCGCCAACCTTGTCCGACGCCGGATGGAAAATCTACGGCTTGGAATATTGGATAGCTCCGTCAAGAAGCGACCTTCATCAAGCGGTATTGGAAAATGAGGCGAGCTTAGATTGGCTTGCCGAGGAGATGGCAGCAAGCGCGCCGGCTTCTCACGTTTTGCCGCAAGTCACATTGACGCAGTTGGACGAAGCCAGAAATGCTCTCGTACACGTCGAAGCCGTGGAAGGCGTCGACAACCTCGCCGCGGCCCTGGCGATATTGGCAAAGCTTTCTCCGGATCAGATTGCCCGGCTTCGAGAAGCCGAACCGTTCGGTTCTGCTATGAGAATTGCCGATGGTTCCGCCGTCAACGGTGTACCATCCTCATGGCCCGAATGGCTTCAAAAAACCAGCGACCCGTCGTTCACAAACGCTGTCGATATTGCGCGACTGGGAAAAGATGAATGGTCGCCAGCAGCAACCCGGAGTGACCCATCGACTGTCAATGCGCTCGTCGCTGCCCTAAACCATGCGCAAAGCGATCCTCTAGCTTCAGAGAGAACGTCGCAAGCTCTCCCCTTCCTCGTCGCATGGCTGCAGAGGGATGAAACATTTCCGACGCCGATCATGAAGCCGGTATATTCCAGCCTCCTTACGCTGTTCGCATTGAATTCTACGCGCACGGGTACGGTGTATGAATCTTGTGGGATCTTGGTCGAGGCCCTCCTAGAGGTCGGCCTTTCTGCCGAAGAATATCATGCGTTGATCGCAGATATTGATGAGTTGGTAGGAGAAGGCTTCGGCGTCGATATGATTTATTGGGTTCTCGATACGATCGAAGCCTTCATGCGATCAAGCACTCCGGATGCTGTCAAGCGTGACGCCTTCCTGCACAGTGTTCTCGCCCGGAGTGCACCGGTATTCGGTCGGCTGAGCAGTCTGCAGCAAGCCGCCATAAGGCGCCTCGCGACAGAACTCGGCTGGTCGCTCCATATTCCAATTGGGGTCGTCGACACTCCGCCAATCGACGACTTTGCAAATCACATGAACGGCTTGCGCATCGCTATTTACTCCTTGACGGAGGCGTCTAGTCGCCAAGCTAAAGCAGCGCTCGAGGAAATGGTGCCTTCAGCCACGGTCGATTGTAACTCCGATCACGGAGGGACCGTCCGCCTCCGCGCTTTGGCTGAAAATTCTGATTTGTTCGTCGTGACATGGCTGTCGGCCAAACATGCTGCTACTGATTTCATCAGAGAGCATCGAGGGGATCGGACTTTGCTTTATGCCCAGGGACGCGGGTTTTCGAGTATTCTCCGAGCCTTGGAAGAGCACTTCAGCCAGAAGTAACGCAGGCCATCTCGTTACTACCTGGCTTGGCTAGCGAGCCACAAATCGTCAGACCTTTGATCCCCTGAGAGCCATAATGCTCCTTGCCGGTGGCCTTCCATTGAGAATGTCGTCCAGAATGGATCAGAGCCAAGGATCAAGCCTTCCGAAACTGGAAACAAGTAAGCGAAGTTTATTTCATGTTGCCGACGATCCGATGTGCGTAATCGGCAATCTGGCTCCCGTCACCTGGCATCGGGCCTGCCTTCAGCTTCCCTGACCTGCCACTGAAGTTTCATCCGGCTGCGATTAGAGCCTCGGCGGTTTTTGATAAGCCAGATGGCACGATGGGAGCAACCGGCGGAGACGCGAAGCTCACACATTGCGTAGCGGTGGAGCCGGTTGCGGCGATGATCCCGGCATGGTCGGCCGGGGTCTGGTATCGGAGCGATGAGTGCGGCCGGAAATTGTTGTAGTCGTCAGCCCATTCCGCGATGGCGCTGCGGGCATGATCGAGCCCAAAGAACAGGCTCTCGTTAAGCAGCTCGTCGCGCATGCGGCCGTTGAAACTCTCGACATAACCGTTTTGCATCGGCCTTCCCGGCGCGATGTAGTGCCACTCGACCTTGTGATCCTTCGACCAGGCAAGGATGGCATTCGAGGTCAGTTCGGTCCCGTTGTCTGAAACAATCATGCCGGGCTTGCCCCTTCGCTCGACAAGCGTCGTCAGTTCCCTCGCGACACGGCGACCTGATATCGATGTGTCCGGGATCGCCGCCAAGCATTCGCGCGTGACATCGTCGACCACATTGAGGATGCGGAAGCGTCTGCCGCAGGCGAACTGATCGTGGACGAAATCCAGTGACCAGCGAGCATTCGCCTTTGCTTCGACGAGGATCGGGGCACGGGTGCCAACAGCACGACGCCTGGCTTTCCGCTTGCGCACGGAAAGACCTTCCTCGCGATACAGCCGATAGATGCGATTGACCCCAGAAGACTCTCCGTCTCGCCGAAGCAAATGAACAGCCGTCGGTAGCCGAACCGTCGTCGCTCGTTGGCCAGATCGCGCAACTTCTCTCGCAACTCGACCTCAGGCGGTCGAGAGGATCGATAGCGGATCGTCTTCCGGTCTGCGGATATGATCTGGCAGGCCCGCCGTTCCGAAAGGCCCATGACGGCCTTCAGATGCGTGACAGCTTCACGCTTCGCGGCAGGGCCTACCATTTTTTTCCGAGAAGCTCCCGAAGAGCGGCAACGTCCAGCATCTGCTCGGCGAGCAACTTCTTCAACTTGGCATTCTCGTCCTCAAGCGCCTTCAAACGTTTGGCCTCTGACACTTCCATGCCGCCATACTTGGCCTTCCAATTATAAAAGGTCGCCTCGGAAATCCCGTGCTTGCGGCAAAGATCAGCCGCCTTAACGCCGGCCTCTTGCTCCTTCAGCACCCCAATAATCTGCTCTTCCGTAAATCTCTGCTTCTTCATAAGTCCGTCCTCGATGGGCCGGACTCTAATCTAATCTGGAGGAAATTCTCAGTGGCAGGTCATCCCTCCAACCGCTCGAGGATCTGCCGGACTGCCGTCTCATCCATTGACTGGGAATCGAATAGTGCCTTGGCGAGTGCATGGAAGGTCGGCCTCCGCCTCCTGAGGATCGCCGCGGCCCCGTCGAGCGCAGCTTCCAGTTTGGAATGAACGCGCGCCGCCAGTTCGAGATCACGGTCGAGGACCGCGCCCGGATCGCGATGCGGGCGATAAAGCAGCGGAAGCTCGGTCCCGAAGCCGAGGGTGCGTTCCATATCGAAGGCGAGCCGCGTCGCCCGCGCCAGATCGCTGTCGTCACTGCCCCCGGAGCCGCTCGAGACACGCTTGAGCATCAGTTGCTCGGCGGCCCGCCCTGCCATCAGCATCGTCAGCATATTTTCATACCAGTCGCGCGTGTCGGTCGCCCAGACGTGGAAGCCGACGAGATTGTAGCCGCCCTGCCCAGTATCGATATTGAGACCGCGAACAGGTCCGAGATCAAGCGCATGATGGACGACGGCATGCCCCGCCTCGTGGAAGGCGTAGCGCCAGCGCAGATTATAAGGCACCGGCGGCCGATGACCGCGGATGCCGTCTTCGATGTCCTCATAGCGGATCGCCCGCTTGCTGCGGCGCGCCTTCAAACGCGCCTCCCGGACGATGCGCTCGATATCAGCACCCGTCAGTCCCATCGCCCGCGTGGCGAGACGCCTGAGAATCGCATCGGCGGAATTACCGTGTTGCACGGCTGCCGACAATTCCGACGCGTTGGTGTTCTGTGGCTCGGTCATCGGCTGGCTCCCTTCCGTTCACTTTCTGCGTCTTCCTCCCGATAATCGGCAACGATCTTCTTCAGGGAGAATCCCTCATCGGCCTCCGACCGGACGTCCGGCACCGGCTCCCGGATCAGCGATGTCACATCGTCGCCGAGATGATGAGCCAGGATTTCGGCCAGCGTCGGCACGTCAGGTTTCGGGATTTCGATATGGGTCTCCAACCGTCCGGAGCGCTTGATGGCCTCGTCGATATGGTCGGGCCGGTTGGTGGCGCCGACGATGATCAGCCCCTCGTTTTTGACGGCGCCATCGAGCAGTTCCAGCGCCTTGTTGACGACGGTATTCCAATAGTCGGCATATTCCCGCTCGGCCGGCTGCCTTTTGCCGATGCCGTCGATCTCGTCGACGAACAGGATCGCCGGCGCCATGGCCCGCGCCTCGACAAATGTCTTGCTCATCCTGTCGATCACGTCGTTCAAATGTCCGCCCTGCAGCCAGGTCGACACCGAGGTGACGACCAGCGGGACCTGCAGGCTGTTGCACAGCGCACGGGCAAAGGTCGTCTTGCCGGTCCCGGGCGGACCGGACAGCAGCAGGTTGGTGCTCATCTCCGACCAAGCGAGAATGCTGGCGCGGTAATCATCCAGATCTGCCTTGAGATCGAGCGCCCAGTCTTTCGCTCGGCCATATCCGGATAGTGTCTCGACGGTTAACGGCGGCTTATGGCCGATCTCGCCCACCATCGGCATTGGCTCCGGCTGGATCACTTCGGCGCCGGACGGTTTGTCCTTCTTCCAACGGCCGCTGTTTTCGGTGTCGGACGGCTTCGACTGCTCGTGCGAGCCTTGGGGTTTCTCGCTGGATGTGCTGGAGGATGCCGATCCGGATGCCTTGTCGCCACCACCGCCCTCCTCTTCCTCGAAGTCACCGCGATTGCGCTCAATGAGCACTGCAAGGACATGCAGTACGTCGCGAACATGTCGCCCTGGACGGAAGGCAAGAACCAGATCCTCCAGCGACAGCCAGCGCGCATCGGAATCCGACGGCAGGCCCAGCATCTCGATTGCCGTGCCCGGATACAGCACCTCGACCAGATCGGCGGCGAACCTGCGGTCGAGCTTTCCCATTTCCAGCGACAGGTCGGCGGAGATCTGCAGAAGCGAGGGAATGTCCGACCGCTTTTCCGCGATGGCAAGGACGGCCAAGTCGCGCGACAGCGCGCTGAGCATCCGCCGACGCAGGGCATTGCCCGTGACGCGATGCACGCCCGCGCCCGAGAAGGTCATCAGACGCCTGCGTGTCTCAGCTTCGAGGGCATCGAAGTGATCGTCGTTGAACATGTGATCGGACTCGATGACTGCGAACGGGCCGCCGGGTACCAGCCGGGATTTTTCAAGGAGCCGCAGCACTTCCCGCTCGAAGCCTGCAAGTGGCGCATGGAGGGTGACGACCGGTGTCACACGGGTCAGCGTATAAACGATCTCCCGAAGCGACCGTCCGCTCCTTTGCACCGCACGCGCCAGAACCAGTGTTGCAACGATGTGACTGACCAGTGGCGCAACTGCCACCCGATCCACCAGGCCGACGGTGTAGGTACGCCGATCGACTCCGTTACCCAGCACCGCGTCTTGCGCGATTGCGCCGTGACGCGCCCGAGGCAGGGCCACGAGTTGCGAGGCGAACGGCGGATGAACGATCCCGGCGGTCACGACACCATCGCCAGCAGAGCCGGGCGTCGGATTGCCGGTTTCCTTCGGTGGGACAAGCCAGTCACCAAAATTCCGCCGGAACCAGGTATCGTCACGGATCGGATCGCCGGTCAGTCGTGTCGTGTCGAAAGCCGGGCTGTAGCGGCAGGTGAGATGACCATCGACATCGACGATCTTGCTTTCCAGAAGACCGTTGCGCAGAGCGATCCGGCGTGCCTCGCGGCGGGCAAGATGACGAAGGCGGCGGATAAACAGATGAGCGATCTTATCCATCAATCAGACCTCCCGTCTCCGCGGCAATAATTGCCGTTTGGGCGTCCTGCACCGGATCGCGCGGACGCGTCCGACCACGCCGCCGCCCGTCAATGACACCGGACTTCGAGATCCGCGCCAACACACGCTCGCGCGACGAACGACGCGGCGGATGCGCGTCAGCCGACGAACCGGTCGAGACAGACAGGCTCAGTTGTTCGTTCCGGGACCGATCGAGATGCCGGTTGCGGCTCCGCAGCCAGTCGAGCAGCAGGCGGCATGCCGCATTGTCACCATCGGCAAGTGCACGCAACCGAAGCATCAGTGGCTCCGGCACAAAGCCATCCAGCAGAGGACCTTGCCGAACGAAGGCGAGCGCCAACCCGATCACGACGGCGGGATCGTCGCGATCGCTCGAACCGTGGCTAAGGTCGGCGGATTCGACATGAGAGAGATTCGCAGGCTTGCTGCGAAGGCAGGGCGACGCGATGGTATCGGTCGTGACCGCTTCGCAACGGAAGCCGGCCAGAGACGGGCTGTGGGTATCGATGGACATGACTGTCTCCTCGCCGGAGCGCATCGCATCCGGCGTTCGTAGAATGGAAGGGACTGGAGAAGCCGGCCACGCGCTTCAGGCGCGGCCGCGATCAGTGCCGTTAGGCTAGCGGCTCGTCAGTGCCGGCGCGGACGGCGGGCGAAGCCGACCCGGATACGGACCGGTTCGGGCTCGTCGTCCTGATCGTCGAAGCAGCCGAGATCGTAGTGACCATCGTCCTCGTCCGGCGCGGCCATCGCCTGCTCTTCCTCGTAAGCGCGAGACGAACCGTTCAGCGCAATCATCGGCTTGCCGGAAACGGTCGAGGTAGCGGCCGCGTCCGACGCGGTCATCGTCACACCGAGCGCCTTGCTGGCTTCGGCTTCGAGAAGCTGCTGCACGCGGCGGCCGAAGCGCAGACGCAGATCGGCCATGCAGGCGGCGACACCGTCGATTTCCAGCAGGTCGTCGATCTCGGACAAGGCCCAGATCCCGGTGGCATGATCGCTCGGGCGGCTGGCACCGTCGACGATCGCAACCTCGACCGTATCGACCATCATCCGCTTGTGATGCTTGTAGAGCCAGTCCGGCAACACCATCGCCGAGGCCATCATCTTCAGCTTCAACTCTTCGAGACGGTTGGTGTCGCCGTAAGAAGCGAGCGACCGCTTCAGGTCGAGGATGTAGGCGGTGTGCCGGGCGCGGTTCACGAGGATCAGGTCCGGCGTGTACGATCCCTTTGCCGGCGCCTCGCAGTCAAGCTTGATCCCATCGAGGCTCGACCAGTCGTTGCCGGAGACGGCTTCGAGCGCCGCCTTGACCAGCGGCAGCTTCAGCGACTGCGTCAGCACCGTTACATTCGGATTGGCTTTGGCCAGCCGCTCTACCGCCTGCTCCAGCAACTTGCCTTCCCGGAACGACACCGCACGGACGAGCGAGGCGATGTGAACGTAATGGCCGAGGATCTCGTCCTCGACCGGTTCGCCGTCGGCGATCGCCGCGATGGCACGATCGATCAGCAGATCGAGATCAGCCTCGACTTCGGCAAAACGAACGATGTGCGGATGACGGCGCAACGCCGCCGGCTCGGCGATACTGCTGCGGGCGCCGATGCCGACCCGGGCGCCGGCGCCGGACGAGCGTTGGGAGAACATGGATGCCGCGACGACGGTCGAACGGAGAACTTCCCCATTGGGAAGTGTAGAGGTAATGGTGCTCATAGCCCGATTCCTTTTCACGAAGGCTGAGGGTCAGGCCCTTGGTAGCGTTGGCGCGCTGCCTTGGGCCGTTTTGTGTCCGGTCTTCCGAACAGCCCTAACCTGGCAGGACCGGGAGCCGGGCTCAAGGACCCGGGAGAGCAAAAAAGAACAAAGCCGGTACATAGTTAACGTCGGGCTCACGAAGTCCAAAACCGATGGTCGCTTCCGGCGATCGCGGTCGGCCTGCGCGTTTCCGCTCGCTATCATCGAGCAAAAGGAAAAGGGCCGACATGCGGCCCTTTCGAGTTTGGCGGGAAGGCCGGTTCACAGGCCTTCGTGCAACTTGCATCTTACCGCGTGACGGCTGGCGCGAGTTCAACATCGGCGACGCTGTCATCGGCGAGCGCCGGCACCTTGGCAAACTGCTTGCGGTTTCGCGGCACCTCCCGGCTGACGGTCATGAAGCCGCCGGTCGCCTCCTCCAGCGCCGCGCCGAACCGGTCGGTCACCTCATCCGGGACATCGGCATCATCAGAGACCTCGTCCAGCATAGCCGGCTCGCTATCGTGACGATCGCCGACACTGTCCGCCTCTGCCGGAACCGCCGGTTCGGAAGCCGGAGCAGTTGGCGCCGCGAGCGGCCATTCCGGCTTCCGCTCTTTGGACACCGCCCAGCCGAGCACCGGAAGCACATGCAGCGCAAGCCAGTCGCGCATGTCTTTCGACTTCGGCCAGCCATCGACACCACCCAACGTATAGAGCGTATCGTTGACCTCAGCCCAGCCGGTCTTCTTCGGGAACTTGGTCGGCCGGGTGTTGCGGCCATAATCGAGTTCCGGCTCGAGGAACAAGGCCAGGCTTTCGAGCTCCTGACGGGCGATACGGGCCATGTCCTGGATTTCCTTCGCCAGCGCTTCCTTGATCACCCGGCTTCTGGTCAGCGCAGCCTCGACGGCCTTGCAGATCGTGACGACATGCTCGATGAACACCTTCAATCCATCGCGGATCTTGGCCGCAATCAACACTTTCAGTCCGCCAACGCCACCGGTCCAGAACTGATCGTCCTTCTCGGCCTTGTCACCGCCTTCTTCGCCGCCGGCCAAAATGGCCTTCACGTCGGCGACCTGAAGGCGCCCGTTCTCCTCGGCAAAGGCAATGGCCGCCTTCACCTGATCATCGGTTGCCGAACTCAGGTGGAACAACACCGTCGCGCCGACCGAGAGATCGACCAGTTCATCACGAACATGGCCGAGGTTGCGGAACACCGCCATATAGTTGCGACCGCTGCGAGGTGCGAGGCCGCAGCGCATCTTTACCCATTTGTCGAACCGGCCATCGGCCAGCAGGTCCGCGGCTTTCGCCAGATGATCGCCGAGCTCAAAAGTCTGCTCGGTGGTGCGGCGCCCGAGGTCGAAGATATGGGCCGCGCTGCTTTCGAGCAGATCGCGCGTTGTGTGCGCGATCCCCTCTTCTTCGTAGTTGTAGGAGAAGGCGGCAGTCGTGGTTGTTTTGGTGGGCTTTGTGGGCATGGAAGTCTCCGTGTGACGCGTTTACAATGCATCCGACGAACAACCCGTCGGATGACTATATGATCGCGCCAATACGGATGTAATGCAAATTTAAGTAAAATATCATTATAGTATAATATTGATTATAATCTTTATTTCCCTGCGGTTTTCAGCAACTATATTCAATTATAAACGACGAATTAATCAATTAATATTGAGATATACGATATCTATGGAAATTTTTTACTCATATTCGATCGATATTATTTCACCGCAAAATCCAGAATCCGGAGCCGGATAGCCGCCCCCCACATTTAAGGCCTTCACGAAGTAGTTTGGCCGTCACGGAAACACGCGACGAAGTAAACACGAAGCCAGCGTCTTGCCGTCTAAGAGCGACGCTCGATTTCCACCCGAAGATGGCACATTCCGCACGAACGGCTTGGACATATGACAAGCGACTTCGCGGATGTACCCACCGGGAAGTTTTTGGTTCGTCGCCGCCTCATAGTCCGGAATGGAGATGGCCCTGCAGGCGCAATCGCGACACGAACCGCTGGCGATTTCCGTCAGCTTGCCCACAGGTCGTTTCAATGTGCCCGCACGTCGAGACAAATTGCGCTCATTTGATTCATGGTCCGATATTTTTGATTCCAAACGCTGGTCATTTGATTCACGACCGCCGTTTGCCCTCGCCAGCTTATCTCGACCTGTCTCAACGTGCCCGCAATTGATCTCAAATTGCGATCATTTGATTCAGAACCCTAAAAAAACGTTTCATAAACCGGGATTTCCGATTCCATGCAAACGGCGTTGCTGGATGGACAACGGTCTGGCATCGGTAGCCAGAGACCTGATGGGGAAGAGTGCATGCCAGCGAAGTCCGAGGAGATCCGCAACCGCAAACAGCGCGAGCGACAGCAGAAGCTTCGCGATGCCGACAGAAAGGCCAAGCGCCCCGGACGAGACGATGTGGCCCGCGTCGCACTCTACTGGCTCATCAATCGGGCGATCGAGAAGGAGCTGCACGAGGACCTCGAGAAGTTCAGAGCCAGGATCGTTGCGATGCTGGCAGAACAAGGCTTCGACAACCGCCAATCCGAGATCGTTCTCGACGAGCTCATCTACAAATACCGAACGGGGGGCTCGCCCTTCCGCCGCAAGCCCCACCTGCTCTATCCTGATGGTGCCGACGACGCTGACTGACCGGTTGCATCCGAACGGCCGCCTGCGGTTTCGGTCTTTTGCACATCAACGATGGCTACGGGAACGCCTAACGGCGTTTGCAGACTCTACGGCTCCTCCCCCCATTACTCGGTCAAACGCCGTTTGATTCTGAATCGAATGTTTCGAGCTTATTCACAGGGGACGCGGGGCCAACGCGTGATCCACGACTGGCGGATAGGTCGCGGGAACAAGCGTGTTGCACATCAGCCACAGTTTTCATAACTCTATACCTAACAATGACTTACCGCCGTTTGGGTCGGTGATGACGTTTCCCCGCAGATCAATGATTCCGGCCGTGCCATTTCGGGAATTCCGGTAATTTTCGGCAAACTGGCATCGAAAGCCATACAGATGAGGACGCTTGAGAAGTGCCGCGCTTTGTGCGCTATTGGCGCCGACAAGTGTTCAACAGGCCAGCCCGCAACGGAAAGGAGGCGCCCATGGTTCACGTTATCCATGTCGACGGCGCCACGATCCAGCCGTCCCGGGACATCGAGTGCAAGGACGGTTCCGGTCTCGGAATCTGCACCGGCCGCATGCGCGAGGAAGTTCTCCGCGTGGTTCGCCGTCGCAAGCGACGACGATCCACGAGCACAAGGAGATTCCATGTCGAATATCATCCAGCATCCGTCTGCCATCGTTGCGGTTAAAACGCATCACCTCCACGATGTCGACAACGACACCAAAGCCCGGCTGTATTCCGGCACAGTAGCCATGGCCTCCATCACGGGCGCATCGATGTCCCGCGTCCGGGATGCCGTGCGGCTCGTCCGTCACGGCGCAGGCTGGGTAGACCGCCGCCGCACTCCTGCGGTCACAACGACAAGTGACGACGAGATCGAGAGCACCTTGCGATTGCTGGGTTATGCAGGAGCATGGCACGACATCAAAGGTCGCCCGACCCTTGCTGCGTACCTCGCAGCCAGGACGGGAATTCAGCAAAGCCATCCCTGCATCGTTTTTCTGGGCAACCACCGCGTCGCGATCAGTGGCGAACTGTTTTGCGATGTGACCAATAACGGCTTGATGGTCGATATCGACCGAGCACCCTGGCGGCGCAAGCAGGTGCACCATGTGTTCGTCCTCACCCACCGCATCCCCGCGACGCAGATCCCGTCGAGGACCCCGTCCCGCGTCCAGCCGGCGCACCTGACGTCCGAACAGAAACGCCGGATCAAGGAACTGGACCGCCTGTTTCGCGAAGCCGTCAAGGCGGAGACCGGTGCAACGCGGATCAAAGTGACCTCCACCGAAGTCTTCATTATCCGCCCCGCCGATTCCGGCTGGACGTGGTGCGGCGCGCGCGATGGCGTCGTCGACAGCCTGCTCACGCTTCAGCAGCATGGCTGGATTGGCGGCAACACCGATGCGGCCGCGGCCTACCGCGCCACGATGGGTTACTGACCAGCGCTCAGGAGCAGCACTTCATCGGCGGCAATTATTGCCGCCG
Source organism: Ensifer sp. R-19 (assembly GCF_049905105.1). Lineage (NCBI taxonomy): Bacteria > Pseudomonadati > Pseudomonadota > Alphaproteobacteria > Hyphomicrobiales > Rhizobiaceae > Ensifer > Ensifer sp. R-19. The sequence goes on from NZ_CP184569.1 coordinate 2,842,786, forward strand.
GCACCCCACACCTGCCGGGCCATGATGACCCGGCATCGCGACGGGGCTCTCAAGCACCCCGCCGCCGGTTACCGTGTCCCCCGACTTAGCCAGTTCGAACGGAGATCACTTCATTGACCAGGAACGTTCTGTTCTACGCACGCCATTCCGCCGGATACCATGACCATGCCTGCCTCGAAACGCAGCTCTACTACGGGCACCGCTTCATCAAGGAGAATGGCTGGACCTTCGTGAAGTCCTATGCTGACGAGGACATCGGCGAAGTCGTCTTCATGGCGCAGCCCGGCGTGCGCAAGCTTTTCGCCCATATCGAGCGTGAGACGGTCGATATCGTCCTCTGCCATACACTGGACCGGTTGTGCTCGCGATTTGATATCGCCAGCCGACTGTTGAGCGAACTCGCTCGCAAGGGCATCGAACTCTGGGCTGCTGATCCCGGCGAGCGGATCACCGCCCGGAACCTGTCCGATCACTATATCGATGACCGCAGCACGATGCTTGCCATGGGCAGCCACATTGCCCACGTGCCCGATGACCTGCGGGAAGATGAACACCTCGTGCCCCTTCCATTCGGTTACCGCTATAAGGGCGCCTTCAACGCCGACCGACAATACATCTTCGGCTTCACGGCGGTGGATGCAGACGCTGCCAACGCGGTTCAGCAGATTTTCCAGTTGTATGCCGAGGGCATGTCGCCGGCAAAGATTGCAGCACTCCTCAATACAGTGAGTGTCACCGGCCCTCGCGGCAAGGCATGGCGCGACGTCACGATCCGCGGTGACCGCACGCAAAGTACCGGCATTCTCAACGATGAGATCTATCTCGGCCGCTTCTGGATACCGGGCCGCGACCGTTTCGACTTCGTGCCGGCGCTTCAGATCGTCACCCAGGATCTTTGGTACCGCGTGAAGCAGCGTCAGCGTCTGGCAGCACGGGGCGTCGCAGAATAGCCCACCACCACGAGCAGGTCTGCATCACATTGGCCCGCAAAGCCGGCCACTGTTCACCAAAGAGATTGTTTGAGATGGAAGCCTACACATGACCAAGACTGTTTTGTTCTACGCCCGCTACTCCACCGACCGCCAGAACGAAGTGTCGATCGAAACACAGATCGAACTCGGCAAGACGTTTGTCGCCGACAGGGGCTGGAAGCTGGTCGAGACCTATGCCGATTCCGCGATCAGCGGAACCTCCTTCACATCGCGCCCCGGCATCCAGCAGCTCCTGGCCCACGTGAAGCGCGAGCGGATCGACGTGGTCCTCTGCGTCACCGTCGACCGCCTGTCGCGCGACGTCGAGCACAGCTCGAAGATCCTCAAGGAACTCAACTACCACGACGCGGCGATCTGGACCGTGCAGGCCGGCCAGCCGATCAGCCATATCGAGCTGCATATGCGCTCCACGCTCAGCCATGAACTGGTCGAGCAGATCCGCTATCGCACGCGCGAAGGCATGAAGACGGCGGCGCGCAAGGGCAAGGCGACGACCCGCCTGTGCTACGGCTACCGGCTCGGCCAGCAGCGCGACGCCAATGGCGACCGGATCAGGGGCCTGCGTGAGATCGAACCGGCCGAGGCAGAGATCGTGCGCTGGATCTTCGAGCAATATGCCGACGGGGTCAGTCCGGCGGCAATTGCCCAGAGCCTCAATACCCGCGGCGTGCCCGCGCCGCAGCACAAATACTGGCGCGACGACACGATCCGCGGTGACGGCAAGCGGCAGGCCGGCATCCTCCACAACGAACTCTATGTCGGCCGGATCGTCTGGAACAAGCAGAATTACCGCAAAAACCCGGAGACCGAACGGCGCACCGCCCGCCTCAACGACAAAAGCGAATGGGTCGTGACGGAAGTGCCGTCCATGCGCATCGTCAGCGACGAACTCTGGGCGCGCGTAAAAGAAAGGCAACTGGCGACGCTCGAGAATTTTTCCCGCACGACCACCAACCGGCTCAACAGGACGCATCGGCCGAGCTACCTGCTGAGCGGAATGCTGGAATGCGCCGAGTGCGGCGGCTCCTACGCCATCATGGCCAAGGAACGCTACGGCTGCTCCAACCACAAGAACAAGCTGCCTATCGACGGGCTCGACGGCGCCTGCTGCTCCAACCAGAAGACCATTCTCCGCAAGAACCTGGAGGATCGGGTGCTGTCCTGCCTCCCTGCCGCCTTCTTCGGCATGGGTGTATTCGACGATGTCGCCGGACAGGCCCGCCATAACCTTGCAGCCTCGATGAAGAAGGAACCGGACGAGCGCCAGCGCATTTCCGGGGAATTGAAAGCCGCCGAACAGGAACAGCGCCAGATCATCCAGCAGATCAGCGATCGTGCGGCCGAAGGCCGCCCTCGCCTCGCCGCCCTAGACGATATGCTCGACACGCTTGAGGAACGCCGTGCCGGCCTCGAGGCGCGCCTGACGCAGGCGCCGGCGGAGGAAGATTTCGGGGAGAAGATCAGGAAGCTGAAGGCGGAAGTCAGTCCCGAAGCTGTCGAGCTGATCATCAACTCCGCATTCTATTACCTGCGCGAGCACGCCGATACCGAGACGAAGCAGCCGTTCATCAACATCGTGCGCCAGTTCATCCAGAAGGTCGTCATCGGCAAGACCCCGGGCCACCAGCCGGCATCCCTCGAAGTCCACGGCCGCATTGCCTCGATCCTGGCTGCGATGGAAGCCGCAACGATTCTCGAGAAGCAGTTCGAGGCACTGAAGCAGCACGACTATCTGGAGAAGCTGCGCGCCGGCGAACTCGACACGGAGCAGAAACAAAAAAAGCTCCTCGACGCCTACGCGGAGGAGCTTTCGTTGAAACGACTTGAATGGCAAAATATTCAAGTCTCAGTGGTTGCGGGGGCAGGATTTGAACCTGCGGCCTTCAGGTTATGAGCCTGACGAGCTACCGGGCTGCTCCACCCCGCGCCATCTAGGTAAACCGCTAAGCGGTTTATCCGTCATCGCGGTAAATCCCTATCGGATTTATCCGCTCTTTCCGGGTTTTGCCGAAGGCAAAATCCCGTTTAATCCGGTCCGAGTTTTGCGAAGCAAAATCTCGTTGTTTGTCTCTGCCGAGCAAATCCGTGAGGATTTGTCTCGCGTAAGGGACGCACTGATTATTTTCAGCCTAGCAAAACAAAAGGGCCGCTTGGTGGCGGCCCGTGTTCGGCAGGGCCGAGACAGAAGAGAAGAAGATCGTTTTCGGTTTTGTTTCTCTTGCGTTTTGCAGACCTGGCAGCGACCTACTCTCCCGCGTCTTAAGACGAAGTACCATCGGCGCTGGGGCGTTTCACGGCCGTGTTCGGAATGGGAACGGGTGCAGCCACCCCGCCAGAACCACCAGGTCGGCAAAGCGCAAGATTTGCGCCTAGCTTGGCGCAAACCGAATGAGAAGCTGGTTGAAGTTTTCACTTCAGTTGTTTTGAACACGTCACTCATCTCAAGGCGAATGCAAAAGCATTCGTCCGAACGTGATGAGCACAAGCAATGGGAACGATCAAGCCAATCGAACGATTAGTACTGGTAAGCTTCATGCGTTGCCGCACTTCCACACCCAGCCTATCAACGTGGTCGTCTTCCACGGTTCTCAAGGGAATACTCGTTTTCAGGTTGGTTTCCCGCTTAGATGCCTTCAGCGGTTATCCATTCCATATATAGCTACCCTGCTATGCCCTTGGCAGGACAACAGGTCCACCAGAGATATGTCCATCCCGGTCCTCTCGTACTAGGGACAGATCCTGTCAATATTCCTACACCCACGGCAGATAGGGACCGAACTGTCTCACGACGTTCTGAACCCAGCTCACGTACCGCTTTAATTGGCGAACAGCCAAACCCTTGGGACCTGCTCCAGCCCCAGGATGCGATGAGCCGACATCGAGGTGCCAAACAACCCCGTCGATATGGACTCTTGGGGGTCATCAGCCTGTTATCCCCGGCGTACCTTTTATCCGTTGAGCGATGGCCCTTCCACGCGGGACCACCGGATCACTATGACCGACTTTCGTCTCTGCTCGACTTGTCAGTCTCGCAGTCAGGCGGGCTTATGCCATTGCACTCGACGACCGATTTCCGACCGGTCTGAGCCCACCATCGCGCGCCTCCGTTACTCTTTCGGAGGCGACCGCCCCAGTCAAACTACCCACCATACACTGTCCCGGATCCGGATAACGGACCGCGGTTAGACATCCATGACGATAAGGGTGGTATTTCAAGGATGGCTCCACAAGAACTGGCGTCCCTGCTTCAAAGCCTACCACCTATCCTACACATGCCGACACGAATGCCAGTGTAAAGCTATAGTAAAGGTGCACGGGGTCTTTCCGTCTGACCGCAGGAACCCCGCATCTTCACGGGGAATTCAATTTCACTGAGTCTATGCTGGAGACAGCGGGGAAGTCGTTACGCCATTCGTGCAGGTCGGAACTTACCCGACAAGGAATTTCGCTACCTTAGGACCGTTATAGTTACGGCCGCCGTTTACTGGGGCTTCGATTCAGAGCTTGCACCCCTCCTCTTAACCTTCCAGCACCGGGCAGGCGTCAGACCCTATACGTCGTCTTGCGACTTCGCAGAGCCCTGTGTTTTTGATAAACAGTCGCTACCCCCTGGTCTGTGCCACCCCATCTGACTTGCGTCAAAAAGGGTCACGCTTCTTCCGAAGTTACGCGTGCAATTTGCCGAGTTCCTTCAGCATAGTTCTCTCAAGCGCCTTGGTATAC